>NZ_KQ434757.1:203391-324980 GCF_001270745.1 Jiangella muralis
ACTGCTGCCGGTACCTCGCCATCCATTGTTCTGGAACATCGGTCTTGCGTGCCAGCCGGGCCCGTTCGGCCTGCTCCTCGGCGATGACGCGGGCCTCGGCGGGCAGGCGGTGCGCGATGACGGCGTCGACCGGTCCGGGCGTGGTGTCGACGTGCACCGACGCCAGCCCGAGCCGGCGCTGCAGCGGCCCTTGCACGATGCGCACGCTCTGCGTCTTCGCGTGCGGGACGGTGGTGAGGTTGCGGTACAGCACGCCCTCGCGCACCACGACGACGTGCTCGTCGACGCCGTAGGCCAGCTTCTTCCAGCCGAACGGACGCAGCCAGCGAGCCGGCCGCGGGGCGTGCGTCAGCGGCACCGACAGCGGGTCGGTTCCCGGCAGCACGTGCCGCAACACCTCGGCCGCCTCCTCGTACGTCGCCACTGGCAGCAGCGTGGACGTGCGGTGGCTGTCGTCAGACGACTCGCCGCTGTAGCCCGCGACGTCGACGTCCAGCCGCACCCAGCCCTTCCCTCTCCACAACAACGGCTGGCGCATGGCTACTCCCTGCACCCGGCCGGGCGGGACCGTCTGGTGCTGGGTGTCGAGCAGGCCCTTGCGGATGCGGTAGCCGTCGGGCGACTCGGCCAGGACGAACGCGAAGTTGCGGCCCAGCTGCCCCCACAGCGCGGCGCCGATGGCGATGACGCCCGGCAGCATCGCCGACAGCAGCCCGACCGTCAGTTCGCTGTCGCGGTAGAAGAAGAACGCGACGCCGATGCCGACGATGAACACGACGCCGGCGACGAACGCGCCGGACAGCACCGTCGACCACACCAGCCGATCCAGCGGCACCTGGTGCACCACCCGCTCCGGCGCCTCCGGCGTGTCGGCGTCGATGCCGGCGGCCCGCGCCAGCAGCTCGGCCCGCAGCCGGACCGCGTCGTCGACGGCGAGATACTGCAGCGGCGCCTCGGCCTTGCCGCCGCCGGCCACCTCCAGCCGCAGCTCCGAAACGCCGAGCAGCCGGCCGGCCAGTGGACGGTTGATGTCGACGGCCTGCAGGCGGTCCAGCCGGACCCGCCGGGAGCGGCGGTTCAGCATGCCGGAGTCGATGCGCAGCGCGTCGCCGTCGAAGCCGTATCGGGTGAACCACCAGGACAGCAGCCCGACGATCATCCCGAAGACGGCGAACGCGAGCACGGTGAGGCCGAACCGGCCCATCTCGCCGGAGCGCAGCGCGTCCTGCCCGCCGATGCCGATGGCCAACGCGAGGAAGCCCCAGCCGCGCAGCAGCGGGGTCAGCGGGTGGAGGCGGCGGAAGTGCTCGGGCGTCGGGTCGACCCGGGCGGGCTTGCTGCCGTCGGCCTCGCTCCCCGGCGTGGTGGTCACAGACCGGCCGCCTGCGCCTCACCGAGCGCCGACAACCGGTCGCGCAGCCGCGCGGCCTCGGCGGCCGGCAGGCCGGGGATCTTCGCGTCGGTGGCCGGCGAGGCGGTGTGCAGCTGGACGGTGGCCAGGCCGTAGCGCCGCTCCAGCGGTCCCGATGCGACGTCGACGAACTGCATGCGGCCGTACGGCACCACCGTCAGCCGGCGGTACATGACGCCGTGGGTGACCAGCAGGTCGTCCAGCCGCTCGGCGTAGCCCCAGGCGCGCCAGTTGCGCGGGATCAGCCACAGCCCCCACACCAGCGCGATCAGCGCCGCGGCGACGACCGGGAGCACGCCGGCCGGCCCGAAGATCAGCCCCAGCACGACCCCGGCGCCGCCCGCGACCAGCGCCACCGTGATCAGCAGCACCAGCCGGCGCAGGTCGACGAGCTTGCGCGACACCTGCTGCCAGGCCTCGCCGGGCGGCGCGAAGAGCTCCTCCTGGTCCACGGCGTCGAGGCTACCGCGCTGCTCATCGCGCAGCGGCGCGGCTCAGCGGATGACGACCGTCTGGATCTCGGCGACCGGCAGGTCCAGCGACGTCGGCGGTGAGACCACGGCGCCCAGGCTGCCGCCCGCCACCGGGGTGCCGCCCTCCTGGCCGGACCACGACGCGACGTAGGCGCCGGTGGCCGTGACGGTGTAGGCGAGCCCCGGCACCCGGGCCGACGAGCGGGTGTGCAGCAGGCTGCAGCCGGCCGACTGGGGCATGCCGGCCGCGTAGGACGTGCTCGCCTGCTCGGCCGTGCAGCCCGCCGACGGTCCGGCCGACGAGCGGACCGTGAGGCGGTCGGGGTCGGCGACGACGGTGGCGGAGTTGTCGCCCGCCGTGGCGGTGACCTCGAGCGGGACGAAGCCGTCGCGCGGGCCGTCGCCGGACGCCACCCAGAACCAGGTGGGGAGGTTGACGTAGGACGCGGCGGCCGGGTTGCGCAGGGTGTCGGGCGCCGGGATCGAGAGGTGCTCGAACGCCACCTCGGCCAGCAGCTCCAGCGGAACCGGCGGCTGCGGCGGTGTGCTGCCCTCGGGCACCCAGATGGTGTGGGCGCCACCGTTGGCCGCGACCAACCGGTCGAAGCACTCGCTGGCCGCGTCGAACTCGCCGCCGACGTTGAGCAGCGTGCCGAAGGCCCAGTGACCGGGCTCGTCGCGGTGCGCCTCGATCTCCTCCAGCGGCGGGTAGACGAAGGTCTGCTCGTTACCGGGGCCGACGGGGTTGTCGAGGTCGTCGTACTCCAGCGCCCAGTTCTGGTACGCCCACTCGCCGGTGGCGAACTCCATGACCTCCCAGTAGCAGGGCGAGGGCACCGGCCGTCACGCCGGTGAACAGGGCCACTCGTACGCGTCGCACTGTCGTCTCCCGTGGGGGTGTCACTCGGCCAATAGGGCTGGATGCGGCGGAGCGGTCAACCGCAGTCATGATCGGCTCCCTGCACGTCGGCGACGACCCAGCCGTCGCCGTCGGCGGCCAGCTGCACCAGCACCGGCAGGAGGTCGCCGCGACTGCCGGTGACCTCGGCGCCCGCGGCGTCGACGTCGTAGGTGTCGCGGCCGTCCATGCAGTCCTGGATCGCGGCCGTCGGGCCGCTGACCGAGGCCACGAGCGGTTCGAGGCGCAGCGTGCCGATGGTGCGATGGTCGTCGGCCAGCAACTGTTGCGCCACGTCGACGACGCGTTGGCGCTGCGGGTCGGCGGAGAGGTCGAGCAGCGGCTGGTGAGCGGGGTCGGGCAGGCTCAACGCGGTGAGGTCGGCGCGCCAGAAGTCGAGGTACGCCTCGTACACCGCGAGGTCGGCCGGCGCCTCCGGCGGCTCGCCACCGACGTCGAGCGCCCAGTCCTGCTCGGCCGCCGGGCCGGTCGGGTCGCCGGTCGGCTCGGCGGACGGGTCGCTGGTCGGCTCGGCGCCGCCCGTGCCGTCGTCGCCCGGGGTGCTGTCGACGTCCAGCAGGCCCAGTGGCGGCTCGCCGGGCGCCTCACAGCCCGCCAGCAGCACGGCCGACACCGCCACCGCGGCGACCATCCCACGCACTCGCATTCCGCCCACCTCGCGCGAAAGAGATCCATTGCGACAATCTGCCGAAGGTGAGCGTACCGCGTGTCAGCCGATCATTCCCCGTGCCCCGTGGGCGGGATGTACTCACCCGCTGCGACGTCGACGCCGAGGGTGTTGCCGGGCGGCGCCAGCGGGCAGGTCCACGCGGGGTCGTAGGCGCAGGACGGGTTGTAGGCGAAGTTGAGGTCGGCGACCAGCGCGTCGTGCACCGAGCCGCCGAGGTCGGCGCCCTTGACGGTGTCGAGCAGGTAGCGCCCGCCGCCGTACGTCGCCCGCCCGGCCGACGCGTCCTTGACCGGCACGAACACCCCGCCGCCGTAGGAGTCGAGCCACCACACGTCGAGGTCGCCGAGCGGCAGGTGCAGCCGTCCGGCCAGCACGAACGGCACGACGCCATCGGTGGCCGTGGGCACGTCGAGCCGCCGCGGCTCGACGTCGGGGTCGACCGGGAGCACGAACCGCAGGGCGGGGTCGTACGGCGCGTGCCGCAGCCCCGCGAAACCGGCCCGCGCCTCGGGCGGGACCGGCGACGCGGGATGCGTCCGCACCAGCTCGTCGCGACCGGCGACCCACTGCTCGTGGGCCCGCGCCGGGTCCGTCGCGCTCTCGGCCCGCACGTGGGCGTAGAGCTCGTGGACCCGGCGCCGCCAGTCGAGAACGTCGAGCGCGCTGATCGAGGTCAGAGCAGCCCCTTCTCCTCGAGGTACGCCTTCGCGACGTCGGCGGCCTGCTGCCGCTCGGCGTCGACCTGCGCGTTCATCGTGGCGAGGTCCTCGGTGGTGAGCACCTCGGCCAGCTGGTTGAGTGCGTCGGCGATGGCGGGGTCGCTGGCCGACTCGGTGTTGACGACCGGCACGAGGTTGTCGGCGGCCTGCAGGCCCTTGTCGTCCTCGAGGGTCACCAGGTCGAACTGGTCGAGCGTGCCGTCGGTGGTGCCGACCAGGCCGAGCTGCGCGTCGCCGCGCTGAACCGCCTGCTTGGTCTCACTGGTGCTGAACCCGGTGGCCAGCGGCGGGTCGACGATGTCGAGGCCGTAGACCGACTCGAGCCCCGGCTCGCAGAACGGGCGGTCGGGGCACTCCTCGACCGCGGCCAGCGTGATGGGCTGGCCCAGCGCGGCGAGGTCGGACAGTGTGGTGAGGTCGTTCTGCTCGGCGAACTCCTTCGTGACGGCGAACGCGTTCTGGCTGGCCGCCTCGGCGGGGTCGAGGATGGTCAGCCCGCGCTCCTCGGCCAGCGGCCGCGCCGCCTCGACCGTCTGCTGCGCGTCGGACGTGGCGACGGGCGAGGTAGACGGCGCGTCGGGGCCGTTGACGGCGCCGTTGAGGAACTCGGCGAACGTGGCCAGGTACTCGGGCACGACGTCGATGTCGCCGCTCTCGAGCGCCGGCTCGTAGATCTCCCGGGCGTCGACGGACTGGATGTCGACGTTGTAGCCGGCCTTCTCGAGCAGCGCCGCGTACATCTCCTGCATGATCACCATCTCGGTGAAGTTGGCGCCGCCGACCGTGAGGTCACCGCCGCCTCCACCCTCGGTGGCCGTCGAGTCGCTGTCGCCCTCGAACGGGTCGTCGTCGCCGCCGCACGCCGTCAACGACAGCGCCAGGCCGGCCGCGGCCGCCAGCACGGCCGCTCGTCTCCGCATGGTCATGACATTCACCGGTGTCACCTTCTGTGTCCCGTGCCGGGCATCGGGCCCAGCACGCGTGTCCGGCGAGCACCCTCGTTAGCGCCCGCGTGGAATCAGTCAACTACGCGCCACTGACAACCTCGTCCTGGACCAGCGGCATTCCCCGGTCACGATCGGGTCTCGACCGGCGCCGCCGCGCGCGCCGCATGGGGTCGACGGCCCGTTGCAGCCACGCCATCATGCCCTCGACCGACAGTGCGAGCAGCCCGACGATGATCGCCCCGCCGATGATCTGCGGGGTGTCCTGGCGGCCGAAGCCGCTGGTGATGATGCGGCCCAGGCCGGGGCCGGAGATGACGGCCGCGAGGGTCGCGGTGGCCACGATCTGCACCGTCGCCAGCCGGATACCGCCCATGATGAGCGGGACGGCCAGCGGCAGCTCGACGCCGCGCAGCAGCTGGGTGCCGCTCATGCCCATGCCACGGGCCGCCTCGACGGCGTCGCGGTCGACCTCGCGCATGCCGACGTAGGCGTTGGTGAGGATCGGCGGGATGCCGAACAGCACCAGCGCGATGATCGTCGTCCAGTTCGAGAGCCCCAGCGGGGTCATGTACAGCATCGCCAGGATCGCGAACGTCGGCACCGCCCGGCCGATGTTGCTGATGTTGATGGCCAGCGTGCCGCCCCGGCCGAGGTGCCCGAGCCACAGCCCGATCGGCAGCGCCACGAGGCAGGCCAGCAGCACCGACACGCCGCTTATCCACACGTGCTCCACGAGCCGCGTGCCCACCCCCGTCGGACCGGACCAGTTGTCCCCGTCGAACAGCCAGGCCAGGCCGTCCAGCAGCCCGTTCATGCGGTCACCGTCCGTCGCCAGGGCGTGAGCCAGCGTTGCAGGCCGAGCAGCAGCGCGTCGGCGACCAGCGCCAGCACCACGCAGAGCACGGAGGCCGTCAGCACCT
Organism: Jiangella muralis; assembly: GCF_001270745.1. GTDB lineage: Bacteria > Actinomycetota > Actinomycetes > Jiangellales > Jiangellaceae > Jiangella > Jiangella muralis. The sequence continues at coordinate 209,451 of NZ_KQ434757.1, forward strand.
CGGCGTGGAAGTTGCTGCTCAGGCCGCGATTGATGAGGTTGCCCAGGCCGCCGTGGTTGACGATCATGCCGATGGTCGTCAGCGCCACGGTCGACACCGTCGCCACCCGCAGCGCCGCGAAGATCGCCGGGACGGCCAGCGGCAGTTCCACCTTGCGCAGCAGCCGCAGACCGTCGTAGCCCATGCCGACCGCCGCCTCGCGGACGTCGTCGGGCACGGCGTCGAGCCCGGTCAGGATGCCGCGGACCAGGATCGTCAGCGAGTACAGCACCAAGCCGACCACGACCGTGCTGGTCGTGATGCCGGTGAACGGCAGCAGCAGCGAGAACATCGCCAGCGACGGGATGGTGTAGAGCGCCGTCGACGTGCCGAGGATCGCGCCACGCAGCCACCGAACCCGGCGGGCGACGACGGCCAGCACCAGCGCGACCACGAAGCCGATGACCACCGAGATCACGGTGATGTAGATGTGCTGGACGAGGGCGTCGGTGATGTCGTCGCGGCGGGTTCTGAGGTACTCGCCACACACCCAGTCGTTGCGAACGAGGCAGTTGTCGGTCAGGGTTGCCGTATGAACGGGCCCGGAGAGCGCCATTCCGCTGACGCTACCGAAGAACCGATGATTCGTCTCGACCGCGTCTCCAAGCGGTACCCCGACGGCACCGTCGCGGTGCAGGAGCTGACCCTCGAAGTGCAGCGCGGCGAGCTGGTCGTCCTCGTCGGGCCATCGGGCTGCGGCAAGACCACCACCATGAAGATGGTCAACCGCCTGGTCGAGCCGACCGGCGGGCGCATCGTGGTCGACGGCGTCGACGTCACCGACGCCGACCCGGTCGCGCTGCGCCGCGGCATCGGCTACGTCATCCAGAACGTCGGGCTGTTCCCGCACCGCACCATCGAAGAGAACATCGCCGTCGTGCCCGAGCTGGTCGGCTGGCCGCGCAAGCGCCGCCACGAGCGGGCTCGCGAGCTGATGGAGCTGGTCGGCCTCGACCCCGCGGTACACGGCAAGCGGTACCCGCACGAGCTCTCCGGCGGCCAGCGGCAGCGCGTCGGCGTGGCCCGCGCGCTCGCCGTCGATCCGCCCGTCCTCCTCATGGACGAGCCGTTCAGCGCCGTCGACCCGGTGGTCCGGGCGCAGCTACAGGACGAGTTCCTGCGGCTGCAGGACGACGTCCGCAAGACCATCCTGTTCGTCACGCACGACATCGAGGAGGCGGTCCGGCTGGGCGACCGCATCGCGGTGTTCAAGCAGGGCGGCCGGCTGGAGCAGTTCGACACCCCGGCGGCCATCCTCGGCGCGCCGGCCACCGACTTCGTCGCCGACTTCGTGGGCGCCGACCGCGGCCTCAAGCGGCTCTCCGTCACCGCCATCACGCCAGCCGATCTCGAGCACCCGCCGGTGGTCGACGTCGACGACGACCTCGCCACGGCCGGCGCCGCCCTCGGCGACGGGCGCTGGGCCGTCGTCCTCGACGGCGACGGCGGGCTGGCCGGCTGGGTGGGCCAAGGCATGCTGACCGGCGCCGGGAAGGTCCGCGACCACGCGCGGCGCATGGAGGCATGGGTCGAGCTGGACGACTCCCTCAAAGTGGCGTTCGCGGAGATGCTGCAGTGGAACGCCGGCTGGATCGCCGTCCTGGACGACGACGACCACTACGTGGGCGTGCTGACGCCGGCAACACTGCACGCGGCGCTGCGCCGGTCGATCGAGGCCGAGGCGCAGGACGTCGCGCGGGCCGAGGTGGTGCTGGAGACGGTGCAGAACGCCTGACTCAGGCGCTGCGCTCCTGGCGCTGCTGCGGCGCCGGGGCGGCCTTCTTCTTGTGGTCGGCCTCGGGCAGCAGGTCGGTGTTCTTGTCTTCCCACTTGATGAGGTCGACCACCGTCGGGGCCTCGGAGAGGTCGGGCCACAGGTCGTTCCACTCCGCGCCCTCGGCCAGCCGGGCCAGCTCGACGCTCGGGGTGGACGCGCCGGGACGGGCGCTGCGGGCGGCCGCGATCTCGGCCTCCAGCAGGTCCAGCTTCGACCGCATGACGTCGATGCGCTCGGACGCGACGTCGAGCAGGCCGACCATGTGGTCGGTGAACTCGCGGTGCTCCTCGGAGTAGCGGGCGTGTGCCTGGGAGTACTCCGCCGCCTGCTCGGCGCGGACCGACGCCACCTCTACCCGCAGCCGCCGCTCCAGCCGGAGCACGAACCCGCCGAGGACCGCCGCACCGATGGCGCCCGCGGCGGCCGCGATGCGCGGCCACGGCCCGTCCAGGACCATGGCGGCGACCGTCAGCGCGATGGCCGCCGCGGGAGCGGCGACGGCGAGCAGACGGACAGCGGTCAGACGGCGGCGGTGACGGACGGAGGCCATGGGCGTCACCGTACCTTCTTGTACGGCGCGAATCGGACTTCACACGCCGCGCCACACCGGGAACTTCCGTCCCGCGTTCACCACCGCCTGCCGGGCGCCCGCAGGCGGAAACCCGGGTGACCCCAGCGCGCTGTCTGGGTAGGGTCGGGCGGTGCCCGAGCTGCAGCGGCTGCATGCTGATCACGCCCCGGCGGTGCTGGCCTTCGAGCTGGCGAACCGCGCCTACTTCGCCGCCTCCATCTCCGACCGCGGCGACGCGTACTTCGAGCGGTTCGCCGAGCGGTTCCACGCCCTGCTGGCCGAGCAGGAGGCCGGCGTCTGCGCCTTCTACGTGCTGGTCGACGCGGACGGCTCGGTACTCGGGCGGTTCAACCTGGTCGACCTCGAGGACGGCGCCGCGACACTCGGCTACCGGGTCGCGCAGCACGTCACGGGCCGTGGCGTGGCGACCGCGACCGTCCGGGAACTGTGCCGGCTCGCGGCGTCGCGGCACGGGCTGCGCACGCTGCGGGCGGCCACCGCCGAGACGGGCGTCGCGTCCCTGAAGGTGCTGACCAAGGCAGGGTTCGTCCTGGTCGGGCCGGCCGACCCGGACGAGCTCGGCGGCAAGCCGGGCAGTTGGTACCAGCGTGACCTGGAGACCTGAATGAGTGGGTCCGATTGATCGTGGCTACGCGGCCAAGAACGGGCACCTATCAGGGGGCAGTCTGGGCACACCTCGATGCCCGGAGCCGTCTTCGATGGCGAGAAACGTCCGAAAGGCCCCTCGAACACGACTCCCGCCATCGAAGACGACTCCGGGAGTCGAGGACGACCAAACGGCGCACCGGCACGAACGACGAACGCCAGCCAGCCAGGCGAACTGCGCACCCGGGCGGGCTCTGCCCGCACTTCCCCCGTCCCCCTGTGGCCATGACGGCCAACCGCCGCACGACGGCGAACCGTCCACTCACCGTGTGAGATCACTGCGCCGGGTGGGGCGGATCACTGTTCCCCTGGCAACAGCAACGCCACCCAGCACACACAGTGATCCCACCCAGTGACGGCGCGTGTCACCGAACGTGGCTGGTCGGAGCCTAGGCAGGCTAGGCGGGGTGGGCGCCGTTCTCCTCGTCGGACGGCGGCGGGACCTCGCCGGCGCGTTCGAGGCGGACAGCGGCCACCGTCAGCACGACCGCGGCCACCACGACGATGGCGGAGAGGATGGCGCGGTTGCGGCCCATCGGCGAGTCGAGCAGGCCGAGCGCCAGCAGGCCGAGCCCCGTGTAGACGCCGGTGAGCAGGGCGCCGAAGTACGCCGACGCCTTGGCGAGGGCGACGGAGCGGGCGACGCGGAGTGCGTCGATGCGCCGGTCGAAGCGCCGCTCGGTGATCCAGCCACGCACCGCCCGTTCGCCGGCGAACATGCCGATGGCCAGGAACAGCAGCAGCAACGGGAGCACCCACGGGATCGGCGGGAGCGCACCCGACGCGGCGTCGACGATGCGGCCGATCGACCAGCCGACCGGGACCGCCACCACGGCGACCCAGATCAGCGAGCCGATCTTCGTCCGTTGCACGGTGTGCCGCGACCCGCGGGTCAGGCCGGGATCTCGAGCGCCTCGTCCAGCCGGCGTACGCCGGTGGCGTCGACGGCCGAGCTCAGCTCCACGACGCGGCCCAGGCCGGGCACCGCGAAGTCGGGGTCGACGTCGGCCCACGGGATGAGCACGAACGCCCGCTCCGCGAGCCGCGGGTGCGGCACGTGCAGGTCGTCGTCGTCGGAGGTGACGTCGCCGACGGCGAGCACGTCGATGTCGAGCGTGCGCGGGCCGTTCGGGACGTCGCGGGTGCGGCCGTAGGCGGTCTCGGTGGACTGGGCCCGCTCCATCAGCGAGCGCGGCGACAGGGTGGTGTCGACGACCAGGACGGCGTTGAAGAAGTTCGGCGAGCCGTCGGGGGTGTCGACCGGCTCGGACTCGTAGACCGGCGAGACCGCGACCGGCACGATCTCGGAGGAGTCGGTGAGGGTGTCGACGGCCGCCTGCAGGAACTCGAGACGGTCGCCGAGGTTGCTGCCCAGCGCGAACGCCGTACGCCGCAGCGGGCGCAGATCACCCGTCAGGGTGTCGGCGTCGACGACGTTGGGGTTGGGGACATTGGTCACGTTCGGGCCCTTCGAATCGTCACGGTCACGTCGTCGAACGGCACCGCCACCGGCGCCTCCGGCTTGTGCACGGTCACTTCCGCCGCCTCTACCCTGGAATCGTCCAGGCAGAGGTCCGCGATGCGCTGAGCGAGGGTCTCGACCAGCCGGACCGGCTCCCCCGAGACGAGGCCGACCACCCGTTCAGCAAGACTGCCATAGTCCACGGTGTCGGTCAGGTCGTCACTCTGGGCCGCCGCACGGGTGTCGACGCTCAAGGCGACGTCGACGCGGAACAGCTGGCCGTTCTCCCGTTCATGGGGGAACCAGCCGTGATGTCCGCGCGCGGTCAGGCCGCGCAGCTCGATACGGTCAGGCACCCCACGACCCTACTGGCCCGCACACGCACATCGTGCACTCGGACGAGGGTGGGATTGGCCACGCCCGCTCACCCTTGCGCGAGCCGGGCCGCGACGCGCACCGCGTCCAGGGTCGCGGGGACGGTGTGGACGCGGACGCACCAGGCTCCGGCCAGCGCGATCGTCGTCGACAGCGCGTCGGTGGCGGCGTCGCGGCCGACCGGCGGGCGGCGTTCCCCGGTCGCCGGGTCGGCCAGCAGCTCGCCCAGGAACGTCTTGCGCGACGCGGCGACGAGCAGCGGCAGTTCCAGCGCGTGCAGCTCGGCCAGCCGGGCCAGCAGCGTCCAGTTGTGGTCCCACGTCTTGGCGAAGCCGAGCCCGGGGTCGACGGCGATGTGCTCCGGCTTCACCCCGGCGGCGAGGGCGGCGTCGACCCGCGGCCGCAGCTCGGCGAGCACGTCGGCGACGACGTCGTCGTAGGCGATCCGCTCCTGCATGTGGTCAGAGTGCCCGCGCCAGTGCATGAGGACGACCGGCACGTCCGCCTCGGCGACGACGCGCAGCATATCCGGATCGGCCAGCCCGCCCGACACGTCGTTGACCAGCCGCGCACCGGCCTCCAGTGCGGGCGCGGCGACCTCGGCCCGCATGGTGTCGATCGAGACGATGGCGCCCGCGGCGGCCAGCTCGCGGATCACCGGCAGCACCCGGCGCCGTTCCTCGTCCGGTGACGGCCGGTCGGCGCCGGGCCGGGTGGACTCGCCGCCGACGTCGACGAGGTCGGCGCCCTGCTCGATCAGCTGCAGCCCGTGCTCGATCGCGTCGCCGGGCTCGTACCAGAAGCCGCCGTCGGAGAAGGAGTCGGGCGTGACGTTCACGACGCCCATGACGAGCGTGCGGTCCGGCCGCGGCAGCCCCGCGACGTAGCGCACCGGGCGGCCGTCGCTCATCGGCGCAACGCGATGTCGGTGCGGTGGTGGCTGCCGTCGAGCCTGATGTGCCCGACCGCCTCGTACGCGCGGGCCCGCGCCTCGTCGATGTCGTCGCCGACCGCCGTGACCGACAGGACGCGGCCGCCGCTGGAGACGACGGCGCCGTCAGTGTCGATCCGGGTGCCGGCGTGCAGCACCTCGACCCCCTTGACGGCGGCCGCGTCGTCCAGCCCGTCGATCCGGTCGCCGGTGCGCGGCGCCGCCGGGTACCCGTGCGCCGCGACGACGACGGTGACCGCGGCGCCGTCCCGCCACACCGGCTCCGGGTGCTGGGCGAGCATGCCGGTGGCCGCGGCCCGCAGCAGCCCGCCGAGCCCGGACCGCAGCCGGGCCAGCACGGCCTGCGTCTCCGGGTCGCCGAAGCGGGCGTTGAACTCGACGACGCGCACACCGCGCGAGGTCAGCGCGAGCCCCACGTACAGCAGGCCGGCGAACGGGGTGCCGCGGCGCAGCATCTCGTCGATGGTCGGCTGGACGACCCGCGCCATGACGTCGTCGACCAGGCCCTCGGGCGCCCACGGCAGCGGCGTGTACGCACCCATGCCGCCGGTGTTGGGGCCCTCGTCGCCGTCGTAGGCGCGCTTGAAGTCCTGCGCCGGGGTGAGCGGCACGGCGACCCGGCCGTCGGTGACGCAGAACAGCGACACCTCGGGGCCGTCGAGGTACTCCTCGATGACGACGCGGCCGCAGGCCTCGGCGTGCGCGAGCGCGGCCGCGCGGTCGTCGGTGACGACGACGCCCTTGCCGGCGGCCAGGCCGTCGTCCTTGACGACGTACGGCGCACCGAAGCGGTCCAGCGCGGCCTCGGCCTCGGCGCGGGTCTCGCAGACCACGGCCATGGCCGTGGGCACCTCGGCCGCGGCCATGACCTCCTTCGCGAAGGCCTTCGACCCCTCCAGCCGGGCGGCCCGCCCGGACGGGCCGAAGCAGGCGATGCCGCGCGCCTTGACGGCGTCGGCGACGCCCGCGACCAGCGGCACCTCGGGACCCACTACGACGAGATCGGCGTCGAGCCGGGCGGCGAGGTCGGCCACGGCCTCGGGCTGGTCGGCGACGACGGAGTGGACGGCGACGTCCGCGGCGATGCCGGCGTTGCCCGGTGCGGCGTGCACCTCGGAGACCTCGGGGTCGCGCAGAAGGCAGCGCACGAGGGCGTGCTCGCGGGCGCCGGAACCGATGACGAGTACCTTCACGGACGCCGACCCTATCGGGCGAGGGCGGCCGCCACTTCCAGTGTCCGCACCTGGTCCTGCGCCGGGCCGACCGGCAGCACCATCAGCTCGTCCACGCCGGCGTCGGCGAGGGCGCGGAAGGCCCGGCCGACGACCGCCTCGTCGCCGACGACGACGGTCTCGGCGGGGGTCCGGACGCCCTCGCGGTCCAGCTGGGCCCGGTAGCTCGGCAGGTCGCCTGCGATGCCGAAATGCCGCTGCACCCAGTCGCGCGCGCCGTCCGGGTCGCTGGTGACCGCGACGCCGACCCCGGCGACGACGGCGGGCCGTTCGCGCCCGGCCGCGGCAGCGGCGGCGGTGAGCGCCGGGACGACGTGCTCGCCGATCGAGCGCGGCCCGGCCCACATGGTGACGACGCCGTCGGCGAGTTCGCCGGCCACCCGCAGCATCGCCGGGCCGAGCGCGGCCAGCAGCAGCGGCGGCGTCTCCACCCCGGCCACGGTGACCTGCCCGTTCGCCGTCAGCAGCTCGCCGGAGTATTCGACCGGCTCGCCGCGCAGCAGCGGTCGCAGCGCGGTCAGGTACTCGCGGGTGTGCCGGACCGGCCGGTCGAACGGCAGGCCGTACTGCCCCTCGACGATCGGCGCGTGGCTCGGCCCGACGCCCAGCCGCAGCCGCCCGCCGGTCGCGGCCTGCGCCGTCAGCGCCTGGGCGGCCAGCGCCAGCGGATGCCGCGGGTGGGTGCGGACGACGGACGTGCCCAGGCGCACGTCCGGCACGGCCGCGCCGACCGCCGTCAGCAGCGTCAGCGGGTCCCAGCCGGACCGCTCGCTCAGCCACACGGTCTCGTACCCGGCCGATGCCGCCGCCCGGGCCCGTTCGGCCACGGCCGCGACGCTCACGCCGTCGTCGTCGATCCACACTCCGGTGCGCAGGTTGTCCATGTCCCTGAGTCAAGCCGCCGGAACAGTGCGGACCAACGGCCAGTTGTGCTGTGCAGCGATCACGCCCGGTGATCGACACGGGAGGTCGAGGGTGGAGCTGCGCCAGCTCAGGTACTTCGTCGCGGTCGCCGAGGAGCTGCACTTCGGCCGGGCCGCCGAGCGGCTGCACATCGTCCAGCCCGCGGTCAGCCAGCAGATCGGCCGGCTGGAGCGGGAGTTCGGCGTGCGGCTGTTCGACCGCTCGTCGCGCCACGTGCGGCTCACCGACGCCGGCCGCCGGCTGCTGGAGCGGGCCCGGCGGGTGCTGGCCGCGGCCGCCGACACGACCGCGCTGGCGGACGAGCTGGCCGGACGGTCCGGCGTGCTGCGGCTGGGCGCCGGCGCCGGGCTGGAGCGACGGGTCGCGCGCGGGCTGGCGGCGCTACGGGCGGACCGGCCGGACCTCGGGGTGGAGTTCGCCGACGGCCCGATGAGCGCCCACCTGGACGCGCTGCGCCGCGGCGACCTGCACGCCGTCCTGGTCCGCGGCGCCGTCGAGAGCGACGACGAGCTGGTCGCCACGCCGGCGTGGTCCGACGAGGTCGTGGCGGCGCTCCCTGCCGGGCATCCGCGGGCCGGCGCCGACGCCGTCCGCGTCGCCGACCTCGCCGGTCACCCGGCCCGGCTGCCCGCACCACAGTGCGACGGGCCGTTCCACCACCTGCTGGCCGGGGCTGGGGTGCGGCCGGCGCCGGACCGCCCGGCGGGCACTGTCGAGCGGACCCTGCTGGAGCTGGCCGGCGGCACCGACCAGTGGGCTCCGATCCCGGCCAGCGGACCTCCGCCGCCCGCCGGCGTGCGCACGCTCCGGTTCGACCCGCCGCTGCCGTTGCCGGGCGTCGTCGTGACGTCGGCGCGGATGCTCGCGGACTGCCGGGCCGGGCTGGTGGCTGCCTTCGGCGGGCCCGACATCATCGACTACGGTGGACGCTGATGAGCGAACGATGGATCGACCTCGTCGGCGCGGTCAACGTCCGCGACCTCGGCGGGCTGCCCACCACCGACGGCGGCGTCACCCGGTTCGGCCAGGTGCTGCGCTCCGACAACCTGCAGGACCTCATCGGCGACGACATCGGCCGGCTCACCGGCGAGCACGGCCTGCGCGACGTCGTCGACCTGCGCACGACGTACGAGGTGACGTCCGAGGGCCCCGGCCCGCTGGCCCGCGTCCCCGACGTCACCATCCACCACCTGTCGCTCTACCCCGAGACCGGCGTCGCCACCGACGTCGAGGCCGACAGCGTGCTGCCGTGGACCGCCAAGACCGGCGGCGAAGCCAGCTGGGTGAACACCGGCGTCTACTACACGAACTACCTGCGGCACCGGCCCGGCAACGTCGTCGCGGCGCTGCGGACGATGGCGACGTCAGGCGGCTCCACGCTGGTGCACTGCGCGGCCGGCAAGGACCGCACCGGCGTCGTGTGCGCGCTGGCGCTGTCCGTCGTCGGCGTCGACCGCCAGGCCGTCGTCGACGACTACGCGCAGACCGGCGAGCGGATCGACGCCATCATGAGCCGGCTCAAGGCCACGGCCACCTACGCCGCCGATCTCGATGGCCGCCCCAACGACAGCAACGTGCCGCGGCCCGAGTCGATGCACACATTCCTCGACTTCATCGACACCGAGTTCGGCGGGCCGGCCGGCTGGCTGGGGCAGCACGGCTGGACCGACGCCGAGACGGCCGAGCTGCGCGCCCGGCTGGTCGGCTGACGCGGCCGTCAGACACCCCCTAGCGCCGCCTCCAGCCGTGTCCGCACGCCCGGCCACTCGTCGCGCAGGATCGAGTAGTAGACGGTGTCGCGCCAGCTGCCGTCGGAGCGGCGCATGTGGTGACGGAGCACGCCCTCGCGCACCGCGCCCAGCCGCTCGATCGCGCGCTGCGACCGGACGTTGAGGTGATCGGTCTTCAGCGCCACCCGTTCCAGCCCCAGCGTCTCGAACGCGTGCCCGATGACCAGCAGCTTCGTCGCGGTGTTGACCTCGGTGCGCCACCACGCCGGCCCGATCCAGGTGGCGCCCACCTCGACCCGCCGATTCGCGGCGTCGACGTCGAGGTAGGACGTCGACCCGACGACCTGGCCGTCGGCGCGGCGCCGGATCGCCCACGGCACGACCTCGCCATGAGCGGCCGCCGCCAGCGCCCGCTCCAGCGGTCCGGCCAGCCCGTCCGGCCCCGGCCGCCAGATGTAGACCCAGCGGAACAGCTCGTCCGGCTCGGACACGGCGGCGTCCAGCTCGGCCAGGTGGGCCGGGGACAGCGGCTCCAGCTCGATCCAGTCGTTGGCCAGTGGGACGGCGGCGATGCTCGTGGTCACCGACCCATCATCGCCGATTTGCCAGCCGGGGCGGCTTCTGGCCAAGCTCGGTGCCGAGCCTGACGAAAGGACCATCCGCGTGATCATCCGGCCGTACGAGCCCGCCGACAGCGACGCGCTCTACGACATCTGCCTGCGCACCGGCGACAACGGCGGCGACGCCACCGGCCAGTTCGCCGACCCGCGCCTGCTCGGCGAGATCTTCGTCGGGCCGTACCTGCGCTACGAACCGGACCTGGCGTTCGTCATCGACGACGGCGCACCGGCCGGCTACGTGCTGGGCGTGCGCGACACCCCGGCGTTCGAGCGGGTCTGCGAGCGGGAGTGGTGGCCGCCGCTGCGGGAGAAGTACCCGCCCGGCTCGTTCCCGGCCGGCACCCGCGACGCCTCCTATGTCGAGCGGCTGCACGTGTCCCGCACGGCCAACCCCGAGATCGTCGCCGAGTACCCGGCCCACTTGCACATCGACCTGCTGCCCCGGGCGCAGGGCCAGGGCATGGGCCGGGCGCTGATGGAACGGCTGCTGGCAGCGCTGCACACGGCCGGCGCGCCCGCCGTCCATCTGGGTGTCAGCGCGGGCAACACCCGCGCCCTCGCGTTCTACGAGCGGCTCGGCTTCCAGACCCTGTACCAGTCGCCGAACGGCCGCACGATGGGCCGCCCGACAACCTGAGCGGACGGCGTCAGCGCACGAGGTCGCGGACCGCGACGATCTGCTCGCGGCCCGGCCCGACGCCGACCGCGGAGATCGGCGCCTTGCACAGGTCCTCGACGGCATCGAGGTAGCGGCGCGCGGCCGGCGGGAGGTCGGCCAGCGTGCGGGCGCCGCTGATGTCGTCGTCCCAGCCCTCGAAGTACTCGAAGATCGGGACGGCGTGGTGGAACTCCGTCTGCGTCATCGGCATCTCGTCGTGCCGGACGCCGTCGATCTCGTACGCGACGCACACCGGCACCGGGTCGTAGCCGGTGAGCACGTCGAGCTTCGTCACCACGAGGTCGGTGGTGCCGTTGATGCGGGTGGCGTACCGGCCGATGACGGTGTCGAGCCAGCCGCAGCGGCGCGGGCGTCCGGTCGTCGTGCCGAATTCGCCGCCCGCCTTGCGCAGCCGCTCGCCCTCGTCGCCGAACAGCTCGGTCGGGAACGGGCCCTCACCGACGCGGGTGGTGTACGCCTTGAGCACCGCGATGACGCCGTCGATGCGGGTCGGCGGGATGCCCGAGCCGGTGCAGGCGCCGCCCGCCGTCGCGTTGGACGAGGTGACGAACGGGTAGGTGCCGTGGTCGACGTCGAGCAGGGTGGCCTGCCCGGCCTCCATGATGACGACCTTGCCGTCGGTGAGCGCCTGGTCGAGCAGTAGCGCGGTGTCGGTGACCATGGGCCGCAGCCGCTCGGCATAGCCCAGCAGCTCGTCGGTCACCTCGTCGACGTCGGCCGTGCGCCGGTTGTAGACCTTCACCAGCAGCTGGTTCTTCTGCTCCAGCGCGCCTTCGACCTTCTGCCGCAGGATCTTCTCGTCGAACAGGTCCTGCACCCGCAGCCCGACCCGCGACATCTTGTCGGCGTAGGTGGGGCCGATGCCGCGGCCGGTGGTGCCGATCTTCCGCTTGCCGAGGAACCGCTCGGTCACCTTGTCCAGCGTGCGGTTGTACGACGGGATCAGGTGCGCGTTGGCGCTGACGACCAGCTTCGACGTGTCGACACCGCGGGCCTCGAGCCCGTCGAGCTCCTCGAACAGGACGGCGAGGTCGATGACGACGCCGTTGCCGATGACCGGCGTGACGGTCGGCGTCAGGATGCCCGACGGCAGCAGGTGCAGCGCGTAGGTCTCACCGTCGATGACGACGGTGTGGCCGGCGTTGTTGCCGCCGTTGAACTTCACGACGTAGTCGACCTGGCCGCCGATGAGGTCGGTGGCCTTCCCCTTGCCTTCGTCGCCCCACTGGGCGCCGACGAGCACGATCGCGGGCATGCGGTGTGTCCCCCTGTGTCGAGGTGCGGAGTCGTGCGGGGGACCGGAACGATCCCCCGCACGGTCAGCCGAGCGCTTCGGCGGCTTCCGCGCTGGAGTCGCGGAGGAACTGCGCGCAGCGGGCGGCCTCGTCGGTCTCGCCGATGGCCTCGGCGGCCCGGCCGAGCGCGTTCAGCGACCGCAGGAACCCGCGGTTCGGCTCGTGCGCCCACGGGACGGGTCCCTGGCCGCGCCAGCCGGCCCGCCGCAGCTGGTCGAGTCCGCGGTGGTAGCCGGTGCGGGCGTAGGCATAGGACGTCACCGCGTCGCCCGCTGCGAACGCGCGGTCGGCGAGGTCGGCCCACGCCGCCGAAAAGGACGGGTGAGCCGCCGCCACCGTCGCGGCGTCGACGCCCGACTCCAGCGCCTCGCGGGCCGCCGGGTCGTCGGGCAGCAGCGTCTCGGGCGGGCCGGACAGCAGGTTCTCGCCCGGCATCAGCGGATCTTCTGACCGGCCGACCGCAGCTGCTGGGACGCCTCGACGACGCGCTCGGCGAGGCCCGTCTCGGCCAGCTTGCCCCACGCCCGCGGGTCGTAGGCCTTCTTGTTGCCGACCTCGCCGTCGACCTTCAGCACGCCGTCGTAGTTGGTGAACATGTGCGACACGACCGGACGCGTGAAGGCGTACTGGGTGTCGGTGTCGATGTTCATCTTGATGACGCCGTAGTCGACCGCCGCGCCGATCTCCTCGGCCGTCGAGCCGGAGCCGCCGTGGAAGACGAGATCGAACGGCTTGTCCTTGCCGTAGCGCTCGCCGACCGCCTGCTGGATCTCGCGCAGGATCTCGGGGCGCAGCTTGACGTTGCCCGGCTTGTAGACGCCGTGCACGTTGCCGAACGTCAGCGCCACGATGTAGCGGCCGCGCTCACCCAGCCCGAGCGCCTCGGCGGTGGCCAGGCCGTCCTCGACGGTGGTGTACAGCTTGTCGTTGATCTCGTGGGCGACGCCGTCCTCCTCGCCGCCGACGACGCCGACCTCGATCTCGAGAATGGAGTTGGCCGCGGCCGACAGCGCCAGCAGCTCCTCGGCGACCTTGAGGTTCTGGTCGAGCGGCACGGCCGAGCCGTCCCACATGTGCGAGTTGAACAGCGGCGCGCCGCCGTTCTTGACCCGCGAGGTGGACAGCTCCAGCAGCGGCTTCACCCAGTGCTCGACGGCGTCGAGCGGCGCGTGGTCGGTGTGCAGCGCGATCTGGACGTCGTAGCTCTGCGCGACCTCGTAGGCGAACGCGGAGAACGCGACGGCGCCGCGGACGCGGTCCTTGACCGTCGGGCCGGAGATGTACTCGGCACCCCCGGTGGAGATCTGGATGATGCCGTCGCTCTCGGCCTCGGCGAACCCGCGGATCGCCGCGTTGATGGTCTGCGACGACGTCACGTTGATGGCCGGATAGGCGAACGAGCCGTTCTTGGCCCGGTCGATCATCTCGGCGTAGACCTCGGGAGTGGCGATGGGCATAGACGCTCCGTTCCGGTCGGACGGCAGTACCCAGCCGCCCGGGCTCAGCCCCACGTCTACGGGGGGCACGCATGTCAGGCCCAGTATTCACTGTAACCCGGCGGTAACGCGAAACCGCCCGCACCGGCGCCGCGAACGGGCACGCCACAAGGCCCGGCCGATAGGCTGGGGGTCGCTTTACCCACGAGCTCAGCAGAGGAGACGCCGTGCCTGAGCGCACCGCAGTCGTCGCAAGCAAGGCCGGTCTGCATGCCCGGCCCGCCGCGGTCTTCGTCAAGGCCGCCGCGGAACAGCCCACCAAGGTGTCGATCCGCAAACCCGACGGAGACCCGGTCGACGCGTCCAGCATCCTGTCGATCATGACGCTCGGTGTCGAGCAGGGCGACCAGGTGATCCTGTCCGCCGATGGCGAGAAGGCCGACGACGCCCTCGACGCCCTCGTTGCGCTGCTGGAACGCGACCTCGACGAGTAGGCGGCACTTCGCACTTCGCTCGACGCTGCAGGTGGCTCGTCCACCTGCAGCGTCGTCGTTTACGGGTGGGTCCGGCGGCGCTTGTGGTCCCGGACATTACTCGGTTATCCTACAAATCAACGCCATGCCGGGAGGAGTTCACGTGGCCCAGGGGGATCAGCTCACGCGACTGACGGCGCTGCCGCGGCCGCCGAGCCTGCACGAGTCCGTGCAGGCAGCGCTGCGCGACTACATCCTCACCAACGGACTGCGCGCCGGCGACGGCCTACCGGCCGAGGGCGCGCTGGCCCAGCAGCTCGGCGTCAGCCGCAACTCCGTCCGCGAGGCGGTCAAGGGACTGGTGTCCCTCGGCATCCTCGAGACCCGGCGCGGCAGCGGCGTGTTCGTCAAGGACTTCTCGCTGTCCCTGCTCATCGACAACCTCCCGTTCAACCTGCTGTTCGACTTCAGCGAGCTGGCCGACCTGCTCGAAGTGCGCCGCGCCGTCGAGAACGACCTCATCGAGCGGGCCGTGCGCGACATGACCGACCGCACCCGGTCCGAGCTCGGGCAGATCCTCAGCGAGATGAAGGAGAAGGCCGACCGTGGCGCGGACGTGCTCGACGAGGACCGCCGGTTCCACCGCACCCTCTTCGCCGACGCCGGCAACGCCGTCGCGCTGAAGCTGCTCGACGCGTTCTGGCTGACGATGAGCCGCGCGGTGTCGCAGCGCGCCGAGATCGCCGACGACCGGCCGTCCGACACCTACCGCCAGCACGACGCCATCTACCGGGCCGTGCTCGACGGCGACGTCGCGGCCGTCCACGACGCCCTGTCCGACCACTACTCGCCGATCCTGACCCGGCTCGACCGCACCAAGCCGCTCTGAGTCCTGCCGTTGCGGGCGCGGACCTCCGCTGGTCCCGCGCCCGGCTTCGCCCTGCTCTCTTCCGTTCGCATCGATGCCTTCGAGGAGCTGCCATGTCCGTGTCGCCGATGACCCGGCGTGGTGGGGTGGTAGCGAACATCGTGCCGCGCCAGAGCCCCGGCCCTGACGGCCGAAGCCGTCGTCCGGCACTTCGGTTCGCCGAGTCTGTCGGTGCCCGCCCGTAGGGTGGGCACCCTCCCTAGAGGGGCGGGTCATACCTACCCGTCGTTCGCGGCCTACCCGTCGTTCGCACCAGCGCCACTGGCCGCCGGAGTCCGCGGCAGCCGCAACGCGGCCACCAGTCCCAACAGCCCGGCGGCCGCGAGCACGACCATCGCCAGCCCGTAGGCACGGTCCGGCGTGGCCGTCAGCCCGGCCACCAGCACGGTGCCGGCGATCGCCGTCCCCAGCGTCGAGCCGAGGTTCGAGACGCTGCGCGACAGGCCGGAGATCTCACCCTGCAGGTCCTCACCGAAGCTGGACTGGACGACGTTCACCGACGGCGTCAGCATCAGGCCCAGCCCGAGGCCGATCACCAGCAGGCCCGGCGCGAACGCCCATACCGACGGCGACCCGATCACCAGTGCCAGCAGCACCCCGATCCCGACAATCGCCAGGACGAAACCGGCGACGATCAGCGTGCGCTGCGCCCGTCGCCGGGCCAACCGCTCCGCCGTCAGCGACGACACCAGCAGGCCGGCCGTCGCGGCGGTGAAGATCACGCCCGTTTCGATGGCGTCGTACCCGCGCACCACCTGCAGGAACGTCGCGACGACGAAGGACGTGCCGAGCAGTATCAGCCACTGGGCGTTCTGTGTGACCAGCCCGAGGTTCGCGGTCCGGCTGCGGAACACCGCGGTGGACAGCAGCGGCTCCTCACCGGCCCGCTCCTTCGCCCGGATCGACCACACGAACCCCGCCAGCAGCAGCGCGCCGGCGACCAGCAGCACCACCATCAGCACCGCGCTGTTGTCGGCCGCCAGGATGCCCATGACCACCGCCGCCAGCCCGACCGCCGACAACACCGCGCCCCGCACGTCGAACGGACGACTGGGGTCGGGCGGCAGCGGGTCGCGCAGGTCGCGGCTGAGCCAGACGATCACGGCGACCACCAGCGCCTGGAACACGAACGCCGCGCGCCAGCTGATCGCCCACGTGATCAGCCCGCCGATCAGCGGCCCGGCCGCGCCGCCGACCCCGCCCATCGCGCTGATCAGGCCGAACGCCCGCGCCCGCGACGTCACCTCGGTGAACAGCAGCGTCGCCAGGATGTAGACCGGCGGGATCAGCAGCGCCGTCCCGACGCCCTCCAAGATCGAGTTGCCCAGGATCAGCACGCCGAGTCCGGGCGCCGCGGCGCTGAGCAGCGCGCCGACGCCGTAGATCGTCAGGCCGACCCGGAAGCACAGCTTGCGCCCGTACTTGTCCGTCAGCTTGCCGCCCGGGATCATCAGCGCCGCCATCACCAGCAGGAACACGGTGATCGCGACCTGGACGCCCTGCACGCTGGTGTCCAGGTCACGGCTGATGTCGTTGATCATCACGTTCATGTTCGAGCCGGCGAAGCTGCAGATGAACTGCGCGAGCGCGAGCGGGACCAGAACCTTCCGCAGCGCCTTCGCCGGCCGGCCCGACGACATCGTGTGCTCGGCCACGGTGCACCCCTGCCCTTGATGCTGGCACGGCGGCGGGGCCGCGGCCAGTGATCAGCGGCGGTCGGTGATGATCCGCGGCCGGGCCGGGTCGGTGTGGTCGACGACGAGGTCGGCGCGGTCCAGCGGCCGGTCCCGCTCGCGGTAGAGCGCCTGGGCGGGCAGGTAGCGGTGGGTGTACCGCTCGACGACGCGCTGCTCGCCGCCGAACAGGTCGCGGTCGCGGACCACGGCGCGGCGCAGCGTCTCGTCCGGCTCGACGTGCAGGTAGACGCTGAGCTCCCACGCGTCGCGGAGCTCCGGGCGCAGCAGCAGCACCCCGTCGACGATGACGACGGCGTCGGGCGGCGCCTCGGCGGTGGCCCGCTCCGTCGGGCGGCCGGCCCGGTAGTCGAAGGTCGACCGTAGGTAGCGACGATCACCGCCGGGGCCGAGCGGGCGGAGCACATCGTCGCGGATGGCGTCCAGGTCGAACGCGTCGAGGTAGTAGCCCTCCGCCGACAGGGGACCGCGCCGCGACCGCACCTCCGGCGGCTGGTGGAAGTCGTCGACGCCGAGCCGGATCACCGGCCGGACGCCGTCGAGCGTCGCGGCGAGCTCGTCGGCGAACGTCGTCTTCCCGGCCGCGTCCGGCCCGTCGACGGCGACGCGGACCGGGTGGCCGGGATCGCGCGCCCGCAACGTCGTCGCGATCGATTCCAGCAGTCGCTGGCGTTCCATGTCCGGGCCCTTCTCTCGGCGTTCGGCGATTGTCCCCTGGTTGGCTGCGGGTGCGTGCTAGCCTGCCGCGCGGTTCTGCCACCTCTTGCTGGGACGTCCCCCATGTCGTTGTCGTTCGTCCGCCGCGCCGCCATGCTCTGCGCCGGCGTCGTCCTCGCCCTCACCGCATGCGGCTCCTCCGACGACGACCCGTCCGCGGGCGGGACGGACACCCCGGCCCCGACCTCGGCGGCGCCGTCGGAGGAGCCGACGTCGGACCCGACGACCGAGCCGCCGGCGGAACCGTCGGAGCCACCCGCGGAGACGCCCGCCGAGACCCCGGCCGCGCCGCCGGCCGGCGGGTCGGGGTCGCCGGAGACCACCGACGCGGCGATCACGCGATTCGAGACGTTCCTGCACGCGCTCGGCGCGGCCGACGTCCCGACGATGTGCGCCATCGCCGGCCCGGCGGCCGCGCAGGCCGAGGCGGACGGCTTCGGCCCGTGCGAGTCGACCATGGCGATCATGGCGGGCATGGTGTCGGAGGAGCAGCTGACCGCGCTGCAGACCGCCACCGTCGACCCCGAGCTGGTCGACGACAGCACGCCCAGCCAGGTGACGATCCCGATCGAGGCCGTGGTGGCCGACGCCTCGTTCAGCGAGGAAGAGCTGGGCGACACCGTCCTCGCCTACCAGGACGGCGACTGGTTCATCGTCGACTAGGGATCCTTGCTCTTCGCCAGGAAGTAGGCGAACGACCGCCCGGCGCCCTTCGGGTTCGGCTCGTCCAGCCGCGCCACCACCGTCAGCCCCGCCTCGTCGATGAGGGCCGCGATGCGCTCGCCCGGCAGCAGGTACCACTCGTACGAGACCGGGTGCCCGCCGTACGCCTCGGCCGGGCGCAGGTGCTCGTCCTGGCCGAGGTGGGTGGCCAGCAGCAGGTGGCCGCCCGGCGCGAGCACCCGGCGGAACTCGGCGAACACGGCCGGCAGATGCGCGGGCGGCGTGTGGTGAGTGGAGAAGTGCGCGACGAGGCCGCCCAGGCCGCCGTCGGGGAGGTCGAGCGCCGTCATGGAGCCGACCGAGAACGCCAGCTCCGGGTGCGCCGCGCGGGCCAGCTCGACCATGCGCGGCGAGAGGTCGATGCCCGACACGTCCAGCCCGTGCCCCGCCAGCTCGGCCGTCAAGCCACCCGGCCCGCACCCGACGTCGGCCACCGGTCCCTTGCTCTCGGCCAGCACGACCTCGGCGAACGCGCGCAGCATGGCGTGGCCCAGCGGTCCCAGCCGCGACGGCGGGAACCGCTCGACATAGGTGTCGGCGACGGTGTCGTAGGAGCTGCTGATGGCGGCGAGGAACGCGGGTTCGGTCACACGGCCGACGCTAGCCGCCGCCACCGACAGCCTCGCCTGAGTCCCCCTCGGCAACCGGCGGGCCGGACGCAGTCCGCATGAGTGGCCGGAGCGGGTTGTACGGGCGGGGACGGGTGACCTGAGCGCCAACAGTTGGCGCTCATGTCAACACGTCGGATCGCAACAGCCCCAGCACAGGCCGCGGCGGTGAAGAAATCTCCACCCAGCGGGCCGAACGCCGTCGGCATGAGTGGCCGGAACCGGTGGTACGGGCGGGGACGGGTGACCTGAGCGCCAACAGTTGGCGCTCATGTCAACACGTCGGATCGCAACAGCCCCAGCACAGGCCGCGGCGGCACCGGCAAGCGCTTGCCGACGGGCGGTTCGTCTGTTTGACTCCGCTCTGTCAGGTCTAGGCCTCTGCCGAGGAGGACCCGTGGAACTCAGTCGCCGCCGAGTGCTGTCGATCCTGTCCGCCGCGGGCCTGGCCGCGGTCGTCCACCCGCCGCCAGTGGGAGCGGCCCGCGCGGCCGCCACCGCCAACCCGGCCACAGCAGGCACCGACCGGCTGCTCGCCAACACCGGCACGATCTTCGCCGGCACGCCGGACGTCAACGCGCACCCGGCCGTGGCCGCGAAACTGGCCGCCATCGACCGGACCGCCGCCACCTGGCGGGCCGCCCTCGACGGCGCCGGCGCGGGCGAGTTGTTCGCCGCCCTGCCGCTCGGGACCAGCGACCCGAACCTCAACGCGACCTTCCAGCACCTCTACGAGATCGCGCTGGCGACCGCCACCCCGGGCGCAGCCCTGCACGGCGACGCCACCGCCCAGACGCAAGTGCGAGACGGCCTGCGATGGCTGTACGACCACTACTACGGCGACCAGCAGGCCGGCTACTACGGCAACTGGTTCACCTGGGAAATCGGCGTCTCGACGCACGTCGGCAAGACCCTCGCACTGCTCGGTGAGACCGGCGACCTCGTCCAGACCTACGTCGCCTCCATGGACGCGTACCTGCGCAACGGCATCGACGGCGACGTGAACCTGGACTCCCGCTTCCACACCGGCGCCAACCTCGCCGACATCACGACCAACCGGATGATCCAGGGCGCCCTGCTCGGCGACGAGGCGCGCATCCGCAAGGCGATCGAGGACCAGCTCACCGTCTTCGCGACGATCGACCCGTACGCGCTGCGGCACGGCAACACCGACGGCTACTACGCGGACGGCTCGTTCATCCAGCACCACTCGGTCGCGTACACCGGCGCGTACGGCCGCGCGCTGCTGACCCGCGTCGTGCAGACGCTGAAGATCCTGGAAGGCACCGGGTTCGCCGACGGCGCCGTGCTGGCCCCGATCGTGCAGCGGTGGGTGACCGACGGGTTCGCGCCGCTGATCTTCGAGGGCTGGATGATGGAGATCGTCAAGGGGCGGTCGGTCTCGCGCACGTCGACGGGGTACACCGACGTCGCGCAGGTGGTCGAGGCCGTCGTCGACCTCGCCGGCCACGTGCCCGACCCGGCGCCGCTGCGCGGCTACGTGAAGTTCATCCGGTCGACGTCGCGGGCGGCGCTGGACCCGGCGACGTTCGTCTCGCCGGTCAGCGTCGCACGCTTCGCCGACCTCATCGCCGACGACACGGTCGAGCCCGCCGACCTCAACCCGCGCGAGCGCTGCGTCGCCTTCAACGCCATGGACAAGACGGTGCACCGCCGCCCCGGCTACGCGTTCGCGCTGGCCCGCAGCTCGGACCGGATCAGCAAGTACGAGTACATGAGCGGCGAGAACCTGCTGTCGTGGTTCCAGGGCGACGGCGCGCACTACCTGTACCTGTCCGGCGGCGACCAGACGCAGGCGTTCGGCGTCGACTACTTCACGACGGTGTCGCCGTACGGCCTCGCGGGCGTGACGGCGCCGGTCGAGGAGCGGCGGACGATCCCGCAGCTCTACGGCACGCCGTACTACGACAACCCGGGCCACCCGCTGAACTTCACGTCCTCGTCGGAGTCGCAGAACGCCTACGTGTACTTCCCACGCGGCACGAACGCGCACTCCGGCGGCGCGACACTGGACGCGTACGGCGCCGCGGCCCTGGTCCAGTCCAGCGACGTCGCGTGGCGCGACAAGGCGGAGGGCATCCTGCCGGACGACTTCGTCGTGTACCGCAACGCCACGGCGACGAAGTCGTGGTTCCTGTTCGACGACGAGATCGTCGTGCTCGCGGCCGGGGTCGGAGGCGACGCGGGCCGGGCGGCGACGACGTCGGTCGACGCGCGCATCGCGGGGGCGGCGGACCCGGTGACGGCCGCCGGCGCGCTGCGCTCCGGCGGCGCGTGGACCGGGCCCGGCACCGCCGATCTCGCCTGGCTGCGCTGGGCGAACCCGTCCCAGGACGCCGCCGTCGGCTACGTGTTCCTCTCCGCGCAGCCGGTCCGCGTCGCGCTCGACACCATCACCCGCAGCCGCCGCGTCGTCCGCACCGCGAACCCGGACACCGCCGTGACCAAGCGGGTCCTCGGGGTGACGATCGACCACCCGGCCGGCGCGGCACCGGCCGCGCTGGCCTACGCGCTGGTCCCGAACGCGACGGAGGCGGCGCTGACGGCGTACGCGGACGGCCCGCTGGAGGTACTCGCGAACACCACCGGCGTCCAGGCCGTGCGCCACACCGGGCTCCAGCTGACCGGCGTCAACACGTTCACCGCCGGCCGGCACGACGCCGGCGGGCTGCGCGTCGACGGACCGGCGTCGGTGCTGACGCGGGCCCGGGCCGGCCGGCTCACCAACGTCGCGGTGTCGGACCCGACGATGGACCGCGACGTCGTCGAGGTCGTCGTCACCGGCCGGACGCTGACCCGCGTGGCCGGCGACCGCGCCGTCACCGTCCGGCACACGACCGAGGGCACGCTGCTGCGCGTCGCGACCCGGCATGCCTACGGCCGCTCGCTCACCGTGACGCTGCGCGGCTGACCGTCTGCCCCGGACCGAGGAGGTGCGTCAGCGCTTCTTTGTCGACGGGATGATCTCGATCTTGGACTTCGCGTCGGCCTTGGCGGCCTTGTCGGCGCGCTTCTCCTTGAGCGACTTGCCGGCCTTCTTGGTCAGGTGTTGTCGCGGCGACTTGTCGGCCATGGCTGCTCTCCCTGTTCGGGGAGCCTGGTCAGCCCCTTGTGGTGGCCACAGTACGCCTCATTCGCCGTCGTCAGGACTGGGCGATCTTGGCGGCGACGGCCAGCTCGTCGACGAGGTCGTTCATGGGGTCGCCGGAGTGGCCCTTGACCCAGTGGAAGACGACGTCGCCGCGGTCCTCGACGAGGTCGACGAACGGCTCCCAGAGGTCGCGGTTGGCCACCGGCGACTTGGTGGACGTGACCCAGCCGCGCGTGCGCCAGTTGCGCCACCAGCCGTCGCGGAAGCAGTTGACGACGTAGGCGGAGTCGCTGACGACGACCAGCGGGCCGGACAGCGCCTTGACCGCCTCGAGCGCCGCCGTGATCTCCATGCGCTGGTTGGTGGTGCTCGGCGCGGACCCGGACGCGGACCGCTCGCGCGAGATGGCCCACGCCCAGCCGCCCGGGCCGGGCGTGCCGGAGCAGGCGCCGTCGGTGTAGACCTCGACCGCGCCCTCGGGCGCCACCATGGCCGGCGGACGCGGCCGCTTGGCCCGCGCCGGTTTCGCGGCGAGTTCGGCGTCGCCGGGGACCGGGATCAGGGCGGGCGCGCCGGCGCAGGCCGCGTGCACCCAGGCGCGGTTGCGGCCGTTGCCCGAGCTCTCGAGCTCGTCGCCGGGATGGATGTCTCCACCGCACGCACCACACCGGCCGGCGTACTTCGCGAGCACGAGCACCTCTCCCTTCGACGAACGGACTCCCGGCACCTTACCCGCGGCCGCCGACGGGACCGTGGATCACACTCGGCGCCGCAGCAGGACGCTCGCGAGGGCGACGTCGGCGGGGTCCAGCGCGGCCTTGCCGTCCTCGATCTCCCAGAGCGCGTTCTGCAGGACGCGGCCCAGCGTCCAGCCCGCGGCCCGCCGTCGATCGACGCCGGTCAGCTCGCCGAGCAGGTCGAACCGGCGCAGCACGACGCGCTCGAGCCCACCGGTGACGACATCGTCCCAGCGGCTGTTCAGCGCCGGCCACAGGTCGAAGCCGGGATCGCCGGCCAGCGGCACGGGATCGATCGCCAGCCACGGCTCCCGCCCGCCGGCCAGGACGTTCTCGTCGTGCAGGTCCCAGTGCAGCAGGCGGTCGCCGGACTCGGGCAGCAGCTCCGCGACGGCGGCCGCGCAGGTCTCGACCAGCCGGCGTTCGGCGGGGTCGGCCAGCGACGGCACCGCCTCGGGCGCAGCGGCGACCATCGCCGCGGCGACGTCGGCCAGCCGCGGCAGGCCGTCCGGCGCGGGCCGCGTGGTCAGCCGGGCCAGCAGCCCGCCGAGCACCGTCATGACGGCGTCGTCGTCGCGCAGCGCCGCCAGCGGCCGCCCGCCGTCGAGCCGCTCCAGCAGCATCGCGCCGGTGCCGGCGTCATGGTCGAGCAGCCGGACGGCGCCGTCGCCGGCCCACGTCCGCAGCCCGACGACGGCGGCCGCGGACTCCTCGTTGGCCGGCTGCAGCCGGAGCACCGCGGGCCTGCCGTCGGCCCGGACGACCGGCTGGACCAGCGCCGCCATGCCGTTCGCGGCCGGCCCGTCCGGGCGCAGCTCCCACTGCTCAATGGTCACGGCCAGCAGCCGGGGCAGGTCCGCCAGCCAGGCCCGCCCGGCGTCGTCGCGCCCGTACGACGCGACGAGCGTCGGTGGAGCCTCGTCGATGATCACCCCGCCATCGTAGGAACCGCCGCTCAGTCGGCGAGGTAGCGGGCCAGGTACTCGGCGGTGTACGTCGACCCGTCAGCGGCCAGGGCGGCGGGCGTGCCCTCGAACACGACGCGGCCGCCGTCGTGGCCGGCGCCGGGGCCGAGGTCGATCACCCAGTCGGCGGCCGCGACGACGTCGAGGTTGTGCTCGATGACGATGAGGGTGTTGCCGTCGTCGACCAGCCGGTGCAGCAGCGCGACCAGGTGCTCGACGTCGGCGAGGTGCAGGCCGGTGGTGGGCTCGTCGAGCACGTAGAGCTTGCCGCCGACGACCAGCTCGCTGGCCAGCTTCAGCCGCTGCCGCTCGCCGCCGGACAGCGTGGTGAGGGTCTGGCCGAGCGTGAGGTAGTCGAGGCCGACGTCGCTGAGGCGCTGCAGCGTGGGCCGGATCGCCTTCTCGGTGAAGAACTCCAGCGCCTCGGCGACGCTCAGCTCGAACACGTCGGCGATCGACCGGCCGCGCACGAGGTGCTGCTGCGCCTCGTCCTTGAACCGGCGGCCGCGGCAGACCTCGCAGATCGTCGTGACACCGTCCATGAACGCGAGGTCGGTGAAGATGACCCCGGCGCCCTGGCACTCCGGGCAGCCGCCGTCGGAGTTCGGGCTGAACAGCGCCGCCGGCGCGCCCGTCGCCCGGGCGAACAGCGACCGGATCGGGTCGAGCACGCCGGTGAACGTCGCCGGGCTGGACCGCCGCGACCCGCGCACCGGGCTCTGGTCCAGCATGATGGCGTCGGGGCGGACGGCGGGCAGATGGCCGCGGATCAGGCTGCTCTTCCCCGACCCCGCCACCCCCGTGACGACCGTCAGCACCCCCAGCGGCAGGTCGACGGTGACGTCGCGCAGGTTGTGCGTCGACGCGTGCTCGACGCGCACGTGCCCCGACGGCGTCCGTACGGCGCCGGCGTCGCGCGTCACCCGGGCCGCCCGCAGCCCCAGCCCCGTCCGCGTCTCCGACTTCACCAGCCCGTCGTAGGACCCCTCGTACGTGACGGCGCCACCCGCCCGCCCCGCCCCCGGCCCCATGTCGATGCAGTGGTCCGCGATGGCCATGATCTCCGGATCGTGCTCCACGACGACCACCGTGTTGCCCTTGTCGCGCAGCTCGATCAGCAGCTCGCCGAGGCGGTGCACGTCGCGCGGGTGCAGCCCGACCGTCGGCTCGTCGAACACGTACAGCAGGTCGGACAGGCTGCTGCCGAGGTGCCGGACCATCTTCACCCGTTGCGACTCGCCACCCGACAGCGTCGACGTGGCGCGGTCGAGGCTGAGGTAGCCGAGGCCCAGGATGCCCAGCCGCTCGACCTGCTCCGCGGCGTCCTGCACCAGCGGCGCGACCGACGGCTCGTCGATGGCCCGGATGACGTCGACCAGGTCGTCGGCCTGCAGGGCGTTGAGGTCGGCGATGGAGCGGCCGTCGATCAGCGACGAGCGCGGGCCCTCCGCCAGCCGCGTCCCCCCGCAGTCCGGGCACACCCCGCGCGTGACGATGCGCTCGAACGCCTCACGCGTCTTGCCCTTGTAGGCGTCGGCCTCCTTGTGCAGGTAGAGCCGGTTGAACCGGGCGATGACGCCCTCGTAGCTGGTGACCTCGTCGTTCGGCGCCTTCAGCTCGCCCTGCTCGGCGTACATGAGGATGCGCCACTGCTCGTCGGTGTACTCACGCAGCGGCACCGACGGGTCGAAGAATCCGCTCCGCGCGTAGGACCGCCAGAACCAGTGCCCCACGCCGAACGCCGGCCAGTCCAGCGCGCCGTCCTCGAGCGACCGGTCGCGGTCGACCAGCTGCGACTCGTCCACCACGCTCACGACGCCCAGCCCCTGGCACGCCGGGCACATCCCCTGCGGGTCGTTGAACGAGAACGCGTTGGAGTACCCGGCGAACGGCCGCCCGGCACGGGAGAAGACCAGCCGTAGCCGGGCGCCGATGTCGGTCACGGTGCCGACGGTGGACCGCGCGCCGCCGCCGAGCCGCTTCTGGTCGACGACGGTGACGGCGCACAGGTGCGCCATGCGGTCGACGTCGGGCTGGCCATAGCTGGGCAGCCGGTTCCGCGCGAACGCGCTGAACGTGGCGTTGAGCTGGCGTTGCGACTCGGCGGCCAGGGTGTCGAAGACCAGCGACGACTTGCCCGACCCGGACACGCCGGTGACCACGGTCAGCTGGAGTTTCGGGATGTCGACGTCGATGTTCTTGAGGGTGTGCTCACGGGCACCACGGACCTCGATATGGCCGTGTCGGGCCAGTGTCATCGGTTCAGCCTCCGGTAGGCAGCAGCGGACAGCGGCGCGAACACCGCCACCATCAGGATCGGCCATATCACTGACAACTCCTGTCCGTGATCGGCCGGCCAACTTCCACCGGCGACGCCGGGGTTGCCGAACAGCTCGCGCACCGCGTCGGCCGTCGCCGAGAGCGGGTTCCACTCCGCCACGGCGCCCAGCCACGACGGCATCGTCGCCGGGTCGAGGAACACCGTGGACAGGAACCCGACCGGCCAGACCATGATCTGCACCGCCGCGACGGCCTCCGGGCCGGACGCCTTCAGGCCGGCCCACACGCCCACCCACAGCAGCCCGAACCGCAGCAGGAGCAGCAGCCCGTACGCCGCCAGCACCTCGCCCGGACCGGCCGACCACCGCCAGCCCAGCGCGAACCCGGCCAGCGTCATCGCGGCCAGCCCGGCCACCGACGCGGCGAGGTCGGCGAGGCACCGCCCGGCGACCACCGACCCGCTGTGCAGCGGCAGCGACCGGAACCGGTCCGTCACCCCGCGCGACGCGTCGGCCGTGATCGCCGCCATCGTGGTCTCGAGCCCGAACAGCATCGTCAGCGCCAGCACGCCGGGCACGACGAATGGAACGTAGTCGCCCGCGCTGCCGGCGATGGCGCCGCCGAACAGGCCGCCCATCATCAGCACGATCAGCACCGGGAACAGCAGCGTCACCACGAACGGCACCGGCTGCGCCCGCCAGTGCCCGAACGTGCGACCGGCCAGCACCAGCGAGCCATGGACCAGCGAACTCATCGCGTCCCCTCCGAGACCGTGTTGACGTGCATGAAGACGTCGTCGAGCGTGGGCCGGCGGACGGCGACGTCGACCGGCGCCAGGCCGGCCCCGGCCAGCGCCGCACAGAACCCAGTGACGGCGCCCGCGTCGGCCACCGGGACGGCGACGCCCACGCCGGACACCTCCACCGGCCCGACGGCGTACCGCCCGGCCGCCCGCCCCGCCGCCGCGGCGTCGTCCGGTGCTCCGAACCGCGCCTCGACCCGCGTCTCCCCGATCAGCGACGTCAGCTCGGCCGGGCTGCCCTCCAGCACGACCCGGCCGTCGCGGAGCATGGCCACGTGGTCGGCCAGCTCGTCGGCCTCTTCCAGATACTGCGTGGTGAGCAGCACCGTGACGCCGTCGTCCACCAGCCGCCGGACCGTCGCCCACACGTCGCGGCGGGCGTCCGGGTCGAGGCCGGTCGTCGGCTCGTCGACGAACAGCACCGACGGCGGCACGACCAGGCTCGCGGCGAGGTCGAGCCGGCGTCGCATGCCGCCCGAGTAGGTGCCCACGGCGCGCCCGGCCGCGTCGGACAGTCCGAACCGCGAGATCAACTCGTCCGCCCGGGCCCGCGCGGCGGCCTTGGCCAGCCCGCGCAGCCGGCCGAACAGCACCAGGTTGGCCCGGCCGCCCAGGATCTCGTCGACGGCGGCGTTCTGCCCGACCAGCCCGATGGCCCGCCGTACGCCGTCGCCGTCGGTCCGCACGTCGTGTCCCGCCACCGTCGCCGCGCCGTCGTCCATGGCCAGCAAGGTCGTCATGATCCGTACCGCCGTCGTCTTGCCCGCGCCGTTGCGGCCCAGCAGCGCGCACACCGTCCCGGCGGCGACCCGCAGGTCGAACCCGTCCAGCGCCGGCCGCTCCGCCCCGCGGTAGTGCTTGCGCACCGCCCGCGCCTCGATGGCTGCGTCCACTCACCCTCCTCGTCGTCGATTGTCCGTACAGTGTACGGTACAACGTACGGAAGGTGAGAGGATATTTCCGTGCCCTCGAACGCGCCCCGCCCGTCCGACCCCAGCCGGCTGGTCTCACTGCTCTGGGAGCCGTCCGACCGGCCCGGCCGCACCGGGCTCACGAAGCAGGCCGTGGTCGAGAACGCCATCGCCATCGCCGACGCCGAGGGCATCGGCGCGCTCACCATGCGGCGGGTCGCCGACCGCCTCGGCGTCGGCGCGATGACCCTCTACACGCACGTCCCGGGCAAGCCCGAGCTGGTCGAGCTGATGATCGACGCCGTCGCCGGCGAGGCGTACGCCGACGGCGCGCTGCCGGGCGAGCAGGACGGCTGGCGGGCCGGGCTGCGGCACATCGCCGAGCGCAACTGGCGCCACCACCTGCGGCACCCGTGGACCGTCGAGGTGGTGCCCGGACGGCCGGTGCTCGGGCCCGGCGTCTCCGCGAAGTACGAGCTGGAGCTGGCGCCGCTGGACGGCATCGGGCTGTCCGACCTCGAGATGGACCAGGTGCTGTGCGGCGTGCTCGCGCTGGTCGAGTCGACGGCGCGGCAGCAGGTCGGCCTCGACCGCGTGCGCGCCGGCGGCGGCGACCTCGACTGGTGGGCGACGGTGAGTCCGGCGCTCGCGCGGTCGATGAGCGGATCCCGGTTCCCGCTGGCCGAGCGGGTCGGCGCAGCATCCGGCGAGGCGGTCGAGGCGGGCGACCCGCACGCCGTCATGCGACTGTCGCTGGAGCTCCTCCTCGACGGCGTCGCCGGCCGGCTGCGCTGACCCGCGTCAGGCCGCCGACGGCGCCCCGTCAGTGAGGAACGCGGTCTGGGTGAGGTGCACCCTGGTCCCGCCGCGCTCCGGGACCAGGGCGAACGCGACCAGCAGCGGCGGGCGTCCACCGTACTCGGGCGAGGACGAGCGGTAGCAGATCCGCCGCGGCGGGTCGGCGTCGACGACGGCGAGCGCGACCGTCCCCGACCCGGCGATGACCGTGTTGCGCCACATCAGCTCGCCCCGTGCGCCCACGACCGGCTCGAACCGTTGATCGTCGGGCCACCACCGGCGCAGGTGCTCGGGCCGGCTGAGCACCTCGTAGACCACATGCGGAGGCGCCTCGACGTGGATGACGCGTTCGATGGAGCCCTGCTCCACCGGGTCGATCACGGGCTACTGCGCCGGCGCCGGGAACGCGGTGCCCTGGTCGTAGATCGACAGCCAGCGGCCGCGCTCGAACGTGTACGTCACAACGGTGAGCGCGCGCGACTTGAAGCCGACACGGGGCAGCTCGTAGGTGGCGTCGTACTCGATGGTCGCGGTCTTGCAGCCGTGGACGTGCCGGTCGATCTCGGTCCACGTCCAGATCGCCTCGCGGTTCTCGAAGTGGCTCTTCTGCGCGGCCATGATCGCGTCGATGCCCGAGAACCGGTGGCCGCTGGCGAAGACGCTGACGGCGTCCTCGTGGTGGCCGTCGCGCCACGTCTCGGCGTCGAAGTCGCGGAACGACTCCATGTCGGCCCGCTGCGCCTCGTCGAACCTCGCGGCGCACCCGCGGTTCTCGCCGCGCGCGTCGTCGGTCGCCGCCGCGATGCCGGGCAGCGCCACCGCGCCCGCGGCCAGCACCGCGACGAGCGTCCGTACCGTGTTCTTTCGCATCGTCACCCCTCTGTCGTCCTGCCGATGCCCGGCACGCTAGCCAGGTCCGGACGGCGTCCGCTGGGCCACAGCGAGGGGTTCCGCGCTGAGCCGGTCACGGCGGGGTCACCGACACCCCTAGGCTCAGGCTCCATGGACCTGCACGTGCGGCTGGACGGCCGGGGCGACCTGTCCGGGCAGCTGTACCGGCAGGTCCGCGCGGCGATCCTGGCCGGACGGCTGCCGGCCGGACAGCCGCTGCCGCCGTCCCGCGAGCTGGCCGGCGACCTCGGCATCGCGCGCAACACCGTCAGCATGGCCTACGACCGGCTGGCCGCCGAGGGCTTCCTCACCGCCCGTCCCGGCGTCGGCACCTTCGTCGCCGACGACCTCGCCCAGGACGGACCGTCCGGCGACGACGATGACCAGGTCGCCCTCGCGCCGCGGGCGGTGTGGGCCGGGCTGCCCGAGGCGACCGACCTCGCCTCGGCCGACGCCGAGTACGACTTCCGGCCCGGTGTCCCGGACGCGACGCTGTTCCCGTACGCGACGTGGCGCCGGGTGACCGCCCGCCAGCTGCGCGCGTCGGCGGTCGGGACGGGCGCGCACATCGCGTCGGCCGGGCACCCGCCACTGCGGGCCGCCATCGCCCGCCACGTCGCCGTCGCTCGTGGCGTCCCGGCGTCGGCCGACGACGTGATCGTGACCAGCGGCAGCCAGCAGGCCGTCGACCTCCTCACCCGGGTCCTGCTGGCGCCCGGCGACGTCGTCGCGGTCGAGGATCCCGGGTACCCGCTGCCGCGCAGGATGCTGACGTCGTCCGGCTTCACCGTGGTGCCGGTCCCGGTGGACGCTGACGGCCTGGTGGTCGGCTCGCTGCCGGACACCGCCCGCCTGGTCTACGTCACGCCGTCGCATCAGTTCCCGCTCGGCCCGTCGATGTCGCTGGGGCGGCGGCTGGCGCTGCTGGAGTGGGCCCGGCGGACCGGCGCCCTGATCGTCGAGGACGACTACGACAGCGAGTTCCGGTTCGCCGGGCGCCCGTTCGAGCCGCTGGCCGGGCTCGGCGCCCCCGGCCACGTCGCCTATGTCGGCTCGTTCTCGAAGACGCTGCTGCCCACGCTGCGCCTCGGCTTCGTCGTCGCGCCGCGATCCCTGCGCGACGCCATGCACAAGGCCAAGCAACTGCTCGACTGGCACACCGCGGTGCCCGCCCAGGCGGCGCTCGCCGAGCTGATCGACGACGGCCTGTTCGCCCGGCACCTCAAGGCGATGCGCCGCGTGTACGCGCGGCGGCACCACCTGGTGACGTCGCTGCTGCGCCGCGACTTCGCCGGCCTGCTCGAACCGGTCCCGTCGCTGGTCGGCCTGCACGTGACGGCGCTGCTCACCGACCCCTCCGCCGACGACGTCGAGGTCGCCGCCCGCGCCCGCTCGGCCGGGGTCGAGGTGCTGCCGCTGTCGCCGCTGGCGATGACGCACCCGGTCCAGGGGCTGGCGCTCGGCTACGGGGCGATCGCCGACGACCGCATCGCCGCCGGCCTCGCCCGCCTCCGCGAGAGCCTGCCCTGAGGACTCCCAGCGACGAAACGGACCCACCATGCCTCCTGTGCACGTCCGCCCTTACGACGACGCCGACGCGCCGAACTGGCTTCGCTGCCGGCTCCTGAGCTTCTTCACCACCCAGTACTACGACGATGTCGTCACGCGGCGGCCCCGCTACGACGAACCATCGATCCAGCTCGTGGCGGCCGACTGCGCCGAGATCGTCGGAATCCTCGACGTGAGCATCGGGGCCGGCGCCGCCACGATCGAGACCGTGGCCGTTCTGCCCGAGCACTCGCGTGCGGGCATCGCCACCCGGCTGCTGCACGCCGCGCTTCCCGAGCTCGAACAACGGGAACTCCCGACCCTGGATGCATGGACGCGGGAGGACCCGGCGGCCAACGCGTGGTACCGGCGCAACGGGTTCCGCGAGGAGCACCGCTACCTGCACGTCTACCAGGACTGGGACGAGCGCGACGCCGAGTCCACCGCGCACGGCGACCTCGGCACGCCCGTCCGGGTGTTCGCCCATGCCCCGATCGAACGGGAAGCGCAGCTGCGCGCCCGGTTCCGCCGGGTCCATGTGTGCCGGCAGTACGTGCTGAGCCTCGCACGCTAGACCGCGGTCAGCTCCAGCGTGAGCACCTGGGCCGGGTTCAGCGTCGGAGCCTGCAGGCCGACCGTCGCGAGCACCCGGCCGGGGAGCTCCACCGCGCCCGCCTCCAGCCAGGCCGCCGGCCGGGCCCACCGCGGCAACGCGCTGCTCAACCCCGGCACCGGAACGACCCGGTAGGTGGTGGACGGGTCGAGGCCGGGCAGGCGCAGGCGGGGCGGGATGTCGGCGGTCATCGTCTCCAGGGCGACGTAGCTGAACACCGCCTGACCCGGGCCCACCACGCCATGGAGGACGTGCGCGTCGTCGGTGTCGGCGCGGACGACGCGGCCGGTGTGCAGGAGCGGACGCAGCCGCTTGTACGTCGCCGCCCACTCGCGCAGCACGGCGAGCTCGGACGGCGAGCACTCGGTGATGTCCCACTCGATGCCGGCGTGCCCGAACAACGCCGTGGCGCAGCGCAGCTCCAGCGAGGTCACCCGCCCCGACACGTGCGTGTGCGACGGGCCGACATGCGCGCCGATCAGCTCCGGCGGCAGCAGCAGCGACGTCCACCGCTGGATCGCCTGGCGGTCCAGCGGGTCGTTGCTGTCCGACGCCCACACGCGGTCGGTGCGCTGGATGATGCCGAGGTCGACCCGGGCGCCGCCGGACGAGCACGACTCGATCTCCAGCGCCGGGTGCCGCGACCGCAGCTCGTCCAGCAGCCGGTACACGGCGGCGGTCTGCTCGTGCACGCCGGCGCGGCCCTCGTGGACGGCCTCCAGCAGGTCGCGGTTGTGGTCCCACTTGAGGTAGTCGATGCCGTACTCGCTCACCAGCGCGTCCAGCCGTTCCAGCAGGTAGGCGTAGGCCTTCGGGTTCGCGACGTCGACGGTGTGCTGGTTGCGCCATTCCCGTGGCACCCGCGAAGGGTCGTTGAGCAGCCAGTCGGGGTGCTCCTCGACCAGCCGCGACCGCGGGTTCGCCATCTCCGGCTCCACCCACAGCCCGAACTGCATGCCCAGCGACTTCACGTGGTCGACCAGCGGGTGCAGCCCGTCCGGCCACAGGTCGGGGTCGACGTACCAGTCGCCGAGGCCGCCGAGGTCGTTGCGGCGGCCGAGGAACCAGCCGTCGTCGACGACGAAGCGCTCGACCCCCACCGACGCCGCGACATCGGCCAGCCCGCGCATCCGATCGAGGTCGTGGTCGAAATAGACCGCCTCCCACGTGTTCAGCACCAGCGGCCGCGGCGTCGACGGGTGCGCCGGCCGGGACCGCAGCGACGCGTGCAGCCGCGAGGACAACCCGTCCAGCCCGGAGTCGGAGTAGACGAAGTACACGTCCGGCGTCGCGTACGACTCCCCCGGCGCCAGCACGACCTCGCCGGATGCCAGCAGCTCACCGGCGCCCAGCGTCGACCAGCCCTCGGCGACCCGCTCCGCGTCGTGCACCGTCCAGCCGCTCCAGCCGGCGTGCACGCCCCACACCTCGCCGGACCCGAAACCGAACCCGGCCGAGCCGGCCACCAGCAGCCCGGTGTGCGAGTGGCCGGTGCGCCCGCGCCGCGTCTCCAGCGACCGGATGCCGGGCCGGAACGCCTCGCGCTGCGGGATCTTCTCCAGCCCCCACCGGCCACTGAAGTGCAGCAGCTCGGCGGCGTGGTCGGGCACCGGCAGGACGGCGCGCAGCCCGCCCACCGTCCACGCACTGGAACCCTCGTTGGTGAGCATGTGCCGCACCCGCAGCACACCGGCATCGTCGAGGACGAGCGAGCTGACGACGGACACACCGGCGTCCGAATCGCGCGACGTCACCTCGACGCCGCCGCCGTCAGGCGCGACGGAGACCTCGACCGGCGCCAGCCGCAGGTGCGGGTAGGCACGGTCGCGCGCTCCCTCGACGCCGAGCCGCCCGGCCCACCGGCCCACCCGTCGGCCTGGGCCGGCAGCAGCGACGGCGCCGCCGGGTCGGCCGGCGCCCCACCTCTCCGGCCGGGGACCGCCACGGACCGCAGCGCAGCGCCGTCGACCCCGGGGCCGAGGTCGGCGCCCCAGTGCAGCACCCGCGGCAGCCACGGCGTGTCCAGGTCGAGCACCAGGCCGGCACCGGCCCGGGCCAGCACCACCAGCGACAGGTCCATCGGGCGAATCTCCCTCACGCGGCGACACGTCCGGACCAGCCTGTCAGACCCCGCGCAGCGGTCCGGCGGCGGCCGCCTCGAGCTCCTTGACCAGCGCGTCGACCGCGGCGAGCGCGTCGGCGCCCAGCCGCCCCCACGGCGCCCGGGCCGACCCCGCGTCCGGCCCGAACCGGTTGATCAGCTCCTTGACGACCGCGATCGAGCCCCACCGGTCGGCGACCGCGGCGATCTGCCGGAACGGACGGTGCAGCGCCAGCGCCGACTCGACCTCGCCGGCCAGGATCCGCGACCGCACCTCGCGGGCCACCGGCGCCAGCACGTTGTACAGGCTGCCGATGGCACCGGTCGCGCCGCAGGCCACAGCGGCCGGCAGCAGCTCGTCCTTGCCGAAGTAGACGCGGACGCCGTCGGCGGCCTCGCGGGTGCGGATGAACTCCAGCAGGTCGCCGTCGGTGAACTTGACGGCGCGCAGGCTCGGCACCCGGGCGGCGGCCTGCTCGACCACCGCCGACGGCGCCGCGCGCAGCCCCGTCATCGACGGGATGTGGTAGTAGCACAGCGGGACGTCCGGCGCGGCCGACGCGATCTCGGCCAGGTAGTCGACGATCGCCGTGACCGAGGGCGGCTCGCCGTAGAACGGCGCCACCGCGGCGATCAGGTCGACGCCGGCGTCGGCCGCGTGCCGGGCCAGCCGCCGCGCGTCCACCAGGCTGAGGTCGCCCACGTGCGCCCCGAGCAGCAGGCGGTCGCCGCGGTGCTCGGCCCACGCGCCGATCAGCTCGGCCCGCTCGTCCACCGTCAGCGCCATCGACTCACCGGTGGTGCCGCCGACGAACGCGCCGTCGATGCCCAGCTCGACCAGGTGCGCTGCCTGGGCGGGCACGACCTCGGCGGCCAGGCTCTCGTCGGCCCGGAACGGGGTCGGCGTCGCCGCCCACAGCTCGAACGAGTCGGTGGTCTCTGTGCTCATGCACTGCTCTCCTCTAGTACTAGCTCTTGGTGGCACCGGCGGTGAGGCCGCCGACGATGTAGCGCTGCAGGAAGACGAAGACGACGATGATCGGCAGCGCGACCACGACGGAGACGGCCATCAGGTCGTTCCAGCGGGTCCCGAACGAGTTCGTCAGCCCGGCCAGCACGACGGTGATCGGCTGCATGCCCGCGTCCGACGCCAGCGCCAGCCCGAACACGAACTCGCCCCAGGCGCCGAGGAAGCTGATGACCGCGACGGTGATCACCCCCGGCACCGAGACCGGCAGCGCGACCCGCAGGAACGCCGTCCAGGTGTTGCAGCCGTCGATCTTGGCGGCCTCGATCACCTCGCCCGGCACCGACAGGAAGTACGGCCGCAGGATCGTGATGGCCAGCGGGATCGCCAGCGAGCAGTTCGCCAGGATCAGCCCCACGTACGAGTTCACCAGGTCGGCCCGGCTGAAGATCACGAACATCGGCAGCGCGAGGTTCACCGCCGGGATCATCTGCACGACCAGGAACAGCAGCATCAGCAGCGCGACGAACCGCACCCGCAGCCGGGCCAGCGCGTACGCCGCCGGCACCGCGACCGCCAGCGACACGACGGTCGTCCCGACGGCGATGACGGTGCTGTTCAGCAGCCCGCGGCCGATGCCGGCGTGGTTGACGACCGTCTCGGTGTACGACGTCAGGCTGATCGGCGACGGGAACAGGTCCGGCGGCGTGGAGAAGATGTCCGAGGACTGCTTCAGTGACGTCGCCAGCATCCAGTACACCGGCAGCAGGTAGACGACGGTGATGAGCACGCCGCCCACGCTCAGCCAGCCGCGCTTGCGCCGGGCCGCCGTCACGACAGTTCCTCGCGGCGCAGCGAGCGGAAGTAGAAGACCGACAGGCCGAGCGGCACCACCAGCATCAGCGTCGTCGCGACGGCGCCGGTGTCGAACCGGAAGAACTCGAACGCCTCGTTGTAGGCGTAGATCGGCAGGATCATCGTCGCCTCGCCCGGACCGCCGCGGGTCATCAGGAACACCGTGTCGAAGGTCTTGAAGGTGGAGATGAAGCAGAGCAGCAGCGCCGTCAGGTTGACCGGCTTCAGCAGCGGCAGCGTCACACTGGTGAACCGCCGCCACGCGCCCGCGCCGTCGATCTTCGCGGCCTCGTACAACGTGTCCGGGATGCCCTGCAGGCCGGCCAGCAGCAGGATCATGATGAACGGCGTGAACGACCACGCCGTCGCGATGACCACGGCGAACAGCGCCGGCACCGGCCGGGCCAGCCAGAACACGTCGCCGTCGACCAGCCCGACCGCGCCGAGCAGCGTGTTGATCAGCCCGTAGCTGCCGTCGAGCATCCAGCGCCAGACGTTCGCGCTGACGACCGTCGGCAGGATCCAGGCGAGCAGCAGCAGCGACCGCATGAGGTTGCGGCCCGGGAAGCGCTGGTTGAAGTAGACCGCCAGCGCCATGCCGAGCGCGAACGCGACGGCCACGGCGAGCCCGGTGTAGAGCAGCGAGATCACCAGCGCGTGCCAGAAGGAGTCCCGGCCCAGCTGGTCGGCGTAGTTCTCCCAGCCGACCCATTCGGCCCCGCCCGTGACGATCTGGGCGACGCCGACGTCACGGAAGCTGAGGTCGATGTTGAAGATCAGCGGGTAGAGCACGGTCGCCGCGACGAAGAGGACCGCGGGGACGACGAACAGGTGGTCGCCCCAGCGCCGGGCCCGCCGAGGGGCCCGGGCCGGAGTGGTGCTCGCCGTTCCCGGCGGGGCGACGGTGGTGGTCACTCGACGTTCGCCAGCGCCTCGTCGATCTGGCCCTGCGCGTCGGCCAGCGCGTCCTGGACACTCGCCCCGCCGCCCGCGGCGGCCTGCAGCGCGCCCTGGATGCGGGTCAGCACCTCCGACGACGCGGCCGCGAGGTCGCCCTCGGGCGCCCACGCCTGCTGCAGTTGCTCGGCGAAGATGGCCCGGACCGGGTCGTCGCCGGTGTCGACGTCGTCGCGCGCGGCCAGCTTGTTGCGCTCCGGCAGGTACTCGGCCAGCACGTCCGGCTGCTGCATCCACGCGATGACGTCCCACGCGGCGTCCGCGTTCTCCGTCGACGTGCTGATGGCGAGGTTCTCCTGGCTGAGGAACGTCGACGCCTGGACGTCGGACGGCAGCAGCGCGACGTTCCACCGCAGCTCCGGGTTCTCCTCGGCCAGGATGCTCAGGTAGGTCGCCGAGTTGATCATCATCGCGGCCTGGCCGTTGGCGAACTGGTTCTTGACGTCCTCCTCGTTCCAGGTGAGGACACCGCCGGACACCGCGCCGCCGGCGATCATGTCCGCGAACTGGGTGAGCGCCGTGGCACCGGCCTCGGTGTCGATGTCGGCGGGGTCGCCGCCGGCCGCGAGCAGCCGGATCACCAGCGCCGTCGCCCCCTCGTCACCCTCGATGCCGCTGAACGCGAGGCCGTAGCGCTCGCCGTCGGACAACCGGGTGGCGTGGTCCTGCATCTCCGCCCACGTGGTCGGGGGCTCGAGGCCGGCCTCGGCCAGCATGGTCTCGTTGTAGTAGACGGCGTACGCGTCGGCCACGTGCGGGACGGCATAGGTGGCGCCGTCGACCTGCGTGGTCTCCCAGCCGGTCTCGAAGTAGGCGTCGGCCTCGCCCCACTCGTCGACGCGGTCGCTGAGGTCCTGGATGACCCCGGCGTCGGCCAGCGCCTGCGTGCTGAAGCCGTTGATCAGCGCGATGTCCGGCAGGTCGCCGCCGGCCGCGGACTGCAGCAGCGTGCGGGTGAAGTCGCCGAACGGGATGTGCCGCGCCT
Organism: Jiangella muralis; assembly: GCF_001270745.1. Taxonomy (GTDB): domain Bacteria; phylum Actinomycetota; class Actinomycetes; order Jiangellales; family Jiangellaceae; genus Jiangella; species Jiangella muralis. Next base: position 246,874 of record NZ_KQ434757.1, read on the forward strand.
CGATGGTGACGCCGTCGTGCTCGTCCTCGTACCGGTCGAGCAGGCCCTGCAACGCCGCCCCCGTCGGGGTGTCCGGCGTCCCGTAGTAGTGCCACAGCGAGAGCGTCGTCGTGCCGCCGTCGCCACCGCTGGCCTCGTCGTCGGAGCCGCCGCTGCCGCACGCGGCGAGCAGTCCCGCCGCGGCGAGCACCCCCACCGCCCGTGCCGTCCATGCGGCCGCCGACCGCCCGCCTGTCGTACCCATGACACCTCCCTGTGTCCGCGATTCGCGCCTCGCGGAGACAGTAGTCAGATATCCCATATCCCGTCAATGGGTGGATCTGCGGCAGCAGATCCAGGGTGATGACGGACTCAGACGGCCGGTCCGCCGGACACGTAGACCACCTGCCCGGTGACGAAGCCGGCATCGGGACTGACCAGGTACGACGCGGTGTGCGCGATGTCTTCGGGGTGGCCCACCCGGCCGACCGGGATGGACTCGGCGGCGATGCGCTGGTGCTCCTCGACGTCGCGGCCCAGCCGCCGTGCCGTGGCCGCCGTCATGTCGCTGACGATGAACCCGGGCGCGATCGCGTTGACGGTGACCCCGTTCCGGCCGAGCTCGAGCGCCAGCGACTTGGTGAAGCCGAGCAACCCGGCCTTCGCGCTGGAGTAGTGCGACCGGCCGTCGTCGCCGAGCGCGGAGACGCTGGAGACGTTGACGATGCGCCCCCAGCCGGCCGCGACCAGGTGCCCGACGACGGCGCGGGTGACCAGGAAGTGCCCGCGCAGGTTGATGCCGAGCAACTGGTCCCACTGCTCGACGGTCATCTCGGTGATGGCGGCGGGCGGGCCGACGCCGGCGTTGTTCACCAGCACGGTGGGCGCTCCGAGTTCGGCGACGACCTGGTCGGTCGCGGCCGTCACGGCGGCCTCGTCGGCGATGTCGCAGCGCAGGCCGATGGCGCGCCCGCCGGCGGCGGTGATGGCGGCCGCGGTCTCCACGGCGCCGGATTCATTCAGGTCCAGAACGGCGACGGCATGTCCGTCGCGGGCCAGCCGTGCGGCGACGGCTGCGCCGATGCCATGGGCGCCGCCGGTCACGACGGCCACCGGGGTGTCGGGTCGAGTCATGGGCAGCAGCATCGCGCCAGCTCCCATGATCATCAACCTTTCGCGCTGCCCTGACGACACAAAAGGTTGATGATCATGGGGCGGCGGGGAACCGGAGCACCACCTGAAGCGCCTCGGCCGGACGGTGGTCGAGCAGCTCGAACGCGCCGGCCACCTCCGTCACCGGCAGGACGTGCGACAGCAGCGGGGCGACGTCCAGGCGGCCGGACGCGACCAGGTCCATGACCACCTGCAGCAGCCGGTCGTGGTTCCACCGGTCGCCGAGGGCCCGCGGCGTGCCGCCGATCTGGCTGGCCACGATCTCGACCCGGTTGTGGTGGAACTCCTCCCCCAGTAGCAGCCCACCCGCCTCACCCTGATAGAAGCCGGCCGCCACGACCCGTCCGCCAGGACGCACCGACCGGATCGCCTCGTGCAACGCGCGGTAGTTGCCACTCAGCTCGATCGCCGTGTCGGCGCCGACCCCACCGGTGACCGACCGCACCGCGACCGCCGCACCGCCGGCCACGTCCGCCGGGACCGCCCGCACCGCGCCGAACCGCGACGCCAGCGCGACCCGGTCCGGCAACCCGTCGACCGCCACCACGGAGCCGCCGTTGAGCTCCGCGAGCCGGGTGGCCAGCAGCCCGATGACGCCCTGGCCGAAGATCGCCACGTGCTCGCCGAGGTGCACGTCGGCGGCGAGCACGGCGTTCAGCGCGATGGCGCCGACCCGTGCGAACACGCCGTGCACCGGGTCGACGCCGGCCGGGAGCAGCCGTCGCGCGGCGATGACGGCCGGCACGACCGTCTCGGCGCGGTGGCCCCAGATGCCGTAGACGACGTCGCCGACCCGCGGCGTCGCGACGTCCGGCGCGACCTCGGTGACCTGCCCGACCTCCTGGTAGCCCCAGCCGGAGACGGGGTAGGTGAACGCCGGCGCGCCGTCGGTGAACAGCCGCGCCGCCGCGTCCCACGTCTTCGTCAGGTACGGGTTGGAGCCGCGGTAGGCGGTCAGCTCGGTGCCGGCGGAGATGCCGGAGTACCAGGTGGCGATGCGAACCTGCCCCGCACCCAGCGGCGATGCCGCCTCCTCGGCCACGCCGACCTGACCGGGTCCGGTGAACTGCACGACCAGCGGCATGGGCTCTCCAATTTAGTCCAGCAAGCGTACAGATTATGTCTTGCCATCGGACATTATTAGGTGTTTCATGACCGTAACCCAGAGGCTGTCACCCAAGAACTTTCCACTCTCGACGATGAGAGGTTCGCATGAGAGCAACCAGCATCGGCCGCGGGGCCGCCGCCGTCCTGGCCGGGTCCATCGCGCTCGCCGCCTGCGGCGGTGGCGACGACAGCAGCGGCGGGTCGCAGGCTGCCGACAGCATCACCGTGTGGGTGGTCGAGGACATCGCCGACCGCGTCACCGCCATCGAGGCGATCACCGACGCCTTCAGCCAGTCCTCCGGCGTCGACGTCGAGCTGGTGTCGGTGGCCGAGAACGACTTCGACCAGCTCGTCACGTCGTCAGCGGCGGCCGGCGACCTGCCCGACGTCATCGGCGCGACGTCGCTGGCCGGCGTGCAGTCGATGGCCGTCAACGAGCTGCTGGACACCGAGACGCCGGCGAGCATCGTCGACGACCTCGGCGAAGACACCTTCGCGCAGGCCGCACTCGAGCTGACCCGCGACGGCGACGTCCAGCTGGCGGTGCCCAGCGACGGCTGGCCGCAGCTCATGGTCTACCGCAAGGACCTGTTCGACGCAGCCGGGCTGGAGCCGCCGACGACGTTCGACGCCATCACGACCGCCGCCGAGATGCTGGACGGCGACGCGGTCGCCGGCATCGCCGCGCCGACCATCCCCGGCGACGCGTTCACCCAGCAGAGCTTCGAGTACTTCGCGCTGGGCAACGGCTGCGAGCTGGTCGACGACGAGGGCACCGTCACGCTGGACTCGCCGGAGTGCGCCGAGACGTTCGACTTCTACGCGAACCTCGTCCGCGACTACTCGGTGGCCGGCAACCAGGACGTCGACACCACCCGGGCCACCTACTTCGCCGGCCAGGCCGCGATGGTCGTGTGGTCGTCGTTCATCCTCGACGAGCTGGCCGGGCTGCGCAACGACGCGCTGCCGACCTGCCCCGAGTGCCGGGCCGACCCCACGTTCCTGGCGCAGAACAGCGGCGTCGTCACGGCGGTCCAGGGGCCCAGCGGCGACGAGCCGGCGTCGTACGGCGAGATCACGTCGTGGGTGCTGACCGCGGACTCCGCCACCGACCCGGCGTCGGAGTTCGTCCGGTACGTCATGTCCGATGGCTACGTCGACTGGCTCGCCGTCGCGCCGGAGGGCCGCATCCCGACCCGTCAGGGCACGGCCGACGACCCGGAGGAGTACGTCACGGCGTGGGAGGGCCTGGACGCCGGCGTCGACACGCTGGCGCCGCTCGGCGACTTCTACGACGCCGAGACGCTGGAGACCGTGCGCACCAGTCCGGAGACCATCCAGCGGTGGGGGTTCGAGCAGGGCCAGGGCCAGCTGGTCGGCGCCACGCTCGGCGAGCTGCCCGTCGCGGCCGCGCTGAACGAGCTGGTCAGCGGCAGCGGCACCGGTGAGGAGGCCGCCCAGCAGGCGCAGGACGCCGTCGCCGAGATCCAGCAGAGCCTGGAGTGACGACGGTGCCCCGCACCGACACACTCGCCCGCCAGGAATCCCGGCTGGCGTTCCGGCTGCTCTCGCCGACGCTGCTCATCGTGGTCGTCGTCGTGGTGCTGCCGGTGATCTGGACGATCTCGCTGGCGTTCCAGGACGTCCGGCTGATCAACCTGCGCGACGCCGGGTTCTTCGGCGAGTACAGCCTGGACAACTTCGCGACGGTGTTCGGCTCGGCCGGGTTCTGGTCGTCGCTGTGGACGACGGTCGTGTACACCGTCGGCGCGACGCTCGGCTCGATCGCCATCGGGCTGATCGCCGCGCTGGCGCTGCGCAAGCCGTTCCGCGGCCGCGGCATGCTGCGGGCGGCGATGCTGCTGCCGTACGTCGCGCCCGTCGTCGCCGTGACGTTCGTGTGGTCGGTGGCGCTGAACCCGCAGTTCGGCATCGTCAACGCCTGGGGCACCCGGTTCCTGGGCTGGGACGAGCCGGTGCCGTTCCTGTCGCAGCGCGACTACACCGTCGGCCTGTTCGGGGTGGACGTGACGGTGCCGCTGGCGCTGCTGACGGTCATCGCGTTCGAGGCGTGGCGGTACTTCCCGTTCGCGTTCCTGTTCATCATCGCCCGGCTGCAGGCGCTGCCCGGCGAGCTGGACGAGGCCGCCATGGTGGACGGGACGTCGATCTGGCAGCGGTTCCGCCACATCACGCTGCCGCAGCTGATGCCAGTCATCGCGCTGCTGACGATCCTGCGGTTCATCTTCACGTTCAACAAGTTCGACGACGTGTACCTGCTGACCGGCGGCGGCGCGGGCACCGACGTGGTGTCGATCCGGGTGTACGAGTTCCTGACCGCCCGCACCGACATCGGCGCGGCGGCGGCCCAGTCGCTGGTGCTGGCCGGCGTGCTGGTCGTCTTCATCGCCGTCTACCTGCGGACGGCCGCGGCCCGAGGGGAGACGTCGTGAGCGTGGACACCGTCACGACCGCACCGCCCACGGCGCCGGACCGCCCGCCGTCGCGCCGGCGCCGTCCCCGCAGCCGCGAGGAACGGGTCTGGGGCACCCTGCGGGTCGTCACGATCGTCGGGCTGGCACTGGTCACGATCGTGCCGTTCGTCTACATGCTGGTGCTGTCGGTGCGCCCGATCGCCGAGGTGCTGCTGGAGCCCGGCCGGCTGTGGGTGTCGCCGTCGGAGGTCACCACCGACACCTACCGCGAGGTGCTGACGTCCGTCGACGACGGCGGCCAGGGCTTCCTGCAGTACATGGGCAACAGCGCGCTGGTGGCCACCGTGACCGTCGTGGTGACGCTGGTGGCGTCGGTCCTCGGCGCCTACGCGGTGAGCCGGCTGGCGTTCCGCGGCCGCGGCGCGTCGGGCTTCCTGTTCCTCATCGTCTACCTGTTCCCGCCGATCCTGCTGGCGATCCCGCTGTTCGTGCTGTTCTCGCAGCTCAGCCTCCGCGGCAACCTGCTGGCCCTGGCGATCGTCTACGTGGCGCAGACTGTGCCCGTGGCGATCTACATGCTGCGCAACTACTTCGCGACCATCCCGGTGTCACTGGAGGAGGCGGCGCTGATCGACGGGTGCACGCGCTTCGGCGTCATCCGGCGCATCAGCCTGCCGCTGTCGATGCCGTCGCTGATCGCCACGGGGCTGTACGTGTTCATGATCGCGTGGAACGAGTTCCTGTTCGCGCTGCTGTTCCTGGTCGAGCGGCGCGACAACTGGACGGTCAGCCTCGGGCTGTCGCGGCTGTCCGGGTCGATCGAGGTGCCGACGACGGTGCTGATGGCCGGCTCGGTGGTGCTCACGCTGCCGATCATCGCGTTGTTCTTCCTGGCCGAGCGGATGCTCGTCGAGGGCCTCACCAGCGGCGCGGAGAAGGGATGACGGGGACGACGGCGGGGCAGATCCTGCAGCTGGTCCGCTCCGGCGAGGTGAGCACCCGCCGCGAGTTGCTGGAGCAGACCGGGCTGTCCCGGTCGACGCTGACCCAGCGGCTGGCCATGCTGACGGCGGCCGGCTATCTGAGCGAGGCGGCAGCGCAGCACTCGGGCGTGGCCGGGCGGCCGGCGAAGGGGCTGTCGTTCGTCGACACCGACAAGTACGTGCTGACCGCCGACCTCGGCGCGACGCACGCGCGGCTGGCGCTGCAGGACGCCGCCGGGGCGATCCTGGCCGAGAGCACCAGCCGCATCCGCATCCAGGACGGCCCGGACCCGGTGCTGACGGCGGTTCTGGACGGGTTCGCGGCGCTGCTCGCGTCGGCCGGGCCGGCGGCCCGCGACGGCCTGTGCGGCATCGGCATCGGCGTGCCCGGGCCAGTCAACGTCGCGACGAAACGGCTGCAGCAGCCGCCGATCATGCCCGGCTGGGACGACCACCCGGTGACGACGGTGTTCGAGGCGCGGTTCGGGGTGCCCACCCTGATCGACAACGACGCCAACCTCATGGGGCTGGGCGAGGCGCGACGGTTCCATCCGGACGTGCCGAGCCTGCTCTACGTCAAGGTCGGCACCGGAATCGGCGCCGGGCTGATCATCGGCGGACGGCCGGAACGCGGCATCGCGGGCGGCGCCGGCGACATCGGCCACATCCGCATCGCGCACCCCGTCGCCGGGGCGGTCTGCGCGTGCGGCGCCAACGGCTGCCTCGCCGCGCACGCCAGCGGCGGCGCGCTGGTCCGGCAGCTCACCGACCGCGGCATCGCGGCCGAGACCGCCACCGACGTCGCCCGCCTGGTGCGGGCCGGCAACGCCGACGCCATCGCGCTGGTGCGCACCGCCGGCCAGCTGGTCGGCGAGGTGCTGGCGACGGCGGTGGCGCTGCTCAACCCGGGCGTGCTGGTGATCGGCGGGTCGATGGCGCTGACGCACGAGCACTTCCTCATCGGCGTGCGCGAGTCGCTGTACGAGCGGACGGTGCCGCTGGCCACCCGCGACCTCACCATCACGGCGTCGGCCCTGCAGGACCGCGCCGCCGTCGAGGGCGCCCGCATCATGGTCGTCGACCACGTGTTCTCCGCCGCCGCCGTCGACGCCCGCCTCGGCGCCACCTGACCCCGTCGTCCCGCCGGGATCATCGCTGCCTCAGCGATCAGGAGCCGGTGACCGCCGTCATGCGGATCGAGACGAGGATCCCAGGAATCTCGGCTCCGAGCTTCGCGGCGTAGCGCGCCGGGGGCGGGTCCGAGAACCAGTTGGCGTACTCCTCGTTCATGCCCGGGAAGTCCGCCGGATCGCTCAACAGGATTCCGACCTCTACGACGTCATCAAGGGTGGCGCCCTCTGAGCGAAGCACCGCCTCACAGTTGGCAATCGCCTGTCGCGTCTGCTCCTGAATCGTCGGACCGGCGGGCTCGCCGGTCGCTACATCGACGCCTACCAACCCCGACACGAAGATGTGCTGGCCCGCCTTGATCGCCTGACTGAAGAGCGGCGAGGCCGGGGCCTCCGAGATAGCGATCGCTTCGCGCACGCGACGCAAGGTACTGCGCCCCCTCCGGCGCTGTCCAGCCCCCACGGGCGGTAAGGATGGGCCTCAGTCGGATGAATTCGACGTCGCCATCGAGGTCGCGCATCCGCAGCCCGGCGACGCACGCGTTCAGTCAGGTGAGGGGTGGGAGCTCCGCGTGGACGGCGGCGCGGGCGGCCTTGGCGTCCGGCGCGGCCAGCGCCAGTTCGGCCAGCCGCACGCACTCGGCCCGCGTGACGGAGAGCAGCGTCGCCGCGACCTCGGGGATGGCCCGCGCCGTCATCGACAGGCTGGTCACGCCGAGGCCGGCCAGCACGACGGCGAGCGCGGGGTCGGCCGCGGCCTCGCCGCAGACGCCGACCGGACGGTCCGCCTGCCGGCCCGCCTCCGCCGTCAGGTGCACCAGCCGCAACACCGCCGGCTGCCACCCGTCGCTCAGCTCGGCCAGCTCGCCGAGCAGGCGGTCGGCCGCCATCGTGTACTGGGTGAGGTCGTTGGTGCCGAGGCTGGCGAAGCCGACCTTCGCCATCAGGTGGTCGGGCGTCAGCGCGAGGGCCGGCACCTCGACCATCACCCCGGCGGTGGCCAGGCCGAACGTGGCGGCCCGGGCGACGAAGTCGGCGGCCTCGGCGGGCGTGGAGATCATCGGCGCCATCACCCACACCTCGGCGCCGGACGCCTCGCCCGCCCGGGCGATCGCCTCCAGCTGGTGGTCGAGCACCTCCGGGTGCCGCCACGCGGTGCGGTAGCCGCGCACGCCCAGCGCCGGGTTCGCCTCGGACGCGTCGGTCAGGAACGGCAGCGGCTTGTCCGCGCCCGCGTCGAGGGTCCGGACCACCACCTTCTTGCCGGCGAACGGCGCCAGCACGGCCGTGTACTGCGCGACCTGCTCGTCGACGGTCGGCTCCTCGGCGCGGTCGAGGAAGCAGAACTCGGTGCGGAACAGCCCGACGCCCTCGGCGCCGGCCTCCGCGGCGGCCGCGGCGCCCTTCGGGTCGCCGACGTTGGCCAGCAGCTGGACGCGGTGGCCGTCGGACGTGCGGCCGACGCCGTCGAACGTCAGCACCCGGGCGGCCGCGGCCCGGACCTGCGCGACGATGTCGGCCGGCGGGTCCGGCTGGACCGTCCCGGCGCCGCCGTCGACCAGCACGACGGTGTCCTCGGCGACGTCCAGGATGCCGGGCGCCGCGACGACGGCGGGCAGGCCGAGCGCCCGGGCCAGGATCGCCGTGTGCGACGTCGGCCCGCCGCCCTCGGTCACCAGCGCCAGGCAGGTCGCCGGGTCCAGCGTCGCGGTGTCGGCCGGGGCGAGATCGTGCGCCACCAGGACGAACGGCTCGGCCCGCTCGGGCACGCCCGGCGCCGGGCGGCCGTCGAGCACGGCGACGATGCGGTCGCGGACGTCGGCGACGTCGCGGGCCCGCTCGGCCATGTACCCGCCCAGCGACTCCAGCATCGCCTGCACCTCGGCCGCCGCGTCCCACACCGAGCGGGCCGCCGTCGTACCGTCGGACAGCTTCTTCTGCGCTGCCGTGACCAGCGCGGGGTCGGCCGCCATCAGCGCCGTCGCCTCCAGCACCGCGACGCCGTCGCCGTGTGCCGCCGCCGCCCGCCGCTCGAGGTCGGCGCGGACCTGCTCCGCGGCCGCGGCGATGCGGGCACCCTCGGCCGCGACGTCGGCGCCGTCAGGCAAGGTCGCGCCGGCCGGCGGCTCATCCACCGGATCCGGCATCCGGACCACCGGACCCACCGCGCGTCCGGAACTGACACCCACACCGCTGATCACTGCCACCACTCCTCCTTGCGTGTCCTCACACGATCATCGGCACTTCCCGGCCCGCGTGGGCCGGAAAGTGCCGATGGTCACTGTGGTGCTGGTTACTTCGGCTCGCCGTTCGAGGACGGCCCCGCCGGGGGCTCGGGCGCCGGGGGCGGGCCCGATGACGGGCCGTCCGGGGATGCACCGAGATCCGCCGTGGCGGGAGCGGGCGCCGGCGCGCCGGCCGGGACCTTCTCCTCCTCCTGGACGAGCTCCGCGGCCTCCTCGCCGAGCGAGGCCTCGACCGCCGCCTCGTCGTCATCGCGGCCCGGGGTGCGCAGGTTCCACTTGGTGATCACCCAGCGGAACAGGAAGTAGTAGACCACCGCATAGCCCAAGCCGATGACGATCAACAACAGCGGTTTCTCCGCGATCCGGAAGTTGATCGCGTAGTCGATGAAGCCAGCCGAGAAGCCGAACCCGTCGCGGATGTCCAGCGCGTTGGTGAGCGCCAGTGCCGTTCCCGTCAGGATCGCGTGGATGAAGTACAACGGGAACGCGACGAACAGGAACGAGAACTCCAGCGGCTCGGTGACGCCGGTGAGGAACGAGGTCAGCGCGGCGCCGAGCATGATGCCGCCGACGATCTTCTTCTGCGCGGGCTTGGCGGTCTGCCAGATCGCCAGCGCGGCGGCCGGCAGCGCGAACATCATGATCGGGAAGAAGCCGGTCATGAACGCACCCGCGGTCGGGTCGCCGTTGAGGAAGCGCAGGATGTCGCCCTGGACCGCCTCACCACCCGGCGGGGTGTACTCGCCCAGCTGGAACCACGGGAACGAGTTCAGGATGTGGTGCAGGCCGAGCGGGATCAGCAGCCGGTTGAAGAACCCGTACAGCCCGCCGCCGAGCACGTCGTTCTCGGTGACCCACTCGCCGAGGTTGGTCAGCCCGTCGTTGAACGGCTTGTACAGGAAGCTCATGCCGACGGCGATGAAGATCGCCACGAGCGCGGTGATGATCGGCACGAATCGGCGGCCGCCGAAGAAGGCCAGGTACGGAGGCAGCTTGATCCGGTAGAACCGCTGCCACAGCAGCGCCGCGGTGATGCCCATGATGATGCCGCCGAGCACGCCGAAGTTGATCAGCTCCTGCGTCGCACCCTCGGCGGGCGCGCCGAGGATGTGCGGCGACATCGCGTCGGTGACGCTCTTGTAGACCAGGTAGCCGATCACGGCGGCCAGCGCCGTCGAGCCGTCGGACTTGCGGGCGAACCCGATCGCGACACCGAGCGCGAAGATCAGCGGCAGGTTGTTGAAGATGCCCGCTCCGGCCGCCCCCACGACCTCGGACACCGGCTGCAGCCAGTGCAGCCCGTCGTACTGCGCCAGACCGGCGGGCAGGCCTTCCGGCACGGTGCCGGGCTCGCCACCGAGCATGTCGTTCGAACCGAGGCGCAGCAGCAGGGCAGCCGCCGGCAGGACGGCGATCGGCAGCATGAGGCTGCGGCCGATGCGCTGCAGCACCGCGAGGCCGGGGAAGCCGCGCTTCCCGGTCGCGGTGGCGGTCACCGCGCTCATCAGGCTGCTCCTCTCGTCGTCGTATGGATGCGAGGGTTCACGTGCGTTCTCCTCTACAGGTGGTGTCCGGGCCCGGCACCTGCCGAGCCCGTGGTGGGGGTGCGTTCCAGCGTCATGTGCACCTGGTACCGGTCGGCGCGGTACCACGAGGTGACGTGCTCCATCGGCCGCCCGGCGGCGTAGGAGGTCTTGCGGAACACCAGCAGCGGCGCGGCCGGCGGCACGCGCAGCAGCCGGGCCCGCAGCGGGTCCGCGCCCTCCGCCCACACCGTCTGGGCGGCAGAGTCGAGGACGCGGCCGTAGTCGTGGGCCAGGATCGAGTAGACGGAACTGGTGAGATCGCGCTCGAGCAGCCCGGGTAGCGGCGCGGCCGGCAGCCAGGACACCTCGTGCGCCATCGGGGCGCCGTCGGCCGAGCGCAGCCGCTCGATCCGGTAGGCGCGGTCGGTGACGTCCAGGCCGAGCGCGGCGCGGGCCGGCGGCGGCGCCGCGGTCTCGTCGGCGCCCAGCACCACGGTCGACGGCTTGTGCCCGCGGCGGCGCATGTCCTCGGTGAACGAGGACAGGTGCATCTGCGATTCGATGCTGGCCGCCGCGACGAACGTGCCCTTCCCGCGCACGCGGTAGAGGCGGCCCTCGGCGACGAGGCGCCCGACGGCCTCGCGTACTGTGGCACGGCTGACCTTGAAGCGGGCCACCAGCTCGCGTTCGGAGGGCACCGGTGCGTCGGGCACCAGCTCGCCCTCGATCATCGCGAGCAGGATCTCCCTCAGTTGCCGGTGTTTGGGCACCGGTCCGTCGACCACGTTCACGGAGACCCCTCTTTCCCGACATCTCGGTCAGTGGTAGGAACTGGTCTAGATGACTTGACCAGTGGCCCATACAATGTGGCTGCACCTCGAACTTGTCAAGGGGTGTGTACCGAATCGACCGGCCGGCCGGATGCCCGGTGGCCCCGACCCGATGCGAGTCCTGTGCTGTCCTTGCGCCGATCGACGCTCAAGTACCTGCAGGTGCGCGACTACCTGCGGAGTCTCGTCGTCAGTGAGCTGCGTCCGGGCGACCCCGTCCCGTCAGAGCGCATGCTGTGCGAGCGGTTCGCCGTGTCCCGCATGACGGTGCGCCAGGCCGTCGACGCACTGGTCGTCGAGGGCGTGCTGGAACGCGTCCAGGGCCGCGGCACGTTCGTCGCGCCGCCCAAGGTCGACCTGCAGGTCCGGCTGGCGTCGTTCACCGAGGAGATGACCCGCCGCGGCATGACCGCCGGCGTCAAGGTGCTCGCGTCCGAACTGGTGCGGGCCGAGCCCGACATCGCCGAGGCGCTCAAGGTCGCGCCCGGCGAGCAGTTGGTGCACCTGCACCGGCTGCGCTACGCCGACGACGAGCCGATGGCCGTCGAGCACACCTGGCTGCCCGCCGACCGGCTGCCCGGCTTCCTCGACGGCGGCACCCCTGACAGCGTGTACGTCGAACTGGACGCCCGCGGGCTGATCCCCGACTGGGGCGAGGACACCATAGACGCCGGCGAGGCCGACCACGAGGAGGCCAAGCTGCTGATGATCAAGCCCGGCAAGCCGGTGCTGCGCATCTCGCGGCGCGCGTTCACCGGCGACTCCGCCATCGAGTACAGCCGGTCCGCGTTCCGGTCCGACCGCTACACCCTGTGGGTGCCGGTCGCCCGGCCGCAACCGGCGGTGGTGCCGCGCAAACGCACCGAAGAGACCGGCGCCGCCGCACCCGGCGCCACCACCTGAAACCCGTCCACGTCACCGACCCACCCCGACAGGAGAGATCGCCTCGTGACCCACACGATCATGGCCCGTGAGATCGCCGAGCAGCCGGAGGCGCTGGCCCGTACCTTCGAGTCGCTGCTGCCGCTGCGCGCGGAGCTGAAGGCGCTGGCCGCGGACCGCCGCGTGGTGCTGTTCGTCGCCCGCGGGTCGTCGGACAACGCCGCGATCTACGGCCGGTACCTGCTCGAGGTGCACGCCGGCGTCCCGGGCGGGCTGGCCGCGCCGAGCGTCGCCACGCACTACCACTCCGACCTCGACCTGTCCGAGGCGCTGGTCGTGTCGGTGTCGCAGTCCGGTGAGACCGAGGAGATCGTCGAGACCCAGGCGTGGGCCGCCGCGCACGGCGCCCGCACCATCGCCGTCACCAATGACGGCGACAGCGCGCTGGCCGGCGCCGCCGACCTCGCGCTGGTGACCCGCGCCGGCGCCGAGAAGGCCGTGCCCGCGACGAAGTCGTACCTCACCCAGCTGGCCGCGATGGTGGTGCTGGCCGACTCGCTCGCCGCGAAGCCCGGCACGCTCGACCCCGAACTCGACCGCGTGCCCGACGAGGTGCAGCGGCTGATCGAGCGACGCGAGGGCATCGACGAGGCGGCCGAGCGGCTCGCGTCCACGCCGGAGACGCTGGTCAGCGGCCGCGGCATCACGTTCGGCACCGCGCTGGAGGCGGCGCTGAAGCTGGAGGAGACCTGCCTGCGGCCGGTGCGCGGGCTGTCCTACGCCGACCTGCGGCACGGCCCGATCGCCGTCGTCGACGCCGAGCACGTCGCGCTGCTGGTGTCGGCCGCCGACGGGCCGATGGTGGCCGGCATGACCGAGCTGGCGCACGACCTGCGCCGCCGTGGCGCCGCCGCGACCATCGGCATCGGCGGCGACATCGGGTTCGCCGACGCCGTCGACGTCTCCGTGCCGGGGCCGGCGCTGCGTGAGCTGGTGGCGCCGCTGGCACTGGTCGTGCCGGCCCAGTTGACCGTCGAGGCGCTGGCGCGCAGGCTCGGGCTCGACCCGGACGCGCCCCGCGGACTCTCGAAGGTCACCCAGACCGACCCGGCCGGCAGCTGAGCCGGCCGCTCGCATCGTCAATCGGAGGGGACACATGGACAAGGCCGAGCAGATCCTGAAAGCGCTGGGCGGCGCCGGCAACATCGTCGAGATCGAGCCGTGCGCCACACGGCTGCGCACCGAGGTCCACGACGCCGCGCTGGTCGACGAGAAGGCACTCAAGGCGGCCGGCGCGTTCGGCGTCATCTCGGCCGGCCAGGTCGTCCAGGTCGTCGTCGGGCCAGAGGCTGACACCATCGCCACCGACATCGAGGATCTGATGTGACGCAGTTCGACGTGCTGTCGCCGGTGCCCGGGCGGGTGATCGAGCTGGCCGACGTGCCGGACCCGGTCTTCGCCCAGGCACTGGTCGGCCCCGGGCTGGCAGTCGACCCCGACCGGTCCGGCCCGGTGACGGCGGTCGCGCCAGTGCCGGGGCGGCTGGTCAAGCTGCACCCGCACGCATTCGTCGTCCAGACCGACGACGGCGCGGGCGTGCTCACCCACCTCGGCATCGACACCGTCCAGCTGGCCGGCGAGGGTTTCCGGCTGCACGTCGCCGAGGGCGACGTCGTGGCCGCCGGTGCCGCCGTCGTCACCTGGGACCCAGCCGCCGTCGAGGCGAGCGGCCGGTCGCCGGTGGTGCCGGTCGTCGCGCTGGAGGCCACGCCCGGCCAGCTCGGCGGGTTGCGCGCCGCCGGCCCGGCCGAGGCGGGCGACGTCCTGTTCACGTGGGCGCGGTGAGCGCCGGGCTCGACGCGGCGCTCATCGGCCGGCGGGCCGCGCTGCTGGACCTCGACGGCACCCTGGTCGACAGCGAGCCGGCCAACCAGGCCGCCTACCGGTCGTACTTCGCCGCCCGCGGCTGGGACGTCGGCCCGGACGTGCTGCGCGCGTTCGCCGGCCGCCGCGGCGCCGAGGTGTTCGCCGAACTCGACGGGCCGTGGACCGGGGAGGACGCCTCCGCTCTGGTCGACGATGTCGTGGCGCGGCTGGACCACCAGTCGCACCCGCCGCGGCCGGTGCCCGGCGCGGCCGAACTGATCCGCCGCCTGCACGCGGCCGGCATCCCGGTCGCGCTGGTGACGTCGGCCGGACGGGGGTGGGCGGAGCGCGCGGTCGGCGACGTCCTCGGCGTCCGCGACCTCTTCGCCGCGTTCGTCACCGCCGAGACGACGTCCGCGGGCAAACCCGACCCGGCGCCCTACCTCGCCGGCGCCGCCGCCCTCGGCGTCGACCCGTCCGACGCCGTCGCGCTGGAGGACACCGTCGCGGGCGTGCACTCGGCGCTGTCCGCCGGCGTCGGCCTGGTCATCGGCATCGGCACCGGCGCCCCGTCCGGCCTCCTGCTCGACGGCGGCGCGGGGCGGGTGGTCTCCGGACCGGCGGAGCTGCTGCGGTCCTGACCACGCGGTTTGGCCGACGTCCGGGCGGGTATGGGCTCGGGCAGACTACGGAGGAGGTCGGGAGCCATGTTGATCGTGCTCGCACTGCTCTTGTTCGCCGTCGCCGGCGCCGCCGTGTACGTGATCGCGGCGGACGGCACCGGTGACGTGCTGCTGGACTCGCTCGGCCTGAACGCCACCATCCCGGTCTGGGGCGTGTTCGTCGCCGGCGCCGTGACGGTGCTCGTGGTGCTCGTCGCGGTGGCCGCGCTCGCCGCCGGCCTGCGGGCCGCCCGGGCACGGCGGACGGAGATCCGCTACCTGCGTCAGAAGGTGGCCCACCAGGACCTGGCCGACGACCGCTCCGGCGCCGACCGCCCGGCGACGACGATGCCGGCGGCAGGCGCCGAGCTGGGCGGCCCCGGCCGGGCTGGCGTCGGCACTGCCGATGGTGGCGCAGGTGCAGGTGGTGGCGCTGGGACTGGTGCCGCCGACGCGCCGGCCGGCGAGGACGGCAGGACCGGCCGGCTGAGCCGCTGGCGCCGTCGACGGACCGACGACAGCGACACCGGCCAGTCGACGTCGAGTGTCAGTGCCCGCCCGTAGGGTGGGACTCCCTCCCAGCCGGGCGGGCCATGCACCCGGCTCCGAACGTGACCTGGCGCGGCGTCGGTAGCGAGGCGCACGTCGACGCCGGCAGGGCAGGACGAGCGGCGCCTGGGCCGGGGCGGGAGCGGGCGACAGGCCCGGCTTGCGGCGTCAGACCGGCCGAATGGGGCGGGCTGACGCCGCGCGAGATGGCGGTTCTGCGCCCGGGCCTGACACGAGCCGGGCACAGGGGTCCACACCGGCCGATCCACCCGCTAGGCTCCGACGACCATCGGCCGCCGGCAATGGCGCCGGCGGCCGATGCCCGCGACCGTGCCCGAGACCGGTAACGACGCCCGCGGCCGGTGACCACGACCGACGCCCGCGACCGACGTCGACGGCCGATGACCCGCGACCGCGGCTACGGGCGGGGCGCCGGCTGCAGTCCGCCGGGCAGTTCGTAGCCGTCGTCCCAGAGGAAGCGGCCGGCGGAGTCGTCCCAGATGAGCTGGAGGACGGGCACCGGGTCGGCCGGGCCGCGGTGGTAGTAGCGCTGCGCCGACCCGAGTACCGGCGGCTCGTCGCCGTCGTGGAAGGGGAACAGCTGCAGCCGGTGCGACCAGCCGGACAGGCGCAGCGGCCGGCCCGGGCCGAACCGTTCGCCGTCGCGGACGCGGTCGCCGAACTGGTTCAGCACCCAGGCGCTGGCCTGGAGGTCGAGCCCGTACACCAGCAACTCGGGGTGGCCGAACCCGTACAGCCCGACGGTGTAGGCGAACGGCGGAGCGCCGGCCGCGTACTGGACCGCCCAGCCATGCCGGCGTACGGTGTCGCGCAGCCACGCGTCCTCCTGGTCCTGCCACTGCTGCAGCTGAAGCGACGTGCACGCATCCAACGCCATGGTTCGACCTCCGGGGAAAAGACTCACTGGAACAGGAGTTCGAACACTAGCAGCGGCCACCGACAACGTCCGAGTGAATGCCTCGACGAACACAGGCCGCGAAACTGGGCCGCGCCGGCATGTCGAGAACGTCGCGCCGGCTCCGTCCCAGGGGTGAGCGGCCACGACGAGGCCGCGTCACGAGAGGACACCATCATGCAGCCGAACGAGATCGCCGAGATCCTGAACCGCCCGCTCAGCCAGGAGTTGCTGGCCCGCGACATCACCCGGCTGGC
The DNA here is from genome assembly GCF_001270745.1 of Jiangella muralis. Classification (GTDB taxonomy): domain Bacteria; phylum Actinomycetota; class Actinomycetes; order Jiangellales; family Jiangellaceae; genus Jiangella; species Jiangella muralis. Next base: position 263,415 of record NZ_KQ434757.1, read on the forward strand.
CTACGTGGCGGCCGACGGCACACCGCGCACCGTCCCGATCGGGTTCACCTGGAACGGCACCGAGATCGTCATGTGCACGACGACGAACGCGCCGAAGCTGGCCGCCCTGCGGCAGAACCCGGCGGTCGCGCTGACGATCGACACCGAGGTGCACCCGCCGAAGATCCTGCTGCTGCGCGGCCGCGCCGAGCTGGACCTCGTCCAGGGCATCCCGGAGGAGTACCTGGAGATGAACGGCAGCTACGAGATGACGCCCGAGCAGCGGGTCGTGTGGGAGGCCGAGGTCCGCTCGCTCTACGACGCGATGGTGCGCGTCGTCGTGACGCCGACGTGGGCGAAGCTGATCGACTTCGAGACGACCCTGCCGAGCGCCGTCGAGGAGCTGGTGCGGCAGCGGGCCGAGCGCCAAGGAGCCCCCGGCTTCTCCATGATCATCTAAGTTTTGGGGCGTGATAGCGCCGCAAAACTTGGATGATCATGAAGTGCACCTGAGCGCTCACTCCTCGCCGGCCAGCGAGAGCACCCGCAGCCGCTGGCCGGCGTACCAGGTGGCGCCGACGATGACGACGGCCAGCAGGACCCCGGCCACCGCGAGCCGCACGTCGGACGACACGAGGTCGCGGGTGCTGATCGCCTCGGTGAGCGACAGCGACCACTGTTGCACGCTCAGCGTCCGCGCGCCGGGGACGAACGAGCCGAGCAGCCCTTCCCAGATCAGCGCGTACGCCAGCCCGTACACGACCGCGTGCCGGGTGACGACGGACAGCAGCAGGAAGATCGCGCTGTACGCCACCGACGCGACCAGCGCCGCGGCGCCGAAGCCGAGCGCGATACGGCTGGCCGTGCCGGACATCACCAGGCCGGCGACGAACGTCGGCACGGCGGCGAACAGCACCGTCGCGCAGGCGGCGACGAGGAACTTGCTGAGGATGATCCGCGGCCGTGCGATCGGCTTCGACAGCACGTAGACGATGGAGCCGTCGTCGATCTCGGGGCCGATGACGCCGGTGCCGACGATCAGCCCGAACAGCGGCACCAGCGCGGCCACGGCGACGGCGCCGAGGAAGTCGGCGGTGATCTGGTGGTCGACGCCGACGGTGACGCGCAGCAGCACCGCCATGGCGAGCAGCAGCACCGACATCAGCAACAGCAGCCAGGCCCGCCGGCCCCCGAGCAGCGCTCGGTAGGTCAGCCGGACAACGGTCCCGTTCATGCCAGTACCCCTAACTCTTCACCAGGTAGGAGAAGACGCTCTCGAGCGACTCGTCGGTGGGCGAGACCTCGAAGAGCCGGATGCCCGCGGCGCGGGCGACGCGTGGCAGCAGCTCGGTGAACTGCAGGAACGTCACCGTCTCGACGCTCAGCACGTCGCCGTCGAGCTGGACGCCGGCGGTGGAGCCGTCGGCGATGAGCGCGGACGCGAGCGCGCGGTCGTCTGAGGAGCGGATGACGTACAGGTGCGGCCGGTCGGTCATCAGCCGGCGGATCTCGCGGAAGTCGCCGGACGCGGCGTGCCGGCCCGCGACCATGACCTCGATCTGCTGCGCCAGCTGCTCGACCTCTTCGAGGATGTGTGAGCTGAACAGCACCGTCCGGCCCTCGACGCCCATCTGGCGCAGCAGGTCCATGAGGTGCAGCCGCTGCCGCGGGTCCATGCCGTTGAACGGCTCGTCCAGCAGCAGCACGGACGGGTCGTGCACGAGCGCGGAGGCCATCTTGACCCGCTGCTTCATGCCCTTGGAGTACTCGCCGACCTTGCGGCCCTGGGCGAACTCCATCTCGACGGTGGCCAGCGCCCGTTGGGCGGCGGCGCCGGGGTCGGGCAAGCCGTGCAGTTCGGCGTTGGCCAGCACGAACTGCCAGCCGGTGAGAAAGTCGTAGGCGGCCTCGCGCTCGGGCACCAACCCGATGGTGCGGTAGATCTCGGGGTTCTTCCAGACGGTGACACCGTCGAGCGTGACGGTGCCGGCCGACGGCGCCAGGAACCCGCCGAGCAGGTTGATGAGCGTCGACTTGCCGGCGCCGTTGGGGCCGAGCAGCCCGGTGATGCCGGGGCCGATGGTCATGGTGACGTCGTTGACGGCGACGACATTGCCGTACCAGCGCGAGACGGTGTCGACCGACAGGACGCTCATCAGATGGAGACCTTCCGGTAGCGCAGGTTCAGCAGGGCCCAGCAGGCGCCGATGGCGGCGAACGTCACGAGCACGAACACCACGCCGCCGGCGTCGCCCGGTGGCGGCGCGACGGCCCGGCCCGAGGCGTCCAGCACCCAGACCTGGAAGCCGTCGACGAGCGTGACCGGCGACAGCAGCCCCAGCCAGCCGGCCAGGTCGGCGTTGCCGACCTCGTAGCGGATGATCCCCTGCAGGGTGCTGATGGCGGCGAAGCTCAGCGCGAAGACGGTGATGATGGCCGCGACGCCGAGCCCACGACGCGGCGTCAGCGACGCGACGACCAGTCCGACGCCGGCGAACACCACCGCGAACACCACCGTTCCGAGCAGCGCCAGCAGCAGGTCGCCGGTCTCGCGGCCGGCCGGGAACTCGGCCAGCAACGCGCCGACGTACATGATCAGCAGCGGCGCCGTCAGCAGCAGGAACAGCGCCGTCGCCAGTCCGCCGAACTTCGCCAGCACGTAGTCGGAGCGCTCCAGTGGGCGTGAGAAGTACAGCGGCACGGTCCTGAACCGCAGGTCGCGCGAGAGCGACACCGGCGCCTGTGCGGCCACGAAGATGGTCAGGATGGCCTGTGTCGTGAAGGTGTAGGCCGAGTACGGCAGCACGAGCTCACTGGTGATGCCAGCCCCGACGTTCGCGATGACGGCGATGATGAACGCCACGAGGCACATGACGCCCAGCAGCATCATCGGCAGCACCTTCGACCGGCCGGACCGGCCCAGCCCGTACGCGCCGCGCAGGCTGTGCGAGTACAGCGCCCGGGCGACGCGGGCGCGGCCGAGCCGCGGGCCGTCGTACTTGCGGTAGCCGATGTCGTGGATGACGCCCGTGCGGGCGGTGGGCTCAGACATCGGCCTGGTCCTCTCCGAAGACCTCGGAAATGTGGTGCCGGCGTTGCTCCAGCCGGATCAGCCCGACGCCCTGGGCGGCGACGGCGTCGCGGACGAGGTCGTACGTCTCGTCGTCGTCGAGTGACAGCACCAGCTGGTGGCCGTCGCGCTTCACCGTCAGCCCGGCCTCGGTGAGGGTGGCGGCGACGGCGTCGGTCTCGGCCGACACCTCGACGACCAGGAACTGGCTGGTGCGGGTGAAGTCGGACGTCGACGACGACCGGAGCAGCGCGCCCGCGTCGATGACCACCACGTGGTCGGAGATGCGCTCCAGCTCGCCCAGCATGTGCGACGTCACCAGGACCGTGATGCCGAACTCGACCCAGATGCGCCGGATCAGCGCCAGCATCTCGTCGCGGCCGACAGGGTCGAGCCCGTTGGTCGGCTCGTCGAGCATGACGATCTCGGGGTCGTGTACCAGCGCCTGGGCCAACTTGACCCGTTGCTTCATGCCGGTGGAGTAGCCGCCGATGGGGCGGTACCGCTCTTCGTAGAGGCCGACGTGGCGCAGGGTGTCGGCGGTCCGTTCGCGGGCGGCGTCGGCCGGCAGCCCGGACATGCGGGCCATGTGCACGACGAACTCGGTGGCGGAGACGTCGGCGGGGAGGCAGTCGTGCTCGGGCATGTAGCCGACCCGCTCGCGGATCTCCGGGCCGTCCTTGATGACGTCGAGCCCGAAGACGCTGGCCCGTCCCGACGTGGCCGGCGAGAGCCCCAGCAGGATCTTGATCAGCGTCGACTTGCCCGCGCCGTTGGCGCCGACCAGGCCGACGACACCCGGCTCGACGTCGATGGTGAGCCGATCGAGCGCGGTGGTCGCCGGGAACCGCTTCGTGAGTTCCTCGGTCTGGATGACAGGCACGGATCGACGCTACCGCCGCGGCGAGGTATCGCGCGTCGGGCGGTGGTACGACACGCGAGGTCGTCCCCGAGCACGATCATCCCGGAGGCGCCGGGGCGGGCGACCCTGAGACCGTCTCAGGGTCGCGGCGTCAGAGCCGGTCGGCGGCCTTGCGGGCGGCGATCTGGACCGGGTCCCAGACGGACGAGAACGGCGGCGCGTAGGCGAGGTCGGTCATCGCCAGTTCGCCGACGGTCAACTCCGTCCACAGTGCCATGGCGCACACGTCGATGCGCTTGGCCGAACCGTCGCGGCCGACGATCTGGGCGCCCAGCAGCCGGCCGGTCGGCCGTTCGGCGACCATCTTGACGGTGATCGGCTGGGTCCCCGGAAAGTAGCCGGACCGCGTGGTCGACTCGATGGTGACGGCGACGTGGTCCAGCCCGGCCGCGACGGCGTCGCCCTCGGTCAGGCCGGTGCGGGCCAGCTCGAGGTTGCACACCTTCGTCAGCGCGGTGCCGACGACGCCGGGGAACCGCGCCGAGCCGCCGCCGAGATTCGTCCCGAGCACCCGGCCCTGCTTGTTCGCGTGCGTCCCGAGCGGCACGTGCACCCAGTCGCGGCGGACCCGGTCCCACGTCTCGACGCAGTCGCCGGCCGACCACACGCCGTCGGCGACCCGCTGGGTGTCGTCGGTGCGCAGCCCGCCGGACGGGCCGAGTGGCAGCCCGGCGGCCCGGGCGAGGCCGGTGGCCGGACGCACACCGGTGCCGAGCACCACGATGTCGGCGGGGAACGTCCCCGCGTCGGTGACGACGGCCGTGACGGCGCCGTCCGGCCCGGTCTCGAACGCCGTCACCGCGGCCGACGTGACGACGTCGATGCCCATGCCCTCCATGGCGGCGTGCACCTGGGTGCCGAGGTCGGGGTCGAGAGTGTTCATCGGTTCTTCGCCGCGGTCGACGACGGTGACCGCGAGGCCGCGGCGGACCATCGCCTCGGCCATCTCGAGGCCGATGTACCCGGCGCCGACGACGACCGCCCGCTTGGGTGGCCGCGCGAGCGACTCCAGCACCGCGGCGCCGTCGTCGAGCGTCTGCACGCCGTGGATGCCGGCCGCGCCGGCGCCGGGGACGTCCGGCCGCACGGGCGCGGCGCCGGTCGCGATGACCAGCTCGTCGTAGCCGAGCCGCTCGGTCCGCCCGGCCGCATGGTCGACCACCTCGACCCAGCCGGCGTCGGTGTCGACGGCCACCGCCTCGGTAAGCAGCCGGACGTCGATGCCGTTGGCGCGGTGCTCGTCGGGCGAGCGGGCCACCAGCGCGCCTGGCGAGGGGACGTCGCCGGCGATCCAGTACGGGATGCCGCACGCGGAGTACGACGTCCAGTGCCCGCGGTCGACCGCGATGACCTCCAGCGAGCGGCCGGACGCCTTCGCCGTCCGCAACGCCTGCGACGCCGCGCTCATCCCGGCGGCGTCCGCCCCGATCACCAGCACGCGGTCAGACATCGGCACCTCCGGGGACGACGTGCCGGCGGACCCAGGCGTGCATGGCGATGGCCGCCGCCGCGCCGGCGTTGATGGAACGGGTGGACCCGAACTGGGCGATCGAGAGGACGGCGCCGACGTGCTCGCGGGCGGCCTCGGACAGACCCGGACCCTCCTGCCCGAACAGCAGGACGCACGCGCGGGGCAGGTCGAAGGTCTCCAGCGGGACCGCGCCGGGCAGGTTGTCGATCCCGATCACCGGCACCCCCTCGGCGCGCGCCCAGGACGCGAGCGCGGCGAGATCGGTGTGGTGCCGGACGTGCTGGTAGCGGTCGGTGACCATGGCGCCGCGGCGGTTCCAGCGGCGCCGCCCGACGATGTGCACCTCGGCGGCGAGGAACGCGTTGGCGGTGCGGACGACCGAGCCGATGTTGAAGTCGTGCTGCCAGTTCTCGATGGCGACGTGGAACGGGTGCCGGCGGCGGTCGAGCTCGGCGACGATGGCGTCGTTGCTCCAGTAGCGGTAGGCGTCGACGACGTTGCGGCGGTCGCCGTGCTCGAGCAGCTCGGGGTCGTACCGCGGGTCGTCGGGCCATGGTCCCGGCCACGGCCCGACGCCGGGCTGGTGGTCCGGCGTGGACTCCTCCGCCGCCGGGGCCGCCTGGTCGCTCACACCCCCACCGTAGTTCGTGCCGGACAGCGGGCCGGTCAGTCCCGCGCCGCGCGCAGCTTCTCCAGCGCCTTCACCGTCAGCTCGTCGAGGTCGAACGTCGTGGACTCGGGGGTGACGGCGACGAACATGCCCTCGGAACCGTCGATCAGGTAGACGACGTGGTCCAGCGTGTCCGGCGCGCCGGCCGCGCTGGTGGTGCTGTCGAGCGCGATCACGTGGTCGGCGTCGACCGGCGGCCCGCCGGTGACCTGGGTCTTGATCGTCAGGTCGACCGGCTGGCCGGCCATCTCGCCGCTGACGGTGACCTCGCGGCAGCGCTGGTAGTAGTCCTCGATGGCGGTGATGTCGTCGACGGACGCGCCGGTGTACACGGCCTGCACGAAGACGTCGTCGCCGGACACCGCGGCCATGCCCTCGGACTCGATGTCGTGGCGGCGCAGCGGGTCGGCCGGGTCGTCCTGGCAGTCGGCCGGCTCGTAGGTGACGTTCTCGAGCAGTTGCGCCATGCTCTGGATGGTCCCCGTCAGCTCGAGGGCGTCGACAGGCAGCAGCTCGACGCCGTCGGGGAAGTCGTCGGCGGTGAGCAGGGCCGCGTCCAAGTCGACGCCGCCGCTCCCGCAGGCGCTCAGCAGGACGGCGGTGGCGACCAGCGCGGTCCGGGCCGTCGTGCGCATCGCCTGGTCACACTACCGGCCGCGCCGGGCCGCCCGCACGGCGACCCGGCGCGACGCGGCTGGTGTCAGCCCTGCGCCTTGAGCTTGTCCAGGGCGGCGGCGGCCAGCGCGTTCAGGTCGAACGTGGTGGACTCCGGGTTGCCGGCCACGTAGACGCCGCGGTCGCCGTCGATCATGTAGATGATCCGGGTGGGGACCGCCGGCATGGCCGCCGACTCCGTCACCGTCTCGACCGCGATGACCTGGTCGGCGTCGACCTCCGGCGCGTCGACGGTGGTCGTGCGGATGGTCATGTCCAGCGTCTGGCCGCCGGCCTCACCGCTGACGGTGATCTCGCCGCAGCGGTCGTAGTACTCCTGCACGCCCGCGACGTCGTCGGCGCTGGCGTTCGTGTAGACGGCGTTGATCAGCGCGTCCGTGCCCGAGGTGGCGGTCATCCCGGCCGCCTCGGCGCCGTCCTTCTGCAGCGGGTTGGTGTCGTAGGCCTGGCAGTCGGCCGGCTCGTAGGTGACGCCCTCGAGCAGCGCCGCCATGCTCTCGCCGGCGCTGTCCAGCTGCGCGACGTCGAACGCCGACACCGTCGCCCCCTCGGGGAGGTCCTCGGCCGACAGCAGCGCGCCCTCCAGGCCGGAGCCGGCGGCCTCGCCGTCCTCCTCGGCGGCGTCGTCGGCAGGGGTCTCGTCGGCGGCAGGGGTCTCGTCGGCGGCGGCGGTCTCGTCGCTCGCGGCGGTCGCGTCGTCGCCCGCGTCGTCGTCACCGCCACACGCGGCGAGGAACAGGGTGGCGGCCACAAGCGCAGAAATTCCGAGCTTTCGCATGGTTCGTCTGATTCCTTGACAGAAGGGTGTGCGTGTTGTCACGCAGGGGAACGGCGGCAAATGTACCGACCGTCGGGCACCCGCGTGGGCGGTGCGGGAGATTCCCGCCGGACGGACGATGCAGCGGATCGGCCACCCCGCCACGTCTGAGAGACATGGGCGTGGACTTCCACGAGTACGTGGTCACGCGGCGGCAGCCGCTGCTGCGTCTGGCCTACCTGCTCACCGGCGACCCGCACCTCGCCGAGGACGTCGTCCAGACGGCGCTGCTGCGGGCGTTCCGGCAGTGGCGACGGGTGAGCCGGGCCGACCAGCCCGACGCCTACGTGCGGCGCATGGTCGTCAACGCCTACGTCGACGGGAAGCGGCGGCGCAGCTCCACCGAGGCGCCCACCGCGCCGGTCGACCTGCCCGCCGTCGCGACCGGGGCCGACCACAGCGACGCCCACGCCGAACGGACGGTCATGTGGACCGCCCTCGCCGGGCTGCCTCGGGTGCAGCGGGCGGTGCTGGTGCTGCGGTTCTACGAGGACCTCGACGACGCCCGCATCGCCGAGCTACTGGGCAGCACCCCGTCGACGGTCCGGTCGAACGCGTCCCGGGCCCTGGCGACGCTGCGGAAGGAGTGGACCCGTGTCTGACACCGACCTCGAGACCGCGCTGCGGGCCACGCTGGCCGGCCGCGCGGCGGACGCCCCGGCGGGCGACGACCTCGCCGACACCGTCACCCGGGTGGGCACCGCGCGACGACGCCGGCGGCGGCTCGCGGGGGCGGCGGCGGTGATCGCGGTCGGCGCCGCGGCCGGGCTGGCTGGACGGGGCATCGTCCCGGTAGCCGGCGACGCCGAGCCCGTGCCGGCGGACACCCCGGCGGTCGGCAATCTGGTCACCTGCGGAGGCACCTGGCCCGCGTTCGACCCCGCACTGCTCACCGAGCGGCCGGCGCTCGACCCGGAGAGCGACCTCGGCACCGCCGTCCGTACGACGGCGCGGCCGCCCATCGCCGCGCGGCTGATCGACAGCTGGACGCTGGTCGACCACGTGGGATCGACTGCCTACCTGCTGATCTGGCTGGACGAGAGCGCTGAGGCCCGCAACATCGCGCCGAACGGCGTCGTCGAGGCGACCTACGAGCAGGCGGGCGACGGAAGCTGGTCGGCCCGAGGTACCGGTGAATGCCGGCCGGAGCGCTACTTCGACGACGGCCTGGACCCGGTGGAGTGGCGGCTCCCCGGCGACCAGCCCTCGCCCGACGCCACGTCGGTGACGATCCTGGCCCACGAGATCGGCTGTTCCAGCGGCCAGCCCGCCGACGACCGGCTGGCCGAGCCGATCGTCGAGTACCACGAGGACACCGTCGACATCACGCTGAGGATCACGCCGCCCGAGGGCGAGGTCTTCACCTGCATCGGCAACCCGGAGACCGCGGTCACCGTCGAGCTGGACGAGCCGCTCGGCGACCGTGAGCTGCGCGACGGCCTCTGGTATCCGCCGCGACCGGCGACCCCGGAACCCTAGTTTCGCTTGGTCTCCGAAACTCCGACACTCGGACCGAGTTTTGAAGCCGGTGGCGGCGCCTCGCCGGCCCGGCGCAACGGTGTGGGATCACTGTGCTTGCTGGGTGGCGTTGCTGTTGCCAGAGCAACAGTGATCGACCCCACCCGGCGCAGCGGATCCACACGGTGGGGTGGGGATCGTGTAACGGTTCGCCGTTGTCCCGCAGTTCGCCGCTTTGCGGTAGTGGGCGGTCTCCGACGAACGCGGCAGACCCGGGCGCACGGTCGGCCAGCCAACGAGAGCCCGGGCCGACCGGGCTGGTCGGCAGTGCCAGGGCAGCCCGCGGCGATCAGCCCATCCCAACTGTGCAGATCACGAGGACTCGTTGCCCTAGAGACCGAGGTCGGCCTGGGAGTAGGCGGCCCGGTACTCCAGCCCGGCCGCCTCGATGCGCTCCCGCGACCCGGTGTCCCGGTCGACGATCACCGCGACGGCGACGACGTCGGCGCCCGCTTCGCGCAGCGCCTCGACCGCCGTCAGCACGCTGCCACCGGTGGTCGAGGTGTCCTCGACGGCGAGGACGCGGCGCCCGGTGACGTCCGGGCCCTCGATGCGGCGGCGGAGGCCATGCTGCTTGGCGTCCTTGCGCACGACGAACGCGTCGAGCGACTGACCGGCGGCGGAGGCGGCGTGCAGCATGGACGTGGCGACGGGGTCGGCGCCGAGCGTGAGCCCGCCCACGGCGTCGAAGGCGAGGTCGGCCGTGAGGTCGCGCATGACCAGTCCGACCAGTGGCGCGGCGGCCCCGTCGAGCGTGATGCGGCGCAGGTCGACGTAGTAGTCGGCCTCCTTGCCCGACGACAGCACGACCCGGCCGTGCACGACGGCCTTCTCGACGATGTGGCGGCGCAGCTCATCCCAGGCACTCACGAGGCACGAGCGTACGGCAGGCTGTTCGGCGTGCAGCCCGGAGCCGTCGTCGTCGTGTCCGGACCGCTCGGCCCGTGGGCCGGCGGGCCGCGACCCAGCAGCGTCCCCTACCCGGTCGTCGTCGCGGCGCCGGTGGCCGAACGCCGGCCGTACGCGGTCAGCTGGCTGGCCGACGCCGCGCGCCGACTGCTCGCGGCCACGCCCGCGTCGCCGCTGGTCCTGGTCGCGCATGGGACCGCCGGGCCACTGCTGCCGGCGCTGGCCCGGGCGCAGCGGGCGGCCGGACGACGCGTCGGCGGCTACGTGTTCGCCGACGCCACGCTGCCGCGGCCCGGTGCGCCGTCGCATCTGGACCTGCTCCGCGCCGCCGACGGCCCCGCCGCCGACGCCGCCCACGACGCCCTGCACGGGAGCGGCGCGGTCTGGCCGCCGGACGCCGCGCACCCGGGCGACCACGACTTCTGGACCGAGCGGCTGCCGCCGGCGCCGGACTGGCCCGACGCGCCGTGCGGCTACCTGCACACCGGCGCCGCCGTCCCCGGCGTCGGCCCGGGCGGCTTCTGGGCCCGGTCGGCGGCGGCCCGCGGCTGGCCGGTGCACACGATGGCCGGCGGCGACGACGTGACGGCCGCGCTGGCCGGGGTGATCGACGCCCTGCCGGGGTGACCCGATCGCGCGGCGGCGTTCGCGATCTACGGCATGGCGCTGGTGGCGTACACGCTGCTGCCGTGGCCGGAGTCGGACTGGTGCGCCGCGCACGAGGCGCCGCCGGTGCAGTGGCGGCCGTTCCACTCGATCGACGACATCGTCAACGACACCTCCGGGCTGTCGCTGCTGGCCCGGCTGGAGAGCGCGGCCGTCCTGCAGGTCGTCTTCAACGTCGTGCTGTTCGTGCCGTGGGGGCTGTTCCTGCGCCGGTTCTTCGGCCGCGGCATCGGGCTGACGGTGTTCGGCGGGGCCGCGGTGTCGGTGCTGATCGAGGTCACCCAGGGCACCGGCGTGTTCGGGCTGGCCGGCTGCGTCTACCGGGTGGCCGATGTCGACGACGTGCTGACGAACACGGCCGGCGCGGCGATCGGCGCGCTGCTGGCGCCGGTGCTGCTGCGCTGGATGCCCGGCCAGGAGCTGCGGCGGACCCGCGGCGAGCCGCGCCCCGTCACCCGCACCCGGCGGCTGCTCGGCATGGTGGTCGACCTCGCCGCGTACACCGCCGTGGCGGCCGTCGTCGCCACCGCCTACCGGGCCTACGTCCTCTACGGCCGCGGCGACACACTGCCTCCGGACGACGCCTGGGGCGACCACGCGGTGCCATCGATGGTCGCGTTCGTGCTGGTGGTACTGGTCCCGGCGGTGTCCGGGTCGGGCGCATCGCTGGGCCAGCGCGCGCTCTGGCTGGCGCCGCGGTGGCCGGACGGCGCCGTCCACCGGTCCCGGGCGCTGGCGCGGTCGCTGTGCGGGTTCGGCCTCTACGGCCTGCTCGACGTGGTCAGCGCGCTGCCACCGCTCGGCGCCGGCGGGACCGACGTCGCGGCGTCGCTGACGAACGTCGTCATCGTCGTGTCCGGGCTGGCGGTGCTGTTCGGCGGGCCGCGCGGGCTGTCGTTCCGGCTGGCCGGCGCGCGGGTGGCCGACGCCCGCACGGAGGCCGCGGAGGTCGCGGTCGCGCGCTGATCAGCGCCGGCGGGCCGGGTGCCGCTGCCCGAGGCCGAGCACCAGGCTCCGTGGCAGCCGCGGCAGCGCGGCCGCCGCCACCTTGTAGATCGCGCCGGGGACGGACACCACCTTCTGCCGCCGCAGGTCCTTCAGCCCGGCGGCGACCACGGCGTCGGCGTCGAGCCACATCCAGGACGGCAGCCCGGACATGTTCAGCTGGGCGCGGTCGTGGAACTCGGTGCGAACGAACCCCGGCGCCAGCGCCATCACCTGGACGCCGGTGCCGCGCAACTGCGGCGCGAGGCCCTCGCTGAACGCCGTCACCCAGGCCTTCGCCGCGCTGTACGTGCTGCGCGGCACCCAGCCGGCGACGGAGCTGACGTTGACGACGGCGCCCCGGCCGCGCTCGACCATGCCGGGCAGTGCGGCGTGCGTCAGCCGCAGCACCGCACGGACCAGCACATCCAGCAGGTACTCCTCGTCGGCGACGTCGTTGCTGAGGAACCGGCCGCGGGACGCGAAGCCGGCGTTGTTGACCAGCAGGTCGACCGGGCGGCCGGCATCGCGTAGCCGCCGCTCCACCGTCTCGGCGCCGGTCGCGAGGTCGGCCGGCAGCACCTCGGCGCCCACGCCGTAGGCGCCGCGTAGCTCGCCGGCGACGGCCTGCAGCCGGGCCTCGTCACGCGACACGAGAACGACGTCGTGGCCACGTGCCGCGAGCGCCCGGACGAAGGCCAGCCCGATGCCCGCTGTGGGCCCGGTGACGAGTGCCGTTGCCATGCGCGGAACCCTACGCCGCCGACCACGATGCGAGACCGGCGGCCGATTCGGCTTACATCGCGACGATCATGGCCCCACATCGGTCATTGCGGTCGATAAGGTCATGATTCGTGAGCGATCTTCCCCACCCCGCCGTAGCCGACGCCGCCCGCTACTTCGACACGTGGGTCGCCTTCCGGCAGCAGTACGACCGCGTCCCCGGCATCCAGGCCGCGGTGCTCCACGAGGACAAACTGTTGCTGTCCACCGCGCACGGGCTCGCCGACGTCGAGCACCACGCCGCACTGACCCCGCAGCACCTGTTCCGGATCGCGTCGCACTCGAAGACGTTCACGGCCACCGCGGTCCTGCAGCTGGCCGAGCGCGAGCAGTTGCGCCTGGACGACCAGGCGGTGCGGTGGCTGCCGTTCCTGCGCGGCACGCCACTGGCCGCCGTGACGGTACGCGAGTTACTCGGCCACGGCGGCGGCGTGGTCCGCGACAGCCGCGACGGCGACTTCTGGCAACTGGCGCACGCGTTCCCCGACGAGGACCGGCTGCGCGACATCCTGCTCGACGACGGCGCCGGCGTGCTGCCCGCGAACGAGCGGTTCAAGTACTCCAACATCGGCTACTCGATGCTGGGCCTGATCGTCGCGGCGGCGTCAGGACAGCCGTATCACGTGTTCGTCCAGGAGAACATCGTCGAGGCGCTGTCGCTGGAGAACACCGGCCCCGAGTACGACCCGGCCCGCGCGGGCGACTACGCCACCGGCTACACCGCGCTGTCCTACGCCGACCACCGCATCCCGATCGACCACGTCGACACCGCGGCGATGGCGGCGGCCACCGGGTTCTTCAGCACCGCCGAGGACCTCGTCCACTACGTCGCGGCGCACTTCCACGGCGACACCCGGCTGGTGTCCGACGCGACGAAGCGGCTCATGCAGCGCGCGGAGTGGAAGGTCGAGGGCCGCGGCGACGCCGAGTACGGGCTCGGCTTCGGCCGCGTCATGGTCGGCGACCGGCTGGTGTTCGGCCACGGCGGCGGCTACCCGGGGCACATCACCCGGACGTCCTTCGACCCGGCCGGCCGGCTGGCCGTCTCGGTGCTCACCAACGCGATCGACGGGCCCGCGCAGGCGCTCGCCGACGGGCTGATCCGGCTGGTGAACCTAGCGCAGGCCGCGAGCCCGCAGCTGGCGCCGTCGTCGGCCGACCTGACCCGGTTCACCGGGCGGTACGCCAGCATGTGGCGGGTGTTCGACGTCGTCGACCTCGCCGGCCGGCTCTACCTGCTGGACCCGACCGACCGCGATCCCACCGAGGAGCCGATGCGCCTCGCCGTCGTCGACGACCACACACTGCGGATCGCCGGCGGCACCGGCTACGCGCCCGTCGGCGAGACCATCCGGTACCGATTCGGCGTCGACGGCGTCGCCTCGGTGCAGGCCTTCGCCATGACCGCGCACCCGATCGACCGCGTGGCCCAGGCGGTGCGCACGCGCGACCGCGTCTCCCCGGGCACGCCGCTGGTCACGAATGGTGCCGGCGACGCTCCCGCGAGATGAGCTCGCAGACGGCCCACAGCAGGGGCAGGGCAAGGACAACGAGGGTCGAGGTCATCTCACTCACCGGGTTCAGAACCGCGAGTGCGGTTCGGGACGGGTCAGGCCGTCGCTCCACTGGCCGGCCCACGCCGCCGCGGGGCAGGGCCAGCTCTCTCCACACTCGCGGCACGCGCGGTGCAGCATCCAGCGACGGCCCGGAACGTGGTCGTGCAGCAGCCGGGAGGCGTAAGCGTCCACCTCATCAGCGGTCCAGTCGACGAGGCCGTACCCGTGCGCTCGGGCCGTGAAGCGGGCCATCTCTCCTCCGTCGTGCCGGGCCTCGGGGAGGCCCGTGCTCCGGGCTCGTCCGCGCCCGTTCGAGGCGGGCGGCGGACCGGGACGTGGCACGGCTACGCCACGGCTTGGATCAGCCGTATCGCTGCGCCATAGCCCTTGGCGAAGTATCGTGCATGATCTGAGCCACCCGCGGGAACAATCTGGGTGTCACGCCCGCCACCTGTGACGCCGTCCGCGACTTTGTGACATCGCCAGGAGATGCCGTGACAGACCATGATCCGGATTCCGCGGCCGCCTTTTTCGGTGGTGAGCTGGCGCGTGCGCGTCACCGTGCCGGTCTCACCCAAGAACAGTTGGCGGAAAAGCTCAACTACTCGCGCGGGGCCGTCGCTAATGTGGAAACTGCGCAGCGGCCTCCGCAGCGAGAGTTCGCGGAACGTTGCGATGAGATCCTGGGAACCGACGGCCTCCTCGTCCGCGCTTGGAAGATGGTGAGCCGCGAGTCGGTGCCCGCGAAGTATCGAGGGTTCATCGAGGAGGAAGAACGGGCAAAGTCGATCCACACCTACGAGCAGACATTCCCGCCCGGACTCCTGCAGACACAAGCGTATGCACGTGAACTCCTGGCGGGCGTCAGGATGGCCTATGACAACCACGTCGACACCCAGGTCGAAGCCCGGATGCGGCGGCAGGAGATCCTCCGCCGCGATGATCCACCGAGGCTACGAGCGGTCATCGACGAGGCCGCGCTCCGCCGGATGATCGGTGGACCGGACGTCATGAGAGATCAACTGCAATACCTGCTCAAAATGGGCGAGATGCGGCATATCACCATTCAGGTGATCCCATTCGTCGCGGGAGCGCACGCCGCGCTGAACGGGCAAATGACGATCTTCGACCGCCTGAACGGGCAGCCGGTGTTGTATTACGAGGGCCCCACCGGGGGTCACCTCATGACGGACAGCGGGGTCGTGGGAGACGCCGTGGACCGGATGGATGTGCTCCGGGCCCAGGCGTTGTCACCAGATGAATCGGCGGATCTGATCCGCCAAACAATGGAGGAACCATGAACGAGGTGTCGGAGCTGGCCGGCGCCGTGTGGCGCAAGTCCAGCTACAGCAACGGCGATGGTGGACAGTGCGTCGAGATCACGTCGCTGTCGGACGGCGGCATGGCTGTGCGCGACAGCAAGAATCCCAACGGTGGAATTCTGAAGTTCACCGCTGGTGAGTGGTCGGCGTTCGTGATGGGCGCGAAGGCCGGCGAGTTCGGCTGAAACCGAGCGACGTCCGACCGCCCCCGCAGCCAACCGGCCGCGGGGGCGGTCCTACCATGCGGGCATGACCGCCGGATCCGTCCCCGCACGCGGGTCGACCGGCCGGCTCCGGGTCACGGCGGTCGCGCCGCTCACCCCGGCGATGCTCCGGCTGACCGTCGAGGTCGAGGAGCCGCACCTGCCGCTGGACCCGTCCTGCCCGAACCAGGTGCTGCGGCTGTCCCCGCCGGCCGACGACGCCGGCGTGCTGAGCGGGGCGCGTCCGGCCAGCCGCACGTACACGATCCGCCGGGCCGACCCGGCGACCGGCCTGCTCGACCTCGACGTCGTCCTGCACGGTGACGGGCTGTTCGTGCGCTGGGCGCGGTCGGCAGCTCCCGGCGACACCCTGGACTTCACCGGCCCGCGGCCGCACGCCGTGCCGTCGCTGACCGCCGACGCCGTCGTCATGGCGACCGACGAGACCGGACTGCCGGCACTGGCCGCCGTCGCCGCGGCCGCGCCCGCCGGGCTGCCGCTCCACGCCGTCGTCGAGGTGCCCGACGCCGCCGAGGAGCAGCCGCTGCCGTCGGCCGCGGACCTGCAGGTCACCTGGCTGCACCGCGACGGCGCCGCGGCCGGGACGACCGGTGCGCTGGAACGCGCGGTCCGGTCGCTCCCCTGGCCCGGCGGCGCCGTCGACATGTGGGTCGCGGGCGAGGCCGGCGAGGTGCGGGCGATCCGCCGCTTCGCCGCCATCGACCGCGGCGTCGAACGCGAGCGGCTGCACGCGTTCGGATACTGGCGCCTCGGCCGGGCCGGCTCCCCCAGCTGACGAGGAGCCGGCCGGGCGGACGGGGTCAGGCCGGGCGGACGCTGAGCTTGTCGGCGCCCTCGTCGAGGTCGACGACGACGGTGTCGCCGTCGCGCACCTGGCCGGAGAGGATCTCCTTCGCCAGCTGGTCGCCGATGGCCGTCTGCACCAACCGGCGCAGCGGCCGGGCGCCGTAGACCGGGTCGTAGCCGGTGAGCGCCAGCCACTCCTTCGCGCTGTCGGTGACCTGCAGCGCCAGGCGGCGGTCGGCCAGGCGCTGCGCCAACTTCACGACCTGGAGGTCGACGATGCGGGCCAGCTCGTCGGTGCCGAGCGGCTCGAACATGACGATGTCGTCGATGCGGTTGAGGAACTCGGGCTTGAACGACGCCCGCACGACCTCCATGACGGCGTCGCGCTTGGCCTTCTCGTCCAGCGCAGGGTCGGCGAGGAACACCGAGCCGAGGTTCGACGTGAGGATGAGGATGACGTTGCGGAAGTCGACCGTGCGGCCCTGGCCGTCGGTCATCCGGCCGTCGTCGAGCACCTGAAGCAGGATGTCGAAGACCTCGGGGTGCGCCTTCTCGACCTCGTCGAGCAGCACGACGGAGTACGGGCGACGGCGCACCGCCTCGGTGAGCTGGCCGCCCTCCTCGTAGCCGACGTAGCCGGGCGGGGCGCCGACCAGCCGCGCGACGCTGTGCTTCTCGCTGTACTCGCTCATGTCGATGCGGACCATGGCCCGCTCGTCGTCGAAGAGGAACTCCGCGAGCGCCTTGGCCAGCTCGGTCTTGCCGACACCCGTCGGGCCGAGGAAGACGAACGAGCCGGTGGGGCGGTCGGGGTCGGAGATGCCGGCGCGGGACCGGCGGACGGCATCGGAGACGGCGGTCACCGCGGTGCGCTGTCCGACGACCCGGCTGCCCAGCTCGTCCTCCATGCGCAGCAGCTTCTCGGTCTCGCCCTCGAGCAGCCGGCCGGCCGGGATGCCAGTCCAGGCCGCCACGACGTCGGCGACGTCGTCGGGGCCGACCTCCTCCTTGACCATGGTGGCGGCGGCCTGCGACTCCGCGGCCTCGCTGGCCGCGGCCAGCTCCTTCTCCAGCTCGGGGATGCGGCCGTACAGCAGCTCGCTGGCGCCGGCGAGGTCGCCCTCACGCTGCGACCGCTCGGCCTGCCCGCGCAGCTCGTCGATCTGCTCCTTCAGCGCGCCGACGCGGTTCAGCCCGGCCTTCTCCTGCTCCCAGCGAGCCTCGAGCGCGCGCAGCTCCTCCTCGCGGTCGGCCAGCTCGGCCTGCAGCGACGCGAGCCGCTCGCGCGACGCGGCGTCGCTCTCCTTGTCGAGCGCCAGCTCCTCCATCTTGAGGCGGTCGACCTGGCGCCGCAGGGTGTCGATCTCGACCGGCGAGGAGTCGATCTCCATGCGCAGCCGCGACGCGGCCTCGTCGACGAGGTCGATGGCCTTGTCGGGCAGCTGCCGGCCGGTGATGTAGCGGTGCGAGAGCGTGGCGGCGGCGACCAGCGCGGCATCGGCGATCTGCACCTTGTGGTGCGCCTCGTAGCGCTCGCGCAGCCCGCGCAGGATCGCGACGGTGTCCTCGACGCTGGGCTCGCCGACGTAGACCTGCTGGAACCGGCGCTCGAGGGCGGCGTCCTTCTCGATGCGCTCGCGGTACTCGTCGAGCGTGGTGGCGCCGACCATGCGCAGCTCGCCGCGGGCCAGCATCGGCTTGAGCATGTTGCCGGCGTCCATGGCGGAGTCGCCGGTGGCGCCCGCGCCCACGACGGTGTGCAACTCGTCGATGAACGTCACGACCTCACCGTCGCTGGCCTTGATCTCGTCGAGGACGGCCTTGAGACGCTCCTCGAACTCGCCGCGGTACTTCGCGCCGGCCAGCATGGCGCCCATGTCGAGCGAGACCAGCCGCTTGCCGCGCAGCGACTCGGGCACGTCGCCGTCGACCATGCGCTGGGCCAGCCCCTCGACGACGGCCGTCTTGCCGACGCCGGGCTCGCCGATGAGGACGGGGTTGTTCTTGGTGCGCCGCGACAGCACCTGGACGACGCGGCGGATCTCGGAGTCGCGCCCGATGACGGGGTCGATCTTGCCCTCGCGGGCCCGCTCGGTGAGGTCGACGCCGTACTTGTTCAGCGCGTCGTAGCTGCCCTCGGGGTCGGGGCTGGTGACCCGGGCCGTGCCGCGCACCTCGGTGAACGCGGCGCGCACCTTCTCGGCCGTGACGCCGTGCTTGGCCAGCAGGTCGCGCACGGGCGACTGCACGTGCGCCAGCCCCACGACCAGATGCTCGGTGGAGACGTACTGGTCGTCCAGCTCGCGGGCGACCTCGCCGGCGTGCGACATGACCGCGTACGTGCTGCGGGCGAGGTTCGGCGACGCGACGGTCGAGCCGGCCGCCTTGGGCAGCCCTTCGAACGCGACATCGACGTCGCGACGGACGGCCGCGAGGTCGGCGCCGGCGGCCTCGAGCAGCGGACCGGTCAGCCCACCGGGCTGGATGAGCAGCGCACGCAGCACGTGCACCGGCTCGACGGCCGGATTTCCTGCGGTCGCGGCGCTGCGCACGGCGACGGACAGCGCCTCCTGAGCCTTGGTGGTGAGCTGGTCGGACATCGATCTCCTCTGGTGTCGGTCTCTTTCCAGAGACAACCGCGACAGAGTTGAGCCTATTCCACTCAACTCTGTGTGGCCAGTCCGAGCACTGGAACAATGACCATGATGCCTGGACGTCTCCCGGCCGCGCTGGCCGCCGCCGCTCTCACCGTCGCCGCCCTGGCCGGATGCTCCGCGCTGGGCGACCGCTCGGTGCCCCGCTCCGACCTCGAGGGCGCGGTGAAGCAGTTGATGGAGGAGCAGTCCGGCCAGCCGGTCGACGCCGTCAGCTGCGACGGCGACCTCGCCGGCGAGGTGGGCGCCTCGGTGCGCTGCACGGCGACGGTGTCCGGCGAGGAGGTCGGGCTCACCGTCACGACCACCGACGTCGACGGCAACGACGTCCGGTACGAGGTGCGCAACGACACCGCGACCCCGACGCCCACGCCGTCGCCGACCGAGCCGGCGCCGTCACCCACCTCGGGCTGACGCCGCCCAGCCGGCCACGTTCGCCCGCACCGCCGCGTCGAAGACGGCCGCCGGGTCGCCCGCGCGCGCGGGCATGAACGCGCCCAGTTCGATCGAGACCAGTCCGTGCACGTTGGCCCACAACGCGGTTGCGATCGACTCCGCCACCGGTTGCTTCGGGAACACGCCCGCGCGGACTGCCCGCCGGACGGCGCCGAGCAGCGGCTCGAACGTCCGCGCACCAGCCCGCGCCGCGCGCCGCCCGACGTCATCGGGGCGCAGCTCGTCGCCGAACATGATGCGATAGCCGTGCGGGTCGGCCAGCGCGTTCTCGCGGTAGGCGTGGCCGAGCCGGACGAGGTCGGCGACCGGATCGTCGCTCTGCCCGACCGCCGCCAGCCGCTGCGCGAACCGGGCGAACACCTGCGCATACAGCGCCGACAGTAGTCCCGGCTTGCCGCCGAACAGCGAGTACACCGCTGCCGTGGACGTGCCGGCCTCGGCGGCCAGCGTGCGCAGGTTTAGCGCCGCGACACCGTCGGAGGACACCGTGGCGGCGGCCCGTTCGAGCAGGCGGTCACGCACCGCGTCGTCGTGTAGCCGAGGTCTGCCCACTTGACGAGTGTAGCCTAACACTGTTTCATAACAGCGTTAGCAAACGAGAGGCGTGGACATCATGCTCGAACTCAGTACCGAGGCCACCCGGCTCGCCGGGGTACTCCTGCTCGCCGCCGTCACCATCGAGTCCGGCGGCTGGTACCTCACCCGGATCGCCCGCGGCAAAGTCCCGGCCACCGACTTCCAGCGCGCGTTCGCCCGGGCCGGTCACGGCCACGCGGGCATGTTCGTCACGCTGGGGCTGATCACCGCGATGCTCACCGACGCGACGACGCTCGACGGGTTCGCGGCGTGGGTGGCGCGCTCGGGGGTGCCGATCGCGGCCATCGTCATGCCGGCCGGCTTCTTCTTCTCGTCGCTGGGCCCCGGCCGCACGACGCCGAACCGGCTGATCTGGCTGGTGTGGATCGGCGCGGTGATCCTGGCCGCCGGCCTGGTGACCCTCGGGGTAGGCCTGCTGACGGCCTGAGTCAGTCGCCGGTGACGAAGCGCGAGCGGTACACCGCCAGCGCCGACGTGAACGCCGGCACCGGCAGGTAGTCGACGGGTTCTTCGGCCGCGCCGGTGATCAGCTCGAGCTGCTGGCGCAGCGTGTGCACCTCAGCCTCGAGCGCCAGGATGCGCTTGATGCCCACGAGGTTGACGCCGTCCTCCTGGGACAGCCGCTGCACCTCGCGCAGCAACTCGACCTCGCGCAGCGAGTAGCGACGGCCACCGCCGGGGGTGCGCCGAGGCGACACCAGCCCGAGGCGGTCGTACTGGCGCAGCGTCTGAGGGTGCATGCCGGCCATCTCGGCCGCCACGGAGATGACGTACAACGGCTCGTCGTCGCTGACCAGCCGGGCGGCGCCGGACAGCGCCACGATGAACCGTCCTCCGGCCTCCATGGTCATCCCTCCTTCGCTGCCAGGCCCATCAGCTCGGCCCGGACGTCGTCGCCCGAGGTGGCCGTCTGGAACTCCTCGAGCGCGTGCTTCGCGTCGCCCTGGAGCGACGGAGGCACCGTCACCTCGACGGTGACCAGCAGGTCGCCGCGGGTGCCGTCCTTGCGGGGCGCGCCGCGGCCGCGGACCCGGAAGGTGCGCCCGTTGGGCGTGCCCGGCGGCAGCTTGAGCGTCACCGCACTGCCACCCAGCGTGGGCACCTTGATGTCGGCGCCCAGCGCCGCCTCGGGGAACGTGACCGGGACGGTGACGGTGAGGTGCTCGCCGCGGCGCCCGAACACCGGGTGCGTGCCGACGTGGATGATGACGTAGAGGTCGCCCGCCGGGCCGCCGCGCTCGCCCGGCACGCCCTTGCCGCGCAGCCGGATGCGCTGCCCGTCGACCACGCCGGCCGGGATGCGCACGTGCATGACCTTGCTCGTGGTGCCGCGGCCGGAGCCGGCGCACACCGGGCACGGGTCGTCGACCACCAGGCCACGGCCCCGGCAGTCCTTGCACGGCTCGGCCATGCCGAACCCGCCGGAGTCGGTGTTGGTGAAGCCGGTACCCGAACACGTGGGGCAGACCCGCGGAACGGTGCCGGCCCGCGCGCCGGTGCCGGCACAGGCCGAACACGCCGACGAACTGGTCAGCTTCAGCGGGATGGTCTTGCCCTCGACCGCCTCGCTGAACGTGACGGTGACCTCGCGCTCGACGTCGGCGCCCCGGCGCGCGCCGGTGCTCCGCGGCCGGTTGCGCTGGCCGAAGATGCCGCCGAACACGTCGCCGATGCCACCGCTGCCGCTACCCGAGAACAGGTCGCCGAGGTCGAAGTTGAACGACCCGCCACCCCCGCCGGCCGGCGTGCGGATGCCGCTGCCGAACAGCGTGCGCGCTTCGTCGTACTGCTTGCGCTTGGCGGGATCGGACAGCACGGAGTACGCCTCGGAGACGTCCTTGAAGCGTTCCTCCGCCGCCTTGTCGTCCTTGTTGCGGTCGGGGTGGAGCTCGCGAGCAAGGGTGCGATAGGCCTTCTTGACCGTGGCCGCGTCGGCGTCCTTCCCGACGCCCAGGATCTTGTAGTAGTCCTTCTCGATCCAGTCCTTGGTGCTCACGGGCTCCCCCCTCCTCTCCGTTGACGGAACGTCAGCTCTGGTCGTCCTTGTTCTCCACCGCGTCGTCCTCGGCGGGTGTCGCCGGCAGCGCCTCGGTCGGCTCGGCCACCGCGACTCGCGCGGGCCTGATGACCCGCTCGCCGATGCGGTACCCGGGCTGCAGGATCTGCGTGGCCGTGGGCACCTCGACGTCGTCGGCGTAGCCGTGCATGAGCGCCTCGTGGATCATCGGGTCGAAGGCGTCGCCCGGCTCGCCGTAGCGGACCAGGCCGGCCTTCGCCGTGACCGCCTCGAGCGCCTCGCCGACCGACCGGAACCCGCCGTTGAGGTCGCCGTGCTCGCGAGCCCGGCCGATGTCGTCGAGCACTCCGAGCAGCTCGGCCAGCACCTCGGCCTTGGCCGCCTCGCGGTTGACCTCTCGGTCGCGCTCGACCCGGCGGCGGTAGTTGACGTACTCGGCCTGCAGCCGCCGCAGGTCGTCGAGCCGCTCGGCCGCCTCGGCCTTGGCGGCGGCCAGCTCTTCGCCGGCCACCGCCGCCGCGGGGTCGGACGCGGGAGCCGAGGCCCCCGCGTCCGGACCGGCGGCATCGTCGGCACGCCGCTCGCCGGTCTCGGGATCGATGCGGCGCCGGTCGCGGATGACGGGCTTCAGCTCTTCGGGGTCGTCCCCCGACCCCGCGGGTCGCTGCGCATCGGTCACTTGGTGTCCTTCTCGTCGTCGACGATCTCGGCCTCGACGACATCCTCCTCGGCGTTGTCGCCGGTGGCGGACGCGTCGGCGCCGTCGCCGTCGCCGTCGGCCGGGCCGGCCTGAGCGCCGTCGCCGGACGGAGCCTGCGCGTTGGCGTAGATGGCCGCGCCGAGCGCCTGGAAGGCGGTCTGCAGCCGCTCGGTGGCCGACTTGATGGCCGCCTCGTCGTTGCCCTCGAGCGACTTCTTCGCCTCGGCGAGGGAGGTGTCGACGTCGTCGCGGACCTCCTGCGAGAGCGTGCCGACCTTCTCGGTGTTGTCGGCGAGGAACTTCTCCGTCTGGTAGACCAGCGACTCGGCCTGGTTGCGGTTCTCGGCGGCCTCGCGGCGCTTGTGGTCCTCCTCGGCGTACTGCTCGGCCTCGCGGACCATCCGCTCGATGTCGTCCTTGGGCAGCGATGAGCCGCCGGTGATCGTCATCGACTGCTCGCGGCCGGTGCCGAGGTCCTTCGCGGACACGTGCACGATGCCGTTGGCGTCGATGTCGAACGTGACCTCGATCTGCGGGACGCCGCGCGGCGCCGGCGGCAGGCCGGTGAGGTCGAACGTGCCGAGCTTCTTGTTGTACGCCGCGATCTCCCGCTCACCCTGGTACACCTGGATGCCCACGGTCGGCTGGTTGTCGTCGGCGGTAGTGAAGATCTCCGAGCGCTTCGTCGGGATGGTGGTGTTGCGCTCGATCAGCTTCGTCATGACGCCGCCCTTGGTCTCGATGCCGAGGGACAGCGGGGTGACGTCGAGCAGCAGGACGTCCTTGACCTCACCCTTGAGCACACCGGCCTGCAGGCTGGCGCCGACGGCGACGACCTCGTCCGGGTTGACGCCCTTGTTCGGCTCCTTGCCGCCGGTCAGCTCCTTCACCAGGTCGACGACGGCGGGCATGCGGGTGGAGCCACCGACCAGCACGACGTGGTCGATCTGGTCGACGGAGATGCCGGCGTCGCGGACGACGTTCTGGAACGGCGACTTCGTGCGGGCCAGCAGGTCGGCAGTCATCTGCTCGAACTGCGCGCGGGAGAGCGTCTCGTCGACGTGCACCGGGTTCTTCTCGGCGTCCTGCGCGATGTACGGCAGCGAGATGGACGTCTGGGTGCTGGACGACAGCTCGATCTTCGCCCGCTCGGCGGCCTCGCGGACGCGCTGCATGGCGATCTTGTCCTTGGAGAGGTCGATGCCGTGCGCGGCCTTGACCTGCGCGACCAGCCAGTCGACGACCTTCTGGTCCCAGTCGTCGCCACCGAGGTGGTTATCCCCGCTGGTGGCCTTGACCTCGACGACGCCCTCACCGATCTCGAGCAGCGACACGTCGAAGGTGCCACCGCCGAGGTCGAAGACCAGGATGGTCTGGTCGTGCTCGCCCTTGTCGAGGCCGTACGCCAGCGCGGCCGCGGTCGGCTCGTTGACGATGCGCAGGACGTTGAGGCCCGCGATCTCGCCGGCCTCCTTCGTCGCCTGACGCTGGGAGTCGTTGAAGTACGCCGGCGTGGTGATGACGGCGTCGGTGATGGTCTCGCCCAGGTACGCCTCGGCGTCGCGCTTCAGCTTCTGCAGGACGAACGCCGAGATCTGCTGCGGCGTGAAATTCTTGTCGTCGATCTTCTGCGACCAGTCGGTGCCCATGTGGCGCTTGACCGAGCGGATGGTGCGATCGACGTTGGTGACGGCCTGGCGCTTGGCCACCTCACCGACCAGGACCTCGCCGTTCTTGGCGAAGGCCACCACGGACGGGGTGGTCCGGGACCCCTCGGCGTTGGCGATGACGGTGGCCTCGCCACCCTCCAGGACGGCGACGACGGAGTTCGTCGTGCCCAGGTCGATGCCGACGGCTCGAGCCATGGCAGATACCTCCAGTGTGTTCCTCAGCAGTGTTGAGTCAGTATGGCTCAACCTACAACCTTGAGCCACCTTGGCTCAACTTCTGACATACCGCACAACGAGCGAACCGCTCTGAGGATTCCCTCAGTTTCTGCGCGTACGCTGACCGCCATGTTCCCGGAGTTCCAGGACGACGACGCACCCCGCCGCCCAGACGTGCGCAAGAAGGTCGTGGCCGCGGTCCTGATCCTCTGCCTGGTCGCAGGCGTGGCGCCGTTCCTCGCCGCCCTGATCTTCTAGTCGCATGGCCGTTCAGGAGGACGCCCGGCCGGTCGCCGTCCGCAGCCGCCTGCTCGGCGTCGACGCCGCCCGCGGCATCGCCCTCCTGGGCATGATGTCAGTGCACATCCTCCCGGGCGTCGGCGAGGACGGCGGCCTGACCGCGTCGCGGCTGATCGCGAGCGGACGGTCGTCGGCACTGTTCGCGGTGCTGGCCGGTGTCGGGCTGGCGCTGGCCACCGGCGGGCGCACGCCGCCGCGGGGCCGGCCGCTGGCCGCCGCGAGCGCCGGCGTGGCGCTGCGCGCCCTCGTCATCTTCCTTGTCGGCCTCTGCCTCGGCGCCTTCCCGTCCGGCGTCGCCGTCATCCTCGCCTACTACGGGGTGCTGTTCCTGCTGGCCATCCCGTTCCTCGGGCTCGGGCCGCGGGTCCTGCTGCCGCTCGGCCTGCTGTGGGCCGTCGGCGCGCCGCTGCTGAACCACCTGTGGCGCATCGACCGGCCGCCGGCGTCGTACGACACCCCCACGTTCGAGTCGCTCCAGCAGCCCGGCGACCTGCTGCGCGAACTGCTGGTCAGCGGCTACTACCCGGTGTTCCCGTGGCTGGCGTACGTGCTGGTCGGGCTGGGCATCGGCCGGCTGGCGCTGTCGTCGACGCGGGTCGCGACGGCGCTGCTGGCCGGTGGCGCCGCGCTCGCGGTGGCCGCATGGGTGACGTCGACCGTCCTGCTCGACAACGGCGGGCTGGAGCACCTGGTGGCCGCTGGGCTGGGCGGGCACCCGGCCAGCCCGTTCGACTTCGCCGGCGTGGTCAACCACACGTCCTTCTACGGCACCACACCCGCGACCAGCTGGTGGTGGCTGATCGTCGCGGCCCCGCACACCGCGACGCCGTTCGACCTGCTGCACACGATCGGCACCAGCGCGGCCGTGCTCGGGCTGATGCTGCTGCTCGCGCCGCGGGCCCGGCTCCTGGTGTGGCCGCTGGCGGCGATCGGCGGCATGACGTTCACGCTCTACACCCTGCACGTGGTGCTGCTGTCCGGGCCGATCCAGGGCCACGACCTGTCCACCTACCTGACGCACGTCGCGATCATGTTCGCCATCGCGATGCCCTGGCGCGCGTTCATCGGACGCGGCCCGCTGGAGGCGGTCGCGGCGGGGCTGGGCCGGGCCGGGCGGGAGGCCGTGCTGTCACCGTCGCCGCGGCGATAGGGGGTGGCTGACGGATATTGGTGGATGCGGGCGGCGTCCAGTCGTCGGTCCAGCAAGGCGGAGGAGGAGGTCGATGCGGAGCCATCGACTGACGACGACAACGCCGCTGGTCGGCGTCTGGGCGTCGACCCGCGCCGCCGAAGATCCGTCAGCCACCCCCTAGCTCCGTCAGGTCGACGGCGGCGGCCATCGCCGCGTACCCGGCGTCGCCCGGGTGCAGGTGGTCGCCGGAGTCGTAGTCGGCGCGCAGGCGCAGCGGCTCGTCCGGGTCGCGCAGGACGGCGTCGAAGTCGAGGACCGCGTCGAACGCGCCGGACTCGCGGATCCACTCGTTCACCGCCGCCCGCACGGCCTCGCGTTCCGGCGTCCACGTGCCCCAGCCCTGGAACGGCCCGATCGTCGCGCCGACCGCCCGCATGCCCTGGTCGTGGGCGCGCTGGATGATCTGCTCGTACGCCGCGATCAGCTGCTCCGGGTCGTACTGCGAGTTCGGCTGCTGGATGTCGTTGACGCCCTCGAACACCACCACGGTGCCGGCGCCGGTCTGCGTCAGCACGTCGCGGTCGAACCGGGCCAGCGCGTTGTCGCCCTGCCCGGGGCTGTTGGCGTGCAGCAGCAGGCGGTTGCCGCCGATGCCGGCGTTCAGGATGCCGAACCGGAGCGGCCGCGGCTGCTGGAGCATGCGGTCGGCCAGGTAGTCGGGCCACCGGCGGTTCGCGTCGCGGGTCGAGCCGCTGCCGTCGGTGATGGAGTCGCCCAGGAACACGACGGCGCCCGGCGTCGCGCCGCGCACGTCCAGCCCGTCCAGGAACCAGAACGACGTCGTCGCCTGCGGGAACGACGATCCCGACGGCGCCGTGGTGTGGTCGCCGGTCGCGATCCAGCCGGTCGAGTGCGCCGCCGAGTGATACGTCGCGGGACCGGTCGGGCCGGGCACGTACAGGCTCACCAGCACGTCGCTGTCGTCGGCGATCCGCAGCGCGACGGGGTCCGAGACCAGCTCGGCGCCGGCCGGGATCGTCACGTCGGCGTCGCCGGAGAACGTCACCGCGCTCACCGTCGCCGGGTCGACGTCGCCCGGGCCCTCGCCCGGCAGCGCGAGCGTCGCCGCGCCCACGACCAGCGGTTGGGTGCCGTACACGTTGGTGAGCCGGAGCCGGACCTGCGAGCCGCCGACGGAGACGTGCATCCGCTGGCGCAGCGTGGTGTCGGTGAACCCGGCCAGCGCCTGGCCGTTCTGCGGACGGGCGACGGCGGTGGCCCAGGTGCCGACCCAGTCTCCGGTGGAGGCGGCCGCCGGGGCGGCCTGGACCGGCGGGGCATCGGTGGAAGGGACGGCGGTGGTGGCGCCGGCGATGAGCACGGCGCCCGCGGCTGCTGCGGCCAGTGGTCCGGCCCAGCGTCGAAGGGAGGTCGGCAGCGAACGGGGCAGCGGCATCGGCGTCTCCTCGTCGTGTCGGCCGCGCCCGGCAGGGGGTGACCGGGCGCGACACTCGTGACGGTATGTCGCCATCCGCGCCGGCCACCAGCGCGCTGCGGCGAACGGCCGTTTCGGTGCGGCAAGCGGTTTCCGACCCGGCCGGCGACGCGGGCCGGCAGCCGGCCGAGCCAACGGTAAATGCGCGGCAAACAGCCCAATTTACCGGTTCGTTATTGCAGCGTCAATAGAATCTTGGACCGCAACATGAGCATTGACCCTCGGGATTCCTGTCGCTAGGTTACGTGCACTCCCACATCAGTTTGTCCGGCGATTCGCAGGGCACAGGATGCGTCGCCGGGCACTATTCCACCGGAGGTCCCGACGATGTCAATGAAGCGCGCTCTGACGGGTGTGGCCGCAGCCGCCCTCGCAGCAACAGTGCTGGTCGTCGTGCCAGGCGAGCGAGGAGCGAGCACCGCGGACGCCGCTGCTGATGACATTCCCACCCCCACGGAATTCTTCGGATTCGCCATGGGCACCAGCGGAAAGCTGGCGCCTTTCGAGCAGATCAAGGACTACTTCGAGCTGATTGCCGAGGAATCGGACAGCGTCGAGTACGAAGTCGCCGACACCACCACGATGGGCAACGAATACCCGATCCTGCGGGTGAGCTCGGCAGCGAACCTGGCCCGGATCGACGAGATCCTGGCGGCGAACGAACGGCTGGCCGACCCGCGCGCGGACCTCACCGAGAGCGAGGCCCGCACGCTGGCCGAGCAGAGCGTCCCGGTCTACTACCTGGAAGCGACGCTGCACTCCACCGAGGTGGGCAACCTGCCGGCGCTGGTCGACGTGATCCACCGGCTGTCGACCGAGCGGTCGGAGTTCGTCCAGGACATCCTCGACAACCTGGTGATCCTGGTGGTGCCGTCGGCCAACCCGGACGGCCAGCACCTGCTGGTCGACTATTTCAACGAGACCGCCGGGACCAGCTACGCGCGCACGTACCCGGACCTGTACCACAAGTACGTCGGGCACGATAACAACCGCGACTGGATCTTCTTCACGCAGGAGGAGTCGCGCATCCGCACCCGGCTGGAGCAGCAGTACCGGCCGGTGGTCCTGCACTTCATGCACCAGGCGGGCAGCAACAGCCCGCGCATGTGGGTGCCGCCGTTCGACGAGCCGCTCGGCCCGAACATCGACTCGATCCCGATCTCCGCGTCGAACGCGCTGGGCGCCGAGATCGCCAACGCCGCCGCCGAGGCCGGCCTGCCCGGCGTCAGCACCGACGATGCGTACGGCATCTTCTGGAACGCCGACGTGTTCGGCACCGGCCCGCACCGCGGCGCGTCGCTGTTCCTGCACGAGATCGCCTCGGTGCGCGACCTCGCGCTGCCGTTCTCGAACCCCGACGGCACCCCGCCCGGCGCCCGCGACCGCACCATGCGCACGTTCGACCCGTACACCGAGAAGACGTGGACGCTGGAGCAGATCGTCGAGTACGCGAAGCTGTCGATGTACACCGCCCTGGACAGCGTGGCCAAGGACGCCGACGACTGGCTGTTCAACAACCTGTACCAGGTCAACCGGAAGAATATGGAGCCCGACGGCGGCCCGGAGACGTACCTCGTGCCGGCCGGCCAGCGCGACCCGTTCGCCGTCAAGCAGCTGGTCGAGATCTTCGACATCGCCGGCGTCGAGGTCGACCGCGCGCTGTCGACGGTGCGGGTGGGCCGGCAGACGTACCCGGCCGGCACGCTGCTGGTGCAGAGCCGGCAGCCGATGGGCAGCTGGGTCGACCAGGTGCTGGAGGTGGACCAGTACCCGGACCAGGCGCGCAAGTGCGCCAACTGCCCGCTGATCATGCCGTACAGCGAGACCACCGACCATCTCGGCATGCTGCTCGGCCTGACGGTGCAGCCGGTGGACGGCGCGCGAGTGGCCCGCACCGAGCGGATCACCGCCGCCGACATCACGGCGCCGGCGGTGCCGAACGCGCCGGCCAACGGCGCCTACCTGGTGCGGCCCACGACGTACGGGCTGACGCACGCGATCGCCCGGCTGCAGGAGGACGACGTCCCGGTGTTCCGGGCGGCGGCGGGCTTCACGGCCGGCGCCACGACGTACGAGCCCGGCACGCTGATCGTCCCCGCGACGGCGGCCGCGCGCGCCACGCTGACCGAGGTGTCGCAGCTCACCGCGCTGCCGGTGACGACGGCTCCCCAGGTGCCCAGGGTCGACGCGCTGCAGCTGAAGCCGGACACGAAGATCGGGCTGATCCGCGGCGCGAACAACATGCCCGGTGGCTGGCTGATGTGGCTGGCCGACACGTACGGGCTGAACTACGAGGTGGTCGAGGCCGACGACTACGCCGACCTGGCGCAGTTCGACACCATCCTCGTCGCGCCGGGCGTCACCAAGGCCCGCATCGTCACCGGGGTCAACCCGGCGCTGGTCCCGGAGGAGTTCCACTGGGCCCGCGGCGTCGGCGAGGCCGGCTGGCAGGCACTGGCGACGTGGGTGCGCGACGGCGGCAACCTGGTCGCCGTCGGGTCGGCGGCGGAGACGGCGCGCGACCTGCTGGCGCTGCCGATCACCAACGCGACGCCCACCGACCGGGCCGCGTTCAGCGCTCCGGGCACGCTGCTCAACGCACAGTTCGACCCGGCCGCCCCGGCCACCTGGGGCATGCCGGCGAACTGGCCGGTCTGGTACAACAACAGCCCGGCGTACCGGGTGGCGGCCGGCGCCGGCGCGACCGTCGGCTCCACGTACCCGGCCTCCGGCGAGCTGCTGGCCAGCGGGTACGCCCACGGCCAGGCGGCACTGGCCGGGCTGGCGAACGTCGTCACGGTGCCGGTCGGCGCCGGTGAGGCGACCGTGGCGAGCGCGGACATCACCTTCCGCAGCTGGCCGCGGGCGACCTGGACGATCGTGTCCAACGCGCTCTACAACGGCCCCGGCAGCACGGTGCCGGCGGCCGAGCTGGCGGCCCGGGTGACCGGCCGCTAGGTTCTCGTCCCGCCCCCGCGGTCCGGTGTTCCGGACCACGGGGGCGGTTCACATGGCTACTCGTCGGCGCCGGGGGCGCGGGCGCCGAGCTCGGCGTCGAGACGCAGCAGGCCGGAGCCGTCGTCGCCGATGAGGTGCAGCCGGCCGAGGATCTCGGAGACGGTCGACTCTTCCTCGATCTGCTCCTCGACGAACCAGCTGAGCAGCGGCAGGCTGTCGATGTCGCCCTCGGCGACGGCCAGGCGGTACAGCGACCGGATGGACTCGGACACCCGCTGCTCGTGCGCCAGTGACGCCTCGAACGCCGTCACCACCGCCGCGCCGGGGTCCTTCGGCGCCGCGATCTCGCCGATCTGCGGACGGTTGCCGCGGTCGGTGACGTGCTGGATGAACTTGGCCGCGTGCACGCGCTCTTCGTCGGACTGGATGCGCATCCACGATGCCATGCCCGGCAGGTTGGCGTCCTCGAGCGCGATGGCCAGCTGCAGGTACGCGATGGACGACTCGAGCTCCAGCGTGATCTGCTCGGAGAAGGCCTTGGCAAGCGTGTCGTTGAGCTTCATGTGCACGACGTTAACGCAGCTCAGAGCACTTTTCCACGAAGTCCTGCCTACCCTTGCGAAGGTTCGCCGAACCTGTCCGCGAGCGAGACGGCCACCGGGACGGCCACGACCAGCGCCATGATCGCCGCCCCGGCCACCAGGGCCGAGAAGCCGCCGGACGCCACGACCAGCCCGGCGACCGGCGCACCGCCGCCCGCGGCCAGGCCCATCGCCACCTCGCCGACGCCCTCGGCTCGCGGCCGGTCCGCCGGCGACGCGCCCGCCGTCAGCAACGCGCTGCCGGCCAGCACGCCGGCGTTCCAGCCGAGGCCGAGCAGGGCCAGCGAGACCACCAGCGCGACCCCGTCGTCCGCGCCGGCGGCACCCACCACGCCGGACGCGACCAGCAGCACGGCGGCGGCCACCGTCACGGCCGCCGGGCCGACGCGGTCCAGCAACGAACCCGAGACGATCGACGGGACGAACATGCACAGCGCGTGCACGCTGACGATGCCGCCGATGACCGCGGGCCCGTGGCCGTGCGCGACGAGGTGCACCGGCGCCACCGCCATGACCCCGACCATCACCAGGTTCGTGCCGGCCAGCAGCGCGACCGCGCGCCACGCCACCCTCGTCCCCGTTGATCTTGGAGAAACGGGCCCATCGCCGGACGATTTGTCCGATAGATGGCCCACTTTCTCCAAGATCGACTTCTGGGTGGAGAGGAGGGCCGCGGCCGCGACGAAGGCGACGACGGCGATCAGGTACAGCCCGGTGAGCGGCGGCAGCCCGACGGCCGACGCGACCCACCCGCTGGACGCCAGCAGGTTCGGCCCGGCGACCGCGCCGGCCGCGACCGCGAACAGCACCAGGCCCAGCGCCCGGCCCCGCGCGGCCGGCTCGGCGGCGTCGGCCGCGGCGTAGCGGGCCAGGAAGACCGACGCGTTGCCGACGCCGAAGACCGCGCTGCCGGCCAGCAGCAGTCCGAGGCTGCCACCGACGGCCGCCGCCACGACGATCAGCGCACCGATCGCGCCCGCGACGTAGCCCAGGGCGAGCCCGGCGGGCCGGCCGACGCGGGCGCTGCCCCGCGAGATCAGGACGGCGCCGGCGGCGGAGCCGGCCACGTGCACCCCGACCGGCAGTCCAGCCGTCGCGGGGTCGCCGGTCAGCTCGACGGCCAGCAGCGGTCCGGCGAGACCGCCGGCGGCCAGGCCGACGCTGCCGACGGCGGTCGCGGTGGCCAGCAGCGCCAGCCGGGTGCGGATGACGGGCATCGTGCTGAGGGAGATCGTCATGTCCCCACGATCGGCGCCGTCGCCCGTGAGCGTCCAACACCTGTTCGAGCGGCATTGACCGCCCCAGGTTGTCAATCGGTACGGTAGGCGAGTGCCCGACGTCGACACCCGGCTGCTGCGGCATTTCGTCGCCGTGGCCCAGGAGCTGCACTTCGGCCGGGCCGCGGCCCGGCTGTTCGTCGCTCAGCAGGCGCTCAGCCGCGACATCGCCCGGCTCGAACGCGACCTCGGCGTCCGGCTGTTCGACCGCACCACCCGCAAGGTGACGCTGACGCCGCCGGGCGAGCGGCTGCTGGCCCGCGCCGCCGAGCTACTGGCCCAGCACGACGCGATGCTCGCGGAGCTGCGCGACACCACCCGGCCGCTGCTGGTCGACGTCATGCACGACCGCTCGACGGCGCTGCGGGTGCTCGAGACGGCGCGGCCGCTGGCCGCGGGGACGGAGCTGGAGGCGCGCTTCCACGGCGGCTGCGACGCCGCCGTCCGCGGCCTGCTGGCGCACCGCGTCGACGTCGTGTTCGGCCGGCTCAGCGGGGTGCGGGTCGCGCTCCCCCCAGAACTCACTCGTCGATTGCTGCGATTGGAACCACTGGGCCTGATGGTGCTCGACGACGACCCGCTCGCGCGCCACGACACCGTTCCGCTGGCCACCCTGCGCGGCCGCACCGTCGACACCAGCGGCGGCAACCCCGAGGCGCCGGAGTGGGTCGAACTCGGCGCCGAGCTGGTGCGCGCGCACGGCGGCACCGTCGCGCCGGACCACCATCCCGGCATGGCCGCCGTCGCCGCCGCCCCGCCGGAGGAGACCACGCACCACCTGCGCGCCACCGGCTGGCCGGTGCTCACCAAGACCGACGCGGCGCCGATTCCGGGCACCGTCGTGCGGCCGCTGACGGACCCGGTGCCGCTGTACCCGTGGACGATGGCGCACCGGGCCGCGCTCCGTCATCCCGGCCTCGACGCCCTGCACCGGGCCCTGGACCGGCTGATCCCGGCCGAGGGCTGGCTCGACCCGCCGGCCGGCGCCTGGCTACCCGCCGCCGACCGCGCGCTACTGCCCGGCGGCTAGCCCCGGCCGGCCGCCGACCCAGGTGTCGGCGATCAGCGGCACGCCCGGCCGGTAGGCGAGGTGGATGTACGAGGGCACGTCGAGCACCGCGAGGTCGGCGCGGGCGCCGGGCGACAGCCGTCCGACGTCGGTGCGGCGCAGGGCCGCCGCGCCGCCGGCCGTCGCCGACCAGAGCGCTTCGGCCGGGGTCATGCGCATCTCGCGGACCGCCAGCGCGATGCAGAACGGCATCGACGACGTGAAGCAGGAGCCGGGGTTGCAGTCGGTGGCCAGCGCGACGGTGGCGCCGGCGGCCAGCAGCCGGCGGGCGTCGGGGTACGGCGAGCGGGTGGAGAACTCCACCCCCGGCAGCAGCGTGGCGACGGTGTCCGAGCCGGCCAGCGCGGCGACGTCGGCGTCGTCGAGGAAGGTGCAGTGGTCGGCGCTGGCGGCGCCCAGCTCGCAGGCCAGCTGGACGCCCGGGCCGTGGCCGAGCTGGTTGGCGTGCATCCGCGCGCCCAGCCCGCGGCTGAGGCCGGCCGTCAGCACCGTGCGGGCGGCGTCGGCGTCGAACGCGCCGGTCTCGCAGAACACGTCGATCCAGCGGGCGTGCGGCGCGCAGGCGTCGAGCATGGGGCCGGTGACGAGGTCGACGTAGGCCGCGGGGTCGGACGCGTACTCAGCGGGGACGACGTGCGCGCCGAGGTAGGTGGTCTCGTCGGTGTGCTCCGCCGCCAGCGCCAGGGCGCGGGCCTCGTCGGCCACCGTCAGGCCGTAGCCACTCTTGATCTCGACGGTGGTGCTGCCCTGCCGGCGCATCTCCAGCACCAGGCGGGCGAGGTTGAGGGCGAGCAGTTCGTCGGGAGCGGCCCGCGTGGCGGCGACGGTCGTGCGGATGCCGCCGGCGGCGTAGGGCTCGCCGGTCATGCGCGCGGCGAACTCGGCCGAGCGGTCGCCGGCGAACACGAGGTGGGCGTGGCTGTCGACGAAGCCGGGCACGACACAGCGGCCGTCGAGATCGATGCGGGCGTCGGCGCTGGGTGCGGCGGGGGCCGGGCCCACCCAGAGGACCTGACCACCGGAGTCGGCGATCAGGGCGGCGCCGGAGATCTCGCCGAGCGGCGAACCGTCACCGTACGCGGGGTCGTTCGTGACCAGCAGCCCGATGCCGTCGAGGAGAGTCGTCGCCACGACGTGAGCCTAGCCTGCGGCTCAGGCGGAACTGGCGGCCAGGACGCCCCACGCGACGAGCTTCTCGCGTAGTTCGGCCGGCGGGATCTCGTAGAGCAGTGCGGCCAGCGAGATGTCCTCGGACCGGATGGTCAGCACCGGGCTGCCGAAGTCGTTGCGCTGCCGCTGGATGGACGCCACGAAGGTGGCCAGCCGCTCGGCCTCGGGCGGTGCGTTGCGCAGCGCGTCGAGATCGAGGACCAGCTTGCCCTCCTGTGACGGGATACGGGACTTCGCGCCGTCGGACACCAGAGTGTCGACCGGGACGCCGTAGAACTCGGCGAGCTCAGCGATGCGCCGAATCGACGCCACGCGGTCACCGCGTTCGTAGGAGCCGACCACGACAGCGCGCAGCCGGCCACCGGACTTCTCCTCGACGGCCTGGAGCGAGAGCCGCCGGCGCTTGCGCAACGCGCGCAACCGTGCGCCCACGACCTTCGCGAAGTCCTCCTCCGTCGAGCCTGGACTGCCGTCGTTCATCGTCGAGCTCCCCAAAGGTGCCTCGTCCTCCGTACTGATCCGCCCGCACCAGCACGCCCGCGCCGCCCCCCTGGCAGGGTCCCGGACAACGCCCAGGACAGATCAGAGAATACCGGGCAATCGTGGCCGATTGATCACCGGCCGTCCGAGACTTTGTTCAGCTGGCATGCTAGGAGGTCTGGCAAGGACACGCCAACGGCACGTGTTCCACGTCACACCAGGCGAAGCGGGACTCCTGGATTCCGGGCCTGCTCCAGCACCACCTGGGCAGGCAGCGGCTTGGACATGAAGAACCCCTGCGCGCGGTAACAACCGAGGTCGAGCAGCGTCGTGACCGCCGCTGGATCCTCGACGCCCTCGGCCACCGTGGTCAGGTTGAACGCCTCGGCGAGCCGGACGATCGCGGCGACGATGGCGCGATCACCACTGCTCTCGGCCAGCGCCGAGACGAAGCTCCGGTCGATCTTCAGGATGTCGACCGGGAGCTGTTTCAGCTGGGCCAGCGAGCTGTACCCGGTGCCGAAGTCATCGATGGCGAGCGTGACGCCCAGCCCGCGCAGCCCGTTGAGGGTGGTCTGGACGTCGTCGATCTCGCGCATCACCGTGCTCTCGGTGATCTCGATGCCCAGTTCGGCCGGCGCCAGCCCGTACCGGCTCAGCAGTGTGGCGACGAAGCCGACGAAGTCGGCGCTGATCAGCTCGCCGGCGGAGATGTTCACCCGGACCAGCGGCGGCGGCACCGGCGATGTGCGCTTCCACGTGGCGAGCTGCCGGCAGGCCTCCTCGAGCACCCAGCGGCCCAGCTCGGCGGAGAGGTTGATCTCTTCGACGACGGAGATGAAGGCGTCGGCCGCGAGCAGCCCGCGCTCCGGGTGCTGCCAGCGCACCAGCGCCTCGACACCGGTCATGCGGCCGTCGCGGAGGTCGAACTCGGGCTGGAAGTACAGCCGCATCTCGTTGTGACTGATGGCGGAGCGCAGCCGCAGCTCGAGATCGGCGCGGACGAGGAGCTTGGATCGTAGGTCGTCGTTGAACACCACCACGGAGTCTCCACCACGCTCTTTGGCCTCGAGCAGCGCGACGTCCGCGTTGCCGAGCAGCTCGTCGACCGTGCTGGGCATGTCCCCGTTGAGCACGACGCCGATGCTGGCGCTGCGGCTGATGGCGTGGCCACCCACCTCGAGCGGCTCGGCGACGCGGTCGAGGATGCGCCGGGCGGCCCGCTCGGCGGCGGACGTCGACGCGATCTCGTGCAGCACGATGACGAACTCATCGCCGGCCAGCCGCGCGACCACGTCGTTCGGCCGGACGGAGTCGCGCAGCCGTTCCGCCACGGCCTGGATGAACTGGTCGCCGACGGTGTGGCCGAGCACGTCGTTGACCGTCTTCAGCCGGTCCATGTCGGCGAAGAGCACGGCCAGCGGCGCCCTGGGATCGGCCGCCAGCACCTCGTTGAGATCTTCGACGAACGCCCGGCGGTTCCACAGCCCGGTCAGCTCGTCGTGGTACGCGTGGTGGTGCAGGCTCTCCTCGGCCGCGACCCGGGCGTCGAGCTGCACCAGCAGCGAGGCGATGGCGCGCAGCGCCCGCACCTCGGGCCGGGTCCAGATGCGGTCGCCGAAGTGGATGAGTCCGAGGACGCCGCGGGTGGTGTCGTCGTGGATGAGCGGCACCATGGCCAGCGAGACCTCGGGCACGCCGGACCCGGCGCGGACCCGCTCCTGGTACTCGAACCGCCCGTCGGACGGCCGGGTGATGAACGGCTCGCGCTGATCCTTGATCATCGCGAAGATCGGGTCCTCGGCATCCCACGGCACGATGCCGAGCGGATCGGGCTCGGGCACGTCCATCCGCCGCGGCCACTCGTCGACCAGCACGCTGGCCTGCAGCTCAGGGTCGTTGTGCCGGAGGAAGCAGGTGTCGGCGTCGAAGTACCGGCCCAGCTCGCTGATGACCCGGTACAGCGTCTCGGCGAGGTCCCGGACGGTGACGCCCATCAGCTCCGCGGCGATGTAGGCGACGAGCGCGTCGAGCCGGCCGTGCTGATCGGTGATGTCACCCGCCTCCATCACCGCCATGCACAACTGCGCCGACACCGACAGGAGCTCGTGGTCCCTCGGGGTGTACGAAACGCCGTCGAGCCGCATGAGGCAGATGCAGCCGACGAAGTCGCGATAGGCCACCTTGACGGCGAGGACGGTGTAGCCGGCCGGCAGGATGTGCTCGACCGGGTCGGTGCCGGACTGGCCCGCGACCTCGGCCGTGACGGCGCGCAGGCCTTCACGCATGACGGTGAGGTCCTGGCCCTTGACGCCGGCCGAAGCGGCGCTTCCCCAGGACACCAAGGGCATGCCGCCCTTGACGGCGAGGACATCGGCCGAGATGGAATCGGTGGCCCGTGTCAGCGCCTCGAGGAGCGGCTGGATCGTCTCCGGATCCATCTTCATAGGTTGCTCCCTGCCTCCAGGGCGTCCCGGACGGTGCGGTCGGCAGACAGGCGGCGGCTCCGGACGCTGACGCTAGGAGCGTATCCGATCCGCATCACCAGTGCGACGTACCTCTGCCCAAGACCGGCGATATCGGCGAAATCGCGGCGTAGGCGGCGAAGTCGGTCGGCATACCGCGGCGACAGCTCCTCGAAGTCGGCGTCCTCGACCCCGAAGATGAACACCGGCGACATCGGATGCACCGCCAGCCCCAGCCGCTCGGCCTCGATCCAGACCCGCTCGACGGCCTGGCCGCCGCGCACGTAGTCGGCCGGCGACGACCCCGGGACGGAGACGACGGCGAGCCCGGCGGCGGCGGCGATGCGGTCGCGGGTGGAGTCGCCGAGGGACCGGCCGAGGTCCTGCTCGGCGAGGATGGCCATGACGTCGGCCCGGCGGGCGACACTCAGCTTGGCGAGATCGGAGCGGTCCAGTTCGAGGGTGCGGACGTCGATGCCCCAGTCGAGCGCGTCGATGCCGGGCCAGCGCAGCTCGCGCATCATCTCCCGGTGCAGGTGCTCGGTGAGGTAGCGCAGCCGGTCGGACTCGCCCAGCAGCTCTGCCAGCTCGTGCAACTGCTCGCGCCCCGTGACGAGGTGGACGTCGCCGCCCTCGGCCGCCGCGGCCGCGCGCAGCACCTCCGCCGTCCGGTCAGGCAGCGGCGTGGGCTCGTTGACGTGCCGGTTCGAGACCCGCCGCAGCATGGCGTCGTACAGGCCGGCCAGCTCCGGGTCGGCGCCGGTGCCGAACCGCAGGCCGGCCACGCGGTCGCCGCCGTCGCGGATCTCGACATCGCCGAGCAGCCCGTGCCGGGCGGCGGCGACCCGCGCGTTGAACAGCGCCGCGCCGATGGCCACGTGGCTGCCGCGGAACGCGACGTCGAGCGTGGACGTCTGCGTCGGGTCGAGGTCGATGTCCAGCCCGTCCGGGCCGATCGTGAAGGTCCACGGCTGCGTGTTGCCGCCCGACGGTGCCAGCCGCGCGGCGTGCACGACGGCGGCGCGCGGGTCGGCCGGCACCGGCTCGGGGTCGAGGACGAGGTCGACGCCGAAGTTGGCGTCAGGGGCCGACGGCGGCTCGGCCAGCTTGGACAGCATGGCGTCGAGGTCCACCCGAACCCGTCCGGACGGCACCGGCGCGCCCAGGGCGAGCCTGCGAACGGCGGCGGCCACCGTCGCGGCGCCCAGCGTGATGTCGCCGCCCAGCTGCGGCCAGGTGTTGAGGCTCTCGTCGACCTCCGCCATCGAGGCGGCCATCGGCGCCGACAGTTCGGCCGGCTCGAGCACGCGCAGCACGTACGGGACCCGGTCGTGCGTCGACAGGCCCGCGAGGTCGGCCGGGCGTGCGTCGCCGAGCAGCCCGTGGAACAGCGGCCGGTTCGGCTCGAGGTCGTACCGCTCGACGTCGAGCAGCCCACGATCACTGGTCTCCATGATGACCGGCAGGCCGTGCCGCCTCGCGCCGTCACGCAGCGCCAGCTTCAGGTCGAACGAGTCGCACTCCTCGACGACGATGTCGAGGCCGTCCAGGAAGTCGTCGATCGACTCCGGGGTCAGGCCGGACGGCTCGATGCTGACCTCGATGTACGGGTCCAGCTCCGCGATGCGGCGGGCCGCCACGACCGCCTTGTTCACGCCGAGGTCGAAAATCGTCCCCGGGATGCGGTTGAGGTTGGACAGCTCGATCTCGTCGAAGTCGGCCAGCCGGATGTGCCCGCAGCTGCGCTCCAGCGCCAGCGTGTGCGCAATCGCGTGACCGACACTGAGGCCGACGACGCCGACGGAGAGCCGGCGCAGCCGTTCCTGCTCCTCGGCGGTGACCTTGTTGCGGTTGCGGTTGGTGCGCAGCGTCTGGAACGCCTCCGGCCCGAGCAGGTGCACCAGGGTGCGCCGCCACGGGTAGAGGTACCACCGCGCCGGCTCGCCGAGAATCTCCGGTGAGGGCGCGGTGAGCAGCCGCGCGAGGTCGCGCCGCTGCTGGTCGATCGTCTCGACGACCTGCACCGTCGGATCGGCCATCAGGCCGGACAGCAGGTCGGGGTCGTCCACAAGTTCGGGGCGCCAGCGGACCCCGTTCGCGGCATCGGTCATCGTGTGCCCGGAACCTCCGTGCCCGTCGCGGTGCGGAACTCGTTCTCGAACAGCCGCCGCTGTTCGTCGGTGGCCCGCCCCACCGCCTTCTCGGCGTCCCACGTCAGCATCGTCGTGCGGTAGCGATCGTCCGGGTAGCGGGCCGGGATGACGCCGGGCAGTTCCTCGGCGCCGGAGTTGGACCAGCGCGGCGCCGCGTGCTCCGCCGCGGAGCAGTAGGCGTGGCGCACCCCGAGCAGCCGCATGGCGTGCACGAACGCCCTCGACATGAGGTCGGCCAACGCGGACTTGTGCTCCGCGGTGGCGTCCACCCAGACACCCTTGAGCTCGATGACGCCGTCCGGTAGCGCGGCCTCGATCCAGTCGCTGGCCAGCGACGCCGACACCGGCTCGCTGACGAACTCGCGGGGCGCGTAGGCGTCGCGCACGGAGCGCAGCGGGCCGTTGACGTAACAGCCGGCCCAGACCTTCCCGCTGTCGTCGGACACGATGGCGAACACCGGTGAGCTGGACTCCTGCGTGGCCACGGGCAACGCGAGCGCCTGCTCGACGTGAAAGCGCCGGTAGCTGGCCCGGGCGCCGTCGGCGTAAGCGGTCCAGTGATCGAACCGCCGGCTCGGCGTATAGAAGCGCATCGTCATGCCCGATGCCTCGTCCCGGAAGCCGTACAGCTCGCGGGTGGTGGGCGCGGCAGGCTTGAGGGGGCTGGTCATGGCATCCACACCTGGCTTCACGGCTCCGTCCGGTCTGCTCAATCTGTACCGTATGCGCCGTTCACGCTATAGATGCATAATGCCCGACTCGGCGCGAGGGTAACGCCGGAA
This sequence comes from Jiangella muralis, assembly GCF_001270745.1. Lineage (GTDB taxonomy): Bacteria > Actinomycetota > Actinomycetes > Jiangellales > Jiangellaceae > Jiangella > Jiangella muralis. The sequence goes on from NZ_KQ434757.1 coordinate 303,960, forward strand.
TGGAGAACGCGACGGGTGCCTGCCCCCCAACAGACCCGTCGCGTCTCCACCTATGCGGCGGCAGGACCAGCCCGCGGAAACCTGCCGCCGCCCCGTTTGGGACGTGGTGCGAACGTCCCCGGACGCGCGCACCACGTCCCCTTTTCACGGCACGGCCTGTGCAGGGCGGAGGGCCGTACCGGTCCAAGGTCACGGCTCGAGGCCGTGAATCGCACCTGCGATGCTTCCCGGCCGCGAGGCGCCACTTCCGTGACATCCCCATCCCTCGCGACCAATCCAACGTATTGGACTGGAGCACCTATTTGCCGGTGCGGATGATTAGAAGAATAGACAGGGAAAACAGATCTCGCAACAACTACTTTGCGTAACAAAATGTGACGCAGAGTAGCGGTTCGATCTTGGGCCGAGGCGTGACGCTCAGTGATCAAAAACTCACGCTACGTCACTGCTCCGCAGCTCAGCGGCCTGCCGCCCCCGAACGGCGCTAGACGCCGGACGCGGCCGCCGGTCCGGACGATAACGCTGTGCAGCGATTCCGCGGAACCGAAACGCGCGATTTTCCCAGCGATCCGGCGGCGCTATTCCGATCACCCATCCGGCGCCCATTCAATTGACACCCGAACTTCGTCACAAGGCACGAGTCACCCGTGGCGGCCTCCGCCACCGGGCACGACGGCCGCGCGGACCCGCCGCACCGCATCATGATCGGCACCTTGCCCGTCGTCATCGAACCGGTCAGACTTCTCCGGAAATGTCTACCCCTCCGGCCTCCTACCGCCACGTCCTCGCCGTGGCGGAGTTCCGCTGGCTGTGGCTGGCGCACCTGTTCTCGGTGATCGGCGACCAACTCGCCCGCGTGGCGCTGACGCTGCTCGTGTTCGACCGGACGGAGTCGGCCGGGCTGGCCGCGCTCACCTACGCGCTGACGTACCTCCCGGACCTCGTCGGCGGCGCGACGCTGGCCGGACTGGCCGACCGGTTCCCGCGGCGCGACGTCATGGTGGCAGCCGACCTCGGGCGGGCGGCGCTGGTGGCGACGATGGCGATTCCCGGCGTCCCGCTGGCCGGGCAGGTGTGCCTGCTGGCGCTGGTGCAGTTGCTGGCGGCGCCGTTCTCGGCCGCGCGCCAGGCGGCGCTGCCGGACATCCTGCGCGGCGATCGGCTGATGCTGGGCCTGGGGATCATCTCGATGACCTACCAGGCCTGCCTCGTCGTCGGGTTCGCCGCCGCGGCGGCGCTGGTGGCGGAGTTCGGCGTGCACACGGCGCTGCTCGTCAACGCGGCGACGTTCGTGCTGTCGGCGCTGTTGATCGCCCGCGGCCTCGGCCCACATCAGCCCGCCGCTCCGCCCGGGGGCACCCGAACCGCGAACCCCGGACAGTGGGCGACCGTCCGGGCCGGCTGGCGTGGCGTGGCGCGCGACCCGCGGCTGCTCACGCTGCTCGCCATCGCCTGCTGTTCGGGCTTCTACGTCGTGCCGGAAGGGCTCGCCGTCCCCTACGCGGCCGAACTCGGCGCGGATTCAGCCGCGGTCGGCTGGCTGCTCGCGGCCAATCCGGTGGGCACGTTTCTGGGGATGCTCTTGCTGCGACGGGTGCGGGTCGGCTCCAGACTCGTGCTGATGGGCCCGCTGGCCGTCGCGAGCAGCGCGATCCTCATCCCGACCCCGCTTGCGCCGGCCCTGGCCGCCTCGGTGGTGCTGTGGACGCTGAGCGGGCTCTTCTCGGCGCACGACATGATCACGCAGGCCACCTACGTCGAGGCGACGCCGCCGCACCTGCGCGGCCAGGCCGTCGGCCTTGCCATCGCAGCGCTGCGGGCGGCACAAGGCGTCGCCATCATCGCAGCAGGAATCCTCGCCCAGTTCGTCCCACCATCGACGGTAATCGCCGTCGCGGCGGTTCTGGGCACGCTCGCGGCAACCGCCGCTGCCGTGCGGTGGTCCCGCCTCGGGCCCGCCAGCACCCACCACCGCACACCGGGATCGAGCCGATGACCACGGCTCACCGGATGCCCCGTCGATGTCAGATGAGGGCAGTGTCAGTTCCAGGTGGTGTCACGCATCGGTTGGTCCTCCTCCACACGTCCGCCGGTTCGGGGGTCAGGTCTGGTTCGGGGGTCAGGTCTGGTTCGGGGGTCAGATGTGGTTCGGGGGTCAGGTCTGGTTCAGCTCCAGGTCGTGTCACGCATCGGGTCGGTCCTCCTCCACACGCTCGCTGGTTCGGGGGTCAGGTCTGGTTCAGCTCCAGGTCGTGTCACGCATCAGTTCGTCCTCCCTCCACACGTCTGCCGGTCCAGGGATCCGGTTCGGGACTGGTCTGGTCTGGTTCAGCTCCAAGTCGTGTCGCGCATCGGTCGGTCCTCCTCCACACATCCGTCGGTTCAGGGCTGGTCTGGTCTGGTTCAGCTCCAGGTCGTGTCACGCATCAGCTCGTCCTCCCTCCGCTCGCTCGCATGCCGGTCAGGTCAGGTCAGATCTGGTTCAGCCCCAGGTCGTGTCACGCATCAGCTCGTCCTCCTTCCGCTGCTCCACCCCGCGAGGGGCCAACCGGATCGTCCCATTTCAGTTCCTATTGTCCGCATCTGACCCGGGGGCAGATGCGGACACTTCGGATATGCTGTGCCTCCAAGATCAGCAGGCACAGCGGTTTGCACGGCTAAGGGCGGGTGCAAGGGCTTGACTCGAAGACTCTGGAACTGGTGCCGTAACGGGTCACTGTGGCAACTGCCCAAGCCGCTGGTGATCCTGATCCTCGTCGTGGTGGCCGCATCGATCCTGGTGAGTTCCGCGACGGCCATGCTCGTGCCGGTGGGAAGCGACGATCTCGTCCGGTTCGGCGTGCTGCTGGGCTGCTCATGGCTGGCGATCGAGCTGACCCGGCACATCGAGCGTAAGCGCGAGTACTGGCGAAGCCCCACATCGGGCTATATCGACACGAAGTCCGTATGGAGCTTCGCCGCCGTCATCGTGCTGCCGCCGCTGCTGGCCTCGCTGATGGTGGTGCTGACGTACTCCCTCGCGTGGTGGCGCATCAAGCCGCACGCGCGCCCCGGCCTGCCGCATCGGTGGATCTTCTCCTGCGCCACCGTGCTGTGCGGCACGCAGGCGGCCGTCGTCGTGCTGGATGTCGGCATGGCGGGCTACCCCGGCGCTCCGGGCGCGGCGAGCCTGGAAGGACTCGCCGACTTCGGGGTCATCGCGGCGGCCGGCGTCCTCCGGTGGGCCATCAACCTCGGCCTGGTCATGGTCGCCATCGCGCTGGCCAGCCCGACCGCCCGTGCGCGGGACCTCTTCTCCAACATCGGCGAGCAGGTCCTCGAGGCCGGTGCTCTCGGCCTCGGCCTCGTCACCGCCGCCGTCGTCGTGAACAACCCGTTCGTGCTGCCAGGCGTCGTCGTGGCCATGGTCGCCCTGCACCGGGGCCTCCTCGTGCACCAGTACCAGCAGGCGTCCCGGTTCGACGCCAAGACCGGCCTCACCACGGCCAAGTGGTGGCACGAGTACGCGGATCAGGCGCTCGCCCAGGCCCGCAGTCGCGGCCGCACCATGGGCCTGCTGATCATCGACCTCGACCACTTCAAGGCGATCAACGACACCTACGGTCACCCGTTCGGCGACCGCGTGCTGCGGTCCGTGGCCACGGAACTGCTCGCCGAGGTGCGCGACGAGGACGCCTGCGGCCGGTGGGGCGGCGAGGAGTTCGTCGTCGCGCTGCCCGACGTCGGCGACGAGCGCAACGTCCTGCGGGTGGCCGAACGCATCCGCCGCCGCATCCAAGCGGTGGTGCTCGAGCCACCCGGGCGCGACGACCCCGCCGAGACCACCACCATCACCGCGTCCGTCGGCGGCGCCATCTTCCCGTCCGCCGGCATCAACACCCTCGACGAGTTGCTGCTGTCCGCCGACACCGCGCTGTACGCGGCCAAGAACGCCGGCCGCAACACCGTCCGCATGACCCGTGCCAGCACGCCGGCAATGCCCGAGCAGCGGACCCGGGCGCTGCCGGCCGAACCGCCGACGTCGGCAGGGTGACCCGCGGGCGGGCCGCCGGCGCCGCTCCGGGATGATGGCCCGATGCGCGCATTCATCGGGGCCGCCACCTCGGCCGGCCAGGGCGGACCAGCGGCCGGCATCACCGTCGCCGACATCGAGAAGGGCGTGGTGACGCCGGTCGGCGAGCCGGCGCTCCGCGGTGTCGGCAACCCCATGTACCTGGCCTTGTCGGACGACGGCCGGGTGCTCTACGCGATCCACGAGGTCGACGACGGCGCGGTCAGCGCGTGGGCGGTCGGCGACGGCACGCCCCGGCCGCTGGGCGAGGCGCGTCCGACCGGTGGCAACGGGCCGTGCCACCTCTCCGTGCACCCGAGCGGACGGTACCTGCTCACCGCCGACTACGGTTCCGGCTCGCTGAGCGTGCACCCGATCGGCGCCGACGGCTCTCTCGGCGTCGCCACGCACGTCGTCCAGCACGAGGGCAGCGGACCCGACCCGCAGCGGCAGGACGGCCCGCACGCGCACATGATCGTCACCGACACCGAGCGCGGCCACGTCCTGGCCGCCGACCTCGGCACCGACACCGTCTACCGGTACTCCCTCGACGACGCGACCGGCCGGCTGTCGCTGGTGGACGAGATCGCGGTCGCGCCCGGCTCCGGGCCCCGTCATCTCGTCATCCGCGGCCGGTACGCGTACGTCGTCACCGAGCTGGCCTCGACGGTCACGGTCGTCGACCTGACGACGGCCGAGGTGGTCGCCGACGTCGCGACGCATGTCGACGACGGCCGCGGCCCGAGCTACCCGTCGGCCATCCGGCTCGGCGCCGACGGCCGGTTCCTGTACGTGGCCAACCGGTTCGTCGACGACATCGCCGTGCTGTCCGTCGACGGGCCGGACGTCGCGCTGGTCGCGACCGTGCCGTGCGGCGGCGGCCATACGCGCGACCTCGAGCTGGGCCCGTCCGGCGAGTACCTGTACGCCGCCAACCAGTTCACCGACCAGGTGGTGTCGTTCCGCATCGACCGGCAGACCGGACTGCCGGAGCCCACGGCGCACGTGCTCGACACGCCGAGCCCGGCCAGCATCCTGTTCGGCTGACCGGGACTCGGACGGCTGGTCGCTCGGGTTCGTGACGACCTGCAGCCCGGTGAGGACCATGACCATGGCGCTGTTGATGCTGTTCTGGCAACACAAATGGCGCCATGATCATGGTCCTCGCGGCGGACGAGGTGCGTCCGCGCCGGGCGAGGAAACCTTCCGGCGCGTCCTTTTGCACGATCCCCACCTCACTGTGTGAGATCGCTGCGCCGGGTGGGGTGGATCACTGTCGCCCTGGCAACAGCGACGCCACCCGACAAGCACAGTGATCTCACCCAGTGGCGCGCCGCACCGCGACGCCAGCTACGACCGCGAGCGCTGCCGCCGGGCCCGCCGGACGCCCGGAAGGGTGGCCGGCCGGCCGGGCGCGGTGTCGTGCGTGGCGGCCGGGCGGTGCGCCCCGCCGGGAGCGAGCCGGCGACGGCCGCGGCGACCGGCCCCGGCCGGCTCGGGCACGTGCGCCTCGACCGCGGCCGGCGGCGGGGTCTCGCCGGTGATCGGCGGGTCGGGCTCGAGGCCGGAGATCTGCTTCGGCCTCGCGACCAGGAACATCGCGCCGACGGCGAGCACCGACATCGCGAACATGACGGCCGCCATGGGCACCGCCGAGCCGGTGCCGAACGCCCCCACCAGCGGCGCGCTGACCGCGCCGACGGCGAAGTTCATGGCGCCCAGCAGTGCGGCCGCCGTCCCCGCCGAGCGGCTGTGCCCGGCCAGCGCCAGCACCGGGATGTTCGGCATGGTGAAGCCGACCGTGGTGAGGATGACGAACAGCGGCACCGCGATGCCGTAGATGCCCAGCAGCCCGGTGGCCGCGAACAGCACCATCAGCGCGGCCGCCACCGAGGCGGCGACCAGTGCGCCGACCAGGATCCACTGCGGCCGCACCCGGCGCACCAGCCTCGCGTTGAGCTGCGTCGCGGCGATGAGACCGAGCGAGTTGACGCCGAACAGGATGCCGTAGGCCTGCTCGGACAGCCCGAACACGTCCTGGAAGACGAACGACGAACCGGCGATGTAGCCGAACAGCGCGGCCATCATCAGCCCGCCGGTCAGCATGAGACCGACGAACGTGCGCTCGCGCAGGATCGAGCCGTACGTGCGCAGGGTGTCGGCGACCCCGCCGGAGCGGCGGCGGTCCTCGGGCAGCGTCTCCTGCAACCCGAACACGACGACGGCGACCAGCCCGAGTCCGAGGGCGGCCAGCACCCAGAAGACGCCGCGCCAGTCGGTGAACTGCAGCACCTGGCCGCCCAGCGTCGGCGCCAGCACCGGTGCGACGCCGGTGACCAGCATCAGCCGCGACAGCAGCCGGATGGCGGGCATACCGGTGTAGAGGTCGCGGACCACGGCCATGGACACGACGGCGCCGGCCGCGGCGGCCATGCCCTGCAGGACCCGGAACACCCCGAGCATCTCGATGGTGGGCGCGACGGCGCACAGCAGCGACGCCACGACGTGCACTAGCGTGGCGGCGATCAGCGGACGGCGGCGGCCGACGGCATCGGACCACGGGCCGAGGATGAGCTGGCCGACGGCGAAGCCCAGCAGCGTTCCGGTGAGGGTCAGCTGGACCTGGGCCTCGGTGGCGCCGAGGTCGCCCGCGATGTCGGGAAACGCGGGCAGGTAGAGATCGATGGTCAGCGGTCCGAGTGCGGTGAGCGCGCCGAGCACGAGGATCCGGCGGATCATCGTGCTGCGGGACAGGCCGGTGACGCCGTCGGCGTCCGGCACGGCGCGGGTGCGCGCGGGCAAGGGCGGCCTCTTCCAGAGGTAGTACGTGAGGGGGAGCAAGAACGGCGCGCGACTGCTGCGGCGCGAGACACCGACATGCTCAACTGTGCCAGAGGCGCCTGACATTCCGACAGGGAGTTTCGTGTGACGCGGAGTACAGCCCGCGTCAGCGCAGCAGCGGCGCGACCGCCTTCCAGCCCGGGTCGGGCCGGCTCTGCACCGCGGCGGTGCCGTGCGTCCACTGCGTCAGCACCGCGCCGACCGGCGCGGGATCGACCTCGAGGCCGTCGACGTAAAGGTGCACGATGATCTTTCCCTCGCCGGTGACGCGGCCGACGTGGACGACCTGCGGGCCCTCGCCGCCCAGTTCCGCGATGGCCTGCTGGACCAGCCGCTCGGCGTCGTCCATCAGCGCCTCGTCCGGCGGCATGCCGTCGGCGCCGGGCGCGTAGTCGAGCACGAGCGCGACGTGGGTGTCGGCCAGCGGCCGCTCGACGCGGTCCAGCGGACGGCGCACCAGTGCGACGATCGGGCCCTTGCGCCCACTGCCGCGCAGCAGCGCCCAGACGTCGTCGGACGGGCGCAGCTGGTCGACCACGGTCCCCAGCATCGACACCGGGATGGCGTCGAGCGGTGGGTCGGCGGCGACCTCGACCTCGCCGATCCAGCGCTCCGCCTCGTCCTCGCCGAGCGCGGCATCGAGGCCGTGGAAGGCGACCGAGAGCCGGTGCTCCTTGTCCAGCAGCGGGAACAGCGGGTGGTGGATGACGACGTCCAGCCGGCTGCGCTGCGGGTCGACGCGGGTGCCGGCAACCAGCTCGCGCAGCGAGATGTCGTAGTCGTCGACCTTCATGACGACGGAGTCGAACAGGGCGGGGTCGGCCCGGCGCACCGGCGCGAACTCGACCTCGGGGTCGTCGGGGGCGGCCAGCATCCAGCGCTCGGCCAGCCCGCGCAGCTCGGCCTTGCCGCCGCTTGACACCACCAGCATGAACCGCTTCGCCGCGCTCGGTGAGACCTCCCAGTTCAGCGACGGGTCGATGGCGGCCACCGGCGGGCGGAGCAGCTCGATGAGGTCGTCGGAGCGCTTCTCCTCGAACGCCGCGAGGACGTCATCGCGGTGCTCGGTCCACCACGCCCAGAACTGGGTGATCGCGGGCCGGGGGTCATCGGTCACCCTGGTCTTGCGGCGGAAGATCGCCATGTGGAGCTCGTCTCTTACGGCGGCGGCTGATCGCTTCGACGATCAAGGGTCGAGAGGAGCATCATAAGAGTGCGGGATCGACCCGGTGTCCTCCGAAGGAGGTGGGGGTCATGACCATGCCGACTCCCGACATCGAACAACACCCCGACGTCGCCGTCATGAGGCACAGGTACGACCAGATCGCCGAGACTCCCGTCGCGCAGTACGCCGACGGCCTCACCTTCCTGGCCGGCCTCTATCTGGCGATGTCGTCATGGGTGATCGGCTTCACCGACCACTCCGCGCTCACCATGTCCAACCTGTTCACCGGCATCGCGGTCGCGCTGCTGGCGGCCGGGTTCGTGGCCGCCTACGGCCACTTCCACGGCATGGCCTGGGTCGCGCCCGTCTTCGGCGTCTGGGCCATCGTGGCGCCCTGGGCCGTCGACGGCGCCACCCCGGATAACACGGCCATCGTGAGCAACATCATCACCGGCGCCGTCATCGTGTTGTGCGCCCTCGCCATGATGTCCGGCGGCATGCGCCGGACGCGCAGGTAACCGACCCGACCTCGGGCGGCGGCGCTCCTTCCCCGATCCCGTGCGCCGCCGTCCGGGCCTCGTCCACGATGATGGCCCCATGGAGTTCGCCGACGTCGTCGCCCGTCGCCGCATGGTCCGCAACTACACCGACGAGCCGGTCGACCCCGCCGTCGTCGACCGTGTCCTCACCCACGCGCTGCACGCGCCGAGCGCCGGGTTCAGCCAGGGCTGGGCGTTCCTCCGCCTCGACTCCCCCGCCGACGTCGCCCGGTTCTGGGACGCGGCCACACCGCCCGGTGGCGGCTCCGACGGGTGGTCCGCCGGCCTGCGCCGGGCGCCCGTGCTGATCGTGCCGCTGTCGTCGAAGGCGGCCTACCTCGACCGGTACGCGGAGCCGGACAAGGGCTGGACCGATCGGGACGAGTCCCGCTGGACGGCGCCGTACTGGGACATCGACGCCGGCATGGCCAGTCTGCTCATGCTCCTGACCGTCGTCGACGAGGGCCTGGGCGCCTGCTTCTTCGGGATTCCGGCGGACCGGGTGACGGCGTTCCGCTCGGCCTTCGGCGTCCCGGACGACTACAAGCCGATCGGCGTCGTCAGCATCGGCCACCGCGCGCCCGACCGCCGCTCGCCGTCGCTGAAGCGCGGCCGCCGCGACCTGGACGCCGTCGTGCATCGAGGCCGCTGGTCGGCCTGACTGTCAGACGCCGCCGAAGCGGCGCTCCAGCAGGGCGTTGAGCAGCGCGGCCGCGGTGCCGGCGTCGTCGACGGTGACGAGGGTGCGTATGCCGTCGGTCCGCTCGACCAGCAGCGCCTCGCCGCCGCGCAGCACGTAGCCGCGGGCGCCCTTGAGCGGCCCGACGGCGGAGACGCGGTAGCCCCAGCCGCCGAAGTCGCGGGCCGGGCGGACGGTGACGGTGCTGGCCCGCGCGATGCGATCCAGCGACGTGTGCATGCGCGGCCGCCCGAACCGGCCGCGGACCGTGAGCCCGCGTTCGTCGACCGTCACCGTGATGGAGAACATCGCCGCCGCGAGGACGGCCAGCGCCACGCCGATGCCGAGCACCCACCACTGCCGGCCGATGACGCCGACGACCGCGGTGACACCGATGCCGGCGACGAGCACGACGGCGGGCAGGCCGCCGGTGGCGGCGGACCGGGTCCAGACGACCCGCTCACCGGCGCCGACGGCCAGGTGCGGCGCCTCTGTGGCACCGGGCGGCAGCGGCCCGAGCGGCCGGGCGGGCGGCGTCCAGCGTGGCGTCAGCAGCACCGCCAGCACCGCGACGACGACACCGGCGGCCAGCGCCAGCGGGATGGCCTCGCCGGGCAGTTCGACGGTGGCGGCGTCGGCCGTGCCGCGCTGCGGCTCGGTCAGCAGCACGACCAGCGCCGTGACGAACGCCGTCGTGCCGGCCGTGGTGGCGGCGACGATCCGGGTGATGGTGGTGTCGGCGCGGACCGCGAGCACCAGCACCAGCCCGATGACGGCGAACGCGGCGGCGAACCCCACGACCAGCCAGGCCACGGTGGACACCGAGCTGAAGCCGTCGGCCGTCCCGTCGACACCCCAGTGGCTGGCGACCCGCGCCGGCAGCTCGTCGCGCCAGCCCAGCACGAGCGCGGCGCCCACGGCACCGATCGCGATCGGCAGGCCGGCCGCGGCCAGCAGCGCCCGCGCCAGCACGCCGCGGCCCGGGCCACCCGTCGTCTGCTCCGTCATGAGTACTCCTTCCGGATCATTGCGGTGAGCTCGTCGGCGCTCAACCCCAGCCGGCGCGCCTCGGCGATGGCACCGGCGACCGCCGCACTCAGCCGTGCCAGGCCGCTCGCGCCGGCCTCGGTGACCACCGCGCCACGGCCGCGGCGCAGCTCGACGAGCCCTTCGTCGCGCAGCAGCTGGTAGCCGTGCAGGACCGTGTGGACGTTCAGCCCGAGCGACTCGGCCAGGTCGCGCGCGCTGGGCAGGCGTTCCCCCGCCGCCAGCTCGCCGCGCGCGATGGCGCCGCGGACCGCTCCGGCCAGTTGGGCGAAGAGCGGATCGGCGGACGCCGGGTCGAGTCGGATGAGCACCCTTCGATTGTATTGTTCTAGCTCTAATAGAACAAGTTGCCGGCGCTGGGGGTGCGATAGCGTCTGCCCATGACGGAGATCCCCGCGCCGCCCGTGGCGAAGCAGGTCCCTGCCGAGCGGACCGTCCATGGCGACGCCGTCGTCGACGAGTACGCGTGGCTGAAGGACCGCGACGACGCCGACACCGTCGCGTACCTCGAGGCCGAGAACGTCCACACGGAGGCGGCCACGGCGCACACGAAGGCGCTGCAGGACGAGATCTTCGACGAGATCAAGAGCCGCACGCTCGAGACCGACCTCTCCGTGCCGGCGCGGCACCACGGCTGGTGGTACTACACCCGAACGCTCGAGGGCAGCCAGTACCCCATCCACTGCCGCTCGCACACCGAGCCGGCGCTGCCCGCCGACCCCGCCGAGCCGATCGTCTCGCCCGCCGACGAGCAGGTGCTGCTCGATCAGAACGAGCTGGCCGGCGACTCCCCCTACTTCGCGCTCGGCGCGTTCGACGTCAGCCCCGACGGCCGGCTGCTGGCCTACTCCACCGACTTCGACGGCGGCGAGAAGTACACGCTGCGGTTCAAGGACCTCGAGACCGGCGCCACGCTGGCCGACGAGGTGCCCGGCACCTACTACGGGTCGGCGTGGGCGGCCGACGGCAGCGCGCTGTTCTACACCACCGTCGACGACGCCATGCGGCCGTACCGCGTGTGGCGGCACCTGCTGGGCACCGAAGCCGCGGCCGACGTCATCGTGCACGAGGAGACCGACGAGCGGTTCTTCGCCGGCGTCGGGCTGACCCGCAGCGAGCGGTACGTCGTCATCGAGCTGGGCAGCCAGATCACCAGCGAGACGTGGGTGCTGGCGGCCGACGACCCACGCGGCGAGTTCCGCGTCGTCCAGCCGCGCGAACAGGGCGTCGAGTACTCGCTGGACCACACCGGCGACTCCTTCTTCATCGTGCACAACAAGGACGCCGTCGACTTCGAGTTGGTCGTCGCCCCGGCCGGCGCGCCCGGACGGGAGAACTGGCGGCCGGTACTGCCGCACGCCCCCGGCGTCCGCGTCACCGGCGTCGACGCCTTCGCCGGCCACCTCGTCGTGTCGATGCGCCGCGAGGGCCGCACCGAGCTGCACGTCATGCCCCTGACCGACGGCGTGCCCGGTCCCGGGCGCGACATCGGGTTCGACGAGCCGGTGCGCACCGTCCGGCCGGGCGGCAACCCCGAGTTCGACACCACGGTGTTCCGGCTCGGCTACGCCTCGCTCACCACGCCCAGCTCCGTCTACGACTACGACGTCGCCGGCGGCGAGCTGACGCTGCGCAAGCGGCAGCCGGTCCTCGGCGGCGTCGACCTGTCCGCGTACGAGTCGGTCCGCGAGTGGGCCACCGCCGACGACGGCACCCGCATCCCGATCTCGCTGGTCAAGCGGCGCGACACCCCGCGCGACGGCAGCGCCCCGTGCGTCCTGTACGGCTACGGCGCCTACGAGGCGTCGATGGACCCGTGGTTCTCGATCGCCCGGCTGTCGCTGCTGGACCGCGGCTACGTGTTCGCCATCGCGCACGTGCGCGGCGGCGGCGAGCTGGGGCGGCGCTGGTACGAGGACGGCAAGCTGCTGCACAAGCGCAACACGTTCACCGACTTCATCGCCTGCGGCGACCACCTGGTGTCGGCCGGCTGGACGTCGCGCGACCGGCTGGCCGGACGCGGCGGCAGCGCCGGCGGCCTGCTCATCGGCGCCGTCGCCAACCTGTCTGCCGGCACCTTCGCCACGCTGGTCGGCGAGGTGCCGTTCGTCGACGCGCTCAACACCATCCTCGACCCCACGATGCCGCTGACGGTCGTCGAGTGGGAGGAGTGGGGCAACCCGGTCGACTCCGCCGAGGTGTACGCGTACATGAAGTCGTACTCGCCCTACGAGAACGTCGCGGCGCGGGCGTACCCCGCCATCCTGGCGACGGCCGGCCTGAACGATCCGCGGGTCGGGTATCACGAGCCGGCCAAGTGGGTGGCCCGGCTGCGCGCGACCGCCACCGGTGACCGTCCACTGCTGCTCAAGACCGAGATGGGCGCCGGCCACGGCGGGCCGTCCGGCCGCTACGACGCCTGGCGCGACGAAGCGTTCACGCTGGCGTTCATCATCGACACCACGAACCCCGCCAACCTCGCATAGTTCATCTTCCGGGCGTTCGCGACCTGGGCGAACGCCGCGCATACGCGCGTCCCGATCGGGTAAGCCGCCAGTCAACGGCGAGATACCTGGGAGGGACCATGAAGGGCAAGCTGATCCTCCTGGCCGGCGCCGCGGTCGGGTACGTCCTCGGCACTCGGGCCGGGCGGCAGCGCTACGAGCAGATGAAGGGCCGCGCCGACGCGCTGTGGCACGACCCGAAGGTGCAGCAGAAGGTCACGGACGCGGAGGAGGCCGTGCGGGCGCGGGCGCCAGAGCTCCAGGAGAAGCTCACCGACGCCGCGTCACGCGCCTCCGACAAGGTGCGCTCGACGGTGCGTCGCGACGACGACGGCGACGACGACGACGACGGCATCCCGGAGGTGAGCGCCCATGGCCGCAACGGGCACTACCCGCAGCCAGGATGACCACTCCGTCGCGGAGCTGGTCCGGGAGTTCTCGACGCAGACGTCGCACCTGATCCGCGACGAGCTGCGGCTGGCCCAGGCGGAGATGTCGGACAAGGCGAAACACGCCGGGATCGGCCTCGGCCTGTTCGGCGGCGCCGGGCTGCTGGCCTTCTTCGGGGTCGGCGCCCTGGTGACGGCGGCCATCGCCGCGCTCTCGCTGACCAGGCTGGACGTGTGGGCCGCGGCGCTGATCGTGGCCGCCGTCCTGTTCCTGCTGGCCGGCGTGGCCGCACTGGTCGGACGCGGCGAGACCAAGCAGGCCTCGCCCACCCCGGACCGCACCGTCCAGAACGTCAAACGCGACGTCGAGGAGCTCAAGGAGGGCAGGCACCGATGAGCACCACATCCACGCGCACGAACGTCCCTGCGACCGGTGAACCGCCGAAGGACGCGACACCGGAGGACATCGAGAAGCACATCGAACGGACCCGCGCCGACCTCGGCCGCACTGTCGAGGCGCTGCAGCACAAGCTGGACGTGCGCAGCCAGGCGCGCGAGCGGCTGAGCGCCGTCCGCGACCGGGCCGGCGCCATGGCCGCGAGCGTCAAGGCACTGGCCATGCGCCCCGTCACGATGATCGTCGCCGGGGCCACCGTCGTCGTCGGTGGTGTGGCCGGCGTGGTCGCCTGGAAGCGCCGTCACTAGGAGCACCCATGGCGACGCACATCCACGGACGCGAGTCCTCGGTGCCGGGTCAGCCGCGGTCCGACGGCGCGGCGGCGGACCAGGCGGTGCCGGACGGGCCGACGCAGCTCACCCGGCCGTCCTGGACCTATGTCGCCCGCCGCTCGGTGCGTGAGTTCCTCCGCGACGAGTGCCCGGACCTGGCGGCGGCGCTGACCTACTACGCGGTGCTGTCGCTGTTCCCGGCGCTGGTGGCGCTGGCGTCGTTGCCGGCCCTCATCGGGCAGGACAGCCAGCGGACGACCGACCAGCTCGTCGGCATCGTGCAGGACATCGCGCCGTCGCTGGTGACGTCGGACCTGGAACGACCCATCAATCAACTCACCAATGTCCCGGGCGCCGGCACAGCGCTGGTCATCGGTCTGCTGGTCGCGCTGTGGTCGGCGTCCGGCTATGTCGGCGCCTTCGGCCGCGCCATGAACCGCATCTACGACGTCGACGAGGGACGGCCGTTCTGGAAGCTGCGGCCGCAGCAGCTGGCGCTCACGCTGCTGACCATGCTGCTGGTGCTGGCGGCCGCCGTGCTGCTGGTGGTCAGCGGCCCGGTGGCACGGGCGATCGGCGACGCGATCGGGGTCGGCGACACCGCCGTGACCGTATGGAACGTCGCCAAGTGGCCGGCCCTCGTGCTGATCGTCGTCGTGATCGTGGCGATGCTGTATTGGGGCACCCCGAACGTGCGCCGGCCGCGGTTCCGCTGGGTCAGTGCCGGCGCCTTCATCGCGATCGTCGTGTGGGCGCTCGGCTCGGCCGCGTTCGGGCTCTACGTCGCGAACTTCAGCAGCTACAACCGCACGTACGGGTCGCTGGCCGGCGTGGTCGTCTTTCTGCTGTGGCTGTGGCTGACGAACCTGGCGCTGCTGTTCGGCGCCGAGTTCGACGCCGAGACCGAACGGGCCCGCGAGCTGCTGGCGGGGGTGCCCGCCGAGGAGGCGATCCAGCTGCCTCCTCGCGACACGCGCAAGATCGAGAAGGACGCCGCGAAGCGGGCGACCCTGGTGCGCCGCGGCCTGCGGCTGCGACAGTCCGGCGGCGACAACACGTCGCTGCCGGAGGAACGCACCTGACGGCGACACGGTCCGGGCGGGCGGCGCATCGGGGCAGACAGACGCCGTCTCCCAGGTCATCGAGGCCGCCATGACCGCGCCGCCGTCACGACCGCGCTCGAACCTCAGCGGGACCAGCTGGGCCGGCGGTCAGATCGCGCGGACCCGGCTGGCGCCTGCGCGGGCTTCGAGCCGGCGGGCGAGGCGGTCGAGCAGGCGGGCGGCCAGTTCGAGGCGACGGGTGCGGCGGGCCCGGCGGGCCCGGCGAGCCATCGCGGTGGTGGCCGCGTCGTGCTGCAGTTCGACGGCGCGAACCCGGTGCAGGGTGTCGGCGTAGGGCTCGAACGTCATGGCGGTCTCCTTTCAGGTCGTGCGGTGCAGCCGGATCGACCCGCTGACGGTGGTGATGGAGAGCAGCAGGGCACGGTCGGTCTCGGCGGGCGCGTCGGTGTGGTCGAGGTCGGAGTGGATGGACCCGGAGATGGACGACACGTCGAGATTGGCGGCGGTGCCGGTGACGATGCCGACGGTGACGTTGCCGCTGGCGCTGCGCGCCCGTAGGTCGCCCTCGACGGCGCGGTGGGCGGTGATGTCGCCGGACGCGGTCTTGAGCTCGACGTGGCCGTCGACCGCGGCGAGCCGGATGTCGCCGGAGGCGGCGGAGACGCGGCCGCTGCTGAGCAGCTGCTCGACGTCGATGGAGCCGGAGCCGGATTCCAGCTCGACGGTGCCGCCGGCGGTGCCGAACCGGATGGACCCGGAACCGGTGCGGACCTGGGCGCCGGCGGTCTCGGTGACGTAGACGTCGCCGCTGCCGGTGCTGAGCTGGAGATCGTCGCAGGTGTCGACGGCGATGTCGCCGGAGCCGCACTTGGCGGCGACGTCGGCGAACCGGCCGTCGAGGCGGAGGTCGCCGGAGCCGGCCTGGGCGTCGACGCGGCTGCCGGTAGGCACGGTGACAGTGATGTCGACCGACGTGGAGCGGCCGAGCAACGACGTGGTGCGCGGGACCTCGATGCGCAGCGCGCCGGGCCGGTGCTCGACCAGCGTGCGCTGGGCGAGGTCGTCGCCGTCGCGGCCGGCCGGCCGCAGCTCGACCAGGATCTCCGTGGTGTCGTCGGCCGCGGTGACGACGAGATCGCCGGAGCGCTGATCGACGGTCAGGCCGATGGGGCCGTCGGCGGGGAAGCGGTGGGTGACGATGTCGGACACGGGAGTCTCCTGAGTTGGCGGGCGGACGTCAGCGCACCCAGCCGGACAGGTTCCGGCCGATGGTGACGCGGGTGGACGAGCGCTGCGGCTCGAAGGTCTGCAGCACGGCACGGATGAGCCAGGCGTTGACGGACATGCCGTCGGCGGCCGCCGCCTCTTCGACCCGGACCTTGAGCGTCTCGGGCAGCCGGAGCGACACCCGCGAGGTGCCTTCGTCCTCCGGCGGCAGTGGCGGTGCCGGAGGGGTGGGCGGCTGTGGCGGGTGCGGCGGGTGGCGGACCGTCTCGGTGGCGACCATCTCGGGATCGCCACCACGCAACCGGACCTCCACCGCGATGCCGTCGAGCTGGGTGGTGACCTCCGCCGCCGCGTCGCCCAGCGCCTCGAGCAGCGTGAGCCGCAGCGACGGCTCGACGGCGTACGACAGCCGCTCGGCGGCACCACGGACGTCGTCGGAGGCGGCCTGCCCGGCCGCGGCCAACGAGCCGCGCAACGCTTCGACGTATTGAGTGAGGTCCATGACGCCATGGTGGCGTCATCGTGGCGTCATGTCAAGCGCCACGGTGACGCCGCACTGACGGCACGACGCCCCGGGTGACGCCATCGTGGCGTCACCCGGGGCGTCGGGAGCGGTCAGGCGTTCCGCTGCACCGCAGCGAGCAGCAGCTGGGCGACGTCGAGGACCTCGACGCCCTCGCCGCGGCCATCGGCCTGGGCCTCGGTGAGGCCGTCGGAGAGCATGACCCGGCAGAACGGGCAGCCGACGGCGATGGCCTCGGCGCCGGTGTCGAGCGCCTCGGTGGTGCGGGCGCTGTTGATGCGGGTGCCGATGCGCTCCTCCATCCACATGCGGGCCCCGCCGGCGCCGCAGCAGAACGAGTTCTGCTGGTTGCGCGGCATCTCCCGCAGCTCGACGCCGGGCAGCGCACCGACCAGCTCGCGCGGCGGCGTGTAGACCTGGTTGTGCCGGCCCAGGAAGCAGGGGTCGTGGTAGGTGACCGGCCGCCCCGCGATCTGGGCGTCACCGGCGGGCGCGACGGGGGTCAGCTTGCCCTCGCGGACCAGCCGATTCAGCAGCTGGGTGTGGTGCACGACCTCCAGCTCCAGCCCGAGCTGGGCGTACTCGTTCTTGATCGTGTTGAAGCAGTGCGCGCACGACGACACCACCCGCACCGCCTTCGACTCGCGCAGCACATCGATGTTCTGCGCGGCCAGTTGCTGGTACAGGAACTCGTTCCCCGACCGCCGGGCCGGGTCGCCGGTGCAGGTCTCGCCGTCGCCGAGCACGGCGAACGAGACCCCGGCGGTGTGCAGCAGCTCCGCGACCGCCTGCGTGGTCTTCTTCGCCCGGTCCTCGAACGCGCCCGCGCAACCGACCCAGAACAACCACTCCACCTGCGACAGGTCGTCGACCTCGACGCCGACCCGCGGCACGTCGAACGACAGCCCCGACGCCCAGTCCATGCGCTTGGACGCGTTCACGCCCCACGGGTTGCCGGCCTTCTCCAGGTTCTTGAACAGCCCGTTCAGCTCCGACGGGAACTCGGACTCGATCAGCGACTGGTAGCGGCGCAGGTCCAGGATGTGATCGACGTGCTCGATGTCGACCGGGCACTGCTCCACACACGCACCGCACATGGTGCACGACCACAGCACGTCCGGGTCGATGACACCGCCCGCGTCCACCGGCCCGACGAGCGGCCGCTCCGCCTCCGCCCGCGCGGACTCGTCGCCCGTCAGCAGGTACGGCGCCTTCGCGTACGCGTGATCGCGCAGCGCCGTGACGAACAGCTTCGGCGACAACGGCTTGTCGGTATTCCACGCCGGGCACTGCGACTGGCACCGCCCGCACTCCGTGCAGGTGGAGAAGTCGAGCAACCCCTTCCAGGAGAAGTCCTCGACCTTCCCGACCCCCAGCGACGCGTCCTCGTCGAGGTCGTCGAGTGCCTCGAAGTCGACCGGCTCGCCCTTGACCGTCAGCGGCTTCGCGGCACCCAGCGCGGGCCCGCCCTCGGGGTCGCGCTTGAACCAGATGTTGAAGAACGCCAGTCCGCGATGCCAGCCCACCCCCATCGTCAGGTTCCATGCCAGCACGATGAAGAACACCCACGACACGGTGATCTTCAGCGCTGCCACCAGATGGACGGTGAGCTCGACGTCCGACGTGGCCACCGAATCGAACCAGGACCCGATGAACGCCGTCAGCGGGAAGTGCAGCACGTCGCCGAAGAGGCGGTACTCCAGCCCGCGCAGCACCAGGATGCTCGCCGCGATGGTCGCGATGGTGAACTCGACGTAGTACGCCTGACAGAACGTCGACCCGAAGAACCGCGACCCCCGGCCCAGCCGCCGCGGATGCGACCGCTGCCGTACCACCGTCAGCACGCCGATGCCCAGCAGCGTGGCCCACGCGATGGCCTCGGTCGCCCACTCGAACGGGATCCAGTGCCCGATCAGCGGCAGCGCGTACCACGCGTCGAACAGCTGCCCGTACGCCGTGACCAGCGTGAAGAACAACGCGAAGAACCCGACCATGACGAACCAGTGCGCCGCCGCCACCACCGGCCGCTTCGCCATCTTCGTGTGGCCGAGGAACTCGCGCACCAGCGTGCGAGTGCGGGCGGACGGGTTCAGCTTGCGGCCCGGCGCGGGCCCGCCCAGCCGGATGACCCGCACCATCCGCTTGATCGCGTCGGTGAGCACCACCAACGACAACGTCGTCACGCCCAGCGCGACGACTACCGCGACGTACTGCATGGCGCTCGGCCTCCTTGCCGGTGGAACGGGTCTCGCGATTGATATTACTCGCGAGTAACCACTAGGCGCCGTCGACCCGCGTCCGGTGGAAGTTGAGGTGCGACCGGCTGGGGGTCGGGCCGCGCTGCCCCTGGTAGCGCGAGCCGTGCCGCGCGGCCCCGTACGGCTCCTCGGCCGGCGACGTCAGCTGGAAGAAGCACAGCTGGCCGATCTTCATGCCCGGCCACAGCTTGATCGGCAGCGTCGCGACGTTGGACAGCTCCAGCGTGACATGGCCGGTGAACCCGGGGTCGATGAACCCGGCGGTCGAATGCGTCAGCAGCCCCAGCCGGCCCAGGCTGGACTTGCCCTCGAGCCGGGCCGCGACGTCGTCGCCGAGCGTCACCGTCTCGTACGTCGACGCCAGCGCGAACTCGCCGGGGTGCAGGACGAACGGGTCGCCACCGTCGGGCTCGACCATGCGGGTGAGGTCGGGCTGCTCCTCGGCCGGGTCGATGTGGGGGTACCGGTGGTTCTCGAACACGCGGAAGTAGCGGTCGAGCCGGACGTCGATGCTCGACGGTTGCACCATCTCCGGGTCGAACGGGTCGAGCGCGACCCGCTTCGACTCGACGGCGGAGCGGATGTCCCGGTCGGAGAGCAGCATGTGTGGACACTACCGACCCGGCCTGGGTCGCAACCACGCGACCGCCCAGACGCGGCGACGTCCGCACACCCCCGAACGACCCCGCACCCGCGTTGATCTTGGAGCAATTGAGCAATCGCGGGGTGATATGTCCGATGGATACCCCGACAACTCCAAGATCAACGCTGCTGGACGGGGCGGACGGGCGCGGGCGCGGGCGGGGCGCGGGTCAGCTGTCCGGGGCGTGACGGCGGTAGGCCAGCGGCGCGCGCCAGCCGTGGCGGACGGCGAGGGCGCGCAGGGCGAACGTCACGACGCTGGCCGCGACCCCCGTCCACACCGACAGTGCGTCCAGCCGCCACAGCACGGCGGTCGCCGCGGCGCCGACCATCGCGGGCAGCGCGTAGATGTCGTCGTAGCGGAACAGCGACGGCACCTCACGCGCCACGACGTCGCGCAGCAGGCCGCCGCCGACCGCGGACGTCACGCCGAGCAGCGCCGCCGACACCGCCGGCACGCCCTCGGCCAGCGCCTTCGCCGTCCCGGTGACGCAGAACAGGCCGAGCCCGGCCGCGTCGAACAACAGCAGGGTGCGCCGGAACCGCGAGACGTGCGGGTAGTACAGGTAGACGACGCCGACGGCGAGCACGATCGGGGCCAGGTACACCGGGTGTTCCAGCGCCGCCGGCCGGACCC
Source organism: Jiangella muralis (assembly GCF_001270745.1). GTDB lineage: Bacteria > Actinomycetota > Actinomycetes > Jiangellales > Jiangellaceae > Jiangella > Jiangella muralis. The sequence continues at coordinate 324,255 of NZ_KQ434757.1, forward strand.
CGATGATGACGTCCCGGACCACCCCGCCGCCGAGGCCCGTCATCCCGGCCAGCAGCGCGCTGGCGACGACGTCGAACCCCTTCCGCGCCGCCAGCAGCGCGCCGGTGACCGCGAAGAAGAACACTCCGACGAGGTCGAGCGCGATCTGGGTCCGCTCCGCGAAGATCTCCACCGGGCCAGCATCGCGCAGCCCGGCCGGTCACGCGTCAGGACGCGACGTCATCCTCGCTGGTGTCGCCGGTCAGCGTGTACGGGCTGCCCGGCCGAGGCTCGTGCCAGTACCAGTACTCGGCGTCCCAGCGCACCCCGCCGAGGTCGCGGCCGGCGCGCAGGACGTCGTCGTGCTCGGGCGCCAGCATCGCGACCCACAGCTTCGCCGGTTCGAACAGCCGCACCCGCCAGTGGGTGCCCTCACCGAACCGGGAGAGGTCGGCCGGCGCGATGATGTCACCGAGCCGGGCGACGACGGCGTCGTGACGCCCCGCCGGGCGGAGCGTCACGAAGACCGCCAGGTACCCAGGGTCGTCGCCGCCACTCACCAACTCGTGGTGCAGCACCGTCGCGTCGTACACCCGCGGGTCCAGGAGGCACGGAGCCTCCGCTCGGCCGCGCCCGAACAACGCCCGGAAAACGCGCATCGCTCCTCCTCACCGACGCGACAAGCCTAGCGCTGCTAGGTTTCCCAAACTCTGAGGTTGATCTTGAGTTTCAGGCGGCCGTTCCCAG
>NZ_KQ434758.1:0-208025 GCF_001270745.1 Jiangella muralis
GACGTGCCATGACTTCATCCTCCAACTAATGAAGTCTCCGGACACCCCGGGGCGGTTCAGTCGAGATGGAAGTCGAACAACTGCGCCGCGGACTGGCTGGCGAGCCGTTCGCGTGGGACAACCCAGAGGTCCAATCAGCCGCCTCCAACTGGCAGTTGCTACTGCAAATCGCGTCCGATGACGACGCCGACATGATGTGGGGTGACGTCGGCCAGCTCTACTACCTGGTCTCCGACGCGGAACGGCCAGGCGAAGCGCTCTTCACCTGGCAGTGCGGTTGAGCTGAGACCGATGGGCATTCACATGGTCCTGGCAAGGAGCAACGTGCTGCGAATCATCGGGCGTCAGCGGCCTATGGATCTGCAGTGTTTCCGGTGGGCGCGTACCCGTAGAGCGGCCGTGTTGGTGTGCTGTCCGTGTTTGGAGTCTGCACGACGTCGAGTGCAAGGGCGGTCCGTGTCTGGGCCCTACGAAACCGCGGCGGGTCGTGCGGCAGCGAATCGCAGGCATCTGCCGCGATTCGGGGGGTCGCGGGGACGGGCCTTTCCGCCGCATGTAGGCCGCCTCGGCGGTGTGCACTTGCGCCGATGACGGTGCCGTCCGCCCTCTGGCCGTGCGCCTTGCGAGGGCGTGTACGCGTGTGACCCGCGGCGCTGGCGGGTGCGGCGGCCAACCACCGCTGGGTTAGCCGCCGCTCGGTGCCTCGATATCGACAGCCTCGTTCCAGTGGGTCGCGTTCATCTCGGCCTCGATCCCACCGAGCTCAAATTCGACGCGCCGCATGAGGTCGTCCAACGTCAGGTACAGCTCATAGGTGACCGTCTCCGGCATCCCCGGGACAACCGGATCGCCCTGCGCCTCGGATGCGGCGTCCGTGCTAACCGTGAGCGAGTAATGGCAGACCGGTTCGCCATCGATCTCGTCCTCGCCGACCTGTTCGACCCTCTCGAGGCCTGCACGCCAGGCTGTGAATGAGGAGGCGATATCCATGCTCGCCGCCTGGCTGCGCAGCTGGGCGGCAGCCGGATCGGAGCTGTCGAGCTCCTGATACCTACCTCCGCTGGTCGAGTCGGAGACGAAGAGGCGGCTGTCGACGACGATGAGCGCGAACTCCGCACCATTGGAGCGCATCGTCATGTCCATCTCAGCGCCGGTAGGCGTGTACGCGACGACTGCGTCGATGACGATTTCCTGCCCAGCGCCCGACATCTCCATCGCCACCCGGACCGTGGCGTCCGCCGGCAGCGCCGCCTCCATCGCCGGCAGGAGCGTCTGCTGGTCGTACCCGCAGGTCTCTTCCTCCGCGAGCCGATCACCGCCGCCTTGGCCCGCAGAGCAGCCTGCCAGTGCCATGGCTGCCGGCACCAACACTCCAAAGACAGCAATCCGACGCATCGATGCTCCAATCTCAGGGTGGACGCGCCTGCTGGCCGCCGGGGGTGCCGCACCATGGGACAGTTCTCAGTTGCTAGCGCAGGCGCGCTCAGGTGCCGCGGTCCGGTGCGAGTGGGTAGGCGTGTCGTTGGCCGCTGAGGAGCCGGAGTGCGGTGCGCCCTATCCGTCGATCAGCGGCGTCTCCAGCGCACAGTCGGCCGCGATCGTGAGGTCGAGCTACCAGCGGACTCCAGCGGCTGCTCAACCTAGCGAGTCCTCCAGGCACGACCAGTCTGCGATTTCGGGCGGCAGGGCTGGGTCGAACTCCGGAATGTCGGCGTTGATCAACCAGGTCGATCTGTAGATCGCGTCGTCCGGCACCTGGATCCCGGTAGCCGCCGCGGCGATGTCGGTGTAGTCGACGTGCAGCTCCAGCGGCCCGACGCCGGCCGGCAGAAAGGCGTGGCCGATGGACTCCGCGCCGGCGAGCGTCTCAAGGACGCCTGGGTCGGTCGCGGCCGCGCTCGTCAGTTGCAGTCCGGCTCCGCCGGCCACGGTGATCTCGTACAGCGTGCCGTCCGCGTCGACCCGGACCGGCTCCGGCTCGCCGACGATCGAGCTGAGCACCTCGAACGGTTCGACGTCCCGCGGGTCGACGGGCGCCAGCCCGAACTCGGCCAGGTGATTCCCCTCCGCGTCTCCCAGGTCGACCCACTGCGTCCCGCAGGCCTCCACCGCGGACGGATACCGTACGAGGGTCACAGTGTCGGTGGTGACGAACCGGATCCCGCTCCCCGGGGGCTCGTGGCCGAGCGCTTCAGTCACGGCGGCGGAGTTGCTGATGCTCCGATCATGATACGGAGCGTCACGATCGAACTGCACGATCTCGGTCGCCAGGTTGTTGACCTGGTCACCGTTGTCGGGGCCGAGCCAGTCGGTCTTCCGGTACTGGCCATGCCTGGCCGCGAGATAGGTCTCGACCTCCGCCCACGGCACCGCCGTCGGTGTCGGCGTGGTGACCGGCTCCGGCGCCGGCGTGCTCGGAGCAGCGGACGACGCGACGGTGTCGCCGTCAGTTCCGCACGCGCCCGTCCCGGCCACCAGGAGCGCGGCGAGTCCCGCCAGAAGGCGCGCATGTGCGCCCGATTTGAAATGAATCGAGGGAAGGTGCACCGGCACACCTTAATGCCAATTCGGTGCGGGTCAAGCAAGCGTGCTCGTGTGTGCGAAGACGACGATCTGGACGCGGTCGCGCAGCGCCAGCCTGCGCAAGGATCGCACCGATGTGCGTCCTCACCGTCGACCCGCTGGCGAAGACCGGGCCCGGCGATCTCGGTGTTGGACAGCCCGCGTCCAGCGCTCGCGCGGATCTACGGAGCCGCCTACCGCGCCCACGACACCCAGGACGAGGACACCGTTGATGACGACCGGGAGGAACCGTACGGCCAGTGACTGTGCCCGGATGGTGTTCCGGTGGTGCGTGCGCCAGGTGATGGCCGAGAACGTCGTTTCCAGACCACCGACGCAAACCATCGATCTGGTCGCCCAGGACGTGGATGGCGGCCACCTGCTGGTCATGGTTGAAGATCGCCGCTGTGGGGTGGACCTCAATCAGGAGTCTCAGCTACGAGAGAAGATCAACACCTACGCGGGCTATGTGCTCGACGGAAGACTCGCCCGGCGCGATACCGAAACAGCCGACGGGCCAGTAAGAACCCAGCTCGATTGCGCAGAGACGCCATCGGGCCGCTTCACCCGCATCACCGACCACGCCGCCAAACAACTCGCAGCTCACGGCATCGACTTCCAGGCTAATCCGGCGGGTTGACCTCGAATCGGTCCCGGAATGCTGCGATGAAGGAGCGAAGTTCGACCGCAGCCGCGTCGTCGCGATCACCGAGATCGGATTCGGCCGTATCAAGCATTCCCAGCGAGCGAGCCGATTCGCCGGCGAGCAGCCAAGCCGCCGGGCGCCGGTAGACGAGTTGATGCTCAAACCCCAGATCCTGGTCGAGGAACCGGCAAATCTCCGTGAGCGTCGAGCCTGACTCCATGAACGGAAGTCCGTATTTCGCTATCGAAGCGATGAGGCCTCCCACGCTCCCCGCCGGGTCCACGGCATCCAAGATCCACGCCCTGTAGTGCGATCCAGGCATGAGGTAGCCCAGAGGTGTGCTCACCGTCGGTGGCTGGTAGGCGTGGAACTTCTCTCCGCGCAACTCGGCAACGAGGCGCTCGATGCCCTGGTGCCGGATCCCCACGACCGGGTTGACTTCAACCGCACCGGCCGGGAGGTGCCGGCTGGCTCGGTTCAGGCCGAGCCAGCCGAGCACACCCTCGGCAACCTCACGGGTGAACACCATGCCAACGCGCTTCCTGAAGCCGAGAGATTGAAGCCGGATACTCACCTCGCTGAGGGCCGGATTCACGGAGCCAGGGGCCATGGCTGATACACCGTCCATACGGGCGTGGGTCCCATCGGAACTCCTGGCGTCAATCCTGCTGCCGCTGCGTTTCTGCCTCTCGGAACCGCCCCGCCCGACCGTGTAGCCGGGAAGCCAATCACTGGTTTCGGGGTCAGAGCTGCGCTGGGCCGGTCATGGCGCCGCCTACTCACGCAGCGTCGCCAGGAGCTGGTCGACCGGAGCCCAGCTCTCATCGTCCAACTCGAGTTCGTAGAGCCAGGGCTCGTAGCGAAGCGCGTGAGAGACCACGCGGGTCAGGTCGATGTCGCGCAACGTCACGAGGTCGCTTCCTCTGGAAGCCACTCACAGTCCTCAGCAGCGACCTCGTCTGCCCCCGAGCCATCGATGTAGATCAGGAAATGCCGCATCTTCCACTGGCCCCAGGTCTCGCTCGGCTCCGCGGCCAAGAGCTCACCGATCCAGTCGGACTGTTCGACCTCGACGAGCGCGCCGTACGCGTCTTCGACGTGCCAGGGAGTGCAATGACCCTCGGCCCGGAACCGGTAGGCCCGCACCCGACTGAACCGCAGACCGCCGGCGTACATCGCGCCGTTCCGCTCGTAGGTGCATCCCAGCTCGGCGTTCCCGCCGGGATGGGTGAACACGACGTCCTCGGTGTAGGCCGTCGGCGGCGGCGAGATCGGACCGATCACGCGCTTAGTGCCTTCGGCGTTCACGGAAGCTCCGTCCCATAGCTCGTCAGCCCGTTGCGACGCAGCTGCCCGGCGAGCCGCGCTTCGCATGCCGCTTGGCCGGTCTGATCGATCACGTTCCACCATGACCGTGGGATCCCCGTTTGACGTAGGAGACTCCGTCGTCTCCGCCCCGCGGCACCGGCGCCGGAGGTCCGCGACGAAGCCGAGTCCGGACGCACCCCTGGCTCGCGGCGTGGCCGACGCTCACAAGCCACGGGTATCCTCGCGCAAGCTGAGAACAGAAATGGCTGCGTCCCGCACGCGACTCGTCAGCTGCGAGCATGCGAACGACATCGACGTCCGTCCGGGGGTTTCGAGCGACCCTGACACGAACCGTGTCGTCCTGGTCTTCCGCGAGCGTCCTTAGAAGTTCTGCACTGAGCTTGCGCTTGCCCGCGACCTCCCAACGAACTTCCGGATCCGCGTCCGTAGCCAGCAAATCAAGGATCGAAGCCGGGACTGTCTTGTTGTGGGCAACCCAGCGCCTCATTTCAGGATGAACGCGGATCACGTCCAACCACACCTGTTCGGTGGCCTCGTCGTTGCTCGCACGTGCCTGCTCGACGGGATCGTCGCTTGTACGCAACTGGACGAATTCGGCGGCAGTCTGGATCAATGGAGGGCCTTCCAGGGGATGAAGGTTCCGATATTGCTCTTGTGCTTGCCGTGCCGTCTGTAGGCGGGTCGCGGCAGAGCAGCGTAAAGGGAACCCTCCACGATTCGGGGGAAGCTCACGGGGATCGCCGGCGTCAGCGCGGCACCGAAGCAAGGTCTGTGCCGGCGAACCGCAGTAGAACCTCCTTGCCATCCTCGTCCAGCACGGCAAGCACTTCGTCGCGCAACACGGCGTGTGCCACGACGCCTGGCAACTCCCATCTGGCGGTCTGTTGCCCGTCCAGCACACGTCGTATCGAGGTCTCACATACCAGCACCCAACCGCCGGAGTGCTCGAAGACGAAGATCAAGTCCTCGTCCGTGCTGACCTCAACCACAGGTTCATCGCTCCCAGCCTGCGGAAGACGAATCAGGTCACGAGCCGACCACACGTAAGACGCCCCGGGTCCGGACCCGAACGAGATCGGACGCCAGACCGGCTCCTCGAAGGTCCACTCGTACTTACCGTCCATCGTGATGGTGACCAGCGCACGAAGCGCCTCCGTCTCGGACACAGCGATGCGGAACCACCGGGAGCCGGCGACGAAGATCATTTCATCATCCATGACCAGACTCAGTTCGTCGGGAACGCCGTGATGAATCGGACCGTGCCGTCGTAATCCACCCCCCACGAGGCCGTGATGTCGAAGGTCCGACCACTCGGACCGGTCATTGGGCCACGAACGGTGAACTTCGTTCCGATCTGCACACCCACGCCGTTCAGCATAGGGACAGTACTGGAAGCGTTGCCGAAGTTCGCTGTGAGGTGGTTCCGGAGTGCAGCGCTCATCCCTGCTTCGTCGAAGCCCAACCGGTCAGCGAAGACTCCAGCCTTCCGCGGGTCCTTCACCAGATACCATGGCTTCCAGTTCGGCAACCAGGCATCTTCGTAGTCCTGTGGTTGTGCATGCCGTCTTTGGTGTAGCAATGCATCAGGCGTGGGACCTCCGAGGCATTTGAGACGCTGACCATCGTCACGGCGAGGAAGCCCACCCAGGACCCGCCGCCAGGAAGCGCTGACCCAGCGCAGCTGTGCCTGCCGTGCTCATTCCAGGAACTCCACGGTGGGTCGGGGTGCGACCACCTCGATGCGCCCGAAGTCACCGCTGATGGTGAATGAATTGTCCTTCACCTCGAACTCATCGAAAGAGCCGAGGTCGTGCTCGCCGGCCGCATCTGTCGCTGGAACCGCGCCTTGGCCGGTCCACGACAGAGCGGTCACGCTGCCGAAATGGATGAGGCCACGCCGATAGCAGTACTGCTCCCCAGATTGAGGCGCCTGATACAGCGGATGCGACTCGCGAAGGACGAAGTCGACTGCGATTGTGAGTGTTGATTCGCCGGTCTCGATGGAGAGCACCCAACTGTCTTCAAGGTAGATATCCTCGAACCCGGGAATCGACCAATAGTTTGTCATTTCACTCACCAGTCCCACTCAATCGGCGTGTGGTTTCCCACGCTTCGGCGGGTGACCAAGTTGCCATACGGGTCGACCCGGAGTCCGGCCGCGTTTCGCAGCTCGATGTGCGGATCACCACTTCCCGGAGCCCTTGGGCTGCCTCGCTTGATCGTGAGCCGCACGATGCCGTTGGCGTCGGTGTACTTCACCGGCCCAGCCGCAGTCTGGCTCCGGATCCATCCTTGCGCAACGCCGAACTCGTCGAGTTGGGACGCGGTAGCTCGACCTCCGGCCGTGAGTTGTCCCAGGGCGAAATCGGCGTCGTACCTCACCAATGCGCCGCCGCTGTTTGCGGCGGATCTGGGTAGGGCGCCCCCGGGTGGGCCGGCGAAGTGGCCGCCCGTGATGCCGACTTCTTGTGCGGCGGTGATCATTTGGTCGGCGACGAGTCGCTCTTTGAGGCCTTGGTTGCACAGTTCTGCCCCTTCACACCACGCCAGCAGCAGGTTGACGGTCTGCTGCTGGTCGAGTTGCTGTCCCCGCGGGATGCCGGCCTGGGAGCGGTAGTTCTGCGCGACGCCGTATTGGCCCATGTCCATGGCGATGGCGTCTGCGTCGGGCGCGTCGTCGCCGAGGTCGTAGCCGAGGAACCGGTTCTTGCCGTCGCCGCCGAGCATCGCGACTTCCTTCGTGCTGGTCTCGACGGCGGAGGCTGTGCCGCGGCCGCTCAGGGCGGCGCCACTGCAGGCGTGGGTGTCGCAGTAGTGGTGGCCGTCGATCTCGATGCCAGTGATGGGGTTGCCGCCGGCGAAGGCGTAGCGGTTCATCGTCCACGGCGAGGTGGCGAGGTTGAGGTCGGCGAGGGCGCCGTTGTAGTTGTCGCGGGTGAGGAACCGGTTCAACCCAGGGCTGTAGTCGCGGAATCCCATGTCGTAGGAGCCAGTGGCGGGGTCGAAGCGTTTGGCGTTGAACCGGTACACGTTGTACGGCTCCGCGCCCGGGTTGCCGGGGTCGGGTGCGTCGACGCCGGTAAACTGGGTGTCGTCGTCTTTGCCGTAGGCGGTGTAGCCGTAGGTGGCGCGGGTGTTGCCGGTGGTGTCGGTGAGGGTTTCGACGTCGGTGTGCGGGTTGTACCCGTAGTAGGAGTCCTCTTCCGTCGACCCGCCGCTGCCGGTGTATTTGATCTGGGAGAGCCGCTGGCCCCATGGCGAGTACTGGTACGACGTTTGGATCTGCCCGGCGACCTCTTCGGACAGCACCTCACCGGACAGCCCGAGGTAGGAGAACTCCGTGGTCTCCTCCCCCGCGGCGCCGGCGTCGGAGGTCCGCGAGGCGGTGCGGTCCATCGGGTCGTACGCATACGCCGTCGTCGACGAAGTGCCGTCGGACTCCAAGGACCGGTGTGAGGCGACCCGGTCGAACCCGTCGTAGGTGTAGCGCTCGACCACCAGGCCGGCGCTGGTGACGGTGTCGAGCCGCCCGAACGGGTCGTAGTTGTAGGTGCCGACCACCCCGGCCGACGAGGCGGTGAGCAGCCGGTTGCGGTCGTACACGAACGAGGTGGTGACGCTGTCCACGGTCTGGGAGATCACGTTCGAGGCGGCGTCGTGGACATAGGTCTCCGTCGACAGCGCAGAGCCGCTGGAGGTGTCGGTCTTCTCCACCCCGGCGACCCGGTCCCGCGGGTCGAACGTGTACGCATAGGTCCGATCCAGGTACGTGCCATGGCTGTCGGCGTCCATGGTGCGGGCCACGTCAGAAGTGCGGTTGCCGTTGGCGTCATAGCCGATCACGTGCGACGCGACCAGCGTGCCGTCGGGTTTGGTCTCCTCCTGGCGCTCGAGCAGGCCGTCGAGGAAGTAGTCGTAGGTGACGGTGTTGCCGTTGGCTTTCTCCTCGGTGGCGGTCTGCCCGCGCGGGGTGTACCCGAAGGTCGTGACCTTGGGGTCGGGGTCGGCCTCGGTGTCGCCGTTGCTGACCTGATCGACCAGGTCACGCACGTCGTAGCGGTAGGTGGCGTACTGGTCGTCGTGCTCGCGGGTGAGTGGGTTGCCGTTCTCGTCGTAGGTGTAGGTGGTGTTCTGGACGGTGCCTGTGGCGAGCTCCTCGACGGTCGCGACCTGGTTGAGGCCGGTGTAGGCGACCTCGTAGGCGTCGACCGCCGCGCCCGATCCGGCGTCGGTCAGCGACACCAGGTTGCCGTTGGGGTCGTAGTCGTAGGTGAAGTCCTTCGCCTCGGTGTCGGCCTGCCCGGTGGTGTCGCGCACCAGCTTGACCGCGTCAGCAAAGACCATGCCCGCGGCGGAGGTCCCGAGTGCGATGGTGTGTGTCCCGTCCTCGGTGAAGGCGTAGCTGCCGAGGCTGGCCCACTCGCCGCCGTTCTCGGCCTGGTTCACCGTCTGGGTGGCGGTCCCGCCGGCGTGGGTGATCTCGAACGGTGCGTCCGTGGCGGCGCCGGTGACGCCGGCCGGGTGCCGGACGAACACCTCGTAGGTGCCGTCGGCCGGGATCCGCAACGTCCAGGTGAACTCGTCGGCGCCGCCACCATGACCGGCGGCGTGGCGGCGGTAGTCGTAGCCCTGGAACCCGGTGCCGTCAGCGAGCACCGACCAGACGCCAGTCACGGCCGTGTTGCCGGTGTCGCTGTTGTCGGCCAGCACGACATGCTGCCCGACGGGGACGCCGTCGTCACCGCGACCGGAGAGCTTGCCGTCGGGGAAGTAGGTCCACGACATCGACCGGGACGACGATCCGCCGGCGCTGGTCGCCGTGCGCAGCGTCTGCTGGCCGAGGTCGTTGTAGTCGTAGGTCGTCGCGATGTCCCACGCGTCGACTGTCGACTCGACCCAGCCGTTGTCGAAGTGCGTGTAGGTGGTGGTGTTGCGGACGGTCTGGTTCTCCGACGGCGGCGCCGAGACCTCGGTGAGGTTGCCGACCAGGTCGTAGGCGTAGGTGACCGACTCGGGAGTGTTGAACCTCGGGTCGCCGGGGTCGTACGGGAAGACCTGCTCGACCGGCCGGTTCAGCTGGTCGTAGACGGTCTCGTGGACGAACGCGTCCGGGTCACCCGACTCGACACCGCGCGGGGTCACGACCCGGGTGCGGTTGCCGGCCTCGTCGTACTCGTAGCGGGTGGTCCGGTAGGTGATGCCGCCGGCGCCGTCGTCCTCGTGCGGGACCCGGACCTCACGCTGCAGCCCGCGCTCGTCGTACTCGACGAGGGTCGTGTTGCCCTCCTGGTCGGTGGCCTCCGTGACCAGCCCGTCCAGGTCGTACGCGGTGGTGCTGGTCTCGCCCGCCGCGTCAGTCACGGTGGTCGGGCGGTGGTTGCGGTCGTAGCCGGTGGTGGTGGTGACGTCGTCCGGGTCCGTGGTCGCGTTCTTGCGCGGGTCGACGACGGTGACGAGGTTGCCGACCGAGTCGTAGCGGTAGCTGATGACGTCGCCGTCGGCGTTCGTGACGCTGGTCAGCTGGTAGATCGGGTCGTAGCCGTAGCGGGTGACGAAGTCGTCGGGGTCCGACGGGGTCAGTGTGCCGTTCGGTTCGGTGGAGGCCAGCAGGTTGCCGACCAGGTCGTACTCGTAGCTGCCCACGCGGGCGGGGTCGCCGGCCTCGTCGGCGGGCAGGGTCGTGGTGAGCATCCGGTCGGCCGGATCGTAGCTGTACGTGGTGAGCGCGCCGTTGGGGGCGGTGGCCTCGACGACATTGTCGTTGGCGTCGTACACCGGAGCCGGGGTGACGATGTAGACCCCGGCGTCGGCGTCCTTGGGCACCTGCGACTCCCCCGGCCGGCCGAACACGTCGTATCCGTGGGTGCTGGTGTTCTCGTTCGTGTCGGTGACGGTCAGCACGTTGCCGCGGTCGTCGTAGGCGAACCCGGTGGGGTTGTCCTGCGCGTCGACGATACGGGTGGGGAAGCCGGTGGGCCCGTAGTCGCGGTACTGGGTGAGGTTGCCGTTGGCGTCGGTGGCGTCGAGCAGCTGCCCGAACCCGTCGTAGGCGTACGTCGTCGTGAAGTCGTCTTCGGTGGCCGTCGTCGTGCCGGCCGGGTCGGTCACCGAGGTCAGGTTGCCGACCGTGTCGTAGCCGAAGCTCCACGTCCGGCCCTCCGGTGACACCTTCCCGGTGAGGTCCGCGACGTGACCGTTGAGGTCGCTGCGATACGACAGCGTCGTGGCCGCCGTGCCGTTCGCGTTCGCCTCGGCGTCGGTGATCGACGTCGGATAGCCGGTGCCCGGGTCGTAGGTCCAGCTCGTGGTGGCGCCGTCGTCCTCCACCAGTTCCTCGACGTTGTGGTCGTCGTCCCACGTCAATGTCGTGGTCTCGTCGTTGGCGTTCGTCGCGGTCAGCGGCCGTCCGAACCCGTCGGTCAGATACGTCCCGTCGTTGCTCTTCGCGTCGGTGACGGTCGTGAGCACCTGCGCGCCCTGCGAGCCGTCAGGGTCGGTGTAGGCGAACGACGTCGTGCCGCCGGCCCGGTCGGTGATGCTCTGAAGCAGCCACTTGGCCTTCGGATCCGTCGTGGCCTCGAAGAAGGTGAGGTCGGTATCGTTGCCGCGCGGGTCGATCACCTCGACGAGCTTGGTGTTCTTGTTCGTGTTGTCCGCCTCGTAGACGAACTGGAACGTCTTCGCCTCGGGTGTGCCGTCCCCGTCGACCAGGCGAGCCATCAGACCCTTGTCGGTGTAGGTCAGACGGACGGTCCGGCCGGAGATGTCGGTGAGCGATTCGACCTGGTCGATGATCTTCGGGTTCGACAGGTTGGTGCCCTGCTGGACGGCGCCCGCGTCATCGACGTAGCTGTAGGCCTGGCCCTTGGTGAAGTAGTCGACGGTCAGCGTCTGCCGGTTCGACGGGTCGGTGATGTAGCGCAGGAATTTGATCGGCTTGTTGTTGGACTTGCGCTGCTCGTAGGTGAACAGCAGCTCGTTGCCGTTCTTGTCGCGCAGCGCGGACTGGGAGCCGTCGGCGTCGAAATAGAACTGGGTGCGATCGGGACTGGTCATCACCCAGGCGCGGGTCGGGTCGGAGTCGCCGGTGCGCTGCAGGTACAGGTGCACACCGGCCGGCGAGTCGTAGTCCCAGTCCTCCTCGTTCGCGCTGTCGTGCTTGTTCAACCGGAACAAGTGGGCGGTGCCGTCGCCGTCGGTGAGCGTCACCTGGGTCGGCCAGGCCTGACCGCGCGGGTGCAGGTCCAGCGGCGTGCCCATGCGCATCAGGCTCGAGGTGGCCAGCGACCAGCCGTAGCCCATCGACGACGCGGACGTGTCCAGGCTGTTGTAGCTCATCCGCACGAACGTCGAGACCCCACGCGACGGGTTGGCGAACGCGTCGTAGCTGAAGACGGTGTTGCCGGCGTGCACATTGGTCATCAGCGCCGAACCGGCACCAGTAGCAGTGCCGCTGTACTGGTAGAACTTCTCCAGCCCGAGCTCGTTCGAGGTCACGTCCTCGACCTTCGCCGACTGATCCAGCGCGGGAATGTTCTGCGTGTCGGAGATCCACTGCCCGCTGCCCTTGTTGCGCATGTCCCACTGCAGCGTGAAATCCTCACGCTTGTTGCTCGGCTCCAACAACTCCGGCGCCCGCACGGTCGCGTTCAACGTCACCGTCTCACCCGGCGCGAGATCGGCCGGCAGCGCCGTCTCCACCCGGTTCCCCGCCGTCGTGACATCGGTGCCGTCCGGCGCCGCCCAGTGATAAGACAACACGTGATTCGCCGCCGTCCACGTCTCCGCCGTCGTGTTCGTGACCGTGACCTCGACCGTGCGCTCCTCACCCGCCTCGGCCCGCACCGCCGTGTCCGGCGCGTAATAGGTGCCCTCTGCGGTCTTCTCCAGATAGGTGACCCGCAGCATCGGCCGCAGCTTCGGCTCCGACGCCAACTCGTTCGAAACGAACTCGCTCACGCCGTACTCCAACGCCTCGTTGCGCGCCTTGATCAGAGCGCCGAAGTTGGAGAGGAGCGGGCCGTTGACCCACCGCTGCACCAGGCCCGTGACAGACCATGAAAGCCACTTCGGGTTGTCCGTCGCGCTCGTCACCCAGTCGATGACGGCCGGGTCGTAGTCGCCGCCCGGCGTGGTCCACGGGTCGGGGTTGAAGGGCACCCTGGCCGAGTTCCACGTCGCGGTGGTCTCGTCCCAGGTGCGGGTCACCCGGTGCAGATCGAGGATCGGGCTAATCCCGAACGTCGACGGCTTCCACAACCGCAGGTCCGCGTACTGGACAGTTGCCCCGGTGGGGACCGCCGTCGCCAGGTCCGGGAACTTGATCAGCGCGCGGGTGGTGCCGAAGCTGCCGCCGCCGTTGCCGGCACCCAGCCACGGCTCACCGTCGAACACATCCAGGTTGCTGTTCGGGGCCCCGCTGGCGATCGTCGTGTCGACGGCCTGGCCCTGCAGGATCCTCGTGATCAGACCAGCCCTCGGCAGGCTCGCCAACTGTGTCGTGGCTGGCACCACGGTGCCGTCGACGGTCTTCACCGCGACCATGTAGTAGTAGGTCCTGGCGAACGGGTCCGGATCACCGGCAGCCGTCGGACGGGCCGTGGTGTCGGTGAACGACGTCGTCCCCGACGCCACCGGCGCCACCAGCGTCGCCGCCGACGGCGTGAACCGTTGATCGGTCGAGCGGTGCACCTGGTATTCGACCAGGTCGCTACCGGCATACGGCTGCCACGACAGCTCGGCCCCAGTCCCGTGGATCGTGGTGATCGGGTTCAGCGTGACCCCCGGGCGCCCGTAGGTGAGTACCAGCTTCGGCTGGTTCGCCGAGCCGCCGTAGACGGGCTCCGACGCCTCGTAGTAGGCGCCGCCGCGACCGAGCGTGGTTTCGTCCGCGACCCGCAGCATGAACCCGTGGTTCGGCTTCTGCCCGTCCACCCAGGACTGCACCAGATCACGCACGCTGAACTCGTGCCATCGGCTGCTTGAGTCGGCCGTCTTCGTCTGCTCCGCCCACTTGGTCAGCTGCACGGCGTCGGCGACCACCGTCCGCAGCTCCGGAACCGACCCGACCGTGACCCGGTGGCTGGTGCCGGCGTTGAAGTTCCAGCTACCGAGCGTCGCCCACACGCCGTTGGTGCCGGCGGTCTGGTCCACCGCGACGGTACTGGTGCCGCCCGCGTGCTGCACCGTGTACGGCGCATTCGTCGCTCGGCCCGCGCTGGCCACAAAGTGCGCGTCCACCTGATACCGGCCCGGCTCGACGATCCGCGGCACCCACGTGTACGTGTTGCCGGTCACTCCCGTCCTGTCGTACTGGAAGTCGTCGTTGATGCCCCACTGCGACTGCGTGGTGTCGGCCATGAACGGCCACGGACCCACCTGGCTGGTCTGGCCCGGATCGCCGTCGTCGACCAGCTCCCTCGTGAACGTCTGGTTGCCGAACAGCGTGGGATAGCCCGACCAGGTCACCGTCGACTCGTCCCACGCCCCGGGTGCGTCATACGCCTTGATCAGCACGTCATTGGCGTTCGTGTGATACGCCTGGTCGTACCAGACCCGCAGCTGCGCGGCGTCGATCGGCGTCCCCGCCGGCAACCAGGACAGGTCGAACTTCAGCAGGCTCCGAGCCCTTCCCGTCGAGTCCGTCCCCACGCCGAGCTGCCAGCTCGAGCCGTAATTCGTCGTCGGCGCCGCGGACCGGATCATCGCGTCCTGCCCCTGCGACGGCGACGGCTCCACCACGATCGTCGGGTCGATCACGACCGGATACACCCGCTCCGCATCGGCCAGCCACGCCGGATCCGCCGCGACGGTGATCTCGATGTTCGCGCCACGCTGCACCACCGACTGCGTGACATCCTCCGAGCGCACCGACCCGACCGGCGCGTCCGGGGTGTCGGTGCTGTCGAACATGAACGGCTTCGGGATCTCGAACACCGCCGGCCCCTCACCGCCCGGCCTGAAGAACCCGATCGAACCGTCCTCCTGCTCACGAGCCACCACGCCACCCATCTGCAGAGTGAACGTGAACGTCGCATCCTCCGGCGGCTCCTCGAGGACGATCTCCTCCTTCAACCCGGTCGACTCGACCCGGTACACCAGATCCGCAGTCCCGAACACGTCCGCATACGTGACGGAGTCGCCCTCCGCCTGCGGCGTCAAAGCCCGACCTTCGCCCGGCAGCCCCAGCGTGAGAGTCCGGTTCCCCACCTCGAAACGAACCAGCCGCTGCGAATCCGACCCAAAGAAGCTCCCGAACGTGTTCGTCGTGTTCCCGAGACCGAAACCCTCACGGCGCGACGTTCCGATACGCGTGTCAATGTCCTGCCAACGACCCTCCACGTCGCGGTAATGAACCGGATCCGTCGACAACTCCGCCTCAAACCGCCCATCGGACAACTCGAACACCTTCGTGCTCGCCGTACGTTGCTGCGTCACCTCCCGCACCCGTTCCGCCGGCGCGGCTGGCTGACGCGCCACGGGAGCACCCTGCGCCCGCGGTAGAGCAGCCTGACCAGCACTCTCGCCGTCCTGGTGTTCTTCCTCGGCGGCCGCCGGCAACGGCGTCAGGACCGATGCCGGCGAACCCGACACCAGCATCGCCGCGGCAACAACGAACGTGACCAACTGAGACAGGCGCGCAGACGTGCGCAGCATGAACCCACCACCTTGCCATCGCGGCTACGACAACAAGGGCGAGCCACCTGCGGGGTGGGAGACAGGCAGACTACTCCCCGGCCGACGGGTACATAGCTGCAACTCGTGACATAGTCGCCCTGACTGGTCGATACCATGTCATTTCGTATCACTCGGCGTCAAGACCTTGATACGAGCGGAGGCCCGCCCCCCGAGAACCCTTGTACCGCCGCCTGGTTGCCAGCCCGGGGGGTGCCCCTATGTCTTTGGTCAAGGGCAACGGGGGTGCGTTGGGTCGGTGAGCCGGGCAGCATGGCGGGATGGCTGATCTGCTGTGGGATGAAGTGAGTTCCTTCTTCGACCCGGACTTGATGGGGTCGTTGCCGGACGTGCGTGTCCCGGATGCCTCGGTGGAGGACTGGCAGGCGGTCCTCGATCTTGTCGTGGAGAAGGGCTGGAAGTGCCAGTACTCCGAGGGAGAGACGGTGCTTCCGGTGCCCAGGGCGGAGGCCGTGCTGTCCCGTCCGGCAGATGCCGAGTGCCCGGACCTGCGGGTCTGGCCGGCTGCCGATGTGTTGGCGATCTTCCGTTTTCATGCCGACGATGAGGTCGACTTCGACGTCGACCTGCGGGAGTTGCAGGGCCAGGATCGACTCGATGTGTTCTGCGGCTTCCTTCGGGAGATCGGGCGGCGGCTGGGCAAGCCGGTGCTGATGGACCCGGAGGGCGACTATGGCCATCCAGTGCTCGGCTTCGATGTCGAGGGCGATCGAGTCGTTCTCTCTTCGCAGACCCGCAGATCAGGTGACTGAGGCAGACGGCTGCGGTTCGTAGAAGGTTCCGTCACGGAGCATGGCGAACAGGACGTCAGCTCGTCGTCGGGCGAGGCAGAGCAGGGCTTGGGTGTGATGGCTTGCCCTGGGCGATCTTCTTGTCGTAGGAGGCCCGCGAGGCCGGGTCGCCCAGGGCTGCGAACGCGGAGAGGAAGAAGCGCGTTTGAGCTGCTTGGTTCCTCTCCTGGAGTGTTGTTCGCCTCGGATCGAGGAGCCCGAGCTCCGGGTAGCCGGGGCGAGTCCGGCGTAGGCGGCGAGGTGGCCGGCGGTGGGAAAGGTGCTGCCGTCGCCGACCTCGATCAGGATGCGGGCTCCGGTCCTGACGCCGACTCCTGGCATCGACGTCAGGACCTTGGAAAGAGGGTGATCCTCCAGGAGTTCCTC
Source organism: Jiangella muralis (assembly GCF_001270745.1). Classification (GTDB taxonomy): domain Bacteria; phylum Actinomycetota; class Actinomycetes; order Jiangellales; family Jiangellaceae; genus Jiangella; species Jiangella muralis. Next base: position 16,390 of record NZ_KQ434758.1, read on the forward strand.
GGCGCCTTCGGCCGCAGTAGCGTGACCAGTCGCCGCCTGCCGGCCTTGCGGATCTGGGCCGGTGACCCGAACCGTTCCAGCAGCGTGAGGACGGCCGTGTGCTGCAACCGCGGCCCCAGCACACGTTCCAGCGACGGATGGATCTGGGTCAGCAGACTGTGCAGCCGGTTCGCGACGCGGGTGGCCTCGCCGGCCAGGTCGTCGTCGAATCCCACGATCATCTCCAGCTCGGCGATCGTCTCGTCCTCGCCGTCGATCGCCCTCAGCGTGTGAGGCATCGCGCGGGCCGCGTCCGCGAGGCGCCGGACCGATCGACGACTACCCCCGACTGGTCGGTCGAGATCGCGCGGAAGGTGCTGCGCCGAGCATCCAACATGCTCGCCGCCAATATGCGGCGTGTCGCAGACATCGGCGTCGCACGATGCCGCCCAACGTGGTCACGTATGACGGCGTACTCGCCGCGCGGTGGCTCCGGCCACCCGGTGTGCGTGCCCCCTCAGATCGGTCGGCGCACTCGGTAGCGCAGGTGGATCACCCGGTTACCCTGGACCATCACGTCTGGGTCCTCCAGCAGATGCTGCGCGGCGACCGACCCGAAATAGCGTTTGCCGGACCCGAACACCACAGGTACGACGTCCATGGCCACCTCGTCCACGAGCCCTGCGGCCAGCATCTGACCGCCGACGTCGCCGGCGGCGACCTCGACGATGCGGTCGCCGGCAAGGTTCTGCGCCGTGGCCATGGCGGCCTCGACGCCGTCGACGAACTGGAACGGCGCCTCGGATGGCCAGCCCTTGGGCGGCGGGCGGTGCGTCACGACGACCATGTTGTCGATCTCGCCCGGCGGCGTGCCGCCCCAGCCATTCGTCAGGTCGAACACGTGGCGACCGACGATCGTCACACCGATCTGGTCCCAGTACGCGCGAGTGTGGTCGTGAGACGCCTGCGACACCTTCGCTTCGCCGGCTGCGTCCAACGGGATGTCACCGCTGGACATCCAGTCGAACAGCGGCCCGACCTGGTCGTCTCCGTCCGCGATGAAGCCGTCCACGGACACCGTGCTGTATATGACGACCTTACCCACGGATGCTCCTCTGCTCGGGAAGTGCCCATGGTGGCAGGTCGGGAGACGTCAGGGCTTGTAAGAAATCAAACGGCCGGCAGCGGCCCGACATCGAGCGCATGGCCGGGATGTTCGCGCAGGAACCGCCGCCGGACATCGACGTACCGGGTCGGCGTCAGCCCCGTGAATGTCCGGAACTCGTGACCGAGGTGCGCCTGGTCGAAGTAGCCGGCACGACCGGCGAGTTCGGCCCAGTCGACCGGTCCAGCGGGATCGATGGCCAGCACTGTGGCAGCGAACCGGTAGGTGCGGGCGAGCCGCTTCGGCGTCACGCCCACCAAGTCCTTGAACCGGTGTGCCAGATGGGTGCTGCTCACGCCCGCCGTCGCGCTCAGGTCGCCGATCGCGACCGCTCCCTTGGCCGCCGCGATGACGCTGCCCGTGTGCCGGACCAGCCCAAGGCCGGCGGTCCGGCTGAGCCGTCGGAACAGCTCGTCCTCGAGCAGCGTCAGCATCTCGTTCGGTGAGGCCGCCGCGGCCAGCCGGTCCCGTAGCTCGGCGACGGCTGAGCGCCCCCAGACCTGCTCCACCATCACCGGCCGGTCGCATAGCTCCGCCGCAGGCATCGACACGAATGGCGCCAGGCCCCACGGCTTGAAGTGCACACCGACCGACTCTGTACCTGGAGGGTAGCCGAACTCGACGGCACGGGTGGGCATGGTAATCAGACAGCCGTCGGCATACCCCGCCGCCTCGACGTCGGCGCCGGCGCGGATGCGGAACGGCGCCCCGAGGTTGACGATGAGCACCGCCGACGGCATCGGCGGCAGCGTCAACCTCGGGTATGGCGGCGCACCCCGTAGGTGGTACAGGTCGTCGATCAACTCGTCCAGCGGCGGCCGTGGCACTCGGGACACGTACTCCACCGCCCCAGCATCGCCGACCGGGCGGCAACGGACGACCTCTGACGGCCATCTTGTTACACCCGTGCGCTTCCCACAGCACGGTCGAGATCGTCGAGCCGTACGGGTCAACGCGTTCGGCTCGGTCGCCGGCGAAGTCCGCGGCGACCGCCGCCCTGGAGCGTCGTCGACGGTGAGCGTCCGATACGTGTAATAGCAGTTCTTCCCTTCCTCCGTTGGGCGTGCCAAAACGTCGGACGTGGGAACACGACGGTGAGCGAGGCGGCAAGACTCCGGACGATCAGTGCGTCCGCTTCGGTCCCCGGGACCGTCACGGTCTGCTCGTCCAGGGCAGCGAAGATCTCCTCGACCGGCCACTCGGCCGTCCTCGGCGCCTTCGGCCGCAGTAGCGTGACCAGTCGCCGCCTGCCGGCCTTGTGGATCTGGGCCGGTGACCCGAACCGTTCCAGCAGCGTGAGGACGGCCGGGTGCTGCAACCGCGGCCCCAGCACACGTTCCAGCGACGGATGGATCTGGGTCAGCAGACTGTGCAGCCGGTTCGCGACGTGGGTGGCCTCGCCGGCCAGGTCGTCGTCGAATCCCACGATCATCTCCAGCTCGGCGATCGTCTCGTCCTCGCCGTCGATCGCCCTCAGCGTGTGAGGCATCGCGCGGGCCGCGTCCGCGATGATGAACGCGTCCTTCGCATCCGTCTTCGCCTCGCCGGTGTCGAGGTCGGCGATCCGCCGCATCGCAGACCTGACAGATAGGCGACCGGGCAGCCCATGTCCCGTGCGACCGCCAACGGCAGGGCGCCGATCGAGGCTGGTTGGTCGACCACGACCAGCACCGTCCGTGCTTGGCCTGGAGTTTCGCGAACAGTTCGCGGAGCTTGGGTTCGGTGTTGGGCAGGCGCTTGTCGAAGGCCTTCTTGCCGGCCGGGGTGACGGCGGTGGCGTGGTGTTCGCCCTTGTCGACGTCCAGGCCGAGGAAGACGTCGATGTCGCCGGTGTCGATCACGTGCAGGCCCTCCATCACGCTTTCGTCCGGCCTTGCCAGAGCACCGAGCTGCCACATCCACGTTACGGAGAGCTCTTCCGGCCTTGGGTGAAGCCGGTGCTCAAGCCCCTCACCAGCGGTCCGTCGAAGCCTCCGGACCCGGTGACACCACCCCCCGGATCATGAACAACAAGGGGGGAAGTCATGCCGGACCCGAAGGCCGGAGGCCCCATTGCGGAGCCACGAAAAGGGTAACCGGGGGACGACGGGTGGATCTGGATCAAGACGTCCGCAGTCGCCTCGCGGACGGCTTGGCGGCCGCAGCGCCGGCCGAGTGGCGACAGATCGCCCTGGACGTGACCGCGGCGGGCGACATTATCCAGACCCAGCTGTTGGTCAGACCCGTCGGCGGCGACGAGCGTGACGACCGCCTCACCATCGGCGACGATGTCGACGACCTGATCGAGGGCCTTCGCCGCGAGCACTTCCGCGACGGCCAACGAACCTGGCACAAGGCGCGGTCCGTCCTGGAGCCTGGCTGATCACGTCGTCCCTGTGACGACATTTCAGCGGGTCCGACTCGTGTCCGGGGATCGTTGCTCGCGGAACCAGTGGCTGTACGCCGAGCTCTGCGATGACCAGAACTGGCCCCCTACCGCCGGGCGGCACCGCGGACAATACTGGAACGCCGGTTCCGCCGGGTGAGAGTCGGATGACGACTCTGTTGAGAGGCCGGACGCGCCGTGGGAGGCCTAGCGCGGGGGCCTGCATGCGGCGGAACCGGCGCCAATCGGCAAGCAGCCCGGGCTCCAACTGCCACGGATCCGGGCCGTTCCCGATGTCTGCGTCAGCGCCCGATGCACGCCGCGTGGACCGCGCTAAGAACTCGTTTCAGAATGATCTCGGCGTGTCGGCTATGGACGGAGATTATCTTCGTCAGGCTACCGGGCGTGATTGAGGGCGAAGACACCCGTCGGACGGTGTCGGTATCAGTCCTGCGCTTTCTGGATCTGTCGCGCTCGACGTGGGTCCGGCTGAGCGGGTCACGGCTGACCGAAGATCGCCCGGAGGCTCTCGCCCGGGACCTTGGGCACCCTGTCGGCGGAGGTCAGGCCGTTCTGCTCCTGGAGGGTGTCGGTGAGCTGGGTGTAGCAGTAGCCGGCGAGACCGCTCGAGACCGTTGCCGCCACCAGCCCGCGCAGCCGCGAATGGAAATCCTCCTCGTCCTCGGCGTCGCCGTAGCCGGCCCACGATTCGTTGGTGTTGTTCGGATTGATCCCGCCGAATTCGGTGAGCACCATGGGCGATGCGGCCCTTCACCGTGCTTTGCGAGCAGGAGCCGGCGGTCGCCTGAGCGCTCGGTCAGGAGGGTATTCCGAGCCGCTTCGAGGCTTCCGAAGCGGCGGCGGAGGTCATCCGGGTCGTGGGTGTAGTCGTGGATCCCGACGACATCACCGGCGACGTACTCCCAGCCGTCGTTCCCGAGGACGACGCGAGTGGGGTCCAGCGCTTTCAGGAGTGCGTGGACGCCGGTGACGGCTGACCGTTGCGCCACGCTGTGCTCGAGGTGAGGGACACCCCAGCTCTCGTGAACGGCACCCAGGCGACGATGCAGGGGTGGTTGCGGTCACGTTCGACGATCTCGAACCACTCCTGCGGGAGCCGGCGCAGCGATCTGGGGCTGAAGACGTAGCTCGCCGCGGTGTCGGCCCAGACGATCAGGCCCAGGCGGTCGCACGCGTAGAGGAACAGGGGGTCGGCCCCTGTACGCCGAGGCCGAACTGATCAAGGACCTCGGGTTCAACGGGCTCCGCGTGCATCAGAAGGTTGCCCCATGGCGAAGGTGATTCCGCCGCCGTTGGTCGCGAGCAGGTAGCCATTCGTATTGCCGAAGTTCCTCTGCCAGTTGGTGCCGAAACGGCGGCTGACCTGCGGAAACGTCTTTCGGTGTATTCCAGCGTCAGCCGCCGCTTTTCGTTGGTGTGGGGCTCCAGTGCTGCTCCAGTGAGTGGACCAGGAGCGCCCGAGACCGCACCACCCGCTGAGTTATCCACAAGGACGGGAGGATGGTCACCGAATCTGTCGGTGCTCACCCGTAGTCTGGCAGTGGCAGCGGCAGCGACCGCTGCCGCGAGTTCACTTTTGATGAGGCAGACCCCGAGCGACCTTGAGCACCGGCAAGAAGATCGACAAGAGCGCATCGGCGATGCCGGCATCACTCTGATCCACACCCACGTCAGCGCGATGGGGCGGGCGTCCGTGACTAGCCGGCGCCAACGGTCCCGCGCTGCTGCCTCGAGAAGGCGCAGGTCAGGCGGATGGGGCTAACGTTCGCAGCATCCGGAATAGGCCGGTATCGGGAAGGGTCGAACCCGGAAGACAACGCCATCAGGGGCGTCGCCGGAGAGCCTGAGCCCGGGCACTGAGCACAGGAACCGGTGGCGTCGGATCGTGCCCTACGACGGCGCGAGCTCAGGGCGGTCCGGCCAGGTTGCGACGCCGGCTGCGTCGATCCAGGTACTTACGCGCCTAGCAGGCGAGCAGCATCCGGCACCCCGATCAGCTGCGAAAACACCCGCCTGGACGGCTTCGTCGCTGGATGCAGCTGCCGCCTGAACGGCACCGGAGGAATGACGTCGGGCCGTCCAGCCTGGCTCGGTCGACCTCGGCGACCGGGCAACGAACGGGCGATGACGGCACCGCCTTGCCGGGTCTTGACAGCACTGCACCCAGATAGAAAACTCTTGCATATCGAATCTATCTTCGAAATACCGGAGATGACATGTTGAGACGCTGGCTCTGCATCCTGTCCTCGATGGCGTTGCTCGCCGTCGTGGGAACCGCGGCATCGGTTTCCGGGGTGGAGGCGGCGACATCGCCGGCCCCGCAAGCCAGCGAACTCGTGACCTGCCCTGACCCGGATTCAGGCGACGACCGGCCGTATCCGGAGCTCGTCGCCGAAGCACAGCCGGACGCCTACTGGCGGTTGGGTGAGAAGGAGGGGACCCAGCTTCTGGACTCCTCCGGACATGATCAGCACGGGACCTACCTGGGCGGGTTCGCCACGCTGGGGGTGCCCGGTGCGTTGCGTGGTGCCGGCGCGGGAGAGTCGGAGGACACGGCGGTGCGCTTCGACGGCGGTTACGCCGAAGTGCCGTCGTCGGACACGGTCAGCCCGGAGGGTGCCTACAGCGTCGAGGCCTGGGTCCGCGCGGAGCGATTGCTGGGCGGGGACGGCCAGAGCATCGTGGAGAAGTACTCGGCACCGGCGAATCTCGGATTCGCATTGCGCCTCGATGGCGCCGGGCGGCTGCTGGCGTTCAACCTCGGCGCCTCGGGCAGTGCCTCGGTGACGGGCGAGACCGTGGTCAGTACCGGCAGTTGGCATCACGTCGCCGTCACCTACGACGGCGCGGAGCTGGCCGTGTTCCTCGACGGCTCACTGGACGCGAGCGCTTCGACGTCGGTCGCCCCGGCGGCCGGTCCGGCGACGCTGAAGATCGGAGCCCGTGGGGATGACGCCGCGCAGCGGTGGCCAGGCGCTCTGGACGAGGTCGCGCTGTACTCTCGCGCGCTCTCGCCGGAGGAGGTCGCTGCCCACCATCGCGCCGGTGTGCAGGGACCGCCCGCGGTCTATTCCCGTCCGGGGAACGGGAACTTCGCTCATTCGACGTTCGGGCCTTACTGGTTGGGCGAGGCTTTCACCGCTCAAGGGACGTTGATCTCGCGCGTTGCGACGTGGATGACGGTGCCGACTGACGCACCGATCCAGGCCGACGTCATCGAGGGGACGGACCCGCAGGGACCGGTCCTCGGCAGCGCACAACTGGCCGCCGGGGTGCAGGGCAAGGTGGAGGCCGACCTGGCCACGCCGATCCCGGTCACCCCGGGTGAGACGTACATCCTCAAGATCTCGAGCCCAGAATCCACCCAGGGGCGGGTCGAGCAGCAAGACGACGCCCCAGGCGGAGCGTTCTTCGAGGGAGGCGTGAGCCCGGTCGGCGTCGACATGGCCCTCGAGGTGGAGTACTGCCGGTCGGCGTTGACAACCGCTCAGCACCTGCCCGTCGACGACGACTTCGGCCCCGTGCACAGCGGCGCCCTGGCGGGCGAGTCGTTCAGCGCCCTCGACGGATCGGTGGCCAACGTGGCCGTCTGGACGCGCGAGGCCAACAACGGGCCGCTGACCGTGAACGTGCACCGGGATGACCCGGACGGAGCGGTCATCGGTTCGGCGCGGCTCTTCGCCGGCCCGGCGGGGATGCGAACGGTCTCCTTCGAACCTCCGGTGCCCGTGGACCCGGACGGGCAGTACGCCGTGACGGTGGCCGCGGGCGAGGCCGCGACCACCTCCGGCACGCTGGCGAGAAGCGAGAGTGATCCCGGTCGCCAGGGCTACAACGAAGCCGGGCTCAGCGATCTCGACCTGGCCCTGCAGTTCGATTTCGGCCCGCCTGTCGTGGACGATCTCGGCCCTGCGGAGTGCTCGAACCAGCTGGAACTCGACCCCGCGTACGTCGAGTCGGTGAATGCGGCTCTGCGCTCCGGACCCGACGTCTGGGGCAACGAGCTCATGGCCCGGCCCGAAGGCCCCACCTACGAGAACATCAAGGGATACCTCAAACCACTCATGCTCGTCGGCCAACCGGCGGGGAACGGCGGCAACCAGCTGACCGACTCAGGCGTGCATTACGTGCCGATGGGCACGCCGGGTGGAGCCGACGGATCGGGCGGTCCGATGGCGCTGCATGTGGCCGATGGCAGCCAGATCGTCTCCCACCGCGCCGACGGACGCAAGGCGACGTTCTACGTGGGCGAGGATGGGCGGGAACGCTATGGCCTGTGCCTGGCCGCGCTGTCCGAACCGCAGCTCGATGACGGGCTTCCCGTCCTGACCACGCGCTACCAGGACGTCGACGGCGTCGAGTACACCCAGGAGTCCTTCGTCGGACAGATCCCGTCGAGTGCGTCGCTGGGCAGTTACGTCCGTGTCACCGTCGACCGTGGCGAATCCGCCGTCGAGGCCGTCCAATTGCGGACCGCGTTGACCGACGGCCGGCTGCAGCGTGACGGTGATCGGCTGGTGCGCGATGGAGAAACGTACCTGGCGTTCAGCACAGGCGGTGAGATCGTGGACGGCGATCTGCAGCATCGTCTGGACCTGACCGACTCGCAGCCCGACGTCGTGCATCTCGTGCGGCCGATCGACCCGGTGGAGACCACGACACTGACCGCCGACAGCGCGTTGTTCGACGCGGCACGGGCCGCGTCCAACGACGCGTGGACCCAACGCCTGGGCGAGGGGGCGACATACGAGGTCCCGGAGCAGGCAGTGATGGACGCCCAGCGCAACCTGCTCGTGCAGAACCTGCAGCTCGGGTGGCGATACAGCTGGGGCAACCAGTACGAGACCCACTTCCCCGAGGGCAATCACGCCCAGGTCACCATGGCCGAGTACGGCTTCCAAGCCGATGCCAGGTCCGGGTTGCAGACTCTCCTCGGCCTGACGCACAACAGAAGCCTGCACTGGGAGCGCAGCGCGAAGCTGCTCTCCGCCGCGCGGTACTTCCTGCTCACTGGTGACCGTGAGTACGTCGTCGACAACACGCCACAGCTCAGCGGCTATCTCGACGAGTTGGCGAGCGAGCGGGCCGCGGATCCGAACGGGCTGCTGCCCAAGGACGAACTCAGCCACGACATCAGCACGAAGATGTACGGGACCCACGTCCAATCCATGGCCTGGCGCGCCTTCCGTGACATGGCGGCCGTCTGGCGCATGATCGGCCGCGACGACCTCGCGGACCGCTACCAGGTCGAAGCGGAACAGTTCGGGACCGCGCTGCGGGCGGCGATCGACAGCTCCGCGATCAAGGTCACGGACGACCAGACCTTCATCCCCGTCGCGCTGCTCGACGGAGAGCAGCCTTGGAGCCCGATCACCGACACGAAGCTCGGCTCGTACTGGAACCTGGTGATGCCGTACGTGTACGCGTCGGGCATCCTCGGGGACGAGCTGGAACAACAGGCGCTCGAGTATGCCCGTCAACACGGATCCTTCCTGTTGGGGATGCAGCGGTTCAACTACTATCCGACGGCCATCGGCGAGGTGACCCCCGGCGGGCTTCCCGGCTACCGGACGTCCGGGGTGGACAACCAATACGGGGTCTCGAGCACCGAGCTCCTGGCCGACCTGGACAAGCCGGACGACATCGTGCTGGCCCTGTACGGCAAGCTCGTGCATGGCATGACCCGCGGGACCTTCATCTCCGGTGAGGGCGAGACCGTCGGCCCGGTCGACGGCGAGTACTACCGCTCGATATATCTCCCGCCGGCAAGCTTCAACAACGACTTCTTCCTCACCGTGCTGAGGAGGATGCTGGTCCACGTCACGGAGAAGGACGGCAGCCCAGACGGCCTTCGCCTCGCCTTCTCGACTCCGCGTGGATGGCTGGAAGACGGAAAACAGATCTCGGTATCGGACGCCCCGACGCCGTTCGGCGACCTCGCCTACGCGATCCACTCGCACACCGCCGACGGGTACGTCGACGTCGACCTGCAGATCCCGAACGGACACCCGATCAGCGACCTGCAGCTCAGACTGCGGCTACCCGCCGGGCTGAAGATCACCGAAGCGCAGGTGGTGGGCGACCCGGACCAGCAGGTGGTCCCGTTCGAAGGTGACACCCTGACACTCACCGGAATGACCGATCACGTGCAGCTCCGCGTACTCGTGGACGATCCGCAGCCGCCCGCGTGCCCGGAGCCAGACCCGCGGGAGACCGTCGTGGTCGGCGACGTCGACAGCGGCGTGCCGAACCGGACGACCCCCAACGGCTGCACCATCAACGACCTGATCCGCGACGACGAGCCCTGGCCCAGCAAGGGCGCCTTCGTCCGGCACGTCAACGAGGTGCTCGAACCCCTGGTCGAGTCCGGCCTCATCACCGAACGCGAACAAGGCGCGATCGTCCGCGCCGCAACTCGCAGCGACGTCGGCCGTGCCGGCTAAACCCACGGATTAGGCCCCTCCGATCCATCCCCAGTGAAGGAGTCTGTGATGTCTCGTCTCGTCCGGTCATCTCGAACACTCTTCCTCACTCTGGTCGCGCTGGCCCTCGGGCTGGCCGGGTCCCTTCTAGCCGTCGAGCCCGCCATCGCGCTACCACCCGAGGTGCCGAAGAAGCTGGTCGCCGAGGATTTTCCGGATCCCGACATCGTGCGGGTAGGGAGCACCTGGTACGCCTACTCCGCCCAGAACTGGCGGCACGTTCCGGTGGCGAGCGCGCCGACCATCGACGGCCCATGGGCCGTCCGCGGTGACGCCATGCCCGGTGGTCCGTCACCGAGCTGGGCGCAGAGCGGGCGGACCTGGGCCCCAGACGTCCAAGCCAACGCAGACGGCACGCTGACCTTGACCTACACGGCGTGGCACACGGCATCGGGCCGGCAATGCATCGGCACGGCCACGGCGACCAACCCGCTGGGACCGTTCACCCCGGCACCCGCGCCGTTGATCTGCCCACTGAGTCAAGGTGGCGCCATCGACGCGAACACGTTCGTCGCCAACAACGGCACGCGGTATCTGCTGTGGAAGAACGACGGCAACGCGATCGGGATCCCGAGCACGTTGTGGCTGACCCAAACGGCGAACAACGGGACGTCCCTGGTCGGCAGCAGCGCCGCGCTGCTCACCAGCAGCGGGGTGATCGAGGCGCCGGACATGGTCCAGCGCGGCAGCCAGTTCGTGCTCTTCTACTCCGGCGGCAGCTACGAAGGATGCGGCTACGAGACCCGGTACGCCACCGCCAACAGCGCCAGCGGGCCGTTCTCAGTGGCCAGCCAACCTTTCATGACCCAGGGGAACACCGGCATCTGCGGGCCCGGCGGCGCGGACGTGGTCCACACGGCCGACGGACTGACCGGTGGCGAGAAAGTGTTCTTCCACGGCTGGGTCAACGGGGCCCGGCACCTGTACTCGATCGATCTGACCTGGATCAACAACCTTCCGGTCCAAGGCGGCAGGCGTGCGGTCTCCCTCGACGGCGACGCCCGCTCAGAGATCGCCAACATCAAGGCCAACGGCGACATCGACGCCTTCTACAACTCCGGCGGATTCGCCACGATGCCATTCGGCAGCTCGGTCGTCATCAGCAACGGGATCGCCGATCCCGCGCGCGTCCGGTTCGCCGACCTCGACGACGACGGCCGCGCCGAGCTCATCTACATCAACGCCAACGGTGAGATCGAAGCACGACACAACGACGGCGGCGCCGCCACGCTGCCATACGGGAACACGGTCCTGATCGGAACCGGGTTCACCGATCCCGCGCGCGTCCGCTTCGCCGACCTCGACGACGACGGCCGCGCCGAACTGATTCACGTCCTTGCAGACGGCGACGTGCAGGCGTGGCACAACGACAATGCGTTCTCCACCGCGCCGTACGGCAACTCCATCCTCATCGGGGAGGGCTTCACCGACCCGGCCCGGGTCCGGTTCGCCGACCTCGACGGCGACGGACGCGACGAGATCGTGCATGTCCGCACCGACGGCAATGTCGACGCCTTCCACAACAACCTCGGCTTCGCCACCATGCCATTCGGCAGTTCGGTCGTCATCGGCGAAGGGTTCACCGACCCGGCCCGGGTCCGCTTCGCCGACCTCGACGGCGACGGACGCGCCGAAATCGCGCACATCCGCACCGACGGCGATGTCGACGCCTTCCACAACAACCTCGGCTTCGCCACCATGCCATTCGGCAGTTCGGTCGTCATCGGCGAAGGGTTCACCGACCCGATTCGTGCTGCCTTCATCTGACGGCGCAGATCAGAGGGGGCACCGCTGGTCACCCTGATCAGCACAACCAATATCCGCACGAGTGTCGGGCTGCGCCCGGTGCTGCAACGTGGCAGCCGCCGCAGCCCGACACCCAGGCCGTGTGGTGCTGTCGCTGGCGATCGGTCCCGCCTCAGACCCGAGCCTGGACCGGCTCGCTGGCGCGTTTCGTCACTGGTTATCGGCCTCTCAGAAGGAGGGAGGTGGTCCGCCCGCTGGGGGGAACCTCAGTGGTGCAGGGTGCGTCGCGCGTAGAGCAGGCCCTGGAACCAGGTGCGGACCGTGCGGTCGTGGCGGGACCGGTCCGACCCGGCCAGCGGCGCCAGTGTGAGGTCGGCGGCGAAGCTGTCGTGTCCCGACGTCGCTGCGCGCACGCCGCCCGCCTCGTGGACGAAGGCGCGTTGCTCGCGCGGGTGCACCAGGAACCGGCCGCGCAGGACGTCGTCCGGCGGGTTGTCGGCGGTGCTGGCGGCCAGCAGCAGCGGTCCGCGGAATGCCGCCACGCGCGCCGTGGCGAGGTCGGGCGCTGGCAGGGTGGTGTTCGCGAAAGGCGGCACCGTCGCCTCGCCGTCGACGTCGAACCACTCGTGCTGAGCGAGCTCCACGGTCACGGTCGTGCCCGGCGGCGGCGCTGCCAGCCGGAGCCAGCCGTCGGCCGCGCTCGCCCGCGCCGGCGCGCCGCCCACGAGCAGCCGGCGCACCCCGGCCGTCGACGGCACGCGGACGTGCAGCTCCGCGGCCCGGAGACCGGGCCCGGTGGTCAGCTCGACGGTGTCGCCGTACGGGTAGTCGCCGGTCACGGTCAGCACCGGCACACCGGCACCGTCGCGAGCGGTCAGCGCCAGCGGCAGGTGCACCCGGACGACGTCGGCATCCGCGTCGACGGCGTGGACGACCAGGTGGCGCAGTGCGCGCAGCCCATGGAAGGTGCAGCACCACCAGGCCTCCGGCGCGTAGTCGCTCAGCAGCACGCCGTCCTCGCCGGAGAGCGTCTCGCAGCCGAAGTGGCCGGACGCGCGCTGGGTGTGCAGCAGTGCGTTGAAGGCGGCGACGACAGCGCGGTCGAGATACCGCGGGTCGTCCAGGAGCTGGTAGAGACGCAGGTTGAGCATCACCCAGTCGGCGATTCCGCAGCCCTCGGTGTTCGCGTCCCACGGCAGCGTGAGGCTCTCGGTCACCCCGCCGTGCGGCAGCAGATAGCGCTGCGCCACGACGTCGGCCCGCTCCTGCGCGTCGCGCAGCAGGTCGTCCGCACCAGTCAGGCGGGCCACCTCGAGCTGTCCGCGCAGGGCCAGCAGATATCCGTGCATGTGCGCTCGATCGGCGTCCGCGGGTAGCGCCTCGGCCAGGGTCCGCGCGGCGACGAGCGCCGGCTTGGCGCCGGACGCTTCCGCGTGCAGGGCCAGCGGCAGTACAGCCGAGAACGGGTCGAGCCGGAACTTCTGCCGGCCGGCCGCAACCACCCAGCGCAGCCACTGCGGGACGCGCGCGCCGATCCCGTCGGCCAGCAGGGCCGTCGCGGCGTCGACGGCGGCGCCGTCGGCCGCCCATCGCCGCGCCGAGAGCAACCCGTGCAGCAGCCGGCCGTGCCCCCACGCGGCACCCTGGTCGACCTGCAGGGCCAGCGCGGGCGGCCCGAAGAACCCATCGGGCTGCTGCGCGGCCAGCACCGCTCGCAGGACCGCCTCGGACTTGGCGCCGTCGACCGGGTGCCCGTCCGCGACAGCCGCCTCGACGGCGTCGAGGTACCGGCCGGACAGGTCGCCGCGGTAGTCCTGGAACAGCCGCGGCGAGCCCGGGTCCCAGCGCACGTCCTGGGCCACCAGCTCCACCGAGTACGGCGTCGACGCTGCCAGCTGCGCCGCGGCGGCGCCCAGGTGCGCGCGCAGCGATCCCGCCGAACGAACGTCCAAGGTCATTTGATCGCTCCTGCCGTGAGTCCGCGTTCGAAGGTGCGTTGCATGAGGGCGTAGAGAAGGACCACCGGCAGCTGGATCAGCACCAGCGCGGCGAAGATCTTCGGGACGTCGACGAAGAACTCGAGCTGGAAGCTCGCCGGCACGACCGTGACGGTGCGCATCTCCGGCGACACCATGAACATCAGCGCCAGCAGGAACTCGTTCCAGGAGTTCAGGAACGTCCAGATCCCGACCATGACCAGCGCCGGCGTTGTCAGCGGCAGGTACACGCGCCGGAACGCCTTCCAGGTGCTGGCGCCGTCCACCACCGCGGCCTCGAGCAGTTCGTCGGGCAGCCCGTCGTAGGTGTTGCGCAGGATGACCAGCGCGAACGGCAACGCCAGGGCGGCATACGGGACGGAGAGGCCCTGGTAGGTGTTCTGCCAGCCCAGCGTGGTCTCGATCTGCGTCAGCGGCACCAGGATCGCCGCCACCGGGATCATCAGGCCGCTGAGCACGAGCACGTAGAGCGCGTTGCGGCCGGGGAAGCGCAGCTTGCTGAAGGCGAACGCCGCCACCGAGCCGAGCACGAGCACCAGCAGCACCGCCCCGAGGGTGACGACGGCGCTGTTCAGCAGGTACCGGCCCAGACCCTGCTGCGCCACGACCTCGCCGTAGTTGTCCAGGCCGCCGTCGCGCAGCGACACCGTCACCAGCCGGGCCAGCGGCAGCATCCACAGCACGGTGACCGCCGCCACCACGGTCAGGCCGAGCCGTCCGCCGCCCCTCACCGCGACTCCTCCCTCAGATACCGCCGCAGTTGCAGCACGGTCATGACCAGCGCGAGCACGAACACCGCGGTGCCCAGCGCGGCAGCCCGCCCGTCCCGCCCGTTGAGCAACGTCGTGAGCAGCAGGCTCGTCGGCACCTCGCTGGCGTGGTCCGGCCCGCCGCGCGTCAGCACGTACACCAGGTCGAAGGTCTTCAGCGTGCCGATGACGCCGAGGATCAGCAGCGCGTAGTGGGCCGGGCGCAGCATCGGCGCGACGACGTACCGCAGCGTCTGCCAGCGCGATGCGCCGTCGAGCGCCGCGGCCTCGAGCACGGAGTCGTCCAGTCCCGTGATCGCCGCCTGGTAGATCGCCATCGAGAACCCGGTCCACATCCACACGTTGACGGCGGCCACCACCGGCAGCGCCGTCGACGGGTCGGCCAGCCAGGGATGCGCCAGCGCGTCCAGCCCGATGGCCCGCAGCGTGGTGTTGACCGACCCGTTGGTGGTCTCCAGCAGGTCGGCGAACAGGTAGCCGATGACCACCGGGGTCAGCACGACCGGCAGGAACAGCAGCGTGCGCAGCAGCCCGCGGACCAGGCCGCGGCCGCGCAGTGCCACCGCGAGCAGCAGGCCCAACACCATCTGCACGGGCACGGTCAGCACACCGAAGAGCAGCACGTTGCGAAACGCGAGTCGGCTGGCCCGGGTCTCGACCAGCCAGCGGTAGTTGTCCAGGCCCACGAAGCTGAGTGACGGGTCGAACTCGGTGTTGCCCAGGAAGCTGGTCTGCAGGTTCTTCAGCACCGGCCAGGCGACGAAGGCCAGGTAGAGGACCAGGGCGGGGGCGACGTAGAGGAGGCCACCACGCCGCCACCGCACCCGGTCCATCCCGTCAGGACGACTCAGCCGCATCCTGGACCCGTCCGGCCGCGTCCTCGGGGGTCGCCGAGTCAGTGGCCACTGCCACCAGCGCCGACCCCAGCGCCTCCGCCACCGACGGCGACGGCACCTGCCGGTAGCCGGCCAACCGTTCGTCGATCATGGTGACGATGGACGCCCGCGGCTGGGCGGCCGGCTCCGGCAGCTCGCTGGGCTCGCGCTCCTCGGCGGTGACGGAGAAGTCGAGGAAGGTGTCCATGAGGATCTGGCTGCCGGCGCCCGTGCTCAGGTACTCGGCCAGCCGGTAGGCCGCAGCCTTGTTGTCGCTGTCCTTGTTGACCACGACGATGCCGCTGACGTCGCCGGTGATGGGCGCGCCGTCGTCGCCGAACGGGAACGGGATGGCGTCGATGTCGAACGAGCCGACCCGGTCCAGCGAGTTGGCGTACATGTCCAGGTTCCAGCTGCCGTTGGCGAAGAACGCCGCCTTGCCCTGGGTGAACAGGTCATACGCGTCGTTGTAGGTGGCCGCGCCGACGGCGCCCTCCTGGAACACGCCGTCGGCGAACAGCCCGCCCCAGGCGTCGAACGCCTCGACCAGGCCCGGCGCCGTCCACTCGCCGGAGCCGTCCATGGCGGCGTAGAGCGCGTCGCTGTCGATGTCGGCGGCCAGCGCGAGGTAGTAGTCGACGACCTGCCAGGGGTCCTTCCCGCCGAGCGCGATCGGCGCGATGCCCTGGGCGGCCAGCTCCGCGCTCGCCGCCACCAGGTCGTCGTACGTGTCAGGAACCTCGACGCCAGCCTCGGCGAGCAGCGTCTTGTTGACCCACAGGAACCCGGCCACCCCGTAGCCGACCGGCAGCCCGTACGTCGTCCCGTCTGCCTGGGCGCGCGACAACGGCTCGGGCGCGTACACGTCGGCCCAGTCGTCGCCGTTCGACGCCGCCGCGTAGTCGTCCAGCGGCTCCATGTACTGGCCGAACTGGGTGAACATGGCGCCCGGTGACACCACGAAGACGTCCGGCCCCTCCCCCGCACGCAGCTGCGTCTGCAGCGACGTCTGGTAGTCCGCGATGGGCGCCAGTTTGCTGGTCACCTCGACGTCCGGGTTGTCCTCGGCGAACGCGGCGACGACGGCGTCGAACGTCTCCTGCGTCGGGGTCCAGGACTCGTACCGGACGGTGCCGCTGGCCGGCGCCGTGACCTCGGCGGAGGCACTCCCGGTCGAGTCGTCGTCGCTGCCGCATGCGGCCAGCAGACCTGCCACGGCCAGGCCGGCCGCGATCACTCTGAGTCTCATGATTGCTCCTCGGGTCTCGCGGTGGGTCACGTGTCGTACCCGACCGAGTCCAGGTCGAAGAAGAGGCGGTACTCCCCCGCGACGTTGACGACGTAAGTCACGTCGATGCGGGTGACGGCGTCGCGGTGCTCCCACGACGAGACGTCGACCGCGGCCGTGTTCCAGACGTTGGCCTCGTACTCCGACGTCGCCGAGATGCTCTCCTCGCCGCTGTGCAGCGTGATCGTCACCTCGTAACTGTCCGGCGACAGTGGCCACGCGCCGTAGCTGTTCACGTGCGCGTAGAAGGTGGACGCGTGGGACAGGTCCAGCGGCTGCTCCGGCTCGACGGAGATCGTCCGCGGATCGGCGTCGACCATGGGGCCGCCGTCGAACTCCAGCAGATGCGTACCCGCGTACGGCACGCCCGGGCCGTTGGCCATGGCAGGCACCGCCCTGACGCCGCCCACACCCGGGCCACCCTGCCAGCCCTGGGTGGTGCCGTCGTCGAAGTCGAACAGGAGGTTCGCGACGGAGACGGTGGCCGTGCGGGCCGAGCTCAGGCCGTCCGGCCCCGTGGCGGTGAAGGTCAGCCGCGCGTCGCCGGTCGGCGCGTCCGGCGGCACCTGCACGGTCACCGGCACCGTCACCGACGCGGGTGCGCCGTTGGTGGGCGCCTCGAACGGCTGCGGCTCAGCGGTCCAGCCGTCGGGCAGCTCGGCGGTCAGCTCGCCGGCCAGTGGCGCGCCGGCCTGGCCCCACACCGTCACGTCGAACGTGAGCTCCTCGCCGGACCGCGCCCGGACGGTGCGCGGCTCCACCAGTGTCTGCAGCCACGGCTGCGGCTCGCCGACCTCGCGGTAGCCGAACGTCACCGGGCCGTAGGACGTGGAGCCCTCGGCCGCGACCTCGAACTGCCGGCCCGACACCGCGCCCAGCACCGTGATGCCGGGGCCGGCCTCGACCGTCCCGCCCGCGTCGTACCAGGCGTCGCCGCCACGGGTCTCGCTGCTGACCACGTAGTACAGGCCGGGTTGCAGGGTGACCGGTTCGGACAGGGCCGCGGTGACGAAGCCGTCCCGGTCGGCGTCGCGGGTCATGTCGACGGCGGCGGACGCGACGACCGCGCCCTCGACGTCGACGATCTTGACCCGGTGCACGTCGGAGTTCCCGTCGGCCTTGAACCGGCCCAGGCTGGTGACCTCCACCGGGCGCGGGCCGACGGCAATCCTCATGCCCACCTGCTCGTAACTGTCCGAGCGGGTCGCGGCGTCGCCCGGGTCGTAGTCGCGCAGCGCCGGCTCGCCGTCGCCGGTGTCGGCCGTCGGCGGGAGCTCGCAGGTCAGGCAGCGCGCCCACAATGGGCCGCGGGTGCCGGCGGGTACCTCCGCCTCGACGGTGCCGTCGGGGCCGGCGGTGATCGTCTGCGGCCGGTCCGGACCGAGCGCGACCCGGTACTCCGCGCCCGGCTCCTGGTTCAGCCAGCGCACGGTCAGCGGGGTCGGCAGCGTGCCGCGTAGCGAGACCCGGAACGACACCGGGTCGTCGTAGGTCACGGTCAGCGGCACCCCCCGCCAGGTGTAGTCGACAGCCGACCCACTCATGGCGTCCGTGACGTACGGCGCCAGCACCAGCCGGTCGTATTCGGGCTGGAAGCCGTAGCCGTAGTGGTAGAGCCCCCACGCCGGCATGACGGTCGTCGGGAACCAGACGCCTGACGCCGTCTCGCTCAACGGCTTGTCGCGGTCCCACGCCGTGGCGCCGTGGAAGCCGTCGGCCTGGTAGCGCAGCAGGAAGCTCGCGGCGGCGGTCTGCAGCACCTGCGGGTCGCCCAGCAGCGGCAGTCCGGCGTAGTAGTCGCCGTCGGGCGCCCCGTACCAGCCGCCGTTCTCGCCGCCCTTGCCAGCCGTGCGCGCCGTGGCGCCCTCGACGTAGAGGTCGCGGACGTTCATGGGGTGCAGGTCGTAGTTGTGGGTGGCGTTCTGCTCCTCGACGGCCGCGACGATCGCCCGGCGGCGGTCGAGGCCGGCCAGGTCGGTCTTCAGCACCGCGGCGTTGACCGGCAGGTACAACGCGTCCTGGTTGCCGGTGCCGTACAGGAACGTCTGGGTGTCGCCTGACCAGAACCCGCCGTCGGCGACCTCGCGGTTGTAGTGCTCCTTGATGGTCGCGGCCAGCTCCGCCAGCTCTCCGGCCCGTTCCTGGTCGCCGAGCACGTCGCGCTCCAACGCGCTCCACCGGGTGAGCGCGTCGTAGAGCAGGGCGGTCGTGTAGCCGTTGAACTCGCCGGTCGAGCTCTCCCAGTAGTCGTTGTCGTAGTCGGCCTCGCTCAGCTCAGGGTTCACGTTGCGGACGAAGCGCGTCTCCGGGTCGGTCCAGTTGGTGATCAGGTGGTCGATGGCTCGGTCGACGCCGCCCTGCATTCCGGCGAGCCACTCGTCGTCGCCGGACAGCTCGTAGGCCATGGCGACGCCGAGGGCGAAGCCGGGCACCTGGTCGCCGTAGTCGTGGCCCCACGTCGAGCCGAAGCCCGGGTAGCAGCAGATGACCCGGCCGGACGGCTCGATCAGGTGGTCGCGGATGTCCTCGAGACCGGCCTCGAACGCGGCGATCGCGTTCGGCTCCGGAAACAACTGCAGCAGCTGGGCGATCCAGTGCATCTCCAGTGGCGGCACCTCGGACTGCAATTGCGGCTGCTCCGTCGACGCGCCCTTGTCGGCGTCCTGCATCATCCAGCGCGCGTAGTCGTTGATCGCCGCGCTGAGCGCCTGCTCGTTCACCCCGCGCAGCTCGCCGAGGTCGTAGAAGTCGTCGACGTCGGCGGCCGCCACCCGCAGCGTGACCTCGTCGGTCTGCCCGGCTGTGACCGCGACCGGCGCGAACACGGGGGTGCCGTTCTTCGTGGTCTGGTAGCCGTACCCGAGCGGGTTCGGGCCGGCGTAGCGCAGCCCGGAGGCCGACGTCAGCACCGCCAGGTTCAGCACCGCGCCGGAGTCCTCGCGCGAGCGCCACAGCTCCGTCGCGCGGCCGGAGTCGACGCCGTCGTTGCTGGTGGTGCCGTCGACGCTGAGCGCGATGCCGGTCGAGGGGTTGAGCAGGTCGTAGCCCACCTGCTCCTTCGACGTGCGGATGTTCGGGTCGACCCGGTCGCCCCCGGCCAGCCAGCTCTCCTGGTAGGTGTCCACCAGGTCGCCGCCCAGGGGGAAGTTGCCGCCGTCGCCGGGCCAGCGCAGCTGCTCGAACGCGTCCTCGGCGAAGCTGACCGCCGGTGTCCCCTGCTCGGTGAGGGAGGCGTCGGCGCGGTAGGTGCGGCGCAGCGTGTAGTCGAGTTCGTCGGCGCCGGCCCGGAACGTCCAGACCTCGTCGGCCACCGAGGTGGCGAACCGCACCTCGACGGTGTCGCCGGACACCTCGACGGCGGGGTCGGCGCCGAGGTCGAGCGACGTGACCTCGCCGGCCGCGGTAGTGACGGACGAGTACAGGCCGCGTGCGCCGTCGAGCACCTCGTGCCCGTCGACCTCCAGGCTGCGTACCGCCGCCGCGCCGTCGACGTCGAGCTCCGCGCAGTACCGGTCACCGCACATGGTCACCGTCTCGGCGGCGTCGTCGGCGGCCACGGACCATCCCGCGGCGTCCGTGCCGCCCGCGGGGTCGGGCGGGGCCGCGCCGGCCGGCGGAGCGGCGGCCGCCGCCGTCAGCACCAGCAGCGCGGCGATGGTGGAACGACCTGCCTTGCGGAGCGTCATGGCAACTCTCCTGTCAGGGTCCAGCGTCGGGAGAACGGCATCGCGGCTGCGATTAAACCGTTTCATATTTCGGCGAAACTAGCGCCCCGTTTCCGGCCCGTCAATACCCTGGCGGCGGGCGCCGGCGCCATTCGCCCGGCAATGAGTGCAGGTCGCTGGAGTGTTTAGCGCTGCCCACGGCATGGCATGATGTGTTCCGCGCCACCGATCGCAGGGGGTTGATCCGGTTCAATGACGAAGCAGAGTCGCGGCCGCCCGCCGACCGGGATCCGCGAGGTCGCCCAGCTCGCGGGCGTCTCGATCGGGACGGTGTCGAACGTGCTCAACAAGCCCGATGTGGTGGCCGAGCGGACCCGCGAGCGGGTGCTCGCCGCCATCGAGCGGCTCGGCTTCGTGCCGAACCGGGGTGCGGCCGACCTGCGCTCCGGGCGCAGCCGCATGATCGGCCTCGTCGTCCCCGACATCACGAACCCGTTCTTCGCCGAGGTCGCGCGCGGCGCCGTCGACGCCGCCGGCGAGAGCAACGTCGCCGTGGTGTTGTGCAACAGCGATCAGGACCCGGCCAAGGAGGACCGCTACCTCGACGTGCTCGAGGAGCACCGGGTGGCCGGCGTCGTCATCAATCCCGTGGAAGCGATCCCGGCACGGCTGGCCGACCTGCGCGACCGCGGCTCCAAGGTCGTCTGCGTGCACCGGTCGGTCAAGACCACCGACTATTGCTCGGTGGCGGTCGACGACGTCCAGGGTGGCCGGCTCGCCACCGAGCATCTGCTCGGGCTCGGCGCCCGGCGCATCGCGCTGGTCAACGGGCCGGTCTCGCTGCGCCCGTGCGCCGACCGCCGGCTCGGTGCCCGCCAGGCGATCAAGGCCGCCGGACTGCCCGCCGACGCGCTGACCGAGGTGCAGCAGCCGGCCATGACCATCAAGGGCGGCATCGAGGCGGCCGACCAGCTGCTCAAGGGCTCGCGGCGGCCCGACGCGGTCTTCTGCACCAACGACCTCCTTGCCGTGGGCGTCACCCGGCGGCTGACCCAGGCCGGCCTCTCGGTGCCCGGCGACATCGCCATCGCCGGATACGACGACATTGACCTCGCCGCCGAAGCCACCATCCCGCTCACCTCGGTCGGCCAGCCGAAGTACGGCCTGGGCTACCGTGCCACGGAACTGGTGCTCGCCGAGATCACCGCGGCCGACGGTCACCGGCACGAACGCGTTGCGTTCCACCCGCAACTGACCGTCCGCGAGTCCTCGCTGCGCTGACTGGGGGGTTCAGCAGCGGCCGGAGGTGTGAGCCGCCGTGCTGGATGACGATGTGGACGTCGCCGAACCTGCCGATCCCGTCCCCGCGTCCATGACGCTTCTATGACGAACGGCGGGGCGGGCAGGAGGCCGTAGAACAGTCCCGCGCCCCGAGTCCCTCAGCCGCCAGGTACGGCTCGCGGACGGACATCCGAGCCGACCCGGCTGACGCTGCGATTCAACGCACCGCCATCGCGAAGTCCCTGTCGAGGTACTTCCCGCCCTGGTCGGAGACCGGCAGCACGACATCGCGGGTCACTCGGCAGGAAAGACCCCGGACAGCACGACGGAGGCCCGGGACCCGGCCCCGCCGTCGTCCGGCGGCCTTGCCGTCGTGCGGGCACGCGGATCGGGTGGCAGACTGGTCAGAGGATGATCCAGGACCTCGAGATCCCGCCCGCCGAAGACGCCGGGGTGGTGTGCCCATGATCCGGGTGCCCCGCACAGCGATCGTCGGTATCGCTCTGCTCACGCTGGTGCTGCCGTCGAGCGGTTGCGACGCCGTCTCGATCACCCGGGGTGACGAGGAGACCGCGCTGCCGCCGGCGGCCACCGAGTCCGAAGGCACCGAGATCTGGGACCTCCGCTCCACGCCGGCACCCGAGGATGTCGGGATCGCCGGCGACGAGACGGCGGTCTTCGAGACACGGCCCGAGCGACCGATCCTGCTCCAGCTGCCCGACGGGGTCGAGCTGCGCATGTCAGCCCGGTACCTCGCGTTCCGCACGACCGGAGACGCGACCGACGAAACGGTCACCATCGACGTGAAAACCGCCACGAAACCGCTCGACGAGACCGCGGAACTCCTCATGTCCGTGCTCGAACAGCTCGGACAGCCCACCGAGACCGTCGCACCTTTCGAGGCCGACGCCGAAGCCGCGACCGGCACCGAGTGGGTACGCGCCGACCGTGTACCAATGCAGCTCGACGATCTCGAACTCGGTGTGGTCGCCCGCTACAACCCACACGGCGAGGCCGGGCTCGTCGCCATATCCGGCAGCTGGCAGCCCTGACCGACAGCGGCCAGGGTCACCGGGGTGCTGCAGGTGGGGTCGATCTCGCATCCGCCGGACGTCAGCCCGGTGACGATCTCCGTCAATTCGTCCCGGGACAGCGCGCCCTTGTCGCTGCGCACGACGAGCATCTGGAAGTCGGGGTCCGCGGGATCGTCGAGATCGACGATCGCCACCGCCTCGTCCCAGTGCCGGCTGAAGTTGGTGTGCTCCTCGTAGCGCTGCTCGAAGACCACGGCCTCGCCGACCCCGGTCCGCACCGTGGCCGGGTCGCTCGGCTCCGCCACGTCGTCGATGCTGCGATACTCGCCGTGGCGGCCGTTGCGTGGCATCGACGGCGAGTCCTCGCTCTCGCAGCCCGGCGAGAACGACTCGAGCGTGAGCTCTTCACCGAGCTCGTAGCGCAGTATGCGGCAGTCCTCGTCCTTGGGTGAGGTGTCGACGATCGCGGTGTCGATCCGCAGGGCGACCGGCACGTGCAGCGCGACGTCGAGGTTGCCGTCGTCGATCACGACGGGCTTCCCGTCGTCAGCGGCTGAGCCCCACAGACCGAGGGCCCGTGCGACGAACAGAACGACGAGCACCGCGAACAGGCCGCAGACCACCGCCACCACGATCCACGCCGTCCTGCCGGGCGCACGCACCTGTCCAATGCTCATCTCATTCCGCAACACTGCGCAGGATCTGCAGACCCCCGACCTGGCGCGCCAGCACGTCGGCCTCCTCGACGCTCGCGCCCTGAGCCACCGCCAACAACCGATCGGCCGGCACCCCCGCGGACACCGCGGCGTCACCATGCCGTCTCGCGTACAAGTCGAGCAGCGGCAACAGCACCTCCGGGGCGAGGACCCGACATCCCGCGGCCCGGGCCCGGACGGCCCTGAGTACGGGCATCGTCGGCACGAGGACGCAGGCGATCATCACCGCGAGGAACCCAACGGCGAACGGCACCCATGCGTGCGACGGGTCGAACACCGTCAACGCAACGACGACGGCCACGACCAGCAGCGCACCCACCAGGGCAAGCGCTCTCAGACTGCCACTGAACACCCCACGCGCACGCCCAGACGCGAACATCTTCCGGTGCACCGCGACACGCCCGATGCCTGCGAGCACCCGGACCACGCCGTCAGGATCCGCGACGATGACCGCCCCGACCTGACCCGGCGCGATCCGGCCCCACGCCCACCGCGCTCCGAGGCACAGCAGGATCGCCGCGAGCACCATCGCCCAACCCCACGGCAGAGTCAGCAGGAAGCCCGCAAGCACGACCGGGACGACCAGGAGCACAGCGATCCCGCCGATCACGATCAACCGCCCCTCCCCGGTCAGCCTGCCCTCACCCGCCGGGGCCACGGGCAGCTTCCGTGCCGCTTCCTGCGCCGGAGTCATCTCGCACTCCCCTCGAGTCGCGCGGCTCCTCCCCCGGGACCCGCTGTTCTCGCACCCGACGATAGACCGAACACGGTCACCGTCCGGCTCGGCGCCGGCGGCGGCCCGGCCAGCGACGAGCCGGCGTCGCAAGGTTTCCTCAAGGTCGGCCGTGGATCCTCGCCGCGACGCAGTCGACACGAGAGGACACCCAAATGCGAGCCAGAACGATCCTGACGGCCTTCGCCCTCGTGGCCGCGGCCCTGGTCGGCCATGGGTCAGCGCCGGACACAGCACAGGCGACGGCGCCGACGACGGCCCCCGCGTCGATCGGGCCCTGCAAGGGGACGACCTACTGGGCCGGGATCCGGGGCGGGGACTGGTGGGCGCGATACCCGACCACGTCAAGCGGCAGCTGGAACACGAATTGCTATCTCAGGGAGGGCATGCGCAACTCCGGCGTTGCGTGGGTCCAGTACGCCTACAACTACTGCTACGTCCGCAAGCAGCCCTGGCTGGGCTGGCCCGCGATCACCGAGGACGGGTACTACGGCTCGGCGACGGCGGCAGCGGTGCGACGCATCCAGCGCAACGAGAACTACGCAGGAAATATCTCCGTCGACGGCGTCTACGGCCCGCAGACCCAGCGCAACATGGACTGGCCGCACTACTACCGGGGCTTCACCGGAGACGTCACCTGCTTCGACAACACCTACTAGCGGGACGGAGCCCGACCGGCCGCGGTCGTCGGCCGCCTGCACGAACCCTTGCGACCGGAAATGACGTCGCCACTCGGCAGAGAGTGTGGTGGGATGTTCAGCTCACCAAGCCGACGTGCGGGAGGACGCCGTGCAGATCCGGCTGCTCGGGCCCGTGGAGGTCATCGACGGCGCGACCGCGGTCGACCCGGGTACGGCCAAGCAACGTCTGGTGCTCGCCGCGCTCGCGGTGGCGCCGGGGCGGCCGCTGCCGTTCGACGTGCTGGTCGACCGGGTGTGGAGCGACGACCCGCCCGCCCGCGCCCGCGCCGCGCTCTACAGCTACGTGGCGCGCCTGCGCCGCGTCCTCGCTCCCGCCGGCATCGTGCGCGAGCACGGCGGCTACACGCTGCACATCGGCGCGGAGCACGTCGACGTCGCCCGTTGGCGCCGCCTGCTGGAGCAGGCGAGGGCGCGGGCGGAGAGCGAGCCGGGCGCCGCCTGCGACCTGTTGCGCCGGGCCGAGCGTCTCTGGCGCGGCACCGCGCTGGCCGGGCTGACCGGCGACTGGGCGCGGCGGACGCGGCAGCGGCTGGCGCAGCAACGCTCCGAGGCGCTCACCGAGCTGGCCCGGATCGAGCTGGCCCGCGGCCGGCACGTCGAGCTGCTGGACGACATCGGCGGCTGGGTCGAGCAGCATCCACTCGCCGAGCCGCTCGTGGCGGCCCACCTGCGTGCGCTGGCGCGAGCCGGGCGGCGGGCCGAGGCGATCGACACCTACGCGCGCACCCTCGAGCGGTTCGCGGCGTCCGTCGGCGGCGAGCCCGGCCCCGGCCTGCAGCGCCTGCACGAACGGATCCAGCGGAACGATCCGACGCTCGAGGCGGACGAGCCGTCCGCCGCGGTCCCGGCCCCGGCGGCGGCGGCCGTTCCGCACCAGCTGCCACGCAGCGCGTCGACCTTCGTGGGCCGGGCCGCGGAGCAGCGGATGGTCGACGACGCGATCCTCGCGGGCGGCGGGGGAACGGCGGTGGGCGTGGCCGCGATCTACGGGCCCGGCGGTGTCGGCAAGTCGGCGCTCGCGCTGCAGGCGGCGCGCGCCGCGGCCGACCGGTTCCCCGGCGGTCAGCTCTACGTGGACCTGCGCGGGGGTTCGGCCGAGGCCGGGCCGACGCGGCCGCCGGAGGTGCTGGGCCGGTTCCTGCGCGCTCTCGGCGTGCCGCCGCCGGAGGTACCGGCCGACCTCGACGAGGCGGCCGCCCGGTTCCGGGCCGTCACGCAGCGCCGCCGCCTGCTCGTCGTCGTCGACAACGCCAGTGACGCCGAGCAGGTGCGCCCGCTGATCCCCGCCGGCGCCGGGAGCGCCGTCCTCCTCACCAGCCGCAGCCCTCTGACCGCCCTCGACGACGCCACGCACGTGCGCCTCGACGTCCTGCCGTCCCGCGCGGCGGGTGAGTTGCTGGCCCGCCTCGACCGGACCGGGCGCTTCGTCCGCGATCCCGCCGCGACCCGCGACCTGGCCGAGCTCTGCGGCCGGCTTCCGCTGGCCCTGCGCATCCTCAGCGCGCGCATCGCCGCCGTGCCCAGCTGGCCGCTACGGGTCTTCGTCGAGCGGCTGGCCGACCAGACCCGGCGGCTGGATCAGCTCGGACACGCCGACCGCAGCGTCCGCGCCTGCTTCGACCTCAGCTACCTCGCGCTCGGCGACAGCCGGGACCCAGACGACGCGCGGGCGGCGCGCGCCTTCCGTCTGCTCGCCCTACCCGACGGCACCGATCTCGCGGCCTCCGTCGCCACGCGTCTGCTCGATTTGAACGACACCGACGCAGCGGCGGCGCTGACCCGGCTGCTCGACGCCCAGCTGCTGCAGAGCCCGGTACCCGGGCGGTACCGCATGCACGACCTCGTCCGCGATTACGCCCGTGAGGTGGCCGGACGCGATGAGCCGAGTGACGAGGTCGCCGCCGCCCTCGACCGTGCCTGGACGTTCCTGGCCGCGACGGCCCAGCAGGCGGTGGCCGCGGTCAACCAGGCGTGGGCCGACCCCGACCTGCCCGCGTCGCCTCTGGACGACCCCGGCGCGGCGCTGGCCTGGCTGAACGACGAGACCGAGTCGCTCGTGGCCGCGGCCGCACAGGCCGCGGCCACGCGAAGCCACCACGCGATCCCGCTCGCGCTGAGCGCCGTCCGGCCGTTACAACTGCGTTCGGACACCAGACGGCTGGAGGAACTGTGCGCCGCGGCGGCCGAACTGGCCCTACCGAGGTGCCTGGTCATGTGCTGCGCAGGGCTTCGGTGGGCGGTACTGAGTCGGCCCGGAGTGCGGGGTACGACCGACGACGGAGCCGATGAGCAGCGAGTAGGCCAGGTCGAGTCCCACTGAAGCCCAGGTCAGTACGACGGCCCGGCCTTGCGTGGTGACGAGCACGCCCAGGATCAGGCCTGTGATGCCGCCGACGACATCAACCTCGACACCACCCGTCCGCCCCGTGTCCCTGGCGCGACGAAGATCTGCTTGCGCGGTGCCTAATCGGTCTTCCTGCAGCACCTCGCGGGCCCCTCAGCGTTCGCTGCTGAAGAACCGTAGCAACAGCGGGCCGACGGTCTGTGGGTCGACGACGTGATCCGGCCCCTCGAGGGTCTCCCGTTGAGCGTGGGGTAGTAGGTCTGCGAGCTCGTCGGCCGCGCGGTCGAAGAAGTCCGAGGGCAGGCCTGCCATGTAGGGGACCGTGATCGGTCCTCCGGTGGTGACCAGGACCGGTTGGGTGACCGTTGCCAGTCGATCGGCCGGCAATTGGTAGCGGTTGAGGAAGACGCTGTCGTGGACCAGCGTGGGCGCGAGGGCGACCGAATCCGCCCAATGCGCCGTCTGCTTGCCTGCCGCTTTCCTGGCCGCGATGTTGTCGTCGGAGGCGCCGGTCACGCGCATGAACAGTTCGAGAACCTCCTCGTCTCGCCCGGCGTCGAAGGCGCGTCGGGTGTCCGCGATGTACTCCTCGAATCGAGGGCGTATGTCGTCCCCGACCACGTAGGGCACCTCCCACACGGCGATCGTGTCGATGGCTGACCCGGCCGCGGCGGCTTCCAGCGCCAGCGCGCCACCAGAGGACGCCCCGAACAGGTGTGCCGAGCCGCCCGCCTCCGCGATCAACGCATCCAGGTCCTCGATCTCCCTTTCCACGGCGTAGGGCTCGGTGAAGCCGCTCGCGCCGCGTCCCCGACGGGCATAGTTGTAAACCGTGAAGTGCTCGGCGAGAGCAGGTACCAAGGGAGCGTTCTCGGCTCCGTCGTCCAGTCCGCCGCCTACCAGGACGACAGCCGGGCCGGTTCCCTTCCGGTCGTAGGCGATGGCGGTGCCATCGTTTGATGTCACGCGAAAGGCCATCTCGTTCATCTCACATCTCCGTTCGAGAGGTTTGTCTCAGCGCCTGGGCAGCGTGCCGACGACGGCCTCGGTGCGCGACCAACGCGCCCTTGCGATCACGGCCGCCACGACGAGACAGGCGAGCGGCAGCCAAGGGCTCTGCTCGAGCACGAACTGATCGGTGATGACAGCACCGGTCAGCAATGCCGCCAACCCGAGACTGGCCAGGCCCGCCAGAGCCGGGATCAGAAGTCCAACCCCTCCCGCGACCTCCAGCGCTCCGACCAGGTACCGGAGCCACTGGCCAGCCCCGATGTCGGCGAACATGTCCACCATGACCGGGTCGCCGGCGAGCTTCGAGATTCCGCCGCCGGCGATTATCGCCGCCAGGACGACTTGCAGAATCCAGACGCCGATGCTGCTCGCCCGCCCGGGCGTGTGCGCAACGGTTTCCGAGTTGTTCTTGGGGATGGTGCTCATGCGTCTCTCCTTGTCGTGTCCGGGCCTGGTACCGGTGATGGAGTTGGCCGAGTGGGCCGGGTTGTCGGAGTTGATGTCGACCAAGTGCTCGCGGTAGCGGCATCTACTTCTTGTTGCGGTAGAGGACCATGGCGATGGGACCGAACACCGCGACGAGAAGTACTGACGAGACGAGCACCCAGCCGATTTCCCCGGCGGGCACCGAGCCGTGCATCAGGCCGCGTACCACGGTCGCCAGGTGGGTGATCGGGTTGACCTCGATGACCGCCTGCATCCACCCGGGCATCGTCTTCGGATCCACGAAGATGTTGCTCACGAACGTCAGCGGGAACATCACCATCATGCTGACCCCCGCCACCGAGTTCGGCGTGCGCAGGATCAGGCTGAGCATCGTCCACAGCCACAGGCAGAACGAGAACACCAGCAGCAGCACCACCGAGAGCACCACCCCGACGGCGCCACCCTCCGGCCGGAACCCTAGGACCAGGCCGAGCGTGATCACGATCGCCGACCCGATCGAGTAGCGCATCACATCGCCGAGCAGAGCGCCGACCAGCGGCGACGGTCGCCACACCGGAAGTGACCTGAACCTGTCGAACACCCCCTTCTGGATGTCGGTGTTCAGCGTAATGCCAGTGTTCATGGTGATCATGACGTTCGCCTGCACCAGGATGCCGGGCAGCAGGAACTGCAGGTACTCCTGAGTCGACCCGGCGAGCGCGCCACCGAACAGGTAGGTGAACATCAGCGTGAACATGATCGGGAACATGGTCACGTCGACGAGCTGCTCCGGGACGTGTTTGATCTTCAGCAAAGCGCGCCAGCCGAATGTCAACGAGGTGAGCACCGGACCGGGGCGAGACGGCCGCTCGCCGGCCAACAGCACACTGCGCAGCGCGTCCTTGGTGACCGGCGCCGACGCCTGCTCCGCGGACATGGCATTCATGCGGCATCCTCCTCGGGTGTCTCCTCGGCGGCGTGTCCGGTCAGGGCGAGGAACACCTCGTCCAGGCTCGGCTGACCGAGCGCGAACTCGGTGACGTCGATGCCGCTGCGGGACAGCTCGGCCAGGGAACGGGCGACCCGCTCGGGGTCGGAGATGCGCGCGGACAGCGCGGCCGGGTCGGCGGACGGCTCGACCTGCACCTCGAGGACGCCGGCGAGGACCCGCTCTGCCTCGGCCCGCTGCTCGGGCGCACGTAGCCGTACGTGCAGCGAGCCGGCGCCGACCGATGCCTTGAGCTGGCCGCTCGAGCCCTCGGCGACCACCTTCCCGTGGTCGATCACCGTTATCCGGTCGGCCAGCTGGTCGGCCTCGTCGAGGTACTGCGTGGTCAGCAACACGGTGGTGCCCTCGGCGACCATGCCCCTGACGATCTCCCAGACCTGGTTCCTGCTGCGCGGGTCGAGCCCGGTCGTGGGCTCGTCGAGGAAGATCAGTTCGGGGGTGACGACCAGGCTCGCCGCGATGTCGATGCGCCGGCGCATCCCGCCGGAGTACTTCTTCACCTGCCGGTCAGCCGCCTCGGCAAGACCGAACGCGTCGAGCAGGTCGGCCGCCCGCTCCCTGCCTCGGCGGCGTGAGTAGCCGAGCAGCCTGGCGAGCAGCAACAGGTTCTCCACCCCGGTGAGGTCCTCGTCGACCGACGCGAACTGCCCGGTAAGGCCCACCCTGCTCCGCACCGCCCGGGCGTCACGCACGACGTCGTAGCCGAGCACTTGCGCCTCTCCGGCGTCGGGGCGCAGGAGCGTGGCCAGCATGCGGATCGCGGTGGTCTTGCCCGCCCCGTTCGGACCGAGCACGCCGTACACGCCCCCGGCGCTCACGGCCAGATCCACACCGGCGACCGCGTGGGTCTTGCCGAAGCTCTTCTTCAACCCTCTCGTCTCGATCGCGAGCTTTCCCATGGGTTCGATTCCTTCTCTCGGTGTTGCGAACGGATTGGTTGAGCTAGTCAAGTTTGACTACTTGGCCAGAGTGCACGAGGAGGAAACGTCTAGTCAAGGTTGATTAGAAGCGCATCTTGAGGGGATCGTGGACCGTTCGCCACGAACCCGGATCATCGGCCATGGTGTAGGCGCCCTCAGACAGTCGTTTGCTCAGGCTCTTCGCCCACTCCAGTTCGGTGCGTGCGTGTCCCGCCCACAGTTCGGCCTGATCGCGGACGTGTTCGGGAATGTCGGGGTTCGGGTTCTCCCACCCCTTGGCCTGCCCTACGAGCTCCGCTTCCAGGCGCGCGACCCGCTCGTTAACGTGCGCGATGGCATCTGTCCTGGTCAGCATGGGCAACATGGCGATGGACGCGTCGAGCATGGTGGGGTCATGGGTGCGCCGCAGACCGTCGCGGACCAGTTCGACTATCTCGTCACGTCCCCGAGCTGTCGCGCGGTACAAAACGCGCTCCGGCCCGGAGTTGCCCGGCTCGGCGTGTTCGGTGAGGAGGCCATCAGCCGCCGCCTTCTTCAGCGCGTGATAAATCGAGCCGGGCTTGATCTTGGCCCAAATCTCCGCACCCCAGCTCTGCAGTTCGGACCGCACCTGGTAGCCATGCGCGCCGCCGGAGAGGTGCACGATACCGAGTACCAGGAGCTTCGTCGCCGACATACGCCCACCTCCGCTCAATCTGCTCGGACTCGCTCCGCTTGCGCGCCCGCCAGGGTGGTGTCAACTCCCACCAACACTAGGGTGCCCTCCTGGTCCGGGTGGTGTCAGCACTGACCTACAAACGGTGCTGGTGGAGACCTCCAAAGCCACAACGGTGCTCCGCTGGCGGCCGACTGCACTCACAACTCCTCCGGTTAGCCCGCCATGAAAGCGGCAGGCTAACGAGTCGAGGAACAAGATCGGCCCTACCCCCCGAGAAGGGCGGCCGACAAGCCAAAGTCGCTCTGGTCGGCGCCCCGGCCGCACGCGAATTCTGCTGCCTCAAAGAACGCCCCAACGCAGGTGGGCTCGTGCGAGGTGTCGGCGTCGTGCGAGAGGATTCTGCGTGTGAGTGGCGTCGACACCGTCAGGGGCATCAACTACCAGCACTGTCATGCCCTGCTCGTCGCGCTCGATGTTGCGGCCGACCCGACCCCGGTGGGGATCCGGGTCGAGGGCACCGAGGACGTCCTGGACCTTGAGGTGCTCGGTCCCAGTCCTTTGGGTGGTTCGCCCGTAGTCGTGCGCGGAGCTCAGATGAAGTCCCGCGTCGCGCCCTACACGTGGGCGAAGGGCGAGCTGCTGAAGATCTTTCGACGTTGGGCTGATCTCACGGCCAGCAGTAACGCTGCGTTCGACTTCTTGACCGACGGCGAGCTGGCCGCTTCCGGTCACGTCGTCGTCGCCGCTTTGGATGCTGCTCGCCGCGGCGACCTTGGACTGATCGCCGGATTGCTCGGCGTCGCCGACACCGACCCGATGTGCAAGATCGCGGCCCGTGTACGCGTCGTCTCAGAACCCGGTTCTGTCGAAGCGCTGCTGCTCTCAGCCGAGGTCGAGGTCAGGGCTCGGTTGAGCATCGGGTCGCGGCACCCGGACGCCGAGAAGGAGTCCGTCGACCGGGTCAACGAACTGTTCCGGCTGATCTCCACCCGGTCAGGGATGAGCGACCCGGACGACCGGTTCATCAGCCGTGAAGAGATCGTTGCGGTCCTCGGCGCGGCGAGTCACCTGCCCGCCACCGACCGTTGGGAGAGCGCCCTGGGTGGCGAGTACCAGGCCGCTGCTGCCGCTCTTGACGTCAGTGACGAAGTCACCCCGACGCTTCGAGCCGGTTGGCAGAGCGAGGAGCTGCGCATCGAGGACCTCGACGGCATGTCCACGCCGCTCGTGCTTGCAGGCCGGACCGGATCCGGGAAGTCGACGTTGTCGCGCCTGTGGCGCCACAACGCCGCAGCCGGCGGCCGATCAGTAGTCGTGTGTCACGTGGAGGCGTACATCGCCGGCCGGCTCGATCGTCTCGTCGCGGACGCTGTCGGTGACTTGGTCGGGCGTGACCTGCCCCGAGTCGTGGGGCGACAGACGTTGGCCGACGCCAGCACGACCCTGGTTCTCGACGGCGTCTCCGAGGTGCCGCCGCACCTGCGTGGTGTGCTCGCTGAGGAGCTGCGGACCCACCTGGCCGGCGGCCACGGTGCCCGGGTCGTGCTGGTCGGTCGCGACGAGACCGTGTGCGCGAGCGTGTACCCGACCTCGGTCGCCGCCGGCCGGCTGTTCCCGCAAGCGTTCGGTCGCGAACAGCGCACCGAGCTGACCGCAAAGGCCCTCTGCCGAACCGCCGAAACGGAAGCAACACCGGCCCCCGACGCTGCCGCCACGCCAGCACAGCCCGGCGAGCACAGTGCGCCCGATGGGCCGGGTGAGGTGCCGGCGGATGAGTTCGACCGCGAGTGCGCCACCGCGTTGGCCCAGGTCGAGCACGCGCTCGGCGACGCGGCGGGGAATCCTATGCTGCTGCGGTTGGCGTTGGACCTCGTGGCAGACGGGGTGCCGTTCACCGACAGGGCATCGGTCTACGGGGGCAGTGTCGAGCGGATGGCCGCCCGAACGAATGCCGGTGACGTTCGGATCGCTTCGGCGATGCTGGGCGTGGTTTTCGCGAGGCTTCTCGACCAGGGCAAGCGGTACGCGAACCCATTGGAGTGGGAGCGACTGTTCAGCGAGGCTGCCGCCCTACTCCAGGAGCACGGCATCGCAACCGAGGTCGCGCAGATCCGTGAAGCGGTCGCGCGCAGCGGCCTGGTCAACGCGATTGTGACCGGTATCGGGACGACGACGCTGAAGGGTCCGGTCCACGACTCGTTCGCGGACTACTTCGCCGCACGTGCCCACGCAGACGGCCTGGTGAAGCTTCCGGCCGCGCTGGTCGAGAACGACGAGAACCGGGTCCTGCTCTCGGCACAGATGCTGATGCTCACTGACGCCGAGGTTCTGGCGGTCGCCGAGCACCTTCCGTTCACGCTGGTCCGGTTGAGCGAGTCCGACCACAACACGATCACCGACGACACCCCTGAGTTCTTGGCGAGGATCCTCAATGATGTGCTTCCGGACTCGGCAGCCGTGGGGGTGACCATGTGGCGGCGTCAGGACGGCACCCCGCTCGCCCAGGTCGGCACCGGCACCAGTAGTTGGGTCGACCCCGAGGACGCACCGGACCTGTTCGCCGGCGCGACCGTCGTAGCCGAACCGGGAGACGGTCCCGTCGCTGTCGCAACCCGGTTGTGGCGACTGGTGCTGAACCAGCGGCTCCGTCGCAGCAGCGACCTGCGGCCCCGCACGCCGCGGTCAAGGCAGGAAGCGTGCGATCAGCTGACGGCGCACACGGACAAGGTGGTCGCCGCGGCCGACTTCATCCTCGCCGAGGTCGCATCCCCGGTCGCCGCCGAACGGCTGGCCCAGACCATCGGCCCGTTGGGAATGACCGGCGTCGTCTACGAACGCGAACGGCGAGAATTCGGGCCTGACGGGTGGCCGATCAGGTTCCGACACACACCGGACACGCACCTCGTGCCCTCACCGGACGACTCCCCCGCACCCGACCGGACCCACGAAGAGGGCGACTTCACGGCGTGGGGAGACGTCGAGTCGCGAGTCTCCACGTCGCCCGAACGCGCGGCCGCGAAGGAGGTCCGTAGCGCGATCGTGAAGCTGACCCGCAACCACTGGCTATGACCCGGCCACCAACTTTCTGGAGAGAACCAGCATGAGCTTGGAGCACTCGACGTCACCGGACCTATGGAAGGCCGTGTGGCGACTGGCCGACGCGTGGTCAGAGACGCCGCTGGTGAAGGACTTTGCCGCCACCATGCCCCGCACCCAGGGATTGGAGAACCGTGGCGACAGAGCGACCGGCGTCCCTGCGCTCCTTCAACATCTCGACCTGAGCGCCGGGATGATGATGGCGAAGCCCCTGATGTTCGGCAGCCGCGTGCCGGTGCTGCTCGACCAGCCGCTGATGAGCCAAGGGACTCCCGCGGTCGACCAGGGCGAGCTCGACGCGTGGTTGACGATGGCAAACCGGATCGAGGCGGCGCACCGGATGACGTTGGCGTGGCTCCGCTCTCGACTGGCCGGGTACCCGATCCTGCGCGCACCTCAACTTGCTCCTGGGACGCCGCTGACGACGTTCGAGATGACGATCCACCACACTTGGACCAAGGAGGAGCTCGCCGCGGGGCTGAATCAGAAACCGGCACCGCCAAACGTTCCCGATCTCCTTGGCGCTGACGCTGGCGCGCCCCTAGAACTTGATGAGGCCGCCCGGGATCTGATGAGAACCCTCGAAGGGTCGCCAGCGTGGATCCGTTTCCACGACTCGCTGGACGGGTTGGACCAGGTTGGGAAGGTAGCGCTCCGGGAGGCGCGCCGCGAGCTCACCGAGCGGCTCTCCGAAGAGGCAGTAGACGATCACGAGGAACGTCTCGCGTTGCCGCGGGCCGAGTACCGCGGCCACACGACCGCCGAGGTCATCGACTCGTTGACCGGTTCGGCACGCGAGTACGCCGACGCGTTCAACGACGTCCACGAACTCCTCACGCTGGTCGCCTGCGACATCTTCGGGGAGCTGACCCTATTCGGCGAACCGTGGCCGGTGCCGGTGCTGAACCTTGAGACACCCGAGCCCGGACAGCCGATCGTCGCGTTCGAGGGCCAAGGTGCCGCCGGCTTTTTCCTCACCACCGGTCAGGTGCTGTGGCTTTCCAACGAGTCGGTGACCGACGCTGTCCGGATCGAGACGAAGTCGATGAAGTTCGACGTCGAAGGTTTGCGTGACCACTTCGAGGCACGCGTCCTCATCGGCACCGGTGAGGGGTGGCCGGTCTCGACGGTTCAGCTTCCGGACGCTGCTGAGTAACCAACGTACAGCGAGTATCCGACCCGGCGCCGAACGGCATTTCCCTGCGAGGGGCTTCGGCGTACCAACCCTTTGGCAAGCTCGGCCGCTCAGAAGAGTCACAAAATGACGATGGTGCTCAACAGCAACGGTCCGGCCGCGCAACGCGCTGATCTGCACGCATGCAGTGTCTTGCTGAGTGCTCACGCGACTACAGAAGTTGCCGTGGCGACTGCGTCATTCCGCCGCGAAGGACACCGTGCGCAAGCACGTCGGGAGTGAGCGGCGGCTCCACGAGGACGTGGGTGCGACATCGACCAACCGCCGGTCGACGACGAGGACCGAGCCACGGGGCCTAGCGCTCCCACGGGAGTTCGCCGCCCATGATCTCCTCCACCTCGTCGTCCCACAGGTGGAAGTTCTGAGGGCAGTGGCGGGCGGTGATCGCCAGCGCCATGCCGAACGCCTGGAGCTCGTTGTCCGCTTCTTCTCCCAAAACCAGGACCACTGCCCGCTGCTCATCCTCGGACAGGCTCTCCATGTCGGAGCACAACGCCTTCCCAACATCGTCGAGCTGATCTGCCTCGAAGCCCGACCATGCACCGACCCGTGTCAACTCGTAGTAGGTGCTGGCCTCGATGAGCGGTCCGTCGCCCGTCTGGTCCGGATCGTCGTCGGTCCCGCCGCAGCCGGCAAGTAGAAGCCAGCCGGTCATGACGCATGCGACCTGCCGCATGGTGCCCCCTTGGTTGGTGTCGTGATTCTGCGCGCAGGGCCGGACACTTCCCGGCTGAGGCGCCAGGTCGAGGCCGCAGGCCGTGACGAGCCCGGGACCGAGCGTCCAGTGAGGGGCGAGGCCAGATCGACGGGCGCGTCCCCGGAGGCGCCCGGGCGGGCCGACGGTCGCACTACCTGGTTCTCGTCCTCCAGCGTCGGCGCGCTCTCACCCCAGCACGCGCGGCCCACGCACCTACCTCTCGGACGCCCGGCGACTGTAGGTGCACAGAGAGGTATCGCCGACGATGACACCAGACCGTGAAGGGCAGCGTCAGAGGGAGCATCTCAAGGTCGCTGACATCTGCTCAGAGCTCGGCATCGCTAGGTCGACCTTCTACGACTGGCGGGCCAAGAAGACCGCTCCGCCGTGCATCAAGCTGCCCAACGGTGAGCTCCGCGTCCGCCGGAGCGATCTCGATGCGTGGCTGAACTCGCGGCAGGAGCCGCAGCCTTGAGCGCGACGACGTACAACGTTCGGATTCGGAAGACCAAGATCTACAAGGGTGCGCGGGTCACGACGTACTACGTGCGCTGGGCCGTCGACGGACGTGACGTCAAAGAGCCGTTCCGCACCGCGGCACAGGCGGAGAGCTTCCGTTCTGACCTGATGGTGGCTGCCCGCAAGGGTGAGGCGTTCTATGTCGATTCCGGCCTCCCGGTGTCTATGAAGCGTGCGGAGGCGACCATGTCCTGGTACCAGCTCGCCTGCGACTACGTCGACGCCAAGTGGCCCAGATGCGCGGCGACCACACGCCGCACGATCGCCGAGGCGCTCACCGCAGCGACATGTCTGATGTTCACCAACGAACGCGGCATCCCCGACGGCGTCCAACTGCGGGCGGCGCTGAAACGGTGGGCCTTCAACACCAACCGCCGCGACGACCCGAACCAGCCCGCTTGGGTGAGCGATGCCCTGCGCTGGTCGGCCAGCCACAGCAGGCCAGCCTCCGCCCTCGCCGACACCGACGTGCTGCGCCAGCTTCTCGACGGGCTCGGGGTCCGCCTCGATGGCGGCGCCCGCGCGCCCAGCGTCACATCACGCTGGCGGAAGATCCTCTACAACCTGGCCGAGTATGCGATCGAGCGGAAGGTGCTCGTGGCAAATCCGCTTCCCACCGTGAAGCAGCCGGCGCAGCGCATCGCCGAGGTCGACCGGCGCAGCGTTGCCAACCCGACCCAGGCACGCGATCTGCTCACCGCCGTCGCCGCCCAGGGCACCACCGGGCCGCGGCTCGAGGCCTACTTCGGCTGCCTGTACTACGCAGCCATGCGCCCTGAAGAAGCCGCCGACCTACGCCGCGACAATCTCGACCTCCCCGACCAGGGCTGGGGCTGGATCTACCTGGAAGCGGCCAAGCCCCACGCCGGTGGCGAATGGACAAACACCGGCAGAGCACGCGACGAGCGACCACTCAAACAGCGCGGGATCGGCGAGGTCCGCAAGGTTCCGTCGCCACCGGAACTCACCGCGCTGCTGCATCACCATCTCGATACCTTCGGGACCACACGCGACGGACGCCTGTTCGTCGGTGAACGCAGCACCGACCACCTGCCCGCGTTCACCGTGTTCCGCGTCTGGAACCGCGCCCGCGAGGCAGTCTTCGGCGCCGACGCGAAAAGCCTGCTTGTTGCGCTGCGCCCCTACGACCTTCGCCACGCGGCCGTCTCCACCTGGCTCAACTCCGGCGTCCCGCCCACCAAGGTCGCAACCTGGGCGGGGCACTCCGTGGACGTCCTGCTCAAGATCTACGCCAAGTGCATCGACGGCGATGACGAGCGGCACCGCACGATGATCGAGCATGCTCTCCAGCGGCCGGGACCGGCCGCAAAACTTGGCCACGTATTTGCCAAGAACACCCGTAGAGAGCCGCCCAGAGCCGTCGATGACCGGACAGACAGAAACGACCCCTCACCTACGTTCTAGCAGGTGAGGGGCCGTTTCCTCAGAGTAGCCCCGACGGGATTCGAACCCGCGCTACCGCCTTGAGAGGGCGGCGTGCTAGGCCGCTACACAACGGGGCCGTTGCGACCGAGGTCGCGAGGTGAAACTTTACCCGAGCCTTGCTCCGACTCCAAACCGGCTGGAGATCGTCGCGGGCCGTGCTGGGCGCTGGGGTACCAGGACTCGAACCTAGACTAACTGAACCAGAATCAGTCGTGCTGCCAATTACACCATACCCCACTGGATCGGGCGGGTTTCCCGCTCGACCGCCCGGTAAGGATAGCGGTCGGAGGGGGTCCGATCCAAACCGGCTGGACGGCCGCGCCGCAGCTCAGCGAGACGTGGGGAACATCACCACGAAACGGGCGACGACGCGGGCCGGGGCCGGTCAGCCGACCCGGGTGAGGGCGGCATCGAGGCGGGCGAGGGTGCGGTCGCGGCCGAGCAGTTCCAGCGACTCGAACAGTGGCGGCGACACCCGGCGCCCGGTGACGGCGACGCGGACGGGGCCGAAGGCGTGCTTCGGCTTGAGGCCCAGACCGTCGACCAGTGCCGAGCGCAGACCCGCCTCGATCGTCTCCGTCGACCACTTCTCCAGCGATGCCAGCCGGTCCCGCGCGGCGAGCAGCACCGGCCGCGCGTCCTCCGTCAGGACCTTCGCGACGGCGTCGTCGTCGAAGGTGACGGGGCCGGGGGCGAACAGGAAGCCGAGCATGCCGACCGCCTCGTCGAGCACCGTCATGCGCTCCTGGACGAGCGGAGTGGCGGCGCGCAGCAGCTCCAGCGACGACTCCGGGACGACGGCGGGCAGCACCCCCGCCGCCTGCAGGTACGGCACCATCCGCTCGGCAAGATCATCGGACGGCAGCCGGCGCAGCCAGACGCCGTTGATGGCCTCGGCCTTCTTGAGGTCGAACCGGGCCGACGCGGAGTTGACCCGGGTGACGTCGAAGGCGGCGGCCATCTCGTCCATCGAGAAGACCTCGACGTCGTCGCCGATGGACCAGCCGAGCAGGGCGAGGTAGTTGAGCAGGCCCTCGGGCAGGAAGCCGCGGTCGCGGTAGAGCTGCAGCGACGACTCGGGGTCACGCTTGGACAGCTTGCGGTTGCCCTCGCCGGTGACCAGTGGCAGGTGCCCGAACCGCGGCAGCGGCCCCGACGCGAACCCGATGTCGCGCAGCGCCTGGTGCAGGACGAGCTGGCGCGGCGTCGACGAGAGCAGGTCCTCGCCGCGCAGCACGTGCGTGATCCCCATCAGCGCGTCGTCGGTCGGGTTGACCAGCGGGTAGAGCGGCTGGCCGTTGGCGCGGACGATGACGTAGTCGAACAGGTTGAACCGGTCGACGGTGATCTCGCCGCGGATGAGGTCGACGAACGTGACGTCCTGGTCGGGCATGCGCAGCCGGAGGACGGGCTTGCGGCCCTCGTCGACGAACGCGGCGAGCTCGGCGGCCGAGAGCGACCGGCACTTGCCGTCGTACCCGCTCGGCTTCCCGGCCGCACGGGCCGCCTCGCGCCGCTCGTCCAGCTCCTCCGGCGTGCAGTAGCAGTGGTACGCGTGACCGGACTCCAGCAGCCGCGCCGCGGCGTCGGCGTAGAGGTCGTGCCGCTGCGACTGCCGGTACGGCGCGTACGGGCCGCCGATGTCGGGCCCCTCGTCCCAGTGCAGCCCGAGCCAGCGCAGCGCCTCGAGCATCGCCTCGTACGACTCCTCGCTGTCGCGCGCGGCGTCGGTGTCCTCGATGCGGAACACGAACGTGCCGCCGAAGTGGCGCGAGAACGCCGAGTTGTAGAGGGCGGTGCGGATCACCCCCACGTGCGGGTTGCCGGTGGGCGACGGGGAGTAGCGCACGCGGACGTCGGCGGGCGCGACGTCACCGAGCACCAGAGCGTCCGACGAGCCGGAGCCGTCAGTCACAGCAGATCACCTTGAGTTCTCAGTCAGAAGGTCGGATGGACGGCAGGCTACCGTCAGTCGGCGGCGACGACGGGGTTGGCGAGCACGCCGATCCCCTCGACGGTGACGGCGACGTGGTCGCCCGCCGTGATCGGCCCGACGCCGGCGGGCGTGCCGGTGAGGATGACGTCGCCGGGCAGCAGCGTGAACGCCGCGCTGATGTACTCGACGAGGGTCGCGACGTCGAAGATCAGCTGCGACGTGCGGCCGGCCTGCCGCTCCTCGCCGCCGACGCGGCAGCGCACCGCGAGGTCGGCGGGGTCGAGGTCGGTCTCGATCCAGGGGCCGAGCGGGCAGAACGTGTCGAAGCCCTTGGCCCGGGCCCACTGGTTGTCCGTCTTCTGCAGGTCGCGCGCGGTGACGTCGTTGCCGCAGGTGTAGCCGAAGATCACCTCGGACACGCGGTCGCGCGGCACCGACTTGGCGATGCGCCCGATGACGACGGCCAGCTCGGCCTCGTGGTGCACGTTGCCCGACTGCGGCGGCAGCACGATCGGCTCGTCCGGCCCGATGACGGACGTGTTCGGCTTGAGGAACAGCAGCGGTTCCGTGGGCAGCGGGTTGGACATCTCGGCGGCGTGGTCGGCGTAGTTGCGCCCGACGCCGATGACCTTGCTGCGCGGGATGACCGGCGCCAGCAGCCGCACGTCCTCGAGCGCCAGCTTCTCGCCGGTCAGCTGCGGCGTCCGGTAGAGCGGGTCGCCTTCGAGGACCGCGATGACGGTCGCTCCGCTGTCGTCCTGTCCCACCGCTCCGAAGCGTGGGTCGTCCCCCGTCGTGAACCTCGCGATACGCACGTGGGTGAGGGTATCTCGCCGGGAGAATCACCCTAGCCATGAACGGTGCGTCACACCTAGGGTCATGATGCATGACCGACGCCTCGACGACGCGGCACGCCAGCGGTGAAGGTGCGGACGTCGGCGAGCTGGTGGCGCGCTACGACGAGGAACTGCCGGCCCGCCGGTTGTCCGGCCGCGTGGCCCAGGCCGTCGGCGTCGCCTGCTTCGCCGTCGCCGTGTTCGTGCTGCGCCAGGTGTTCTGGCCGCTCAGCGCCGGCAACCAGTACTACCTGATGCTGTTCCTGGCGTTCGTGCTGCCGCTGGTCTTCCTCTGCTATCGCGGGGTGACGACGCGCGCGCGGGCCGAGCTCGCCAGCCCACTGGAGCAGCGCGCCGACAACCCCGGCCCGCTGGACTGGGCGCTGGCGGCGATCGCCCTGGTGGCCTGCCTGTACCCGGTGCTGCCGGTGACGCTGGGCGACTCCGGCGGCGGCTTCGACGCGTTCCTGGACCGGCAGGGCTCGCTGACCGGCCTGGACGTCGCCATGGGCGCGATCGTGCTGGTGCTGGTGATCGAGGCGACGCGGCGGACGACCGGCTGGGTGCTGCCGATCGTGTGCGTCGCGTTCCTGGCGTACGCGTACTACGGCGGCTTCCTGCCGCAGTCGTGGCCGGGCGCGCACGCCGGCATCGACATCGACCAGATCGTCAACGCGCTGTACAACGACCCCAGCGGTTTCTACGGCATCCCGCTCGACGTCTGCGCCACGTACATCGTGCTGTTCACGATCTACGGCGCCGTGCTCGACCGGACCGGCGCGGGCCGCTTCTTCATCGACCTCAGCTTCGCGATCTTCCGCCGGTCGCGGACGGCGCCGGGGC
The DNA here is from genome assembly GCF_001270745.1 of Jiangella muralis. Classification (GTDB taxonomy): domain Bacteria; phylum Actinomycetota; class Actinomycetes; order Jiangellales; family Jiangellaceae; genus Jiangella; species Jiangella muralis. Next base: position 58,144 of record NZ_KQ434758.1, read on the forward strand.
GGACGGTGGCGCTGTCGGGCTTCCTGCTGGGCACGGTGTCCGGGTCGGGGACGGCGACGGCGGTCGGCCTCGGCGCGGTGACGTGGCCGGTGCTGCGCAAGGCCGGCTATCCGCGCGAGAACGCCGGCGGCATGCTGGCGGCGTCGGGCATCGGCGCCATCCTGTCGCCGCCGACGCTGGGGGCGGCGGCGTTCATCATCGCCGAGTACCTGGGCGTCTCGTACCTGGACGTGCTGGTGTGGGCGCTGGTGCCGACGCTGCTCTACTACCTGGGCATCGTGCTGGCGATCGAGATCGACGCGCGCAAGGCCGGCGTCGACGCCGTCGAGGTGGAGCGGAAGAACCCGTGGCGACTGCTGGCGCGGTCCGGCTACCACTTCCTGTCCCTCGGCGTCATCGTCGTGTTCCTGGCGGCCGGGCTGACGCCGTTCCGCGCGGTGGTCTTCGCGACCGCCGTCGCCCTCGGGTTCGGCGTGATCGACGCTGTCGTGCGTCGGCGCGGCCGCGACTGGGCCGGCGTCGCGACGGAGACCGCGCGGGTCGTCTACCTGTCGCTGTCCGACGGGGTGCGCTCGGTGCTGCCGGTGGCCGCGGTGTGCGCGGCCGCCGGGATCATCGTCTCGACGATCACCAAGACCGGCCTCGGCCAGGTGCTGTCCGACCTGCTCATCGACACCGCGTCGGCGGTCTCCGACAACGCCACCGTCGTGCTGGTGCTGAGCGCGGTGCTGGCCGCGGTCGCGATCCTGGTACTCGGGCTGGCGGTGCCGGTGACGGCGTCGTTCATCATCAGCTGGGTGGTCATCGGCCCGGCGCTGCTCGACCTCGACGTGCCCGCGCCGGCGGTCGCGATGTTCATCTTCTACTTCTCCGTGCTGTCCGAGGTGTCGCCGCCGACGGCGCTCGCGGCGGTCGCGTCGGCGGCGATCACCGGCGGCCGGGTCATCGCGACGATGTGGCAGGCGTGCAAGTACGCGCTGCCGGCGTTCCTGGTGCCGCTGGCGTTCGTGCTGACGGACAACGGCTCGGCGCTGCTGCTGGAGCGCCCGGCCGGCGACGTCGCCTGGACCGTCGCCGTCTCGGCGGTCGCCGTCGCCGCACTGGCCGCGGCCGCCGGCGGCTGGATCGTCCGCCGCGCCGGTCCGGCCGAGCGCACGCTCTGCGCCGTCGCCGCCTGCCTGCTGCTGTACCTGCAGCCGCTGTCCATCGCGCTCGGCGCCGGTGTGCTGGCCGCCGCCGTCGTCGTACACCTCACCACGTCGTCAACCCGAGAGGAAGCGCCGACATGAGAACTCGCGTCGCCACCCGCCTGACGGTGGCCGTACTCGCGACCGGCCTCGCCGTGTCCGCCTGCGGCGGCCGGCAGAGCACCGAACCCAGCGATGAGGGCGGCGGCGACGCGGGCGCGTGCGAGGCCGGCTCGGGCCGGATGACCATCGCGACCGGCAACGCCACCGGCGTCTACTACGCGCTCGGCGGCGGCCTGGCGCAGCTGATCGGCGACGAGACCGACATCACCGCGACGGCGGCCGAGACCGGCGCGTCGGTGCAGAACATCCAGCAGCTGGTGGCCGGCGACTACGACCTCGCCTTCTCGCTGGCCGACACCGCCGCCGACGCCGCCGAGGGGACCGCCGCGTTCGACGAGCCGCAGCCGGTGTCGGCGCTCGGGCGCATCTACCCCAACTACACGCAGGTGGTGGTGCGCGCCGACGCCGGGATCACGTCGATCGAGGACATGGCCGGCAAGACCATCTCGACCGGGTCGCCGAACTCCGGCACCGAGGTCATCGCGCACCGGCTGCTGGAGGCGGCCGGCCTGGACCCGGCGAGTGACGTGCAGGCGCAGCGGCTGGACCTCACCAAGACCGTCGACGGCATGAAGGACGGCTCGATCGACGGGCTGGTGTGGTCCGGCGGCCTGCCGACCGCCGCGATGACCGACCTGTTCACGTCCCTCGGCGACGACGTGACGTTCATCGACATCACGCCGCAGCTGCCTGCGCTGCAGGAGTTGAACCCCGTCTACACCGAGGGCGAGATCCCGGCCGAGACGTACGGGACGAACGCCGCGGTGCCGACGATCGTCGTGCCGAACGTGCTGCTGGTCCGCGACGACCTCGACGACGGGACGGCGTGCGCGCTGACCAAACTGGTCTACGAGAACGTGGCGGCGCTGACCCAGGTGCACGCGGCGGCCGCCGACATCGACGTCTCGCAGGCGACCGAGATCGACCCGATCCCGCTGCACCCGGGCGCGGAGCAGGCCATCGGCGAACTGGAGTGAGTTCGTAGGCTGGGAGGGTGATCCTGGCCGAGGAGGAGTGGCGGGCGCGGCTGCTCGCCCACGAGGCGCGCGTCGACGCGCTGGTCGGGCCGCACCTGTCGCGGCGGCGGGCCGGGCGCACGCACCCCGTCCACGACTTCCTCTTCACCTACTACAGCTTCAAGCCGGCCCAGCTGCGCCGCTGGCACCCGGGCACGGGGGTCGTGCTGGCCGGGTCGCCGCCGCACGCGTCGTGGCCGGGGTACGAGGCGCGGCGTTCCGGCGTGGCCGTCGGCGCCGCCATGGTCGAGCGGCGGGCGTCCACCGTCGAGTGGGTGCGCGGGTTGCTGGCCGCCACGGCCTCGCGGCCCGCACACACCGGCTGCTTCGGGCTGCACGAGTGGGCCATGGTCTACCGGACGCAGCCCGGCGACGTCCGGCACGAGGCGTACCCGCTGCGCCTCGGCCACTCCGGCACGGACGAGGTGGTCGAGGCGCACCAGATCAGGTGCTCGCACTTCGACGCGTTCCGCTTCTTCACCGACGAGGCCCGGTCGCTCAATGCGCTGACGCCCACGCGCGAGCTGCAGCCGTCGCTGGAGCAGCCGGGCTGTCTGCACGCCGGCATGGACCTCTACAAGTGGGCCTACAAGCTGACGCCCTTGGTGCCGTCCGAGCTGGTCGTGGACGCGTTCGAGCTGGCGGGCGAGATCCGCGAGCTGGACATGCGCGCGTCGCCGTACGACCTGAGCGGGCTGGGCTACGAGCCGGTCCGCATCGAGACCACCGAGGGCAAGCGCGACTATGTCGAGCGGCAGCGCGCCTTCGCCGCCCGCGGCGCGACGCTGCGCGAGCGGCTGCTCGCCGTCACGGAACCCGGGTGAGCCAGTCGCCGGTGCCGAACTTCGAGACGACGAGGTCCTCGGCCAGCCACAGCGTCTTCTCGTCCAGCGCGTCGTCGGTGAGGCCGTAGCGGGCGCGGAAGGTGCCGACCATGCGGTCGATGACGTCGGCGCGGGGCAGGCCGGTCTGCGACCGGAGCGGGTCGACCCGCTTGTTGGCGCTCTTCGTGCCCTTGTCGGACAGCTTCTCGCGGCCGATGCGCAGGACCTCGAGCATCTTCGCGGCGTCGATGTCGTAGGCCATGGTCACGTGGTGCAGGACGACGCCGCCGGCGAGGCGCTTCTGGGCGGCGCCGGCGATCTTGCCGGCCGGTGAGGTGATGTCGTTGATCGGCTGGTAGCTCGCCTCGATACCGAGGGCGCGCAGCGCCGCCACCACCCACTCGTCGAGGAAGGCGTAGGAGTCGACGAAGGAGAGGCCGGACACCAGCGACTCGGGCACGTACAGCGAGTAGGTGATGGTGTTGCCCGGCTCGACGAACATCGCGCCGCCGCCGGAGATGCGCCGCACCACGGTGACGTCGTGCCGCGCGGCGCCGTCGAGGTCGACCTCGTTGCGCAGCGACTGGAAGCTGCCGATGATCACCGCGTTCGACGACCACTCCCACACCCGCAGCGTCGGCGGCCGCTCCCCCGCGCCGACCTGCTCGGCCAGCACCTGGTCGAGCGCCATCTGCAGCGCCGGCGGCTGCGGGCCCTCGTGCAGGAAGTACCAGTCGTGGTCGGTCCAGGACGTCGCGCCGGTGAGGGCCCGGCGGACGGCCACGGCGACCGCCTCGGCGGAGAACCCGAGCATGACGACGCCGTCGAGGACACCGTCGACCCGCGCCGCCAGCTCCGCCGCGGACAGCGAGACCGGCGCCCCCACCAGCGCGGCATCGATGCGTTCCAGCGCGTCGTCGGGTTCGAGGAAGAAGTCGCCGCTGACGCGCGCGTGCCGGATGACGCCGTCGAGGACGTCGAGGTCGACGACGACCAGCTTGCCGCCCGGCACCTTGAACTCACCATGCATGATCGTGACAACCGCCCCGGCCACGGGGCTGTTCCCGCTACGCTCCGACCATGCGGTCGAACCCCGTGGCGGCCCGTTGGTGGCACGTCGTGACCCTGCTGGTCATCGTCGCGTCCCTGATCACGCAGCTGGTGCTGGTGTTCCAGGGCACCAACGTGCTGGTCGAGGACGGCACCGTCCCGCCGTCGCGGGCGATGCGGCTGGTGAACTACCCCAGCTACTTCACCGTGCAGTCGAACATTCTGCTCGGCATCGGCGCGGCGATCCTCGTCGTCAGGCCGGACGCGGACGGCCGCGCCTTCCGCGTACTGCGCCTCGCCGGCCTCATCGGCATCGCCGTCACCGGCGTCGTCTACGTGACGCTGCTGCGCGGCGAGGTCAGCCTCGACGGCGCCGCGGTGCTCACCAACATCGGCTTCCACTACCTGTCGCCGCTGCTGGGCGTCATCGGCTGGCTGCTGTTCGGCCCGTGGCCGCGGATCGAGCCGCGCACCATCGTCCTCAGCCTGAGCTGGCCGGTCGCCTGGCTGATCTACACGCTGATCCGCGGCGACGTCGTCGACTGGTACCCGTACCCGTTCATCGACGTGGCCGAGCTCGGGTACGGGCGGACGCTGCTGAACGCGGCCGGCATCACGGTGGTGTTCCTGGCCGTGGGCTGGCTGTTCGCCTTCGGCGACCGTAGGCTCGGTGACCGTGCCTACGGATCTGACGACGTCGCTCGAACGCGCTGACCACGATCCGGACTCCCTCCACGACGCCTTCACCGAGTGGGCCGCCGAGCGCGGCTTCGACCTGTATCCGGCGCAGCAGGAGGCGCTGATCGAGCTGGTCTCCGGCTCGCACGTCATCCTCAGCACGCCGACGGGGTCGGGCAAGAGCCTGGTGGCGGTCGCGGCGCACTTCGCGGCGCTGGCCGACGGACGGCGGACGTTCTACACGGCGCCGCTGAAGGCGCTGGTGTCGGAGAAGTTCTTCGCGCTGATCGAGATCTTCGGCGCCGCCAACGTAGGCATGATGACCGGCGACTCCAGCGTCAACCCGACGGCGCCGATCATCTGCTGCACGGCCGAGATCCTCGCCAACATCGCACTGCGCAGCGGCGACGACGCCGACGTCGGCCAGGTCGTCATGGACGAGTTCCACTTCTACTCCGACCCGCAGCGCGGCTGGGCCTGGCAGGTGCCGCTGCTGGAGCTGACGAAGGCGCAGTTCCTGCTGATGTCGGCCACCCTCGGCGACGTGTCGTTCTTCGAGAAGGACCTGCGCCGCCGCACCGGCCGCGAGGTCGCCGTCGTCACGTCGGTGCAGCGCCCGGTGCCGCTGACCTACCAGTACTCGCGCGAGGCGACGCACGACCTGCTGGCCGAGCTGCTGTCCACGCACCGCGCGCCGGTGTACGTCGTCCACTTCACCCAGGCGGCGGCGATCGAGCGGGCGCAGGCGCTGGTCAGCGTGAACGTCGCCAGCCGCGAGCAGCGCGACCGCATCGCCGCCGAGATCGGCGGGTTCCGGTTCAGCTCCGGGTTCGGGAAGGTGCTGAACCGGCTGGTGCGCGCTGGCATCGGCGTCCACCACGCCGGCATGCTGCCGAAGTACCGCCGGCTGGTCGAGCGGCTCACGCAGGCCGGCCTGCTCAAGGTGGTGTGCGGGACGGACACCCTCGGCGTCGGCATCAACGTCCCCATCCGCACCGTCGTCTTCTCCGGCCTCACCAAGTACGACGGCGTCCGCATGCGCCAGCTCTCCGCCCGCGAGTTCCACCAGATCGCCGGGCGGGCCGGCCGGGCCGGGTACGACACCCTCGGCGAGGTGATCGTCCAGGCGCCGGAGCACGAGATCGAGAACCAGCGGCTGGTCGCGAAGGCCGGCGACGACCCGAAGAAGCTGAAACGCGTCGTGCGGAAGAAGGCGCCCGAGGGGTTCGTCTCGTGGGGCGAGGCCAGCATGCAGCGGCTCATCGCGGCCGAGCCGGAGCAGCTGACCTCCAGCTTCGAGATCAGCAACGCCATGGTGCTGGGCCTGATCAGCCGGCCCGGCGACGCGTTCGCGCACGCCCGCACGCTGCTCACCGACAACCACGAGCCGCCCTCGCGCACCCGCAAGCACGTCCACGACGCCATCGCGATCTACCGGGCGCTGGTCGCCGCCCAGGTGGTCGAGCGGGTCGACCCTCCCGACGCCGAGGGGCGGACGGTGCGTCTCACCGTCGACCTGCAACCGGACTTCGCGCTCAACCAGCCGCTGTCTCCGTTCGCGCTGGCCGCGTTCGACCTGCTCGACCAGGAGTCGCCCACCCACGCGCTGGACCTGCTCTCCGTCGTCGAGGCGACGCTGGACGACCCCCGTCAGGTGCTGTCGGCGCAGCAGCACAAGGCCCGCGGCGAGGCGATCGGCGCGATGAAGGCCGAGGGCATCGAGTACGACGAGCGCATGGAGCTGCTCGAGGACGTCACCCACCCGAAGCCGCTGGAAGAGCTGCTCGACGCCGCGTTCACGATCTACCGGCAGAGCCACCCGTGGGTCGGCGACTACGAGCTGTCGCCCAAGTCCGTCGCCCGCGACCTCTACGAACGCGCCATGAGCTTCGGCGAGTACGTCGCGTTCTACAGTCTGGCCCGCTCCGAAGGGCTGGTGCTGCGCTACCTCGCCGACGCCTTCCGCGCCATGCGCCAGACGGTGCCCGAGGAGGCCCGCACCGAGGACGTCGCCGACCTCGTCGAGTGGCTGGGCGAGCTGGTCCGCCAGGTCGACTCGTCGCTGCTGGACGAGTGGGAGGCGCTGCGCAACCCGGCAGCACTCGACGGCGACGGCGGGGCGGTCCCGGTCGAGAACGCGCCCCGGCCGATCACCGAGAACCGGCGGGCGTTCCTGGTCGGCGTCCGCAACGCGCTGTTCCGGCGGGTCGAGCTGGCCGCCCGGCGCGACTGGGCCGGGCTGGCCGCGCTCGACTCCGCGGACGACTGGACGGCCGACGACTGGCAGGACGCGCTGGAGCCGTACTTCGACGAGCACGCCGACATCGGCATCGGCCCGGACGCGCGCAGCGCGAAACGGCTGATCGTCACCGAGCACCCGGACCGCTGGGAGGTCCGGCAGATCCTCGACGACCCCGCCGGCGACCACGACTGGGGCTTCACCGTCGTCGTCGACCTCGCAGAGTCCAACGCCGCTGGCGCCCCCGTCATGGCCGCCAGCGAAGCCGGCCGGCTCTAGACCCCGTCAGACGCCCGTCGCGGCGAACCAGGTGGTCGCGTTCGGCCCGACGAACACGACCGGGGCGATGCACGGCTCCGGCAGGTCGACGCGGTCCTTGATCTCCGAGTCGCCGCCGGTGGACGCCGGGAACGGGTCGGTGGCCACGTTCACCGTCGTCGCGACGCCGTCGACCGTGGTCAGGCAGCTGACGACGGCGACGAAGTTCGGCGCCGGGTTGACGCCCTGACGGTCCGGCGGCACGGGCGCCGCTTCGAGCAGGACGAGGTCGTCCACCTCGACCTCGATGCGGCCGTTGCTGGACAACTCGACCTCCGCCTTGTCCAGCTGCCACGGCAGGCCGCCGCCGTTGACGCCGCGGATCGGGTTGGCGGCGCCGACGTACGGCCCGTCGACCGCGACCATGGTGTCGGCCTCGACCACGGTGCGGCCCTTCGAGTGCCCGTGCCCGCCCGACGCGGGCAGCGCCACGAGCGCGGCCGTCGCCAGCGACGCGAGCACGGCTGCGGGTATGCGCTTCATGTCTATCCCCTTCGCAGGTCGATGGTCCTCCCCTCCTGATACGAGCCGGACGAGCGAAAGGATCGCGTCGCTACCGACGCGGCGTCAGCCGAAGGTCACGTCGAAGTAGGCCTTGTACGCTCCCTCACCGGTGAGCAGCGGCGTCGCGAGGTGGAACTCGACGTCACGCTCGCGCTGCCGCGGTGCCTGCGCGAGGCCGATCAGTGCCTTGGGCGCCAGCGGGAACACGGCCGTGCCGATCGTGTCGTCGCCGCTGTCGATGGCGTCGTTGATGGCGTTGGCGATCGGCCCGGCACCCGCGTTGGCCAGGGCGAGGGCGATGCCGCTGACGGTGAGCCCGACGCCGGTCGCCGCGACGGCGGCGGCGAGGCCGTTCATCGCCAGCCGCACCCCGGCCTCGATCTGGCCGCGGTACTCGTCCGGGTTGCCGGTGTCGTGCTCGGCCATCGTGACGGTGAGCGCGCCGATGCCGGCCGGCGGCCCCTGGTAGACGACCATGGCGTCCGGGAACGACCCGCCGGCGTCGACGCCGACGATCGGCGTACGGACGGAGACGGTGGCGTCCCGGTTCGGCCCGACGGACGTGGCGACGACGTAGGTCTCGTCCTGCGCGGAGAGCTCGTCGGACTCCGCGAAGCAGTTCTGCCCGCGGTAGCGGACCTGGATGCTGCGGACCACCTGGACGCCGAGGTCCTCCCAGAGGTAGATGTCGCCGTGCTCGAAGGTGTTCACCTTGCCGCGGTCGGCCCGCTCGATCTGCTCGTTGCTGGTCGGGTAGCCGAGGTCACTGGTGGGCCCGCCCAGTTCCTTCCACTTGGCGCCGATCTGCCCGTGCACTTCGTGCGCGCCGGTGGCTGTGGTCGAGTACATGGTGCCGTTCTCGAATTCGGTGACCTTCCCGCGGCCGTCGGGCACCCGTTTCGTGTCGGAGAGCGGCCGGCCCAGGAAGCTGCCGAGCCCGCCGAGTTCCTTGTACTCCGCGTAGATCGGCGCGTCGATCGCGATCGCGTCGCCGGACGGATGCAGGAAATAGATCACCCGGTCGCCGTTGAACTCCTGGGAGTAGAAGCGGCCGCCGCTCGTCGGCGTCGAGTGGATCGGCCCCGTGGGCGTGTCGAAGGCCGACGTCTCCAACGCCTTGTCGGCGATGCCGTCGCGCACGATCCGGGCCACCCCCAGGCCGTCGGCCCGGCCCTCCAGCCAGGCCGCCTTCAGGTCCTCGACGTGCTCGGCGCCCAGTGGCGGCGGGACGAAGTCGTCGGTCGTCGTGCCGCGGAGGCCGACGGTGATGCCTCGCTTGAACCCCTTCTTGTAGGCCTCGAACCGGGCCATGCCGTCGTCGAAGCCCTCAGTGAACGCGTCCGTGGCCGGTCCCGGCTCACCCACCGGGTTGTTGTCCAGCCTGTGGTCGCCGAACGCGCCCTCCTTGTACCCGTCGGCGTACGCCGGTCCCAGGACCGGATCGCCCGTGTGCGGATTCTCGAACGGTCGCTCGATGAGCTGGGTACCCGTCCCGTCCTCGCCGTTCGGCATGACCATCGCCCCCCGTGAAGCCCTGGCCCGTGCCGTGCGGCACCGGGCCGCCTGATGTTTCCCCTCTTCGCAGCATGGCACCGGCGGCGGACGGTGTGAAGGGATTGACATGTGACCTTTTGGTCACCTATCGTCGATGCCATGACCGGCGACCGGGTCTTCAAGGCACTCGCCGATCCCACCCGGCGCTTCCTGCTCGACCTGCTCTTCACGCGTGACGGCCGCACGCTGACCGAGCTGGAGTCCGAGCTGGAGATGAGCCGCTTCGGCGTCATGAAGCACCTGCGCGTGCTGGAGGAAGCGAACCTCGTGGTCACGCGCCGGTCGGGGCGGGAGAAGTGGCACTTCCTCAACCCCGTCCCGATCCGGGAGATCCACGACCGGTGGATCGACAAGTACACCGAGCACCACACGACGGCGCTCATCGAGCTCAAGGCCGAACTGGAGGACGAATCATGACGACCGCGACCGTGACCACCACGCAGGTGTATCGCATCTACATCAAGGCCACCCCGGAGGCGATCTGGGCGGCCATCACGCAGCCGGAATGGACGGCGCGCTACGGCTACACCGGCATCGCCAGCTACGACCTGCGGCCGGGCGGCGCCTACTCCGTCGCGCCGACGCCGGAGTTCAAGGCCGCGGCCGAGGCGCAGGGGTTCCCGTGCCCCGACGTCATCGTGGACGGCGAGGTGATCGAGGCCGAGCCGCCGCGGCGCCTGGTGACGACGTTCCGGATGCTGATGGACCCGGCGATGGCCGAGGAGGGCTTCACCCGCATCACCCACGAGATCTCGCCCGCGCCCGACGGCAAGTCCTGCTCGCTGACATTGACGCACGAACTGGCCGGCGCGCCGCTGCTGGCCGCGCTGTCCCGCGGCGACAACGAGGCCGAGGGGGCCGGCGGCGGGCACGCCTGGGTGCTCAGCGACCTCAAGAGCCTGCTCGAGACCGGGGCCGCCCTAGGGGGTGACTGACGGATCTTCGGCGGCGCGGATCGACGCCCAGGAACCGACCAGCTGCGTTGTCGTCGTCACTCGATGGCACCGCATCGACCTCCTCCTCCGCCTTGCTGGACCGGCCCCTGGACGCCGCCCGCATCCACCAATACCCGTCAGACACCCCCTGGCGGAGTGATCGACGGGCGCAGCCGTTCGGCCGACACGCTGATCACGTGTCGGCCGAACGGCTGATCTTGGTCGACTCACCGAATTTCGATGCGACATCGCGCGCAGAAAGTGACAGACTTCACTTCGGCGATACCGCAGGAAACATTCTTACGAGAAAGGACCCAAGGTGATTCGGGGGATCCTCGACCACGGCAGCAACGGCTGGCGGGTCGAACTGTACGACACCGAACCTCTCCGCCGTACCATCATCGAGATCGACGAGCTGCCCACGTGGGCCGACGCGTCGGCCGTCATGAGCAGCGCATTCAAGCTGGTCAGCTGATCGCCGACTCCCCCTGGCGCAGCAGTCCGTAGGTGACGGCGTCGACGAGCGCCTCCCACGAGGCCTCGATGATGTTGGCTCCGACACCCACGGTCTCCCAGGACGTCTTGCCGTCCGTCATCTCCACGAGCACGCGCGTCACCGCGTCCGTGCCGTGGGCCGCGTCCAGGATCCGCACCCGGAAGTCGATCAGCTCCAACTTGGCGATCTCCGGGTAGAGCGCACCGATCGCGGTGCGCAGGGCGTGGTCGAGCGCGTTGACCGGACCGTTGCCTTCACCGGTCACCACGACGCGCTCGCCCCCCGCCCGCAGCTTCACCGTCGCCTCGCTGATGGCGTCGCCGCCGGGCCGCGACTCGGTGATGACCCGCCACGACTCCACGTCGAAGTAGCTGGGCCGGCCCTCGGCCTCCTCGCGCAGCAGCAGCTCGAACGACGCGTCGGCCGCCTCGAACGTGTAGCCGGCCGCCTCGAGGTCCTTCACCCGCTGGGTGACCCGGGTGACCAGCTCGCGGTCGCCGGACACGTCGTAGCCCAGCTCGCGGCTCTTCAGCTCGACACTCGCCCGGCCGGCCATGTCGGACACCAGCAGCCGCATGTCGTTGCCGACCCGCGCGGGGTCGGTGTGCTGGTAGAGGTCGGGGTCGACCTTGATCGCGCTGGCGTGCAGGCCGGCCTTGTGCGCGAACGCGCTGGCACCGACGTAGGGCTGCCGCGAGTAGGGCACGATGTTGGTCAGCTCGGAGACGGCGTGCGCGATGCGGGTGGCCTCCTGCAGCGCGCCCTCCGGCAGCACCGTCAGATCGCGCTTGAGCTGCAGGTTCGCGACCACCGTCATGATGTCGGCGTTGCCGGTGCGCTCCCCCGTCCCGTTGACGGTGCCCTGCACGTGGGTGGCGCCCGCGTCGACGGCGGCGACGGAGTTGGCGACGGCACAGCCGGTGTCGTTGTGGGCGTGCATGCCGACCCGGGCGCCCGTGCGCGCGAGCACGTCGCGCACCGTCGCGCCGACGTCGTCGGGCAGCATGCCGCCGTTGGTGTCGCACAGCACGACGACGTCGGCGCCGGCGCCGGTGGCGGTGCGCAGCACCCGCAGCGAGTACTCGGGGTTCGTCCGGTAGCCGTCGAAGAAGTGCTCGGCGTCGAGGAAGACGCGGCGGCCGTTCTGCACGAGGAAGCCGACGGTGTCGGCGATCATCGCGAGATTCTCGTCGAGCGTGGTGCGCAGCGCCCGCTCGACGTGCCCGACGTGGCTCTTCGCGACCAGCGTCACGACCGGCGTCTCGGCGTCGAGCAGCGCCCGCACCTGCGGGTCCTCGGCCGCCGTGGTGCCCGCCTTCCGGGTGGCGCCGAACGCCGCCAGCTTCGCGTGCGTCAGGTTCAGCTCGGTGCGGGCGCGGCGGAAGAACTCGGTGTCCTTCGGGACGGCGCCCGGCCAGCCACCCTCGATGAAGCCGACCCCGAGCTCGTCCAGGTGACTGGCGATGGCGAGCTTGTCCTGCACGGAGAGCGACAGGCCTTCCTGCTGGGCGCCGTCGCGGAGCGTGGTGTCGTAGACGTGGAACTGCTCGGGGTCGGTCACTGCTCTGTCCTCACGGGGGGTCTGCTGACAAAACAAAAGACCTCCCGCGGATGCGAGAGGTCTGCGCGCCTGGCATGGTGCTGGGTGCCGGCGCGCCTACGGAATAATCAGACAGAAAGTCATCGTGCAGCAGTATGACACAGTTCACCCGGCCGGTGGAGACGGACCCCATGACGACGCCGCAGCCAGGGCGATCGGACGCACACGACGGCGCCCACGCCTTCGTCACCTGATCATCTCCAGCATGCGGACACCTGACGATCAGGTGACACAACGGCCGCTCTGTGTGCGCGTACGTCACCTGATCGTTTCCGTCCACATCGTGGAGACGATCAGGTGACAAAGCGGGGCGCAGCGCTACGCCACCGTCACCTGATCGTTTCCGTCCACATCGTGGAGACGATCAGGTGACAAAGCGGGCGGTCAGGCGACGCGGTGCATCCAGCCGTGGGGGTCGTCGGCGCGGCCGTACTGGACGTCGAGCAGCGCGGCGCGGAGCTCGGACGTCACCGGGCCGGGCTCGGCGCCCATGGACAGCTCGCCGCCCTGCCACGCCAGCCGGCCCAGCGGCGTGACCACCGCGGCCGTGCCGCAGGCGAACACCTCGGTGATGTCGCCGGACGCCACACCCTCGCGCCACTCGTCGATGGAGAAGCGGCGCTCGTCGACCTTGTAGCCGCGGTCGGCGGCCAGCGCGTGGATGGAGTCGCGGGTGATGCCCTCGAGGATGGTGCCGGTCAGCTCGGGCGTGACGATGGAGCCGTTGGCGTGCACGAAGTACAGGTTCATGCCGCCGAGCTCCTCGACCCATTTGCCCTCGACGGCGTCGAGGAAGCAGACCTGGTCGCAGCCGTGCTCGATGGCCTCCTGCTGGGCGATGAGGCTGGCCGCGTAGTTGCCCGCGCACTTCGCCGCGCCGGTGCCGCCGGGCGCCGCCCGGGTGTACTCGGACGACAGCCAGATGTCGACCGGCTTCACGCCGGACGAGAAGTAGGCGCCGGCCGGCGATGCGATGACGCAGAACGTGACCTGCTTGGCCGGGCGCACGCCGAGGAACACCTCGGAGGCGAACATGAACGGACGCAGGTAGAGGCTGGTCTCACCGCCGGACGGCACCCAGTCGGCGTCGGCGCGGACCAGCAGGTCGACGGCCTCGACGAATGAGTCGGCGGGCAGCGACGGCAGCGCCATGCGGTGGGCGCTGCGCTGCATGCGCTCGCCGTTGGCCTCGGGCCGGAACGTCCAGATGGAGCCGTCGGCGTGCCGGTAGGCCTTGAGTCCCTCGAAGATCGCCTGCGCGTAGTGGAACACCGCGGTGGCGGGGTCGAGCGCGAGCGGGGCGTACGGACGCAGCCCGGCATCGTGCCAGCCGTCGGGGGTCCAGCTGGCGGTGACCATGTGGTCGGTGAAGTTGGTGCCGAACCCGGGGTTCGCCAGGATCTCCGACCGGCGCTCGGGCGATACCGGGCTCGACGTGAGCGTCGTCGAGAACTCCAGTGCCGCTGCGGTCGGTGTCATGGCTGTGCTCCTCGAGAACTAGTTGGACGTCCAACCAACGCTACCGATCATCGCGTTCTGCGTAAACGGTGCGAGGCCAACGACCCTCGGCGATCAGCACCTCCCGCAGCACGTCGGGCCGGTCGGTGATGATGCCGTCGACGCCGGCGTGGATCAGCCGATGCATCGTGACAGGGTCGTCAACCGTCCAAACGATGAGGCGCAACCCCAGGTCATGGGCGCCTTCGACCAGACGGTCGATGAATATCGGGAGTCTACCCCAGCGCAACGGCACGTGCACGAAACCCCCGCTGGCCACCCGCCGCGGCGGTGCGACCCGGCCATGCGAGCAGAGCAGCCACGACACCAGCGACCGCCAGCCCAGCGCGCACGACAGCCCCGGCCCGAGGTCGGCCCGCAGCGCCGCCAGCCACCCGTCCCACGCCCCGGCGAGGCACACCCGCTCGACGGCGTTCGCGGCCCGCAGCACGCGCGACAGCGGTTCCAGCGACGCCTCGTCCTTGACGTCGATGACGAACCTCGCGTCCGGGAAGGCGGCCAGGACGTCGTCCAGCCGGGCCACCGGCTCCGCGCCGAGCACCGTCAGGCGCCGGACCTCGTCCCACGTGTGCCGCCGGACCAGCCCGCGGCCATCGGTGACGCGGCCGAGCCGTGCGTCGTGGAAGGCCAGGCAGACGCCGTCGGAGGTGACGCGGACGTCGGTCTCGAGGTAGCGCAGCCCGAGGGCGTACGACCGCTCGAACGCGGCCAGGGTGTTCTCGGCAGCCAGCCCCGCCCCACCCCGGTGGGCGATGGCCAGCACGTGCGGCTCCACTCCGTAGCGAGTCAGGCTCACACCCCAACGGTGGCAGGCCCCGACGCGGAGGTCGACGGCGAAGTGCCTGTTCACAGCGGGATTCACGGAAGGTTCACCGACCAGGCGACCGTGGGTGGCCGCCTGGTCGGCGGGGACCTACCGCAGCCCGGCCGCCACCGCCGCCGGCCGGCCGCCGACGATCGGCAGCTCGATCAGCGTCCGCAGCGGGTCGACCGTGATGGTGGCGCGGTTCGGGTCGGTCTGGCTGCCGTAGTCGCGGTAGCTGCCGACGATGATCACGCCGATGCGGTGCCCCTCCGGGAACACGTAGTCCTCCGGCAGCAGCGGGAACCCCATGGTGTACGACCGGCCCGGCACCAGCGGGGTCACCGTGCCGTAGTCGTTCAGGTTGACGGCGTCGACGATCCCCTTGGTGACGACCTCCCGCTCGGTCTCGGCGACCCGCTTCGCGACCTGCCGGTAGCAGGCGTCCTCGGCGAAGCCGCCCCAGGTGGCGGTCTCGCCCCAGCAGTCCTCGACGGTGCCGGTGACGACGCCGTCGCCGGCCCGCTGCACCCGGACGGCCGGCCCGTAGTCGACCAGGATCGCGCCGAGGTTCGTGTCGGTGGTGCTGACGGACGCGTTCAGGGTCACCGTCGGCGTCCCGGAGATGTGCAGCGGCGCCGTCAGCGGCTCGGACACGTAGGCCAGCCGGCTCGGCTGCACCGCGAGCTCGTTGGTGATCATCGCGGTCTCGCGCTGGGCCGGGTCGTCGACGAAGCTCAGCACGGGGTCGGACGGGCGGTTCGGCGTGACGGAGAGCCGTCCGGCCGTCGTGGTGGACGGCCGCAGCCAGAGCCGTGTCTCCCGCGCGCCGGGGACGGGCCAGTCGTTGTACTCGTCCCACACGTCCGGCGCCCGCTCGACGTCGGCGATGGGCTCGTCCATGATCCCGTTGTCGATGTCCTGCAGCCAGTAGTCGAACCAGCGGTGCAACTCGTCGACCCATTCGGCGCGGCGGAAGTCGAACGGATCGATGTGACCGGTCTGGGTCAGCCAGAGCTTGCGCGGCACGTCGTTCTCGGCCAGCTCGTACCACCACTTGCTGAACTGGTCGGGGCGGACGTTCTCGTCGTTCAGGCCGTGCACGACGAACACGCTGGCCTTCACCTTGCCGGCGTCGGGGTTGTAGTCGCGGACCTGCCAGAACGGCGTGTAGTCGCCGGTCTCGTCGCCGTCGGTGGCGGCCAGGACGTCGCGGACCGGCCGGCAGTGCTCGCGCCGGGCCGGGTTGGTGACGGTGTTCGACAGCGACGACGGGTAGTTGTTCCCGCGGGTGACGACGCCGTTGCTGCGGGTGTAGTCGTACCAGCTGGAGATCGCGCTGATCGGCACGATCGTCGTCAGGCCGTCGACGCCGGACGCGGCCGTCGCGTTGGCCAGGGTGCCGTCGTAGGACTTGCCGATCAGGCCGGTCCTGCCGTTGTGCCAGTCGGCGACCACCTCGTCGCCGTTCGCGTCGACGCCCGGGATGCGGCCGTTCAGCCAGTCGACGACCACCTTCGGCGACAGGTTGTCCGAGACGTCGCCGGTGGTCGGGCAGCCGGTGGAGTTGTTCGTGCCGATCATGTCCATCAGCACGATGGCGTAGCCGCGCGGCACGAAGTAGTTGTCGTAGAACAGCGGCCAGCGGTCCAGCAGCCCGTCGCCGTCCTGGTCCAGTTTCAGTTCCGACTCGTTGCCGCGGCCGAGGGTCGAGTAGTACGGGCTCGGGTCCATGATGACCGGCACCTTCAGGCCCTGGTCACTGGCCGCCGGGCGCATGATGTCGACGGCGATGACGTCCACCACGCCGTCACCGTCGGAGTCGTACGGCGACGTGATGAAGACGCGTTCCCTGATCGCGTCGTCGTAACCGAAGACGGGCTGGGTGACCCCGTCCGCCACGACGACGCCGGGTTCGTCCGCCGCTCCCGCTCCCGCGCCGGCGACCGCCGCCGTGGCGGTCAACGCGAGGGCGGCGGGTAAGGCGAGCAACCTGCGGGCTCTGACCATGTGTGCCTCCCATGTCCAGTGAGTCGTGCGCTACTCCAGGCCGGCGGCCGAGGCCGCGGCCCGGCCGCCGACGATCGGCAACTCGATGAGGCTGCGCTGCGGCAGGATCGAGATCGTGGCGCGATGGGGGTCGGCCTGGCTGCCGTAGTCGCGGTAGCTGCCGACGATGATCACGCCGATGCGGTGCCCCTCCGGGAACACGTAGTCCTCCGGCAGCAGCGGGAACTCGACGTCGTACTTGGCGCCCGGCACCAGCGGCGTCGGTGTGCTGTAGTCGTACAGGTTGACCCCGTCGACGATCCCCTTGGTCACCACCTCGCGCTGGGTGAGCGCGACCCGCTTGAACACCTCCTTGTAGCAGGCGTCCTCCGCGTAGCCGCCCCAGGTGGCGGTGTCGCCCCAGCAGTCCTCGACGGTGCCGGTGACGACGCCGTCGCCGGCCCGCTGCACCCGCTCGGCCGGCCCGTAGTCGACCAGGATCGCGCCGAAGTTGGTGTCCTCCGCGTTCACCGTCGCCTGCAGCTGGACCGTCGGCGTCCCGGAGATGTGCAGCGGCCCCGTCAGCGGCTCGGACAGGTAGACCAGCCGGTTCGGCGTCACCGTCTGCTCGTTCGACACCATCGCCGTCTCGCGCTGGCCCGGGTCGTCGGTGAAGCTCAGCGCCGGGTCGAGCGGGCGGTTCGGGATGACGGAGAGGCCGCCGGACGCGCCCGGGTTCGGCTCCAGCCAGACGCGCGTCGGCCGCGACCCCGGGATCGGCCAGTCGTTCGCCGTCTCCCACACGTCGGGCGCGCGCTCGATGTCGACGATCGGCTCGTCCATGATCCCGTTGTCGACGTCGTGGAGCCAGAAGTCGAACCACTTGTGGATCTCGTCGACCCACGCGTCGCGGCGGAAGTCGAACGGGTCGATGTGGCCGGTCTGGGTCAGCCAGAGCTTGCGCGGCACGTCGTTCTCGGCGAGGCCGTACCACCACTTGCTGAAGTGGTCGGGGCGGACGTTCTCGTCGTTCAGGCCGTGCACGACGAAGACGCTGGCCTTCACCTTGTCGACGTCGCGGTTGTAGTCGCGGACGTGCCAGAACGGCGTGTAGTCGCCGGTCTCGTCGCCGTCGTTGGCGGAGAGGACGTCGCGGACCGGGCGGCAGTGGTCGCGGCGGTCCGGGTTCGTCACCGTGTTGGCGAGGCTGGCGAGATAGTTGTTGCCGCGCTGCACGACGCCGTTGCTGCGGGTGTAGTCGTAGTAGCTGGAGATCGCGCTGATCGGGACGATCGTGGTCAGCCCTTCGACGCCGGACACCGCGGTGCCGTTCGCCAGCGTCCCGTCGTAGGACTTGCCGATCAGGCCGGTCTTCCCGTTGTGCCAGTCGGCCATGACCTCGTCGCCGTTCGCGTCGACGCCGGGGATGCGGCCGTTCAGCCAGTCGATGACGACCTTCGGCGACAGGTTGTCCGAGTCGTCGTGCACCGTCGGGCAGCCGGTCGAGTTGTTGGTGCCGATCATGTCCATCAGGACCACGGCGTAGCCGCGCGGCACGAAGTAGTTGTCGTAGAACAGCGGCCAGCGGTCCAGCAGCCCGTCGCCGTCGAGGTCGGCCTTCAGCTCCGACTCGTTGCCGCGGCCGAGGGTCGAGTAGTACGGGCTCGGGTCCATGATCACCGGGACGTCGAGCCCCTGCTCGCTGGCGGCCGGGCGCATGATGTCGATGGCGATGACGTCGAGTTCGCCGTTCGCGTCCGAGTCGTACGGCGACGTGATGAAGACGCGCTCGCGGATCGCGTCGTCGTAGCCGAAGACGGGCTGGGTCACGCCGTCCTCGACGACGATGCCGGGTTCGTCGGCGCCGGCTCCCACGCTGGTGGCGACCGCGGCGGTCGCGGTCAGCGTGAGGGCGACGGGTACAGCGAGCAACCTGCGGGCTCTGACCACGCCTGTCTCCCATGTCCGAAGGTTCCGATTTGTGCCATGTCACATACAAGTGGGTGGGTCAGGGGGTGTCAAGATCGGGAGCACGTCGTCACGGCGGGGCATGACTGGCGTCATGTCCGCGCTGCGGGGCGCGGCTGCGAGGCTCGGCGTATGGGACCGCGCCGGATCGAACCCGCGAGAGGGTGGGCACATGCCTGAGTTCACGACCGCGCGCCGGGTCGTCCTCACCGTCCTGATCGGCAACTCGGTGTGGCTGCTGGTCATCCCCTGGCGAATGACGCAGCCGCCGTCGCGCCCGCTCGAGGTCGCGTTCGCGGCGGGACTGCTGGCCGCCGCCGTCGCCGTCAGCCTGATGCTGCGGGCCGCCACCAGCGCCCGGGTCGACGCCGGCGCCCGCCGCGCGCCGGCCGGAGCCGCGGTCGTCCTCACGCTGGCGTTGTGGTGGCCGGCCTTCCAGTGGGCCGGCCCGGACGAGGCTCCGTGGGCGTGGCTGGCCGGGATGGTGGCCGGTGCGGTCGCCGTCGCCATGCCGTGGGCCGTCACGGCGGGCGTCGTTGCGGCGTTCACGGTGGCGGCGACGGCGGGGGCGCTCGCCTTCGGCACGTCCGCCCTGACACAGCTGCTGACGCTCGGGGGCGCCACGATCGCGATGGTGGTGATGCAGCACGCGCTGGTCTGGCTGCTGGCGCTGCTGCACGGCACGGAACGGGCCCGGGAGTCCGACGCGGCGCTGGCGGTGGCCGAGGAGCGGCTGCGGATGAGCCGGGAGTTGCACGACCTGCTCGGACATCGTCTGACGGTGATCGCGCTCAAGGCCGAGCTGGCCGCCGGCCTGGCCGGCACCGATCCCGAGCAGGCGCGCGCCGAGAGCGACGGGATCAGGCAGGTCGCCGCGGCCACCCTCGTCGAGGTGCGGCAGGCCGTCCACGGCGACACCGTGACGGACCTGCGGCACCAGCTCGAGTCGGCGCGGCTGGTGCTGACGTCCGCCGGCGTCGAGGTCGGGGTCGAGCTGGCACCGCTGCCCCTGACAGCGGCCGAGTCGGCCCTGCTCGCCGCCGTCGTCCGCGAGGCCGTCACGAACATCCTGCGTCACGCGCGGGCCGAGCGGGTCCGGATCGGCCTCACCGCCGCACCGGGTGGCCGCGCCTTCGTGGTCGTCGACGACGGCGGCGGTTCCGGGGACCTCCCCGGAACCGGCTCGGACCGGCCGGGCGGCACCGGCCTGGCCGGGCTGGCCGTCCGCTCGGCCGACCTCGGCGCGACCCTGACCGCCGGGCGGGTCGACGGCGGCTTCGAGCTGCGGGTGGACCTCCCGGGGCGGCAGCGCTCGTGACATTGCGTCGCGGCCGCCCGATCCGGACACTGTCCGTGTGCGCGACGAGGCGAACGACGACGATGCGACGATCAGGGTGCTGCTCGCGGAGGACGAGGAGCTGATCCGGGTCGCCCTCGCCGGGCTGCTGGCTCGCGAGCCCGACATCGACGTCGTCGCGGCCGCTGCCGACGGCCGGGCCGCCCTGGACCTCGCGCTGCGGCACCGTCCGGACGTCGCGGTGCTCGACCTGCAGATGCCCGGGCTGGACGGGCTCGAGGTCGTCGCGGAGCTGGGCCGGGCGCTGCCCGAGTGCGCGGCGGTGATCCTCACCGGGCACGGCCGGCCGCTGGTGCTGCGGCAGGCGCTGGCCTCCGGCGCCCGCGGATTCCTCGCCAAGGGAGCGCCGGGCACGGCGCTGGCCGACGTGGTCCGGCGCGTCCACGAAGGGCACCGCTACGTCGACCCGATCCTCGGCGCCGAGGCCCTCACCGCGCCGCCGTCGCCGCTGACCAACCGCGAGGCCGTCGTCCTGCGCTGCGCCAACGCCGACCGGCCGATCCGCGACGTCGCCCGCGAGCTGTTCCTCTCGCCCGGCACGGTGCGCAACCAGCTCTCCCGGGTGACCCAGAAACTCGGCGTCGCGACCCGGGCCGAGGCGTTCGAGCTGGCGCGGGACTCCGGCTGGATCTGAGCGTCCCGGGGCGCACGACAAGACGTGACAATGTGCATGGGCGGCTTGCGCGGCCCGTCCGGCACGGTGGTCACATGGACACGAACCTGACCACCACACCGGAGAGCGGCGCGCTCCGGCGCGTCCTGGCACGGTGGCCCACGGCGGTCGCCGTCGCGATCTCGCTCCCCGGCTTCCTGGGCGGCGCGCCGGAGGCCGGCGTGCTCGCCGACAGCCTGGGCAACGCCCTGATGATGCTGCCGCTGGCCTACCTGACGGTCGCCAAGCTGGGACGGCGCCGGGCGACCTGGCCGGTGGTCGGGTCGATCATCGCGATCGTCGTGATCGCCCGCACGCTCGACCTCGTCTCGCCCGCCGTCGTCCTGTCGTCGCTGGCGCTCGTCGTACTGGCCTGGAGCGTGGCCGACGGCGAGCTGCGCCGGGACGGCTCCCTGCGCGTGCAGGCGCTCGGCCTCGCCGGCTTCGGCGTGCTGACGTTCGCGGGGCTGGCACTGCTCGCGACGCGGCCGGACCTCGGCGTCGTCCTGGTCGCGGCCGGCTGGTTCCTGCACGGCGTGTGGGACTTCGTCCACCTCCGTCTCGACCGGGTGGTGGCGCGATCGTTCGCCGAGTGGTGTGGCGTGATCGACGTCCTATTGGCCGTTCAACTCCTGCTCCTGCTGTAGCACGCTGATCAGTTGAGCCGATCCGTCATTCCAAGGAGATACCCCATGCGATCCCTGATCGTGTCCTGCAACGTCACCGTCGACGGCTACATGGCGGGGCCGCACGACGACCTCGCCTCGCTCGACTTCATCGCCGACGACCCCGAGCTGGAGAACGACCTGGCCGAGAGGTTCCGCTCGACCGCCGACACCATCCTCGTCGGCCGCCAGACCTTCCTCGACATGGAGGCGTACTGGACGAAGGTCGACAGCCCGATGGCCGACTGGCTGAACGCCACCCCGAAGGTCGTGCTGACGAACGACGACGGCTTCGACGTCAGCATCTGGCCGAACTCGCGGCTGGCCGCGGGCGACGGTGTGGACCGGGTCCGCCGGCTCAAGGAGGTCGACGGCGCGGCGATCGTGGCGTTCGGCGGCGTCAAGACCCTGCGCGGGCTGGCCGCGGCCGGCCTCGTCGACGAGTACTGGCTCAAGGTCAGTCCCGTGGTCCTCGGCCGCGGCAGCTCGATGTTCGCCGACCTGGCCGCGCGCCAGGACCTGACGCTGCGCAGCGCGAAGTCCTACCCGTCCGGCAGCGTCGAGGCGCTCTATGCCACGGGCGGCGTCAGGCCGTGACGCGGGCGGCGAGCGCGTCGCCGATCTCGGTCGTGCGGCGCGCCGTCGTTCCCCGCTCGCTCAGGTCCGCCGCGACGGCGTCGACGATGCGGCCGGCCTGCTCGGACAGCCCGAGGTGGTCGAGCAGCAGGCTCACCGACAGCACGGTGGCGGTCGGGTCGGCGACGCCCTGACCGGCGATGTCGGGCGCGGAGCCGTGCACCGGCTCGAACATGGACGGCGCGGTGCGGTCGGGGTTGACGTTGCCGCTGGCCGCGAGGCCGATGCCGCCGGTGATGGCGGCCGCGAGGTCGGTGAGGATGTCGCCGAACAGGTTGTCGGTGACGATGACGTCGAACCGGCCGGGGTCGGTGACGAAGAAGATCGTGGCGGCGTCGACGTGCAGGTAGTCGACGGCGACGTCGGGGAACTCCTGGCCGACCCGCTCGACCGTCCGCCGCCACAGGTGCCCGGCGTGCACCAGCACGTTGTGCTTGTGCACGTAGGTGAGCTTCCGGCGCGGCCGGGCCTGCGCGCGGGCGAACGCGTCGCGCACCACCCGCTCGACGCCGAACGCGGTGTTGACGCTGACCTCGTTGGCGACCTCGTGCGGCGTGCCGACGCGCAGCGCGCCGCCGTTGCCGACGTACGGACCCTCGGTCCCCTCGCGGACGACGACGAAGTCGACCTCGCCGGGGTCACGCAGCGGGGTGGCGACGCCCGGGAACAGGCGGGACGGGCGCAGGTTCACGTAGTGGTCGAGCTCGAAGCGCAGCCGGAGCAGCAGCCCGCGCTCCAGCACGCCGCTCGGCACGTCCGGGTCGCCCACGGCGCCGAGCAGGATGGCGTCGTGCCCGCGCAGCTCCTCGAGCACGGCGTCGGGCAGCGTCTCGCCGGTCGCGTGCCAGCGCTTGGCGCCCAGGTCGTACGTCGTGGCGCCGACCTTGACGTCGGTGCCCGCCAGCACGGCGTCGAGCACCTTCAGACCCTCGGTGACGACCTCGGTACCGATCCCGTCACCCGGGATGACTGCCAGGTTGAGACTGCGCGACATGGCCCACACCGTACGACCGTCGTCCACATGATGGCACCTGCGTCCCGCGATTCGGACGCGGGTCGCGTCGGCCCTGGTCAGCGACTGGTACTGGAGAGCTCACTCCGGCCGTACTCGCCGCCGTTGTCGCGACGGTCGATGGCCTCCTGCAACGCGTGCCGGGCCTCCAGGGCCTGCTGCTGTTCTTCGGTCATGGGCACCCCACTGATGTACTCGGTCGTCCTAGCATATGAAGCTCGACGACCGCCGTCTCGCGGAATGGCGGTTGGTCTCAGGATGCGAGATCGGAACGCACGGACTCCCGCCGCGCCACCGTGGGCGCGGCGGGAGTCCGGGACGTACGGAGGAACCTCAGCCGTCGAGGTCGGCGGTGCGGCCCCACTCGGCGCCGATGGCGGCGACGATGTCGTCGAGCACCTGGCCCGGGACGGCCTGGTCGACGGTCATGGCGACGAGCGCCTGGCCGCCCTTGCCGGTGCGGCTGACCTGCATGCCGGCGATGTTGACGTCGGCCTCGCCGAGCACCCGCCCGACGGTGCCGACGACGCCCGGCCGGTCGGTGTAGCGCAGGAACGCCATGTGCTCGGCCGGCACCACCTCGATGTCGTAGCCCAGCACCTCGACGATCTTCTCGACGTGCTTCGGCCCGGACAGCGTGCCCGACACGGACACCGTCCGCCCGTCGGCCAGCACGCCGCGCAGCGTGACGAGGTTGCGGTAGTCGGCCGACTCCTCGTCGGTGATCAGCCGGACCTCGACACCGCGGTCGGCGGCGATGAGCGGCGCGTTGACGTAGGAGACCGGGTCCTCGACGACGTCGGCGAAGACCCCCTTCAGCGCGGCCAGCTCGAGGATCTTCACGTCGTGCGCGGTGATCTCGCCGCGGACCTCGACGTCGAGCTGCGTCGCGACGCCGGCGGCCAGCGCGGTGAAGATGCGGCCGAGCTTCTCGGCCAGCGGGATGCCGGGCCGGACGTCCTCGGCGATGGCGCCGCCCTTGACGTTGACGGCGTCGGGCACCAGCTCGCCCGCGAGGGCCAGCCGGACGGAGCGCGCCACCGACACGCCCGCCTTCTCCTGGGCCTCGTCGGTGGACGCGCCGAGGTGCGGCGTGACGACGACCGACTCGAAGTCGAACAGCGGCGACTCGGTGGTCGGCTCGGACGCGAACACGTCGATGCCGGCGCCGGCGACCCGGCCCTCCTTGAGCGCCAGGGCGAGCGCGTGCTCGTCGACGATGCCGCCGCGCGCCGCGTTGATGACCCGCACCGACGGCTTCACCTTGCGCAGCGCCTGCTCGCCGATGAGGCCGACGGTCTCGGGCGTCTTCGGCAGGTGGACGGTGATGAAGTCGCTCTCCTCGAGCAGCTGGTCGAGCGACACGCTGCGCACGCCCATCTGCGCGGCCCGCGCGGCCGGCACGTAGGGGTCGTAGGCGATGACGTTCATGCCGAACGACGACAGCCGCTGCGCCACGAGGACGCCGATGCGGCCGAGGCCCACGATGCCGACCGTCTTCTCGTACAGCTCGACGCCGGAGTACTTGCTGCGCTTCCACTCGCCGCCCTTGAGCGCCTTGTCGGCCGGGGCGATGTTGCGGGCGGTGGCCAGCAGCAGGCCGATGGCCAGCTCCGCGGCGCTGGTGATGTTGGACGTGGGCGCGTTGACGACCATGACGCCGGCCTGCGTGGCGGCCTTCACGTCGACGTTGTCGAGGCCGACGCCGGCGCGGGCGATGACCTTGAGCTTCTTCGCCGCCGCGATGGCCTCGGCGTCGACCTTGGTGGCCGAGCGGACCAGGATCGCGTCGACGTCGACGATGGCCGGCAGCAGCGCCGCGCGGTCGGCGCCGTCGACCTTGCGGATCTCGAAGTCGGGCCCGAGCGCGTCGACGGTGGCGGGCGAGAGCTCTTCGGCGATGAGTACGACGGGCTTGGTCACGGTGGACTAGACCTCCGGGTGTGTCGGGCGTGGTGTGACGAGCGCGACACTGGGCCCGGGTGCGACCGAGTGTAACGCCACGTAAACCGGAGCGCACCCGGCGCGACGTACGGTGGTCGGTTCGTTACGTCCACATTACGCCGGGTCCGGCCACGTCTCGCCACGCCAGGCAGCGTCCCAGAACATCCACTCGAACCGCGTCGCCCGCGCGTACGCGTCGTGCATGGCCGCGACGGTGCCCGGGTGCCGGTCGGCCTGCTCGTCGGCGAACGACTCCGCCCGCCGGGTGTCGGCCTCGAACGCGGGGTCGCCGTACGTGCGCAGCCACGCCTCGTACGGGTGCGCGTCGCCCCCGTCCGCGGCCAGCACCGTCACCAGCTCACGTCCGACCTCGGTGTAGACGCGGAAGCACGGCAGCAGCCCGGCCAGCGCGACCCCGGCGGGCGCCAGCACGGCGTCGGCCTGCAGGGTGTGGACGTAGGCGAGGCAGGTCGGCGTCGGCTCCACCGCGCCGACGGCGTCGTCCAGCGACGCGCCGGCCGCGGCGAAGAGGGCCTCGTGCAGCTGCCGCTCCGCGTCGACGGCGCCGGCGGCGAACCGGGCGATGACGGCGGCCTGCTCGGGCTCCGGCCAGCGGGCCGCCGTCGTCGCCAGCGCCCGGGCGTAGCGGGACAGGTAGTGCGCGTCGTCGGCGATGTAGCGGAGGAACACCTTGCGCTCCAGCGTCCCGTCGGCGAGGCCGGTGACGAACGGGTGCGCGCGGATGGCGTCGTACCAGGGCGCGGCGGCGGCCCAGGCGTCGGCGGAGAAGGTCATGCGGAGGTCCCTTCCGGAGTCCACCAGGCGTGGAAGTGGTGCACCGGCCCGTGACCGGTGCCGACGTGCAGTTGGTCGGCGGCGCGCAGCGCCTCGGTGAGGTACGTCTTGGCGTCCCGGACGGCGTCGCGCAGCGGCCGCCCGTGCCCGAGGCCGACGGCGATGGCCGACGACAGCGTGCAGCCGGTGCCGTGCGTGTTGGCGGTGTCGACCCGGCGCTCGCGCAGCTCCAGCACGCCGTCGTCGTCGGCCAGCACGTCGACCGCTTCCGGCCCGGCCGCGTGCCCGCCCTTGACCAGCGCCGCCGGGCCCTTGGCGTGCAGCTCGGCGGCGGCGTCGGCGGCCTCCTCGGGCGCGACGGCGGGCAGCCCGAGCAGCGCCGCCGCCTCGGGCAGGTTCGGCGTGACGACGCTGGCCAGCGGCAGCAGGCGGTCGCGGATGGCCTCGACCGTCGCGTCGTCGACCAGCCGGTCCCCCGACGTCGCGACCATGACCGGGTCGACGACGAGGTGCCGGATGCCGTAGCGGCGGGCCGCATCGGCGACCGCCTCGACGACGTCCGGGCTACCCAGCATGCCGGTCTTCACCGCGGCGACGTCGAGGTCGGCGAACAGCGCGTCCAACTGCTCGGTGACGAACGCGCCCGGCACCCGGAGGACGCCGGTGACGCCGCGGGTGTTCTGCGCCGTCAGCGCCGTGAGGACGGCCCCGCCGTACGCGCCGAGCGCCGAGAACGTCTTGAGGTCGGCCTGGATGCCCGCACCGCCGGACGGGTCGGACCCCGCCACGGTGAGGATCGTGGGTGTCATACGTCGACGTCAGCTCCTCCCGCCGGGAAGGGAGCGCCGACACCACCACCGTCGGTCTCCCTGCGCCGGCATGACCCGGATCAGGTTCGGCGGGTGTGATCTCAGCCCCATGCGGGGCACCCCGGCCGATCGGTACGCCTCTGACTCTAACGGACGCCGACCGCGAGGTCCGAGGGGCGGCGAGGACCACAGGGAAAGCTGACAGACTCCTCCGGGATGGAAACGCACGAGGAGTACTCCTGGCGCGGCCGCCGGGTCCACTGGAGCCGGCGCGGTTCGGGTCCCCCGGTCGTCCTCTGCCATGGCACGCCGTGGTCGTCCGCGCTCTGGGAGCCGTATGCCGACGCGCTGAGCAGCCGGTACACCGTCCACCTGTGGGACATGCCCGGGTACGGCCGCTCGTCGAAGGACGACGGGCACGACGTCTCGCTGGCGGTCCAGGGCGAGTTGCTGGCCGACCTGCTGCGGTTCTGGGGCGGCCCGCCGCCGCACCTGGTGACGCACGACATCGGCGGCGCGGTCGGGCTGCGGGCGCACCTGCTGCACGGCGCGCCCGTCGCGTCACTCACGCTGGTCGACGTCGTCGCGCTGGCGCCGTGGGGGTCGCCGTTCTACCGGCTGGTCGGTTCGCACCCCGACGTCTTCGAGGCGCTGCCGGCGGCGATGCACGAGGCGCTGCTGCGCGCGTACGTCGCGGGCGCGGCGACCGGCACGCTGACGCCGTCGCAGCTGTCCATGCTGACGTCGCCGTGGCTCGGTGCGGAAGGGCAGCGGGCGTTCTACCGGCAGATCGCGGCCGCCGACCAGGCGCACACCGACGAGATCGAGCCGCTGTACCCGACGGTCTCGGTGCCGACGCTGGTCGCGTGGGGCACCGGCGACACCTGGATCCCGGTCGACCGCGCGCACCGGCTCGCCGCCCTCGTCCCGGGCGCCCGGCTGGAGCTGATCGACGGCGCCGGGCACCTCGTCCAGCTGGACGCGCCGGTCGCGCTGACCGCGCTGCTGCAGCGCTGGCTCGACTCCGTGTCCCCTTCCCCGCGATGATCGGTTCATGGCGAAGACGTACCGGACGACGCTGCCCCGCCGGCTCGGCAACGCGCTGTTCGGGCCCGCGCTGAAGGCCGGGCTGGTGCCGCCGTACGCCCTGCTCACCGTGCGTGGGCGGACGTCGGGCCGGCCGCGGAGCACGCCGGTGCGCGTGATGAAGCACGACGACCGGCGCTACCTCGTCGCGCCGTACGGTGCGGTCGACTGGGTGTTGAACGCCCGCGCCGCCGGCGAGGTGACGCTGCGCCGCGGCCGCTGGCAGGCCGCCTACGCCGTCGTCGAGTGCGAGCCCGCCGAGGCCGGCGCGGTGCTGAAGGCGTACACGCGGGCCGAGCCGGTCACCCGTCCGTACTTCGACGCCCGCCCGGCCGACCCGCCGTCCGCGTTCGCCGACGAGGCCGCCCGGCACCCCGTCTTCCGGCTCGTCGAAGCCTGACGGGCGCTGGTCTCAGACCGCCTTGCTCAGGTCGGCGAGGACCTGCTCGCGGACGGCGCGCGGCTGGATGCCGAGCCGCTCGAACACCGCCCGCGTCTGCTGGTCGTCGCTGCGCAGCAGGGCGAGCAGGATGTGCTGCGTCCCGATGGCGCCGTCCTTGCGGGCGATCGCCTCGCGCAGCGACAGCTCCAGCGCCTTCTTCGCCCGCGGCGCGAACGGGATGTGGCTCAGGCGGCCGTCCGACAGCTTGGGGCGGCGGAAGACGCCGAACCGCTTGCCGCGGCCGGACTCCAGCGGCGCGTCCAACGCGCCCTCGCCGAACGCCTCCTCGGCACGCCGTCGCACCTCGTCGAGGTCGATGCCGAACGCCTTCAACGCCTCGGTGTCCTCGTCGCCCAGCGGCGCCGCACCGCCGTCGACCGCCACCACCGCGTCGCGGCCCCGCTCCGCCGTCACCCCCAGCCGCGTCAACGTCGCCACCCCCGGCGCGTCGGGCGTGGCGAGCAGCGCCAGCAGGACGTGCTCGGTGCCGATCCAGCCGTGCCGCAACTCACGGGCCTCCTCCTGCGCCCCGATCACGGTGTGGCGGGCCTCCAGGGTGAACCGCTCGAACATCGCTACCTCCTCGTGTGCTTCTTGTGCACGGCCTGCCTGCTGACGCCGAGGGCGGCCCCGATCTCCTCCCAGGACCAGCCCTGGCGGCGGGCGCTCTCGACCTGCAGCGCCTCGAGCCGCTCCACCAGCCGGCGCAGCGCCGCGACCGCCCGCAACCCGACTCTCGGGTCCGGGTCGACAGCTCCCGCCGCGGCGTCGACCGCCTCTCGTGCTTCCGATCCGGTCATGCTGTCAACATAAGCTGACAAGGCCGCTGCTGTCAACATGTGTTGACGGGTCGCCGCTGGCGGTCCGCCGAGCCGGCGATTCACCGACCTTGTCGGACCCGGCCGGTACCGTCCGGACCATGATCGAACCCGACTTCGTCACCGCCACGCGCGCGGCCTACGACACCGTCGCCGTGTCGTACGCCGAGACGCTCCGCGACCACCTCGCCTCCGAGCCGTTCGACCGCGCGATGCTCGACGCCTTCACGTCGCTGGTGGGCGCCGGCGCCGACGCCGGTGCCGACGCCGGGCCGGTCGTGGAGGTCGGTTGCGGGCCGGGGCGCATCACCGGCTACCTGCGCCAACGCGGCCTCGACGTCGCCGGCATCGATCTCTCCCCCGCCATGATCGACGTCGCCCGAGCCGCCCACCCCGACATCCCGTTCACCGTCGGCTCCATGCTCGCCCTCGACCTCCCCGACGGCGGCCTCGCCGGCCTGGTCGCGTGGTACTCCATCATCCACACCCCGCCCGAGCTGCTTCCCGGCGTCTTCACCGAGTTCCGCCGCGTCCTCCGACCGGGCGGTCGCCTGCTGCTCGCCTTCCAGGTGGGCGACGAGAAGATCCGGGTCGAGCACGCCTACGGCCATCCCGTCTCCGCCGACGCCTACCGGCTGCCGCCCGACCACATCGCCGACCTCCTCGCCGCCGCCTCCTTCACCATCGACGCACGCCTGGTCCGGGCGCCCCGGCAGCCTGAACTGGAGAAGGGACCGCAGGCCTACCTCATCGCCAGCACCACCGCCGACCCCGAGGAGGAGCTGCCCTGATTGCCACCCACTCCTGCCCGCGCGCCCGTACGCCCGCGCGCACCGCCGCCTCACACGCCCGGTCGCTGTGGCCGGTCGCTGTGCCCTACCCAGAGCGCGCCCGGTTCAGGGCGTGGGGTCGCCGTCCGTGATCATGCGGATCGCTTTCGCCGCCCGATCGGCGCGGGTTGGCTGCTTCCTGCCCTCGGCGACCCAGTCGGCGTACCGCTTGCGGTGCGAGAACGACATCGCCTCATACTCACGCAGCGCCGCGGGGTCGGCGGCGAGCGCGGCGCTCAGTTCGCGCGGCACGTCGACCACGCGCGGCTGGTCGTCCGGCTCCATCGTCACGTGCACGGTGTCACCCACATCGACGCCGAGGTCGGCGCGCTGGGCCTTGCGCAGGCCGATCCAGCCGGCGCCCCCGTAGACGGCGACCGTCGTGCGGAAGGGCGGCGTGCCGTTGACGGACACCAGGACCGGCGCCCGCGCCTTGCCGTACGTCTCCTTCGGGTCGAACGGCAGCGCGAAGCCGCAGCCCGGGCCATCGTCGCCGATGAGGAGCGCGTCGAACTCCGTCGTCGCCATGTCGCCATTCTGCCCGCCCCGCCGGCGCGCTCCACCCCGCCGCCAGCACGCCCCACGCGCACCAGCACCCCCAGCCCTGTCGGTGCGCCCGCCTACCCTCGATCCATGACCGACGCCCGCCCGTTCCCCGCCACCGACACCGCGTTCGGCCGGCGCGTGCACGACCGCCTGCGCGACGAGCGCGTCATCTGGCTCACGGTCGTCGCGCCCAGCGGTACGCCGCAGCCGAACCCGGTCTGGTTCGCTCGCGTCGGCGACGACGTCGTCATCTACAACGACCGGCACGCCCTCCGGCTCGACTGGCTGGACGATCGGCCGCGGGTCGCGCTGCACCTCAACAGCGACGCCCGCGGCGACGACGTCATCGTGCTCACCGGGCGGGCCGAGTTCCGCGACGACATCCCGCCGGCGCACGAGTCGCCCGAGTACGTCGCCAAGTACGGCCCCGACATGGTCCGCGTCAGCGGCAGCGCCGAGGCGTTCTCGCACCAGTACTCGGCGGCGGCCGTCGTCCGCGTCGATCACGTCCGCGGATACTGAGCCATGACGGACGTGGCCGGCCTGGAGCTGGTGGGCGCCGGCCGCACCGCCGACGTCTACGCGATCGACGGCGGCCGGGTGCTGCGCCGCTACCGCGACGGCGGGTCCGCGGCGACCGAGGCCTCCGTCATGACCCACGTCCGCGCCCACGGGTTCCCCGCTCCGGCCGTCTACGAGGCCACTGGTCCGGACCTCGTCCTCGATCGTCTCGTCGGCCCGACGCTGCTCCAGGCCCTCCGCGACGGCGAGCGCTCGGCCGCCGACGCCGCCGACGTCCTGGCCGGGTTGCACCGCCGGTTGCACGCCGTCCCGCCGTCCGGTCTTCCACGCCCCGCCGGGCCGGCCGCCGGCACCGTCGTCCACCTCGATCTGCACCCCGACAACGTGATCCTGACGCCGGACGGGCCGGTGCTGATCGACTGGCGCAACGCCACCGACGGCCCCGCCGACCTCGACGTCGTGTACTCGGCGCTGATCCTGGCGCAGGTCGCCGTGGGGCCGGACGCCGCGCTGGCACCCGTCGCGGCGGCGCTGATCGGACCGTTCCTGACCGCCGCTGGCGGCGCGCCGCTCGATCGCCTCGCCGCGGCCACCACCCGCCGCGGCGGCGATCCGCAACTGACGACGACCGAACGCGAGCGGCTCGCCGCGGCCGCCGTGCTCGTCGCCGAGGAGGCCCGGCACGCCTCTTGACGCCCCCGCCCGCGACCCAAAAGCACGGCGCAAAGCAGTGGAATCCAGGCGTGAACAGGAGCAAGATGGTGAGCACACAACCCGCCGAAGACCATCGGGGTGCATCCATGTCCGGTCTCCACAACGACGCACCTGGCATGCTGCCGGTGCTTTCGAAGGGCAAACACCGCAACGCACGCAAGGGCGCGTGCTTCATGGAATTCGCGTCTTACCTCGCCGGCGAGCGATGGAGCGACCACCCGTCCTGCACGCATCCGCTGCTGGCCGCGGTCGCCCGGCTGGTGAACGACGCCATCTCCGACGAGCGCCGGCCGCAACTGGCCCCACTCGTCCCCATGGTCATCGGGGTCGACTCCGACGACCCGCGCATGGACGTCCACATCACGCTCCGGGTCGCCCAGACGGGCCTGCCGGTGGCGTCGGCGGAGCGTCAGCGCGTGCTGGCGGTCGCGCTGCTGTCGGCTGAGCGCATCCTCGACGAGCTCGACCACCGGCCGGCCGGCACGCTCACCGAGCGCAGCCGCGACGCACTGGCCAAGGTCCCGGTCGCGGCCCGGTGGGCCTACGACTTCGCCGAGGGCGAGCAGACCACGATGAAGGGGTTCCAGCGCTACGCGGCGCCGACGGCCGTCCGCTGCGCTGTCGAGGGCGTCGCCAACGCCTGCGTCGCCGACCCCGACGCGCTGCTGCACCAACTGCTCGAGCTGACCATCGCCGACTGCGCGCGGCTGGTCGAGCCGCGCGGCAACGCCGACTCCGCTCGCTGGGCCGACGCATGCCGGCTCACGGGCACGGTCACCACGTGAGCTGACGAACACCGGCCCCGGGCGCGACGGTTCGGGGCCGGTGAGTTGTGCGCGAGTGCGGACAGCGGTCCGGGCCCAAGGGAGTCCGGATCCACGGGGGCGAGCAGCCGAGCGCGACACCTGCCCAAACCGAGCCGCGGCCGGACCCAGGCGACCGGGCGGTCGGACCCAGGCGGTCGGACCCAGGCGGCCGGACCCAGGCAGCCGGGCGCCCGGGCGCAGTGCCACGACACGCGTGCCGCGACAACGGCCGGCATCCCACCCCACCTCACCCCGCCCCACCCCACGATGCGTAGTTAGGTTTGCCTGAGCTAACTTAGCCGGGTGAGTTCTCGACGACTGCCGACGTTCCTGCTAGCCCTGCTGCTCGGCGCTGCCCTCGCCGGCTGCGGCTCCGACGATGACGCCCCGAGCGGTGACGACGGCGGCGGCGGCGACAGAACCGACGCCGCCGACAACGGCGTGGCCGACAGCAGCCCGGACGACAGCGGCCCGGACGACGGCGGCGGCTTCCCCGTCACCATCGAGCACGCGCTCGGCTCCGCCACCATCGAGGAGGCGCCGGAGCGGGTGGTGACGTGGGGCCCGTCGAATCAGGATGCGGTGCTGGCGCTCGGCGTGGTCCCGGTCGCGATGCCGTTCTTGGACTACGGCGGCGACGACGAGGGCGTGCTGCCGTGGGTGCGCGAGAACCTGGGCGACGCTGAGGTGCCGACGCTGCTGCCGAACGCGTCCGGCGAGGAGATCCCGTACGAGGCGATCGCCGAGGAGCAGCCCGACGTCATCGTGGCCGTGTACTCGGGACTCACGCAGGAGGAGTACGACACGCTCAGCGCCATCGCCCCCACCGTCGCCTACCCGGACGCACCGTGGAGCACGTCCTGGCAGGACCAGACGACGATCATCGGCGCGGCGCTGGGCCGGGCCGCCCGGGCGGACGAGCTGGTCGCCGAGACCGAGGAGTACCTCGCCACCCGCAGCGACGAGTTCCCGGAGCTGGCCGGCACCACCTTCGCCTACGGCGCCGAGGACGGCGCGCAGCTCGCCCTCTACACGTCCGACGACGTGCGGGTGCGGCTGCTCACCGACCTCGGCATGACGCTCGCCCCGTACGTCGACGAGCACGCGGAGGGCGACGGCGTGTACTACTACGTGTCGCCGGAGCTGGCGGGCGACATCGAGGCCGACGTGTTCATCGGGTGGTTCAACGACCAGGCGGCGGCCGACGCGTTCGCGGCGAACCCGGCGTACGCGCAGCTCCCGGCCGTCGCGGCGGGGGCGTTCGCCCCGATCGCCGGCGAGGACTACGTGACCGCCAGTTCCGCGCCGACGGTGCTGTCGATCCCGTGGATGCTCGACGACTACCTGCCTCAGCTCGCGGCGGCGGCCACCGCGGCCGGCGAGTAGATTCCACTATTGACGAGATCCATATTGATCATTGCTGCCGCGTCAACGCCGGCCGATGCAGACTTGATCACTGTTGCGAACACATCGGCAACATTGCCGGCCGCCCAGACACCGGGCACCGAGGTGCCGCCCATCGGGTCGACGGTGAGGGCGGTGCCGGCGATGATGCCGCCGCGCTCCTGCTCGACGGCGGCCAGGCCGAGACCGGCGACCATGTCGGCCCGCGCGACCGGCTTCGGCGCGACGACGACGGCGCCGGCGGGGACGACGAGACCACTGTCGAGCTCGACGCCGGTCAGCTCGTCGGACTCGATCCGCAGCGCCGCGACCGTCCCCTCGACCACCCGCACACCGCGCCCGGCGAGGTCGGCCAGCTGCGCGTCGTCCAGGGCCGGTGCGGTGTGCGTGAACAGGGTGACGTCGGCGGACCACTGCCGGAACAGCTGCGCGTGGTGCACGGACGCCGCCGACGTCGCCAGGACGCCGATCGCGCGGTCGCGCACCTCCCAGCCGTGGCAGTACGGGCAGTGCAGCACGTCGCGCCCCCACCGCTCGCGCACGCCGGGCACGTCCGGCAGCTCGTCGACGCCGCCGGTGGCCAGCAGGATCCGCCGCGCCAGCACGGTCGCCCCACTGTCGAGGCGGACGGTGAAGTCGCCGGCCGCGCCGGTCACCTCGACCACCGCGCCGTCGACGAGCTCGCCGCCGTAGCCGGCGATCTCGGACCGGCCGATGCGGTACAGCTCGCCCGGAGCGGTGCCCTCGCGGCCCAGGTAGTTGTGGATGCCGGCAGCGGGCGCGTTGCGCGGCTCACCGGCGTCGACCACCAGCACCGATCGCCGCGCCCGGGCCAGCGTCAGGGCGCCGCTCAGCCCGGCCGGCCCGCCACCGATCACCACAACGTCATAACGGTTCTCATTAGTCATACACCCAGGGTGCGCCCACCACGCCCGGACGGCAAGGTTCGTTGCCGATCTGGCAAGGTGCGCGCCGGGTAGACTGGTCGGCAGCGCGGCCGGAGCCGCGTCCGGGTCCGCGGGCAGGGTCGAACCCACTCCGTCGAACGTGTCCTTGTCCGAGCCTTTGTGCGGCCGACATTGCGGACCATCGGCGCTCTCGCGCACGGAGGACTCGATGCCCGAGCTACCCGCCCGACCCGACCACGGCCACCTGAAGAAGCAGGCCAAAGAGCTGCTGCGCGGCTACCGCGATGGCGACCCGGCGGCGGTCGCCCGGTTCCGCGCCAGCCTGCCGCATGTCGCCCAGTCGCACGCCACTCAGCCACGGCTGCGCGACGCCCAGTCCTGCGTCGCCCGCGAGTACGGCTTCGTGTCGTGGGCCGCGCTGCGGCGGCACGTCGACGAGGCCCGAGGGATGTCGGCTGAGCACTGGCTGCGGCTGGTGTACGCCGGCGACACCGTCGGCGGGACGCACGCCGCCCGGCCGGTCGAAGCCGCGCGGCTACGCGCGGCCGTCACCGCCACCGGCGACCTCGCCGCCGCCACCGGCGACCTCGCTGCCGCCACCGGCGACGTCGCGGCCGTCACCGCGGCGATCGCCGCCGATCCCGGCTGGGTGCACCGGCCGGGCGGCTCCTTCGGCCTGCCGCCGCTGATCGCCGTCGCGCACTCGTCGTTGGTGCGGCTGCCGGAGTTCGCCGCCGGCCTGCGTGCCAGCGCCCGCGCGCTGCTGGCCGCCGGCGCCGACCCGAACCAGGCGGTCGTCCTCACCGGAGGACAGCATCCGGTGACGGCGCTGTACGGCGCCGCGGGCGTCACCCACGACCACGAGCTGACCGCGCTGCTGCTCGACGCCGGGGCCGGCCCGGACGACGGCGAGTCGCTCTACCACTCGCTCGGCGACCGCGAGTGCGCCCGGCTGCTGATGGCGGCGGGCGCGACCGTCACCGGCACGAACGCCATGTACGCCGTCGCCGACCATGACGACGCCGAGGTGCTGCGGCTGCTGCTCGAGCACGGTGGCGACCCGAACGAGCCGTCGCCGTCGTGGGGGTCGCCGCTGCTGTTCGCGCTGCGCCGGCGGTGCTCGACGGCGTTCGTGCGGCTGCTGCTCGACGCAGGGGCGGACCCGCGCGCCGTCACGCCGGACGGGGTCGGCGCGCACCGGCTGGCGCTGCGGTTCGGGCTGACGGAGGCGGCGGCGCTGCTGCCGGCCGACGACGCCAGCACCCCACTGGAAGAGCTGATCGCCGCCTGCGCCAGCGGGAACGGCGCCGTCGCCCGGAACCTGGTCGCCGCGCATCCCGGCCTCGTCGACACCCTCGACGAGGGCCAGCGGCGGCTGCTGCCCGACCTCGCCGGCGAGGGCGCCGCCGACGCCGTCCGGCTGCTGGTCGAAGCCGGCTGGCCGGTCGACGCGCCGGGCGGCGACTGGCAGGCCACCGCGCTGAACCTCGCGGTCTACCGCGGCGACGCGGCGCTGGCCCGGTTCCTGCTCGAGCACGGCGCCGACCCCGCCGTCGTGCACGGCTTCGGCGACACCGTCGTCGGGACGCTGTCGTGGGCCTCGCAGAACAACGAGGAGCCGGGCATCGTCGCCGACTGGGCCGGCTGTGCCCGCGCGCTGCTCGACCACGGCGTCGAACTGCCGGACGAACTCACCTGAGCGAGCCCGCGTGGTCGGGCACGTGGTTCTGCAGCTCGCGCGGCGGCCGCTCGTAGCCCTTGGCGGCCGGCCGCGGCGGCAACCGCAGCGGCCGGCGCTGCACCTCGTGGTACGCGATGGTCGAGAGCAGATGCGCGATCATGTTGACGCGCGCGGAGCGCTTGTCCTCGCTCTCGACCACGTACCACGGCGCCTCCGGGATGTCGGTGTGCACGAACATGTCGTCCTTCGCGCGCGAGTAGTCCTCCCAGCGGCTGATCGACTCGAGGTCCATCGGCGACAGCTTCCACCGGCGCATCGGGTCCTCCAGCCGCGATCGGAACCGGCGTTCCTGCTCCGCGTCGCTCACCGAGAACCAGTACTTGCGCAGCAGGACGCCGTCCTCGACCAGCATCCGCTCGAACGTCGGGGCCTGGTTGAGGAAGCGCAGGTACTCCTCCTTCGTGCAGAAGCCCATGACCCGCTCGACGCCGGCGCGGTTGTACCAGCTCCGGTCGAACAGGACGATCTCGCCGGCGGCCGGCAGGTGCTCGACGTAGCGCTGGAAGTACCACTGGCTGCGCTGCCGCTCCGTCGGCGCCGGCAGGGCGGCGATGCGGGCGATGCGCGGATTGAGGTACTGCGTGACCCGCTTGATGGTGCTGCCCTTGCCGGCCGCGTCGCGCCCCTCGAAGACCACGACGACGCGGGCGCCCTCCTGGCGGACCCACTCCTGGAGTGTCACCAGCTCGGCCTGCAGCCGGAACAGCTCCTTCTCGTAGAGCTTCTTGGGCAGCCGCCCGTCCTTGCCGTCCTTCTTCTTCGCCACGTGATCCCCTCCCTCGACCGAACCTATGCCTCCTCGACCTCCGGCGCGGCGAACTGACTGTTGTACAGGTCGAAATACGCGCCGCGACGCTCCAGCAGCTCGGTGTGCGAGCCCTGCTCGACGATGGCGCCGTCCCGCATGACGAGGATGAGGTCGGCGTCGCGGATGGTCGACAGGCGATGCGCGATGACGAAGCTGGTGCGGTCGCTGCGCAGCGCCGCCATGGCGTGCTGGACGAGCACCTCGGTGCGGGTGTCGACCGACGACGTCGCCTCGTCGAGGATGAGGATGGCCGGGTCGGCGAGGAACGCCCGCGCGATGGTGAGCAACTGCTTCTCACCGGCGCTGATGTTGTCGCCCTCCTCGTCGATGACGGTGTCGTAGCCGTCGGGCAGCGAGTGCACGAACCGGTCGACGTAGGTCGCCTCGGCCGCGGCGCGGATCCGCGACTCCGGCGCCGACGGGTCACCGTAGGCGAGGTTCTCCCGGATCGTGCCGCCGAACAGCCAGGTGTCCTGCAGCACCATGCCGATGTTGGAGCGCAGCTCGTCGCGGCTGAGGTCGGCGATGTCGCGGCCGTCGATGGTGATGCGCCCGCCCTGCAGCTCGTAGAACCGCATGATCAGGTTGACCAGCGTGGTCTTGCCCGCGCCGGTCGGGCCGACGATCGCCACCGTGCGGCCCGGCTCGGCCACCAGCGAGAGGTCCTCGATCAGCGGCTTGTCCGGGTCGTAGCTGAACGTGACGTGCTCGAACTCGACCCGTCCGCGGGCCGGGCCGTCCAGCGTCGCCGGCGCGGCCGGATCGGGCACCTGCTCGGGCTCGTCCAGCAGTTCGAACACCCGCTCCGCCGACGCGACGCCGGACTGCAGCAGGTTCGCCATCGACGCCAGCTGGGTCAGCGGCTGGGTGAACTGGCGGGTGTACTGGACGAACGCCTGCACCTCGCCGAGGCTCATCGACCCGGACGCGACCCGCAGGCCGCCGACGACGGCGATCGCGACGTAGTTGAGGTTCCCGAGGAAGAACATCGCCGGCATGATCAGCCCGGACACGAACTGGGCGCCGAAGCTGGCCTGGTACAGCTCGTCGTTCTTGGCGGCGAAGGACTGCTCCACCTCGCGCTGCCGGCCGAACACCTTCACCAGGGCATGCCCGGTGTAGGCCTCCTCGATCTGCCCGTTCAGCGCGCCGGTGTGCGCCCACTGCGCGACGAACTGCTTCTGCGACCGCTTCGCGATGACCATCGTCACGAGCAGCGACAGCGGGATCGTCGCCAGCGCGATCAACGCCAGCAGCGGCGAGATCCAGAACATCATCAGCAGCACGCCGACGACGGTGAGCAGCGAGTTGAGCAACTGGCTCATGGTCTGCTGCAGGCTCTGCGACACGTTGTCGATGTCGTTGGTGACGCGGCTGAGCACGTCGCCGCGGGCGTTGGCGTCGAAGTACTTCAGCGGCAGCCGGTGGATCTTGTCCTCGACGTCGGAGCGCAGCCGGTACACCGTCCGCTGCACGATCGTGTTGAGCAGGTACGCCTGGATCCACATGAACAGCGACGCGCCCACGTACAGCGCCAGCACGCCGAGCAGCACCGTCTGCAGCGCGTCGAAGTCGACGCCCTGGCCGGGCACGACGTCCATGTGCGTGAGCATGTCGGCGAAGGTGTCCTGGCCGCCGGCGCGCAGGCCCTCGACCGCCTGCTCCTTGCTCACGTCGGCGGGCAGTTGCCGGCCGATGACGCCCTGGAAGATGAGGTCGGTGCCGTGCCCGAGCAGCCGCGGGCCGATCGCGTTGAGCGCGACGCTGACCACGGCCAGCACGATCACCAGCGCGACGCCGGCCCGCTCCGGCCGCAGCCGGCCGAGCAGCCGCTTCGCCGACGGGCCGAAGTTCAGCGGCTTCTGCGGCGGGCCGGCCATCGCGGCCATGCCGGGCGGGCCGCCGCCGGGACGGCCGCCCGGTCCGCCCGGGCCGGGGGGCCGCGCGGGTGCGGTCGTCGTCGTGGACCTGGACGCGCTCATGCCGCCTCCTCCGCGGTCAGCTGGGACTCGACGATCTCGGCGTACGTCGGGCAGGTCTCGATCAGCTCGGCGTGCGTGCCGAGCCCGACGACGGCGCCGTCGTCGAGCACCACGATCTGGTCGGCGTCGATGATGGTGGAGATCCGTTGCGCGACGATGACCACCGCGGCGTCCGTGGTGTGCGGGCGCAGCGCCGCCCGCAGGCGGGCGTCGGTGGCGAGGTCGAGCGCCGAGAACGAGTCGTCGAACAGGTAGATGGCGGGCCGGCGGACCAGCGCGCGGGCGATCGCCAGCCGCTGCCGCTGCCCGCCGGACACGTTGGTGCCGCCCTGCGCGATCGGCGCGTCCAGCCCTTCCGGCATCTCCTCGACGAAGTCGGCGGCCTGCGCGATCCGCAGCGCCTCCCACAGCTCGTCGTCGGTGGCGTCGGGGTTGCCGTAGCGCAGGTTGCTGGCGACCGTCCCGGAGAACAGGTACGCCTTCTGCGGCACCAGCCCGACCCGCTCGCGCAGCGCCTCGGGGTCGAGCCGGCGGACGTCGACACCGCCGGCCAGGACCTGCCCCGCGGTGACGTCGATCAGCCGCGGCACCAGGCTGACCAGCGTGGTCTTGCCCGAGCCGGTGCTGCCGACGACGGCGGTCGTGCTGCCCGGCTCGACGGTGAACGTGACGTCGCGCAACACCGGCGACTCGGCGCCCGGGTAGGCGAACTCGGCGCCGCGCAACTCCAGCGACACCCGCCCCGGCAACGTCGTCACCGGATCCGACGGCGGCAGCACCGACGACTCGGTGTCCAGCACCTCGCCGATGCGCTCCGCGCACACCGTCGCCCGCGGCAGCATGACCAGCATGAACGTCGCCATCATGACCGACATCAGGATCTGGATGAGGTAGGTCAGGAAGGCCGTCAGCGAGCCGATCTGCATCTGCCCGTCGTCGACCCGGCCGGCGCCGAACCACAGCACCGCCACGCTGGACACGTTGAAGATCAGCATGACCCACGGGAACATCAGCGCCATCAGCCGGCCGACGTACAGCGCGGTGTCGGTGAGCGCGGTGTTGGCGACGGCGAACCGGCTCTGCTCCCAGCGCTCGCGGACGAACGCCCGGACCACCCGGATGCCGGTGATCTGCTCGCGCATGACCCGGTTGACGCCGTCGATGCGCTCCTGCATGAGCCGGAAGCCGGGCACCATGCGGCGCACGATCAGCGCGATGCCGGCGATCAGCGCCGGGACGCAGACCAGCAGCAGCCAGGCCAGCCCGACGTCCTCGCGCAGCGCCATGATGACGCCGCCGGTCGCCATGATCGGCGCCGTCACCAGCAGCGTGCACGACATCAGCACCAGCATCTGGACCTGCTGGACGTCGTTGGTGTTGCGGGTGATCAACGACGGAGCGCCGAACCGGCCCACCTCGCGCGCGGAGAACTCGCCGACCCGGTGGAAGATCGCGGCCCGGACGTCGCGGCCGAACGCCATCGCCGTCTTCGCGCCGAAGTACACCGCGCCGACTGTGCAGGTGATCTGCAGCAGCGTCGCCGCCAGCATCCACCCGCCGGTCCGGACGATGTAGCCGGTGTCGCCGCGGGCGATGCCGTTGTCGATGATGTCGGCGTTGAGGCTGGGCAGGTACAGCGAGGCCAGCGTGCCGATGAACTGCAGCACGACGACGGCGGTGAGCCAGCGGCGGTACGGGCGCAGGTACGTCCGCAGCAGGGTGATGAGCATGGAGCGGCTCCGAAGTGGAGAGACGGACGGTCGGTGACGGTGCTTCGTGTGCCCGAGCTGGTGGGGTCAGGGCGACGGGTCGCCGGCCTCGGTGCTGACGCCGTGCAGCAGCAGGTCGACGACCTCGGCCGGCGTCATCGGCTCGTGGTCGTTGATGAGCGGGTGGAAGCCGGCGAAGGCGAGGATGCGCAACCGCCTGGCCACCTCGACCGGCGGGACCCGCAGGCGGTGCCGGTCGGGCTCGACCAACGCGGCGATGACGGCCATGATGCCGGCGTGCCGCGGTGGTTGCTGCCGCCCGTCGTCGCCCGGCGGCCGGTTGAAGCCGACGGCGACCATGAGCTGGAAGACGCTGGTCAGCCGCTCGTGCAGGATGTCGGCCGCAAGCAGCAGCCGGTGCTCCAGCGGCAGGTCGGTGCCGATGGCCCGCAGCCGCCGCTCGGTGTCGGTGGGGTCGACGGCCGCCTCGAGCACCTGCCGCAGCAGCGAGTCCTTGTCCTCGAAGACCCGGAAGATGGTCCCCTCGGCGATGCCGGCCGCCTCGGCGATCTGCCGGGTGCTGACGTCGAAGCCGTGCTCGTAGACCAGCGGCAGGGTGGCCGCGATGATCGCCTCACGTCGCTGATCGGGCGACATGGGCGTTGCGCGAGCCCGGCGCGTCTCGGTGGCCACGGGACGATGGTAAGTGAGTGAGGACTCACTCACAACCACTTTTCGCCGGGTTCGCTCTGCGCTGACAGACGGGCGTACGCTCGAATGTGAAGGGCCGCTGACGAGGAGGTCAGCATGGGTGCGCTATTCGCGATCCTCACCGTTCTGGTGATTCTCGGCCTCGTCGCCTACGGCGCGAGCGCCCGCGTCGTCCGTCAGTTCGAGCGTGGCGTCGTGTTCCGGTTCGGCAAGGTGCACGGGCCGCCGCGCGAGCCGGGGTTCGCGTGGATCGCTCCGTTCGTCGACCAGATGCGCAAGGTCAACGTGCAGATCATCACGCTGCCGATCCCGGCGCAGGACGGCATCACCCGCGACAACGTCACGGTGCGCGTCGACGCCGTCGTCTACTTCCGGGTGCACGACCCGGTCGAGGCCATCGTCGAGGTGCAGGACTACGAGTTCGCCGTGTCGCAGGTGGCGCAGACGTCGCTGCGCTCGATCATCGGCAAGAGCGAGCTCGACGACCTGCTGTCCAACCGCGAGGCGCTGAACCAGGGCCTCGAGCTGATGATCGACAGCCCGGCCGTCGGCTGGGGCATCGAGATCGACCGGGTCGAGATCAAGGACGTCGCGTTGCCCGAGGCGATGAAGCGCTCGATGTCACGACAGGCCGAGGCGGAGCGGGAGCGGCGGTCGCGGGTCATCACCGCCGACGGCGAGCTCCAGGCGTCGGAGAAGCTCGCCTCGGCCGCATCGACCATGTCCGCGAACCCGGCCGCGCTGCAACTGCGGCTGCTGCAGACCATCGTCGAGGTCGCCGCGGAGAAGAACTCGACGGTCGTGCTGCCGTTCCCGGTCGAGCTGCTGCGCTTCCTGGAGCACGCGAGCGGCCAGGCGGCGCCGGGCACCCCCGCCGTCCCGCCGGCCGCTGCCGACACCAACGGCACCCGGCCGGTGCCGGAACAGCCGCCGCCCCCGCCGCCGTGATGCTAGGGTCTGCGCCATGTACGCGACCGTGCTCGGCCAGTGGTGGCCCGCCTCCTAGGCGGCCCTCCCCTTCGCGTACCCCACGCAAGCGACCGCCTCCACCGAGGCGGTCGTGGCATGTCCGGATCGTTCCGCCCCGGTCGAGGCTCGACCGGAAGGAACCTCCATGCTGCAGGATCTCCTCGACGACCCCGCTCCCCCGCCGTTCGCGCTGCTCGCCCGGGCCGGCCGGCCCGGCGTCGAACTGCTGCTCGGCGACGTCGTCGACGTCGACCGGCTGGCCGACATCCCGCTGCCCGGGTCCGGCGACGGCGGCCACGCCGCGACGCTGGCGCTGATCCCGTACCGCCAGCTGGCAGAGCGCGGCTTCGAATGCCACGACGACGGAGCGCCGCTGCGCTGCCTGCGGGTGCGGTCGCGGGTCTCGCTGTCGCGCGCCGAGGTGCTGGCGGCGCTGGGCGGCGACGTCGACGTGACGCCCGGCGGCTTCGACGTCGCCGACGACGAGTACGCCGACATCGTCGGCCGGGTCATCCGCGACGAGATCGGCCGCGGCGCGGGCGCCAACTTCGTCATCCGGCGCGACTATCTGGCCCGGCTCACCGGGTCCGTGCCGCACGCGGCGCTGCGGCTGTTCGGGCGGCTGCTCACCGGCGAGCCGGGCGCCTACTGGACGTTCGCGGTGCACGCCGGCGACGTGACGATGGTCGGCGCGACGCCCGAACGCCACGTCAGCGTTGACGCCGGCACCGTCGTGATGAACCCGATCAGCGGCACCTACCGGGTCCCCGCCGACGGTGCGACCACCGATGACCTGCTGCGCTTCCTCGCCGACCCGAAGGAGACCGAGGAACTGTTCATGGTCGTCGACGAGGAGCTGAAGATGATGAGCGCCGTCTGCGAGGACGGCGGACGGGTGCTCGGGCCCTTCCTCAAGGAGATGAGCCACCTCGTCCACACCGAGTACCTGCTCGAGGGCACGACGCGGCTGGACGTGCGCGACGTGCTGCGCGAGACGATGTTCGCGCCGACGGTCACGGGGTCGCCGCTGGAGAACGCGGCCCGGGTCATCACCCGCTATGAGGTGGGTGGGCGGGGGTACTACGCGGGTGTGGCGGCGCTGATCGAGGACGGCGACGAAGGGCTGTCCGTCGACGCGCCGATCCTGATCCGGACCGCCTACCTTTCGCCAGACGGGACCGTGCGGGTGCCGGTCGGCGCGACGCTGGTGCGGCACTCCGTCGCCGGTCAC
This sequence comes from Jiangella muralis, assembly GCF_001270745.1. Taxonomy (GTDB): domain Bacteria; phylum Actinomycetota; class Actinomycetes; order Jiangellales; family Jiangellaceae; genus Jiangella; species Jiangella muralis. The sequence continues at coordinate 102,042 of NZ_KQ434758.1, forward strand.
GAGGTGGCCGAGACGCACGCGAAGGCGGCCGGCGTGCTGACGGCGCTCGCCGGGAAGCGGCCGCCGTCCGCCCCCGATCGTCCGTTCGCCGGTGACCCGGAGGTCGCCGCCGCGCTGACCGCCCGCAACCGCACCCTGGCGCCGTTCTGGCTGCGGCCGCAGGGGCAGGACGAGCGGCCGGCGCTGGCCGGGCGGTCGGTGCTGATCGTCGACGCCGAGGACCGGTGGACGGCGATGCTGGCGCACCTGCTGCGCCGGCTCGGCATGCTGGCGGAGGTGCGCCGCTGGTCCGCCGTCGACCCCGCCGACGGCGCCGCGTACGACCTCCTGCTGGCCGGTCCCGGTCCGGGCGACCCGCGCGACGTCGACGACCCGCGGATCGCCCGGCTGCACGACGTCGTCCGGGCCCGGCTGGACGCGGACCGCCCGCTGCTCGCCGTCTGCCTGAGCCACCAGGTGCTGGCCGGGCAGCTCGGGCTGCCGCTCGGGCCGCTGCCGCAGCCGTACCAGGGCACGCAGCGGCCGGTCCCGCTGTTCGGCCGCGAGACCCGGGTCGGGTTCTACAACACCTACGCGGCCCGGCTCGCCGACCTGCCGCCCGGCGTCGAGGTCGCCGCGCACCCGGAGACCGGCGAGGTGTTCGCGCTGCGCGGCGCCGGGTTCGCGTCGGTGCAGTTCCACCTGGAGTCGATCCTGTCGACGGACGGGATCGACCTGCTGGCGGAGCTGGTGACCGGCGTGCTCGCGCCCGTCCGCGGTGGACGGGCGGTCCGCGGCTGACCCGAACTGGCCTAGGATCCGAACATGGATGTCCCTGTCGTGACCGAAGAGCTGGTGCGGCAGTTGCGGGACGGCTACCCCCACGTCGCACTCGTCTATGCCGGTGACGGCGTGCTGCTGGTCCGCGGCCCGCGCGGCGGCGTGGTCGAGGGCGAGCGTCTCTACAGCTCGCAGCGGCTCGACTCCTGGCGGCCCGCCGCGGGCGGCCAGGCGCTGTCCGACCGCGAGCACGCCGCCCGGCTGACGGCGCAACTGACGCCGGCCATCGAGGACCTCGTCGCGCACGAGCGGGCCGAGGCGATCCTCGGCCTGCTCGCCGCGTACACCGGCCCGGACATCTGGGCCGACGTCATCGAGAAGCTGCCCGACTTCGACCGCCGCATCCCGGCGGAGTACCCGAGCTATGTCCGGTCGGCGTACGACCAGCGCCACCACGACGCCAACGCCACCACCGCCGAGTTCGTCGCGCTGGGCGAGCGGGTGACGTTCTCGCTGGACCGCCGGGAGAACCGCTGGCATGCGACGTACGCCGAGGGCGGCCGCTGACCCGCTCAGCCCGGATCGCCGTCCAGCCGGCTCTGCACCTCGTCGGCGCTGAGGTCCTCGGTCTGCCGCGTGACGATCCACTGGATGCCGAACGGGTCGCGGAGCCGGCCCTGGCGCATGCCGTACGGCTGGTCGTCGATCGGGAAGACGACGGTCGCCCCGGCCTGCTCCAGGGCGGCGCCGACGGCGTCCGGGTCGGCCGTCTCCAGCGTGAAGAGGGCGCCGGCGGCGGGGTCGTGCTCGTCGGCGTCCTTGATCGACAGCGTGCCGCCGCCCAGCCGGAACTCGGCGTAGACCACCCGGCCGCCGGGCCCGGCGTACCGGACGCCGGGCTCGGCGCCGAGCGCGCGGCGGTAGAAGTCGATCGCGGCGTCCGCCCCGTCGACGACGAGCTTCGGTGTCACGGTCATCGCGTTCATGCGTCCATCGTGGCCCTCCGAGCGGCCGCGCGCTTGGAGAAAACGGTCAGCCAGGCGGCTTCAGGTATCGATGCCCCGTCGGACTGGCCCATCGGGTGCCGCCGCCGGGTTGTCGCTCGACGCCCCACCGGCCGAGGTGCTTGATCAGGTGGTGCGCCTCGCACAGCGACTGGAGGTTCGCACGGCTGGTCGGTCCGCCGGCGGCGAACGGGACGACGTGGTCGATGTCGGCGGCCCGGGCCGGCTGATGACAGCCGGGCATGCGGCAGGTCCGGTCGCGAGCGGTGACGAACGCCGCCAGGGCCGCGGTCGGCCGGTACCGCCTGCGGCCGAGGTCGAGCAGCTGCCCGGTCTCGGGGTCGGTGCGCAGCCACGTCCACACGCCCTCGGCGGCGAGAGCGCGAGCCACGTGGGCGGGGATGGGTCCGTAGCCGTCGAGCTCGCCGGGCTGGTCGTCGAGACCAGCGAGCGTGCTGAACGGGACGGTGACATGCACGGTGACGGACCGCCGCTTCCTCGGCCGAGGAGCACCGGAAGGTCGCCCGCGGGCCGCGACGGTGGCCGGGCCGCCGACCCCACCCGCAGCGGGCCCGGACGAGGCTGCGCAAGGCGGGCGAGCGGGCTCGGCATCGACACGCCCGCCCGCACGCTCGGCGACAGGCGCGCCGGCAGCGGCGAGAGCATCCCAGGCGAGCTCCGCCAGCGCATCGGCGCGCCGCTGGTCGTTCGAGCGAGCCGGCAGGCCCGCCGCCGCGTCGGCACGCTTGGCGTCGGCAGCATCGGCCTTCACCACCGTGTTCAGCGCCGTCGCGTCCTCGGCCGGCAGCAGCGCCTCGAGGAACGCCATCCCGTCCGACGCCGGCGTGACCGCGACATAGCGGCCGTCGCGGGCGATGCGGTGACGCTCCGCGGTCTCGACCGGCGCCAGCTGGTGCAGCCGCCGCTTGATCAGCTTCCGCAGCGCCACCGCGTCGATGACTGGCGCCTCGGGGAGAACGTCGGCCTCGACGCGCGCCCGCACGGCGGGATCCTGACCGCCCAGCTCGTCGGTGATCACGCGCGCCCGGCGCAGGTCGATCGACCCCGCGGAGAGCGCCGCGTGGGTGTCGGGGAAATCCTCGACCAGCTGGATGGCGTGGCCGACGAGGTTCTCAGCCTGCTTGACCGTGCGCTGGCACCGCGCCGCGACCTCGACAGCCGTGATGGTGACGGGACTGACCGATCGGCAGGCGGGACCGGCGGGCTGCAGCTCAGGACGCGAGGCGAGCTCACTGAGCACGCGGGCCTCCTCGGCGGCGGCCCAGGCCGCCAGCCGCGCCCACCCGGCGGCCGCCTCGACGAGGTTGCCGGCGTCGGCCGAGCCGGCGTCGAACGCCGCGAGCAGTGCGGCCAGTTCCGCGCCCGTCGGCACTCGCTCGGCGTCGACGGGCAGCACCCGGGCCGACCGCTCCAGGAACCCCGGCTCGATGTCGTCGCCGAGCAGCTGGTCAGGCTCGAGCCGGACCCACTCGAAGGCGTCCGGATGCCACACGAGCGACCCCGCCACCGGGGATTCCCCGGGTGGCGTAGCAGCTAGTGGCACATTCTCGAACATGTGGCCAAGGCTATCGCGTCATGCGAGCAAGATCAACTCAGTGGGACGTGGTTGTGCTCGACGGCGGAACGGGGGAGGTAGCGGGCGGGGGTGAGGCCGGTGAGGGCGCGGAAGTCGTTGATGAGGTGGGCCTGGTCGAAGTAGCCGTGCCGGGCGGCGACCTCCGCCCAGTCGGGCGCCGGGCCGCCGGGCTCCGTCACCGTCGCCGCACGGAGCACCCGCTGCAGCCGCCGGACCCGGCCGAACCGCTTGGGCGACAGCCCGACGGCGGCGCGGAAGCGGCGCTGCAGCGTGGACGCGGACGCGTCGATGCGGGCGGCGACGGCGTGCACGGCGGCGCCGCGGTCGAGGGCGGCGACGGCGTAGGCAACGGCGCCGTCGGGGCCCGGGCCGCCGGCCGCCCGCAGCCGCGCCAGCAGCACCCGTTCCAGCACGTCCAGCCGCTCCCCCGGCGTGGCCGCGGTGAGCACCCGCCCCCGCACGCTGCCGCCGTCACGTCCCCACAGCACGTCCAGCGGTGTGACGGGATCGGTGAGCGCCGCCGCCGGGACGGAGCCGAACGCGACCACGCCGCCGGGGCGGAACACGACGCCGGCGGTGCGGGCTTGGTCGGCGGTGTCGACGCCGATGGGCCGGGCCAGCGGGGCGCACACGCCGGCGCCGCCGACCCCGCGACGAACGGCGAGGTCAGGGCCCTCGTACCAGTTCAGGCGGTCGGCGGCGAGGTTGACGACGAGCTGCGCGGCACCGGTGGGCAGGGTGCGGTCGCGGCCGGGCGGCAGCGGCTCGTCGAGGTACCAGAGGTGCTCGACGAACGGCGCCAGCTCGGCGCGGGGCCGGCGCAGTCGCACGTCAGTCGTTCCGGCCGGTGACCGCCAGCCGCGCGCCCAGCCCGATCATCGCGACGCCGCCGACGGCGCTGAAGTGCCCCAGCCGCCCCGGCGAGCGGGCGAACCAGTCGCGCGCGGAACCGGCCCCGAGCGCCCAGCAGCTGTCCATGAGGAACGCCATCACCGTGAACACGGCGCCGAACAGCAGCATCTGCACGCTCGGGTGCGCGCCGGCCGAGGAGACGAACTGCGGGAGGACGGCCGCGAAGAACACGATCACCTTGGGGTTGGTCAGCCCGACGACGAACCCCTCGCGCGCGGCGCGGCGGGCGCTGGTGAGCCGGACCGCCCCGGCCGCGGCGTCGGCGAAGGAACGACGGTGCCGGACCGCCTGCACACCCAGGTAGATGAGGTACGCGGCGCCGGCGAACTTGATGATGGTGAAGACGACGATGGACCGCTCGACGATCGCGCCGAGGCCGAACGCGACGGCCAGGGCCTGCAGGAACGCGCCCACGGCGTTGCCGCCCGCCGACGCGAGTCCGCCGCGCCGCCCCAGCACCAGCGCCCGGCCGACGGTGAACAGCACGCTCGGCCCGGGGATGGCGATCAGGATGAACGAGCTGACGACGAACGCCAGCAGGTGGGTCGTCGAGATCATGACTGCCTTCCGTCCCGCACGGCATAGGAGGCCGGCGGGGAGCCCTCACGCAGGTGCTCCCCGCCGGCCGGACACGTGGCCCCAGCGGGCCGCGTCAGCGCGCGGCCGTGCCCTCGGTGTAGTCGTCGTCGCTGGACTTCACCCAGGACATCAGCTTGCGCAGCTCGCGGCCGGTGGCCTCGATCGGGTGCGCCTCGCCCTCGGCCCGCAGCCGCTTGAAGTCCGGCGCGCCGGCGTCCTGGTCGGCGATGAAGCCGGCCGCCCACGACCCGTCCTGGATGGCCGTCAGCGCCTGCTGCATCCGCTCCTTCACCGACGCGTCGATGATCTTCGGACCGGTGCTGTAGTCGCCGTACTCGGCGGTGTCCGAGACGCTCCAGCGCTGCTTGGCGATGCCGCCCTCGTACATGAGGTCGACGATCAGCTTGAGCTCGTGCAGCACCTCGAAGTACGCGACCTCGGGCTGGTAGCCGGCCTCGGTCATGACCTCGAACCCGGCCTGCACCAGGTGCGACACGCCACCGCAGAGCACCGTCTGCTCACCGAACAGGTCGGTCTCGGTCTCTTCGGCGAACGTCGTCTTGATGCCGCCGGCCCGCAGCCCGCCGATGCCCTTGGCGTACGCGAGCGCGAGCGCCCACGCCGAGCCGCTGGCGTCCTGCTCGACGGCGACCAGCACCGGCACGCCGCGGCCGTCGGCGAACTCGCGCCGCACCAGGTGGCCCGGGCCCTTCGGCGCGACCATCGCGACGTCGACGTTGGCCGGCGGCTTGATGTAGCCGAACCGGATGTTGAAGCCGTGGCCGAAGAAGAGCGCGTCGCCCTCCTGCAGGTTGGGCTCGACGTCGTTGGCGTAGATGTGGCGCTGCACGTGGTCGGGCGCCAGGATCATGATGAGGTCGGCCTCGGCGGCCGCCTCGGCCGGCGTCACGACGCGCAGCCCCTCGGCCTCGGCCTTGGCCCTGCTCTTCGAGCCCTCCTGCAGGCCGACGCGGACGTCCACGCCGGAGTCGCGCAGGCTCAGCGCGTGCGCGTGGCCCTGGCTTCCATAGCCGATGACGGCGACGACCCGCCCCTGGATCACCGAGAGGTCGGCGTCGTCGTCGTAGTACATCTCTGCCACGAGGGCTTCTCCTTCTATCTCTGGGGTGTTCTATGCAACGCGGTCGACGGGGCGCAGCGCGCGGTCGGTGATGGAGCGCGATCCGCGCCCCACCGCCACCACACCAGACTGCACGAGCTCGCGGATGCCGTACGGTTCCAGCACCTTGAGCAGCGCGCTCAGCTTGTCCGACGAACCGGTCGCCTCGATGGTCACCGCGTCGGTGGCCACGTCGACGACCTTGGCGCGGAACAGCTCGACCGTCTGCAGCACGTGCGGCCGGGTCTCGTTGTCCGTGCGCACCTTCACCAGCACCAGCTCACGCTGGACCGACTGGCCGGGGTCGAGCTCGACGATCTTCAGGACGTTGACCAGCTTGTTGAGCTGCTTGGTGACCTGCTCGAGCGGGGAGTCCTCGACGTCGACGACGACCGTCATGCGCGAGACCGACGGATGCTCCGTCGGCCCGACCGCGAGCGAGTCGATGTTGAAGCCGCGGCGCGAGAACAGCGCGGCGATGCGCGCCAGCACGCCCGGCTTGTTCTCGACCAGCACCGAGAGCGTGTGCTTGCTCATCTCAGTCGTCACTCCTGTCCCACTCCGGCGCCATTCCGCGCGCGATCTGGATCTCGTCGTTGCTGGTGCCGGCGGCGACCATCGGCCACACCATGGCGTCGCGGTGGACGCCGAAGTCGACCACGACCGGCCGGTCGTCGACGGCCATCGCCTTCTCGATGGTGGCGTCGACGTCCTCGGCGGTGTCGCAGCGCAGCCCGACGCAGCCGTAGGCCTCGGCCAGCTTGGCGAAGTCGGGGATGCGGCGGCTGCCGAGGTCGGTGTTGGAGTAGCGGCCGTCGTAGAACAGCGTCTGCCACTGCCGGACCATGCCGAGGCTCTCGTTGTTGATGATCGCCACCTTGATCGGGATGCCCTCGATGGCGCAGGTGGCCAGCTCCTGGTTGGTCATCTGGAAGCAGCCGTCGCCGTCGATGGCCCAGACGGTGGCGTCGGGCCGGCCGGCCTTCGCGCCCATGGCGGCCGGGACGGCGTAGCCCATGGTGCCAGCGCCGCCGGAGTTCAGCCACGTGTTGGGGTTCTCGTAGGAGATGAACTGCGACGCCCACATCTGGTGCTGCCCGACGCCGGCGACGTAGATGGCGTCCGGACCGACCAGCTTGCCCAGCCGCTCGATGACGTACTGCGGCATGAGCTCGCCGTTCTCGGCCGGCGTGTAGCCCAGCGGGAAGTTGTCGCGCCACTGGTCGAGCTGGCGCCACCAGCCGGTGAGGTCGGCCCGGTGGTCCGCGGCGAACTCGGCCTCGACGGCCGGGATCAGCTCGGCGATGACCTCCTTGCAGTCGCCCACGATCGGGACGTCGGCGACGCGGTTCTTGGAGATCTCGGCGGGGTCGATGTCGGCGTGGATGACGGCGGCGTTCGGCGCGAACGACGCCAGCCGCCCCGTCACGCGGTCGTCGAACCGGGCGCCCAGCGTGATCAGCAGGTCGGCCTTCTGCAGCGCCGTCACCGCCGCGACGCTGCCGTGCATGCCCGGCATGCCGAGGTGCTGCTGGTGGCTGTCGGGGAACCCGCCCCGCGCCGTCAGCGTGGTGACGACGGGGAACCCGGTCAGCTCGGCCAGCCGGCGCAACTCCACCCAGGCGCGGGCGCGCAGCACGCCGCCGCCGACGTACAGGACCGGACGCTTCGCCGCCGCCATCAGCCGGGCCGCCTCGCGCACCTGCTTGGCGTGCGGACGGGTGACCGGGCGGTAGCCGGGGAGATCGAGCTCGACCGGCCAGCGGAACGTCGTCATGGCCTGCATGGCGTCCTTGGCGACGTCGACGAGGACCGGCCCAGGCCGCCCCGTGGTGGCGATGTGGAACGCCTCGGCGATGGTGCGCGGGATCTCCGCGGGGTCGGTGACCAGGTAGTTGTGCTTGGTGATGGGCATCGAGATGCCGCGGATGTCGGCTTCCTGGAACGCGTCGGTGCCGATGGCCGCCGACGCGACCTGGCCGGTGACCGCGACCATCGGGACGGAGTCCATGTGCGCGTCGGCGATGGGCGTGACCAGGTTCGTCGCGCCCGGCCCCGACGTGGCCATGCAGACGCCCGGCTTCCCCGTGGCCAGCGCGTACCCCTCGGCCGCGTGGCCGGCGCCCTGCTCGTGCCGGACCAGGATGTGACGGATCTGCTGGGAGTCGAACATCGGGTCATACGCAGGGAGAATGGCGCCGCCAGGAATGCCGAATACGGTGTCGACGCCGACCGCCTCGAGCGAGCGGATGAGGCTCGCGGCGCCCGACATCGTCGTCCCGTTGTCCCTGGTGGGCTGTCCCTGCGGCATGGCCGGACCCTTCTGCTGTGTGGTCGTGTGTCCGTCTCGAGCTGTCCCGTGCAACAAAAAACCCCTCCGCCCGGTGGGGCTGACGAGGGGTAGCGCGTCGGCTGGATCGCCTGACACGCTAATGAAGTACGAGAATGCCGAAACGCACGAATGCACCGTCCCTCACCCGCAGGGTGCACGTCAAGGCAGATCCCCGGATGTCTCACCATCCGGTACGGCCGTCCGCATCGCGGTCAGGCCGGGTCGTAGTCGAACGCGGGGAGGCCGTCGAGGCTGGTCGCGTTCTTGCGGCGCCGGTACTCGATGCGGCCGTCCTCGCCCTTGCGCTCCATGTGCGGCGGCAGCAGGTCGCGCTCGCCGGCGTAGTCCATGAACGGGACGCCGTAGCCGCAGGAGTCCGACACCCGGTGCACGTCGACGACGATGACGGCGCGGGCGCCCCGCCGCTCCGGGAACAGTGCGACCAGCGACGCGTACTCGTCGTCGTAGAGGGTGATGAAGCGGCCGGTGCCGTGCAACCGGACGATGTTCGGCGGGCCGGTGAAGGCGCAGAACATCAGCGTGATGCGGCCGTTCTCGCGCAGGTGCGCGATGGTCTCGGCGCCGCTGGCGGTGTAGTCGAGGTACGCGACGGTGTGCTCGTCGAGCACGACGAACGAGCCGCCGATGCCCTTCGGCGACAGGTTGACGTGGCCGTCCGGACCGGCCGGCGCCGTCGCGACGAAGAACACCTGCTGCGCCTCGATGAACGCGCGGAGCCGGCCACTGATCGATTCATGCACCTTGCCCACGGTCGCACCTTACCGAGACTGCCCGGAATCGGCAGCGATGGCCGGCGCCTCGCGCACCAGCGAGTCGTCCGTCAGCGCCTCGATCATGAACAGCGCGAAGTCGGTGCGCCGGGTCAGGTTGCCGTCCAGGAGCGGGTCGCCGACGTGCCGGCTCCACACCGGCAGGCCCTGGCTGTCGCCCTCTTCCAGGTCGCTGCCGCGGACGACGGTCCAGCGGCGGTCGCTGGCGAAGATGCGGCGGCACGCCTCCTCCTGGTCGTCGATCTCGACGGCGCGCAGCAGCTTCCCCACCCGGGCGGCGACGCGCAACGCCGTCCGGAACCGCCAGGAGTACCGGTCCTGCCCGTCGCGGGTGATGTGCCAGCCGCAGGAGAAGACCAGGCGCGCGTCCGGCTCGGCGAGGTCGAGCACCGCCTGCGCCGTGCCCGACGAGTACTGCTGGACGCCCCACGGGACGAGCACGCTCAGCACGCCGTCGCACCCGGCGACCGCCGCGCCGATGACCTCGCGGTCGTTCGTCGGCCCCGGCACGATCGTCATGCGATCGGCGAGCGCGGCCAGCTTCGGCACGCTCTTCTCACGGCACACGCCGACCACCTCGTAGCCGCGCTCCAGAGCGTGGCGCACGAGGTACTGCCCCAGCTTCCCCGACGCCCCGACGACGCACACCTTCATGTCCGGCTCCCTCCGTACTTACACTGTAAGTACCGTAGGCTTACACCGTAAGTAGGTCAAGACGAGGAGGAGCTGTGCGAGCGCCGCTCACCCGCGACCGCATCGTCGCGGCGGCCGTCACCCTGGCCGACGAGAAGGGCCGGGCCGGCGCCAGCATGCGGGCCATCGCCGGCCGCCTCGGGGTCGAGGCGATGTCGCTCTACAACCACGTCGCCGGGCGCGACGACCTCCTCGACGGCATGGTCGACGCGGTGTTCGCGGAGATCTCCCTCCCGCCCGACGGCGCCGACTGGCGGCCGGCCATGCGCGACCGCGCGGCGTCGGCGCGAGCGGCCCTGACGCGGCACCCGTGGGCCGTCGGGCTGATGGACTCGCGCGCCCGGCCCGGCCCGGCGACGCTGCGTCACCACGACGCCGTCCTCGGCGCGCTGCGGGCCGCCGGCTTCTCCGTCGAGCTCGCAGCGCACGCCGTCTCCGTCATCGACAGCTATCTCTACGGGTTCGTGCTGCAGGAGCTGAGCCTGCCGTTCGCCGGGCCGGGCGACGTCGACGAGGTGGCCGGCGGCATCCTGGCCGGCCTGCCCGGTGGCGCGTACCCGCACCTCACCGAGCTGATGACCACACGCGTGCTGCACACCGGCTACGACTACGGCACCGAGTTCGCGTTCGGCCTGGCCCTGATCCTCGACGGGTTGCGGCCCGACGAGGACCAGGTGTCGAAACGTGCGACGTCCCGTTCGTCTCAGGGGTGAGCCTCCCGGCAGGGGAGGGAACGTCACCGCAAGGAGAAGTCGTCATGACCCTGGACGAAGAACTCACCTCGGTCCCGGTTCCGCGCAGCCTGGCCAAGCGCCGGGCCGATGCGCGCCAGCGGCTCGAAACCGGCTTCCAGCTGTGGCTGGCGACCGGCAGCGACGGTCGTGGTGCGCATCTGATCCCGGTCGCCTACGTCTGGGACGGCTCGGTTCTGTACACCGCGACCTTCGCCGGCAGCAGGACCGTCCTGAACGCGAAGGCGCACCCGCGGATCCGGGTCGCTCTCGGCGAGACCGCTGACGTCGTCATGATCGACGCCAGCGCGTCGACGGTCGAGGTCGCCGACATCGACGACGACATCGCCGAGCGCTACGCCAAGGTCTCCACGGATCCGCGGACCGCGCCTGCGGGCAGGTTCGTCTACCTGCGCCTGCGGCCCCGGCGCATCCAGGTCTGGAACGGCTTCCACGAACGCGTCGGGCGTACGGTCATGCTGGACGGCCGCTGGCTGGAGAGCGCGGTCGACTAGTTCCTAGTCGCAGACGGCGCCGTTGGCGGCCGAGCCGACCAGCTTGGCGTACTTCGCCAGCACGCCGCGCTGGTGCTTGGGCGCCGGCGGCGACCATGCGGCCCGGCGGCGGGCGAGCTCGTCGTCGTCGACCAGCAGGTCCAGGGTGCGCGCCGCGAGATCGAGCCGGACGCGGTCGCCGTTCTCGATGAAGGCGATGGGCCCGCCGTCGACGGCCTCGGGCGCGACATGGCCGATGCACGGGCCGGTGGTGCCGCCGGAGAACCGGCCGTCGGTGACCAGCAGGACGTCCTTGCCCAGGCCGGCGCCCTTGATGGCGCCGGTGACGGCCAGCATCTCGCGCATGCCCGGGCCGCCCTTGGGGCCCTCATAGCGGATGATGATGACGTCGTTCTTCTCGAGCGTGTTGTTCTCGACCGCGTCCATGGCGCCGCGCTCGCCGTCGAACACCTTGGCGGTGCCCTCGAAGATGGCGGTGTCGAAGCCCGCGGACTTGACGACGGCGCCCTCGGGGGCCAGCGAACCGCGCAGGATGGTGAGGCCGCCGGTCTTGTGGATGGGGTTGCTCATCGCGTGGATGATCTTGCCGTCGACGTCCGGCGGCGCGATGTCGGCGAGGTTCTCGGCCAGCGTCTTGCCCGTGACGGTGAGCGCGTCGCCGTGCATGAGGCCGGCGTCGAGCAGCGCCTTCATGATGACCGGCACGCCACCGACGCGGTCGACGTCGGTCATGACGTACTGGCCGAACGGCTTGACGTCGGCGAGGTGCGGGACGCGGTCGCCGATGCGGTTGAAGTCGTCGAGCTCGAGCTTGACGTCGGCCTCGTGCGCGATGGCCATGAGGTGCAGGACCGCGTTGGTGGAGCCGCCGACCGCCATGACCATGGCGATGGCGTTCTCGAACGCCTCCTTGGTCATGATGTCGCGGGTGGTGATGCCGAGGCGGAGCAGGTTGACGACGGCCTCGCCGGACCTGCGGGCGTACCCGTCGCGACGGCGGTCGACGGCGGGCGGCGCGGCGCTGCCGGGCAGCGACATGCCGAGCGCCTCGGCGGCGCTGGCCATGGTGTTGGCGGTGTACATGCCGCCGCAGGCGCCCTCGCCCGGACAGATGGCCCGCTCGATCTCGTCGACCTCTTCGCGGGTGATGAGCCCACGGGCGCAGGCGCCGACCGCCTCGAACGCGTCGATGATGGTGACCTCGCGGTCGCCCACGCGGCCGGGCAGGATCGAGCCGGCGTAGAGGAACGTGGCGGCGATGTCGAGGCGGGCCGCGGCCATGAGCATGGCCGGCGCGGACTTGTCGCAGCCGGCCAGCAGGACGGCGCCGTCGAGCCGCTCGGCACCGAAGACCGTCTCGACGGAGTCGGCGATGACCTCGCGCGACACCAGCGAGTAGTGCATGCCCTCGTGGCCCATCGAGATGCCGTCGGACACCGAGATGGTGCCGAACTCCATGGGGAACCCGCCGCCGGCGTGCACGCCCTCCTTCGACGCCTTGGCCAGGCGGTCGAGCGAGAGGTTGCACGGCGTGATCTCGTTCCAGGACGAGCCGACGCCGATCTGCGGCTTCTCCCAGTCGTCGTCGCCCATGCCGACGGCGCGCAGCATTCCGCGGGCCGCGGCGCGTTCGAGACCGTCGGTGACCGCCCGGGAATGTGGCTTCAGATCGGGCTTCGAGGGTGTCACGGTCATGGAGCCACGCTAGTACCGTCGTCCGGCTGGAGAGACGTGGGTCCGGATTCCGGGACGTCGGATACTGGGGTCATGGACCGAGGACTGGGCGCGCGCCGGTCGGAGCTGCGCTGGCCGGGGCTCCGTTCGGTGTACTGCTGGCACCCGCCCACCGGCGATGTCACCGTCAGCGGCGAGCAGCAGATCGGCGTCACGTTCGCCGAGCACCACGGCGTCGTCACCGAGTCGGACGGACGCTGCGACCGGTTCGACAGCCGGCCCGGCGACGTGTTCGCGAACGGGCGGTCGCGGGTGTTCTGGAGCGAGCTCACGCGGCCGGACGAGCTGGTCGAGATCCACCCGGGACACGGTCCCGGGCCAGCGTCCTCGCCCGCAGGCTCGCCGAGCACGTCGTCGGGCACGACGCGGGCATCGCGCCGCCGCGGCGGGCGTTCGCCGGGCGGCTGGACCGCGTACTGCTGGACCGCGTCGCCGACGTCATCGAGGAGCGCCTGGGCGACCCGCTCACCGTCGACGACCTCGCCGCCGCCGCGACGCTGAGCCCGTTCCACTTCGCCCGCGCCTTCAAGGCGTCGACCGGCCTGGCGCCGCACAAGTACGTCACCTCGCGGCGGATGGAGCGGGCCAATTCGCTGCTGCTGACCAGCCGGTTGGGCGTCCCGGAGGTCGCCTACGCGGTCGGCCTGACGAATGTCAGTCACTTCCGCCGGGTGTTCCGCCGGCACACCGGCCTCCTGCCGTCCGACCTGCGCCCCGCGAGGACCGCAGGATCGGACCCTCCCGGGAACGGCGACCGGGCGGCAGGATCAGCGGCATGAGCGACTCGGTCACCACACTGCTGCACGCCATCGACACGCTGGACTGGGCCGCCGTCGAGGCCAACTGGATGGTGGCCGGCTGGTACGACATCCGGGTCTCCGACGGCAGGATCGCCGCGATCACGCTGCGCCCCACCTACGAGGAGGGCGACCGCGCTCTGACCGAGGCCGCGACGGCGCGGTGCGCGGCCGGCACCGGCGGGCGGGTGGCGGCTTGACGGACACCGTCGCCGTCGTCACCGGGGGCAACCGCGGGATCGGCCGGGAGGTCTGCCGCCAACTGGCCGCCCGCGGGCACACCGTCGTCCTGACGGCGCGCTCGCCGGAGGCGGCCCGCGCCGCCGCCGCCGAGCTGCCCGGCGTCGTCGTCCCGTTCCGCCTGGACGTCACCAGCACGGCCGACGCCGATGCGCTGGCCGGGCTTCCTCCGCGACGAGTTCGGGCGGCTGGACGTGCTGGTCAACAACGCCGCCATCCACTACGACACCTGGCAGCGCGCCGCGTCGGCCGACCTCGACGTCGTCCGCGAGGCCGCCGAGACCAACGTCTACGGGCCGTGGCGGCTGGCAATGACGCTGCTGCCGCTGCTCCGGGCGAGCGCCCATCCGCGGATCGTCAACGTGTCGAGCGAGGCCGGGTCGCTGGCGAGCATGGGCGGCCCCGGCGGCCGTCCGGTCGCCGACGGCGCGGCCGGCATCGTCTGGGCGGCGACCCTGCCCGACGACGGTCCGACCGGCGGCTTCTTCCGTGACTCCCGCGCCGTGCCCTGGTGACTTCACCCGGCGTTCACGTCGGCGCCGGACGGCGCGGGTACGGTGCGCCGCATGACCGCAGTGTCTCGTCCGTCCCGTCGCTCGTTCGTCGCAGGCTCGCTGGCCGGCCTCGGCCTGGCCACTTTGGGAGGTGTCTCGACGGCGTCCGCCATGACCCGGCCGCCGCGCATCCTCGTCGCCACCAATGAGCCGTGGGGCACCTATCACGTGCGGCCGCTGCTGGCGGAGATCGCGCGCCGCGGCTGGGACGTCCGGCAGCTGGTCCCGGACCTGTCGCAGATCGCGCCCGGCGAGACCGTCCCGGTCGTCACGCCGGACGACGACCCGGCGGCCGACCTGCTCGTCGTGACCGGCGCGACCGACTGGCCCGCCGACTGCGCCGCAACGTACGGCCGGCACACGCCGCTGGCCGCGACGTCGCTGGCCTACCTCAACGCCACCGAGGCACCCCGGGCGCACGAGTTCGAGCGGCGGCTGCGGCTGGTCACGTCCTCGTCGGCGGCGGAGGGCCGGTCGTTCGCCGGGCACCTCGGCACCCGCCGCCGGGTCCGCGTCGTCGGCTCGCCGCAGACCGACACGCTGCCGACGCCCGCACCGGAGCCGGGCACCGTCCTCGTCCTCACCAGCGTCACCTACCCCGACCAGACCGGCGGCGCGGCGCCCGGCACCCAACTGCTGCTCGACGCGGCGGCGGCGCTCGAGGCGGCCGGCAAGCACGTCCTCGTCGGCCTGCACCCGCGGGAGAACCCGGCGCTGTGGAGCCGCTACGAGATCAGCCCGGTCCCGTCGCTGCAGGCGTCGGCGCGGGCGGAGGTCGCGATCGGCATCCCGGGGACGGTGTTCCCGCTCATCGCCGCGGCCGGCGTCCCGGTCGTCGGCTGCGTCGATCCGCGCCTCGTCGTGCCGGAGTACCTGCTGGCGGTGTGCTCGTCGCTGATCGACGACGCGGCCGAGGCACTGCCCGCGGTCGAGTCGGCGACGCTGCCGGCCGACCTGGAGGACGTCGTCGGCCCGGTCGGCGGGTCGGCCGCGCGGCTGCTCGACGCCTGGGGCCGGGTCAGACGCCGACGGTGAGGATGATCAGGGAGTCCTCGTCGGCGACGACGTCGTGGCGTTCCGGCGGCGCGTCGACCAGCTCCCCCTCGGCGACGGCGATGGTGTGCTCGCGGGTGTGCAGGGTGACGCGCCCCTGCAGGCACTGCACCGTCGCGTCGCCGGGGCTCTGATGCTCGTTCATCCGGGTTCCGGCGGTGAGCGCGATGAGCGTCTGGCGCAACCGGGCGCCGCTGTGCAGCGTGCGCGACGCCCGTCCGGCGGACGAGAGCCGCGCCTCGTCGAGCTGCGCGGCGCCCATCGTCAGCAACGTCATGTCGTCCGCGGTACCCACTGCGCCGCCCGGGAAACGACGCCGGTGCTGCCTGCTCATGCGACCGTGGCGGCGCGGACGCAGAGCACGTCGGGCAGGTGCCGGATCACTTCGGTCCAGGTCGCGCCCTCGTCGGCGCTCGCGTAGACCGATCCGTCCCGCGTCCCGACGTACACGCCGGCCGGGTCGTCGACGTCGTCCACGCCCATCGCGTCGCGCAGCACCACCCCGAAGAAGCCGCCGGGCAGCCCGTCCGCCGACCGCTCCCACGTCGTGCCGGCGTCGTCGGTGCGCCAGACCTGCAGCTGCCGCCCCGGCGGCGTCCGCTCGCCGTCGGCGATGAGCGGCGCGACCCACGCCGTCGCCGCGCGGTGCGGATGCGCGACGATCGGGAAGCCGAAGTCGGCCGGCAGCCCGCCGTCGATCGGCTGCCACGTCGCGCCGCCGTCTCCGGACCGGTACACGCCGCCGTGGTTCTGCGCGTACAGCCGGTCCGGGTCGGCGGCGTCGCGCGAGACCTTGTGCACGCACTGCCCGTACTCAGGCGGCTCGCCGGGCAGGAAATCGGTGCGGATGCCGGTGTTCGACGGCGCCCAGCTGGCGGCGCCGTCGTCGCTGACGTAGACGCCGCCGGTGGACATCGCGACGAGCACGCGCCGGTCGTCGGTGGGGTGCGGCAGGACGGTGTGGACGGCCTGGCCACCGAAGCCGGGCTCCCAGGTGGGCCGGTGCGGGTGGTTCCACAGCGACTCGACCAGCGTGAACGTCTCGCCGTGGTCGTCGGAGCGCCAGAGCGCCGACGGCTGCGACCCGGCCCAGACGACGCCCGGCCGGGCGTCGTTGTCGGGCCGCAGCTGCCAGACCGCCTCAACCGACGCGCCGGCGTCCGTCGGGAACCGGATGCCGCTGCCGTCGGCCGCCTCGGTCCACGTGGCGCCGAGGTCGTCGGACCACGAGACGCCCGGGCCCCAGTGCGAGCTGCTGGCGCCGACCAGCAGCCGGGTGCGGCCGCCGCGCGTGTCGATGGCGCACGCGGCGACCGAGCTCATCAGGAAGTGCGGGCCGTCGACCGACCAGGTGCGGCGGTCGGCACTGCGCAGCAGCCACAGCCCCTTCTTCGTGCCGACGACGAGCAGGACGTCCATCGTGATCGCCTCCCGCCGGCCACGTTACGCCGGTTGTCAGGCTCCCGGGCCCACGACGACGTTCGCCAGCGGCTCGCCGGCCGCGAGCCGCGTCAGCTGCTGCCGCACGAGCCGCCGGGCCCGCGGCAGGAACGCCGACGACAGGCCGCCGACGTGCGGCGAGATCAGCGCGCCGGGCAGCGTCCACAGCGGGTGGCCGGCCGGCAGCGGCTCGGGATCGGTGACGTCCATGGCGGCGCGGATGCGGCCCGACCCGACCTCGGCGACCAGCGCGTCGGTGTCGACGATCGGCCCGCGCGCGACGTTGACCAGCACCGCGCCGTCGCGCATGCGGCCCAGGAACTCCGCGTCGACCATGCCGCGGGTGTCGTCCGTCAGCGGCAGGATGAGCATGACGACGTCGGCCCGGCCGAGCAGCTCGGGCAGCGCGTCGAACCCGGCGACGCCCTCGCGGGCCGTGCGGGCGACCTTGAGCACGTCGCACTCGAACGGCAGCAGCCGCGCCTCGATCGCCCGGCCGATGGCGCCGTACCCGACGATCAGCACCGTGCGGTCGGTCAGCGAGTCGTACCAGCCCTGCAGCCACTCGCCGGACGGCGCCGCGCGGACGAACGCCGGGATGCCGCGCAGCGTCGACAGCGTCAACGTCACCGCCAGCTCCGCCGTGCTGGCGTCGTGCACGCCGCGCGCATTGCACAGCGTGAGGCCGTCGCGCAGGTACGGGACGACGTGCTCGTAGCCGGCGGTGAGCGTCTGGACGGCGCGCAGCTTCGGCAGCCGCTCGATCAGGTCGACGGCGGCCGGCGAGAAGCCGTACGGGATGACGTAGTACTCGACCCGGTCCAGCACATCCGGCGGCGGGATGTCCGTCGTGTCGGCGCTGGTCAGCATGTCGGGGCCGGTGCTCGTGGTCAGCTCGCCGGCCCAGACGTGCACGTCGAGCCCGGGCGGCGGCGCCAGCGAGTCGGCGGGGAACGGGATCAGGACGTCCACCATGGTCCTCGAACCTACCGCTCCGCGCGTGACACGATGGAGCGGTGTCCATCCGGCGGATGATCGCGGTCGTCGCGGCGCTGGCCGTGGCGGGCGCGTCCTGCACGGGGTCGTCGGGCGGGTCGTCCTCACCGTCACCCTCGGTTTCCACCCCGTCTGCCTCGCTGACTCCCGTCACGCCCACGCCGGCGACGCCCGCCGCGCAGCCCGGGCCCGTCACGCCGTCCGCGGTGGAGGAGATCGTGACCGGGCTGGCCGCGCCGTGGAGCATCGCGTTCGTCCCCGGCGGCGACGGGCAGGCGCTGGTGACGCAGCGCGACGAGGGCACCATCGTGCTGGTCGACGCGGCCGGGACGGTGACGCCGGTCGGGCCGGTGCCTGGCGTCGACGGGTCCGGTGAGGGCGGCCTGCTGGGGCTCGCGTTCGACCCCGCGTCGCCGTCGGACCTCTACGTCTACTCGACCATGGGGTCGGAGAACGTGGTGCAGCGGACGACCTACGCGAACGGCGCGCTGGGCCCGTTCTCACTGGTCATCGACGGTATTCCGGCGGGCACGCGGCACAACGGCGGGCGGCTGGCGTTCGGGCCGGACGGGATGCTGTACATCTCGACCGGCGAGAGCGGGGTGCCGGAGGACGCGCAGGACGTCGGGAGCCTGGGCGGGAAGATCCTGCGCATCGCGCCCTCTGGTGCCGTTCCGGCCGACAACCCGTTCGACGGGTCGCCGGTCTGGTCCTACGGCCACCGCAACGTCGAGGGCCTCGCGTTCGACGACGAGGGCCGGCTGTGGGCGTCGGAGTTCGGCGACCGGTCCGCGGACGAGGTGAACCTCATCTCGCCCGGCCAGAACTATGGCTGGCCGTTCGTCGAGGGCATCGGCGGCGCGCCCGACTACGTCGACCCCGTCGTCGAGTGGCGGCCCACCTCCGAGTCGTCGCCGAGCGGGGTCGCCTACGTGCGCGACACGCTGTTCGTGGCGGCGCTGCGGGGTGAGCGGCTGTGGCAGGTGCCGGTTCCGGGCGGGGTCGCCGGCTCGCCCGTGGCGTTCGTCGAGGACTTCGGGCGCCTGC
Source organism: Jiangella muralis (assembly GCF_001270745.1). Taxonomy (GTDB): domain Bacteria; phylum Actinomycetota; class Actinomycetes; order Jiangellales; family Jiangellaceae; genus Jiangella; species Jiangella muralis. Next base: position 120,936 of record NZ_KQ434758.1, read on the forward strand.
GCGACGCCGTCGTCGCCCCCGACGCGTCCCTGTGGGTGCTGACCAACAACACCGACGGCCGCGGCGACGCGCGTCCCGGCGACGACCGGATCCTGCGGCTGACGCTGGCGCCCTAGGTTCTTCGGCCTGGTCGGAGGACGTTTCGGGCGATCGTGGTCAGGGTGGTCCCCGGTCCCGGAATCAGGGGACGATCGTCACCGAGTCGGAGCCGTCGGAGATCGATTCGGTTCTAGCGTGGGGTCATGGCCAACGAGACGAGGCCGGCGGTGGGTGGGCCGGGTGCGGGTGGGCCGGGGCGCGGGTCCGGCGCGGTGGGCGACGTGCGTCGCCGGCCGATGCGGCGGGGGTTGTCGTTCGCCGGGATCGCCGCGGTCGCGTTCGCCGGCCTGACGGCGGTGTCGTGGATCACCCACTCGCAGGACTCCGTGACCGTCGCGGAGCGGGTCGACCGCGTCGAGATCGACGTCTCGTCCGGCCGCGTCGAGATCGTCGGGTCGTCGTCGGGTGAGACGCGGCTGGACTTCTCGGTCAAGTCGGGGTGGAGCCGCGACGGCGGGATCGACCACTCGGTGTCCGGTGGCGTGCTGCGGGTGACCGGCGGGTGCGACGCTGGGGCGTTCCCCGGCATCTGGTGCGAATCGGACGTGACGATCACCGTCCCGGCGTCGGTGTCCGTGTCGGCCGACGCGTCCGCCGGGACGTTGGTGGTGTCGGGGCTGTCCGGCGAGACGTCACTGAACTCTGACGCCGGCTCGATCGAGGTGTCCGGCCAGCGTGGCCCGCTGACCGCCCACTCCGCCGCCGGCTCCGTCCACGTGACCGGCCTCGACGCGGACGTCGTCAAGGCGACGTCGAGTGCCGGGGACGTGGAGATCGAGGCGGTGTCGCCGCCGCGGTCGCTGGACGCGGAGTCCAGCGCGGGTTCCGTGCGGGTGTCCCTGCCCGGCGACGTCTCATATGACGTCGAGACCGACGCCGCGGTGGGCCGCGAACTCGTCACGGTCGAATCGGTGCCGGGCGCGCGCCACGAGGTCCGTGCTTTCTCCAGCGCCGGCTCCGTCGAGGTCACCGGCCGTCCCTGACCTCCGCGGCGCCCCTCTTGCCGCCGTCGTTCCCGTCCGTGTCAGCCGGTCTCGATCACCTGACGCTCGCCGATCCGCACGTGCGCGGTCGCGGCCGGTCGCGGCGGTTCCAGCGTCCCCTCCGCCCCGGTGGACGCCGTCCACGTCGCCGTCCAGTTCGCCGTGGCGGTGACGACGTACGCCGTGCCCGGCTGGTCGCCGCTGGTCTCCGTGTAGACGTGCCCGCAACTCGGTGATGCCCGCACGCCCAGCCGCGGCGCGTACGCCTCCCCGGCCGACCCGCACCTCACCCTCTCCCCGTCGCCCATGTCCCAGGTGACGCTCTCCACCACGGCCGCCACCGTCACCGTCACTCCCCCGACCGTCGCCGCCTCCTCATTCGGCCCCCACGTCGTCGGTCCAGCGTTCGCCACCCACATCCACACCGGCGCGCCGACCAGCCCGATGCTGTCGGCCTGGTCCTCCAGCGGCCGTGGCGCGAGGCCGACCTCGGGCGCCTCGAAGGTCATGCCTTCGAGAATCTGCTGCGCGACGGCCTCCGGATCCACCACCGGCGGCTGCGCCCACGGCGGATGTGCTGCCCAGAAATCGCGATACGGTCCCCAGGTTGGCTGACCACCATCCCCAACGGCGGTCAGTTTGATGCACCGATATACCGATCCAACCCCCAGAGAATGGCCCTCCCATCGCGGATCATCAGCCGGGACATCGCGCGAGATATCGCCGATGTAGCAGTCATAGGGCGATGCCACGAACCGATAGTTGGCGATCCGGCATGGCGCGTTGAGCACGAGCGGGTCACTTTGATGGCAATTAGTAGCAACCTCGTCCGGGTCGTCCTCGTCGGGCGCGCAGAAGACACCGTTCCAACTCGATCCGGATGGACAATCGTCGACGGCAGGTGATGGAGCAGCCACGCCCGATGTGAATGAGCCAAGGACAAACGCAGCCAGGACCCATGCCCTCGTGCAGGTGATCAAGAAACTCACGAGCACGTCTCAGTCAAATCGACAACGGTCTTGGTGATGAACCATCCTGTTCGGCTGGGGAGGAACCTGGCTGTAAATGTCCATCCTTGATACGCGCTGGGTTCAGCTGGAAGTTCAGCCGACGAGCCGCGGTAGGTGGTGAAACTCAACCCGCTTAGATCCAGGCACGCACGCCCCTGGGCGCTAGCGGACCCATCCCGACTGAACTCCACGTCATGGACATCAAACTCGGCAACAACGGTTCGCCCGACCTGCTCGACCTCTGAGTCCAGGAACACATTCGTACTGTTGAGGAACTCCACCTGCGCTTCATCCAGCATCCGCATCTCGGACTCAACCAGTACAAAGTTCCATGCGGGGTCGCTCGAAGCCTCATCAACGTAGTCGCTGGCGTTGGCCTTGAAGTCGTCCCAGGCGGCGATCAGTTCCTCGAACGTCGCCTGGATGTCGGCCTCGGCCTGTTCCTCCGGCGTCAGCGTCGGCGGCGCCGTGACGACCGGCGCCGTCGTCCCGGCAGAGGACGGCGCGGGCGTGCCACCGCCACCGCCCCCTCCACCACAGGCGGCGGAAAGCAGCGCAACCGCCACCACCAGCGCCAGACGTTGCGTTGCGAACATTCGTGCACTCCTCGTGACCGCGGCCGGGCGGATGATCTTACGGCGGCTCCCGCGGCAACGCGCCACGCTCCGAGCAAGCGGAGCAAGCCGTCCTGTCATCTATAGGTGCTTTCCGGAGCCCGAACGTGACAGCAACTCTGGCATGGACCGTATGACGATGGATAAGATGCTGGTATGGCCAAGGAGAAGATGACCGTCACCCTCGACCCGTCCACCCTGGCCGACATCGACGCCGATGCGCGGCAGGCCGGGCTGAACCGGTCGGAGTTCGTCGAGCGAGCGCTGCGGCGCGAGCACTATCGCCGCCTCCTCGACCGCGCCCGCGCACCGCACCGGGCGAACCACCAGGAGGAGCAGAGTCTGCGCGAACTGCTCGCCTGGCAGCAGAACCCGTCGTGAATCCGGGTGAGATCTGGCGGCTCGAGGACGGGTCGCTGCGGATCGTGCTGAGCAACGCGATCTACAACTCCAGCCAGTTGAACCAGGTCATCACGGCTGTCGTCGGGCCGCCGGCGGAGCAGTTCGAGCCGTTCGCCGTCAGCACTGACGCGGGGACGGTGTTCGCCGACCGGCTGGCCATGCACCCGCGGCATTGGCTCACCCAGCATGTCGCGACGCTGACGGCGCGGCAGCTGGCCGACGCGCGCCGGCACCTGACCTTCCTCCTGCACGACGACTGAAGGCGCGGCGCGCGCGACAGCCCCCTGCCCCGACGCGGGCACCGAGCACCGAAGACGACAGCGGGGCGCGCGACAACCCCGCGCCGGCACCCCCTTGACCGCACGCAGCTAACGGTTATAGTCGTGGCTAACGGTTATATGGAGGTCCGATGCAGCAGGAAGTCGTCCTCGCGCTGCTGGCGAAGGAGCCGTCGCACGGTTACGAGATCCGCGCGAGACTGCGCAGCGCGCTCGGCCCGATCGGCGACGCGATGAACGCTGGTCAGGTGTATGTGGTGCTGACCCGGCTGGAGAAGGCCGGCCTCGTCACCACCGAGAGCACAACCACCAAGGACTCGTCCGACCGCAAGACCTACGTACTCACCCCGAAGGGGCAGCAGCGGGTCGCCGAGTGGCTGACCGAAGTGAGCTGGCCCAGACCCGACCTCGCCGAGTTCCACCTGAAGCTCGTGGCCGCCGCGGCCGCCGGGCTGGCCGACCCGCTGAGCATCGTCGACACGCAGCGACGCGAGCTGCTGCGCCGGCTGCGGGACGCCCAGCGAGCGGCGATGGCGGAGGAGGACGGGGCCGAGGCGGGCCTGCTGCTGGAGGGCATCGTCCTCCGCCTGCAAGCCGATCTGCGCTGGCTGGAGGCCTGCGCCCGAAGCTGGACGACCCGAAGGAGCACCACGTGAGCATCCTCAGCACCCGCGGCCTCACCAAGAGCTACGGCGACGGCGAGAGCCTGGTCCGCGCGGTCGACGGCGTCGACCTGGAGGTGGAGAGCGGCGAAACGGTCGCCATCATGGGGCCGAGCGGTTGCGGGAAGTCGACGCTGCTGCACCTGGTCGGCGGGCTGGACCGCGCGAGCGGCGGCGAGATCCACCTCGCCGGCCGGCGCGTGGACCAGCTGACGGAACGGGCGCTGGCCAGGCTGCGCCGCACCGACGTCGGCTTCGTCTTCCAGGCCTTCCACCTGATGGACGAGCTCACCGCGCTGGAGAACGTCGAGCTGCCGGCCCTGCTCGCCGGGCACTCGCCGCGCGCGGCGAAGGCACGGGCGGCCGAACTGCTCGACCGGGTGGGGCTCACGACGAAGGCCGGCGCCCTCCCGACGACGCTCTCCGGCGGCCAGCGGCAGCGGGTCGCCGTCGCGCGGGCGCTGAGCAACGAACCGGTCCTCGTCCTGGCCGACGAGCCGACCGGCAACCTCGACAGCGCCGCCACCCTCGACGTGCTGCGGCTGTTCGAAGACCTGCACGACGCCGGGCAGACGCTGGTCATCGTCACCCACGACGAGCGCATCGCGGCGACGGCGGACCGCCTCATCACCATGCGCGACGGCGCGTTCGTCGACGAGACGCGGCTGACCGGCGGCTCCACCGGAAACCTCGGCGCGCTCGCCGGGCTGGAGGGCTGACGGCGATGGGCCGGCTGCTGCTCATCGTCCGCCTCGCCGCCCGTGACCTGCTCCGGCGCCCCGCGGAGGCGGCGCTGCTGCTGCTCGCCATCGCCGCCGCCACGACGACGCTGACCGTCGGCCTGACGATCCACGGCGTGGCCAGCGACCCGTACGCGAACACCCGCGAGGTCACCGCCGGGCCCGACGTGGTCGCGACGATCCTGCCCGACCCCGAGGGAGGCGCCGACCCCGACCCCGCGGCCCTCGAATCGATCGCCGCCGCCGACGGCGTGACCGACCACAGCGGCCCGTTCCCGGTCGCCGGCGCCGCGCTGGAGCTGGGCGAGCGGACGATGGACGTGCAGGCCATCGGGCGCGACGCCGAGCCGGCCGACGTCGACCGGCCGGCGGTGACGGACGGCGACTGGGTGCGCGACGGCGGCATCGTCGTCGAGGCCGCGTTCGCCGAGGCCGCCGGCCTCCACGTCGGCGACCCGGTCACGCTGGCGGGCCGCGAGTTCGAGGTCGCCGGCATCGCCGTCACCGCGGCCCTGGTGCCCTACCCGTGGACGAGCTGCCTGGTCCACTGCATGCTGGGCGAGGCGCCCGAGGGCATGCGGCCCGCCGACGGCGCGCTGCACGATCCCGGCACCGTCTGGCTCACCGTCGCCGACGTCGAGGAGATCGCGTCCGCGCCGCTGTCATACGTCATGAACCTGAAGCTGGCCGACCCCGACGACGCGCAGGCGTTCGTCCTCGCGCACGGCGAGGAGCGCCCCGGCCTGCCGAACCTGCTGTCGTGGAACCACACGTTGGAGCAGGTCACCCACCTGGAGCGGAACACGCAGCGGCTGCTGACGACGGGCGGCACGCTGCTCGGCATCCTGGCCGTCGCGAGCGTCGCGGTCCTCGTCGGCGGCCGGATGGCCGACCAGACCCAGCGTGTCGGGCTGCTCAAGGCCGCGGGCGCGACGCCGGGGCTGGTGGCCGCCGTCCTGCTGGCGGCGTCGGTGACGGTCGCGCTCCTCGCGTCGGCCGTGGGGCTGGTGGCCGGGCGGTTGACGGCGCCGTTGTTCACCGAACGCGCGCCCGGACTGCTCGGCGCCGCCGGCGAACCCGCGCTCACCGCGTCGGCCGTCGCGATCGTCACGGCGGTCGCCCTGGGGGTCGCGGTCGTGGCGACGCTCGTCCCGGCCGTCCGCGCGGCCCGCACCAGCACCGTCGCCGCGCTGAACGACGCCGCCCGGCCGCCGCGGCGGATCGGCTGGCTGATCGCGCTGTCCACCCGCCTGCCGCCGGCCCTGCTGATCGCGCTGCGGTTGGCCGGACGGCGGCCGCGGCGGGTCGTGCTGAGCGTCGCCAGCGTCACCGTCACCGTCAGCGGGGTGGTCGCGGCGATGGCGGCCAACGCGCAGCTCGCCGGCCAGCCGCTGGTCGACGCCGACACCGAGACGCAGCGGCTGAGCGACGTGCTGCTGGTCATCACCGTCATGCTGATCGCGCTGGCCGCCGTCAACGCCGTCGTCGTCACCTGGGCGACGGTCCTCGACGCGCGGCACGCGTCGGCCGTGACCCGGGCGCTCGGCGCCACCCCGGCGCAGCTCAGCGCGGGCCTGTCGCTGGCCCAGATGCTGCCGGCGTTCGCGGGCGCCCTGCTCGGCGTCGGCGGCGGGCTGGCCCTCTACACCGCGATCGACCCCGACGAGGTGCCGATGCCGTCGACCTGGTCGCTGGTCGTGCTGGTGCCCGGCGTGGTGATCGCGGTGGCGGCGCTGACGGCGATCCCGGCCCTGCTCGCGGCACGCCGTCCGGTCGCGCCGTCGCTGCAGGCCGAGCTGGCCTGACCGGGCCGCGTTAGACGACGGCGTTTCGGAGCACGGTGGCGGCGGCCTCCTGGTCGTCGACGCACAGGACGGCGACGAACCGCGAGTCGGAGACCCGCACGGGCAGGAACACCTCGACGTTCACCCCGGCGTCGGCGAGCCTGCGGAACGTCGCAGCGCCGGCGCCGGGAGTGTTCTTCAGCCGCACGGTCAACGCGTCACGCTCGGTCGCGTCCAGCCCGGCGTCCTGCAGCGCCGACCGCGCCGCCGCCTCGTCGTCGGCGATGAACGCCACCGTGCCGGCGTCGCCGTGCGCGACCCCGCAGATCACCAGGTTGACGTCGCGCGCGGCCATCACCTCACACAGGTCGGCGAGCCGCCCGGGCTGGTTCTGGAACTCGATGATGAAGGCGCTCATGGCGCACACCTCCTACGACAGGAGCCTCGCGCCCAACGTACTCCCCGGCGTCAGCCGATCGACCGCAGCCGCGGCAGCAGTTCGGCCGCCGCGGTGGCCTGTGCCTCGGCGGTGCCGGCCTGCGTGATGAGGATGACGTCGTCGGCGCCGGCCCGGACGTACGCGTCGACCTGGGCGAGGACGTCGTCGGGCCGGTCGCGGAGCACCAACTGGATCGTCCGCCGGATCTGCGCGGGGTCGCGCCCGACGTCGGCGCAGTGCGCGTCGAGCACCCCGGACAGCTCGGCGAACGTCTCCGGGTCGACGTCGGCGCTCGCGTTCCAGGCGTCGGCGTGCTGCGCGGCGATGCGCAGCGTCCGCTTGCGCCCGGTGCCGCCGATCCAGATCGGCGGGTACGGCGACTGGACCGGCTTCGGCTCGGCGACGGCGTCGTCGATGCGGTAGTGCTTTCCGGCGAAGGTGGTGCGCTCCCGCGTCCACAGCGAGCGGATGATCTCGCAGGCCTCCTCGAGGCGGTTCAGCCGCTCCCCCGCGGTACCGAACTCCAGCCCGAACATGGTGTGCTCGTACTCCGCCCACGCCGCGCCGAGCCCGAACTCCAGCCGTCCGCCGGACAGGTGGTCGACGGTGACGGCGAGCTTGGCCAGCACGCCGGGGTGGCGGTACGTGTTGCCGGTGACCATGCAGCCGATGCGCACCCGCGACGTCGTCTCGGCCATCGCCGCGAGCAGTGCCCACGCGTCGAAGATGTCGCCGGTGACGTCGCCGCCGATGGTGGCGAAGTGGTCCATGTTCCACACGTGGTCGAAGCCCGCGTCGTCGGCGACCCGCCACACCGCGCGGTACTCGTCGATGGGGGCCCGCTGGCTCAGCTTCAGTCCGTAGCGCACCGCGCCAGTCAACCACGTCCGGCCGCGGAGCAGTGCGTTCGAAGCCGGCGGCTGAGAGCCACTCCGCCGGTTGCGAGGCGGACGTGTGTTCGATAAGATCATCTTCAGTTGATCACGTCGTCACCGGGAGCGGCAGTAATGGGTTCCCGGGCATCGAAGAGGGCATCACACCAGGTGTCCCGCCTCGTCCACGGTCGCAGCAGGGGTCTGTCTGCGGTCGTCCACCCCGGCCCGACGGGCTCATGCGGGTGGCCCGCGCTCGAACCTCGGGCGCCCCCTCACCGTGGACGAGAAGGGACCGTGTGATGTCCGATCCGATCGACCTCCTGGCCGCGGCGCCACCGGGCGCCGAACTCGCCTCCCTGCTCGCATCCGTCGACGTCACTCGACTGCCCCCGTCCGACCTGATCGCGGTGGCGCTGGCGCGGCAGCGGCAGATCGCGCACGAAGAAGCCGCACTGCTCCACGTGTTCGCCGAACTGGCAGCCCGCCCGCAATACCAGCACTGCGGCGCCCCGGACGACCTCGCCGCCGGGCATACGCATCGGGCGATCGAGGCCGCCGGCGACGAGGTGTCCCTGGCGTTGCGCTGGACCCCCGGCCGGGCCACCGCACGGGTCGCGCTCGCGGTCGAACTGCTCACCGACCTCCCCGACACCTTCGCCGCGCTCGACACGGGCCGCATCGACGCCGACAAGGCACGACTGATCGCCGACCGCACCCGCTGCCTGCCCGACCCCGCGGCCCGCCGCCGCGTCGAAGCCGCCGTGCTACCCGACGCGCAGACACGCACCCGGCACGCACTGGACCAACGACTGCGCCGCGAGGTCATCACCGCCGACCCCCACGGCGCCGAGCACCGGCGCCGCCGCGCCGCCGAGCAGCGCCACATCAGCCGCCCCGAACCCGCCGCACCCGGCGGCGAGGACGGTATGGCCACCCTCACCCTCTGCGGGCCCGCCGAAGACCTCACCGCGCTATGGACCGCCACCGACGCCGCCGCCCGCCACGCCCGCTCCGGAGGCGACCCCCGCACCCTGGGTCAACTCCGCTTCGACCTCCTCACCGGCCTGGGCTGGACCGCGCTCGAGTCCGGGCACCTCGGCTGCTGCCACCCCACCTGCACCAGCCACCCACCCACCGACGCCCCGGCAGACACGAACGAACCGGTCCACACCCACCCAGGCGATCCCGGCACGCTGAGCACTACCGCCGGGCCACTGGTGCTCGGGCGACGCCGCGGCCGAGCAGCCACCGTGCACGTCACCGTGCCGATCGACGCCCTCACCGGCACCAGTCAGACGCCGGGCGAGCTCGACGGCTACGGCCCCATCACCGCCGGCACCGCCCGCAGCATCGCCGCCGACGCCACCCTGCGCTGCCTGCTCACCGACCCCACCGACGGCCGGCTGCTCGAGTACGGCCGCACCACCTACGCACCACCGGCCAGCCTCGCCGCACACATCATCGCCCGCGACCGGACCTGCCGCTTCCCCACCTGCCACCGACCCGCCACCGAGTCCGAGATCGACCACCAGTTGCCCTACGCACACGGCGGCACCACCAGCCCGGACAACACCTGGGCACTGCACACCAGGCACCACCGGGCCAAAACCTGGCACGGCTTCACCATCACGACCGACCCGCGCGGCACTACCTGGTGGACCACCCCGGCAGGCCGCCGCTACCCGGTCGAACCCGAGATCATCGGCTCGATCCGCGGCCGATCACCCGAACGACGGCCGGCCGGAGACAGCCACCACGGCTTGGTGCCGTTCTGATCCGTGATCGCCGTCGTCGGGAGATCACGCGGCCGGGCGAGCGGTGGCGGACGCGAGCAGCTCCTTGATCTCCAGGGCGGCGGAGCGGCCGGCGCGGTTGGCGCCGACGGTGCTGGCGGAGGGGCCGTAGCCGACCAGGTGGACCCTGGGGTCACGCACGACGCGGGTGGCGGACATGCGGACGCCGCCGCCGGGTTCGCGCAGGTGGAGCGGGGCGAGGTGGCCCAGGGCGGCGCGGAAGCCGGTCGCCCACACGATGACGTCGGCGGGCACGACGGACCCGTCGGCGAACTCCACGCCCGAGGGGACCAGCCGGGTGAACATCGGCCGCGGGTTCAGCACGCCCTTCTCCATGGCCTCGCGGACGACGGAGGTGTAGCCGAGCCCGGTGACGGCGACGACGCTGAGCGGCGGGAGGCCGGCCCGGACCCGGGCGTCGACGTCGGCGATGACGGCGCGGCCGTCGGCCCGCGTGAACTCGCCACCACGGAAGTCCGGCGGCCGCCGCGTGACCCAGGTGACGGACGCGGCGACGTCGGCGATCTCGGAGAGGACGTGCGCCGCGGAATGCCCGCCACCGACCACGACCACCCGCAGACCGGCAACGAAAGCAGGCCCGCGGTACTGCGAGGAGTGCAGCTGCCGGCCCCGGAACGAGGCCGCGCCCGGGTAGTACGGCCAGTGCGGACGGGTCCAGGTGCCGGTCGCGTTCGCGACGGCCCGCGCCGTCCACGACCGGCCGTCCGCGGCAGCGACCGACAGCCGGCCGTCCGGCAACGACGACACCGACGTCACCCGCACCGGCCGCAGGACGGGCAGCGAGAACCGCCGCTCGTAGTCGGCGTAGTACCGCCCGACCACCTCGGACGCGGGCGACGAGGACTCGTCGGCGACGGCAGCACGATGCGCGCCGGGCAGGTCGAACACCCCGTGCACCTTGGCCATGGTCAGCGTCGGCGGCCGCGACGCCCACGCCCCACCGGGCCGGGCGGCGCCGTCGAGCACGACGAACGACAGGCCCAGCCGGCGCAGGTGGTACGCCGTCGACAGCCCGGCCTGGCCGGCCCCGATCACCACCACGTCCACGACAGCATTAACCAGCGGCGGGCCCGGAACCATCCTCGAAGGGATACCGAGCCTCGAAGGGGAACTGAGCGACGAAGCCGAACAGCCGCCGCGCCGCCGACGTGTCCACCGGCACCGACCGCCCGGGCAGCGGCCGCCGCACCTCCACGTCCGGCAGGTACCGCCGCAGCAGCTCCGACGTCGGCACCGGCACCAGCGTCTCCGGCGCCGCCACCAGCACGACGTGCGCACGACCGTCATCGACGCCCAGCGCCGAGAGCGCGACCAGCGCCGCGTCGCGCACGTCGAGGTACGACCACAGCTCCCGCACGCCGCGCGCGGGATCGTCCGTCACCGCTCGCGCGTGCGCGGCCAGCCGCTCCTCCACCCCGCCGACGAACGGGTACCGGACGGCGACGACGGTGAGCCCGTGCCGCCGCGCCATCATCGCCGCGGTCAGCTCGTCGGTCTGCTTGGACAGGCCGTACGGGTCCTCGACCGGGCTCGGCAGCGCCTCGTCGACGGGCAGGTACGCGGGCGGCAAGAACTCGCGCGCCCAGGGCAGCCCGTTGGCGCCGTAGGAACTGGCGATCACGGCCCGCCGCACCCCCGCCGCCCCGGCGCACTCCAGCACGGTGAACGTCGCCCGGGTGTTCTCGGCGAACACCTCGAACGGCGTGCCGCTGGTCGGCGCCGGCCGGGCGGCCAGGTGGACGACGGCGTCGACTCCGGCCAGCGCGTCGGCGACGACGGACGGATCGCCGGCCGACCCGACCACCACCCGCGACGCCGCCAGGTCGCCCGGGTCGTCCAGGACCAGCGCCGTCGCCCCGATCCCGCGGGAGTCCAGCAGCGCGAGCACCGCCCGCCCGATCCGCCCGGCGGCGCCGGTCACCAGCACGTGCCTCACGGTGCGTAGGCCCGCAGCGCGACGACGTGCGCGTCGGGCGCGCCGTTGGTCGCCGTCACGACCACCCGCAGCGCGGTGCACGTCACCGGCGACGACAGCTCGTGCACCCGCCGACGCTTCCGGTTCTCGGTGACCGCCGCGACGGACACCCACGCGCCGTCCACCAGCGCCTCGACCACGTAGTCGCGGACCAGCGGCGGCGGCACCGGGAACGGCGTGCGGTGCCGGTGCAGGTTGATCAGGTCCTCGTCGATGTCGTCGTCGCCGATCAGCTCGACCCGGCCGATCGTCACCGGCGACTCCCACGTCAGCCGCAGCCAGGCCGGCAGCCCCGACGACACCCACGTGTGCGGCCCGGCGAACGGCCGCAGGTACCCGTCGACGGCCTGCGCGGGCGCGAAGGCGGCGGTCGAACCCGCCCGGAAGCAGAACGTCCGCCGCAGCAGTTCGCGGTTGGTCCATTCGCGCAGCGGCTGCGGCCGTTCGTCCTGGGGCCGCAGCGGCCGCCGGGTGAAGCTCAGCACGCCCGGCACCGGCCGGTCGGCCAGGTACAGCGACACCCCCGCAGCCGCCCGGACCAGCACGAACGCATTCCGGGGAGTGTCCGGCGCCCACGACAGGTCGAACCGGACCCACTGCTTCGACCCGGCGGCCACGGGCACCGTCACCGTCGACACCAGCGACCGCGGGACGTAGTTCTGCCCCGGCCCCGGGTCGTGCAGCTCCACGGTCAGCGACGTGTCGGCGGCGGCGTCGACCAGCAGCTCCAGCACCGGCAGCGACGGGTCCACCGGCAGCACCAGCCCGGCGTCCGCGTCCAGCGGCCAGAGCGACGACCCGTCCGCGACCGACAGCGCCGCCAAGGAACCCGACGCGGACACCGTGGTAGACGCGGCCAGGTCCGAGGGATCGACCAGCGGCAGACCGACGATCGATGCGTCCTGCCGCAGCAGCGTCCGCTGCAACTCCCCGACGTCGACGGCCCGCGGCGGGACGCCCGAAGCGACGGCGAGCGCCGCCGCCGTGCCGGCCGCCTCGCCCATGACGGCGGTGGTGGCCTGCACCCGGGTGGTGCCGAACGCGACGTGCGACGCGGACACGTTGCGCCCGGCCAGCAGCAGGTTCGTCACGTTCGTCGAATACAGCATGCGGTACGGGATGTGGTAGATCCCGTCGGCGTAGCGCTGCTTCGCGCCCTCCTCCTGCGCGTACATGCCACCGGGCGGGTGCAGGTCGATGGACCAGCCGCCGAACGCGACCCGGTCGTCGAACTCGGTCTGCCCGAGCACGTCGTGCTGGGTGAGCACGTAGTCGCCGACGAAGCGCCGGTACTCCCGCTTCCCCGGCACCGACCCGACCCACTCGAGGGTCAGCCGATCCACGTCGGCGAACTCGCCCGAGTTCTTGATGTGGTCCCAGATCCCGTAGACAACGGCCCACAGTTCGTCGCGGATCGCCTCGTTGTCGTGCACGGTGTCCAGCTCGCCGCCGAACTCGATCCACCAGTACGCGCACCCGTTGTCCGACGCGCGGATGACGCGGCGCGACGGGATCGACGTCGCCGCGATGTCCTTGGTGAAGTCCGGCGGCACGAACCGCACGGGCTCGCCGGCGTCCTTGGAGTGGAACAGCAGCGTGCTGCCGAGCGTGATCTCGTCGGCCACCTCGGGCGCCCACGGCTCGTCGTACTCCGACCGCGCCTCCCGCCCGATCCGGAACTCCGCCCCGGCCAGCGCGCCGACCAGCCCGTCGCCGGTGCAGTCGAGGAACACCGGGCCGGTGAACGTCGTCAGCAGCTCCGACCCCATGGTCCAGCCGGTCACCGACTCGATCCGGCCATCCGACGCGGCCACCGACCGCACGTCCGTGTTCAGGTACAGCGAGATGTTCGGCTCGGCCCGGACGGCGTCGAGCACCACCGCGTCCCAGTAGTACGGGTTGCCCTCGGGATTGCGGTACTGGTTCTCGACGAACAGCTCGCCCATGATGCCGGTCTCGCGGGCGTGGTGGTTGCGGCCGTGCGCCGTCGCGCCGACCACCCACACCCGGATCTCGCTGGACGAGTTGCCGCCCAGCACCGGGCGGTTGTTGATCAGCGCGACGGACCGCCCGAGGCGGGCGGCGGCGATCGCGGCGCACACGCCCGCCAGCCCGCCGCCCACCACGGTCACGTCGTGCCGGACCTGCTGCTCGCGCATCAGCCCTCCGCCGGCCGGTGGACGATGGACGAGACGCGCCGCTCCGGCTGGTCACCGAGGCCGTAGTAGACCCGGGGAGTGCCGTCCAGCACGACGCCGACGGTGCCGCGCGACGCGGTGACGGTCCGCTCGCGGCCGAGCACGTCGACCTCGCGCAGCCGCGCGCCGAGGAACGCGACGTCGGTCTTGGTGGGCCAGTCGTCCTCCCACGCCTCCGGGTGCGCATAGTACGGCTGGTCGCCGTGGTCGGCGTTGAGGAAGTAGCCGTCCGTGCGGGTCCACAGGATCGACATCGGGCCGTCAGGGGTGTCGAACTGCAGCCCCTTCACGTCCTCGTCGTCGAACGACAGCCAGCGGACGAACTCGGCGCCCTCCAGCAGCCGGGTCGCGGTGGCGTACGCGAGCAGCGACGGCTTCGCGCTGGTGTCGCGGTTCATCAGCCCGAAGTGGTACTCCGGGTTGGTCGGGTTCGCCTTCTGCGGCTGGTGGATGATGCTGTCGTGCAGCTGGTACCAGTTGACGCCGTCGACCCCCTCTGACCGGCACAGCGCGAGCGTGAGCAGGACGTTCTCGGCCGACTGGCGCATGGTGTCGTTCCACCAGTGGTTCGGGCGGGTGCACGAGTACGCCTCGGTCAGCCACAGCTCCTTGTCGCCACCGTACTCGTCGACCCGGCGGCGGGCCTCGCGCAGGCCGCCGAGGAAGTTCCAGTAGCTGCCGTTGCTGCCCTGCTCCCACTCCTCCGGCGGCGGGGCGTAGTCGGGGGTGAAGTTGCCGCGGCCGGGGTGGAACGCGAACACGTCGATGAGGTCCCAGCCGCCGTTGGCGTGGAAGTTGTCCAGCCAGTTGACGTCCATGCCGCCGAGGCCGGTGTTCATCACCTTGACGTCGGAGCCGACCTCGGCCAGCCGCTCGACCACCGGGCGCAGGCCGTCGCGGATGTACTCCTCGGTGAACTTGCCGGACATCCACGGCTGGTTGCGCTCGTTGTCGACCTCGAAGTAATGCGCGCCGGCGTCGACGACGACGTCCACCAGCTCGGCCGCCCAGGCCTTGACCTCCTCCGGCGGCGCGTCGAACACGACGTCGCCGTGCTGGATGTTGGGCATGATGCCCATGGCCTCGAGCTCGGCCGGCGCGATGCCCGGCGCGCCGTTGTAGGCGATGCGCACCGACGCGACGCCGATCCGCTTCAGCAGCGCGGCGACGTCCTCCTTGCTCGGCTGCAGCAGCCACGGGTAGTTGGCGATGCCGACCCGGCCGCCCGGCTGGTACTCGTACGGGCGCAGCGACGCCAGCGTGGTGCGCGCGAACGCCTCGTCATCGCCGGCGGCGACCCGGACCTCGACGAACACGATGCCCTGCTCCGGCGACGGGAACTCGACGGTGCGCTCGCCCACCCCGCCGGCGGGCAGCCGCAGCGTCTCCTGGCCGCTGGCGACGACGGCGCCGTCGAAGTCGCGGCCCCACCAGCTCAGCTCGACGTCGCGGGCGGCGGCGCCGCCGTTGACGGCCTGCGCGTGGACGGCCATCGCGTGCCCGGCGCCGGACCACAGGTTGAACGGCTGGTCGGTCCAGATGTCGACGCCCAGCGGACGGGCCTGGGCCAGCGCGTTCGCCGCGGCCGGGCGCAGGTCGCCGATCACGACGTCGACGTCGTGCACCAGCACGTCGCCGTCGTACTTCCCGGCGACGTGCACCCACTCGCCCGCGCTCCACGCCGGGTTGCTGTCGGCGATCCGCAGGAACCCGGCGGTGTCGGGCCAGCTGCGCGCGTAGATGACGCCGTCGTTGGTCTCGTACGGCACGCCGCCGCCGCTGTCGCGGTTCCACCGGGTCAGCGCGCGGGTGCTCTCCGGGCCGGCGTCGCCGAGGGCCACGCGGTGGAACTGCGAGTTGAGGTACATCTGGTTGCCGCTGGTGGCTTCCCAGCGCACGTGCAGCCGGTGCGCGGTGACGTCGAAGGTGCCGCTGACGGCGATGCCCACGCCGGTGCTGCCCATCCGGTAGTCGACCCGGATCGCCGGGCGGCCGTCCGGCAGCGTGATCGCCGACGGCGTGCCGCCGAAGGTGCGCTGCTGCCCGAGCACGGTGTCCTTGACCGTGAAGTGCGCCAGCTGCAGCCGCTGCACGCCCGCGCCGTCGGCGACCGTCACGGCGCCGTCCGACCCCGCGGTGACGACGATGCCGTCGGCGCCGATCGTGACGGGCTCGGCGGCGGCCGCCTGCGCGACCACACCCGGCAGCAGCCCGGCGCCGACGGCCACCGATCCCGCGGCGCCGACGAACGTCCGGCGGGTCAGGTGGAGTTCTCCCATGTCAGGTCCTCTCAAACGGGGTACGTGGCGGTGGTGGTCAGATCGAGGCCGACGAAGATGCGCGGCGCGCCGTCGAGGGTGACGGTGACGCGGCTGCCGGCGGCGGTGTGCAGGGTCTCCTGGCCGATCGCGTTCAGCTCGCGGACGGTGGTGGTCGCGGCCGGGGTGGGCAGCGACACCGGCGTCTTCGTCGGCCACGGGTCCAGCCACGGCTCGGGGTGCGGATGGTAGGCGCCCTCGCCGTGACCGGCGTTGAGCACGTAGCCGTCGCGGCGGGTCCACAGCACCGAGAACCGGCCGGTGGGCGCGTTGAACAGCAGCCCCTTGACCTCGGGGTCGCTGAACGTGACCCGCCCGGCGTATGTCGCCTGGTCGAGGAAGCGGGCGGCGGTGGCGAAGGCCAGCAGCGACGGCTTCGGGCTGCGGTCGCGGACCAGCAGGCCGAAGTGGTACTCGATGTCGGCGGGGTCGGCCTCGCGCGGCTGCTGCTCGATGCCGTCGTCGAGCGTGTACCAGGTGACGCAGCGCACCCCGTGCGCCTTGGCCAGCATCAGCTGCAGCAGCACGTTCTCGGCGGCGTGCCGGTAGGTGTCGGTCCACCAGCGGTTCGGCAACGTCGACGCGTACGCCTCGGTCAGCCACAGCTCCTTGCCGCCGTTGACGGTGCGCGCCTCGTGCGCCTTGCGCAGTGAGCCGATGAAGTTCCAGAACACCGGCTTGCGGTCCCCGTTGGGCTCCAGCCACGGCTCCGGCGGGGCGTAGTCGGCGACGTAGTTGCCGCGGCCCGGGTGGTAGGCGAGCACGTCCACCTCGCTCCACCCGCGGGCCGCGCCGAACCCGTCCAGCCAGACCGAGTCCAGGCCGGCGAGTCCGCAGGTCATCACCTTGAACGTGGCGTCCGGCCGGGCCGCCATGGCGGCGCGTAGCGGGCGCAGCGCGGCGGTGACGTACTCGGCCGGCGTACGGGTGGTCTCGGTGAGGTTCAGCTCGTTGCCGCACTCGTAGTAGCGGGCGCCGGCGGCGACGCAGCGGGCGACCATGCCGTCGGCCCAGGCGCGCTGCTCGGCCGGGGTCTTGCCGTACGGGAGACCGCCGAGCTGGACGTTGTGCAGCAGCCCGTGCCGGTCGAGGTCGGCCGGCGGGATGCCGGGCGCGCCGTCGTAGGCGGTACGGACCCACTTCATGCCGATCAGCTTCAGCAGCGCCGCGGTCTCGTCCGGCCCCGGCCCGCTGAGCAGCCACGGGTAGTTCGAGACACCGAACATGCTGGTGTCGGCGGCCTGGTACGTGAACGCCGACAGCGCGGCGAGGTTGGTGCGCGAGAACGCCGTGACGGCCGGGGCGGCGGCGTCGGTCACCACGGCCTCGACGAACGCGATGTCGCGGCCGCCCAGCGTGACGTCGAACGACGTGTTCCACACCGCCCGCGCGGCCACCGTCACCGGGCCGGCCGACCCGCTCTGCACCGCGCCGGACCAGGTCCGTGCGGTCCAGACGAGCCGCACCTGCCGGTCCGTCGTCTCCGAGTTCACCACCTGCGCGTTCACGGTCTTCGCGCCGCCGGTCGGCCACACGTGGAACGGCTGGTCGGCCCACAGCTCCACGCCCAGCGGGGTGACGATGTCGCGGGCGATGACGCCGGCCGCGTGCGGTCGCATGAGGCCGGGCACCAGCACCGCCTCGGTGACGTAGCCGGTGCCGGACGCGACGCCCGGCGCATGCAGCCAGGTGGCGTCGCCGAAGCCCGGCGTGCTCTCGCGCAGCCGCAGCAGCAGCCGGTTGTCCGCGTACGTCAGCGCGTAGCCGGCGCCGTGCGAGGTCTCGTACGGGATGCCGCCGCCGGCGTCGCGGTTCCACAGCGCCACCGGCCGGTACGTCTCGGTGCCGTTCACGACGGTGTGGTGGACGGCGAACTGGTCCGGCACCGCCTCCGCGCCGCTGACCTCCCAGCGGATCCGCGCCTTGCGCAGCCCGGCGACGACGATCGCGCGCACCGTCACCGACGGGTGCTGGGTGACGTAGTCGACGTGCAGCTCGGTCGGGCCGACCGCGGTCACCGACGACGCGCCGAACGTGCGGGCGGCGTTCGAGTACTTGACGTGCGTGATCGTCAGCCGGTGCAGGCCACCGGCGTCGAGCACGCGGATCGCCCCGCTGGTCTGGTCGACGGCCAGCGCGACGGTGCCGGCCGGGTCGGCGGCGGTGAGCTCCGCGGCGTGCGCCGCGCCCGGCAGCGCCGTGGCCAGCAGGCCGGTGCCGCCGGCCGCGAGCGAGCCGCGGACGAACGTGCGTCTGGACAGTTCGGGCATGGTGCGTCCCTCCTTCTTCGTCGAAGTGCGGACGTGCTACCCCTTGACCCCCGTGAAACCGAGGCCGGCGACGATCTGGCGCTGGAAAGCCAGGAAGACGAGCACCGGCGGGACCAGCGCAAGCACCATCGCGGCGATCAGCTGGTCCTGTGGCGCCTGGCCGGCCAGCACCGTCAGCGCGACGGCGATCGGCTGCTTCTGCGGGTCGGCGATCGCGACCAGCGGCCAGATGAAGTCCTTCCACGAGTGCATGACGGCGAGCAGGCTGATGACGGCGAGGATCGGCCGGCTCATCGGCAGCACGATGCTCCACAGCAGCCGCCAGGTGCCGGCGCCGTCGACCTTCGCCGCGTCGAACAACTCCTTCGGCAGCGCGTCGAAGAACCCCTTCGCCAGCAGCACGTTGAACGCGTTGGCGCCGGCCGGCAGCCAGATCGCCCAGTACGTGTTGGCGATGTTGATGCCCAGGATCGGCAGGTCGATGATGGTGAGGAACAGGCTGACCATCGACACCGTGTACGGCACGAACATCGTGGCCAGGATCGCGCCGTACACGTACGGGCCGATCCGCGGCCGCAGCACCGACAGCGCGAACCCCGCCGTCGCCGCCACGAACAACTGCACGGCCCACGAGCCGAGCACGATCCAGAAGCTGTTCAGCACGTACCGGCCGACCTGCAGGTCGTCCCACGCCAGCGAGAAGTTGGCCCACCGCGCGTCGGCCGGCCACAGCGCCAGCGGGTTCGTCACCAGTTCGGTCGGCGACGACACCGCGCCCTTGGCCGCCCAGTACAGCGGGCCGAGGCCGATCAGCACCAGCGCGATCAGGGTGAGGCCGTGGACGGTGAACAGCGCGCGGCGGGTGCCCGGCCGGCGCCGGCTGGTCTCGGAGACGAATCCGCTCATGACTTGCTCCAGCTCCGGGTGGCCCGCAGGTACACCGCCGACATCAGGGCGAGCGCGAGGGCGAGCAGGAAGGCCAGCGCCGCGGCCTGCCCGTAATTGCCCTGCTGGAACCCGTAGCGGAAGATCAGCAGGAGGACGGTGGTGGTGGAGTTCTGCGGCCCGCCGCCGGTGAACACGTACGGCTCGGTGAACACCTGCACGGTGTTGATCAGCTGCCAGAGCAGCAGCAGCGCGATCACCGTCCGCAGCTGCGGCAGCATGACGTGCCAGATCCGCTGCCACAGGTTGGCGCCGTCGATCTCGGCCGCCTCGTACAGCTCCTGCGGGACGCCCACCATCGCGGCCAGGTAGATGAGGACGGTGCCGCCCATGCCGGCCCACGTCGACTCCAGGACGAGGCTGAGCATCGCGGTGTCCGGCGACTCCAGCCACGGGTACGGTCCCAGCCCGACCTTGCCGAGCAGCTCGTTGAACAGGCCGGCGCCCGGGTCGTAGAACCACTTCCACAGCAGCACCGACACCACCGGCGGGATCACCACCGGCAGGTAGACGAGGAACCGGTACACCCCGCCGAGCCGGCGCACCGTCGACAGCACCGACGCCAGGATCAGCGGCGCCGGGAACCCGATCAGCACGCCCAGCCCGACGAACAGCAGCGTGTTCTGCACCGCCGTGCCCAGCAGCGGGTCGGCGAACAGCGCCTGGAAGTTGTCCAGGCCGACCCACTCGCTGCTGCCCATCAGGTCGGTCCGCTGGAAGCTGATGATCAGCCCGCGGACGATCGGCCACCACGCGAACAGGCCGAAGATCGCAATCGCGGGGAGCAGGAACACCAGCCCGATGAGCTCCCTGCGCCCGCCGGCCCGCCACCGGCGGGAGCGGGCGGCCCGGACCTGCCGGTCCGCCTGCTCCTCGTCCGGACGGGTGACCGTCGCCGTCGTCACTGTGTGATTCCTCCGGCTACTGGGCGGCTTCGAGCTGCCGGTTGGCCTCGTCCTCGGCGGCCGCGAGCAGCGCGTCGACGTCGGCGTCGGGGTCGGTCAGCACGGCCTGCACTACCGGGTCGAGCACCTGGTAGAGCCCCTGCGCGTTGAGCGGCGGCTCCGGCTTCAGCTCCAGTTCCGGCGTGCCGGCGAGGTACGGCTGGAAGTTCTCCAGCTCGACGTTGACGAACGGCGCGACCGCCTCGTTGATCAGCTGCTGCTGCGCGTCGTCGAACATCGGCAGCACCGGGACGCCGACGGCGGCGGCCGGGTCCTGCGCCAGCGCCTCGGCCTCGGCGGCCGCCGTCTCCGGGTCGTACTGCGGCTCGGCGTAGTAGAACACCATCCACTCGACGGCGGCCGCGGCGCGGTCCTCCGGCACCGACGCCGGGACCATGAAGATCTCGCCGCCGCTCATCGTGGCGTCGCCGCCGGCCTGCGGCATCGACGTGACGCCGTAGTTCGCGGTGTCCTCCATGCCGAAGTTCTGCTTCGCCAGCCGGTAGGTGCCCGGCGTGCCCATGAACATGCCGACCTGACCGGCGGCGAACTGGCGGATGACGTCGTCCTGGTTGAGCAGCTGCGTCTCGCCCATCGACTGGTCGGTCCAGCGCATCTCGCGCAGCAGCCCGAGGGAGTCGCGGACGGCGTCGTTCTGGAAGTCCGCGACGTAGCTGTCGCCGTCGGCCTTCTCCAGCTCGCCGCCGTGCGCGTACGCCAGCATCGTCAGCTGCCAGCCGCCCTGGCCGTCCTTCGACTCGTGCACGAACCCGGCCACGCCGGTGGCGGCGCTGATCGCCTGCGCGGCGGTACGAACGTCGTCCCAGGTCGCCGGCGGGGTGTCCGGGTCGAGGCCGGCCTGCTCGAACAGCGCCCGGTTGTAGACCAGGCCCAGCGCGAACGGCGAGCGCGGGATGCCGTAGACGTCGCCCTCGCCATCGGAGATCGGCTCCAGCACCTGCGGGTTGATCTCCTCGGCGTGCTCCCACTCGTCGAGGTACTGCGTGATCGGCTGCACCTGGCCGCGCTGGATCAGGCCCTGCGGCTCGGTCAGCGGCACCCGGATGACGTCCTCGACGCCGCCGCCGGCCAGCAGCGCGGAGAACGTCTGCGGGTCGTACTCGTTCGTCGACGCCTCGATCTCGATGTCCGGGTGCTGCTCCTCGAACTCGGCGATCTTCGCGTTGAACTGGTCCTGCCCGGCCTGGTCGGTGCCCGCCGGCAGGCCCTGGACGCGGATGGTGACGGTGCCGCCGTCGCCGCCGCTGCCGCCGGCGTTGTCGTCGCCGCCGCAGGCGGTCAGCAGAGCGATGCCGCCGAGCAGCAGCGCGCCGAGGCGAAATGGGCGTGGTCTGGCCATGGATGTCATGTGCGCTCCCAAGGACTTCCTCGTACCTGGAGATGGGAACCGGCGAAGTGCCGGCGGATTACTGCTGCGGATCGCGCCGGGCCGGCCCGGTCGTGCCGCGCGGGATCAGCCGCGACCCGACCTGGACCACCGGCGTGGCGGGCGGCCGGTCGTGCACCAACCCGATGAGCAGGTCGACCGCCCGGCTGGCGATCTCGTCCGGGTCGATGCGGATGGTCGTCAGCGACGGCGTGGACACCGACGCCAGCAGCGTGTCGTCGATGCCGACCACGCTGACGTCGCCCGGCACCGCGGCGCCGAGCGCGGCCAGCTGGTGCAGCACGCCCATCGCGACGAGGTCGTTGTGCGCCAGCACCGCCGTCGCCTGGTGGGCGAGGACGAGCGGCGCGGCGTGTACCCCGGTCTCGAACCGGGCCTCGTACGGACCGATCTCGATCAGCGACAGGTCGTGCGCGTCGAACGCCGCCCGGATCGACTTCGACCGCGACTGGTCCGGCCGGTTGCCGTTGCCGTCGACGAAGACGCACCGCTGGTGGCCGTACGCCTTGAGGTGCTCGGCCGCCTGCGCCATGCCGTCGGTGAGCGAGACGTGCACCTCGCTGACGCCCGGCACCTGGCGGTTGACCAGCACGACGGGCATCCGCTCGGCCAGCTCGGCGAGGCGGTCCTCCGACAGCATGGACGCCCAGAGGACGAGGCCGTCGACCTTCTTCGACACCGCGGCGATGGTCTCCAGCTCGTCGGCCTCGCGCTCGTCGCTGTCGGCGACCAGCAGGGTGTAACCCAGCCGCTTGGCCCGCTCCTGCATCGCCTTGAAGATCGGCGGGAAGAACGGGTTGGTGATGTCCGGGATCAGCAGCCCCAGCGTCTCGGTGCGCCCGTCACGCAGCGAGCGCGCCGCCGGGTTGGGCGAGTAGCCCAGCCGGTCGGCCGCGGCCACGACCCGCTCCCGGGTGGTGGCGTTGACGAGCTCCGGCGTGTTCAGCGCGCGGGACACCGTCGAGACGGAGACGCCGGCGGCCTTGGCGACCGAGCCGATCGTGACGGCCATGCGGTTCCTCCTCGACGCTGGGTGAGTACGCGGCGGCAGCATTGCAAACGTTTCTGAAGTATGTCAAGAGGTGTCTTCGCAGTGAACTCGCGCATACGATACGGTGCTGACCGCCGCGATGAGTGATTTGCGGGATCGTTTTCACAGCAAGCGAAGGGACGCCGAAGCCCATGAAGATCACCGGGTGCGAAGTGCTCACCCTCCCCGACCACGGCGACAGCATGATGCTGGTCGCGGTCGACACCGACGAGGGCATCCACGGCCTGGGCGAGGTCGGCATCCGGACCCGGCAGCGCGCGGTCGCCGGGGGCATCGAGCACCTGGCCGAACTGATCGTCGGCGAGGACCCCACCCGCATCGAGCACCTGTGGCAGGTCATGTTCCGGCGCGGCTTCTTCCCGTCCGACCGGTTCCTCTCCGCCGCGATCGCCGCCATCGACGTCGCCCTCTGGGACATCCGCGGCAAGGCGCTGGGCGTACCGGTGTACCAGCTGCTCGGCGGTCAGGTCCGCGACGCGGTGCCGTGCTACGTCCACGTCGGCGACGAGTACCGCGAGCTGCCGGCGTTCCTGGACCGGTGCCGGCAACTGGTCGAGGACGGCTGGCGGCACCTGCGCTTCGCCGCCCCGCACGACGACGGCGTCCTGGACCAGCGGGCCAGCATGCGCGCGTCGATCGCGATGATGCACGCGGCCCGCGAAGCGCTGGGCGACGAGATCGAGTTGATCCTCGACGTGCACACCCGGCTGGACCCGCCGGAAGCGGTCACGCTGTGCCGCGAGATCGAGGCGGCCCGGCCCTACTTCGTCGAGGACCCGCTGCGGTCGGAGTCGCTGGACAGCTACCAGATGCTGCGGCTGCGCACCGGCGTGCCGCTGGCCACCGGCGAGGTGTACGGGTCGAAGTGGGAGTTCCAGCGGCTGATCGAGCGCGACCTCATCGACTACGCGCGGGTCGACGTCGCGGTGGCGGCCGGGCTGACCGAGGCGAAGAAGATCGCCGCGCTGGCCGAGACGCACTACGTCAAGCTGGCCACCCACAACCCGCTCGGCCCGGTCACGGCGGCCGCGTCGCTGCACCTCAACCTGGCCTGCCCGAACGTCGGGGTCCAGGAGCACCAGGTGGCGCCGGAGCCGGCGACGGCCGCGCTGTTCACCGCCCGGCCGACGGTCCGCCCGGGCTGGGTGGAACGCAGCGAGCTCCCCGGCCTCGGCGTCGACATCGACCGCGCGGCCGCCCGCAAGCTGCGGGCCACCCCCGCCGAACGCCCGCACCTGCGCACCCCGGACGGCGCGTACACGAACTGGTGACGCGCGGCGGCCCGCACACCACCACGCTCACAGGCTGTGCGCGGTGATGTTGCCGGTGATCGTGGTGGCCCGGATGGTCAGGCCGGTCGCGCCGTCGTTCTTCAGCGAGTTCTCGATCCGGCCGACGGTGGTGCCGGCGTCCAGCGAGGCGGAGACGCCGGGAGCGGCGCCGACGGACAGGTCACCGACCTTGGTGGAGAGCACGACCGTGCCGTTCTCCGCCTCGGCGATGCGGATGTCGCCCTTCGCCGTGCTGATCTCGGCCGAGCCGGTGAGGTGGCCGACCGACACGTCACCGGCCTGGACGGTGAGGCGGACGTTCGCAGCCTCGTCCAGCTTGAGGTCGCCGGCCGCGCCGTCGACGGTGACGTCGCCGAGGCGCCCGACACCGCGGACGTCGACGGCGGCCGCCGTCGCCTCGACCCGGGAGCCCGCGGGCAGCTGGACCGTGACCTCGATCGAGCCGGAGGGGCCGAGGATCCGGTGCTTCGGCACGTCGACGCGCAGGACGCCGTCGGCGTAGCCGACCGTGGTCTGCTCCGCCAGCTTCACGTCGCGGTTCTTGGCGGGGTCCATCGGCCGGACGTCGACGGTCGTGTCGGCGCGGTCGGCGGCGATGAGCTGGACGCGCCCCGCGGAGATGTCGAGGACGGCGGAGATCGGGGTGGGGGTGTCGAAGGTCTGCATGCTGCTCAGCTCCTGTGCTCGTTGTTTCTGATAGTGGAAACGCTACGTTGCGTTCACTATCTTGGCAACATGTTCGTTGCACCTGAGCGGCGTCATTGCAGGTCGATGCCGGAATATCGTTGCAACGGTCGTGGAACTAACGCAACATGCGCGTTGCAATGATTGACGAATGAACGCTATGGTTCGGGGGACGAGGACGGCACGAAGGAGGCCACGATGCCGGGAGGCAGGCTCACCCAGCGGGAACGCCAGCAGATCGCGCTGGGCCTGGCCGACGATCTCGCCTACGCCGAGATCGCCCGCCGGCTGGACCGGCCGACGTCGACCGTCACCCGCGAGGTCATGCGCAACGGTGGCCCGGCCGGCTACCGCGCCGAGGCCGCCCACCGGGCCACCGAGAAGCGCGCCCATCGCAGCAAGCCGGCCGCGTCGCCAGGGCCGCAGGCGCCGCCGCCGGTGCACGGGCGCGACCCGGCCGCCGTCCGCGCGTACGAGGAGACGTTCACCGCGCTGCTCATGCGGCAGGGCCTGCCGCGCATCGCGTCGCAGGTGCTGACCTGCCTGTTCACCACCGACGCGGGTAGCCTCACCGCGCCCGACCTGGCGCAGCGGCTCCAGGTGAGCCCGGCGTCGATCTCGAAGGCCATCACCTTCCTGGAGGGCCAGGGCCTCGTCGTCCGCAAGCGCGATGAGGGCCGGCGGGAGCGCTACGTCGCCGACAACGAGGTCTGGTTCCACTCGATGATCGCGGCCGCCCGCAGCAACGCCGAGCTGGCCGAGGCCGCGCGGCAGGGCGTCGGCGTGCTCGGTCGCGGCACCCCGGCCGCCGTCCGGCTCGAGAACGTCGCCCGGTTCATCGACTTCGTCGGCGAGAGCATCGCCCGCGCCGCTGAGCAGGCCCGCGAGGTGCTCGGCCCTAATCCAGCGCCGTGAGCACCGAGGCGACGTTGAACCACGCGCACGCACCGATGACCAGCGCGAACGTGAACAGCCAGACGCCGCCGGGGACGACCGTGCGGCGGCCCATGAGGTACGCGTCGGACTGCTGGACGCCGCGGCCGCTGGTGTGCGCCCGGACGACGGCCCACAGGCCGCGCACCGCGCCCACCGTCAGCAGCCAGGCGAACGCGTACACCACCACCGTGCACAGCCACGCCGACCCGTACCAGCCGACCAGCCCGAACCCGACGCCCGTCGTGAGCACGACGGCCACCGTCAGCCAGCTGCGCGACAGCAGGAACACCAGCGCGAGGCAGGCCACCAGGACGCCGAGCGCCAGCCGCGCCCACCCGTGCGTGGCCGACCACACCAGCGCCGACCCGACGACGGCCGGCGCCGGGTAGCCCCACCACATCGTCCAGAGCGTGCCGGGCGTGCTGTGCGACCAGAAGTTCGTCGCGCCGGAGAGGTCGCCGCGCACCGTCACGCCGCGCAGCCGGAACCCGGCCGTCAGCGCGGCGACGACGTGGCCCAGCTCGTGCACGATCGTGACCGGATACCCGGCCAGCCGCCAGGCCGGCCCGTACACCGCCAGCACGACGCCGGCCAGCGCGAACCCCAGTACGACCGACGGCGGCATGGTCGCCAGCGTCTCGTCGACCCGGACGTCCGCGAACCAGCCACGTACGCCGTCGGTCGTCCCGCCGCTCGCCTCCGCCATCACCCGCCCGACCCTAACCCGTCCCCTCCCAGAGGTCGTCGAAGCCGTGGCACAGGTCCCGCCGGAAGGCCAGCAGCGCCGGCCGGAGCTGGTGCGGCGGCATCCGCACCGGCGACCCGTCGCCCGGCGCCTCGGCCCACCGCGAGCGGCCGCGCGGCTCCAGGTCGTGCCGGTAGGTCAGGCGCAGCCGGATCGCCGGGTAGCTGACCAGCCGCCCGGTGCCGATGGCGTCCGGTCCCGCGTGCCCGGACGCCACGACGTCGGCGCCGACGCCGGGCAGCGGCACCGGCAGCGGCGGGTTCTCGTGCAGGTAGAGGTCGACGACGCGGCGGCGACCGGCCGGCGCGGGGACGGCGTCGAAGGCGCGCCGCGTGACGGCGGCCTGCACCCGGTCCCAGCCGACGGCGGTCCGTTCCAGCGCCCGCGGCCGCCACCGCCGCTTGCGGACGATCTCCAGGCCCTCGGCCGACACCAGGATGCCGACGCCGGTCGTCGCCCGCGGCAGCATCCACAGCGTGACCGGCAGCGTGAGGCAGCAGAACAGCACCGGCACCAGCAGCACCAGCGCGATCAGCCCGGCCGCCACGGCCGGCAGCCCGAACGGGTCGCCCATCAGGTAGACACCACCGGCCAGGACGGCGACCTGCGCCGCGAGCGCGAGCAGCAGCCGCGGCCACGGCTCGCCGTGGTCCAGCCAGACCGGCCCGGCCGGACGCGGCAGCTCCGGCGGTGCGCTGCCCGGCTCGACGGATCCGGCCGGGCCCGGGAGCGCGACGGGGCGCGGCCCGGCGGCCTGCGGCGGGGTGAACCACTGGTCCACCCCGGTGCCCGCGTAGAACAGGTCCGGGCGCCACGCCGCCACCGCCTCGGCCACCTCCCGGGAGACCGGCTCGCCCAGCCGCAGCCGCGGCGCCGGGACCCGGACGCCGTCGATCTGGGTGTCCGCCTCGACGGCGACCTCAGTCGCGGCGAACGCGGGCAGGCCGGGCAGGTCGCGGCCGAGGTACAGCTCGAGCAGCTCGCCGGGACCGGGCGCGTTGACGACCTGCACGTCGTCCCAGCCGACCCGGGCCCGGCCGCCCCGGTGCCACCACTTCGAGTGCTCGACGACGTCCACGCCCTCGGCCCCGACGATCAGCTCCCGCCGGGTCGTCGCGCCCGGCAGCCCGTGCACCGTCCGCGCCGTCAGCACCACCAGCAGCAGCCCGAACGCCGCGGCGGCGATCGCCAGCGGGCGGGTGCCGGAGTCCCACAGCTCGCCGCGGTCCCAGCCGGTCAGCGACCCCAGCGGCGCCGCCAGCAGCAGGCAGACGACCGCCAGCAGCACCAGCCAGCCGATGCGCCCGGCGACACCGGGCGCCGCCACCGGCACGGTGCGGGCGTCGGGCATACGGGCTCCTAGGGCTCGATCGGGCGCACCCGGTCCTGATAGCGCTCCAGGATCTTACGGTTGTGGCCGTCGCCCGCCGCCAGGTTGGCCGAGATGTAGACCGGCGGCTGCTCACCCCGCTCCAGCAGCTCCCGGCAGATCAGCTCGGTCAGGATCTGCGCCGCCAGCACCCCGGTCAGCGACGACACCGCGCCGATCCGTACCCCGGAAGCCAGCTCGATCGCGGCGTCGCCCTCCGGCGCCCCGTTGTCGATGACGACGTCGGCGAGGTCGGCCAGGCGCGGGCCGGCCGCGCTGCGGGCCGCCGCCGACCGGGTGTGCGCCAGCGACGTGATCGCGATCAGGCCGTGCCCGCGCTCGCGCGCCAGCTGGGCCATCTCGACGACCGCCGCGTTGAGGCCGGAGTTCGACACGATGAGGAACACGTCCTCCGGCCGCGGCCGGGCCAGCGCGTAGATCCGGCCGGCCAGGCCGGACTCGCGCTCGTAGGTCGGGTCGAGGATCGCTGCGGGATCCTCGCCCCCGAACATCACCAGGTCCTTCACCGCGAGCATGCCGACGGGGACCAGCCCGCCCGCGCGGCCGGCCAGCTCCAGCGTCACGATGCGGGAGTGCCCGGTCCCGAACGCCTGCAGCACGCCGCCGGCCGCGACCGACCCGGTCACCATCGCGGCGGCCTCCCGCAGGGCCGGCAGCTGCGTCTCGACGACGTGCTCGACCAGCCCGGCGGCCCGGGTGGCGTACTCGGATGCGATCACGTGCTCTCCTCCGCGGCTGCGACGATCCGCGCCACCTGGACGGCGACGTCGGCGACCCGCTCGCCGCTGCCCGGCCGGACCGGGCTGACGAGCGTCTCGTATGTGGGCGGCGTATCGCGGCTGGGCAGGTAGCCGAGGTAGCCGTTGGTGTAGCCGAGGACGATGACGTCCGGCCCGGCGGCCGCACGGATCGCCTCGCCCAGCTCCAGGAACAGCTCGCCGGGGACCGCCACCAGCGTCACGCCGCCGAGCCGGACCGCCTGGACGTCGACGTCGTACGGCTCGCCGCGGGCCGCGAGCTCGCCGGCGATGCGCCGGCCCTGCTCGAACACCTGCCGGGCGCGCGCATCGGCGCCGCCGGCGGCGGTGGCCCGGGTCGCGGCGGCCACCTCGGCCGCGGTCTTCGGTTCCAGCCGGACCTGCCGCGACACGGGCAGCCGGACGGCGTCCGGGCCGGGCTCGCCGGACGGCGCCAGCGGCAGCTCGGCGGCGACCAGCGACGCCAGCCGGGCCAGTTCGGCCGGGCCGCGGCCGCGGCGGGTGTGCCGGGTGCTGATGTCGCCCGCGGCTCCGGTCGCCGCGACCGCCCAGCGGCCCGGCGCCTCGAGGGCGCGCCGGATCGCGCCGTTGAGGTCCCCGGAGATGTCGCGGTTGGCGGCCGGCAGCACCGTCGGGTGCACCGGCGAGACCGTGACGACGCCGGCGACGCCCGCCGCGGTCGAGACGACGAGCGCGTCGACCGGCACGTCCAGCCGTTCGGCGGCGCCGGCGATCCGGCGCCCGGCCAGGCCCGGTACCTCCACCCGGACGCTGGTCAGCGCCGCGTCCCGCTCGTCGACGATGGCCGCCCTCGCCGCGCTGACCGCAGCCGCGACCAGCCGCCGTCCGACGTCCGGCGGGGTCGGCCGGCCGCCCGGCGTGCAGCCGCTCTCCGGGCTCGCGTGCGTGTGCGTGGCCGCGACCCAGCAGTCGTCGATCCGCAACTCCCGCAGGGCATCGCGCACCTGCCCGGCGGCGTCGGTGTTCACGCAGACGAGGTCGGCCACGACCAGCGCGAACCGGTGCCGGCCGGCGGCGAACGTCACGACGTGCACCTCCAGCGGGTCCAGCACGCCTCCGGCCCCGTGCGCCCGGTCGGCGTAGCCGCCCATCGGCTCACCCGGCCGGACCTCGAACAACTGCTCCCCGTGTCCGATCCTCACCCGTCGTCCCCCACCTGTTCCCGTAGCCGTGCCAGCACGCGCGTGTACGGCGCCGCGCCGCGCAGCAGCGTCAGGCCGCCGTCCAGCGACGACCCGGCCGGCTCGGCCGGCTCCAGCCCGTGTGCGCGCAGCCCGTCGCCGAGCCGCCCCTGCAGCGGCCCGCCGGCGTCGAGCAGCCGGCCGGACCACGACACCCGCGGCCCGGCGTCGGGCTGCCGACGCGCGGCCGACGCCGCCAGCGCGACGAGGTCGTCGACCGCCGCGGCGCAGATCGCCCGCGCGACGGCGTCCGACCCGGCCGCCTCGACGACCACCGGCGCGAAGCCGGCGATGCGCGCGATCAGCTCCGGGTCGCGGTAGAAGCGCTGCAGCGCGGCCAGGCCGGCGCCGCCGACGGCGTCCGGCAACCGCTCGGTCAGCGCGGTGTCCGGGCCGACGCCGTCCAGCGCCGCCGTCGCCGCGCGCAGCCCGGCCAGCCCGATCGCGTAGCCGCTGCCGCGGTCGCCGAGCGCCGGGCCCCAGCCCTCCACCGTCGTGTACTCCCCGCCGGCGCCCATGGCCAGCACGTTCGTGCCGGTGCCGAGACACAGCACCGTGCCCGGACCGGCCAGCGCGCCGGCATGCGCGAGCTGCACGTCGACGGTCACCAGCGCCGGGCCGCCCAGCTCCGCGCCGATCCGCCGGGCCAGCTCCCGCCGCGGGCCGGGCTCGCCGGGCACCGCCGTCAGCCCGGCGATCACGCCGGCCACGCGGTCCGGCAGCTCGACCCCGGCGGCCGCCGCCCGCACGGCCGCGACCGTCCGCTCGACGCCGTCCTCCCCCGGCCGGTAGCTCATGCCCGGCCCGGCGCCGACCTGCCGCCGCTCGCCGGTCACGGCCAGCAGCCGCAACGCCGACTTGCCCCCGTCGATGCTGATGAACGTGTCCGTCACCGCGACATCCCCGCCGTCAGCCCGCTGATGATGTGCTTGGTCGCGAACGCGAACACGATCGCCAGCGGCACCAGCGCGATGACCAGCCCGGCGAACAGCGTCGCGCGGTCGGCCGCGAACTCGCCGAAGAACCGGGTCAGCCCGACCGGCACGGTGTACTTGTCGTCGCTGCGCATCAGCACCAGCGGGTAGAAGAAGTCGTTCCACGTCGGCGCGAACTGAAACACCGTGACGACCGCCAGCGCCGGGCGCATGAGCGGCAGGACGACGGAGACGAACATCCGCCCCTCATTGGCGCCGTCCAGCTTGGCCGCCTCCTCCAGCTCCGTCGGGAGCCCGCGCATGAACCCCATGATGACGAAGATCGAGAACGGGATGCCGCTGGCCGCGTAGAGCAGCACCAGTCCGACGCGGCTGTCGATCAGCCCCAGCGACTGGTACATGTAGAAGACCGGCAGCAGCCCCAGCTTCGCCGGGATCATCAGCCCGGAGATGAACAGCGCGGCCAGCAGCGCCCGGCCGCGGAACCGCCACCGCGACAAGGCGTAGGCGGCCATCGCCGACACCGTCACGCACAGCGTCACCGAGGCGACGGTGACCAGCACCGAGTTCACGAAGTACGTCCCGAGCGACGCGGTCTCCCACGCCCGCTGGTAGTTGTCCAGGCCCAGCGACGTCGGCAGTCCGACCGGCTGGCGCAGGATGTCGGCGTTGTCGCGGAACGAGCCGATCAGCACCAGCACCAGCGGGCCGAACGCGAGCGCGGCGTAGAGCCACAGCAGCAGCTGCACACCGGCCCGGCGCAGGCCGGTGCCCGCCTGGGCCGTCCGCGGTCCCGGCGCGGCCGGCGACGAGCGCGTGCGCCGCTGCGGGGTCAGGGTCGACGTCACGAGGCCACCTCCCGGCGTCGCAGCAGCCGTTCGAGCACGATCGCGACGCCGAAGATCAGCACGAAGATCATCATGGCCAGCGCCGACGACTCCCCGATCGCGTTGGTGCCGCCCTCGAAGGCGGTGCGGTAGTAGAGCAGCCCGAGCACGTCCATGGCGCCGCCGGGGCCGCCGTCCGACCCGCCCAGTGCGTAGACCAGATCGAAGATGTTGAAGCAGCCGATGAACGTGAGCACGGTGATGACGCCGACGGCCGGCATCAGCAGCGGGAAGCGGACGCTCCAGAACGCGCGCGCCGACGACGCGCCGTCCAGCGCCGCGGCCTCCTCCAGCTCCCGCGGGATGCCGCCGAGCGCGGCGAGGAAGATCAGCATCGGCCCGCCGATCCACTGCCACGCGTTGACGAGGATCAGCACCGGCAGCGCGGTGTCCGGGTCACCCAGCCACGGCCGCGCCCACGAGTCCAGGCCGACCGACTGCAGCACGTAGTTGACCGGGCCGAACGACGGGCTCAGCAGCAGCGACCACAGGTAGCCGACGATCAGCGGGCTGATCAGGTACGGCAGCGAGAAGACGGTCTGGAAGAACCGCTTGCACCGCGGGTTGCGGTAGAGCAGCACCGCGAGGCCGAGGCCGACGGTGTTCTGGATCGCCATCGTGCCCACGAAGAACAGCACGTTGTGCCAGAGCGCGACCGGGATCTCGTCGCCGAGCGGGTACCGGGTCAGCACCTCCTGGTAGTTGCCCAGGCCCGCGAACCCGGCCCGCTGCGTGCCCTCCCAGTGGAAGAAGCCGTAATAGAACGCGGTCACCAGCGGCACGACGATGAGCAGGCTGTACAGCAGCAGCGCCGGCAGCGTGAACCCGGCGATCCAGCCCAGGCCGGTGCGGCCGGCGCGGTATCGCGCCGGCCGCCGCGGCCCGGACGTCACGACTGCGGTTCGAACCACTGGCTGACGCCCTGCTGGATGTGACCGGCGGCCTCCTCGGCGGTGGCACCGCCGAGGACGAAGTCGGACAGCGACTCGGAGGCGAGGTCCCACGCCGTCGGCTGGTCACTGGAGAAGTAGGCGTACGTGACGTACGGGCTCGGGTTGGCCAGGTGCGCCTCCAGCGCCTGGGCCAGCAGCTCGTCGGCCGGCTCGACGCCGGGGACCGCGCTGATCTGGCGCAGCTCGTCGGTGAACGCCTGGCCGAACTCCTCGGAGGCCATCCAGCGGACGAGGTCGAGGGCGGCCTCCTGGTCCGGCGACGCCGCCGAGACGCCGAACGAGCCGTCGACGTAGCCGGGCACCAGCGTCTCCTGGACGGCGGCGCCGGGCGGCGGCGGCACGTTGAAGATGCCCAGCTCGAG
This sequence comes from Jiangella muralis, assembly GCF_001270745.1. Taxonomy (GTDB): domain Bacteria; phylum Actinomycetota; class Actinomycetes; order Jiangellales; family Jiangellaceae; genus Jiangella; species Jiangella muralis. The sequence goes on from NZ_KQ434758.1 coordinate 153,889, forward strand.
GTCGGGGTTGGCCTGCGCGAACACGGCCAGCTCCCAGATGCCGCCGGGGAACATCGCCGCCTGGCCGGAGGTGAACAGCGCCTGCGCGTCGGCGTACGTCACGCCCTGGAACTGCGGCGCCCAGAACTCGCTGGTGCCCTGCCAGGCCGTCATCGAGTCGACCCACGGCTGGCCGGTGAAGTCGGCGGTGCCGGCCAGCAGCTGGTCGAGGTAGTCGTAGCCGCCGTACGTGCTGGCGCCGAAGATCTCGTGCTGGATCGGCAGCATCCAGGTGTCCGCGACGGTCGCCGCCAGCGGCGTGACCCCGGCGGTCTTCAGCGCGGTGAACGCCGCGATCATGTCGTCCCACGTCTGCGGCGGCGTGAGGCCGTGCTCGTCGAACAGCGCCTTGTTGTAGATGACGTGCAGCGTCTGCAGCGCGAACGGCACCCCGTAGAGCTGGCCGTCCGCGACGCCGCGGGCGCCGTCCATCAACTCGTCCGGGAAGTCGGCCAGCGCCTCGACCTCGTCGTCCAACGGCACCAGGCTCTCGGACGCGACCAGCGGCTGGAGCAGCCCGTACGACCGCAGCTGTGCGACGTCCGGCCCGCTGGCGTCGCCCAGGCCGGTGCGCAGGATGGTGTCGTACTCGTCGGCCTTGTACGGGACGTACTCGACGGTCACGCCCGGGTTGGCGTCCTCGTAGAGCTGGAAGATCTTCTCGTAGGCGGCGACGTCCTCCTGCCGCCAGCCCCAGACCTCCAGGGTGACCTCATCGCCGTCGCCGCTGGTGCCGGAGTCGCCCTCCGAGGCGCTGGGACTGCACGCCACGAGGCCGAGCGTCAGCGTGCCGAGGAGGGCGAGCACGCCGCTTCGTCTGCCGATCATGTGGGTCTCCTGGTCGGGTGAGCTGACGGATGTGAGACTGTGAGACGCAGACCGTAATACTGGTCTATACCGCTGTCAATCCCCGGCGCGTCTACCTGCATCGTTCGGTGGCGGTCCGTAAGATGTCGTCAATCAGGTGAGCAAGGGAGCCGCACCGTGCCAAGGCCGCGACACGAGCCGAACGACGTCGCGCCGGACGTGTTCACGACCGGGGACCGCGCGAAGGGCGCCCACATCAAGGACGTGCTAGGGGCGCTGGTGCAGCGGTCGCGCGACGGGTCGCTGCTGCCGTCCGAGCGGGTGCTGGCCGAGCGGTTCGGGGTGGCGCGGATGACCGTCCGCGGCGCGATCAACGAGCTGGAGGCGCGTGGGCTGGTGCGGCGGGTGTCCGGGCGGGGCACGTTCGTGCAGCGGCCGACGCTCACCCATTCGGAGATCTTCCGGTCGTTCAGCCAGGACATGCGCAACCGCGGCATGACGCCGGGCTCGCGCAGCTACCGGGCCCGCACCCGCCCCGCGACCCGCGACATCGCCGAGCGCCTGGGCGTCGAGACCGGCGCGCCGGTGCACTCCATCGAGCGCATCCGCACCGCCGACGGCACCCCGATGGCGCTGGAGCGGACCAACCTGCCGGCCGCACGGTTCGGCACTCTGCTCGACGTCATGAACCGCGACGAGTCCCTGTATGACGTGCTGGCCAAGGTGTTCGGCGTGCGGCTGGAGTCGGCCGAGCAGACGGTGTCGATCGCGCGGCTCAGCCCGGCCGAGGCCAAACGCCTCGAGGTCCCCGGCTACGACCCGGCCTTCCTCATCGAGCGCCGCTCGGTCGACAACATGGGCAACGTGGTCGAGTTCGGCCGCTCCCTCTACCGCGGCGACCGGTACGCCATCCAGATGCACGTCAGCCGCCCGGCCAGCGGCTGACCGCCGGCGGCTGGCCGGCGGCTGGCCGCCCTCGGCGGCGGCGCCACTGCCGGCTGCCCAGTCGTCGCCGCGCCAGTTGACGTCAGCGCCAACCGTTGGCACCCACGTCAACAACCCCCGAGCATCCCCACCCACCCCGGCACCACCGGCCGCACACCCGCACCCGCCTGAACGGCCCGCGCGCGCCCCGCACACGCCCCGCGGGCGAGCCGCCGCCCCTCTGGTCAACTCCGTCACACCCTGTTACGCTCCCGGCCAAAATACCGGTCTAGACAGGAATCCAGACCCTGGAGGCGGAGTGAGGATCACGCTCGTAGCGCTGGCGGCAACCGCCTGCACAGCCCTGATCGCACCGCTCGTGGCCACCGCCGCGGAGACGCCGTCGGCGCCGGCGACGACCACGGCGCGGCAGGAGACGAACGTCCGCATGCTCGACTTCAACTTCGCCGGCAACGGGTTCAACGGCGGCGACACCGGCGCGCCCGTGACCGACGCGGTGAGCAAGGTCGTCGAGCAGCAGGCGGAGATCGTCGGGCTGAACGAGATGTGCTACACCCAGTGGGTCGCGATGCGCGACCAGTTGAAGGCGCGGCCCGGATACGAGAACCTGACCGAGCACGTCGTCGTCACCAACTACGACATCCCGAACTGCTACGACCCGGTCGTCAACCCCGGCGGCTGGTACGTGATGGGCCTGTTCAGCAAGTACGAATCCGAGCAGGTGATGTTCGGCGACACCCCGTACCTCGACCTCGGCTACCACTACCGGCAGCGGTTCCGGAAGCTGGTCTGCGGCGACGTCGCCATCCCCGGCGCCACCGCGGTCCGCGCCTGCGTCACCCACACCGAGGTGCCGCTGCCGCTGATCAACGAGACGTCGTTCCCGGACGACCCGGACATCGCCGACGACCCGCTGTACGGGCGGTCGATCAACTACGCGCAGGCGAAGGTCATCGCCGAGGCGATCACGCCGATGGCGGACGAGCTGCCGGTGGCGCTGATGGGCGACCTCAACGAGCTGCCGTTCCTGCCGTCGCTGGACTTCTTCTACCGCCGCTGCGGCGGCAACGGCGTCTTCGAGGAGGTCGACGGGCGCGACGAGCGCTGGCCGGTGATCCGCCGGTTCAACCTCGGCACCGAGGCGTGCCCGCACCGGCAGGGCGAGTGGACCATGGGCGCGGAGGGCCGCCCGGACGTCTACGACAAGCCGTACGAGAGCAACCGGAAGATCGACTACATTTTCGTCGACACCCAGCACTTCGTGGTCGGCCCGGACTCCGGCCGAGTGATCTCGACGCCGTTCTCCGACCACCGCATCGTCGTCGGCGACGTCACCCTGGTGCACTGAGAGGAGCGACCATGCGGCAGAGCGGACGACTCGCGGCCGCGGGCGTCGCCACCCTGATCCTGCTGGCCGGTGCCGCCCCGCCGGCCGGCGGGGCGGGGTCGGCGGACGACTTCCGCGTCCTGCCCTACCTGCAGAGTCCGAGCAGCGAGGGCATCCGGATCACCTGGTTCACCGAGACCGACGAGCCCGGGCGGCTCACCGTCCGCGGCCCCGGCATCCGCGGCAGCCTGACCACCGAGGTGGGCGCGACCCTGCTGTCGGAGCTGGCCTACACCGACGCCGAGCGGGCGCAGCTGATCCCCGGTCTGGAACCGGGCTCGTGGCTGCTCGGCGCCGACAACTACAAGCACACCGAGCTGATCGACGAGCTGCGGCCGGGCGCCCGCTACACCTACACCGTCGAGCAGGGCGGCTCGACCTTCCGCGGCCGGTTCGCGACGGCGCCGACGGCGGACGACTGGCGGCAGATCCGGCTGATCGCGCTGTCCGATTCCGAGACCGAGCCGCTGGGACGAGTGCAGAAGCGCGAGTGGGCGCCCGGCGCGGGCGCCGAGGGCCGTCCGTCCGCCGAGGCGGGGTCGGCCTGGGACCAGGTGCACGGGACGACGACGCTGTCCGGCACCCGGGTGCTGCGCTATCCGCTGACCGAGGACGAAGGGCTGCGCCGCAACCTCGCCGTCATCGAGCAGCGCTCCCCCGACGCCGTCCTGTTCACCGGCGACCTCGTCCAGGGCGGCGGCTACCAGCCCGGCTGGGACGAGTTCTTCCGCAGCACGGCCGGGACCGGCGGCGACCTGCTGACGTCGGTGCCGATCCTGCCCGCGTTCGGCAACTGGGAGAGCTTCGGCGCGCTCAACGGCGGCTACGGCACGCCGGACGACCGGACCCCGGTCGTCCGGTCGCGGGCGAAGTTCCACGCCTACTTCGACGCGCCCGCGAACGGCACCCCGGCGCACCAGGACAACTACTACCGGGTCGACTACGGCCCGGTCACCGTCCTGACGCTGGACAGCAACAACGGCCAGCCGGACGACGCCGCGGCGAACTACCCGGCGGACCAGAAGCTGACCGGCCGCGAGTACACCGGGCCGGGCACCGACACGCAGGAGAACTTCACCCGCGAGCAGTACGAGGCGGCCGGCGGCACCGACCTGTCCGACTTCGGCCCCGGCAGCGTCCAGTGGACGTGGGCCGAACGGCAACTGGCCGACGCGCGCGCGGCCGGGCAGATCGTCGTCGTCCAGTTCCACCACGTCCCGTACAGCTCCGGCGAGCACGGGCTGCCGATGAACCACGCGCTCTCGTCCGGCCAGGGCGGCACCCCGATGCGGGTCTACCACCCGTTGTTCGAGCGGTACGGCGTCGCCGCGGTGATCTCCGGGCACAGCGAGATGTTCGAGCGCAGCTTCGTCGACGAGGACGGCGACGGCACCGGCGTCCAGTACTACGACGTCGGCGTCGCCGGCGACGGCCTGCGCGGCGTCCGCCGTGAGGGCGCGACGCTGGACACCGCGCCGCTGCGCTACAACCCGTTCAGCCGGTGGACCGCCGACCAGAGCGAGACCGAGCAGTGGGTGTCCGGCGACGGCGTCCCGCGGCTGGAGGCGGGCGGCAAGCACTACGGCCACCTGGAGATCGACGTCGAGCGGGTCCGCGGCGACGACGACCGGATCGCCCGCATCACCCTCACCCCGGTGCACGTGTTCCCGGTGCTCGACGACGAGCTGACGGTGACGCGATCCGAGCGGCGCACGTACGGCGACGAGATCGTCATCGACATCGGCCCCGACGGCCGCCCCGTCGGCTGAGCGTCGGGCCGGGCCGGTGATCACCGCGCCGGCTCGGCCCTGAGTTCCGGATAGGGATCGTGCAGCGGTTCGCGCGACGCTCGTGCCGCGGCCCGGACCACGTGCAGACGCCCCGCCGCGACGTAGTAGCGCCCGCGGGTCGCCCCGCGCGTCTCCAGCAACCCGACGTCGACGAGGCGGCTGAGGTCGCGGGTCGCGGTGCGCTCCTCCAGGCCGGTCTGTTTGAGATAGGTGGAGCGCCGGAGGCGATATCCCAGGACCGCCTCGTACAACAACTCGGTCACCCGCTCGGGCAGGTCGTCCATGCTGACGAGCTGGTCGAGCATCTCCCAGATCGAGGCGGCCTCGTGCAACCGCCGCTCGGCCGTCTGCGCCTGCATGTGGTGGGCACGCAGCATGAAACGCATCCACGGCGTGGCGTCGTTCGCGGGTTGCCAGTGGCCCTGACCGGTCGCCGCGAGCACCCGGTAATAGTGCTCGGTGTTCTCGCCGAGCCACTCTTCGACGCTGGAGAACGACGGTTCCACGATCTCCTCGCGTGCCAGCACCAGGGTCTGCAGCGCGCGAGCCATGCGTCCGTTGCCGTCGCGGAACGGATGGATCATGACCAGATTCAGGTGCGCCATGGCCGCCCGTACGATCGGGTCGGCTCCGTCGCCGTGGCGCAGGCCGTCGACCAGTTCGTTCACCAGTTCGGGCACGAGCCGAGCGTCCGGGCCCTCGTAGACGACGCGGTCGTCGTGGTCGTCGCGGACGTAGATCGGGCCGGAGCGATACTGGCCCGGGCTCTTCGAAAAGGCATGCGACAGCATCATGAAGTGCATGCTCCGGATGGCCGACTGGTCCAGGACGAAGTGCGGGTCGGCGGCCATCTGCAGGACGTAGCCCAGGGCTTGCCGGTAGCCCCGGATCTCCGCGAACGTCTGCTGGTCGGCGCTCAGCGGCGCGTCGTCGTCCAGCGCCGCCGCGGCGTCGTCGATCTCGACGTCGTAGCCCTCGATGCTGTTCGAGCCGCGGATGGCGCGGGCGAGCATGGTGCGGCGCAGGCCGCCCTGCCAGCGCCGAGGGGTCCTCAGCACATCGGCGAGACGGCCACGCGATGCGTGAATCTCCCCGAGGACCTCAATGTCCTCGGGGCTCGGCTCCGGCTGGTGAAAGATCATGGCGATGTCCTGATGTCTCTATCATAAGGACACCCACTCTATCAGGTGTCTCAATAATAGAGACATTAGGACATCGGGCGAGCGGTCAGCTCTGCAGCCGCTCCAGGATGAGCTCGCGGGCGCGCTTGGCGTCGGCCTGGCCCTTGGTGGTCTTCATGATCGCGCCGATCAGCGCGCCCACCGCGCCCAGGTTGCCGCCGCGGATCTTCTCGGCGACGTCGGGCTGGGCGGCGATGGCGTCGTCGACGGCGGCGCCCAGGGCGGCGTCGTCGTTGACGAGGACCAGGCCGCGGGCGGCCACGACCTCGTCGGGCGTGCCCTCGCCGGCCAGCACGCCCTCGACCACCTGGCGGGCCAGCTTGTCGTTCAGCGACCCGGCGGCGATCAGCTCCTCCACCCGGGCGACGTCGGCGGCCGAGATGCCCGCGTCCTCCAACGCCACGCCGCGCTCGTTGGCGACCCGCGCGACCTCGCCGAGCCACCACTTCTTGGCGCCGCCCGCGGACGCGCCCGCGTCGACGGTGGCGGCGACCAGGGCCACCGCGCCGGCGTTGACGACGTCGCGCATCTCGAGGTCGGTGAAGCCCCAGTCGGCCTGCAGCCGGGCCCGGCGCGCGGCCGGCGGCTCCGGCAGGGTGCCGCGCAGCCCATCGACCCACTCGCGCGACGGTGCCATGGGGACGAGGTCGGGCTCGGGGAAGTACCGGTAGTCCTCGGCCTCCTCCTTGACGCGGCCGGCGGTGGTCTCGCCGGTGTCCTCGTGCCAGTGCCGGGTCTCCTGGATGATGGTGCCGCCCGACGACAGCACCGCGGCCTGACGGCGGATCTCGTGCGTGACCGCGCGCTCGACCGACCGCAGCGAGTTGACGTTCTTGGTCTCGGTGCGGGTGCCGAGCGGGTCGCCGGGCAGCCGCAGCGACACGTTCGCGTCGCAGCGCAGCTGGCCCAGCTCCATGCGCGCCTCGGAGACACCGAGCGCGCGGATCAGCTCGCGCAGCTCCGTCACGTAGGCCTTGGCGACGGCCGGCGCGACTTCGCGCGGCACGTAGATCGGCTTGGTGACGATCTCGATCAGCGGGATGCCGGACCGGTTGTAGTCGAGCAGCGAGTGGCTGGCGCCGTGGATGCGGCCGGTGGCGCCGCCGACGTGCAGCGACTTGCCGGTGTCCTCTTCCATGTGCGCCCGCTCGATCTCGATGCGGTAGGTCTCGCCGTCGGCCGTGACGTCGAGCCAGCCGTCGAACGCGATGGGCTCGTCGTACTGCGAGGTCTGGAAGTTCTTCGGCATGTCCGGGTAGAAGTAGTTCTTCCGGGCGAACCGGCACCACTCGGCGATGCTGCAGTTCAGCGCCAGGCCGATGCGGATGGCCGACTCGACGGCGGTGCGGTTGACCACCGGCAGCGAGCCGGGCAGCCCCAGGCAGACCGGGCAGACCTGCGAGTTGGGCTCGCCGCCGAACTCCGTCGAGCAGCCGCAGAACATCTTCGTGGCGGTGCCGAGCTCGACGTGCACCTCCATGCCCATGACGGGCTCGTACGTCGCGATGGCCTCGTCGAACGAGGGCAGCGCCGTGGTGACGGTCATTCGTCGTCCTTCAGCTCGACCAGCGGCTTGTCGTCGTTCTGCGCCTCGCGGATCTCGCGCACGACGATCGCGACGGTGATGGCGACCGACAGGATGCTGAGGACGGCGTCGACCATGCGCAGCTTGTCGCCCTCGCGACGCGCCTTGGTGAGGCTGCGCGCGGCGCCCACCGCGCCCAGCGCCGAACCGCCGAACTTGGCCAGGTACTTGACGTTCACGGTGCGATTCCCTCCAACGCGGGTGCCTGTTCCAGCAACGTTCCCCCCCATTGGGCGGCGTATGCGGCCTCGACCGCCGCGCCGACGAGGTACAGGCGGTCGTCGGCCATGACCGGCGCCATGACGTGCAGGCCGACCGGCAGGCCGTCCTCGTCGGCCAGCCCGGCCGGGAACGACGCCGACGCGTTGCCGGCGAGGTTGCTCGGGATGGTGCAGAGGTCGTTCATGTACATGGCCAGCGGGTCGTCGACCTTCTCGCCGATGGGGAACGCGGTGGTCGGCGTCGTGGGCGACACCAGCACGTCGACCTGAGCGAACGCGGCCTCGAAGTCGCGCGCGATGAGCGTGCGGACCTTCTGCGCCTGGCCGTAGTAGGCGTCGTAGTAGCCCGACGACAGCGCGTACGTGCCGAGCATGATGCGCCGTTTCGCCTCGGCGCCGAAGCCCTGGCCGCGGGTGAGGCTCATGACCTCCTCGGCGCTGCGGCTGCCGTCGTCGCCGACGCGCAGGCCGTAGCGCATGGCGTCGAACCGGGCCAGGTTCGACGACACCTCGCTGGGCAGGATGAGGTAGTAGGCGGGCAGGCCGTACTTGAAGTGCGGGCACGACACCTCGACGACCTCGGCGCCCAGCTTCGACAGCAGCGCGACGGCATCGTTGAACCGCGCCTCGACGCCGGCCTGGTAGCCCTCGCCGCCGAGCTCCTTGACGACGCCGACGCGCAGGCCGCTGAGGTCGCCCTCGGCGCCGCGCCGGGCCGCCGCGACGACGTCGGGCACCGGCTGGTCGATGCTGGTGGAGTCGAGCGGGTCGTGACCGGCGATGACGGTGTGCAGCAGCGCGGCGTCGAGCACGGTGCGCGCGCACGGGCCGGCCTGGTCGAGGCTGGACGCGCAGGCCACCAGGCCGTAGCGGCTGACCCCGCCGTACGTCGGCTTCACACCGACGGTGCCGGTGACGGCGGCCGGCTGGCGGATCGAGCCGCCGGTGTCGGTGCCGATGGCCAGCGGCGCCTCGAACGCGGCCAGCGCCGCGGCCGACCCGCCGCCGGAGCCGCCCGGGATGCGGGTGAGGTCCCACGGGTTGCGGGTGACGCCGTACGCCGAGTTCTCCGTGGACGAGCCCATGGCGAACTCGTCGAGGTTGGTCTTGCCGAGGATGACGATGCCGGCCTCGCGCAGCCGCCGGGTGATGGTGGCGTCGTACGGCGGCTGCCAGCCCTCGAGCAGCTTCGAGCCGACGGTCGTCGGCATGTCGGACGTGACGATGACGTCCTTCAGCGCCAGCGGGACGCCGGCCAGCAGGCCCAGCTCCTCGCCGGCCGCGCGCTTCTCGTCGACGGCGGCGGCCGCGGCCAGCGCGCCGTCGGCGTCGAGGTGCAGGAACGCGTGCACGCCGGCCTCGGCGGTGCCGTCGACCGCGGCGATGCGGTCGAGGTGCGCCTGCGTGACCTCGACGGCGCTGACCTCGCCATCGCGGACGGCCGCGGCCAGCTCGGAAGCTCTCGCGCGGGTCAGACTGTTCATGCCGGTCACCCCTCCTCCCCAAGGATCTGCGGCACCCGGAACCGGCCGTCCTCGGCGGCGGGCGCGGCGGCCAGGACGGCCTCGGCGGGCAGGCACGGGCGCGGCTCGTCGGCGCGGAACACGTTGGTCAGCGGCAGCGCGTGCGACGTCGGCGGGATGTCGTCGGCCGCGACCTCGGTGACCTGCGCGACCGCACCGAGGATCTGGTCGAGCTGGCCGGCCAGATGGTCCAGCTCGTCGGGGGCGAGGTCGAGGCGAGCGAGGTGCGCGAGGTGCGCGACCTCCTCGCGGCTGATCGAGGGCATGGCGGACTCCATGGTCGGGAACGGGTCCGATCCTATGGCTCCAGGTCGGGCCCGCGCTTGCCAGGTTCGAGGTTGCACCGCGGACGTCGGTGAATACGTGCTGAAGCAATTCTGAAGCACCCCACGACCCACGATCGTGACCGTCGCCTCGACACCGGGGTGAGCATCGATCACGGGAGAGCCCATGTCCATCAAGGACGTCATCCGGAAGCGCGCGCTGTCCGGCCTCGCGGCCGTCGTTCTCGCCACCGCGGCGCTGGCCGCGGCCCCGGCGGCGACCGCCACGGCCGCCCAGACCACACAGACCGCGGAGACGAAGGCCGGTTGCTACAAGAAGCAGAACTACACCGGCGGCCGCTGGCTCAGCGTGAACTTCTGCGCGGGCAAGGTGCACGGTAGCTCCGGCTTCGTCGAGCGGGAGATCTGGCTGGACCGCGCCCGCAGCTCGCGGCCGTCGACGTGGACGCCCCGGCTGGGCCTGCGCCGCTACAGCTACTACACCTCCGACGTCTCGAACTCGGCCGGCTCGTACTGGCGCACCTGCATCCTCGACAACAGCAGCCGCATCTACTGCACCGCCTGGCACCGCTGACGGCGTCACGGCTCGAACCGGTAGCCCATGCTCGGCTCGGTGATGAGATGCACCGGGTGTGACGGGTCGGGCTCCAGCTTGCGCCGCAGCTGCGCGGTGTAGACGCGCAGGTAGCCGGTCTCCTTCGAGTACGCCGGACCCCAGACCTCCCGCAGCAGCTGCTGCCGCGACACCAGCGTGCCGGCGTTGCGCACCAGCACCTCCAGCAGGTGCCACTCGGTGGGGGTCAGGCGGACGTCGGCCCCGGCCCGGGAGACCTTCTTCCGGGCCAGGTCGATGGAGAGCTCGCCGGCGGTGACGACGGAGTCACCGCCGGCCACGGGCAGCGAGCGGCGCCAGGCGGCGCGCAGCCGGGCCAGCAGCTCCTCCATGTCGAACGGCTTGGTGACGTAGTCGTCGGCGCCGGCGTCGAGGGCGCGCACCTTGTCCGCGGAGTCCTGCCGCGCGGACAGCACGATGATCGGCACGCTGGTCCAGCCGCGCAGCCCGGCGATCACCTCGATGCCGCTCAGGTCCGGCAGCCCGAGGTCGAGCACGACGACGTCGGGGTGACGGCGGGCGGCGGCCTCCAGCGCGCCCCGTCCGTCGGCGGCGGTGACGACGTCCCAGCCGCGGGCCCGGAGGTTGATCGCCAGCGCCCGGGTCAGCGCCGGGACGTCGTCGACGACGAGGACGCGCGGGCCGGTCACGGCTGCTCCAGCGGCAGCCGCAGCACCATCGTCAGCCCGCCGCCGGGGGTGTCGTCGGCCGTCAGGGTGCCGCCGAGCGCCTCGACGAAGCCGCGCGCGACCGCCAGCCCCAGCCCGACCGACCCGCCGGTCCCGGCCGGGCTGTCGCCGAGCCGCTGGAACGGCCGGAACATCGCCGCCTTGTCCGCCTCACCGATGCCCGGGCCGCGGTCGGCGACGCGGATCTCCACCTCCGACCGGATGACCGCTGCCGACACCGTCACCGGGACCCCGTCGGGCGAGTAGCGCACCGCGTTCTCGACGACGTTGGCCAGCGCCCGCTCCAGCAGCCCGGCGTCGGTCGTCAGCAGCGGCAGCGACTCCGGCACGTCCAGCACCACCGTCTCCACCGGCACTCCACCGACCGCCCGCGGCACCACCTCGTCCAACGCGGCCGGCCGCGCGACCGGGCGGACGGTGTCGGTCTCCAGCCGCGAGAGGTCCAGCAGGTTGTCGATCAGCCGCTCCAGCGAATCCGTCGCCGTGCCGACCGTGGCCAGCAGCTCGGCCTGGTCGCCGGGGTCGAACACGACGTCGTCCTGGCGCAGGCTGGAGACGCCGGCCTTGATCGCCGCCAGCGGGGTGCGCAGGTCGTGCGAGACGGCGGCCAGCAGCGCCGTGCGGATCGCGTCGCCCTCCTCCAGCCGGCGCGCCTCCTCGGCCCGCTCGCGCAACCGCTCGCGGTCCAGCACGACGGTGGCCTGCGCCGCGAACGCCTCCAGCATGCGGCGGTCACCGGCCTCGAGCACGGGCCCGCGCAACGCGAGCGCCAGCGTGTCCGAGATCATCACCTCCGACGAGCCCTCCTCCGGCGACGCGCACGGCCGCCCGCCCGCGCACTCGATCGTCGTCCACCGCTCGTGCGAGTCGTGCCGCTCCAGCAGCGTCACCGACTCCATCCCGAACCGTTCGCGCAGCCGCTCCAGGATCGCCAGGACGGTGTTCTCGCCGCGCAGCACCGACCCGGCCAGCGCGCTCAGCGTCTCCGCCTCCGAACTGGACCGGGCGGCCTGGATCGTCCGCCGGGCCGCGAGGTCGACGACGGACGCCACCCCGACCGCGACCAGCAGGAACACCAGCAGCGCGAACGCGTTCTGCGGGTCGGCGATGGTCCACCGGTAGTACGGCGGGGTGAGGAACCAGTTGAGCAGCAGGCTGCCGACCACGGCCACCGTCACCGCCGGCCACAGCCCGCCGATCAGCGCGACGCCGACCGTCAGCGACAGGAACATCATGATGTCGATCGGCAGCTCGTGGATCTCGCGCAGCACCACCAGCACCGCGGTCAGCGCGACCGGCCCGACCAGCGCCGCCACCCAGGCCAGCACCCGCCGGTTCCGGCTGAGCACCTCGGCCCGCTGCGGCAGCGTGCCCTGCCCGGCCCGCTCGTGCGTGACGACGTGCACGTCGATCGGCCCGGACTCGCGGACGACGCGGGCGCCGACGCCCTCGCGCATGGACAGCAGCCAGCGCGGCCGCCGGCTCACGCCGACGACGATCAGGGCGGCGTTGACGCCGCGGGCGAAGTCGAGGATCGCCTCGGCGACGTCCTCGCCGACGACCTGGTGGAACGTCCCGCCGAGCGTCTCGGCGAGCGCGCGCTGCTTCTCCAGCGCCCCCGGCGGCGCGCCGCTGAGGCCGTCGCTGCGGGACACGTGGACGGCGACCAGCTCGCCGCCGGCGCCGCGGTTGACGATGCGGGCGGCTCGGCGCAGCAGCGTCTCGCCCTCGGGCCCGCCGGTCAGCGCGACGACGACGCGCTCGCGGGTGTGCCACGGCGCCTCGATGCCCTCGTCGACGCGGTACTTCTCCAGCGCGTCGTCGACCCGGTCGGCCAGCCAGAGCAGCGCCAGCTCGCGCAGCGCCGTCAGGTTGCCGACCCGGAAGTAGTTCGCCAGCGCCGCGTCGACCTTCTCCGCCGCGTACACGTTGCCGTGCGCGAGCCGCCGGCGCAGCGCCTCCGGCGACATGTCGACCAGCTCGATCTGGTCGGCCCGGCGCACCACCTCGTCCGGGATCGTCTCGCGCTGCGGCACGCCGGTGATCGACGCGACGACGTCGTTCAGCGACTCCAGGTGCTGGATGTTGACCGTCGTGATGACGTCGATGCCGGCGGCCAGCAGGTCGTCGACGTCCTGCCAGCGCTTCGCGTTCGCCGAGCCGGGCACGTTGGTGTGCGCCAGCTCGTCGACGAGGGCGACCTCGGGGCGGCGGTGCAGGATCGCCCCGAGGTCCATCTCCTCGAACTCGGTGCCGCGGTAGGTCACCGTCCGCCGCGGGATCGCCTCGATGCCGTCGAGCAGCTCGGCCGTGTGCGGCCGGCCGTGCGTCTCGACCAGCCCGGCGACGACGTCGGTGCCGCGCGAGCGGCGCCGGTGCCCCTCCGAGAGCATGTCGAACGTCTTCCCGACGCCGGGGGCGGCGCCGAGGTAGACCCGCAACCGTCCACGCGTCATGAGCCGCCGCGTTCCTCCAGCGCGAGGTTCAGCTCGAGCACGTTGACCCGCTCGCCGCCGAGGAAGCCGAGCACCCGGCCCTGGGTGTGCTCGTCGACCAGCGCCCGGACGTCGGCCGGGTCCAGGCCGCGAGCCCGCGCCACCCGGTCCACCTGGATGCCGGCGTAGGCCGGCGAGATGTGCGGGTCCAGCCCGCTGCCCGACGCGGTGACGGCGTCCGGCGGCACGTCCGCGGGGTCGACGCCGTTCGCCTCGGCGACGGCGGCCCGCCGCTCCTCGACGGTGGCCAGCAGCTCGGCGCTCTCCGGGCCGAGGTTGGAGCCGCCGCTGGCGAGCGTGTCGTACCCGTCGCCGGCCGCCGACGGGCGCGGGTGGAACCACTGCTCGCCGTCGAACGGCTGCCCGATCAACGACGACCCGACGACCTCACCGTCGTGCGTCACCAGCGAGCCGTCGGCCTGGTCGCCGAAGGCCAGCTGTGAGACGCCGGTGACGGCCAGCGGGTACGCGATGCCGAGGATCACGGTGAACAGCAGCAGGACACGCAGCCCCGCCCAGCTCTGCCGGACCAGTCCACTCAGATTCACAGCCCACTCACCCGATTCCAGGGATCGCCGACACCAGCAGGTCGACGAGTTTGATGCCGATGAACGGGACGACGATGCCGCCCAGCCCGTACACCAGCGCGTTGCGTTGCAGCATCGCCGCCGCGGACAGCGGCCGGTACCGGACGCCGCGCAGCGCCAGCGGGATCAGCGCGACGATGATCAGCGCGTTGAAGATGACCGCCGACAGGATCGCCGACTGCGGCGTCGCCAGCCGCATGATGTTCAGCGCGTCCAGCTGCGGGTACACCACCGCGAACATCGCCGGGATGATCGCGAAGTACTTCGCGATGTCGTTGGCGATGGAGAACGTCGTCAGCGCGCCGCGCGTGATGAGCAGCTGCTTGCCGATCTCGACGATCTCGATCAGCTTCGTCGGGTCGGAGTCGAGGTCGACCATGTTGCCGGCCTCTTTGGCCGCCGACGTGCCGGTGTTCATCGCGACGCCGACGTCGGCCTGGGCCAGCGCGGGCGCGTCGTTGGTGCCGTCGCCGGTCATCGCGACCAGTCGGCCGCCGCCCTGCTCGCGCCGGATCAGCGCCATCTTGTCCTCGGGCTTGGCCTCGGCGAGGAAGTCGTCGACGCCGGCCTGGTCCGCGATGGCCTTGGCCGTGACCGGGTTGTCGCCGGTGACCATGACGGTGCGGATGCCCATCGCGCGCAGCTCGTCGAACCGCTCGCGCATGCCGTGCTTGACGACGTCGGCGAGGTGGATGACGCCGAGGATGTGCGCCTGGTCGTCGCGCAGCTCCGCCACGACCAGCGGGGTGCCGCCGGCCGCCGCGACGCCGTCGACCACGGTGTCGACGCCGAGGTCCGGCTTGCCGCCGTGGTCGCGGACCCAGGCCAGGACGGCGCCCGCGGCGCCCTTGCGGACCTGGTGGCCGTCGGCGAGGTCGACGCCGGACATCCGGGTCTGCGCGGTGAACTCGACGAACGTCGCGCCCGGCAGCTCGCCGGTGTGCCGCTCGCGCAGCCCGTAGCGCTGCTTGGCCAGGACGACGACGGAGCGGCCCTCCGGCGTCTGGTCGGCCAGGCTGGCCAGCTGCGCGGCGTCGGCCAGCGCGGCCTCGTCGACGCCGCCGACCGGCAGCAGCTCGACCGCCTGCCGGTTGCCGAACGTGATCGTGCCGGTCTTGTCCAGCAGCAGCACGTTGACGTCGCCCGCGGCCTCGACCGCCCGGCCGGACATCGCCAGCACGTTGCGCTGCACCAGCCGGTCCATGCCGGCGATGCCGATGGCCGACAGCAGCGCGCCGATGGTCGTCGGGATCAGGCAGACCAGCAGCGCCACCAGCACGATCATCGACTGCAGCCCGCCGGAGTAGCCGGCGAACGGCTGCAGCGTCACGACCGCCAGCAGGAAGATGATGGTCAGGCTGGCCAGCAGCACGTTCAGCGCGATCTCGTTCGGCGTCTTCTGCCGCGACGCGCCCTCGACCATCGCGATCATCCGGTCGACGAAGCTCTCGCCCGGCTTCGCGGTGATCTCGACGACGATGCGGTCGGACAGCACCTTGGTGCCGCCGGTGACGGCGCTGCGGTCGCCGCCGGACTCGCGGATGACCGGGGCCGACTCGCCGGTGATGGCCGACTCGTCGACGCTGGCCACGCCCTCGACGACGTCACCGTCGCCGGGGATCACCTCGCCCGCCTCCACCACGACGAGGTCGCCGAGCGTCAGGCTGGAGCTGCTGACCACCTGCTCGACGCCGTCGACGAGGCGCCGCGCCGGGGTCTCCTGCTTGGTGGCCCGCAGCGTCGCCGCCTGGGCCCGTCCGCGCCCCTCGGCGACGGCCTCGGCCAGATTGGCGAAGAGCACGGTGATCCACAGCCAGACGGCGATCCACCACGAGAACGTGCTCGGGTCGGTGATCGCCAGCACGGTGGTGAACACCGCGCCGATCTCGACCACGAACATGACCGGCGACTTGAGCATCCGCCGCGGGTCGAGCTTGCGGACCGCGTCGGGCAGCGAGGCCACCAGCTGGCGAGGGTCGAAGAGACCGGCGCCGACCCGCGGCGCGCTCCCGGCCGGTGGGGCCTGGACGGTCGTCACTGTGTGCGTCCTTTCGGATCCGGGGTCGCTCATGCGAGCGCCACGGCGATCGGTCCCAGCGCCAGTGCCGGGAAGAAGGTCAGGCCGGCCACGATGATCACCGTCACCGAGTGCAGGCCCACGAAGAGCGGACGGTGCGTCGGCAGCGTCCCGGCGGTCACCGGGGTGGGCCGCTGCCGGGCCAGGGCGCCGGCCAGCGCGAGCACCAGCACCATCGTCGTGAACCGGCCGATCAGCATGGCCAGCCCGAGCGCGGTGTTGTAGTACTCGGTGTTCGCGGAGAGCCCGGCGAACGCGCTGCCGTTGTTGTTCGCGCCGGAGGCGAACGCGTACAGGATCTCGGACAACCCCTGCGGCCCCTCGTTGAGCAGCGACGCCCGGGTGGTGTCGAACGACGATGCAATGGCCGCACCGATGAGCAGCGCGAACGGCATCGCCAGGATGTACAGGGCGACCAGCGAGATCTCGTACCGGCCGATCTTCTTGCCCAGGTACTCCGGCGTCCGCCCGACCATCAGGCCGGCCAGGAAGACGGCGAGGATGGCCAGGACGACCATGCCGTACAGGCCACTGCCCACCCCGCCGGGCGAGACCTCGCCCAGCATCATGTTGAGCATGACCATGCCGCCGCCGGCGCCGGTGTAGCTGGCGTGCATCGAGTTGACCGCGCCGGTGGACGTCCCCGTCGTCGAGTTCGCGAACAGCGCCGACGCCCAGACGTCGAACCGGACCTCCTTGCCCTCCAGCGACGCGCCGGCCGCCTGCGGGACCGTCCCCGAGTGGTTCACCTCGGCGGCGGTGACGGCGACCAGCGCGGCGCCCCAGAGCACCGCCATCGCGGCCAGCACCGCGTAGCCCTGCCGCTTGTCCTTCACCAGGACGCCGTACGTGCGGCACAGCGCCACCGGGATCACCAGCAGCAGGAAGATCTCCAGCAGGTTGGTGAGCGCGTTCGCGTTCTCGAACGGGTGCGCCGAGTTCGCGTTGAAGAAGCCGCCGCCGTTGGTGCCGAGCAGCTTGATGGCCTCCTGCGAGGCCACCGGCCCGCCGATCAGGGACTGGACGGCGCCGCCCAGCGTGGTGACGTCGTGCGGCTCGGACAGGTTCTGCACGACACCGCCGGCCACCAGCACCAGCGCGAACAGGAACGCGATCGGCAGCAGGACGCGGACGACGGCACGGGTGAGGTCGACCCAGAAGTTGCCGAGCCGGTCGGTGCGGCGCCGGGTCAGCCCGCGGATCAGCGCGATCGCGACCGCGAGGCCCACCGCCGCGGACAGGAAGTTCTGCACCGTCAGGCCGGCCATCTGGGCGGTGTAGCCGAGTGTGGACTCGCCCGCGTACGACTGCCAGTTGGTGTTCGCGACGAACGACGTCGCGGTGTTGAAGGCGAGGTCCGGGGCCATGCCGTCGAAGCCGAGCGACAGCGGCAGCAGGTCCTGCAGCCGCAGGATCGCGTACAGCAGCAGCACCGACACCGCGGAGAAGCCCAGCACCGAGAGCAGGTACGTGCTCCAGCGCTGGTCCGCCTCCGGGTCCACCCGCACGATCCGGTAGAAGGCGCGCTCGACGGCGAGGTGCCGCGTCGAGGTGAACACCCGCGCGATGTGGTCGCCCAGCGGCCGGAACGCCACGGCCAGCAGGACGAGAAGCAGGACGATCTGCAGCAGGCCCGCCGCGGTGGCACTCATCAGAACCGCTCCGGGAAGAGCAGGGCCGCGAGCAGGTAGCCGACCAGCAGCACGGCGACGATCAGGCCGGCGACGTTCTCGGCGGTCACTGGCCGGCCTCCGGCTGCGTCGCGTCGGCGTCGACGCCGTGGCGCCGGCCGAGCCGGTCAACGCCCGCACCGAGAAGGGCCATCACGACGAAGAAGAGCACCGTGAGGCCGATGAAGGCGACGTCTTGCATGGACACCCCTGGGGGAAGCTCAGGCCCCGCCGATCGGGGCCAGCATGGGTACACAACCACCTGAAAGGGCAGGTCATCGCCTGCTTAGCGGCCTCTTAGCGGCTGCGGGCCGGTCTCTTCACACCCCGTTAGCGCCGCGACGGGGGTAGGGACAGCCCCACCGCAATGTTGATCTTGGAGATACCGCGGAACCAATCCGGCATTTCGCCCTGGAACTCCGCAGTTACTCCAAGATCAACGCTGTGGGGGTGGGGCTGTCCCCACCCCCGAGAGGGGAGCAGGCTGCGCTGTGCCGGCGGCCCGCGACGACCAGGCTGGGATCGTGCCCTCCACCGCCCCGCCGGCCCGGTTCGCGACCGTGCTCGGCCTGGCCGCGGTGGCGTTCGTCGTCGCCCTGCACTGGGTGCTGCCGGTCACCGACCCGCAGTCCGGCCGGGTGACGACGGCGACCGCGGCGGCCCTCGTGCTCGCGGCGCCGCTCGCGCTGTTCGCGGCCGGCATCGCGGGGTGCGGCGGGCCGGCCTCGCTCGCGCGGGCGGCGCTGCCGTTCGCCGTCGTCGCGGTGCCGCTGATCGACGGCGCGGCCCGGCTGCTGTGGCTGCCGGCCGCGCTAGCGGCGCTGACGGTGCTCCGGCCGGCGCTGGTGCGGCTGCACGCGCGCTGGCGTGGCGCCGAGCTGGCGGCGACGGCGTCGGCGGCCGTGCTGGCCGGCCTCACCGGGTCGCCGGTGGCGGTGGTCGCGGCGGTGTGGCTGGCGGCGTACCAGACCGGGCTGCTCGTCCGGGCCGGGGCGCTGGACCGGCTGCGTCCGCGTCACGCGCTGATGGTGGCCGCGGCGGGCGCGACGGTGGGGGCGTGCGGCCTGGTGCTGGCGGCGTTGCCGGACGCCGCGGCCGGGCCGGTCCCGTCCGCGACGGTGCTGCTCGGGTGCACCGCCGCGCAGCTGGGACTGGCGCTGGCGGCCCGGCCGCCGATCGACCGGTGGACGGCCGGCGCGCCGGTGGCCGGCGGGCTGGCCTGGCTGGCGCCGCGGCTGGTCACCGTCCACCTCTGGCAGCTGCCCGCGGTCGCGCTGGTGGCTGCCGTCGCCGTCCGCGTCGCCGGGTACGACCCGCCGGTGACGTTCGACCCGCGCTGGCGATCGGACCTGCCCTGGTGGCTGCTCTCCTGTGCCGTCGCGCTGGCCCTGGCGGTGCGCCTCATCGGCCGGGTGGGGACAGCCCTACCTCGCACTCACCGGGTGTCCGGCTCGTCTACCCTGCAAGCACACGGAAGGCTGGAGGCATGAACACGCAGATCACCGACCGGCCGCGAGCCGGCTGGCGGCAGGTCCCCCGCGACCTCGCGTACCTGCTGCCGGGGCTCCCCATCGCCATCGCCTCCTTCACCATCATGGTGACCGGATTCGCCCTGGGCGCCGGGCTGTTCGTGCTGGCGTTCCTCGGGCTGATCGTGTGGATCGCCATGCTCGGCGCCGCCCGCGGCTTCGCCGTCGCCGAGCGGGCCCGGGTGGGGCTCATGGAGGACCGCCCGGTCGGCCCGGCCTACCACCGGCCCGCCTCCGGCAAAGGCCTGGCCCGGCTGTTCAGCTACCTTCGCGACCCGCTGGCCTGGCGCGAGTGGGGCTTCGGCATCCTCATCCTGCCGATCCGCTGCTTCACCTGGAGCATGACCATCGCGTGGACGGCCGCCGCGCTGGGTGGCACCACGTACGTCCTGTGGGAGTGGTCGCTGCCACGCGACGACGCCGAGAACGAGACGCTCTCCGAGCTGATCGGCCTCGGCAGCAGCCGGTTCGCCGACGTCGCGCTGAACACCGGCATCGGCCTGGTCTTCCTGGTCACGCTGCCGTACCTGCTGCGCGCGTTCGCGCTCACCGAGTCGTCGCTGGTCTGGGCCATGCTGACGAACGAGAACGCGGCGCTGCGGGCCCGCGCCGACGAACTGAGCCGCAGCCGCACGGCGGTCGTGCAGGCCGAGGCCGACACCCTGCGCCGGGTCGAGCGCGACATCCACGACGGCCCGCAGCAGCGCCTCGTCCGGCTCACCATGGATCTCGAGTCCGCCCAGCGCCGCTTCGACGACGACCCCGACGCCGCGCGGCCGCTGCTCGAGGGCGCCGTCACGCAGACCAAGGAGGCGCTGGCCGAGCTGCGCGCCGTCTCCCGCGGCATCGCCCCGCCCATCCTCACCGACCGCGGCCTGGCGGCCGCCCTCGCCGCGGCGACCGCCCGGTGCCCCGTCCCGACCACCCTCGACGTCGGCCCCGACCTCGCCGAGCGGCTGCCGTCGGCCATCGAGAACGCCGCCTACTTCGTCGTGACCGAGTCGCTGACGAACGTGGCGAAGCACTCGCAGGCGTCGCGGTGCGCGGTCTCGGTCGTCCGGGTCGACGACGTCCTGCACGTCCAGATCGCCGACGACGGCCGCGGCGGCGCGCACCTCGGCAAGGGCCACGGCCTGGCCGGTCTCGCCGACCGCCTCGCCGGTGTCGACGGCCGCCTCGACGTCGTCAGCCCGCCCGCCGGCGGCACCACCGTCAGCGCCGAGCTGCCCATCCCGGCCCCGAGCACCGCCCGATGAGTGACGACGCGCCCCGGCCCCGGGTGACCTGGCGGCAGATCGGCCGTGACCTCGGCTACCTGCTGCCGGGCCTGCCCATCGCCATCGCCTCGTTCACGCTGATGGTGGTCGGGTTCTTCCTCGGCATCGGGCTGATCGTGCTGGCCTTCGTCGGCCTGATCATCCTGATGGCGATGCTGCTGACGGCGCGCGGCTTCGCCCGGGCCGAGCGGGCCCGGGTCGGCCTGATGGAGCGGCGCGAGGTCGGGCCGGTGTACTACCAGCCGGCGACCGAGCGCGGGCTGTCCCGCGTACTGGAGGTGCTGCGCGACCGGCAGTCGTGGCGCGACTGGCTCTACTGCGTGCTGATCCTGCCGGTGCGGGTGTTCACCTGGTCGGTCACGATGGTGTGGCTGGGGCTGACCATCGGGCTGTCGCCGCTGATCGCGCTGTCGTGGGTGATCGCCGGCGGCGGCGGGTTCCGCGGGCTGCCGCTGGCGCTGGCGCACATCTTGCGCGGGGTCGCCGTCCTGGAGTCGTCGCTGGCGTGGGGCCTGCTGACGAACGAGACGGCGGCGCTGCGGGCCCGCACCGAGCAGCTGAGCCGCAGCCGTCAGTCCGTCGTCGCCGCCGAGGCCGAGATGCTGCGCCGGGTCGAGCGCGACATCCACGACGGGCCGCAGCAGCGCCTCGTCCGCCTCACCATGGACCTCGAGTCCGCCCAGCGCCGCTTCGACGACGACCCGCAGGCCGCGCGGCCGCTCGTCGAGGAGGCCGTGCAGCAGACCAAGGAGGCGCTGGCCGAACTCCGTGCGGTGTCGCGCGGCATCGCCCCGCCCATCCTCACCGACCGCGGCCTGCCCGCCGCCCTGGCCGCCGCCACCGTCCGCTGTCCCGTCCCCACCACCCTCGACATCGACCTCCTCGACGGCGAGCGGCTGCCGCCGGCGATCGAGAACGCCGCCTACTTCGTGGTGACGGAGTCGCTCACCAACGTGGCCAAGCACGCCGACGCGTCCGCCTGCTCGGTCTCCGTGCTCCGCGCCGGCGACGCCCTGCACGTCCAGGTCACCGACGACGGCCGGGGCGGGGCGCACCAGGGCAAGGGCCACGGCCTCGCCGGGCTGGCGGACCGGCTGGCCGGGGTGGACGGGCGGTTCGACGTCGCCAGCCCGCCCGGCGCCGGCACGACGGTGTCGGCCGAGCTCCCCCTGCCGGTCGCCGACTGACTCAGGGGGTGGCGGCGTCCGGGGTCGGATCGGGCTCGATGGCCAGGACGACGGCGGGCAGCAGGGCGTGCGGCACGTGCGGCCGCGGCGTCCGGGCGGTACGGCGCCGGTCGCGGGCCGCGGCCAGCAGCCGGACGACCACCCAGGCCGCCCCCATGAGGGCCGCCGCGAGCACCGGCGCGACCAGCACGACGGCGCGGAACAGGAAGACGACGGGCAGCGCCTCGCCGAGCCCGGCGCCGGCCAGCATGAGCGCGCCGATCAGCGCGGTCTCGGCCGAGCCGATGCCGGCCGGGGTCGGGGTGGCGGCCGACAGCGCGGTGCCGGCGAGGTACGCGGCCATGCCGACGCCGATGCTGATCTCGACACCGAAACCGACCGCGGCCAGCGCGAAGCCGGTGGCCAGGCAGGCCGCGGCGGTCAACTGGGCGCCCAGCGCGGCCAGCGCCAGCACCGGCCGGGCCCGGACGGCGGCGACGACGTCGTGCACGGTGGCCCGCAACCGCTGCAGCTTGGTCTGACGGCTCGGCGGCAGGGTCGTGACGGACGCGGTGACGGGGCGGTCGGCCCGCCTGGCGGCCCGCCGCGCCGCCAGCCGGCGGACCAGGAAGCGCACCGCGAACACCAGCACCGTCGCCACCACGATGACGGTGAGCAGCCCGCTCCAGCCCTCGCGCAGCCAGGCGACGCCGAGCAGCAGGCCGGACCCGTGCGCCAGCGCACCCGCCACCGCCCACAGCGCCACGACGCCCGCGGCCGCCGTGTTCGAGGCGCCGCCGCGATGCAATGCCGCGACGAACACCCCGGCCGCGCCGACGCCGGCCGGGACGACCCGGTTGGCGACGGTGCCGCCGATGTGCGCCGTGGCCGCGCCGGACCACGTCAGGTAGCCGGAGGCGATGGCCCGCTTGCCGGCGATGGCCGCCATCGTCGCCATGATCCAGAACATCGCGACCAGCAGCGGGACGTACGGGTTGCGGCGCATGGACGTGATCAGGTTGGGCAGCACCGAGGGCACGATGAGGAAGCCCACGACCACCAGGATCGCGAGCACGGCCAGCAGACCGACGACCCGGCGCGTGCTGCCGAACATCGCACGCCGCCGGGTCCGTGTGGTGGTCCGTTCATCGATCGCCACGCCCCTATGGTGACCTACCGAAACGTCCACAGTCTGTAGTAGAGACGTACAAGTGACCTCGATCTGCCCTCTCACCTGCACCGTTGACGCGGAAAATTTGTCCGCCGGAGCTCCGAGTCAGGCGTCGCGAGTCAGCGTGGACGCGACGGTCATGCGGCGCAGCGCGGCGACCGGGACCAGGCTGGCCAGCACCGGGACCAGGGTGCCGCCGGCCACCGTCATCGCGGCGGCCGCCAGGAGCTCGGCGCGCAGGTCACCGGCCAGTCCGGCGGCGATGGCCAGCCCGGCGACGGTGCCGCAGACGGCGCCGGTGCAGCCGATCAGCGCGGCCTCGGCCAGCACCACCCGGCGCACCCGCCCGTCGCCCCAGCCGACGGCCTGGAGAACGGCGAGCTCGGCCCGGCGGTCGCGCACGTTGAGGAACACGACGTCGGCGACCGCGATGCTGGACAGCAGGATCGTCACCAGCACCGCGACGTAGTCGATCTCGCGGGCCCGCACGGAGACCGCGTCGCCCAGCACCGACCCGACGACGGCGCCGTTGAACGCCAGCGTGATGCCGAGCAGGGCCGTCAGCGCGGCGCACCCGAGGGCCACCGCGAGCACGCCGAGCCCGGTCCGCCCGGGTGAGCGGACCACGTTGGCCACCGCCAGCGACCGCACCCCGCGCACGACCGGCGACCGCTGGCCGGGCCGCAGCCGCGACTGCTGCATCCCCGTGATTGACGGCTTCGACGCCCGCCACGCCGGCCACGCCGCGGCCACCAGCGCGACGAACACCGCCACCGGCACGGCGACAAGGGCGCGCGTCAGCGTCACCTCCAGGCCGGTGATCCAGCCGGTCGCCACCGCGACCAGCGCGCCGGCGATCCCCGCGGCGCCGCCGACCAGCAGCACCTCGGCCAGCAGCAGCCGCAGCAGCAGCCCGCGGCTCCAGCCGATCCGGCTCAGCACCGCCAGCTCGCCCCGCCGCGACCGCGCCGACGCGGCCGACACGTTCGCGACGAACAAGGTGCTCACGGCCAGGACCAGCACGAACAGCGCCACGCTCTTGTGGTCGACGGCCTGCATGACGGCGGCGACGACGCCCTGTTGCATCCAGGTCTCGGCGACCGCCAGGCCCGGGCGGCCGTGTGCGCCGGGCGGCAGCTCGACGGTCTGCTCGGTGGCGGTGCTGCCGAGGACGATGTCGACGTCGAGGCCGGTGGTGCGGCGGATCTGGTCGGCCACCAGCCGGACCCGTTCGCGCTCGACCGGGCTGACGCCGGTGACGCCGGCGACCTGGACCCGGATCGCGCTGATCGGCGCCTCCGGGTCGGCCAGCTCGATGCCCGACCCCGTGAACGTGTCGAGGTCGGACAGCCGCATGAACGCCGTCGGCGGGCCCAGGTGGTAGGCGGCCGGGCTGCCGGACGGGAGCAGCGTGCGGCCGCCGAGCAGCGCCGTGCTGCGTGCGTCGGCCGCGGGCAGGCCGCTGGCGCCGTCGAACCCGGCGGCCTCGAAGTCGCTGGGCTCGAAGACGCCGACGATGCCCAGCTGCGGCAGGTCGCCGGCCTGCGAGTTCGCCGAGCCGGGGTGCGGGCGGACCTCGCGGAACCCGGTGTCGGCGGCGAGCGGCGGCGTCGGCACGTAGCCCTCGACCCGCACCGATGAGCGCCAGGCGTCCCGCGGGTTGTCGACGGTGCGCGGCTTCAGCACCCCGCCGGCGCCGACGTCGTAGGCCGTCGGCTCGGTCGTCCAGAAGCTGTCGACGAAGATGTCGACCGGGCTCTCCGTCGCCTGCCCGATCAGCTCCTGGTAGGCGCGGTCGGCGGTGACGGTCTCGGTGGCGACCACCGGGCCGGGCGTCGCGAGCAGCCCGTCGATCTGGGCCAGCCGCAGGCCCGCGGCGAACCGTGCGGCCGCGTCATCGGGCAGCCGCCGCACCGTCACCTCGGCCTGCGCGTCGACATGCGGCTGTGCCGCCACGACGACCGGGACCGGCCGGCTGCCGGCGCCGGTGGCGGGCGCGGGGCCGGCCAGCGCCCGCAGCGACGCCGGCACGTCGTCGCCGCCGAGCGCGGCCTCCTGCGCGGGGTCGACCGCGGCGACCAGCACCGGGAACGACCACTCGAGCATGACGGTGCGCCGCTGCGGCGCCTGCAGGGTGCGGGTGACGGGGTCACCCCCGGGGCGGGTGGTCCAGCACTTGCGGCTGCGCTCGCGCGCCGCGGCGGCCGGCGAGTCGGCGATGCCGCCGCCGAACTGGCGGTAGGGGCAGACCACCACGGTGGAGCCGTCCGGCATCGTCTCGGCCTCGCCGTACGGCTCGCCGCTCTCGTTGGGCTGGCCGAGCACCGCGACGGTGTTCGGGGTGACGTAGGAGTACGAGGCGGACGGCTGCTCGATCCGGGTCAGCCCGCGGTCGCTGAGGTAGGCGACGTCGGCGACCAGCAGCTCACGGCCGGCGTCCGTCCGCGGCCCGACGTCGATCGCGACCTGCGTCGCCTTCATGACGTAGCCGACCATCGCCACCGGCGCCGCCACCTCGACGCCGCCGAGCGCGCGGATGGCGTCGTAGTAGGCCATCGAGATGCCGCCGAACTGGCCGGACAGCTGGTAGGGGCGGACGAGGCCGCGCTCGGCCTCGAGGTCGCTGCGGGTGCCGGGCGGACGGACGAGGATGTGGTACGGGCTCGGCGCGGCGGCGACCACGCCGCGCAGCTCCAGCCGTTCGACCTCCGACGCGCCGGTGAGCACGGTGAACACCGACGTCGCCGCGACGACGCCGAGGCCGAGCGCCAGCGCGCGGCCCCAGTGGGCGCGCAGCTGGGCCCACACCAGCGGCGCGACGCCGGCCGGGCCGTTCCCGCCGCGGCGTCGGAGTCTGCGGAGGGTCCGGCCGAGGGCTCGGTCAGCGGGCGGCGGCACCGGACGGCCCCCCGCGGCGCGGCAGGCGGGACGGTGAACGTGACGCCACGCGGTACCGGCGCATGCTCAGCCGAGACCGGTCGCCCGGCGCAGTGTCTCGTCCGGCTGCGGATCCCACAGCGCGTGGTCGGCGACGACCATGCCGTCGCGCAGGCTGATCAGCCGCGAGCACTGGGCCGCGACCGCCGCCTCGTGCGTCGCCAGGACCAGCGTCATCCCGTGGTCGGCCTGCACCTGCGCCAGCAGGTCGAGCACCTCGTCGCCGGTGCGGGAGTCCAGCGCGCCGGTGGGCTCGTCGGCCAGCAGCAGCTTCGGCCGGGCGACCAGCGCGCGGGCGATCGCCACCCGCTGCTGCTCTCCGCCGGAGAGATCGGCGACGCGGGCGGCGGCGCGGTCGCCGAGCCCGACCGCGTCGAGCAGTTCACGGGCCCGCTCGTGCCGGTCGAAGTCGACCTGGATCGGCATCAGCGGCACCACGACGTTGTCGAGCGCGCTCAGCTGCGGCAGCAGATGGTAGTGCTGGAAGACGAAGCCGACGCCGCGCCGGAACGCCGCCGCCGCGCGCCGCGACAACTGCTCGACCCGGGTGCCGCCGACCATGACGGTGCCGGAGTCGGGCCGGTCGATGCCGCCGATGACGTGCAGCAGTGTCGACTTGCCGGACCCCGACGGGCCGACGACGGCGACCGTCTCGCCGGCGCGGACATCGAGCGTGACGTCGACGAGTGCGGGCACCTGCGCGCCGCCCTGGCGGTAGAAGCGGGTGACGTCGTGCAGCGAGATGGGCGCACCCGGGAACCGGTCGTGTCCGCCCGACCGGACGTCCGCAGCGTCGCTGGGACCCTGCCGTCTCATCTGATCATCATGACCTTCGGCTCGGCACGACAAACGGCCAGGGCTGATTCTCTCACCACCGCGCAACCCCCACGTGTCCCGGACGGCGCCCGCCACGGCGTGTCCCGGACCGTCGAACCGGTCTCCGACCTGCTCCGAGGCGCTGCGCGGTGACATGACAGTCGCCACGACCACGGATTACGTCACGCGAATGTCGATGGAACGAGCAGTTCACCCTTACAGTGTGAGTGTGCCGCTTCAGCATGCCGTTCTCGCCCTGCTGGCCGACGGACCCAGCTACGGGTATGAGCTCAAGGCGAACTTCGAGAAGGCCGTCGGACCCCAGTGGGGTGGGCTGAACATCGGCCACGTGTATCAGATCCTCGACCGGCTGCATCGCGACGGCATGGTCAGCTCGCACACCGTCCCGCAGGACTCCCGGCCCGACCGAACCGTCTACCTCATCACGTCGGCCGGGCGCAGCGACCTCGACGAATGGCTGGCGACGCCCACCACGCGCACGTCGGGCTACCGCGACGACTTCATCCTCAAGGTGCTCGCCGCCGGCCGGCGCGGTCCCGACGCCATCCGCGAGGTCTGCCGCATCCAGCACGACGCGCGGCTGGCCGAACTGCAGACACTGCGCACCAGCCGGCGCACCCACCAGCACGACGCGCTCGCGGCCCTCACCATCGAGGCGGCCATCCTGCACACCCAAGCCGACCTCAAGCTGATCGAGGCGGTCGAGTCGCGCGCCGACGAGCCACTGGAGACCGTCGGACAGGCCCCCGGCGCCCAGGTCAAGAACGTCGACGACCAGGACCGCAAGGCACGGCACGCCTCCTGACCACCGCACCACGCACGGTCCCGGCCGGGTGACTCTAGGTCCGCCGCAGGACACCCGCGAGGCGCTGTGGATCGGGCCGTGGACAGACCTGGCATGCTGTGCGGGTGCGCGTCGTACTTGCCGAGGACTCCCTGCTGCTACGTGAAGGACTCGTCCGCCTGCTGGGCGAGGCCGGAGCCGACGTGGTCGACGCCGTCGGCGACGGCGAAACGCTGGTGCGGTCGGTGCAGGAGCACCGCCCCGACGTCGCGATCGTCGATGTCCGCATGCCGCCGACGTTCACCGACGAAGGGCTGCGGGCGGCGTTGTCGGCGCGGTCGGCGGTGCCCGGGACCGGCGTGCTGGTGTTGTCGCAGTACGTCGAGGAGTCGTACGCGGGTGACCTGTTGGCCGACGGCGCGGGCGGGGTCGGTTACCTGCTGAAGGACCGGGTGTCGGCGCTGGCCGACCTGTCCGACGCGCTGGAGCGGGTGGCGTCCGGCGGGACCGTGCTGGACCCGGAGGTCGTGGCGCAGCTGTTCGCGCGGCGCCGTCGCGACCCGCTGCAGACGTTGACGGCGCGGGAGCGCGAGGTGCTGGCGCTGATGGCGGAGGGCCGGACGAACGTCGCCATCGCGCGGCTGCTGGTCGTCACGCAGGGCGCGGTCGAGAAGCACATCTCGTCGATCCTCACCAAGCTCGACCTCCCCCCGTCCGACGACGACCATCGGCGGGTGCTGGCCGTGCTGGCGTGGCTGCGGTCCGAGCACTGACGCCGGTCCCGGCGGCAACACGGTCGTGACAGGATCTGTGTCACTCTGTGCGGGTGTCGTTTCTCATGCGTGTGGTCGTACCGGACCGTCCCGGTTCCCTCGGAGCCGTCGCGACGGCCGTCGGCGCCGCCGGCGGTGACATCGTCGGTGTCGACGTCGTCGAGAACCGCGGCGACGGCTTCGTCGTCGATGACTTCCTGGTCGACCTGCCGGGCGGGCGGCTGCCGGACTCGCTGGTGACGGCCTGCCGGACGGTGCCCGACGTGACGGTGGAGTTCATCGGCCACTACAGCCCGGGCGCCAGCCTGCACCGCGACCTCGAGGCCGTCGAGGCGATGACGGACGAGCCCGACCGCGCCGAGGAGATCCTGCTCGACCTCGTTCCCGGCATCTTCCGCTCCGGCTGGGGCCTGCTGCTCCCGGCCGCCGGCTCGACGCTGAAGGTGCAGCGCGCCAGCGGCGGCGCCCCCGAGGACGACGGCTACGAGGCGCCCTGGCTGCCCCTCACCGAACCGACCCGCATCGCCATCGGCCCCGACGCCCCCGAACCCTGGCAGGACGTCGTCGCGGTGGGCGTCCCGGTCGACGACACCGGCCAGGCCATCGTCTACGGCCGCGACGGCGGGCCGCGCATCCTCGACTCCGAGCTGGCCCGGCTGGTGCACCTGGTGGCGCTGGCCCAGGTGATCCGCCGCACCGCGCCCGTCCTGGGCTCCGTGCCTGCCA
The DNA here is from genome assembly GCF_001270745.1 of Jiangella muralis. Taxonomy (GTDB): domain Bacteria; phylum Actinomycetota; class Actinomycetes; order Jiangellales; family Jiangellaceae; genus Jiangella; species Jiangella muralis. The sequence goes on from NZ_KQ434758.1 coordinate 182,982, forward strand.
TGGACTCCGCGGACGACGCCGCCACCGGCTGACCGGCCCACGTCTAGTTCCCCGTGTTGCGGCCTGGTCCCCGGTCGCGGCCTGGTTCCCCGTCGCGTCCTGGTCTCTCGTCACGTCCTGGTTGCTCGTCACGCCGAACGCGCCATTCGGCCTCGACAACGCGACGTCAGACCAGGACGCAACGCCAGACCAGGACGCGATGCCCGCACGGCCCACCGCTCGCCGCTCACCGGCCACGGCTCACTGCTCACGGCTCACCGCTCACCGGCCACGGCCCACCGCTCACGGCCCACCACTCACGGTCTACGGCCCACCGCTCGCGGCTCGCCGCTCACCCGCTCATCCCACGCTGGCGAGGGCGAACGGCAGTACCTGTGCTGCTCCGGCGTGGCGCACCTCCCGTCCGGCGACGGTGATGGTCCAGCGCGAGTCGGCGAGGTCGTCGAGGAGGAGGACGACCGGATCGGGGCCGAGCGCCGCCAGGGACTCGCGGGCAGCGGGGCCGACGCGCCAGGAGTCCCAGATCGACGCCAGCCGGAAGGCGCTGTTGCCGCCCGACTCCGTGCCCTCGGCGGGACCGGCGCCGGTCGCCTCCAGCTCGCCGAGATCCGTCAGCCGGCCGACCGACGCCAGGTAGCGGCCGACCGAGCCGATCAGCTGCGGATGCCGCCGCGACGGCACCGTGATGACGGCATCGGGGCGGCGGTCCCAGTGCCACTCGCGCAGCACGTCGACACAGGCCGCCAGCAGCGGCTCGGGCGCCGGGGCGTCGTCGGCGTCGAGCAGGGACCGCAGCCGCTGGCCCCAGCCGAGGTCGGTGAGCCGGGCGACCACGCGACCCGGTTCGAGGCGCTCGTCGGGGCCGATCTTGCCCTTGACGTCGACGCCCAGCCGGCTCATGCCGGATGGCCACTGAACCCGCGGCTCGAGCAGCACGCCGGCCCGCGCCAGCGTGGTGCGCGCCGCCGCCCGGGCGGCGGCCGGGACCTCGTCGGTGAACCAGGGCCCGGCACAGACGTCGCAGCGGCCGCACGGCGCGGCGCTCGGGTCGTCCAGCGCGGCCTGCAGGAACGCCATGCGGCACTGCGCGCCGCGCTGGTAGGCGAGCATCGATCGGGCCTCGGCGTCGCGGGACGCGGCGACCCGCTCGTACCGTTCGGCGTCGTAGATCCAGTCCTGCCCGGTCGCCTGCCAGCCGCCGCGGACCCGCTGCACCGCGCCATCGACGTCGAGCACCTTGAGCAGCAGCTCCAGCCGCGTCCGCCGGACGTCGACGACGGTCTCGAGCGCCGCCGTGGACATGGCGTCGCCGGTGGCCGACAGCGTCCGGATGACCGACGCCGCCTGATCCTGCCGCGGCATCGAGACGGTGGCGAAGTACTGCCAGATGGCTTGGTCTTCGGCGGCCGGGAGCAGCAGCACGTCGGCCCGCTCGGTGGCCCGGCCCGCGCGGCCGACCTGCTGGTAGTACGCGACCGGCGACGACGGCGCGCCGAGGTGGACGACGAAGCCGAGGTCGGGTTTGTCGAACCCCATGCCCAGAGCGCTCGTTGCCACCAGGGCCTTGACCTCGTTGTTCAGCAGCGCGCGCTCGGCCTCGACGCGGTCGGCGGGGTCGGTGCGGCCGGTGTAGGCGATGACGTGGTGGCCCGCCTCGCGCAGCAGCGCCGCGGTGTCCTCCGCCGCGGACACCGTCAGCGTGTAGACGATGCCGCTGCCGGGCAGCTCGCCGAGCTGCGCGGACAGCCAGGCCAGCCGATGCTCGGCGTCGTCGAGCGAGAGCACGCCCAAGCGCAGGCTCTCGCGCGCCAGCGAGCCGCGGATGGTGGTGACCTCGGCTCCCCCGGCGCCCAGCTGTTCGGCGACGTCGGCGACGACGCGGGCATTCGCCGTCGCCGTGGTCGCCAGCACCGGGGTGCCGGCCGGAAGCGTGCCGAGGAGGTCGCGGATGCGGCGGTAGTCGGGGCGGAAGTCGTGGCCCCAGTCGGAGATGCAGTGCGCCTCGTCGACCACGATCAGCCCGGAACCGGCCGCCAGCGTGGGCAGCTGTTCCTCGCGGAAGCGCGGGTTGTTCAGCCGCTCGGGACTGACCAGCAGGACGTCGACGGCGTCGTCGGCGAGCTGTTTGGCGACCTCACCCCACTCGTCGGCGTTGGCGGAGTTGATGGTGACGGCGCGCACCCCGGCCCGGCCCGCCGCGGCCACCTGGTCGCGCATGAGCGCCAGCAGCGGCGACACGATGACGGTCGGGCCGGCGCCACGCGCTCGCTGCAGACCCGTCGCGACGAAGTAGACCGCCGACTTGCCCCAGCCGGTGCGCTGCACGACGAGCACGCGACGACGGTGTTCCACCAGGTCGCGCACGGCGTCCCACTGGCCGTCGCGGAACTCGGCCGCGTCGTTGCCGACCAGCCGCCGCAGCAGCACTTCTGCTTCGTCCTTCAGATCCATGCCTGCGACGCTAGCGGCCGGATCGGGCCGGTCGCCACCGCGCTCGGGCTGATTGTGGACAACTCGGCGAAGTCGTGAGGGCTGTGGACGGGACGGTGGAGGTGGTCGCGGATCTCAACGACCACGAGCGCGAGGTCAGGCGGCCTCCGAACCCAGCGACACGAGGGTGGCGGCGACGGCCGGGTCCATGAGCTCGCTGGTGGTGACGACGGGGACGTCGACCAGGGCGCGGCCTCGCGGGCGGCCAGCGGCGACGACGTGATCTTGCCCGTGACGGCGGCGACCCGCAGGTGCCACGAGCGCAGCAGGTTCACCCCGGACAGGGCGCCGAGCGCGTCGCCGGCCGCGAACAGGACACCGCTGAGCGTCGCCCGCACGGCGGGGTCGGCGAGCAGCCGCGCGGTCTCGACGTGCGCGACGCCGTCGGCGATCTCGATGACCACCGTGTCGGGCTCGGCCGCCGCGACCGCGGACAGCAGCCCGAAGTACGTCGCGACGAGGTCGTCTGGCGCCACGAGGTGGGTCGACGGGAACCCGGCGTCGGTGAAGTCGAGCACCGGCGCGCCGCCGGCGTCGACGAGATGCCAGCGGTCGTTGCCGGCCCCGGATCATCTGGCACGGCACCCTCGTAGGCGTCGGTGGCATACCGCGCGCCGTACGCGACGATGATCTCGTCGCCCGCGAACAGCCGCGCCTTGCGGCCGTCGGGGCGTTCGATCCAGTCGTGCGCGCCGATCGACTCGACCCGCGCCAGGATGACGTCGCCGGCCGCCGGGATGGTCGCCGGCGCCAGCACCAGCTCGTCGCCGGACGGCACGAGATCGATGACGTGCCGGGTGATGTAGGAGGTCTTGGCCGCTCCGAGCCGGCGCGGCCACGGGGCCGCGACCGGAAAGAGCTCCGCCGCTGGAGCCACATGCTCAGCGAAAGAGGTCATGGGAACCTCACTCCGGGACGGGCGCAGAGGTGGCACGGACGATGGTGTGACCACCGGGTGTTTCTGCGGCGAGATGTGCCTTATCGACGCAAGGATGCATGAGCGGACGCCCCTCGCGCCAGACCCCGGCACGGACTTTTTTCGTGAACCTGTATCCGCAGGTGAAACCGGGTAAACGGCGCATACGGGGAACCCCCTTGACCGTCCATCAGGACGGAACGATCATGGAGGGACAACTCAACACTGGAGTCCCGCTCGGGGCACCGGCACATCGTCTGGTTCCCGAGCGGTCGTACGACGACCCTGTGGAACCTCGTCAGTAGCGAGAGGACCTCTCATGAGTCGTCAGCACGGACGGAGACACCTCAGCCGGCTCCATCCTGGCCGGTACCTCGCCAAGTTGCGGCTGCAGGCCTACGCCGCGGTCGCGGGCCGGTTCTCGGCCAGGGCGTAGAGGACTCCGATCTCCGGTTCCACGGAGCAGCTCGTGTCGCGCCTCCGGGCGCGGACGAGTCTTCCTGGACACGAAGGGTCTGGCATTCGCCGGGCCCTTCGCGCGTCCGCCCCTACTCCTGCGCCTCGGCCGCCTCGGCCGCCTCAGCCGCCTCGACAGTCTCAGCCGCCTCGGCCGTCTCCTCGCCGTCGCCGACCCGGGCCAGTTTCGCGGCCTCGTCGGGTCCCGACTCCAGCAGCACCCGGAAGCCGGCCTCGTCGAGCACCGGCACCTTCAGCTCGACCGCCTTGTCGTGCTTGGTGCCGGCGTTCTCGCCCGCGACCACGAACGACGTCTTCTTCGACACCGAGCCGGACGCCTTGCCGCCGCGAGCCAGGATGGCCTCCTTGGCGTCGTCGCGGGAGAACTCCTGCAGCGACCCGGTGACGACGATGGTGAGGCCCTCGAGCGTGCGCGGCGTCGACTCGTCGCGCTCGTCGACCATGCGGACACCAGCCGCGGCCCACTTGTCGACGATGGCCTGGTGCCAGTCGACGGCGAACCACTCCTTCACCGACGCGGCGATGGTGGGGCCGACGCCGTCGGTGCCGGCGAGGTCTTCCTCCGACGCCGCCCTGATGGCCTCCATCGACAGCAGCGCGCCGGCCAGCGCGCGGGCCGCCGTGGGCCCGACGTGGCGGATGGACAGCGAGACGAGTACCCGCCAGAGCGGCTGCTGCTTGGCCTTCTCCAGGTTGTCCAGCAGCCGGCGGCCGTTGACCGTCAGCTCGCCGTCGGCGTTGGTGAACAGCGGCACCTGCTTGAGGTGGTCGGCGTCGAGCCCGAACACGTCGCCTTCGTCGGCGACCACGCCGGCGTCGATGAGCGCGATGCCGGCCTCCCAGCCCATGGCCTCGATGTCGAACCCGCTGCGTCCGGCCAGGTAGAACAGCCGCTCGCGCAGCTGCGACGGGCACGACCGGCTGTTCGGGCAGCGGATGTCGACGTCGCCCTCCTTGGCCGGGGCGAGCGTGGTGCCGCAGGCCGGGCACTCGGTGGGCATGACGAACTCGCGCTCGCTGCCGTCGCGCAGCTCGGCCACCGGGCCGAGGATCTCGGGGATGACGTCGCCGGCCTTGCGCAGCACGACGGTGTCGCCGATGAGCACGCCCTTGCGCTTGACCTCGGACGCGTTGTGCAGGGTGGCGTTCTCGACCGTGGAGCCGGCCACCTTGACCGGCTCCATGACGCCGTACGGGGTGACGCGGCCGGTGCGCCCGACGTTGACCCGGATGTCGACGAGCTTGGTGGTGACCTCTTCGGGCGGGTACTTGAACGCGATGGCCCACCGCGGCGCCCGCGACGTGGAGCCGAGCTGGCGCTGGAGGTCGACCTGGTCGACCTTGACGACGACGCCGTCGATCTCGAACTCGATGTCGTGGCGGTGCTGGCCGTAGTGGTCGATGTAGCCCTGGACGGCCTCGAGGTCGGGGACGACCTGCGGGCGGTCGCTGGCCGGCAGGCCCCACGCGCGCAGCGCCTCGTACGCCTCGGACTGGAACCGGATGTCGAAGCCGTCGCGCCGGCCGATGCCATGGCAGACCAGGATCATGCGGTTGAGGTTGCGCCGGGCCCGCTCGTACTCCTCGAGGACGCGCTCGTACGCCACCTGCGAGCGGCCCTCGTTCCCGGCGGCGTCGGCCTTGGCCTTGGCGGCGTCGAGCTTCTCGCGGCGGCGGTCCATGCGCTGACGGAGCACGCCGGCGCCGGAGTTGCGGGCGTTGGCGAACAACGGCAGCCCGAGGTCGGCCCGCTCGGCGTTGACCGCCTCGAACTCGGCCGTCGGGAAGACCGCCTCGCCGCGGATCTCGACCACGGACGGCACCGGGTACTCGTCGGTGCCGGTCAGCTCGTTCGGGATGGCGTCGACGAACTGCGCGTTGTAGGTGATGTCCTCGCCGGTGCGGCCGTCGCCGCGGGTGGCGAGCGTGGCCAGCCGGCCGTCGCGGTAGACGATGTCGACCGCCAGGCCGTCGACCTTCGGCTCGCACAGGTACCGCGCGCCGGTGCCGACCTCGCGCTCGACCCGCGCGGCCCACTCGGCGATGTCGTCGGAGGAGAACGCGTTGTCGAGGCTCAGCATGCGCTCGAGATGCTCGACCGGCGGCCAGGACGCCTCGACGCCCGCCCCCGGCTCGGCCACCGGCGCCCCCACCTTCTGCGTCGGGGAGTCGGGGGTGCGCAGCGACGTGTACTGCTGCTCGATGCCCTCCAGCTCGCGCATGAGCTGGTCGAACTCGGCGTCGCTGACGGTGGGCGTGGCGAAGTAGTACCGCTGGCGGTGGTCCTCGACCTCCTGCGAGAGCGTGGCGTGGCGCTCGCGCACCTCCGTCGGGACGTCGTTGCTGTCGGCTGGCTCGGTCACAGCACAGACGGTAGCGCCCACCACTGACGATGTGCCGGAACCGGCGCCGCTCGCGCCCGCGTCAGGCCTCGGCGACGAGCTCGGCGAAGGCGCGCGCCGTCGTGCGGGCGAGCGTGTAGGCGCGACGGGCCCAGGCGGGGTCGGCGCCCGCGAGGCCGCAGGCCGGGGTGATGACGGTGCGGACGGCCATGGCCGCGGGGTCCTGGTCGAGCCGCCGCCAGAGTCCGACGACGCGCTGCGCCAGCTCGCGGTCGGCCGGCGGGGTGGACGGGCGCAGCGACGGCACCACGCCCGGCCAGAGCGCCAGGCCGGCGTCGACCGCCGCGGCCAGCGCGTCCAGCTCCGCTGCCGGGGCGCCGGCCAGCAGCGACGCGTCCAGTGACACCGCCACCGCCCCGGCCGAGCGCACGACGTCAACCGGCACCGACGGCGCGCAGCAGTGCACCACGACCGGCGCGTCCACCCGCGAGACCACCGCACCGACCAGCGTGGACGCCTCTGCCACGTCGACCGCGCGGAGCCGGCCGAACCCGCTCGCCGTCGGGATCTCGCCGGCGAGGACGGCGGGCAGCGACGGCTCGTCCAGTTGCAGGACGACCGACGCACCCGGCACCCGCCGCCCGACGTCGGCCACGAACGCGGACACGCCCTCCGCCAGCGACGCCGCGAGGTCGCGCCGCGCCCCGGAGTCGCCGACCAGCGCGCCGCCCCGGTTCGACTCGACCGACGCCGCCAGCGTCAGCGGCCCCGCGACCTGCACCTTCAGCGGGCCTTCGTACCCGTACGCGGCGATCTCCAGCGCGTCGAGGTCGGCGCCGAGGAACGACGCCGCGCGCCGCTCGTCCGCACCCGGCCGCGCGACCAGCCGCCAGCCGGACGGCTGCAGGTCGACGTGCAGGTCGACCAGCAGCGACGCGGCGCGGCCGACGAGGTCGGCGCCGGCCCCGCGGGCGGGCAGCTCGGCCAGGTGCGGGAAGTCGGGCAGCTCGCCGACGACGACACGCGCCGCCTCGTCCCGGTCCGCGAACGGCAGCGAACCGACCCCCGTCGCCGTCGCCGGCCCCCACGCATAGTCCACAAGAGCGAACCCTAGGCGATGGCCCGCCGCAGCCCGACACGACGCGGAAAGCGGGGCGATGACCCTCCCCGTTCGGGTGGGTGGCCCACCCTACGGGCGGGCGCCGACAACGTCGCCGCGCGCCTGGTCAGCCGTCGGGGACGGGGTCCGCGGCGCGCGCCTGGTCAGCCGTCCGGGACGGGGTCCGCGGCGCGCGCCAGGGCGCGGCCTTGCAGCTCACGGACCGTCTGGTCCACCTCCACGACGGCCCGGCCGACCGGCCCCGCCAGCGGATCGTCGTCCAGTTCGGCGAGGACGACCTGGAGCTCGAGGCCCGCCGCGTACACCCGCCGCAGCAGGTGGTCCGCTGCCGCGCCGACGTCACCACCCATGCGCACCCCGCTTCTCGCCGCCCCGGCCCCGCCACCAGTCGGATGGCTGCCTCCCGGCCGGCTCGCTCGCCGTCGGGCGCGCCCCCCTTGACCGGCCGGAGACCGGATGTGTGCCCGACGACGAGCGGCCGGTTAGGCGGCCCGCCCCGCGATCGTGGCCGAGACCGCGATCGCCGCGCGGAGAGACAGGCATGTGGACGCCCCGGCCCTCCGGCGTGTGCCGCCGAGGTCCTGGGCGACGTCCAGACGCACCGAAATGGCATGACATCCCACGTCAGAGCCGGATTCGGCACATCCCTGGGGACGCTACGCCGGACTCCGGCGGTGGTCAAGGGGCCGTTTTCCCGACCCGGGCGCGCCGACGCCGGGTCGTCAGGCGCTGAGCTCGGTGATCGCCCCGGCGACGACGGCGGCCGCGAGGTCGCGCAGCTTGCTGTTCGTCGACCGGGCGTGGCTGCGCAGCAGCGCGAACGCCTCGTCGACGGAGACGGACATCCGCTCGGCCAGCACGCCCTTGGCCTGTTCGACGAGGATCCGGCTGTCGAGGGCGGCCTGGAGCTGCCCGACGACCACGCCCTGCTGGCGGAGGGTGCGCTCGTGCAGGATCCCGATGGTGGCGACGTCGGCCATCGCCTGGCCGAGCGCCATCGAGTCGGCCGGCAGCCCGCCCGGCGCGACCGCGAACAGATTCATCGCGCCGACGACCACCTCGCGCAGCCGCATGGGCAGGGCGTGGACGGCGAGGAACCCGGCGTCGCGGGCGGCGGGGGCGAACTGCGGCCAACGCTCGTCGCCCGTCCGCAGGTCCGCCACGGACACCGGCCGGCCGAGGTGGAACGCGTCGAGGCACGGGCCTTCGGCGTTCTGCAATTGCGACAGCTCCAGCAGCCGGGTCTCCTCCGAGGAGGCCGCGACGAGGCTGATCGTGCCGTGGTGGTCGGCCAGGACGACGCCGCACGCATCGACGTCGAGCAACTCGACCACCCGATGCGCGAGCACGTCGAGGAAGCCGAGGACGTCGTAGTCGTCGACGAGTGTGTCGGCCAGTTCGACGAAGGTCTCGCGGACTCGCCGGTCGGTGATACTCATGCGCCGCCCTCCGGGTGGTCGGGGTCGGGGTGCGGAGGCACGTCCATCATCCCGTTCCCCGAAGCCGTGTCGTTCATGCCGCGCCGATTCGAGGTGAATCTCAGCCGCCGCGCCACGACGTCGGCGGCCACCTCGGCCAGCCGGCGTTCGTGGACGTAGGCATAGGCACGCAACCTGACCAGCGCTTCGCTCACCTCGACGCTGAGCTGCACACTCACCATGCCCGCGGCCTGGTGCACCTCGGCGCGACGTTCCGGCAGCATGCCATGTCGGTATTGGTCCAGACCGGTACCGACCGCACCACGCTCATCGAGCACCAGGACGAGCGCCGCGTCGGCGAACGCCAGCGCCGTCGACAGGTGCGCGGCGCCCAGTTCACCGGGCTCGCGCCGGTACACATCCAGCACGCCGACGCGGGCCGCGCCGGCCGCCACGGGGAACGCGAACAGCCCCCGCACGCCCCGCTGCGCCGCGGCGGGCGCGAACACCGGCCAGCGCCGCGCGGCGGACTCGGCGGCGAGGTCGGGCGCCAGCACCACGCCGTCGCCGGCCGCGTCGACGCCGGGGCCCTGGCCGAGCGTGAACTGCAGCTCCTCCAGCTCCTCACAGAGGACGCCTACGGACAGCACCGGCTCGCGCGCGCCGGCCGCGCCGACCATCGACAGCCCGCATCCCACCGCACCCAGGGCGACGGCGCAGGCCTCCAGCACGTGCCGCAGCGACGGGTCGGCGCCTTCCGCCCGCGCGCGTTCGAGTATCGCCCCCCAGACGTGATCGGCACGGCGCTCAGCGCACAAACGTCGCCGCCCGTCCGCACACCAGCACGATGGTTCCTCCCCGTCAACGAGGAAACTGTGACAGGTCCGCCCGCTCCCGCGCCAGTGCCTATCGACCCTGTAGGACGCGCCGCCCGTCGCTACGCTGTCGGTATGGCCGAGGCGACGCCGCACGAAGGCGAGCAGCACCACCACGGCAGGCTGGCGGGGCGGCTGAACTGGCTGCGGGCCGGCATCCTCGGCGCCAACGACGGCATCATCTCCACGGCCGGCATCGTGGTCGGCGTGGCCGGCGCCACCTCCGACCGCGACTGGCTGCTGCTGACCGGCGTGGCCGGCCTGGTCGCGGGCGCGTTCTCGATGGCCGGCGGCGAGTACACCTCCGTCAGCGCCCAGCGCGACACCGAGCGGGCGGCGCTCGCGCGGGAACGGTGGGAGCTGGAGCACCTGGCCGACGAGGAACTGGCCGAGCTCACCCTGATCTACGAGCGGAAGGGCCTGTCCCGCCCGCTGGCCGAGCAGGTCGCGCGCGAGCTGACGGCCGAGGACGCGCTGGCGGCGCACGCCGAGGCCGAGCTCGGCATCGACGCCGACGAGCAGACCAACCCGTGGACGGCGGCGTTGTCGTCGTTCGTGGCGTTCGCGCTGGGTGCGACGCTGCCGCTGCTGGCGATCGTGCTGCCACCGGCCAGCGCGCGGGTGCCGGTCACGATGGTGACGGTGGTGCTCGCGCTGGCACTGACCGGGTACGTGGGCGCGCGGCTGGGTGGCGGACGGCGCGGGCGGGCGGCGGCCCGGGCGGTGATCGTGGGGCTGCTGACCATGGCGGTGACGTACGCCGTCGGCTCGGCGATCGGCGTGTCGGTGTCGTAGGCCACACCCCTCGCCAGGCACGAACGGTCGTGCTATTTTGATGGCGTGACGAAGGGCGCGGAAACCCGGCAGGTCATCCTCCGCAAGGGTGTCGAGACGGCCTATCGGGTCGGGCTGGGCGGGCTGACCATCGGGCACCTCGCCGCCACCACAGGCATGTCCAAGAGCGGGCTGTTCGCGCACTTCCGGTCCAAGGAGCTGCTGCAGCTGGAGGTGCTGCGCGAGGCCCGCACCGAGTTCATCGACGCCGTCATCCGGCCGGCGCTGCTGGCGCCGCGCGGCGAGCCGCGGGTGCGTGAGCTGTTCGAGCGCTGGGTCGAGTGCGGCCGCACCCGCATGCCCGGCGGCTGCCTGTTCGTCAAAGCCTCCGCCGAGCTGGACGAGCAGGACGGCCCGGTCCGCGACCAGCTGGTCCGCGACCACCGCGACCTCTACGACTCCTGCGCGCGCATGTTCGCGTCGGGCATCGCCGAGGGCCACTTCCGCGACGACGCCGACCCCCTGCAGTTCGCCGCCGACCTCGACGGCATCATGCTCGGCTTCTACCACGCCCACCGGCTGCTCGAGGACGAGCGGTCGGAGGCGCGGGCACGGCACGCGTTCGAGCGGCTGCTCGCCGCCGCCCGCGTCCCGGTCGCCCCAGCCACCATCTAGGAGAACCCCCGGAGGGACTGACCATGGCCATCACTTCGCCGCAGAAACGCACGATCGTTCGTGCTGGCGTGAAGCTCCGCGTCCTCCGCGCCTCGTTCCGCACGCTCGACCGCGTCGCGCCCGGCGTCGGCGCCCGCTGGGCCGCGGGACTGTGGTGCACGCTGCCGGACACCGGCGGCCGCCGCCGCGACGAGCGGCCGCGGCCGGGCGAGCGCAGCACGCTGACCCTCCCCGACGGCCGCGCGGTCGCGGTGGAGAGCTGGGGGTTCGGCCCGCCGGTCTACCTGATGCACGGCTGGGGCGGCTGGCGCGGCCAGCTCGGCGCGTTCGTCCAGCCGCTGGTCGACGCCGGGCGGCGGGTGGTCGCGGTCGACGCGCCCAGCCACGGCGAGTCCGGGCCGGGGCAGCTGGGCCGCGGCCGGGCCACCGGCGTCGAATTCACCGAGGCGCTGGCGGCGGCCGCGGGCAAACACGGCAAGCCGTCCGCCGTCGTCGCGCACTCCCTCGGCAGTGCCGCGACCGCGGTGGCGGTGCTGGACGGGCTGCCGGCGGCGCGGCTGGTACTGATCGCGCCGAGCACGACGCTCAGCGACGGGCTCGCGCTGTTCCAGCGGACGGTCGGCTTCGGCGAGCGCACCCGCGGCCGCCTGCTGGCGCTGCTGGAACGCAAGGCCGGCCGCCCGCTGGCCGACTTCGACGTCACCGGGCTGGCCCGGCGCGCGGAGGTGCCGCCCACGCTCGTCGTGCACGACCGGAAGGACAAGGAGGTCCCGTACGACGACGGCGCGGCGCTCGCGGCCGCGTGGCCGGAGGCGGAGCTGATCAGCACCGACGGCCTCGGGCACCAGCGGATCCTGCGCGACCCCGGCGTGATCGGCCTGGTCGTCGACTACGTCACGCGCTGACGGCGGAGTGGGTGGCGTCGATGGTGGCCGACCCGACCACGCGGGTGCCGTCGTAGAGCACGATCGCCTGGCCGGGCGCGACCCCCTCCTGGGCCGTCCCGAACGTCACCTCGACGGCGTCGCCGGACACCGTCGCGACCGCCTCGGCAGGCGTGCCGTGCGCCCGGAACTGGGCCAGGCAGGACAACGGCGACGACGCGGGCGGCGGCGCACCGCACCAGCGCGGCGCTACCCCGGTGAGCGCGTCGACGGCGAGCGCCTCACGCGGGCCGACGGTGACCCGGCGGTCGACCGGGGAGATGTCGAGGACGTAGCGCGGCTGGCCGTCGGCGGCCGGCGTGCCGATGCGCAGCCCCTTGCGCTGGCCGATGGTGAAACCGTAGGTCCCGTCGTGGGTGCCGACGACGGCGCCGGCAGCGTCGACCACCTCGCCCGGCGCGTCGCCGAGGCGGCCCCGCAGGAAGCCGGCGGTGTCGCCGTCGGCGATGAAGCAGATGTCGTGACTGTCGGGCTTGCGGGCGACCGCCAGGCCGCGCCGCTCCGCCTCGTCGCGGACGTCGGTCTTGACGGTGTCGCCGAGCGGGAAGAGCGCGTGCTCGAGCTGGCCGGCCGTCAGCACGCCGAGCACGTAGGACTGGTCCTTCTCCGGGTCGGCGGCGCGGTGCAGCTCGGGACCCGCCGGCCCGTCGACGACCCGCGCGTAGTGCCCGGTGCCGACGGCGTCGAAACCGAGCGCGAGCGCGCGGTCGAGCACGGCGGCGAACTTGATCTTCTCGTTGCAGCGCAGGCACGGGTTGGGCGTGCGGCCGGCGGCGTACTCGGCGACGAAGTCGTCGACGACGTCGGCGCGGAACCGCTCGGCGAGGTCCCACACGTAGAACGGGATGCCCAGGACGTCGGCGGCGCGGCGGGCGTCGCGGGAGTCCTCGATGGTGCAGCAGCCGCGGGCGCCGGTGCGGAACGACTGCGGGTTCGCCGACAGCGCGAGGTGCACGCCGGTGACGTCGTGGCCGGCCTCGACCAGCCGGGCCGCGGCGACCGCCGAGTCCACTCCCCCGGACATCGCGGCGAGGACGCGCATCTCAGTTCCCCCTGGTGGCGACGTTGACGATGCCGGCGGCGCGGGCCCGCTCGACGGCCGGCCCGATGGCCGCGACCAGCGCGTCGACGTCGTCGGCCGTGGACGGGTGACCCAGCGAGAACCGCAGCGACCCGCGGGCCCGCTCGTGCGGCGCGCCCATGGCCAAAAGGACGTGCGACGGCTCGGGCACGCCCGCCGTGCAGGCGCTGCCGGTGGAGCAGTCGATGCCGGCGGCGTCGAGCAGGAGCAGCAGCGCGTCGCCCTCGCAGCCGGGGAAGGAGAAGTGCGCGATGCCGGGCAGCGTGCGCTCCGGGTCGCCGTTCACCACGGCGTCCGGGACGGCGCCGCGCACACCGTCGACCAGCCGGCCGCGCAGGGCGGCGAGCGCGGCGGCCTGCGCCGGGACGTCGGCGAGCGCACTGCGCAGGGCCGCAGCCAGCCCGGTGACGGCGGGTGCGTCGAGCGTGCCGGACCGGACGTCGCGCTCCTGGCCGCCGCCGTGCAGGACGGGCACGACGTCGGCCTCGCGGCGCAGCAGCAGCGCGCCGACGCCGACCGGCGCGCCGGCCTTGTGGCCGGACACCGTCATGGCGTCCAGCCCGGAGTCGCCGAAGTGCACGGGCAGCGCGCCGACCGCCTGCACGGCGTCGGAGTGCACCGGGATGCCTGACTCGCGTCCGACGCCGACCACCTCGCCGACCGGCTGCACCGTGCCGACCTCGTTGTTCGCCCACATGACGGTGATCAGCGCGACCGACTCGGGGTCGGCCGCGACCACCCGGCGCAGCGCGTCGACGTCCAGCCGCCCGGCGCCGTCGACCGGCAGCCACTCGACCTTCGCCCCCTGCTCGGCGGCCAGCCAGTCGACGGAGTCGAGGACCGCGTGGTGCTCGACGGCGGAGGCGAGGATGCGGACGCGGCGCGGGTCGGCGGCCCGGCGGGCCCAGTAGAGGCCCTTGACGGCGAGGTTGTCGGCCTCGGTGCCGCCGGAGGTGAACACCACCTCGCTGGGCCGCGCGCCGAGGCCCGCGGCGACCGACTCGCGCGCCTCCTCGACCAGCTTGCGGGCGTGCCGGCCGGACGCGTGCAGCGACGAGGGGTTGCCGAGGGTCGCCATGGCCGCGGCGACGACGTCGATCACTTCAGGAAGGACGGGGGTCGTCGCCGCGTGGTCGAGATAGACGCGGCGCTCGGACATCCCGACCAGGATACGTCGTCAGCCCTGCCGCTTGCGGATCTCCCCGGTGGCCTGGGGCAGGACGGTGTGGAGGTCGCCGACGACGCCGAAGTCGGCCATCGCGAAGATCGGCGCCTCGGGGTCCTTGTTGACCACGACGATGGTCTTCGACGTCTGCATGCCGGCCCGGTGCTGGATGGCGCCGGAGATCCCGGCCGCGAGGTAGAGCTGCGGCGACACCGTCTTGCCGGTCTGCCCGACCTGGTAGGCGTGCGGGTACCAGCCGGAGTCGACCGCCGCCCGCGACGCGCCCACGGCCGCGCCCAGCGCGTCGGCCAGCGCCTCGACCGGGCCGAAGTCACCACCGGTGCCACGCCCGCCTGAGACGACGATGGACGCCTCGGTCAGCTCCGGGCGGCCGGTCGCCGCGCGCGGCTTGCGCTCGACGATGCGGGCCTTGGTGGCGGCGTCGCTGAACGCGACCGCGACCTTCTCCTCCGCCGGGGTGGCCGGGGCGGGCTCGGGGGTGACCGCGTTCGGCTTCACCGTGATGACCGGAGCACCGGTCGTGACCTGCGCGGTCACCGTGTAGCCGCCGGCGAACACCGACTGCGTGGTCGTCAGGTCGGCCGCGACGTCGACCGCGTCGGTGATGACGCCCGAACCCAGCTTCACCGCCAGCCGCGCCGCGATCTCCTTGCCCTCCGGCGACGAGGTGATCAGCACCCCGGCCGCGCCGGAGGACTGCGCGAGCTGCGCCAGCGCCTCGGCCTTCGGCACCACCAGGAACTGCTCGAACTCGGGCGCCTCGACCACGTACACCTTCGCCGCGCCGTACTCCCCCAGCGTGTCGCGGGCCGCGTCGAACCCCGACCCCAGGAAGACGGCCGCCGGCTCGCCCGCGCGCCGCGCCAGCGTCAGCAGCTCCAGCGTGGTCTTGCGCACCGCGCCGTCGACGTGGTCGACCAGGACCAGAATCTCAGCCATCGTCGTCTCCCTGCTCAGATGAACTTCTGCGCGGCCAGGAACTCGGCCAGTTTCGTGCCGCCGTCGCCCTCGTCGGTGACGACCTGGCCCTGCGCGCGCTCGGGCCGCTTGACGACCTCGCGGACGGTGGACGAGGCGGCGCCCAGCCCGACGGCGCCGGCGTCGACCCCGAGGTCGGCCAGCGTCCACGTCTCGACCGGCTTCTTCTTCGCCGCCATGATCCCCTTGAACGACGGGTACCGCGGCTCGTTGATCTGGTCCGTCACCGCCACGACCGCCGGCAGGGCGGCCTCGATGGTCTCGGACGCGACATCGCCGTCGCGGCGCGCCGTCACCGCGGTGTCCGACACCGCCAGCTCGCCGACGAAGCCCACGTGCGCCAGCCCGAGGTGCTCGGCCAGCATCGCCGGGACCACGCTCATGCCGCCGTCGGTCGACGCCATGCCGGTCAGCACCAGGTCGACGTCGCCGACCTTCGTGATGGCGGCGGCCAGCACCCGCGCGGTGGCGGGCGCGTCCGACCCGTGCAGGGAGTCGTCGACCACGTGCACACCGGAGTCGGCGCCCATCTGCAGCGCCTTCTTCAACGCGGCGTCGGCGCCGTCGGGGCCCATCGTCAACGCGACGACCTCGACACCGTCGCCGGCCTCGGCGATCTTCAATGCCTCCTCGACGGCGTACTCGTCCAGCTCGGACAACAGGCCGTCGACACCCACCCGATCGGTGGTGTTGTCGGCGGCGGTGAAGGTCCGGTCCGCGGTGGCGTCCGGAACGTGCTTGACCAGGGTGACGATCTTCATGGCCGGGTTGCGACCTCCTAGGCCGGGCGGGTGGGGAGCTGCCAGTGTGGCGTCCATCGCGAGGCTAGCCCACCGAGTGGCCGAGCCTTCGACTGTCCCGATGTTACCGAGGGGTAACCGGCGGCCCAAGCCCCTGGGGACGTGCAACACGTCACAGTCCGGGACGGCCGCCGATACCCGTTTTCGCCGTCCTCACGCGGTCCCGATCTTGCGCCCGCTGTGAAATGATCGCGCGATGCGGATCCTGGTCGTCTCGTGGGAGTACCCGCCGGTCATCTACGGCGGTCTCGGGCGCCACGTCCACCGCCTGACCGAGGGTCTCGTGGCCGACGGACACGACGTCGCCGTCGTCACCCAGTCCGCCCCGGGGATGCCCGAGGAAGAGGACGACAAGGGTGTGCGGGTGTTCCGGGCGCCGCCCGACCCGCCGGCCGGCGAGCGCGGCGAGGACCTCGTGCCGTGGGTGCTGGCGCTGAACACCAGCCTCATGCGCACCGCCCACCGGCTCACCCGCGAGTGGATGCCCGACGTCGTCCACGCGCACGACTGGGTCGACGCGCACGCCGGCATCAACGTCGCGCGCGCCATCGACGCGCCGCTGGTCGCCACCGTCCACGCCACCGAGGCGGGCCTGTGGGACGGCTGGCTGTCGACGTCGCTGTCGCGGGCCCGGCACGACATCGAGGCGTGGCTGGTCGCCGAGGCCACCCGCTCCATCGTCTGCTCCGAGGCCATGCGGGTCGAGGCGGCCGCCGCGTTCGACGTCCCGCCCGAGGACCTCACCGTCATCCGCAACGCCGTCGACCATCCCGCCTGGCGCACCACGGCCGAGGCGCGGCGGGCCACCCGCGAACGGTTCGGCATCCCGCCGAAGACGCCGTTGCTGGTGTTCGGCGGGCGGCTGGAGTGGGAGAAGGGCGTCGACGTCTGCATCGAGGCGCTCTCGCTGGTCCGGCAGCGACACCACGACGCCCGGCTGGTGCTGGCCGGCGCCGGGTCGCAGGAGATCAACCTGCGGCGGCTGGCGCAGCGGCTGCAGATCGACCACGTCGTGCAGTTCGCCGGGCGCATGGGCCAGCCCGACCTCGCCGCGCTGTTCGGCGCCGCCGACGTCGCCATGTGCCCGTCGTCGTACGAGCCGTTCGGCATCGTGGCGCTGGAGGCGTGCGCGGCCGGCACCCCGGTCATCGCCGGCGACAGCGGCGGCCTGCGCGAGGTCATCGAGCACGACGTCACCGGCCTGCTGGTGCCGCCGCGCGACCCCGGCGACCTCGCGGCGGCGGCCATGCGGCTGCTCGAGGAGCCCGGCCTGTCGCAACGGCTGGTGCGGGCCGCCCACCAGCGCATCGCCACGGAGTTCGTCTGGACGGCGGTCGCCCGCGAGACCGAGAAGGTCTACGCCGCCGCCGTCGCCGACCCCCGGCCGCCGCGGCCACGGCCCGCCCCGGCGCCCGACGGCAACATCCTGGCCGACCGGCCGGCGGCCGTGCAGCAGGCCTGGAAACGGGTCCGCGGCGAAGTGTAGGTCGCGCAGCGCGCGTTGATCATCGGCGATCGCTGGGGTTCTGACGCCAGGGATCGCGGATGATCACGGTCGTCCACAGGCCGGAACGGGACAGCCGGGCCGGCAGGAGAGCGGCATGCCGGTCCAGCCGCGGGCTCTGAGCACCCGGACGTGTTCCGCAGCGACGCCGCACTGGTCGCCGAAGACGTCGGCGTGCCCGTAGCGCAGCGTCGCGTGGCCGCCGACGGTGGCGCGGTTGTCCCGGTGCCGGTCGCGGAAGCGGCCTTCGCCGGTGTGCCCAATGCGTCCGTCGAGCTCGACCCGCAGGTGGAACTCGGCGTAATCGACGTCGACCCAGATGACCCGCTCGCCGGCGACCCGGCGCTGCCGGCAGCCGGTGGGCAGGCCGTGCGCACGTTCGACCCGGCGCAGGTGGCGTAGCTCCAACGGCGAGAGCGCACCGCCGGCGACGTCGGCCAGCAGCGCCTCGGCGACGGCGCGCCAGCGGATCTTCTTCCGCCACCCCAGCGCGTCGGCCAGCCGCTCCGGCGTCGTCGCGCGCCGCTGGCAGGCGGCCGTCACCCAGGTCTCGACCTCACGTGGGTGCGACGCGACGTCGACGAGGTCCAGCACCGTGTCCTCGACCCGGGTCCGCGGCGGGTTCCTGGCCGGATGACGGCTCTGCGGCAACCGGTGCGCGTAGTGGACCCGGACGCCGTCGGTCTTGCCGCGGACGTGCCGGTCGCTCGGCGCGGTGACGTGGACGACCGGACCGGGATCGTCGCAGAGACCGTCCAGGTGGGCGGCGGTGCGGTGGCTGGCCACAGCTCCGCGGCCCGCTCGCAGGATCGCCGCCCACACCCGGGCGGCGAACGGCAGCGGCCCGCTGAACGTCGCGTACACCCCCGGATGGACGCGCTGCCAGCGGCCCGAACGCAGCCGCCACGTCAGCGCGTCCTCGGTCAGGCCGCACGCCAGCGCCTGCGCACGGCTGACCACGCCCTCCTGGGCGGCGACCAGCTGCTCAAGATCCACCCCACCAGCCTGCGCGAGCCGGGACGGTCGCGCCAGCCCGAATCCGCTGCCTGTGGACAGCCGTCACCACCGGCGATCACTGGTGCTCAGACCCCAGTGATCGCCGATGATCATGGGACCTCGGCGGGTTCGGTTTCGGCGGGTGACGGCTCGGCCGGCTGTTTCTGGCGGGAGCGTCTGGCCCAGCGGATCGCCGCCCGGTAGGTGTCGTCGCGGATGAAGACCATGTCGGCGGCGATCATCGCCAGCGAGAACCACGGCAGCGCCATCGTGATCGCGATGCCGACGTGCATCGCGAAGATCGCCAGCAGCGCCAGCACCCGGGTGCCCCGCCGCAACAGCAGCAACGGGAACAGCACCTGCACGAACACCGTCACGTAGCTGCCGATCGTGACGAACACGCCGTTGGTGTAGACCAGCTCGTTCAGCCCCGGCCACGGCGCGTACTGGCCGATGCGCAGCGGGTAGTAGAGCCCGACGCCCTCCTGCCACATGCTGCCCTGGACCTTCGACAGCCCGGACGTCATGTAGACCATGAACACCTGAGTGGCGACGGCCATCAGCGCGACGTTGTGGAACAGCGTGCCTACCCAGGGCGGCAGTGGCACCAGCGGGCGGTAGCCGGGCCGGGCCCGGCGGCGGGCGTCCAGCGACCAGCGCATCGAGGTGTCCGCGAAGCACAGGAACAGCAGCATGATGCGGACGATGTTGTCGCCGGCGTCGTCGGCCAGCGGATTCAGCCGCATCAGGCTGGCGATCGCGATCATCAGCAGCGGCGTGACGACGCGGGTGCGCCAGCCCAGCGTGAACGCGACGGCCAGCGCGGCCAGCAGCAGGTACTTCAGCGTGAAGACCGCGGTGCCGTCGTCCTGCGCGAACACCCAGGTGAACGGTGCGCCGTACTCGTCGACGGTCAGCCAGGGGGTGAGCCAGCGCGCACCGGGACCCCACACGTAGTGCCGGTTGGTGAAGTTGACGATGAGCGAGCCGAGGATCGCGACACCGATGAGGATGCGCATCGCGGCCAGGCCGTACGTGGCCTTCTTGCCGTCGAACAGCCACTGCTCGCCCGCGTCGACCGTCCGGCCGACGGTCCTGGTGACGAAGCGGATCGCGTCGCCGATCACTGGTTCTCCACCAGCCCCTCGACGACGTCGGCGAACGCGGCCTCGTCCTGGTCGGCGTCGATCAGCGCCGGGCGCCAGCCGAAGTCGCGGACCGTCCGCTGCGGGTCCTCCGGCACCGGGTCGAACCGGACGTCCCAGCGCGGCACCGGCGTGCGGACCAGCTGGAACTGGACGGCGACGACGTCCTCGCCCCAGAGCGCCCTGGCCAGCTGGGTGGAGTAGCCGGTGGCGACGCGGTCGGCGCGGACGATGTTGGCGACGCGGCCGGACGTCTCGCCGCCCTGCGCCGCGATGAGGTCGTTGGCCAGCGGCCGCCAGTCCTCCATGTCGACGTAGTCGGTGGCGACGATCTCCTGCTGCTCGTCGGTCAGCGCGTCCCAGGCGGTGTTGACGCGGCGGTGCAGGTTCGACGTCAGCCGGCTGGCCCGTGACGGCGCCGGGTCGTGCGTGATCAGCGTCCACTCCAGGCGGGTCGCGTCGGCCCAGTCGGTGGTGCTCAGCTCGCCGGTCTGCGGGTCCTCGACCTGCGCCCGGACCCGGAGCTCGTCCTCGGCGTTCACCGGGTTCGGCGCGAACAGGCTCCAGTTCTGCTGGAAGAACGGCCGCATGTACCCGGACACCTGGGCGCCGACGGAGTCCTTGATCGGGTTGCTCGGCGCGTTCCACAGGAACGTCGCCGCGAAGTGCAGCACCAAGAGGCCGACCAGGAAGAACGCGACGCCCTTCGCGATCGGCGGCACCTCGGTGCGCTGGGTGTCGTCCGGCCTCTCATCCGGCCTCTCGTTCGGCACGCGGGCCAGGCTACCTCGTGGGCACCGGCTCGGCCGGGGTCTCCTCCGGCGCGTGCTCCACCCCGGCCGGGCGCCGCCGTCGCCGTCGCTCGTCCCACGCCGCCCGGACCCTGGCCGCGATGCCCTGATAGGTGGAGTCGCGGATGAAGATCTGGTCGCCGGCCATGATGAACAGCGAGAAGAACGGCAGCCCCATGATCACCGCGATGCCGGCGTGCATGCCGAGGACGCCGAGCAGCGCCACCACCCGGGTGCCGCGGCGCAACAGCAACAGCGGGAAGAACAGCTGGATGAACACGGAGAAGTACGAGACGACCAGCACGCCGAACGGGTTCGCCGACAGCAGGTCGTTCAGCCACGGCCACGGCCGGTACTGGCCCACCTGCATCGGGTAGTAGACGGCGGTGCCCTCCTGCCACGCCTCGCCCTGCACCTTGTAGAGCGCCGAGGCGACGTAGATGATGCAGATCTGCGCGGCGACGGCGACGATGGCGAGGTTGTGGACGAGGATGCCGAGCCGGCCCGCGCCGCGGCGCAGGCCCTCCGGGGTGAACCGGCGCGGCCACAGCCGCCGGCTCTGTCCCCGCTCCTGCCGGGCCCGCCGCCGGGCGTCCAGCGACCACCGTCCGGACAGGTCGGCGAAGCACAGGTAGATGAGCAGGATGCGGAAGATGTTGTCGCTCTGGTCGCCGTACAGCGGGTTCGACTCGATCAGGCTGACCCAGCAGATCAGCAGCAGCGGCGCGACCACGCGGGTGCGCCAGCCGAGCGTGAAGGCGATCGCCAGCGCGAGCACGACCAGCGTCTTCACCGTCAGCATGGTGGGGTCGCTGCCGCCCTCGAACAGCGTGAACGGCCAGCCGAAGCCGCCGTTGCGTTCGAGCGGCGTCATCCACTGCGCGGCGTCGCCCCACAGGTAGTGCCGGTTGGCGAAGTTCGCCAGCAGGAACCAGACGGCCGCGGCGCCGAAGATGATGCGGACGACGGCGACGCCGTAGGTGGCGCGCTTGGCGCCGAGCAGCCACTCCTCGCCCTTGCCGACGGTGCGAGCGGCGCCGTCCAGCGCGCGGTCGACGGCGGACCCGATCACCGGAACCTCCCGATGGCCTCGGCGAACGCGGCGCTGTCCTGGCCGTCGTACAGGTAGAGGGGGCGCCGGCCGAACTCGCGGGTGGTGACCGACGGGTCGTGGCCGCGATCGTCGAAGCGCGGCGCGCGGGTCTCCTTGATCTGCACCTCGACGTACTCGATGCCGGAGTCGCGGCCCCACCAGGCCCACGCGAACTGCGTCGCGTACGCCGCCATCGCGCGGTCGAGGCGCAGCACGTAGGAGATGCGCGCGTCGGAGCTGGGGTCGGGGGTGGCCAGCATCGCCTCCTCCATGCGCGCCCACGCGTTCTCGTGGTAGTCGCCGGCCAGCACGTCCTGCTCCTCGCGCGAGATGAGGCGGTACTGCTTGCGCATGTTGCCGGCCAGCCGGCGGGTGATGATGCCCGCGCGCGACGGCGCCAGGCTGTGCAGGATGTTGCCGTCGACCTCGAGCTGGGTGACGTCCACCCACTCGGTGGAGCTGTCGGCGTCGTACCAGCCGCGCACCAGCATGGAGTACTCGACGCTGATCGGCGTCGGAGCGAACAGGCTCCACTCCTGCTGGAAGTACGGCTGCATGTAGCTCGTCAGCGTCGTACCCAGCGACTCCTTGGCCGCGTTGGCCGGGCCGACGAACACCGCCGTCGCGAGGAGGTGCGCGCACAGCAGCGCGCCGAGCCCTCCGGCGACGACCTTGATCCACGTCGGCCGCGGCTGCTGCCGCGCCGGCGTCGTCGCTGTCTCCTGGTCCCGCATCGTGCCTGCCCTCGTGTGTCGACCGCCCGGTTCGACCGACCCCGGAAACGCCGATCCGGTGGGTCCGCGCCCTGGCTTGAGAGCGGACCCACCGTGATCGAACGTGGGAGTCGTGGTGCTACTCCTGGGTGTTACTGGTGGTGCAGTGCGTCACTCGACGGTGAGGCCCCGGCGACGGCTGACCGCGTAGGCGGCGATGCCACCGGCGAGGACCAGGCCCAGGCCGAGGATCAGCAGCTGGCTGGAGCCGGCACCGGTGTCGGGCAGCTCGTCGCCGTTCTCGTTGCCGTTGGCGTCGGCGGCGCCGTCGTCGTCACCGTTGGTCTCGGTGCCGTCGACCTCGGTGCCGTCGACCTCGGTGCCGTCGACCTCGGTGCCGTCGACCTCCGTCTCGGTCCCGTCGACCTCGGTCTCGGTGCCATCGACCTCGGTCTCCGTGCCGTCCACCTCGGTCTCGGTGCCGTCGACCTCGGTGCCATCCACCTCGGTGCCGTCGACCTCGGTCTCCGTGCCATCGACCTCGGTCTCGGTGCCGTCGACCTCGGTCTCCTCACCGTCGGCCTTGGTGTTCGGGCCGACGTGCGACTCGGCCAGCGTCACCGAGACGCCGCCGTTGTCGAGGCCACCCAGCAGCGTGACCTGCATGGCCGCGACGCTGTAGGTCTCGGAGGTGGCGGCGCGGTCGACGTTCACCGCGGCGCGCGCGCTGGTCGGCTTGGCCATGCCGGCGTCAGCCTGGTCGGGCTGCACGTTCACCTTGATCGACAGGATGTCGGTCAGGGCGTCGGCGATGCCGTTGGTGAGCTCGTCGAGGCCGAGGTCGCCGAGCAGGTCGCCCAGGCCGGCGCCGAGGTCACCGAGCAGTTCGGTGAGCAGGCTGTCGAGGATGTCGAACAGTCCCGGGCCGATCAGCTCGCTGTTCGGCGGCAGGTCGTTCAGGCTCTCGAACAGCAGGTCGAGGTCGATGACGATGGTGCCGTCCTCGATCCAGACCGCGGCGTCGTCGCCGAGCGACAGGTTCAGGCCGCTCAGCAGCGGGACGGTGACCCGCAGCTCGCCACCGGCGATCTCGTAGTCGCGCGAGACCTCGAAGTCGTCGTCGGACGGCTCGAGGTGCGCCTCGGACGAGACGGCGCCGAGCTCGAGCTCGACGTCGGCGATGAGGTCCGTGACGCCCTCGCCGAGCAGGTCGGTCAGGTCGAACGTGGCGTTGCCGGGGAAACCGTCCTCGACACCCGTACCGACGCCGCCGTTGTCGGCGACCGCACCGGTCGCGGCGTGCGAAACGGCGCCGTCCTCGGCCGTCGCCCACTGGTTCACCGCGCCGAGCTTGATGATGTCGCTCAGCGGGATCTGCAGGTTCGGGTCGATGTCGATGTTGATCGAGTCGAGCAGCGTGACGTCCAGCGGGTTGGCGTCGGTGACGGCCTCCGGGTCGCCCAGGTTCTCGACGTCGACACCGGCGAGCTCGGCGAGCTCATCCAGGTCAGTGCCCAGGACGGTGCCGTCGAGGAACCGCGCACCAGCGCGCGCCTCGTCACCCTCAGCCGCTGCGGCGGGCGTCAGCCACGCACCCACAGCGAAAACCGGGGCAATACCAGCCGCGAGCAGCGTTGTCGCTGCGCGACGCCGGCGCATAACAGGTGTTGCAGGCATGCCTTCTCCTCTGGCATTTGCATTTTCATGGCGGGCTCCTTCGCGGCCATCAGATATGCCAAGGCCGGCGAAGCGTGATCATGAACCTACAACCGCTCCAGAGACGTGTCTCGTACTTGGTGAATTTACCTCCGGGGACACCGACCGCCCATTCACCGCGCGCCGGTCGCTATGCCTCGAAAGGGTTGATCAACTTCTTTCCCCGTAAAACTGTCCTCTTGGTGTCTTTGGTGTTTTTCGCCCGCTCTCCGGACATAGTGGGACGGATCGTCGCGTTGAACTGGGGTTAAGCGGGCGAAACGGGCGCGGAGGAGGCGCGCAAACCGGAACCAGTGGTCTAAACCGCGAGCCCGCCTGCCGTGACCGAATCGTTATCCGGGGGCGACACGCGGGCGTGTTCGCGTACGGTCGCCTTTCCGCCCAACGTCCTGGTCAGAGCGCCATTGAGCGGAGTCCGACTCCCCCATTCGGCTGATAGCGCGAAGCGTTGCGGATATGCCACTCGTCGACCGCCTTTCACGGCAGCGTTGACGGGGTGTGCCGGCGGCGGGCGAGCCGACGGCCGTGGATCCGGATCGCGGACCCACGGCCATCGGTCGTATCGCCGGGTGGCGACCGGGACTCAGCCCTGGCCGACCCCGCCTCGACGGCTGACGGCGAAGGCGGCCACGCCGCCGGCGAGCATCAGCCCGATGCCGACGATCAGCAGCTGGTTCGACCCAGCGCCGGTGTCGGGCAGCCGCTCGTCGTCGTCCTTGTCGCCACGGTTTTCGTGACCCTTGTCGTCGTCGCCGTTGTCCTCGGTCGCCGGCTGCGGGATCACACCCGCCGTCTCGACGCCGTCAACCTCAGACCCGGCCACCTCCGACCCGTCGACTTCGGTGCCATCGACTTCGGTCCCGTCGACTTCGGTCCCGTCGACTTCGGTGCCATCGACTTCGGTGCCATCGACTTCGGTCCCGTCGACTTCGGTGCCATCGACTTCGGTCCCGTCGACTTCGGTCCCGTCGACTTCGGTGCCATCGACTTCGGTGCCATCGACTTCGGTC
>NZ_KQ434758.1:208274-302278 GCF_001270745.1 Jiangella muralis
CCACCTCGGTCCCGTCCACCTCAGTGCCGTCCACCTCAGTGCCGTCCACCTCGGTCCCGTCCACCTCGGTCCCGTCCACCTCAGTGCCGTCCACCTCAGTGCCGTCCACCTCGACCTCGGTCTCGCCACCGTCATCAGCGGTGGTGTTGGGACCAACGGTCGACTCGGCGAGGGTGAGCACCGCCGCCGGGGCGTCGGGGAGCGCCGTCACCTCGATGGCGGCCACGCTGTACGGACCGTCCGACGCCCGCGCCTGGGCGCTGACCGGCGCCTCCTGGTCGTCCTGGATGTTGAGCTTGATCGACAGGATCGACGCGAGCAGGTCGCCGACCGGGGTCAGAGACTCCGCCAGCGAGCTGACCAGGCCGGCGACGGTCTCGCCGAGCGTGGTCAGCGGGCCGCCCTCGGCGAACACCGCGTCCTCGATCACGCCGCCGACCGTGCTGATCAGCGTGTCGAGCACGGGCGCGATCAGCGCCGAGATCAGGCCGACGACAACACCCGTGCTGTTGTTGACGAACGCCGCCTCGCCGGTGAGCACGTCACCCAGGGTGCCGGTGAGCTGCAGGTCCAGCGTGCCCGGCAGCAGCCCGCCGACCTCGGCGTAGATCTTCACGTCCAGCGTCGCCGCGTTCAACGCGTTCTCGACCGTGTCGACGATGTCCGTGACCAGCGTGTCCAGCAGGTTGCCGATCGTCTCCGCCAGCTGCGAGATCACCTCGGGGCTGAGCAGCTCGGTGTTCGGCGCCTGGTCGTTCAGGCCGCCGGCCAGCGTATCCAGGTCGACGACCAGCGTGCCCTCGGCCAGGTTCAGCTCGACGCCGGTGCCCTCGCCCAGCGGCGTGGCCAGCAGCTCCTCGACCGCGCCGGCGAGGTCGGTCTCCAGCGACACCGTGATGTCGGGGTTCTCGACGCCGGCGACAGCCAGCAGGTTGAGCAGCCCCTCGACGGTCGAGAGGGTCTGGGCGATGGTGCCCTCGGGCCCGGCCAGCCCGTTGACGACGTCGTCGACGGTGGCGACGGCGTCCTGGACCTGCGGCAGGAGATCGGCGAGCAGGGGAAGAGTCAGCTTCAGCTGACCGCCGGCGATCTCGTAGTCGCGGGTGACCTCGAACTCCTCACCGGACGGCGCCAGGTGCGCCTCCGACGAGATGGCGCCGAGCTCCAGCTCGAGGTCGGCGACGAGGTCGGTGAGGGCCTCGCCGAGCACGTCGGTGAGATCGAACGTCGCGTTGCCGGGGAACCCGGCCTCGGTGCCGGTGCCGACGCCGCCGTTGTCGGCGACCGCACCGGTGGCGGCGTGCGAGGCGCCGCCGTCCTCCGCCGACGCCCACTGGTTGACGGCGCCCAACTGGAGGAGGTCGCTCAGCGCCAGTTGCACGCCGCCGGGGACCGTCACGTTGAGGGTGTCGAGGATGGTGAGGTCGAGCGGGTTCGCCTCGGTGACCGGGTCGGGTGTGCCGAGGTTCTCGACCTCCACGCCGGCCAGTTCGGCGACGGCGTCGAGGTCCGTCCCGAGGATCTCGCCGCTGAGGAATCGCGCGGCCGAACGGGACTCGTCACCCTCGGCTGCCGATGCAGGAACCAACCATGCACCGACGGCGACTACCGGGGCTACTCCGGCTGCCAGGAGCGAAGCCGCTACCCGGCGCCGGCGATGTCTTTCCCAGGAAGTCATTCCTGCTCTCCTTGTGGTCGGGGACGTTGCCTCCGCGCCGTCCGCGTCGAACGCGCGGAACAAAGGGCGCGACCTAGGTCGAGGACCGGCCTGCTGACAGTGCGATATTACTGTCCCGACAAGGCGATTGACCTTCAGAATTGATGAATTACTCGTCCCCAGACGCGAAATGCTCTCGAACTATTCTTAGCGGAGAAAAAGGGACGGATCACGACCGACAGACCGGCGTCAATTCCGCCGATCCGGACAATCGTCCTGGCCTTTTTCTACGGGAACCGCCGGATTCCCGCGGTGCTTGAGAATTCGCGCGGGAACTCCCCCGGCGACGGCCAGATCGGGGATGGTCCCCCGGACGACGGCGTGCGCGGCGAGCACGCAGCCACGCCCGACGACGGCGCCGCGGAGCACCGTCACCTTGACCCCGAGCCAGCAGTCCGGCCCGATCCGCACCGGCGACTTGACGATCCCCTGGTCCTTGACCGGCGTCGCGAGGTCGTCGAAGCGGTGGTCGAAGTCGGTGACGTACACCCAGTCGGCCAGCAGCGTCCGGGCGCCGATCTCGATGTCCAGGTAGCAGGTGACGGTCGACGACGACCCGAGGACGGCCTTGTCGCCGACCCGCAGCGTCCCCTCGTGCGCGCTGAGCCGGGTGCCGTCGCCGATGTGCACCCACCGGCCGAGCAGCACGCGCCCGTACCCGCGCCGGCCGGAGACCCGCGCGCGCCGGCCGAGGAACACCATGCCCTCGGTGACCACCTCGGGGTGCAGCAGCCGCAGCCGCAGCAGCCGCGCGTACCTGACCAGGTACCACCACGTCCACGCCCGGTGCCGCAGCACCCACCGCAGCGACGACGGCGTCAGGTAGCGCGCCTGCCGGGGGGCGCGGGGACGGCGGAACGGCACCGCCTCACGGTATGTCATGACGGCCTGATCAGCCCGTTACGGCGCGGAGACGGCCGCGAAACACCCGGGGCGGAGCCTGGCCGGTATGAAGGACTCGGCTCACCTGTTCTCCGGCTCCGGCGTCACGACCCGGCTCCGCGACGGGCGCTCGGTCACCGTCCGGGCCGCCACGGCGCGCGACGCCGGTGACGTCAGCGCGATGCACCTGCGCTGCTCCACCGAGACCGTCCGGCACCGCTACCACTCCGTCCCGCCGATGACCGGGCGGTTCCTCGCCCAGCTCGTCGGCACCGAGATCGCGCTGGTGGCCGTGGCGCCGAACCGGGCGGTGGTGGCGCTCGCCAACCTCGGCCGCGACGACGGCGACGCCGGCGGCGCCGGCGAGCTGGCCGTCGTCGTTGAGGACCGCTGGCAGCGGGCCGGTCTCGGCGCGACACTGCTGGACCACCTGGTCGACATGGCCCGGCTGGTCGGCTACCACGAGGTCTACACCGTCGGGCTGCCCGGCAACCGCTGGTACCGCACGACGCTGGCCAGGCACGGCCGCACCCGGCTGGAGCGGTCGGACGGCTACGACGCGATGCGGCTGTCGCTGCGCTCGCCGCCGGACCGGCTCCCGGAGGAACTGGGCGCGTCGGCAGCAGCGTGACGAGCCGCTGGTGCTCTGCCGTCGGATGTGACCGCAGAGCACCATCGCGCGATCGAGGTCTGCCGTCGGATGTGACCGCAGAGCACCATCGCGCGATCGAGGTCTGCCACCAGATGCGACGGCAGAGCACCAGCGCCTCGTGCGGCCTCACCGGCGCCCGGCGGCGAGCTACTCCGGCCGGACCGCCGTGACCGACACGTTGTAGAACAGCTCGCTCGGCACCACCCGGGCCAGCACGCGGTCGGCCGCCGACAGCCGCAGCCAGCTCTTGTACGCGAACATCGCCCAGCCCCAGCCGAGCCGGTCGGGGTTGACGGCGTGCTCGAACGTGCGCACCGGCCAGCCGAACCAGGCCGCCGTCAGCTCCTCGGTGACGGCCCGGGTGTGGGTGAACCCTGCCCGGGTGACCAGCGCCGTCAGCGCGCCGGGGTCGAACGTGTGCAGGTCGACGACGGACTCCAGCGCGGCCGCGCGGGACGACTCGTCCAGCTCCTCCTGCGGCCGCGACCACGACCCGCGCAGCCCGGGCAGCCGGGTGGCCCGCGTCGCCGTCCACCAGGTGGCCCGCGACAGCGCCCGGGCGACGCGGTCGCCGTACTTCGTCGGCTCGCCGCAGATGACGACCCGCCCGCCGGGCCGCAGCACCCGCAGCATCTCGCGGAACGCCTGCTCGAC
This sequence comes from Jiangella muralis, assembly GCF_001270745.1. Taxonomy (GTDB): domain Bacteria; phylum Actinomycetota; class Actinomycetes; order Jiangellales; family Jiangellaceae; genus Jiangella; species Jiangella muralis. The sequence continues at coordinate 212,180 of NZ_KQ434758.1, forward strand.
GTCGGGCAGGTGGTGGATGACGGCGTGCCCGACGACGACGTCAAAGGTCTCGTCGTCGAACGGCAGCCGCTCGGCGTCGGCCACCTCGCCGGCGATCTCGAAGCCGAGCCCGCGGGCGTTGCGCCGGGCCGCCTCGACCATGCCCGGCGAGATGTCGGTGACGGTGACGTCGTCGAGCACGCCGGCCTGGCGCAGGTTCAGCGAGAAGAACCCGGTGCCGGCGCCGATCTCCAGCGCCCGCTCGTACGGCCAGCCGTCCGCGCCCGCGGCGGCGGTGAACCGGTCGCGCGCGTAGGAGACGCAGCGCTCGTCGAACGAGATCGACCACTTGTCGTCGTAGGTCTGCGCCTCCCAATCGTGGTAGAGCACCTGGGCCAGCTTGGTGTCGTTCCAGGCCCGCTCGACGTCCTCCGCCGACGCCGGCGGCCGCGCGTTCCCGCTCATCAGCGGCCCTCGAACGCGGCCTTGCCAGGGCCGTTCTCGATGAACGAGCGCATCCCGGTCGTGCGGTCCTCGGTCGCGAACAGCCCGGCGAACAGGTGCCGCTCGATCTCCAGCCCGGTGTCGAGGTCGGTGGACACCCCGCGGTCGATGGCCTCCTTGGCCGCCCGCAGCGCATACGCCGGGCCCGTCGCGAACCGCGCCGCCCACTTGACGGCGGCCGCGTACACGTCGCCGTCCACGACGCGGTCGACCAGCCCGATCGCCAGCGCCTCGTCGGCGCCGACCATGCGCCCGGTGTAGATGAGGTCCTTCGCCTTCGACGGGCCGATCAGCCGGGCCAGCCGCTGGGTGCCGCCGGCGCCGGGGATCAGCCCGAGCAGGATCTCCGGCTGGCCCAGCTTCGCGTCGGCCGCGGCGAAGCGCAGGTCGCAGGCGAGCGTCAGCTCACAGCCGCCGCCCAGCGCGTACCCGGTGACGGCGGCGACGGTCGGCTTCGGGATGCGGGCGATGGCGGTGAACGCGGCCTGCAGCTCGACCGACCGGTCGACCATGTCGGTGTAGGTCCAGCCGGCCATCTCCTTGATGTCCGCGCCGGCCGCGAACACCTTCTCGCCGCCGTAGACGACGACGGCGCGCACGTCCCGGCGCGACGTCGCCTCGACGGCGGCCGCCAGCAGGCCGTCCTGCATGGCGGCGTCCAGGGCGTTCATCGGCGGACGGTCCAGCCGGATCGTCCCGACGCCGTCCGCGACCTCCAGTCGCACCACGTTTTCGCTCATCCCGGCACCGTACCCGGCGGGCTCGTCACCTGGTGGAAGAGGTTCTTGCCGCAACCATGAGAAACAATGCCCCGCGTGGATGTCGCGATGGAGCCTTGGCCCGGTCACTGGACCCCGCTCGGAGCCACCTACGACGTGGCGGCCACGAACTTCGCCCTGTGGGCCCCCGACGCCGAGCGGGTCGAGGTCTGCCTGTTCGACGAGGACGACGCCGAGACGCGGCTGGTGCTGCCCAACCGGACGTTCGACATCTGGCACGGCGCGGTCCCCGGGGTGCGGCCCGGCCAGCGGTACGGATTCCGGGTGCACGGCCCGTGGGACCCGGCCACCGGCCGCCGCTTCAACCCGGCGAAGCTGCTCACCGACCCGTACGCCCGCGCCGTCGACGGCGCGCTGACCGCGCACCCGGCCCTCTACGGCCACGTCCGTCCGTCCATGGACGAGGGCGGCGACCACCACGTGCGCGACGACCGCGACTCCGCCCCGTACGTCCCGAAGTCCGTCGTCGTCGACCACCACCCGTTCGACTGGCGCGGCGACGCCCCGCCGCGGGTGCCGTGGGCCGAGACCGTCCTCTACGAGACGCACGTGCGCGGCTTCACCATGCGCCACCCGGACGTCCCCGCCGAACTGCGCGGCACCTACGCCGGGCTGGCCCACCCCGCGGCCATCGAGTACCTCACCAGCCTCGGCATCACGACCGTCGAGCTGCTGCCCGTCCACCAGTACGTCAGCGAGCCCGACTTCCTGCAACGCGGCTCGCTGAACTACTGGGGCTACAACACGCTGGCGTTCTTCGCGCCGCACAACGCGTACTCGTCGGCGGGCACCCGGGGCGAGCAGGTCGACGAGTTCAAGGCGATGGTCCGCGCGCTGCACGAGGCCGGGCTCGAGGTGATCCTCGACGTCGTCTACAACCACACGGCCGAGCAGGGCGACGGCGGCCCGACGCTGGCCTACCGCGGCATCGCGAACGAGGCGTACTACCACGTCGACCCGGCGGACCCGTCCCGCTACCTCGACTACACCGGCACCGGCAACACCTTCCGGGTCGCGCACCCGCAGGTGCTCGGGCTGGTCATGGACTCGCTGCGGTACTGGGTCGGCGAGATGCACGTCGACGGGTTCCGCTTCGACCTCGCGTCGGCGCTGGCCCGCTCGATGCACGACGTCGACATGCTCGGCTCGTTCATGACGGTCATCGGGCAGGACCCGGTGCTGCGCGAGGTGAAGCTGATCGCCGAGCCGTGGGACGTCGGGCCCGGCGGCTACCAGGTCGGCGAGTTCCCGCACCTGTGGACCGAGTGGAACGACCGCTACCGCGACTCCGTCCGCGACCACTGGCGCGGCGCCGCGGCCGGCGTCCGCGACCTCGCGTTCCGGCTCTCCGGCTCGTCCGACCTGTACGCCGACGACCGCCGCCGCCCGTACGCGTCCATCAACTACGTCACCGCGCACGACGGCTTCACCATGCGCGACCTCGTCTCCTACGACCGCAAGCACAACGAGGCCAACGGCGAGGAGAACCGCGACGGGACGGACGACAACCGGTCCTGGAACCACGGGGTCGAGGGCGACCCGGTGCCGCCGGACCCGGCGCTGCGCGAGCTGCGGCTGCGTCAGGTGAAGAACATGCTGACCACGATGCTGCTGTCGACCGGCGTGCCCATGCTGCTCTCCGGCGACGAGGGCGGGCGCACGCAGCGCGGCAACAACAACGCGTACTGCCAGGACAACGAGGTCAGCTGGATCGACTGGTCGCTGGCCGCCGAGCACCCGGAGCTGCTCGAGCACGTCCGCCGGCTGCTGCGGTTCCGCCGTGCCCACCCCGTCGTGCGGCAGCGCCGGTTCTTCGAGGGCGTGCCGGTCGTCGACGGCGGCCGCAAGGACATCGCGTGGTTCGCCCCGTCGGGTGCGGAGATGACCGAGGCCGAGTGGCACGACGGGTCACTGCGCACGCTCGGCATGTACCTGAACGGCGAGGGCATCCGGTCACGCGGCGTGCGCGGCGAGCCGATCCTGGACGAGTCGTTCCTGCTGTACGTCCACGCCGGCGCCGACCCCATCGACGTGCGGCTGCCCGGCCGGTTCTGGGCGGCGTCGTACGAGGTGGTGCTCGACACCGCCGCGGCCACGGCCGAGGGCCGGCGGCACCGCGCGGCCGGCCGGGTGCGGCTGACCGGGCGGTCCTGTCTGCTGCTGCGCGTGATCGACTGAATCCCCGCGGCCGGTTCGGCCGTACCACTGATATGAACACTTCGCTGCACACCGGGTCCCGGCGGCTCCGCCTGATCGGCGTGGCCGCGGCGGCCCTGCTCGCACTGAGCGCCTGCGGCTCGGACGACTCGTCGTCCGGCGACACCGCTACCCAGACGACGGACGGGATCGTCGGAACCCTGGAGATCTCGGACTTCGGCACCGTCCTCACCGACGCCGACGGCAACACGCTCTACACGACCGACGCCGAGGCCGACGGCACCATTCACTGCGTCGACGGCTGCGAGGACTTCTGGCCGCCGGTCGCCGCCACCTCGTCCGACGTACCGTCCGGGGTGTCCGGCGTGTCCGGCACCTTCGCCGTGGCCGACCGCCCGGACGGCTCGCAGCAACTCACCCTCGACGGCAAGCCGCTGTACACCTTCTCCGAGGACTCCGGGCCCGGCTCCTTCACCGGCGACGGCTTCGAGGACGACTTCCAGGGCACCCACTTCGTGTGGCACGCCGTCACCACCGACGGCTCCGCCCCGTCCAGCTCCGACACCGGCGGCGGCTACACCTACTGATGGTTGCGGGATCCGGGTAGCCAGAGCGACCCGGATCCCTCAACCACCGGCGAGGTACGCGGCCTCGATCTCCCGCAGCACCGCCTGTGGCTCGCCGCGCAGCCGCGTCGGCGACACCGGCAGCACCCGCCAGCCCAGCGCTGCGTAGCGTGCCCGTCGCTCCTCGGTGCGCCGGGGCGCGTCGCCGAAACCGTGGAAGCTCTGCGAGTCGACCTCGACCACCAGCCGGGCCTGCGGCCAGCAGGCGTCCGGCACGATCCCTCGGTGGCCCGGCAGCACCTGGTTCCACCGCGGTTCAGGCAGCAGCCGGCTGGTGAGCACGAGGTCCCGTAGCTCGCACTCCGGCGCCGACCGGCAGCCGGCCTCGATGTCCTTGATCCCTTGCCGGGCCAGGGCGCCGCCGCGCCGCGGCGCGGCGTCCACCTCGGTCCGCAGCTCGGCCACCGTCGCGCGACGGCGCTGGACCACTTCACACATGAGTGCCCGGGCGTCGCGCAATGCCAGCGGCCGCCGGGCATGGACGACTGTGTCCACCACGGCGCGCGCCGGCGGCGCCAGAACGACCACGCCGGCGCTCGGTACCATCCCATCGAGGACCAGCTCGAGCGGCGGCCCCGAGCGGCGCAGTTCCCGGAACCGTGCGTCGTCGATGCACCGCCTCGGCTCGGGCAGGTGCGAGGTACGGATGACCCGGACAAAGCCCACGTTCCCGCGATCGTGCCGGTAGTCCAGCAGGGCATCCACCGTCGCCGTCGGATCAGGCCCATACCGCAGCCCCCACCACCGGCACGCCCACGGACCCGTGACCATGCCCCCGGCGCCGACGACGAGTTCCGCGGTGCGAAGCCGGTGGATGTCCTGCAGCGGACCGGTGAAGGTCGCGTAGACACCGGGCACGACGCGCTGCCAGGGCCCGCCCGGCCGGACGGCATGCCGCAGCGCACCGATCGACATGCCCGCCGCCAGCGCCTGGGTCCGGGTGATCAACCCGTCCTGCGCGGCGGCGATCCGGAACACGTTCACGCGAGCCACACGAGCGAGCCTGCTCCACGCTGCGGGCCGGCGGAAGTGGGCTCGGGCGATCTGTGGACAACGCCCGAAGATGGTTGAGGGATCCGGGTTGCCAGGGCGACCCGGATCCCTCAACCATCACTCCGGCAGCGCAGCCAAACCCAGCTCGCTGCCATCCGAGAGCAGGGGGTGGTGGGGGACGACGCGGACGGTGTAGCCGAACGCGCCGGTGCGGTCGAGCTCGACCTCGCCGTCGAAGCGGTAGGCGCCGTCGTCCTGCCGCTCGCTCAGCGTCATCGGCGTGACGGCGGGTTCGCGCAGCGTGTCGGCGTCGTCGACCGGGCCGTGGACGACCTGGACGTCGACGTCGTCGGGGGTGAGCGGGCCGAGGGTGACGAAGGCGTGCAGCCGCAGCGTCTGGCCGCGCTCGAAGGTGTCGGCGGTGGTGGTCTCGACGTGGCCGACGCGGACGTGCGGCCAGGCGGCGCGGACCTGCTCCTTCCAGTCCGCCAGCGAGACCGCGCCGTCGAAGTCGGCGTTCAGGGAGCGGCTGGCCTGCGCCGCCGGCCGGTACAGCTGCTCGACGTAGTCGCGGACCATGCGGGTGGCCTGCACCTTCGGGCCGAGCGTGGTGAGGGTGTGGCGCAGCTGGTCGACCCAGCGGCGCGGGACGTCCTCGCCGTCGACGTCGTAGAAGCGGGGCGCGATCTCGTTCTCCAGCAGCTCGTAGAGCGCCGTCGCCTCGAGCTCGTCGCGGTAGGACGGGTCGTCGACGCCCTCGGCGGACGGGATGTCCCAGCCGTTGACGCCGTCGGACCACTCGTCCCACCAGCCGTCGCGGATGGACAGGTTCAACCCGGCGTTGAGCGCCGCCTTCATGCCGGACGTGCCGCACGCCTCGTACGGGCGCAGCGGGTTGTTCAGCCACACGTCGCAGCCGGGGTAGAGGTCCTGCGCCATGCCGATGCCGTAGTCGGGCAGGAACACGATGCGGTGCCGGATCTCGGGGTCGTCGGCGAAGCGGACCATCTCCTGGATCATCCGCTTGCCGCCGTCGTCGGCCGGGTGCGCCTTGCCGGCGATGACGAACTGGACCGGACGCTCCGGGTGCAGCAGCAGCGCCTTGAGCCGGGCGGGGTCGCGCAGCATCAGCGTGAGCCGCTTGTACGACGGCACCCGGCGGGCGAACCCGATGGTGAGGACGCCGGGGTCGAGGACGTCGTCGATCCAGCCCAGTTCGGCGGCGCCGGAGCCGCGGCCGTGCCAGGAGTCGCGCAGCCGCCGCCGGGCCGACGCGACCAGCCGGGCCCGCAACGTCCGCTTCGCCGACCACAGGTCGGCGTCGGAGACGGTGGCCGTGGCGGCCGTCCAGCCGCCGCCGGCGACGGCCTTCTCCTCCAGCCGCAGGATCTCCGGCGCCACCCACGTCGGCGCGTGCACGCCGTTGGTGATCGAGCTGATCGGCACCTCGCGCTCGTCGAACGACGGCCACAGCCCGGCGAACATGCCGCGGCTGACCTCGCCGTGCAGGGTGCTGACGCCGTTGGCGCGGGCGGCCAGCCGCAGCCCCATGACGGCCATGTTGAAGAAGGACGGGTCGCCGCCCTCGTAGTCCTCGGCGCCAAGCGCCAGGATCTGCTCGACGGACAGGCTCGGGCTGGCGTTGTCGCCGCCGAAGTGCTGCTTCACGAGGTCGACGGGGAAGCGGTCGATGCCGGCGGGCACCGGCGTGTGCGTGGTGAACACGGTGCCGGCCCGGGTGAACTCGAGCGCCGCCTCGTACGTCAGCCCGCGCTCCTCGACCAGCTCGCGGATGCGCTCGAGGCCGAGGAAGCCGGCGTGCCCCTCGTTGGTGTGGAACACCTCCGGCGCCGGCGCGCCGGTGATGCGGCAGTACGCGCGGACCGCCCGCACGCCGCCGACGCCCAGCAGCATCTCCTGCAGCAGCCGGTGCTCGCGGCTGCCGCCGTACAACCGGTCGGTGACGTCGCGCTCGACCGGGCCGTTGTCGTCGATGTAGGAGTCGAGCAGCAGCAGCGGCACCCGGCCGACCTGCGCCACCCAGACGGCCGCCGTCAGCACCCGCCCGCCCGGCATGCCGACGGTGACCTGCGCCGGCGTGCCGTCGGCCTCGCGCAGCCGCACCAGCGGCAGGTTGTCGGGGTCGACGACGGGGTACCGCTCCTGCTGCCAGCCCTCGCGCGACAGCGACTGCACGAAATACCCGTGCCGGTACAGCAGCCCGACGCCGATGATCGGCACACCGAGGTCGCTGGCCGCCTTCAGGTGGTCGCCGGCCAGGATGCCCAGGCCGCCGGAGTACTGCGGCAGCACGCGGGTGATGCCGAACTCGGGCGAGAAGTACGCGACGCCGCGCGGCGCGGCGCCGTCGTGGTCCTGGTACCAGCGCGCCTCGGTCAGGTACTGCTGGAGGTCGTCGTGGGCTGCCTGGACCAGCCCCAGGAACGCGGGGTCGGCGGCCAGCTCGGCCAGCCGCTCCGGCCGCACCTCACCGAGCAGCCGCACGGGGTCGTGCCCGACCTCGGCCCACAGCTCCGGGTCGACGGCCGCGAACAGCTCCTGCGTCGGCTGGTGCCACGACCACCGCAGATTCGTGACGAGTTCGCCGAGCGCGGCCAGCGGCTCGGGGAGGACGGTTCGGACCATGAGTCGTCGGATCGCACGCACGCGGATAACGCTAGTGCCTGACTGTTACATGGGCCTTACCGGCGGACCAGCGGACGGCGACCTGGCCGCCGTCCGCTCGTGCCGTTCGGAACCTCAGTACACCGGTTGCGTCTGAGGATTGAACTCGTCGTACCGGTTGCCCTTGGCCAGCGCGACCCTCGGGTCCCTGATGTTGAAGACGTCGAAGCCGCGCTGGATCTCGTTGGAGTAGACGTAGCCGTTGTAGTAGTACGTCGACCACGCGCCGCCGAGGATCAGCCGGTCGGCGTCGAGCGGTCCGCGGTCGAACCAGGCGATCTCGGTCGGGTTGTACGGGTCGGTGAAGTCGAACACCGAGATGCCGCCCTGGTACCACGCCTGGACGAAGATGTCCTTGCCCGGCACCGGGATCAGCGAGCCGTTGTGCGCCACGCAGTTCTCCGTGTTCGCCTGCTCGCGCGGGATCTTGTAGTACGACGCGAACTCCAGCGAGTCGCCGTCCCACGTGTAGATGGCGTTGGCGCCGCGGACCGGTCCGATGGTCGGGTTGCAGGTGGGACCGCCGCCACCGCCCAGCTCGTCGGTGAAGATGATCGACGTGCCGTCGTTGTTGAACGTCGCCGAGTGCCAGAAGGCGAAGTTCGCGTCGCGCACCTGGTCGAGGATCACCGGGTCGAGCGGGTCGGTGATGTCCATGACGATGCCGTCACCCATGCATGCGCCGGCGGCCAGGCCGAGGTCCGGGTAGGCGGTGATGTCGTGGCAGCCGCTGGTGTTGCGGCCCTGGTTGGCGGCGTCCGGGAAGAGCACCGGCTCGGCCGCGACGTGCGCCGACTCCGGGTCGTCCAGCGGGACGTCGATGATCGAGATCTTGTCGTGCGGCGGCTGGCAGTCGGCCAGTCCGCTGTTCGGGCCGTACGACGAGACGTAGATGTAGACGCTGTCGTCACCCGGCACCAGCGTGTGCGTGTGCGAACCGCACGTGGTCTCGACGGACGAGACGTAGTGCGGGTTGCGCGGGTCGCTGATGTCGAAGATCTTCATGCCCTCCCAGTAGTCCCGGCCGGCCGTGTCGCCGACGCTCGGCAGGTTCGTCGCGCTGCACGAGTCGTCGGTCCAGCGGGAGTCGGTGGACAGGAAGAGCAGGTCGCCGTAGACGGAGATGTCGTTCTGCGAGCCGGGGCAGAGCACCTGCGACACCAGCTGGGGCTTGCGCGGGTTGCGGATGTCGTAGACCGTGAAGCCCTCGTAGTTGCCGGCGAACGCGTACGTGCCCTGGAACGCCAGGTCGGAGTTGAACGCGCCCTCGGCGCTGAACGCGCCGCCCTTCGGCAGGTTCGTCTCCAGGCTCATGTTCGGGGAACTGGCGACGCCGCCGACCGGCAGGATGTCCGACGCCGCCTGGGCGTCCGCGATCTCGGCCTCGGTGAGGCAGTTCTCCTCGAAGTTGTCGCCGGCGCCCTCGAGCGCTTCGGCGTTGGCACATTCCTCGCCGGACGAGTCCCGCAGGAGCTCACCGTCGTCGGCGGCGGAGGTCCCGATGGCGCCGAGGGCCAGGCCGCTGCTCACCAGGGCGACCACGGATAGACCGGCCGCCCTCCTTCTCCATCGATGTCCGATCATGCGCACACCTCACCGGGGTAGAGAGGACGGGGCCGATCAAGGTCAGGGCCGCACAATAACGGCAATCAACCAGATTGGCCATACTTCTGTCACAATCCTGCGAAACCTCGACGTGTCCGGTTCCTGACACTCTTCGGCTGGCGCGGATTCGGCCGTACGCTGGCCCGATCCGTCCCCGGCCGGCTGGAGGAACGATGCGCCGCGCGACCCTCGGCACCACGACGGCGGCGATGGTCGCCGCCCTGCTCGCGCTGGCCGGTTGCAGCGGCGACGACGACGGTGGCCGCGGCGCCGCGCCGAGCACGTCCACCGTGACCGCCGACTCGCGGGTGATCCAGCCGGGCCGCCCGGGCGAGACGGCGGACGTGATCGAGCCGGGCGAGGACGTCGAGATCGTCGACGGCGGCCACAGCGAGACCGACGTCCGGTTCGTCGAGCAGATGATCCCGCACCACCGTCAGGCCGTCACGATGGCCGAGCTGGCCGTGGACCGTGCGCAGGACGAGCGCGTCCTGCTGGTCGCCGACCGGATCATCGCCGCGCAGGGCCCGGAGATCGCCGTCCTGGAGGGCTGGCTGACGGAGCGGGAGCTGCCGGTACCGGCCGCCGGCACCGAGCACGACCACGGCCTGCCCGGCATGATCACGCCGCTGCAGCTGGAGCAGCTGGGCAACATCAGCGGCGCGGAGTTCGACGAGTTGTTCCTCACCTACATGAGCCAGCACCACGCCGGCGCCATCGACATGGCCGCCGCCGAGCTGAACGGCGGCGTCAACCAGCTCGTGCTGGAGATGGCGAGTGACGTGAGCGTCGAGCAGGGCATCGAGATCGACCGCATGCGGGAGATCCTGGACAGCCTCTGAACACCCCGGACGAGGCGGTTTGCCCGCATCGAGGTGGGTATGAAGAATGGCTCAGCGGGCGGGCCGACGCCCGCATCGACACGTCGTCACGAGAGGTAACGTGCGTACCGCCTCTACCATCGAATGGTGCCGGCCATGAGCGAGACGCAGCAGGGCTGGGTCCTGCCCGCCCGCGGCACCGACCCCGAATGGTTCAAGCGTGCCGTCTTCTACGAGGTCCTGGTGCGGTCGTTCTACGACTCCCAGGGCGACGGCATCGGCGACCTCCAGGGGCTCACCCGCAAGCTCGACTACCTGCAGTGGCTGGGCGTCGACTGCCTGTGGCTGCCGCCGTTCTTCCCGTCGCCGCTGCGCGACGGCGGGTACGACGTCGCCGCCTACATGGACGTCGCGCCCGAGTTCGGCACGCTGGAGGACTTCTCCCAGTTCGTCGACGCCGCGCACAGCCGGGGCATGCGGGTCATGACCGACCTCGTCATGAACCACACCAGCGACCAGCACGCGTGGTTCCAGGCCTCCCGCGAGGACCCCGACGGCCCCTACGGCGACTTCTACGTGTGGGCCGACGACGACACCGGCTACCCGGACGTCCGGATCATCTTCAACGACACCGAGACGTCCAACTGGACCTACGACCCGGTGCGCCGGCAGTACTTCTGGCACCGCTTCTTCAGTCACCAGCCCGACCTCAACTTCGAGAACCCGGCCGTGCACGAGGCGATGCTCGACGTCGTCCGGTTCTGGCTGCGCCTGGGGGTCGACGGCTTCCGGCTCGACGCCGTCACGTACCTCTACGAGAAGGAGGGCACCAACGGCGAGAGCCTGCCCGAGACGCACGCCTTCCTGAAGAAGGTGCGCAAGGTGATGGACGACGAGTTCCCCGACACCGTGCTGCTGTGCGAGGCCAACCAGTGGCCCAGCGAGATGGTCGAGTACTTCGGCGACCCCGAGGTCGGCGGCGACGAGTGCCACATGGCGTTCAACTTCCCCGTCATGCCGCGCATCTTCATGGCGGTGCGGCGCGAGTCGCGCTACCCGATCAGCGAGATCATGGCGCAGACGCCGCAGATCCCGTCCGGCTGCCAGTGGGGCGTGTTCCTGCGCAACCACGACGAGCTGACGCTCGAGATGGTCACCGACGAGGAACGCGACTACATGTGGTCCGAGTACGCGAAGGACCCGCGGATGAAGGCCAACCTGGGCATCCGCCGGCGACTGGCGCCGCTGCTCGAGAACGACATGAACCAGATGCGGCTGTTCAACGCGCTGCTGCTGTCGCTGCCCGGCTCGCCGGTGCTCTACTACGGCGACGAGATCGGCATGGGCGACAACATCTGGCTGGGCGACCGCGACGCCGTCCGCACCCCCATGCAGTGGACGCCCGACCGCAACGCCGGCTTCTCCACCGCCGACCCGGGCCGGCTGGACCTCCCGGTCGTCATGGACGCCGTCTACGGCTACCAGGTCACCAACGTCGAGTCGCAGCTGGCGAACAAGTCGTCGCTGCTGCACTGGACCCAGCGCATGGTCGAGGTGCGCAAGCAGAACCCGGCGTTCGGCCTGGGCGACTTCGTCGACCTCGGCGGGTCGAACCCGACGGTGCTCACCTACGTGCGCACGTTCGGCGACGACATCGTGCTGTGCGTCAACAACCTGTCCCGGTTCCCGCAGCCGGTCGAGCTGGACCTGCGCCAGTACGAGGGCATGCAGCCGGTCGAGCTGATCGGCAGCGTGCGGTTCCCCGCCATCGGCGAGCTGCCGTACCTGCTGACGCTCGGCTCGCACGGGTTCTACTGGTTCCGGCTGGCCCGGCTGCCGGAGGAGTCGATGCCGTGACGGTCGACGAACGGTTGTCCGAGGCGGTGGCGCTGCTGCCCGAGTGGCTGCCGCACCAGCACTGGTTCACCGGCGCACGGTCCGCGCCGCTCGGGGTCCGCCCGGTGGCGGCCACGCTGCTGCACGACGGCGAGCCGCGGGTGTGGCACCTGCTGGCCGAGGTCACGCACGCCGACGGCGCCGACGTCTACCAGGTGCCGTTGTCGGTGCACAGCCAGCGCGCCGAGCGCCTCGACCACGTCCACCTCGGCCACACCGCCGACGGCCACGTCTACGACGCGCTGCACGACAAGGAGGCGACGGCGGCGCTGCTGGACCACTTCGCCGCCGACGCGCCCGCAACGGCGGGGCTGCGCTTCCACGTCAAGCCCGACGTCGAGGTGCCGTACGGCGAGCCGTCGCTGGTGCTGCCCGGCGAGCACCACAACACCAGCCTGGCCTACGGCAACGCGGCACTGCTCAAGGTGTTCCGCCGGGTCGACCCGGGCCTGAACCCCGACGTCGAGCTGAACGAGGCGCTCACCGACGCCGGCTCCACGCTGGTCGCGCCCTTCCTGGGCTGGGTCGACGGCGACTGGCCCGGCGCCGACGGGCCGGTATCGGGCAGCCTGGCGATGCTGCGCGGCTTCCTGACCACGGCGTCCGACGGCTGGGCGCTGGCCACCGCGAGCGTGCGCGACCTCTACGCCGAGGGCGACCTGCACGCCGACGAGGTGGGCGGCGACTTCGCGGCCGAGTCGTACCGCCTGGGCATGGCGACGGCGCGGGTGCACGAGACGCTGGCCGAGGTGCTGCCCACCGGCACTATGGCGCCGTCCGGCCTGAACCAGCTGGCCGACGCGATGGCCCGCCGGCTCGACACCGCCGTCGCGACGGTGCCCGAGCTGGAGCCGTTCGCCGCCGGGCTGCGGTCGCACTACGACGTGCTGCGCGAGCACACCGACGCGGTCGCCGTCCAGCGCGTCCACGGCGGCTACCACCTGGGGCAGGTGCTGCGCACCGTGCTGGGCTGGAAGCTGATCGACTTCGAGGGCGAGCTGATGGCGCCTGCGGCCGAGCGCAGGGCCATGCACTCCCCCGTCCGCGACGTCGCGCAACTGCTGCGCTCGTTCGACTACGCGGCCCGGCACCTGCTGATCACCGACCACCCGCCGGACGACCCCGCGCACGACCAGCTGGCCTACCGCGCGCACGAGTGGACGCAGCGCAACAGCGAGGCGTTCTGCAACGGCTACGCGTCGGCGGCGGTCCTCGACCCGCGCGACGAGCCGGAGCTGCTGACCGCCTACGAGACCGACACCGCGGTCTACGAGGTGGTCTTCGAAGCCCGGCGACGGCCCAGCTGGCTGCCGATCCCACTGGCCGCGGTGGAACGGCTGGCGCGCTCCGGCTAGCTCCGGGGTACCCTCTTCTCCGGGCACCTGACCTCGAAGGAGCGTGGATGACGGAGTACGTGTCCGTCCACCCGGACCGGTTGCGTGATCTCGCTCGCAAGCTGCAGGCGGCTGCGGGCACCGTGCGTGAGAAGACCCCTACCATCGTCGATGGCATCAGCGGCTGGGACGGGTCGTTCAGCGGGGCGAAACTGGACGCGCTGGCCGACTGGCTCGACAACCAGTGGGGGCCGATGTTCGACCGCGCCGACCTCGCCACCACCGCCGCCAACCAACCGGCGTACTCCACGCCGGGCAACAGGCTGTACGCCGTGCCGTGGGACGTCACCCAGCAGGACCTCGCCGAAGAGGGCGCCCAGGACGCGCGCGACCTCTCCTTGGCGATGAACAGCGAAGACGCGACCATTCGCGACGAGGCGCAGCGCGAGGCCGCCGAGGCCATGGAGGCGCACGCCGACGATCCCGCCTATCTGCAGGCGTTCTACAACAACGGCGGCGCCGAGGTCATCACCACGATGAACCGGCAGATCGCCGAGCAGGGCGTGCCGCCGTCGGACAAGAACCAGAACCGGCTGCGGCTGTTCGCCACCGGCGTCGCGGCGGTGAGCCGGTTCTCCGAGACCGGCGAGGTCACGCTCACCGAGGGCGCGCTCGACCCGCTGAGCTCGGTCGACAACACGCTCCAGAACGGCATCATGATGATGTACGGGCCGGGCGGCGACCAGTACGGTTCGGCGTTCCTGCGCACCGTCGCCGACAACGCCCTGCAGTGGCGCGAGGACAACGACCCGCCGCGGCCGCATTACAGCGCGCCGATGACCACCGCCGGCGGCTACGTGCCCGGCGGGTACGTCCAGAACGACGACGACTGGTGGACCCGCATCGGCATCGACGTCGACTACCTCGACAACAATGCCGAGGACGCCGCCAACGGCATGGAGTTGATGCAGCAGTTCGACCCCGTCAACTCCATCCTGAACCGCACCGGGGAGAACCCGGAGGCCAGCCGGCAGCTGCTCAGCGGCGACGACGGCCTCGAGAACGCCCAGCGGCTGGTCGACTACGACTGGCAGTCGCCCGGCGCGGTCCAGCACGACGACAGCGGCCCGGCGGCGACGGTGCTGATCGCGGCCACCCAGGACCGCGGCCCGGAGGAGGGCCAGGAGTCCGCGCAGGCGGCGGCGAACATCTTCCAGGCCGGTTACGAACTCAGCAAGCGCGACCGCGACGATTACGACAAGGAGCAGCTCCCGCAGTTGCCGTCGTCGCTGGCCGAGGCGATGGCGGTCGTCGGGTCCACGTACGCGCCCGACATGGCCGCCTCGACCGGTGAGCCCAACGCGACCATCAACGAGGTGGTCCGCGACGGCAACGGCTTCTACGTCTCCACCAACACCGTCGTCATGAACGGCTTCATGAAGGCGTTCATGACCGACCCGGAGGCCGCGGGGGCCTTCCGGGGCGCCGTCCAGGCACAGATGGAGGTGTCGGCCCAGCTGTTGTCGACCAACCAGTCCGACAACCCCGACCTGCTGCGCCAGTTCGGGTTCCTCAACGGCATGGTGTCGGTCGCCTTCGCCGACCAGGACTTCACCGAGGCCGAGGCGCGCGACGCCGCGAACAAGCAGAACCAGATCTACTTCGACGTCACCAAGGACTTCCTCGAGGCCATCCCGATCGCCGGCGAGTCGGCCGACTTCATGCGCTCGGTGGCCACCGCCATCGGCGGCTCGCAGAAGGAGAACCTGTTCCCGACCGACGGCACGCAGCAGGTCGAGAGCGACATCCAGTACCAGATGACCACCGACATCGCCGACATGCGCACCTACGTCGCGCAGGGCTTCATGAACTCGGGGGTCTACGCGCCGCCGGCCGACGCGTCGTACGTGCACGACGGCAAGATCGCGCCGAGCAACGACCAGGAGTGGGCCGAGTTCAACCGGTGGTGGAGCAGCCTGCCGGCCGAGTACGCGAACATCGCCAACGGCGCGCCCGACGGCTTCCGCGACGCCACCACCGTGTTCGCCCCCAACGACGACCGCTTCTCGGAACCGAAGTAGGAGCCCGCCATGCCCATTCCGTACGTGCAGGAATGCAGTGAATCGATGGGGGTCGTCCGCGGTGCGGCGACCGACATCGAGGAGGCCATCCAGGCCGTCCGCGACCTCCTCGGCGCCGAGACGTGGAAGGGTCCCCAGGCCACCAGCTGGGAGACCGACTTCGACGGCTTCGCCACCGAGGCGACCAACAGCCTCGGCACGCCGCTCGACGAGGCCATCCAGCAGTGCCGCGACAACGCCTCCAAGTGGCAGGCCGAGAGCGCGGGGACCGGCGCGAACTGACGTTCCCGCCCGCCGCCGGATCGGTCCGGCGGCGGGCGCGCCGGTGTCAGACGGCGGGCAGCGGCAGCTGCAGCACGCTGCTGCAGAGGTCGTCGAGCACGATCAGGCGGTCCTGCCACACCGTCAGCCCGGCCACGTAGCCCAGCCGGGCGTCCGTCGCGGCGACGTCGGCGTTGTCGCAGTCGGGACCGTCGCCGGACGCTGCTCCGGCGGCCAGCACGTCGACACCGTCGGCGCTGACGTGCAGGACGGCGCCGCCGCGGCTGCCGGGGACGCCGGTGCCGACGAAGAGCCCGTCGCCGCCGTCGCCGGTGACGGCCGTGACACTCTGCCCGGCCAGCTCGGCGGGGATCGCCCAGGGCGTGCGGCCGGTCTCGGTCAGCGACTCGTCCAGCACCACCAGATCGGTCGCGGTGAGGACCGTGACTCCGGTGGCGGTGCGGGCGCTGGCGATGACGCCCTCGACCGGCGGCTCCACCTGCTCCACCCCGGTGGGGTCGTCGACGCCGCCCTCGACCGTCCACCAGGTGCCCGCCCACTGCACCTGGACGCCGTCGGGGAGGTCGAGCAGAGCGGAGACGGGGACGTTCTCGACCTGGTCGGTCAGCGTCGCCACCTCGGTGAACTCGCCGTCGTCGAGGCCGATGGTGCCCAGCCGGGCCTCGGCGTTGTCGTCGACCAGCGCGAGCAGGCCGTCGGCGCCGGCCAGCGCCGTCACCGGCACCGACCACGGGTCGCCGTCGTCGTCGGTCAGCGGCCGGGCGAGGCCGTCGGACGAGAGCCCGAACAGGCCGCGCCGCCACTGGCTGCCGACGAGGTCGCCGCCGGAACCCGGCACGAGGAAGACCGGCTGCTCGAGCCGGGTGTCCGGGACGGCCTGCGCCTCGGTCAGGGGGTCGCCGCTGCCGTCGCCCATGATCCTGGTGAGCCGGCCGTCCTGGAGCGCGGGCAGCCCCGACGGCGTCGGGCTGGGGTCGTCGTCGTCGCCACCACCGCCACCGCCGTCGCAGGCCGCCGCCGTCAGCAGGACCGCGGCCAGGATCGCCGTCACTCTCACAGCTCGCACGAGGCCCAACGCTACCGGGCCCGGCGGCCGACAGGCCCACCCCGGCGCGCCACCGGGGCGAGATCACTGGGTGGGATCACTGTGCGTGCCGGGTGGCGTCGCTGTTGCCAGAGCAACAGTGATTCACCCCACCCGACGCAGTGAACTCACACAGTGGCGTTGGGGATCGCGCAAAGGGACGCGCCGGCCACCGTTGGCGGTACTGGGCCGTCCTCGACTCCCGGAGCCGTCTTCGATAGCGGGAGTCGGCTGCCTGGAACGACTCGGGCCGGCCGCCGAGCTCGCCGCTGCCCGCGTGTCCGAAGTGATCATGGGTCGCCTGTACTGACCCGCGAGGCCGATAGGCTCGGCGGATGATCGACGCGCGGCGACTCCTGGGTGAGGTCGACCTCCACCTCATCGGTGAGGGCCGGCACGAGCGGCTCTGGGACGTGCTGGGAGCCCGGGTCACCACCTTCGACGGCGTCGCGGGCACCGCGTTCACCGTGTGGGCGCCGAACGCTCGGCTGGTGCAGGTGGCCGGCGAGTTCAACGGCTGGGACGGCGGACGGCACACCATGGCCCGCGTGGGCGGCGGCGTGTGGGCGCTGTTCGTGCCGGGCGTCGGCGACGGCGCGCTGTACAAGTTCAAGGTGCACGGCGCCGACGGCAGTTGGCGCGACAAGGCCGACCCGATGGCGTTCCGCACCGAGGTGCCGCCGGCGCAGGCGTCGATCGTGCACGAGTCGCGCTACGAGTGGAACGACGAGGTGTGGCTGGCGGGCCGGCCCACGTCGGCGCACGCGCACCCGATGTCGGTGTACGAGGTGCACCTGGGGTCGTGGCGGCGCGGCCGCACGTACCGCGAGCTGGCCGTCGAGCTGGCGTCGTACGTCACGGAGCTGGGCTTCACGCACGTCGAGCTGCTGCCGGTCGCCGAGCACCCGTTCGGCGGATCGTGGGGCTACCAGGTCACGTCGTACTACGCGCCGACGGCACGGTTCGGCCACCCCGACGACTTCAAGTTCCTCGTCGACACCCTGCACCGGGCCGGCATCGGCGTGCTGCTCGACTGGGTGCCGGCGCACTTCCCGCGCGACGACTGGGCGCTGGCCCGGTTCGACGGCACCCCGCTCTACGAGCACCCCGACCCGCGCCGCGGCGAGCACCCCGACTGGGGCACCTACGTCTTCGACTTCGGCCGTCCCGAGGTGCGCAACTTCCTCGTCGCCAACGCCCTGTACTGGCTGACCGAGTACCACATCGACGGCCTGCGCGTCGACGCCGTCGCGTCCATGCTGTACCTCGACTACTCAAGGGCAGACGGCGCGTGGCTGCCGAACGCGCACGGCGGCCGCGAGAACCTCGACGCCATCGCGTTCCTGCAGGAGACCAACGCCACCGCGTACCGGTCGGTGCCGGGCATCGTCTCCGTCGCCGAAGAGTCCACCGCCTGGCCCGGCGTCACCCGTCCCACCCATCTCGGCGGCCTCGGGTTCGGGCTGAAGTGGAACATGGGCTGGATGCACGATTCGCTGGCCTACCTGTCCCGCGACCCGATCCACCGGCAGTACCACCACCATCAGCTGACGTTCTCGATGATGTACGCGTTCAGCGAGAACTTCGTCCTCCCCCTCTCCCACGACGAGGTCGTGCACGGGAAGGGGTCGCTGCTCGGCAAGCTGCCCGGCGACCGGTGGCAGCAGCTGGCCACCCTGCGCGCGTTCTACGCCTACATGTGGGCGCACCCGGGCAAGCAGCTGCTGTTCATGGGCGGCGAGCTGGCCCAGGAGACGGAGTGGGCCGAGGGCCGCGAGCTCGAGTGGTGGCTGCTCGACCGCCCGGCGCACGCGGGTGTGCAGCGGCTGGTCGCCGACCTCAACCGGGCCTACCGGGCGGCGCCGGAGCTGTGGGCGCTCGACTCCGACCCGGCCGGCTTCGAGTGGATCGACGCCAACGACGCCACCGGCAACGTGTTCTCGTTCCTGCGCCACGGCCCCGGCGGCGAGCTGCTGGTGTGCGTCGCGAACTTCAACGCGCGGCCACACGAGGGCTACCGGCTGGGGCTGCCGCACGCGGGACCGTGGCAGGAGGTGCTGAACACCGACGCCTCGCTCTACGGCGGGTCGGACGTCGGCAACCTCGGCGAGGTCGTCGCCGTCGACGAGCCCTGGCACGGCCGGCCCGCCTCCGCCCGGCTGCGGGTGCCACCGCTCGGCACGCTCTGGCTCCGCCCCTCCGGCGCGGGGACGTGATGGGTGGCGGTTTGCTGGCGCTATAGCCCCAGCAAACCGCCACTCACGGCGTCAGTTCCGGTCGACGACGATGGCCGGGGAATCCCAGGTCTCGACGTGGTCCGGGTCGGACGGGTCGCCCAGCGGCTTGGTCGCCGTCAGCCGCAGGACGTAGCGGCCGTCGGGCACGTCCACCCGCCGGTCGGCGCCGTTGCCGCGCGGCCGGGTGCCGTCCCAGGTGTAGGCGTTGAACGCGGTCGCCGCGCTGCTGCGCCCGACGAAGTCCTCGGAGAGGACGGTGTTCAGCCGGCCACCCGCGTACGGGCGCCCCGCCGTGCCGTCGGCCTTGGCGTGGAACAGCTGCACCGACACGTTCTGCGCCGCGTGCTCCAGGTGCGCGATGACGACCGGGTAGTCGCCCTCGGTCATGGAGAACGTCGCGCCCTCGGGCAGCAGGTCGTACTCGCCGCCCATCGTGCAGTTGACGCCGACGTAGCGCTCGCAGGCAGTGACGTCGCCCAGCGCGGGCAGCCCGAACCCGGCGTCGGTGAGGACCGGCAGCTGCTGGTAGTCGCCGACGAAGCCGGCGTACGGCACCCGTAGCGGCTGGCCCTCGGACGGCGTCAGGACGACCCAGCCGCCGTACTGGCCGAGGTCCGGTTCGGCCGGCGCCGTGACGGTCACGTCCACGGTCGCGGACGAACCCGCGGGCACCGTCACCGACGGAGCCGAGAACGCCACCGAAGCGCCGCCCTCGAAGAACTGCGGGTTGTTCGGCGCGCCCGCCGTGCTGATGCCGTCGGCGTGCGACAACTCGTACGTCACGTCCTCGTCGCCGTCGTTGGTCAGCGTCAGCGTCTGCTCCGACGGCCCCGCCTCGCTCTCACCGAGCGACAGCTTGCCCGGCGCCACGGCGACCGGCGCGAGGATCGCGTCGTCGATGTCGAGCATGCCGGCGCCCTGACGGTGGGCCGGCTCGACGTACCCGGCGCCCGGGACCAGCGACCAGTCGGCCGGGTCGGCGCTGTTCTGCAGCACGTCGCGGACCTGCTCGGGGCTGAGCGACGGGTGCGCCTGCAGCAGCAGGGCGACCGCGCCGGCGACGTGCGGCGACGACATCGAGGTGCCGGAGAGGACGGCGTAGCCGTCGCCCTCGAGCGGGTAGGTCGAGCGGATCAGCCCGCCCGGCGCGCCGAGGTCCGGCTTCAGCGACAGGTCCGACGCCATGCCGTAGGAGCTGAACGACGAGACCAGCCCGCCGGTCGAGTTCTCGACGGTGGTGGTCTGGTCGGTCCAGGTCAGCGTCGTGGCGCCGGCGGCGATGCGGCCGTCCAGCTCGACGCCGGTCTCCTGGTCGACGGCGACGACGGGGACGGTGATCGGCGGGTCGGCCGGGGTCGGCGGCGCCACCGTCGGCGCGAACGCGCCGGGCACGTTGTTGTAGAGGACGACGGCGGCCGCGCCGGCCTGCTGGGCGTTGCGCGCCTTCTCGTAGAACGGGCAGGTGCCGCGCTCGATCAGCGCGACGGTGCCGCTCAGGTCGGGCAGCGCCCCGGCCGCGGTGCACCCGTCCTGGGTGGAGTCGGGCGTGCCGGTGCGCGACAGCGGGACATCACCGGACGTCGGTGCGCTGGGCGCGCCGCTCGCCTCCGCGAAGCCGATCTCGCGGCCGTCCGGGCTGACGGTGAACATCCGCGCGTCGTACTCGGTGTTGTCGAACGACGCGACGCCGATGACCTTCTCGCCGACGCCCGGTGCGCCCGCGGACCAGGTGCCGGACGTGCCGTTGTTGCCGATCGACGCGACCACCACGACGCCGTCGTCGACCAGCGCGTCGCTGGCCGTCGCCGTCGGGTACTCCGGCCAGGTGACGAAGCCGGCGCCGAGGCTCATGTTGACGACGTCCATGTCGTCGGCGTGCGCCCGCTCCAGCGCGGCCAGGATGATGTCGGACGTCGTCGAGCCGCCGCAGCCGAACACGCGGTACGCGCCGAACTCGACGTCCGGCGCCACGCCGGTGACGCCGCCGGCCGCGCTGTCGCCGCTCGCGCCGACGATCCCGGCGACGTGACTGCCGTGTCCGTTGCAGTCGTCCGGGTTGTCGTCGGGGCTGGGAACGGGCTGGTAGGCGGCGGAGGTGTCGTCGGCGTTGTAGTCGTCGCCGACGAAGTCGTAGCCGGCCACGACGCGGCCGGTCGGGAACGCCGTCTCGCCGGGCGTGCCGCCGCCGCCGAGGTCCGGGTGGTCGATGTCGATGCCGGTGTCGACGATGCCGACCTTGAGGCCGTCGCCGCTGAAGCCCAGCTCGCTCTGCGCGATGTCGGCGCCGGTCATGCCCAGCGCGGAGTCCATCGCGGGCTCGGACGTCGCCGGGTCGGGCGCGTCGACGGTGACCACCGGGTACACCGCGGCGACCTCGGCCGAGCCGGCCAGCCGGCTGATGTCGGCCTCGGACGCCGTCACCGACAGGCCGTTCCACAGCCGG
The DNA here is from genome assembly GCF_001270745.1 of Jiangella muralis. Lineage (GTDB taxonomy): Bacteria > Actinomycetota > Actinomycetes > Jiangellales > Jiangellaceae > Jiangella > Jiangella muralis. The sequence continues at coordinate 233,686 of NZ_KQ434758.1, forward strand.
TCGTAGGTGTAGCGGACGTCGACGTCGGCGCCCAGCGCGTCGGCCTCGGCGAGGACGCGGTCCTGCTGGCTCTGCGCGGCGGCGCGGCTGCCGCCGTCGGCGACCGGCTTCGCGGTCAGCTCGACGAACCACGCGCCGGTGGGCTCGTGCGTCAGCTCACCGGACGGCTCCGGCAGCCCGGCCAGCTCGGCGAGGGTGCCGAGGTAGCCGTCGCTCGCGGGCGCTGCGGTGCCGGCGGCGACGGTGCCGAGCGTCCCGGCGGCCAGGGCCACCGCGGCGGTCGCGGCGAGTCCGGCGCGCCGGTTGACGGCCCGCCTCCCCGGCGCTCTCGATGGTCGTGTCATCGGCGCTCCTCGTTCAGTCGTACGGCATGACAAGGCCCCGCCGGTCGGACGGGGTTGACCCGTAACCTATGGCCGATATCGCCTCGATTGGAAGCTTTGACGGCAAGTCTGGCTGCCTTGTCACCCCGAATCAGGAGAAAGCACCTCTTGTCATCGCCCGCCCGGAGGCGACAGGATGACCAGACCCTCAGCCCGCCACGTCCCAAGGGGCCGCCTCATGTGGACTCGCTCGCTGCCCGCCGGCCTCGCCGGACTCGTGCTGACGGTGTCGGTGGCGCTGGCCGCTCCGGCCGCCCCCGACGACGGCGCGCTGGCGCCGTCTCAGCGCACCCCCGAGGACCGCACGCAGGCGTCGGACCTGACGCCGTCGCTCGCCCCGGCGGACGCGGCGGCGCTGCTGTCGACGCTCTCCGCCGCTCCGGCCCAGTTGCCCGGCCAGCCGCGCGACGACGTCATCGTCGACGTGCCGGAGAACCCTGCCGACGCGTCGATCCCGCTGAACCTGACGCCGTACCACGCCATCGCGCCGGCGCTGCGCGCGCTGCAGGAGAGCGACCGCGTCAGCGTCGAGATCATCGGGCAGTCCGCGCTCGGCCGTGACCTGCACCTCGTCGTCGTCACCGACCCGATGAGCGACGCCGAGTGGACGGAGTGGCAGCGGCTGTCCGACCTGCGCAGCGCCGACCCCGACGCCGCGCTCGCCGCCATGGAGGCCGGCGAGTACGACGACTGGAAGTCGCCGCTGTTCGTCAACAGCAACATCCACGGCAACGAGTGGGAGGGCACCGACGCGACGCTGCAGGTGCTCGACGAGCTGGCGTTCTCGTCCGACGCCGAGGTCACCGAGCTGCTGGACCAGCACGTCATCGCGATGGTCGTCACGAACAACCCGGACGGCCGCATCGCCGGCACCCGCTCCAACGGCAACGGGTTCGACATCAACCGCGACTACATCACCGCGTCGCAGCCCGAGTCGCGCGCCGTCCGCGCCCAGCTGATCCGCTACGACCCGCTGACGATGCTGGACGAGCACGGCTACACCGGCACGACGCTGATCGAGCCGACCACCGGACCGCACGGCGAGAACTACGAGTACGACCTCTACATCCGGCAGGCCATCCGCAACGGCCTGGCCATGGAGGAGGCGGTGCTGGGGCTCGGCGAGCCGAGTGTCACCGAGGTCAACATCCCGTTCCGGAACCAGACCGACGGCTGGGACGACTGGCCGCCGATCTTCACCCCGATGTACGCGATGTACCACGGCGCCGTCGGGCACACCGTCGAGATCCCGCACAACCCGCGGGACCCGGAGCTGACGCCGCCGGAGCGGCACGAGCTGACCCGCATCAACACCGCCGTCTCACGCGCCACCATCGAGGCCAACTTCGCGTGGGCGCACGAGAACCGGATGAGCCTGCTCGCCGACCAGCTGGAGATCTTCCGGCGCGGCGCGGCCGGCGAGTCGTCGCGGCCGATCGGCGACGACCTCGCCCTGTCGCTCGCGCTCGGCGACAACGCGAAGACGTTCCTGCAGGACTACCCGCGGGCCTACGTCATCCCGGCCGAGCGGCGCGGTGACACCGGCGCCGCGCGACTGGCGCGGTTCCTGCTCGACAACGACGTCGAGGTGCGCCAGGCGCGGCGGCCGTTCACCGCCGGCGGCGCCACCTACCCGGCCGGCTCGTACGTCGTCGACATGTTCCAGGCCAAGCGCGGCCTGGCCAGCACGATCCTCGACGTCGGCCGCGACGTCACGACGAACTTCCCGACGATGTACGACATCTCGGCGTGGAGTCAGGCGTCCCTGTGGGGCGCGGACGTCGCGACGGTGCCGGCCGGTTCGGCGCTGGACGGCCGGGCGCTGTCGCCGATCTCGGCGGTGGCGCCTACGGGGTACGTGCCGCCCGGCCGGCCCGCGCACTACGGGTTCGCCGCCGGCACACTGGCCGGCATCCAGGCGGTGAACACGTTCGTCGACGCCGGTGTCCCGGTGCGGCGGACGGCGTCCGGGGTCTTCGCGGTGCCCGGCTCGGCCCGCTCCCTCGTCGAGGACGCGGCGGCGACGTACGGCATCGCGTTCTCCGCCGTCGGCACCGCGGCGCTGCGGGGCGCCGTCGCGGTGGACGTCGCGCGCGTCGGCACCAGCGCACCGGCCGACGAGCTGCACGCGCTGGCCCGCATGGGCTTCGCCACGACGAACGTCAACGCGGCCGGGTTCAACGCCGGGACGTACGCGTTCGCCGACTTCGACGCCCTGTACGTCTCGACCGCCGGGTTCGACCCGCGGCAGCTGGACGCGACACGGCAGGCGGCGTTCGCGGCCTGGCGGGCGGGCGGCGGCAGCATCGTCGGGCGCGGCGCGAGCGGCTGGGCGTTCAGCGACCGCGCCGCCCTCCTGGACGTCGACCTGGTCGACCCGCGCGAGTGGAACTCCGCCAACGGCATCGTCGCGGTGACGAACGACCCGGCCTCGCCGGTCACCGGCACCGCGTCGCCGTCGTCGTTCGTCAGCAACCCGCAGCACTTCACCGGCCTGGGCGCGGGCGTCCGCGTCGACCAGCGCTTCGGCGACGAGGGCTTCTTCCTGGCCGGTCACTGGATCGGGCACGAGGCCGTCGCCGGTCAGCCGGTCGTCGTCAGCGGCGTGGCCGGCGGCGCCGACGTCACACTGTTCGCCACCGAGCCGCTCTACCGCTCGCATCCGGAAGGCCTGTTCCCGCAGGTCGCGAACGCCCTCTGGCAGTAGCCCACGGGGAGTCGCCGTCCCGCTGCGGAGATGGCGACTCCCCGTTCCTCACGTCCCGGTGACGACGGCCGCCTCGTCGTCGTGGTGCTGTCCGGCCGTCAGGCCCGCGTCGCTCACCGCGCCGGCGGCCGCCGCGGCCTGGGCGGTGCTCAGCTCGATCAGGAGGACGCCGCTGCCGTCGCGCAGCCAGTCCGGCGCCCCGGCGGCGATGCGGCGGACGAGGTCGAGCCCGTCGCCGCCGCCGTCGAGGGCGGTGCGCGGCTCGTGGTCGCGGGCCTCCGGCGGCATCAGCGCGATCGCCGCCGTCGGCACGTACGGCGGGCTGGCCAGCAGCACGTCCACCCGCCCCCGCAGGTCCTCCGGCAGCGCGTCGTAGAGGTCGCCCTGGTGGACGTGGCCGGCCGGTTCGACGTTGCGGCGGGCGCACGCGACCGCGTCCGGGTCGACGTCGGCGGCGTGCAGCTCGACGCCGTCGATCCCGCGCACCGCGGCGAGCCCCAGCGCCCCCGTCCCGCACCCGAGGTCGACGACGACGGCGCCCGGCCGCACCCGCGCCCGCGCGAGGTCGACCAGCAGCTCACTGCGGTGCCGCGGCACGAACACCCCGGGGCCGACGGCGACGCGCAGCCCGGCGAACGCGGCCCAGCCCAGGACGTGCTCGAGCGGCTCGCCCGCCACCCGCCGGGCCACCATCGCCTCGGTTTCGGCCGGGGTGCGCGCGGTCTCCGCGATCAGCCGCGCCTCGTCCTCCGCGAACACGCACCCCGCGGCCCGCAGGCGCCCCACCACCCCGTCGTCCAGCACCCCGTCACCCTAGCCCCGCCAAGTTGATCTTGGAGTAACCGTGGGATCAATCGGACATCTCGCCCCGCGACTCCACGCTTACTCCAAGATCAACGGGGAGTGGGGTGGTGCGGGCGGCGAGGGCGAGCACCCGGCGGGCCTGGGCGACCATGGCGACGTCGACGAAGCGGCCACCGGGCAGGACGGCGACGCCGCCGGCGCCGACCGCGGCGACCACCTCGGCCGCCCGCTCCACCTCGTCCGCCGACGGGCGGAACCCCGCCTCGATGACTGGCAGCTGCTTCGGGTGGATCGCGGCCCGCCCGACGAAGCCGAGCGCGCGTCCGGCCCGGCACGACGCGGCCAGCCCGTCGTCGTCGCGCAGGTCGGCCCAGACGGCCATCGCCGGAGGCGGCAGCCCGGCCGCCCGCGCCGCGACCACCAGCCGCTGCCGGCACCACGCCAGCCCGTCCGGGCCCGAGACGCCCAGGTCGGAGGCGAGGTCGGCCTCGCCCAGCCCGATCGACGCCACACCGGGCGCCGACGCGACGGCGTACGCCGCCTCGACCCCGGCGGCCGTCTCCAGCAGCACGTGCACCGGCCGCGGCCCTGCCACCGCGCGCACGGCGGCCACGTCCGCCGGCGACGACACCTTCGGCACCCGCACCCCGACGGACGGCGGCAGCCCGGCGACCATGGCGAGGTCGTCGGCGCCCCACGGGGTGCCGGGCGCGTTCACCCGCACCTGCACGGCCCGCTCGTCCGTCAACAACGAACCGACGCCGGCCCGCGCCGCGTCCTTCGCCGACGGCGCCACGGCGTCCTCCAGGTCGAGGATCACGACGTCCGCCGCCGACGCGAGCGCCTTCGCCGCGCGGTCCGGCCGGTCGGCGGGCACGTAGAGCAGCGTCAGCACCAGGCTCACACGACCCCCTCCGCCCGCAACGACGAGATGTCGCCGGCCGAGTACCCGAGCGACCCCAGCACCGCCGCGGTGTCGGCGCCGTGCGCCCGCCCGGTCCACCGCACCGATCCGGGCGTCTCGGAGAGCCGGAACAGCACGTTCTGCATCGCGACCTCGCCGAGGTCGTCGTCGGGCATCCGCAGCACCGTCCCGAGCGCGTCCAGCTGCGGGTCGGCGGCGATGTCGGACGCGTCGTAGACGGGCGCCACCGCGGCCTGCGCCTCCTCGAACTCCGCCACCACCTCGGACCGCGTCCGCGCGGCGACCCAGGCCCCAACGGCCTCGTCCAGCTCGTCCACATGCGAAGCCCGGCCGGCGCCGGTCGCGAACCACGGCTCGTCGACGACGTCGGGCCGCCCGACCAGCCGCATGACCCGCTCGGCGATGCTCTGCGAGCTGGTCGACACCGCGACCCAGCGGCCGTCCGACGTGCGGTAGGTGTTGCGCGGCGCGTTGTTCGCCGACCGGTTGCCGGTGCGCGGCTGCACCGTCCCCAACTGGTCCCAGCGGGTCAGCTGCGGCCCGAGCACGGACAGCATCGGCTCGACGATCGCGAGGTCGACCACCTGCCCGCGGCCGCTCGACGCCCGGGCGTGCAGCGCCGACGTCACCGCGAACGCCGTCGCCAGCGCCGTGATGCCGTCGGCCAGCCCGAACGGCGGCAGCGTCGGCGGGCCGTCCGGCTCACCGGTCATCGCGGCGAACCCGCTCATCGCCTCGGCCAGCGTGCCGAACCCGGGCCGCCGCCGGTACGGGCCGACCTGGCCGAACCCGGTGACGCGGGCGAGGATCAGGCCCGGATTGTCGGCCGCCAGCGTGGAGTACCCGAGGTTCCACCGCTCCAGCGTGTCCGGCCGGAAGTTCTCGATGACGACGTCCGCCTCGCGGGCCAGCCGCCGGAACACCTCCTGGCCGCGCTCGTGCGACAGGTCCAGCGTCATCGTCTGCTTGTTCCGGCCGAGCGTCTTCCACCACAGGTTCTGCCCGTCCTTCGCCGGCCCGTGCCCGCGCGACGGGTCCGGGCGGCGCGGGTGCTCGACCTTGACGACGTCGGCGCCCATGTCGCCGAGGTGCATCGCGGCGATCGGCCCGGCGAACAGCGTCGCGGCGTCGACGACGCGCAGACCCGCCAGCGGCCCGCTCACGCCGTCACCCCCACGGCGCAGCGGAACCCGACGGACGGCGAGCGGTCCAGCCCCGCACCCATGAGCAGGTACTTCGCCGAGAAGTCGGGTGTGCGGCGGCCGCCGTCGAAGTACCAGTCCGAGCCGGTCGGCACCCAGTCGGAGCCGCCCTTGAGGACGACGAACCGGGTGCGGCCGTCGGCGTGCTCGCTCTCGGTCAGGTTCCAGACGGCGGGCGCGCCGCGCTCCAGCAGCCCGGCCTCGCCCGCGACCTGCCACTCGTCCTCGGTCGGCAGCCGCAGCCCGGCCCACGCGGCGTACGCGCGGGCGTCGGCGAGGTCGACGTACGTGACGGGGTCGGCGCCGCGCTGCTTCCCGTCGCGCCAGTGCGCGAGGAACCGCTCCGGGCGCACCGGCCGGTACCCGGTCGCGGCGAGGAACGCGGCGAACTCCTCGTTGGTCACCTCGGTGCGGCCGACGGCGAACGGCGGCACCTCCACGCGGCGGTGCGCGGTGCCGTCTGCGTGCAGCCGGGGCGGCAGCGGCTTCCACTCGTCGACGTACGGAGCCTCGTCGTACAGGCCGGTCTCCCGGATCCGGTACCGGACGACGAGGTCGTGCCGGCCGCCCTCCACCCTGGCCAGGCCGGGCGGCGTTTCGGCGACGGCCGCCGACGGCGCCGGCACCCGCACGGCCGGCCGCCGCGGGAACATCGCGTCGTCGTCCACGACCACGGCACCCGGCGCCGCCGCCGCTGCGACGACCGCTGCCACGCCGCCGGCCGGCAGCCGCCCGCCGATCACCGTCCGCCCGTCCTCGTCCTTCGTCACCGACAGCGCGGTGCCGGTGGTCAGCTCGGTGAACGCGCCCGTCGCTTCCACCGCCAGCCACGGGCCGTCCCACTCGGCGTCGCTCCGGTTCACGACGGTCCACAGCGGCACGCCGTCGTGCACCCACCGCGACGCGTACACCGGTGCGCCGTCGCCGGGGTGGTCGGCCAGCGGCGTCCAGTCATCGCCCTGGAGCCAGTCGCGGTACTCGCGCTGCACGCGGCGCATCGAGCGCAGCAGCGACCGGTCGCGCGCGCTCCAGCCCACCCACACCCCGAACACCGTCTCCCACACCAGCAGCCCGGAGCCGTTCAGCCAGGCCGACTGCAGCTCCTCCAGGTGGCTGTGGTTCCAGCGGCGGGTGTGGTGCAGTACGTGCCGCCGCTCGAACCAGGTCGCGCGCAGCACGCCCGGCACCGGCGAGTCGGCGAACCACTGCGCCCACGACATCGTGTGGTCGTGCACGCGGGCCAGCGGCAGCCGCGACTCGCCCTCCATCGACAGCCCCGGCCGCAGCGCGTCCAGCCCGGCCCGGACCTCGGCCGAGCCCTCCTTCGAGCTGTCCAGGAAGACGCCGTCGGCGCCGAGCCGCTCGACCAGCGCGACGACGGCCGCGGGGTCGGACGACTCCCACGGGTAGTAGGAGACGAACACCCGCACGCCGGCGGCCTGGAAGGCGGCGACGACGGACGGCAGCTCGGGCACGTCGAAGAAGGCGAACTGGTCGCGCCCGTCGATGCCCTCGTTCGGGTACGCGTGCCAGAGCACGACCCCGTCGAAGCCGCCGAACTCGCGCGCCGCCGCGGCCAGGTAGCCGTCGACGTCGAACCGGCCGGTCGCGTGGTCGTACAGCAGCTCGTCCCAGAGCCAGGCCAGCGCGACGACGAAGCCGTCGGTCCGCTCGACGTCGTAGCGCGACCCGTCGTAGCCGGCCCGGGCGCCGTCGCGCCAGCGGGTGAGCGCCGCCCGCCAGGCCGGCCAGTCGGCCGGGTCGTCCGGCGCGGCGAAGATCTTCGCCTCGTCCAGCACCGCCAGGTCGGCGTCCGGCGCCAGCGGCACCGCCGCCGGCCGGTCGATCGGGCGCGGCACGTACGGGTTCAGCATCAGCCCTCCGTGAGGAATGCGTCGATCTCGGCTCGGTCCGGCATCGACGACGACGCGCCGGCCCGCCGCACCGACAGCGCGGCCGCCGCCGACGCCCGTCGCAGCGCGTCGTCCCAGTCCAGGCCCTCGGCCAGGCCGACGGCGAGCACCCCGGCGAAGGTGTCGCCGGCCGCCGTCGTGTCGACCGCCTCGACCTCGAACGCGGGCACCCGCGTCTCCGTGCCGCCGCCGACCCGCAGCGCGCCCCGTCCGCCCAGCGTCACGACGACGTCGCCGCCGCCCGCCGCCAGCGATCGAGCCGCCTCGACCGGGTCCGCGAAGCCGGCCAGCAGCGCCGCCTCGTGCTCGTTCGGCACCAGGACGTCGACCGCGGCCAGCAGCTCCGCGGGCAGCGGCACCGCGGGCGCCGGGGTCAGCACCACCCGCACGCCGCGCGACCGTGCGTACCGCGCCGCGGCCGTGACCAGCGGCAACGGCAGCTCCAGCTGCATCATGACGAGCTGCGCCCGGTCCAGCACGGCCCGGTGCGCGTCGGTCAGCTCCGTCACCGTCCCGTTCGCGCCCGGCACGACGACGATCGAGTTGTCGCCGGTCGCGTCGACGGTGATGTGCGCGGTCCCGGTCGGCCGGTCGCCTACCGCCAGCCCGGACACGTCGATCCCCGCGTCGGCCAGCAGCGTCGTGATGCGCCGGCCGAAGTCGTCGTCGCCCACGGCGCCGAGGAACGCGACGTCGCCGCCGGCCCGCGCGGCCGCGAGCGCCTGGTTCGCGCCCTTGCCGCCGGGGACCGTGGTGAAGGTGTGGCCGGTGACGGTCTCGCCGCGGCCCGGCGCGCGGTCGACGGTCGCGACGAGGTCCATGTTGGCGCTGCCCAGGACGGCGATCACGGCGCGCTCACCGCCACCGTCCGGGCCGCGAGCACGTCGAAGCCGATGCCGTCGAACCCGGCCAGCGTCGTGCCGACCCGGTTGCGCAGCGGCGCGATCCACCGCTCGGGCAGCGCGGCGGCGCCGGTCAGCCCGCCGACGACCGAGCCGACGGTGGCGCCGTTGGAGTCGGTGTCCCAGCCGCCGCTGACGACGGCCGTGATCGACCGCTCGTAGTCGCCGCCACCGTGCACCAGCGCGGCCACGACCAGCGCGGCGTTGTTCAGGACGTGCACCCAGTGCAGGTGCCCGTAGCGCGCCTCGATCGCGTCGACGACGGCCTCCCAGTCAGGCTCCTTCTCGGCGGTCGCACGCGCGAACCGGACCGCCTCGGCGTAGCGCGACGACGCCGGGACGACGGACAGCCCGGCGTCGATCACGTCGTCCACCGTCGCCGCGACCAGCGACGCGGCGCACGCCGCGGCCGCGAACAGCTCGCCGTACACGCCGTTGCGGGTGTGGCTGAGCACGGCGTCGCGCCAGGCCAGCCCGGCCGCTCCGGCGGGGTCCCCGGGCCGGGCCCAGCCGAACACGTCGCCGCGGATCTGCGCGCCGATCCAGTCCCGGAACGGGTTGCGCACCGTCGCCGTGGCCGGCGGCAGGTGGCCGAGCAGCAGGTTGCGGTAGGCGACCCGCTCGGCGGTGAACACCCGCCCGGCCGGCAGCTCTGCCAGCCAGCGCTGCGCGACGTCCACGGTGGTGAACCCGGCGCCGTGGGTCTCCAGCAGCGCGAGGTTGAGCATCGGGAAGTTGAGGTCGTCGTCCTCGGGCATGCCGTCGATGTTCTCGGCCAGGCTGGTCGCCGCGCTCCGGCGGTTCCACGGATGGCGGGCCGCGACGTCGGCGGGCAGGCCCACCGCGGTGAACCAGTCGGTCAGCGGCCAGCGGCCGGTCGCCTCCAGGATCTCCCGGATCCCGGCCCGCGAGATCTTCTCCACCGGCTTGCCGAGCAGGCACCCGGCGGCGCGGCCGAGCCAGGCGCCGTGCAGGCGGTCGAGGTCGGCGGCCTCGCGTCGAGCGTTCGCCGGCCAGCCCGCCTCGATCGAGGCCAGGTCCGTCGGCTCCAGAGCGTCGTACGGCGACGGCCGCGTGTCGAGCTCGTCCAGCAGCCGCGCGGCCAGCGCCCGCAGCTCCGGCGCAGGGACGTCCGAGGCCCCCGTCCGCACCGGCGCGTCGTCACCACCGGCCGCGACCCACCGGGCCCGCAGGTCCGCGACGTCGACGCCGTCCTCGTCGGCCTGCGCGAACGCGTGCCCGGCCAGGTCCTCCGGCTGGATCCAGGTGAGCCGCATCAGGCCAGCCCGCCGAAGGCGGCGTCGACGGCCGCCCGCCGGGCCGCGTCCGCAGCCCGCACCGACGCCGTCACCGCCGCCAGCCGCTCCCCCGGCCCGGTGATGTCGACCTTGCTGGCCGCCGCGACCGCCGTCACCAGGTCGGCCGGCACCGCGGCGCGCCCGCCGAGGGCACCGGCGATGGCCCCGGCCATCGACGCGATCGAGTCGGAGTCGCGACCGTAGTTGACGCCGCCGACGACCGCGTCGCGCCAGTCGCCGCCGGCGATGGCCAGGAACCCCAGCGCGACCGGCAGCTCCTCGATGGTGTGCACGCGGCTCGGGCGGCGGGCGCCGAGGCCCTGGTTGCGGTAGTCGTCGCCGACGGTGTCGTACGGGCCGACGGCGGCGCGCAGCTTGCCCGACTCGACCGCCTCGGTCCAGTGCCCGATCGACGCCGCCGTCTCCAGCACCGCCTCGATGCCGGCCCTCGTCCCGTCCTTGGCCAGCCGCACCGCCGTCGCCAGCACGTCGTCGACCGTCGCCCCAGGCGCCGCGGCCGCGGCCACGCAGGCCGCCATGACACCGGCCGCCTCGCGCCCGTAGGACGACTGGTGCGCGCCCGCGACGTCGATGGCCTCGGCGTAGGCGGCGTCCGGGTCGGCGGCGTTGACGATGCCGACCGGCGCGATGTACATGGCCGCGCCGCAGTTCACCGCGTTGCCGACGCCGGCCTCACGCGGGTCGGCGTGCCCCCAGTGCAGCCGCAGCGCCATGAACTTCTCCGCGAGGAAGACCCGCTGCAGCGGCAGCGCCTCGGCCTCCAGCTCGGGGATCCAGACCTTGCGGCCGATCATCAGCGGCACCAGCCGCTCGGCGACGTCGTACGCGGTCAGGTGTGCCCCGGCCTGCTCATACACGTCGACCACCAGGTGCGTCATGAGGGTGTCGTCGGTGACGTGGCCGTCGCCCTTGTGGTACGGCGCGATGGGCCGCGCGGTGCGCCAGTCCTCGTAGTACGGCGGGACGATGCCCTCGACCCAGCCGCCCCACCGGTCCCGGATCTGCTGCGGCGACCAGCCCTCCGTCGCACCACCGAGCGCGTCGCCGACAGCGGCTCCCGTCAGGCATCCGACCGCGGTATCGATGAGTGCGTCGTTGCTCAAAGGATCGTCCTTTCCTCGATGGAGCCCGCCAGCTCGACCAGGTCGAGTCCGGCCAGATCGGGCGCGCAGCAGCCGGCGAGTCGCCGGCACCGCTCGGCCCAGGTCGTGGGGAGTGCGCTCAGGCCGTGCGCCGCGCCGGCGAGGGCTCCCGTCAGTGGCGGCGCGCTGTCGGCCAGGGTGGGCAGGCAGGCGGCGGCGGTGACCGCGGCGATGGGTGGTTCCCCGCCGCGCTCCGCGGCCAGCGCCAGCGCGACGGCGACCGGCAGCGTCTGCGCCGCGGCGACGCCGTAGCTGTAGACGTGACCGGCCGGCTCGTCCAGCAGCGGGACGGCGTCGGCGGCGGTGGTGACCCCGGCCGTCGCCACTTGCGCCCGGGCGAGGTTGTCCGCCAGCAGGGTGTCCGGTGGGACGTGCTCGGCGGCGGCCGCCGCCCATGCCGTGGCCAGCGGTTCGCCGCGGACCAGCCGCGCGATCGTCGCGGCCACCGCCCGCGCCGCGGACACCCCGTCACCGGCGTTCGTCACCTCGGCGTCCCAGCCGGCCAGCGTGGCCGCCGTGCCGCTGCCGTCGGCCACCAGCCCGGCCGCGACCGCCCGCACCGCCGCGGCGTCGTCGAAGTGGTGCGGGTTGTCGTGCCCCGTCACCGGCGGATCGACGTCTCTGCGCAGCGCGTCGGCCGCGGCGGCGACGCTGATCCGGCCGCGCGGCAGTGTCCCGTTCGTGGCCGCCGTCCGCCACCGCTCGTGGACGTCGCCGCGCGTCAGCGGCTTGCTCGCGGCGCCGAGCCAGGTCAGCGTCCACGCCACCCACTCCGCGTCGTCGGACGGGCCCAGCCGCAGCGGCGCCGTCGGCTGATTCAGCGCGAACGGCACCGGCAGGGACGTCACCTGCTCGGTCTCGGCGAACGCGTCCAGCTCGCGGTGCAGCCGCCGGGTCCACGGCGGCAGCAGCGCCGCCCGGTGCCGCGCCGACGGCCACCCCGCGGCGTCGCCGATGGCGAGCCCGAGCAGCGCCCCGGCGATCAGGTCCTGCCGTTCCCTCACGAACCGTCCTCCCGCCGTGCACCGCACCCCGCCGGCCGCGCGTGTCGAACGTTGTCGGTGCCCGCCCCTAGGGTGGGCCCCACCCGGGCCGGGAGGGGTCGACCTACCACCTCGCGTGGCACACAACGCACCGGACGCGAGCTCCGCGGCGCCGTCCGCCCCAGCCGTCCCGTCACTCGTCCTCCAGGTGATCGGCCAGCCGGTCGGCCAGGTCGAGCGGATGCAGCCCCGCCACCACCTCGCCCAGGCAGCGGCCGGTGACCGGCCCGATCTGCTCCCGCCACCGCGCCGGCACCGCGTCCAGGCCGCCGAGCGCCCCGGCCAGCGCCCCGGCGATGGCGGCGGTGGTGTCGGCGTCGCGGCCCATCGACACCGCCCCCGTGACGGCGTCGGCGAACCCGCCGCCCGCCGCGAGGAACGCGCCGAACGCCAGCGCGACCGCCTCCGGCGCCAGGTCCGTCCACGGATACGACCGGACGACGACGGCGTCCAGCAGCGCGGGCACGTCCCCCGCGTGGACCAGCGCCGACCGCAGCGACCGCGCCGTCCACGAGTCGGCCGGGACGGCGGCCAGCGCGGCGGCGCCGACCTCGGCGGCGGAGGCGTTCCCCGTCATCGCGACGGCGACCGCGGCGGCCACCGCGACCCCGGCGTGCACGCCCTCGCCGTCGTGGCTGACCGCGCCGTCGACGGTGGCCAGGCGAGCGGCCAGCAGCGGGTCGCCGGCCGCGTACACGCCGTGCACCGCGGCCCGCATCGCCAGCCCGTCGCTCCAGGAATGCAGGTGCCGCCCGCTGGCCGGCGGCCGCAGTCCGGCCCGCAGGTTCTCGATGGTGCCCAACTCGCTGAACCCGGCGCCGGAGAACCCGCCGGACTGCCCAGCCAGGTGCGTGATCCACGCGTCGGCCACGTGCTCGCTGGTCAGCCTGGCGCCGTGGTCGAGCAGCAGCAGCGCGCTGAACGCGGCGTACTCGGTGTCGTCGGTCCCCGACGGCCGGTCGGTGAGGAACCCCGTCACCGTGCCCCAGCGGGCCGCGATCTGCTCGGCCGTCAGGTTCTCCGCGGGGGCGCCCATGGCGTCGCCGATGGCGAGCCCGAGCAGGCACCCTCGCGCGCGGTCCCTCATCGACTACTCCTCCGAACTCGCCGCGCCACCGCCGTCAGCGGTTGTAGCGCTCCAGGATCTCGTTGCCGTCCTCGGTCAGCCGGGTGCCGAGCTCGTCCAGCGAGATCGCGTTGGCGAAGAACTCCTCGATCGACGGGTTGGCGACCTTGTTCTTCCACTCCTCGTAGCCGCGGACCCGCTGGAACGGCGCCTGCTCGAGGAACGTCCCGGACGCGGCCGCGACGGGCCAGTCCGGCGTCTCGGTCAGGACGGGGTCCTCGGCGGCCGCGGAGCTCGCCGGGATCATCCAGTCGCCCTTCGCCAGCAGCGCCTGGTTCTCCGGGTTGAGCATGTACTCGAGGAAGGCCATCGCCTCCTCGGGGTGCTCGGACTCGGCCGCGACCGAGATCGTCTGCGGCGCCGCCGCCTGCGCCTGCGAGTCGCCCTCCAGCGCCGGGATGGTCACCCACTCGAAGCCCTCGGGGGCCTGGTCGATGATCTGCTGACGGAACCAGATGCCCTTCGGGAGCATGGCGTACTGGCCGGCGAAGAAGCCCGGCAGCGGGTCGGAGCCGCCCATGCCGATGGCGTCGGTCGCGGCGCTCTTGTCCACGTAGAGCTGGTCGTAGATGCGCTGGAACGCCTCCTTCTCCGGGTCGCCGAAGATCGCCGTGCTGGCGCCGTCGGACTCCTCGAAGAACCCGCCGCCGAAGTTCATGGCGAGGTTGAGCATCCGGTTGGCCGGGTCCTTCAACGTCCACGCCACGCCGAACGTGTCGGCGTCGGTGAGCTGCGTCGAGATGTCGGCGAACTCGTCCCACGTCCACGGGTCGTCCGGCGTGGGCACCGCGATGCCGGCCGCGTCGAGCAGCGTCTTGTTGGCGAAGATCACCTGCGCGTCCAGCAGGAACGGCACCGCGTAGACGGAGTCGTCGAACGTGACCGCCTCCCACGCGCCGTCGAGGATGTCGTCGGTCAGCGTCTCCGGGACGAGGTCCGTGAGGTCGAGGATCCAGCCGCGGTCGGCGAAGTCCTGCAGGTAGGACGCCTCGTAGTGGACGAGGTCCGGAGCGGTGCCGCCCTCGAACGCCGTCACCAGCTGGTCCTGCACCGAGGCCCAGTCACCCTGCAGGTACTCGACCTGGATGTCGGGGTTGTCGGCGTTCCACTGCTCGATGATCTGCTGGTTCGCCGCGATGGACTCCGGCTGGAAGGCCAGGCTCTGGAAGGTCAGCGTCACCGGGTCGCCGCCGCTGCCCGTCCCGGCGCCGTCGCCGTCTCCGTCGCCGGAGCCGCAGCCGGCCAGCACGAGGCCGGCGCTGAGGACGCCGGCGGACACGATCGTTGCTGCTCTGCGCACGATCCCTCCTGGGGTGATGTGGGTGGTCAGGACTTCACCGCGCCGCCGAGCATGCCCCCGACGAGACGGCGTTGGATGATGGCGAAGAAGACGAGGCTCGGGATGGTGGCGACGAGCGCGGCGGCCGCCAGCGGGCCCAGCCGCGCCACCCCCTCCGCCCCGATGAACTTCACCAGCGTCAGTGAGATGGTCTGCAGCTCCGGCGTGCGGAGCAGGACCAGGGCGAACAGGAACTCGTTCCACGCCGAGACGAACGCGAACAGCGCGGCCGCGACGACACCGGGCACCAGCAGCGGCGCGACGATGTCCTTGAGCGTGCGGAGCTTGCCGGCACCGTCCATCGCGGCGGCCTCCTCCAACTCGACCGGGATGCCGACGACGTAGCTGCGCAGCATCCACAGCGCGAACGGCATGCTCCAGACGACGTAGACGATGATCAGGCCGAGCTGCGTGTCGTAGAGCCCGGCGTCGCGCAGCAGCAGGAACAACGGGATGATCACCAGGATGAACGGGAACATCTGGCTCAGCAGCACCCAGAGCATCGTCATCCGGCTCAGCGCCGAGCGGTAGCGCGCCATCACGTAGGCCGCCGGGATCGACAGCAGCACCGTCACCAGCGCCGAGGTGCCGGCGATGATCAGCGTGTTGAGCAGCGCCCGGGCCAGCGGCTGCTGCTCGAACGCGAGCCGGAAGTTGTCCAGCGTCGGCTCGGCCGGGATGATCGTCGGATCGATCAGCGCCATCTCCTGCGGCGGCTTGAACGCCGTCGAGATCAGCCAGAGCAGCGGGAAGGCCAGGAACACCAGGTACGCGACCAGCGCCACGTACTTCGCCGGCGTCGCCAGCGTGCGGAAGCCGCGCATGATCAGCCCTCCTCCCGGTAGCGCCGTCGTAGGTAGAACACGACGAACACGGCGATCACCAGCACCATCGCGTTGCCCAGCGCGGCCGCGTAGCCGTAGTTGCCGTAGCGGAAGGCCTCCTCGTACGCGAACAGCATCGGCAGCCGGGTCGAGCCGCCCGGCCCGCCCTCGGTGAGCACGTACACGAGGCTGAAGGAGTTGAAGTTCCAGATGAAGTCGAGCGTCGTCATCGCCGTGACGATGGGGCGCAGCGCCGGCCACGTCACATTACGGAACCGCTGCCACGGTCCCGCGCCGTCGACCGCGGCCGCCTCCTTCAGCTCCTCGGACACGCTCTGCAGGCCGGCCAGCAGCACCACCGTCGTCTGCGGCATGCCCGACCACACGCCGACGACGATGACGGCGGGCAGTGCCAGCGACAGCGAGCTGAGCCATTCGACGTTGGAGTCGATGATCCCGAGATCCTTGAGCGTGCTGTTCAGGATGCCCGCGTTGGGGTGGTACACCAGCCGCCACATGATGCCGATGACGACCGGCGGCATCGCCCACGGCACCAGCGCCAGCGTGCGGGCCAGCCAGCGCAGCCGCAGCTTCTGGTTGAGCAGCAGCGCGAGGCCGAGGCTGGCGAAGAACTGCAGGACCGTGACGCAGAACGCCCAGATCAGCCCGATGCGGAAGGAGTCCCAGAAGTACGAGTCGCCGAGCAGCTGGGTGTAGTTGTCGAAGCCGGTGAACGACGTCTGGCTGTTGCGCCCGGCCTCGGCGTCGGTGAACCCCAGGTAGATGCCGCGCAGCAGCGGGTACATGCTGAACAGCACGACCGGGATCAGCGCCGGCACGGCGAGCAGCAGCCCGTCGCGGTCCAGCCCGAGGAAGCCCTTGCGCTTCGGCTCCGTGGGCCGGGTCGCGGGTCGTCGCGCGGTGGCGGTGGCGCTCATCGGCTGCTCTCCCGGACGGTCAGCGACGGCGGGACGGTGACCCGCTCGGGCGGCGCGTCGTCGCCGTCGAGCCGGCGCAGCAGCAGCTCCGCGGCGATGCGGCCACGGTCGGCCGAGCCGAGGGAGACGCTGGACAGCGGCGGGAAGCTGGTGGCGGCCAGCGGGGTGTCGTCCATGCCGACCACCCGCACGTCGCCGGGGACGTCGCGGCCGAGTTCGCGCAGCGCGTGCAGGGCGCCCATCGCGATGAGATCGTTGGCGCCGAACACGGCGTCGACGTCCGGGTGTTCGGTGAGCAGCTCGCGCGCCGTCTGGCGGCCGGCGTCGAACCGGAAGTCGGTGAACCGGATCAGCGCGTCGTCCGTCTCCCGGCCGGCCGCCGCGAGCCCCATGCGGTAGCCGTCGTAGCGGGCCCGGCCGGGGACGGTGTCCAGCGGGCCGTCGATGAACGCGATGCGGCGGGCGCCGGCCTCGGCCAGGTGCTGGACCGCCAGCTGCGCACCCACCCGCGAGTCGGCCCGCACGTTGTCCACCGGTACGTCGTCCGGCAGCAGGCCGATCACCACGACCGGGACGGCGGTCTGCCGCAGCGCCTCGACGTGCCGGTCGGTGACGCGCAGCGGGCACAGGATCAGCCCGTCGACGTAGTTCTGGCTGAGGCTGGCCAGCACCCCCAGCTCATCCTCGACGTCGGCGCCGGTGCTGTGCAGCAGCAGCCGGTAGCCCTCGTCCCGCAGCGTCGGCTGGATGCGGCGGACCATCTCGAGGTATGCGGCGTTGCCGATGTCCTCCATCGCGAACGCGATCTGCCCCGTGTGCCGCGTCTTCAGCGACTGCGCGACGACGCTCGGGACGTAGCCGACCTCCCGGACCGCGGCGTTCACCCGGGCGACCATGTCGGCGTTGGAGGTGTTGCCGTTGAGCGCGCGCGACACCGAGGAGATCGAGACCCCGGCGACCTTGGCCACCTCGTGAATCGTCGGCCGACGGCGCTGCGACACGTGCGTCCACCTCCTCGTGGATCGGGGCCGGAACCGTTTCCGAGCGACCTTGCAGTGATGGGCGGGGAAACGTTTCCGGGATGTGGTGGACATTGGATCGCGCCGCCCCCGGTCCCGTCAAGTCGCCGATACGAACCCGTGACCCGAACCCCGCGCACGCCCGTCGCCCCGGCCCCGCCGCCGGCCCCGCCCCCACCCGACCCACCCGCGCCGCCGCACCCCGCGGCCCCGCCGCTCACCCCGGCGCCGCCACCCCACCCACCCCGCCCACGCCCGGCGCAGGCGGCGGGGTCTTGACGCGTCGCCGGGAGGCGTGCTGGAGTAGCGCCGACCTCCCGGAATCGCCGAATCCAGCCACCCCGGCCGTCGGCGGAAACGTTTCCGATCCACGGCGCGAAGGAGCGGCGGATGGCGGCATTGAACCGGGCGACGACAGTGGCGGCGGCATCCTTGCTGCTCGCAGCCCTGCACGTCGCCACGTCGGGCTCGGGGTCGGGGCCGGAGTCCGGCACCGAACCGGCCGCGGGCACCGTCGTGACCGGGACGGCGCCCGCCGGGGCCGCCGGCGTGGCCGTCGAGTACGCCGCCTACCTGCCCGCCGGCTACGAGGACGGCGACGACGAGTACGCCACGATCTACCTGCTGCACGGCCGCGGCGACACGATGGCCGCCTGGCAGCAGGTGAGCGCCGACCTCGACCGCCTGATCGCCGACGGGACGGTGCCGCCGCTGATCGCGGTCATGCCGGACGCGCCGTGGAGCGACCGCGGCAACTGGTACGTCGACTCCCTGCACACCGGCGGCGCGGCGGTCGAGACGGCGATCACGCAGGACCTGGTCGCCCACGTCGACGATACCTACCGGACGGTCGCGGACCGCGACGCGAGGGCCGTCGGCGGGTACTCGATGGGCGGGTACGGGGCGCTCCGCTACGCCCTCGCCCACCAGGACGTCTTCGCCGCCGGCCTGGTGCTCAGCCCGGCCGCCTACGTGCCGCTGCCGCCGGCCGACTCGTCGGCGCGCGAGTTCGGCGGCTTCGGCCGCGGTGACGCCGCCTTCGACGACGCCAGGTACACCGAGCTGAACTACCCGGCGCTGCTCGGCGCCGTCGACCCGGAGCTCCCGACGCACCTGTACATCGCGGTCGGCGACGACGAGTGGGCGAACCCGGCGCCCGAGGACGCCCAGCACGACATCGACTTCGAGTCCGCCCGGCTGTACAACGCGGCCAGGCGCGTGGACGGCGTGACGGCGGAGCTGCGCGTGCTCGACGGCGGGCACGACTGGGACGTCTGGCGCCCGGCGTTCCGCGACGGTCTCGCCGACGTCGCCGGCCGGCTGCGCACCACCGACCCGATCCCGCTGCCCGGCGCCATCACCGGCACCGGCGGCGACGACCGCGCGGGCGGCGTCGCGGTCACGGCCGACGGCGGCACCGTCACCGCGGTCAACGAGGGCGGCGCCGGCCCCGTCCTCAGCAGCGACGACGGCTGGACGCTGCGGCTCGTCCCCGCCGGCCGGGTCTACGGCCCGCGCACCGGCCCGGGCGGTGACCTCTACACAGCCGGCTACTCCGGCGGCGACGCGTTCGGAGCGCGGGTGACGCCCGCCGGCGAGACGGCCTGGCTGACGCGGTTCGGCCACCCGGCCGCGGCCGACCGCGCCTACGCGAGCGTCCCGGCGCCGGACGGCGGGCTCTACGTCGCCGGCTACACCAGCGGCAGCGTCGGCGGCACCCCGAACGCCGGCGACAAGGACGCACTGCTGGCCCGGTTCGACGCGGCCGGCGAGCTGCTCTGGACCCGCCAGGTCGGCGGCCCCGGCGAGGACAAGGCGCTGGACGTCACGATCGGCGCCGACCGCCGCGTCTACGTCGCGGGCGTCACGTCGCAGGCGATGCCCGGTGCGACGGCGCACGGCGGCCTGGACGCGTGGGTCGCCCGGTTCACCGACGCCGGCCAGCAGGACTGGCTCAGCCAGTTCGGCACCACCGAGAACGACCAGTTCAGCGCACTCGCGCCGCTACCGACGCAGGGCGTGGTCGCCGTCGGCCACACCGGCGGAACCCTGGGCGCGGCGAGCTCAGGCGGCAACGACCAGCTCGCCGTCGCCGTGACGTCGTCGGGCCGGGCCCGCTGGATCACCCAGGACGGCACCGGCGGCGACGACCGCACGGCCGCCGTGCACGTCGGGACGGACGGGACCATCACCGTCGCCGCCCACACCGACGGGCGGGCCGGCGTCAGCGCGGGCGGCGTGGACGTCGTCGTCAGCACGCTCGGCAGCCGCGGCCAGGGTGTGTCTCCCGGGTCTCGGCCGTCGCGAGCGGCGTCCAGGTGGATGCCTCGCAAGGCCGAGGAAGGAGACATAGCGGTGCCTATGGCGACTGACGAGAACGCAGCGAGGCGCCGCCTGGGCGTCGCGCAGCAGGCCACGGACCCGGGAGACACACCCTGGGTGCGCGAGCGCACCCAGTTCGGCACGCCGGAGCGCGACGGCGCCGACGAGTGGGACGAGGCCAACCTCTACCTCGACGCGACCGGCACCCTGATCACCGGCCTGACGTTCGGCGGCGGCCGCGGGCTCGGTGACGTGTTCACCGGCCCGCTGCCGTCACGCCGCTAGAACAGCGCGCTGGCCAGCGCCGACCGCGCCTTGGCGACGCGCGGGTCGGCGCCGCCGACGATGTCGAACAGCTCGACGACCCGAGCCCGGACGAGCTCGCGGTCGTCGCCGAAGACGCGCCGGACGGTGCCGATGAGGCGGTCGAACGCTTGGTCGACCCGGCCCGACACGACCTCGATGTCGGCGGCCAGCAACTGCGCGCCGACGTCGGTGGGGTCGGCGTCGGCGGCCGCGACGGCCCCCGCCGGGTCGGCGCCCGCGGTGCGGCGCAGCAGCTCGACCTGGGCCAGCCCGGCCTTCGCCTCGGCGTCGGCCGGCGCCTCGGCCAGCACCTGCTGGTAGGCCTGGGCGGCCCGGTCGAAGTCGCCGGCGTTGATGGCGTCGTAGGCGGCCTCGAACCGGGGGTCGATCGGCTCTTCCTCGGCCTCCGCCTCGCCCTCGGCCGGTTCGGCGCCGGCGGCGCCCGGAATCGGGTCGGCCCGCCCGGCGACCCCGTTGGCGACGGCCATCTGCAGCAGCTGGTCGATGACCTGCTGGGCCTGTGCCTCGGGGATGGCGCCCTGGAACATCGGGACCAGCTGCCCGCGCACCACGGCGACGACGGTGGGGATGCTCTGCACCTGCGCGGCCTGCGCGATGGCCTGGTTGGCGTCGACGTCGATCTTGGCGAGGACGAACCGGCCCTCATGCTGCGCGGCCAGGCGCTCGAGGATGGGCGAGAGCGTCTTGCACGGCTCGCACCAGGTGGCCCAGAAGTCGATGACGACGGGCACGGTCATGGACCGGGTGAGCACCTCGGACTGGAATGTCTCCTCGGTGACGTCGATGACGTAACCACCGCCGGAGGCGCCCGGCGTGGCCTGCTGCGGCGTCCCGCCGCCGTTCAGGGCGGACAGGTCGACGGCGCCGGGGCGGCTGAAACTCTGCGAGCTCATGGCCCTATCCTCCCCCGATCAGCCGCCCGGCTGCCACACGGGTCCGTCAGTCCCAGTAGGCGCTGTTCCAGTGTCGGGCATCGACGGCGTGCGCGCGAGGCAGCGGGGCGAGCGGCACGGACGCGGTTCGGCGGACGGGCTCGGCGGCGGCGCGGCGGCGCAACGGGTAGGCATGCGCGAGCAGAATGGCGATCATCGCGGCCAGCAGGATCGGTACCAGCATGCGACCTCCCTGGTCGGAGCGCTGTTGCCCGCATGGTGACAGATCACCGGCGGGCCGTCCACCCGTCAGAACCGGGCCGGCTCGGAGTACACCCCCCATTCCGCGCGCAGCGCGTCGCAGATCTCGCCCAGCGTCGCCTCGGCCCGGGCGGCGTCGAGTATGGCGGGGACGAGGTTGGCGTCGGTGCGCGCGACCTCGACCATGGTGGCCAGCGCGGCCCGGACGGCGGCGTCGTCGCGCGCCGCCCGCCGCCGCGCCAGCACCTGCCGCTGCTCGTCCTCGACCTCGTGCGACACCCGCAGGATGTCGAGCTCGCCGGTGACGGTGTCGGTGTGGACGTTGACGCCGACGACTCGCTTGTCGCCCTTCTCGACCCGCTGCTGGTGCTGGAACGCCGACTCGGCGATCTCACCGGTGAACCAGCCGTTGTCGATGCCGTGCAGGATGCCGGCGGTCATCGGCCCGTACTCGCGGATCCAGCGGGTGTCGGCGGCGCCCATGTCGCGGATGCGGGCGAAGATCGCCTCGGCCTCGGCCTCGAGCCGGTCGGTCAGCGCCTCGACGTACCAGGAGCCGCCGAGCGGGTCGGCGACGTTGGCGACGCCGGTCTCCTCCATGAGCACCTGCTGGGTGCGCAGCGCGATCTCGGCCGACGACTCCGTCGGCAGCGCCAGCACCTCGTCGAGCGCGTTGGTGTGCAGCGAGTTGGTGCCGCCGAGCACCGCGGCGAGCGCCTCGACCGCCGTGCGGACGACGTTGTTGTACGGCTGCTGCCCGGTGAGCGAGACGCCGGCCGTCTGGGTGTGGAAGCGCAGCCACTGCGCCTTCTCGGTCTTCGCGCCGTAGACGTCGCGCAGCCAGCGGGCCCAGATGCGGCGGGCGGCGCGGAACTTGGCGATCTCCTCGAAAAAGTCGACGTGGGCGTCGAAGAAGAAGGACAGCCCGGGCGCGAACACGTCGACGTCGAGGCCGCGCGACAGCCCCAGCTCGACGTAGCCGAAGCCGTCGGCCAGCGTGAACGCCAGCTCCTGCGCGGCCGTCGAGCCGGCCTCGCGGATGTGGTAGCCCGACACCGACAGCGGCTTGTACGCAGGCACGTCGGCCGCGCAGTACTCCATCAGGTCGCCGATGAGGCGCAGGTGCGGCTCGGGCTCGAACAGCCACTCCTTCTGCGCG
This sequence comes from Jiangella muralis, assembly GCF_001270745.1. Lineage (GTDB taxonomy): Bacteria > Actinomycetota > Actinomycetes > Jiangellales > Jiangellaceae > Jiangella > Jiangella muralis. Next base: position 256,213 of record NZ_KQ434758.1, read on the forward strand.
ATGTACTCCTTGAAGATGTCCGTCTGCAGCGTGCCGTTGAGGTCGCCGACGGCGACGCCCTGCCGCTCGGCGGCGACGATGTACATACAGAAGATCGGCACGGCCGGCCCGCTGATCGTCATGGACGTGGTGACGTCGCCCAGCGGGATGCCGGCGAACAGCTCGTCCATGTCGGCTGCCGAGTCGATGGCGACGCCGCAGTGCCCGACCTCGCCGAGGCTGCGCGCGTCGTCGGAGTCGCGGCCCATGAGCGTCGGCATGTCGAACGCGACGGACAGCCCGCCGCCGCCGGAGCGCAGGATCATCTTGTAGCGCTCGTTGGTCTGCTGCGCGTTGCCGAACCCGGCGAACTGCCGGATCGTCCACGCCCGGCCGCGGTACCCCGTCGGGTAGAGGCCGCGGGTGAACGGGTACTCGCCGGGCCAGCCGATGCGCTCGAACCGCGGATCGTCGACGCCGTCGGGCGGCCCGTAGACGGGGTCGACCTCGGTGCCGGACAGCGTGGTGAAGTCGGTGTCGCGGACCTTGCCGGCCGCGATGGCGGCGTCGAGCCTCGCCTGCCAGCGCCGGCGGCCGGCTTCGATTTCGCGGGCATCCATGATGGGGTCTCCATTTTAGTTGGACGTCCTAGTAACTGGCTCCATCGTACCCGCAGTGGAATGATCGGGCACGTGCACATCACAGCGCGCGCCGACTACGCCGTCCGGGCGGTGGTCCAGCTCGCCTCCCTGCAGCCGTCGTCGGCCACCCGGCAGCAACTGGCGGAGGCGCAGGACATCCCCGGCAAGTTCCTCGAGACCATCCTCGGCGACCTGCGCCGGGCCGGCATCCTCGACGCCCAGCGCGGCGCGACGGGCGGCTACCGCCTCACCAGACCGGCGGCCGAGATCACCCTCGCCGACATCGTCCGGGCCACCGAGGGCCCGCTGGCCGCGGTGCGCGGCATGCCGCCCGAGGACACCATCTACCCCGGGCCGGCGCAGCCGCTCACCCGCGTGTGGGTAGCGGTCCGGGCCAGCCTGCGCGACGTGCTGGAGCACACCACCGTCGCCGACGTCATCGCCGACCGCCTGCCGGACCACGTCATCGAACTGCAGAAACGCCCCGACTCCTGGACCCGCCGCTGACCCGGCAGCCTGATCATCCATGATCCGACCCCCTATGGATGGTCGGATCCTGGATGATCGCGCCAGCTCGAGCGGACCAGCGGACGGCACGGGTTCGACGTCCATCATGATCATCCGACTTTTGGGCTGCTCTGACACCCCAGAAGTTGGATGATCATGGCCGACCGTTCGAGTGGCGCCCTCCGGGTGTCGAACGGGTGGGGACGACCGGCACGTTGATCACGCGGTCGGCAGGTCGACGGTTCGCGCGCGCTGGTCTGTCGGTGCCCGCCCATAGGGTGGGCCCCATCCGGGCCGGGAGGGTCATGCCTACCGCCACACGTGGCGCCCGGCAAGGGGGCAGGCGCCAACGTGCTTCACCGGGCCAACGTGGCCGCACCAACGGTGGCAGTCTCCGAGGCCACCGGAGCATCACGCCGCGCACCTACCGCCGCCAACACGAGACCCACGAGCAGCCAGCCGCTCAGCACGAGCACCGGCTGCAGCGCCGCCGCCCCGTCGAAGTAGGACGTCGACCGCAGCAGCGTCCCACCGGCGCCCGGCGGCAGGTACTGGCCGAGCGTCCCCCACCCGGACGGCAGCAGCTCTGGCGCGGACGTCACGCCTGATAGCGGGTTCCCCAGCAGCAGCATGGTCGCGGCACCGAGCGCCGCGCCGGCATGCCCCAGCGCGGCGTTCAGGCCGATCAGCGTGAACGAGGTCGCAGCGAGGATGAACGCGTACACGCCGGCGTTCGCCCACCAGTTGCCGTCGAGGACGCCGAGCCAGCTCTGCATGACCAGCACGGCCACCGCGCCGCCGCCGATCGCCGCCATCGTCGCGCCGGCGACCCGGCGCCAGACCCCGGCGACGACGAAGCTCATCGCCGCGCCGATCGCGATACCGCCGAACACCATGGGCAGCGCACCCGCGCTGAAGCCGGTGCCGCGCGGGTCGCCGGACGGCAGTGGCGCGGCGTCCTCGACCACCGGACCTGACGGCGCCTCCCCGGACGACGCCGCCATCGACGTCGCCACGCCCTGCAGCAGTTGCGCCACGACCGGGCTGGCCGCGGACGCCGTCAGGACGGACGGCGGGCCGGACGGCGACAGGACGATCGCCCCGTACACGTCCCGGTCCGCGATGGCCGACCGGGCCTCCTCCTCTGACGACACGGCGTCGACCGCGAAGCCGTCCGGCACCGCCTGGTCGAGTTGCTCGGAAACGGCGGCGACGGCGTCAGGCGGTCCGGCGACGGCGATGGGCACGTCGCGCGGGGCGATCTCGGAGCTCGGCCACACGAACGCGGTGACGAGCACACCGATGACGACGGACAGGCCCAGCGCGATGCCGATGACCCTGCGCATGGTTCCTCCAGAGCTAAAACGAACGATCGTTCTCCAAGAACCAACTCTGCTCCCGGCCCGCGTCGCGTGTCAAGAACGACCGTTCGTTTTATGATGAATCCATGCCCCGTGTCTCCGAAGCCCACCTTGCCGCCCGGCGCCAGCAGATCCTCGAGGCCGCCTGGCGGTGCTTCAGCCGCCAGGGCTTCCACGCCACGTCCATGCAGGACGTCTTCGCCGAGTCGGGGTTGTCCGCCGGCGCGGTCTACCGGTACTTCCCCAGCAAGGCCGACCTCGTCCGGACGACGGCCGAGGGCATCGCGGGTACCGCCGAGGACGCGTTCCAGGAGCTGCTGGGCGAAGATCCGGTCCCGCGGCCGGACGAGGCGCTGCGACGAGCGCTCATCCACATCACCCAGCACGTCACCGCCGGCGAGGTCGACCGGACGAGGATGGCGCTGCACGTGTGGTCCGAGGCGGTCCGCGACGAAGAGATCCGCGGCATCGTCACCACCATCGCCGACCGCATCATCGGCCTGTGGTCAGAGCTGGCCGTGCGCTGGCTCGACGCCGGCTACCTCCGGCCGGGCAGCGACCCGCGGCAGGTCGCGAGCGCCATGTACGGCGTCATGATCGGCTTCGTCGCACAGCGGCACCTGCTCGGCATCGAGACCGACGACTACCTCGACGGCTTCAGCGCGATCAGTCGCTGAAGTCGCCGGCCGCCACGCGCAGCCCGCGCAGGATGTCGAACACCTGCTTGCGGTCGTCGCCGCCGAGGGCGCGCAGGCCGAACTCGGCCTCCATCAGCTCGGTGGTGACGCGGCCGACGGCGTCGCGGCCGGACTGCGTGATGCGGGCCAGCGTGCCGCGGCCGTCGCGCGGGTTGGGTTCGCGGGTGACGAAGCCGGCCCCCTCGAGCCGCTGGATGGTGTTGGTGACGCTGGTGGGGTGCACCATCAGCCGCTCGCCGATCTTCGCCATCGGCAGCGCACCTGTGCGGCTGAAGCTGAGCAGCACCAGCGCCTCGTAGCGGGCGAAGGTGAGGCCGTAGGGCCGGCAGATGCGGTCGAACTCACCGATCAACAGCTGCTGTACCCGCATGATCGAGGTGGCCGCGGCCATGGCCTCGGACGGGCCGAACCGCTCCCGCCAGATCGACGCGGCGCGCTCGATCGGGTCGAAGTCCAGGTCCAATGGCTCGGCCATGAGCCCCCAACCTAGTAGACGCCCTGCCGGCGACGGGCGGAGGCCGGTCCCGGGTTGCGCGGATGGTCCGGCCGCCGCGGGTTCTTCTTCTTGGGTTCCTCGGCCGCCGGTGCCGACGCGCCGGTGGCCTCGCGGCGCAGCGCATGGATGACCCGGGCGACGTCGTTGGGCCGCGGGATGAAGTGGATGTCGCGCACGCCCTGCTCCTGGGCCGCGTTCTCGAGCACCAGGTGGCCGGAGCGGAACGGCCGCAGCCACCACGGCCGCACGACGGTGATGTCGAGCAGCCGGACGATCTCCATCTCGGCCTCGTTGAGGGAGAACAGCCCCCACACGCGGAACACCCGGGAGTCGGTGACGACGAAGCGGTCGCGGGCGATGTACAGCGACTTGATCAGCGCGTACCCGAGCAGCCCGGCCGCGCCGGCCAGCGGCAGCCAGGCGGTGCGGGCCTGCATGAACGGCGCGACGGCGAGCAGCAGGACGCCGCCCAGCGCGGCCAGTGCCGGCAGGCCGTACAGGATCGCGCTGTGCTTGCACTCGGCGACGATCTCTTCGCCGGCGACCAGCTTCCGCTTGACCAGCCGGTGCCCGAACCACGACGTGAAGTTGCGCCAGAACAGCCGGATCAGGCCGTCCTCGGCGACCCGGTCGAGCCACCGGACGAACCCGTCGGTCAGCCCGTCGACGGTCCTTCTGGGCGTCCACATGGCCCGGGGCTCAGAACAACTCGGTGAAGAACGTCATCACGGCGTCGAAGAAGTCGGCGATGCCGTTGCCGATCTCGCCGAGCAGATCGGCCAGTCCCTCGGGCTCGGTGAGCACGAAGTACACCAGAAACGCGATACCCAGGATGATGAGCGCTTTCCTCACTGCATCATCCTTTCGTACCGGGGCACGCGGACGAGGGCCGCCACGCGCTGCTTCCTGACTTTGTACCTCACGTTGGGCCAAAGACCCCAGCGCCACGCCGGATCATGACACGGCGTCGACGATCTTCTCGGCGGCGGCGTACGGATCGAGCTCGCCGGCCAGGACCGCGCGGGCGAGGTCGTCGAGCCGCTCGTCGCCGTGCAGGCCGGCGAAACGGCGGCGGAGGTCGGTGACGGCGATGGCCTCGATCTCGTCGCGGGCGCGGCGGACCCGGCGCCGCTCGGCCTCGCCACTGCCGGCCGCCCAGGTGCGGTGCGCGGCGATGGCCTCGACGACGTCGTCGATGCCCTCGCCGCGGGAAGCGACGGTGCTGACGATCGGCTGCCGCCAGTCGCCCGGCGCGCGCTCGGCCAGCCGGACGGTGCCGCGGAGGTCGCGGACGACCTGGTCGGCGCCGTCGCGGTCGGCCTTGTTGACGACGTAGACGTCGCCGACCTCGAGGATGCCGGCCTTGGCCGCCTGGACGCCGTCGCCCATGCCAGGCGCGAGCAGCACCAGCGTGGTGTCGGCCAGCGCGGCGACGTCGATCTCGGACTGGCCGACGCCGACGGTCTCGATGAGCACGATGTCGCAGCCGGCGGCGTCGAGCACCCGGACCGCCTGCGGCGTGGCCCACGCCAGCCCGCCGAGGTGCCCGCGCGTCGCCATGGACCGGATGAACACGCCGCGGTCGGTCGCGTGGTCCTGCATGCGGACGCGGTCGCCGAGCAGCGCGCCGCCGGTGAACGGCGAGGACGGGTCGACGGCCAGCACGCCGACCCGCAGGCCCTGGGCGCGGTACGCCCCGACCAGCGCCGCCGTGACGGTGGACTTACCGACGCCGGGCGAGCCGGTGATGCCGACGACGGCCGCGGACCCGGCGTGTGCCACCAGCTCGGCGGTCAGCTCGCGCAGCCCGGACGCGCCGTTCTCGACCAGCGTGACCAGCCGGGCGACGGCGCGCGGGTCGCCGCCGATCGCCCGTTCGACCAGGCCGGCGCCGGCCACGGAGGCCGTCACGGCACCCGCAGCACCAGCGCGTCGCCCTGGCCGCCGCCTCCGCACAGCCCGGCCGCGCCCACGCCGCCGCCGCGACGGCCCAGCTCGAGCGCCAGGTGCAGCACCAGCCGCGCGCCGGACATGCCGATGGGGTGGCCCATCGCGATGGCGCCGCCGTTGACGTTGACCTTCGCCGGATCGACGCCCAGCTCGCGGGTGCTGGCGATGCCCACGGCCGCGAACGCCTCGTTGATCTCGACGAGGTCGAGGCCGGCGGGGTCGATGCCCTCCTTGGCGCAGGCGGCCCGGATGGCGTTGGCCGGCTGGCTCTGCAGCGTGGAGTCGGGGCCGGCGACGACGCCGTGCGCGCCGACGTGGGCGATCGGGGTGACGCCCAGCTCGGCCGCCTTCTCCTCGCTCATGACGACGACCGCGGCGGCGCCGTCGGACAGCTGCGACGCCGAGCCGGCGGTGATGGTGCCGTCGGGCCGGAAGCTCGGCCTCAGCCGGGCCAGCGTCTCGGCCGTGGTGTCGGCGCGGATGCCTTCGTCGCGATCGACGACCAGCGGGTCGCCCTTGCGCTGCGGCACCTCGACCGGCACGACCTCGTCGGCGAACAGTCCGTTCTTCCAGGCGGCGGCCGCCCGCTGGTGCGACGCGGCGGCGAACTCGTCCTGCTCCTCGCGGGTCAGCGTTCGGTTCGCCGTCTCCGTCAGCGCGCCCATGGCCTGGTCGGTGAAGACGTCGTACAGGCCGTCGTAGGACATGTGGTCGAGCAGCGTGACGTCGCCGAACTTGAAGCCCTGCCGCGACTTCGGCAGCAGGTGCGGCGCGTTGGACATCGACTCCATGCCGCCGGCGACGACGACGTCGAACTCGCCGGCCCGGATCAGCTGCGCGGCCAGCGCGATGGCGTCGAGCCCGGACAGGCACACCTTGTTGACGGTGAGCGCGGGCACGGTCATCGGGATGCCGCCCTTGACCGCGGCCTGGCGGGCCGGGATCTGGCCGGCGCCGGCCTGCAGTACCTGGCCCATGATGACGTAGTCGACCTGGCCGGGCGCGACGCCGGACCGCGTCAGCGCCGCCTCGATGGCGAGCCCGCCGAGGTCGGTGCCGGAGAACCCGGACAGCGAGCCCAGCAGCTTCCCGATCGGCGTACGCGCTCCACCGGCGATGACGGCCATGCGTCCTCCTCGACTCGTGTTACACCGAGCGTAGCTGGACGAGTTCGACCAGCACCCCGCCGGCGTCCTTCGGGTGCACGAAGTTCACCAGCGACCCGGACGTGCCGCGGCGGGCGGTGTCGTAGAGCAGCCGCAGCCCCCGCTCGCGCAGCGTCGCGGCCGCCGCCTCGACGTCGTCGACGCGGTACGCCAGCTGCTGGATGCCGGGCCCGCGGGTGTCGAGGAACCTCGCGATGGCGGAGTCCGGCGTCAGCGGCGCGAGCAGTTGCAGCCGCGGCCCGTCGTCGCCGTCGGACACCCGCAGCATCGCCTCGCGCACACCTTGTTCCTCGTTGCGCTCCTCGTGCTCGAGCACCATGCCGAAGTGCTCGCGGTACCACTCGACGGCGGCGTCGAGGTCGGCGACGGCCACCCCGACGTGGTCGATCGTCGTGAACAGCCCCATGTCCAGAACATTACGGCGGTGGGCGTCGGGACGAGAATTCGGCGGATCTGTCCCAACCGGTGGTGAGTTCGCATCTGGACAACTAACGTGTGCTGCTTGGAGGCCATAAGTCGACCTCCGGAGGGATGCCCAGCCCGACTCACCCCACCGATCCCCATCGAGCCGACAGCCCGCGGTGTGCGGACGTCCACCGCCATCGGCACAGGCGCAGTTTCGGAGTACTCTGCGTTGCTATCCGAGGGGCTCGGCGTCCGTGACGGGGAAGACCCGGGCAAGCACCTCGACGGATTTCGACTACCAGTGACGTGTGCCTGCCCCGCGGGGTGGCACCCCGATGAGGGAGAACATGAGCGAGGTAAGGGAAGTGGCGGTCAGGGAGACGGGCGCGGACGGCCTGTCGATCTTCGACGGCTCGCCAACGGGCGGGTTCACGATCGCGATGCGTGGCTACGACCGGGTCCAGGTCGAGCAGCACGTACGGCAACTGGAGGCGACGCTCGCGCAGACGCGCGGCCGCGCCAACGATCTCGACAAGCAGGTCGTCCGGCTCCGCCAGGAGCTGGCCGAGGCCAGCACCGAGCTCCGCGAGGTCGAGCGCCCGACCTACTCCGGGCTCGGTGCCCGGATCGAGCAGCTTCTCCGCCTCGCCGAAGAGCAGGCCAGCGAGCTGATCGCGCAGGCCGACGCCGAGGCCAGCGAGACCCGCGCCGAGGCGCAGGTCATCGCTTCGGAGTTGCGCACCGCGGCCGAGAACGAGGTCAGCGAGCTGCAGGCCAACGCCAAGCGGTCCGCCGACGAGCTCATCGACGAGGCCCGCATCGAGGCCGAGGAGGTCCGCTCGGCGGCCAACCGCGAGGCGTCGAACCTCGTCGAGACCGCCAAGCGCGAGGCCGCCAAGGTCCGCTCGGCCATCGACCACGAGACCAGCGAGCGCCGGGCGCAGGCCGAGCGCGAGCTGAGCCGGCTCCGTGCGGTCGCCGAGCGCGAGGTCACCGAGCTGCGCGCCACGGCGAAGCGCGAGGTCGACGACCAGCGCACCACCGCCAAGCGCGAGGCCGAGGCCATGCGCGCCAAGGCCCAGGCGATCCTCGACGAGGCGCAGCTGAAGGCCGAGAAGGAGAACACCGAGCACGAGCTGCGCCTGGTCGCCAAGCGCGAAGAGCTCGAGCGCGAGATCAACGAGCGCTACGAGGCCTCCGTCGCCGAGACGCAGAAGCTGGTGCACGACGCCGAGAACCGCGCCACCGACGCCGAGGCCCGCGCGGCCGCCGCGCACGAGCGCGCCGAGAAGGTCCGCCGCGAGGCCGACGAGCAGGCCAAGGCCCTGGTCGCCGGCGCCAAGCGCAACGCCGAGCAGCTGGTCTCCGAGGCCAAGGCGCACGCCGAGAACACCGTCGGCGAGGCCAAGTCCGAGGCGACGTCCACGCTGACCGCCGCGAAGCGCGAGGTGGCCGAGCTGAACCGCCAGCGCGACAGCATCACCGCGCACCTCAGCCAGCTGCGCAGCCTGCTGGGCGGCCTGGCTCCGGTCGACCCGACCCCCGCGGTCGGCGGCTCCGGCAAGTCCGACGACGTCGTCGACGCCGAACTGGTCGACGACCCCGGCTCGGACAAGTAAGACAAGTCACCAGTACGACCACCGACGGCCGGGCGCGTCCTCATTTCGAGGCAGGACGCGACCGGCCGTCGTGCTGTATCCCATGATCATCGGCGATCACCGGTGCCAGGACAACAGCGATCGCCGATGATCACGGGTATCCGTGCGTCGGTCAGAGCAGTAGGGCGGAGGCCCACTCGAAGCCGGAGCCGGCCGGCTGGCGGGCCGTCCACGGGTCGGTCGTCGTCGAGCCGTCGTGCGGGTGCAGCCACAGGTCGCCGGCCGCGTCGCGGCTGACGAGGTCGGGCCGGCCGTCGCCGGTGACGTCGCCGGTGGCGAGCACGTCCGAGGCCGCCCAGTCGCCGCCGATCTGGATCGTCGCCACGCCGCTGGTCGGGTAGACCCACAGCGTGCCGTCGTCCTCGTGGTCGACGAGGTCGAGTCGGCCGTCGCCGTCGACGTCGGCCAGCTTCAGGGTCGTCGCGGTGGCCCAGCCGCTGCCGGCCCAGCGCCGCGACACCGTCCACGGGTTCGACGAGGTCTGGCCGCCGTGCGGGTAGATCCACAGCTCGCCGCGGCGGTCCCGGGCCAGGATGTCCGGCCGGCCGTCGCCGGTGAGGTCGCCCAGCGTCAGTTCGGTGACGGTGTTCCAGCCGGTCCCGGCGAAGTACCGCGGCGCCGTCCACGGGTTCGACGACGTCGCGCCGGTGTGCGGGTACACCCAGAGCGTGCCGTTGGTCGCGGCGCGGTCCCGTGCCACCAGGTCCGGCCGCCCGTCGCCGGTAAGGTCGCCGAGCAGCAGCGCGTTCTCGAACGCCCACGTCGAACCGGCCGCGAACCGCGCCGACCACGGCCCGGCGGCGGCCGTCGGGTACACCCACAGGTCGCCGGCGTGCGCCCGGCCGAGCACGTCGTCGCGGCCGTCGCCGGTGACGTCGCCGGCCAGCAGCGCGTCGGAGCTGTCCCAGCCGGTCCCGGCGGCGTACGGGGCGACGGTGTACGGGTTGCTCCCGGCGGCCGCGCCGTTGTGCCGGTACACCAGCAGCCCGCCGCTGGCGTTGCGCGCGACGACGTCCGGCCGCCCGTCGCCGGTCGCGTCGGCGGTGATCAGCAGCGTCACCAGGTTCCAGCCGGTCCCGGCGCCGTAGCGCGAGGTGTACGGGTTGGTGCTGGTGTTGCCGTTGTGCGGGTAGACCCAGAGCGCTCCCCCGCCGTCGCGCACCAGCATGTCGGCGTTGCCGTCGCCGGTGATGTCGGCCGCGGTCATGACGGTGGCGAGGTTCCAGCCGGTGCCGGCCCAGTACCGCGGCAGGGTCCACGGGTTCCCGGTGGTCGTGCCGTTGTGCGCGTGCAGCCACAGCGTGCCCGAGGCGGCGCCGGGCTCGCGGGTGAGCAGGTCCGGCCGGCCGTCGCCGGTGACGTCGCCGAGCACGATCTGGTCGTAGATGTTCCAGTTGCGCCCGGCCGACACCCGGGTGGGCCACGGGTCGGCCCCGCCGGAGCCATCGTTCGGGTAGATCCAGAGCGTGCCGTTGTCCACGTCGGGGTCGCGGGCGACGACGTCGGGCAGCCCGTCACCGGTGACGTCGGCGAGTTGCAGGACGTCGGCGAAGTCCCAGTCACCGGTCGCCACGGTGAACGACGGCCACGGGTTGGTGCCGGCGGCACTGCCGTCGTGGGCGTAGACGCGCAGGCTGCCGCTGTCCGGGCCGGGGTCGCGGACGACGGCGTCGGCCCGGCCGTCGCCGGTGACGTCACCGGGGACGGCGGCGGCGAGCGTCCGCGACGACTGCGGACGGGCGGCGCGCGACCACGCGACGTCGAGGTCGAGGACGCGAGGCCCGACCGCCGGGCCGCGCTCGGAGGGCCGCCCCGCCGAGGCGGGCGCGGCGGCGGCGCCGAGGCCTGCGATCAGGACCGCGGCGAGGGCTAACGGGAGGGAACGTCTCATCGGGAGCTCCTATCGGCCGGGCTTGAGGACGATGACGTCATCGGCGGCGTAGCGCTGCCGATTGACCAGAACCCACTTCAGGCCGGGCAGCGCCGGCGGGTGCAGCAGCGTCCGGCGCGGACCGCGGTCCACCCAGTCGCCGTCGTAGCTGACGGTGAGCGACGTGCCGTCCCCGGACAGCTGGAACCGCAGCGACACCGGGCCGTGCAGCGTCGGCATCCGCTCGAACGTGGTCTCGTGGTCCGCGCTGACCCACGCCAGCGGGCACAGCCGCAGCAGGTGGATCTCGTCGTCGACCAGGCTGTCGTCGATGACGGCGTGCCGCGCGGTCCAGGTGATCATCGGCTGCACGAACAGCGACCCGTACATCGCGTTGCGGTGCTCGCAGGCGATGTAGGTGTCCGGTGAGACGGCGCCGCTGATCAGGCCGTACATGCCTTCGAGGTAGCGGTCGCGGTCGCCGAGCTGCCAGCTGTGGAACAGGTTCCAGCTGTAGCAGGGCTCGCCGCTGCTCTGCTCGTGGTCGAGGACCACGCGGTCGAGCGCGGTGTGGTGATTCGGGTCGAAGAGGCGGGTGTTCGGGCCGACCCGGAAGAAGTCGGCGTACGAGCGCATCAGCGGGTCGTCGGCGGGCAGCAGGCCGGCCCAGACCGCCGTCAGGGCACCGGTGTCGAACGCCTCCAGGAACGGCCACGGGCTGGCCGGACCGAAGAACTTGGTGGGCAGGATCGGGTGCTCGTCGCCGTCCGGATCGGTCCAGGTCGGCGCGTCCGCGGCGGCGGCCCGCAGCGCGTCGGCGAACGCCGTCCGGAACGCGTCGGCGGCGCCGCCGAACTCCTCCGCCCGCGGGTGCCCGAGCCGGCGCAGCAACTGAACGGAGCTGGCCAGCGCCTTGTAGTTCCACGCCTGGATCCAGATCGACTGCTGCTCGACGCCGGTGTCGTTGGACGCCGCCGCCGGCATCAGCCCGGGCACGCCGTCGTGCTCGGTGTACTCGCAGGCCCGCACGATGAAGTCGCAGCCCGCGATGATCGGGTCCAGCCAGCGCTCCAGGAACGCGTCGTCGTGGCTGAGCAGCGCGTGCCGGGCGGCGCCCTCCAGGATCGCGCCGTGGTCGCCGAGCCAGTCGAAGGACTGCAGCGACAGTGGCGTCGCGAAGAACCCGTCGATGGGCAGCTCGCGGTAGGCCACGCCGGGCGGCTTCCGCACGCCCTGCACCGCGCGGAACAGGTCGGTGTGCCGGTCGACCACCTCATGCTGCCCGAGCAGGTCGAGGAACATGTGGCTGATCATCGACGTCGGCGTGCTCCACAGCAGGTCGTAGCCGAACGACCCGGTGAGGAAGGTGAACTGACCGCTGTCCGGGCTCTTCTCGGCGATGATCTCGGCCAGTTGGACGCTGCGCCGGAAGAACTGGTCGACCTGGTGTTCCCCGGTCGAGATGACGGACGCCGTCTCCGGCCGCGGCGACCAGAACTCCTCGCACTCGCCCAGCGCGCCGTCCCAGCCCAGCGCCCATTCGGCGTCGGCGTCGGCGACCGGCTGCGGCAGCATCGGCAGCAGCACGTCGAGGTGGGTGCCTTCCACCGCGGGGACGGCCAGCCGCAGGTCGTAGACGCCGGGGTGGCCCTCGTCTTCGACCAGCGCGATGGTGGCGCCGGCCGGTGTGCCGACGACCATCCGGACGGCGCCGGTCTCGTCGTAGACGCGGACGGTGAGCGGGCGGCCGTCCGGGTTCCAGATCCGGTCGGTGCGCAGCGACCCGGCCAGCGGCGCGGCGGCCGGCGTCGCCTGGATCGTGACGAACGCCTCCTGCTGCTCCGGCGGCCCGATGTGGTGCTGCAGGTAGACCCGGCTCAGGCGCAGCGCGAACTGGAAGGTGTCCGGCTTGTCGTGCGCGTCGGCCCACTCGACGGCGTAGCGCTGCCACGCGTAGATGGGGCCACCGGGCTCGTCGATCGGCTGCCCGCCCGGCACGTGCGCGAACGCGTACTGGCGCAGCACCAGGCCGGCCTGGCGGCGCCACTCGGTCCACAGGACGGGTGTCTCGACGTCCTCACGCCAGCCCTGGATGCCGACACCGAAGTCGGAGCGGTGCAGGTAGAACGGCTCCGCGGGCAGCGGCGGGAAGCCGCCGCCCTGCGGCATGACCGGCGTGACCTGGAAGTCCTTGCCGCGGTACTGCGCGAGGTACGGCTTCAGCGTCGGTGCGCCGCTGGGCGGCAGCGCGATGGCCGGCTGGCACACCGTCGTGCCGTTGTAGAACATGTCGAACCGGAAGAGGTGTCCCTTCCAGCCGATCGGGGTCCAGACCTGACGCTGCGGCGTCCACCAGGTCTTCGCCTCCTCGGCGGTCGGCTCGCCGGAGCCGTACGGCCCGGCGGCCGGCCCTGCGGCGGCGGCCGTCCGCAGGGCCGGTCCAGGTGCGGCCGCGGCCGCACCTGGATTCGCGATCAGCCCACCGGCGAGCGCGCCGCCGAGGGTCAGTGCCGTTCTTCGGGTCAGGTGTGGCGACACGGCGTCTCCTCAGAAGTTGATTTTTCGATATTTCGAAGTTATCTTCTGAATAACCGAGACGATAGCGGTGAACCAATGGACCCGACAAGAGGTCGGCGGTCAGCGCACGCGGACCAGCGCCTCCACCTCCACCGGGCTGCCGGTGGGCAGTTCGGCGACGCCGATGGCCGAGCGGGCGTGCTGGCCGGCGTCCGGGCCGAGCACGTGCTGGACGTAGGCGGTGGCGGCGTCGGCGACGAGGTGCTGCTCGATGAAGCCCGGCGCGCTCGCGACGAAGACGGTCAGCTTGACGACCTCCGCCACCCGCTCCAAGCTGCCGAGTTCGTCGCGGACGGCGTCGAGCACGTTGGCGGCGCACTGCCACGCGCACTGCCGTCCGGTCTCGAGGTCGACCTGGTCGCCGAGCCGGCCGGACGCGATCAGCGCGCCGTCCGGCCCGTTGGCGGTCTTGCCGGACGTGGCGAGCAGGTCGCCGTACCGGCGCATGGTCGCGATGGACGGGCGCTGCGGTCCGGCCGGCGGCGGGACGGCGGGCGCGGACGCGTGACGGTCGTCGCTGGTCACGTGGGAGCTCCTTCGGACTATCGAACGTGGCTACGGCAAACAGAAGATAGAGTGACACAGGTGAGATCCCGTAGGCTCGGGGCCTCGGATGCAGGGAGCACGAATGCCGGGCAATGACGTCAACGAGGGCAGTGCGGGCCAGGACCGCGCACCGTCGCCGGCGGTCGCGCGGGCGTTGACCGTGCTGGAGACGCTGGTCGAGGCCGACGACGGCATGACCCTCACCGCACTGGCCAAGCGCACGAACATCCCGCTGGCCACCTGCGCCTCCATCGTCTACACGCTGGAGCAGCGCGGCTACGCGCAGCGGCGGGTGGTCGGGCGCAGCCACTTCTGGCGGCCGACGCTGCGGCTCTACGGCCTGGCCACCCAGCTGGTGCGCAAGGTCGACCTCTCGTCGGTGGCGCAACGCGAGCTGCGCGAGCTGGCCGACGTGGTCGGCATGCCGGTGCACATCGGCGTCCTCACCGGCGACTCCGTGGTCTACGTCGCGAAGGCGGCCACGCCCGGGTTCATCCAGTTCGACACCTACCCGGGCAAGGTCGCGCCGTACAACCTCACCGCGCTGGGCAAGGCCATCTCGGCCTACCTGCCCGAGCGCGACCTCGAGCCGCTGCTGGGCCACCTGACGCCGGGCCGCGGCCCGCGCGCCGCCGAGCCGACCCGCGAGGCGTTCCTCGCCGAGCTGGCCGGCGTGCGCAAGCGCGGCTACGCACTGGAGGACGAGGAGGAGCAGGCCGAGATCGCCTGCGTCGCCGCACCGTTCTTCGACGCCGGCGGGCTGGTCGCCGGCGCCGTCGGCGTCACCGGGTTCTCCCGCGACCTCGCCGGCCAGCGCCGCAAGGAGGCCATCGCCGGCGTCGTCGAGATCGGCAAGACGGTCTCGCGGAAGCTGGGCTTCGACGACCTGCGCTGACGTCCCGGCCTCTTGCGGGGCGCGGCATGGTGCCTTATCTTCGTATTCGCGTTTCTAATTTCGATATAACGAAACTTGGGGGACGGGATGGTCGCGGTCGCGCTGGTCGGCCTCGGTGACATCGGCTGTGGCGCCCACCTGCCCGCCCTGCTGCGCTCCCCCGACGTCCGCCTGGTCGCCGTCGCCGACCCGGTCGCCGCGCACCGTGCCGCGGTCGCGCCGCTGGTGGGCGACGGTGTCGCCGTCGGGGCGAGCCTCGATGACGTCCTCGCGGCCGGGCCGGACGGCGTCGTGTTCGCGACGCCGCCGTGGGCGACGCCGGAGCTGGCGATCACCGCGCTGCGGGCCGGCCGGTTCGTCCTCGCCGAGAAGCCCGTCGCAACGTCGGTGGCGGCCGCCGCCGTGTACGCGGCGCTCACCGACGCCGAGCGCGCGCGGCTGCAGATCGGCCTCACCTACCGGCACGACCCCGCGCTCGCGCGGCTCAAGGCGTGGATCGACGACGGCGTGCTCGGCGGGCCGCTGCTGGTGCGGGCGCACGTGTACGACGAGCCGCGGGTGGCCGGTGATGCCGAGCACCTGGCGCGGATGCTGCGGACGCTGGAGCACGGGACGCCGGTCGTGCACGAGGGCGCGCACGTGTTCGACTGGCTGGCGTACCTCCTCGGGCCCGGCGCCCTCGCCGTCGACGACGCGTGGGCGCTGCGCACCGACCCCGGCCTGCCGGCGCCGAACCTCACCGGCGCGCGGCTGCGGCACTCCGGCGGGCATCAGGTGCTGGTGGAGTTCGGCTGGCTGACCGACGCGCTGCCGCGGTGCGAGCTGACCTTCCTCGGGCCGCGCGGGCTGGCCACTCTGGACGGGACGACGTTCGCGCTGCACCTGGCCACGGCCGACGGTTCGGAGACGGTGGAGTTTCCCGGCGACCGGATGGCCCGCGACTTCGACCTGCAGGTGGCCCGCTTCGCCGCCCTCGTCCGTGGCGAGTCGGACCGGCCGGACCCGGACCTCGCCGCCGGCCTCGCCGCACTCGCCCTGGCCGAACAGGTCGCCACGCAAGGAGCCACCGCATGACGCTGCTGCACTGGGCCGACGTGTCCCGCGAGACGCTGAACGAGGTGCTGCCGGAGGCGCTCGTCGTCCTCCCGGTCGGCGCGATCGAGCAGCACGGCCGGCACCTCGCCACCGGCACCGACGCGCTGCTGGCGACGACGGCGGCCGAGCGGGCCGCCGTCCTCGCCGCCGAACGGGCCGGGCGCCCACTCGTCCTCGCGCCCACCCTCCAGTTCGGCGCGTCCGACCACCACCTGCCGTTCGGCGGCACCCTGTCGCTGACGCCGGAGACGCTGCTGGCGGTGCTGCTCGACCTGCTGCGCTCGGTCGCGGCGGACGGCGGGCGCCGGGTGGTGCTGATCAACGGGCACGGCGGCAACGTCGGCGTCTGCCACGCCGCCGCGGCGGCCGCGTCGAGCCGGCACCGGCTGGCCGTCGCGCACGTGGACTACTGGCGCTTCGCCTCCGAGGACCCCGCGGGCAGCGTCCCCGGGCACGCCGGCGAGTTCGAGACCTCCCTGGTCAGCGCGGTCCGCCCGGACGCCGCCGGCCCGGTCGAGCCGCGCACGTACCCGCTGCCCGACATCAGCGCCACCCGCGGCGTTACCGTCCACGATGCCGCATTCTGGACGTCGATCGACGGCTACACCGACCACCCCGAGCGGGCCACCGCCGACGACGGCGCCGCGCGCCTGGACACCGTCGTCGCCGGCCTGGCCGCCTGCCTCGCCGACCTGACCGAGACCCTGTGAGGACCGTGTGATCGACTTCCACACCCACACGCCGGCGTGGAACACCGTCAGTTGGCTGGGCGGCGCGACGTTCGGCGCGGACGAGTTCGTCGAGTTCATGGACGCGACCGGCATCGACCGCGCCGTCGTCCTCAGCCACGACGGCCTGTTCAACCCGACGCCGCAGGCGAACGACGAGCTCGCGGCCTTCGTCCGCAAGCACCCGGACCGGCTGACCGGCTTCGGCACCGTCACCCCGCGCGACCCGAACGCCGTCGCCGAGACCGAGCGGATGTTCGGTGAGCTGGGGCTGAAGGGCATGAAGCTGCACCCGTGGCTGCAGGGGTTCAGCCTGCACGAGCCGGCGCTGGACCCGATCTGCGAGGTCGTCCAGGGCGCCGGCGGCGTGCTGCTCAGCCACGACGGCACCCCGCCGTACTCGACGCCGTCGCAGCTCGCGGCGCTGGCCCGGCGGCACCCGCGGCTGCCGGTGGTGCTCGGCCACGGCGGCCTGCACGACCTGTGGCGCGAGGCGCTGGCGATGATCCAGGAGACGCCGAACCTGTACCTGTGCATCTGCGGCACGCCGCCGTACGCCGCCCGGACCATCCTGGCCGAGGCGCCGCCGCACAAGGTGCTGTTCGGCACCGACGCCGGGCTGTCCGACAAGGCCAGCCAGGACTACGCGGTCGCGCGGGTGCGCGAGATCGACGGCTGGGGCATCACGCCGGAGCAGCGGCACGCGATGCTGGTCGAGAACCCCGCGCGGCTGCTGGACGCCGCATGAGCGTCACCGTCGCGGCCGTCCAGACCGCCGCCGTCAGCCTGCCCGCGCATCCGGACCTGGTGGTCCACGGCGCCCGCGGCGCGCACGACCGCTCCGACTTCCTGCTGGTCAAGGTCGTCACGAGCGACGGCGTCGAGGGCTTCGGCGAGGTCAGCGCCACCCCGATCTGGAGCGGCGAGGACGGCGTCAGCGCGCGGCACTTCATCACGACGATCCTCGCGCCGGCGCTGGTGGGCCGGCCGCTGACGCCGGTCGGCGGGCTCGAGCAGCTGATGGACGTCGTGCTGGCCGGCAACCCGTTCACCAAGGCCGGTGTGTCGATCGCGCTGTGGGACGCGTGGGCGCGCACGCTCGGCGTCCCGCTGGCGGTCGCGCTGGGCGGGCCGTACCGGACGGAGGTGCCGGTCAAGCTGTCGCTGTCCGGCGACGGCGAGAAGCTGGAGCGGGCGCACGCGGCCGCCGTCGCCGCCGGGTTCGGGGCGTTCAAGGTCAAGGTCGGGCTGGGCGTCGACGGCGACGTCGAGCGGTTCGCGCACGCGCGGTCCCTGGTGGGCGACAAGGCGTTCCTCGGCATGGACGCGAACGGCGGCTGGTCCCGCTCCGGCGCGGCCCGGGCGATCCGCGCGCTGACGCCGTACGCACCCGCGTTCACGGAGCAGCCGGTGCGCCCCGACGACCTCGCGGGGATGCGGTCGCTCCGCGACCTCGGGCTGCCGGTGGTCGCGGACGAGTCGGTGTTCGGCGCCGCCGATCTCACCCGGGTGATCGACGCGGGCGCGGCGGACGTCGTCAGCCTGTACGTCGGCAAGAGCGGCGGCCCGGGCCGGGCGGTCGCGATGGCCGGGCTGGCCGACGCGGCCGGACTGGACGTGCTGATCGGGTCGAACGGCGAGCTGGGCCTCGGCGCGGCCGCGCAACTGCACGTCGCCGCCGCGCTGCCCCGGCTGTCGGCGATCCCGTCGGACATCATCGGCGCCCACTACTACGCCGAGGACATCCTGGCCGAGCCGCTGGCCGGCGACGGCGCCGTCGTGCGGCTCGGGACCGCGCCCGGCCTCGGCGTCACCCTCCGAGACGACCTGCTGCGGGAGTTCCGATGATCGTCGACGTGCACGCGCACACGCCCACGCACCGCGACGCCGTCCCCGACGACGAGCGGCGGGTCTACGAGGGCTGGCGCACCGACCGGCCGGTCACGACGACGAACTCGTGGGCCGACTACGACGAGGCGATGGCCGACGCCGACGTCTCGATCGTCTTCAACATCGCCGTCGACGACCCCGAGGCGGCCACCGGGCTGCCGTACCGGCCGGAGGACACCAACACTTCCACCGCGGCGTTCGTCGCCGCCGACCCGGCCCGGCGCATCGGCTTCATGTCCGTCGACCCGACCCGCGCGGACGCCGTCGAGGAGGCCGAACGCTGCCGCGAGCTGGGCCTCGTCGGCGTCAAGCTCGGCCCGAACTACCAGGACTTCGACCCGCTCTCGCCGCGCGCCACCGCGTTCTACGGCTACTGCCAGCGCGAAGGGCTGCCGATCGTGTTCCACCAGGGCGCCTCCCCCATCCGGCACGCGCCGCTGCGGTACACGTACCCGCTGGTCACGGACGAGATCGCGCTCGCCTTCCCGGAGCTGCGCATCGTCATGGCGCACATGGGTCACCCGTGGGGCAAGGAGACGGTGGTGACGATCCGCAAGCACCCGCACGTGTACGCCGACGTCTCGTCCATCTACCTGCGCCCATGGGTCTGCTACGAGTCGCTGCTGGCCGCGGTCGAGTGGGGTGCGGCGCACAAGCTGCTGCTCGGCTCGGACTTCCCGATCGCGAACACCGGCGAGGCGATGGCCGGGCTGCGCCGGGTCAACGCGATCACCGAGGGCACCGCGCTGCCGCGCGTCCCGGACGAGGTGGTCGAGCAGATCATCCACGCCGACGCGCTGGGCGCGCTGGGCCTGTCCATCAAGGAGACCTCGTGATCATCGACGCGCACGTGCGCATCGGGCCCGGCCGGTCCGCCGCACTCGACGTCGCCGGACTGACCGCGACGATGGACCGGCTCGGCGTCGACCGCGCGCTGGTCGCGCCCGGCGAGTACGCCACCGCCTGGGACAACCGCGCCGGCAACGACCTCACGACGACGGCGGCCGCGGCCTCCGGCGGGCGGCTGGTCGCGTACGCCGTCGCCAACCCGTGGGCCGGCGCCGACGCCGTCGCCGAGCTGGCCCGGGCTCGCGACCTCGGCGCCCGCGCGCTCTCCGTCGACCCCGCCCTGCAGGGCTTCGACCTGCTCGACGGCCTGGTGGACCCGCTGCTGGCATTCGCCCAGGAGTCCGGCTGGCTGGTCTACGTGCGGACGGGGACGCCGCCGCACGCGGTGCCGCTGCCGCTGGCGTCGCTGGCCAGGCGCTGGCCGGAGCTGTCGTTCGTCATGGGCCGCAGCGGCGCGACCGACTTCTGGATCGACGCCGCTCCGGCGCTGCGGCATGCGCCGAACCTGTACGGCGACACCTGCTACGCGCCGTGGGACACCGTCCTGTCGGAGTTCGCCCGCGACCCGGAGATCGGCGCCGGCCGGCTGGTGTTCTCGACCGACGCGCCCTACACGGCGCCGGAGGCGGAACTGGCCCGGATCACCGGCTGGCCGATCCCGGACGACGACCGCGTGGCCGTGCTCGGCGGCACCCTGGCTCGCCTGCTCGGCTGAGCTCTCGACAGCACACCCTGCGTCATCTATTCTCTATATTCAGAAGATGACTTCGAAATACCGAAATTAACCCGAGGGAGTGGCATGGTACTGGACACTCGGCCGACACCGGACGGAGGCCCGGCGACCGGCGACGCGGCGCAGCTGGTGCGTGGCGTCTCGCCGGTGCTGGAGGTGCCGTTCCACGCCGACGGAGCGGTCGACGTGGCCGGCTTCGGCCGGGTCGTCGACTACGTGCTGGGCACCGGCGTCAGCAGCGTGATGTTCCCGGGCTTCGCCTCGGAGTATCACAAGCTCTCCGAGGCCGAGCGGGCCGAGCTGACGGACGTGCTGCTGTCGCGCACCCGCGACCGCGCCGACGTCGCGGCGATCGTCGCCGTGCAGGACCACGCGACCCGGCTGGCCGCGCAGCGCGCGCGGTCCGCCGTCGACGCGGGTGCGGACCTCATCAACCTGCTCCCGCCGCACTACCTGTCGCCGTCGCGGCGGGCGATCCAGCAGCACGTCGGCGCCGTCCTGGCCGCCGTCGCGCCGACCCCGGTGGTGCTGCAGTACGCGCCGTCGGAGACCGGCACCAGCCTCGACGCGGCGACCCTGCGCGAGCTGGCCGGCGAGCACCCGAACCTGCGGCTGGTCAAGGTCGAGTCGAGCCCGCCCGGCCGGCTCATCGCCGAGCTGGCCGCCGCTGAGCCGCCGCTGCCGTCGGTCGAGGGTTACGCCGGAGTGCAACTGCCCGACGCGTTCCGGCGCGGCGCCGTCGGCACCCAGCCGGGCTGCTCGTTCACCGAGCTCTACGTGGAGATCTGGCGCCGCTTCGAGGCCGGCGACCACGCGGGCGGCGACGAACTGCACCGCCGGCTGCTGCCCTACATCTCGTACTGGATGCTCGACACCGAGCTGATCATCGCGGCCGAGAAGCTCGTCTCGGCGCGCCGCGGGTTGTTCGCCGACCCGTACTGCCGCGAGCCGGCCCACCGGCTCGATGCCGAGGAGATCCGCATGGTCGACCGGTTCCTCGCCGAGTTCGACACCATGCTTCCCCATCTCGGCTGACCGGAGTACATTCTCCGAATTGACGCAACTATCTTCGAAATATTGGAATTACCCACGGAAGGCAGGCACATGAAGACGATACGATTCGTCGCCCCGCTCGCCGCCGGGTGCCTTGCGCTCGCCGCGTGCAGTGGTGGCGGCGACGACGACACCGCGAACACCGGCCCCGAGGCGGGGAACTGGCACGAGGAGATCGAAGGTTCCCCGCTGGAGGTCGGCGTGCTCTCGGCCGAGGGCACGCCGGGCCTGGCGATCCTGCAGGAGCTGGCCGACGGCCTGGAGGCCGACTACGACGGCACCGACGTCACCCTGACGTTCGCCAACACCGACGCACGTCCCGGCATCGAGCAGCGCTGGCGCGCCGGCGACCCGCTCGACGTCGACTACGGCATGTTCGACGGCACCAACCCGTCGCTGACGGTGTGGGCCGACGACGGCGCGCTGCTCGACATGACCCCGTACCTGGAGCAGAACGACCCCGAGACCGGCGCGCCGTGGCTGGACCGCTTCAGCCCGGCCGTCCGGAAGTTCATGGAGAACCCGTCCGACGGCGGCATCTACGGCATCCCGTCCGAGCTGTCGCTGCACGTGCTGTTCTACAACGCCGGTCTCTTCACCGACCTGGGCATCGAGCCGCCGAGCACCTGGGACGACCTGCTCGCCGCGAACACGGCGCTGAAGGCCGCCGGCGTCGACCCGATCGCCGTCACCGGGCTGATCGAGCCGTACATGGGCATGTGGAGCGACCACCTGTGGCTGCGTACCGTCGGCTACGACGCCGCCCGCGCGGTGCTCACCGGCGGCGAGGGGCACATCACCGAGGACCCCGGCTTCCTCGAGGGCCTGGAGATGCTGCAGCAACTGCGCGACGACGGCGCGTTCCTCACCGGCTTCGAAGGCACCGACTTCACCGCCAGCCAGGCGCAGTTCTTCCAGGGCGACGCCGGCATGATCCTCATGGGCACCTGGCTGGTCAGCGAGATGGCCGACGTCATTCCCCCGGACTTCCAGCTGGGCGTCGTCCCGTTCCCGACGGTCGAGGGCGGCGCGGGCGACCAGGGCGCCGTCATGGCGGCGCTGCAGGAGATCTCCATCGCCGCGGAGAGCGAGAACATCCCGCTGGCGCTGGAGTGGTCCCGCCGGCTGACCAGCGTCGAGACGCAGACCCGGCGCGCGGAGGAGATCGGTGAGGTGTCCGCCGTCGTCGACGTGCCCAGCCCGCCCGGCATCCCCGGCATCGACCAGGTCATCGCGGACGCCGAGTCGCTGGAGCCGCGCGACTACGGCATCCTGCAGAGCCCTGCCAACGAGGTGGTCTACCCGGAGATCGCCCGGCTGCTCTTCGGCGAGCAGGACGCCCAGCAGACGCTGGAGCGGCTCGACGAGGGTCTGCGCCGGGTGCACGGCAACTAGGATCACGCGGGCGGCAGGACGAGAGGAGTCACGATGCACCGAGCCGCACAACGTCGCATCATCATCCCGTTCCTGCTGCCCGCGCTCCTGCTGCTGGGGGTGTTCTTCCTCTACCCGCTGGTCCGCACGGTCGACATCTCGTTCACCGAATGGACCCGCACGGGGAGCTCCAGCTACGTCGGCATCGAGAACTACACGCGGCTGTTCGACGACCCCGGCTACCTGAACGCGCTGAAAAACGCGTTCCTGTTCACGCTGGTCGGCGGCTGCATGCTGTTCCCGGTGGCGATCGCCATCGCGTGGTCGCTGAACCAGCGCATCCACGGGGAGAAGTTCTTCCGGTTCGTGGTGTTCGCGCCGGTGGTGCTGAGCGCGGCCGTCGTCGCGCTGATGTGGAAGTTCATCTACCACCCGACGCTCGGGCTGATCAACCCGGCGCTGGAGGGACTCGGCCTCGGCGCGCTGGCCCGCACCTGGCTCGGCGACGCGTCGACGGCGCTGCCGGCGGTCGCGTTCGTCACCGTCTGGCACGGCATCGGCATCTGGGTGGTGCTGCTGTCGGCCGGGTTCGAGCGGCTGCCGGCCGACGTGCTGGAGGCCGGGCGCATCGACGGCGCCGGCGAGTGGCGGCTGTTCCGCAGCGTCATGCTGCCGATGCTGCGCGACCTGTTCCGCATCCTGGTCGTGCTGTGGATCGTGCAGACGATGCAGGCGTTCGCGTTCGTGTTCATCATGACCAACGGCGGGCCGTACGGGTCGACCGACATCGTCGGGACGCTGATGTACAGGGTCGCGTTCGAGCGCTACGAGTTCGGCTACGCCGCCGCCATGGGCGTCGCCCTCATCGTGATCATGCTGGTCGTGACCCAGATCGTGAACAAGGTGATGAAGCGCGATGAGCTCCAGTACTGACGTCCGCCCGGCGCCGCCCGCGGGCCCGCCCCCGCCGTCGTCGCGTCGTCGCCGCGGGAGCCGCCGCTCCGGCAGCGACCGCGCGCCGTTCCGCCGGTTCCACCTGATCATCTACCTGCTGCTCGGCGCGTTCGTGTTCTCGACGGCGGGCGCGTTCGCCTGGGTCTTCAACGTGTCGATGAAGACCAACAGCGAGTTCATCGGCACCCGCCCGTGGACGATCGCCGAGGACTGGCGCTGGCAGAACTACAGCGACGCGTGGTCCAGCGCCAACGTCGGCTCGTTCTTCGCCAACAGCGTCATCGTCAGCGTGTCGGCGACGGTGCTTGGCGTGGTGCTCGCGGCGTTCGCCGCCTACCCGCTGGCCCGCATCCCGTTCCGCGGCAGCGGGGCGGTGCTCAGCGTGTTCCTGCTCGGACTGATGGTGCCGTGGATGGTCACGTTCATCCCGCTGTACATGACGATGCAGGACCTCGGGCTGCTGGACAGCCGGCTCGGGCTGGCGCTGGTGTACGCGACGTACAACCTGCCGTTCAACGTGTTCGTGCTGGTCGGGTTCATGAAGACGCTGCCGGGCGAGCTGGAGGAGGCCGCGGCCGTCGACGGCGCCGGCCCGGTGCGGACGTTCCTGCGGGTGATCGTGCCGCTGATGGGGCCCGGGCTGGCGTCGGTGTCGATCATCAGCTTCCTGCAGAACTGGAACGAGTTCTTCTACGCGCTGGTGCTGATCCACTCGCCGGACCGCATGACGCTGCCGCTCGGCCTGTTCCAGCTCGGCCAGGCCGCCGACTACGGCACCAACTGGGTGACGCTGTTCGCCGGCATGATGATCACGGTGGTGCCGGTGCTGCTGGTGTTCGCGCTGCTGCAGAACCAGGTGACGAAGGGGCTGACGGCGGGCGCGATCAAGGGCTGACGACCGTCTCCCGCACGATCTCGGCGACGGCGTCCGGGCGCTCCAGCGGGCTGAGGTGCCCGGCGCCGTCGACCACGTGCACCGTCACCCCGCCGAGGGCCGCGGCCATCGCGCCGGCCTCGTCGACGCCGGTGAGAGTGTCCTCGGCGCCGACGATGACGGTGCCCGGTGCCAGGCCGCGGGCGGCCGCCTCGCGCAGGGTGTCGAACGACGGCGGGCGCGCGGCCATCGCGCGCTGCGCCCAGGCGACACCGTCCGGCGGGGCGGCGTCCAGCCACGCCGTCACCCGCGCGACGACGTCCGGCCGGTCGCGCCGCGTCGTCTCGCCCAGCAGTGTGTCGAGCATCGGCCGCAGCGCCCGGCTGCCGTGCCGCTCTACCGCGTCGGCCACGCGCAACCGGTTCGCCCTGGCCTCGTCGGTGTCCTCGCTCGCCTTGGTGTCGGCCAGGACGACCCCGGCGACGAGGTCCGGGTGGCGGCGCAGCAGCGCCATCGTCACGTACCCGCCCAGCGACAGCCCGCCGACGATCGCCCGCTCGACACCGGCCGCCGCCAGCCCGGCGGCGACGTCGTCGGCGTAGGTGTCCATGGATGGTTCGCCTGTTGGATCCGGGCCGCCGAAGCCGCGCAGCGCCGGACGGACCAGCGTCGTGCCGGGCAGCCGCTCGGCGAGGTCGTCGAAGACCGCCGGCGTGAGCGGGAACGCGTGGAGCAGGACGAGCGGCAGGCTCATGGCCCGACCCTAGCGGCGGCTCGCGTTCGCCGCTTTGCGGCAGGGGGACGGGGGAAGTGTGGCGACGGTCCGCCGGGGTGGGTCCTGGTCTGGGGTGACGTCGTGGTCTGTGGTCGCGCTTTATGGCGGGTTCGGGGCTGGTGGCGTGACTGGGGACCAGGACGTGACGGCAGACCTGGGGGTGAGGCGCGTCCTGGGGGTGAGGCGCGCTTTCGGGCTCGAAATGGGTGTTCGGCGCGCGTGAGACCCAGGACGCGCCTCACACCCAGGAAGCCCACGGCGCATCGGGCGCGGGCTGGGCCCAGACTCCCCCCGTCCCCCTGATAAGTGCCCGTTCTTGGCCGGGAGTGCGCGGGTCAAGCGGACACCCGTCGCGCGAAGCGCCCCATGGGTCCGCTTGAGGCGCGCGCACGCGGCTAAGAAAATGGGCGCCAGGGGGACGGCCAACCGGCGGACGGACGGCGCACGGCAGCAACACAGCCAACGTCGGCCTGCCATGGGCGACTCGGCGCAGTTCGTCGCCGGACAGCCCGGCCCTAGCGGCGGCGGGTCGTGCGGGACCGCCAGCAGCCGGTGTGCCAGTGCCGCCGCTCGTCGATGCCCTCGCCGGTGAACGACAGGCTGACCGTCGGCCACGCCACGATGTGCGGGGTGGCCGGGCGGATCAGCTGGTCGCAGCCCGGGCAGCGGTACGCCTTCGTCGACGCGCTGCCGGTGATGCGGCGGACCACCCACTCGCCGTCGGGCCCGGACTCGATGCTCTCGTGCACGAGTCCATGGTCGTACACGCGCGGCTCACAGCGGCGCGGCGGTCACGACCACGTTGGAGCGAAACGCCGTCCCGTCCCAGTCCGCGCAGGTCACGAGCGCGAGCCGGCCGGGTACGTCCTGGGCGAACAGGTCGTCGGCGCGGGCGGCGAGCTGTTCCGGCGACATCGTCTCGACCGAGCCGACCCGGTACCACCGGTTCAGTCCTTCGCCGCTGACGAGGAGCGCGCTGCCGGGAGCGAGGTCCGCGAGGTCGTTGAAGACGGCTTCGCCACCCTCGACGGCGTGGCCGACGATGACGGCGGTGCCGGTCTCGGCGCCCGGCGCCGCGCCGTCGCGCCACCAGCCGGCCAGCAGCGGGTCCTTCGGCGGCAGCAGCACGCGGTCGTCGGTGCTGCCGATCTCGATCACCGGCGCCTGCGCCCCGGACCGCGGCAGCATCAGGTCGTAGCGGCCCTCGGCCCGGCCGACCGGCTCACCGGGGACGGCGGACTGCTCGTACGGGTCGTATTCGCCGGACGAGTCCGGTGTGCTCGCCGCGGCCGGCCGCTCGCCGCCGTCGAGCTGGCTGAGGCCCCACCACGCGGCCAGCGCCAGTAGCACCGGCGCGGCCAGCCACGGCAGCAGCCGGGGCCGCGGGCGCCGGTGCTTGGGCGGCGTGCGGGCCGAGCCGGGATCGGCGGGGGTGCCGCCGGACGGAGGCGGCGGTGGCGGCGGTGGCGGTGGAGGCGGCGGGTCAGACGGCACGCCGCCTCCTGCTGAGCGCCCATCCGGCCGCGGCCAGCCCGATGCCCGCACCCAGGACGGCGTACGGCAGCGGCCCGCCGCGATCATCCGGCCCGGCCGCCGATCCGCCGGCAGGGATCGCCGTCGGCACCGGGACCGCCGGGGTCGTCGGCGTCGCGGTCTCGGTCGGTGTCGGGGTGGGCGTCGGGGTCGGCGTCCGGGTGGGCGTCGGCGTGGGCGTGGGCGTCGGGGTCGGCGACGGGGTCGCGGTCGGGGTCGGCGTGCCGGTCGGCGTCGGCACGACCCAGTCGTCGTCCGGCGGCTCCGGTTCGTCCGCGACGCGGGCGGCGCAGACGAACCAGTCGTCGATCTCGCTCGGCCGGTCGTTCGGCCGTGGCTCGGCCGTCAGCCCGGTGAACGGCGCCGCCGTGTAGACGACGTAGTCGCCCCAGCCGCGCACGCCGACCGCTGTGATCCGGTACCGCTGGTCACGCGCCGTCACGCTGAGCTGCGTATCGCCGCGAGAGAGCGACACGCGGATCGCGTCGCTGCTGGTGACGTCCGATCCGCCCAGGTCGGCGCAGCCCGCGCGGCCCTCGGCCGCTGCCGGCAGGACGGCCAGCAGCAGCGCCGCCACGGCCATGGCCGGCAGCATCCGCAGTACTCGCACGACGCCCCCCGACGTGACGATTCCCGGCCGCTGACGAGAGCACGGCCCACAGTGTTATAGCGCGATTGACCTGGATTGTCAGCAGGTGCCCAGCATGTCGCGCAACGCCGACTTCTCCGCGCTGGTGATCGTGAGGTCCCAGTCGTACTTCACGT
Organism: Jiangella muralis; assembly: GCF_001270745.1. GTDB lineage: Bacteria > Actinomycetota > Actinomycetes > Jiangellales > Jiangellaceae > Jiangella > Jiangella muralis. Next base: position 283,585 of record NZ_KQ434758.1, read on the forward strand.
CGGTCCAGTGCCGGGCGTAGTAGCACCACCAGCCGCGGTTCGCCGGCTTCCACTCGGACGGGTCGCTGTCGCTCTTGGAGCTGTTGCTGGACGCGGTGACGGCGATCAGCTGGCCGCGGGCGAGGTCGTTGGCGAAGTCCTCACGCCGGTCCTCGGTCCACGAGCTGGCGCCGGAGCGCCAGGCGTTGGCCAGCGGCACCATGTGGTCGACGGAGACGTCGCTCGGCTGCTCGATCCAGACCTGGTCGTAGACGCTGTACCAGCGGCCGTCGGTCGGGTAGCAGTCGGCGCCGGTCTCGACGCCTGAGCCGTCCCTGACGAGGACCATCTCGCGGGTGTTGCAGCTGCCTTCGGCCGGGCTCCAGTGCGGGAACCGGTCGCGCGAGTAGCCGTCGCTGGAGCCGGGCGCGGCGACGGTGAGCTGGTCGAGCTGGGCGGCCGACTCCGACGGCGGCGGCGGGTCCGGCGGGTAGGCGTGGGCCGCGGTGACCAGCCCGACGAGGACGGCGAGGGTGGCGAGGAGGGTGAGGACGGCTCGGCGCATGACGGTGACCTCCTGGTTGGCCGGGGGTCACCCAGACTGTCAAGAATGTCCCGCATGTGCCAGGGTGCGCCGCCACCCCTTCACCCGGATTTCACCCCGCCGTCAGAGGTCGGCGAACCGCAGGCCGGCCGTCACCAGCTGGCTGAGCAGCGACGACGGCGCCAGGCCCGGCTCGCGGACCTCGGCCTGCAGCCGCTCCAGCGTGGCCAGCGCGGCCGCCGGCCCGAGCGCGTCCAGCAGCTCGAACGGTCCCGCGGGCAGCCGGCAGCCCAGCCGCATCGCGGTGTCGACGTCGGCCGCCGACGCGTACCCCGTCTCCAGCATCGCGACGGCGTCGTTGAGGTACGGCACCAGCAGCGCGTCGACGACGAAGCCGGCGCGGTCGGCGCAGACGACGGGCGTGAACCCGGCGGACGCGGCGACGGCGGCGACCGTGGCCACGGCGGACGGCGCCGACACGACCGTGCGGACGACCTCGGCGACGGCGCCGTCCGGGCCGGCCAGGTGCAGCCCGACGACGTCGGCCGGGCGGCCGCTGGCGGCGGCACTGGCGACGACCGGCCCGGTACCGGTGGCCACGAGGACGGCGCCGGCCGGTGCGTCGGCGGCGATGCGGGCGAACGTGTCCGGGTCGCCGGGCGCGACGACGAGGTCGGCACCGTCGCGGGCGTCGCGGCGGACGTCGTGCCCGGCCTTCGCGAGCGCGTCGGCGAGCGGACCGGGCGACGGGTCGGGGAACGCGACGCGGCGGACCCGGCTGTCTTCGGGGGTGACCACAGCGGAGCTTGCGCCGATACCGTCAATCCCCGAATAGTCGTAGAAGCCGCGACCGGCCTTGCGGCCCAGGAACCCCAGCGTCACCAGTTCGCCCAGCACGGGCGCCGGTGCGTGCAGCCGGTTACGCCCCTGCCGGTACATCGTCCCCAGGATCTCGTGTGCGGTGTCCAGCCCGATCAGGTCGAGCAGCGCCAGCGGCCCCATCGGGTAGCCGAGCCCCGCCGTCATCGCCGCGTCGATGTCCTCGCGGCTGGCGTGCCCGCTCTCGTACATCGCGGCGGCCCGGTTGAGGTAGCCGAACAGCAGCGCGTTCGTGATGAAGCCGGGGCGGTCGCCGCACCCGACCGGCGTCTTGCCCAGCCGGCGCGCGAGGCCGGTGACGGCGTCGACGACCTCGGGCGCGGTGACGACGGTGCGGACGACCTCGATCAGCTCCTGCACCGGCGCCGGGTTGAAGAAGTGCAGGCCGACGACCCGCTCCGGGCGCGACACCGCGACGCTGATCGCCGTCACCGACAGCGACGACGTGTTGGTCGCGAGAATCGTGCCGGCGCCGACGACGCCGTCCAGCCGGCCGAACAGGTCGCGCTTGAGCTCCAGCCGCTCCGGCACGGCCTCGACGACGAGGTCGGCGGCGGCCAGCGCGGCGAGGTCGGTGCTGAACTCGATCCGCCCGACCAGCGCGGCCTGCTCGTCGGCGGTCAGCTTGCCGCGCTTCACGGCCCGCCCCGTCGACGTGTCGAGGTGCCCGCGCCCGGCGGCGAGCGCCGCGTCGTCCCGCTCCACCCCGACGACGTCGAGGCCGGCCCGCGCGAACACCTCCGCGATACCTGCCCCCATGGTCCCCAGCCCGACGACGCCCACTCTGGCGATCTGCGCACCCATGCGCCGCAGTCTAGAGTCCCGCCGACGTGACGAATCAGCCAGAATCATGGCTTGCGAATTAGCTTAGGCGTACCTTACGTTGGCGCCGTGACCATTTCGTCTGCTCTGCCCGACGGGCTCGCCGCGCGTGGCGTCGACCTCGCGTACGGGCGCGACGTCGTGGTGCGGGCGGCGTCGATCGAGCTGCGGCCCGGGCTGGTCACGGCGCTGATCGGGCCGAACGGCAGCGGCAAGTCGACGCTGCTGCGGGCGCTGGCCCGGCTGCACCACCCCACCACGGGCGCGATCAGCTTCGACGACGGCACGGACGTGCTCAGCCTGGACCCGCGCGAGCTGGCCCGCCGCGTCACGCTGCTGGCGCAGAGCCGCAGCACGCCGGGCGGACTCAGCGTGCGCGAACTGGTCGAGTACGGCCGGCACCCGCACCGCGCCCGCTGGAGCGGCCGCGACCCCGGCGCCGAGCAGGCCATCGCCCGCGCCATGTCCCTCACCGGCATCGAGGCGCTGGCCGACCGGCCGGTGCAGGCGCTGTCCGGCGGGCAGGCGCAGCGGGTCTGGCTGGCCAGCTGCCTCGCCCAGGACACCGGCCTGCTGCTGCTGGACGAGCCGACGACCTTCCTCGACCTGCGCTACCAGATCGAGATCCTCGACGTCGTGCGCGAGCTGGCCGACGACCACGGCATCGGCGTGGGCCTGGTGCTGCACGACCTCGACCAGGCGGCCGCCATCGCCGACCGCGTCCTGCTGCTCGAGGGCGGGACGATCACCGCCGACGGCGCACCGCACGAGGTGCTGACCCCCGAGAACCTGAGCCGCGCGTACGGCATCCGCGTCGATGTCGACGTCGATCCGGTCGACGGGCGCATCTCCACCCGCGCCGTGGGCCGGCACAACGACGTCCGCCCGCGCGCCACCGTCTGACCCACTCGAACCCACCGATCACGAGGTATCCCTGATGAGAAGAGTGCGCGCCCTCGCGGGCCTGTCCGTCGCGTTCGTGCTGCTCGCCACCGCCTGCGGCACGACGGAGGACTCGTCCGACGACCCCACGGAGGCCGGGTCCACCAGCGAGGAGACCACCGGCGACGGCGGGCCGATCACCGTCACCGACGCCCGCGGCGTGGAGGTCACGCTGGACCAGCCCGCCGTGCGGGTCGCCGGCACCGAGTGGAACTCGATCGAGAACCTCGTCTCGCTCGGCGTCATGCCGGTCGGCGTGTCCGACATCAAGGGCTACAACACGTGGGTCAGCAGCGCGCCGCTCGACGACACCGTCACCGACATCGGCACCCGCGGCGAGCCGAGCATGGACACCCTCGCCACCCTCGACGTCGACCTCGTCGTGGTCACCGACAGCCTGATCGAGGGCGCCGTCGAGCAGATCGAGGCGACCACGCCGGTCGTCGTCATCCCCGGCGGTGACTCGCAGGACAACATCAACCAGATGTTCGCGAACCTCGACCTGATCGCCGAGCTCACCGGCACCCAGGACCGCGCCCAGGAGCTGCGCGACGAGTTCGACGCGAAGGTCGAGGAGGGCAAGGCGGCGGTCGACGAGGCCGGCGCCACCGGCGACCCGGTCGCGTTCGCCGACGGCTGGGCCGACGCCGGCACCGTCAACGTCCGGCCGTTCGCGCAGGGCTCGCTGGTCTCCGACGTGTTCGAGGAGATCGGTCTGGAGAACCCGTGGGGGCTGGAGGGCGACCCCGCCTACGGGCTGGCGCAGTCCGACGTCGAGGGCCTGACGGCGCTGCCCGAGGACACCCGCTTCTGGTACATGGCCAACTCCAGCGACGGCGGCGACCCGTACGCCGACGTCCTGGCCGGCAACGCCATCTGGGACTCGCTGCCGTTCGTGCAGGCCGGCAACGTGGTCCGGTTCCCCGACTCGCTGTGGATGTTCGGCGGCCCGACGTCGATGATGCAGTTCGTCGACGCCGCCGTCGACGCGCTCGGCTAGGGCGGTCCGCCTCGTGAGGTCCGGCCGCCTGGGGCTGGTCGCCGCCGGGCTCGCGGTGCTCATCGCGGGCCTGGCGGTGGTCCATCTCATGCAGGGCACCGCGCAGGTCGGCGCCGGTGACGTGCTGCGCTGGGCGGCCGGTCAGGGCGATGACGAGGCCGGCGCGGTCGTGCTGGCCTCCCGGCTGCCGCGGCTGCTCGCCGCGGTCGTCGTCGGCGTCGCGCTCGGCGCGGCCGGCGCCGTCATGCAGTCGGTGTCGCGCAACGTCATGGCCTCGCCGGACACGCTGGCCGTCAACGCCGGCGCGCACCTGACGCTGGTCGTGGCCGCGACGGCCGGGTTCACGCTGCCGCTGCTCGGCGCGGCCGGGCTGGCGTTCGCCGGCGGGCTCGCCGCGGCGGCGCTGGTGCTGGCGCTGTCCGGGCTCGGCGGCACCGGCGCGGTGCGGCTGGTGCTGGCCGGCACCGCCATCGCGCTGGCGCTCCAGTCGCTGACCAGCGCGTTCATCATCCTGTTCTCCGAGGAGACGCGCGGCCTGTTCGCGTGGGGCGAGGGCTCGCTCGGGCAGAACGGGCTCGACGGCATCCGCACCATCGCCCCGGTGGTCGCCGTCGTCCTGGCCGCGCTGCTGCTGCTCGGCCGCAAGCTGGACCTCGTCTTCATCGGCGACGACCACGCCCGCATGCTGGGCGTCAACGTGCGCCGCGTGCGCGCGGGCTCGATCGTCCTGGCCGTCCTGCTCGCCGCCTGCGCCGTCACGCTGGCCGGCCCGGTCGGGTTCGTCGGCCTGGCCGCGCCCGCCGTCGTCCGGCTGGCCACCCCCGTGGTGCCGGGTCTGCACCGGCACGCCGTCCTGCTGCCGGTGTCGGCCGCGACCGGCGTGCTCATGCTGCTCGCGGCGGACGTCGGGCTGCGGGCGGCGATCGGGTCGCAGGGCGCGCTCGAGGTGCCCACCGGCGTCATCACCACGATCCTCGGCGCGATCTTCCTCATCACGCTGGCGCGGCGGATCCGCGTGTCCGACACCGTCGGCGAGCCGCCGGCCGCGGGGGTGCGCGGCGGCGTGACGCGGCTGCGGTTCGGCGCCGTGCTGACCACCGTGGCGATGGTGACGGTGGCGGTCGCCGCCGGCGCCACCCTGCTCGGCGACTCCGTGCTGCTGCTCGGCGACGTCGTCAACTGGCTGTCCGGGCAGGCCGGGCCGATCGTCAGCACCGTCATGGACACCCGGCTCCCCCGCGTCGCCGCCGGGCTGCTGGCCGGTGCCGCGCTGGCGCTGGCCGGCGCGATCATCCAGGCGGTCGCGCGCAACCCGCTGGCCGAGCCGGGCATCATCGGCGTGGCCGGCGGCGCCGGCGTCGGCGCCGTCACGATGATCACGCTGGTGCCGATCGCGAGCTTCTGGGCGCTGGCCGGCGCGGCCGGTCTCGGCGCCGGACTGGCCGCGACGCTGGTGTTCGCGCTGGCCGCGCGGGGCGGCTTCGCCAGCGACCGGCTGGTGCTGATCGGCGTCGCGGTGTCGGCGGCCGCGCAGTCGCTGATCGTCGTGATGATCACGATGACCGACCCGTTCAACGAGACCAAGGCGCTGACCTGGCTGGCCGGATCGACGTACGGGCGCTCGTTCGAGCACCTGGTGCCGATGGCGCTGGCCGTCGTGCTGGCCGTCCCGCTGCTCTACGGCATGCGGCACACGATGGACCTGCTCTCCGTCGACGACCACACGCCGCGGATCCTGGGCGTGCACGTCCCGAAGGCCCGGCTCGCGCTGCTGGCCGGCGCCGTCGTGCTGACCGGCGCCGCCGTCGCCGGGGTCGGCGTCATCGGGTTCGTCGGGCTGGTCGCGCCGCACGCCGCCCGGGCCCTCGTCGGCCGGCGGCACGGGCGGATGCTGCCGGTGGCCGCCCTGCTCGGAGCGTCGCTGGTCTGCCTGGCCGACGCGCTGGGCCGGACGGTTATCGCGCCGGCCCAGCTGCCGGCCGGACTGGTCACCGCGATCGTCGGCGCCCCGTACTTCGTCTGGCTGCTGTACCGCTCCCGGACCAGGGGGAATACCGCGCCACGGCGACCGGGTTGGCGTGGACATGCCCCTCACCGGAGAGTACGAACCGAGCACGTCTGACTGGGCCCGCAAGCAGGCGGAACAGTACGAGCAGTCCGGCGGCACCACCGCCACCACGCTGCGCGGCAAGCCCGTCATCATCCTCACGTCCGTCGGCGCCAAGACCGGCAAGCTGCGCAAGACCGCCCTCATGCGGGTCGAGCACGAGGGTGAGTACGCCGTCGTGGCCTCGCTCGGCGGAGCGCCCCAGCACCCCGTCTGGTACCACAACCTCACCGCCAACTCGCACGTCGAGCTGCAGGACGGCGACGCGAAGCACGACTACCTCGCCCGCGAGGTCCACGGCGACGAGCGCGACCTCTGGTGGGAGCGGGCCGTCGCCGTCTGGCCCGACTACGCGACCTACCAGACCAAGACCACCCGGGTGATCCCGGTCTTCGTCCTCACCCGTCTCACCGACTGACGCCCTTCCCCGTGGTGTGGGCGCGCCACAGCGCCGGCGAGTGGGGGGCTCGCCGGCGCTGCCGGGGGGACGGGGTCAGTCGCGGTCGCCGCCCCTGTCGTCGTCGTGGTCGTCGTCATCGTGGTCGTCACGGTCGTCGTGGTCGTCGCGGTCGTCGTCATCCCGGTCGTCGTCGACGTCGACGCGGGTGATGTCGCCGGACGCCGCGTCCACACGGACGTCGTGCTCGACGCCGTCGAGGTGGATCTCGACCTTCCACTCCAGCCGGCCGTGCTCCCACTCGCGCTCGAGCTCGGTGACCGTGCCGCCACCGACGTGCGCCAGCGCGATCTGCTCGGCCTCGCCGCTGCCCATCTCGTCGCCGCTGGGCGGCGCGGGAGCGCTGGTGGCCGAGTCGTCCGGGGCCGGCGCGGACGTGTTCGAGTCGTCCGGCGTGAGGTCGCTGAGCGACGGGTTGTCGTCGACGACCGACGAGCGGGGTGCGTCGCCGTCGTCGGAGGCCGTGACGGCGTACGCGACGCCGCCGGTGAGGAGCAGGGCGGCCGCGGCAGCGGCGGCGGAGATCAGTCGGTTGCGGTTCATGGTGGCGTTCCTCCAGTTCGAGTGCGTAGCCTCCACGTTGCCGCCGGCCGCCCTAGCGCCGCGCTGGGCGAGGGTTAACGCCCGGCTAAGGGGTGTCCGGCCCGGTCCCGAGCTCGACGACGACGGTGAGGCCGCCGCCCGCGGGGCCGTCCAGCCGGACGCCGCCGCCGGACTGCTCGGCCGTCCGGCGGACGATGTCCAGGCCCAGGCCGCTCGACCCGGACCCGCTGACGCCGCGCCGCAGCGCGCCGGTGGCCTGGCCGGACGGCAGCCCGGGCCCTTCGTCGGCGACGACCAGCCGGGCGCCGCCGCCGTCGCGCGGCTCCAGCCGCACCGTGAACGCCGTCCCGTTGGGGGTGTGCGCGAAGACGTTGCCGAGCAGCGCATCGACGCACGCTTCGAGGTCGCCGCGGGCCAGCGCGACCGGCAGCGGCCCGGGCGCGACGTCGACCGTCAGCTCGCGGTCGGTGTCCTCGGCGAGCACCGCCCAGAACGCGGCCCGCTCGCGCACCACGTCCGCCGCGTCCACCGTCACCGCCGACGGCGCCGCGCCGCGCCGCCGGGACTGCTGGATGACGTCGGTGACCGCCCGATCGACCGCGTCGACGTCGGCGACGATGCGCTCGGACTGCTCGCCGGCCGGCAGCGCCTCGGCGTCCATCCGCAAGGTCGTCAGCGGCGTCCGGACGCGGTGCGAGAGGTCGGCGATGGTCTCGCGCTCCTCGCGCAGCAGGTCGGTGATGCGACCGGCCAGCCCGTTCAGCGCCGTCGCGACGACGCCCAGCTCGCCCGGCGCGGACGGGTCGGCGCGCGCGTCCAGCTCACCGCGCCCGAGCCGATGCGAGACCGCCGCGAGATCGGTCGCGCCGCGCACCAGCCGCCGGCCGAGGCGGTCCGCGACCACCAGCCCGACCAGCAGCAACGCGATGCCCAGCGCGGCCAGCGCCAGCCACGCGCGGGCGACGCCCTGGCGCAGCTCGGCGTCCGGGACGAAGGTGCGGATGACGCCGGCGCTGCCGTCCGGCCCGTCGACGGCGAACACGATCTCGCGGCCGCCGTCGGCCTCGGCGGAGGCGCTGGTGCTGCGTTCGGCCAGCTCGACCAGCGGCGACCGGTCCGCCTCGGCGCCGAGCCGCTCGCCGTCCGGCAGGAACACCGTCACGTCGAACCGGGACGTCGCGTCGACCTGGTCGACGGTGAGCGCCAGCGGGTCGCCCTGGGTGGTCGCGACCACCGAGGTCAGCGCCTGCGCCTCGACGGTGGCCGCCTGGACGGCGCGGTCGGCGGCGACGTTGCGGATCAGGAGCGCGAGCGGCACCAGGAACGCCACCAGGACCAGCGTCGTGGTGGCGGCGACGAGGACGAGGAGCCGGCGGCGCACGCATTCACCTTTCGGGCGCGGCCAGCCGCACCCCGACGCCGCGGACGGCGTGCAGGTAGCGGGGGTCCTGCGCGGTCTCGCCGAGCTTGCGGCGCAGCCAGGACAGGTGCACGTCGACGGTCTTGTCGGCGCCGCCGTAGGGGAGCTGCCAGACCTCCGTCAGCAGCTCGCGTTTGCTGACCACCTCGCCGGGGCGGGCGGCCAGGTAGTGCAGCAGGTCGAACTCGCGCGGCGTCAGGTCGAGCGCGTCGTCGTCGAGGGTGGCCTGCCGCGAGCGCGGGTCGATGCGCAGCCCGCCGACGGTGACCGCCTGGTCGCGCTGCTCCTCGGCGCCGCGCCGCAGCACCGCCCGGATGCGCGCGTCCAGCTGCGCGACGCCGAACGGCTTCGTCACGTAGTCGTCCGCCCCCGCGTCGAGGACGGCGACCACCTCACTCTCGTCGTCGCGCGCCGTCGCCACGATGACGGGGACGTCGCTGACGCCGCGGAGCATCCGCAGCATCGCCGTCCCGTCGAGATCCGGCAGCCCCAGATCCAGCACGACGACGTCCGGCCGGTCGCCGACCGCCTGCTCCAGCCCCGTCATCGCCGTCGGCGCCGACCGCACGGCGTGGCCGCGCTCGGTCAGCCCGCGGATCAGCGCGGACCTGATCGTCGCATCGTCCTCGACGACGAGCACCTGGGCCATGCCGACGACCCTAGGGGGTGGCTGACGGATATTGGTGGATGCGGGCGGCGTCCAGTCGTCGGTCCAGCAAGGCGGAGGAGGAGTTCGATGCGGAGCCATCGAGCGACGACGACAACGCAGCTGGTCGGCGTCTGGGCGTCGATCCGCGCCGCCGAAGATCCGTCAGCCACCCCCTGGGGCACCGGCCCCGTCACTCCGGCCCGATTGCCCGTCCGTTGAGGTCGCCTTAGGCGTCCCTTAACCGCCGAGGGCGCGCTCCAGGAAGCGGCGGGACCGGTCGCGCTCGCGGCCGAGCACCTCGTCGACCTTGGTCCAGTCGATACCGTCGGCGAGCCTCTCGTCGCTCAGCTCGCTGGACGACGTGATCAGCCGGTCCTCCAGCCCGAACAGGCCCAGCAGCGACTTGAACCTCGTCAGCCCGCGGTTGCCGTTCGCGTACACGACGAACGGCTTGCGGAAGAGGATGGCGAAGACGCTGCCGTGGAAGGAGTCGGTCACGACGAAGCTCGCGTCGCGGAATCCGCGCAACCACGACTCGACCGGAGGAACCACGATCGAATCGAGGGTCGTCCGGTTCGGCCCGTCCGTCTCGATGCCGATGGGGACGGCGTAGTTCAGCCGCTCGGCGACCTTGCCGATCTCGATGCCGGCGACCTCCGTACCGGTGAGCGCCGCTGCCTTCCCGACCACCCGGTTCTTGTCGTCGTCGGGGTCGAGGACATAGGTGAAGACCCGCCCCTCACCCGGCACCGCGTCGTCGCCCATGACGTCCGCGTAATCCGGCGGGTCGAGCAGCATCGTCGGGTCGAGCACCTGCTCGGCGCCCACCCCCAGGTGATCGCGGCACAGGGCGACCCCGCTCTGCTCGCGCACCGACACGCCGTCGAAGCGCTGGAGCAACTCGGCACAGCGCCGGGTCTGGCTGTCGGAGAACTCCCACTCGTCGACGCCGAAGGACGGGGCGTAGGACAACCGCTTCACGTCCCAGTGCTCCGCGAACGAGAAGAAGACACTGTCGAACGAGTGCGCCGCCACGATCTCGTAGGCGGGCCGCCAGATCTGGTCGCTCCCGACCAGCAGCGCGTCGAACCCGTCCGACGCACGCAGCTCGGACATCGCCACCGTCTGTCCGACGAACCGGTCGACGAATCGCTGCGTGTTCTCGCGCGTCCGGCGCACGAGGTCGTCGCGCGCCGTCATGCCACGCGCGGAGAACGTCCCCTTCAGCCGGTACGACGTGCGCATGCCGTCGACGTAGCCGAGCGGCTTGCGTGCGGGCGGAAATCTCGGCCAGCCGTCCCGGTCGATGAACCAGACCTCGTGGCCCTGCCGTTCCAGCACCCGCTTCAGCGCGAACGCCTGAACCATTCCGCCGTAGTTGACGTTCAGCGGAAGGGTGATGATCCCGACCTTCATGGCGCTCCTCTTCGATTCCGCCGAACCGATGGTCGTGCGAACCTAGCAAGCGCGGTGCCGGGCGGGGAGTTGGCTTGTTCAGCCGCCCGGCCCAGCGAATGAAACGCAGGTTTCATGAATTGAATCATGGCTGCGGCGGGGTCGCCAGCATGCCCGCGTTGACCTCGCCTTAGCCGTCCCTTAACCCGGGCGCCGGGCATAGTGGGGCCATGACGAGTCCGAGGGTCGTGCGCGTGGGCACCGGCGTGCTGCTGTGGCTCGCCGCCGCGGCCGGCGCGACGGCCGTCGGCATGGCGGCGGTCGGCATGATCGGCAGCGACATCTTCGGCTCCAGCCAGGAACCGCTCACCCAGGCGGAGGTCGAGCAGCGTCTCGCCGCACCCGCCACCGGCCCGACGACCGGCCCGACCAGCGACCCGTCGGCCGAGACGGTCGACCCCGGCACGCCGTCCGCCGACCCGACGGCGACGCCGTCCACCACCACGACTCCCCCGCCGCAGCCCGCCCGGCGGGTCGTCGACGCGCTCAGCACCGGCACGGTGACCGCGCAGTGCAACGCCGACGGCACCATCCAGGTCCTCGGTGTCGTCCCCGCCCAGGGCTACGAGGCGGACTTCGACGACGACGAGGCCGACGACCACCCGAAGATCACGTTCGAGAGCGATGCCACCGAGGTCGAGGTCCGCCTGCGCTGCGTCGGCGGCGTCGTCACGGACGAGATCGAGCAGAAGACCGCGGACTGACCGCCCGCGGTCGGCGTCAGCACCGAGCGTTCAGGGACGACCGCCCCGGGAGCAGGCCCAGTTGCCGCAGCTGTGCGGCGACGTCGACGACACCCCAGCCCTCGACGATCCGGCCGTCGGCGAAGCGGAAGATGAAGATCTCGTTCCAGCTGATCGATCGACCAGTCGCCGGGATACCCATGTACTCACCGCGGTGGGTGCCCGTGACCCGCTGCCGGCTGACGACGCGGTCGCCCTCGGCGAGCACGTCCTCGGCCGAGATCTGCAGGTCGGGGTAGGCGTCGTGCAGCCGCCGGTACACCTCCTTGATCGCCTCCGCCCCGGTCACGTCGGCCGCGGGCAGCGGCGTCCCGCTGGTCACGTCCGGGTCGAACACCTCGTCGATCGTCGACGCGATCACGTCGGCGTCGCGCGTGTTGCTGGCGGCGAGCAACCGCAGGTAGCTGGCCTTGTTCGCGTCTTCGGTGGTCATGTGCATCTCCTCGAGAAGTCCTGGCGCTCACTCAGGAGACGAACCAGTACCGGCTCAGGGGACAGCCGGGCGCCGGCCACGCCGGCGCCGAGTCGTGCCTAGATGTTGATCGGATGACCCGAGATGCCGTGGATCGCTTCCTTGACCGCCTCGGACAGCGTCGGGTGGGCGTGGATGTTGCGGCCGACCTCGTCGGCGGTGAGGTCCCAGAGCTGGGCCAGGGTGAGCTCGGGCAGCAGCTCCGTGACGTCCGGGCCGATCAGGTGGGCGCCGAGCAGCTCGTTGTGCTCGGCGTCGGCGATGATCTTGACGAAGCCGACGGGGTCGCCGAGGCCGTGCGCCTTGCCGTTGGCCATGAACGGGAACTTCGAGACCTTGATCTCGTGGCCGAGCTTCCTGGCCTGCTCCTCGGTGTAGCCGAAGCTGGCGACCTGCGGCTGGCAGTAGGTGGCCCGCGGGATCATGGCGTAGTCGACGGGCATGGTGTCGGCGCCGGCGATGGTCTCGGCCGCGATGATGGCCATGGCCTCGGCGGCGTGCGCGAGCAGCAGCTTGCCGGTGACGTCGCCGATGGCGTAGATGCTGGGGACGTTCGTGCGCAGGTACTCGTCGACCTCGATGGCGCCGCGCTCGGTGAGCCGGACGCCGATCTTGTCGAGGCCGTAGCCGTCGACCCGCGGGGCGAAGCCGATGGCCTGCAGGACCTTGTCGGCCTCGATGACCTCCTGCTTGTCGCCGGACGACACCGTGACGCGCACGACGTCGCCGGAGTCGTCGATCGACTCGACCCGGGTGGAGGTGCGGACGTCGACGCCGAGCTTCTTGTACTGGCGGGCCAGTTCCTTGGAGACCTCGGGGTCCTCGAGCGGCAGCATGCGGTCGAGGAACTCGATGATGGTGACCTCGACGCCGTAGTTGGCCATGACGTAGCCGAACTCGACGCCGATGGCGCCGGCGCCCGCGATGACGACGCGGCGGGGCAGCTCGCTCTCGAGGATCTGCTCCTCGTACGTGACGACCCGCTCGCTCAGCGACGTCCCGGGCAGGAGGCGGGTCGTGGCGCCGGCGGCGACGATGCAGTGCTCGAACGTGACCGTCTCGCTGCCGCCGTCGTTCAGGCGGACGTCGAGCGTGGTGGCGTCGGTGAACGTCCCCCACCCGTCGAACTCGGTGATCTTGTTCTTCTTCATCAGGTAGTGCACGCCCTTGACGCGGCCGTCGGCGACGGTGCGGCTGCGCTCGTACGCCTTCGAGTAGTCGGCCTTGACCTCACCCTCGAAAACCAGCCCGAAGGTGTCGGCCTGGTTCTTGACGATGTGGGCCAGCTCCGCGTTGCGCAGCAGCGCCTTGCTCGGGATGCAGCCCACGTTGAGGCAGACGCCGCCCCAGTACTTGGACTCCACGACGGCGACGGACTTGCCCAGCTGGGCCGCACGGACGGCTGCGGTGTACCCGCCGGGGCCGGCGCCCAGGACGACGACATCGAAGTGCGCACTCATGATGGACAGCCTAGATGCCCCATCGCGCTGCGATGACACAGTCGTGAAGCCGATGTGAATCCACCTCGGTATTCACTGAGATGTTGTGAACGACACCACTCGGGCCGACCTCGAAAGGCTGCAGATCCAGGTCGGCCGGATCATCGGCGACCTCAAGGCGGCACTCGACGCACCGCTGGCGATCATGGCGTCAGGTGAGGCGTGGACCGGGACGCGGGCCGACGGCTTCGGGACGTCCCTGGACATCCACAAGGGCATCCTCCAGAAGGCCGCCGACACCATCGACGGCGACCTCGATGCCGCCGTGGCCGCGGCCCCCGCGGAGGAGGTGCCGGCATGACGACGTTCTCCTCCGTCTCGGTGACCGGCCTCGAGGACCTCGTCGCCAAGCTCCAGATCACCCGGCGCGAGCTCGACGACTTCCTCGGCTACACCACCGAGCGTTCGGTCCGGGCGGACATGAACCGGCTGGACGTGACGTCGACCGGCTTCGACGACCTGGCCGTCGTCCACGAATGGGTCGAGTCGGCGCTGCAGCAGACGCAGCGCCGGCTGGGGCTGGCCCGCGCGCTGGAGCACCAGCAGCCGAACTCCCCCATGGTCCAGCTCGCGGAGAACGAGGTGACCGACCTCGACCCCGGACTGGCCGAGCAGCAGGGCCGCGAACTCGCCACCAAGTTCGAGGAGTCCGGCGAGGTCGACGCGGAGCTGATGGAGGAGTTCGAGCAGCTCGCGTACGACCCGGACGCGATGGCCGCGTTCTACGCCGAGCTCGGCCCGGAGATGGCGGCGCGGCTGGCCGCGTCGATGGGCATGCCGGAGTCCGGCGTCGGCGAGAACGCCCAGCACTACCTGGAGCTGCTGAGCATCGGCCTGGGCACCGCGATGATGGACGACACCCCGCCCGAAGGCATGAGCGACTTCAGCGAGTTCGGGCTGGCGACGGACGATCCGCAGGTCGCCTGGGGCCGGCTGGCGCTGCTGCAGTACGGCGATTTCTCCGACCAGCAGGCGTTCGTCGAGCAGACCGTGAACGGGACGGCACTCGACGCGTTCGCCGACAAGGACTGGGCCGATCCCAGCAACATCTCCACCAAGACCCTCGGCAGCGGCGACACCGCGGTCGGCCTGACGGAGGACATCGGCGCGCTGGCGTTCGACACGCTCGCCCGGTATCCCGAGCTGGCCACGAAGGTGCTGTCGGAGCAGGACATCTCGGTCAAGGAGATGACGCACCGCGTCTATGCGGCGGCGGGCGACCCCGCTCAGCGCGCCGACCTGGCCGACAGCTTCGGCCTGGCCATCGAGGCCGCCACCGGATCGCAGGGCGACCCGCCGAACACCGAGCACACGCCGGAGCAGGCGGCGCTGGCGTTCGAGTTCATCACCGGCTCGGCCGACCACGAGCAGATCCCGCCGGTGATCAAGGACACGACCGCCCGCGTCGCGGCGGCGTACGTGGACGAGATGGTGTCCGGCTCGTTCATCGACGGCGGCGAGATGTCCGGCGACCGGGGCTCGTCGATGACCGGGATACCGGAGGACTTCCCGCAGGGCACCGGCCTGAGCCCGGACTTCTACCTCAGCCCGAGGGCCGTGCACCGCTTCCTCGGCGGCTTCCAGGACCAGATCGAGTACTCCGCGCCATTCGAGGTCGCGGTCGAGTCGCTCTACAACAGCTCCCTCGCCGACGCGATCGCCGCCGACCAGGCCGACGGCGGCGACCGGGTGAACGACGTCATGAGCCTGTTCGGCGCCGCTGCCACGCTGTACTTCGAGGGCCAGCGGGAGCACGCCGCCGACTTCGACGCGCGGGAGGAGGCGCGCAAGGGCGCCGTCGCGAAGATCTTCACCGAGGGCGCCGGCGTGGTGTTGCCCCCCGGCGTCGGCTTCTGGCTGCTCCACCAGGGCGTCGGCGGGAAGCTCGACGAGTGGGCGAAGAGCACGAACACCGAGGGCGCAGTGATCGCCGAGAGCACCGACGCGGCGCAGCTGCGCTGGTACATGACGGTGCACGCGATGATCGGCAACGGTGTCGGCTCCACGCCCGAGGCGCACGTGATGGACTCCGCGCCGGCGTCGATCAAGGGACCGTACGGAGAACTGCTGCCGATGGACCAGATCTACGGCGACCCGGAACTGCGCCGGCAGTTCATGGACTGGGTCCAGAGCGTCCCCGCCCTGGACGACATGTCCGACGCCGGAACGGACGCCTGGGACAGCGGCTGGCAGGGGGCGCAGACGTTCCTCGGCCGGACCTGACCGCGGCCGTCAGAACAGCCGCGACGTGGGGTCGTCGACGCCGCGGAGGGCGTCGTAGTCGACGGTGAGGCAGGTGATGCCGCGGTCGACGGCGAGGGTGCGGGCCTGCGGTTTGATCTCCTGCGCCGCGAACACGCCGCGCACCGGTGCGAGCAGCGGGTCGCGGTTGAGCAGGTCGAGGTAGCGGGTGAGCTGCTCGACGCCGTCGATCTCGCCGCGCCGTTTGACCTCGACGGCGACGGCGACGCCCTGCTCGTCGCGGCAGAGGAGGTCGACCGGGCCGATCGGCGTCGGGTACTCCCGGCGCACCAGCCGCCAGCCGGACCCGAACGTCTCGACCTGCTCGGCCAGCAGCACCTGCAGGTGCGCCTCGACGCCGTCCTTGACCAGGCCGGGGTCGACGCCGAGGTCGTGGCTGGAGTCGTGCAGGACCTCGTGCAGGCTGATCACCAGGCGGTCGTCGGTCTTGCCGTTCTGCACCGTCCACACCGCCTCGATGCCGTCCTCGTCCGGCTCGGGGTCGCGGACGGTGAGCGTGCAGGGCGGGCTCATCCAGTTCAGCGGCTTGTACGAGCCGCCGTCGGAGTGCACCAGCACGCTGCCGTCGGCCTTCACCATGATGACGCGGGTGGCGGGCGGGAGGTGGGCGGTCAACCGGCCGGCGTAGTCGACCTGGCAGCGCGCGATGACGATCCTCACCGCCCGAACTCTAGACGGCGTAGCGTGCTGAACACACGCACAACGACGTGCGGAGGGCCCTCATGAATCGGATTGCGCTGATCGCGATGGGCCTCGCGCTGCTGGCCGTCATCGGTCTGGGCGGGGTCGTCATCCAGCGGCAGGGCGAGCGGATCGACGGGCTGGAGGCCACCGTCGGCGAGCTGCGGGCAGTCTCCGACCAGGTCAACGCGCGGCGTGATGTCGACGACGCGACGCGACTGGAGGAGATCGAGGCGCAGCTCGGCTTCGACGCGCCCTCGTGGCCGGCCGAGAACTTCGCCGAACGGATCACCCAGCTCGAGTGGGACCTCGCCCTGATCTGCGGCTACCTGCACCGCACCGGCGCCGAACTGTTCTGCTGACGACCTTCAGCCCAGCAGCGCCGCGGCGAGCACCGGCCGCTCGGCGCGGAACCAGGCGTGCGCCCGCCTGATGGTGTCGCCGGCGCCGTCGGCCCACATGCGCGCCCACCCGCCGCCGTCGGTCTCGGCGCGGTACTTCATGACGTGCCAGACGCGGGTGTAGCGGCGGTCGGCGACGTCGAGGAGGGCGGCGCGCCGGCCGGCGTCGAGCCCGTAGGCGTCGGCGAAGATCCGCAGGCGGCGGCCGGCGTCGGCGTCGCGCAGGGCGGGGTCGCGGTCGGCGGGATCGGCCAGGGGCGCCCAGTACCGCAGAGTCGTGACGACGTCGAGCAGCCGGGTGGTCGGCCCGGCGAGGTCGAAGTCGATGATCCCGACCGGGCGGCCGTCGACGAAGATCGTGTTCTCGAAGGTGAGGTCGTTGTGCCCGACGACGTCCGGTGCGTCGAACAGGGACGGCACGCCGGGCAGCTCGACCCCCGCCGGCCAGTCGACCCCGTCGGGCAGCCTGAAGCGGGCCGAGTCGTCGTGCAGGCGGCGCTGGATGACGGCGATCTCGCGCAGCGCCTCCTCGGTGACGGCCCACGGCGCCAGCGGCCGCCCGCCCATCTCGCCGTCGAGGAAGGTGAGGATCTCGCGGCCGCGCTGGTCGAACCCGAGGAAGCGCGGCGCGTACGGGAACCCGGCCGCCTCCAGGTGCAACAGGTAGGCGTGGACGGCGGCCGCGCCGCGCGCCGGGTGCCGCCGGACGGTCCCGCCGACGCGGACGACGCCGTCGCTGACGTCGCCGCCGAGCAGCGGGACCTCGACGACGTCGTCCAGGAAGGCGTCGACGGCGGCGCGGAACTCGGCCGGCCGCTCGACCCACGGGTAGTGGCCGCAGTCCTCGACGACGGCCAGGCGGCCGGACGGGAACCGCTCGGCCAGCGCGGCGACCGGCGCGAACCCGGTCAGGGCGTCGTCGGCGCACGCGACCACGAGGACGGGCGCCGGGACGGACCCGAGCCGCGCGGCGAGGTCGGCGGGCGGATCGACGCTGAAGTAGGCGCGGCCGGCGGCGAGGTCCCAGCGGCCTTGCGTCGCGTGCCGCCGCTCGGCCGGGCCCCAGTGGGCGTAGCCGGCCGGCGCGACCCGCCGCTGCCAGTCGTCGAACCCGTCGTCGTCGAGGACGGACGGGCCGGCCTGCAGTGCGACCCACGCCCCTTGGAAAGCGTCGTCGGTGCGGCGGGTGGCGATGGCCCCGGCGTCCGGCGCCACGTCGACGAGGTGCGTGGACGGCGGCGTGACCAGCAGCAACGCCGCCAGCCGCTCCGGGTACCGCACGGCGTACGAGACGGCCAGCCGGGTGCCGGCGGAGTGCCCGGCGACCAGCAGGCGGTCGTGACCGAGATGCCGGCGCAGCGCCTCGACGTCGTCGGCCTGCCACCAGTACGAGCCCGCCTCCGGGTCGTCCGGCGCCGGCGACGCCCCGACGCCGCGCAGGTGCGGGATCACCAGCGGGTGCCGCTCGGCCAGCCCGGCGAGGTCGCCCAGGTACTCCGGGTGCCGGGCCGCTCCCCCGGCGAGGACGACGATCGGCGGGCCGGCCGCGTCCGGCCCGGCCAGCTCGTCGTAGTGCAGGGACGTGTCGTCGGCGGCGCGGTAGGCAGGCACGGCCAGGACGCTACCGCGCCGCCGCCGGCCGGGGCCCGGCGACGGCCTGGTCGCCGCGGGCCGGGGCGGCGATGGCCTGGTCGCCGCGCTGGAGGTCTGCCGTCGGATAAGACTGCAGACCTCCATCGCGCGATGGAGGTCTGCAGTCGAATGAGACGGCAGACCTCCAGCGGGCCGGGCCGACTCCGGGCGGGCCGCGATCGGCGGGGGGCGGGCGACGGCGGCACA
>NZ_KQ434758.1:302611-318276 GCF_001270745.1 Jiangella muralis
GCGACGGCGGCACACCCTCGCCCGCGCTTGACGCACCGCCCTCACTGGAAGTCGCGCGAGCGGTGCCGGGAGTGCAGGGCGCGGGCGGCCTCGGGGTGCAGCTCGGCCAGCGACACCAGCCGGTCGGCGACCAGGTTGACGACGCCGTCCTTGCGCTCCAGCATGCCGCGGACGATCATGCAGGCGGCGTTGCGGGCCACCCGCCGGTGCCGCTGCCACAGCCCGCCGCCGCAGACGACGTTGAGCATGCCGGTCTCGTCCTCGATGTTGAGGAACGTGATGCCGCCCGCGGTGCCGGGCCGCTGCCGGTGCGTCACCACGCCGGCGACGGTGACCCGGCGGTTCGGCTCGGCGGTCGCGAGGTCGTCGACGGCGAGGATGCCCTCGCTGCGCAGCAGCGGCCGCAGGTGCGCGATCGGATGACCGTCCGGCGAGATCGAGGTGGCCCACAGGTCGGCCAGGGTCAGCTCGACGTCGCTCATCCCCGGCAGCGGCGGCGGGGCCGGGGTGGCGGTGACGGCCTCCAGCTGGCCGGCGGTCTCGACGTAGCCGGCGTTCCACAGCGCCTCGCGGCGGCTGAGATCGAAGCCGTCGAACGCGCCCGCGGTGGCCAGCGCCTCCAGCTGCCGGGCGTCGAGGGCGGCCCGGCGGGAGAGGTCGGTGGGGTCGCGGAACGGCCGCTCCGCCCGGGCCGCGACGATCGCCTCGGCGACGTCCTTGCTGATGCCCCGGACGGAGTCGAGGCCGAGCCGGACCGCGAAGCCGGTGTCGCGGCGGTGCTGCGGCGTCGGGTCGGGCGTGCCCGGGACCCAGTCGGTGCGGCCGTGCTCCGGGGCCAGGCACTCGGCCCGGCCGGTGGGCCGGGGGTCGCCGTCGGGTTCGAGGCCCGCCGTGGCGCCGGAGCGCGTGATGTCGGGCCGCAGGACCCGCACGCCGTGCCGCCGGGCGTCGTGCACCAGCGACTGCGCCGAGTAGAAGCCCATCGGCTGGGCCCGCAGCAGCGCGGCCAGGAACGCCGCCGGATAGTGCAGTTTGAACCACGAGCTGACGTAGACGAGCTTGGCGAAGGACAGCGCGTGGCTCTCGGCGAAGCCGAAGTTCGCGAACGAGAGGATCTTCGCGTAGAGCTGGTCGGCGTCGGTGCCGGTGATGTCGCGCTTGGCCATGCCCTTGTACAGCTTCTCCTTGATGCTCTCGATGCGCTCGATGCCGCGCTTGGAGCCCATGGCGCGGCGCAGCAGGTCGGCGTCGTCGGGGGTGCAGTCGCCGACGGCGATGGCCATCTGCATGAGCTGTTCCTGGAACAGCGGGACGCCGAGGGTCCGCTCCAGCACCGGCTTCAGGTCGTCGTGCACATAGGTGGCCTCCTCCTTGCCGGTGGCGCGGCGGATGTACGGGTGGACGGCGCCGCCCTGGATCGGGCCGGGACGGATCAACGCGATCTCGATGGCGAGGTCGTAGAACTCCCGCGGCCGCAGCCTCGGCAGCGTCCCGATCTGGGCCCGGCTCTCGACCTGGAACACGCCGATGGAGTCGCCCCGGCAGAGCAGGTCGTAGACCGCCGGCTCCTCCTGGGGGACGCTCTGCAGCTCCCATGCCTCGCCGAGATGCCCGGCCACCAGGGTGAACGCGTGGTTCAACGCGCTCAGCATACCGAGCCCGAGCAGGTCGAACTTGACCAGGCCCATCGACTCGCAGGCGTCCTTGTCCCACTGCAGGACGGTGCGGTCCTTCATGCGGGCCGGTTCGATCGGGCACACCTGGCCGATCGGCCGCTCGGTCAGGATCATCCCGCCGGAGTGGATGCCCAGGTGCCGCGGCGCCCGCATGAGCTGGTTGGCGAGGTCGACGACGGGGCCGGGGATCTCGTGGTCGGCGACGTCCTGGCCGGCCACCGCGGACCAGCTGTCGGTCTGCTTCGACCACGCGTCCTGCTGTCCCGGCGAGTAGCCCAGCGCCTTGGCGGCGTCGCGGACGGCCATCTTGGGGCGGTAGCTGATGACGTTGGCGACCTGAGCGGCGTTGCGCCGGCCGTACTGCCGGTACACCCACTGGATGACCTCTTCGCGCCGGTCGGAGTCGAAGTCGACGTCGATGTCGGGCTCTTCGTCGCGGTTGACGGAGATGAACCGCTCGAACGGCAGGTCGTGGAAGACCGGGTCGATCGCGGTGACGCCGAGCGCGTAGCAGACCGCCGAGCTGGCCGCCGAGCCCCGTCCCTGGCAGAGGATGCCTTCGTCGCGGGCGAAGGCGACGAGGTCGTGGACGATGACGAAGTAGCCGGCGAAGTCCTTCTTGCCGATGATCGCCAACTCGTAGTCGATCCGTTCCCGGGCCGTCCGCTCGTGCTTCTTACCCCGGTAGTAACGCTGGAAGCCGAGGTCGACGAGGACCCGCAGCCAGCTCATCGCCGTGTGCCCCTCGGGGATGTGCCGCTTCGGCAGCCGCGGGCTGGCCTTGCGCAGGTCGAACGCGAGCTCGCCGGCCAGCTCGACGGAGCGGGCGACGGCACTCGGGTACGCGGCGAACGTCGCGGCCATCTCGCGTCCGGTGCGCAGCGACGCCGCGCCCCACGCCGGCAGCCAGCCGTTCATCTCGGTGAGGCTGCGCCGGGCCCGGATCGCCGCCATGGCCGCGGCCAGCCGGTGGTCGCCGGGGTCGGCGTAGTGGACGTTGTTGGTGGCGACGACGGGCAACCCGCGGTCGGCGGCCAGCCCGGCCAGCAGCCGGTTGACGTCGTCGTCGCTGGGGTGGCCGTGGTCGAACAGCTCGACGACGACGTGCTCGCGCCCGAACCGTCCGGTCAGCCGGTCCAGCTCGACGGCGGCCGCCGCCGGCCCACCTCCGGCCAGGGCGGACCGGACGGCGCCCTTGCGGCAGCCGGTGAGCACCAGCCAGTGCCCGCGACCGGCGTCGGCGAGGTCGTCGAGGTCGTACTTCGGCTTGCCCTTCTCCGCGTCGTCGTCCAGGTGCGCCTCGGTGATGGCGCCGGCCAGCCGGTGGTAGCCCTCGACGCCGCGGGCCAGCACGAGCAGGTGCTGCCCGCGTGGGTCGGGGACGCCGTTCTGCGGCGCGTCGAGGCCCAGCGACAGCTCCGCGCCGTAGACGGTGCGCAGGTTCGCGTCGGCGTACTTCTGCGCGATCTCGGCGAACAGCGGCGCGCCGTAGAAGCCGTCGTGGTCGGTCAGCGCCAGCCCGTGCAGCCCCAGCTCGATGGCGGCCTCGACCAGGCGGTCCGGCCCGCTGGCGCCGTCGAGGAAGCTGAAGTTGCTGTGCGCGTGCAGCTCCGCGTACGGCACGACCGGCTCGTCCGGCCGGACCACCTCGGCCTTGCGCCGGTACGGCTTGCGCTTGCGCGACCCCGGGCCGTCCTCGGGCGGCACCGTCGGCCGGCCGGAGAGCCGGTGCTCCAGCTCGCTCCAGCTCATCGGCGGGTTCTTCCAGCCCACGGCTCACGCTCCGTCAGTCATAGCCGGCCTCGATGTACCAGCCGTCGTCGGCGCAGGTCATCAGCCAGGCCCGGCCGTCGACCCCGACGATCTGGAACCGGGCCGCCCAGCCGGCCGGGTGTTCCCACCACAACTCGTCGACCGGCCACGGCCCGGCCCACGCGCCGATGGGGTGCCAGCCGGCGGTGTCGGAGGGGTCGCGGAACCGGGCCGGTGGCGCGCTGACCACGCCGCGCTCGCTGACCCACACCAACTGCCCGCGGTCGTCGACGACGATCGCCGGGCGCGGCTCGGCGAAGACCCGGACCGGCGCCGGCGGCGGGAGGCTGCCCGGCCACGGCAGCTCGGCCGAGCGCAGCCCGACCGGCCGCTCGCCCCACGGGACCAGCGCCTGCCGGTCGGCCGGCGCACGGCCGCCCTGCACCGCCGGGACGGTGACGGCGTGCGGGCCGAGCATGCCCTGGACCCGGGCGACCGCCCGCTCGACCCGTTCGTCGGTGCCGCCGCCCCACAGCGCGGCGGCGTGCGCGCCGGCCGGTTCGACGGTGTCGGGGACGAACCGGACCAGCTCGACCGGCCGGGTGACGCCCGAGGTGTGGCGCAGCTGACCCCGCAGCTGCCAGTGGACGCGGTCGACGAGGTCGGCCGCGCTGAACCAGCGCGAGTGCGCCCACACCCGCGACGACGCGACCTCGTGGTCGCACTCGGCCTCGACCAGCACCTCGGTGCAGACCAGCCCGCGGGTGGCCAGCTGGGCGACGAAGCGGTCGGCGGTCTGGCGGACGCTGAAGCTGACGGCCTCGACGGTGTCGAGCGGCGGCTCGAACCGGACCTGGCACTCGAGGTCGGGCGGCGGCGTGCGGGCGCCGAGCCGGGACGCGTCCTCGCCGCGGGCCAGCCGGTGCACCTTGGCGCCGTAGCCGCCGAACCGCGCCTGGACGTCGTCGTGGCCGAGCCGGGCGAAGTCGCCGAGCGTCGGCAGCCCCAGCCGTCTCAGCAGGCCCGCGACCTCGTCGTCGTCGATGGCCCCGACCGGGAGGTCGCGCAGGAACGCCGCCGACCCGCCCGCCTCGACCACCACCGTCTCCTGCGGGCCGGCCCGCCGTGCCGCCCGCTCGGCGGTGAACAGGTCGTCGGCGACGCCGATGCGGCAGTCCCACACGCCGGCCCGGACCAGCCGTTCGGCGATGAGCGCGCCGGCGGACTCCTCGCCGCCGTAGAACCGGCCCGGCGCGTGCACCGCCAGCAACCCCGGCCGCAACGGCGCGACGCCCGGCCGCAGCTGCTCGACCGCCACCAGCACCGGCTCGAAGGCCCGGGCGTCGCGGTCGGGGTTGTGGTCGATGAGGATCAGTTCGGGGCAGCGCGACTGGGCGTCGCGGCGGCGCATCCCGCGGCGGACGCCCTCGGCCCGGGCCGCCTCGTTGCAGGCGACGACGGCGTTCGCGGCCAGCACCACGACCGGCGCGTCGCCCTGGCCGGCGTCGCCCTGCCCGGCATCGCCCTCGGCCATGGCGGCGGTCACCGGCCAGTCCGGGCACCACACGACCAGCACCCGTCGGCGGCTCATCCGGCCACCTCCAGGCCGGCCGGGCTCGCCGGTCCGGCCGGATTCGCCGGATCGGCGGTCTCCAGCGCTTCGAGGTCGGCGCCGGACACCGTGCCGTCGGGTCCGGGCAGCCACAGCCACGCCGACCGCGGCCGCGCGCCGGCGCCCCGTCCGTACGCCTCGACCTTCACCCGCCGGCCGCGCAGGTGGCCGCGGCCGTGATCGGGGCCGACCCACAGCGACGACGCCACCCGCAGCCGGGTCTGCGCGCCCTCCCAGTCGCCGACGCACACCAGCGCCGTCCCGTGCCGCCGGGCCAGCGCGACGAGCCGCCGGGACAGCTGCCCGCCGACCTGGACCGGCGGGCGCACCAGCACCACCTCGACCGACGTGAGCAGCACCGCCACCACCTCGGCCCACTGCGCCCCCGGCTCCTCGACGACGACCACCCGGCCGAGGTCGGCGCCGAGATCGGACGCCGCCAGCACGCCGAACTCGGACAACCCCACCACCGCCGTCCACGCCCCGGCCGCCGAGGCCCCGGCCAGCAACGCCAGCGGCAGCACCCCCAGGTCGACCGCGACCACGTGCCCCCGGCGCAGCCCGCCGAGCAGCGTGCGCAGCGCCGGCAGCACCGCGACCAGCTCCACCGGCTGGACGGCGAAACCCGCTCTGGCCAGCGCCGCTTCGGCCTGGTCGTGCCCGCGAACCGTCACCCGCCCATCGTCGAACACATGTTCGACAGGTGTCAAGTGGAGTGCGTCAGCCTTGGGCGCCGGGCCCTCAGCGCCTGGTCTCGTACCTGGTCAGCAGCACACCGCCGGGAAACGTCCGGGTCTCCACCATGCTCAGGTTCACCCAGTTGTCCAGGGCCGTGAAGAACGGCGTGCCGCCGCCCACCAGGACCGGATAGGTGACCAGCACATACTCGTCGATCAGCCCGGCCCGCATGGCCGCCGCGGCGAGCGTGGCGCCGCCGATGTCCATCGGGCCGCCGTCCTCGGCCTTGAGCCGGGTGATCTCGGTGACCGCGTCGCCGGTGACCAGGCGGGCATTCCAGTCGACCGTGCTGATCGTCGAGGAGAACACCACCTTCGGCAGGTCCCGCCAGCGCCCGGCGAACTCGATCTCCGCCCGGCTGGCGCCGGGCCGCTGGTCGGCGGTCGGCCAGGCGGAGCTCATCACCTCCCACAGCTTGCGCCCGTACAGCGACAGGCCCGTCGCCGCCACCCGGTCGGACCACAACTGGAACAGCTCGTCGCTCGACGACGAGTCCGGCCCATCACCCCCACTCCAGCCGAGGTCGTCGCCTGGCGCGGCGATGTAGCCGTCCAGGGTCACATTCATGGCGAAGGTCAGTTTCCGCATAGCGTCAGCCTCTCGTGAAATCGGTACTCGCCCATGTCAGGACACCTCGAGATCGGCCTGGGCGCGGGCCAGCGCGGCGTCCAGCTTGGCGAACGCCTCGCCCCAGCCGCCCTCGCTGGGGGCGGCGAGGTGCTCGGCAAGCCACTGCCGGATCTCCAGCCGGGTGCGCCCGCCGGCCTCGTCGTGGAACTCGAACCGGAACCGCGTCCGGAACGGCTCGACGCCCTCCTGCAGCCGGCCACCGACCTGCATGACGCCCGCGAGCAGCGTGCCGTCGGCGACGTCGGTGAGGTCGATGTGGATGTGGATGTGGATGCCGGGATCGTCGGCGGAGACCTCGGTCCACCGCTGGTGGCCGCCGGGGCGCACGTCGCACTCGATCTCGTCGCGCGGCAGCGAGTGGCCGGTCGGGCCCCACCACTGTGCCAGGTGCTCCGGATCGGTGAAGGCCTGGTAGACGAGCTCGCGCGGCGCGTCGAACACGCGCGTGACGGTGAGCTGCGGGGCTTCGGTGTGCATTCAGAGCTCCTTCTCCGCGGCGGCCTGCACCGCGGCGAGATGGGCGTCGAGGCGGGTCAGCGAGGAGTCCCAGAACCGCCGGTAGCGCTCGATCCAGTCGGCCGCCTCGCGCAGCGGCGCGGCCTCGAGGCGGCTACCGCGCCACTTGCCCGTCCGCGTCCGCGAGATCAGCGCCGCGCGCTCGAGCACCTTCAGGTGCCGCGACACCGCCGGCATCGAGATGGGCAACGGCTCGGTGAGCTCGGTGACCGTGGCGTCGCGCTCGGCCAGCTGGGCCAGGATCGTCCGCCGGGTCGGGTCCGCGAGTGCTGCGAACACCGCGCTGAGCTGGTCGGTGCCGGCCATCCGTGCCCCCTCTCGCTTAACCGATATGTTAAACGAAACAGCACCCGGGCGACGTTGTCAAGGCGGAGCAGCGCCACGAACCCACCCAACCCACCACGTCTCCGGCCACGCCTTTCAGCGAGCCCCGTCATGACGCATGATCAAGTGGTGCAGCCTTCGAAACCCGTCGTCCGGCAGGCGCTGCGCTCCGACGTCGGCACGGTCGCGCGCGTGCTGGCCGAGGCGTTCGACGCCGACCCGATGATGCGGTTCGTCATGCCGTCGACGCGGTACCGCAAGCGACTGACCGCACTGTTCGCGTTCGAGACGCTGCTCAGCCCGCGCGGGTCGTGGGTGGCGGTGGTCGACGGCGAGATCGCCGGGGCGGCGCTGTGGGGACTGCCAGGCGCCCGGCCGCCGGGGTTCTGGCAGACGCTGCGGTACAGCCGGTACCTGCTGCGGGCGTTCGGGACGGGGCTGCCTGCGGCGATGCGGTCGTTCCGGGTCATCGAGGACGCGCATCCGGCGTCGCCGCCGCACTGGTACCTGCAGACGCTCGGGGTGACGCGGCCCGGACGGGGTGTGGGCGGCGCGCTGCTGCGCGACGGGCTGGCGCGGGCCGACGCGCAGGGGCTGCCGGCGTATCTGGAGTCGTCGGCGCCGGGGAACGTCGCGATCTACGAGCGGTACGGGTTCCGTCCGGCCGGAGAGATCGTCCTGCCCGGCGGCCCCACCCTGACGGCCATGTGGCGCGAGCCGGTCCGAGGGGGTCAGTAAGGTCGGAGGGTGGCCTTGGACGCATCGACACCCCCGCAGCCGTATCCCCCCGCCCCGCGCGGCGACGACGCCGACGTGCTGCACGGCATCACGGTGCCCGACCCGTACCGCGCGCTCGAGCCCGAGGACGACCCCGTCACGCAGACGTGGTCCAAGGCGCAGCGCGCGCTGTTCGACGAGCACCGCGCCGGCTGGCCGGCCCGCCCGGCATTCGCCGCCCGGCTGGCGCAGCTGCTGCGGGCCGGTTCCGTCGGCACCCCGGCGTGGCGCGGCGACCGCGTGTTCCACACCCGTCGCACCCCCGATCAGGAGCACGCCGTCCTGCTCACCGTCGACCCCGGCGGCGCCGAGCGGGCGCTGGTCGACCCGGTCGCGCTGGACCCGTCCGGCGCCACCACGCTCGACGCCTGGCAGCCGTCCAAGGAGGGCGCGCTGCTGGCGTACCAGGTCTCCGAGGGCGGCACCGAGGAGTCGGTGCTGCGCGTCCTCGACGTCGCGACGGGCGAGGTGGTCGACGGCCCCATCGACCGCGCCCGCTACTCCCCCGTCGCCTGGCTGCCCGGCGGCGAGGCGTTCTACTACGTGCGCCGGCTGCCGAAGGGCTCCGTCCCGGCCGGCGAGGACCAGTTCCACCGCCGTGTCTACCTGCACCGCCTCGGCACCGACCCCGCCGGCGACGTCGAGATCTTCGGCGCCGGCATGGAGAAGACCAACTACTACGGCGTCTCGGTCAGCCGCGACGGCCGCTGGCTGACGGTCACCGCCGCGCAGGGCACCGCGCCGCGCAACGACGTCTGGCTGGCCGACCTCCACGACGCCGACCCCGCGCGGCCCGAGCTGCGCCCCGTCGTCGTCGGCCAGGACGCCAAGACCGGCCTGCACGTGGGCCGCGACGGCCGGCTGTACGTGTGGACCGACCTCGACGCGCCGCGCGGCCGGCTCGCCGTCACCGACCCCACGACGCCCGAGCCGGAGCACTGGCGCGACCTGCTGCCCGAGGACCCCGAGGCGGTGCTCGAGGACTTCGCCCTCCTCGACGGCGCCGAGCTGGACGCCCCGGTGCTGCTGGCGGCGCGCACCCGGCACGCGGTCTCCGAGGTCACGGCGCACGCGTTGGCCACCGGCGACGCGTTGCACACGCTGGAGCTGCCCGGCATCGGCAGCGCCGGCGGGCTGTCCGAGCGGCCCGAGGGCGGGCACGAGGCGTGGTTCGCCTACACCGACCACACCGTGCCCGTGCGCGTCCTGCACTACGACGCGCGCACGCGGACGGTGTCGACGTGGGCCGACGCGCCCGGGCTGGTCGACGTCCCCGCCGTGACGTCCGAGCAGGTGACGTACCGGTCGAAGGACGGCACCGAGGTGCGCATGGTCATCGTGTCGCCGGCGGAGTCGGCTGACGGCCCGCGGCCGGCCGTCCTCTACGGCTACGGCGGCTTCAACATCGCGCTCACCCCGGCCTACTCGGCCAGCATCCTGGCCTGGGTCGAGGCCGGCGGCGTGTGGGCCGTCGCGAACCTGCGCGGCGGCTCCGAGGAGGGCGAGCAGTGGCACCGCACCGGCATGCGCGAGCACAAGCAGAACGTGTTCGACGACTTCGCGGCGGCCGCGTCGTACCTGATCGACCAGGGCTGGACGACGCCTGACCAGCTGGCGATCTTCGGCGGGTCCAACGGCGGCCTGCTGGTCGGGGCCGCGCTGACCCAGCGGCCCGAGCTGTACCGCGCCGTCGTCTGCTCCGCGCCGCTGCTCGACATGGTCCGGTACGAGAAGTTCGGGCTGGGCGAGACCTGGAACGACGAGTACGGCACCGCCGCCGACCCCGTCGAGCTGGGCTGGCTGCTCGGCTACTCGCCGTACCACCACGTCCGCGACGGCGTCGAGTACCCGTCCGTCCTGTTCACCGTGTTCGACGGCGACAGCCGCGTCGACACCATGCACGCGCGCAAGATGGCCGCCGCCCTGCAGGCCGCCACGTCCGGCGACCCCGCCACGCGGCCCGTCCTGCTGCGCGCCGAGGCCGACGTCGGGCACGGCGCCCGGGCCGTCTCGCGCACCGTCGACCTCAGCGCCGACCAGCTCGGCTTCCTCGCCGCGCAGCTGGGCCTGGAGCTGGAGGCGCGGTGATCCCGATGGTCGGCCTGCTGGCGGCAGGCGGTGTCCTCGGCACGGCCGGCATCGTCTCCGCGCCCGACGTCACCGAGGCCGAGCAGTACTCCGCCGAGTGGTGGCGCGATGTCCTGCTCGACGTCCCGCTGCGGCTGGCCGGGCTGGTCGTCATCGCCATCGCCGCGCGGTACCTGCTGCACAAGTTCATCAACCGCATGGTCCGCCGCACGGTCGAGAAGGAGCCGCCGAAGGCCGTCCTCGGGTCCGCCCGGGCCGCCCGCATCGTGTTCGGCGGCGCCGGCGCGTACTCCGAGCGGCGGGCGCTGCGGGCCGAGACCATGGGCTCGGTGCTGCGGAGCATCACGACGGTGCTGATCAGCGCCATCGCCGTGGTCACGGCGCTGGAGATGCTCGGCTACGCCGTCGGGCCCGTGCTCGCCTCGGCCGGCGTGCTGGGCGTGGCGCTCGGCTTCGGCGCGCAGAACCTCGTCAAGGACTTCCTCGCCGGCGCGGCCATGCTGCTCGAGGACCAGTACGGCGTCGGCGACGTCATCGACATGGGCCACGCCGTCGGCACCGTCGAGGCCGTCAGCCTGCGCATCACCCGGCTGCGCTCCGTCGACGGCACCGTCTGGTACGTCCGCAACGGCGAGGTCGTGCGCGTCGGCAACTCGTCCTACGGCTGGTCGCGGGCCCTGCTCGACGTCCACATCCCGCTCGACGCCGACGTCGCCCGGGCCAAGCGGCTGCTCGAACAGGTCGTCACCGACCTCGCCGCCGACGACCGGTGGGACGGGCTGATCCTCGAACCCCCGGAGGTCTGGGGCGTCGAGGACCTCACCGCCGACGGCGTGCTGATCCGCGTCGTCATCAAGACCAAGCCGCTGGAGCAGTGGCGGGTCGCACGGGAGCTGCGCGAACGCATCAAGCGCCGGTTCGACGCGGAACGGCTCACGCTGCCGGTCGCCACCGAGACCCCGTCGACCGGGCCCGGCGGCGCCGGCGATCCGAGCAACCCGCCGCCCGCCTAGGGGGTGTCCGCCGGGTCCAATCCGCCAGTCGCTCCGCCGGACACTCCGCCGCAGGAGCCCTGACGTAGCCGCACGGCCGCGCGTCAGCCTGCGAGGACGTCCGCGGGTCGACTACGGTTCGGCCGTGACAGAACCCGACGAGACTCCGCGGGGATCGGGCCATCCCGACGGACCACCCCCGGAGCACCACCCCAGTCCACCGTCCACCCCGCCTCCGTCGCAGGCGGCGCCGGACCCCGCCGCCCAGCCGAGCGAGGCCGTCACCGGCCCGTTCGACGTCGTCCCCGACGCGGCCCCGGCCACCGAGACCCCGGCCGCCACGGCGCCGTCACCCGAAGCGCCGCCGCCGGGGTATCACCCGCAGCACGCGCCGGGCCAGGTCGCGCCCGGCCAGCCGGCCCCGTACCCGCCGCCGGGCTACCCGCCCCAGGGCTACGCGCCCCCACCTGGCTACCCGCCGGGCCAGCCGTATCCCCCGCCGGGGCAGGCCGGCTACGCGCCACAGCCGGGGTACGCGCCCCCGCCCGGGTACGCGCCACAGCCCGGCTACCCGCCGCAGCCCCAGCAGGGCTACCCGCCGCAGCCGGGCTACTACGCCCCGCCAGGGCAGCAGCCGTACGGCTACGCGCCCTACCCGCCCGCGCAACACCGGCCGGCGACGCCGATGCCGATCTACCTGACAGCGGCGCTGTTCCTGGCCTGCGGGCTGTTCACGCTGATCATCGCGCTGACCAACTGGTTCGGCTCGCCGGGGCCGGGCATGACCGCGGCACTGGTCGGAGTGGCGTTCTCCGGGGACATCACGGGGAACATCGACTTCGCGGTGTCGGCCTCGATGACCGTCGCCTGCACGACCCTGACGGTCGCCGTCGTCCTGTTGTTCAAGCTCGCGTTCGCCCGCTGGATCCTCGTGGGCCTCGGCGGGCTGGTGATCATCGCGTACTTCGTCGGGATCATCGATCTGGCCAGCAACGGCGGGGGGCGCTACATCGCGCTGCCGATCGTCGCGATGGTGCTGTGGATCGGTTCCGTCGTCGTCGCACTGCTACCGGTCACGAACCGGGCGTTCGCCCTGTCTCGTCAGACCCCCGGGCCGTACTGACGGCCTGAACGCGTCAGCGGGCACCTCACGCGTTGCCAGGCACCCGGACTCTGATCCGAGGGTGCAGCCGCGGAGGTGCACCACGGTCGGCTCGATCGTGGTGCACCCCTCCGGGCGTGCGTCTCAGGCGTCGGCCAGAGCCGCGTCGAGCGTGATGGTCGTGGCGGCCAGCGCCTTGCTCACCGGGCAGTTCACCTTGGCGTCCTCGGCCGCGGCCACGAAGTCGTCGCTGGACATGCCCGGGACGACGCCGCGCACCGTGATCTTGATGCCGGTGATGCCCTCGCCCGGCTGGAACGTGACGTCCGCCGAGGTCTCCAGCGACGTGGGCGGCGTGCCCGCCTTCGCCAGGCCGTTCGAGAACGCCATCGAGAAGCAGGACGAGTGCGCCGCCGCGATGAGCTCCTCCGGCGACGTCTTGCCGTCCGGCGTCTCGGTACGCGCGGCCCAGGTGACGTCGTACGTGCCCAGCCCAGACGAGTCGAGCGTGACGCGACCGGCCCCCTCGAACAGCGAACCTTCCCAGCGCGTGGTGGCGGTGCGGGTCGTAGCCATGAACGTTCCTCTCCTGCGACGTGTGAGCGACCGTCGCCCATCCTTCCCTGTCGGCTTCGCCGATGTGTGGCCAGGGGCACTTTGCATCTCCGCCCGCCCGGCGACGACTATGGGGACGTGACCACGCGCCTGGACAACTTCTACGACGCCATCGGCGGGCACGAGACGTTCGCGAAGCTCGTGCACCGCTTCTACGAGGGCGTCGCCACCGACCCGCTGCTGAAGCCGATGTACCCCGAGGAGGACCTCGGGCCGGCCGAGGAGCGGCTGCTGCTGTTCCTGGAGCAGTACTGGGGCGGCCCGACCACGTACTCCGAGCAGCGCGGCCATCCCCGGCTGCGCATGCGGCACGCGCCGTTCAAGGTCAACCCGGAGGCGCGGGACCGCTGGCTGCTGCACATGCGCACGGCGGTCGACGAGCTCGGCCTGCCGCCCGTCTATCGCGACACGCTGTGGGACTACCTGGAGCGGGCGGCGCACTCGATGGTGAACACGTTCGAGGACTGACTCTCAGCCCTCAGCCCGTCCCGAGCCGCGTCACGATGCCGCGCACGAACGCCGCCTGCCCGACGTGCTGGTAGTTGTCGCCGATCACGCTGACCAGCCGCACGCCCATCGTCACCGGCGGGGCCCAGTTCTCGTCGGCGACGCGGTCCAGCGTCTCGTCGTCGAGCTCGCGCAGGAAGCCCTCCGTGATCTCGTGCGTCGCGTCGAAGTAGCCGGTCAGCAGCGCCGGATCGGCCACCACGACCGCCGCCACGTCCGCGCTGCTGTGCCCGTAGCCGGTCGCCGACGGCGGGAACGGCAGGTCGAACCGGTGCGCCCACGGGCCGGACGTCCACACCTGGTCGATGCCGGCGAGGTGCGCGACGTGGTCGTCCTGGACCCGGGTCAGGTGCCAGACCAGCCAGGCGATCGAGTTGGCGTCCGGGTCGGCGCGGTAGGCGAGCTGGCTCGGCGTCAGCCCGCCGACCGTCGCGTGGACCCGTTCGCGGATCCGTTCGAACGCGTCGATCAGCAGGTCGGGACCATGCACGGTGCACCACTCCTCAACGCGGGCGTCGGCTGAACCGCCATGACACCACATCCGCAGCCGGTCGTGTTGCCGGACGCGGCGGCTGTTCTAAGCTGGTGTCCCGTGACTCAGGCAACCCGTGACTGGTGGAGAGACGCCGTCATCTACCAGGTGTACATCCGCTCCTTCGCCGACGGCAACGGCGATGGCGAGGGCGACATCGCCGGCCTCCGCGACCGGCTCCCGTACCTGCACGAGCTCGGCATCGACGCGCTGTGGATCAACCCGTGGTACCCGTCGCCGCTGAACGACGGCGGATACGACGTCGCCGACTTCCGCGACATCGATCCGCGCTTCGGCGACCTCGCACAGGCGAAGGAGCTGCTCGACGAGGCGCATGGGTTCGGCCTGAAGGTGCTGCTCGACATCGTCCCGAACCACAGCTCGTGGGATCACCGCTGGTTCAAGGAGGCGCTCGCCGCCAGGCGGGGGTCGCCCGAGCGGGCCCGCTACATCTTCCGCGACGGCCGCGGGCCCGACGGCGGCGAGCCGCCGAACAACTGGCGCAGCGTCTTCGGCGGACCGGCGTGGGAGCGGGTCACCGAGCCCGACGGCACGCCCGGCCAGTGGTACTTCCATATCTTCGATGTGTCGCAGCCCGACCTCGACTGGGAGAACGCCGAGGTCAGAGCCGAGTTCCTCGACGTCCTGCGGTTCTGGTTCGACCTCGGCGTCGACGGGTTCCGCATCGACGTCGCGCACGGCATGGTCAAGGACATGAGCGGGCGCGACCTCCCGTACGACTCCTCCGGCCTGCTCGACCGGCCGAGCATCGCCGACCACCCGTTCTTCGACCGCGACGGCGTCCACGACATCTACCGCGGCTGGCGCGAGATCGCCGACTCCTACGACCCGCCCAAGCTGTACGTCGCCGAGGCGTGGGTCGAGCCGGCCGAGCGGCTGGCCCGGTACCTGCGCGACGACGAGCTGCACAGCGCGTTCAACTTCGACTACCTCAAGTCCGGCTGGACGGCCGCCGACCTGCGCCGGTCCATCGACGACTCGGTGACGGTGCTCGGTTCGGTCGGCGCGCCGGCCACCTGGGTGCTCGAGAACCACGACGTCGAGCGGGTCGTCACGCGCTACGGCCGTGCGGTGACGGCGGCCGGCGCGGGCCACGCGGGCCGTGTGTCGGGTCCGGTCGACGTCGAGCTGGGGACGCGGCGGGCCCGGGCGGCGGCGCTGCTCATGCTGGCGCTGCCCGGCGGGGCGTACGTCTACCAGGGTCAGGAGCTAGGGCTGGCCGAGGTGCTCGACCTCCCCGAGGAGTCGCTGCAGGACCCGGTCTGGGAGCGGTCCGGCCGCACCGAGCGTGGCCGCGACGGCTGCCGGGTGCCGCTGCCGTGGGCCGCCGCGGGCTCGTCGTACGGGTTCGGCTCGGGCGGTTCGTGGCTGCCGCAGCCGTCCGGCTGGGGCGCGAGGTCGGTCGAGGCCGAGTCCGGCGATCCCGCGTCCGTGCTGTCGCTGTACCGGTCGGCGCTGCGGTCGCGCCGCGCCATCCCGTCCGCCGAGCCGCTCACCTGGCTCCCCTCCGGCGCCGACGTGCTCGCCTTCCAGCGCGGCGCGGCGTTCGTCTGCGTGGTGAACCTCGGTTCGGCGCCGGCGGAGTTGCCCGCCCACCGCGAGGTGATCCTGGCCAGCGCCCCGCTCGACTCCGACGGCCTGCTGCCCGCCGACACCGCCGCCTGGCTCGCCGTCTGACCGTCCCTCACGGCCCGCGATCGACAGGAGCCCGCCACTCGTTGTTGACGCTTCTATGTCAAGCGGCTGCTTGTTGGCTGGTCACGGGTGGGAAGTCGTCGTGGAG
>NZ_LFXL01000025.1 GCF_001270745.1 Jiangella muralis
ATAAACAAACTTGGCATCAACCAAACATCATCAGGCACACTGTTGAGTTCTCAAAAATCGGGCGCACCCACAAGACACCCCGCTAGGGCATCAGCGTGAGACGCTGGTGATCCGAATGTGGATCTTCTTCGGTCAACACCAGGCGGTTGGCCTGGTGGACGGTTCTGGAACCAGAACCCCTGCCCGAAGCAGTTCCTTCACTCTACTGCGTCCGGCCCGTCGAGACAAACCGTTTCGCAGTTCCGCCACCCGGCGCTGACCGGACCCAGACAAGGGTCTGCTCAGTGAGCTGAAGTGGTGGTGACTCTGCAGGCCGGCCGCCGTTCCCGGCGTCCCGCTCCCCTTGAGCCGAAGAGAAACTTACGGTCCCGGGGAGCGGGAGTCAAATCCTGACCCGGCGAATCGTTGTGACGGCCGTCTCATGCGCGTTTGCCCAGGTCAGAGCCGTCAAGCGAGCTCGACGCCACCGACCGTGCGCTTCCCGCGACGGAGCACGAGGAAGCGGCCGTGCAGAAGATCATCGCGACCGGGACGATCTTCCGGCGCCAGGCCGGGGTCGAGCCGGACGTTGTTGACGTACGCGCCGCCGTCGGAGATGGCTCTGCGGGCCGCGGATCGCGACTCGACGAGCCCCGACTGGACGAACAGGTCGACGTACGAGGGCAGCTCCTCCCCCGTCTCCAGCGGACGCGCGCCGGCTTCGTCGAGCGCGGCCTTGAGCGTGCCGGCGTCGAGCTCGTCGAGCGCCCCCATGCCGAACAGCGCCTTCGACGCGGCGATGACCTTGGCGGTCTCGTCGGCCCCGTGCAGCATCGACGTGAGGTCGGACGCCAGCGCGCGCTGTGCCGAGCGGGCCGCCGGTTTCTCCGTCACCTCGCGTTCCAGTTCGGCGATCTCTTCCTGGGACCGGAAGCTGAACACCTTGAGGTAGCCGACGACGTCGCGGTCGTCGGCGTTGACCCAGAACTGGAAGAACGCGTACGGGCTGGTCATCTCGGGATCGAGCCAGACGGTGCCGGACTCGGTCTTGCCGAATTTCGTGCCGTCGGCCTTGGTGATGAGCGGGGTGGCCAGGACGTGCACCGACTGCCGCTCGACGCGGTGGATGAGGTCGGCGCCGCTGGTGAGGTTGCCCCACTGGTCGCTGCCGCCGGTCTGCAGGACGCAGCCGTACCGGCGGTACAACTCGAGGTAGTCCATGCCCTGCAGGATCTGGTAGCTGAACTCGGTGAAGCTGATGCCCTGGTCGCTGTTGAGCCGGGCGCTGACCGACTCTTTGGACAACATGCGGCTGAGCCTGAAGTGCTTGCCGACGTCGCGCAGGAAGTCGATGGCCGACAGCGGAGCCGTCCAGTCGAGGTTGTTCACCATGCGCGCCGGATGCGGCCCGTCGAAGTCGAGCAGCGGCTCGATCTGCTTGCGGATGCGCTCGACCCAGCCGCCGACGGTGTCGCGGTCGTTCAGCGTGCGCTCACCGGTCATCTTGGGATCGCCGATCAGTCCCGTCGCGCCGCCGACCAGCGCCAACGGGTCGTTGCCGGCCAGCTGGAGGCGTCGCATGGTGAGGATCTGCACCAGGTTGCCGATGTGCAGGCTCGGCGCCGTGGGATCGAACCCGCAGTAATAGGTGACCGGACCGGCTGCCAGAGCGGAGCGCAACTCCTGCTCGTCGGTGGACAGCGCGATGAGCCCGCGCCAGTGCAGCTCGTCCAGGATGTCGGTCACGGTCGGTCCTCGATCTGCTCGATTCGGAATGGACACCCCATGATCCCGCACCGCTTGAGCGCGGCGCGAATCACTTACGGCGCTTGGGCACGTGCGGCCGGTACGGCGACACCGTCGGCTCTCCGTCCAGCCAGAACCGCCACGGGAACGCGACGCCGTCGCCGCCGTCGCCGCTGACGCCGACCCGCGGTCCGGTCCGCACCCGGCCGCCGTCGACCGGCGGGCCCGGGAGCAGCTGCGTCGGCGAGCCGGGAGCGCACAGGTCGACGCCGTTGTCGGGGCGGCCGAGGCCCAGGGCGGACGTCAGACGGGCCGGGCCGCGGGCGTACTCGCGTGCCGTCCGCGCGGACAGCCGCCGGGACGCGGCCAGCGCGGCGCCCTCGATCACCTCGCCGGCCCGCAGCAGCACCGCCGTCGCCGTCCCGTCGACGTCGCACACCACGTTCGCGCAGAAGTGCATGCCGTAGGTGAAGTAGACGTAGAGGTGGCCGGCCGGCCCGAACATGACGGCGTTGCGCGGGGTGCGGCCGCGGAACGCGTGCGAGCCGGGATCGTCGGCGCCCTGGTACGCCTCGACCTCGGTCAGCCGCACCGCCACCGTCCCCTCTGGCGTCGTGTGCCGCAGCACGCTGCCGAGCAGGTCAGGTGCCACGTCGAGGCCTGGACGGGCCAGGAACGCGCGGTCGATCGTCGCCGTCTCCACCGCGCCAGTATCGACGACGGCGTCAGACCGGCGGCAGCGGGACGCGCAGGCTCGTCGTCCCCTGGAGGTCCAGCCACGCCGCGTCGGGCGCCCGGACCAGCCGCAGGATGACGTGCTCGCAGCTCGGGCAGCGCGCCACCCAGCCCTGCGCGTGGCCGTAGACCCGTAGGTCCGCGACCCGGCGGGTGTCGCCGCAGCTCACACAGCGTCCGGTGGCGGCGGTGACGTCGACGGCGAACAGCTCGGCGAGCGGGCCGGCCAGGGCGTTGCCGTCCTGGTAGTCGTCAGTCATGTCAGTCTCCTGTCGGGCCGAATCGCTCGGTGCGGATGCGGCGCGGATCGTGGCCCAGGCCGACCAGCGTGTTCGCCACCTTCTCGACGAACCCGGTCGGGCCGCAGACGAAGCACGTCGGCTCGAACTGCGGCGGCCAGCCGTACAGCTCCAGGTCGGCGGGGCCGACGCGGCGCGGCGGCCGCACGGACCCGGCCGGCGCCGACCGGGTGAAGAGCGTGACGATGTCGAGCCCGCCGTCGTCGCGGGCGGCGCGGCGCAGCTCGGACGCGTAGAACTGGTCGGACGGCGAGCGGACGGAGTGGATGAGCCGGAACGGCGCCCGGCTGCGCGCCTCACGCCGGGCCCGGACCATCGCCATCAGCGGGACGATGCCCGACCCGCCCGCCACCAGCAGCGCCGGCACCGTCCGCGACGGATGCCAGACGAACCAGCCGCCGACCGGGCCGCGCAACTCGACCGGATCGCCGACGGCGAACGTGTCCGTCAGGTACTCCGACACCTCACCGCCATTCACCCGTTGAATGGTGAGCTCGACGCGGTCACCGTCGGCCGGCGCGGCCAGCGAGTAGCTGCGCTGGGTGCTGTAGCCGTCCTCGTCCGTCAGCCGGACGTCGACGTGCTGCCCGGGCACGTGACCGGGCCAGCCGGGGACGTCGAGCAGCAGCGTCCGGGCGGTCGCGGTCTCGCTGCGGATGCCGACGAGGGTTGCGACGCGCCACTCGAGGCGGGCGTTCAATCGCCCGCGTAACGCTGCTCGCGCCACGGGTCACCGTAGTTGTGGTAGCCGACGCCCTCCCAGAACCCCGGCTCGTCGAACTCCATCAGCTGCAGGCCGCGCACCCACTTCGCCGACTTCCAGAAGTACAGGTGCGGCACCAGCAGCCGGGCCGGCCCGCCGTGCTGCGGCGCCAGCTCGGAGCCGTCGAACTCGTAGACCACCCACGCCCGGCCGTCGAGCAGGTCCTCGAGCGGCAGATTCGTCGTGTAGCCCCCGTAGCAGTGCGCCAATGCGTAGTCGGCCGTCGTGTCGACGTCCTCCATCAGCAGGTCCAGCGACACCCCGCGCCACGTGGTCGCCAGCTTGGACCACTTCGTGACGCAGTGGATGTCGACCGTCGGTTCCTCGGCCGGCAGCTCGAGCAGTTCGTCCCACGTCCACCGGTACTCCTGGCCGGTCTCGCTGGCGATGGTGAACTCCCACCGGTCCAGCGAGATGTTCGGCGTCGGACCGGCGGACAGCACCGGGAAGTCCTCGGTCAGGTACTGCCCCGGCGGCAGCTGGACGTCAGCGTCGTGCCTTCTCCTCCGGAACCCCGGAGACACGATCCCCATCGTTCCACCCCGTTTCCCTCGCGCCTGCGGACGCGCCCTCCCACCCTGGGCACATGGTCCTCTCACCTAGGTCCGGAGTCCAGAGCATTCGGGAGGTCGGTTCGTCAGGCGCCGAACTCGGCCCGAACGCCCAGGAGCCGGACCGGGCGGCGGTCGGTGAACCGGGCGAGCGCCACCAGCGCGGCCGCGGCCAGCGCATCGGCGTCGCTCGTGGGCTCGGCCAGCTTGTGGCCGTGGGTGGAGGTGAAGAACGGGGCGTACCGGACCTTGACGACGACGCGGACGGCCGGGCGGCCCTCGGCGACGACCTCGCCGGCGACCTC
Organism: Jiangella muralis; assembly: GCF_001270745.1. Taxonomy (GTDB): domain Bacteria; phylum Actinomycetota; class Actinomycetes; order Jiangellales; family Jiangellaceae; genus Jiangella; species Jiangella muralis. The sequence goes on from NZ_LFXL01000025.1 coordinate 4,379, forward strand.
GTGCGCCAGCCGCGTGACCTCGCGGACGACCTCGTCCCAGTGCTCGAGGTCGTGCTGGTAGGTGAACTCCTTGCCGTGTGACCTGGCCAGCCACGCCTCGCCGCTGACCCGCGCCGACGCGACGCCGCGGGCCACGCGGACCAGCCACGGTCCGATGGTGGGCCCGAACCGTTTCGCGACGGTGTCGGGGTGGGTGGTGGCGAGGTCGCGGACGGTGTGGATGTCGAGCTCGGCGAGCTTCTTCGCCGTCTTCGCGCCGACGCCCCACAGCGCGTCCGTCGAACTCTCGCCCAGCACGTCGAACCAGGAGTCGTAGGTGAGCGTGGCGACGCCGGCCGGCTTGCCGAACCCGGTGGCCAGCTTGGCCTGCAGCTTGTTCTCGCCGATGCCGACGGTGCAGTCGAGGTCGGTGGCCTCGCGGACCCGGCGCTGGATGCTGCGGGCGGTGGCCTCGGGGTCGTCGTCGCCCGCCGCTCCGGCGTCGATGAACGCCTCGTCCCAGCCGAGCACCTCGACGGTGCCGAACTCGCGCAGCGTCATCATGACGTCGTCGGAGACGGCCTCGTAGGCGGGCTTGTCGACCGGCAGGAAGACGGCGTCGGGGCAGCGTTTCAGCGCCGTGCGCAGCGGCAGGCCCGAGTGGACGCCGAACGCGCGGGCCTCGTACGACGCGGTGGCGACGACGCCGCGCTTGGACGGGTCGCCGTCACCGCCGACGACGACCGGCAAGCCGGCCAGCTCGGGACGTCGCAGCACCTCGACGGCAGCGATGAACTGGTCGAGGTCGACGTGCAGGACCCAGCGGGGCACGTGACCATTCTGGCCCGACGCACCGACAGCGCGGATTCAGCGGCCGGGGTCCTGCGGGTCGGTGGGGTCCGTCGGGTCGGCCGGGTCGGCCGGGTCCGCGGGGTCGGCCGGCTCAGCCGGGTGGTCGGTGGCGGCGCGCCAGACGTCGTCCGCCGCGGGCTGCTCGTCCGTGACGGAGCCGGGGGCGGTCTCGCCGGGGGCGGCGTCGGCGGCGGCGCGTTCCTTCGCGACCGCCGTGCCGCTGGCGTCGTACTCGACCTCACCGGCCGGCTCGGGCGCGGCGCCGGACGTGCCGGCGACCGGGAACCGCTCCGCGTCGTCGAGGTGGTCGTCGTGGCGGGCGGGGGCCCCGCCGAGGAAGTCGCGGATGCGCTGGCCGTACGCCGTCGCCTTGGAAGGGTCGACGGGGAAGGTGACGTCCTCGACGATGCGGGCGAAGGTGTCGCGGACCTTCGCCGTGCCGGCGTCGGCGGCCGCGCCGCCGATGATCGAGGTGACCTGGTCCTGCACCGACGTGATGGTGTCGCCGACGAACTCGCGGATGCCGGAGTCGTGGACCGGGCAGCGCGGCAGCGCCGACTTCACCGGGCGGACCAGCCGCTGCCGCCGTCGCCACGCCGGATCGTGCAGATACGCCTGGCCGTCGACCGCGTACCGGCAGATCAGTCCCTCGAACGCCAGCGCGTCGAGATCGTCGGCCATGGCGGCCGTCGGGTGCTCGTCGAACCGCAGCGCCCACAGCCGGCCGTTCACGACGGCGGCGTTGTCGACCGCGCGGCCCTCGTCGTCGAAGACGGTGGGCAGGTAGGCCCAGGTGTAGGCGGCGGTCAGCGGCAGCCGGGCCACCCGCTCGTCCTGGACGTCGCCCGGCTGGATGGTCCTGGGACTGTGCGCCATGGTCGGCTCCTTCATGTGCTCCGTCGGCTGCTTCGAATCTACGTCAGCTCCGGCCCGGCGGGACGGGGCTACGCTCGACCCAGGAGCAGTTCGAGGGGGCGGTCGTCATGACCGGACAAGTCGTACACTTCGAGATCCCCGCCGACGACGTCGAGCGGGCCCGCGAGTTCTACCGCACCGCCTTCGGCTGGGACGTCACGCCGATGCCGGAGGTCGACTACACCGTCGTCTCCACCACCCCGGTCGACGAGGCCGGACGGCCCAAGGAAGCGGGCGCCATCAACGGCGGCATGTTCACCCGCGACGCCGACCGGCCCGGTCCGATCGTGACCATCGGTGTGGACGACGTCGACGCGGCGCTGACGGCGGTGCAGCGGCTGGGCGGCGCGGTGGTCCTGCCGAAGGCCGAGGTCATGGGGATGGGGTACGCGGCCTACTTCCGCGACAGCGAGGGTAACGTGCTCGGCCTCTGGCAGGCCGCCGCCGGCTGACGCCTCGAGCGCCCGGTCGTCATGAGAACGTCTTGCGGCGCGACCTAAACCGGTATAGGCTCCGAACCTAAACCGGTTTAGAGGAGCAGCTACCGCCGACGGAGGCGCCCGCCGATGCCCACCGAACGACCCACCATCGCCGACGTCGCGGAGCGGGCGGGCGTCAGCAAGGGGCTGGTGTCGTTCGCGTTGAACGACCGGCCGGGTGTGTCGCCGCAGACGCGGGAGCGGATCCTCGCGGCGGCCCGCGACCTGGGCTGGCAGCCGAGCCTGCGGGCCCGCGCGCTCTCGGTGAACCGGGCATTCGCGCTGGGCCTGGTCATCACGCGGGATCCGGAGATCATCACCGGCGACCCGTTCTATCCGTCGTTCATCGCGGGCGTGGAGCGGGAACTGGCGCCGGCGGGCCAGGCGCTGGTGCTGAGCGTCGTCCCGGACGAAGAGGCCGAGCTGGCCGCCTACCGGAAGCTGGTCGAGGACCGCAGGGTGGACGGCATCTTCATCACCGACCTGCGGCACGACGACGCCCGTATCGCACTCGCCGACGAGTTGGGCGTCCCCGCCGTCACACTGGGCCGGCCGGAGGGGGCGTCGCCGTTTCCGGCGGTGTCGATGGACGACCGGGCCGGCATCGAGGCCGCCGTCGACCACCTGGTCGGGCTCGGCCACCGCAGCATCGCGCACGTCGCCGGGCCGGCCCGCATGCTGCACGGCAGCCGCCGCCGGAAGGCGTTCGAGGACGCGATGGCCCGCGCGGGCCTCCGGGCGACGATGATCGTCGAGACGGACTTCCGGGCGGCGGACGGCGCCCGCGCGACCCGCGACCTGCTCGCCCGCCAGGAGGACCCGACCGCCATCGTCTATGCGAACGACCCGATGGCGATCGCCGGGCTCGGCGTGGCGCAGCGGTCCGGGCTGCGGGTGCCCGAGGAGCTCTCGATCACCGGCTTCGACGGCAGCGATGTGGCCGAACACATCTTCCCCGCGCTCAGCACCGTGGCGACCGACGCCGTCAGCTGGGGCGCCGTCGCCGCGCGGGTGCTGCTGCAGGAGATCGCCGGCGAGGAGCCCGGCGACACCGAGCTGCCGCCGGCGCGGTTCATCCCTCGTGAGTCGACCGCGGCGAGCCCCGAACCCATCCCCCGGGCGGAGCGCTGACCCCGTCCGTACGACAGAAGGAGACGACCGTGCAACGACGCACCCGAGTCGCCGCCGCGGCGCTGACCGCGGCCGGCCTGCTCACCGTCGCGGCCTGCGGCGGCGATGACGACGACGCGGCCACCGGCGGCGGCGCTGACGGCGAACGCGGCGACATCACCATCTGGTACTCGAACAACGAGGCCGAGGTCGCGTGGGGCGAGCAGATGGTGGAGGCCTGGAACGCCGAACACCCGGACGAGCAGATCGAGGCGCAGGAGATCCCGGCCGGCGCGAGCAGCGAAGAGGTCATCGGCGCCGCCATCACGGCCGGCAACGCGCCGTGCCTGATCCTCAACACCGCGCCCGTGGCGGTCCCCGACTTCGAGCGGCAGGGCGGCCTCGTGTCGCTTTCCAGCTTCGACGACGGCGCCAGCTACGTCGAGGAGCGCAGCGGCGACGTCGCCGAGCAGTACCAGTCGGCGAGCGGCGAGTACTTCCAGCTGCCGTGGAAGTCGAACCCGGTGATGATCTTCTACAACAAGGCGATGTTCACCGCCGCCGGCCTCGACCCGGAGAACCCGCCGCTGGGCACGTACGACGAGTTCCTCCAGACCGCCCGCACGCTGGTGGAGTCGGGTGCCGCGCCGAAGGCGATCTGGCCGGCCCCGACCAGCGAGTTCTTCCAGAACTGGTTCGACTTCTATCCGCTCTACGCGGCCGAGACGGGCGGCACGCCGCTGGTCGAGGACGGCGCGGCGACGTTCGCCGACGACGCCGGGCAGAGCGTCGCGGAGTTCTGGAAGACGCTGTACGACGAGGGCCTGGCCAGCCGTGAGACCTACCAGGGCGATTCCTTCGCCGACGGCCAGGCGGCGATGGCGATCGTCGGCCCGTGGGCGATCAGCGTGTACGGCGAGAACATCGACTGGGGCGCCGTCCCCGTCCCGACGTCCGCCGGCACCGCCCCGGAGGAGACCTACACGTTCAGCGACGCCAAGAACATCGGCCTCTACACCGCGTGCGAGAACCAGGCGACGGCGTGGGACGTGCTGAAGTTCGCCACCAGCGAGGAGCAGGACGGCCTGCTGCTGGAGCTGACCGGCCAGATGCCGATGCGCCAGGACCTCCCCGGCACCTACCCGGACTACTTCGCCGCCAACCCGGCCTACGAGGCGTTCGGCGATCAGGCCGCCCGCACGGTCGAGGTCCCGAACATCCCGAACTCCGTCGCCGTGTGGCAGACGCTGCGCGACGCGTGGTCGCAGTCGGTGATCTTCGGCGAGGGTGACCTCCAGGAGTCGCTGGACGGCGCCGCCGACGAGATCGACGGCCTGGCCGGCCAGTCCTGACCGGCGGCCGGACATGACGGTCGTCGACTCCGGCGCGCGGGCGGGCGGCACCTCGCCGCCCGCCCGGCACCAGAAGAACGCACGGCGACAGCGCGCACGCGTGCTGGGCCGCAACCCGTCCGGCCTGCTGTTCAGCGCGCCGTACCTGGCGTACGTGCTGGTCGTGTTCGCGGTACCGCTGGGCTTCGCGGTGTGGATGTCGTTCCACGACTACCTCTTCGCCGCGCCCGGCGCCGACGTCGACCGGCCGTTCGTCGGGCTGGACAACTACACCGACGTCCTGACCGATCCGGACGTACGCCGCTCGTTCGTCAACATCGGGATCTTCCTGGTCATCAACGTGCCGCTGACGGTGGTGCTGTCGCTGGTGCTGGCGACGCTGCTCAACCAGGCGGTCCGGGCCCGGGTGTTTCTGCGGGTCGCCTTCTACGTCCCGTACGTGACGGCGTCGGTGGCGGTCGTGGGCGTCTGGCTGTTCCTGTTCAGCGGGAACGGGCTGGTCAACGAGGTGCTGGGGCCGTTGGCGCCGGATCCGCCGTGGCTGATCAACTCGTTCTGGGCCATGCCGACGATCGCGTTCTTCGTCACCTGGAAGCAGCTGGGCTTCTACATCCTGCTGTACCTGGCGGCGCTGCAGAACGTCCCGCGCGAGCTGTACGAGGCGGCGGCGACGGACGGGGCGGGCCGGCTGCGGACGTTCTGGTCGGTGACGGTGCCCGCGGTGCGGCCGGCGACAGTGCTGGTGCTGCTGCTGTCGACGATCATCGGCGCGAACCTGTTCACCGAGCCGTACCTGCTGACGGGCGGCGGCGGGCCGAACGGCGCGTCGGCGTCGCCGGTGCTGATCATGTACCAGCGCGGCATCGAGCAGGGCACGCCCGGCGTGGCCGCGGCCATCGGCGTGATCCTCGTCCTGTTGGTGCTGCTGGTCGCGTGGCTGCAGCGGCGCTTCGTCGGAGGTGGTGAGTCGTGAGCCGCCGGTCGTCGGTGCTGCGCTACGTCGTGCTCGGCGCGGGCGCGCTGGCCTTCCTCTTCCCCTTCTACTACATGGTCGTCGGCTCGCTGCAGGAGTCGCCCGACCCCACCCCGGCGGGCGCGTTCCCGGACCCGTCGAACCTGACGCTGGACAACTACGCCGACATCGACGGGCGCATCGACCTGGTGCAGGGGCTGGTGAACTCCGGCATCTTCACCGGCGGGGTGATCCTCGGGACGGTCGTGTTCGGCGTGCTGGCCGGGTACGCGCTGGCGGTGCTGCGGTGGCGCGGCCGCGGGACGACGTTCGCGCTGGCCCTGCTGGTGCAGGTGGTGCCGTTCCAGCTGCTGATGATCCCGCTGTACGTGTTGATCGCCCGCGACTACGGGCTGGCCGACAGCTACCTCGGGATGATCCTGCCGTTCGCGATCAACTCGACCGCGGTGATCGTGTTCCGCGCCTACTTCCTGCAACTGCCGCGCGAGCTGTTCGACGCCGCGGCCGTGGACGGCGCGGGCGATCTGCGCACCCTGTGGAACGTCGCGTTGCCGCTGGTCCGGCCGGTGCTGCTGACCGTCGTCCTGATCACGTTCATCGGGCCGTGGAACGAGTTCCTGTGGCCGTTCCTCATCACCAAGGACCAGTCGATGCAGCCGCTGGCAGTGTCGCTGGCCAACTACATCAGCAACGTGGCGGCCTCGGCGGCCAACCCGTTCGGCGCCGTGCTGGCCGGCGCCGTCGTCCTGGCGGCACCCGCCGTCGTCCTGTTCATCGTCTTCCAGCGCTACTTCACCAGCACGAACATCGATTCCGGCGTGAAAGGCTAGGCATGCCCGTCTCCACCACCGTCCCGTACACGCTGACCCGGCTTGGGGTCGTCATGGCGCCCGAGGACGGCAACCCGCTCGAGGCCGAGGGGGTGCTCAACCCGGCGTCCGGCCGCGACCCGGACGGCGTCCTCTACCTGCTCCCCCGGCTGGTCGCGGCCGGCAACGTCTCGCGCGTCGGCCTGGCCCGGGTGGTCATCGACGACGACGGCGTGCCGGTCGGCGTCGAGCGCGAGGGCGTCGTCCTGGAGCCGGACCGGGCCTGGGAGCGCGGCGCGTCGCACAGCGGCGTCGAGGACCCGCGGGTGACGTTCGTCCCGGCGCTCGGGCTGCACGTCATGACGTACGTCGCGTACGGGCCGCTGGGGCCGCGCACGGCGCTGGCGGTGTCGGACGACCTGCGGACGTGGCGGCGGCTCGGGCCGGCGCTGTTCGCGTACGACGACGACCTCGACGTCGACCTCAACCTGTTTCACAACAAGGACACCGTGTTCTTCCCGACGCCGGTGACGTCGCCGTCCGGGGTCGTGAGCCTCGCCGTGCTGCACCGGCCGATGTGGGACCTCGGCGAGATCCGCCCCGGTCAGGGCGTCGTGCTGCCGCGCGGCGTGACGGACGAGCGGCACAGCGTCTGGATCTCGTACGTCCCGCTGGCGTCGGTGCTGGCCGACGTCCGGAACCTCGTGCACTGGCGCGAGCACCGGTTCCTGGCCGGCCCGGAGCACCCGTTCGAGGAGCTGAAGATCGGCGGCGGGCCGGCGCCGCTGCGCGTCCCCGAGGGCTGGCTGCTGCTGCACCACGGCGTCACCGGCGTGCTCGCGTCGGGCGTCGACCAGCAGCAGAAGGTCAACTACGCCGCCGGCGCCCTGCTGCTCGACGCCGGCGACCCGTCCGTCGTGCTGGCCCGGACCCCGCAGCCGCTGCTGGCGCCCGAGACCGACGACGAGCGCAGCGGCATCGTGCCGAACGTCGTCTTCCCCACCGCGATCGAAGAGATCGGCGGCGCGCACTACGTCTTCTACGGCATGGCCGACAGCAAGATCGGCGTCGCCCGGCTGGATCGCACTGGACACTTCACCGGCACCTGACCTGGAAGGAGAGCCGCGATGACGCGGACCTCGTGGACGGCGGCGCTGGCCGCTCTGGTACTCGGCTCGGGCGGGCTGGCCGCGACCGCGGCGGAGCCCGCCGAGACGCTGGCGAACACCGCGCACCTGGACTTCCTGCTCGACCACGCCTCCCCTGCCGGCGAACCAGGGCACACGACGTACCGGCTGGCCGAGGAGCCGGAGCTGACCTTCCCCTGGACGTACGCCGACGCGCGGGCGGGCGGGACGTTCGAGCGGATCGGCGGCGGACGGCTGGACCCCGCGACCGGGCACTGGTCGCAGGGCGCGTACAACGCCGACGACGTGTCCCGCGCGGCCGTCGTCTACCTGCGGCACTGGCAGCAGACCGGGTCTTCCGCCAGCCGCGAGAGCGCCTACGAGCTGCTGCGCTCGCTCGCCTACCTGCAGACCGCCAGCGGGCCCGACGCCGGCAACGTCGTGCTGTGGATCCAGCCCGACGGGACGCTGAACCCGAGCGCCGAGCCGGTCGAGCTGCCCGACCCGTCCGACTCCGGGCCGAGCTACTGGCTGGCGCGGACGATCTGGGCGTTCGGCGAGGGGTACGCGGCGTTCGAGGCCGCCGACCCGGCGTTCGCCGGCTTCCTGCGGGACCGGCTGCGGCTGGCCGTCGACGCGGTCGACCGGCAGGTCCTGACGCGGTACGGCGAGTACACCGTCGCCGATGGCCTGCGGGTGCCGTCGTGGCTGATCGTGGACGGCGCGGACGCGACGGCCGAGGCGGTGCTCGGGCTGGCGGCGTACGTGGAGGCGGCACCGTCCGATGCCGCGGCGGCCGACGCGCTGCGGAAGCTGGCCGAGGGCGTCGCCGCGATGGGCGGCGGCGACCCGGACGCGTGGCCGTACGGCGCCGTCCTGCCGTGGGCGCAGTCGCGGTCGATGTGGCACGCGTGGGGGTCGCAGATGCCGGCGTCGCTGGCCGCGGCCTCGACGGCGCTGGGCGCGCCCGCGCTGCTGCGCCCGGCCGTCCTGGACTCGGCCCGGTTCGTGCCGACGCTGCTGACGGCGGGCGGCGCGGACAACGGGTGGATGCCGACGCCGACCGAACGGGTGCAGATCGCCTACGGCGTCGACTCGCGGCTGCAGTCGCTGCTGGCCGTGGGCGCGGCGGCGGACCGGCCCGGGTTCGACCAGCTGGCTGGGCTGACGGCGGCGTGGTACTTCGGCGCGAACGCCGCCGGGTCTCCGATGTACGACCCCGCGACCGGCGTGACGTACGACGGCGTCGCGGCCGACGGGACGATCAACCGGAACAGCGGCGCGGAGAGCACGATCCACGGGCAGCTGTCGATGCTGGCGCTCGACGCCCACCCCGAGGTGCGGGCCCGCGCCGCGGGGCTGACGGACGTCGAGGCGCGGGACGGGCTGCGGCTGGTCGAGGCCGAGGCGGCGACGTCGACGACCGGGACCGTGCGGGCGCCGGACGCCGCGTGGACCGGCGAGTCGCTGTGGAGCGGGTCACTGCTGGCGCTCGACACGGGCGACACCGCGACCTTCGACCTGGGCCCGTCGGACCTGCCGCGGCTGGTCGAGCCGGTGTCGTGGCTGCCGCTCGGCGGGTCGGCGCGGTCGGTGTGGACGGCGTCCGGACGATCGATCGGCGCGCTGGAGCACCGCGTGGGAGCGCAGGGGCTGACCGCGATCCCGGGCGCGTTGCTGCCGCTGCCGCTGCGCCGGCCGGTGCCCGCGGGCGCATCGTCGGTCTCCGTGACGGCGTCGCGCGGCGCGGTCGAGCTGGACGCGCTGCTGGTCCGGCCGGACGTGTCCCGGCTCGCCCTGGCCGGTGACGGCGGCGCGCGGGCCGAACTGCTGCACTCGGCCGCGGCGACGCCCCGGCGGGTCGCCGTCGACGGGCCCGGGACGGTGCGGGTGTACGACGACGCCGGCCGGTTGCAGACGACGCGCGAGCTGACCGGCCGGACGACGATCACGCTGCGGCCGGGCGGCTTCGCGGTCGTGGGCTGAGGCGGAGTCAGAGGACGGCGCCCCGCGGCGCGATCTCGACGGCGGCCACACCTCGGGCGAACACCACCACGAGCCGGTCGCCGTGCCGGGCGCGGAGCACGCCGGAGTCCTGCGAGAGCGCCGCGATGGCGCGGTCGACGACCTCGTCCTCGCCGACGTCGACCTCGTCGATGGTGACGTCCATCTGCGCTCCGCCGATGAACTTGACCCGCAGGACTACTGTCGTCGAGCCGACCATGGGTGCTCCTCGGCCGGGAGCCTGAATTGCTCCGCATCTCCACCCTACCCCGGCTGCGGCCGCCCATGATCATCAACCTTTCGTGCTGCCATCACGGCGCCAGAGATTGATGATCATGGGAGCTCACCCCTGGACTACGCGCGATGGCACCGAAGGGTTGCGGGCGTCAGCCGGCGGTCTCGGCTCGGATCGCGTCGGCCGCCATCCGCAGGTCGCGCCAGTCCGTCGTTCCCAGCCGCGCGTCCCACCGCCATGGATCCTCCTCGCACTAGGCTGCGGCCCATGGTGGACGACGGCGACCGGCCGGCGACGGCCGGGGACGTGCACGCGTTGGCGCTGGCGATGCCGCACGTCACCGTGTACCCGGGCACCGAGCGCAAGCCCGTCTACCAGGTGGGCGGCCGGTCGTTCGTGTTCTTCCGCAACCCGCGGCCGGACGCCGTCGACCCGGAGACCGGCGAGCGGTACGACGACGTCATCGTGCTGTGGGTGGAGTCCGAGGCGGAGAAGGAGGCGCTGGTCCAGGACCCGCGCACGCCGTACTTCACGACACCGCACTTCGCCGGGCACCGGTCGGTGCTGGTGCGGGCCGGCCGGCTGGGCGAGCTGACCCGCGCCGAGCTGGCCGAGCAGGTCCAGGACGCGTGGCTGGCGCGCGCCTCGAAGACCCGGGCCGCCGCCTGGCTGCGCGACCATGGACGGTAACCGCGCCGCCTGGGACGACGCGTCCCTGAAGCACGTCCGCGAGTACGACGAACTGCTGGCCGAGCGCGAGCTGCTCGGGCCGGTGCTGGCGGCGGCGCCGGAGGTCGTGCACCTGCAGAGCGGTCACGGCCTCGACGACCCGGCGCTGGTGCGGGCCGGCGCGCGCTCGGTCGTCGGGGTGGACTTCAGCGCGGTCGCGGTGGCGGCTTCCCAGCGGCGGGTCGTCGAGCTGGGGCTGCCGTGCCGGTACGTCGTCGGCGAGCTGCCCGGCGCTCCCCTGCGCGACGGCTGCGCCGACCTCGTCTACACCGGCAAGGGCGCGCTGATCTGGCTGCCCGACCTGCACGCCTGGGCCTGCGACGTGGCACGGCTGCTGCGTCCGGGCGGGTCGCTGTTCGGCTACGAGGCGCACCCGGCGGTGCGGCTGTGGACCTGGGACGCCGACGAGCCGCGGATCCGGCCGGACCGCGGCACTTCGAGCGTCAGCACGTCAACGACACGTTCCCGGCCCGCGGCGCGGTGGAGCGGCAGGCGACGCTCGGCGAGATCGTGACGGCGGTCGTCGCGGCCGGGCTGGAGGTGCGTCACCTCGCCGAGTACCCCGACCCGTTCTGGCGCCCGGACGGCGGTCGACGCGGCCGCCTGGCGCGGGCGGCTCCCGAACGCCTTCTCGCTGCTCGCCACCCGTCCCAAGTTGATCTTGGAGTAACTTGCGGAGCTGCCGGGGGAAATGTCCGATCAATACCGCCGTTTCTCCAAGATCAACTTGGGGTGGCGCGGCGCCGGGGGTCAGCCGTCCAGGCGGCGGTGAGCAGGTCGTACGCCGGGCGGTCGAAGGCGACCAGCCGGATCAGCTCCACCTCGGTGGACACGGAGCGGACGGTGTCGACGGCGATGCTGGGCGGCCTGGTCGGGCGGGTAGCCGAAGACGCCGGTCGAGATGGCCGGGAACGCCACCGACCGGGCGCCCAGCGAATCGGCCACCGACAGCGCACTCCGGTAGCAGGACGCCAGCAGCGACGCCTCGCCGGCCGATCCCCCGCGCCAGACCGGCCCGACGGTGTGGATGACGTGGCGGATGGGCGGGTCGAGGTCGAAGGCGGGCGTCGCGACGGCGGAACCCGGCGGGCAGGGCGCCAGCGCCGCCCCGGCCTCCTTCAACCGCGGCCCCGCGGCCCGATGAATGGCGCCGTCGACCCCGCCACCGCCACGCAGCGACGATTTGGCCGCGTTGACGATCGCGTCGACGTCCTGGCGGGTGATGTCGCCCTGAACCACCTCGACCCGGGCCATGCCGCCGAACCTAGCCCCAGGCCCGGCCGGCCGCCACCGCGGAACGGACGGCGTCCAGCTGCTCGCGCACCCGGTCCGGCGCCGTCCCGCCGCGCGCCGACCGCGACGCCAGCGACCCCGGCACCGACAGCACGGCCCGCACCGACGGCGTCAGGGACGGCGAGATCTCGGCCAGGTCGGCGTCGGTCAGGTCCCACAGCTCCAGACCGCGCGACTCGCACACTCGCACGCACGCCCCCGCGATCTCGTGCGCCGACCGGAACGGCACGCCCTCGCGCACCAGCCACTCCGCCACGTCGGTGGCCAGCGAGAACCCCTGCGGCGCCAGCTCCTCCAGCCGCGCGGCGTTGAACCGCAGCGTCGCCACCATGCCGGTGAACGCGGGCAGCAGCACGGTCAGCGTGTCGACGGAGTCGAACACCGGTTCCTTGTCCTCCTGCAGGTCGCGGTTGTACGCGAGCGGCAGCGCCTTGAGCGTCGTCAGCAGCCCGGCGAGGTTGCCGACCAGCCGGCCGGCCTTGCCGCGGGCCAGCTCGGCGATGTCCGGGTTCTTCTTCTGCGGCATGATCGACGAGCCGGTCGACCAGGCGTCGTCGAGGGTGACGAAGGAGAACTCCTTGGTCGCCCACAGGATGACCTCTTCGGCGATCCGGGACACGTCGACGCCGATCATGGCGAGGACGAACGCGGCCTCGGCCACGAAGTCGCGCGACGCGGTGCCGTCGATGGAGTTCTCGGCCGACGCCGAGAAGCCCAGCTCGGCGGCGACGAACGACGGGTCCAGGCCCAGCGACGACCCGGCCAGCGCCCCCGACCCGTACGGCGACGAGTCCGTGCGCCGGTCCCAGTCGCGCAACCGGTCGACGTCGCGCAGCAGCGCCCACGCGTGCGCCAGCAGGTGGTGCGACAGCAGGACGGGCTGGGCGTGCTGCAGGTGCGTCCGGCCCGGCATGGCCACACCGAACTGCGCGTCGGCCTGCGCCACCAGCGCGTCCACCAGGTCCAGCAGCAACCCTGACACCGTCCGCGCCGACTCGCGCAGGTACATCCGGAACAGCGTCGCCACCTGGTCGTTGCGCGACCGCCCGGCCCGCAGCTTGCCGCCCAGCTCGGGACCGACGCGGTCGATCAGGCCGCGCTCCAGCGCGGTGTGCACGTCCTCATCGGCCTGAGCCGGCATGAACTCGCCGGACGCGACGTCGGCGGCCAGCCGGTCCAGCCCGGCCAGCATCGCGCCCAGCTCGTCGGACGTCAGCAGCCCGGCCCGCTCCAGCACCGCGGCGTGCGCCTTCGACCCGGCGATGTCGTGCGGCGCCAGCCGCCAGTCGAAGTGCGTCGACTTCGACAGCGCCGCCAGCGCGTCCGACGGGCCGCCCTCGAACCGGCCGCCCCACAATGCACTGCTGCTCACTCGTCCTCCGGAGCTCGAATCACGGTGCCCTCGGCGAGGGCCAGGAACCACGCGGCCACGCGCTCGCCGCCGGCCGGATCGGCCGAGATGACGAGGACGGTGTCGTCGCCGGCGATGGTGCCCAGGATGTCCGCGCGCGCCGCGTGGTCGATGGCGGACGCGAGGTACTGCGCGGCCCCGGGCGGGGTCCGCAGCACCACCAGGTTGGCCGACGACCGCGCCGACACCAGGATCTCCTCGCACACGCGGATGAGCCGGGCGTCGACGGCGCCCTCTTCCGCCGCGCGCGGGCGCATGTCGCCGCCCTCGCCGGGCAGCGCGTAGACCAGCCAGCCGTTGGCGCCCCGGATCTTCACCGCGCCGAGCTCGTCGAGGTCGCGCGACAGCGTCCCCTGGGTGACCTCGATGCCGCTCTCGGACAAGCGCTCGGCCAGCTCCGTCTGTGACCGGACCGGCGTCTGGCCCAGGATCTCGGCGATCCGGCCGTGCCGGGCCGCGCGGGTGGCCGGCTGCGTCATGCCGTCGCCTCCTGCGCGAGCAGCCAGGTCAGTAGCGCCTTCTGCGCGTGCAGCCGGTTCTCGGCCTCGTCCCACACGGCGCTGGCCGGGCCGTCGATGACGTCGGCGGCGATCTCCTTGCCCCGGTAGGCGGGCAGGCAGTGCAGCACGACGGGGTCAGCCGCGGCGGCCCGCACCGCGTCCGCCGTCAGCGCGAACGGGACGAACGGCGCCTCGCGGTCGCCCGCCTCCGACTCCTGCCCCATCGACACCCAGGTGTCCGTCGCCAGCACGTCGGCGCCGGCGAAGCCGTCGGCGGGGTCGGTGACGTGCGCGACCGACCCGCCGGTCCGCGCCGCGATCTCCCCCGCCCGCGCCAGCACGGCCGCCGACGGCGCGTAGCCCGCCGGCGACGCGACCCGCACGTGCATGCCGACCAGCGCGCCGGCCAGCAGGTACGAGTGCGCCATGTTGTTGGCGCCGTCGCCGGCGTAGGTCAGCGTCAGCCCGGCCAGCGTGCCCTTGCGCTCGCGGACGGTCTGCAGGTCGGCCAGCAGCTGGCACGGGTGGTAGTCGTCGGTGAGCGCGTTGACGACGGGGACGGCGGACGCCGCGGCCATGTCGTGGAGGCGCTGCTGCGCGAACGTGCGCCAGACGATGGCGGCGCACTGGCGGTCCAGCACCCGCGCGGTGTCGGCGATCGGCTCGCCCCGGCCCAGCTGCGACGTCTGCGCGTCGATGACCAGCGGGTATCCGCCCAGTTCGGCGATGCCGACGCTGAACGAGACGCGGGTGCGGGTGGAGTGCTTGTCGAAGATCACCGCGACGGCGCGCGGGCCCTCCAGCGGCCGGTACGCGAACCGGTCCGCCTTGAGCTCGGCGGCCATGTCGAGGACCTGCAGGTACTCGGCCGGCGACAGGTCGTCGTCGCGGAGGAAGTGCCTGGTCATCGGGTCTCCTTCGGGGCGGTCCCGACGGCGTCGAGCAGCGCGGGCAGCGCCGCCAGGAACTCGTCGGCCTGCGCGATGTCGAGGATCAGTGGCGGCGCGAGCCGGATCGTATCGGGCGTGACGGCGTTGACGACGAACCCCGCGCCGAGTGCGGCCGTGACGACCGCGGCGGCGAGCGGTGCGGCCAGTTCGATCCCCAGCAGCAGCCCGCGTCCCCGCACGCCACGGACCAGCGGGTGGCCCAGCGCCAGCACCTCGGCGCGCAGGTGGGCGCCGACGGTGCGGACGTTCTCCAGCAGGCCGTCGCGCTCGACGGCGTGCAGGACGGCCAGCCCGGCGGCGGCCGCGACCGGGTTGCCGCCGAACGTGGTGCCGTGTGCGCCGGGCCCGAGCAGGTCGGCGGCCCGGCCGAGACCGATGCAGGCGCCGATCGGGAAGCCGCCACCGAGGCCCTTCGCGACCGTGACGACGTCGGGCACGATGCCCTCGGCGGTGTGCGCGAACCAGTCGCCGCAGCGGCCGATGCCGGTCTGGATCTCGTCGATGACCAGCAGCGCCCCGGCCCGCTCGGTGATCTCCCGCGCCGCCGCCAGGTACCCGGCCGGCGCCGGGACGACGCCGCCCTCCCCCTGCACGGGCTCGAGGAACACCGCCGCGGTGTCGGCGTCGACCGCGGCGGCCAGCGCCTCGGCGTCGCCGTACGGCACGAACGTGACGCCGGGCGGCAGCGGCTCGAACGGCTGCCGGATGGCCGGCTTGCCGGTCAGCGCCAGCGCGCCCATCGTCCGGCCGTGGAACCCGCCCTCGGTCGCGACGACGTTCGGCCGGCCGGTCCGCCGGGCGATCTTGAACGCGGCCTCGTTCGCCTCGGCGCCGGAGTTGGCGAAGAACACCCGGCCGGGCGCGCCCAGCAGGTCCAGCAGCCGCTCGGCCAGCGCGATCTGCGGCGCGCTGGCGAAGAAGTTGGACACGTGCCCGAGCGTCGCGAGCTGCGCCGTGACGGCCGACACCAGCAGCGGGTGCGCGTGGCCGAGCGAGTTCACCGCGAGCCCGCCGAGGAGGTCGAGGTAGCGGCGGCCGTCGGCGTCCCACACGTAGCAGCCCTCGCCGCGGACCAGCACCCGCTGCGGGCTGCCGAACGTGTTCA
The DNA here is from genome assembly GCF_001270745.1 of Jiangella muralis. Lineage (GTDB taxonomy): Bacteria > Actinomycetota > Actinomycetes > Jiangellales > Jiangellaceae > Jiangella > Jiangella muralis. The sequence goes on from NZ_LFXL01000025.1 coordinate 20,202, forward strand.
TCAGCGCCCGGCCGTAGCGCGCGGTCCAGGCATCGTTGTTCCCAGGCGTGTCCAGCCCGGGCACCTGCTCCAGCTCCGTCATGACGGAGTCACCATCGTTCCCACACCTTCGTCGGTAAAGACCTCGAGCAACAGTGAGTTGGGGACCCGGCCGTCGATGATCGTCGCCTCCGGCACCCCGCCCTCGACCGCGCGCAGGCACGCCTGCATCTTCGGGATCATGCCGGACGACAGCGACGGCAGTAGCGTCGTCAGCTCGCCGGCGGTGATCTCCTGGACGATGTCGTCGTCCACCGGATAGTTCCGGTACAGCCCTTCTACGTCGGTCAGCACGACCAGCTTCTCCGCGCCCAGCTCGACCGCCAGCGCGGCCGCGGCGGTGTCGGCGTTGACGTTGTGCACCACACCGTCGGCGTCGGGCGCGACCGACGACACGACCGGGATGCGCCCCGCGTCGATGAGATCGAGGACCGCGCCGGCGTCGACCTCGGCCACGTCCCCGACCAGCCCGATGTCGACGGGCTCGCCGTCGATGATCGCGGCCTGACGTTCCGCCGTGAACAGGCCGGCGTCCTCGCCGGACAGCCCGACCGCGAACGGCCCGTGCGCGTTCATCAGCCCGACGATCTCGCGGCTCACCTGGCCGACCAGCACCATGCGGACGACGTCCATCGCCTCGGGCGTGGTGACCCGCAGGCCGCCGCGGAACTCGCTCTCGATGCCGAGGCGGCCCAGCATGGCGCTGATCTGCGGCCCGCCGCCGTGCACGACCACCGGCTTCAGCCCGGCCAGCCGGAGGAACACGATGTCGTCGGCGAAGGCCCGCTTGAGGTCGTCGTCGATCATCGCGTTGCCGCCGTACTTCACCACGACGATCTTGCCGTGGAACCGCTTCAGCCAGGGCAGCGCCTCGACCAGGACGCCGGCCTTGGCGAGCGCGCCGTTCGCGAGCGCCGTCATGTGGAGTACGCCGAGTTCTCGTGCACGTAGTCGTGCGTGAGGTCGCTGGTCAGGATCGTCGCGGTTGCCGGTCCGGCGTTCAGCTCGACCAGCACGTGCACGTCGCGGCCGGTCAGATCGACCGACGTCGATGGCTCGCCGAACCGGGTGCCGCCGGCGACGCAGACCTTGACCCCGTTCATCGAGATGTCGATGCGCTCCGGCTCGAACGCGGCCCGGGTGGTGCCGACGGCGGCCAGCACCCGGCCCCAGTTCGGGTCGTTGCCGAAGACGGCGGCCTTGAACAGGTTGCTGCGGGCGACGGCACGGGCGACCTCGACGGCGTCGTCCTCGCTCGCGGCGCCGGTGACCTCGATGGCGATGTCGTGGTGCGCACCCTCGGCGTCGTGCCAGAGCTGCTCGGCGAGGTCGGCGCAGACGGCCCGCACCGCCTCGGTGAGGTCCGGCGCGGACGGCGTGACGCCGGACGCGCCGCTGGCCAGCAGCGCGACGGTGTCGTTGGTGGACATGCAGCCGTCGGTGTCGAGCCGGTCGAACGTGCTCGTCGTGGCCGCCCGCAGCGCGGCGTCGAGCGTGGCCGCGTCGGCGACGGCGTCGGTGGTGATGATGACCAGCATGGTGGCCAGCGCGGGCGCCAGCATGCCGGCGCCCTTGGCCATGCCGCCGACGACCCACCCGTCGCCCGCCGCCGTCGCCTGCTTCGCGACGGTGTCGGTCGTCATGATCGCCTCGGCCGCCGCGGGCCCGCCGTCCGGCGACAGCTCGGCGTGGGCGGCCCGGATGCCCTTCTCCAGGATCGGCCGGTCCAGCGGCTGGCCGATCAGCCCGGTGGAGCAGACGCCGACGTCGAAGGCCTGCCCGCCGGTCAGCTCGGCCACCAGCTCGGCGCTGGCGTGCGTCGTCTGGAACCCCTCGGGGCCGTTGTAGCAGTTGGCGCCGCCGGAGTTCAGGACGACGGCGCTCAGCTGCCCATCACTGATGGTCCGCTCGCTCCACAGCACCGGGTTCGCCTTGCACCGGTTCGACGTGAACACGGCGGCCGCGGCGTGCTGTGGGCCGTCGTTGACGACGAGCGCGACATCGGGCTTGCCGCTGGGCTTGAGCCCGGCGACGACGCCCGCGGCCCGGAACCCGGCCGCCGCGGTGACGCTCACGGCGCCACCCCCGTCGTCGGCAGGCCGAGTGTCTCGGGCAGCCCGAGCGCGAGGTTGGCGGACTGGACGGCCGCGCCCGCGGTGCCCTTGGTGAGGTTGTCGATGGCGGCGACCGCGACCAGCCGGCCGGCCGCCTCGTCGACCGTCACCTGAACGTGGGCGGTGTTCGCGCCCAGGACGGCGGCCGTGGTGGGCCACTGCCCCTCCGGCAGCAGGTGCACGAACGGCTCGTCGGCGTAGGCCGCCTCCCACGCGGCCCGCACGCTGCCGCCGTCGCCGACCAGTTTGGCCGTCACGGTGGCGAGGATGCCGCGGCTCATCGGGACCAGCGTGGGCGTAAACGAGAGGGTGACCGGCTGACCGCCCGCCAGCTGGAGGTTCTGCTGGATCTCCGGGATGTGCCGGTGCCCGCCGCCGACGGCGTACGGGGTGGCCGCGCCGAGGATCTCGCTGGCCAGCAGGTGCGGCTTCAGCGACTTTCCGGCGCCGGACGGGCCACAGGCCAGGACCGCGACGATGTCGTCGGGCGCGACGACACCGGCGGCCAGGCCGGGCGCCAGTGCGAGCGTGACGGCGGTGACGTTGCAGCCCGGGACGGCGATGCGCCGCGCGCCCGGGAGCGCGTCGCGCTGCTTGTGGCCATCGGCGTGCACCAGCTCGGGCAGGCCGTAGGGCCAGCTGCCGGCATGCTCGGTGCCGTAGAACTTCTGCCAGGCGGCGGCGTCGGTGAGGCGATGGTCGGCGCCGCAGTCGAGCACCAGGACGTCGTCGGGCAGCTGCGCGGCGATCTCGGCCGACGCGCCATGCGGCAGCGCCAGGATCACCACGTCGTGCCCGGCCAGCGCCTCGGCCGTCGTCGGTTCCAGCGTGCGGTCGGCCAGCTCGATCAGCTGCGGGTGGTGCACGCCCAGCTTCTCGCCCGCCTTGGAGTGCGCCGTCACCGTCCCCACGCCGAACTCGGGATGCGCGAGCAGCAGGCGCAGCAGTTCGCCGCCCGCGTAACCGCTCGCTCCCGCGATTGCCACAGTCGCTCCCATGCGAATGATTATGCAGAGTCTCGCAAATTCATGCAACGTGGTGGCCGTCACGCCGGAATTCGGATGCGGCCGGTCGCCGGAGTTCGCGAGGATGGTCGCATGCCACAAGTCACCGCGTCCGGAGTCCGCGCCACCTGGGAGTCGCTGCCCGCCGCCGTGCGGGCCGGCATCGAGGAGGTGCTCGGTTCGCGGGTCCTCGCCGCCGACAACCAGGCCGGCGGCTTCTCCCCCGGGCTGGCCGCACGCGTGCGCTGCGCCGACGGCGGTCGGGCGTTCGTCAAGGCGGTCGGCACGCCGCTCAACCCCGACTCGCCGGACCTCTACCGGCGCGAGATCGACGTCGCGGTGGCGCTGCCGCCGGAGGTGCCGGCGCCGCGGTTCCGCGGTTCCTACGACGACGGCGACTGGGTGGCGCTGGTCTTCGACGAGGTCGACGGCCGCATGCCGCACGAGCCCTGGCGGCCGGACGAACTGCGGCTGGTGGTCGACGCGGTGACGGAGCTGTCGCGGTCGCTGACCCCGTGCCCGGTGCCGTCGCCGCCGCTGGCCCACGACGAGATGCGCGAGCCGATGCTCGGCTACCGGTCGCTGGCGGCCGATCCGCCGGACGACCTCGACCCGTGGGAGCGGCGGCACCTCGACCGGCTGGCCGACCTGGCCGCGTCCTCGTTGGACGTGGTCGGCGGCGACACCCTGGTCCACTACGACCTTCGGGCCGACAACGTACTGCTGTCCGCGTCGGGTGTCTGGTTCGTGGACTGGCCGTGGGCGTTCCGCGGCGCGGCGTGGCTCGATTCGGTGCTGCTGTTGCTGAACGCCGCGTACCACGGCCACGACCCCGAGCCCTACCTCGACGGTCACCCGCTGCTCGACGGCGTCGACCCGTGGCACGTGACGGCGGTGCTGGCCGGGTTCGCCGGCTTCTTCGGCGCCTACGGCCGGCAACCACCGCCGCCCGGGCTGCCGACGGTGCGCGCCTTCCAGCTCGCCCAGCACGCGACGACCTTGGCCTGGGTGCGCCGGCGGACCGGCTGGGAGCGACCGCTCAGCGAGGTGCGATGAGTGACGGATCCAGGTCGCCCCAGCAGCACTGATCCCGCACCCATCTCCGGGGACTCAGAGCGGGTCGTCCGGGCCGGCGGTGGGGAGGCGGAGGACCCGCGCGTCCTGAGCCAGGATGTCGTCGCGCAGCGCCAGCAGCGACTCGGGAGTGTCGGTGCCGGCCCGGAAGAACCGGCCGGTCAGCTCGTCGAGCGTGCCCTCGCCGATCGCGGCGACCAGCTCGACGGCGCGCTCCGGCGGTGTCCAGCCGGTGAACCCCGCGTGCACCGGCATCGACGTCGACATCACCGTGCGGACGGTGCCGGGCGCGAGGTCGAAGGCACGCACCCCGGCCGCGCCGTACTGAGCGGCCAGCTGCGCGGTGAACCGGGCCAGCGCGCCCTTCGAGATGGCGTAGCCGGTGTAGGCGGAGGTCGCCCGGTAGGCCATGCCGCTGCTGATGTTGACGACCCGGCCGCCGCCCGCCGCCAGCATGCCGGGCAGGACGGCGTGCGTGACCAGCAGCGGGCCACGCAGGTTGACCTCGATGACGCGCCAGGTGTCGGCGGGGTCGGTGTCGAGGAACGGCTCCTCGACCGGCTCGATCGCGCCGGCGTTGTTGACCAGCAGCCCGACGGCGCCCAGCTCGGTCTCGACGGCGCCCACAGCCGCCGCGACGGCTTCCGGGTCGGCGACATCGGCCGCGACGGGGATCGCGGTGCCGCCGGCCGTCCGGCACAGCGCCGCCACCTCGTTCAGCGCGGCGGCATCGCGGGCCAGCAACCCGACGGACCAGCCGCGCTCCGCCAGCCCGGTCGCGACCGCCCGGCCGATGCCCCGGCCGGCGCCGGTGACCAGCGCCGTCCGGGCCGGGGGCACTCCGTCCGCCGTCATGCGCCGCGCAGGACCGCGCCGGTGCGCTCGGCGGCCGCGGCCACGGCGGCGTCGCGGGCGGCGGTGGTCTCGTCGACGGTGAGCGTGCGGTCGGGCGCGCGGAACCGCAGCGCGTAGGCCAGCGACTTCTTGCCGTCGCCGAGCTGCGCGCCGGTGAACACGTCGAACAGCCGCACCGACTCGAGCAGCTCGCCGGCGCCGGAGCGCAGCGCGTCCTCGACGTCGGCGGCCGGGACCGCGAGGTCGACGACCAGCGCGACGTCCTGGGTGGCGACGGGGAACGTCGGCACGGACGGCGCGCGCACCGGCTCGTCGCCCACGCCGTCCGGGAAGAACCGGTCCAGCTCGAGCTCCATCGCGCTCGTGCGCGCAGGCAGGCCGAGCGCCGCGACGACCCGCGGGTGCAGCTCGCCGGCGTGCCCGACCAGGGTGTCGCCCACGTACAGGGCGGCGCAGCGGCCCGGATGCCAGGGCGCGTGCTCGTCCTTCTCGACCCGCAGGGTCACGCCGGCCGACCGGGCGACGACCCGCGCGGCCTCGACGGCGTCGGCCCAGACCGCGGGGCGACCGGCGCCCCACCAGCCGGCCGGTTCGCGCTCACCGGCCAGCGCGACGGCGATGCGGCGCGGCTGCGACGGCACCGCGGCCAGCAGGTCGGCCAGCTCGGCGTCGGTGGGCCGGCGGTCGACCGGCAGCCGCGGCGGCACCGGCAGCGCGCCCGGCTCCGGCCGGAACACCAGCCCGGCCTCGAACACGGCGACGTCCGTCGCGCCACGGCCGACGTTGCGCCGCAGCGTCGTGAGCAGGCCGGGCAGCAGCGTCGTGCGCAGCAGCGGCTGCTCCTCGGAGAGCGGGTTGGCCAGCCGCAACGCGACCCGGCGGGCGTCGTCGGCCGGGAAGCCGAGGGCGTCGAAGTCGGCCGCGCCCACGAACGGGTACGACGGCGCCTCGACGTAGCCGGCCGCGGCGACGGCCCGCTCGACCCGGCGGCGCAGCCGCTGCGACGGCGTGATGCCGCGCCCGGCCGGGGCGACCGGCAGCACCGACGGCACCGCGTCGTAGCCGTGCAGCCGGGCCACCTCCTCGACGAGGTCGTACGGGTCGGTGAGGTCGGGCCGCCAAGTCGGCGGGGTGACGGCGATGCGCTCGTCCCCGGCCGGCGCCACCGCGGCGCCCACGGCCGTGAGCAGCGACGTCACCTCGTCCGCCGGGTAGTCGATGCCGACGACGCGCGCGGGCAGGCCGGCCGGGATCTCGATCGGGGCCGGCGCCGGAACCGCGCCCGCCACCGTCAGGCCCGGCTCCTGCGTGGCCCCGCCGAGCGCGACCAGCAGGTCGACCACCCGCTGCGCCGCGACCGCGGGCAGGGCGGGGTCGACGCCGCGCTCGAACCGCTTGGACGCCTCGCTGGGCAGCTTGTGCCGGCGCGCCGTGCGGGCGATGCCGGTGGCCTCGAAGTGCGCCGCCTCGACCACGATGGTCGTGGTGGCGTCGCTCAGTTCGGTCGACCCGCCGCCCATGACGCCGGCCAGGCCGATCGGCCCGGAGTCGTCGGTGATCAGCAGGTCGTCGGGGTCGAGCGCGCGGACGGCGCCGTCGAGCGTCGTCAGCTTCTCCCCCGCGACCGCCCGCCGGACGACGATCGGGCCGCGCAGCGCGTCGCGGTCGTAGCCGTGGATCGGCTGGCCCAGCTCGAGCATGACGACGTTGGTGATGTCGACGGCCAGCGAGATGGGCCGCATGCCGGCCAGCTGGACCCGTCGCTGCAGCCACCGCGGGCTCGGCGCCGCCGGGTCGAAGCCGGTGACCGTGCGGGCCGCGAAGACGGGACACCGCGCGGCGTCCTCGACCCGCACCGGGTAGCCGTCGGCGCCGGTGGTGTCGACGTCGTCCCGCACGCCGGGGTCGGTGAACGGCACCCCGTACGCCGTCGCCGCCTCGCGGGCGACGCCGCGCACGGACAGGCAGTAGCCGCGGTCGGGCGTGACCGCGATGTCGAGGACGTCGTCGCGCAGGTGCAGCAGCTCGACGGCGTCGGCCCCCGGCGCCGCCTCGTCCGGCTGCAGCACGATGATGCCGTCGTGGTCGTCGCCCAGGCCCAGCTCGCGGGCCGAGCAGATCATGCCGTCGGACACGTTGCCGTACGTCTTGCGCGCGGAGATCGCGAACCCGCCGGGCAGCACCGCGCCGGGCAGCGACACGACGACGAGGTCGCCGGCGGCGAAGTTGTGCGCGCCGCACACGATGCCGCGCGGCTCGGCCTCGCCGACGTCGACCGAGCACCAGCGGATGGTCTTGCCGTTCTTCTGCGGCTCGTCGGCGAACTCGAGCACCCGGCCGACGACCAGCGGGCCGCTGACGTCCGCGCCGGCCTCGTGGACCGTCTCGACCTCGAGTCCGGCCCGGATCAGCCGGGCCGCGACGTCGCGCGCGCTGACGCCGTCGGGCAGCGCCGCGTAGTCGCGCAGCCAGCTCAGTGGGACGCGCATCAGATCTCCATCCCGAAGGCCGCGGCGAACCGGACATCGCCCTCGACCATGTCGTGCATGTCCTCGACGCCGTGCCGGAACATCAGCGTGCGCTCCAGGCCCATGCCGAACGCGAAGCCGGTGTACCGCTCGGGGTCGATGCCGCAGGCCACCAGGACCCGCGGGTTGACCATGCCGCAGCCGCCCCACTCGATCCAGCCCTCGGACCCGCAGGTGCGGCACGGGTGGTCGGGGTCGCCGACGGACGCGCCGCGGCAGACGAAGCACTGGAGGTCCATCTCGGCGCTGGGCTCGGTGAACGGGAAGTACGACGGGCGCAGCCGGGTGGTGATGCCGTCGCCGAACATCGACGACGCGAAGTGGTCGAGGGTGCCCTTGAGGTGCGCCATGGTCAGCCCCTCGTCGATGGCCAGGCCCTCGACCTGGCTGAACACCGGCGTGTGGGTGGCGTCGAGCTCGTCGGTGCGGAACGTGCGGCCGGGGCAGATGACGTAGATCGGCGGCGTGCGGCTGAGCATCGACCGCGCCTGCACCGGCGACGTGTGGGTGCGCAGCACCAGCCCGGAGTCCTCGGACTCGACGAAGAAGGTGTCCTGCATGGTGCGCGCCGGGTGGTCCGGGCCGATGTTGAGCGCGTCGAAGTTCAGCCACTCGGCCTCGACCTCGGGGCCCTCGGCGACCTCCCAGCCCATCGCGACGAAGACGTCGGCGACCCGCTCCTGGATGGTGGTGAGCGGGTGCCGGGCGCCCCGCGGCGCGCGGTCCCACGGCAGCGTGACGTCGACGGCCTCCTCGACGAGGACGCGCTCGTCACGCTCGGCCTCGAGCACCGCCTGGCGTTCGGCCAGCGCCGTCGCGACGTCGCGGCGCGCGGTGCCGACCCGCTGGCCGGCCTCCTTGCGCGCCTGCGGCGGCAGCGCGCCGATCTCGCGGTTGGCCAGCGCCAGCGGGGACCGGTCGCCGGTGTGCGCGAGCCGGGCCTCCTTCAGCGCGTCGAGGTCGCGGGCGGCGGCGAACGCGGCGAGGGCGTCGGACACCATCGCCGCCACCTGATCGGCGTCGAGCGGGGTCACCTGGACTGGGTCGTAGTCGCTGTTGGGCGCGGACATGTTCCTCGTCTACTCACGCGGGGCTCGCAACCCCGCGAGTCTACGCGGCACCGGGTCAGACGGGGGCCAGCGGCCGGTGCGGCTCCGGCGGGGTCTCGACGGCGATCGGGTCACCCGGGCGGACCTCGCCGCCGACCAGCACGATCGCCATCACCCCGGCCCGGCGGACGATCTCACCGTCCGCGTCGCGGCCGACGACCTCCTTCAGTACGCCCGGCTGGAAGTCGTCGATCTGGTAGCAGGGGTTGCGCAGCCCGGTGACCTCGATGACGGCCTCCGCGCCCAGCCGCAGCCGGGTACCCGTCGCCAACCCGAGGAGGTCGACGCCGCGGGTGGTGACGTTCTCGCCCAGCTGGCCAGGGCCGACGGCGAACCCGGCGGCGGTGAGCTCGTCGTGCAGTTCGGCGTGGATGAGGTGCACCTGGCGCAGGTTCGGCTGGCTGGGATCGCGCCGCACGCGGGACCGGTGCTTGACCGTCGTCCCGGAGTGCGCGTCGCCGTCGACGCCGAGCCCGGCCAGCAGCGTGATCGCCGGCCGGTTCGGCTTGCCGAAGCTGTGGGTGGGACTGGAGCTGACCGCGGTGATCTGCCCCATCAGTGCCCGTGGCCGTGACCGTGGCCGTCCTGCTCCTCGTCCGGGACGAGGTGCGGCGGGAAGCCGCCGGTCGCGATGGGCCCCCACCGCTGCGGCGTGATGCGCAGCAGCGACTTGCCCTGCCGGTGCATGGCCTCGCGGTAGCCGTCCCAGTCCTCGTGCTCGCCGGCGACGTTGCGGTAGTACTCGACCAGCGGCTCGACGGAATCGGGCAGGTCGATGATCTCGGCCGGCCCGTCGACCTGCACCCACGCGCCGCCGAAGTCGTCGGAGAGCACGACGATGCTGGCGCGCGGCCGGCTCCGGACGTTGGCCGCCTTGGCGCGGTCGGGGTAGGTGGAGACGACGATGCGCCCGGAGTCGTCGACGCCGCAGGTGACCGGCGACGCCTGCGGGCCGCCGTCGGCACGGGTGGTGATGACGACGCCGTGGTGGCGCGGCCGGACGAACTCGAGCAGCCCGGCGAGATCGACGGTGGTGTTCGTGGCGATGTTCGGCATGGGGCCACCTTAAGAGGATTGCGTAGTCTCGGCGCATGCTCCCCGACACCGAACTGCGGGTCGTCCTGCCCAACGAGTCGCCCGCCATGGAGCCGTCCCAGCTGACCGAACTCGCGGTCCGCGCCGAGCAGCTCGGCTACGGCGCCGTCCTGCTGCCCGACCACCTGCTGCCGCCCGAGCCGTACGGCCCGGCCTACGGCGGCGTCTACGAGCCGCTGACGACGCTGGCGTTCCTCGCGGCGGCGACGGAGCGCATCGGGCTGGGGATGTCGGTGCTGGTGCTGCCGCTGCGCGAGCCGTTCCTCGTCGCCAAGCAGGCCGCGACGGTGCACCGGCTGTCCGGCGGGCGGCTGACGCTCGCCGTCGGGGCCGGGTGGGTGCGGTCGGAGTTCGACGCCGCCCGCGCCGACTACGCGGGCCGCGGCCGCTACGTCGAAGACGCGTTGCGCCTGATCCGGACCCTGTTCTCCGGCGCCACCTCGTACGACGACGAGCGGTTCGGCTACGCGGGCGTGTTCGAGCCGCGGCCGCTGACGCCGCTGCCGATCGCCGTCGGCGGCACCACGGACGCGGCGCTGCGCCGAGCAGCGGCGCTGGCCGACGAGTGGCACGCGTTCGCGCTCGACGCCGACGGGTTCGCGTCGCGGCTGGCGGTGCTGCGCTCGCTGCGCGAGACCGGCCCGCTGGCCGGGCAGCCGCTGCGCGCGGGCACCCGCATCGAGTGGGCCGGCGGACAGGACGAGCTGGCCGCCGCGGTGAAGTCGGTGCACGCGCTCACCGCCGCCGGCGCCGACTCCGTCGCCATCTGGTTCGGTGACGAGGACGGCTTCGGCGAGCGGATGGAGGAGTTCGCGGCCGCCTTCGCGTGACGGCCGCCGCCGGCCTCGCCCACGCGAGGCCTGCCACCAGCGGGGGGTCGTTCAGTCGACGACCCGCCGAGGGCCGTTCGTTCGTCGGCCGGCCGGGAGCCGTCGATCGGCGACGCGGCCGGGGCCGTTCGCCGGCCGCTCGCCACGTGCTTTTCCGAGCGGTACGTAGACCCCTCCCCGGGCCCGGGTGGGGCCCACCCTATGGGCGGGCACCGACAACGTCGGCCGACCGCGGCCGCGCCCGGACCAGGACGGCCGCCCACCGGGCGACGCGGCCGGGGCCGTTCGTCGGCCGCTCGCCACGTGCTTTTCCGAGCGGTAGGTAGACCCCTCCCCGGGCCCGGGTGGGGCCCACCCTATGGGCGGGCACCGACAACGTCAGCCGACCGCAGCTCGTCCAGATCGGCGCCCCAGCCCACGCCCGGCAGCCCCAGCAGGACGTCCTTCGTCAGCGGCACGCCGACCAGGCGGCGCAGCGCGAGATCGACCGCCGCACGTCTCGTCGTCACCCCGTATCGCCGCATGACCTCGCCGACGAGTTCGTCGTCGAGCTCGATGGTTGTGCGTGTCATGCGGCCAGCATGCACCTACCGCGTGCCGCGGCGGCGCGCCCGGGCGGAGCCGTAGAGGCAGACGGCGGCGGCGGTGGCGAGGTTGAGGCTCTCGGCGCGGCCGTAGATCGGGACCCGGACGACGTGGTCGGCCAGTGCGGCGACGTCGTCGGGCAGGCCCCATGCCTCGTTGCCGAACAGCCACGCCACCGGGCCGGCCAGCAGGCCGTCGTCCTCGGCGCCGTCGAGGTCGAGGTCGCCGCCGCCGTCGGCCGCCAGCACCGTCAGCCCGCGCTCGCGCAGCCCTGCCACCGCGTCGGCCGCGGGCACGCCGGACACCACCGGCAGGTGGAAGACGCTGCCGGCCGACGCCCGCACGGCCTTGCCGCCCTGCGGGTCGGCCGAGCCGTGGGTGAACACGACGGCGTCCGCTCCGGCCGCGTCGGCGCAGCGGACGACCGTGCCGGCGTTGCCCGGGTCGCGGGCCTCGGCGAGGACGGCGACCAGCCGCGGCTGCCCCGCCAGCGCTTCCGACAGGTCCACCGTCAGCGACCGGCACACCGCGACCAGCCCCTGCGGCGTCACGGTCTCCGACAGCGCGGCCAGCGCGGCGTCGTCGGCCATGGACACCGGGATGCCGGCGTCGTCGGCGGCCGCCACGATCGGCGACCACCGGGCCGCGGCGTCCGCCGTCACGAACAGCTCCACCACCCGGCCCGGCCCGGCCGCGACCGCCTCACGGACCGCCTGCGGGCCCTCGGCGAGGAACAGCCCTGCCTTCTCGCGGGCGGGCCGGCGCAGCAACTTGTGCGCCTCACGCACCCGGCCGGACCGTTCGGTCAGCATGGGTCTCCAGGATCCTTCCGGTGATCATGATCCCTGGCGGTCACCCTGCGACCGCCAGAGCACATCATCACCGGAACAGACGAAGACCGGGCCTGCCGATGCAGGCCCGGTCTCGGCGAACGATCGACGCTCAGGCCGCCGGCGCGTTGCGGTCGGCGGGCAGCGCGGCGCGCGCGACCTCGACCAGTGCCTTGAACGCGCCCGGGTCGTTGACGGCGAGGTCGGCGAGCATCTTGCGGTCGACGTCGACCTCGGCCAGCCGCAGGCCCTGGATGAAGCGGTTGTACGTCAGGCCCTCGGCGCGGGACGCCGCGTTGATGCGGGTGATCCACAGCTGCCGGAAGTCGCCCTTGCGCTGCTTGCGGTCGCGGTAGGCGTAGACGAGCGAGTGGGTGACCTGCTCCTTCGCCTTCCGGTACATCCGGGAGCGCTGACCCCGGTAGCCGCTGGCCCGCTCGAGGGTCTGACGGCGCTTCTTGTGGGCGTTGGCCGCCCGCTTCACGCGTGCCACTGGTACTCCTTGCTGAGTTCGGCCACACCGGCCGAAGGGGTGAACTGGACGGTCGCCGCTTACTTGCCGAGCAGCTTCTTGATGCGGCCCTGGTCGGCCTTGGCCACCTCAGTGGTGCCGGCGAGCTTCCGCGTCAGCGTGGACGGCTTGTGCTCCAGGTAGTGGCGGCGGTTCGCCTTCTGGCGCAGCACCTTCCCGCTCCCGGTGATGCGGAACCGCTTGCTCGAGCCGCTGTGCGTCTTGTTCTTCGGCATGGCGCCGTGTACTCCTCGTCAGTCTTCGTTGTCGGGGGTGGGACGAACGACCTCGGGCCGGTCGGCCTTCTCGGCCTCGGCCGCCGCCCGGCTCGCCGCGCGCTCGACCCTCTCGGCCTCGTCGTCGGCGTCCCGCTGCGCCTGCCGCTCGACCTTCGCCGCTTCCTTCTCGGCCTTGGCGTCGGCCTTCTTCCGGTGCGGCCCCAACACCATGATCATGTTGCGGCCGTCCTGCTTCGGCGACGACTCGACGAAACCGAGCTCGGTGACGTCCTCGGCCAGCTTCTGCAGCAGCCGGAAGCCGAGCTCCGGGCGCGACTGCTCGCGGCCACGGAACATGATGGTGACCTTGACCTTGTCACCCTCGGCAAGGAAGCGTTCGACCGCGCGCTTCTTGGTCTCGTAGTCGTGCTTGTCGATCTTGGGGCGGAGCTTCTGCTCCTTGATCAGGACGTGCGACTGGTTCCGGCGAGCCGCGCGCTCCTTCATGGCGGACTCGTACTTGAACTTGCCGTAGTCCATGAGCTTGGCCACCGGCGGCCGGGCGCCGGGCGCGACCTCGACCAGGTCGAGATCGGCCTCCGCCGCAAGCCGGAGCGCGTCCTCGATGCGGACGATGCCGACCTGCTCACCGTTGGGGCCGACGAGCCGGACCTCCGACACGCGGATCCGGTCGTTGATGCGGGGCTCTGCGCTGATGCCTTCCTCCTGAATTCGACGGGGTGATGCCTCGACCACGCCGCGGAAACACGAATGGCCTCCGCGAACGTACATCGCAGAGGCCAAACCCATCGGCGTCGCGGCCCATTCCTGAACCACGACCACAAGGGCGTCCAACGGACGCCCTGACCAGGGAACCCGACGATCTGTGCGATCGTTGCGGGTGGGAGCGGACTCCGCTTGCTGGCCGCCCCACTCGAGGGTTCGAGTCAGACGGTCCGGTCGGTGTGAGAGCCTACCATGAATGAGCACGCCAGATCACATCGCTTCCCAGGCCGGTCGCGACATCGCCGACGTCCCCGCCGTCGAGGTCATCTCCACGGCCGCCGTCCACCTCATGAGCGCCGCCGCCGTCCATCTCGGACTGGCCGAGGATCTCCCGGAGCACCGCGATCTCGACGAGGCGCGGTCACTGATCGAGGCGCTCGCCGGCCTCATCACCGCCGCCGCCCCGTCGCTGGGGACGCACCACGCGGGGCCGTTGCGGGACGGCTTGAAGACGCTGCAGCTGGCGTTCCGCGAGACGTCGCCCATGCCCGATGCCGTCGGCGAAGGGCCCGGGGAGAAGTACACCGGGCCGGTGTACTCGTAGCGCTCCGATGATCATCAAAGTTTCAGGGGGTCCTGGCGCCGCTTTTCTTTGATGATCATGGGGCGAACGGGGTCAGCCCATCAGGGCGCGCCGGACCCGGCGGCGGACGCGACGCCAGACGCCGCCGCGAACGGCGCCGCCGTCGTCAGCCACCGTGGGGTCGGCTCGGCCGACGCCGGGCCAGGGGCCGAGCGGACGCCAGCCGGAGGCGAGGGAACGCAGGTCGGCTGCGTCGACGGCGAACATGACGGGGCCGGCGAGGTCGATGACGAGGGCTTCGGCGCCGTCGGCGAGGGCGGCCTCGGCGGCGCTGCGGGTCGGCACCGGGGACGGGCGGGCCGCGGGGTTCCAGCGGTGCAGCGACTCGACGCAGGTGAAGGCGAGCAGCCCTCGGCGGCCGTCGCGGCCGGTGGTGAGGACCGTCGCCATGGCGGTCTCCTTCTCCGCGCCGGTGGCGTCGACCGACTCGGCGACCGCGACCACCGGGATCAGCAGCCGGCCGGCCGCCAGCGCCGCGAGCACGTCGGCCGAGCCGCCCTCGCCCCGCTCGTACGCGGCCAGTGCGGCCACGATGCGGGGGTCGGCCGCGCCGTCGTCATCGCCGAAGGGCGTGGACGGCACGCGGCGTCGGGGCACAGCGGTCACGGGCGGCGACCATAGCCCGCCGACGCGCCCGGCGCCATCCGATTGGCGGTATTGGTCCGCAGCAATGCCCCCAATAGCGACATACCGGACGGACGCTCACGAGCGGCGACGTATCGGGCGGGGCTCATCGGCGGACCGTGTCGATCGGCTCAGGTCCTTCGGTGAACGTACACTCCCCCCGTGGACCTCTCCGTCTCCGACGCACCGGTGGGCCGTCTTCTCGACGGACGCTACCGGATCGAGGCGCTTCTGGCGCGCGGCGGGATGGCAACGGTCTACAAGGCCACCGACACCCGTCTCGACCGCGCCGTCGCGCTGAAGATCATGCACGCCGAGCTGGCCGCCGACGACGACTTCGTGGCCCGGTTCATCGACGAGGCGCGTGCCGTCGCGCAGCTGTCCGACCCCAACGTCGTCAACGTGTTCGACCAGGGCGAGGACTCCGGCGCCGTGTACCTGGCCATGGAGTACATCAACGGCCGCACGCTGCGCGACGTCCTGCACGAGCGGGGGCGGCTGGGCGCCGACCTCGCGCTCGAGGTGGCCGAATCGGTGCTGTCGGCGCTGGCCGCGGCGCACCGGGCCGGCATCGTGCACCGCGACGTCAAGCCCGAGAACGTGCTGGTCGGCAACGACGGACGGGTGAAGGTCGCCGACTTCGGGCTGGCCCGGGCCAACAGCAGCTCGTCGAAGACCACCCGCGGCCTGCTGGGCACCGTCAGTTACATCTCCCCCGAGCAGGCGCTCGGCGAGCGGGCCACACCGCGCTCGGACGTCTACTCGGCCGGCATCATGCTCTACGAGGTGCTCACCGGGAAGACGCCGCACGAGGGGCCGACGGACTTCGTGGTGGTCCGCAGCCACATCGACGACGACGTCCCGCCGCCGTCCGAGGCGGTGCCGCTGCCGCCCGCCGTCGACGACCTCGTGCTGACGGCCACGGCGCGCGAGCCGATGGAGCGCTACGCCGACGCCGGGGCGTTCCTCAACGCCATCCGGTCCACCCGCGCGGCCATCGCCGGCATCCCGCTACCCGAGCCGGACGACGACCCCGAGCTCACCGCCGTGCACGCCGAGCCGCGCGACTCCGCGGGCGTCACCCTCGACGAGGCGCTGGCCGGCACCGTGCTGGCCGGTCAGGTCGGACGGGTCGAGCCGGACGAGCGGACCGCGCCGGACGAAGACGAGACCGGCGACGAGGCCGGCGACGCCGCACCGGCCGACGACCGCTGGGCCGGCGAGGACAGCCAGCCGGGCTCGACCCGCCGCATCGACGCGCCGCTGTCGATCCGGTTCACCGAGGACGACACCGACGCCGGCGCCGGCGCGGCGCCGCCGGCCGGCTCGCGGGCCGCCCGGCAGGCCGAGGCGCGTGCCCGCACCAGCAGCCACCGCCGCACCGAGCAGACCCGCGGCCGCCGCGGCCTCTACCTGTTCCTGTTCGTGCTGCTGCTGGCCATCGGCGTCGCGACGGCGGCGTGGTGGTACGGGTCCGGACGGTGGGAGTCGACGCCGTCGCTGCTCGGCCTCACCGCCGAGCAGGCCGAGGCGCGCGCCGACGATTCCGGGTTCAACGCGGTCAACGGCGGTGAGCAGTACTCCGAGTCGGTCGAGGCCGGCCAGATCGTGAGCACCGATCCGGCGCCCGGCGAACGGCTGCTCGGCGGCGCCGAGATCAGCTACGTGCTGTCACTCGGCCCGGAACGCTACGAGGTCCCGGAGCTGGTCGGGCAGACCGTCGACCAGGCGAATGAGCTGGCGGCGCCGCTGTCGATGATCATCCGCGTCGAGGACGAGGTCTACCACGACGAGGTGGAGGCCGGGCTCATCCTGACCCAGAGCGTCGAGCCGGGCGAGCAGGTGCGCCGCGACACCGAGGTCGCCGTCACCGTCAGCCGCGGGCCGCAGCCGCTGGAGATCGAGAACTTCACCGGCCGTTCCGCCGACGAGGCGCAGGCCGCGCTCGCCGAGGCCGGTTTCACCGTCGACAGGCAGGAACAGAGTTCCGAGGACGTCGAGGCCGGTCTGGTGATCTCCCAGGATCCCGCCACCGGTAGCGGTTTCCGTAACGACGAGATCACGATCGTCGTCTCATCCGGACCGGAATTGATCGAAGTTCCGAATGTGCGTGGCGAAAGAGTGGAAAAGGCCGAGGAAATCCTCCGCGAAGCGGGCTTCGTGCCCGAGGCCGTCGATCTCTTCCCGGAGTTCGGCAGCAGCGGCCGCGGCGACCGCGTCCAGAACCAGGAACCCGCCGCCGGCACGCCGGCGCCGCGCGGCTCGACCGTCCGCATCATCTACTTCTGACATGGCCGGCGCACTCGCCCTCCTGGGCACCCACCTCCCTGCCGCCGGGAAGCCGGCCACCGTGCCCGAGCGGGCCGCCGGCATGGGCGCGTCGTCGGTACAGGTGTTCCTCGGCAACCCGCGCGGCTGGGCGGCGACGCCCGGCGACCCGGCCACCGACGACGCCTTCCGCGCCGCCGCGGCCGAGCACGGCCTGACGGTCCTGGTGCACGCCGCGTACCTGGTCAACCTCGGCAGCCCGGTGCCCGAGACCGCGCGCCGCTCGGCCGCCGCGCTGGCGCACTCGCTGCGCCGGGCCCGCCAGGTCGGCGCCGCCGGCGTCGTCGTCCACACCGGCTCCTGCGTGACGGCGGGAAGCCGCGACGACGCGTTGCGGCAAGTCCGCGAGCTGCTGCTGCCGCTGCTGGACGAGCTCGACGGCGCCCCCGGCGGGCCGGAGCTGCTGCTGGAGCCGACCGCCGGCCAGGGCCAGTCGCTGTGCGCGACCATCGACGACCTCGAGCCGTACCTCGGCGCGCTCGACCACCATCCGCGGGCGCGCGTGTGCCTCGACACCTGTCACCTGTACGCGGCCGGTCACGACCTCGCGGCGCCGGGCGGCATGACGGCGATGCTGGACCGGTTCGCCGACGTCGCCGGCGCGGACCGGCTGGCGGCCGTCCACGCGAACGACTCGATGGACGGCTGCGGCTCGTTCCGCGACCGGCACCAGCGCATCGGCAAGGGACACATCGGCGCCGCCGCCTTCGGCGAACTGCTGCACCACAAATCGGTCGCCGGATTGCCGGTCGTGCTGGAGACGCCGGGCGGCCCACCGGCTTATGCCGAAGATCTTTCGATGCTGAAGGAATTACAACCGAGTTCCCAGAAATAGCAACATGAGAGGTCAAGTGACCTGATTGTGACCAACTGTCTTACTCCCCGGACAACCCTGTCGAACTAGGCTTTCGGTGCCCTAGTTTCGAGGCTGGGGACGAGGCGGGAGGTCGCGTCATGGTGGTCGTGATGTCGCCCGAAGCGACGCCGGAACAGGTCGACGCCGTCGTGGCACGGGTCCGCACCACGGGCGGCGAGGCGTTCGTCAGCCGCGGTGTCCGGCGCACCATCATCGGCCTCGTCGGCGACGTCGACGACTTCCGCGCCCTCAACCTGCGCAGCCTGCCCGGCGTGGCCGACGTCATCGCCATCTCCACGCCGTACAAGCTGGTCAGCGTCGACCACCAGCCGGCCCGCGGCACCGTCGTCGTGGGTAGCGGCACCGGTGCGCGTCCGGTCCTGATCGGCCCCGACACCTTCACGCTGATCGCCGGCCCGTGTGCTGTCGAGTCGCTGGAGCAGACGCTCGAGGCGGCCGAGATGGCCAAGGCGGCCGGCGCCACCATGCTGCGCGGCGGCGCGTTCAAGCCGCGCGCCGCGCCACGGGAGTTCCAGGGCCTGGGCAGGGTCGGCCTGCACATCCTGGCCGAGGTCCGCGAGGTCACCGGCCTGCCCGTCGTCACCGAGGTGATCGACCCCGCCGACGTCGATCTCGTCAGCGGGTACGCCGACATGCTGCAGGTCGGCGCGCGCAACATGCAGAACACCGCGCTGCTGCAGGCGGTCGGCCGGGCCGGCAAGCCGGTGCTGCTCAAGCGCGGCATCCAGGCCACCGTCGACGAGTGGCTCATGGCCGCCGAGTACGTCGCCCAGCGCGGCAACCTCGACATCGTGCTGTGCGAGCGCGGCATCCGCACGTTCGAGACCGCCACGGCGACGACGCTCGACATCGCGGCCATCCCGATCGTGCAGCGGCTCTCACACCTGCCGGTCATCGTCGACCCGTCCCACTCGGCCGCGCGGCGCGACCTCGTGCTGCCGCTGTCACGGGCGGCCATCGCGGTCGGCGCCGACGGCATCCTCGTCGACGTCCACCCCGATCCAGAGGCGGCGCTGTGCGACGGCCCGCAGTCGCTGGCCGGCGCCGACGTCCGCGAGCTGGCGTCGACGCTGCGGCGGCTCGTCCCCGCCTCGGGCCGCGTGCTGGGCGAGCCCTCCCCCGCGGTGATGTGAGTCAGCCGACCCGGGCGAGTTCCGGTTCGGGCGTGGCCGCCTGCTGCCGGCGGTGCGCGCGGATCGAGTAGGCCAGCGCGGCCGCCCACACCAGCACGACCACCACGTACACGACGGCGCGCACCCCGCCCGGCGCGTCGACCCAGTCGCTGCGCAGGATGGTGCGGCCGTTCGTCAGCACGATCATGCCGCCGACGGCCGAGCCGAGCACCCGCGGCGGGACGATGCGCACCAGCCATGCCGCGATCGGCGCGGCGAGCACGCCGCCGGCCAGCAGCACGCCGACCCACGCGAAGTCGATGTTCTCGGTGCCGAGGCCGATCAGGAAGCCCACGCTCGCCGCGACCGCGACGAGGAACTCGCTGGTGTCGATCGAGCCGATCACCTTCCGCGGCTCCATGCGGCCGCTGGCCAGGATCGCCGGGGTGCCGACCGGGCCCCAGCCACCGCCGCCGGTCGAGTCGACGAACCCGGCGACCAGCCCGAGCGGCGTGAGGAACCGGCGGCCGAGCGGCTTCGGGTCGCGGCGGACGGGCAGGCCGCGCAGCGTGAACCGCACCAGCAGGTAGACGCCGAGCGCCAGCAGGATCAGCGACATCACCGGCGCGGCGGCGTCGGTGGACAGGCTCGACAGGAACGTCGCGCCGGCGAACGCGCCGGCCGCGCCCGGCACCCCGATCTTCGCGACGACCTTCCAGTCGACGTTGCCGAACCGCCAGTGCGACATGCCGGAGACCAGCGTGGTGCCGATCTCGGCCAGGTGGACGGTGGCCGACGCGGCCGCGGGGTTCGCCGTCACGGCGAGCAGCAGCGTGCTGGAGGTGACGCCGTACGCCATGCCGAGGCTGCCGTCGACGAGCTGGGCGGCGAAACCGACCAAGCCCAGCAGGACGAGGGTACGCACCCGGCCGCCTCCCAACCACTTAACCCGTCAGAACTATAGGAATAGTTGCCTAGGTCGGGATTGTGGTCAACAGATGGACGCCAACGTCTCGCACTGCGGACGGCGGCGAGTGCGGCCAGGAGGCGTGACCGTCAGGTGCGGAGCAGGCCGGCCAGCACGCCGGCCGCTCGCTTGGCGTCCTCGGCGCTGACGTCGAGGTGGGTGATGAGCCGCACGAGCCCGGGGCCGACGGTGCCCGTCAACACGCCCGCCTCCGCGGCCGCCGCCACCAGGCCGGCCGCACGCTCCCCCACGTCGAGGATGACAACGTTGGTCTCGACCGCCGAAGGGTCCACGGCCGCCGGATCGACGTCGGCCACCGCCTCGGCGATGAGGCGGGCGTTCGCGTGGTCGTCGGCGAGGCGGTCGACGTGGTGGTCGAGGGCGTAACTGCCCGCGGCCGCGAGCACGCCGGCCTGCCGCCAGCCGGCGCCGAGCCGCTTGCGCCACACCCGCGCCTCCGCGATCGCCGCGGCCGGGCCCACCAGCACCGAGCCCACCGGCGCGCCCAGGCCCTTGGACAGGCAGACCGCGACGGTGTCGAAGAGGCGGCCGTAGTCGGCCAGCGGCACGCCGGTCGCGACGTGCGCGTTCCAGAGCCGGGCGCCGTCGAGGTGCAGTCGCACGCCGACCGGCGACACCAGCTCGCGCAGCGCCCGCAGCGAGTCCAGCGGCTGCACCGTGCCGCCGGCGAAGTTGTGCGTGTTCTCGACCGCGACCGCCGCCGTCGACACCAGGTACGGTCCGGCGTCGGGGGTCATGAGGCGGCGGACGGCGGCGAGGTCGACGTGGCCGCGGGGGTCGGACCAGGTGCGCGTCGTGACGCCCTGCGTGACGGCGTGGGCGCCCAACTCGGCGCGGACGACGTGCGCCCGCTCCTCGCACAGCAACTCCTGCCCCGGCGCGACCAGCGACCGCACCCCCAGCACGTTCGCCAGTGACCCGCTGACGGTGAACAGGCCGGCCTCGTGGCCGAGCAGCCCGGCGACCCGCTCCTCGAGCGCGCGCACGGTCGGGTCCTCTCCGTAGACGTCGTCGCCGGTGTCGGCGGTCGACATCGCGGCCAGCATGGCGGCGGTGGGCCGGGTGACGGTGTCGCTGCGCAGGTCGATCACGCCCCACACTCTAGGTCGACTCGGCGCATGGGCGGCAGACGTGCCGATGGGCCGGGTGCTGCCGAGCCGGCCATGATCATCCACCTTTTCGGCTGCCATAGCACCTCAAAGGTTGGATGATCATGGTGGATGTCATGCTCGGGGACGCGCGGCCCCGGTTCCCACGATGCGGATGGCCGGTTGCTTTCCCACAAGGCTCGTAGGAAATTGGGTGACGTGCCCAGGCTGCTGCTCACCCAGCGACGCGCCGTCGATCTGATGCGCGTCGCCAGCCAGCTCTGTCACTGACTCCCGCACCCCCGCACGTCGTTCGCCCCATCCCCCGGGAGTCACCCATGTCCCTGTCGCATCCCGCCGACACCGGCGAGGCGCCGATCGCCCTCGCGCAGCCGGGGTTCCACCTCGACCACGCCGCCCGGATCGCCGTGGTCGACGGGTGGGCCGTTGCGCTGACGTTCCGCGAGTTCGAGCTGCTCGCGTACCTGATCGAGAACCAGCGCCGCGCCATCACCCGGCCCGAGCTGCTCGGCCAGGTCTGGCCGCTGGGCACGCAGGCCGGCAGCCGCACCGTCGACGTTCACATCAGGCGGTTGCGGGTGAAGCTGGGCCGGCACGGGCGGCGGATCCGCACGCTCCGCGGCCACGGCTACCGACTGGACTGACCACTATCTGAGCGAATCTCGCTCGACATACGAGACTCATCCTATTGTCTACTAATCCACCGTGATTACTATGATCCATCCGATCCGAGGGGGCACCACACTCATGTACACCCGTACCAGAGCAGCAGTGACCACGTTCGTCCTGGTCGGCGGCCTGGCGCTGGCGGCCTGCGGGGGCGACGACGCCGGCGCCGCGTCCGGCGGCGGCGAGGAGACGACGCTGTCGATCGTGGGCTTCGCGGTCCCCGAGGCGGCCAACGTCGCGATCGCCGAGGAGTGGAGCCAGACCGACGAGGGCGCCGGCGTGCGCTTCCGCAGCTCCTACGGCGCGTCCGGCGACCAGAGCCGGGCGGTCGAGTCCGGGCTCGAGGCCGACTACGTCCACTTCTCCGTCAGCAGCGACGTCACCCGGCTGGTGGACGCCGGCCTGGTGGACGAGACCTGGGACGACGGCCCGACGAAGGGCGTGGTGTCGTCGTCGGTGGTCGTGCTGGCGGTCCGGCCCGGCAACCCGGAGAACATCCAGGACTGGGACGACATCGTCAAGCCGGGCATCGAGATCGTCACGCCGAACCCGGCGTCGTCCGGCGCGGCCCGCTGGAACGCGCTGGCCGCCTGGGGCCACGTCGCGGCGAACGGCGGCACCGACGCCGAGGCCGAGGAGTTCGTCCGCCAGCTGTTCGCCAACGTCGTCGCGCTGCCCAACAGCGGCCGCGACGCCACCACCAGTTTCCTCGGCGGCACCGGCGACGTGCTGCTGGCCTACGAGAACGAGGCGATCCTCGCCACCCAGAACGGCGAGGAGCTGGACTGGGTGCTGCCCGAGACCACGATCCTCATCGAGAACCCGGGCGCGGTGCTCAGCGACGCCGACCCGAAGGCGCAGGAGTGGCTCGACTTCGTGCTCAGCGAGGACGGCCAGCGCCAGTTCGCGCTGAAGGGCTTCCGGCCGGTCATCGACGGCGTCGACACCAGCGGCGTCGAGGGCGCGCTGGACCCGGACGACCCGTTCCCGGCGCCAGCGCACCTGCTCACCGTCGAGAACGACTTCGAGAGCTGGAGCGCGCTGTCGGACAAGTTCTTCGCCGAGGACGGCGGCATCATCACCGGGATCATCGCCGAGTCCGGAAAGGCGCAGTGAGCTCAGTGCGGCTCACCCGCGGGTCCGGGCTGGGGCTGGGCGTCGCCCTGCTCTGGTTCAGCCTGCTGGTGCTGATCCCGCTGGCGGCGGTCGTCGCGACGGCCGCAGCCGGCGGGTGGGACGGGTTCTGGCAGGCGGTGACGAACGAGCAGACGGCGGCCGCGATCCGGCTCACGGTCGGGACGGCGCTGCTGGTCACCGTCGTGAACGTGGTGATGGGGACGCTGATCGCGTGGGTCCTGGTGCGCGACCGGTTCCCCGGGCAGCGGGCGCTCGAGGTACTGATCGACGTGCCGTTCGCGCTGCCGACGATCGTCGCCGGGCTGGTGCTGCTGTCGCTGTACGGGCCGGACAGCCCGCTCGGCCTCGACGTCGCCAACACCCGGGCCGCGGTGTTCCTGGCCTTCCTGTTCGTGACGCTGCCGTTCGTCGTCCGGACGGTGCAGCCGGTGCTGGCCGAGCTGGACCGGGAGGTCGAGGAGGCGGCGGCGTCGCTGGGCGCGTCGCGGCTCGCGACGTTCCGCCGGATCATCCTGCCGGCGCTGGCCCCGGCGATCGCGGCCGGCGCGGCGCTCTCGTTCGCCCGCGGCGTCAGCGAGTACGGCTCGCTGGTGCTGCTGTCGGGCAACCTGCCGCTGCGGACGGAGGTGACGTCGGTGCGCATCCTCAGCAGCATCGAGAACGACAACCTGGGCAACGCGGCGGCGGTGGCGACGGTGCTGCTGGCGATCTCGTTCGCGGTGATCGTGGCGCTCGACGTCATCCAGCGTCGGGTGGGCCGCCGTGGGTAGGGGCCGCGGGCCCGGCCGGTGGGTGGCCCGCGCGATCGTGACGGCGTACCTGGTGCTGCTGGTCGCGTGGCCGCTGTGGCTGGTCGCGCAGCACACCATCGCCGACGGCCTCGACGGCCTGCGCGGCATCGTCGACGACCCGGACGTCGTGCACGCGCTGCGGCTCACCGTCGTCGTCGCGGTCGTCTCGGTCGTGCTGAACACGGTGTTCGGGGTCGGCATCTCGCTGCTCGTCGTGCGCTACGCGTTCCCCGGGAAGCGGCTGCTGAACGCGCTGCTGGACGTGCCGCTGTCGGTGTCGCCGATCGTGGTCGGGCTGGCGCTGGTGCTGGTCTACGGCGGGCGGTCCGGCTGGTTCGGCCCGGCGCTGGAGTCCGCCGGCCTGCAGGTGATCTTCTCGACGCCCGGCATCATCCTGGCGACGACGTTCGTCGCGCTGCCGCTGGTCATCCGCGAGGTCGTGCCCGTCCTGGAGGAGATCGGCACCGAGCAGGAGCAGGCGGCACAGAGCCTCGGCGCGACGGCGGCACAGACGTTTCGCCGCATCACGCTGCCGGCCATCCGCTGGGGCGTCACCTACGGCGTGGTGCTCAGCCTGGCGCGGTCGCTGGGCGAGTTCGGCGCCGTCAAGGTCGTCTCCGGCAACGTCCTCGGCGAGACCCGCACCGCGACCCTCGTCGTCGAGGAGAAGTACCTGAACTTCGACCAGGGCGGCGCCTACGCCACCGCGTTCCTGCTCGCGCTGGTCGCCGTCGCCTGCATCGTCGTCGTCTCGATCATCCGGCCGAAGGAGGGACCCCGATGAGCATCGAGGTCACCGGCGTGTCCAAGCGCTTCGGCGACTTCGTCGCGCTCCAGGACGTGTCCGTCAGCATCCCGTCCGGGCAGCTCACCGCGCT
The DNA here is from genome assembly GCF_001270745.1 of Jiangella muralis. Classification (GTDB taxonomy): domain Bacteria; phylum Actinomycetota; class Actinomycetes; order Jiangellales; family Jiangellaceae; genus Jiangella; species Jiangella muralis. The sequence goes on from NZ_LFXL01000025.1 coordinate 44,876, forward strand.
GCTCGGCCCGTCGGGCGGCGGCAAGTCGACGCTGCTGCGGATCATCGCCGGGCTGGAGTACGCCGACGCCGGCACCGTCGGTATCGAGGGCCTGGACGCCACCGCGCTGCCCGCCCGCAAGCGCGGCGTCGGCTTCGTCTTCCAGCACTACGCCGCGTTCAAGCACCTCACCGTGCGGCGCAACATCGCGTTCGGGCTGGAGATCCGCAAGCGTCCGAAGGACGAGATCCGCCGCCGGGTGGACGAGCTGCTCGCGCTGGTGCACCTGGAGCAGTTCGCCGAGCGGCTGCCGGCGCAGCTGTCCGGCGGCCAGCGGCAGCGGATGGCGCTGGCCCGCGCGCTCGCCGTCGAGCCGAAGGTGCTGCTGCTGGACGAGCCGTTCGGCGCGCTGGACGCGAAGGTCCGCAAGGAGCTGCGCGAATGGCTGCGCCGGCTGCACGACGAGGTGCACGTCACCACGGTCTTCGTCACGCACGACCAGGAAGAGGCGCTGGAGGTGGCGGACGAGATCGTCGTGGTCAACGAGGGCCGGGTGGAGCAGATCGGCACTCCGGACCAGCTCTACGACGAGCCGGCCAACGATTTCGTCATGCGCTTCCTCGGCCCGGTGACGCAGCTGGGCGACCTGCTGGTCCGTCCGCACGACGTCGCGCTGTCGCCGGGCGCGGACGACCCGGACGCCGTGGCCGGGCGGGTCGCGCGGGTGGTGCGGGTCGGGTTCGAGGTGCGGGTCGAGGTCAGCACCGGCGAGCAGGTCGTGCTGGCCACGCTGACCCGGACGGAGTTCCTGCGTCTGGGCGTCGGCGTCGGGGCGACGGTGTCCGTGCGGGTGGTGCCCGGCGCTCCCGTCGTCGCGGTGCCGGGTTCTGTCGTTCGATCGGGTCTGGAGGTTCCCGCAAGATGAGCATCGTGACAGTGGTCGGCAATCCGCGGCCGGGGTCGCGCACGCTGGGCGTGGCGACGGCGCTGACGGCGGCCGTGGCCGCGCGCTCCGGCGTCGCGGAGGGGCCGGTGCACGACCTCGCCGGGTTCGGCGGGCAGTGGCTCGGCCCGCTCTCCCCCGACGGCGAGCAGGCGCTGGCCGCCGCGGCGGAGGCGTCGGTGCTGGTCGTGGCCACGCCGACGTACAAGGCCAGCTACACCGGGCTGCTCAAAGCGTTCCTCGACCGGCTGCCCGGCGGCGCGCTGCGCGGAACGGTCGCCGTGCCGGTGACGGTGGCCGCGGCGCCCACCCACCGGTTCGTCGCCGACCTGCAGCTGCGCCCCGTCCTCGCCGAGCTGGGCGCCAGCCTGCCGGTGCCGTCGTTCGTGGTGGAGGAGCGGGAACTGCCCGACCTGCTGGCGCTGGCCGGGCGCTGGGCCACCGACCACGGCCCCGTCCTCACCGCGACGGCGGGCGCGCTGGCCGCGGCCGCGGCGGCCTGACGGCGGCGAGTCCGAGGCCGGCGAGCGCGTCGGCGCCGGACGCGTCGGCGCCGGCCAGCAGCAGCGTCCTGGCTCGCTGGTAGGGGCAGCCGGCGTCCTCGAACGCGGCGGCCGTCGAGAGCAGGCGGTCGCGGTCGTCGTCGAGCAGCGCGAACGCACGCTCGACGATGGCGCCGGCGACGGGGTTGCCGTCGACGACCGGCCGGGCGGCCGCGAGCCGTCCGGCCGCGCCGGGGTGATCGGCCAGGACGGCGGCCTCGGCTGCCAGCGCGACGTGCCAGTGCAGCAGGATCCCGGTGCGCCACGGCGCCGGCCCGTCGTCGCCGTCGTCGAGTCCGTTCAGAGCCTCGGCCGCCCGTCCCTGGTGCAGCAGCGCGATGGCGTCGAGGGTGGGGCTGTAGCCGGCCCGGTCGGCAGGGCCGACGCCCAGCTGGTCGAGGATCGCGAGCCAGTCGGCCCGGGCGGCGTCGTCACCGCGCAGGCCATGGACCATCGCGACCGCCGCGGCGACCGGTCCGAAGCCGCGGGACGGCGGGCGGCCCGCCTGGGTCCAGGAGTCGACGAACCGGCCGCTGGCGGCGATGACGTCGGTGGCGTGGCCCGCGAGCGCGTCGGCCACGATCAGCTGTGAGGTGGCGAGATGCCCGACCTCGGCCAACGGCGGCAGGTCGCGCAGCCGCCGCCCCCACCGTCGCGCGGCCGGCAGGTCACCGACGCCGATGCCGGCCGCCGTGGCGATGAACAGGGCGTCGATCAGCTCGTCGGCGCTGTCCGGGGTGAGCGGCACGGTGTCGAGCAGGTCGACGCGGCGGCGCGCGGTGGCAGCGGCGGCGAAGGTGTCGCCGGCCCGCCGCCGCGCCGCGGTCAGCGCCTGGAGGGCGGCGCACTCCGCCAGCGGGTCGTCGAGCCGGGCGGCCAGTTCGACGGCCTGCTCGGCGCGGGCGGTCAGCTCCGCCGCCGACGTCGCCGGACCGGCCGGCCCGGCGGGACCGTCGGGGCCGGCGAAGAACGCGTAGCCGAGGGCGACGCAGTCGGCCAGCGCCACCGCCGCCCGGGCCGCCGGGTCGGCGCCGGCCAGTTCGCGCACCCGGGCCAGCAGGCCGGCCGGCTCGTCGCGCGGCGGCGGCTCGGCGAACGTCCCGGCCTTGCGGACGTAGGTAGTGACCGCCGTGGCGAGGTCGTGGGCGGCGCCGGCGTGGTCGCCGGCCCGCAGGGCGGCGTCGGCGGCGGCCTGCCAGAGCCGGTAGGCGTCTGCGCCGCGCATGCGGCACGCGGCGACGTTGGCGGCCCGCCGCAACGCGGTGGCCGCCGCCGCCGGGTCGTCGGCGAGGGCGGCCGCCTGTTCGTAGCGCTGCTGAGACTCGCCGGCCAGGTTGCGGGTGAACGTCAGGCCCGCCAGCGCCAGCGCGAGCCGGTGGGCGTCGGCGCGGTGTCCGGGCCGGCCGGCCGCCCAGCCGAGCGCGGCGCGCAGGTCGTCGGCGACCGCGTCGAACCCGGCCCGCCAGGCGCCGCTACTGGGCGACGGATCGCCCAACTCGGCGGCCATCGTCAGGCACCAGCCCAGCTGCCGGGCCCGGGTCGCGTCGTCCTCGCCGGCCGCGGCGAGCCGTTCGGCGCCGTACTGCCGGATGGTCTCGGCCGCCCGGTAGCGGGTGACTCCGGCCGCCGCCGCGACGCTCAGCAGGTGCTGGTCGGCGAGCCGGGCCAGCCCGTCGACGACCTCGCCGGGCGCCGGCGGAGCGAACCCGGCCACCGTCTCGGCGTCCGCGGCGGTGAACGGCGAGACGAACACCGAGACCCGGCGCAGCAGCGCCAGGTCGCGCTCGGCCAGCAGCGCCTGGCTCCAGTCCAGGACGGCCCGCACCGAGCGGTGGCGGTCGTCGGCCCGGTAGCCGCCGACCAGGAGCCGCAGGTGGTCGGAGAGCCCCGCGACCAGCCCGTCGAAGCCCAGCGCGGGCAGGCGGGCGGCGGCCAGCTCGATGGCCAGGGCCACCCCGTCCAGCTTGCGGCACACGTCGGCGACCTGGTCCAGGTCGGCCGCCTCGACGGTCCAGCCGACGGCCGCGGCACGGTCGGCGAACAGGGCGACGGCGTCGGAGTCACCGTCCAGGGACAGCGGCGGCACCGAGTAGACCCGTTCGAACGGCACCGACAGCCGGGCCCGGCTGGTGGTCAGCACGTGCACCGACGGGCAGCGCGCCAGTAGCCGCTCGACGAACGGGGCCACGCCGCCGGGCAGGTGCTCGCAGTTGTCCAGCACCAGCAGGGCGCGCCGGTCGGCCAGGGCGGCCGTCACCGAGTCGTCGATGCCGCGGCCCTGCTGCTCGCCGACGCCGAGCGCGGCCGCCACCGCGGACCCGACCATCGAGGGGTCGGTGACCGGCACGAGGTCGACGAACCACACGCCGTCGGCGAAGTCGCCGGCCAGGTCGGCGGCGACGGCCAGCGCCAGCCGGGTCTTGCCGACACCGCCCGGGCCGACGGCGCTGACCTGACGATGCGCGCCGACGGCCGCGCGCAGCTCACGGCGTTCCCCGGCCCGGCCGATGAACGGGTTCAGCGGCGCCGGGAGCCCGGCCAGCGCCTGGCTGGTGCGTTCGGTGTGGGCGGCCTCGGCCGCGATTCCCGCGAGTGCGCGACGATCGGGCGCCCCGAGCTTGCGCAGCAGCGACGACACGTGGGTCTCGACCGTGCGCACCGAGATGACCAGCTGCGCGGCGATCTCGGCGTTGCTGCGGTGGTCGCCGACCAGGGCCAGGACCTCGGCCTCGCGAGCCGAGATCGCCATGGTGGTCGCCCGCTTCGACACCTCGCCCAGTATTCCGTACGAGCTACGTGACACGACCCGTGCTCGGCACGGATGCGGGCGCGCCGGGCACGGCGAGAGGCTGGTTCAGCAGGTACGTTCCACCGAGGAGGCCGCCGTGAGCCACGGCATCAAGACCATCATCGTCCCGGTCCGCGACCTGGGCCGGGCGCGGGCGCTCTACGGCAGCGTCCTGGGCGTGCGGCCCTACGCCGACGAGCCCTACTACGTCGGGTTCCGGGTCGGCGACCAGGAGATCGGGCTGGACCCGAACGGTCACGGCCACGGCATGACCGGCCCCGTCGGCTACTGCCACGTGGGCGACGCCGCCGCGGCCCTGCGCCGAGCCGTCGAGGCGGGCTGGCGCACCCGTCAGGACGTCAAGGACGTCGGCGCCGGGCAGCTGGCCGCCGTCGTCGAGGACCCGAGTGGCAACCTGCTCGGCTTCCTCCAGCGCTGATCACCCGAACCCCGCAACCGAAGGGAACCCCATCATGACCACCATCGATCACCTCACCCTCGAGGTGGCCGACCCCGCGGCCGCCGCCGGCTTCTACACCGACGTTCTCGGCCTGGGCGAGCGGGTCCGGGTGCGGCCCGCGGGCGCGCCGGCGACCGGCTTCAGCGGCTTTACGCTGTCGCTCGTCGCGTCCCAGCCGAGCACCGTCGACGCGCTCGTCGCCGCCGCCGTCGAGGCCGGCGCCACCGTGCTGAAACCGGCCTCGAAGTCACTGTGGGGCTACGGCGGAGTCGTCGCGCCCCCGGACGGGACGATCGTGACGTTCGCGTCGACGTCGAAGAAGGACACCGGCCCGGCCACCAGGCAGGTCGACGACCTCGTCCTCCAACTGGGCGTCGACGACGTGGCCGCGAGCAAGCAGTTCTACGCGGACCGCGGCCTCACCGTCGCGAAGAGCTTCGGCCGGAAGTACGTCGAGTTCGACACCGGCGCCGTCACGCTGACCCTCAACCGGCGCAAGTCCCTCGCCAAGGTCGCCGGCGTCGACCCGGACGGCTCCGGAGCGCACGGCGTCGTCATCGCCGGCGCGGACGGCGCGTTCACCGACCCGGACGGGTTCGTCTGGGAACAGAGCTAGTTCGGGGACTCGAGCAGCTCGGCGACGAGGAAGGCCAGTTCCAGCGACTGGGTGCGGTTCAGCCGCGGGTCACAGACGGTCTCGTAGCGGCTGCCCAGGCCGTCCTCGGCGATGGGGTCGCCGCCGCCGACGCACTCGGTGACGTCGTCGCCGGTCAGCTCGACGTGGATGCCGCCGGGGTGGGTGCCCAGCGCCCGGTGCACCTCGAAGAAGCCGCGTACCTCGTCGACGACGTCGTCGAAGCGGCGGGTCTTGTGGCCGCTGGCCGCCTCGTAGGTGTTGCCGTGCATCGGGTCGCAGATCCAGGACGCGACCAGGCCGTCGGCGGTCGCCTTCTGGACCAGCGCCGGCAGCGCGTCGCGGATCTTCCCGGCGCCCATGCGGGTGACGAAGGTCAGACGGCCGGGCTCGCGTTCGGGGTCCAGCTTGTTGGCCAGCGCGAGCAGGTCGTCGGGCGTCGTCGTCGGCCCGACCTTGACGCCGATGGGGTTGCGGATGCGGGCCGCGAACTCCAGGTGAGCGCCGTCGAGCTGGCGGGTCCGCTCGCCGATCCACACGTAGTGCCCGGACACGTCGTACGGCGCGCCGGTGCGGGAGTCGACGCGGGTCAGCGCCAGCTCGTAGTCGAGCAGCAGCGCCTCGTGGCTGGAGTACAGCTCGACGGTGCGCAGCTGGTCGGCGTCGATCTCGATGGCCCGCATGAACGACAGCGCCTGCTCCAGCCGCCCGGCCAGCCGCTCGTAGCGCTGCCCGGCCGGCGACGTGCGGACGAAGTCGGTGTTCCAGGCGTGCACCTGGTGCAGGTCGGCGAACCCGCCGCCGACGAAGCCGCGGGTGAGGTTCAGCGTGGCCGCCGACGCGTGGTACGCCCGGACCATGCGGTGCGGGTCGGGCTCGCGGGCGTCGGGCGTGAACTCGAAGTCGTTGACGATGTCGCCGCGGAAGGCGGGCAGCGTGACGCCGTTGCGGGTCTCGGTGGACTTCGACCGCGGCTTGGCGTACTGGCCGGCCAGCCGGGCGATCTTCACGACCGGGACGCTGGCGGCGTAGGTGAGCACGACCGCCATCTGCAGCAGCGTCTTCAGCTTGTTGCGCACGTTGTCGGCGCTGACCCCGGCGAACGTCTCGGCGCAGTCGCCGCCCTGCAGGACGAACGCTTCACCGCGGGAGACGGCGGCCAGCCGCTCGCGCAGCACGTCGCACTCGCCGGCGAACACCAGCGGCGGCATGGCGCGCAGCTGCGCGACGGCGTCCTGGACGGCGGCGGGGTCGGGCCACTCGGGCTGCTGGCCGGCCGGCAGCGCGCCGACGGCCTCCGTCAGCTCGGTGTACAGCGCAAGGTCCTCCGGAGAGTTCACGTGTTACAGGGTAGGCCGCGGCGTGTTCCGGCGGCCGCGGACGCCCACACCCCGGACAGCCCGCCGTAACGGCGCGCGCGCCGAATGTAGGGTGTCAGGCGATCCGTCCCTCCCGACAGAAGGTCACCTCACATGCCCGAGAGCACACCGGTGCGCAAGGTCGCGATGCTCACGGCCGGCGGCCTGGCCCCGTGCCTGTCGTCGGCCGTCGGCGGCCTGATCGAGCGGTACACCGAGATCGCGCCCGAGGTCGAGGTCATCGCCTACCTCGACGGCTACGCGGGCCTGCTGACCGGCCGCTCCATCACCGTCTCGCCCGAGATGCGGGCCACGGCGTCGCGGCTGCACCGGTTCGGCGGCTCCCCCATCGGCAACAGCCGGGTCAAGCTCACCAACGTCGCCGACTGCGTCAAGCGCGGGCTGGTCCAGGAGGGCCAGGACCCGCTGCACGTGGCCGCCGAGCAGCTCACCCGCGACGGCGTCGACGTGCTGCACACCATCGGCGGCGACGACACCAACACCACGGCCGCCGACCTCGCCGCTTACCTCGCGACCAACGACTACGAGCTGACCGTCGTCGGGCTGCCGAAGACCGTCGACAACGACATCGTGCCGGTGCGGCAGAGCCTGGGCGCCTGGACGGCCGCCGAGCAGGGCTCGATCTACGCCCGCAACATCATCGCCGAGCATTCGTCCAACCCGCGCATGCTGATCGTGCACGAGGTCATGGGCCGGCACTGCGGCTGGCTGACGGCGGCGACGGCGCGCGTCTACCGCAAGTGGCTGGCCGCGCAGGAGTGGGCGCCCGAGCTGGGCGTCGACCCGCGCCGCTGGGACGTCCACGCCGTGTACCTGCCGGAGCAGAAGCTCGACCTCGACGCCGAGGCCGGCCGGCTGCGCTCGCTGATGGACGAGCTGGGCTGCGTCAACATCTTCCTGTCCGAGGGCGCCGGTGTCGACGCCATCGTCGGCGAGCTCGAGGCGGCCGGCGAGGAGGTCCCGCGCGACCCGTTCGGCCACGTCAAGATCGACAAGATCAACCCCGGCGCCTGGTTCGCGAAGCAGTTCGCCGCCCGCGTCGGCGCCGAGAAGGTCATGGTGCAGAAGAGCGGCTACTTCAGCCGGTCCGCCGCGGCCAACTCCGACGACCTGCGGCTGATCAAGAGCTGCACCGACCTCGCCGTCGAGTGCGCGCTGCGGCACGAGGGCGGGCTGATCGGGCACGACGAGGAGCGCGGCGGCCGGCTGCGCGCCATCGAGTTCGACCGCATCAAGGGCGGCAAGGAGTTCGATCCGTCCACGCCCTGGTTCGCCGACCTGATCGGGGCGATCGGGCAGCCGGCCTGACTTCCCCCGCGACGGCGACAGCCGGAGCCGAGGCACGTCCTCGGTTCCGGCCGGACGTCGAGGGCCTGCGCGCCGTCGCGGTGCTGCTCGTGCTCGCCTACCACGCGGGCCTGCCGCTGGTCAGCGGCGGGTTCGTCGGCGTGGACGTGTTCTTCGTCATCTCCGGGTTCCTCATCACCGGGCTGATCCTGCGCGAGGTCGAATCGACCGGGCGGCTGCGGCTGGGCCGCTTCTACGCCCGCCGGATCCGCCGGCTGCTCCCCGCGACGGCGGTCGTGCTGGCCGCGACGGCCGGGCTGACGATCCTGCTGCTGCCGCCGCTGCGCTGGCCGTCGGTGGCCGGCGACATCGCGGCGTCGGCGACGTACGTGGTGAACTGGGGCCTGGCCGCGAACTCGGTCGACTACCTGGCCGCGGGCGACGCGCCCAGCCCCGTGCAGCACTTCTGGTCGCTGGCCGTCGAGGAGCAGTTCTACGTCGTCTGGCCACTGCTGATCATCGCGCTGGTGTGGTGGCGGCGGCGCCGCCGCGGCGGATCGGTGCGGCGGACGCTGCTGGCCGGGCTCGCGGTGGTCGCGGTCCCGTCGTTCGCGTGGTCGGTGCACCTGACGGCGGCGGCGCCCGGCGCGGCGTACTTCGTGTCGACGACGCGGGCGTGGGAGCTGGCGGCAGGTGCGGCGGTGGCGATCGGCGCGCGGCGGCTGGAGCGGCTGCCGGCGTGGGCGTCCGGCGCGCTGGCCGGCGGCGGGCTCGCGGCCGTCGGCTGGGCGGCGCTGAGCTACGACGCGGCGACGGCGTTCCCGGGCGTGGCGGCGCTGGTGCCGGTGCTCGGGACGGCAGCGGTGATCGCGGCGGGCGTGGCGAGCGTGCGTACGGTGCCGGGGCGTGTTCTCGGGAGCGCACCGATGCGGTGGGTGGGCGGGCTGTCGTACTCGCTGTACCTGTGGCACTGGCCGCTGCTGCTGACCGCCGGCGCGGTGTGGGGCGCGCTGTCGCCGCAGCAGGGCACGCTGGTGGTGCTGGCCGCGTTCGTGCCGGCCTGGCTCACGCACCGGCTGGTCGAGGCGCCGATCCATCACGCCCGTGTGCTCGCCGTCCGGCCGCGGCGGGCGTTCGCCGTCGGGGTGGCGGCGACGGCGACGGCGCTGCTGGCCGCGCTGGTCACCGTCAAGGCGGTCCCGGAGTACGCGACCGCCGACGCCGCGCCCGGCGCCGCCGTCCTCGCACCCGACCCGGCCGGCGACCCCGACGGCGTCCCCGTCGACCAGGTGCCCGCGATGACGCCGGACCCGATCGACGTCCCCGAGGACAACCCGGACATCTATCCCGATGGCTGCCAGCAGAACGCCGAGGACGCCGACCTCGCCAGTTGCGCGTATGGCGACCTCGACGCCGGCCGCGTCATCGCGCTGGCCGGCGACTCGCACGCGGCGCAATGGCAGCCCGCGCTGGACGTGCTGGGCGAGCGGTACGGCTGGCGGATCGAGACCTACACGAAGTCGTCCTGCGGGTTCTTCTCCGTCGAGGTCACGACGGCGGCCGGCGCGCCGTACACGTCCTGCCGAGACTGGAACGAGGCGCTGCTGGACCGCCTGACCGGGCCGGACCGGCCGGACCTCGTGGTGACGTCGGGCAGCAACTCCTACCGGGTGTGGGAGGACGGCCGCGAGCTGGACGACGACGCCAGCGCCGACCGGCTGGCCGACGGGCTGCGCGACAGCTGGCAGGCGGTGCGCGACGCCGGGGTGGAGCTGGTCGTGCTGGAGAACACGCCGTGGCTCGAGCAGGACCCGGCCGAATGCGTCAGCGCGAAGCCGGACCGCCTCACCGAGTGCGCCCAGCCGCGCGCCGACGCCGTCGAGAAGGCCGGCGACGAACAGCGGGTCGCCGCCGGTCAGCTGGGCAACGTCGACGTCGTCGACCTCAACCGGGCCATCTGCCCGACCGACGAGTGCCCCGCGGTCATCGGCAACGTGGTGGTCTGGCGCGACGACCACCACCTCACCGCGACGTACGCGCGCAGCCTCACATCGCACCTGGACCCGCAGCTGCGCCCGTACCTCGCCCCGGTCCGCCGGTCAGCCGCCTAGGAATGCCTCCAGCAGCGGGCCGGCGGTGCGCGAGCCGGACTCGCCGTCCTCGACGAACGCCGCGACGGCGAGGTCGCCCTGGGTGGCGATCATCCAGGCATGCAGGCGGATCTCACCGTCGGCGTCGTACTCCGCGGTGCCGGTCTTCGCGCCGACGGGGTCGCCGGGGACGTCGCCGAGGAAGGCGCCGCTGCCGTCCTCGACCACGGCGCGCATGAGGTCCTGCAGGACGGCCGCCTCGTCGGCAGTCAGCGTGCTCTCGGGCGCCGCGGCGGCCGGGTCGACCAGCGTCGGCGCCACGGTGTGCCCGGCGGCGACCGAGGCGGCCACCGTCGCCATGGCCAGCGGCGACGCCAGCACCTCGCCCTGGCCGATCATCGACGCGGCGTGCGCGGTGCCGTCGGCCTCGGCCGGGACGGCGCCGAGGAAGGCCGGCGCGCCGGCCTGGTACTCGGCGCCGAGCCCCAGCGACGCCGCGGCCTGCGCCAGCGCGGCCTGGTCGGCGACGCCGTTCTGGCTGATGAAGGCCGTGTTGCAGGAGTTCGCGACGGCCTGGCGCAGGGTGATGTCGCCGATGGCGCCGGACGGGTAGTCGTCGTAGTTCTCGAACGCGCGGCCGTCGACGGTGACCGTCGGGGTGCACGGCACGGTCGACTCGGCGGTCAGCCCGGCGCGCAGCAGCGCCAGCGACGTCACCACCTTGAAGGTCGAGCCGGGCGCGTACTGCCCGACCGTCGCCGTCGAGTAGCCCTCGCCGCCCGGCCCGCTGGCGGCGGCCACGACGGCGCCGGTGGACGGCTGGATCGCGACGATGGCGCTGGCCGGGCCGACGTCGGCGAGGATGCTCTCGGCGCGGGTCTGCAGGTCGATGTCGAGCGTCGTCGCCAGCGGGGTGCCGGCCACCGGCTCGCGCTCGAACAGCACCTCCGGCTCGGCCGGCGCGGGCTCCTCGGCCTCGGCCGACGGGGACGCGCTGGGGTCGGTCGTGGCATCGGCGGACGGCTCCGGCGGCACCAGCTCGACGACGATCCCGGGCGTGCCGCCGAGCTGCGCGTCGTACTGCTCCTGGAGCCCGGACAGCCCCACGATGTCGCCGGCCTCGATGCGGTCGGAGGCCTCGACCTGCTCGGCCGTCGCCTCACCGACGGTGCCGAGGATCGGCCGGGCGAAGTCGCGGGTCGGGGCCAGCGCACGGGTGTCCTCGATGGCGGCGGCGCCCTCGATGGCCGCGATCTGGTCCAGCAGCGGTGCGGCGTCGCCCTCGCGCAGCGTGATGGCCTCGACGAACGCACGCTCCCCCGCGTTCTGCACACGCTCGGTGAAGCCGGCCGGGTCGACGCCCGCCAACTCGGCCAGCGACGCCGCGGAAGCGGGCGCCAGCGCGGCGTCGACCTGGGTCTTGTCGATGCCGACCCGGTAGACCGGGCGCTCAGTGACGACGACCTCGCCGCCCGCGCCCAGGATGTCCGCGCGCTGGGCCTGGCTCCGGGACAGGTCGAGGGTGGCGCCCTCGGTGAGCTGCGGGTGCAGGATGGCCGGCGACCAGTCGACGGTCCAGCCTGCCTCGGTGTCCTCGGCGACGCGCAGGGTCGCGGTGGTCTGATACGTCCAGTCGAACTGATCCGGCGAGCCGTCGGCGGGCGTCTCGGCCGGGGTGGTGGCCGCTTCCGTGGGAGGCGCGGACCCCGTCGGCGCCTTGCCTGGCGCGCTGAGCCGGTCGAAGTCCCAGGCGATGTCGATCGTCACCTCACGGGTGTTCTCGTCGACCTCGGTGATCTCGTCGAACCCGATCCGGTACATCAGGTCGCCCATGCCCGCTTTGATCGCCTCGACGGCGGCCGCAGCGGCCTCGGGGGTGGTGTTGCCGAGCGGGACATCGGTGAAGTCACCGTTGACGAGCGCGCCGGCCAACGCCTCGGCGACCGGTGTGGCGTCGGGCGGGTCGTCGCCGCTGCACCCCGCCGCCGTCGCCACCAACACGCCCCCGGCCACCAGCGCGAACGCCCTGTTCGTCCCGATCATCGCTCCCCGTTCCTGCCCCGTCGTCCGACACACCCGAGGGTGTGTCTCCCGGGCGACACACCATAGCGCCAATGCACGTTCGCCCCGCGCTCACCGAAGGCCGTTCCCGCCGCTGGAGGTCTGCCGTCACATCCGACTGCAGACCCCCATCGCGATGGAGGTCTGCAGTCACATCCGACGGCAGAGCTCCAGCGTGCCGAACGACCATCAGCCGAGCCGCCGCACCACCAGCCGGGCCACGTCGGCCAGGGCGGCGTCGACGCGCGGGGCGTCACGTTCCGCGCGGCGGCTCATCGCAACCATGACGATCGGCTGGCCGGCCGGGTTCCACGCCACCCCGGCGTCGTTGTTGCTGCCGTAGTCGCCGGCGCCGGTCTTGTCGGCCAGCCGCCAGCCGTCCGGCAGCACGTCGCGGAAGCGCGGACCGGACGTCGTGTTCGCCAGCATCCAGTCGCGCAGCCGCCGCCGGTCGCCGGATCGCAGCAGGTCGCCGACGAGCAGGCCGGCGAACGTGCGGGCCAGTGCCGCCGGCGTCGAAGTGTCGCGGACATCGCCCGGCTCGGCCGAGTTCAGCTCGATCTCCCAGCGGTCCAGCCGGGTCGCGTCGTCGCCGATCGACCGGGCGAACGCGGTCAGCCCGCGCGGCCCGCCGAGCTCGCGCAGCAGCAGGTTCCCGGCGGCGTTGTCGCTGTAGCGGATCGCGGCGTCACACAGCTCCGCGACGGTCATGCCGGTGTCGACGTGCTCGGCCGTGATCAGCGAGTTCGGCACGATGTCGGCCGGCGGGTACCAGACGCGGTGCTCCAGCCGGGACACGTCGAGGTCGCGCAGGACGGCGGCCGCGGCGATCGACTTGAACACCGACAGGATCGGGAACCGGTCGCCGGGCCGGTGCGCGAGCCGGGCGCCGGTCGCGAGGTTCGTGGCGCTGACGCCGAGCGTGACGTCGTAGGCGCGCTCCAGCTCGCGGACCGCCGGGTCCAGACCGGAGCCGGACGCACCGGCGCTGCCGGTGCCGAGCAGGCCGGCCGACGCGGCCAGCGGGACGGCCAGGCCGGCCCGCAGAACGGTGCGGCGGCTGAGCGGACGGGTCATCGGTTCCTCCTCGGGCGGTACGGCCAACGCCGCCACCGTCGCAAGGCGGCCGCGGCGATGTCCAAGACGCAACCGCCACCGATCCATGCCGAATGGGTATGGTGGCTGCCCGTGGACCTGTTGCGGCACCTCGAGGCGTTCGTCGCAGTGGCCGAGGCGCGCAGCTTCACCCGCGGCGCCGACGTCTGCGGCGCCCCGCAGCCGGTCGTCAGCCGGCGAGTCGCCGCGCTGGAACGCGATCTCGGCACGACCCTGCTGCACCGCACGTCCCGGCAGGTCGAGCTGACCGACGCCGGCCGCACCCTGCTCCCCCACGCGGCCGACCTCATCGCCCGGGCCGGGCACTTCCGCGAGCTGGCCGCCACGGCCCGCGCCGCGGGACTGAGCGCGGGCATCCCGGCCGGGCCGGACCCGCGAGCGCTGGTGGCCGCCCGCCGCCTGGCCGCCGCGGCCGGCGTCACGCTGACCTTCACCGAGCAGCTGGCCGCCGAGCGGGCCGCGCTCGTCCGCCGCGGCCGGCTCGACGTCGCGCTGCTGCCGTGCCCTCCTGACGAGGAGGAGACCGGCGCCGACCTCGGCGCCGCCACCGCGACCGACGACCTGCGCGGGCGGCGGCTGCACCTGGACCAGCTGCGCCGCTCCGGCGGCGACGACGGGCGGCCGCGGGCGCTGCACCTGTCCGCCGAGGACGACGTGCCGTGGGTGCGCGACCCGGTGCGCCGCGCCGCCCGGCTGGCCGGGTTGCTGGACGGCCAGCTGCGCGTCGGCACGTCCGGCACCGAGGCGCTGACCTGCGCGCTCGAGTACGGCGACGCGATCCTGTGCACGCCCGCCTGGGCCGCGGCGCACCGGTTGCGCTGGCGCCCGCTCGGCGACGTCGCGGTGCGCCGCACGTACGCCGTCGCCGGCCGGGCGCAGGTGCCCCGCGAGCTGGTCGGCGCCGTCCTGCCGGCGCTGGCCCGGGCGGCCGGGCTGGTCGCCGACCCGGAGGAGCCGCGATGACGACATCCGACGCGTTCGGGTTCTCCGGCGAGGCGGTGCGCACGGCGCACGACATCCGCGCCGACTGGGCCGCCACCGGACTGCGCGGCGCCCTCTACGCCCGCAACGTCGACACCGGCGAGGACCTCGGGTTCGACGTGCACGCGCCGTACGCGCTGGCGTCGGTGAGCAAGCTGCCGCTGGCGCTGGTGGTGCTCGACCTCATCGCCGCCGGCGAGCTGGACCCCGCGCACCCCGTCGACCTCGTCCCCGGCGCCATGACGCCCGGCCCGACCGGCGCGGCGCTGTTCCGGCACCCGAGCCGCGTCGCGTTGGAGGACCTGCTGCTGCTCATGCTCTCGGTGAGCGACAACGCCGCCGCCGACGCCGTCTTCGCGCTGGTGCCGCCGGAGCGGGTCACGGCGACGCTGCAGGACTGGGGGTGCGACGGCATCGTCGTGCGGCACCCGATGCGGCGGCTGTACGAGGCCGCGGCGGCGGTCGCACCGGACGACCCCATGCTGGCGCTGGAGCTGGCGGTGCGCGCGACCACCGACGGCGGCGGGCACGTGTTGCCGACGCTGGACGTCGCGGCGGCGACCAGCGGGACGGCGGCCGGGCTGGTGGCGCTGGTCGAGCGGATCTGGACCGACGACGTCAGCGTCCCGGCGGCGACGGCGCGGCTGCGCGAGCTGCTGGGCCACCAGGTGCGCCAGCGGATCGGCGCCGAGCTGGCCGCGGACGCCGTCACGGTCAGCAGCAAGACCGGCACGTTCCTCAACCTGCGGCACGAGGCCGGCATGGTCACCACGTCGACCGGCGACCGCGTCGCCGTCGCCGCCCTCACCGCGTCGACCGTCGCCGCCCGGTCACAGCCCGAGGCCGACCGCGCGATCGGCCGGGCCGCCCGCGCCGCCGTCGACGTGCTGAGGGTCTAGCGGTCGCCCTCGATCGCGAAGAGGTTGCCGTCGGGATCCTTGAACCAGGCGACCTTGCCGCCGCCGGCGCGGGGCGAGATCCCCTTCTCGTCCGTCCCGTAGTCGAAGCCGCTCTCGAGCACGCCGTCGTACTGCTCGAAGGTCACGCCGTTCGCGGTCAGCTGGTCGACCATCCGCTCGACGTCGTCGACGTACCAGGTCGCCAGGGTCGCGGTCGAGCTGCCGGCGTGGTCGGGCGACGGGTAGACGACCAGCGACTCGTGGCCGCCCGAGCCATAGACCTTGCTGCCGTCGGCGTCGGTCCGTGCCGCCGAGAGCCCCAGCTTTCCTTCGTAGAACTCCGTCGCCCGGATCATGTCGGTCACCGCGATCATCGCGTTCATTCGGTAACTGCTCAAACCCATGGATCCTCCTTTGCCAGGCGATCCGGCCATTCTCCCGGACGCACCACGACCAGGCCGCCGCAGCCGCAGCGGGCATAGCCGACGAAGCCGTCGCCGGTCCGGTGCCAGGACGTCACGCGGTCCGGCCGGACGGCGGCGCCGCACCGGCCGCAGCCGCGGATCACTTCCACGAGTCGCTCGCTCATGACTCCACCGTGCTGTAATGACATTGTGCATTTCAACCATTACAGCGACGAGGGCGCGCAGCTCGCCGCCGCCGTGGTGAACGCCCGCCTCGACTCCCCCGCCGACGTCGCCCGGCTGGCGGCCGATCACGACCTGCTGCTGGAATGCCCGCCGGACGAGTCCGACGTGACCGGGCTGCGGCGCTGGCGGACGGCGCTGGCCGGCGTCGTCGACGCGCCGACGTCCGGTGAGCGCATCGAGGCGCTGAACCGGCTGCTCGCCCGCGGCACCGCGCACCCGCGGATCAGCCTGCACAACGGACCGCCGCACGTGCACTTCCGCCCCGACGACGTGCCGCCGGAACGGCAGTTCGCGGCGATCACGGCGTTCGGGCTGGCGTGGTTCCTGACCCAGCGCGGGCTGCACCGGCTGGGCCGCTGCGCCGCCCCCGACTGCACCGTCGCCTTCGCCGACGTCACCCGCAACGGGCAGCAGCGCTACTGCTCGCCCCGCTGCGCCAACCGCCAGGCCGTCCGCCGCCACCGCACCCGCCACCCGAGTTGATCTCGGGTGGCGGGCGGGACGGGGTCAGCGGGCCAGCTGGTCCGGGCGCAGGTTCAGCCGCCGCAGCAGCTGAGCGTTGGCCGCGACGATGACCGTCGACGCGGTCATGGCGACCGCGGCGGCCGCCGGCGGGAGCACGAACCCGATCGGCGCGAGCACGCCGGCCGCGAGCGGCACGGACACCAGGTTGTACCCCGTCGCCCATACCAGGTTCTGCACCATCTTCCGGTAGCTGGCCGTCGACAGCCGGCGGGCCGAGACGACGCCGCGCGGGTCGTCGGAGGCCAGGACCACGCCGGCGGACTCGACCGCGACGTCCGTCCCGGCGCCGATCGCCACGCCCACGTCGGCGCGGGCCAGCGCGGGCGCGTCGTTGACGCCGTCGCCGACCATGGCGACCGACAGGCCGCGCTGCTGCAGCGACGTCACCGCGGCGTCCTTGTCCTCCGGCAGCACCTCGGCGAACACCTCGTCGATGCCGACCTTCGCCGCCACCGACTCCGCCACGTTGCGGGCGTCGCCGGTGATCATCACCGTGTGCACGTTCTCCGAGCGCAGCAGGGCGACCGCCTCGCGCGACTCCGGCCGGATCTCGTCGGCCAGCGCCAGCGCGCCGAGCACCTCGCCGTCGCGGACGACGTAGAGGACGGTCGAGCCGGCGGCGGCCCACTCGTCGACGGACGGGGCGACGGCCTCGGGCACCGTCAGCTCCAGGTCGCGCAGCAGGCCGGGCCCGCCGACCGCGACCTGCGCGCCGTCGACGACCGCGCGGACGCCCTTGCCGGTCAGCGAGCGGAACTCGGTCGCCGCCGGAATGTCGCCGCGCTCGGACGCCGCCGTCACGACGGCCCTGGCCAGCGGGTGCTCGGAGTCGCGCTCGGCCGCGGCGGCCAGCGCCAGCAACTCGTCCTCGGACACCGGACCGGCGGCCGCGACGCCGGAGACCGCCGGGCGGCCCATCGTCAGCGTGCCGGTCTTGTCGAACAGGACGGCGTCGACCTGGCGCATGCGCTCCAGCGCCAGCCGGTCCTTGACCAGGATCCCGGCCCGGGCCGACATCGCCGTGGAGATCGCGATCACCAGCGGGATGGCCAGCCCGAGGGCGTGGGGGCAGGCGATGACCAGCACCGTCACGGTCCGTTCGACCGCGTCCGACGCCTCGCCCAGTAGCGCCCACACGACGAACGTCAGGGCGCCGACGCCGAGGGCGAACCAGAACAGCCACGCGGCGGCGCGGTCGGCCAGCGCCTGCGCCCGCGAGCTGGACGCCTGCGCGTCGGCCACCAGGCGCTGGATGCCGGCCAGCGCGGTGTCGTCGCCGACGGCGTTGACCTCGATGCGGATGGCGGTGTCGGTGGCGACGGTGCCAGCGACGACGCGGTCGCCCGGCCCGCGGGTGACGGTCTTGGACTCGCCGGTGACGGTGGACTCGTCGACCTCCGCGGTGCCCTCGGCGACGACGCCGTCGGCGGGCACCCGGCCGCCGGAGCGGACCAGGACGACGTCGCCGACGGCCAGCTCGGCCAGCGGCACCTCGGCCACCGTCCCGTCCGCGGCCACCCGTTCGGCGGTGTCGGGCAGCAGCTCGGCCAGCGCCTGCAGCGCACCCGACGCCTGCCCGAGCGCGCGCATCTCCAGCCAGTGGCCGAGCAGCATGACGACGATCAGCAGCGCCAGCTCCCACCAGAAGTCGAGGTCGAGGCTGCCGATCTCCAGCGTGGTCAGCCCGCTCGCGACGAACGCGACGGTGATGGCCAGCGAGATCAGCGTCATCATGCCGGGCAGCCGGTCGGCCAGTTCCGCCTTGGCGCCGGCGAGGAACGGCCAGCCGCCGTAGAAGAACAGGAACGTGCCGACGACCGGCGGGATCCACGTCGCCCAGCCGGGCACCTCGTACCCGACCAGGTCGGCGAACATCGTGCTGAAGCCGACCACGGGGACGGCCAGGACCAGGCTCACCCAGAACTTGTCCCGGAACATGCTGCCGTCGCCGTGCCCGGCGTGCTTGTCGTGTCCGGAGTGCCCCGCGGGCGCACTCGCGTGGCCGGCGTGATCGTGAGCGCTGCGATGCTCCGTCGCGACGGCGTGCTCGTGCTGTTCCATGGTCACGTCACCTCTCGTTGCCTCGGACCATGGAACACAATACCCCCTAGGGGTATTCCTACTCAGGTGAACGTGACGATGACCGCGTCGGCGCCGGGGTCGGGCTCGACCTCGAGGACGGCGATCCGGCCGGCCGCGCGCACGTCGCCGAGCAGCGCACCGGCCGCCTCGACGTCACCCGGGCGCACCCGCGCGACCGCTCGCGGCACGTCCGTCCGCAACGACAGCCGCGCCTCGGACTTCGCCTTGCGCACCGCCCCGATCAGCGCCGACGCCGTCGCGAACAGCTCCGCGTCGCCGTCCACACCGGCCACCGACGGCCACGGCGCCAGGTGCACCGAGCCGTCGCGCCACCACGACCAGACCTCCTCGGTGACGAACGGCAGGAACGGCGCGAACAGCCGCAACTGCGCCGTCAGCGCCCGCCGCAGCGCCGCGCGGGCCGACGCCGCGCCCGCGTCGTCGCCGGAGTCGCCGTAGGCGCGCGCCTTCACCAGCTCGACGTAGTCGTCGCAGAAGTCCCAGAAGAACCGCTCGGTGACCTCGAGCGCGCGGGTGTGGTCGTAGTCGTCGAGGGCGCGGGTCGCGGCCGCGACGGTGTCGTCGAGCGCGGCCAGGACGGCGCGATCCAGCGGCGCGGTGACCTCGGCGTCGTCGGCCACCGGGCCGAGACCCAGCACGAACCGGCTGACGTTGAGGAGCTTCATCGCCAGCCGGCGGCCGATCTTCATCTGGCCGGGGTCGAACGCGGTGTCGGCGCCGGGCCGGCCGCTCGCGGCCCAGTAGCGCACGCCGTCGGATCCGTACTGGTCGAGCAGATCCAGCGGGGTGACGACGTTGCCGGCCGACTTCGACATCTTCTTGCGGTCGGGGTCGATGATCCAGCCGGAGATGGCCGCGTGCCGCCACGGCAGCACGCCGTTCTCCAGCTGGGCCCGGACGACGCTGGCGAACAGCCAGGTGCGGATGATCTCGTGCGCCTGCGGCCGCAGATCCATCGGGAACACCCGCGCGAACAGGTCGTCGTCGCTCCCCCAGCCGCCGGCGATCTGCGGCGTCAGCGACGACGTCGCCCAGGTGTCCATGACGTCGGGCTCGCCGGCGAAGCCGCCGGGCACGCCGCGCCGCTCCTCGGCGTACCCGGGCGGGGCGTCGGAGGACGGGTCCACCGGCAGGTCGGCCTCGTCCGGCACGATCGGCGCGTCGTACACCGGCTCGCCGCTGTCGTCGAGCGGATACCAGAGCGGGAACGGCACGCCGAAGAACCGCTGCCGGCTGACCAGCCAGTCGCCGTTGAGCCCGCCGACCCAGTTCTCGTACCGCACCCGCATGTGCTCGGGGTGCCACCGCAGCTCGCGCCCGCGCGCCAGCAGCGTCGCACGCAGATCGTCGTCGCGGCCGCCGTTGCGCAGGTACCACTGCCGGGTGGTGACGATCTCGAGCGGCCGGTCGCCCTTCTCGTAGAACTTCACCGGGTGCGTGATCGGCCGCGGCTCGCCGACGAGGCCGCCGTCCGCGCGCAGCAGCTCGGCCACCCGCTGCCGCGCGGTGTGCGTCGTCGCGCCGGCCAGTTGCTCGTACGCCACGCGCCCGGCCGAGTCGTCCAGCCAGGGCGGGACGTCGCGCAGCAGGCGGCCGTCGCGGCCGACGACGGGCCGGGTGGGCAGGGCCAGCTCGCGCCACCAGGTGACGTCGGTGGTATCGCCGAACGTGCAGATCATCGCCGCGCCGGTGCCCTTCTCCGGGTCGGCCAGCCGGTGCGCCACCACGGGGACGTCGACGCCGAACAGCGGCGTGCGGACGGTCGTACCGACCAGCGCGGCGTACCGCTCGTCGTCGGGGTGCACGACGACGGCGACGCAGGCCGGCAGCAGTTCGGGGCGGGTCGTCGCGATCAGCAGCGGCTCGCCGCCGGCCCTGGCGAAGGCGAGGTCGTGGTAGGCGCCGGGACGCTCGCGGTCCTCCAGCTCGGCCTGCGCGACCGCCGTGCGGAACGTGACATCCCAGAGTGTGGGCGCCTCGGCCAGGTAGGCCTCGTCGCGGGCGAGGTTGCGCAGGAACGCCCGCTGCGACGCCCGCCTGGCCGCGGCGTCGATGGTCTGGTAGCCGTACGACCAGTCGACCGACAGCCCGAGCCGTCGCCACAGCTCCTCGAACGCACGCTCGTCGTCGGCCGTCAGCCGCTCGCACAACTCGATGAAGTTGCGCCGCGACACCGGCAGCTGGTCCCTCGCCGCGCGGCCGGCGCCGTCGGCCGGCGGCTCGAAGTCCGGGACGTACGGCAGCGACGGGTCGCAGCGCACGCCGAAGTGGTTCTGCACCCGGCGCTCGGTCGGCAGGCCGTTGTCGTCCCACCCCATCGGGTAGAAGACCGCCTTGCCGCGCATGCGCTGGTACCGCGCGACGACGTCGGTGTGCGTGTAGGAGAAGACGTGCCCGACGTGCAGCGAGCCGCTCACCGTGGGTGGCGGGGCGTCGATGGAGTACACCTCGTCGCGGGAGCGCGTGCGGTCGAACCGGTAGACGCCGTCGCGCTCCCAGCGCGCCGCCCATACCTCGTCCAGCCCGTCGACGGTGGGCCGGTCGGGGATGACGGGATCGGTGCGGGAGGTGTCGTTCACCATGTCGAGACTAGTAGCGGCACTCGGGTGCCATCGGGGAATTTCCGCGCCGGTTCGGCGCGACACGCC
Organism: Jiangella muralis; assembly: GCF_001270745.1. GTDB lineage: Bacteria > Actinomycetota > Actinomycetes > Jiangellales > Jiangellaceae > Jiangella > Jiangella muralis. The sequence continues at coordinate 65,961 of NZ_LFXL01000025.1, forward strand.
CGGAATCGCGGCAATTCATGCCATCCTGCTCCTGCCGGTCGTGTCGGTCGTGGTGGCCACCCGGCCCGGAACACGCCTCTGACCTGCACGGATCGTGCGGCGACGGTGCGCGCTCCGGCCCTGCGTGGCACTGATCGGCAGGGACGTTCGGGGGGCCGGAAACGCGTTAGACGCGATGCACCCCCCGTTGGTTCCCGAGGGTCGCCGCCTCGTGTAGCATTCCCAGCATTTCGGGCCCTCCTGTCGTCCGCGGGCACGCGCGGTGGCGGGGGGCTCGATGCTGAACTGACATTCATTTTTGAATTGGAGACAGTGTGAAGACCTTCCGCGCGCGCGTCCGCGCTGCGGGCGCGCTGACGGCTGCCCTGATCACAGGTGCCACCGTCATGAGCGCCGCCGGCACCGCAGCCGCGGCCGAGGAGATTCCGCAGGAGTCCCTCATCGTCCAGAGCTCCCCCGCCGACTTCGAGACGAAGATCGTCGGCGGCGCTCCCGCCCCCGAAGGCGAATACCCGTTCGTCACCTACCTCGTCATCGACGAGCAGTTCGCCTGTGGCGGCTCGCTGATCGAGCCGGACCTGGTCCTGACCGCAGCCCACTGCGTCAACGGCACCGGCCCGACCGACGGCATCGTCGCGCACTTCGGGTCCGTCGACCTGAACAGCCCCGACATCCAGACCTTCACGTCCGAGTACGTGTACTCCGGCAACATCTCCGGCATCCCGAACGACTGGGCGCTGGTCCGGCTGAGCGAGTCGGTTCCCGAGGAGGTCGCCACCACCGTCGACATCGTCGGTGACGACTCGTTCGACGCGTCGGAGACCTTCCGCGTCATCGGCTGGGGCGCCACGTCCGAGGGCGGCGAGGCCAGCGACGTGCTGCTCGAGGTCGACGTGCCGGGCGTCAGCGACGACGAGTGTGTCGCCGCCTACGACGCGATCGGCATCGAGACCAGCCCGGACGTCGAGCTGTGCGCCGGTGACCTCGAGCAGGGTGGCGTCGACTCCTGCCAGGGCGACTCCGGTGGCCCGCTGCTCGTCGAGGACAACGGCCAGTACACCCAGGTCGGCGTCGTGAGCTGGGGCGAGGGTTGCGCCCAGCCCGGCATCCCCGGCGTCTACACCCAGCTGAGCGCCGTCACCGACAGCATCGCGGCGGTCGCCTCCGGCGAGAACACGCCGGCCGAGGTCGCCGACGTCCAGATCGAGACCACCGCCGGCGAGCCGGTCGAGATCACGCTGACGGCCGACGACGCCGAGGGCGACGACGTCACGTTCAAGGTGAGCGAGGCCGAGTCCGGCTCGCTGACCACCGACGACGAGACCCTCACCAACCTGGTCTACACCCCGGCCGAGGGCTTCACCGGTGAGGACACCTTCCTGTACCTCGCCAACGACGGCAACACCGATGGCATCCCCGCCACCGTCACCGTCACGGTGAAGGAGGCCGAGGAGCCCACCCCGACGCCGACCGAGACCCCGACCGAGCAGCCGAGCGAGACCCCGACCTCGACGCCCACCGAGGACCCGGGTGACGACGACGGCGACGGCGAGGAGCTGCCCGACACCGGTTCGGACACCACCACCATGGTCGGCCTGGCTCTGCTGCTGGCCGCTGGTGGCGCCGGTGCGGCCTTCGCGGCCCGCCGCCGGGTGACCGGCTCGAACGTCTGAGCCGAGCCCCTGGGTAAGTAGCACGGATCCACCGGTTCGGCGGTGGCGCATCTCACGGAGAGCGCCACCGCCGAACTGCGTTTCGGGGCATGAACTGCGGGTACCCATCCTCAGAAGGCGGGCCGGCGGCGCCGGTTCGCCGCGACGGTCGCCGGAAGGGTGGGTAGGCTCGAAACACATGTGCGGTCTCACCGGAGAATTCAGGTTCGACAACCGCCCCGCCGACCTCGCCTCGGTCGGTCTCATGTGCGACGCGATGGTGGCCCGAGGGCCCGACGACTCCGGCGCCTACGCGCACGGGTCGCTGGCGCTGGGCCATCGCCGGCTGTCCATCATCGACCTCTCCCCACACGGCCATCAGCCGATGGTCGACGCCGAACTGGGCCTGGCCGTCGTCTTCAACGGCTGCGTCTACAACTACCGTGAGCTGCGCGACGAGCTGAGCGGGTACGGCTACCGGTTCTTCTCCACGTCCGACACCGAGGTCATCGGCAAGGCGTACCACCGCTGGGGCGAGGACTTCGTCGACCACCTCATCGGCATGTTCGCGTTGGCGATCCACGAGCGCGACACCGGCCGGCTGGTGCTGGCCCGCGACCGCCTCGGCATCAAGCCGCTGTACCTCGCCGAGACGCCCGAGCGGCTGCGCTTCGCCAGCACGCTGCCCGCGCTGGTCCGGGCCGGTGGCGTCGACACCTCCATCGACCCGGTCGCGCTGCACCACTACCTGTCCTGGCACGCCGTCGTCCCGGCGCCGCACACGATCCTCGCCGGCGTCCGCAAGCTGCCACCGGCCACCGTCCGCGTCGTCGAGCCGGACGGCGCCAGCCGCGAACGCGTCTATTGGGATCCGTCCTTCACCCGCGACCCCGCGAAGGCCGGCTGGTCGGACACCGACTGGGAAGAGGCCGTCTTGGAAAGCCTCCGTGTCGCTGTCCGTCGTCGGCTGGTCGCCGACGTCCCGGTCGGCGTGCTGCTCTCCGGCGGGCTCGACTCCAGCCTGGTGGTCGGGCTGCTCGCGCAGGAGGGCCAGACCGGCCTCAACACGTTCAGCATCGGGTTCGACGCGGTCGGCGGCGAGGAGGGCGACGAGTTCAAGTACTCCGACGTCATCGCCCGCGAGTTCGCCACCGACCACCACCGCATCCGGATCGGCGCCGACCTGCTGCCGTCGTTGAGCGACGCCATCGCCGCCATGAGCGAGCCGATGGTCAGCCACGACGCCGTCGCCTTCTACCTGCTCAGCAAGGAGGTCAGCCGGCACGTCAAGGTGGTGCAGTCCGGGCAGGGCGCCGACGAGGTGTTCGCCGGCTACCACTGGTACCCGCCGCTGGCCGGCGTCGGCCGCGCCGACGCCGTCGCCACCTACGCGAAGGCGTTCTTCGACCGCGACCACCCCGCGATGGCCGAGGTCGTCGCGCCCGCCTACCTCACCGACGGCGCCGTCAGCCTCGACTTCGTCCGCGAGCACTTCACCCGCGACGGCGCCGAGACCGCCGTCGACGCGGCGCTGCGGCTGGACACCCAGATCATGCTGACCGACGACCCGGTCAAGCGGGTCGACAACATGACGATGGCGTGGGGGCTGGAGGCGCGGGTGCCGTTCCTCGACCACGAGCTGGTCGAGCTGGCCGCGCAGTGCCCGCCGGAGCTGAAGCTGGCGCAGGACGGCAAGGGCGTGCTGAAGGAGGCCGCCCGCCGGGTCATCCCGCACGAGGTGATCGACCGGCCGAAGGGCTACTTCCCGGTGCCGGCGCTGAAGTACCTGCAGGGGCCGTACCTCGAACTCGTCGAGGACGCCCTGCACTCCGCCGCCGCCCGCGACCGCGGCCTGTTCCGGCCCGAGTACGTCGACCGGCTGCGCCAGGATCCGAACGCCGACCTCACTCCCCTGCGCGGGAACCGGCTGTGGCAGCTGGGCCTGCTCGAACTCTGGCTGCAGACGCAGCTGCCCGGCGAGGGCGTGACCCGGTGACCGATCCCCGGCGAAGGGGCCAGCACTCGCTGTGGAGCACGCCGTGGAAGGAGGCGCCGGAGCATCTCGTCCGGGACATGAAGCGGGACGTCCTGGTCGACCTCGCGTGGGGCCGGCTGGTGTTCGCGCAGACCTTCGAGGAGCCGCGCGACGTCATCGACCTGCTCCGGGCCGAGGAGGAGGGCCGCCGCGACATCGCCATGTACGTCGCCGACCCGCACGTGCTGGTGTCGCACGCGCCCGGCGAGTTGTTCATCGACCCGTCGCTGACGTACCGGCTGGAGCTGCACCGCTACCGGCCGCGGCGCAACCCCGTCGCCGGCGTGTTCGTCCGCAAGATGAGCGAGCTGGCCGACGCCGACGAGATCAACCGGCTGTACGCGGCCCGCGGCATGGTCACCGGTGACACCGGGCTGATGTGGGGCAACCAGCGCACGCCGACGTTCACCTACCTGGTGGCGCAGGACGAGCGCACCGGCGCCGTCGTCGGCACCGTCACCGGCGTCGACCACGTCCGCGCGTTCGACGACCCCGACAACGGCGCCAGCCTGTGGAGTCTCGCCGTCGACCCGCAGAGCACCATCCCCGGCGTCGGTGAGGCGCTGGTGCGGATGCTGGCCGAGCGGTACATCGGCCGCGGCCGCGACCACCTCGACCTCTCCGTCCTGCACGACAACGACCCGGCGATCAGGCTGTACACGAGACTCGGGTTCCACCGGGTGCCGGTGTTCGCGGTGAAGCGGAAGAACCCGATCAACGAGCCGCTGTACGTGGCCGGCCCCACCGAGACCGAGCTGAACCCGTACGCGAAGATCATCGCCGACGAAGCGCGGCGGCGCGGCATCCTGGTCGAGATCACCGACGCCGAGAGCGGTGAGCTGCGGCTGTCGCACGGCGGGCGGCGCATCGTCACCCGCGAGTCGCTGTCCGAGCTGACGACGGCGGTCGCGATGAGCCGCTGCGACGACAAGCAGCTGACCCGGCGGATCTTCCAGCGGGCCGGGCTGTCGGTGCCGCGCGGCGTCGCGGCCTCCTCCGCCGCGGCCGACGCCGCGTTCCTGACCGAGGTCGGCGAGGCCGTGGTCAAGCCGGTGCGGGGCGAGCAGGGCCGCGGCATCACCGTCGGGGTGACGTCGCCGGCCGCCCTGGCCGACGCGGTGTCGCTGGCGGCGACCTTCTGCCCCGACGTCCTCATCGAGGAGTACGTCGACGGCGATGACCTGCGCATCGTCGTCATCGGCCACGAGGTCGTCGCCGCCGCCGTCCGCCGTCCCGCCACCGTGTACGGCACCGGCCGGCACACCGTCGCCGAACTGATCGACGCGCACAGCCGGCGCCGGTCCGCCGCGACCGGCGGCGAGTCGCGAGTGCCGGTCGACGACACGACCCTGTCGACGGTGGCTGCGGCGGGCTACGACATGGACGACGTCCTGCCCGACGGTGCCGCGCTGAAGGTGCGGCGCACCGCCAACCTGCACACGGGCGGGACGATCCACGACGTGACGGCGTCGCTGCACCCCGCCCTCGCGGCGGCCGCGGTGGCGGCCAGCGAAGCGATCGACATCCCGGTGACCGGGCTGGACCTGATCGTGCCCAGCCCGGAGGACGAGGAGTACGTGCTGATCGAGGCGAACGAGCGGCCCGGCCTGGCCAACCACGAGCCGCAACCCACCGCCGCCCGCTTCGTCGACCTGCTGTTCCCCGCGACCCGGACGACACCGAGAGCCTGGCAGCCGCCACCCGTCCCGCAGTGAGGCCGGCCGGGCTCACTTCGCTGGCTGCCTTTCATGATCATCAACCTTTTGTGCTGCTATGACGACGCAAAAGGTTGATGATCATGGGGCGGGTCGGCGGGCAGGGCGTCGAACTACTTCGCCGGCCGAACCGCGCTGCTCGGCCAGGCGGCCGAGCGCATCCACGTCCGGCTCCGCCCGGACGACGCCACCATCGCCGAGCTGATCCGCACCCGGCCGGCGCCCTCCCCCGGTGTGCTGCGCGACGAGCTCACGGCGATGAAGCCCACCTCGTACAGGGCGACGTCGCTGGCCAGCCGCCCGGCGAACACGTCCGGCGAGAGGTCCGGGAGCAGCGACGACGGGGTGCGGCCCAGCGCCTGCGCGGCGTACGGATCGAGCTCGGCGAGGTCGCGAAGGTGGTCGTCGGCCACCTGGGTCACGTCGTTCGCGGGCACCCCGGCAGGCTACCGGCCCGGCATGTCAGGGTAGAGCCATGAAGACGCTGCCCGTCGACGACGAGTACCTGCGCGACGTCCTGCTGGAGCTGCTGCGCACGCCGAGCCCGTCCGGCCGCACCGACGCCGTCATGCAGGTCGTGGGCGACCGCCTGACCGAGCTGGGCGTGCGCATCCGGCTGACCCGCCGCGGCGTGCTGCGGGCCACCCTGCCCGGTGAGGGCGCGGTCGGCGGGGCGAGCCGGGCGATCGTCGTGCACGCCGACACCATCGGCTGCATGGTGAAGCGGCTCAAGGAGAACGGCCGGCTCGAGGTGGTCCCGATCGGCACGCACAGCGCCCGCTTCGCCGAGGGCGCCCACGTCACCGTCTTCACCGACGACCTCAGCAACCTGCACACCGGCACGGTGCTGCCGCTGATGTCCAGCGGGCACAACTTCGGCGACGCCGTCGACACCCAGGGCGTCGGCTGGCACCAGGTCGAGGTGCGGCTGGACGAGCCGGTCGAGACCCGCCAGGACGTGCGCGACCTCGGCCTCTCGGTGGGCGACTTCGTGGCGCTCGACGCCGCGCCGCAGATCACCCCGAACGGCTACGTGAAGGCGCGGCACCTGGACGACAAGGCCGGCGTCGCCGCCTGCCTGGCCGCCGTCAAGGCGCTGATCGACGACGGCCGCACCCGCCCGGTCACGGCGCACCTGCTGGTGACCATCGGCGAGGAGGTCGGCATGGGCGCCACGCACGGCCTCGACGAGTACGTGGCCGAGCTGGTCGCCGTCGACAACGCCGTGGTCAGCGCGGGGCAGGAGTCGCGCGAGGACACCGTCAACATCGGCATGCTCGACTCGACCGGCCCGTTCGACTACCACCTGACCCGGCGGCTGATCGGGCTGTGCGAGAGCAACGAGCTGCCGTACCGCCGCGACGTGTACCGCTTCTACCGCTCCGACGCCGCGCCCGCCATCGAGTCCGGCCTGGAATGCCGCACCGCGCTAATCGGCTTCGGCGTCGACTCCAGTCACGGCCACGAGCGCACCCACCTCGACGGCGTCAGGCGCACGGCCGAGCTGCTGACGGCGTACCTCACCAGCCCGCTGACGTTCAGCGAGTGGGACGACCGCCCCACCGGCGCGCTGGCCGACTTCCCCAGCCACAGTGTGCAGCCGGCCGAGCCCGAGCCCGACCGCTACCCCGGCCGGCACTGAGCCGGCGGGCGTCAGGCGTCCTTCGCGTCGGCGGCCCGCGCCTTCACCGTCGCCGCGTAGACGTCGACGTACTCCTGGCCGGACAGCTCCATCAGCGCGTACATGATCTCGTCGGTGACCGACCGCAGCACGTGGCGGTCGGTCTCCATGCCGTAGTAGCGGCTGAAGTCCAGCGGCGGGCCGAACTTGATGCCCGGGCGCATCCGCTTGGGGATGATCCGCCCGGCCGGCTGCATCTCCGCCGTCCCGATCATCGCCACCGGGACGACGGGGACGCGGGCCTCCAGCGCCATGCGGGCGACGCCGGTCTTGCCGCGATAGAGTCTGCCGTCGGGTGAGCGGGTGCCCTCGGGGTAGATGCCGAGCAGCTCGCCGCTCTCGAGGATCTGGACGGCCGTGTGCAGCGCCGCCTCGCTGGCCCGCCCGCCGGAGCGGTCGACCGGCACGTTGCCCGTCCCACCGAAGAACACGCGCTTCAACCACCCTTTGACACCGCGTTGGGTGAAATAGTCGCTCTTGGCGAGGAAACTGACCTTACGGTCGAGAACGAGCGGCATGAAGAAGGAGTCGATGACGGTGAGGTGGTTGCCCGCGAGAATCGCGCCGCCCTCGGCGGGCACGTGCTCCACACCTTCAGCCCAGGGCCGATAGATCAACCGCAGGATCGGCCCGAGCAAGACGCTCTTCATCAGCCAATAGAACACGTCGGAACACTACCGCCAATGCGTGCGGCGGACGACGGGCCTCGCCCGCGCGGACCGATCGGGCGCATGCGACGATGCTGGTGCGAGCGCCGGTGGGGAAAGGGAGGGACGCGATGCTCTCTGAGGGCGAGGCGGTCGACTCGATCGAGCCGTACCGGCACGACGGCGGCCCCGTCGGCGTGCTGCTCTGCCACGGCTTCACCGGCTCGCCGGCCTCCCTGCGCCCCTGGGCCGAACAGCTGGCCGGCCACGGGTACAGCGTCGAGCTACCGCGGCTGCCCGGCCACGGCACCACCTGGCAGGACCTCAACGTCACCGGCTGGCCCGACTGGTACCGCCGGGTCGAGCGGTCGCTGCTCGACCTCGCCGAGCGGTGCGAACAGGTCGTCGTCGCCGGCCTGTCGATGGGCGGCTGCCTGGCGCTGCGGCTGGCGCAGGAGCACGGCCCGCTGGTGCAGGGCCTGGTGCTGGTCAACCCGGTCGTCACCAGCGCCGACAAGCGGCTGCTGGCGCTGCCGATGCTGCGGCTGCTGCGCCAGTCGGCGGCGGGGCTGTCCGGCGACATCGCGATGCCCGGGCAGGACGAGCGGGCCTACGACCGCACCCCGCTGCAGGCGCTGTGGTCGCAGACGAAGCTGTGGCAGCTGGTCCGCCGCGACCTCGCCATGATCACCCAGCCGCTGCTGCTCTACCGCAGCGCCGACGACCACGTCGTGGACGCCACCAGCGCACCCGTCATCCTCTCCGGCGTGTCGTCCACCGACGTCGCCGAGGTCGTCCTGCGCCGCAGCTACCACGTCGCCACCCTCGACTACGACGCTCCGGAAATCTTCTCGGGCGCCGCGGCGTTCGTGGAACGAGTGACCACGAAGAGGAACCGGGGCCTGCCGCGATGAGCCGAGACGACGACCAGACCTGGGCCGAGCTGATCGACTCGTTCCACACCTCCCCCAGCGACGGCGACCAGCCCTGGCCCGCGGCGGAGGAGCTGAGCCCGGACGATCCCCTCGACGAGCCGCGCGCCGGCGACTTCCGCGACGCCTCCGTCACGCTCGGCCCGCTGGCCGGCGGGCGGGGCGGCCCCGGTCCCGATCCGGCGACGCCCGCGCCCGGCATCGACGACGCCGCCGCCGAGGAGGCGGCCAACCACTTCGTCCCGCCGCCGCCGGCCCCGATCCCCCGCGGCGACCGCGTCCAGCGGCTGGCCTGGGCCGCGGTCATCTTCCCGCCGATCGCGCTGATCATCGTCGCGATCATGTCCTGGCGCCCGTCCGACGAGATGGTCTTCCTCGCCGTGGTCGCGTTCATCGCCGGCTTCGTCACGCTGGTCGCCCGCATGCGCGGCCACCATCCCAACGACCCCGACGACGGCGCCGTCATCTAGCGCGGCAGCGTCAGCTCCGCCACGACCGGAAAGTGGTCGCTGGCCGCGCGCACGTCCGGGGTGTCGACGACGCGGTAGGAGGTCACCTCGGCGCCGCGGACGAAGATGCCGTCGATGCGCCGCCGCGGCCGCCCCACCGAGTACGTCGGCGTCGGGTCGGACCCGCCCGCGTCGGCGTACTGCGAGGCCAGCCGGGTCCACGTCGGAGCGGCCGGCGGCTCGTTGAGGTCGCCGCCGAGCACCGTCACCGGCAGGTCGAGGCGGTTGACCAGGCCGGTGACGTCGGTCAGGTGCCGCGCCCGCTCACCGGCGTCCAGACCGAGGTGCAGCGAGCCGGCCCCGAACACGATGCCGTCCTTCTCCAGGCGGGCCAGCACGAGACCACGACGGGTCAGGCCGGGCGTGCGCCGCAGCCGGTGCTCCTGCACGTCGCGCAGGTCCACCCGGGCGGCCGTGAACAGCGCCGTCCCGCCGGTCGTGCCGCCGCCGGCCGCGTACAGCAGGTCGGCCCGGCGGGCGAACGACGCCGCCCGCCCGCGCCACAGCACGACCCGGGGCAGCTCCTGGACGAAGACGACGTCCGGGTCCAGCTCCCGCAGCACCCGCGCGACGGCGGCGCCGTCACCACGCAGCCCGCGGACGTTGTAGCTGACGACCCGCAGCTCGACGCCGCTCACACCCGGGCGAGGTCGGCCGCGCCGATGACGCCGGCGTCGTTGCCGAGCGTCGCCACCCGCACCTCCGGCTCCGGCCGGTGACCGGCGCCGGTGGTGTTCTTGCGCAGCGCGTCGACGGCCGGGCGGAGCAGGAGGTCGCCGGCCGCGGACACGCCGCCGCCGATGACGAACGTCGCCGGGTCGAAGACCGCGGTGAACGAGCCCATGGCCTCGCCCAGCCAGCGCCCCACCTCGGCGATCAGCACGATCGCCAGCTCGTCGCCGGCCTGGGCCAGCTCGGTGACCATGGGCCCGGTGATGCGCTGCACGTCGCCGCCGGCCCGCTCCAGCAGCCGCTCGGCCGACGGCAGGCTGGCCGCCTCGCGCGCCTCGCGGACCAGCGCGGTGCCGCTGGCGTACGACTCGATGCAGCCACGCAGCCCGCAGCCGCACAGATGGCCGTCGGGCACCAGCCGCATGTGCCCGAGCTCGGCCGCGATGCCGTGCGCACCCCGGTAGATCTTGCCGTCGAGCACCACGCCGCCGCCGACGCCGGTGCCGATGGTCAGCAGGATCATGTCGTCGACGTCCTCGGCGGCGCCGAAGCGGAACTCGCCCCAGGCGGCCGCGTTGGCGTCGTTCTCGACGACGGTGGGCAGGCCGGTCGCCCCGGCGACCTGGTCACGGACCGGGATGTCGCGCCAGGCGAGATTCGGCGCGAACAGCACCCGGGAGCGGGCGGAGTCGACGAACCCGGCCGACCCGACCCCGACGGCGTCGACGTCGTGCTGGGCGGCCAGCTCCTTGGTCACCTCGATGATCGTCTCAACGATCGCCGCGGGGTCGTGCGACGGCGTCTCGCGCCGTGCCCGTGCGCCGATGACGCCCTTCTCGTCCACGACGCCGGCCGCGATCTTGGTGCCGCCGACATCGACCCCGATGGTGAGGCTCACTCGTCCACTCCCTCGACCCGCTTCTTCAGCTCTTTCAGAGCCGTGTCGATGATGACCTTCTCCGCCTTGCGCTTCATCAGCCCGAGCATCGGGATCGAGACGTCGACCGTCAGCTGGTACGTCACCTCGGTGCTCGCGTCGTCGACGGCCGCCAGCGCGTACGAGCCGTCCAGTTCCCGGATCAGCCCGCCCTCGACCAGCGTCCACCGGACCTCGTCGTCGCCGTCCCACTCGTAGGACAGCGTGTAGCGGTCCTTGACCGGGCCGGCGTCGAGGACGAACTTCGCCTCACCCGGCCGCCCGGTGTCCTCGTAGACCGTCAGCACCTCGACCTCGCGGACCGACGCGGTCCATTCCGGGTACGCCTCGAGGTCGGCGATCACGGCCATGATCGCGGCCGGGGTCGCGGCGACGACGATGCTCGACGTGGTCTGCGCAGCCATGTGTGAAAGTGTCCCATCAGCCGGACGGCGGAGATCGCAGACTATCGAGCCGGAGGCAGCCGCGGCACGCCGGCCGGTCGTCCGTTCTCCAGCCGGTCCTTCAGCTCGTGGATGCGGGTCTTGAAGGCGACGGTGTACCGGCGGGCCAGCCGGTCCGGCCGGGCCCGCGGCGACGTGGGGTCGGCGCGCAGGAACCAGTGCACGAGGACGCCGTCGCCGTGCCGTTCCAGCCACAGCTCGGTGCTGCCGGTCAGCTCGCCGCCGATCGTCCAGCGGAGCCCCTCGAGGCCGCGGTCCTGCTGGACGGCGAGCGTCAGCCGCGGCCACCAGGCCCTGGCGACGGCGGGGTCGCGGACGTACGCGGCCAGCTCGGCCCGCTCGGCGACGACGAACGTGTCGTCCATGAGATCGATCGCCGGGCTCATGCGATCTCCCTTTCCCTTGTGGGGCTCGCCGCAGCCTTGGACCTCGCGGTCGGCGGCCGCCCCTCACCCTACGGACGTGATGCAGGTCATGTCACAATCCGCGCCCCGCACCGGTCCTAGTAGTAGGAGCGATCGCGAGGAGTGCGACATGCCCGACCTGACGAGACACCGGCTGGTCACCGCGGTGGTGGGCCTGGCCGACCGGCCTGGCCGACCGGCCCGGATCCGCGGACCGCGGCGGTGGACGGACCTGTTCGTCCCGCTGGCGGTGATCAGCTTCCTGCTGGTGCTGGTGTCCGGTGTGCTGCTGGCGTTCTGGTTCGAGCCGTCCATGCGGCCGGTCGTCTACGCCGGCGACTACGCGCCGCTGCGCGGCGTGACCATGTCCGAGGCGTACGCGTCGACGGTGCGCATCTCGATGGAGGTGCCGGGCGGGCTGCTGGTGCGCCAGGTGCACCACTGGGCGTCGCTGGTGTTCATCGCGGCGCTGTCGGCGCACCTGCTGCGGGTGTTCCTGGCCGGCGCGTTCCGCGGCTACCGGCGCCTCATCTGGCTGGTCCTGCTGGCGCTGCTGGTGCTGAGCATCGCCGAGGCGTACCTCGGCCACTCGCTGCCGGACGACCTGCAGTCCGGCACCGGCCTGCGGGTCACCGAGGGGTACCTGCTGGCCACGCCGGTCGTGGGGACCTGGATGTCGTGGCTGCTGTTCGGGAACGAGTTCCCCGGCGACCAGATCATCGGCCGGCTGAACACGGTGCATGTGTGGGTGCTGCCGGTGCTGATCGTGGGCCTGGGCGCCGCCTGGGCGCTGCTGGCGTACCGGCGGTGGCGCGCCGCGGCGCCGCCGCCCGACGGCGACCCGCCGCGCCGGTACGCCGTCCGCATGGGCGGGCTGGCGCTGATGGTCTCCGGCGCGATCGTCGCGATGTCGGCGGTCGTGCAGGTCAACCCGGTCTGGCTGTGGGGGCCGTTCGACGCCGCGGCGGCTCCGGCCGGCAGCCGTCCGCCGTGGTACCTCGGGTTCCTCGACGGCGCCGTGCGGCTGATGCCGCCGTGGGAGCTGGACGTGTTCGGCTACACGCTGTCGCTGAGCGTGCTCCTCCCCGTCATGGTGCTGCCGGGGGTGCTGATGGGGACGCTCGCGCTGTACCCGTGGTTCGAGCAGTGGGCCACCGGCGACCGCCGCGACCCCGACGTCCTCGACCGGCCCCGCGACCTGCCGGTGCGCACCGCACTGGTGGCCGCGTTCGTCACGTTCTACGTGGTGCTGTGGATCGCCGGCGCCACCGACGTCGTCGCCACGCTGCTGCACGTCCCGCTCGGCCCGCTGGTCCGGTTCCTGCAGGTGGCCGTGGTCGTCGCGCCGCCGCTGGCGTTCTGGGCGACGAAACGGATCCTCCTGGGGCTGCGGCTGCGCGACCTGGACGAGCTGCGGCACGGGCATGCGACCGGCATCGTCGTCGTCAGCCCCGGTGGCGGGTTCAGCGAGCTGCACCGGCCGCTGACGTCGCGGGAGGCGGAGCGGCGGGCGCCGCGCGAGGCGCTGGTGCCGGCCGGGGCCGTCGCGGCCTCCGACGAACACGGCGTCCCCAACCCGCACTACCGCACCGAACGGCCCCGGGCGCTCGCGTCGCGGTTCTACTTCGCCGATCTTCCCGGCAACCGACCCGTCTCCGGTGACGTCCAAGTGAAGGAGCATGGTTGACTCGTCCCCGGAGGTGCGCTCATGTCCCTGCCCCGCGTGGCCGGCGCGGTGCTCGCCGGCGCGTTGCTGCTGGCCGGCTGCGGTTCCGCGGCCGACGACGGGACTGACGGCACGTCCACCGGCGCCCCGGCCACCGGGGCGCCGACCGCCGACCCGGGGCCGGCGCCGCGCATCGACGTCGTCGCCGACCTCGCGCCGGCCGACGCCGGCGCCGTCGGCGCGTCGGTCAACCAGTTCGGCTTCGACCTGCTCGGTCAGCTGAGCGACGGCACCGAGAACACCGTCACCTCCCCCGTATCGGTGGCGTCGCTGCTGGCCATGGTGCTGGCCGGGGCCGGCGGCGAGACCGCCTCCGCCATGGCGGCGACGCTGCACCTCGACGACCCTCGCGACGTCCGGGTCGGTGCGCTGCTGCGACAGCTGGCCGATACCACCGACGTCACGCTGGCGCCGGCCAACGCGCTGTGGGCGCAGCAGGGCGTCCCGTTCGAGGCCGACTACCTGTCGTTCGTCCGCGACTCCTTCGGCGCGACCATCGACGAAGCCGACCTCGGGTCACAGGCCACCGCCGACGAGATCGACGCGTGGGTGCGCGACGCCACCGAGAACCGCATCGACGGCATCGCCGCCGACCTCGGCCTGCCCGACCCCGCGGCGGCGCTGGTGCTCGTCAACGCGGTCTACTTCCTCGGCACCTGGACCACCCAGTTCGACCCCGCCGACACCCAGGCGCAGGCGTTCACGCTGCCCGACGGCAGCACCACCGACGTGCCGCTGATGCTCCTGCGCGGGCAGACGCTGCCGTTCGTCCAGCGCGACGGCTACTCGATGCTGCGGCTGCCGTACGGCGCCGACGGCCGGTACGGCATGGAGATCCTGCTCCCCGACGACCCCGCCGGCCTGCCACAGCTGCTCTCGTCCCTCGACGCCGCCGAGTGGTCCGCCGCCGTCGGCGCGCTGGCGCCGCAGGAGCTGCAGACCGTCGCGGTGCCGAAGTTCGAGCTCGAGTGGGACGCCGACCTCGGCGACGCGCTGACGGCGCTCGGCATGGGCCCGGCCTTCCAGGACGCCGACTTCCGGCCGATGTCGGCGGACCCGCAGACGCTCGACTCCGTCGTGCACAAGACCTACATCCGGGTCGACGAGGCCGGCACCGAGGCCGCGGCCGTCACCGGCGGCGTCACCCGCAGCTCGGCCGGCGAGAGCTTCCGCGCCGACCGGCCGTTCGCGTTCACCATCTCCGACAGCCAGACCGGCACCATCGTCTTCCTCGGGACGGTGACCGACCCACGCGGTTGAGGGGGCACCATGTCGTACACCCGGTTGATCGCCGGCGTACTGGCGGGCGGGCTGCTGGCCACGGCCTGTGGCACCGCCGCGGCGCCGGACCCGGAGCCCACCGGCGACCCCGCGTCGCTGCGACTGGTCGCCGACCTCGACCCGGCCGACGCGACCGCCGTCGGCACGTCGGTCAACCAGTTCGGCTTCGACCTGCTGGCCCAGGTCGGCGACGGCACCCAGAACACCGTCACGTCGCCGGTGTCGGCGGCCGCACTGCTGGCCATGGTGCTGGCCGGGGCCGGCGGCCAGACGGCGGAGGAGATGGCCGCCGTCCTGCACCTCGACGACTCCCGCGACGTCCGGGTCGGCGCGCTGCTGCGCGAGCTGGCCGACACCGACGACGTCACCCTGTCGGTCGCCAACGCCCTGTGGGCGCGCGAGGGGTACCCGTTCGAGGATAACTACCTCGCCTTCGCCCGCGACGCCTTCGGCGCCACCGTCGACGATGCCGACCTCGCGTCGCAGGAGACGGCCGACGAGATCGACGCGTGGGTCCGCGACCAGACCGAGGACCGCATCGACGGCATCGCCGCCGACCTCGGGCTGCCCAACGGCGACGCCGTCCTGGTGCTGTTGAACGCCGTCTACTTCCTCGGCACGTGGACCACCCAGTTCGACCCCGCGGACACTCGCGACGGCGGGTTCCGGCTCACCGACGGGACCACTGCCACGGTGCCGTTCATGCACCTCACCCACCAGCCCCTGCCCGTGGCCCAGCGCGACGGCTACCAGATGCTCCGGCTGACCTACGGCGAGGACGAGCGGTACGCCATGGAGATCCTGCTGCCCGACGACGGCGTGGACCTCCCGCGGCTGCTCTCGTCGCTCGACGCGGCCGAGTGGGCCGCTGCCGTCGGCGCGCTGCAGGTGCGGGAGGTGAGCGAGCTGGCGCTGCCGCGGTTCGAGCTGGAATGGAAGGCCGATCTCAACGACCCGCTCCGTGCGCTCGGCATGGACAGCGCGTTCGGCGGCGGTGACTTCACCCCGATGTCGCCGGAGAACCCGTTCCTCGACGTCGTCGTGCAGAAGACGTACCTCCGGGTCGACGAGGCCGGCACCGAGGCGGCCGCCGTCACCGGCGGGGTGATGAGGGAATCGGCCGGCGAGACCTTCCGCGTCGACCGTCCGTTCGCGTTCACCATCTCCGACAGCCAGACCGGGACGATCCTGTTCCTCGGCGCCGTCGCCGACCCCCGCGGCTGACGCCGTGATGTCCGTTTCGACGGCGGAATGGCACTGCCCGAATCGGGCCTATAACGTACTTCCGGCGGGTGCGCGACTCGAAGCGAAGACGGCGTCACAGCGTCACAGTCCGTTTCCGACCGGTCACTGCCAGTAACGGACGGTCCTGTGGCCCGGATCACGTTTTTGCGATCTCGAACTACGGGCACATGCCGCGATTCGGAACTCGCGGATCGAAGTTTTACGGCAAACTGCCGCCTGTGAGTGTGTGGGCACCCGATTCAGTCCAGCGGCATTGGCATGGCGTGGCCGTCGCGCGGCCAGGCATGCTCGCACTCGTCATCGCCCTGACCGGGTCGGCCCGCAGCGTCGTCACCGACTGGTGGTGGCTGGGCGCGCTGGCCCTCGTCGCGCTGGCGGCGGCCATCTCCGAGCGCATCCTCCCGCGCACCCGCGTCCGGGTGGCCGCGGAGATGGCGCTGGCGTCGATCATCGTCGGGCTCGGGCTGCCCGAGGCCTACCTCGCCCTCCCCTACCTGCTGGTGCCGGCGTTCGCGGCCGGGCTGGCCGGCAGCATCATGGGCACCGCCATCACGACGCTCACCGGCGCGATCGGCCTGGCCATCGGCAACGTGCTGGCCGGCGGCAACCTGATCGAGCTGCCCACGTTCGGCAGCGTCTCCGTCTGGGTCGTCATCATCTTCGCCACCGGCGCCATCGGGGCGTGGGTCCTGCGGCTCGACAGCATCCAGGTCGCCGACGGCGGACGCTACGCCGCCGCGTACCGGCTGCTGTCCGAACTGCGGGTGGTGTCGCGCCGGCTCTCCGTCGGCCTCGACCCGGGCACCCTGGCGGAGGGCCTGCTCGACAACGTCGCCGGACCGCTCGCCGTCCGCCGGGCCGCGCTGCTGGTGCGGCGCGAGGGCGGCAACCTGTTCCCGCTCGCCCACCGCGGCGAGGACGACGGCTGGCTGCTCGGCGCCGAGCGCGACCCCGTCGTCCTCGAGGCGTGGAGCAGCGAGACACCCGCCTGGACCCCCAACGGCCGCCGCGGCTACCGCGTCGTGCTGCCGCTGCGGGTCGGGTCGCGCACCATGGGCGTCATCGTCGCCGACGTGCCCGACCAGGTCTCCTCCGACGAGTTGCAGGTGCTCGTCGGGTCCACCGACGAGGGCGCGCTGCGGCTGGAGACCGCGCTGCTCTTCGACGAGGTGCGCGAACTGGCCACCCGCGAGGAGCGGCGCCGGCTGGCCCGCGAGATCCACGACGGCATCGCCCAGGAGCTGACCTCGCTGGGCTACCTCGTCGACGACCTCATCGCACGCACCACCGACGCCGACGCGAAGTCGCTGTCGACCACCCTGCGGCAGGAGCTCACCCGCATCCTGTCGAACCTGCGGCACTCGATCTTCGACCTGCGCAGCGACCTCGACCACGACGGCGGCCTCGGAACGTCGCTGTCGGCCTACGCCCGCCAGGTGGGCGCCCAGGCCGGGCTGAAGGTCCACCTCGTGCACCAGGAGGAGCACGACCGGCTGCGGCCGGAGGTCGAGGCCGAACTGCTGCGCATCGGCCAGGAGGCCATCACGAACGTACGCAAGCACGCCAAGGCGAAGAACCTGTGGGTGACCGTGTCGGTCAGCCCGCCCAACGCGCAGATTCGCGTGGTCGATGACGGCATGGGCATGCGGGAGCAGCCGCGTGGCCGCTACGGTCTGGAAATCATGGCCGAGCGAGCCCGGCGAGTGGGCGCCACACTCGTCATCGAAGACAGGCCCGAGAGCGGTACGGTCGTCGACGTATCCCTCGGCAACGTTCATGGAGAGGGGTAACAACCGTGCCCATGTCGGTCATGCTCGTGGACGACCACGAGCTCATCCGCCAAGGTCTGCGCCGCGCCTTCGAGCGAGACGCCGGATTCACCGTGGTCGGCGAGGCCGCCACCGTCGCAGAGGCGGCGAAGCTCGCCGAGGCCACCCAACCCACGGTGGCGGTCATCGACATCCGTCTTCCCGACGGCAGCGGACTGGAGCTGGCGCAGAAGCTCCGGGAGACGCGCGGCGACATCGGCCTGGTCATCCTCACCATGTACGCCGGTGACGATCACCTGTTCGGCGCCCTCGACGCGGGCGCCTCGGCATTCGTGCCGAAGAGCTCCCCCAGCGACGACGTCGTCGCCGCCGCCCGCCACGCCGCCGCCACCCCGTCCGCCTTCGTCGCCGACGGCCTGGCCGAGGCCATGCAGCGCCGCCTGCACCCCACCGGGCCGCAGCTGACCCGGCGCGAGCGCGAGGTGCTCGACCTCCTCGCCGACGGCCTCGGCGTGTCGAGCATCGCCCGCAAGCTCTACATCAGCGAGTCGACCACGAAGACCCACGTCTCGAAGCTCTACGACAAGCTCAACGCGTCCAACCGGGCGCAGGCGATCATGGCCGCGGTACGGGCCGGGCTGTTGAGCAATGGAGAAGAGGCGCAACCGGGGTAATGTGACACCAGGACGCGCTTCCGTGACATCGGGGCGGTTCTTGTGACACTCCGTGACGCACGGTCACCGGCTGTGACGGGTGTCCCCCGTTCGGTCGATACGTAAGTAGACGCTCGCTCCATCGACCCCGAAGTCATCTGACCTCATCCTTGATGTAAGCCGGTGTAAACCCGCCGGTATGAGGTTGAGAGGTCCGGGGGTGATCGACCATGCGTGACGCACTACGGCAACAGGGTTCTCTGCGCATCGAGAGCGCTCTGATGCGGCTGGCCGTGTTCGCTGTGATCCTGGCCGGCACGTGGTTCATCAGCTGGCAGTTGGCACACGCCATCAGCGTCGGCTGACGTCGCACCGATCAGCGGTTGCACCGCGAGAGCAACCGGTGGAGCGAGCGCCCCGTGACAACGGCGTCACGGGTGCCTCGTCCGGTCCGCTGGGCCGGTCCTGAACAGAAATCGAGCCGGACACCCGTGGGGCGCCCGGCTCTCGCTGCGTCTTGGGATCTTCGCGTCTGGGGTCTTCGGTCAGCCCGGCCGCGTGGCCCCCGCGAACGGCATGAGGTCGACGTCGTCGACGCTCACGACATCACCCGGGTGGGTGGCGTGCACGATCTCGCCGCCGCCGATGTAGATGCCGACGTGGCTGATGGGGCTGTAGTAGAAGACGAGGTCGCCGGGCTCGAGCTGACTCTTCGAGACGCGAGTACCGACGTTGATCTGGGAGCCGGACGAGCGCGGCAGGCTCACCCCGGCCTCGGCCCAGGCGGCGGACGTCAGGCCGGAGCAGTCCCAGCTGCCCGGCCCGTTGCCGCCCCACTCGTACGGCTCGCCGACCTGCGCCAACCCGAACTCGACCACGACGCCCGCACGGCCGGACACCGGCGGCGGGTCGGTCGGGGTGTCCTCGTCCTCGTCGGTCTCGTCGTCCTCGCCGCGGTCGGGGATCTCGGCGTTCTCTTCGCGGTCCTCTTCCAGCTGCTGCAGCTCCTCGGCCTCCAGCTGGTCGAGGATCTCCTGCGCGTCGGCCAGCAGCTTCTCGACGGTGGCCTGCTCCGACTCCAGCGTGGCCTCGACGGCCTGCTGACGGGTCAGCTCTTCGTCGGCCATGAGGCGGGCCGTCTCGTAGCTGCGGCTCACGTCGGCGGCGCTGGCCAGGCTCTCGGCCTGCTGGCCGGCGAACGCGTTCATGACCGACGACTGCGCGAGGAAGTCTTCGGGGCTCTCGGCCAGCAGCGTCTGCAGTGTGGGGTCGACGATGCCGCCGGACCGGTAGGTGGCCGCGGCGTACGCGCCGATCTGCGCTCGCACGGCGTCGACCGCTGCCTGCTGCCGCTCGACCGACGCCTGCGCCCGCTCGATGCGGCGCTTCACCTCGGTGAGCTCGTCGGTGGCGGCGTTGTACCGCTCCGTCGCCTGCTCGGCCTGGTGGTACAGGCTGTCGACCTGCTCCCTGACCTCGGAGATCGTCGGCTTCGGATCGGCGTTGCTCTGGGTGATGAGGGTCATTCCCCCCGCGACGCTGACTGCGGCGGTGCACAGCACGACAAGCGCGCGGCGCGGACGGCGGGGGGGACCACCTGGCTCAGGCACTCTGGTCCTTCCTTCGGGGCGGGATTCAGGCACCTGGGCCGGGAGCCTAGCCAGCCTCACGTGCCTCCCGCAAATCCCTCGCGGGGGTTTCGGCGGAATTTCTCGCCCCGGTGTCACCCTCAGCCACCACCAGACGCAGCGGCGGCACCAGCCCCGCCTCCGCGAGGACGCCGAGCGCCTGCCGCTCCTCACCACCCAACTCGTTGTCGATGGGCCCCAGGAGCACCGAGACCACGCAGTCAGAACACGCCAGGCCCCGCATCTCGCAGCGGTCGCAGTCGATGTGCATGACTTCCCTCCCTCTCGCGCCTTCAGCGGTGAGCCGTTCTCCCCGCTGATCAAGAACGTTAGGGGCAGGGTCCGACAAAGTCGGTGTACAACCGGAGTGCGACCGGAGTCCGCGCTGGTGGGACCCGTGTTACCAGAGTGATTGATGTGGTCTTGTGGCTGTCGCGGTTCGCCGGGGCAGCGGTTCGCCGCTTCTTGGTTGGCCGGCTCGCGTTGGCCGGGTTGCCGCGTTGGCCAGCCCCCTGCTGCTCTCCATTGTCGGGAGCGTTCAAGCAGCGTCAGGGGGCCAGCCGAACAATGGGCCCGGGCTTCACTGCTCGCTGTGCTCCGGGTCCGCTGGCCGCTCACCCTTGCTGGCGGGGTTCGGCGACCGGCTCCCCGCCCTCATGATCATCGGCGATCGACCCCAGTATGACGTGGTCGATCGCCGATGATCATGAGGGCGTGGCCGGGCTCACTGCCGAAGCAACCCGATCAGCGCCACCGCTTCGACGCTGCGCACGCCGGGGCGCCGGACGCCGTCGGCCACCTCGCGGTCGGACGAGACCACGATCACCGGGCGGCCCTGGGGCTCGGCCCGGACCAGGCGCCGGATCAGCTCGTCCGCCGTCTGCCCGGCCGGGCTGAACCGGACCCGGATCCCGGCCCCCGCGACCGGCGGCGGCACCGTCACGTCCGCACCGTCGAAGACCAGCGTGACCTCGGCGCCCGTCCGTGCCGCCACCGCCGCCAGTCCCTGCGCGAGCCGCGACCGCTGGGCGTCCAGCGGCATCGTCGGCCACGCGGCCTTGGTGACGTTGTAGCCGTCGACGACGAGGTGGACGCGCGGCAGGGACAACAGTTCGTCGAGGTAGCCGGGCTCGTCGGCCCCCCGGGCGCGGCCGACCGCGCCGCCGTCCAGCGGGCTGCCGGGGATCGCCGCCTCGACGGTGTCGGCGGGGGCCAGCGTGGAGGCGGGTAGCGCCAGTTCCCGGCGCAGGCCCGCCGCGGCGTCGCCGAGGGTGTCCAGCAACAGTGCCAGCCGGGCGGTGCCGAGGCTGCGTTCGGCCCGGCCGCTGCGGCGGGCCGCCTCGAGGGCCGCCTCGGCGTCGGCCAGGCGGGTGCGCAGTCGCCGGACCTCGGTCTCCGCCGTGCGGAGGGCGGCGCGGGCGTCGGAGAGCTCGCGGCCGGCCTGCTCCTGCTCGTCGTGCTCCTGCTGACGGACCTCGCTCAGCCGCTCGCGGGTCTCCTGGACGCGCCGCCGCAGCATGGTGTTCTCGGCCTTGACGCGGTCGAGCTCGGCCCGCATGGTCGTGCGCAGCTCCCGCGTGGTCGCGCGGGCCGCGTCGAGCTGTTCGCGCAGTCGCTCGGCGGCGGCCGCCTCGCGGGTGAGCCGGGCGGCGTCGTCGCCGTGACGGACGGAGGCGGCGGCGGCCTCGACCATGGCCTCCCAGCCGTCCGGCCGCAGCAGGTAGGCGAGGACGGCGACGTCGACGGGGTCGGCGGCGGCCGGCGCCGCGCCCGACTCCAGCGCCTTGACGAGGGCCGGGTCGGCGGCCGACGCGGCGTCGAGGACACGGCGGCGGAACCCCGGCTCGGTGTCGAGGGCCGACGCGATGGCGCTGCCGCCGAGGCGGGCCCGTTTGGCCGCCGCGAACTTCGCGACCGGCCGCAGCACCCCCGGGACGTCGCCCGCGGGCAGGGCGCCCAGCACGTCCGACCCCAGTGCGACCAGCCGCGACCGCACCGCGTCGGGCAGTGTGCTCACGCTGAGTCTGGACGCGCGACGAGCTCCACCGTTCCCTCACCACCGCACCACCGGCAGACCACCCGCTCGACGGACTCGGCGAGGACGTCGGTCTCCTCGACCTTCGGGTCACCGGCGAGGTCGACGTGCACGAACTCGCGCACGCGGCTGGACCGCACGACGTCGAACCGGGTCAGGTTGCCGCACTGCG
This sequence comes from Jiangella muralis, assembly GCF_001270745.1. GTDB lineage: Bacteria > Actinomycetota > Actinomycetes > Jiangellales > Jiangellaceae > Jiangella > Jiangella muralis. The sequence goes on from NZ_LFXL01000025.1 coordinate 88,097, forward strand.
CGCAGCGCCACCGAGTGGTCTCGGACGGCTGGGGAACGGGCATGGGCTGCTCCTCGGCGTCGGTTCGTCGGACGTGTTCCCGCCCAGCGTAGGCCGTGCGCGGCGTGGACGCCGCCCGCGAGGTCCGGCGCGGCTGGAGTCCCACAAAGGACGGCGAACCGCGGGTCGTGCCCGGAGATTGTCAGTGCCGGTGCCTACTGTGCGCATCAGGTGGCCGATCGACCGAGAGGGGTGCGACATGACGGCCGTGGCCATCCAGGGCACGCTCGACGAGATCGGCATGCCGCTGGTCTCCACCACGTTCGTCGTGGTCGACCTCGAGACCACGGGCGGCGGACCCGACGGCAACGAGATCACCGAGATCGGGGCGGTGAAGGTCCGCGGCGGCGAGGTCGTGGGCGAGTTCGACACGCTGGTCCGCCCGGCGTCGTCCATCCCGCCGTTCATCGCCGTGCTCACCGGCATCACCGACTACATGGTGGCCAGTGCGCCGCCCATCCAGTCGACGCTGCCGGCCTTCCTCGAGTTCGCCCGCGGCAGCGTCCTCGTCGCCCACAACGCGCCGTTCGACGTCGGGTTCCTGAAGGCCGCATGCGAGGTCACCGGCACCCATTGGCCCACGTTCCAGGTGCTCGACACCGCGCGGCTGGCCCGCCGGGTGCTGTCGCGCGACGAGGCCCGCGACTGCAAGCTGTCCACACTGGCCCGGCTGTTCCACGCCTCCACCACGCCCAACCACCGGGCGCTGGCCGACGCCCGGGCGACGGTCGACGTGCTGCACGGCCTGCTCGAACGGCTCGGCAACGTCGGTGTGCACACCGTCGAGGAGCTGGCGCTCTGGCAGAGCAAGGTCACCGTGGCGCAGCGGCAGAAGCGGCACCTGTCCGAGCAGCTGCCGCACGCGCCCGGCGTCTACCTGTTCACCGCCCCCGACGGCGAGACCCTGTACGTCGGCAAGAGCAAGGACATGCGCACCCGCGTGCGCACCTACTTCACGGCGTCCGAGACGCGGTCGCGGATGACCGAGATGGTCTCCATCGCCACCGGCGTCACCGGCATCCAGTGCGCCACGCCGCTGGAGGCCGAGGTCCGCGAGCTGCGACTCATCGCCGAGCGCAAGCCCCGGTACAACCGGCGGTCACGGTTCCCCGAACGCGGCAGCTGGCTCAAACTCACCATCGAGGCGTTCCCGCGCCTGTCGCTGGTCCGGCAGGTCCGCGACGACGGCTCCGCCTACCTCGGGCCGTTCGGGTCGCGGCGCATCGCCGAGGCGGCCATGACGGCCATCCACGAGGCGGTCCCGATCCGCCAGTGCACGCAGCGGCTGTCCGCGTCGCCGTCGTCGTCCGCGTGCATCCTGGCCGACATGGGCCGCTGCGGCGCGCCATGCACGGGCGCGGAGTCGGCGGCGGAGTACGCGGTACACGTCGACCAGGTGCGGCACGCGTTCACCGGCGATCCCGGGCCGCTGGTGCGCAAACTGCTCGACCGCATCACGGCGCTCGCCGGCCAGGAACGCTACGAGGAGGCCGCTGTCCGGCGCGACCGGCTGGCCACGCTCGTGCGGTCGCTCGTGCGGTCACAGCGCATGGCGTCGCTGGCATCGGTGCCGCAGCTGGTGGCGGCTCGGCGACGTGAGCTGGGCGGGTGGGAACTGCACGTCGTCCGGTACGGACGGCTGGCCGGCGCCGAGGTCACCCCACCCGGCGTCGACCCACGCCCGGCCGTCGAGGCCCTCGTCGCGACGGCCGAGACGGTGCAGCCGGCGCCCGAGCCGCTGCCCGCCGCCACCGCCGAAGAGACCGAGTGCGTGCTGCGCTGGCTGGAGACCCCCGGCACCCGGCTGGTCCGCGTCGACGGCGTCTGGACGCTGCCGTGGCCCAGCGCGGCCGGTTACTCCGCCGTCGCCGACGCCCGCGACGACGATCAGCGCGCCGCCCGCCCGTTCGCCGACCGGCGTCCCTTGCGGCCGCTGCGCTAGCGGTAGTGTCGGCGCCGTACCGGATACACCCCGAGGAGACATCACGTGATCACCGCCATCGTGTTCATTCAGGCCGACGTCGCGCGCATCCCGGAGGTCGCGACGGAGATCGCCGCCCTCGACGGCGTCAGCGAGGTCTACTCGGTCACCGGCGACATCGACCTCGTCGCCCTCGTCCGGGTGCGCACCCACGACGCCATCGCCGAGGTCGTCGCCGACCGTCTCAACAAGGTCGACGGCGTGCTCAACACCGAGACGCACATCGCCTTCCGCACCTACTCCAAGCACGACCTCGAGGCCGCGTTCGCCCTCGGCGCCGAGGACTGACGAAGAGCGCCTGTCACGCCCTGCGACCGCTCGGGTCGCCGGCACCCGCCCGGGGCCGCCGGGCTGTGGGTCGGGTTCCCGCAGCGGCCGCTGCGAGCGCGCGCGTCCGCCCCGTCCGAGCCGGCCGGGTCGGCGTGCGGGCGTTCGTCCCGTCCTGGTCGGCGTGCGCGCATCCGCCCCATTCGGGTCGGCCTGCGCGCGTCCATCCCGTCCGAGTCGGCGTGCGCGTCGGCCACGTGTCAAGCCGACGTGCGCACGCCCCGCGCCGTTTCGCGCCGTGGTAGGCATGACCCGCCCGGCCCGGGTGGGCCCACCCTATGGGCGGGTACCGACAGACTCGGCGAAACCCGGCTGACCAGTGGTTACCGGCTCAACAACGCCAGGACCGGGCCGGCGTCAAGCGGCAACGGCTATCGCCAAGCGGAAGCGGCCCTCGTCAAGCGACAGCGTCCGCGCCAAGCGGCAGCACCGGCCCGGTCAAGCGACAGCGCCGGCCGCCAAGCACGAACAGCGACGGCAGCGAGTAGAAGACGTCGACCACCCGCAACAGCAGAAGCGGCCTCCGTCAGACGGCAGCGGCCCCGGTCAAGCGGCAGCAGCCCGGTCGGGCGGAAGCAGCCCCCGTCAAGCGACAGCGGCGGCCGCCAAGCAGAAGCGGGCCGGCACCAGCGCCAGAAGCAGCCGGCGTCAGGCGGAGGCGGCCGCCACCCAGCGGTCCAGCACTCGCTCGGCCGCGCCGGAGTCGATGGCTGCCGTGGCCTTCTCCAGCCCTGCCGCCAGCCGGTCGGTCAGCGACGCGTCGAGAGCGTCGTACGCTGCCAGCCCCGCCGCGGCGTTGAGCAGCACCGCGTCGCGCACCGGGCCCTTCTCGCCGCCGACGAACCGCCGGGCCACGCCGAGGTTGTAGGCGACGTCGCCGCCGCGCAGCGCCTCGGCCGGCACCGGCGCGATGCCCAGCGACGTGGGGTCGAACCGCTCTTCCGACACGTCGCCGTCGCGCACGACCCACACTCGCGACGTCGTCGTGGTGGTCAGCTCGTCGAGGCCGTCGTCGCCGCGGAAGACCAGGGCGGACGTGCCGCGTCCGGCCAGCACCCCGGCGATCAGCCCCGCGACCCGCGCGTCGGCCACGCCGACCGCCTGGGCGCTGGGCCGGGCCGGGTTGGCCATCGGGCCGAGCATGTTGAACGTCGTCTGGATGCCCAACTCCGCGCGAGCCGTCGACGCGTACCGCAGGGACGGGTGGAACGCCGGAGCGAAGCAGAACGTGATGCCGGCTTCGACGGCGATCTCGGCCACCCGCGCGACCGGGAGGTCCAGCCGGATACCGAGCCCTTCCAGCAGGTCGGCCGCCCCGCACAGCGACGACGCCGCGCGGTTGCCGTGCTTGACGACGCGCGCGCCGGCCCCCGCCGCGGCGATGGCCGCCATGGTCGAGATGTTGACGGTGTGCGCGCGGTCGCCGCCGGTGCCGACGATGTCCAGTGCGGGACCGGGGTCCGGGAACGGCGTCGCGACCTCGTACATGGCCTGGACCAGGCCCTCGAGCTCGGTGACCGTCTCGCCCTTGGCACGCAGCGCGACCGCGAACCCGGCGATCTGCACCGGCGTCGCCTCGCCGCGCATGATCTCGCCCATCGCCCAGGCGGCCGACTCGGTGGAGAGGTCGTCGCCCGCGACCAGCGCCGTGAGAACGGCGGGCCAGGTCTGCTGCGCCTCGCTCATGAGGTGGCGGTGACGCCGGACGTGCGGCGCCGCATGAGGCCGGCCACGGCGGACGCGACGGCAATGGGGTCGAGCGGGTGCGACACGACCGCCTCGGCCCGCGACCACGTCGCCAGCCAGGCGTCCTGCGGGCGGCCGATCAGCACCAGCACGGGCGGAGCGTTGTAGATCTCCTCCTTGATGGTGCGGGCCAGGCCCATGCCGCCGGCCGGGACCGCCTCGCCGTCGAGCACGGCGATGTCGATGCCGCCGGCGTCGAGCGTCCGGATGGCGACGGCTGGCGTGGCGACCTCGACGAACTCCACCTTCGGCAGGTCCGCGGCCGGACGCCGGCCGATGGCCAGCCGCACCTGCTCGCGCGTGGTGCGATCGTCGCTGTAGACGAGGATCGTCGTGGTCGGCTCGGTGCTGCTCATCCTGCGGGTCCTCGCTGGGATCTCTCGGCTGGCTGGCTGGTCGAGACGATGGTACCGGTGCGCGCCCGCCGGACGGCGAGGACCGTCTCGCCGTCCGGTCACTCAGGTAAGGCTTGCTTAACTTTCCGCGACCGCGCAGGATGGATGGGACACGCCGGGAACTCTCAACCCCGGGGTCCTGTCGTGCTCGCGAAGTGCGACCGACATAATGACGGGCGTGGCTTCTGCAACCGCCGTCGACGCTGCCCACACGAGGCAACCCGAGCGACCGAGTCTCGTCGCTGTCGGGGTCATCGTGTGGCTGTCCAGTGAGCTGATGTTCTTCGCGGCCTTGTTCGCGATCTACTTCACGCTCCGGTCCAACGCCCCTGCCCTCTGGGAACAGCAGTCCGAGCTGCTCAACGTCCCCTTCTCGCTGGTGAACACCACCGTTCTGGTGCTGTCTTCGGTCACCTGCCAGTTGGGCGTGCTGCGGGCCGAGCGCGGCCAAGTGGGCCGCCTGGGCGGCCTGTGGCAGGTCGGCAAGTGGGGCATGCGCGAGTGGTTCGTGCTGACGTTCCTCATGGGCGCCTTCTTCATCGGCGGCCAGGTGTTCGAGTACGCCGAGCTGGCGCTGCACGAGGGCCTGACGTTGTCCAGCGACCCGTACGGCTCCATCTTCTACCTCGCCACCGGGTTCCACGGCATCCACGTCACGCTCGGCCTCGTCGCGTTCCTGTTCCTGCTGGGCCGCACCTTCATGACGCGCCGGTTCACCCACGAGCAGGCCACCAGCACGATCGTCGTGTCGTACTACTGGCACTTCGTCGACGTCGTCTGGATCGCCCTGTTCCTCACCATCTACGTGGTCAAGTGACGAGGAGAGACGTGCCCAGATCGTTGTCCGGCCGGCCCCGCGTCTCGCGGATCGGGCGGCTGCTGTCCACCCGGCGGCGGCACCCGCTCGCCGCGATCGCCGTGCTGGTGGCCGTCTTGTTCACCGCCGGCGGCGCGTACGCCGCGCTGGCACCGTCGACGTCGCAGAACGTCCAGGCCGCCTCGTCCACGCAGATCGAGGAAGGCCGGCAGCTGTTCGCCATCGGCTGCTCGTCCTGCCACGGCCTGAACGGCGAGGGCCAGATCAACGCCAACGGCGACGTCCTCGGCCCGTCGCTGATCGGCGTCGGCGCCGCCTCGGTCGACTTCCAGGTCGGCACCGGCCGCATGCCGCTGGCCGCGCCGTCCGCACAGGCCGTCCGCAAGCCGGTCTCGTACTCGCAGGACCAGATCGACGCGCTCTCCGCGTTCGTCGCCTCGCTGGCTCCCGGCCCCGCCGAGCCCGACGAGGAGTACCTCGACGCGTCCCAGGGCGACGTCGCGCGCGGCGGCGAGCTGTTCCGCACCAACTGCTCCCAGTGCCACAACACGACGGGTCAGGGTGGTGCGCTGACGATGGGCCAGTTCGCGCCGAACCTCACCGGCGTCGAGCCGAGGCACATCTACGAAGCCATGCTCACCGGCCCGCAGGCGATGCCGGTGTTCAACGATGCGACGGTCACCCCCGAGGACAAGCGCGACATCATCGCGTTCCTCGACAGCGTGCAGAACGAGCCAGACCCCGGTGGCCTCGCCATCGGCCGGGCCGGGCCGGTCGCCGAGGGTCTCTGGGCGTGGCTGGTCGGTATCGGCCTGCTGATCGGCATGGCCACCTGGATCGTGACGAGGTCGTCGAAGGCATGAGCACGCACAACGTGAACCCCAACGGTGACGAGCACGCGGTCGTTCCCCACGGCGAGCACGCCGTGGTGCCGGCCGACCCGATCGCCGACCCCGGACTCCACCACGACGAGCTGCGGCTCACCGACGTCGACGACAAGGCCGAGCGGCGCGCCGAGCGACAGGTCGCCGGCATGTTCACGCTGGCCTCGCTGCTGACCGTCGCGTTCATCGTCTTCTACGTGGTCGTCGGGATCCACCCTGACAACCCCGAGAACGGCGTGAACATCGGCGACGTGCAGGTGTCGAACCTCACGCTCGGGCTCACGCTGGGCCTGGCGCTGTTCCTCCTCGGCGCCGGGGCCGTCCAGTGGGCGCGGTCGCTGATGACGTCCCCCGAGGTCGTGCACCAGCGGCACGAGCTGCGCAGCGACGACGAGACTCGCGCCGCCACCATCGCCGACTTCGACACCGGCACCGAGGAGACCGGCTTCGGCCGGCGCAAGCTGATCCGCAACTCGCTGCTGGGCGCGCTGGCGCTGCTGCCGCTGCCCGCGGTGATCATGCTGCGCGACCTCGGCCCCAACACCGGCGGGACGCCGGCCCAGCGCAAGGAGCACACCATCTGGGCCGAGGGCGTGCGCGTCCTCACCGACGTCACGTTCATGCCCATCCGGGCCGCGGACCTCGAGATCGGCCAGCTGGTCAACGCCATGCCGGCGACGTTCGAGGCCCTGCCCGAGCACGGGCCCGAGCGCATCAACGAGCGGGCGAAGTCGCCGGTCATGCTGGTGCGCATGCTGCCGGAGGACATCCACGTCGAGCCCGGCCGCGAGAACTGGGGCGTCGACGGCATCCTCGCGTACTCCAAGATCTGCACGCACGTCGGCTGCCCGATCAGCCTCTACGAGCAGACGACCCACCACATGCTCTGCCCGTGTCACCAGTCCACGTTCGACCTCTCGGACAACGGCAAGGTGATCTTCGGCCCGGCAGCGCGGAGCCTCCCGCAGTTGCCGATCGCCGTAGACTCGGAGGGCTACCTGATCGCACAGAGCGACTTCACCGAGCCCGTCGGGCCGAGCTACTGGGAGCGCACGCGATGAGCGCCATCGTCAACAGTGCCGGAAAAGTCGTCGACTTCGTCGACCAGCGGATCACCGCGTCCAACTGGCTGAAGCGCAACATCCGCAAGGTCTTCCCCGACCACTGGTCGTTTCTGCTCGGGGAGATCGCGCTGTTCAGCTTCATCATGATCCTGCTGTCCGGCGTGTTCCTGACGCTCTGGTTCAAGCCGACGATGGCGCACGTCGTGTACGAGGGCGCCTACCTCCCGATGCGCGGCGTCGGCATGTCCGAGGCGTACTCGTCGACGCTGGAGATCTCATTCGAGGTGCGCGGCGGCCTGCTGATGCGCCAGGTACACCACTGGGGCGCGCTGATCTTCGTGGCCGCCATGTCGGCCCACATGCTGCGGGTGTTCTTCACCGGCGCGTTCCGCAAGCCGCGCGAGATCAACTGGCTGATCGGCGTGGTGCTGCTGGTCCTGGCCGTGGCGGCCGGCTTCACCGGCTACTCGCTCCCCGACGACCTGCTGTCGGGCACCGGCCTGCGGATCATCGAGGGCGGCATGCTCGCCATCCCGATCGTCGGCACCTACATGTCGTCGTTCCTGTTCGGTGGCGAGTATCCGGGCGACGACATCATCGCGCGGCTCTACCCGGTACACATCCTGCTGGTTCCAGGGCTGATCATCGCGCTGGTCACCGCGCACCTGATGATCCTCTGGTACCAGAAGCACACCCACTGGGGCGGCCCCGGCAAGACGAACAACAACGTCGCCGGCGCACCGTTCTTCCCCATCTACGTGGCCAAGGCCGGTGGCTTCCAGTTCATCGTCATGGGCGTCATCGTCCTGCTGGCGGCGACGATCCAGATCAACCCGGTCTGGCTGTGGGGCCCGTACGATCCATCAGTCGTGTCGGCCGGCACCCAGCCCGACTGGTACGTCGGGTTCCTCGATGGCGCCCTGCGGGTGATGCCTGCGTGGGAGTTCTACATCTTCGACCACCCGGTGAGCATGAGCGTGCTCATCCCGGCGATCCTGCTGCCCGGCATCATCCTGACGCCGCTCGCGCTGTACCCGTGGCTCGAGCAGAAGGCGACCGGCGACACCCGGGAGCACCACCTGCTGGACCGGCCGCGCAACGTGCCGGTGCGGACGGGTATCGGTGTCGCGTTCATCGTCTTCTACGTCCTGCTGTGGATCGCCGGTGGCAATGACTTCTTCGCGACGATCCTGGAGATCCCGGTCAACTGGATCACCTGGTTCATCCGCATCGGCATCTTCGTGCTGCCACCACTGGCGTTCATCATGACGAAGCGGATCTGCATGGGTTTGCAACGCCGCGACCGCGACAAGGTGATGCACGGCCGCGAGACCGGCATCGTCATGGTCAGCCCCGACGGCGAGTTCTCGGAGCTGCACGCGCCGCTGTCGCAGGCTCAGGCGTACCAGCTGACGTGGCACGAGCGGCAACTGCCGTCCGACCCCGGCCCGGCGACGGACGCCAACGGCATCCCGAACCCGAACTACCGCGCCAAGCGTGCGCAGGCCCGCCTCTCCCGCTTCTACTTCGGCGACGTCGTGCAGAAGCCGACGGTGCAAGAACTCGAGGCCGCCCACCACGATGGCCACGGCGGCTCCGACTCTGCCCGCGACGAACTGCCCAGCGGTCAGCAGTAGTAGTTCCATTTCAAGGTCCACGGAGCGCCCGGGTCGTCCACGACGGACGGCCCGGGCGTTCTGCGTTCGCCGGACGTCCTTGTCGGCACGGCGCAAGCCCGACGCCGCGCCGCACACGCCCAGGGCCACGTGGTCCCGGCACAGCGTGCCTCCGCCGCCGCGTGTTCCTGGCGCCACGCCTTCTGGGCACTGCGCATGCCCGGCTCGGCCTGTTTCCGGCGCGGGCGTGCCCGGCGGCGCGCGGGCATGCCCTGTCGGCGGCCCGTTGCCGACGTGGCGGCGGCACAATGGTCAGCCGGACGGACCGCCGCTGTGCTCCCCGGGCGGCTCGGCATCCGTCGCTGAGCGATCGACAGCCCGACTCGACAACCTGGCGCCCGCCGCAGAGCCGGACGGACCGCCGCGCTCCCCCGGCAACCCCGGGTCCGCCACGGAGCTGTCGAGCACCCGCCGCAGACCGCGTTCACCGCGGCGCATGATGGCACTGTGGCCGTAGCGGAACAGCGGGCCGAGCAGCGGACCGGCGACGTTCGTCCAGGCACGGGTCGTGGCGACGCGCAGCTCGATGTCCAGGCGGGTGCCGCCGGGCACGGCGGCGAACCGCACCGTGCTGGTGTCGGCCAGGTCACCGTCGGCGGCGAGGACGACCAGACGGCCCGGTTCGTCCCCGGTCAGCGTCAGCGCGAACCTCAGCCGATACCCGGCCGGGCTGCGCCAGGTGCACGCGCGGTGCTGCCCACGAGCCCGTCCGTTCGCCGCACGTCGGCCGTCTGGATGGAGGGCCACCAGTCCACCCAGCGCTGCCCGGGCGACGTCAGGAACGTACACGTCTCGTCAAGCGCCGCGCCCACCCACCACCTGGTGACGAACACGTAGCGCCGTGGTCCCACGTTCCGACTCTAGGCGGCCCCAGCTCCGCTCACCTCCTTCCGCGCCCGATCCGTGGCCTCGACGGCCTCGCGGGTCAGGGCAGCGATGTGGCCGGGGCTCACCTGACCCTCGAGGCAGTCGCGCAGCAGTTGGGCCATGGTGTGCTGGGGATCGATGAGCTGCACCCGGTCGAGCGCGACGTTCGCCAGCGCGCCGTCGCCCTGCTGGTAGGCGACCCACGCGACGACACTGCAGATGGGCGCCGCGCGGGAGTCGGGGGCGCGCCGGGCCAGTGCGGTCAGGAGGCCCAGCCAGGCGGCCGGATCGGCGCCCTCGAACGCAAGGAACCGATCGCGCACGAGGAGGTCCGCCGCGCCGAGGCTCAGCCGCGCCACGTCGTCGTCGGATGGCGCTGGCCCGCCCTCGGCCGACCGCGCCAGCAGCAGCCGCGCGAGCACCAGTGTTCGGCCCCGCACCGCCTCGACGCCGTCGGTCAGCGCCTCTGTCGCCAACTCGCGGTCGATCCGTTCGAAGACCCGGACCATGGCCTTCTCGTCCGCGCCGAACGGCCCGCGCACGGCGTCTTCCAGCTCACGCCGCGATGCCAGCGTCCGCCGCCCGGCCAGCGCCATCAGAGCCTCGACGCCCGCTGCCGCGCCGACGCCGGGATCAGGCAACGGCACGCCTTCAGCAGGACAGCAGCCCGGATGGTCGCAGTCATACGTCCACCACCTCCCGCCGTCGACGTACGCCGTCCCCAGGACCGCCACCGGGCCGCCGGCCAGCACGGCCAGCACGCGTTCCATCACAACCTGATGCGGCAGCGCGCCCTGCGACACGCCGTCCGGCGGATGCCCCGGTGCCGCCCTGGTGCCCGGCGGTCCGCCGTCGCCGTAGCAGACGAGGAGGACGGCGTCGGGCTGCCCGTGTTCGATGCGCCTGGCCACCTCCGCCGCGAAGTCCTCGTGGTCGCCGTCGGGCAGGTCGAAGCGCAGCAGTGTGCCGGTGCGCTGCTGTTCCAGGTCGACATGGATCGCCACGAGGCTGGACTGCGGGTGGAAGCCGATGAGGTGCGGGACCGCGGCCAGGAGCTCGCCAGCGTTGCCCGCCGTGACAGTGCTGTTGTGGGGTTCGCGTATCTTCATGGAGGCGACATTCCTCCGCGAAGCTCTTCGGCTCAACCGCCGATCGCTCGAATGTGGATAACTGCCGCCGCGAAGATTCACTGTGGACAACGCGTTCCGGTGGGGCGCGCAATGGTCGAGGAGGCCGGTGTGTCCCGTCGAGGGTGGATGCTCTTCGTCGCGCTGGGGATCATCTGGGGCATCCCCTACATGCTCATCAAGGTCGCCGTCGACGAGTTGTCGCCGGCCTCGATCGTGCTGGCGCGGACGGCGATCGGCGCGGCGCTGCTGCTGCCACTGGCGGCACGGCGCGGGTACCTGCGCCCGCTGCTCCCCCACTGGCGGATGCTGCTGGCGTTCACGCTGATCGAGATCTGTATCCCGTGGTATCTGCTCGGGTACGCCGAGCAGGAGTTGTCCAGCTCGCTGACCGGCCTGCTCGTCGCCGCGGTGCCGCTGGTCGGCGCCGTACTGGTGTGGGCGATGGGGACGGAGCGGCCGGGCCGGCGACGGCAGGCCGGCCTGCTGGTGGGCTTCGCCGGCGTCGCCGCCCTCGTCGGCTTCGATGTCGAGGCGAGCAGCCCGGCGCCGGTGCTCGCGGTCGCCGGTACCGCGGTCTGCTACGCCGTCGGGCCGATCATCCTGTCGCGCTGGCTGTCGCAGCTGCCCGGCCTCGGCGTGATGGCGGCCTCGCTGACGGCGTCGGCGGTGCTGTACCTGCCGCTCGGGCTGGCGCAGTGGCCGGGCGAGCCGCTGTCGGGCGAGGTCTGGCTCAGCGTCGCCGGCCTCGGCGCCGTGTGCACGGTGGCGGCGTTCCTGGTGTTCTTCGCGCTGGTCGCGGAGGTAGGGCCGAGCCGGGCGACGGTCATCACGTACGTGAATCCGGCGGTGGCGCTCCTGCTCGGCGTGGCGGTGCTGGACGAGCGGATCACGGTGTTCACGGGGGTCGGGTTCGGGCTGATCCTGATCGGCTCGGTGTTGGCGACGTCGAGGGACAAGGAGCCGGAGCCGGCGGTGGTGCCGGCGGCCGTGGCCACGGATCGGACGGCGGGCGACGGGGCGAGGTCTCGGGAGGCGCTCGACGTGACGTGCGACGACATCGCGCGGCCGGTCGCGGAGCCCTGAACCGGCTTCGGGTCGCGAACCACGCTGCGCCGGCCGTTGGACCGACCGAGGTTGCGTGCCGAGCGCTGGGTGGGCAGCGCCGATCGGCCGTGTTAGGACAGCTGGCCGGTAGCCGCCGTTCGCAGCCGTGGACGATGGGCTGAGTCGGCGCCGGTCGTCCCGTGCTGGCCGCGAGGGTGCGCGATAGCGGGTCGGAGCTGGGCGGGGTGCGTGACGGTGTGGCGCGGGACGGCGTGCGGCCCGAGGGCGCGCGCCGGGCAGGGGCTCGACGACTGTGGGGCGCGGGTGCCTAGCGGCGGGCGGCGCGAGGGACGGTGTGGCGCGGGACGGCGTGCGGCCCGGGGTGCGCGCCGGGCGGGGGCTCGACGGTTGTGGGGCGCGGGTGCATAGCGGCGGGCGGCGCGGGGTGGGGTTCGCGGCGGGCGCGGCGCGAGGGTGCGCGCAGGACGGGTCAGGGCCGGGCCGAGGGAGTGCGCGACGGCGGGCAGGCGCGGCGCGGGCGCAGGAGTCGGCCAGGCAACTCGAACGTGTGGGGTCAGCGGCCGTGGTCGGTGGTGGCGAGGCCGGACCCGTCGTCGCGGGTCTTCATGAGGGCGAGGCGTTCGTCGAGCCAGTGGTCGATGGATTCGGCCGCGCGTAGGGCGTCCGCGGGGTCGTCGCTGTGGTCGCGTTCGTCGACGAGGGTGCGCAAGGCGTCGTCGACGCGGCGAAGCTGGGTGGTGAGGGGGCGAGTCGACATCACGACCACCTCCGAGAGGATGTCGGGCGGGCGAACCTCCACCATCAGGTCTACACCAACACAAGCGCCCCGTCGAAGCCACCGCACGACACAGCGCCGCCCGCGAGTCCACCAGGGACCCGCAGGCGGCGCCGAAGAGCGGAGCTCAGTGGGCGAATTCGCCCCGGTAGTACTCGAACACCCAGCCGATGGCGGCCATGGCGGACAGCGCGACACCGATGATGAAGATGAACCAGGCGAACACCAGCCCGAGGAACACCATCGACACGGCGCCGGCGGCGGCCAGCGGCCACCACGAGTGCGGGCTGTAGAAGCCGTACTCGCCGGCCAGCTCCTCGACCTCGCCGTCGCGGTCCTCGGGACGGGGGTCGATGCGCCGCGACAGCAGCAGGAAGTAGAACGCCACCATGGCGCCGAGGCCGAACGTGAGGACGAGCGCCGTGGTGCCGGTCGGGTCCTTGGACATGAACCAGTAGATCGGGGTGACCATCGCGAAGAAGACCGTCACGATGGCGAAGATCAGGCCTTCGATCTTCACTTGTTGTCCTCCTGCACATCAGGCGGGCCGAGTACCTGGGTGAGCGGTCCGGCATGCACCGGCTTCTTCTCGGCCAGGCCGGCGACCTCGGGGTACTTGAGGTCGAACGCGGGCCGCTCGCTGCGCACCCGCGGCAGCGACGTGAAGTTGTGCCGCGGCGGCGGGCAGGAGGTGGCCCACTCCAGCGAGTTGCCGAAGCCCCACGGGTCGTCGACCTCGACCTTGGGCGCGAGCCGGGTCTGCCAGACGTTCCACAGGAACGGCAGCGTCGACGCGGCCAGCACGAACGCGAACACCGACGAGAACTGGTTGAGGAACGTGAAACCGTCCTCGGGCGCGTAGTTAGAGTAGCGACGCGGGAAGCCCTCGACGCCCAGCCAGTGCTGCACCATGAACGTGCCGTGGAAGCCGATGAACAACAGCCAGAAATGGATCTTGCCGAGGCGTTCGTTCAGCATGCGGCCGGTGAACTTGGGCCACCAGAAATAGAACCCGGAGAACATCGCGAACACGACCGTGCCGAACACCACGTAATGGAAGTGCGCCACCACGAAGTAGCTGTCGGACACCTGGAAGTCGAGCGGCGGCGACGCCAGGATGACACCGGTCAGCCCGCCGAACAGGAACGTCACGAGGAACCCGAGAGCGAACAGCATGGGTGTCTCGAACGTGATGGACCCGCGCCACATGGTCCCGATCCAGGCGAAGAACTTCAACCCGGTCGGGATGGCGATGAGCATGGTCATCGCCGCGAAGAAGGGGAGGTTGACCGCCCCCGTGACGTACATGTGGTGCGCCCACACCGCGATGGACAGACCGGCGATGGACAGCGTCGCGAAGACCAGGCCCTTGTAGCCGAACAAGGGTTTTCGGCTGAACACCGGTATGACTTCGGTGATGATGCCGAAGAACGGCAACGCGATGATGTAGACCTCGGGATGGCCGAAGAACCAGAACAGGTGTTGCCACAGGACGGCGCCACCCGCGGTGGGATCGAAGACGTGGGTGCCGAGGATGCGGTCGGCGAGCATGGCGAACAGTGCGGCCGCGAGCAGCGGGAACGCGATCAGCACCAGGATGCTGGTGATGAGGATGTTCCAGGTGAAGATCGGCATTCGGAACATCGTCATTCCCGGCGCGCGCATGCACACGATGGTGGTGATGAAGTTGACGGCGCCGAAGATGGTGCCGAAACCGCTCATCGCCAGTCCGGCGACCCAGAGGTCACCACCGACGTTCGGACTGTAGATGGTGTTGTGCAACGGCGCGTAGGCGAACCAGCCGAAGTCGGCCGCACCGCCCGGGGTGATGAAGCCGGCGCAGACGATCAGCCCGCCGAACACGAACAGGTAGAAGCTGAACATGTTCAGCCGCGGGAACGCGACGTCCGGCGCGCCGATCTGCAACGGCACGATGATGTTGCCGAAGCCGATGAACAGCGGTGTCGCGAACAGCAGCAGCATGATCGTGCCGTGCATGGTGAACAGCTGGTTGTACAGCTGGTCGCTGACCACCTGACGCCCGGGCGAGTACAGCTCGGCCCGGATGAGCAACGCCAGCACGCCGCCGAACAGGAAGAACCCGAACGACGCGATCAGGTACATGTACCCGATGATCTTGTGGTCGGTGGACGTGATCCACCGCACGACCACGTTGCCCTTGCGCTTCGGCCGGGCCACGGCGCCGGCGGCGGCGGTGCGCTCCAGATACGTCGTCACTCGTGGCCACCTCCCGGGGTGCCCGCGTTCTTGTCGTCCAGCACCTTGTCGTCGTAGGCCCCGCGGATCGGCGGCTCGATGATGCCCTCCTGGCCGGTCTCGCGCAGCTGCTCGATGTGGTCCTGGTACTCCTGCTCGGAGACGACCTCGACGTTGAACAGCATGGACTGGTGGTATGCGCCGCAGAGCTCGGCGCAGCGGCCCGCGTAGGAGCCCTCGCGGTCGGGCGTCACCTGGAACGCGTTCGGGTGGCCCGGGATGACGTCCATCTTCATGTAGAACGCCGGGATCCAGAACGAGTGGATGACGTCCGGCGACTCGAGGTCGAAGCGGACGGTCTGGTTGACCGGCAGGTACAGCGTGGGCCGGTCGTTGATGGTGCCGACGTCGTGGACGTCGTCGTCCATGTAGTTGAACGTCCACGACCACTGCTGGCCGATGACGTTGACGACGAGGTCGGGCTCCTGCGACGTGTCGGTGAGCTGTTCCTGGTGGTCGGCCGTGAAGTAGAAGAGCGGGACCAGCACGAACAGCGGCGCGACCGTGTAGAGGAACTCGATCGGGATGTTGAACCGTGTCTGCTTCGGCAGTTCGTCGCCGCGGCGGCGGTAGGCGATGACCGCCCAGATGATCAGGCCCCAGACCAGGGCGCCGACCGCGAACGCCGCGATCCAGGCACCGATCCACAGGTTGCCGATCAGCGGCGTCTCCTTGGTGGCACCCTCGGGGAGCGCCAGCCGCGACCATTCGTCGCGCTGCTGTGCCGAGCAACCACCCAGCACGAGGATCGTGCCGAGGAGGAGAACGGCGGCGGTCACGGCCCGGCGACGCGCCGGTCGGACCCTGCCAGACTGACTCACGAGGCGCCCTTCTCTTTCGACCCGCTCGCCAGGGCGGGCGGATTGGCAACCGGCACCGTGGCGAGAGCAAACTTCACCTGTCGCGCCCAACCCTAGCGGTAGCCCTTCGCCATCATTCCGGGAGGTACACGATGAGCACGCGCGGCGTGTCGGAGCGCTCCGGCGCCGCCCCGGCGGGGTACTTCGACGCGGCCTCGACCGAGCCCTTGCACCCCGCGGCCCGCGAGGTCCTGCTGGCCGCCGCGGAGGAGGGCTGGGCCGATCCGGCCCGCTTGTACGGCGCGGCCCGGCGGTCCCGGCTGCTGCTGGACAACGCCCGCGAGATCGTCGCCGCGGTGGTCGGCGCGCGGCCGGACGAGGTGACGTTCACGGCCAGCGGGACGCAGGCGGTGCAGCTGGGCGTGCTGGGGACGGTGCTGGCCCGACGGCGTCAGGGTGGCGGCCCGCGGGTGGTCGCGGTGTCCGCCGTCGAGCACTCCGCCGTGCTGCAGTCGGCCGCTCACCTGGCGAAACACGAGGGCACCACGACGACGGAGGTGGGCGTCGACCACGACGGCCTGGTCGACGCCGACGCGTTCGCCGGCGCCGTCGGCGACGACACCGCACTGGCCTGCCTGCAGGCCGCCAACCACGAGGTCGGCACCGTCCAGCCGGTCGACGAGGTGGGCGGGCACTGCGCCGAGCGGGGCGTCCCGCTGCTGGTCGACGCCGCGCAGGCGGTGGGCCGGGTCGCACTCCCGCGGAACTGGTCGGTGCTGACGGCCAGCGCGCACAAGTGGGGCGGGCCGGCCGGCGTCGGCGTCCTCGCGGTGCGCCGGAACGTGCGGTGGCGCTCGCCACTGCCCGACGACGAGCGCGGCGGCGGCCGGGCGCCGGGGTTCGAGAACGTGCCCGGCGCGCTGGCGGCCGCGGCGGCGCTGCGGGCCCGCTGGGAGGAGGCCGAGGCCGTCGCGGCCCGGCAGAACGCGCTGGTCGAGCACCTGCGGGCGCGCATCCCGGAACTCCTGGCCGACGTCGAGGTGGTCGGCCACCCGACGCTACGGCTGCCGCACCTGGTGACCTTCTCCTGCCTCTACCTCGACGGCGAGGCGCTGGTCAGCGAGCTGGACCGGGCCGGGTTCGCGATCTCCAGCGGGTCGTCGTGCACGTCCAGCACGCTGCGGCCGAGCCATGTGCTGGCGGCGATGGGCGCGCTGACGCACGGCAACGTGCGGGTCTCGCTGACCCGCGACGCCACCCGCGCCGACGTCGACCGCTTTCTCGCCGCGGTGGTGGACGTCGTCACCCGGCTCCGATCCGGCCTGGAGGCACTGTGACGGACGCGACACTGGTGCTCGACTGCCGCGGGATGCGCTGCCCGCTGCCGATCATCGAGCTGGCCCGGCGCATCGGCGACGTGGAGGTGGGGCAGACGGTGACGGTGCTGGCCGACGACCCCGCGGCGGCCTCGGACGTGCCGGCGTGGTGCCGCATGCGGGCGCACGAGTACGTGGGCGCCGACGGCGCCGACGGCGCCGCCTACACCGTCCGCCGCCTGCGCTGACGCACGCGAAAGCCCCCGCTGTGACGTGACGGCGGGGGCTCAGGCGTCGATCAGTGGAAGGAGTCGCCGCAGGCGCAGGAGCCGCCGGCGTTGGGGTTGTCGATGGTGAACCCCTGCTTCTCGATGCTGTCGACGAAGTCGATGGTGGCGCCGCCGAGGTAGGGGGCGCTCATGCGGTCGACCACGACGTTGACGCCGCTGAAGCCCTTGACGACGTCGCCATCGAGCGACCGCTCGTCGAAGAACAGCTGGTAGCGCAGGCCCGAACAGCCACCGGGCTGAACCGCGATGCGCAGCGCCAGGTCGTCGCGGCCCTCCTGGTCGAGCAGCGCCTTCACCTTGGAGGCCGCGCCGTCCGTCAGCACGACACCGTCGGTGACCTGATCCTGAACCGTCATCTCGTTCTCCCGCTCGGAGGTCGACTACGTCTCCACGCTACAACGCGACCCGGCGGAAGGACATTCCTTCACCGGCTCCAGGTCCTCGCGACCCGCTCGGCGACGGCGGCCAGGCTCTCCCGCGGCCGGCCGAACGACTCGTCGGCGCCGACGATGTCGACCATCGCGTACGCGGCCTCGATGCCGTTGACCCGCAACTCGCGGTTGCCGACCTGCACGGCGCCGGCGACGGCGAGGCACGGACGCAGCGCCGGCCCGGCCAGCGCGGCCAGCCCGGACACGACCTTGCCGCTCATCGACTGCCAGTCCAGCTTCCCCTCCCCCGTGATGACGAGATCGACGCCGGCGATCAGCTCGGGCAGCCCGACGGCGTGTGCGACGGTGTCGAAGCCCGGCTCGCGGACCCCGCCGAGCAGCAGCAGCCCGTACCCCAGCCCGCCCGCCGCGCCCGCGCCCCGGTGGTCCGCGACCCGCCGGTCGGCGAGGTCGGCGAACGTCGTCAGCGCGGCGTCGGCGGCCAGCCGGTCGGCATCTGAGACGAGGCCCTTCTGCGGGCCGAACACGTTGGTGGCGCCGCGCAGCCCCAGCAGCGGGTTGTCGACGTCTGACGCCGCCACCAGCTCGACGCCGGCCAGCCGGGCCGTCGCCGGGGCGAGGTCCAGCGCCGTCAGCCCGGCCAGCGCGTCGGGCCCGCCGCGCAGCGCGCCGGACGGCGTCGACTCCGCGCCCAGCGCCGCGAGCAGGCCGGCGCCGCCGTCGTTCGTCCCCGAGCCGCCCAGGCCGACGACCACGCGGCGCGCCCCGGCATCGACGGCGTGCGCGATCAGCTCGCCGACGCCGTACGTGGACGCCCGCGCCGCGACGCCCGGGACCGGTGTGCGCCCGTCGTCGCCCAGCGGCAGCAGCGCCAGCCCGCAGGCCTGCGCCGACTCGATGTACGCGACGTCGCCGGCCAGCAGGAACGTCGCCGGGACGGGCTCGCCGAGCGGCCCGCTGACGGTGGCGGCGAGCAGTTCGCCGCCCAGGCTGGAGTGCAGGACGTCGACGAAGCCGGGCCCGCCGTCGGCCATCGGGACCGTGACGACCTCGTCGCCGGGTGCGTAGCGCCGCCAGCCCTCGGCGATGGCGTCGGCGGCCTCGACGGCGGTGAGTGTTCCGGCGAACTTGTCCGGTGCAACCAGGATCCGCATGACCCAGAAGCATGCCGTACCAGGCCTCCGGCCCGGTCGGCCGGATCCGCGGGGTCCCGTTGGTTAGGCGGGCGACTATGTCGGGTATCGTCCGGGCAAGTGACATGACCAGCGGCTATGGGAAGCGGGTTCGCGCTGGTGGAGTCTGAGGCAGACAACGAGGTCGCCGCCGGCGTTGCCGGGCGGCCCAGAGGTGCGCCGTGACGGCCTCGGCTGGCGGCGGGTCCTGGCCGGGCGACCTGCCCGAACGCGAGCAGCGGTCCGCGCGGCCGAAGAAGCCGGTGCGCACCGCGCTGACCGGCGGCACCCTCCTGTGGTCCGACGGCCGGCTGGCGCCGGGCACCGTGGTGTTCGGCAACGGCGTCGTCCAGACCATCGCCGCCGGCGAGGTGCCCGCCGGCACCGAGCCCACCGACGCGGTCCGGGTCGACATCGTCCACGACGTCACCGGGCACATCGTCGCGCCGGGCTTCGTCGACACCCATGTCCACGGCGGCCTGGGCAAGAGCTTCATGACGGCGGACGCCGAGTCCGGGACCCGCATCTCGCGCTGGCTCGCCGCCGGCGGCGTCACCGCCTGCCTGGCCACCACGACCAGCGTCGAGACCTCCCAGCTGCATCAGACGCTGGCCGGGCTGGCCACGCTGCGCGGCCGGCTGGCCGGCGGGCTGGGCGTCGAGCTGCTCGGCATCCACGTCGAGGGGCCGTTCCTCGCCGGCGCACACCGCGGCGCGCACCAGCGCGAGCACCTGCGGCTGCCGTCGCCGGAGGCGGTCGACGCGCTGCTGGAGGCCGGCGACGGCGCCGTCCAGGTGGTGACGCTGGCGCCGGAGCTGCCCGACGGCATGGACACCGTCGCCCGGCTGGCCGACGCCGGCGTGCACCCGTCGCTGGGCCATTCCGCCGCCTCCTTTCAGCAGGCCAAGGCCGCCATCGGGCGCGGGCTGGACCGCGCCGCGCACCTGTACAACGCGCTGCCGCCGATCCACCACCGCGACCCCGGCCCGGTGCCGGCGCTGCTCACCGACCCGCGGGTGCGGTGCGAGCTGATCGGCGACGGCGTCCACGTAGCGCCGGAGATGCTCCACTTCGCCCTCGACGTCGCCGGCTGGGAGCGGCTCATGCTGGTCAGCGACGGGTGCGAGGTCGCCGGCCTGCCGCTGGGGCGGCACCGGCGCTGGGACCGCACCGAGGTCGAGGTGGCCGAGACGGCGGTGCGGACGCCGGACGGCGCGGTCGCGGGCAGCGTCACCCGGCTGAGCGACTCCGTCCGCACCGTCGTCCGCGACGGCGGCATCTCCCTCTCCGACGCGCTGCGGATGGCCTCGGCCGTGCCCGCGGAGTCGCTCGGGCTGGCCGACCGTGGCCGGCTGACCCCCGGCCGCGTGGCCGACATCGTCGTCCTGGACGCCGACCTGCGGGTCCGCACGACCTACGTCCGCGGTGAGATCATCTTCGACCGCGAGGAGATGGGCCAGGGGTAGCGCGGCCGCGGCGGACCTGGTGGTGTGGGGCCATGCGGATCCGGCCGATGCGCCCCGAGGACGTCGACGCGGCGGAGCGACTGACGGCGCTCGCGTACGGCGCGGAACGCACCGACCCGGGGCGGCGGCGCTGGTGCGACCGGATCCGGCACCTGCTGACGACCGACCCGGGCGGCTGCTGGGTGGCGGACACGGACGGCACGGGCCCGGCCGATGCCGCCGGCCAGGGCACCCCCGGCGGAGCCGGCTCCGGCACGGCCGATGCCGCCGGCCAAGGCACCCCCGGCGCAGCCGGCTCGGTAGTCGGCGTGGCCGTCGCGCTGCGCCGCGACCTGCTGTGGGTGCTGTCGGCGTACGCGGTCCACCCCGATCACCAGCGCCGCGGCATCGGCGCCGCGCTGCTCGACGCCGCCGTCGGCTACGGGGCCGGCTGCCTGCGCGGCCTGCTGACGTCGCGCCCCGACCCGCAGGCGCTGCGGCGCTACCGCCGGGCCGGGTTCACGCTGCACCCGACCATGCGGCTCTCCGGCGTCGTCGACCGGTCCACGCTGCCCGCCGTCGACGGCGTCCGCGGCGGCACCGCGGCCGACCTCGACCTCGTCGACTCCGTCGACCGCCGGGTGCGCGGCGCCACCCACCGTCCGGACCACGCGTTCGTGCTGGCCAGCAGCCGGTTGCTGGTGTGCGACCTGCTGACCGGCAGCGGCTACGTGTTCCTCACGGACCGGGGCGTCGAGCGGCTGGCGGCGACGAACCGCGCGGTGGCGCAGCGGCTGTTGTGGGCAGCGCTGGCCGCGACGGCGCCCGGCTCAGCCGTCGACGTGCGGAATCTCACATCCGACCAGGAGTGGGCCGTCGACGTCGGACTCGCCGCTGGTCTGCGCCTCGACCACGACGCCTACCTGGCGTTACGGCACCTGCGACCGCCCGCGCCGTACGTCCCGTCCACCGCGTTCGGCTGAGCGGGCCCGCGCTTCGCGGGCAGCGCGACGGGAGAAAGTGGGACGATTGTCGGTACGGCGCGCGTTGTATCAGTGCCGAGGCGACGCGCGGTCGTAATGACCGCTGGATAAGGGGCTGACCAGCTGTGACCGTCACTCAGACTCCGTCGACACCCGTCCCGCTGCTCCTCTTGGGCCGCGGCGCCGACCCGCAGAGCGAACGCGGCGTGGAGTGTCCCGGCGACCTCCCCGCGGCCAGCGACCCCGGCCTCGTCGAGCGGGCCCGGGCGGCGAAGGCCGCGTTGGGCGACCGCGTCTTCGTGCTCGGGCACCACTACCAGCGCGACGAGGTCATCCAGTTCGCCGACGTCACCGGCGACTCCTTCAAGCTGGCCCGCGACGCCGCTGCCCGCCCCGAGGCCGAGTTCATCGTCTTCTGCGGCGTGCATTTCATGGCCGAGTCGGCCGATATCCTGACCGGCGGCGACCAGCAAGTGGTCCTGCCCGACCTCGCGGCCGGCTGCTCCATGGCCGACATGGCCCGCATCCTGCAGGTCGAGGACGCGTGGGCGCGGCTGGCCGAGGCCGGCGTGGCCGACATGACAGTCCCGGTCACGTACATGAACTCCTCCGCCGACATCAAGTCGTTCTGCGGCCGCAACGGCGGCGCCGTCTGCACGTCCAGCAACGCCAAGCAGGCACTGGACTGGGCGTTCGAACAGGGCGAGAAGGTGCTGTTCCTGCCCGACCAGCACCTCGGCCGCAACACCGCCGTCCTGCAGCTGGGGCTGTCGCTGGACGACTGCGTGGTCATCGACCCGCACAAGCCGGGCTTCGGCGTCACCGACGAGGAGCTGCGCGCGGCGAAGATGCTGCTCTGGAAGGGGCACTGCTCGGTGCACGGCCGGTTCACCGCCGAGTCCGTGGCCGACGTCCGCGCCCGCATCCCCGGCGTCAACGTGCTCGTGCACCCCGAATGCCAGTACGAGGTCGTCGTGGGCGCCGACCACGTCGGGTCGACGGAGTACATCATCAAGACCATCGCGGCCGCGCCGGCCGGCTCTGCCTGGGCCGTCGGCACCGAGCTGAACCTGGTCAAGCGGCTGGCCGACGAGCACCCCGACAAGACGGTGGTGTTCCTGGAGAAGACGGTCTGCTTCTGCGCCACCATGAACCGCATCGACCTCCCGCACCTGGTGTGGGCGCTGGAGAACCTGGTCGAGGGCCGCGTCGTCAACCGCATCGAGGTCGACGCCGACACCGCCCACTGGGCGCGGGTGGCGCTGGACCGCATGCTCGCGCTACCCGGCAGCGGCGCCGTCAAGGACTGACGGCCGGCCCGGATGCCGCGGCGATGAGTTCCGGCCGGGTCGCGGGTCGGTACCGGTGACCCGTCCGCGACTCACGGAGGACACCATGAGCACGCCCGCCGACCCCGCGACCACCCGACCCGGCCGCCCGCCCGTGGCCGACCACGCCACCTGGCAGGCCGCCCGCGACGAGCTGCTGGTGCGGGAGAAGGCGCACACCCGCGAGGGTGACGCCATCGCCGCTGCTCGCCGCCGGCTGCCGATGGTGGAGTTCGACGGCAGGACCGAGGTCGTCGGGCCCGACGGCCCGGTGCCGTTCCTGGAGCTGTTCCAGGGCCGCGACGAACTCGTCGTCTACAAGCACATGTGGTGGGACGGCGCGCCGCACCAGGGACAGTGCGAGGGCTGCACCTACGCGGCATGGAACCTGAGGGACGCGGTATACCTCAACGCCCGCGGTGTCTCGTTCGCCATCCTGACCACGGGCCGGTGGGACGAGGTGGCCGCCTACGTCGAGTTCATGGGCTACTCGCAGCCCTGGTACTCCGTGCGCGACGTCGCCGCGCCGGTCGGCGGCCCGATGGGATACGTCACGTGCTTCCTGCGCGACGGCGACCGCACGTTCCTCACCTATTCCACGACCGGTCGCGGCAACGAGACGGCGAACGCGACGTTCGGCCTCCTCGACCTCACGCCCTACGGCCGCGGCGAGGCATGGGAGGACCACCCTTCGGGCCGGCCGGAAGGGCGCGACGCGTGCTGGTACTGGCGCTCCGACGCCGACGGCACCGCAGGCTGGGGTCCGGACAGCCGGCCCGTGCCGCAGTGGACCCGTCCCGGCGCGACTCCAGAGCAGACACTCGGGCGACGCGGCCACCACCACTGAGCGGGACGGGGTCAGACGCCGGGGGCGCCCCAGACCGGGAACCAGCGGCTGACGTCGGGCTCGATCGGGAGGTCGCCGCCGACCAGCGCGCGCACCTGCAGCTCCAGCGCGTTGTCGCGGTCCTGCCGCTGCACGTCGAGCGGCGCGAACGGGTAGAACGTGCCGCGCTTGTAGAGGTACACCAGCGCGACCCGGCGGCCGTCGTCGTCGCGCAGGCCGATGGTGGTGCACAGCAGCGACGGGCCGAACCCGGCCTCCTCGAGGGTGGAGTTCACCGCGTGGAGGTCGGTGCACAGCTCCGGCATCTGTGCCGGCTCGCGCCGCACCACCAGCCAGGTGTAGCCGTAGTCGTCGTGCACCTCTTCCGGCTCGGCGCCGCCGAGCAGCGTGGTGATGTCGGCCTTCAGCCGGGCGAACGGGCCGCCCTCGGCCTGCCGGAAGCACACCGCGCCCACCCCGGTGGGATGCTGCTGGGCCGACGCCTCCAGCGTCAGCGCCGCCGTGGGCAGCGCGAACAGCGCGTCGAGATTCGGCTGGACCTGCTTGGAACGCCCGAAGATGGCGTCGAGGAAACCCACGTAAGTGTCACTCCCGGCCCAGCTCGACGGAGATGCGGCTGAGCTGATCGAGCCGCTTGTCCAGCGGCGGGTGCGAGGCGAAGAGCGAGGCGATGTCGAGCTTGCCGGTGAGCGCCGGGACGAAGAAGAACGCGTTGTACGGCTCGGCCGCGCGAAGGTCCTTCTTCGGGATGCGGGCCATGTCGCCGGAGATCTTGGTCAGCGCACTGGCCAGGGCCGACGGCTGGCCGGTGAGGATGGCGCCGGCGCGGTCGGCGGCCAACTCGCGGTAGCGGGAGAGCAGCCGGGTGAGCAGGAAGCTGACGCCGTAGACCACGGCCGCGACGACCGTGACGACCAGCACCATGACGGCCGCGTTGTTGTTGTTATTGTTCCGGCTCAACCCGGACCACAGCAGCATGCGGGTCAGGAAGCCGGCCAGCACGCCCACCACCGACGCGATGGTCATGACCAGGACGTCGCGGTGCGCCACGTGCGACAGCTCGTGCGAGAGGACGGCCTCGAGCTCGCGCTCGTCGAGCCGGCCCTGCAGTCCGGTGGTGACGGCGACGACGGCACGCTCGGGGCTGCGGCCGGCGGCGAACGCGTTGGGGATGTCGGTGTCGGCGATGGCCACGCGCGGCTTCGGCATGTCGGCGAGCGCGCACAGCCGGTCGATCATGGCGTGCAGCTCGGGCGCCTCCTGCGGCGAGACCTCACGCGCGCCCATGCCGGCCAGCGCCAGCTTGTCGGAGAAGTACCACTGGCCCCAGAACACACCCAGGCCGATGATGACACCCAGCCAGATGCTGCTCGTGCCATAGGAGATGGCGCCGATGAGCACCACGTAGAGCAGAGCCAGGACCACCATCGTCAGGCCCATCCGGGCCGACAGACCGCGGTCCGGGGCGAACCTCGAGCGGGCCAACGCTTGCTTCCTTTCCTACCTGCGGCGGCGATACCGCATTCATCCAGTACAACGCCGAAACGACGGCCGTTCGTTCCCGTAGCCGCCGGGGCGGGCCCGGCTCGGACCCACCCGGCGGCACCGGGGTCACTTGGCCGGCGGCTCCGACGGGACCAGGCCCTCGTCGGTGAGCAGCTCGCGCACCTCGTCGATGTGCGCCTCGTCGTACGGGAGCACGAGGTCGCTGTCGACCAGGACGTCGTCGGCGACCGCGGTGCCCGCCCGGCGGACCTCGTCGAGCAGCGCCTTCAACGCCGCGCGGAACGCGTCGTCGTCGCCGCCGTCGATGGACTCGCCCAGCGCGTCGTCGAGCCGGTTGAGCTCGTCGAGGTGGGTGTCGTCGACCTCGAACTGGCCCTCACCCATGATGCGGATGATCACAGCTGGCCCTCCTCACGCTGCCGCTGCGGCTCGGCCGCGTCGGCGGCCGGAGCCGCGCCGTTGCCCTCGAGCTGCTTCGGCGGCTCGGCGCCGCCGGTGATCTCCTGCTTCATGCGCGACAGTTCGAGCTCGACGTCGCTGGTCGAGGCCAGCCGGTCCAGCTCGAGCGAGATGTCGTCCTTCGACGTGCCGGTGGGGTCGTCGAGAGCGCCCGACGCCAGCAGCTCGTCGATGGCGCCGGCTCGCGCCTGCATGTTCGCCGTCTTGTCCTCGGCGCGCTGGACGGCCAGGCCGACGTCGCTCATCTCTTCGGAGATGCCGCTGAACGCCTCGCCGATGCGCGTCTGCGCCTCGGCCGCGGTGTAGCTGGCCTTGATGGTCTCCTTCTTCGTGCGGAAGGACTCGACCTTGGCCTGCAGCCGCTGCGCCGCGAGCGTGAGCTTCTCTTCCTCGACCTGCAACGACTGGTGCTGCGTCTCGAGGTCGGTGATCTGGTTCTGCAGACCCGACCGGCGGGTCAGAGCCTCGCGGGCGAGGTCCTCGCGGCCGAGCGACAGCGCCTTCTGCGCCTGCTCCTGCAGCTTGCTGGACTGCCCCTGCAGCTGCGTCATCTGGACCTCGATGCGCTTGCGACTGGTGGCGACGTCGGCGACGCCGCGGCGCACCTTCTGAAGCAGCTCGAGCTGCTTCTTGTACGAGTAATCGAGCGTCTCCCGGGGGTCCTCGGCGCGGTCGAGCGCCTTCTCGGCCTTCGCCCGGAAGATCATGGACATTCGCTGGAGGATCCCCATGAGGCCAGGTATCCCTTTCTCGAGCAGATGGAGCACTGCGACACACAGTGTTTCCACCCAACCCTACGGCGTATGGCGGCAGCGTGGCAGGGCCGGTGTGAATACTGTCCTACCCTGGTAGACGTGTTCCGTCGCCGAACTTCTCCCGAGACCGCCGACGTCCCCGTCGATGCCGACGCCGACGACGCCACCCGTCCGTCCGGCAAGGGCCGCCCGACGCCCAAGCGTTCAGAGGCCGAGCAGGCCCGCAAGCAGCGGGTCCGGCCGGCGCTGAACAAGCGCGAGGCCATGCGCCGCGAGCGCGAGCGCATGCGCTCCGACCGCGCCAAGACGCGCCAGGCGATGAACACCGGCGACGAGAAGCACTACCTGGCCCGCGACCAGGGCGAGGTGCGGCGGTTCGTCCGCAACTACGTCGACTCCCGGCGCACGGTGGCCGAGTTCTTCCTGCCGCTCATCCTGGTCATCCTGCTGACCAGCCTCATCGGCGTCCCGGCCATCCAGTTCGCGTCCACCATCATCTGGCTCGGCGTCATGGTGCTGCTCATCGTCGACTTGACGATTCTCGGCATGCGGGTGAAGCGTGAGGTGCGAAAGCGCTTCCCCGACGACCCAGGGAAGGGACACGTGCTGTACGCCATCACCCGCGCCACCCAGCTTCGCCGGCTCCGCCTACCCAAACCCCAGGTCAAGCCCGGGACGCTCGTGTGAGCACGGCGCCCACGGCCGACCGCGACGACACCGGCCTCTTCATCCGCGCGCTGCGCTACTCCGACCCCGTCGTGCGGGCGTTGGAGAGCGAACTGCAGGTGGAGTACGCCGAGCGCTACGGCGATCCCGACGAGGGCCCGATCCTCCCCGAGCAGTTCACGCCGCCCGAGGGCCTGTTCCTCGTCGGCTTCGTCGGGAACGAGCCGGTCGCCACCGGCGGCTTCCGCAAGCACGACGACGGCGTCGCCGAGATCAAGCGCATGTACGTGGCGCACGAGCACCGCGGCGGCGGCCACGCCCGCCGGCTGCTGGCCGAGCTGGAGGCGCAGGCCATCCGGGCCGGCTACCGCCGCGTCGTCCTCGAGACCGGCCTCAAGCAGCCCGAGGCGATGTCGCTCTACCAGTCCAGCGGGTACGCCGACACCGAACCGTACGGCTACTACAGCGAGGCCGAGTTCAGCCGCTTCTTCACCAAGAACCTGGACGACACCACCGGCGCCTGAGCCGATAGATTCGCGTGCATGGAATTTCGCACCCTCGGCCGATCCGGCCTCAAGATCAGTGAGATCGCGTACGGCAACTGGATCACCCACGGCTCCCAGGTGCAGGACGACACCGCCGTCGCCTGCGTGCGTGCGGCCCTCGACGCCGGCGTCACCACGTTCGACACCGCCGACGTCTACGCGGCCGGCCGCGCCGAGGAGGTCCTCGGGCGGGCGCTGGCGGGCCTTCGGCGCGAGTCGCTGGAGATCTTCACCAAGGTGTTCTGGCCGGCCGGGCACGACGGCCCCAACGACCGCGGGCTGTCGCGCAAGCACATCCTCGAGTCCGTCGACAACTCGCTGCGCCGCCTCGGCGTCGACTACGTCGACCTCTACCAGGCGCACCGGTGGGACGCCGGCACGCCGCTGGAGGAGACGATGGAGGCCTTCGCCGACGTCGTCCGGTCCGGCAAGGCGCTCTACATCGGCGTCTCGGAGTGGACCGCCGACCAGCTCCGGCAGGGCCACGCGCTCGCCCGCGAACTGCGCATCCCGTTCATCTCGAACCAGCCCGAGTACTCCATGCTGTGGCGGGTCATCGAGCCCGAGGTGGTACCGGCCGCCGAGGACGTCGGCATCTCCCAGATCGTCTTCTCCCCCATCGCCGAGGGCGTGCTCACCGGGAAGTACCAGCCGGGCCGGACCGCGCCCGAGGGTTCTCGTGGCGCCATGACCGGCGGCGGCTCCGCCATCGGGCGACGCTGGCTGAACGACGACGTGCTCACCCGGGTGCAGAACCTGCGGCCGCTGGCCGAGCAGGCCGGGCTCTCACCGGCCCAGCTGGCGGTCGCGTGGGTGCTGCAGAACCCGAACGTCGCGGCCGCCATCGTCGGCGCGTCGCGGCCGGAGCAGGTCACCGAGAACGTCGCGGCCAGCGGCATCACGCTGGAACCGGACCTGCTGACGGCCATCGACGACATCCTCGGCGACGCCGTCGTGACCGACCCGGCCGAGACCGCCAAGCGGTCGCCGAAGTACTGACGAACCCGCGCGCGGCTGACCGGACCACACCGGACCGGGCTGACCGGCCCGGGCTGACCGGCCCGGGCTGACCGGCCCGGGCTGACCGGCCCGGGCTGACCGGCCTGGGCTGACCGGCCCGCCGCGACGCGGCGCCTCGCCGAGCCGGTGTGACGCGGGCGGCGGCTGGATGAGCGAGATCCTCGGGCGGCTGCGGCGCGTGCGCAAGGATGATCATGGCGCTATTTGTGTCGCCAGAGCAGCATCAACCGCGCCATGATCATGGTTCTCACCAGTGCGAGGGGGCGATCGTTCGCACGGTCACCGGCTGCCGCAACCGGACTCAGACGGCGCGGGTGGCGAGCGCGGCGCGGGTGGCGAGGTCGCTCAGCTGGGGATGTCTGACGGATCTTGGTGAACGCGGGCCAACTCGCGTGGTAGTTATGACCCTCCCCGTTCGGGTGGGTGGCCCACCCTACGGGCGGGCACCGACAACGTCCGCTCGGTGATCGGCCGCGCCCGCCCACCCGCCACACCGCGGCGGCAGGGTCGCCCGCGGCGCCACCCGGCCGCCTGTTCGCCCGCGGGCCTGCCACACGGCGCCACCTCGCCGCCTGGTCACCCGCGGCGCCACCCGGCCGCCTGGTCGCCCGCAGGGTCGTTCGTCAGTCCGGCGGGGCGAGGCTCATCGGGCCGTAGACGTCGCGGCCCTCCTCGACCAGCACCACCGAGTCGACGCCGGCTTCGACCAGCTCGCGCCAGTGCTCGCCGAGCCAGCTCTCGGCGTCGGACTGGGTCGGGAACCCGGCATCCGAGCGTCCCGCTCCGTCGTCGACGCCCGCCGCGGGCGTTCCGTCCGGTGCCAGGAACCGCCACGTCCAGCTCATCTTCGCCTCCCGATCGACGCCGTCACTGCGCCCGACAGTACGGTCCGCCGTTCGCGGACCGTCGACCGGCCCGATGTGCGCCACGTCACATTCATCCCGGCGTCATGACCGGCCGCCCGCTCTGTCTTGACGGGTACAAGGGCGCGTCGTTGCCGCGCAGGGGACGGCAACGACGCGCCCTCGGTCTGCCTCGAAGGCTTCTTGACAAGACACGCGTCATGCTGTTGCCTTCCGCGTAAAGTTCAGTTCGCGGGGGGCGGGAGTTCATCGACGTGGGTAGTTCAGCGCCCGCAAGGGGCGAGCGTCTGCTCAGCGACCCGGACGTCTTCCGGTACGTGGCGGCGCGCATCGTTTCGTTGACCGGCTCGGCAGTCACCTTCATCGCCATGCCGGTCCTCATCTACGGCATCACCGCGTCGGCCACGTGGACGTCGCTGGTGATCGTCGCCGAGGCCATGCCGTACCTGATCTTCGGCCTGTGGGCCGGTGCGCTCGCCGACCAGGCCGACCGCCGCCGGATGATGGTCCTCGCCGACCTGCTGGCGGCCATCGCGCTGGCCACCGTGCCGATCGCGTTCTGGTTCGACGCGCTGACGGCCGCCCATGTGCTCGTCGCCGCATTCGTCGTGCGGACCATCTACGTGTTCTTCGACGCCGCCAACCAGGGCGCGCTGCCCACGCTCGTCGGCCGCGAACGGCTGCCGGCGGCGAACGCGCTGGTGGCGGGCGGCAGCACGGTCGCCGAGACGGTGGTGCCGATGCTCGCGGGCGCGCTCATCGTCGTCATCTCCCCCGCGTCGATCATCGCCATCGACGTGCTGACGTTCGTCGCGTCGGCGCTGCTGATCCGCGGCGTCGTCCGGCCGCTGACCGGCGCGCGGGCGCCCGAGAGCACGCTGCGGCTGTCGGCCGTCGCTGAGGGCACCCGGTTCATCCTGCGGCACGAGATCATCCGGGTGATGATCGTCATCGGCGTGCTGGTGGCGTTCAGCGCCGGGTCGCTGATGGCCATCCTCGTCGTCTGGGCCGACCGCACCCTCGGCATCCAGGAGGGCGACTGGCGGCTCGGCATGCTGTTCGGCGCGTGGGGCATCGGCGCCGTCGTCGGCAGCATCCTGATGCCCCGGCTGATGCGCCGCTTCGGCGGGGCACGGTCGGCGCTGCTCGTGCTGCCGTTCGCGGCCGCCGCCGGTGTCGCCGTCGCGCTGGCGCAGAGCTGGCTGTCCGGCGCGCTGGCGATCGCCGGCTGGTCGCTGATGTACCTCGTCATCGCGACCATCTCGGTGACGCTGCGGCAGCAGGTGACCCCGGAGCGGCTGATGAGCCGCGTCATGACGGCCGGCCGCATGGCCACCTTCGGCGTCGGCTACCCGCTGGGCGCGGTCGCCGCCGGTGCGCTGGCCGGTGCGGTCGACACCGACCAGGCGGTGCTGGTGTGCCAGCTGTCGCTGGTGGTCGCGGCGATCGTCGGCTGGCTGTCGCCGCTGCGGACGGCGCCGCGGCGGCTGGAGGTCGCCGAGGGCTGAGGTCGCGGTCGTCAACCGACGCTGACAAGCTCACCCGAGATCGGCACGAGCAGGTCACCGTCGGCGCCGACGGCGAGCGGTCCGGTGACCGGCCTTCCTGGCTGCCACTCGCCGCGAACACCGGTGCTGTCGAAGAAGAACACGTAACAGTCGTCCGACAGGTCGAAATCCGGTGCGTGGTACGTGGCCCAGCGTTCGGGCGTTGGGCTGCCCGCTGCCGCCACGACGCCTGTCGAACCGCCGACCATGCTGCGTACGGCCGTGGGAACCACGTGCTGGAACAACTTCTCTCCAGTGGCGATGTCGACGGCTGTCACCGTGGGGAGAAGTTGGCCGTAGTCGTCCTTCTCCGGCCAGCCGGGCACGAACAGCCGCTCCCGGTCCCCGTCAGTCAGCGGCACCGCCAGCGGCTTGGGCGGAAGGTGTGCAGGCAGCGGATGGACCGTGCCCTGCCGCGTATCCGCCAGCGCGTAGCCCACCAGGTGAGGTGTCCGGACCGCCACGAGGATCCGCCCGCCGGACAACCCGACGAGCGGCCCTTGGACCTCCACCTCACCCGACTCGGGCGCGACCTGGCGCAGATCGATCGTCCACACCGGATCGCCGGCGCCACCGAACGCGCGCAGAGTCGCCCCGTCGGCGACGATCACCTGATCCGACTGGACGAGTGGCCGGCCCACCGACCAGCTTGCGAGCTCGTGCTGCCATCCCCAACGACCGTCCGGTGTGGTGGCGCGCAGGACCGTGCTGCCGTCCAGCCACACCAGGAACGCGAGGAGCCCGTTCGGCAGCACAGCGGGATCGGAGCGGAGCTGGGGCTCCCGGATCGTGTTCACGAGCCGGCCGGTTCGCTGTTCCCGCACCGCCAGGCCATCGGTCGCACCGATGACGAGCAGGCCGTCGTCGAGCAGAAGGGGGCTCCAGGCTGCGCTGGTGTCGATCGACCAGCTCACGACCGGCCCGTCCAGCGCGGTGATCCCGCCGCCCGCGGAGACGAAGGAGGTGCCGTCGGCCGTGACCGAGATCCCGGCGACGTGGTCGTAGGGAAGCGGGACGCGCCATCGCACCTGTCCTGTCGCGGACAGCGGCAGGCGGGAGGTCCGGTCGTTGGCGGGACTGCCGAGCGGAGACTGCCAGGGCTGGCCCACTGTGTTCGCCTCGTCGATGACGGTCCTGGCCGGCCGGTCCGGTTCAGCTCTCCTTCGTCGACGGCTGGACGAACGGCGGCTTGACCACCTCGAACGCCTCGGCCCGGCCGCGCACGTCGACCTGGACCTCGGCGCCGTCGGCGACGCCGGGCGGCAGCAGCGCCAGCCCGATGCCCTGCTTCAGCGTCGGCGAGAACGTCCCGGACGTCACCGTGCCGGCCGGCGCGCCGTCGATCGACACCGCCATGCCCGGACGCGGGATGCCGCGGCCGCGTGCCTTGATGCCCCGCAGGCGCCGGGCCGGCCCGGCCGCCTTCTCCGCCAGCAGCGCGTCGCGGCCCCAGAAGGCCGGCTTGGACCAGCCGACCGCCCAGCCGGCCCGCGCCTGCACCGGCGAGATGTCCAGCGAGAGGTCCTGGCCGTGCAGCGGGTAGCCCATCTCGGTGCGCAGGGTGTCGCGGGCGCCCAGCCCGGCGGGGGCGATACCGAACCCGGAACCGGCCGCCAGCAGCGCGTCCCACACCCGCCCGGCGTCGTCCCACGGGACCAGCAGCTCGTACCCGCGCTCGCCGGTGTAGCCGGTGCGGCAGACGACCAGCGCGACGCCGTCGAGCGTGGCCTCGGCGAACGACATGTACGCGTGGCCTGTCGGCAGCCCGAGCGCGTCGAGCACCTCGTCGCTCTTCGGGCCCTGGACGGCGAGGACGGCGAAGTCGCGGTGCCGGTCGCGCACCTCGACGCCGGCGGGCGCGGCGGCCGCGAGCCGGCGCACCACCTCGGCGTTGTTGGCGGCGTTCGGCACCAGCAGCAGGTCGTCGTCGGCCCGCAGGTACACGATGAGGTCGTCGACCACGCCGCCGGACTCGTCGCAGCACAGCGTGTACTGCGCCTCCCCCGGCCCGATCTTCTCCAGCGCGTTCGTCAGGCACGAGTCGACGAACGCCCGCGCCCCCGGCCCGGTGACCGACGCCTTGCCGAGGTGGCTGACGTCGAACAGGCCGGCCCGCTCGCGGACGGCCGTGTGCTCGTCGACGATGCCGGTGTACTGCAACGGCATCGACCAGCCGCCGAACTCGGCGAACTTGGCGCCCAGCGCCACGTGGCGGTCGTAAAGGGACGTTCTGGCGAGGTCGTCGGTCGTCACGGCCACACCCTACGGGGTCTACCCTCGGGCGCATGGTCGCCTCGGTCGCCGTCCTCTCCGACGTCCACGGGGCGCTGCCCGCGCTCGATGCGGTGCTGGCTGAGCCGGACGTGCGGGCGGCCGAGCGCATCGTGCTGACCGGCGACATCGCGGCCGGGCCCATGCCCGTCGAGACGCTCGACCGGCTGGTCGCCGAGGGCGAGCGGGTGGTGTGGGTGCGCGGCAACGCCGACCGCGAGCTGGTCGCCGTCGCGCGCGGCGGGACGTCCGGCATCGACGTCTCGGACTGGGCCGGGAAGCAGCTCCGAGCAGATCAGATCGACCTGCTGGCGAACCTGCCACACCCGGTCACGCTGGACGTCGGCGGCTTCGGGCCGGTGCTGTTCTGCCACGGCACGCCCCGCGACGACGACGAGGTCGTCCTGGTCGACAGCTCGCTCGCCCGCTGGGCCAAGGTGCTGTCGGCCGTGCCGGACGACGTGCGCACCGTCGTCTGCGGCCACACCCACATGCCGTTCCAGCGCCTCGTCGACCGCCGCCTGGTAGTCAACCCGGGCAGCGTCGGCATGCCGTACGGCCGGCCCGGGCCGCACTGGGCGCTGCTGCGCGACGGCGTCGTGTCGTTGCGGCGCACGGCGATCGAGCCGGACGCGCTGGGCGACGCGGTCGTGGCGGCGAGCGGGTACCCGGGCCGGGCCGCGTGGGCGGACGAGTACGCGCGCGCCGTCCACTCCGACGCCGAGGCGCTGACGGTGTTCGCACCGCGGGCCGGACACGAGGTGACCCGGCGGTAGCATCGGGCGAATCGACTGAAACACGTGCGACGTCAGGAGAACCGTGACCAGCATTGCCCTGTCCTCCGCCGCCCCGACGGGCCTCAAGGTCGACGCCGTCGTCGTGGGTGTGGCCCCGGGCGACGACGACGTCGTCCTGCTGCCGGGCAGCGAATCCCTCGACAAGGCCCTGAAGGGCTCGCTGGCGAAGCTGCTGAGTCAGCTCGGCGCCACCGGGAAGGCCGACGAGGTCACGAAGCTGCCGGCGATGGGCGCCGCGAAGGCCGGCCTGCTGGTCGCCGTCGGGACCGGTCCGCTGGCCGAGGCCGGCACGCCCGCCCGGCACGAGTCGCTGCGCCGGGCCGCCGGCGCCGCCGCCCGCGCGCTGGCCGGCCAGCAGTCCGCCGCCATCGCGCTGCCGGTGCTCGACGAGGGCGACGCCGCCGCCGTCGCCGAGGGCCTCACGCTCGGCGCCTACACCTTCGACCAGTACAAGAGCGGCGACCCGACGGCGCCGGTCGGGTCGATCACGCTGATCGGCCCCGGCGTCAAGGCCAAGGGCGTCAAGGACGCCGTCACCCGGGCCGAGACCGTCGCCGCCGCCGTCAACCGCGCCCGCGACTGGGTCAATCTCCCGCCGCGCGACCTCACCCCGGTCACGTTCGCCGACGCCGCCACCAAGCTGGCCAAGAGCGCCAAGCTCGACGTCGAGGTGCTCGACGAGAAGGCGCTGGCCAAGGGCGGCTACGGCGGCCTCATCGGGGTCGGTCAGGGCTCGGCCAACCCACCGCGGCTGGTCCGCGTCGCCTACCGGCCGTCGCGGGCGAAGAAGCACGTCGCGTTCGTCGGCAAGGGCATCACGTTCGACTCCGGCGGCCTGTCGCTCAAGCCGGCCGACAGCATGGTCGAGATGAAGAGCGACATGAGCGGCGCCGCGGCCGTCATCGCCGCCGTGCATGCCATCGCCCAGCTCGGCACCAAGGTCGCCGTCACCGCGTACGCCGCCATGGCCGAGAACATGCCGTCGGGCAGCGCGCAGCGTCCCTCCGACGTCATCACCATCTACGGCGGCAAGACCGTCGAGGTGCTCAACACCGACGCAGAGGGCCGCCTGGTGCTGGCCGACGGCATCGTGCGGGCTGCCGAGGACGAGCCCGACCTCATCGTCGACGTCGCCACGCTGACCGGCGCCGCCGTCGTCGCGCTGGGCAAGCGGGTCTCCGGCATCATGGCCAACGACGACGACCTGAGCGCCCGCATCCACGACGTCGCCGGCCGCGCCGGCGAGGCCATGTGGCCGCTGCCGCTGCCGGTCGAGCTGCGCGAGAAGCTCGACTCCCCCATCGCCGACATCGCCAACATCGGCGACCGCTGGGGCGGCGCGCTGCAGGCCGGGCTGTTCCTTCAGGAGTTCGTCGCCGACGGCATCGGCTGGGCGCACCTCGACATCGCCGGGCCCGCGTTCAGCGACAAGCCGTTCGGCTACACCCCGAAGGGCGGCACCGGCGCCGCCGTCCGCACGCTGGTGCAGCTGGTGGAGGACGTCGCCGCCGACATCTGACGGCTCAGGACGGCGGTCGCAAGCAGGGTGTGTCTCCCAGGTCTCGGCCGTCGCGCAGTAGGCCATGAACCCGGGAGACGCACCCTAGATGAACGAGTCCTCTTGATCTACGCAGCTTGGGTGGACTGATCGCCGCGGGTGTCTTGGCACTGCTGACCGCGCTGAACTCGGGACGAACCGGACGTCCGGGCGGCGATCGGCCTAGCCAAGGTGATGGCCGGTGACCGGCCCATCAGGCCGGTCGGCCCGGTCGATTCGGTCGGGCCGGGCTTCGCGTTGGCTCGCCGACCGTGCGCCGGGTTCCGCGCGGTACGGGGACCGTCTGGGCACACCTCACTTCACCCGGGCCGGGGGCACCTCACCACGCGAGTGACGTCGACGCCCTGAGCCGTCTTCGATAGCCAGAACCGTCCGAAAGGCCCCTCGAA
Source organism: Jiangella muralis (assembly GCF_001270745.1). Classification (GTDB taxonomy): domain Bacteria; phylum Actinomycetota; class Actinomycetes; order Jiangellales; family Jiangellaceae; genus Jiangella; species Jiangella muralis. The sequence goes on from NZ_LFXL01000025.1 coordinate 124,089, forward strand.
CACGACTCCCGCCATCGAAGACGGCGCCAGGAGTCGAGGACGACCAACGGCGCACCGGCACGAACGACGAACGCCAGCCAGCCAGGCAAACGGCGAGCGGCGCACCCGGGCGGGCTGTGCCCGCACTTCCCCCGTCCCCCTGATAGCTGCCCGTACTTGGCCGCGGTGCCGCGGGTCAAGCGGTGCTTCGCACGCGCGAAGCGCCCTCTGGCTCCGCTTGAGGCGCGGTGCCGCGGCTAAGAAAATGGGCAGCAGGGGGACGGCCCACTGCCACAAAACGGCCAACGCGGCAGACCCCCGCTAACGCAGCAGACCCCCGCCCACTGCCGCACCACGAAGCGAGCACTACCCCACCGACGCGCCCGCCGCACCCGCGCCAGCCGGCATCGCCGACGAAACGTCCACGATCACACGGACGCACTCATCTAGGCGCTGCGGCCACCGTTCTTGCGATTCCACTCGCGCATGCGCTGCGGGTAGCCGACGACCTGCGCGTCGTAGGCCGGGATGCCCAGCTTGCGGGCCAGCCCGTGCGCCGCGGCGGCGTCGCGGACCCGGCGCCGCGTCCACTCGCCGTCGTGGGCGACGAAGACGACGGTGGTGGCGGTCATGGTGGTCGGCGGCTCGACGAACGCCTCGACGCCCCGGCGGGTGCGGGCGAACTCCTCGAGGTGCTTGACGTCGGCGGAGTCGGCAGCACGATCCAAGCTGCCTTCGGCGCTCTTCCGCCGTCGCCGGAACAACCCCATCGTCTCGACCTCCGAGTGCGTTCGCTGGTGGGAACCAGACACTACCTGCTGACAGTGCAACGTCCCGGTCCGGTGAATGGTGTCGGAACAGCGAATGGAAGGATGCTGTTGACGCGGTAGAGAGCACAACGACGACATCGAGGAGCACCACCGTGGCCGACACTGCCGGTTTCGACGTCATCATCCTGGGCGGCGGGAGCGGCGGCTATGCCGCGGCGTTCCGCGCCAGCGAGCTGGGCATGAACGTCGCGTTGGTCGAGAAGGACAAGCTCGGCGGCACCTGCCTGCACTACGGCTGCATCCCCACCAAGGCGCTGTTGCACGCCGCCGAGATCGCCGACAACTCCCGCGACAGCGCGCAGTTCGGCGTCAAGACCTCGTTCGAGGGCATCGACATGCCGGGGGTCAACAGCTACAAGGACGGCGTCGTCGGCCGCATGTACAAGGGGCTGCAGGGCCTGTTCAAGGCCAACAAGGTCACGGTCATCGAGGGCGAGGGCCGGCTGGTCGCGCCCAACGCCGTCGAGGTCGGCGGCACCCGCTACGAGGCCCGCAACGTCATCCTGGCGACGGGCTCGCGGTCCCGGTCGCTGCCCGGGCTGGACATCGACGGCGCCCAGGTCATCAGCAGCTACGAGGCGCTGACGCTCGACCGCGTCCCGGCGTCGGCGGTCGTGCTGGGCGGCGGCGTCATCGGCGTCGAGTTTGCCAGCGTGTGGCGGTCCTTCGGCGCCGACGTCACCATCGTCGAGGCGCTGCCCCGGCTGGTACCGGCCGAGGACGCGGCCGCGTCGAAGGTGGTCGAGCGGGCGTTCCGCAAGCGCGGCATCGGCTTCAAGACCGGCGTGCGGTTCGCCGGCGTCGAGAAGCGCGACGGCGGCGTCACCGTCTCGCTGGAGAACGGCGAGACCATCGACGCCGAGCTGCTGCTGGTCGCCGTCGGACGCGGCCCGGTGACCGAGAACCTCGGCTTCGAGGAGAACGGCGTCACGCTGGACCGCGGCTTCGTCGTCACCGACGAGCGGCTGCGCACCGGGGTGCCGAACGTCTACGCCGTCGGCGACATCGTCCCCGGCCTGCAGCTGGCGCACCGCGGCTTCGCGCACGGCATCTTCGTCGCCGAGGAGATCGCCGGGCTCAACCCGGTGCCCGTCGACGAACTCGGCATCCCCAAGGTCACCTACTGCGACCCCGAGGTCGCCTCCGTCGGCCTCACCGAGGAGCAGGCCAAGGAGCGGCTGGGCGACGACAAGGTCGAGACGCTCGAGTACGGTCTCGGCGGCAACGGCAAGAGCCAGATCCTGAAGACGCAGGGCTTCGCCAAGCTCGTCCGCGAGAAGGACGGCCCGGTCATCGGCCTGCACCTGGTGGGCGCCCGGGTCGGCGAGCTCATCGCCGAGGCGCAGCTCATCTACAACTGGGAGGCCATGCCGCACGAGGTGGCCCAGCTGATCCACCCGCACCCCACCCAGAGCGAGGCGTTGGGCGAGGCGCACCTCGCGCTGGCCGGCAAGCCGTTGCACGTCCACGGCTGACCTGCCGGGGCATAAGCTTGCCTCTGCCTTGCAGCGACGGAACATACGTAGGACTCGAGAGGACAGACGATGGCAACCTCCGTCACCTTGCCCGCACTCGGCGAGAGCGTCACCGAGGGCACAGTGACCCGCTGGCTCAAGCAGCCGGGTGACACGGTCGCCGTCGACGAGCCGTTGCTCGAGATCTCCACCGACAAGGTCGACACCGAGATCCCGTCGCCGGTCGGCGGCACGCTGCTGGAGATCAAGGTCGCCGAGGACGAGACCGTCGAGGTCGGCGCCGAACTGGCGGTCATCGGCGAGGCGGGCGAGTCCGCGGGCGACGGCGGCAGCGGCGGCCAGGCGGCGCCGGCCGAGGAGGCTGCTCCGGCCGAGGAGGCTGCTCCGGCTGAGGAGGCCGCTCCGGCTGAGGAGGCCGCGCCGACGCCCGCCGCCGAGCCCGAGCCCGCTCCGGCGGCCGCGTCGAGCAACGGCGCGGGCGGCGAGAGCACCGAGGTCACACTGCCGGCGCTGGGCGAGAGCGTCACCGAGGGCACGGTCACCCGCTGGCTCAAGCAGCCGGGCGACACGGTCGCCGTCGACGAGCCCCTGCTCGAGATCTCCACCGACAAGGTCGACACCGAGATCCCGTCGCCGGTCGGCGGCACGCTGCTGGAGATCAAGGTCGCCGAGGACGAGACCGTCGAGGTCGGCGCGGTACTCGCGCTGGTCGGAACGGCTGGCGGTGCGGCCGCCCCGGCACCCACGCCCGCGCCCGCCGCCCCGGCACCGGCCCAGGAGGCCGCGCCCGCACCGGAGCCGCAGCCGGCCCCGTCGGCCCCCGCGCCGGCTCCGGTCCCGCAGGCGCCGCAGACCCCGGGCCCGCAGGCAACCGCCACGCAGGCTCCGCCCGCTTCCGCCCCGGCGGCGGCGCCCGCCGCGGCGCCGTCCGGCAACGGCACTCCGTACGTGACGCCGCTGGTGCGCAAGCTGGCCGGCCAGCACGGCGTCGACCTCGGCACCGTCCAGGGCACCGGCATCGGCGGCCGGGTCCGCAAGCAGGACGTGCTGGCCGCGGCCGAGGCCGCGAAGGCCGCCGCCGCTCAGCCGGCCCCGTCCGCCGCGGCTCCGGCGGCCCAGCCGGCCGGCGCGCCCGAGACGGTCGAGCCGTCGCCGCTGCGGGGCACCACCGAGAAGCTGACCCGCATGCGCAAGGTCATCGCCAAGCGCGTGCACGAGTCGCTGCAGGAGACCGCGCAGCTCACCAGCGTCGTCGAGATCGACATCACCACGCTGGCCCGGCTGCGCGACCGCTTGAAGGCCGACTTCGCCCAGCGCGAGGGCGTCAAGCTGTCGTTCCTGCCGTTCTTCGCGAAGGCCGCGGTCGAGGCGCTCAAGCAGCACCCGAAGATCAACGCCTCGATCGACGTCGAGAAGGGCGAGGTCACCTACCACGACCGCGAGAACCTCGTCATCGCCGTCGACACCGAGGCCGGGCTGCTGGTGCCGGTCGTCAAGGACGCCGGCGACCTCAACATCGCCGGGCTGGCGCGCAAGATCGCCGAGGTCGCCGAGAAGGCGCGCACCGGCAAGCTGACGCCCGACGAGATCACCGGCGGCACGTTCACGCTGACCAACACCGGCAGCCGCGGCGCGCTGTTCGACACGCCGATCTTCTTCCAGCCGCAGGTCGCGATCCTCGGCACCGGCGCCGTCGTCAAGCGTCCGATGGTCATCGACGACCCCAACCTGGGCGAGACCATCGCCGTCCGGCACATGGTGTACTTCGCGCTCAGCTACGACCACCGGCTGGTCGACGGCGCCGACGCCGCCCGGTTCCTGACGACGGTGAAGAAGCGGCTCGAGGGCGGGCGGTTCGAGGCCGACCTGGGCCTCTGACCCCATGCGGGTCGCTGTCGCGGGCTCCAGCGGCTTCATCGGGTCGGCGCTCGTCGCCGGGCTGGAGTCCGCCGGTCACGAGGTCGTGCGGCTGGTGCGGCACGCGCCGGCGGCCGCGAACGAGGCGCAGTGGGACCCCGAACAGGGTGTGGTCCCACTCGCCCGCCTCACCGATGTCGAGGCCGTCGTGCACCTCGGCGGCGTCAACGTCGGCTCGCACCGCTGGACCCGCCGGTTCAAGAAGGAGTTGCACCACAGCCGCATCCGCTCGACGACGGTGCTCGCGTCCGCGCTGACCGGGCTGTCCACGCGGCCGCGGGTGTTCGTCTGCGCGTCGGCGATGGGCTACTACGGCCCCGACCGCGGCCGCGAGCTGCTGGACGAGGAGTCCGGCCCCGGCGACGGCTTCCTCGCCGGCCTGTGCCAGGACTGGGAGCACGCCGCCCAGCCCGCCCGGGCCGCCGACATCGCCGTCTGCCATCCGCGGTTCGGCCTCGTGGTCGGGCCCGGCGGCGGGGCGCTGAAGCCGCTGCTGCCGCTGTTCCGGCTCGGGCTGGGCGGCCACTTCGGCGGCGGCGAGCAGTTCTGGAGCCCCGTCTCCTTGCACGACACCGTGCGGGCCCTCCGCTTCCTCGTCGAGCAGCACGGCTGCGTCGGGCCCTACAACGTGTGCTGTCCGTCGCCGGTGTCCAACGGTGAGTTCAGCCGGGTGCTGGCGGCCGAACTGCATCGGCCGAGGCTGCTGCCGGTGCCCGGGGTCGGCCTGCAGATCGCCATCGGCCAGGCGTCGTCGGAACTGCTCGGCAGCCTGCGCATCGTGCCGACGCGGCTCAGCGAGGCCGGGTTCGAGTTCGAGCACCCGGAGGTGCGGGCGATCATTCGCTCCGCTCTCTGAGTTTCTCGTTGGCCGCGACCGGCCGTGTCCGCCATGATCATCCAACTTTTGGGCTGCTCTGACACCCCAAAAGTTGGATGATCATGGCCGGCCGTTGGGCGTCTGCTGCCGGAGCCCGCCGCGACGCACGGCCACCGCTGCCCGGCCCGTAGTCGCGGCTCGCCGTAGGTATGACCCGCCCCTCTAGGGAGGGTGCCCACCCTACGGGCGGGCACCGACAGGCTCCGGCGCCGCTGCGCTCCGATGCCGCGGTGTGGCGACGCGCGGGTCAGCGGTCTAGCCGAAGCGCCAGGAGCTGGTGCCGTCGGGGTTGGCGACCGCGACGAGGTCGGCCTCCCAGGTCTGCTCCTCGAAGCCTTCCATCTCCTGCTCGACCCCGCCGTTGTCGTCGACGAGGGTGTAGGGGGGTGTGCGCTGGGTGATGGTGACCGTTGCCCGGCCGCCCTCCTGGGACACCACCTCGGCGTTGACGACCTCGAAGGTGAGGCCTTCGGTATGGACTCCGGCGTCGTCGTACTCCTGGAGCAGCTCGGCGTCGTCGGTGAGGGTCGGGTTGGTGGGAGCGTGCACCTGGCAGAGCAGCTCAGGGTCGCCGTCCTCGAACGCCTGCGCCCGCAGCGTGTACAGCCGCTGCACCTCCTGGGTCCAGTCGGTGACGGTGGGCGGCGGGACGGTGGGCGCGGGCTGCGGACCGCCGCAGAGGTCGGTCGACGCCTCGGAGTCGGGGCTGGAGCCGCTGGCCGGGCCGTCGGTGGGGGTGTCGTCGCCGAAGATGCGCCAGCCGACGATCGCCACGCCGGCGACCAGCAGCAGCGCCACCAGGGTGCTGACGATCCAGAGGCGGTCCTTGCGCTTCGGGGCGGCGGTGTCGTCGTCCGGGGGCGGCGGAGCCCCGCGCCGGGACTCCTTCACCGCCGGAGCCGCGGCCGCCGGGCGGCGAGCGGGCGGACGGTCGTCGGCGCCGCCGGGCGGGCCGGACGGCGGGCCAGACGGCGGAGCCGAAGCCGGGGTCGTCGGAGGGCCCGAAGGTGGGCCCGACGGCGGCGGCTCCTCGCTCCGGCCGCGACGTCCACGCCGCGAGGTGCGGATCGGGCCGGTCGGCGCTGTGGGGCTCGCTCCGGCCCCTCCTGGCACCGTGGCGGGGCCGGGCCCGGCCGGCGCCGTCAGCCCGCCCACGGCGCCGGACGGGAGCGGCGCAGGCGTCTCCGGCGCCTCCGCGCGACGGCGGGCGCGGCGGCCGGTCGAGGTCGAGCGGCGCATGAACGCGGCGACGTCGTCGTCGGCGCCCATGACGGGGGCGTCGACGACGGGCCGCATGGTGCCCGTGGTCGCGTGGTTCTCCTCGAGGACCAGTTCGACGGGCGCGGGGTCGGCCACCGCGAAGAAGACGTTGCCGATGCTGCTGACCGGCGGACGCCGGTTCGGCGCCGGGTCGAGCGCGCTGGCCAGCAGCGCCTGCGTGGCCGGCGGGACGGCGGGCAGCGCCAGCCGCATGGACGGCAGGTACCCCGTCAGCGCGACCACGGCGGCCGTGACCAGTCCGTACACGTCGGCCGGCGGCCCGGGCGGCGAACCGGCCTGGACCTCCGGCGGCACCGGACGGGCTCGCTGGCCGACCCGCAGCGGCACGCCGGCCTGCACCAGCCCGACGCCGGCGACCATGGGCCGGCCGTCGAGGCTGAAGACGAGGTCGTCGAGGGTGAGGTCGCCGTGGACGATGCCGCGGCGGTGGACCTCGGCCAGCCCCTCGGCGACCGGTGCGCACGCCGTGACGACCTCGCCGGCCGGCAGCACGCCGCGGGCGCCGATGATGCCGGCCAGGCTGCCGCCCTCGGCCGCGCCCAGCACGACGACGATGCCGCCGGGACCGTCGACGACGTCGAGGAACGGGATGACGTGCGGGTGGTCGACCGCGCGCAGGGCCTGGGCGGCCTGCCGCAGCCGGTCGCGCACCTGCGGGCCGGCCTGGCCGACGAAGCGCAGGGTGACGGACGCACCCGTGGCGTCCTCTTTCGCGAGGTACATGGCCGACGCGTCGGAGCCGAGCCGCCGAGTGATCGTGTAGCCCGCGGGAGTCTCGAGACCCTGCATCCGCTTATCGTTGCAAACCTCACGCCCAGATGCCGCATCGGCCGTGTCACAAAGCTGATTACGATCGGAGACATGGACGGGGTCACGCCGCTCGCCGCGCCCGAGAGCCCGTTCGGCCTGCCGCTCTGGCTGGGCATCGCCGTCATGTTCGGCATCGTCGTCGCCCGAGCTCAGGCCACGTATTGGCTGGGCCGGGCAGCGGGGACGGGCATCGCGCGGTCCCGCTGGGGCGACCGCCTCGGCCGCGACCGGCTGGACCGCGCCGAGCGGGTCGTCGGGCGCTACGGACCGGTCGCCGTCACACTGTCGTTCCTGACCATCGGCGTGCAGACGGCCGTCAACGCGATCGCCGGCGCCACCCGCATGCCGTTCGGCCGCTACCTGGCCGCCATGCTGGTCGGGTCGGCGCTGTGGGCGATCATCTGGACGGTCGGCGGCCTGGGCGTGGTCTGGGGCGCGGTGACGGTGGCCTCGGCGGCGCCGCTGGCGGCCATGGCGACGCTGGTCGCGGCCGTCGCCGTCGTGGCGGTGGTCATCGGCTACCGTCGTCGGCGCACCCGCCGCCGGCTCGTCCCCGACCAGGAGGCCCGATGACCCGCCCGCCGACCATCCTCGCCACCAGCGGCGGGTTCTCGTACGACGCGCGCGAGAACCTCCGCCCGGGCGGGCTGACGCGGCTCGCACTGCGGCTCACCGAGGCCGAGCGGCCGAAGCTGTGCTTCGTCCCGACGGCTTCCGGCGACAGCACGATCTACGTGCAGCGGACGTACGCGGCGTTCGCCGGCTGGTCGGTCGACGTGTCACACCTGAGCCTGTTCCCGATGCCCAACGTCGAGGACGTCCGGGCGCACGTGCTGGCGCAGGACGTGCTGTGGGTCGGTGGCGGCTCCGTCGCCGGGCTGCTGGCGATGTGGCGGCTGCACGGCCTCGACGACGTCATGCGCGAGGCATGGGAGGCCGGCGTCGTGCTGGCCGGGGTGTCGGCCGGGTCGATCTGCTGGCACGTCGGCGGTCCCACCGACTCGTTCGGCCCGCAGTTGCGCGTCGTCACCGACGGCCTCGCACTGCTGCCGTACGGCAACGGCGTCCACTACGACTCCGAGGAGCAGCGCCGCCCGCTGCTGCACCGCATGGTCGCCAGCGGCGAACTGCCCACGTCGTTCGCCACCGACGACGGCGCCGGTGTGCTCTACCGCGGCACCGAGCCGGCCGGCGTGTTCATCGAGCGTGACGGCGCCGGCGGTTACCTGGTCGAGGCGTCCGGCGGGGAGGCCAAGGAGACCGCGCTCCCCACCGAACGCCTCTGAGCCGGACTCAGCGCCGCGGGTTCGGATCGTTCTCCGGCGGCACGCCGTCGACGCCGCTCTTCACCTGCAGGTGGAACTCACCGTCGTAGCGTTCCAGCCCGTAGTCGACGGCCTGCTCGACGGCCTCGACGCCGCGGTCCTCGCGCAGCATCATCGGATCGGTGCGCAGGTCCTTCGCCAGCGCCACGCAGACGCCGACCATCACCAGCATGAACGGCGCCCCCGCCAGGATGGTGATGTTCTGCAGACCCTCCAGGGCCGTCCCGCCGCCCTCGCCGATCATCAGCATGATCGCCGCCACGGCGCCCATCAGCAGCCCCCAGAAGACGACCACGCCCTTCGACGGCTCGATCGACCCGCGTTGCGAGAGCGTGCCGGTGACGATGGACGCGGCGTCGGCGCCCGACACGAAGAAGATCGCCACCAGCAGCATCACCAGCACGCTGGCGATCGTCGTGAGCGGCAGGTGCTGCAGCACGGAGAACAGCTGTTCCTCCTGCCCGGTCGGATTCTCCGCGGTGCCGGCGATGTCCTCGCCGCCGCGTTGCAGGTCGATGGCGGTGCCGCCGAAGATGCAGAACCAGACCACGCTGACGACGCTGGGCACCAGCAGGACGCCCACGACGAACTGCCGGATGGTGCGGCCGCGGCTGATGCGGGCGATGAACATGCCGACGAACGGGGTCCAGGACATCCACCAGGCCCAGTAGAAGATCGTCCAGCCGGACACCCACTCCTGCATGGCGTCGCCGCCGCTGGCCTCGGTGCGGGCGGCCATCTCGGCGAGGTCGGCGAAGTAGTCGCCGATGGCGGTCGGGAGCAGATTGAGGATGAAGATCGTCGGGCCGGCGACGAACACGAAGAACGCCAGCACCGCGGCCAGCACCATGTTCGTGTTGGACAGCCACTGGATGCCGCGCTCGATGCCCGACACCGCGGACGCGACGAACGCGAACGTCAGCACGGCGATGATCGCCACCAGCAGCCCGGTGCTCACGTCGTCGAGCCAGCCGACCTCCTGCAGGCCGCTGCCGATCTGCAACGCGCCCAGGCCCAGCGACGCGGCCGTGCCGAACACCGTCGCGAAGATCGCGAACACGTTGATCGCCCGGCCGAAGCCGCCCTCGATGCGGCGCCGTCCCAGCAGCGGCGTGAACACCGAGCTGATCAGCTGGCTGCGGCCGCGGCGGAACGTGCCGTAGGCGATGGCCAGGCCGACGACGGCGTAGATGGCCCACGGGTGCAGCGTCCAGTGGAACAGCGTCGTGGCCATGGCGGTGTTCATCGCCTCGATGCTCTCCGGCTCGCCGGTCCCCGGGACGGGGTCGGTGGTGAAGAACGTCAGCGGCTCGTTGACGCCGAAGAACATCAGGCCGATGCCCATGCCGGCGCTGAACATCATCGCGACCCAGGAGGACGTGCGGAACTCGGGCCGCTCGCCGTCGGCGCCGAGCGGGATGCGTCCGTACCGGCTGAACGCCACCCAGAGGATGAAGACGACGAACCCGGTCGCGGTCAGCGCGAACGCCCAGCCGGCGTTGTGCGTGATCCACGACAACGCCTTGGACGAGGCGCTGGCCAGCGAGTCGGTGTCGACGAATCCCCAGATCACGAACGCGAACACGATGCCGCCGGCGATGCCGAAGACGATCTTGTCGGTCGGGCGTCTCTCCGCGGCGGCGGAGGCGCCGGAGCGGGTGGTGGTGGTCGTTCCTCGTTCAGCAGTCACGTCGGATGGCGTACCCCGTAGGGGCACTTCTCCTCTCTTCACCCACAGCAATGTCGCGCTTCAACGTAACGGCCGCGCCCTTCCGGGGCATGCCGAAACGTCAGAGCGGGCGAGTCGCGTGGAGGAGAGGGTCAAGGCCGCAGGGCGGCCAGCAGTTCGTACGAGCGCAGCCGGTCGGCGTGCGGCGTCACCGTCGTGACGACCATCAACTCGTCCGCGCCCGTGCGCTCCACCAGGGCGGACAGCTCACGCCGGACGGTGTCCGGGCCGCCGGCGATCTGGCCGCCGAGGAACGGCGCCAGCAGCTCCAGCTCGGCCGGGGCGAACTCGTGCGCCGCGGCCTGCTCCGGCGTGGGCAGCGGGCCGGGCGCGCCCGTCCGGAGCCGCAGCATCGACAGCTTCATCGGCCCGGCCAGCCACTGCGCGCGCTCGTCGTCGTCGGCGAGGACGACGCTGACCGCGACCATCGCGTACGGCGCCGCCAGCTCGGCCGACGGCTGGAAAGCGTCGCGGTACAGCGTCAGCGCCGGGACGGTGTTCGCGGCGCTGAAGTGGTGGGCGAAGGAGAACGGCAGCCCGAGCGCCGCCGCGGCCCGCGCGCTGTAGTCGCTGGATCCGAGCAGCCAGACCGGGACGTCCTCGCCGCGGCCCGGCGTGGCGGTGATCGCGGCGTACGGGTGATCGTCCGGCCACTCCCCCGAGAGGAACGCCCGGACCTGGGCCAGGTGCTGCGGGAACTCCTCGACCAGCCGCGGGTCGCTGCTGCCGCGCAGCGCGTGCGCCGTCAGCCCGTCGGTGCCGGGCGCGCGGCCGATGCCGAGGTCGATGCGGCCCGGGTGCAGCGCCGCCAGCGTGCCGAACTGCTCGGCGACGACCAGCGGCATGTGGTTCGGCAGCATCACCCCGCCCGACCCGACCCGGATGGACGTCGTCGCCGCGGCCACCGCCGCGATGAGGACCGGCGGCGACGAGCTGGCGATGCCCGGCATGTTGTGGTGCTCGGCCAGCCAGTAACGGCGGAAGCCCAGGTCGTCGGCGTGCCGGGCCAGCTGCAGGGTGTTGGCCAGGGCCGCCGACGGGGTCGATCCCGTCACCACCGGCGCGAGATCGAGTACGGACAAGGGGATGCCACGGAATGTCGCCACGACAGGTGCCAACCGCGCGGTTGCCGCAGGACTTCCCGGCGGGCGTAGGCTCGACATCCGTGGGCGAGCTACGGATCATCCGGCATGACGGGTTCGTGCCGTATCAGGAGGCGTGGGACGAGCAGCGGCGCCTGCACGCCGCGCGGGTGGCCGGCGAGATCGGCGACACCGTCGTCCTGCTGGAACACGAGGCGGTCTACACCGCGGGCAAGCGCACCACGCCCGAGGAACGGCCGCTGCTGGATGCCGGCGCGCCGGTCATCGACGTCGACCGCGGCGGCAAGATCACCTGGCACGGCCCCGGGCAGCTCACCGGCTACCCGATCCTGCAGCTGCCCGAGCCGTACGACGTCATCGGCTACGTCCGCCGGGTCGAGCAGCTCATGCTCGACGTCTGCCACGACCTCGGCGTCGACGCGGTCCGGGTCGACGGCCGCAGCGGCGTCTGGATCCAGCCCGGCGACGGCTCCCCCGACCGCAAGCTGGGCGCCGTCGGGCTGCGCGTCGCCCGCGGCGTCACCATGCACGGCTTCGCCCTGAACTGCGACAACGACCTCGGCTGGTACGACCGCATCGTCGCCTGCGGCATCAGCGACGCCGGCACCACGACGCTGTCGCGCGAGCTGGGCCGCCGGGTCTCCGTCGCCGACGCGCTGCCGTATGTCGAAGGTCACCTCGACGAGCTGCTCGCGCTGCAGCCGCAGACGTAGGGTGGAGTGGTGACTGTCGCGCCGGAGGGACGTCGGCTGCTGCGCCTCGAAGTGCGCAATGCCGAGACGCCGATCGAGAAGAAGCCTTCCTGGATCAAGACGAAGGCGACCATGGGCCCGGAGTACCGCGAGCTGCAGTCGCTGGTGAAACGCGAGGGCCTGCACACGGTCTGCCAGGAGGCCGGCTGTCCCAACATCTTCGAGTGCTGGGAAGATCGCGAGGCCACGTTCCTCATCGGCGGCGACCACTGCACCCGCCGCTGCGACTTCTGCCTCATCGACACCGGCAAGCCCGACGACCTCGATCGCGACGAGCCGCGCCGCGTCGCCGAGTCGGTTCAGGCCATGGGGCTGCGCTACGCCACCGTCACCGGCGTCACCCGCGACGACCTCCCCGACGAAGGCGCCTGGCTGTACGCCGAGACCATCCGGGAGATCCGCAAGTTCAACCCGAACACCGGGGTCGAGATCCTCACCCCCGACTTCTCCGGCAAGGCCGACCTCCTGCAGCAGGTCTTCGACGCCGAGCCGCAGGTGTTCGCGCACAACGTCGAGACCGTGCCGCGCATCTTCAAGCGCATCCGGCCGGCGTTCCGGTACGAGCGCTCGCTCGACGTCATCTCGATCGCCCGCGCCGCCGGCATGATCACCAAGTCCAATCTCATCCTCGGCATGGGCGAGACGCGCGAGGAGATCTCCCAGGCGCTGGCCGACCTCCACGGCGCCGGCTGCGACCTCATCACCATCACGCAGTACCTGCGTCCGTCGGTGCGCCACCACCCGATCGAGCGGTGGGTGAAGCCCGAGGAGTTCGTCGACCTGCAGGCCGAGGCCGAGGAGCTCGGCTTCGCCGGCGTCATGTCCGGGCCGCTGGTGCGCTCGTCGTACCGCGCCGGGCGGCTCTACCGGCAGGCCATGGAGGCCCGGGCCGCGCGCTGACCCGGTGTTCTCCCCCGGCCGGAGTCATCCACCTTCTTGGTCGTCATAACAGCCCAAAACGTTGATGATCATGGTGGGCGCACCTCGGCGTTCACCCGGTCCGAAGCGCGGTCCGCCAGGAAGTACTCTTCTCCCCATGGCACGAAACGACGACCAGGGGACGCCCGAGAAGACCGGGCGCATCGCGCAGATCCGCCAGACCTACTCGATGGCCCGGCGGTCCGATCGCTGGGTCGGCTGGATCACCTTGGGCATCGTGCTCGGTGTCCTCGCGCTCGCGGTCGCCGTCGGCATCTTCGTCGGCCCGCTGTGGCTGTGGATCGTCGTCGGCCTGCCCATCGCGCTGCTGGGTGCCGCCATCGTGTTCGGGCGGCGGGCCGAGCGGGCCGCGTACTCCCAGATCGAGGGGCAGCCAGGCGCCGCCGCGGCCGCGCTCGGCACCCTGCGCCGCGGCTGGGAGACCACCCCCATGGTGGGCGCCAACCGCCACCAGGACGTCGTCCACCGCGCCGTCGGCCGGCCCGGCATCGTGCTGATCGGCGAGGGCGCCGTCCCCGGCCGGGTCGCCAACCTGCTCGCGCAGGAGAAGAAGCGGCACAGCCGGGTCGCGCCGGAGATGCCCGTCGTCGAGGTCATCGTCGGGCGCGAGGAGGGCCAGGTGCCGCTCCCCCGGCTCACCCGGCACCTCAACAAGCTGCCGAAGAACATCCGCCCGGCCGAGGTCACGGAACTGCGGGCGCGGCTGCGCGCGCTCGGCAGCACGCCCATCGGCATCCCGAAGGGCCCGCTGCCCAAGGGCGCCCGCATCCCGCGCGGCACCCAGCTGCCCGGACGCTGAGCCCGGTCGGCAGTGTCGAGGCGAGTCCCACCAGGGAAAGTGACTAGCGGGCGTTCACGACCACCGTGTTCGACGCGAGGTCGTGCAGGCCGCGGCCGTCGCTGGTGAACACGAGCGGCGGGATGATCAGCGCGATCATCAGCGTCCGCACCGCGGCGACCACCGGGCCGATGCGCTGTCCGCCCAGGTGGGCCACCCGCAGCCCGAGCATCAGCTGCCCGAGGCTGCCGCCCGCCAGCGTCGTCGACGCGACCACCAGCAGGTACCAGCAGATCAGCGGCAACCAGAACACGTCGCTCTGCGCGTCCCACACGCCGGAGTTCCCGCCGGTGACGATGAACGCGACCAGGTTGCCGGCCAGCCAGTCGAGCAGCAGCGCGGCGAACCGCCGTCCCCAGCCGGCCGCCGAGCCGGGGCCGTGGTCGGGCAGCTGCAGATCGGAGGACGGGGAGCTCACCCTGTGAGCCTAGGCGGTCGGCGCCGGGGCGTGCGGACCGCCTCCATATCGCACGTAACACTGGCGAAACACTCGGGACACCGCCGGGAAATCCCAGGAATCTAGCGTCCGGACCACGAGGGTAATACGGTCAACGCCGACCGTCGACGGATGCGGAGACTGCGCCGCCGAGGCGCGAAGGAGATGCGGATGTTCACCAACCCGGACGAGCTGCTGAAGTTCGTCAAGGACGAGGGCGTCGAATTCATCGATGTCCGCTTCTGCGACCTGCCAGGCGTCATGCAGCACTTCAACGTGCCGGCCACGGCCTTCGACGCCGACGCCATCGCCGAGGGCCTGATGTTCGACGGCTCCTCGATCCGCGGCTTCCAGGCCATCCACGAGTCCGACATGAAGCTGATGGCAGACCCGGCCACGGCGTTCGTCGACCCGTTCCGCAAGGCCAAGACCCTCGCGCTGAACTTCTCCATCGTCGACCCCTTCACCAACGAGCCGTACAGCCGCGACCCGCGCAACATCGCGGCCAAGGCCGAGGCGTACCTCGCCAGCTCCGGCATCGCCGACACCGTCTACTTCGGGCCCGAGGCGGAGTTCTACGTCTTCGACGACGTCCGCTTCGAAACCAAGGCGAACGCCGGCTACTACCACATCGACTCCATCGAGGGCGCCTGGAACACCGGCCGCGTCGAAGAGGGCGGCAACCGCGGCTACAAGACGCGGTACAAGGGCGGCTACTTCCCCGTCCCGCCGGTCGACCACTACGCCGACCTGCGCGACGACATGGTCAAGGCGATGACCGGCGTCGGCTTCGAGATCGAGCGGGCCCACCACGAGGTCGGCACCGCCGGCCAGGCCGAGATCAACTACAAGTTCGACACCCTCAAGCACGCCGGCGACCGCCTGATGCTGTTCAAGTACATCGTCAAGAACGTCGCCTGGGACGCCGGCAAGACCGCCACCTTCATGCCGAAGCCGCTGTTCGGCGACAACGGCTCGGGCATGCACTGCCACCAGTCGCTGTGGAAGAACGGCGACCCGCTGTTCTACGACGAGCTCGGCTACGGCGGCCTGTCCGACATGGCGCGCTGGTACATCGGCGGCCTGATCAAGCACGCCGACTCCCTGCTGGCCTGGACCAACCCGACGGTGAACTCGTACCACCGCCTGGTGCCCGGCTTCGAGGCGCCGGTCAACCTGGTCTACTCGCAGCGCAACCGGTCGGCGGCCGTCCGCATCCCCGTCACCGGCACGTCGCCGAAGGCCAAGCGCATCGAGTTCCGCGTCCCGGACCCGTCCAGCAACCCGTACCTCGCCTTCTCCGCCATGCTCATGGCCGGCGTCGACGGCATCCGCAACAAGATCGAGCCGCCCGAGCCGGTCGACAAGGACCTGTACGAGCTGCCGCCCGAGGAGCACGCCAGCATCGCCACCGTCCCGGCATCGCTCGACGCGGCGCTCAACGCGCTCGAGTCCGACCACGACTACCTCCTCGAGGGCGGCGTCTTCACCGACGACCTGGTGGAGACCTGGATCGACTGGAAGCGCACCAACGAGATCGACCCGATCCGGCTGCGTCCGCACCCGCACGAGTTCGAGCTGTACTTCGACATCTGATCGCAGGGCACTCCCCTGACGGGAGCCGCCGGCCGCCTGCCTCGAGGCGCGGTCGGCGGTTCTCTTTTTCTGGGCTCTCGCTGCTTCCGTGGGGTCGACGGTGTGGGATCACTGCCGGAGGCGGGTGGCATCACTGTGGTCAGGACGACAGTGATGCCACCCATCAGGTGCAGCGATCTCACACCGTTGGCGCCGGCGCGCCGGCCAGCTACCCCTGCGCGGCGCGCTCGTGGATGGCCCGCATCCGCTCGTCGAACGGCGGCACCGGCCCCACGACGTCGAGTCCCGGCACGACGTCGGTGATGGGGAGGGCCCTGACGGGGCCGGGCGGCAGCCCCCAGCCAGCCCGCCAGGTGGACAGCTGGGCGCTCGATGCGGCGTAGACGATGCGGCCGAGCCCGACCCATCCGTGCGCCGCGGCGCACATCGGGCAGTGCTCGCCGGAGGTGTAGACGGTGGCGCCGGCCCGCTCCACCGGCGGCAGGTGCCTCGCCGCCCACTGCGCCAGCGCCAGCTCCGGATGCGCGGTCGCGTCGTCCGCGGAGGTCTCGTGATTGTGGTCCTCGGCCAGCACGGCGCCGTCGGCGCTCACCAGTACCGACCCGAACGGCCCGTCACCGGCGGCGAGAGCCTCCTCGGCCAGTTCGACGCACCGTTCCAGGAACGCGGAGTGCTCGTCAGCGAGCGTCATCGCAGCAACCTTTCGATGGAGCAGGCCTTGCGTGGCGCAGCGATAGTAGCCGCCGCGCGACGACGGCCGCTCAGGTTCCGCCCCGCGCGATGAGGTCGCCCTGTCCACGCAGGAACCGCATCGTGGGCTCGGTCCTGGCCAGCTCCGCGGCGCGGGCGTAGGCGTCCGCGGCCTCGGCCCGCCGGTCGAGCCGCCGCAGCATGGCGCCGCGCGCGGCGTGCCACAGGTGGTAGCCGGCCAGGTCGCCGGCGAGCTCGTCGAGCAGGAGCAGGCCGTCGCCCGGCCCGTGGACCTCCGCGACGGCGACGGCGCGGTTCAGCGCGACGACCGGGGTCGGCAGCACCGCGATCAGCCGGTCGTAGAACCGGACGATCGCCGGCCAGTCGGTGTCCTCGTAGCGGCGTGCGGCGCAGTGCAGGGCCTGGATCGCGGCCTGCAGCTGGAAGGGTCCGAGCCGGCGTCGCCGCAGGCAGTCCAGCACGAGGGCCTGCCCCTCGACGATCAGGGCGTTGTCCCACAGCGACCGGTCCTGGTCCTTCAGCAGCACCACGTCCCCGCCACCACCGCGGGCCGGCATGCGCGCGTCGTTCAGCAGCATCAGCGCCAGCAGACCCGCGGGCTCCGGCTCGCCCGGCATCAGCGCGGCCATGAGCCGGGTGAGCCGGACCGCCTCGGCCCGCAGGCCGCGGCGCCTGTCGTCGTCCGCGCCCGCGTTGTAGACCAGGTACAGCACCGCGAGCACGGCACGCAGCCGGCCCGGCAGCTCGTCGGCCGGGGGCACCCGGTAGGGGATGCTCGCCGCCTTGATCTTGTACTTGGCCCGCACCAGGCGTTTCGCCATGGCCTCTTCGCTCACCAGGAACGCCGCTGCCACCTCCGCCGGGGTGAGTCCCGCGACGAGGCGCAGGGTGAGCGCCACCCGATGCTCGACCCGGATGGCGGGGTGACAGCAGGTGAAGATCAGCCGCAACTGGTCGTCGCGCATGGGCTCTGACGTCCCCTCGACGGCGGCGGGCCCGGCTCGGAGCCGGGTCGGACGCGAGTTCCTCGGTCAGCTCGCGTCCGCGCCGGTTCCTGCGGACGACGTCGACGGCCCGGTGCCGCGCGGTCGTGACGATCCAGCCGGCCGGGTTCGCCGGGACACCGTCGCGCGGCCACCGGTCCAGCGCGGTCACGAAGGCATCCTGGACCGCGTCCTCGGCCAGCGTGATGTCGCCGAAGAGCCGTGTCAGCGTGGCCACGGCCGGCCCGTGCGCCTCGCGGAACGCCCGCTCGACGTCGTCCATCCACCGGCTCCGTCAGTGGCCGGCCCGCACGCGTCCGGTCGCCCGGAACGGCCGCACCTCGATGGCGTGGTTGGTGGCCTCGACGACCTTCTCGGCCCAGGCCAGCGCCGCATCGAGATCGTCGGCGTCGAGGATGTAGAAGCCGCCGACGTGCTCCTTCGCCTCGACGAAGGGTCCGTCGGTGGTCACCTTGTCCAGACCGGTCCCGCCGCGCACGACGGTGGTCGCGTCGGGCCCGTGCAGCGCACCACCGAACACGAACGCACCGGCCCGGTCCAGCTCCTCCTCCAGCGCGATCACCCGGCCCATAAACTCCCGCATCTCCTCGGGCGTGGACGGCGCGCCCTCGACGGATCCTTCGGTCTCGTACACCGACAGCAGGTACTGGCTCATCTGAACTCCTCGAGTCCGCGGGACGGTCCCGCTCCGATCAGATGACGAACGGCAGCCCCACGATCAGGACAGGATCTCACCGCCCGCGTCTAGCGGGCGTCGTCGTAGAAGAGGCGTTCGACGACGGAGCGGGCCTTGCGGGCGCAGCGGTGGTAGTCGTCGACGAAGAGGGTGGACTCGCCGGCGCCGTAGCCGAGGACCTGGGACACCGCGGCCAGCGTCTTGGGGTCCTTGGGCAGCATGTCCGACGGGCGGCCGGTCACGAGCACCGTCGCGTTGCGGATGCGGGCCGCCAGCCGCCAGGAGTCCTCCAGCACCGAGCGGTCGTCGGCCGCCAGCAGGCCGGCCGCGACGGCGGCGGCAAGAGCACCCGGCGTCGACGTGGTGCGCAGGGCGGGCACCGACGAGGCGTGCCGGAGCTGCAGCAGCTGCGCCGTCCACTCGACGTCCGCGAGACCGCCGGGCCCCAGCTTCAGGTGCATGGACGGGTCGGCGCCGCGCGGCAGCCGCTCGGACTCGACGCGCGCCTTGATGCGCCGCACGTCGCGAATCTGCCGATCGGTGAGCCCTGCCGTCGGCCAGCGCAAGGGATCGATCAGGGCCGAGAACCGGCGCAGCAACTCGGGGTCGCCGCAGCACGGCGCCGCCCGCAGCAGCGCCTGCCGCTCCCACACCTCACCCCACCGGTCGTAGTACGCGGCGTACGACGCGAGCGTCCGCACCAGCGGCCCCTGCTTGCCCTCGGGCCGCAGCGCGGCGTCGACGGTGAGCGACGGCTCGGGCGAGGGCAGCGACAACAGCCGCGTCATCTCGTTCGCGACGGCGAGCGCCGCCGTCGCCGCCTGGGTCTCGTCCTCGTCGGGGTACGGCGTGTGGACGAACAGCACGTCGGCGTCGGACGCGTACCCCATCTCGCGGCCGCCGAGCCGGCCCATCGCGACGACGGCCAGCCGGGTCGGCAGCGGCCCGCCGCGCGACGCCTCGACGGCACGGGTGGCGGCGGCCAGCGCGCCGGACAACGTGGCCTCCGCGATGGCCGTCAACGCCTCCCCGACGGCCTCGATGGGCGCAGCGGTGGCGAGATCGGCGACGGTGACGCGGAACAGCTCGCGCCGCCGCATGGCCCGCACGACCCCGATCGCGGCGACGGGGTCGTCGTGGCGCTGGACGCCGGCCAGCACCTCCTTCTCCAACGGCCCGCGCTCGCGCAGCCGCAGGGCGTCGTCGTCGCCGAGCATGGCGACCGACTCGGGCGCACGCAGCAGCAGCTCGGTCGCGTACCGGCCGGACGCCAGCACGCGCGCCATGCGCTCGGCCGCCGCGCCGTCGTCGCGCAGCAGCCGCAGGTACCAGGGCGTCGTGCCCAGCGCCTCGCTGACCTTGCGGAACCCGGCCAGCCCGGTGTCGGGCTCGGGTGCGTCGGCGAACCAGCCGAGCAGCACCGGCAGCAGCGTCCGCTGGATCGCCGCCCGCCGCGACACCCCCGTCGTCAGCGCCTCGAGGTGCCGCAGCGCGCCCGCAGGATCGGCGTACCCGAGCGCCCGCAGCCGGGCCAGCGCCGCCTCGGGGCTGAGCCGGACGCCGTCGCCGGGCAGCCGCGCGACGGCGGACAGCAGCGGCCGGTAGAACAGCTTCTCGTGCAGCCGCCGCACCTCGCGCGCCTGCTGGTGCCAGACGTCGTCCAGCTCCGAAGGCTGCCGCAGCGCCAGCGACCGCGCGAGGACCCGCAGCAGGTCGTCGGAGTCGGGGACGACGTGCGTGCGGCGCAGCCCGCGCAGCTGGATGCGGTGCTCGAACGTGCGCAGGAACCGGTAGGCGGCGTCGAGCACCGCGCCGTCGTCGCGCCCGACGTACCCGCCGGCGGTCAGCGCCGCGAGCGCGCCCAGCGTGTTGCCGTCGTGCAGGCTGATGTCGGCCCGTCCGTGCACCAGCTGCAGCAGCTGCACGGCGAACTCGACGTCGCGCAGCCCGCCGGGGCCGAGCTTGAGCTGACGGTCCGCCTCGGCCGGGCGGAGGTGGTCCTCGACCCGTCGCCGCATGGCGTGCACGTCGTCGACGAAGTGGTCGCGGCCGGCCGCGGTCCACACCATCGGCATGACGGCGTCGACGTACTGCTGGCCGACCTCGCGGTCGCCGGCGACCGGACGGGCCTTGAGCAGCGCCTGGAACTCCCACGTCTTGGCCCAGTCGCGGTAGTAGGCGGCGTGGCTGGCGACGGTGCGCACCAGTGGCCCCTGCTTGCCCTCGGGCCGCAGCGCCGCGTCGACCGGCCAGATGGTGCCCTCGCCGGTGTAGACGGAGCAGGCCCGCATCAGCGCCGTGGCCAGCGTCGTCGCGGTGGTCAGCCAGCCGGTGGCGTCGTCGGGCGCGTCGGCGGGCGGCTCGGCGACGAACACGACGTCGACGTCGGAGGCGTAGTTCAGCTCGCGGCCGCCGGCCTTGCCCATGGCGATGACGGCGAGCCGGCAGCCGGGCGCGTCATCGGGAAGCCCGGCCCGGGCGACGGCGAGCGCGGCCTCCAGGGTGGCGCCGGCGAGGTCGGCCAGCTCGGCGGCGACGTCGGCGACGTCGAGCCGGTCGGCGAGGTCGAGCGCCGCCAGCGCCGTGACGTGCCGCCGGTACGCCACCCGCAGCGCGTCGAGCAGCTCCGGCTGCTCCCCCGCGGCGACGGGTACGGCGGCGGCCGGGTCGGCCCCGACGGCGGTCAGCAGCGCGGCCCGGACGGCATCGGCGCCGGGCCGCTCGTCGGCGTCCAGCGCGCCGAGGTCGCGCCAGTGGTCCGGATGCCGGCACAGGTGGTCGGCCAGCGCCGAGCTGAACCCGAGGACGGCCAGTAGCCGGCGCCGGTGCGCGGAATCGTCGGTCAGCAGCGCGCGCAGCTCGGCCCGTCGCGGCTCGGTCTCCAGCGCCTCCAGCAGCCGGCCCACGCCGCGCAGCCCGAGGTCCGGGTCGGCGACGGCGGCCAGCGCGGCCACCAGGTCGGTGCCGGCGAGGCCGGCGAGCAGCGGGTCGTCGAGCTCGCGTTGCGCCGCGGCGGTGTCGGCGAACCCGGCCTTGGCCAGCGACGCGACGCGGCCCTCCGTCCGGTTCACCGACATGCGACAAACCTACCGCCGTCGTCCGGGGCCCCGCCCACCGACCGCCACCGTTGATCTTGGCGTGACGTCAGTCCTGGAGCAGGCGGGATGCGGCGAGAGCTGCGATCGCGGTGTCCTGGGCGCCGGTTCCGGACAGATCGGCGATGGTGACGGTGGCAGCGGCGCGAGGAGGCACCCCTTCGGTCAGCAGTGCCCCGAGCGTGACGGGCTGAACCTCGTCGCCGATGCCCTGCAACTCACCCAGAGCGCGGGACTGGTCGACGCTGTCCACAGCGACGAGAGAGGCACGATGCAGGAGCGCCGGAGCGAGTTCGCGTTTTCCGGGACTGTCCGCCCCGACGGCGGTGATGTGCGTGCCGGGCGCGACCTGGCCGGCCTGCAATACCGGTGACGTCGCGGCGGTGACGGTCACGATCGCCTGAGCCCGGATCGGCTGAGTACCGAGCTGCTCGGCTCGGGTGTCCGCGTCTGTGCGTGCACGCGTCCACGCCGCGAGGTCTTCGGCGCGGGAGCGGTTGCGCCCGTAGATGGTGATCCTGCTCGGGGTCCGTACCCGTAGAGCGGCCTCGATCTGGAACCGGGCCTGCCCGCCGGTGCCGATGACGGCGAACTCGTCGATCACCGGTGCGGCCAGCAGGTCGAGGGCCAGCGCACCCGCCGCGCCGGTGCGCAGTTCGGTGAGGTATCCGCCGTCGAGGAACATCGCCGCGACGCGGCCGGTGCGAGCCTCGATCACCGCGCTGAACCCGTCCGAGGCCGGCAGGCCGAGAGCGGGGTTGCCGGGAAACCCGGTCGAGAGTTTCACGGCCGAGTACGGCGCGCCGGCCAGGTGCGCGCCTTTGACATGCACTTCACCGCGGTGCTCGGGAACACCAAGATGCCACGGCGCCGGGGAGTCCGCGGTGCGCAGGTGAAGGGCACGGAACGCAGCACCGGCCGAGGCGAGGGCGTCGTCGAGGGATACGGCGGCGCGGATGTCCGCCGCCGTGAAGATCGACGGCGTCATGCGGTCACCAGGTCGGCAAGCCGGTCGGCGGCGATGTTCCGTCCGGTGATGACGAACACGGTCGGCTGGTCGCCGGGGATGTCACCGGCACGGGCGGCGGCGATGCCGACGGCGGCGGAGCCCTCGGCCACGATGCCGTGCCGCAACGCCAGCTCGCGGACCGCCGCGCGGATCCCCGGCTCCTCGGCAGCGATCACCTGGACCCCGTGCTCGCGCAGGATGGCCGGGGTGAGCGCCTCGCGGGCGATGCCGCCGGCAAGTCCGTCCGCGATGGTGGCGCCGATCTCGACATCGACGATCCGCCCGGCGCTCATCGACGCGGACACGGCACGGGAGGCACTCGCCTCCACACCGACGACCGTCGCATCGGGCGGGGCACCGAGCGCGGTGCCGGACGCGAGTCCACCACCACCAACGGGCACCACGATCCGGAACCCTCCGGGAAGCTGGCGGACGACCTCACCGACCATGGTCGCCTGTCCGGCGATCACGTCCGGATCGGTGTAAGCCGACACGAACCGGCCACCGTCCTCCTCCGCGATCCGCAGCGCCGCCCCTTCGGCCGCGTCGTAGCCGTCGCCGATCAGCCGAAGGTCGAGGTCGAATCCACGCAACGCCTCCACCTTCGCGGGCGAAGCGGTCTCCGGCACCACGACCGTGGCACGCGCACCCAGCCGCGTGGCGGCGAAGGCGACCCCCAGTCCGTGGTTGCCCGCGGAGGCCGTGACGACCCGCCGGCCGTCACGCGCCACCGCCGCCACCGCAGCCAGCGCCCCTCGCACCTTGAAGGCACCGGTCGGCTGCAGCGACTCCAGCTTCAGATACGCCGGAGCGTCGAACCCGGACAGGTCGACCCGCACCAAGGGAGTCGGGTCCAGGTGCGACCGCACGACAGCGGCCGCGTCATCCAGACGCCTTGCCCAGTCGTGGTCGTCGATGCCGGTCATGCCTTGCCTCCGTTCACTCGCCACGTCGCGGCCTGCACGGCGTCATCCAGTGCCCGCTCCAGCCGCTCACCGGTGTAGGTGTGCGGGTCGAGCACGGCCAGGGAACCCAGCCCTTCCACGAGCGCGGCCAGACCCACGGCGGCCTCCTCGGCCGGCGCTTCGTCCACTGCCTCCCCAGTAGCGAGAATCAGCCGGGTCAGACGCCTCAACCACGTCCGGTTCCCGTCCTGCTGAATCTCCCGCAACGCTGGATCCGCGACCGCGGCAGCCGCGAACCCCAGCCAGACGCGTGCCTCGTCGACGCGCTCAGTGTCCAGGGGCAGGGCCGAGGCGAGCACCCTCCTCAGCCGCTCCGCGGGACTGGCCGGCTCGGCCTCGATCGCGTCGGCCCGCGCCGTCGTGCGCTCGAGCATCAGCCGCCGCGCATGCACCAGCAACGCGGCTCGCGAGCCGAATCTGTGCATGATGAGACCGGTCGTACACCCGGCTCGTTCGGCCACCGCTCGCACGGACGTGCCCTCGATGCCCTGAGTCGCCACGACATCCCACACCGCCTGGGACAACCGCCGCTCCGTCTCCACCACGCACCTCCGTAACGATCGTTACGGAGAGGCTAGCAGCCCTCGTCGACGGATCAGGGAGCGAGGATCCACCCGAGCGCCGCGGCGCCCAGCCCAGCACCCATGCTGACCAGGACGTTGGCCACCCCGCGGGACCATGCGCCGTCCTCCAGCAGCCGCAGCGTCTCGTAGCTGAACGTGCTGTACGTGGTCAGCGCGCCACAGAAACCGGTGCCGATCAGCACGACGAGATCGGAACTCAGCGACGGCGACCCCAGCACCAGCCCGAGGACGAACGACCCCACGACGTTGACCACCAGCGTGCCCCATGGAAACGCGCCGTCCAGCCGGCGCTGCACCCAGCGGTCCACGACGTAGCGCAGCGGCGCCCCGACCGCCGCGCCGGCGGCCACCAGCAGCACCGTCACGAGCCGCGGCCCACGTAGCGGACCACCTCGACGTCGGCCAGCGTGATGAGGCCCTCCTCGACCAGCGGCGCGACCTCGTCGACGAACCGGTGCACGGGCTCGGCGCGGTCGACGATCACGATGGCGACCGGCAGGTCCTCGGACAGGCTGAGGATGCGCGTGGTGTGGATGTGGTGGGACGCGCCGAACCCCTCGATGCCGCGGAACACGCTGGCGCCGGCCAGCCCGGCGGCGTGCGCCCGGTGCACGATCTCGGTGTACAACGGCCGGCCGTGCCAGGTGTCGTTCTCGCCGACGACGATGGTCAGCCGCCGGGCCGGTCCCTCCAGCGTCATGCGCGTCTCCTTCCTCGCAGGGCCCGCGTGGCCGCGGTCCCGATCCAGACCGCCAGCAGCGCCAGCACCGGCGTCACCAGGTAGTACGTCAGCGCGGCGACGGCCCGGCCGTCGGCCAGCAGCCGCTGGGTGTCCACCGCGTAGGTGGAGAACGTCGTGTACCCGCCCAGCACGCCGATGCCGAGGAACGGCCGCAGCAGCCGGTGCGGCGCGGTGAGGTCGAGCAGCACCGCCATGAGGACGCCGATCAGCAGGCAGCCGGACACGTTGACGACGAGGATCGCCCACGGCCAGCCGGTGCCGGCGTCCTGCAGCGACGCCGCGCCGTGGCGGGCCAGCGAGCCCAGCACGCCGCCCGCGGCGATGACCGCGAGCACCGGCGCCTGGCGACGCAGCCTGGACATGGCCTAGCGGCGCACCGCCGCCGACGTCGCGACGATGCGGGCGAACCGGCTGGCCAGCGCCATCCCGGCGGCGACGACCTCGGCATCGCGATGCACTAGCTCACGCACCACCGGCGCCGCGTCGACGTCGGGCAGCTCGGCCGCCCAGCCGGCGAACGTCGGCTCGGACACCTCCGGGTGGAACTGCACGCCCCACGCCGCCGCGCCGACCCGGAACGCCTGGTGCGGGTACATCGCCGACGACCCGAGCCAGACGGCGCCCGGCGGCAGCTCCGCGACGGCGTCGGCGTGCATGCTCGGCCCGGGGAACGGGTCGGGCAGCCCGCCCACCAGCGGGTCGCCGGCCGCCTCGGGACGCCAGCGGACGTCGGCGACACCCGACTCGCGGCCCGGCGCCGCGCCGACGTCGACCTTCCCGCCGCACGCGACCGCCAGCAGCTGCGCGCCCAGGCAGATCCCGAGCGTCGGCGTCCCATCCGCCACAACGGAACGCAGCAGCGACCGCACCGCCGGCAGCCACGGCGCGACGCCGTCGTCGTAGGCGTTCACCTGCCCGCCCAGCACGATCAGGCCGTCACCCGGCGTCGCCGGCACGGGATCGCCGGCGTAGGGCCGCAGCACCCGCACGTCCGCGCCCGCGGCCGCCAGCCAGCCGCCGAAGCGGTCCAGGGGGCAGCCCGGCTCGTGCTCGACGACGTCGATCAACGGGTCACATCACCGGCAGCATCTTGGCCCGCTCGAACGCGGTGACCTGCAGGCTGTACTCGTTCCACTCGGCCCGCTTGTTGCGCAGGAAGAACTCGAAGACGTGCTCGCCCAGCGTCTCGGCGACCAGCTCGGAGTTCTCCATGGCCTGGATCGCCTCGTCCAGCGACGCCGGCAGCGGATCGATGCCCATGGCCCGGCGCTCGCGGTCGGTCAGCGCCCACACGTCGTCCTCGGCGCCCGGCGGCAGCTCGTAGCCCTCCTCGATGCCCTTCAGCCCGGCCGCGAGGATGACGGCGTACGCGAGGTACGGGTTGCAGGCGGAGTCGAGCGAGCGGAACTCGACCCGCGCCGACTGCCCCTTGTCGGGCTTGTACATCGGGACGCGGACCAGCGCCGACCGGTTGTTGTGGCCCCAGCAGACGTAGGCCGGCGCCTCGCCGCCGCCGCGCAGCCGCTTGTAGGAGTTGACCCACTGGTTGGTGACGGCGGTGATCTCGGGCGCGTGCCGCAGCAGCCCGGCGATGAACGACCGCGCCGTCTTCGACAGCTGGTACTCGGCGCCCGGCTCGTGGAAGACGTTGCGGTCGCCCTCGAACAGCGACACATGGGTGTGCATGCCCGAACCGGGCCAGGCGGTGAACGGCTTGGGCATGAACGACGCGTAGAGGTCCTGCGACAGCGCGACCTCGCGGACGACGGCGCGGAACGTCATGAGGTTGTCGGCCGTGGCCAGCGCGTCGGCGTAGCGCAGGTCGATCTCCTGCTGGCCGGGCGCGCCCTCGTGGTGGCTGAACTCGACCGAGATGCCCATGTCCTCGAGCATCGTGATGGTGTCGCGGCGGAAGTCCTGCGCGATGCCGTGCGCGGTGTGGTCGAAGAAGCCGCTGGCGTCGACGGGGGTCGGCTCCTCGCCGCCGGTCGGCTGGTGCTTGAAGACGAAGAACTCGACCTCGGGGTGCGTGTAGAAGGTGAACCCCTGCTCCGCGGCCCGGCTGAGCGCGCGCTTGAGCACGTGCCGCGGGTCGGCGTACGACGGCGAGCCGTCGGGCATGAGGATGTCGCAGAACATGCGCGCCGTCCCGTTGGACCCGCCCCGCCACGGCAGCACCTGGAACGTCGACGGATCGGGCTTGGCCAGCATGTCGGCCTCGTAGACGCGGGCGAACCCCTCGATGGCCGAGCCGTCGAAGCCGATGCCCTCGGAGAACGCGTTCTCCAGCTCGGCCGGCGCGACCGCGACCGACTTCAGGAACCCGAGCACGTCGGTGAACCACAGCCGGACGAACCGGATGTCGCGCTCTTCCAGCGACCGGAGGACGAACTGCTGCTGCTTCTCCACGTCGCCAGTGTGCCCCACGGGTGTGTCCGCCGGATAGCGGGACGGTGACGGCCGTGGCATTAGGCTCGGACCGTGCCGCAGATCAGAATCGCGCTCGCTCAGGTGAACCCGACCGTCGGTGCGCTGGACGCCAACGCGGACCTCGTCGTCCGCATGGCCAAGCACGCCGCCGCCCAGCACGCCCACCTCGTCGCGTTCCCGGAGATGATGCTCACCGGCTATCCGGTCGAGGACCTCGCGCTGCGGGCGTCGTTCGTCGACGAGTCGCGCGCCGCGCTGGAGAAGCTGGCGGTCCGCCTCGACGCCGAAGGGCTCGGCGCCACCGCGGTCGTCGTCGGCTACCTGGGCCGCGACGACGCGACGGCCGGCCAGTTCCAGCTGGGCCGGCCCAAGGGCTCGCCGCAGAACGCCGTCGCCGTCCTGTACGGCGGGCGCGTAGTGGCCCGGCAGGCGAAGTACCACCTGCCCAACTACGGCGTGTTCGACGAGGCCCGCTACTTCGTCCCCGGCGACCACCTCGGCGTGTTCCGGCTGCACGGCATCGACGTCGCGCTGGCCGTCTGCGAGGACATCTGGCAGGACGGCGGTCCGGTCTCCGTCGCGCGCGAGGCGCGGGCCGGGCTGCTGCTCGTCGTCAACGGGTCGCCGTACGAGCGCAACAAGGACGACACCCGCCTCGACCTCGCCCGCCGCCGGGCCGCGGCCGCGCAGGCGACGCTGGCGTACGTGAACATGGTCGGCGGCCAGGACGAACTGGTCTTCGACGGCGACTCCCTCGTCGTCCGCCCCGACGGCGAGCTGCTCGCCCGGGCGCCGCAGTTCGAGGAGGGCTGCCTGGTCGTCGACCTGCAGCTGCCCGAGGCGGTCGCGCCGGCGCCCGGCCCGTGGGGCATGACGCAGGAGCGCGTCGCCGGGTTCGCCGTCCACCGCAGCACGCTGACCACCGCGCCGCTGCCCGCGTACACGCCCGACCCCGGCGCGCTGGCGCCGCGGCTGTCCGACGCCGCCGAGGTGTACGCGGCCCTCGTCACCGGGCTGCGCGACTACGTGCGCAAGAACGGGTTCTCCTCGGTGGTGCTGGGGTTGTCCGGCGGCATCGACTCCGCGCTGGTCGCCGCCGTCGCCGTCGACGCCCTGGGGGCCGAGAACGTGCACGGGGTCTCGATGCCCAGCGCGTACTCGTCCGAGCACTCCATGTCCGACGCGCAGGACCTCGCGACCCGCACCGGGCTGACGTTCCGGACCATCCCGATCGCGCCGATGGTCCGCGCGTTCCTCGACAACGTCGAGCTGACCGGGCTGGCCGAGGAGAACCTGCAGGCCCGCGTGCGCGGCATGACGCTGATGGGGCTGTCCAACCAGGAGGGCCACCTCGTCCTCGCGACCGGCAACAAGACCGAGCTGGCGGTCGGCTACTCCACCATCTACGGCGACGCGGTCGGCGGCTACGCGCCGATCAAGGACGTCCCGAAGACGCTGACCTGGGAGCTGGCCCGCTGGCGCAACGCCACGGCGGCCGAGCGCGGTGAGACGCCGCCCATCCCGCAGGGCTCCATCGACAAGCCGCCGAGCGCCGAGCTGCGCCCCGGCCAGCTCGACTCCGACTCGCTGCCCGACTACCCGCTGCTCGACGACCTCCTGTACCGGCACCTCGAGCATGACCTCGACGCCACGGACCTGCGGGCCGCCGGGTTCGACGCCGACCTCGTCGCCAAGGTACTGCGCATGGTCGACACCGCCGAGTACAAGCGGCGCCAGTACCCGCCCGGCCCGAAGATCACGATGCGCAACTTCGGCCGCGACCGCCGGGTGCCCATCACCAGCGCCTGGCGCGAGACGCCGCCGGCCGAGCCCGCGGCCGAGCCGGCTGAACCCGCTGCCGAGTCGGCTGAACCCGCTGCGACGCCCGCCGAGCCGCAGCCGGACACCGTCCAGCCGGAAGCGGACGCCGTCCAGCCGCAGCCGGATGCCGTCCAGCCCGAGGCCGAGGAGCCGGTGCAGCCCGCCCGTGAGCTGCCACCGCCGCCTCCCCCACACTGACCGCCCGTTCGTGGGACAATCAGAGGTGTTAGGGGACCCGGACACGGGCCTCGAGACGCACCCAAGGAGTCCTGCGATGACGCACGAGACCGTCCCGTTGTACGGCGGCCAGCTCTCCCGCCGGGTCACCATCCGTGACCTCCGCACCGCCAAGGAGCGCGGCGAACGCTGGCCCATGCTCACCTCGTACGACATGTACACCGCCGAGATCTTCGACGCCGCCGGCATCCCGGTGCTGCTGGTCGGCGACTCCGCCGGCAACAACGTGTTCGCCCACGCCGACACCGTCCCGGTCACCGTCGACGAGCTGATCCCGCTGGCCCGCGCCGTCGTCCGGTCCACCAGCCGGGCGCTCGTCGTCGGCGACCTCCCGTTCGGCTCGTACCAGCTGGGCCCGGAGCAGGCGCTGGCCACGTCGATCCGCATCATGAAGGAGACCGGCGTCCAGGCGGTGAAGCTCGAGGGCGGCCTCCCGGTCGTCGCGTCGGTGCGCCGCATCGTCGAGGCCGGCGTGCCGGTCATGGCACACATCGGGTTCACCCCGCAGAGCGTCAACGCGCTGGGCGGCTACCGGGTGCAGGGTCGCGGGCCCGAGGCCGACAAGCTGATCGAGGCGGCGCTCGCGCTCGAGGAGGCCGGCGCGTTCTCCGTCGTGCTCGAGATGGTGACGGCGCAGGTGGCGGCCGAGGTGACGAAGCGGCTGACCATCCCGACCATCGGCATCGGCGCCGGTCCCGACGTCGACGCCCAGGTGCTGGTGTGGCAGGACATGGCCGGGCTGCGCGAGGGCCGCCTGCCCCGGTTCGTCAAGCAGTACGGCGACCTCCGCGGCGCCCTCGCCGACGCCACCAAGGCCTTCGCCGACGACGTCGTCAGCGGCGCCTTCCCGGCCGAGGAGCACACCTACCACTGAGCCTCCGGGCTCGCGTCAGGTCTCGTCGTCCCAGTCGCGGTCGAGGGCGTCCTGCTGGGCGGTGCGCTCGTGCGCCCGCGCCAGCGCGTCCTCGGCTTCCGCGCGCGTCTCGTACGGTCCGAGGCGCCGGTCGTTGGGGCAGCCGTCCACCGGTTCGACCCGCGAATGGTCGAGACACCAGTACCAGGGTCCGTCGGCCACGATGACTCCCTTCGCCGCAGAAGCGCACCTCCACCTAGACTTTCACACCATGTCGCCCGTCGTACCAGGCATCGTGTCGCCAGAGCGCCCCGTCCCGCCGTCCATCGCCCGCCCTGAGTACGTCGGCAAGGCCCGGCCCGCGCCGTTCGAGGGCTCCGAGGTGAAGGACGCCGGCACCGTCGAGCGCATCCGCGTCGCCGCCCAGTTGGCCGCGCAGGCGCTGGCCGAGGTCGGCAAACACGTCGCGCCGGGCATCACCACCGACGAACTGGACGCCGTCGGGCACGAGTTCCTGGTCGAGCGGGGCGCGTACCCGTCGACGCTCGGCTACCGCGGCTTCCCGAAGTCGCTGTGCACGAGCGTCAACGAGGTCATCTGCCACGGCATCCCCGACTCCACAGTCGTCCGCGACGGCGACATCGTGAACATCGACATCACCGCCTACCTCGACGGCGTGCACGGCGACAACAACGCGACCTTCCTGGCCGGTGACGTCGACGAGGAGACCCGGCTGCTGGTCGAGCGCACGCAGGAGTCGCTCAACCGGGCCATCAAGGCGGTGAGGCCGGGGCGCGCCATCAACGTCATCGGGCGGGTCATCGAGTCGTACGCGAAGCGGTTCGGCTACGGCGTCGTCCGCGAGTTCACCGGACACGGCGTCGGCGAGGCGTTCCACTCCGGGCTGGTGGTGCCGCACTACGACGACCCCGGATCGACGACGATCATCGAGCCGGGCATGGTGTTCACCATCGAGCCGATGCTGAACCTCGGCACCCACGAGTGGACGATGTGGGACGACGGCTGGACGGTCGTCACCGCCGACGGGCGCCGGTCGGCGCAGTTCGAGCACACGCTGCTGGTCACCGAGACCGGCGCCGAGATCCTCACGCTCCCGTGAGGTCCCGGCGCCGCCCCGGCGCCGTCAGCGCAGCCCGAACGCCCGTACGACGGTCTGCTCCAGCCGGTTGC
This sequence comes from Jiangella muralis, assembly GCF_001270745.1. Classification (GTDB taxonomy): domain Bacteria; phylum Actinomycetota; class Actinomycetes; order Jiangellales; family Jiangellaceae; genus Jiangella; species Jiangella muralis. The sequence goes on from NZ_LFXL01000025.1 coordinate 155,294, forward strand.
CGTCCACGTCGGACGCGGTGAGCCGCAGGGTCACCGCGCCACCGGCCTGTCCCGCGGCGGCCGGGATGGTCGCCCGGTACTGGCCGTCCGTGTCGCGCAGCCGCGCCGGCGTCCACGTGGCGCCGTCGTCGAACGAGACGTCCAGCCCGACCTCGTCGATCTCCACGTCGGGCGTGCCGAACTGGTGCCGCAGGCCGATGTCGATCCGGATCGGCTCATTCGCCGGCACCGTGCTCAGTGCGTCGGCGGCGGGTACGTCGTAGTCGGCGAGCAGCAGCGGCAACCGCTCGCCGTCGCCGTCGTCGCCGGCCGAGTGGAACGTCCACGCCGAACTCACCTGGGTGGAGTAGCGCCACCAGGGCTGCTCGAACCGGCTGTCCAGCTCCAGCCGGAACGTGCCGGGCCCGGCGGGGACGTCGATCCAGCCGAACCGCTCGGGCGACTCCCCCAGCAGCTCGTCGCCGCGGTACAGCCGCATCGCGTACTCCTCCGAGCGGCCGCCGCGGACCTGCACGTGGCCGGGGTCTGCGACGAACCCGTCGATTGCGGCGCCGATGGTGTCGCCGTACCGATTGACGCCGATCTCGAACACCTCCCCCTCGGGCACCGAGTGGGTGGCCACCGGGCGCATCCACCGGACGTCGTCGCGCTGCCGAGGCCGGTACGTCCGCGGGAGCTCGCTCCAGGACGGCGCGCCGTCATCGGCGACGTGCGGCTCGACCCTCTGCGCCCACGCCACGTCGTTCGCCAGCACGTGATCGGTGCGCTCCGACGGCGCGGACAGCAAGGGCAGCGGCCAGCCACCGTGAGAGTTGCCGGACGGCGACTGGCCAACCCGCGTCTCCGACATCACGTCCGTCGGCGCGTGCGCGCCGAAGCGGACGTCGATCGTCGCGAAGTCGGACCGGCGGAACTGCCACCGCGGCCGCTCGGGGATCTGGTCACGGACCGGGACGAGCACGTCGTAGACGTACGGCGTGACGGCTGAGCCGGTCAGCTCCAGCTCCACCGGGCCCGCCGCCAGCAGCTCGCGCAGCCGCGCGGCCGCTGTCCGGCTGGTGCCGATGACCGGGACCTCGACCGGCGGGTACAGCCACTCGGTCCGCATGCCCGCGCGCTGCGGGTCATAGAACAGCACCGCCCGCGCGCCGGCCCGCTCCAGCTCGGCCGCCTGCTCGCCGGTGTCCCGCTCGGGATCCTGGACGGCCAGGGCGATCGCGCCGTCGACGGACGTCTCGCGCAGCTCGCCGGCGGTGGCCGAGCCCACGTCGACGACGGGCAGCCGGAGCGTCCCGTCGATGCGCGGGGACTGGAGGTAGTACGCCGTGTCGATCTCGGCCGACGCGCCCGGCACCTCGGCCCGGACCGGCGGCTCCTCCAGCCTCGCGCCCGCGTCGAAGAAGAACGCGCCGGACGTCACGGGCTCGGTGGGCGTGGCGAACAGCGCGTAGTCGGCGCCGAGGGCCTCGATGGATGACGACAACGCGAGGTCGTCCGCGCCGCGGCCACGGGCGTACCCGACCGAGCTCCACCGTGCCGTCGCCTCCTCGGCGCCGCGGACCGTCGTGCGGACCGATTCGGCGCCCTGGGCGTCGAGGGTGACGTCCATCGGACCGGCCACCTCGACCTCCGGCTCGGTGACCAGCGTGTATTCCGCCGGTCGGTCGTCCTCGGCCTCGCGGTGGAGGAAGGATCCGAACGAGTAGGTGCCCGGGAGCAGCCGCAGCGTCGCCGTCCCGTCCTGGACCGGCTCGACCGTCGAGGTGCCCTCGTCGACGTCCACGACCTCCACCTCGCCGGAGGCCGGCGCGCCGGCCCGGTCCACCAGCCGCACCGTGACGTCGTACATCGCCGGCTCGAGGTACCAACCGGCGGGGACGCGGACGGAGCGCCGCGTCTCCGGGTCGGTGGCGACGACCGCGGCCTCGTAGGTGCCGGGGTCGAGGCCGGTGGCGTCGGCGGTGACGGTGGCCGTCGCGGCGCCGCCGGCGGGGATCGTCAGCTCGGACGGCGTCACGGTGATCGAGTCCGCGAGCGGCGGCCCGGCCCCGGTCGCGGTGACGGCGACGTCCAGCGTCACGGGCGCGTCGGAGACGTTCGTGTAGGTGAGCTCGCGGGTGACCGGCTCGAGGTCATCGTGCGGCCAGGGGTGGTAGCCGAACTCCAGCTCGCCCTCCGACGGCACGACGCCCACGATCGCGGCATCCGCGACGTCGACCCGGCCGGCACCCTGCTCGTAGATGCTGACGTCCGGGGTGGGGGCGGCGGTCGACATCAGGACCGCGCGCAGCTGCGCCGCCGACCAGTCCGGGTGCTGCCCCGCGAGGATCGCGGCCGCGCCGGCGACGTGCGGCGCCGCCATGGACGTCCCGCTCAACGGCATGTACGCCTCGTCGCCGCCGCCGCCGTCGTCGATGGTGGTCGACCGCACCGCCGTGATCTCGACGCCGGGGGCACTGATCTCGGGCTTGATGGCGCCGTCGGTGAGCCGCGGTCCCCGGCTGGAGAACGGCGCGAGCACGTCGTCGCCGTCCACCGCGCCGACCGCGAGCGCGGCGTCGGCGGACGCGGGGCTCCCGACCGTCTCGGGACCGGGCCCGTCGTTGCCCGCCGCGGCCACGAACAGCACCCCCGACTCATCCGTCAGCCGGTCGACGGCGAGCGCCGCGGGATCCCGGCCGTCGGTCGGCCCCGCCGAGAGGCTGAGGTTGACGACGTCCGCACCCTGCTCGACGGCCCACTCCATGCCGGCGATGACGTCGGACAGCTGGCCGGAGCCGTAGTCGCCGAGGACCTTGCCCGAGATGAGCTTCGCCTCGGACGCGACGCCGCGGAAGCGCCCGTCCGACGCCGCGCCGGTGCCCGCGGCGATCGAGGCGACGTGCGTCCCGTGCCCGAACCGGTCCAGCGTGTCGTCGGACGACGAGAAGTTCCGTTCCGCGACGACCTGTCCGGCCAGGTCCGGATGGGTGGCGTCGATGCCGGTGTCGAGGACCGCGATGACGGCTCCGGCACCGGCGTACCCGTCCTCCCACGCCTGCGGGGCGCCGATCTGGGGGACGCTCTCGTCGAGGCTCGCCCGGACCGTGCCGTCGAGCCAGACGTGCGAGATCGCGCCCCCGGCCCCGCGGGCGCCGGCCCCCTGCGCGAAGGTCGACCAGAACTGCCCCGCGGCATCCTTGTCCTGCTCGACGGCGACGGCGTCGATGCTGTCCAGCGCGGCGGTGACGGTCGCGCCGGGCAGCTCGCGCGCGGCCTCCCTCGCGCCGGAGTACTGCACGATCAGCGGCAGCGTCGACCGGTTCTCGTCGCCGTAGCCCTGGGCGACCAGCCCGGTGACGTCGAACAGGCCGGGGTCGAGCGTGCCCGCCGCGAGGAACGGCTGCGCCGCGCCCGGCAGGACGTACGTGCGGTCGGCGGTGCGGCGGACCTGCACCGCATCGGAGGGGCTGTCCGGCCCGGGGACCATGGTCACGTTCTCGCGTCCCGGCTCGCCGGCGCCGACCAGCACGCGGTCGCCGGTCACGAGGGTGATCAGCCGGCCACCGCCGCCGCTGCCCGCGTCGCCTGGTCCGGATGGGGTGGGCGGTGGTGGCGCGCCGATGCTCGCGCCCGCCGTCAGCACCATCGCCAGCGCCGCGCCGAGTGCCGCCCGCGCCGATCGTCGTCCGTTCGCCGGCCGTTCTCGTCCTGTCGTCACACCTAAGACACGGAACGGACGAACGGGAGGTTGTACGGCCGGGCGCGAACGGTCCGCTGGCCCCGAACGCGTTCATCGGCGAAGCTTGATGACGTGACCTCGACGACGCAGGGCTTCGGCATCGACATCGGCGGCAGCGGCATCAAGGGCGCACCGGTCGACCTCGGCCGGGGCGAGTTCGCCGCCGAGCGCGTCCGCATCGACACCCCCGAGCAGTCCACCCCCGACAACGTCATCGCGGTGGTGCTCGAGGTGCTCCGGCGGTTCGAGTGGGACGGCCCGTTCGGCTGCACGTTCCCCGGCATCGTGAAGCGCGGCGTCATCAGCTCGGCCGCCAACGTCGACAAGTCGTGGGTCGGGGTCGACCTCGAGAAGGAACTGTCCCAGCGCACCGGGCAGTCCGTCACCGTCGTCAACGACGCCGACTCCGCCGGGCTGGCCGAGGACCGCTTCGGCGCCGCCGCCGACGTCGACGGCGTCGTCATCGTCACCACGCTGGGCACCGGCATCGGCAGCGCCGTCCTGCACGACGGCAGGCTGTTGCCGAACACCGAGTTCGGCCACCTCTACCTGCACCATCACGAGGCGGAGAAGTACGCCGCCGCGTCGGTGCGCGAGGAGAAGGACCTGTCGTGGGAGCACTGGGCCGAGCGGCTCCAGGAGTTCTACGCCCACCTCGAGTTCATCTTCTCCCCCGACCTCTTCGTCGTCGGCGGCGGCGTCAGCAAGAAGGCCGACAAGTTCCTGCCCCTGCTCGACCTCGCCACCCCGATCGTCCCCGCCGGGCTGCGCAACGACGGCGGCATCATCGGCGCGGCGTTCCTGGCCGCCGAACGCGCAGCGTAGGCGTATCCTGTCCGCGGAGGACGAGCCGGCCGGGCGGCCGCGTCGGGGCCGTCAGGTCCCGCCGAGGAAAGTCCGGACTCCACAGGGCAGGGTGGTGGGTAACACCCACCCGGGGTGACCCGCGGGACAGTGCCACAGAAAGCAGACCGCCTCCCGCGTTCGCGCGGGCGGTAAGGGTGAAACGGTGGTGTAAGAGACCACCAGCGCCCCAGGTGACTGGGGCGGCTCGGTAAACCCCACCCGGAGCAAGGTCAGACAGGGAGCGTTCGAGGGCGGCCCGCCCGAGCTCCCGGGTAGATCGCTGGAGGCCATCGGCAACGGTGGCCGTAGATGGATGGTCGCCGGTCCCGGTCCGCCGGGAACCACAGAATCCGGCTTACAGGCCGGCTCGTCCCCGTTCTGTCCGGCCCTCCCGGTAGCGTGCGCCGCTTCGCCGCCGATCGTTGTGGAGGACCGCTGGACATGGCGATGATGCTGGTCAGCTTCGACGCGAACACGCAGGGACACAGCTACGACCGCCTGATCGACGCGCTCGAAGGGTTCGGGGCCTACTGGCACTGTCTCGACTCGACGTGGCTGGTCGAGACCAGGATGAGCATCAGCCAGGTTCGCGACTCGCTGTGGCTGCACATGAACCCCGCCGACGAGTTGCTGGTCGTCGACGTCACGGGGGCGCCCGCGTCGTGGGTCGGGTTCACCCGCGAGTGCGGCGACTGGCTGCGCGACAACCTCCACCGGCCGTGACGACGGGTGGTCCGGTGCCGCCGTGACGGCGGGTGATCCGGCGCCGCCGTGGCTGCGCCGGACCACCCCCTGTCGTGACTACCGCTGGGCCGCCGTCCGGCGGATCACCAGCAGTGCGCCGGCGGCCAGGAAGGCGAGCGCCGCGAGCCAGAACGGCCCCAGGTCGCCGGAGCCGGTGTTCGGCAGCGCCTCGCCGACGCTGCCGCCGTCGCCCGTGCCGGCGTCGCTGCCGGCCCCGGCCGCTCCACCGTTGCCGGGTGCGCCGCTGCCGGAGTCGTCCTCACCGACCTCGCAGCCGAGCGCGTCGGAGTCCCGGTCCAGGTGGAACGGGTCCAGCTCGGCGTCGAACAGCTCGACCGGCTTGTAGGCGTCGTCGATGTCCGGGCAGTTGTAGTCGCCGTGAGCGTCGCTGCACCACGCCGCGGAATCGGCATAGTGAGCGCACGCACCCGGCTCGTCGGCCGGCGCCTCGTCGACCGGTTCCTCGGCCGGTGGTTCTTCGACGGGCGGTTCCTCGGTCGGTGCGTCGCCGCAGCCCCACCCGTTCTCATCGCCGTCCAGCCCGAACGGATCGACACCGACGTCCACCAGTTGCACCGGTATGTCGGCCTCCGGAACATCTCCGCAGCTGTAGTTCTCGTCCGACGCCGGGTCACACCAGTTGCCCGAGTCGACGTAGGCGGCGCAGTCGGCCGCGTCCTTGGCCTCGAGCGTCGCTTCGACGGTCGCGCCGTCCTCGGCCCAGGCGGGTGCCGTGGCACCCATGAGTAAGGCCAGTCCGGCCATGATCGCTATGGTGACCTTTCGCAAGGTCGCCCCCCTTCGATACTTCGGATACATAGGCCGTAGGTACGGCCTATCCAAAGCCCCGGACGGTAGCGCGATCTTCGTCACACTGGAAGGACTTTCGCCCGAATCGCCGCGATTCTCATGAAGATCGATGACGGCCACTGGGTGAGATCACCGGGTGAGATAGCTGTGCTTGCCGGGTGGCGTCGCTGTTGCCAGGGGAACAGTGATGCACCCCACCCGGCGCAGCGATCTCACACAGTGGCGTTGATCGCGTAACGGTTCGCCGTTGTCCCGCAGATGGCCGTTTTGCGGTAGTGGGCCGTCCCCCTGCTGCCCATTCTCTTGGCCGCTATCAGGGGGGACGGGGAAGTGCGGGCACAGCCCGCCCGGTGCGCCGTTCGCCGTTCGCCTGGCTGGCGTTCGTCGTTCGTGCCGGCGCACCGGTTGTCCTCGACTCCCGGAGCCGTCTTCGATGGCGGGAGTCGTGTTCGAGGGGCCGTTCGGACGTTTCTCGCTATCGAAGACGGCGGCGGCCATCGAGGTGGCGGCGAGGTGTGCCCAGTCTTTCCCCGTCCCCCTGATAGGTGCCCGTTCTTGGCCGCGGGACCGCGGGTCAAGCGGACACCCAACGCGCGAAGCGCCCATGGGTCCGCTTGAGGCGCGGTCACGCGGCTGAGAAAATGGGCGCCAGGGGGACGGCCAACCTGCGGACCACGGCGAACGCGGCCGCAAAGCGGCGAACGTGGCAGACCCGGGCGCACGGTCGGCCAGCCAACGCGAAGCCCGCCCGACCGAGTCGCCCGGGCCGGTCGGCAGCACCGGCCATCGCCTTGGCTAGGCTGACCGCCGCCCGCACGTCCGGTTCATCCCGATATCCAGCACGGTCAGCAGTGCCAAGGCACCCGTGGCGATCAGCCCACCCAAGCTGCGTAGATCACGAGGATCCGTGCATCTAGGCGCCGCCGACGACGGACGCCAGCTGCGGCACCAGCTGCTCCAGCGCGTAAGGCAGGCTGAGCACCGTCGACCACGTCAGGGCACCGGACACCAACGGGTCCTCGATGAACAGCACCCGGCCGTCCCGGACGACCTCCAGCTGGTCGTAGAGCGGCTTGGCCTCGACCTGCTCGCGGAGGTCGGGCTCGTGGCCGATGTTCCAGACCAGCAGGTCGCGGTCGAGCTGGGTCATCAGTTCGTCGCTGACGGGCGCGCCGTCGAGGTCGCCGGCCAGCGCGGCGAGGTCGTCCGGCAGCACGAAGCCGAGCTGCGTCATGAAGACGGTGCGCGGGTCGGTGGCGCTGCGGACGAACGACGAGCCGGGCTCGAACAGCTCGGTGACGGCCATCTCGACGCCCTCGAAGGCGGGGTTGGCCGCGGCGGCCTCGGCGAACTGCCGGTCGACCTCGGCGATCAGCTCCTCCGCGCGGTCGCCCTGGCCGAGGATCTGGCCCACCATGCGGGTCGTCTCCTGCCACGGCATGCCGTACTCGGGGTAGTCCGGCGACGACGCGACGGTCGGCGCGATGACCGACAGCGTGTCGTACTCCTCCTGCGTCATGCCGGTGTAGAGGCCGATGATGAGATCCGGCTCCAGCTCGGCGAGGGTCTCGTAGTCGAAGTCCTGCATGCCGGTGAAGGCGCCCTCGTTGAGCACGACCGGCTCGGCGTCGCCCAGCTCGTCCTGCGCCCACGGCCAGGTCGCGCCCGGGTGGTCGCCGTACCAGTCGGTGACGGCGATCGGCGCGACGCCGAAGGCCAGCACCGCGTCCTGGTCGCTGAAGCCGAGCGTGACGACGCGCTCCGGCGCCTCGGCCAGCTCGGTGCTGCCGTAGCGGTGCTCGACGGAGGCGGGGAACTCCCCGGCTCCGGTGCCGGGCTCGCCCGTCACGGTGGCGCCGTCGTCGGCGCCGTCGCCGCCGTCGTCACCACCGCAGGCGGCGAGGAGCAGGAGCGGAACGGTGAGGACGACGGCGAGCCGGCGGCCCGCGACACGAAGCGACATGAGGAAAGGATAGGCTGCCCTTATTCTGGCGTCGCGGGCGGCCCCGGCCGATACCGTCGGCGCATGGCCGGCCTCGTCGCGGTGACCCGGAACGTCCTCGTCGCCACCCACGACTTCTGCACCAGCACCACCACGGTGGTCACCGGCGCCGACGGGAGCTGCCTCGTCGTCGACCCGGGGGTCACGCCGGCCGAGTTGGACGACCTCGCCGCCGAGCTGGCCGCCCGCCGGCTGCACGTCGCCGCCGGGTTCGCGACGCACCCGCACTGGGACCACGTGCTGTGGAGCCGGTCGCTCGGCGCCGGCGTGCCCCGCTTCGCGACGGCGGCCTGCGTCGCCGCCGCGACGGCCGGGCGGGACCGCGGCCTTGCCGAGGCGGGGGCCGACGCTCCCGGGACGGACGGCGAGCTGTTCGCCCAGCTCACGCCGATCCCGTCCGGCGGCCCGGGCTTCGTCCCATGGCAGGGCCCGCGGGTCGGCGTCGTCGCGCACCGGGCGCACGCGCCGGGACACGCCGCGCTGGTTGCCGACGGCGTGCTGGTGGCCGGCGACCTGTGCTCGGACCTGGAGGTGCCGCTGCTGGACCTCGACGCCGCCGACCCGCTCGGCGACTACCACCACGCACTCGATCTGCTCGAGTCGCTGGCCACCGACGTGCGGCAGGTCGTGCCCGGTCACGGCCACGTCGGCGATCGTGGGGAACTGCGCCGCCGGCTGTCCGCCGACCGCCGCTACCTGGACGAACTGGCCGCCGGCCGTGGCGACGACGACCCGCGGCTCACCACCGACTGGCTGGTCCGCGACCACCACGCCCAGCGCGCTCGGATCGCCGCCGCCCCACGTTGATCTTGGAGTAATCGCGGAGTTACCGGGCGATTCGTCCGATTGATTCCGCGGCTACTCCAAGATCAACTTCGGTGCGCGGCGGCGGACGTCAGTCGAGGGCGGTGTCGAGCGCGGCCCAGTCGACGCTGCGGGGGCTGTGCGCGCTGACGGTCGCCAGCAGGCCCAGCCGGGACGAGCGGACCGCAGGGTCTTCCGCCATGACGAGGATGTCGTCGAAGAACGCGTTGACGGGGTCGACCAGCGCGGCCGCGGCGCCGGCGTAGTCGCCGACCGGGCGGCCGGACCAGTCGCCCAGCGCGGCGACGGCTTCGACCAGGCGCTGCTCGGCCGGCTCGGTCAGCACGGCGCCGTCGTAGGCGGCGGGCGTGCCGGCCGGGACGATGCGGTTGATCCGCTGCAACGCCGCCACCAGCGACCGGAACGAGTCGTCGCCGGCCCGCGAGCGCAGCGCCGCCAGCGTCGAGACCGCCTGGCCGGGGGCATCGGCGCCCGGCAGGACGGCGGTGACGAAGTCGGCCGGGACCTCCTCGTCGCGCAGTTGCTGCGCGAACCGGGCGACGACGAACTCGCGCGCCGCCGCCACCGCGGAATCGGACACCTCGATGCCCTGGGTGCGCAGCCGGTCGGCCGCGACCGCCAGGCCGCCGTCGACCGTCACGCCCGACAGTGCCGGCGTCTCGCGCAGGATCCGCACGACGCCGAGCGCGGCGCGCCGCAGCCCGAACGGGTCGGAGCTGCCGGTCGGCTTGGCGCCGAGCGCGAACATCGCCATGAGCAGGTCGAACCGGTCGGCCAGCGCGAGGACGGCGCCCGGCGTCGACGACGGCAGCGCGTCGGCCGTCGACCGGGGCAGCTCCATCTCGAACAGCGCCTGCCCGACGGCCGGGGTCTCCCCCGCCCGGACCGCGTACTCGCGGGCCATGACGCCGGCCAGGCTGGACAGTTCGACCACCATCTGCGACGACAGGTCGAACTTGGCCAGCGCGGCGGCCCGCTCCAGCGCCTCGGCGTCGCCGGCGGACAGTTCGACGCCCTTGGCGAGGTCGGCGGCGATGGTCTCGATGCGGGCGGCCCGCTCGGCCATCGAGCCCAGCTTCTCCTCGAACGTCAGCTTGGCCAGACCGGCCTTGAACTGGTCGAGCGGCACCTCGAGGTCGGCCCGCCAGAAGAACGCGGCGTCCTCGTACCGGGCCCGCAGCACCGCCTCGTTGCCCGCCCGCACCGCGTCGGCGTCGCACGCGCCGTTGGCGACCGCGACGAAGTGCGGCAGCAGCGCACCGTCGCCGGCCCGGACCGGGAGGTAGCGCTGGTGCTTGCGCATGACGGTGGTGAGGATCTGCTCGGGCAGCTCCAGGTAGCGGGTGTCGAACCCGCCGAGCAGCGCGTTGGGCTCTTCGACCAGGTTGGTGATCTCGTCGATCAGCCCGGCCTCGGCCTCGGTGTCGACGACGCCGCCCGCTTCGGCCGCGAGCGCGGACGCCGCGGAGACGACGGCGGCGCGGCGGACCGCGGGGTCGGCGACGATCCCGTGGCCGGCCAGGAACTCGAGGTACCCGGCGGCCGACGGCACCGCGACGACGGGCTCGGCCGCGGTGCGGTGCACGCGAGTGGAGCGGCCGCTGACCAGCGCGGACACCCGCACCGGGACGACGGTGTCGCCGAGCAGCGCGGTGAGCCAGCGGATCGGCCGGGTGAAGGACAGTGCGGGGTCGCTCCACCGCATGTTCTTCTCCGAGCGCAGCTCCGACACGACGTCGGCGAGCAGCGACGACAGCACCTCGACCGCGCCGCGGCCGGTGTCGACGACGCGGACGGCGACGTGCTGGTTGCCGCCGAAGTCGGCGGTGACGAGGTCCTCGACGTCGACGTTCTGGCCGCGGGCGAACCCGAGCAGCGCCTTCGTCGGGTTGCCGTCGGCGTCGTAGGCGGCCTCGACCCGGGGGCCGCGGACGGTGCGGTCGGCGTCGGGCTCGCGCGGCTCGACGGCGGCGACCTGGACGACGATGCGCCGCGGCGTGCCGACCACGTCGATGTCACCGTGCCCGAGCCGGGTGGCGGCCAGCTTGGCGGCGACGGCCGAACGCACGGCGTCGACGGTGTTCGTGACCTCGTGCGGCGGCATCTCCTCGGTGCCGATCTCGAACAGCAGCGGCGCCGGGCCGGCGAGGTCGGCCTGCGGGAGGTCGGGCAGCAGCGGCTCGGCGTCGTCGTCGTCGCGACCCGGCCGGGACACCAGGCCCAGCGGGTGACCGAGCTCCTCGCGGCGCGCCGTCCACAGCGACGACACCTCGCGGGCCAGGCCGCGCATGCGCGCGAACGCCTTCGCCCGCTCCGTCGTGCTGATGGCGCCGCGCGCGTCGAGCACGTTGAACGTGTGCGAGCACTTGAGCACGTAGACGTGCGCCGGCACCGGCAGCCGCTCGGCGATCATCCGCTCGGCCTCGGCCGCGTAGGTGTCGAACAGCGCGCGGTTGGCCTCGATGTCCGCGTCGTCGAGGTAGTAGCGCGACATCTCGTACTCGGCCTGGCCGAACGCCTCGCCATAGGAGATGCCGGGCGCGTACTCGATGTCCTTGAAGTGGCTGACGCCCTGCAGCGCCATGATGATGCGCTCGATGCCGTAGGTGATCTCGACCGACACGGGGTCGAGGGTCTGGCCGCCGGCCTGCTGGAAGTAGGTGAACTGGGTGATCTCGAGGCCGTCGAGCCAGACCTCCCAGCCCAGCCCCCACGCGCCGAGGGCGGGCGAGGCCCAGTTGTCCTCGACGAAGCGGATGTCGTGGGCGTGGATGTCGATGCCCAGCGCCTCGAGGCTGGCGAGGTAGATCTCCTGCGGGTCGCCCGGGTCGGGCTTGAGGATGACCTGGAACTGGGTGTGCGTCTGCAGGCGGTTCGGGTTCTCGCCGTACCGGGCGTCGTCGGGCCGGACACTGGGCTCGACGTAGGCGACGTGCCAGGGCTCCGGACCCAGCACCCGGAGGATGGTGGCCGGGTTCATGGTTCCGGCGCCGACCTCGGTGTTGAACGGCTGCACCGTGAGGCAGCCCCGGTCGGTCCAGTACTTCGTCAGCGCCAGCAGCGCGTCCTGCATCGTGAGCACCGGGAAAGCCTAGTGGTGTGAGGCCGATGGCACGAACTCGAACCCGGTGACCCGGGCCAGGATTTCACCGTGCGGAACGACGAACCAGCCGTCGTCGTGACCGGCCCACTCCCGCCACGCGGCCGCCAGCCGCTCCAGGTCGGACGTGGTCGCCAGGCCGCGGCCGACGGCCTGGTCCGCGAACGCCGACGACGTGACGCGGTCCGCCCACAGGCCGCCCCACCACGCGCGATCCTCCGGCGTGCTGAAGCACCAGACGCTCGCCGTCGCCGTGACGTCGCGCAGCCCGGCCCCGTGCGCCCACGCGAGCAGCCGCCGTCCCGCGTCCGGCTCGCCGCCGTTGCCGAGCGCCAGCGTGCGGTACAGCTCCAGCCACTCGGACAGCCCGGGCAGCCGCGGGTACCAGAACATGCCGGCGTAGTCGGAGTCGCGCGCCGCCACGACGCCGCCGGGCCGCGCCGTGCGGGCCAGCTGGCGCAGGACGGCGACCGGGTCGGCCACGTGCTGCAGCAGCTGGTGCGCGTGGACGACGTCGAAGCTCGCGTCGCCGAACGGCAGCGCGGCGGCGTCGGCGGTGCGGAACTCGACCGCGGCGGCGCCGTCCTGGGCCGCCGCCCGCGCGATGACCTCGTCCGACGCGTCCACCCCGACCACCCGGCCGGGCGCCACCAGCCCAGCCAGCTCCACCGTGATCGTCCCCGGCCCGCAGCCCACGTCCAGCACGTCCAGCCCGGGCCGCAGGTGGTCGCGGAGGTACGCCGCGGAGTTCGCGACCGTGCGCCAGGTGTGCGAGCGCAGGACGCTCTTGTGGTGGCCGTGCGTGTACGTCGCCATGCCGCCACCGTAAGAACCTCCGGCCGTCGCTGTCAGCCCGGTTCGCACGATGGACGGTGAAACGGGCGGGCGCCCCGCACGTCAGGGGCGCCCGCCCGGGTCCGTCCCGGCCGGACCTCAGTCCGGCACGATCGCGCCCGGCGGCAGCGCCACCGCGCCGTTCGTGTCGGTGACCGTCACGGTGAAGGTCTTCGGCGCGCTGATGTTGCCGGCCGAGTCGATGGCCCGGTACTGGATCTCGTGGCGGCCGTACCCGGGCTCGAAGTCCGGGTAGGACTGCTCGAACGGCGCTTTGGTCACGCCGCCGCTGCCGAGGTTGCCGTACGCGATCTCCTTGATCACGGTGCCGGCCGGGGTGAACCGGTACGGCGTGCCCTCGGGCGCGTCCGGCCAGCCGTGGTAGTTGAACCAGCCGTCGCCGTCGAGCTGGAACTCGATGACGACGTAGCCGTCCTGGTCGTCGGTGGCGGCGAGGCCCATCTCGAACCACTCGCGGAACACGTAATGCGGCGGGCGGACCCGGGTGCCGGGCACGACGGAGACCGGGTCGGACAGGTCGACGGTGACCTCGGGTGCGACGTTGTCGACGGTCCAGGTCAACGTCTGGGTCGGGGCCGGGGGCACCTCGGGGTCGGACACCGTCGCGGTCAGCTGGTGCGACCGGGCCGGCAGGTTCAGCGCGCCGAGGTCCAGGTTGCGCGCGTTGTCCGGGTTCGGCAGCACGCTGCCGTTCAGGCGCCAGGTGACGTCGAGGATGCGGTCGGCCGGGTGGGTGGTCTCGACGTAGACGACGTCCTGGCCGCCGACGGGGTGGGTGGTGGCGGTCGAGGAGGTGAACTCGACGTCGGCCGGGGCGGGCGGCTCCTCGACGATGGTCCACTCGCGGGTCTGGGTGAGCGCGCCGCCGTCGGCGACGGCCGGATCCCGGACGTCCGCGGTGTCGTCGGAGACGGTGACCTTCACGGTGTCGCCGATCCGCACGCCGTGGGCGTCGAGATCGAAGTTGCGGCTGTTGTTCGTCCCCGCGACGACCTGGCCGTTCACCGCCCAGCTGACGGTGAGCTCGTGGTACAGCGGGTGCATCGTCTCGACCCAGAGCACGTCACCCGGCGACACGGGCTGGTCGGTCGGGGTCGACTCGACGGTCATCTCGACGTCGTCGCGGCGGCCGGAGATCTTCTCGATCATCCGCTCGCGGCCGATCTGGTCGAAGTGGTAGCCGATCCAGCGCATGATCGAGTGCTCGCTGGGCCGCCAGATGCCCGAGGCGCGCGTCTGGCCGCTCTCGTACCGGCCGATGACGCCGCCGGACAGGGACTCCTCGCCCAGCCAGCGGTACCACTTGACCTGCTGGTCCAGCAGCTGCTGCTCGGTGAGGATCGTGTGGTGGATCGACGACGGCTCGCCGCCGGTGTACGGGGCGCCGGGCACGTTGCGGGTGCTGTACGGGTACTCGTCCTGCAGGTTGCCCAGCGAGTGGCCCAGCTCGTGCGGGCTGACCAGCGGGCCCTGCGGCGCCTGCCCGGTCGTGGTGGCGTTGCGGCCGCCGATGCCGCCGTAGGTGCTGGTGTTGGCGATGGTGAGGGTCTGCCGGTTCTGCGCGGTGACCCCCGGGATCATCGAGACGTACTGCTCCAACGCCTGCTGGCCGCCGGCGCCGAACGTGACGCCGCGGGCGTTCGCGCCGGCCGGGCAGGTGCCGGCGTACTGCAGCTCCAGCGGCGTGTCACGGCGGACGTTGCCGTCGTCGGGGTCACAGCTGATGCCGGACTCCCCCGACACGATCTCGATCATGTACACGTTGAAGTAGTCGCGGTAGCTGCGGAACGGCTCGATGCTCCACTGCACGTTCAGGTGCTTGTCGACGTCGTCGCGGAACTGCTGCATCTCCTCGGCGGTGTAGCCGTCGCCCAGGACGATGAGGTTCAGACGGTCCGCCGGGTCGCCCGTCACCTGCAACGGCACCACCGTCGCCAACCCGGCCTCGTCCGACGCCGCGGCCGACGGCACCGCGCCGGTCAGCAGCGCGCCCATCAGCCCGGCCGCTCCCACCGCGGCCGCGATCTTCCGTTTCACCATCGTCGTTCACCCCTCGCTCGTCGATCCCCCGCAGGGACGCTAGCCAGGTTGGATCCAAAGCTCACCGAGCAGATGACGGACGTTGCGCCGCGGTCGTCCGTCGTCTGACGGAACTCGGCGGTTACGCTGCTGGAGTGCTGATCCTGCTGCCGCCGTCGGAGGGCAAGACCGCGCCGGGCGACAGCGCCACCGCCGTCGACCTCGACGCGTTGTCGTTCCCGGAACTGACCGGCGACCGCGTCGACCTGCTGGCCGCGCTGGTCCGGCTGTGCCGCACGGCGCCGGAGGCCGCGGCGACGGCGCTCGGGCTCGGCCCGACGCAGGCCGCGGACGTCGAACGCAACGCCGTCCTGCCGCAGGCACCGGCCGCGCCGGCCCGCGAGGTGTACTCGGGCGTCCTGTACGACGCGCTCGGCCTGCGCACGCTGCGCCGCGGCACGGCCCGGCGGGCGGACGCGTCGGTGCTGATCACCAGCGGGCTGTGGGGGCTGCTGCGGCCGTCGGACGTGATCCCGGCGTACCGGCTCGGCGGCGGCGTGAGCCTCCCCGGCGTCGGCCCGCTGGCTGCGTTCTGGCGCCGCCCGCTGGGCAAGAGCCTGCCCGCCGCGGCCGGCGACGAGCTGATCGTCGACCTGCGCTCCAGCACGTACGCCGGGTTCTGGCGCCCGCCCGCCGACCTCGCCGCGCGCACCGTCGTCGTCCGGGTCCTCCATGAGCACGACGGCCGCCGCACCGTCGTCAGCCACCACAACAAGGCCACCAAGGGCCGCATCGTCCGCCGGCTACTGCAGGACGGCGCTCGGGTGGCGACCCCGAAACGGCTGGTCACGGTGCTGACGCGGCTGGGCTGGACGGCGGAACTGACCCCGCCGCCCAGTCCCGGCCGCCCGGCCACCGTCGACGTCGTGGTGACCGAGGTGCCGACGTCCTCGTCCGATTGATCGGGTGGGCGGTTCGCCGTCGTGCGGCGGTTGGCCACGTGGGCCGTCCCCCTGCTGCCCATTTTCTTGGCCGCAGCTATCAGGGGGACGGGGGAAGTGCGGGCAGAACCCGCCCGGGTGCGCCGTTCGCCGTTCGCGCCGGTGCACCGGTTGTCCTCGACTCCCGCGACCGTCATCGACGTCACTCGTCTCGTGGGCACCTCACTCGCCGCAGCACCGGATGAACGTCGTCATCGGCGGCCATGCGGTGCTGGCGCGGGTGGGGTGCACCCGGCGCGGGTGAAGTGGGGCGTGCCCAGACTCCCCCCGTCCCCTGATAGCTGCCCGTTCTTGGCCGCGGTTGGCCGCGCACCGTTGACGAGTGA
This sequence comes from Jiangella muralis, assembly GCF_001270745.1. Lineage (GTDB taxonomy): Bacteria > Actinomycetota > Actinomycetes > Jiangellales > Jiangellaceae > Jiangella > Jiangella muralis. Next base: position 171,543 of record NZ_LFXL01000025.1, read on the forward strand.
GGCCGCTGTCGCCCGGCGACAGCGGCCTCACCCCACGTACGACCACTGAGGATCAATCGGACTCACTCATCTAGTTCGCGGCGGCGCCGAGCGGCGTCGGCGTGATGATCTCGTACGGCTCCGGCGGCAGCCCGCCGCCGAACAGCAGCGGCAGGTACGGCACCGCGTTCTCGATCGACGGGATCGGCTCGCCGCTGGACACGTACCGGTCGGCGACGATCGCGCCGGTGCTGTCGAACGTGCCGAAGCACAGCCCGGCCGCCCGGATGTCGTCGATCATCAGCGGCAGCGCCTCCATCAGGTGCTCACCCGCGACGGTGTCGATCGGGCCGTCGTGCAGGAAGATGTTGCGCCGCCCGTCGGCGATCCCGGCCGCGACGCCGGCCCGCAGGTCCTCGGCCTGGAGCCACGGCAGCCAGTCGTCCGCGGCGATGTCACCGCTGATGACGGTGAAGCCCAGCCGCTCGAGCTCGGCCCGGGTCTGCGGGTTCGCCGCGAGGAACGGCGGGCGCATGCCGACGAACGGACGCTCGACGCCGGCGCGGTCGAGCGCCGCCTCGGTGTCGCTCATCTCCTGCTGCAGCCGCGGGATCGTGACCTGATCGAGGTTCGGGTGCTCGTAGGTGTGGTTGAGCACCAGGTGCCCCTCGGCCCGCTCGAACGCCGGCAGCTGCGGGTTCGCGTCGATGCGCATGCCGGCGTCGAAGAACGTCGCGGTGACCTGCTTCTCGCGCAGGATCGCCAGCGTCTGGTCGCGGTAGAAGGACGGGCCGTCGTCGAAGGTCAGCGCGACGCGGTCGGTGCAGGTGTTCGGGACGGAGTCGTCGTGCGGGCCGCCGGTGGACGAGCGCGCCGCGGCCGCCAGGATGACCGCCGCGTCCCACCGACCGAGCAGGCCGAGGTCGCGGAACTCGCGGGTCGCCCGCACGACGGTGCGGACGAACTCGCCGTGCGTGGCGAACGGCTCGTCCGCCCAGATGACGTCCAGCAGCGTGCAGCCGTCGTCACGGCCCGGGTTGGCGACGCCGGTGTCGATGCGCGGCGGGCCGAACCAGACGGTGGTCTCGGTCGACCACCCGCCCGGACACGCGTCACCGGCGCCCGATGCCGTCGACGTCGCCGCTGGTGGGGCGTTCGACGGGGCGGCGCCGGGGGCCGCTGCCGCCGTCGCGATCAGCGCACTGGCGGTCACCGCCGCCAGTGCTCCCGCCGTCGCGAATCGTCCTGCCGTCGTCCTGGCCATGGCCACTCCTTCGGGGGTCGGGGGCAGAACCCGCTCACGTCGAGCAAAACGCCGAGCAGATCGCTGATCTTTGTGAATGTACCCGTGACAGATCGTCATCGGAAGGGAGTTATGGGAACTTTCTTCGCGACCTGATGCAAAACATCGCGCCGAGCGCTCAGACGGAGACGGCGGCGGCGGCCAGCGCACCTGCGACGGCGGCACGGTCGCCGAACGCGCTGGTTCTGACCTGCAACGACTCCCCCTCGGTGACGGCGAGCCAGCGGCGGGTGACGGCCAGCGTCTCCGGCCGCGAGCCGATGCCGCCGCCGAGCACGAACGTCGCCGGGTCGACGATCGCCCGGACCGCGCGCAGCGCCAGCGCGAGCAGCCGGCCGAGGTCGTCGAGCACCTGCGCGGCCGCGCCATCACCGTCCGCCGCGGCCGCGAACACCTCCGGCGCGGGCCGCCGCCGGCCGGCCAGCTCCAGGTACCGCCGCTCGACGCCACCGCCGCTGACCTGCTGTTCCAGTGGTCCGTGCACGAGGTTGGCCGGCTCGAACGGGTCCGAGCCGAACGGCAGGTCGGCCACCTCTCCGGCCAGCCCGCGGCTGCCCGCGTAGATGCGCCCGCCCAGCACCAGGCCCAGCCCGACCCCCGTCCCGACGGCGACGAACGCGAGGTCGCCGCCGCGGCCGGGCAGCCAGGCGTGCTCGCCCCAGGCGGCGAGGTTGGCGTCGTTGTGCACCAGCGGCCGGGACCCCAGCCGCGCCTCGAGGTCGGCCGGCACGTCCATGCGGTCCCAGCCGGGGATGTTGGGCGCGTGGCCGACCGCGCCCGTCACCGGGTCCGGCGCGCCCGGGCAGCCGACGGCGACCCGCGGCGGCCGTCCGGCGAGGCCTGCGGCCGCCGTCAGCGACTCCACGATGCGGGCGATCTGGCTGGTCACGGCCGTTCCGCCGCGCGGGTCGGTGCGCTCGACGCGGTCCAGCAGCCGGTGCCGGGCGGGATCGTAGAGCACGGCGTGCAGCTTCGTGCCGCCGAGGTCGACACCCACCACCGGCACCGCTCGGTCGTCGCCGGCGGCCGACCCGGCAGCCGGGCCGGCGGGCGCCTGGACGGCGTCGTCCGACGGCAGCCAGCCGGCATCGGCGAGGGCTCGGCGCAGCGGGACGGCCAGGCCGGTACGGTCGGTTCCGGGCATCACCACGGGCGGCGTCTCCAGTCTCGAGTGGGCTGGGGATGGGTACAGTATCAGCCTGATAGAAAACTCCAGGGGAGCAGCCATGTCCGGTCGGACCTCCTCGACGGCCAACGCCGAGACCGTCTCGCGGGTGAACCAGACCGCGATCCTCGACGCGCTGCGTCAGCACGGGCCGCTGTCGCGGCAGCAGATCGGCGCCCGCACCGGGCTCAGTGCGGCGACGGTGAACCGGCTGGCCGCGCAGTTGCTGAGCCGCGGCCTGATCGTCACCGACGGCCACCAGCCGTCGACCGGCGGTCGGCCGTCGATCCTGCTGCGCTACAGCGGGCGCGGGCAGCTGGTGTCGGTGCTGCACGTCGGCGCCACCCGCACCGAGGGCGCGCTGGTCGACTTCGACGGCGGCATCGTCCACCGGGTGCGGCGGCCGGTCGTCCCCGACGTGCTGCACGCCGCCGACCGCGCCACCATCCGGCTCGAGGAGGCGCTGTCCGTCGTCGCCGAGCTGGGCGCCGCCGCCGACGGACGGGGCCAGCCCAGCCAGGCGATCGGGGTCGTCGTCCCCGGGGTCGCCGGCGCGGACGGCCGCGTGACCTGGGCGCCCGCGCTGGACTGGCGCGAAGTGCCGGTCGGCTCGCTGCTCAGCGAGCGCACCGGCCTGCCCGTCGTCGTCGAGAACGACGCGAACGTGCTGGCCGTCGGCGAACACCACCGCGGCGCCGGCCGTGGCGTGCAGGACCTCGTCGCCGTCATGCTCGGCACCGGCATCGGCACCGGCATCGTCACCGGGGGGCGGCTGCACCGCGGCTCCCGGGCGGCGGCCGGCGAGATCGGCTACATGCTGCTGGACCGCTCGTCGCTGGCCCGGCTGTTCCCCGGCTTCGGCGACCTCGAGAGCCGGGTCGGCTCGGCCGGGCTGACGCGGCAGGCGCGCGAGCGCGGCATCGCGGCGCCGGACGGCCGGCCGCTCACCGCCGCCGACGTGTTCGACCTGGTCAGGAGCGGCAGCGTCGAGGCGCGGGCGCTGCTGGAGGAGACGCTCGACCACGTCGCGCTGGCGGTCGCCAACCTGTGCACCGTCCTCGACCCCGAGCTGGTGATCGTCGGCGGCGAGATGGGCGGCGCGGCCGACCTCATCACGCCCGGCCTGCGCGACCGCCTCGTCGGCCGCATCCCGCACGTCCCCCGCCTGGCCGCGTCCGAGCTCGGCGACGACGCCGTCATCGTCGGCGCCGCCGAGCTGGCCGCCCGCCTCGTCCGCAATTCGGCCTACGTCGCCGCCACCCGCTGACGCGGCACCCCTCCCCGATCCCGGCCCCCGCCGAAGTTGATCTTGGAGTAACTGGGCAGTCGCCGCCCGGAATGACCGATTGATCCCGCGAAATCTCCAAGATCAACTTGGGTGGCGGCGGACGGGGCCGGGAGTTGGGCGGCCACCGTTCGTGCCGAAAGCGTGACCCGGAACTGTAGACGGCGCAGGGCGACGTACGGCACGATGGGCGACACTTATCACTCGTCATGGATGAAAAGTCGCGGGAGAAAGGGTGTGGTCCTGATGCCGAGACCGAGTCGAGGGTGGCGCGCGGGAGCCGTGGCCGGCACCGTCGTCCTGCTCCTGGCGGCCTGCAGCTCGGACGACGGCGACGGCGGCGGCAACGGTGGTGGTGGCGGCGGTGACCAGCCATACACGATCGGGCTCTCCAACGGCTTCGTCGGCAGCGAGTGGCGCACGCAGATGGTCGACGGCCTGGAGGCGGCGTTCGCCGAGTACGAGGAGGAGGGCATCGTCGACGAACTGGTCGTCGAGAGCGCCGACACCGACGTCAACGGCCAGATCCAGCAGATCCGCAACCTCATCAACCGCGGCGTCGACGCGATCATCGTCAACCCGAACTCCGAGACCGCGCTGGACGCCGTGTTCCGCGAGGCGACCGGCCAGGGCATCGAGGTGTTCGCGATCGACCAGGCGGTCACGTCCGAGGACGTCACGAACGTCGTCATCGACCAGGCCGAGTGGGCCCGCATCTCCGCCGAGTGGCTGGCCGCGCAGGTCGGCGAGGGCGGCAACGTCGTCGTGGTCAACGGCATCGCCGGGCACCCGGCCAACGAGATGCGCTGGGGCGCCGCCGAAGAGGTCTTCACGGCGGCCGGCGTCAACGTGCTCACCGTCGCCGACGGCAACTGGGACCAGGCCACCGGGCAGCAGGTCATGACCAACCTGCTGGCCACCTACCCCGACGTCGACGGCGTCTGGACGCAGGACGGCATGGCCGAGGGCGTGTTCCGCGCCGTCGACGCGGCCGGCCGGATCGGCCAGATCACCATCAGCGGCGAGGCCCGGGTCGGCTTCATGCGGCTGTGGAACGACGCCCGCGCGAACGGCTTCCAGAGCATCGGCGTGGTGAACCCGCCCGGCGGCGCCGTCTCCGCGCTGCACATGGCCGTCAACGTGCTCGACGGGCAGGAGTTCGCCTCCGGCAGCATCGACGGCAACACCGTCACCGTGCCGATCCCCTACACCGTCGACGAGACCACCTTCGACCAGTACTGGGGCGAGGCCGGCGGCGAGAGCGACGCGTACAGCCTGGACGGCTCGCTGACCCGCGACGAGGCCGCGGAATTCTTCGAGTGAGCCCCCCGCTGCTGGAGATGTCCGGCGTCCGCAAGCGCTACGGCGGCGTCCAGGCGCTCGACGGGGCCGGGCTGACGGCGGTGCGCGGCGAGGTGCACGCCCTGCTCGGCCCGAACGGCTCCGGCAAGAGCACGCTGGACAAGACGCTGGCCGGCACCGTCGTCCCGGACGCGGGCACGATCCGGATCGACGGCGCCGAGGCGTCCGTCGGCGGCCCGCGCGACGCGCACGCGCTCGGCGTCGCCGCCGTGTACCAGCAGCTCAGCGTCGTCGGCGACCTCACCGTGACGCAGAACATCGTGCTCGGGCTGGAACCGGCCCGCCGGTTCGGGTTCCTCGACCAGCGGGCCGCTCGCGACCGCGCCGGCGCCGCGCTGGAGCGGTTCGCCGCCGCGTTCGCCGGGCGGCTGCCACTGGACCGGCCGGCCGGCGCGCTGGGCCCGGGCGAGCAGCAGATCGTCGAGGTCGCCAAGGCGCTGGCCCGGCGGCCCCGGATCCTGGTGCTGGACGAGGCCACCGCGTCGCTGCACAAGGAGCAGGTCGACGTGCTGTTCGACGTGGTCCGCGAGCTGCGCGCCGACGGCGTCCTCGTCCTGTTCACGTCGCACCGGCTGGACGAGGTGTTCGCGCTGTGCGACCGCGCCACCGTCCTGCGCAACGGCCGCACCGTGGGCACCGTCGAGCTGGCCGCGACGGACGAGGACGAGCTGGTCCGGCTGATGGTCGGCGACGCGCCGCACCAGGCGCCGCGCACGCCGTCGGACGCCCCGGCCACGCCGTCCGTCGCGGCCCCTGGAACCTCCACGCTCGAGGTGCGCGGGCTCAGCGCCGACCGGCTGCGCGACGTCAGTTTCACCGTCCGCTCCGGCGAGGTGCTGGGCCTGGGCGGGCTGCAGGGCCAGGGCCAGTCCGAGCTGCTGCTCGCGCTGTTCGGCGGCGCGCGCGTGACCGCCGGCGAGGCGGTGCTGGACGGCCGGCCGCTACCTCGAAGCTCGCCGGCGAAGGCCGCCCGGGCCGGCGTCGCGCTGGTGCCCGGCGACCGCGGCCGCCAGGGCATGTTCGCCGTCCGGCCGATCCAGGAGAACCTGTCGCTGGCCAGCATGCGCCGGCGTGCCACCGGACGGCTCGCGCTGCGGGCCGCCGCCGAGCGCCGCGCCGCGACGTCGATGGTCGAGCGGCTGCGGATCAAGATCGGCTCGCTGGCCGACCCCGTCTCCACGCTCTCCGGCGGCAACCAGCAGAAGGTCGTCATCGGCAAGTGGCTGCTGGACCGGCCCCGCGTCGTCCTGCTCGACGACCCCACCAAGGGCGTCGACGTCGCGGCGAAGGAGGAGATCTACGCCATCATCCGCGGCCTGGCCGCCGACGGCGCCGTCGTCATCCTCAACTCCAGCGACAACCGCGAGCTGACCGAGCTCAGCGACCGCGTCCTCGTGCTGTTCGAGGGCGCCGTCGCGGAGGAACTGGGCGCCGACGCCATCTCGGAGCGCCGGCTGGTGTCCAGCGCGCTGCGGCTCGCGCCCGGGGAGAAGCTGTGACGGGCGTGCTCGACCGGGTGCGCGGCGTCCAGCTGTCCGGCCTGGCGACGGTCGCGATGCTGGTCGTCGCGGTCGCCGTCAACGCCTCCCTGCAGCCGAACTTCTGGGACAGCTACGCGCTGACCTCGAACTTCGCGACATTCGTGCCGCTGGTCGCGATCGCCGTCGGGCAGACCATCGTCGTGCTCAGCGGCGGCCTCGACCTCTCACTCGGCGCGCAGGTCACGCTGGCCAGCGTCGTCGCCGTCCGCATCGTCGACGGGTCGCTGGATCGCTACCCGCTGGCCGTCGCCGCCGCACTCGGCGTCGGGCTGGCCTGCGGCGCGCTGAACGGGCTGGTCGTGGCGCTGCTGCGGCTGCAGCCGATCGTCGCGACGTTCGCCACCAGCTTCGTGTACAGCGGGCTGGCGCTGGTCGTGCTGCCGACGCCGGGCGGGTCGGTGCCGTTCGAGGTCACGACCGCGTACCGCGACTCCGTGCTGGGCGTGCCGGTCGCGCTGCTGCTGATCGTCGCGCTGGCGCTGCTGTGGCTGGTGCTGCGCCGGCACCGGGTCATGCGGCACGTGTACGCGGTCGGCGGCGACGCGGACGCGGCGTACGCGTCACTGGTGCCGGTCGCGCGGACGCGGGTCTGGGCGTACGTGCTCGGCGGGCTGTTCGCGGCGCTGTCGGCGTTGGCGATCCTCGCCAACACCGGATCCGGCGATCCGTTCGTCGGCAACGAACTGACGCTGGCGTCGGTGGCCGCCGTGGTGATCGGCGGGACGGCGCTGGCGGGCGGCCGGGGCGGGGCGGGTGGGTCGGTGATCGGCGCGATCGTGCTGGCCCTCGTCGCGAACATCATCTTCTTCGCCGACGTGCCCACCGACTACCGGCAGCTGGTCAACGGCGCCGTGATCATCCTGGCGCTGGCCCTGGCCGGCATCCCCGCGCTGCAGAAGAGGAGGGCCGCATGAGCGCACCGCTGCTGGACACCCCGCGCGGCCGGCTCGCGGCCTGGCGGCCGGGCCCGGTCGCGCTGGCCGGCGCGGTCGCCGTCGCGCTGGTGATCGTCGGTGAGCTGGTCTCCCCCGGGTTCGCCGGGTACGGCCAGCTGGTCAACCTCATGCGGGTGGCGGCGTTCCTCGGCGTCATCGCGATCGGCCAGACCATCGTGATCATCGCCGGTGGCGGCGGCGTCGACCTCTCCGTCGGCAAGGTGGCGACGTTCTCGGCGATCATCGGGTCGCGGGTGATGGCCGGCGACGACGCGAACATCGTCCCGGCCGTGGCCCTGTCGCTGCTGGTCGCTGCCGCGATCGGGCTGGTCAACGGGCTGGGCGTCACGCTGCTGCGCATTCCGCCGTTCGTCATGACGCTCGGCATGATCGGCGTCGTGCAGGGCCTGATCCTCGCCTACACCGGCGGCCAGGCCGAGGGCCGCGCGGCGCCGGCGCTGACGTCCCTCGTCAACGGGCGGGTGATCTTCGACCTGCCCGGCCTGCTGTTCCTGTGGCTACTTCTCGGCCTGCTCGCCGTGTGGCTGCTGCGCCGCACCACGTTCGGCTGGAACCTGTTCGCCGTCGGCGCCAACCGCACCGCCGCCTCCCTGACCGGGGTGCGGGTGAACCGGACGCTGATCCTGGCGTACGTGCTGTCGGCGACGTTCGCCGGCCTGGCCGGCATCCTGCTGCTCGGGTACACCGAGTCGGTCTTCCTCGACCTCGCCGACCAGTACATGCTGCCGTCCGTCGCCGCCGTCGTCATCGGCGGGACGCTGCTGGCCGGCGGCATCGGCGGGTACGCGGGCACCGCCGTCGGCGCGATCGTGCTGACCGTCCTGCAGGGTCTGCTCACCACGCTGGACATCGGCGGCGCCTGGCGCACCGTCGTCAACGGCGTCGTCCTGCTCGTCCTACTGTCGCTCTACGGGCGGCAACGACGCCTTCGGAGTTAGGGGTCCTTTCACGATGGAGAACAGGCAACGGCTCGGGGTCGGCATCGTCGGCGCCGGATTCATGGCGAACTTCCACGTCACCTCGTGGACCGGCGTCCGCGACGCCGACGTCGTCGCCGTCCAGAGCCCGGGCGGCGAGAGCGCCCGCGAGCTGGCCGCCCGCTGCCGCGAGCTGGGCGTCGGCGATGCGACCGCCTACACCGACGTGCGTGAGCTGGTCCGCGACCCGCGGGTCGACGCCGTCTGGGTGACCGCGCCCAACCACGTCCGGCTGGAGGTCGTCGAGGCCATCGCCGACGAGGTCCGTTCCGGCCGCGCGTCCCTCGTCGGCATTGCCGTCGAGAAGCCGCTCGGCCGCACGCTGGCCGAGGCGCGCCGCGTCCACGAGCTCGTCGAGGGCGCCGGGCTGCTGCACGCCTACCTGGAGAACCAGGTGTACGCGCCCGCCGTCACCCGCGGCCACGAGCTGCTGTGGGCGCGCGGCGCCGCGCTCGCCGGGACGCCGTACCTCGCCCGCTGCGCCGAGGAGCACAGCGGCCCGCACTCGGCCTGGTTCTGGGACGGCACGCGGCAGGGCGGCGGCGTGCTCAGCGACATGATGTGCCACTCCATCGAGGCCGGCCGCTACCTGCTCACCCCGCCCGGCGCGGACGTCTCCGAGTGGCTGACGCCGGTGTCGGTCAGCGCGCAGATCGCCTCGCTCAAGTGGTCGCGCCCGCGGCACGCCGCCGAACTGGCCGACCGCTTCGGCGGCGCCGTCGACTACACCCGGCGCCCCGCCGAGGACTACGCCCACGCCACCATCCTCTTCCGCAACGGCGACGGCGACGACGCCATCGTCGAGGCCACCACTTCCTGGAGCTACGTCGGGCCCGGCCTGCGGCTGACGTTCGAGCTGCTCGGGCCCGAGTACTCGATGACGGCCAGCACGCTCAGCACCGAGGCGCAGCTGTTCCTCAGCCGCGAGCTGAGCTCCCCCGAGGGCGAGGACCTGGTCGAGAAGCAGGGCGCCGAGCAGGGCCTGCTGCCCATCGTCTCCGACGAGTCGCTCACCTACGGCTACACGACGGAGAACCGGGCGGTGGCCGCCGACTTCCTCGCCGGGCGACAGCCGCGGGAGAACCTCGCCCGCGGCGTCGAGGTCAGCGAGCTGATGATGGCCGCCTACCTGTCCGCCGAGACCGGCCAGACCGTCCACCTCCCCGCCGACCTCGACGAGTTCGTGCCACAGGTCGCGCAGGGAACGTGGAGGCCGGGTGTGTCTCCCGCGTCTCGGCCGTAGCGAACGCCGTCCAGCTGGATGCCTCACAAGGCCGAGCAAGGACGACTGACGAAAACGATCAGGTGACGGAACCGCCCGGCATTCGCGCGTTGTGTCACCTGATCATCTCCACGATGCGGACACAAAACGATCAGGTGACAAAGCCGCGGCCAATCTGAGCGATACGTCACCTGATCATCGGCAGCTGGCGCCGACACACGCAGCGAGGCGCCGCTCGTTGTGCGGCAGTGGGTCGTCCTCGACTCCCGGTGCCGTCTTCGATGGCGGGAGTCGTGTTCGAGGCGCGTTTCGGACGTTTCTCGCCATCGAAGACGGCCGCGGGCATCGAGGTGTACCCAGACTGCCCCCGTCCCCCTGATAGCTGCCCGTTCTTGGCCGCGGGACCGCGGGTCAAGTACGCCCTGTCGTCGCGAAGCGACCCCCTTGGGCGGACTTGAGGCGCGGTCACGCGGCTTAAGAGAATGGGCGCCAGGGGGACGGCCAACCTGCGGACCACGGCGAACGGCACGGAACCCGGCGCACGGTCGGCCACCCAGGCTGCGTAGCCACGATCAATCGGACGAGCGACATCTTGATCTCACTTGATTTCCGCGCAGCCAGCGCGCGATCCCACTGCATCGGCGCGCCTGCGGCGGGCAGCCGCCGGGCGCTGGTTGACTCTTCGCATGGCCACCTGGGACCCGCATGCGGCGCACCGTCTCGAGTCGATCGGCGCCGAGCTGCGCCGCAGCGGCCTGGTCGAGCTCGTCCATGAGGCGATCGTCGACGTGTGGCGGGCCAACCGGGCGCGGTACGAGCCGGACGAGCTCTTCGACGACTCCTTCACCCTCGGCGTCACCTCCACCAGGAACCTGGCGAATCGGGTCTTCGCGTACGTGCGCGACGACACCCGGTGGCGGGCGACGGGAGCACGCGCCGGCCGCGAGTACGGCACCACCGTCCTGCACACGAGCGGCGTGGAGCTCCGGCTGGTCAAGGCGCGGTCGACCGCGGGCCGCCACCCTGACTTCGTCGCCGACTTCGACTGGCGAGAAGGCGAGATGCGGCAGGCCGCGGCGGCGCGGAACCGCGCGGCCTACGGACCCGCGCCCCGCGACCCGTTCATCGCGCCGCTGTTCGACGTCGACCAGCCGGACGCGGCGACGGCCGTCCTGGGCTGCCGCGACGTGTTCCTCGCCTGGGGCGCCGACCTCCCGTCGGGGCTCACCGCGGGCTGGCTGGGCCTGCCGACGACGACGGCCGACCGCTGGCTCGCGGTGACGGAGTTGTGGTGGGACGAGGCGGCCGAGGCCGAGCAGTCCGGCAGCGGCGACCGGCTCACGGCCGGCGACCTGGCGGCCTTCGGGGACCGGCCCACGCCGGTGCCGGCCATCACGCTCAAGCCCGGGGTCGGGGCGGGTCGGACGGCGTGACCTCCGAGCCCACGCTGCGCGCACGCCGGCGCCGGGCGAGTGGCACGGTCGTGGACTTCGACGGCCGGCGGCTTGCGCTCGCCCGCCGTTTGCAGCGACTGCTGCGCAGCGCGCTCGCGGACCGGACCAGCGTGAGCGCGGCCGCCATCACCCAGTTCGAGCGCGGGACGGCGCGTCCCACCAACGCGGTCGTCGCCGAGCTCGCCCTCGCGCTGGGGATGCCGGTGGACTTCTTCCGGCAGGGCCGCTCCGTCGAGCCCGTCCCCGCCAGCGCGGCGCACTTCCGCTCGCTGCGCGCCACCCCGGCGATCTCCCGCGAGCAGGCCCTCGCGTTCGCCGAGATCTCCCTCGTCGTGGTCGACCTCGTCGAGCAGTACGTCGACCTGCCGGCGGTCCCGCCGCTCGCCGAGCCGGTCGACGCCGAGCCCGAGCCCGGGCACCTCCCCCGGCTGGCCGCCGAAACCCGCACGCGGCTGGGCGTCGGCCCGGGACCGATTCCGCACATGGTCCGGCTGCTCGAAGCGCACGGCATCGTCGTCCTCCGGCTGCCGCGGGAGGTCGACCACCGGGTCGACGCGTTCTCCACCGAGGCCGGCCACCGGCCGCTCGTCCTGCTGTCGCCCGCCAAGGACGACCGCGCCCGGAGCCGCTTCGACGCCGCACACGAGCTCGCGCACCTCGTCATGCACCAGGACGTCGACCCCGGATCGAAGATCGTCGAACGGCAGGCCGACACCTTCGCCTCCGAGTTCCTCGCACCGTCGGAGGAGCTGGAACCGGACCTCCCCCGCAAGGTCGACTGGGACGCGCTGGCCCAGGCCAAGACGACCTGGGGCATCAGCCTCGCGGCGCTCGTCTACCGGGCGCACCGGCTCGGGCTCTGGAGCGAGCATGCCTACCGCCGGGCGAACCAGCACCTCGCCGCCCTGGGCTACCCGGAACCCAGCCCGCTCGGCCCGCCCGAGTCGCCCTACCTGCTCGGCGCCGCGATGGAGCTGCTGGACCGGGCCGGTACGTCCGCCGGCGACCTCGCCTCGGCCAGCCGGCTCCCGGTGCGGCAGATCGAGGAGATCGTCGCCGCCGGCAGCGAGACCAGGCCCCGGGTGACGCTGCCCGCCGACGTCTGAGCGCTCAGGGGCGGTGGCCGAACGACGGCATGGCGGTGCTGCCGTCGGCGTAGTACTGCAGCTCGGTGACCGAGCCCGGCGACGGCAGCAGCCGGAACAGCGACTCAGGCGGCGCGCCCAGTGCCAGCCGGGTGACGGTGCGCATCGGGATGGAGTGCGTGACGACGACGACCGGCCGGCCCGGGTAGGCGGCCAGTAGGGCGTCGCGGGCGGCGCCGACCCGCAGGGTGACGTCGTCGAGGGACTCGCCGCCCGGCGGCGGCACCGCCGTCGCGCCGAACCACGTCGCCAGCGCGTCCGGGTGCCGTTCGCCGATCTCGGCCAGCGTCAGGCCCTCCCACTCACCGAAGTCGGCCTCGCGCCACTCGCCGTCGGCCACCGGGTCGAGGCCGAGCCGCCGGCCGATGACGTCGGCGGTCTCGCGGGTGCGCACCATCGGCGAGCTGACGACGGCGACGGCGTCGCTGCCGCTGAGCAGCTCGGCCGCGCGGGCCGCCTGCTCGCGGCCGGTGTCGTCGAGGCTGGGGCCGGGCACGCCGCCGCCGCTGAACCGGCGGGCCGCCGTCAGTGCCGTCTGGCCGTGCCGCACGACGTACAGGGTGGTGGGCGGCCCGAGGTCGGGGCTCCACGCGGTCAGCTTGACGGCGGGCGCGGAGCCTGCCACCGGCTTGCCGTCGAGGGCCAGGTTCACCAGGCGGTCGGCGTGCGCGTTCTCGGCCCGCGGCACCCAGGTGTAGGTGACCCGGCCGGGCGGGAAGACGGCGCCGGCCTCGGCGGCCAGCGCCCGCAGGTCGGCGTTCTTGATCTGCCAGCGGCCGGACAGCTGCTCGACGACGAGCTTGGAGTCGAGCCGGGCGGCCACCACGGCGTCGGGGTCGATGCCGTGGGCCGCGCGCAGGCCGGCCAGCAGCCCGCGGTACTCGGCGACGTTGTTCGTGGCGATGCCGATGGTCTCGGCCACCTCCACCAGCACCGCACCGGTGCCGGCGTCGCGGACGACGGCGCCGTAGGCGGCGGGCCCCGGGTTGCCCCGCGACCCGCCGTCGGCCTCGACGATGAGCTGCCGCGTCACAGCCCCGACTCGGGCATGCGGACCAGGATGCGCCGGCACTCCTCGTGCCGGACCACGACGTCGGGGGCGAGCCCGCGGATGCGGCCCAGCTCGGCGGCGTCGAGCTGGATCATGCAGCCCTCGCAGCGACGCTGGCGCAGCGCGGCCGCGCCGATGCCGCCGCGGTCGGCGCGGATCTTCTCGTACAGCGTCAGGAGGTCGTCGGTGATGCCGGCGGCCAGCTTCTGACGCTCGTCCCGCCCGGCGGCGGCGTCGGCGTCGAGCTGCGCCCACGCGGCGTCGCGGGCGGCCTGGACCTCCTGAGCCTTCTTACCGACGCTCTCGCGCTCGGCGGCCAGCGCGGCCGCCTCGTTCTGCGCCACCTCGAGCCGCTCCATGATCTCGATCTCGGCGTCCTCGAGCACGCCCTGGCGGCGGTTGAGCGAGGCGATCTCGCTCTGCAGGCTCTCGAGCTCCTTCGCCGACGACACCTGGCCGGCGTCGAGCCGCTTCTGGTCGCGGTCCTTGCGCGAGCGGACCTGCTCGACCTCGGCGTCGGCGCGCTTCTGCTCGCGCTCGAGGTCGGTGACGGCGGTGGCGGCGACGACCTCGGCGTCGCGCAGCCGGCTGTGCTCGGCGGCAAGGGTCTCGAGCTCGGCGGCCTCGGGCAGCGTCCTGCGGCGGTGCGCCAGCTGGTCGAGCCGCTGGTCGACCGCCTGGACGTCGAGCAGTCGCAACTGGACGGCGGGGTCAGCGTTCAGCGTGAGCTCCTTCGTCGGCGCCGGATTCCCGGGCGATTCGATGCAGTGTCCAGGGATCGGTCGGAGTGGTCGAGACGCGAGTCTCCACCGTAGCGCCTGCGCCCGACAACTCTGCCGTCAGCAGCGCCGCGGCGTCGGGCAGCCACGGCCACTCGCTGGCCCAGTGCGCGACGTCGACCAGGGCCGGACCACCGGCCTCCCCCGCCTCCGACGACGGGTGGTGGCGCAGGTCCGCCGTCACGTACGCGTCGACCCCCGTGGCGCGGACGGCGCCGAGCAGGGAGTCGCCCGCCCCGCCGCACACCGCGACCGTCGCGACGACGGCGTCGGGGTCGCCCATGGCGCGCACCCCCGCCGCCGTGGCCGGGAGCGCCGCGGCGACCCGTCGCACGAACGCGGCCAGCGGCTCCGGCCGGGGCATCCGGCCGACCCGGCCCAGGCCCCGCACGGGGTCACCGTCGTCGGCGGGCACCAGTGGGCGGGTGTCGTGCAGGCCGAGCGCCGCCGCGAGGGCGTCGTTCACGCCCGGGGCCGCGCGGTCGGCGTTGGTGTGCGCGGTGTGCAGGGCGACGCCGCCGGTGATCAGCCGGTGCACCAGCCGCCCCTTCGGCGTCGTGGCCGGCACGCCGTGCACCGGGCGCAGGAACAGCGGATGGTGCGTGACGACGAGGTCGGCCCGCCACTCCAGCGCCTCGTCGACGACGGCGGCGACGGGGTCGACGGCGAACAAGACGCGCCGCACCTGTGCGTCGGGGTCGCCGCACACCAGCCCGACCGCGTCCCAGGACTCGGCGAGCTCCGGCGGATACAGCCGTTCGAGGGCGGCGACGACAGCGGCGAGACGGACCACGGACCCGACCCTACCGATCGCCGCGGGAGCGCCGTCGAAGCGGACCCGTTCTCCGGTTGACGTCGCCACGACCCCGATGTGACGCTCTCTCCCAAGGGGGCACGGCACGCACGAGGAGGCTCGTCCCATCAGCACCCGACACCCTGCCGACGGCCACCACTGGTGCGTCGAGCACGACCCCAGCGGCGCGTGCCTCGGCGGTCTCCACGAGCTCCCGGGCGGGGGCGCCGCCTGGCTCGAGAGCGCCCGCCGCGACGACCCCGCTGGCGTGGGCGACGCGGGCGTCGTGGTGGCGCTGGCCCGCACCCACCCCGGCCGGCCGCCACGGTTCACGGCCGCCGAGGCGCGCGAACTGGCCGCCACGCTGACGACGCTCGCCGACGCGTTGGACCCGTTGTCCACCTGACTCGAACGTCCGTTTGACAACCCCCTCCCACCACCACCTAAGATCATTCCCATAGCACCCCACCCCTCTCCAGAGGGCTGGTAGGGCTATCGAGCACGAGGCGCGGCATCCAGGCCGGACAGTCTCGTACCGGCCGCTCAGAGTGGGACGGCACGGCGACCAACACGCATCTTCAGGCCGACCCCTGCCCAACGGGGTCCGGCTGCTGGGCGGCGCCGTCCCCATCCGCATGGCCACGACGGTTCCCCCCGGCCCCCGTCAGCTTCCGAGCGACTCCATGGGAGGAACCGTGGCCACCACACCAGCCGCGGACCGTCGCGACGTCATCGTGCGGTCCGCCTTCATCAGCGACGAGGTCGGCGAGATCGTCGCCTGGCGCGACTCCGAGGGCCCGACCATCGACATCCACCTCGAGCCCGAAGACTCCGGCCAGCGCGCCGACGTCTCCCTCACCCCGTCCGAGGCCCGTGACCTCGCCCGGCAACTGCGCGAGGTCGCCGACACCGCGCAGCGGGCCGGCTGGACCCCGGCGGTGCTCGCCGACGCCCGCGAACGCTACCTGCCCGGGCTGTCCGACGAGCAGATCATGCAACGCCTCGACGCCCTCACCGAACGCCTCGGCGGGCTCGTGCTCGGCTTCCGCGGCAAGCTCGACTGGCGCGCCGGCCGCATCCTCGTCGCCGAGACCGGCAACCAGCTGCTCGACCGCGCCGCCGGCGCCGTCGACACCGCCGAGCAGCACCTGTCCGGCTACCAGCAGGCCCTCGACCAGCTCAGCACCGTCAAGGCCGAACTCGACCACGTCCGCCACTTCTTCACCCACGAGAGCGAGCTCCCGCGATGACCACCACCACACCCCCGCAGGAATGCGCCCTCAAATGGTGCAACGAAGCCGGCGAACACCGCACCCACCGCCAGTACGTCCTGTCCCTGATCGCCTGGCACCGCACCTGGCTCGTCGGCATCAACGTCGTCCAAACCGACGACGGGCCCCTGCACGTCGAGCTGACCGCCACCACCCGCTGGTCCGCGCCGGCCACGGTCACGCTGCAGCCCGACGAGGCCGAGGCGGTCGGGCAGGCCCTCATCGAGGCCGCCACCCGCGCCACCCGGTAGGCCTCGGCGTCCGGGCCGCCGCTCCGTCCGCGGGGCGGCGGCCCGCGGACGGCGGACCGGTCAGCCACAGGCACACGCGCGGGCGGCGGGCTGGGAACCCGTCCCCGGGCGGCGGGCCAGTCACCCCGGGCGGCAGGCTGGGCAACCGTCCCGCGGGCGGCGGACGGTCAGCCACACCCCGGCTACGTGCTGTCGACGGTGAAACGGCTGGCCTACCGGCACTCCAGCGCCCGCGGCCGCATCGTCGCCGTCCAGGACCCGGCGGCGTGGGACGCGCTGCTCGGCCGACCCGGCGACGGCTCCGGCGACATGCCGGGCGACGGTCCGGCGACAGGTCCGGCAACGGGCCCGGCGACGGGTCCGGCGACGTGAGCCGGGCGGCGACGGCGCTGGCCAGCCTGCCCGCCCGCTGGCGCCACGTCCTCTGGCTCGTCGACGTCGAGCGCTACTCGCCGTCCGAGCTGGGTTCGCGGCTCTCGATGACCCCCAACGCCGTCTCCAGCCTGGCGGCGCGGGCCCGCAAGGCGCTGCGGGCCGCCTACCACGCCGCCCCCACCGTCGACGCCTGACCGCAAGACGGCCCGGCCCCGCCCCCGCCCCGCCGCTTCGTCACCTGATCCACCTCTGGAAAACGATCAGGTGACCAAACCGCGTCCACGAACAGCGCAACGTCACCTGATCAACTCTCCAGCATGCGGACACGAAACGATCAGGTGACGAAGCGGCCGCCAGAAGGGGCGCTAGGTCACCTGATCGTTTCCGACGAGCGCGGGCGGCGGGCTGGCACAGGCCCGAGCCCGCAGACCGGTCAGCCGCCGGACCAGCCGGTGGCCGCCCGCGGGTGTCGCTGGCTCGGCATCCGCCGCGGGGCCCGGACCGGCGTCGCGGCGCGGCGGACGTCCTGGGCGGCGGCGCAGAGGGGGCCGATCAGCCCGGCCGACACCTCATCCACCCACAGCAGCAGGTCGAGGTGGACGGGGCGGGCCGGGTCGTCGAGTGCCAGCGAGTCCTGGTACCAGCGGACCACCGACGGCATCAGGGCGCGCAGCGCGGCGCGCCGGTCGTCCTCCCCCAGTGCCCCGAGTGCGTGGTCGAGCTCGGCGACGAGTTCCCTCATGGCGTGCCCCCTTGCGCGGCACCGGCCCCGGCGCCTCGATGCGCCGGACGGCCGATTCTCCGCCCCTGCGGCCCTGAATACCCCACGACGGGCGGTGCAGTCGCCCCGGACCGGACCAGCCGGCCCGCGCCTGCTTCGATGGGGGCATGGCCGTGCCGATCGCCGACTTCCTCGCCATCGTCCACCACCTGCCCGGCGCGACCGGCGCCGACTCCGACCGCTGGACGACGTTCCGGGTCGCCGGGCGGACGTTCGGGTACCTCTGGCCCGCCACGTCGACCGTCGGGCTGAAGCAGACCATCGCCGAACAGCTGGCGTTGGTGGCGGAGCGGCCGCAGGTGTTCGAGATCCAGTTCACCGCCGGCGCGTTCGGCTGGGTGGTGGTCCACCTCGACGGCATCGAGCGTGACGAACTGGTGGAGCTGACGTTCGAGGCGTGGCGGCTGACGGCGCCCCAGGACGTCGTCGAGCGGCAGGGCGACCGGCTGCCGCACGAGCCTCGGGAGTCGAGGTGAGTGAGTCGGGCGGCTCCGGTTCGGGTGATCGCCCTGGATTCGGCCGCGCGACGTCCGCTGTTAGCGCCGTATACCGTGATCTCGTGACCACGGACGGCGTCGCCGAATTCCTCGACGTGCGGCCGCAGCTGTTCGGTATCGCCTACCGCATGCTGGGCAGCGTCGCGGAGGCCGAGGACGTCGTCCAGGACGCGTGGATCAGATGGCAGCGCACCAACCGCGACGAGGTCGAGAACCCGGCCGCCTTCCTCACCACCACGGTGACCCGGCTGGCGCTGACGGCGGCGACGTCGGCCCGCGCCCGGCGCGAGACCTACCCCGGCGCGTGGCTGCCCGAACCGGTCGACACCAGCGACGATCCCGCGCTGGGCGCCGAGCGGGCCGAGGCGCTGGACCTCGCGGTCCTGCTGTTGCTCGAGCGGCTCAGCCCGGCCGAGCGGGCCGTGTACGTCCTGCACGAGGCGTTCGACTACCCGTACCGCCGCATCGGCGAGATCCTGGAGATCTCCGAGCCGCACGCCCGCCAGCTGGCCCGGCGGGCGCGGCTCGCGCTGGAGTCCGGCCGGGCGGCGCCGGCCCCGCCCGGCCTGCGCCGCCGTCTGGTCGAGACGTTCGCCGCCGCTGCCCGCGACGGCGACCTCGAGGCCCTGGAGCGCCTCTTCACCGAGGACGTCGCCGCCCGCGCCGACGGCGGCGGCAAGGTGCACGTCTCCCGCGTCGACCTCCATGGCGTCGAGCGGGTGGTGTTGTACCTCGACAACATCCTGCGCAAGTTCTGGAGCGAGGCCAGCTTCACCGTCGTCGACGCGAACGGCGGCGGCGCCCTGCTGGTCACGGACGCCGCCGGCGCACCGCTGGCGGTCCTCGCCCTCGACGTCTCCGGCCGCGGCATCGAACGGGTCCTCTTCGTGGTGAACCCGGACAAGCTGCGCGGCTTCGGCCGTCAGTAGCAGCCCAGCGCCTCCTTGTAGGCGACGCCGACGGTGTCGCCGTCGCCGCCGGTCACCTCCTCGGTGATGCTCTGACCCCAGGCGTCCACCCCGCCGTTGGCCAGGGCGTCCGCGTACTCCCACAGCACGTCGGGGTACGCGCCTTCCTCGGCCATCTCTTGGAGCACCGGCCAGTCGCGGGACGTCGCCATGGCGGTGATGGCCTCCTGCGCGGCGGCGGTGTCGCCGTCGGCGGCGGCCGTGACCCACTGATCGATCCACGCGCAGGCCACGGCTCCGGCGACCCGCGCGCCCACGTGGTACCGCCCGTGGACACCCTCATCGCCGATGGCCCCGGCGTCGAAGCCGGCCGGCGTCGGCAGGCCGGCCAGCAGTTCGGCCACCACGGCGTCGTGATCCTGCGGTTCCACGACGTTCTCCGGCATGGCCGACAACCAGGTGTCCACGTCGGTCTCGGTGAACAGGCCCAGGACGTCCTCGTAGGATTCCTGGTCGTCGAACGTGCGACCGGTGGCCCACATGAGGTAGCCGTCCTGCTGCCAGACCGTTGCGAAGACCAGCTCGGCGGCGTCGTACTGGACGAGCACAGCCTCGTGGCCGGCGACCACAACGGCGTCCTCGTGGTCGATGTCCGTGCGTAGGTTGGCGAGGACGTCCGCGTAGGCGTCCCCGGGCGACCAGGACAGCTCCAGCTCGTCGGTGCCGTCGGAGAACAGCATGTTGCCACGGTCGACGTCGAACTCCTCGGCGTCGGCGATGCGCCAGTCCGGGTCGTCGACGATCAGCCGGGGCGCGGACTCCGCGACCTCCAGCAGTTCGGCGGCCCAGGCGGGCCGGTCGTCGCCGCCGGACTGCGCGGCGAGCACACCGGCGGTGACGACGGCGGCGGCGCCCGCGAGGGCCGCCAGGCGGCGCGCGCCACGGCGCCGTCGCGGCGGTTCGACGCCGGGCAGGGATTCGAGAACGGGCGTGGACATGATCGACTCCATCAGGTCGGCTTCGGCTGCGCGAAGGGGCAACGCCTCGACGTCGGCGTCGCGGACCCGTGCGGTCCGCTCGACCAGCGACTCCAGTTCGTCGTTCATGAACCCTCCTCCAGCCGGACGGACAACCGTCCGTCACCGTTCACATGTCCGGTCGGGGCCGGGCGTTCGCCGTCCCGGCCGAGCGCTTCCAGCTCGGCCCGCAGCCGCTTGCGGGCGCGGTGCAGCCTGGTGCGCACCGTCCCCGGCGGCAGCCCCATCGCGGTCGCCAGCTCGGCCGGGCCGAGCCCCTCCCAGCTGGTCAGCCGCAGCAGTTCACGGTCGTCGCCGGGCAACCGGAGCAGCGCCGCGCGCACCGTCGCGGCCGGGTCGTCCTCGTCGATGCGGATGACGTCCGGACCGGTCAGCAGCTCGTCGCGGAGCCGTTCGCCCAGCCTGGTGCGGCGCCGGGCGCCGCGGGCGTGGTTGGCCAGGACGCGGCGGGCCACGCCGTAGAGCCACGGCCGCGCCTGCGCACCGGCCGGGACGTCGTCGATGCGCCGCCACGCGACCAGGAACGTCTCGGCGACGACGTCGGCGGCGTCCTCGGCCGCCTCGACCCGGCGCAGCGCGTAGCCCAGGATGGCGCGCGACTCCGCCGCGAAGACCGCCTCGAACCTGCCGCGTCTGGTCGTCTCGTCATCGTGGCGGTGGGTACTCCACGCAGGCACGTCGCCCCCTTTGCCTCCGTTGGGAGTGCCCGTCAACCTGACATGTCCGCTGAGCGCCGCGACGTTTCATCGTCGGGCGAAGGTCCGGGACGCGACCGGGCGGTCAGCCGGCCGGGACGACGAGGCGCTCCGGCGGGATCACCGCGACGCCGACGATCTCGATCATCGCCTCCGGCTGCCAGAGCGCCGTGGTGCCGATGCCCGCCATCGCCGGGTAGACCGGGCCGGCCAGCTCGCGCCACACCGCGCCGATCTCCTTGCCGTGCGCCTGGTAGTCCGGGATGTCGGTCAGGTAGATCGTGACGTTGACGAGGTCACCGGGCTCGCCGCCGACGTGGGCCAGGGTCGCGAGCAGGTTGCCGAACGCCTGACGGAACTGCTCGACGATGCCGCCGGGGACGATCCGCATGGCCGCGTCGAGGGCCGTCTGACCGCCGAGGTACAACGTGTTCCCGCTCAGCGTCCCGTGCGAGTAGCCGCGCGGCTCCGGCAGGGACGGAGGGTTGACCGGAAGGGCGGTCGCGCTCGTCGCCATGGCTGGGACTCCTGTGACGGGGATCGTGACGGCACGGTAGCAGTCTATTGACAAGCACTCAACGGTCGTGCAAATTCTGAAATATGGAGCCCGACCTCAGCAAGTACGTCCTCGAGGGCGATGCCTCGATGTACGCGAGCGAGAGCGGCCTGGTCGTCCCGGTGGTGACCCGGGCCGGCGCCGAGCCGGCCGACACCGGTCAGTCGGACGGCGCCACCCGGATCTCCGGCGTGAGCATCCAGCACACCCCGGCCACCCGAATCTGGTTCGGGAAGGTCCGCAACGAGGCGGGCTACCGGTCCGTCCCGCACCATCACGGTGAGGCGGAGACCGGCGGCTACGTGCTCTCGGGCCGCGCCCGCATCTACTTCGGCGAGCGGTTCGCCGACTACCTCGACATGGAGGAGGGCGACTGGGTGTTCGTCCCCCCGTTCCTGCCGCACGTCGAGTGCAACCTCGACCGCAACCGGCCGCTGACCTGGATGACCACCCGGACGCCGGAGAACCTCGTGGTCAACCTCCCGCAGGTGGACGACGCCGACCTGCGGCACTGGACGGACCGCCCGTGAGCGGCGGGCAGCCGCCCGGCCCGCCGGCCACGTCGCGGATCCTGTCGGCGGCCCTGACGCTGAAGCCGGCCCCGGCCGAGCACTTCGACCTCGCGTTCACCGCGACGACGCAGCCGTGCCCGTGGCCGAAGGCGTACGGCGGCGACCTCGTCGCCCAGGCGGCCGCCGCCGCCATGCGGTCGGTCACCGACGGCAAGACGCTGCACTCGATGCACTCGTACTTCATGCGCCCGGCCGAGATCGGCATGGAGGTGCGGTACGAGGTCGAGCTGCTGCGCGACGGCCGCGGCTACGCCACCCGCCAGGTCCGCGCCTTCCAGAACGGCAAGCCGGTCTACGTCTGCCTGGCGAGCTTCGCCGCCGGCGAGCCGGGCGGGACGTTCGCCGCCGCCTACCCTGACGGCGTCGACCCGCCGGAGCGGGTGCCGAGCTCGGCCGCGTACCTCGACGGCCGGAGCGGCGGCACGATGACCGAGGAGTCCCAGCGGTACTGGTCCACCGGCCGCGGCTTCGACCAGCGGCACGTCCCCGGACCGGTGTACCTCACCGTCGACGGGGAGCGGCTGCCGCACCAGGCCGTCTGGGTGCGGCCGTTCGACCCGCTGCGCCCGGTCGACGGGCTCACCGACGCCGAGCGCGACCTCGCGGCGCTCGCGTACGTCTGCGACTACACGATCCTCGAGCCGCTGCTGCGCGTCCTCGGCCTGCCCTGGGCGGCCGAGGGCCTGGTGACGGCCAGCCTCGACCACGCCATGTGGTTCCACCGGGCGCCGGCGGCGGACGTGCTCGGCGGCTGGCTCCTGTACGCGCAGCAGGCCGTCGCCGCCGACGCCGGTCGCGGGGTCGGGCTCGGTCACTTCTTCGCTCCCGACCACACGCACCTCGCCACCGTCGTCCAGGAAGGCGTGCTGCGGTACGACGACGGAGGACCGCGATGACGCTCAGCCCCTCGGCGTACGCCGACACCTTCGCCCGCGACAACCTGCCCCCGGCCGAGCAGTGGCCCACGCTCGAGTTCAGCACCCCGGAGCTCGACTACCCGGACCGGCTCAACGCGGCCGCCGAGCTCATCGACCGCGCCGTCACCACCTTCGGCGCCGATCGCCCGGCCGTGCGGACCCCGGGCGGCGAGCTGTGGACGTACGGCGAGCTGCGGGAGCGGGCCGACCGCGTCGCCCACGTGCTCGTCGACGACCTCGGCCTGGTGCCCGGCAACCGCGTCCTGATCCGGTCCCCGAACAACCCGTGGACGGTGGCCGCCTGGCTCGGCGTCCTGAAGGCCGGCGGCATCGCCGTCACCACGATGGCGGCGCTCCGCGAGCGCGAGCTGACGCCGATCGTCGAGAAGACCCGGCCGGTCATCGCGCTCGTGGACCACCGGTTCGTCGACGACGTCGGCGCCGTGCGGGACGCCGCGGCCCCGGACCTGCGGATCGTCGCCTACGGCGGCGACGCCGACGACGACCTCACCAGGAGGGTCGCGACGAAGCCGGCGACCTTCACCGCCGTCGACACCGCGGCCGACGACGTCGCCCTGCTCGGCCCGACCTCGGGCAGCACGGGGACGCCGAAGATCACGATGCACTTCCACCGTGACGTACTCTCGATCGACAACACGTTCGGCAAACACGTGCTCCGGCTGCGGCCCGACGACCTCGTCGCGGCGAGCCCGCCGCTCGGGTTCACCTTCGGCCTCGGCATGCTGGTCGTCTTCACGCTCCGGGCCGGGGCCTGCGCCTTCCTGACCGAGGCGGCGACACCACCCCAGCTGGCCGACCTGATCTCCGGCCACGGGGTCACGGTGCTGGCCACCGCACCCACCGCCTACCGGCAGATCGTCAGGTGCGGGAAGGGCGACCAGCTGGCCGGCCTGCGGGTCGCCGTCAGCGCCGGCGAGCACCTGCCGCAGTCGACCTGGCAGCAACTGCACGACGACCACGGCCTCGAGGTCATCGACGGCATCGGCGCGACCGAGCTGCTGCACATCTTCATCTCCGCGGCCGGCGACGAGATCCGCCCGGGCGCGACGGGCAAGCCCGTCCCCGGCTTCCGCGCCACCATCCTCGACGCCGACGGCGCCGAGGCCCCCGCGGGCGTCGCGGGCCGGCTCGCCGTCATCGGCCCGGTGGGCTGCCGGTACCTCGACGACGCACGCCAGGCCGGTTACGTCGTCGACGGCTGGAACGTCACGGGCGACACCTTCGTGCGCGACGAGGACGGCTACTTCTGGTACCGGGCCCGCACCGACGACCTGATCGTGTCGTCGGGCTACAACATCAGCGGTCCCGAGGTCGAGGCCGCCGTCGACGCCCACCCCGACGTCGTCGAGTGCGGCGTCGTGGCCGCCCCGGATCCCGAGCGGGGCGCCGTCGTCTGCGCGTTCGTCGTGCTGCGCGACGGCGTGGCGGGCGACGACGCGAAGGTCGCGGAGCTGCAGGGGTTCGCCAAGAGCGAGCTGGCCCCGTACAAGTACCCGCGGAAGGTGCTGTTCCTCCCCGCGCTCCCCCGCAACTCCAGCGGCAAGCTGCAGCGCTTCAAGCTGCGGCAGCTGCTGGAGACGGACCCGGCATGAGGATCGCGATCGCGGGTGGCGGGCCCGGAGGGCTGTACTTCGCGGCCCTCATGAAGGGCCTCGACCCCGGTCACGACGTGACGGTGTGGGAGCGCAACGCGCCCGACGACACCTTCGGCTTCGGCGTCGTGTTCTCCGACGAGACACTGGGCGCCATCGAGGGCGCCGACCCGGTGATCCACGACCGGATGGAGCGCGGGTTCGCCCGCTGGACCGACATCGACGTCGAGGTCAACGGCCACGCGTTCACCGTCGGCGGGCAGGGCTTCGCCGCGATGGGCCGCAAGGAGCTGCTCGCGATCCTGCGGGAGCGGGCCGCCGAGCTGGGCGTCACCGTGCACTACCGGACGCCGGCGCCGGGCCCGGGCGAGCTGCGGGCGTCATACGACCTGGTGGTGGCGGCGGACGGGCTCAACTCCACCATCCGCACCAAGTACGCCGACGTCTTCGGGCCGGACCTGGACCGGCGGGCGAACAAGTACATCTGGCTCGGCACCGACCTCGTGTTCGAGGCGTTCCAGTTCTTCGTCAAGCAGACGCCGTGGGGCACCATGCAGATCCACGGCTACCCCTACTCCGACCAGGGCTCGACGTTCATCGTCGAGCTGCACGAGGACGTGTGGCGCCGGGCCGGCTTCGACGCCACCGAGCACGACGACCTCCCGCCGGGCGCCTCCGACGAGTACGCCGTCCGCCGCATCGGCGAGATCTTCGCCGACGAGCTGCGGGGACACCGCGTGCTCACCAACAACTCGAAGTGGCTCAACTTCCACACCGTGCGCAACGAGCGCTGGTACGACGGCAACGTCGTGCTGCTCGGCGACGCGGCCCACACCGCGCACTTCTCCATCGGCTCCGGCACGAAGCTGGCCATGGAGGACGCCCTGGCGCTGGCCGCGTGCCTGCACGAGCACCCCGGCGTCGACACGGCGCTCGCCGCGTACCAGGCCGAGCGCAAGCCGGTCGTCGAGTCGACCCAGCGGGCCGCGCAGGCGTCGCTGGAATGGTTCGAGAACATCGGCATGTACGCCGGCCAGGATCCGGCCCAGTTCGTCTTCAACCTGCTCACCCGGTCCCGCCGCATCACGTTCGGCAATCTCCGCGAACGCGACCCGGAGTTCGCCGCCCGCATGGAGGCGGAGTTCGCGCGGCTCCAGCCGGCCGGCACGGTGGCCCCGGCGATGTTCCAGCCGGTGCGCATCGGCCCGCTGGAGCTGAAGAACCGCGTCGTCATCTCGCCGATGGACATGTACTCCGCCGAGGACGGCCGGCCGAACGAGTTCCACCTCGTCCACCTGGGCGCGAAGGCGCTCGGCGGCGCCGGGCTGGTCATGACCGAGATGACCTGCGTCTCGCCCGAAGGCCGCATCTCGCCCGGCTGCACCGGCATCTGGACCGACGAGCAGCGCGACGCCTGGCGGCGGGTGACGGACTTCGTCCACACCCGCTCCACGGCGAAGATCGGGCTCCAGCTCGGGCACTCGGGCCGCAAGGGCTCCACCAAGCTGATGTGGGAGGGCATGGACGAGCCCCTCGACGACGGCAACTGGGAGGTCGTCGGGCCGTCGCCGCTGCCGTACGGCGATGGCTGCCACCTGCCGCGCGAGGCGACCCGCGCCGACCTGGACCAGGTGGTGGCCGACTTCGTCGCCGCGGCCGAGCGTGGCGTCGCGGCCGGGTTCGACCTGATCGAACTGCACGCCGCCCACGGCTACCTGCTGAGCTCGTTCCTGTCCCCGGTCGCGAACCGGCGCACCGACGAGTACGGCGGCCCGCTGCCGAACCGGCTGCGGTTCCCGCTGGAGGTGTTCGACGCGGTTCGTCGCGTGGTGCCCGGCACCCTTCCGGTGACGGTCCGCATCTCCGCGACCGACTGGGTGCCCGGCGGCACCACCGACGAGGACGGCGTCGAGATCGCGCGGGCGTTCGCCGCCCACGGCGCCGCCGCCATCGACGTCTCCACGGGCCAGGTCACCAAGGACGAGAAGCCCGCGTTCGGGCGGTCGTACCAGACCCCGTTCGCCGACAGGATCCGCCACCAGGTCGCCGTCCCCGCGGGCGTCGCCGTCATCGCCGTCGGCGCGATCTCCTCCTACGACGACGTCAACTCGATCCTGCTGGCCGGCCGCGCCGACCTCTGCGCCCTCGGACGCGCCCACCTGTACGACCCGCAGTGGACGCTGCATGCGGCGGCGGAACAGGAGTACCGGGGTCCCGGCGCCGACTGGCCGGACCCCTGGGCGGCCGGGCGCCGCCGTCCCCCGACGGCGCGCACCGACAAGGTCCCGCCCCGCCTCTCGCTGCTCCGCGACGGCGCCGCCGGCACCGTCCATCTGCGGTGGACCCCGAACCGGCGCGGCCAGGCAGAATGACCCCGATGATCCCGGCCGACGAGACCGCCAGTACGCGCCGCACGCGCACCGTCATGGTGAGCTTCCTCGGCGCCGTCGTCCGGCGCATGGGCGACTGGATGCCCATCGCCGGAACCGTCGACCTCATGGAGCAGCTCGGGCTCGACGCCAGGAGCGTCCGCACGGCGGTGTTCCGGCTCAAGCAGCGTGGCTGGCTGGCCGCCGAGAGCCGGGGCGGGCGGCGTGGCTACGCGCTCACGCCGGTGGCGGTGAAGGCGCTGGTCGCCGGCGACGAGATCATCTGGCACGCCCGCCAGCCGGCGAACCTCGACGACGGCTGGTGCATCGTCAACTTCTCCGTGCCCGAGTCCGAGCGCGCGAAACGGCACCAGCTGCGCGCCCACCTGGCCTCACTGGGCTTCGGGAACATCTCGACCGCGATGTGGATCGCGCCGGCCCGCATGCGCGGCGCCGCCGAGCAGGCCGTGCGCGAACTCGGCCTGGACCGCTACGCCGCGATCTTCGTCGGCGCCTACGTCGCCGGTCAGGACCTGCGCACGCTGCTCTACGAGAGCTGGGACCTCGCTGGCATCGACCGCCGCTACCGCGAGTTCGTCACCCGTTTCCAGCCCGAGATCGCCGCCCTCGACGCCAGCCACGTCGTCGCGCCCGAGCACGCCTTCGTCACCTACCTCAGCGCCGTGGACCACTGGCGCAAGCTCCCGTTCCGCGATCCCGGCCTCCCCCGCGAGGTGCTCGCCGACGACTGGAGCGGCCCCGGCGCCCTGGCCGTGTTCGAGCGCCTCGTCACCCTCCTGGAGGGCCGGGCCCTCGCCCACGCCGCCGGACACTGGACGCCCCGTCCATCTCAACCGGCCCGGCCCGGCGTGCCCGCGTAGCTTCGCTTGGATGAGTGAGTCCGGTTGATCGGGTGGACGGTTCGCCGCGTTCGCCGTGGTCCGCAAGTGGGCCGTTCGCCGTTCGTGTCGGCGCACCGTTTGGTGTCCTCGACTCCCGCGACCGTCTTCGATGGCGGGATTCGTCTTCGAGGGGCCTTTCGGACGGTTCTCGCTATCGAGGACGGCTCCGGGCATCGAGGTGTGCCCAGACTGCCCCACGGCGCGGAACCCGGCGCACTGTCCGGCCAGCCAACGCGAAGCCGGCCCGACCAAGCCGACGAGGGCACGCCTACCATGATCATCAACCTTTTGAGCTGCTATGACGGCCGAAAAGGTGGATGATCATGGTGGATGTCACCGGCGCGGGTTGCGGCCCGGCTTCGTCTCGGGAGTGGTCTCGGCCGCCGCGGCTTCTGCTTTGGCGTCCTCGACGGCGGCCTCGGCCTGCTGGGCGACCTGGTCGGCAGCCGCTGCGGCGTCGGTGGAGAGGGAGCCCGCGCTGGTCAGTTCGCGACGTCCGTTCGCGTCCAGCGCGGCCGGCCCGTCGTCGCCGTCGTCCTCGCCGCCGGCCGCCGGTGCCGCGCCCATCCGCGAGTAGTCGCCGAACGCGCCGGTGACCGACCGGACCGCCTCGGTGAGCTCGCCCGGGATGACCCAGAAGGTGTTGTTGGGGCCGTCGGCCAGGTGCGGCAGCGTCTCGAGGTACTTGTAGGCGAGCACCTTCGGGTCGGCGTTGTTCTGGTGCACGGCCTGGAAGACCCGCTCGATGGCGCGGGCCTCACCGTCGGCGCGCAGGATCATCGCCTGCTGGTTGCCCTGGGCCTCCAGGATCTCCTGCTGCCGGGTGCCCTCGGCGGTGAGGATCTTGGACTGCCGCTCCCCCTCGGCGTGCAGGATGACGGCGCGCTTGTCGCGCTCGGCCCGCATCTGCTTCTCCATGGCCTCCTTGATGGTGGACGGCGGGTCGATCGCCTTGATCTCGACCCGGTTCACCCGGATGCCCCACTTCCCCGTCGCGTCGTCGAGCACCGTCCGCAGCTGGGCGTTGATGACCTCGCGCGAGGTCAACGTGCTCTCGAGGTCCATGCTGCCGATGACGTTGCGCAGCGTGGTGACGGTGAGCTGGTCGATGGCCTGCAGGTAGTTGGCCACCTCGTAGGCGGCGGCGCGGGGGTCGGTGATCTGGTAGTAGAGCACCGTGTCTATGTTCACGACCAGGTTGTCCTGGGTGATGACCGGCTGCGGCTGCGAGGTGAACACGTGCTCGCGCACGTCCAGCTTGGTGTTGATGCGGTCGACCATCGGGATGATGAAGTTCAGGCCGGGCTGCAGCGTGGTGCGGTAACGCCCGAATCGTTCGACGTTGTAGCGGCGGGCCTGGGGCACGACGCGGACCGTCGAGGCGACCCCGAAGATCACCACGGCGGCGATGACGAGCACGAGTACCAGTAGTTCCATGTCTCCTCCGTCGGGTTGTCAGGGCAGCAGTTCCCGGGGGTAGACGATGGCCGTGGCGCCCTCGATCTCCATGACGTCGACCAGCGCGCCGACGGGGATCACGTGGTCGTCGTCCAGGGTCCGTGCGGACCAGGTCTCTCCGGACAGCTTGATCAGCCCGTGGTCGGCGGTGACCTCTTCGAGGACGACCGCCTTCTTCCCGATCAGCGCGTCACTGCCCTCGCTGGTCAGCGGCGGGTGGCTCATGTTCTGCCGGGCGATGGGCCGCACGATCAGCAGCCCGGCCGCGCCGGCCATGGCGAACGCGGCGATCTGCAGCAACCAGGCACCACCCAGGCCCGCCACGACGGCCGCCACCAGCGCGGCGCCGGCGAGCAGGCCGAACGCGAACGTGAGGGTGAAGAACTCGGCAGCGCCCAGCGCCGCGGCCACCACGAGCCACAAGATCCACGACATCGAACCGACCTCCCGGACGCGCGGGACGGTTTCTTTCAATCTATCTCGGCAGACGCCGCGCTCAACATCCCTGCATCGGATCGTGATCGGCGGTGCGCCGCCGAACCAGGCCCAGCACCAGCCCGGCGCCCACGACGACGGCTGCCGCGACGGCGAGCCGGGCCGGTCCGGCGTCGGCGACCAGGCCGCTGAGCAGGCCTTGCAGCTCCAGTGCGGTGTCGATGACGGGGTCGGCAGGGTCGCCACCCGCACGCACCCGCAGCTCGTAACCCCCGTAGTAGGCGACATAACCGCCGGCGAGGATGAGCAGCGCCCCACTCGCCCTCGACACGTAGGGCAGCAGCCGGCGGGCCCGGCGCACGACGGCGTCGCTGCCGAGCGCGACGGCCACGGCGAGGAGGCCGACCACCAGACCCATCCCGACGCCGTACGCGACGAACGCGGCCAGGCCGGCGACGATGCCCGACGACCTGAACGTGGCCGTGGCCATCGCGAGGAACGGCGCGACTGTGCAGGACAGGCTGGCCACGGCGTACGCGACGCCGTACCCGGCCATCGACCACGCCGACGACGACGGCGCCGCGCCCGTCAGCCGCGGCGTCCGGACCATCAGCTCCCGGCCCGCCACCAGCCAGCCGCCGACGGCGACCAGCGCGACCCCGATCACGATGGTCGCCCACGGCAGGAACCGCTCGACGGACACCGCGGCCGGCACCACGACCAGCCCGAAGGTGCCGAACACGGCGACGAACCCGGCCGTCATCGCCGCGGTCATGACGCCCGCCCGGCGCACCGCGGCGGCGGTGCCGGGCGGCCCGTCCTGCGCCACCAGCAGGGTGAGGTAGGTCGGCAGCAGCGCGAAGCCGCACGGGTTCAGCGCCGCCACCGACCCGAGCAACAGCGCGAACTCGATCGGAACGCCGCCCATGGTCAGCCCGCGGCCAGCCGCTCGACCTCGGCCACGATCTCGTCCTCGTCCAGCGGTCCGCGGATCACCTCGACGGTGCCGTCGGCCGACACGAGGCCGAGGTCGTACTGCTGGGTGACCCCGAACCGGCTGTAGACGGCGCCGTCGCGGTCGTCGATGTGGGTGATGGCGTCGACGCCGCCGTCGGCGATGAACTCCTCCATCGCGGCGAGGTCGCCGGACAGCCCGGCCACGCCGACGAACGCCACGCGCCCCTCGTAGTCGGCGGCGAGGCCGGCGATGAGCGGCGCCTCCCGCTGGCAGACCGGGCACCACGGCGCCCAGAACCACAGCACGGCGGGCCGGCCGGCCAGGCTCGCGCCGTCGAACGTACCGCCGCCGACCGTCGCGGCGGTGAAGTCCAGCTCCTCCGGCACGACGACCGCCGGCGTCGGGGTCGGGGTCGGGGTCGGCGACGGTGTGGCCGAAGGCGACGACGACGGCGCCGCCTCCGGCTCGTCCACCTCCGCCGCACCGCACCCGGCCAGCAGGACGACGACGGCGAGCAGGCCGGCGCGGGCGCCCATCACCGCACCGCCAGGTCCGCGACGGCGGCGAACAGCAGCGAGCGGACCCGCTCGACGTTGCCGCGGAACACCTCGAAGACCTCCTCCTGGCGCACCGGCGGCACCTCCGGTTGCCCGTCGAGTCCCGTGTCGTAGTCGGTGACGAGCGCAACCCCGCCGAAGTCCAGGCCCGCCTCGCGAGCCAGCGCCGCCTCGGGGTACTGCGTCATGTTGACGACGTGCCAGCCGGCCTGGCGGTGCCACGCGGACTCGGCGCGGGTGGAGAAGCGCGGGCCGTTGATCACCACCACGGTGCCGCCGTCGTGCATGGTCACCCCGGCCACGCGCCCGGCGTCCAGCAGGGCGCTCCGGACCCGCGGGGTGTAGGGCTCGGCGAGCGACACGTGCCGCGGGCCGTCGTCGAAGCGGTCGTGGAAGGTGTCGGCCCGGCCCCAGGTGCGGTCGACGAGCTGGTCGACGACGACGAAGTCGCCGGGCCGTTGCTCCGGTCGCAGCGACCCGGCCGCGAACGGCGCCACCAGCGTGTGGACGCCGAGTCGCCGCATCGCGTCGATGTTGGCGCGGTAGTTCACCCGGTGCGGCGGCAGCTCATGGTGCCGACCGTGCCGGGGCAGGAACGCCACGCCCACGCCGTCGACCTCGGCCACCGTGACCGGCGCCGACGGCGGACCCCACTCGGTCTCCAGCTCCACCGTCTCGGCGTCGTCCAGGAACGAGTAGAACCCGGACCCGCCGAAGATCCCGATCTCTGGTGTCATCTCTCCTCCGCACGGATCAGGCGACGGGTCTCGGTGAGCCGTCGCCGCATGTCCAGCACCGCGCGGACGGTGCCGCCGACGGTGCCGGTGACCTTGCTCCGGCCGGTGCGCGGGTGGTACGGCACCGCCCGTTCGGTGACCCGCCAGCCGTCCCGTCCGGCCCGCAGCACCATCTCCAGCGGCCAGCCGGATCGCCGGTCGGCCAGGCCCAGACGGAGCAGGTCCTCGCGCCGGGCCGCGCGCATCGGCCCGATGTCGCTGACCCGCGCGCCGGTGTACGCGGTCACCCGCCGGGCGAGGTACCGGTTGGCCAGCCGGACGTGCGGCGACATCGCCCGCCCCGGCCGGGCGCCGAGCACGAGATCGGCCTCCCCCGCGGCCACCGGACCGGCCACGACCGGTAGGTCGCGGGGGTCAAGGGAGGCGTCGCAGTCCATGAAGCAGACGACGTCCGAGGTCGCCGCGGTCAGGCCGGCGAAGCACGCGGCGCCGAACCCGCGCGTGGGCTCCTCGACGACGACGGCGCCGTGCGCGCCGGCCACCGCTGCCGACCCGTCGGCGGACCCGTTGTCGACGACGATCGGACGGTAGCCGGCGGGCATCCGGCCGAGCACCCACGGGATCGCCGCGGCCTCGTCCAGCACCGGGAGGACGACATCGATCATGCGACCACCCGGCCCAGCCGGGCGAACCAGCGTCCGGCCGCGACGTGCCAGCCGGTCAGCCGCAACCCAGCCGCCGCGGCGACCCGGACGAGGTCGTCGGCCCCCACCCGCGCCCAGGGGAACCACCCGCTGATCTCGTCGTCGCGTTCCAGCCTGGCCTCGCCCGTCCACGAGCCGGCGCCCGGCGGCGCGGCCTCGACGACGGCCCGCCCGTCGCCGGACAGCAGTCGCCCGACCCGGCGCAGCAGGTCGACGGGCGCGCCGCCGATGCCGACGTTGCCGTCGAGCAGCAGCACGCTGTGCCAGCGGCCCTCCCCCGGCAGCGGGTCGAACACCGAATGGCGCAGCGCCGTCGCGCCACGTGCCCGGGCCTGGTCGACGGCGTGCGCCGACGCGTCGACGCCGAGCGCCGGGATGCCGAGCTCCCCCAGCGCCACCACCAGCCGGCCCGGCCCGCAGCCGAGGTCGAGGACGGGGCCGCGCAGCGACGCCAGCAGCGCCCGCTCCGCCGGCGTCGCCGCCGCCGTCCACGCCGCTACGGCCAGCGGTTGCGTCCACCCGTCGCGGGCGCGCATCAGCACCGTCATCGGGCTCTCCTCCGCAGGACGCGTACGACGACGGCCGCCGCGACGACCATCCAGGTGATCGCCAGGACGAGCACGAGGTTACGGCCGTAGTCCAGCGGCAGCGCGCTGGGCACCGACGGCGACCGGCCCCAGCCACGGACGACCGGCCAGAACAGGACGGTCAGCAGCGCGCTCAGCGCGAGCCCGAGCCGCACCGGCAGCCGCGCGACCACCGGCACCCACCGGGTCGCCAGCGCGGCGGCCACCACGGCCGGTGCCAGCAGGACGTCATGCACCAGCCCGGACCCGGCCAGCCAGACGGCGAGGTCCACCGGCCGGGTGTCCGCGCGGTCGGCCCACGCGCCGGCCAGGCCGTAGCCGGCGATGCCCGCCCCGGCGATCAGGCAGGTCCAGAAGAACGGGCCGGACGGCGTCCGCTCCGTCATGTGCGGATCACCACCAGTTCGCGCACCCATTTCGTCTGCAGGACACCGGCCCGGTTCGGCCCGATGAGCCGGCACGGATAGCCGTGGTCGAGATCGAGCCGCTCGCCGTTCACGGCCACCGCCAGCATGGTGTCCGGGTCGCGGACCTGTAGGTGGTTCAGTTCCGACGCCCGGTACCGGCCACCGGCCTGCAGCGACTCCACCCGCACCGTGACGTCGTCGTCCGGGTCGACGCCGGCGGTGGTCAGCAGGTCGGCGATCGGGACGCCGCGCCACCGCGCGGACGCGCTCCAGCCCTCGACGCAGGCGATCGACAGCTCGGCCACGCGGCGAGCCAGCCCGTCGAGCTCCCCCGTGGTGAGCTCGACCGGCCGCGCCACGGCCCCGGTGACCCGCAGCCGGAACCCAGCGTCGGACGCGGCCTCGACGACACCGGCCTGCACGGCGCTGCGGTTCACCGGCACGCCCTGTGGGCCGAGGTCGGGACGGCGCTGCGCGAACAGCGTCAGCGGCCGCAACGGCGTCACCGTCTGACCCGCGGTGGTGACGGTGACAACGCCCGCGGCGACCGCCACCGCGCCGAGGAACCCGCGCCGCCCGAGCGTGCCCGGCGCGGCCGCCGCCACCGGATGACCCGGCCGGGCCAGCGCCGCCCGCGCGACGGCCGCCTTCGCGCCGAGGTGCGCGACCAGCCCGCCGATCGTGATCCACGCGACCCAGTAGTGCGCCGCCGGGAAGTAGAACCCCCAGGGGTACCACCGCGACACGTTCGCCACCCCGGAGAACAGCATGAACACCGCGCCGAACGTCAGCGGGACCAGCATCAGCCGCTCGGCGGCGTGCGCGACGCCGCTCACCGGCGGCCAGCGGAACAGCCGCGGATACACCGACCACAGCTTCGCCACCAGCAGCGGCACGGCGGCGAACCCGGTCGCCACGTGCACGCCCTGGGTCACCCGGTACAGCGACGCCGGCCGCGGCGGGATCGGCAGCCAGTCCACCGGGTGCTGCTGGACGTGCGAGTAGAGCCCGGTGAGGAAGCAGGTCAGGAAACAGACGCCGAGCGCGATGCCCAGGATCGCGGCCGTGCGTGCGTCGTGCACCGGCTGCCGCAGCGCCTCGTCCCGGGCCTCGGGCAGCCTCACCGGGCCACCGTCAGCAGCGACCGCACCACGGCCGCCGTCCGCGTGTCCGGGGCCGAGGCGGCCACCGCGACCGCGTCGGCCGCCGTGTCGACGTCGCGCAGCACCGGCAGCGACGTCACCGCCAGGCCCAGCGACCGCAGCCGCCGAGCCTGACGGTCCCCCGTGCGTGCCGTGCTCATCGGCACGCCGTCGAAGACGCCCGGCCGCCAGCGGCCCAGGCCCAACGCCCACCAGCCGCCGTCCGCGGCCGGCCCGAGCACGGCGCCGTCGCCGGTCAGCAGGCCCAGCGCCTCGTCCAGCAGCGACGGCGTCAGCTGCGGGGTGTCCATGCCGATCTGCACCCCCGGGCCGCCGGCGTGGCTCCACGCGGCCGCCAGCCGGACGCCGAGTGGCCCGCGCACCTGCGGGATCACCTCGAAGCCGGGCGGCAGCCATGGCCCGGGCCGGCCGTCGAGCACGAGGATGCGCCGGCCGGCGCCACACCGGGCGACGGCGTCGAGCGTGTCGGCGAGCGCGGCCGCGGCGACCGAAGCGGCCTCGGCCGGGCTCAGCGGCGGGCAGAGGCGGGTCTTCACCCGGCCGGGGACCGGTTCCTTCGCGACCACGAGCACCTGGGTGGCATCCACCCTGCCGACCGTAGGGTCGACCGGCTGGCATGATTCTTACAAAGGGCGAAACTCTGCTGCCGTACCCGTCCGACCTGGGGCGAAGCGGTCACCGGCGGTGGCATGGTGGACCCATGGATCCCGGACCGGCCCAGCGCGTGCTGGTGGTGGACGACGACCCGGCGCTGTCCGAGGTGGTCGGGCGGTACCTGCGCCGCGACGGCTTCGAGGTCGACTACGCCGCCGACGGCACCACCGGCCTGGCGAAGGCGCTCGACACCCTGCCCGACCTCATCGTGCTCGACCTCATGCTGCCCGGCCTCGACGGCCTCGAGCTCTGCCGGCGGCTGCGCCTCGTCGCGCCCATCCCGGTGGTCATGCTCACCGCGCTCGGCGAGGAGAACGACCGCATCGCCGGCCTCGAGATCGGCGCCGACGACTACGTCACCAAGCCGTTCTCGCCCCGCGAGCTGTCCGCCCGGGTCAAGGCGGTGCTGCGCCGTGCGGCCGCCGGGAACGTCACGCCGTCGACCGCGGCCCGGCGGCTGACCGGGGCCGGCTGCGAGATCGACCTGGTCGCGCACCAGGTGCGGCGCGACGGGCAGCTGGTGGCGCTCACGACGAAGGAGTTCGATCTGCTCGTGCACTTCATGACGCATCCGGGCGTGGCCTACCGCCGCGAAGAGCTGTTGGAGGCCGTGTGGCGCTGGCGCTTCGGCGACACCTCCACCGTGACGGTGCACCTGCGGCGGCTGCGCGAGAAGATCGAGACCGACCCGTCCACGCCGCGGCACCTGCTCACCGTCCGCGGCGTCGGCTACCGGTTCCGGCCATGACCCGGCAGGCCACCACCGTCGCGGTCCTGGCGACCGGCCTCGTCGTGGCCGGCGTCATCGCCGTCTCCGCCGGCATCCCGGCCCGCGACACCGCGATCCTGGTGGGCGTGACGGCGCTGGCCTCCGGCGCCGCCTTCGTCGCCGGCGCCACCGTGCTGCGCCGGTTCCGCGGCCGGCCGGTGCGCGCCCAGCTACTCGTCGTCGCGGTGTCGTCGCTGCTCATGACGGTGGCAGGGGTCGTGGCCGCGGCGCTGGCGATGTTCATCTCGACGCACGACCTCGTGGCGTTGTTCATCGTGGTCGCGGTCGCGACCGCCATGGCGGTGGGCGCGGCGCTGCAACTCGGCGACGACATCGGCACCGGGACGCGGCAGGTCGGGCACCTGGCCCGCACGATGGTCGACGGCGGCGACGGGCCGGCCGCCGTCACCGGGCCCGGCGAGCTGGCCGCGCTGGCGGCCGAGCTCGCCGACGTCTCCACCCGGCTGGACGAGTCCCGGCGGCGCGAGCGCGCGCTGGAGGCGTCGCGGCGCGAGCTGATCGCCTGGGTGTCGCACGACCTGCGCAGCCCGCTCGCGACGATCCGCGCGATGGCGGAGGCGCTCGACGACGAGGTGGCCGACGACAGCGCCACCGTCCAGCGCTACCACCGGCAGATCCGCGGCGACGCCGAGCGGCTCACCGCCCTGGTCGACGACCTCTTCGAGCTGTCGCGGATCAACAGTGGCGCCGTCCGGCTCGGGCCGGAACTGGTTCCCATCGGCGACGCCGTCGCCGAGTCGCTGGCGGGCGCGGCCTCGCACGCCTCCGTCCGGGGCGTCCGGCTGGTCGAGGAGTTCGACGACCTGCCCGTCACCGAGGTCTCGGCCCGCGAGTTCACCCGCGCCCTGAACAACCTGCTCGACAACGCCATCCGGCACACGCCGGCCGGCGGCCGGGTGGTCGTCCGGTCCGGCCGCGACGACGACGGCGCCGTGCTGCAGGTCATCGACGAGTGCGGCGGCATCCCGGAACCGGACCTGGATCGCGTGTTCGACGTCGCCTTCCGTGGCGACACCGCGCGCGGCCGCGACGCCGGCGGCGGCGGGCTGGGGCTGGCGATCGCCCGCGGCCTGGTCGAGGCGCACGCCGGCTCCGTCGAGGTGGCCAACCACGAGTACGGCTGCCGGTTCACCATCCGGCTCCCGGCGTGAGGGTTCGGCTCGCCCTGACCGGCTGGGTCGTGCTGCTGGTCGTCGCCTGGGTCTGGGGCCTGGCGCTGCCGGCCGACGACCTGCACCTCGACGCGATCCCGCTGTACGGCCGCTGGGAGCTCGCACCGATCTGGCGGCTCGCGGCGCCGGTCGCCGTGGGTGCGGCCGCGGCGCTGGTGCTGCCGGAGCTGGCGGCGCGGTGGCCGTGGCGGCGGGTGCTCGGCGCGGTGGCGGTGACGGCGATCGGCTGGAGCCTGGCACTGGCCGCCGTCGACGGCGCCTCGGGGTTCGCCGACATCGGGCAGGCGTACGGGCGGCACATCGGGCTGGTCGACGACCGTGGCGGTCCGGTGGCGTTCCTGCGCGGCTACGTCGAGCACCAGGACGCCGTCCCCGTCCACCTCCAGGCACACCCGCCGGGGCTGGTGCTGACGCTGTGGGCGTCGGCCCGGGCCGGGCTGTCCGGAGCCGGGTGGGAGACGGCGCTGGCGATGGCGGGGGTCGCGGCCGCGGCCGTCGCCGTGCTGGTGATCGCCCGCGACGTCGTCTCCGAGCGGTTCGCCCGCGCCGCCGCGCCGTTCGTGGTGCTGGCACCGGCGGCCGTCTGGCACACCAACGCCGATGTGATCTTCGGCGGGCTGGCGCTGACCGGCGTGGCGCTCGTCGTGGTGGCCCGCCGCTGGCCCCTGGCCGCCGCCGGTGGTGCGGTGTTCGGGCTGTCGCTGCTGTTCAGCTACGGTCTCGCGCTGCTCGCGGTGCCGATCGCGGTGGTCGCGCTGTGGCGGCGGCGGGCGGTGCTCGCGTCCGCGGCCGCGGCGGGCGCCGTCGTCGTCGCGCTGCCGTCGCTGTGGGGGTTCTGGTGGCCCGACGGGCTGGCCGCGACCCGGGTGCAGTACGACGCGGGCGTCGGCGCCGACCGGCCGTACGCGTACTTCCTGCTGGCCAACCTGGCGGTGTTCGCGCTGGCCGTCGGGCCCGCGGTGGCGGCGGGGCTGGCCCGGCTGCGGGACCAGCGGGCCTGGCTGGTCGTCGGCTCCGGGTTGGCGGCCGTGCTCGTCGCCGACCTGTCCGGGCTGTCGTCGGCCGAGACCGAGCGGATCTGGCAGCCGTTCATGCCGCTGGTGCTGCTGGCCGGCGCCGCCCTGACCTCGTCGCGGCGGTGGCTCGTCCTCCAGGTCGCCGTCGCCGTCGTCCTGCAGGCCGCGCTGCGGTCGCCCTGGTGAGAGGAGAAGTCGTGAAGGTACTGGTCACCGGCGGCGCCGGGTTCATCGGCGGGCACGTCGTCGACCAGCTCGTCGAGCAGGGAGCCGAGGTCGTCGTGCTCGACTCGCTGGTCGCGCACGACGCGCCGCCGGACCTGCCGGACGGCGTCGACCTGCGGGTGGCCGACCTGCGCGACGCCGATGCCGTCGCACGCGCCGCCGGCGACGTCGACGCCGTCTGCCACCAGGCCGCCCGCGTCGGGCTGGGCATCGATCTCGGCGACATCGCCGGCTACGTGTCCGACAACGACCTCGGCACCGCCGTGCTGCTGCGCGCGCTGTGGCGGCGCCGGTTCGCCGGCCGTCTCGTCGTCGCCTCGTCGATGGTCGTCTACGGCGAGGGCCGGTACAGCTGCTCACGCGACGGCGCCGTCGCTCCCGGCCCCCGCTCCGTCGCCGACCTCGACGCCGGCCGGTTCGAGCCGCCCTGCCCGCGCTGCGGCGCCCAGCTGTCCTGGGAGCAGGTCGACGAGGACGCGCCACCGGACCCGCACAACGTCTACGCCGCGACGAAGCTGCACACCGAGCACCTGGCGTTCGCGTACGGCCGCGAGACCGGCGCCGCCGTCTGCGCGCTGCGCTACCACAACGTCTACGGCCCGCGGATGCCGCGCGACACCCCGTACGCGGGCGTGGCCAGCATCTTCCGCAGTGCGCTGGCCCGCGGCGAGGCACCGCGCGTCTTCGAGGACGGCGGCCAGTTGCGCGACTTCGTCCACGTCCGCGACGTCGCCCGGGCCAACGTCCTGGCCCTCGGCTCCGGCTGGAGCGGCGCGCTGAACGTCGCCAGCGGCGAGCCGCACCCGATCCTGGACCTCGCGACCGCCCTGTCCGCGGCCTTCGGTGCCGGCTCGCCGCGCCCCGTCGTCACCGGCGAGTACCGCCTCGGCGACGTCCGCCACGTCGTCGCCTCCCCCGGCCGCGCCGCCGACCACCTCGGGTTCACCGCGCGCGTCCCGTTCGCGGCGGGCGTGGCCGAGTTCGCCCACGCGCCGCTGCGGGCCCGGTCACCGCACGGACCCCTCCCGCTGGCGGTGGGTGGACGACCGCGGCCGGACCCGCGGTGGACAGGATCGACAGCACTCGGCGGCGACTGAGCTCCACGGGTCCCTCCTCGGCAGAGGCCTGGACCTGACAGAGCGGAGCCGAACGGACGAACCGCCCGCCGGCAAGCGCTTGCCGACACACCGCAGCGGCCCCGGTCGGGCTGTTGCGATCCGACGCGTTGACATCAGCGCCAACTGTTGGCGCTGACGTCACCCGCTTCCGCACGTACCACCCCGCTCCGGCCGCTCATGCCGACGGCGTTCGGGGTGCCATATTCCCTCGCCGACACCCACACCGAGCGATTCCCGCCGTCCCGGCTGGGACCGCTGGGCCAGGCGTAGGTCAGCCGATCAGGACGTCGCCACGCGGAGTCGTCAGCACGGCGGAGATGCCCGGCGCCGGGTCGTGGACGACCTCCGCCAGGCCGTCGAGGCCCAGCGCCGTGAGAGCAGCGCTCACCCGGTCCGGCTCGGGGTGCCGCAACGTGAGCCCTCCCAGCGTCATGGACGACGACAGGCCCGACGCCGGATGCGGGCTGTCCAGCCAGTCGATCACGAACGGCACGACACCGTCGAAGCCGCCCTCCGGCGGGGTCAGGCGCCAGGTCAGAAGGGTGCCGTCGGACGTGCGGCGGGACATCTCCGCGACGTCACCGGGGTCGTACCCGCGGTCGCGGGCCGCCGCGACGCACCCGTCGATGTCGTCGGTGCGTACCGCCCATCCGACCAGCGCGGGGCCGGTCAGCCCGTCGACGCGCATCGGCCGCGGCCGGGACGGCTCGGGCTGCCCGGGGTCCGGGCCGAGCAGTTCCAGATACCGGCCGGGGCCGAGCCCGACCAGGTGGTTGTGCGTGCCCCGGCCTTCGTGGCGTCCGCCGTAGACCGGTGTCGCTCCGGTCTCCACCGTGACGTGCTCGACCAGCCGGTCGAGATCGGGCCCGGCCCACACCAGGTGGTCGACGTCAACATCCATGGCCCCACCGTAGCGATCCCGCGCTGCCGCCCACGAATAAGGATGGCTTATGCGATACCTAAACTATTGCCGTCTTGCTTTTCCCCTGGCGTGCTGGCCAGAGTGAAGGGCAACGTCTCACGAGCCGGAGGTCCTCCAGTGGTCAGCCACCCCACCAGCGGGCAGGACATGCGCGCTGCCGTCGTCGTCGAACGCGGCGGTCCCGAGGGCCGCGTCGTCCAGAGCCACCCGCGCCCGGTGGCCGGGCCACGGGACGTCCTAATCCGGGTGCGTGCGTGTTCGCTCAACCACCTCGACGTGTTCGTTCGCAAGGGCGTCGCCGGCACCCACCTGCCGCTGCCGCACATCTCCGGCGGCGACATCGCCGGCGAGGTCGCCGGGCTCGGCGCCGAGGTGTCCGGACTCGAGATCGGGCAGCGCGTCCTCGTCGACCCGTTGATCGACGGGAAGGCGCTCGGTGAGGACATGCAGGGCGGCCTGGCCGAGTACGCGGCGGTTCCGGCCGAGAACTGCATCCCGCTGCCCGGCGACGTCGCCTACGAGCAGGCCGCCGCCCTGCCGATCGCCTACGGCACGGCCCGCCGGCAGCTGGTCACCCGGGGCGGCTTGCAGGCCGGGGAGACGGTCGCGATCCTCGGCGCGGCCGGCGGCCTCGGCACCGGCGCCGTGATGATCGCCAAGGCGGTCGGCGCGACGGTCATCGCGTGTGCCGGCTCGCCGGACAAGCTGAAGCGGCTGGCCGAGCTCGGCGCCGACATCGTCATCGACAGCAGCGCCGACGACTGGGGCGCGCAGCTCTGGAAGGCCACCGGCAAGCAGGGTGTCGACCTGATGGTCGACAACACCGGCGCCGCCACCTGGCAGCAGTCGATCCGCGCCACCAAGCCAGGCGGCCGGGTCGTCACCTGCGGCGCCACCAGCGGCTACGAGGTCACCCAGTACCAGCCCTACGTGTGGGTGCGCGAACTGGACATCCGCGGTAGCAACGGCTGGCGGCGCGAGGACCTCGTCGAGCTGCTGGCCATGGTCCAGGACGGGCGGCTGAAGCCGGTCATCGACCGGGTGCTCCCGCTGGACGACATCCGCGAGGCCGAGCGGCTCATCGAGGAGCGGCTGGTCTTCGGCAAGGTCGTCATCACGCCGTGACCCCGCCCGACGTCGATGCCAACCTGGCCGTCCGGCTGCTGCGCCGGGCGGCCGGGCAGCCGGACCGCATCGCCATCCGCCAGGGCGACCGGGCCATCAGCTACGCCGAGCTGGACCGGTCGGTCCGGCAGGCCGGTGCGGTGCTGCGTCGCGCCGGCGTCGAGCCCGGGCACCGGGTCGCCCTGCTGTTCCCCAACGATCACCGGTTCATCGAGGTGCTGCTGGCCGCGATCCGGATCGGTGCCGTCGCCGTGCCGCTCAACACCCGGGC
The DNA here is from genome assembly GCF_001270745.1 of Jiangella muralis. Taxonomy (GTDB): domain Bacteria; phylum Actinomycetota; class Actinomycetes; order Jiangellales; family Jiangellaceae; genus Jiangella; species Jiangella muralis. The sequence goes on from NZ_LFXL01000025.1 coordinate 213,598, forward strand.
CGGCCCGGCCTCGCTGCGGCAGGTGCTGGCCGACGCGGCCCCCGCGGCGCTCGTCACCCATCCCGAGCTGGCCGGCCATGCCGCGGAACTGGCCGGGCCGTCCGGCCCACCGGTCCTCGTCGCCGACGACGACTGGGCCGGCACGGAATCGCCGGACCTCGCCGCCCACCCCGTCTCCCCCGGCGACGTCTGCCTGCAGCCGTACACGTCGGGCTCCACCGGCGCTCCGAAGGGGTGCCTGCTGACGCACGGCGGGCAGTACTGGAACGCGTCGACCGTCGCCGAGGTGTGGGAACTGAACGACGACGACCGCGGCCTCATCACCGCGCCGATCTACCACAAGAACGCGATGATCTGCGTGGTCAAGCCGCTGCTGCTGGTCGGCGGCACGGTCGTCATCGGCGAGTCGCCCCGCCCGGCCGCCATCCCGGCCGAGGTCGAACGTCATGGCTGCACGTACACGACCGGTGTGCCGGCGACGTACGAGCTCCTGCTCGACAGCGGCGAGCAGGAGAAGCACGACCTGTCGACGCTGCGCTTCGTGATCTGCGGCTCCGCGCCGCTGTCCGACGAGCTCGGCCGGCGCTTCGCCGACGGGCTCGGCGTCCGGGTCATCGAGGCGTACGGGCTGACCGAGGGCGGCCCGCAGGTGCTGATGAACCCGCGCGGCGGCGAACCCCGCTACGGCTACGCGGGGCGGCCGCTACCCGGGTGCGAGGTCCGCCTCCTCGACGTCGACGAGATGCCGGTGGACGGCGTGTCCGGCGTTCCGGAGGTGCCCGCCGGGACCGTGGGCGAGATGTGGGTCCGCAACCCCGGCGTGACCAGCGGCTACCACCGCCTGCCCGCCACGACGGCGGCGCGGATCAGCCCCGACGGCTGGCTGCGCACGGGCGACCTCGCCATCGCCGACGACGGCTGGTACCGGGTCCTCGGCCGGGCCGACGACATGATGAACGTCGGCGGGGAGAACGTCTACCCGATCGAGGTCGAGAAGCTGTTGCTGACCATGCCGGGGGTTCGGCAGGCCGCCGTCGTCCCGGTTCCGCACCCGCGGAAGGGCCAGGTGCCCGTCGCGTTCGTGAAGGCCGACGGACTCACCGAGGACCAGGTCAGGGAGTACGCGCTGGCCCAGGGCGCGCCGCACGCGCACCCGCGCCGGGTCTGGTTCGTCGGCGAACTCCCGCTGGGCGGCACCGGCAAGATCGATCGCGGCTCGCTCGTCGAGTGGGCCACGGAGCGCATGAACCGAATGGAGACGACGTGACGAGTGGCGAGGTCGACCGCGAGCTGGTCGAGTCCCTGCTGACCGGACCCGCCTACCACCAGTGGCTCGGGCTGGAACTGCTCGAGGCCCGGCCCGGCGGCGTGGTGATCGGCATGGCCTGCCGGCCCGACTTCGGCGGCAACACCGACGGGACGTACGTGCACGGCGGCCTGCTCGCCACGCTCGCCGACATCGCCGGTGACTTCGCCCTGGTCACCGAGCTCGGCTACGGCCTGCCCACCATCGACCTGCGGGTGGACTACCTCCGCCCGGCCAAGCCCGACGACTACCTGCGGGCCACCGGCACGGTCGTCCGCAGGGGCCGCACGCTCGGCGTCGCCGACGTCGCCGTGACGAACGGCGACGGCCGGCAGCTCGCCGTCGCCCGTGGGTTGTACAGCACCGCGGCGCCGTGACTCACGCCTGGACCGTCGCCGGGTCGAGAGCGTCCTCGGCGCGGAGCTGACGGCTGACGGCGGCCAGCGCCTCCAACGTCTTCCGGACGGCGGGCACGGTCGCCAGGGCCGGCGTCGTGTAGGCGCTGATCGCGCGGACGGGTGCGGGAGCGACGGGGCGCAGTTCCAGCCGGCCGAGCCGGATCGAGGACAGCATCAGGCTGGACAACAGGGCCACCCCGAAGCCCTCGGAGACCAGGCTGTGCACGGCCACGTAGTCGTCGGTGGAGAACCCGATGTCCGGCTCGAAACCGGCGTCCTGGCAGGTGTCCATCAGTTGCCGGCGACAGCGGGGGCAGCCGGCGATCCAGCGCTCCCCGCGCAGCCGGCCGAACGCGATCGGCCGCTTGTCGCCGGCCAGCCGGTGCCCCTGCGGGAGGGCCAGGTGCAGCGGGTCGTCGCAGAGCGGCACCCGCAGCAACTCCGCCGGCTCGGCCTCGGGCGGACGGCGATACGTGTAGCCGATCACGATGTCGCACGATCCCTGGCGCAGCAGATCCAGCGATTCCGGCGGCTCGGCCTCCACCAGGGTGAAATGGACGCCCGGATGATCACGCCCGACCATGCCCAGCGCCCGCGGCAGGATGGTGGCGCTGCTACTGGGGAAGGAGGCGATCCGGACGGTACCGGTCTCGAGATCGGTGATCGCGGAGACCTCCTTGGTCGCCAGCGCCAGCCGCGCCAGGATGGCCTCGGCGTGCTGCAGCAGGACCTCTCCCGCCTCGGTCAGCCTGGTCTTGCCGGGATTGCGCAACAGGATCGGCGTGCGCACCGCCCGTTCGAGCGCCCGCATCTGCTGGCTCGCCGCGGGTTGGGAGAACCCGAGTTCGCGCGCCGCGGCGGAGAGCGAACCCGTCGTGGCGACCTTCTGCAGCAGCTGGAGGTGACGGATCTCGATCATGCGAGCCTCCCATAAGCAGTTTCAATGCAAACGCTAACAAATATGTGTCTTCCTTTGAGATCGCCTCGGTGTCAGGGTGGCATCATGTTTGCGCCCCACCTGCCCGACCGTCACTGGTTGAACGAAGCCCTGGCCGTGCTGGAGGCGGACCACAACCGCACCGGCGACACTCACCTGCTGCGGTTCCCGTTGCCGCCGCAGTGGGGGGTCGACCTGTACCTCAAGGACGAGTCGGTGTACCCGACCGGCTCGCTGAAGCACCGGCTGGCCCGCTCGCTGATGCTCTACGGGCTGATCAACGGCTGGATCCGGGAGGGCACGACGGTCGTCGAGGCGTCCAGCGGCTCCACGGCCGTCTCCGAGGCGTACTTCGCGCAGCTGCTCGACCTGCCGTTCGTCGCCGTCGTGCCGCGCCGCACCAGTCCGGCGAAGCTGGCCCTGATCGAGAGCTACGGCGGGCGCTGTCACCTCGTCGACGATGCCGCGGCGGTGTATGCCGAGGCGGCGCGGCTGGCCGACGAGCTCGGCGGCCACTACCTCGACCAGTTCACCCACGCCGCGGCGGCCAACGACGCCGGCGACACCCCAGGACTGGCGCAGTCGATCATGGGCCAGATGCGGCTGGAGCGCCATCCGGTGCCGCGGTGGATCGTCGTCGGCGTGGGCACCGGCGGGACCAGCGCCACGCTCGGGCGCTACGTCCGGCGCCATCGGCTGTCCACTGGCATCCTCGCCGTCGATCCGGAGGGTTCGGCGTACCACGAGGCCTGGCGCACGGGCGACCCGGCGGTCACCACGGGCGGCTCGCGGATCGAGGGCATCGGCCGCCCCCGGGTGGAGCCGTCGTTCGTGCCCGGCGTCGTCGACCGGATGCTGCCGGTGCCCGACGCCGCCTCCGTCGCGGCCATGCTGCACCTGCGTCGCGCCACCGGCAGCGTGGCCGGCCCGTCGACCGGAACCAACCTCTGGGGGTCGTTCCAGGTCGTGTCCGAGCTCGTGCGCGCGGGGACGACGGGCAGCGTCGTGACGCTGATCTGCGACCGCGGCGACCGGTATGCGGACACGTTCCACGACGACGCCTGGCGGGCAGCGCAGGGCATCGACCCGGAGCCGTACCTGACCGCGATCGAGGACTTCCTCTCCGGCACACCGGTGCTCGAGCACGTGTGAGTCCGCTGGCTCGCTAGCGCCCGACCAGACCGCTGCCGCCGTCGACGGGAAGGACGACGCCGGTGATCCAGGCCGCCTCGGCCGACACGAGGAAGGCCACCGCGGCGGCGACGTCCTCCGGCCGGCCCACCCGACCCAGCGGGTACTCGGCGGCGCGCCGCTCCAGCAGTGCGTGATAGTCGGCGGGGTCCATGCCGCTCTCGATCCAGATCCGGCTCTCGACCAGCGAGGGCCGCACCACGTTGACCCGGACCCCGTTCGGGGCGAGCTCGAGGGCCAGCGCGCGGGTGAACGTCTCGACGCCGCCCTTGGCCGCGGCGTAGGCGCTCACGCCGGCCTGCGGGCTCGAGGCTATGGACGAGCTCACGGTGACGATCGAGCCGCCGCTGCCGGCGAGGGCCGGCGCGAAGGCCCGGCACGAGTACATCGTGCCGAGGAGGTTGACCTCGACCTGGCGGACCAGGTCGTCGGTCGTCGCCGTGGCGAGCTCGCTCCGGCCGACGATCCCGGCACACGTGACCAGCGCGTCGACCCGTCCAGTGTCGGCGAGCACGCGCGCGGCGACGGCGTCGACGGCGGCCGGATCGCTGACGTCCGCGCCGTACCGGGCGCTGGTGCGTCCGATCGGCACGACGCGATAGCCGTCCGCCTCCAGCCGCTGGCACACCGCGAGGCCGATGCCGGCGGTTCCGCCGGTGACGACCGCCACCGGGTCGGGCCCGGTCATGCGCGCACCGGGTCGGCGTCCTCGAACATGGCGAAGTGGCGGTCGAGATGGTCCCGCGAGGGCGGGGTCGTGACCAGGCTGCCGCCCACGAGGATCAGCACGCCCACGACGCCGGCCGGCAGTGCCGGGTTCCAGCCGCCCAGGTCGAGCGAGATCCAGCCCTGGTACAGGCAGAGGAACAGGATCTCGGAGATCACCATCGACGCCACCGCCGCGGCCGCGGTGGCACGGCGCCAGTAGAGGCCGGCCATCAACGTCGGGAAGATGAGGAAGACCGCCGGCCAGGTGATGCCGAGGATGATCGACAGGATCGTGCTCGGCCCGTAGAACGCCACCAGCAGCCCGCCGGCGACCAGCAGCGGCAGCATGACCCGCGTCGTCAGGGTGAGGAACCGGTCGGAATCGCCGCCGCTGCGCCGGTGCACGACCGGAGCGACGTACTCCTTGGCCACCATGGAGCTCATGGTGAGCACGATCGAGTTCGCCGTGCTCCCGGTGGCGGCGATGATGGCCAGGATGGCGATGAGCGTCAGCCACTCGGGCAGCACGTCGATGATCATCGTCGGGTAGATGGCCTCCGGCGCGTCGAAGCCGGGAAGGGTGACGACGCCGACCATGGCGATGAAGAAGGCGAAGATGTAGATGATCGCGGTGCCGATCGGCAGCGACAGCGCCATGAACTTCAGCGTGCTGTGGTTGCGGGCCGCCATCCACCGCTGCTGCAGCTGCGGCATGGTGAAGTGCGCCGCGGCGAAGATGACCATCACCGAGATCAGGTACGGCAGGCCGAAGACCCCGTTGGGGCCGGGGACGGACAGCAGTTCGGCCGACTGGTCCTCGACGGCGTCCATCAGGTCGGAGAACCCGCCGGTGGCGCTGTAGACGAGGATCAGCATGGCCACGCCGAGCAGGACGTACATCAGCGCACCCTGCAGCACGTCGGTCCACACCACGCTGCGGAACCCGCCGGACATCACGTACAGCGTGACCACCACGGCGAGGAAGACCGCACCGGCCCAGTACGGGATCCCGCCGCCGGTGACGGCCTCGAGGGTCAGGCCGCTGCCGCGGAACTGCGCGCCCATGTACGGCACCAGCGCGACGATCATGATCACCCCGGCGACCAGCCCGACGGACCGCGCCTGGAACCGGTCGGACAGGTACTCGGTGACGTTGACGAAGCCGTAGCGGCGGGCCACCAGCCAGATCCGGGTTCCCGCGAAGTACAGGATCGGGCCGACGACGGCGGTGCTGACGACCTGGATCCACGGCCCGATGCCGTCGGTGTAGTACTGGCCGGTGATCCCGAAGTAGGAGAAGGCGCTGAACAGGGTGGCGGTCACGGTGAAGAAGGCCGGGACCTTCCCGAGCTTGCGGCTGCCGAGGACGAAGTCCTCCATCGTGCTGCTCGTGCCGCGATGGCCCAAGTAGCCGAGGTAGACCATGACGGCGGCGAAGCAGCACAGAGCGATCCACATGGCGGTGACGGACATGTCCTGCCTCTCAGCTCTCGTCGTCGGACGACGGGGAGTTGCGCCTGACGATCTCGGCGTACGGGTCCCAGCGATACGCGATCCAGGCCACGTAGCCGACGAAGGCCGCGGTCCACAGGATCCAGAAGAACAGCGACGCCGGGATCACCCCGAGGACCATCGGTTCGTACTCGCCCTGCGGCCACGGCGCGACCATCAGTGCGGCCAGGACGAGGCCGATGACCACCGCGATGACACGGCGGCGTCGGGTGCCGGGGCCAGCCGGCTGGCGATCCTCACTCACAGTGCATGTTCCTTCCGCGCGGGCGAACCTGCTGGTCATGTCGGCGGGGCCGGCGTGTCCGGCCACGGTCGCACGGGTCTGCGGCCAAGGCAATCCACATGATGTTTAACTGTCCCATAGGCAGCGCTTATGTCCGCGTGCGGGGGCCGGTAGATGGCGTGTGCTCGTATCGTCGAGTCGAACGCACGTTCTGCATGGGCAGCGACCCGTTTCGACGACGGCGGCGGCCGGCCACTTCGTGTCCTCGGGCATGATGAGCCGATGCCCGAGGACAACCTGGCGCGGCGCGTCGAGGCGGCGTGGGGGGACATCGGGTATCGGCGGCCGTTCCGGCGGCACCAGCGCCTCGCCCTCGACGCGCTGGGCGAGGCGTTCGCGGCGGGGCGGCGGCGGGCGTGGGTGGTGTTGCCGCCCGGCGCCGGCAAGACCCTCGTCGGGCTGGAGGCGGCCCGCCGCCTCGGGCAGCCGATGGTGGTGTTCGGGCCGAACACGGCCATCCAGGGACAGTGGATCGCGGCCTGGCGCGAGTTCACCCCGGCACACCTCCCGGCGGGAACGGACCGCAGCCTGGACCGGCCCGTGACGGCGCTGACGTATCAGGCGCTGGCCAGCTTCGACCCGGACGCGGAGGTCGACGAGGAGGGGCACGGGCGGACGGGCGGCCTGCGCGGCCGGCTGCACGAGAACGGCCGCGCGCTGGTCGAGGCGCTCGAGACTGCCGGGCCGATCACCCTCGTCCTCGACGAGTGTCACCACCTGCTCGAGGTGTGGGGCCGGCTGCTGGCCGAACTGCTCGACGACCTGCCCGAGGCGCACGTCATCGGGCTGACGGGGACGCCGCCGAGCACCCTGACCGCCGGCCAGGCAGAGCTGGTCGACCGGCTGTTCGGGTCGCCACTCTTCAGCACGTCGATCCCGTCGGTCGTGCGGGAGGGGCATCTCGCGCCGTTCGCCGAACTGGCCTGGTTCACGTCGCCGTCGCCGACGGAGTCGCAGTGGCTGGCCGCGGAGGCCGAGCGGTTCGCGGAGCTCCAGAACGACCTGCTCGCACCGGACTTCGCCAGTGTCGGCCTGCTGAGCTGGCTGGACGAGCGATTCGTGACGCGGCGGGCCGGCACCGGCCCGGCGCCGCCGCTCGCGTGGTCCCGGCTCGAGGGCGACGCGCCGGAGCTGGCGGCGGCCGCGCTCCGCTTCCACCACGCCGGGCTGCTCGCCCTCCCCGACGGCGCTGTCGCACGCGAGGAGCACCGGCACGACCCGACCGCGCAGGACTGGGTGACGCTGCTGCACGACTGGGTGTCGGCGGGCCTGCTGACCTCGGACGACCCACGCGACCGAGCCGCCGTCGACGCGATCAGGGGCGCCCTGCCGGGAATCGGGTACCAGCTCACCAAGCGCGGCATCCGCCGCGGCCGCTCCCCCGTCGACCGGGTACTGGCCCGGAGCGAGGCGACCACCGACGCCACGGTGGAGATCCTGGCCGCCGAGACGGCGAACCTCGGCGACCGGCTGCGCGCCCTGGTGCTGTGCGACCACGAGCGGGCCGCGGCCACCCTGCCGGCCCGGCTGCGCGGCGTCCTCGACGCCGAGGCGGGATCGGCGCGGCTCGTGCTCGCCCGCCTGGTGTCCGACCCACGCACCGCCACGCTGCGCCCGGTGCTGGTCACGGGGCGTGCCGTGGCCGCAGACGCGGTCACGGCACGCGAGCTGGTGACGTTCGTCCGCGAGCACGCACCCGGCCTCGACCTGGACGACGTCCCGGAGCGCGCCACGGGGACGGTCGACGTCACCGGCCGCTGGCGGTCCCGGCACTGGGTGCCGCTGGTCACCCGCTTCTACGAGACCGGCGCGACGCGTGCGCTGGTCGGCACGCGGGCACTGCTCGGCGAGGGCTGGGACGCCAGGGGCGTCAACACGCTCGTCGACCTGACGACCGCCACCACCCCGACCGCGGTGGTGCAGACCCGCGGCCGGGCGCTGCGCGTCGACCCGGACTGGCCCGAGAAGGTGGCGCACACCTGGACCATCGTGTGCGTCTCCGAGGAGCATCCCGGCGGCACGAGCGGCTGGGACCGGTTCGTCCGCAAGCACGACGGCTACTTCGCCGTCACCGACTCCGGCGAGATCGCCGCCGGCGTCGGCCACGTCGACCCCCGGCTCTCGCCGTACGCGCCGCCGCCGGTCGCCGAGTTCGCCGCCGAGAACGCCCTGATGCTCGCCCGGGCCGAGGACCGGGAGCGGGTGCGGGCGTTGTGGCAGGTCGGCACGCCGTACCGCGACGAGCTGATGCACACCATCCGGGTGACGCCGCGGCCCGGCGAGTCGGCGCGACCCGGGCCCGGCCCGGGACCCGGCCACCGGCCGCCCGCCCTGGTCCCGGCTTCACACGGCGCCGGCCGGGACGGTCAGCCACCGGCTCAGCTGTACGGACGGTCGAACCGCTGGCGGGCCGCGGCCGCGCTGACAGCACTACTGACGGCCGTGCTGGCGGTGGCGGCGCTGTGGTGGCCGGCCGCCGTGACGCTGACGCTCGGCGCGGCCGCCGGCGGGGTGCGCGTGCGCCGCGTCCGTGCCGCCCAGCTGCGTGCCGGGCGGGACCTCGCCGAACTGGCGACCGGGCCGGACCCGCTCGCCTTCGCCTGCGCCGTCGCCGACGCCCTGCACGAGGCGGGGCTGTCCGAGGCCGGCGCCGCCGCGGTGACCACCGACGTCGAGCGCGACGGCACGTACCGCCTCGTCCTCACCGGGACGAGCGCCGAGACGTCCGCCCTGTTCGTCGCCGCGCTCGACGAGCTGCTCGCACCGCTGGTCTCACCCCGGTACGTGGTGCCGCGCTACCTCGTCGAGACGATCCCGGACCGTCCCGAGGCGCTGCGCCGGGCCGGCCGCGACTGGCTCGCGGGCGACGCGCCGCCGAACACGGTCGTCTACCACGCGGTGCCGACGGTCCTAGGCGCCAACGTGCGCCGGGTGCGCGCCTTCGCCGCGGCCTGGAACCGCTGGGTGAGCGGCGGTGACCCCGTGCGCACCGCCACCCCCGAGGGCGAGGGGATCCTCCTCACCCACCGCGGGCACGATCCGTTCGCGGCGACGACGGCGCTGCGCGTGGCGTGGCGGTGACCGCCGGCGTAACGGCCCAAGACGGCCCAGGGTGGCCCGGTCTGAGCCGGCATCAGCTATCGGTCTCATCGAGCCACCATGCCCGCGGACAGGTCGATGTCCGCCCCGGTGAGACCGCCCAGGCGCACGATGGACAGCACCGCCTCGGCCACCTCCTGCTCGGTGACCATGCGCTGCATGGCGGCGCGCAGGACGAACTCGCGACGCACCTCCTCTTCCGGCAGCCCTGTGCGTACGGCCTCGCGGGTGAAGTTCCGCTGCATCCGAGGCCCTTCGACGGGACCGGGCGACAGGGTGTTCACCTTGATCCCCAGCGGTCCCACCTCGTGTGCCAGGGTGGTGGTCAGTCCGATCACGGCCATCTTCGAAGCGGTGTACGGAGTGCGGCCCACGAGCGGGCGCTTCCCGGAGACCGACGCCAGGTTGACGATGTCCCCGGTGCGTCCTTCCGCCATGGCGGGGATGAATGCCTGGCACATCAAGTAGGTGCCACGGACGTTGACCGCGAACACGTCGTCCCACTCCGCCGGGGTGACGTCGGTCAAGGCAGCCACCGGGCCGGCGACCCCGGCGTTGTTCACCAGGATGGTCACCGCTGACGACGTCGACCCGTCCTCGGCGCTGGGCTCCCCCGGGCGACGAGCCCGGGCGGCCACCCACGACGACACCCGATCGTGCATGGCGGTGACGGAACCAGGATCCGCGACGTCCACCGGCGCCACGAACGACTCGCCGGCCAGCAGCGACGCCGTCGTCTCGAGGTTGCCGACGTCCCGCCCGGCCAGGACGACGGTGGCGCCGGCGGCGTCCAGTGCGATGCTGATGGCTCGGCCGAGCCCGTTGCCGGCGCCGGTGACCACGGCGATCCGGCCGACAATCGGGTCACGGCAGTCCGGGGCGGTGGCCGAGGTCGCGGCGGCGCCAGCGGTCGGAGTCGGCGTCGATCTGGGCACGGGTCAGGGCTTGTAGGTGCCGCGGCGGTGGGGGCCGAGCACCTGCCGGAAGCGAAGGTCGGCCTGGGTCCGCTCGATGAAGGCGAGGAAGTACCGCGAGCCGTAGCGGACGGCTATCGCACGGGCCCGCTCGAGGTCGCGGCCCGCACCTTCGAGATCCCCCATCCCCATGCGGGCCGCGCCTACGGCGTGAAGTGCGGGAGCCAGACCCCGCGCACAGCCGGACTGGGCGCGGACCTCCAGTGCGTCGAGCAACCACGTCAGTCCCTCTTCGGCCTTGCCGGCCTCGTGGAGGATCTGGCCGAGGTGACGCGCGGCCTCGTACCGGCCGACGCTGCCGACGCCCTGGGGCGAGATCTCGTAGGCATGCATGAGGATGGGCCAGGCGGTGTCGGGGTCGAGCCTGTCGACGTGGTGGAAGATGCCGATGAAGGCGAGCGCGCTGGCCTCACCTTCTTGGTCGCCGAGGACGTGGTACCTCTCGGCGGACTCCTCGAACGCCGCCAGCTCGGCGGACTGGTCGGGGGTGCCCATGCAGAAGTCGATGTGCAGGGCCATGCCGCGCTCGTACAGGTAGTGGGCCCGGAGCCGGTCATCAGGCTCTGTGGTCAACGCCCGGTCGACGGCCTCGAGGAGGTCGTGCTTGCGACCGGGGTCGTGCAGGCACATCGTCCAGTCCTGCTCGTTCATGACCTGGGCGCGCGCCAGGTCGACCGCGACGCCACCGAGCGTGTCGTCTGCGGCCGCACGAGCCAGGTTCAGCTGGGCGAAGGCTCGCTCCCACTGTGCGGAATCGGCGAGTTCGAGTGCACTGGTGATGCGGTCGACTGTGTGGTTGCTGGCCATGGTGATCACGTCCAAGACTTGTACGGGTGTGGGGGCAGGGGCTAGCGGGCGGGCGCCGAGGCGTGGGCGAACAGACGCGCCGGGTTGACCCGCATCAGGTGGTCCAGGACGTCCGGATCCACTCCCAGCGCTTCGAGGAGGGGCGGGAGGTCGACGGAGAGGTGGTCGAACCCGGTGCCGCCATAGGTGCGCAGGAGACGCTTGTGGCCCACGTCGTGGGACAGGAGCAGTTGGTCGGCGAACCCCGCGTCGAGGATGTCGCGGACCCGCCGGGCGTACTCCAGCTCCGAGGGCAGCTCCCGGAGGAGCCAGTTGCCGGCAAGTCCGAAGGTGTCCAGCGCCACGTACACGCCGCGCTCGAGGATCTTCTTGAGCACGTCGAACTCCTCCAGGTGTCCGACGTGGCCGATGACGACCGACCGGGGGTCGACGCTGCCGGACTCCAAGAGGTTCAGTACCTCGAACCGGGTGGCGCCGTCGTGGTCGGTCTGGTGGATCACCAACGGGGCGCCGGTTGCGTGGTGCGCCGTCAGGGAGGCCGCCAGGACCTTGCGTTCGCTGTCGAGCATGGGGGTCCCGATCCCGATCTCACCGATGAACCCGCACCGAGGGCCGGCGCTCGCGGTGGTCTCGGTGCTGCCGGGATTCCATGGCATCGCGTCGCTCACGCCGTCGACCAGCTCGCGGATGAACACTGCCGCGAGCTCGTCCTCGTTGCTCTCGCCGATCCATCGGGGATGGTGCAGCTGGGTGTAGGCGCCGGTGCCCAGGATGATGTTGAGGCGTGTCGCCTTGGCGATCTCAGCGACCCGGCGAGCATGGTTGCGCTGCCGGATCCCGTGGCACGTCACGTCCATCACGGTCCGTCCGCCGCGATGCTTGAATCGCAGCAGCTCGTGCGCCGCGACCGCGTCGTCGTCCATGAACAGGTCGTCCATGCAATTGACGAGCGACCTCTTCAGATGGCCGAGGTTCTCGGCGACCATGCCCCGCTCGAGCTCCAACGCGATCAGCGGGTCCGGGTCCGGGACGAAGAACTTCGTAGCATCCACCAGGACGTGCTCATGCGTCAGCGTGGTGCCGAGATCCGCCACGGGAACGGGTCCCAGGACGGTCTGGACGGACGGGCGCTCGCGCCCCGCGTCGTGCTCGCTCATGCGGTGCGACCGACGTTGCGGAACCGCGGGTCGCCACCGGGGTTCACCTCCGAGCCGGCCACGTCGGCGCGCGCGGCGAAGGCCTTGGGCACGAAGGCGGTGAAGAGGGTCGCGCCGTCACCGAGGGCCTTCGCCCGCAAGGCGTCGTACTTCTGCCTGCGGGTGTCCTCGTCGTCCACGGAGCCGGCCTCGATGATGAGCTGGTCGAACTCCTCGGATCCGTAGCCACTCCAGTTCGAGGCCGACGTCGTGGTCCAGTTGCGGGACCAGAACTGGTCCGGATCGGTCAGCCCCCCGTAGATGCGCAGGGTCAGCTCGTACTCGCGAGCATTGACCCGCTCCAGCCAGGAGGAGATCTCGATCTGCTCGATCTCGAGCTCGATGTTGTAGGGCCTGAGCTGTTCGGCGATCACCTGAGCGGTCGCCACGGCATCCGGACTGGACGTCCACGCGAGGAAGTTGATGGTGACGCCGCCGTCGGGGTAGCCGGCCTCCGCGAGCTTGCTCCGGACCATGTCCTCGTCAGGGGCGGAGGCATAGGGGTCGTCCTCGGGGTACCAGCGCGACTTCGACCCGAACTCGGACCTGCCGGGCTCGGCGGTCCCGAGGTGGGCGATCTTCGCGATCTCCTCGCGGTCGATCGCCCAGCAGACCGCTTGCCGCAGGGCGAGGTTGTCGAACGGCGCGGCCCCGGAATTGAAGATGAGGAACTGCGGCGTTCCCTCGGTGCCGGAGATGTAGCGCAGTGTCTTGTCGTTCTTGACCTGCTCGATGCTCTGCTTGGGGATGGCATCGACCCAGTCGAGCTCGTCCGACCGCAGCGCCAGCACCCGGCCTTCGGTGTTCTCCAGATAGGAGACGGACACCGCGTCGAGCAGGGGTCGGTCGGTTTCGAAGTACGTCGACGCCTTCGACAGCTCGACACCACGACCCTGGGTCCAGGAAGCCAGTGCGAACGGTCCGGTTCCCACCGGCTTCCGCACCGGGTCACCCTCCTCGATGGTCTTCTGGCTGACCACGTGGCCGTACACCGCCAGGTTGGTGAGGAACGCCGCTGAGGGGCGGCTCAGGTTGAAGGTGACCTCGTACTGGCCGGTCGCCTCGACGGTGTCGAGCGCGGTGAAGAACGCCGCGGAGATGGAACCGAAGTCCGGGTCGCGGATACGGTCGAAGGTGTAGACGACCTCTCGAGCCTCGAAGGGCGCGCCGTCGTGGAACGTGACGTCTGGACGCAACGTGAACACGTACGTCAGGTCGTCGGGCTGTTCCCACTCGGTGGCCAGCGACGGAGAGATCTCGCCGGTGGAGGAGACATCGACCAGACGGCTGAAGATGCCGCAGTAGATCTCCTGCGAGACGTCGAGCGATGACTTGTGCGGGTCGAGCGAGTCCGGGTCGGACGAGGCTCCGACCCGCAACGTTCCGCCGGCAGTGGGCTTGCCGGTGCCGTTGGAGGTGGAGTTCTCGGCACCGCCGCAAGCGGAGAACAGAGCACCACACCCGAGGACGAGGCCGGTCCCGGCGATGCCGACGACGACGGTGCGCCGCGACGGGTGGGGCATGAGGGTCGACTCCATGGTTCTGCCTTCCTGCTGGGTGGTGGAGCTGGAACGTCCGAGACTCCGAGAATCGGTCCGGCGGTCTAGCTGGGCCGGCGGTCACCGCTGAGCAGCTCTCGGGTCGTGAGTGCGTGCGAGTTGAGCGCCGGGGACGCGGCGAGCAGAGCCTGGGTGTACGGGTGCTTCGGCGCCTCGAACAGCCGGTGGGTCGTCCCTGTCTCGACGACGCGTCCCGAACGCATCACCACGACGCGGTCACTGATGTGCTGGACGACCGTCAGGTCGTGCGAGACGAAGACCATCGTGAGACCGTTGGTGGTCTTGAGGCCGTGGAGCAGGTTGAGGATCTGCGCCTGGATGGAGACATCGAGGGATGTGACCGGCTCGTCAGCGACGAGCACCGACGGGTTGGGCGCCAGGGCGGCCGCGATCGCCACCCTCTGCCGCTGACCGCCGGACAGGTTGCGAGGCTTGCGATCGGCAAGCGCTTCGGGAAGGCCGACCTTGCCCATCAGCTCGGCCACCGCGGACCCGCGGTCTGCGCGGGAACGGGTCCGGAGCGCCACCATGGCCTCACTGACCGAGCGAGCGACGGTCCACCGCGGGTCGAGCGAGCTGAAGGGGTCCTGGAAGATTCCCTGGACCTCGCGGCGGAACGCGCGCTCGGTGGCTCGGCCGCGGAGGTCGAGCGGTCGGCCGCGGAACAGCACCTGCCCGCTCGTGGGCTGCTCCAGCCCCAGCAGGAGCCTGGTCAGGGTGGTCTTGCCCGACCCCGACTCCCCGACCACCGCCAGCACCTCGCCGGGGCGCACACCGAGGGAGACGTCGTCGACGGCGCGGGTCTCCGGACTCGCCGCGAGCGAACCGCCACGGTAGATCTGGCTGACGTTGCGGAGCTCGAGCTCGAACGCCTCCGACGGCCGCGCCCCTCGATCGCCGGGCCCGGACGGAACGTCGCCAGGGCGAATGTCCTGTTCAGGTGCGGGGACGGGAAGGGCCCTCTTCGATGTCGTCATGGGACGTCCTTCCGCCCGCCGGACTGGACGTCGCGCCGGGAGGCGGCCACCGGCCCGGCCTCGGCCAGGGTCGCCGGCGCGGAGCTCGCCGCGAGCCAGCAGGCGGCCACCCCGCCGCGATCCCTGGCCGCCAGGGGCGGCTCGGTGTCGCACACGGGCATGCGGTGGGCGCACCGGGGTGCGAACCTGCAGCCGGGCAGCAGGGCCGCCTGGCCGATCTCCCCGGGGATGCTGGGGAGCCGGCCCGTCGTCCTGCCCTGGGGGATCGAGGCGAGCAGCGCCGCGGTGTAGGGGTGCGCCGGATGGTCCATGACGTCACGCGCGGGCCCGACTTCCGACAGCTTCCCGGCGTAGAGGACCGCCACCCGGTCGCAGAGCTGGGTGACGACGTGCAGGTCGTGACTGATGAACAGCACTGCCATGTTCCTGTCCTTCGCCAGTCGGGTCAGGAGGCGGAGGACCTGGGCCTGGACGGTGACGTCGAGGGCGGTCGTCGGCTCGTCGGCGATGAGGAGCCTGGGGGTGTTGGCGACGGCGATGGCGATGGCGATGCGCTGCCGCATACCGCCGCTGAAGGCGCGCGGCGGTTGGCCGAACCGCTCCGCCGGGCGATCGATCCCGACGGTGTCCATCAGCTCGACGGCCCGCGCCTTGGCGGCGCGGCGCGCGATGCGCTGATGTGCACGGAGTGTCTCGACGATCTGCGAACCGACCGAGAACGTCGGGTCGAGCGAGGCGAGCGGGTCCTGAGGGATGAGGCCCACGTCGCCGCCTCGAAGCTCGCGGAGTCGGGTGCTGCTCATCCCCGCGAGCGGCTCCCCGTCGAACCGGATGCTCCCGCGGCTGTCGGCGTTGGCCGGCAGGAGGCCGAGCGCCGCGGCGGCCAAGGTCGACTTGCCGCAGCCGGACTCGCCCACGACCCCCAGGAACTCGCCCGGGGCCAGCTCGAGCGTCACGCCGGACAGCGCCGGGTAGGCGGCGCCGGCGGTGACGTACTCGACGCTGAGGTCCTCGACACTCAGCACGGGCGTGCGGCTGGTCTGGGCGGCGGACATCATGCTGTGCCGTTCTCGAGGCGGGCGCGCAGCCAGTCGCCGATGAGGTTGAACGCGAGCACGGTGAGCGCGAGCGACAAGCCGGGGAAGATCCCGATCCATGGAGCCTGGGTCAGGAAGCCCTGTCCCTGCGCGAGCATCGTGCCCAGGGAGGGGGTGGGCGGCTGGACACCCAGCCCGAGGAAGCTCAGCGCGGCCTCGATCTGGATCGCCCAGGCAGCAGCGATCGCGGCCTGGACGATGCAAGGAGCCAGCGCGTTCGGGATGACGTGGCGAGTAAGGATCGCAGCGGTCGACGTGCCGCGCGTGCGGGCAGCCTGGATGTAGAGCTCGTTGGCGACGACCTGGGTGGAGGCCCGGGCGATGCGGGCGAAGACGGGCAGGTAGATGACGGTGATGGCAGCCACGGTCACCGCGACACCGCTGCCGAGGATGCTGATCATCGCCAAGGACAGCAACAGCGCCGGGAACGCCATCAGCATCTCGATGGGGCGCATGATCACGTTGTCGACGACGCGGCCGAAGTAGCCCGCCAGCGTCCCCAGCAGCACGCCGAGGGGCAGCGAGAACGCCACGGAGGCGACCGCGATGACGAAGGAGACGCGGTACGAGTACAGCAGCCGCGTCAACACGTCACGCCCGAGCTCGTCGTTCCCGAGCAGGTGCTCTGCGGACGGACCGCCCAGGACCTGGTCGCCGTCGATCTCGCTCGGTCCGTAGGGCGAGATCCAAGGGGCCAGGACCGTCAGGAGGACGAACAGGGCCAGGATGGTGAGGCCGATGATGCCGGCGCGGCCCCCTGGTCCCGCGCCCCCGGACCGTCGTCGTGGTGTGGTGCGGATGCCGGCTGGGACGGTGCCGGCGACGTCGATGACCTCGGCCACGTCAGGACCTCCCCTCGAGGGCTCGGGGGTCGAGGCGGGCGACGATGATGTCGGTGAGCAGGACGGTCAGGACGAAGATCGTCGAGATGACCAGGATCGTGCCCTGGACGACGGTGTAGTTGCGTTGGGCGATCGCGGTGACCACGAGGTTCCCCAATCCGGGTAGCCCGAAGATGGTCTCGGTGATGATGGCTCCGCCGAGCAGGGTGCCCAGATCGATGCCGATGATCGTGACGATCGGCGCGGAGGCCTGCCTGAGGCTGTGCTTGAACAGGATCTGGCCCCTGGTGAGGCCCTTGGCCCGGAGGAAGTCCGAGGGCGGGGAGTTGAGGAACGCCTCCACGATGCCCTGGGTCACCTTCGTCAGGTAGGCGGCCTGGCCCAGGCCGAGGGCGAGCACCGGGAGGATCAGGTGCCGGAAGTGCTCGACCGGGTCATCGGTGAAGGCGACGTAGCCGGAGGACGGGAGCACCTGGAGAAGGCCGCCGAAGACGAGCGCGAGCATCAGCCCGAGCCAGAAGTAGGGGATGGACAGACCGATCGTGGACAGGCCGAGCGTCATCCTGCGCAACAGGCCGGGCCTGGATGCCGCGAGCAGCCCCAGCGAGACACCGACGGTCACGCCGATCAGGCTGGCGAGGATGGCGAGCTCGAGGGTGACGGGAAGATGGTTCATCAGCAGCTGGGAGACGGGAGTGTTCCGGAGCAGGTCGGTGCCGAGATCGCCGTGCACGAGGCCGGTGATCCACTCGACGTACTGCGTGTGCAGCGGACGGTCCAGACCCATCTGCAGCCGCGTGGCCGCGATGTTCTCCTCGGTGGCGTGCGGGCCGAGCATCGTCGTGACCGGGTCTCCGGGGACGAGGTGCACCAGCATGAAGACGAACAACGTCATCACGGCCAGGATGGGGATCGTGACCAGGCACCGGCGCATGGCGAAGAGCAGCACCGGGTGGCGACGCCGCCACGCGAGCCGGCGTCCCGTCTGAGGACGCCCGGGTGATGCGTCAGCCGGGAGTCCGGCCGGCAGTTCCACGCTCTCACTCATGAGCCGATGCCCTCACTTGAGTGCCTGTGGATTGATGGGTGAGCCGACCGCGCCCGGAATGTGGAGTGCCGGGGAGACCAGGAGGAACTCGTAGGTGTCGTCCTCCGCACAGTCGCGAGCGAGCTCGTCCAGGTACCAGATCTCTCCGACCAGCAGGCCCATCTGGACGATCATGACCAGGTGGAGCGGCTGGAACGATCCCTCGATCTCGTTGGGTCTGACCTCGGCGCCCCACGTGTCGGTGGCCAGGCCGGCGATCTCGTGATCTGCGATCCAGCCGGCCGTCGAGAGGGCCAGACCTGGTGCGTCTCCAGCGGCGTACCCGGCCCAACCAGGCTGATCACGCCGCGCCGCCATGTCGCCGGTGCGGATGAGCACCATGTCACCACGCTGGACGCTGACCGACTGCCGGGCGCAGGTGAAGTCCAGCAGCTCGCCGGTGATGGCCTCGCCCGGATCGAGGCGCTCCCGCCCGATGGCGCGAGGGACGTCGAGGAGGACCCCCCGGGTGGCGAAGGTCCTGACGTTCTCGATCCCGTTGCGGGCGGCGCCGGCACTCGACACCTCGCTCGCCGGGAAGCCGTTGTACATCTGGCCACGGTGGAAGATGTGCGCCAAGGCGTCCCACTGGGTCCCGCCTTGCAGGAAGAGGTACAGCGAGTCATCCGCGAAACCCCACCCCCGGGGATAGCCCTGAGCCTCAGCGACGTGATCGGTGCCCGTGGCCACCATCTGGTGGATGGGGTTGACCCGGCCGAACGCACCTGTCTGGGGACCGTGCCCGTCCAGCGGCAGCTGGAGGGAGAAGCACTTCCCCTTGCGCACGAGGCGCGCAGCCGAGGCAACCGTCGCCTTCTCGATGTGGTTGAGCGTGCCGCGCTGGTCCTCGGCACCCCACCGGCCCCAGTTGCTGTGCTGGGCCAGCAGCAGCTCGAGGTCCTCCCACGAGTGCGAGACGCGCGCCGTGGACGGGATCTCGGCCGGAGCGGGTGTGCCGGCACCGCCGAGCAAGTCGGGGGCGGCCGTCTCAGCGTCAGCAAGGGTCTCGCCGACGGACGTGTCGGGAACATCGTCTGCATGCCGCATGCCGAGAAGCATCGTGCTGGCCCCGCCTCTTGTCAATACGAAACGTACCGTTTTATTATTGGTATCGACATCCCACGAAAGAGAGCCACATGACCCCCGCTGCCACCACCGGCCAGGCCTCGACCATCGGTGCCCCCGAGGCCGGTCCGCGCGCCGGACAGCCAGGCCGCAAGCGCAGTGCGCGCTCGCACAAGCGCATCGTCGACTGCACCGTCGCGGAACTGGAGCGCGTCGGGTACTACGAACTGACGATCGAGGGCGTCGCTCAGGCAGCGGGCGTCAGCAAGGCGACGATCTACCGCTGGTGGCCGTCCAAGCCCTCTCTGGTCGCCGAGGCGATCGCGAGCAGCCTGGACCACGACATGGCGCCCGAGACCGATGACGTGGAGCGCGACCTGCTGGCCGCGATCCAGACGACCATCGACAACTTCGGCGGGAGTCTCGGCGGAATCGCGCTGCCGGCCCTGGTGGCTGACCTGGCCCACGACGCAGCCGGGTACCGCGCCTTCTACGAAGGCTTCCTCAAGCCCCGGCGGGCCGCGTCGGCGGCCGTCATCCGCCGAGCGATCGACGAGGGCCTGCTCGCGCCGGACACCGACGCCGAGCTGACCTTGGACCTGTGGGCAGGGGCGGTCTTCTACCGCATCCTGATCAGCCGCCAGCCGGTCACGGACCAGTTCGCCGAGGAGATCCTCAAGCACCTCCGGTGCACCTGATCCACGGCCGGCCCGGACCGCTCCCACCCCACGTCGACCGTCTCGGGGTTACTCCACTCGCTCGCTCCCCCGCTTTTCGATCCGCTCAGAAAGGCTTGCCGTGTTCGAGTACTTCCCAGACAACTACGGGTGGTCGCTGACGTTCATGATGGGCTCCGCCGTCGGTGGGGACCTGAGCGAGATGGACCGCATGTGCCGAGGACTTGCCGACGCCTCCCGCGCGCGGGACTTCGCCGCTGCCGACAGCGAGTGGCTCACGGCGTGGATCGACGGCGCGCAGCGAGCCAGGGCCCTGGGTGACGCAGCGGCCGCAGCGGGGCACGGCCACCGCGCGGCTGAGGCATGGTTCCGCGCAGCGGCCTACTTCCAGCTGGCCGAACGGCAGGTGGCCGTCAAGGGACCGGAGGCTCAGGACGCCTACCGCACGAGCCTGGACTGTTTCCAGGCGGCGTTGGCCGAGGCATGGCCGACGGCCGAGCTCGTCGACGTGCCGTTCGAGGACCACGCACTACCCGCCGTCTTCGTCCCGGCCGCCGACCCGGGGGCGCCTTGCATCATCCACTTCGACGGCCTCGACGTCACCAAGGAACTCATCTTCTTGATGAACCGCCGGGAGCTCGCAGCGCGCAAGGTCAGCATGCTCATCGTCGATCACCCGGGCATCGGCGAGGCCCTGAGGCTGCGCAGCCTCTTCCTCGACGCTGACACCGAGCGACCCGCCGCAGCCTGCCTGGACTACCTGGCCGCCCGCGGCGACGTTCCGATGGAACGCACCGGTCTGATCGCGCTGAGCGCGGGCGGGTACTACGCCGCCCGCGCCGCCGCCTACGAGCCGCGCCTCGCCTTCTGCGGGGTCTGGGGCGCCATCTGGAACTACCACGACACCTGGGCCGCTCGCTTCGAGGCACTCGATCGGGGCGAGCAGCCGCCGACCTCGGTGCCGTGGCAAGTGCCCGTCTGGGTGCTCGGGGTCCAGACGCGCGCGGAGGCCCTGGCCAAGCTCGAGGACTTCACACTCGAGGAGGCGGTCGGCCGCATCGAGATGCCGCTGCTGGTCCTTCACGGAGAGAACGACCGTCAGATCCCGGTCACCGTCGCCGAGCGGGTCTACCAGGGCGCCGAAGGATCATCTGACCGGCGGCTCGTCGTGATCCGCTCGGACCAGCCTGGCGCGGAGCACTGCCAACTCGATCAGATCGACGTCGCCATCCACGCGTTGCACGATTGGGTGCACGAGGTCGCCGGACGTCCTGGAGGGGACAGCGTGACCAGTGCGCTGCACGGAGCCGACCTGGAGCCCGGGCGCCGCTCCCCCGCCGAGACGGTCACGGAGCTCGTGCGACGAGTCACCGCCCTACGTAACGGCGACAGCTCCCAGGTGGAAGCCCTCGCGTCGCTGTACTCGTCGGACGCCCACGTCAGTCACCCCTTCCACCCCTTCGAGCGGGACGTACCGCTCCTGGGTCGAGAAGCCCTGCGTGAACACTTCGCCCGAGCCGCCGGTGCCGAGC
The DNA here is from genome assembly GCF_001270745.1 of Jiangella muralis. Lineage (GTDB taxonomy): Bacteria > Actinomycetota > Actinomycetes > Jiangellales > Jiangellaceae > Jiangella > Jiangella muralis. Next base: position 234,845 of record NZ_LFXL01000025.1, read on the forward strand.
CGGCGAAGTCGGAGGTGGCTGACCTGGTGGTGCACCAGACCACGGACCCCGAGGTTGTCGTCGCGGAGTTCCGCTACGTCGGCGACGTGGCCGGCAGACGATTGGACACGCGCTGTGTCTTCATCGTCCGGGTCGTCGACGGGCGCATCGTCGAGTCGCGTGACCACGTCGACCACGTGGCGTCGGCCCGGGCGTACGGGACCCTCTCCGACCTGATCTCGCGACTCGACGGGTAGGTTCCACCGGCAGACGCGCCCCAAGTCACAGCGTCAACGGCGCACCCGATAGCGCAGGTGAAGCACCCGGTTGCCCTGAATCACCACGTCAGGATCCGCCAGCAGGTGCTGCGCGTCGACCGGCCCGAAGTAGCGCTTGCCGGACCCGAACACGACGGGCACGACGTCCATGCGCACCTCGTCGACCAGGCCCGCGGCAAGCACCTGGCCACCGACATCGCCAGCGGCGACCTCGACGATGCGGTCACCCGCAAGCTCCTGTGCCTTGGCCACGGCTGCCTCGACGCCGTCGACGAAGTGAAACGGCGCCTCGGGATCCCAGCCCTCGGGCTGCGGCCGGTGCGTCACGACGACCACGTGGTCGATCCCGCCCGGAGGCTTCCCGTCCCAGCCGTCCGTCAGGTCGAAGACGTGGCGACCGACGACTGTCACCCCGATCTGGTCCCAGTACGGCCGGGTGTAGTCGTAGGACGTCTGCGACACCTTCACCTCGCCGCTCTCGTCCAACGGGACGTCACCGCTGGACAACCAGTCGAACAGCGGTCCGGGCTGGTCGTTCTCGTCCGCGACGAAGCCGTCCACCGACACCGAGCTGTACATGACCACCTTGCCCACGGCGCTCTCCTCTGCTTCGGGGTACCCCCCAAATTAGCGTGTACAGGCGGCTCACCTGCACCTGGCACACAGCTCGCAGGTCGAGTGACGGCGGCCCGATGACGTTCTCGACCGAGAAGCAAGCTGGTGACTACCTGACCTGGGTCCGCCGCGAGATCGAGGCTGACCGATGGAATCCCCCGTCCAAGCGCGCCAAGGTCGATGTGACGAAGTACGGCCCCTTCGCGACGGACTGGCTCGCGACTCGGCGCACGCGTCGCGGAACGCCGCTCAAGCCGAGCACCCGACAGCTCTACGAGGGGTATCTCGACCGGCTCATCCTGCCGACCTTCGAAGACATGCCGCTCGACGAGGCAGCCGACGAGGCGACCTTCGAGTCTTGGTACAACAAGCTGGATCCGAAGTACCCGACTCGCAACGCTCACGTGTATGTGATCGCACGATCGATCCTGGTGACTGCGCGCAAACGCAAGCTGCTCGCCGTTCCGGTGCCGACGATCGACGGCGCAGGGCAGACCAAACGCCGGCGGCGGATCGTTCTGCTGTCAGTCGATGAGCTCGCTCAGCTGGTAGCCGCGTTGCCGGAACGCTACCGGCTCATGGTCGAGACCTACGCCTGGTGTGCTGCTCGATTCGGCGAGCTTGCGGCGCTCCGTAAGCGCGACGTCGCCTTCCGCCACCAGTGCAAGAAGCCAAGCCGTGAACGATGCGTCAAGGCCAGCTGCAGAGGCATCCTTCACGTCGACCGTGGCGTGACTCGCGCCTTCGGCGGATGGCACGAGGACACACCGAAGGGTGACGAGGAAGCTGACGTCGACATCCCCCCGCACATCTTGGTCGACCTCGACGAGCACATCCGCGATCTGGGACCCGACGATTTGCTGTTCCCCGCGCGCCAGGGCGGGTTCATGGCCGCATCCTCGTTCCACAAGGTGTTCAACGCCGCGAAGAGGCGCATCGGCCGCTCGGACATCCGCCCACACGACCTTCGGCACCTCGGATCGATGCTTGCGGCCGCCGCCGGTGCTTCGCCGGCGGAATTGATGGCGCGTCTGCGCCACAAGACGGCACAGGCCGCACAGATCTACTGGCACGCTTCGAGGGAGCGCGACCGCGAACTCGCGGGCATCATGTCGACCATGGCCAGCTCCCAGATCGTTGGGTCGAATCAGTGACCTCTTCGGTGTGAAGAAGGAAACCAGACGCTCGGTACCTACTCAGATTGCATCTCCCCTGGTCGAGGCCCCGACTGAGCCAGGTTCGCCCATTCTGGCCTGGCCCAACCAGCAAGATCATCCCACCGATCTCACATGACCTTGCACGACGGCCCACCTGTGATGATCGGAGGCCTGGACAGGCCAGCGCCATCGACGACGCCACCATGACGGGTGGTCGAGCCATGGCCCACCACCTTTGCGAGACGGCGCGCCGGCGGCGAGTCCTCGCTGCGTTGACTGGCGAGGTTCAGCGCCGCGGGCCCAGAGGTGTGATCCGCCGTACTGGATTTCGATGTGGACGTCACCGGACCTGCCGATAGCGTTCGCCGGGGTGGCATGGGCGCGACCGCGCGGGCCTCAACGTAGGATGGTGCCGCGCGTGACGCTCACCGCGCCCTCGACGTAGGCACGACCCGGCACCAGCGTGCCGGCCGCATCACCCGCTCGACCTCACCCACGGTCCCGGCGATGCCGGGTGCCGATGCGCGCGCCGCCGCTGTCGCCGCCGTGTGAGCGCCGCTGACCGTTCGCACCGACGCGCCCCGAGACCCTGTCCTGCGCGAGGTGCCGCACCGAAGGATCTCCTTGCCTACATCGCGTGAGCCTGCCCTGCCCACGAGTCCCCGCAGCGCCGACGATCAGATCGATCGAGTGGGCTGGTGGGCCCGGCTGCGCCGAGCCTGGTTCTCCAACCCCAAGAACGACGTCCTCGCCGGCATCGTCGTGGCGCTGGCGCTCATACCCGAGGCGATCGCGTTCTCGATCATCGCCGGCGTGGACCCGAAGGTCGGCCTCTACGCGTCCTTCTCGATCGCGATCATCATCTCGATCGCCGGCGGCCGGCCCGGAATGATCTCCGCCGCCACCGGCGCGATGGCGTTGGTCATGGTGCCCCTCGTGCGCGAGCACGGTGTGGAGTACCTGTTCGCCGCCACCATCCTCACCGGCGCGCTCCAGATCCTGCTCGGCGCCCTCGGCGTTGGCCGCCTGATGCGGTTCGTCCCCCGCACCGTCATGGTCGGGTTCGTCAACGCGCTGGCGATCCTGATCTTCCTGGCCCAGGTGCCGCACGTCGTCGGCGAGTCCTGGCCAGTCTACCTGCTGGTCGCAGCCGGCCTGACGATCATCTACCTGCTGCCGCGCCTCACCAAGGCAGTACCCTCACCGCTGGTCGCGATCGTCGTTCTGGCCATCGCCGCGACCAGTTTCGGCGTCAACGTCCCGACCGTCGGCGACATGGGCGAGCTACCGAACGCCCTGCCCGTCATCGGCGTACCGATGGTGCCGCTCACGCTGGAGACGTTGACGATCATCGCGCCGTTCGCCGTGACCCTGGCCTTCGTCGGACTCCTGGAGTCCCTGCTCACCGCCCAGATCGTCGACGACTTCACCGACACCACCTCGGACAAGGGCCGCGAAGCCCGCGGCCAGGGCATCGCGAACATCGCCACCGGGTTCCTCGGCGGTATGGCCGGCTGCGCCATGATCGGGCAGTCGGTCATCAACATGAAGTCCGGCGGGCGCACCAGACTGTCGACGCTCACCTCCGGCATCGGGCTGCTGGTTCTCATCCTCGTTCTGGGCGACCTGGTCGCCGTCATCCCGATGGGCGCGCTCGTCGCGGTGATGGTGATGGTGTCCATCTCGACGTTCGACTGGTCAAGCATCCGGCCCAGCACGCTGAAGCGGACCCCGATCAGCGAGACCGCCGTCATGGTCACCACCGTCGCGATCGTCGTCGCCACCCACAACCTCGCCTACGGCGTCGTCGCCGGCGTTCTGCTCGCCGCTGTCTTCTTCGCCCGACGGGTCGCCCACCTCGTCGACGTGTCCAGCGTCCTGGACCCCGACGGCGACATCCGTGTCTACGCCATCACCGGCGAGTTGTTCTTCGCCTCCACCAACGAGCTCGTCCACGCCTTCGACTACACCGACCCGGCACGCCGCGTCGTCATCGACCTGACCGACGCACATGTCTGGGACACCTCCGCCGTCGCCACCCTCGACACCGTCGTCGCGAAGTTCGCCGCCCGCGGCATCGACGCCGAACTCGTCGGCCTCAACCCACACAGCGCCCTCCTGCACCAACGCACCACCGGACAGCTCAACCAGCCCACTGACCCGGGGCGCCGCGATCACGCCGAGCCGCGTCAATCGGAGCGGTGACCGGAGCCCGGCCTGCGGAGCAACCAGTCCAGGTGATAGCTCAGGATCCGCTGCGCGGACTCGGCGTCGCGTTGCCCGACGAGGACACTGGTGCCGACGCCGTGACCGAGGGCGATCAGGCGTGTGGCCTCGGCCTGCGGGTCGAGATCGGGAGGGAGTTCGCCGTCGGCTTGTGCCTGCCGGAGAATCTCGGTGAGCTGGCGTTCGAGCCGGTTCGGCCCCTCGACGAACGGCTGGGCGGCGAGGTCGGGGTCGGTCATGGCCAGGACGGCGTACGAGGTCCAGACGCGGTGGAAGGCCCGGCTGGGCTCGTCGGTCGGCAACGCCTCGGCGACGAAAGACTCGAGGACCGCTCGTAGCGAGGGACGCGCGGGCAGCCGTGCCAGGCGTGCCGCCCATCGCTCATGGCTGCGCCGCTCCAGATGTTCCAGCGCGCCGTGCATCAGCTGCGCCTTGTCGTGGAAGTAGTACTGCACCAGGCGCAATGAGACGCCCGCCTCGGCCGCGACCGAACGCATGGTCACCGCATGCAGGCCCTCACGGGCGGCGAACCTGACGAGTGCGTCGGCGATCTGCGAGCGGCGCAGGTCATGATCGACGGTTCGCGGCATGGCCGGGCTCCTCCCCTGCACGTTATGATACATCGGTATCATAAACCGTCCGGCGCCGAGCGGAGAACCTGGTGAGCCCAGAACCCCGTCGCAGTCCCCCGACCCGCATCCCCTCGCGCGTCTGGTGGATCGCCGCGGTGACCGGTGTCGGCGCGTTCATGGCGATGCTCGACTCCACGGTCGCCAACCTCGCGGTGGAGTCGATCCGCGTCGAGTTCGACGCCTCTCTTGCGGACGTGCAGTGGGTGGCCACCGGGTACCTGGTGGCTCTGGCCGTCTCGCTGCCCGCCGCGGGCTGGCTGGGCGTGCGGCACGGATACGGGCGCGTCTGGGCGGCCGCGCTGGCAGTCTTCGTCGTCGGTTCGGCGTTGTGCGCGCTCGCCCCGGCGGTGCCGGTCCTGATCGCCGCACGGTTGCTGCAGGGACTGGCCGCCGGGATCATGGTCCCGGCCGGGCAGGCGGTCATCGGGGCGGTTGCCGGGCCGGATCAGCTGGGCCGGTTGATGGGTGCGCTCGGCGTGGTCGTCAGCCTGGGGCCCGCGCTGGGTCCGGCGTTCGGTGGGCTCCTGCTCGACGTGGCGTCGTGGCGGTGGCTGTTCTGGATCAACGTCCCGATCGGGGTGGTCGCGCTGGTCGCCGCGCGTGGCCTGGTGCCGCCGGGGAGGGGCGATCCGGGCCGGACGCTGGACCGGCGCGGGCTGGTGTTGCTCGGCGCCGGCCTGCCCCTCGCCCTGTACGGCATCACGGAGATCGGCGTGTCCCGAGCCACCGCGGTTCCTCTGGCGGCGGTCCTCCTCGGGTTGGCGCTGACCGCGGGCTTCGTGCGTTCGGCCGCCGGCGCGCGCCGTCCTCTCATCGACCTCGGCCTCCTGCGCCACCGGGGCTTCACCGCGGCGACCGTCACGACCGGACTCACCGGAGCCAACATGTACGGCGGGCTGCTGCTCCTGCCGCTGTACCTGCAGCTCGACGCCGGCATGGACACGACGGCGACGGGCTTGATGCTGCTCGCCATGGGCCTGGGAAGTGCGGTAGCGCTGTATGCGGGCGGTCGGATGACCGACCGTTATGGAGCCGGGCCCGTGATCGCCGCCGGGGCCGCGATGCTCCTGCTCACGAGCGTGGCGTTCCTGGCCGTGGGATCGATGCCCGCCGGTGTGCCGGTCGTGGTCCTCGTGCTGCGAGGGATCGGGCTGGCGTTGGCGCAGCTGCCGGCCACCGCGGCGGCCTACGCGGCCGTCACCGCCGATCAGCTCGGTGACGCCACGACGCTGGTCAATATCGCCCAACGCGTCGGCGGCGCAATCGGCGCGGCCGGCCTGGTGGTCCTGCTCTCCGCGACGACCGGCGACGACGGATACGGCTGGGGCTTCGCCGCTCTCGCCGTGGTGTCCGCCCTCACGCTCGCCGCCGCCCGTGACGTCGCCGCTCACGCAGGGCGGCGACACAGGGGACGGCCCAGAGCGGACGAGGGACGGTCAGGACGCTGAGCAGATCGTCGACGTGCGCCACGAGCTCGCCGGTCGCTACCCTGCCTCAGCGGGATTCGACCTGGGCGAGGAGTTGCTCGAGCGCTTCGAGCTGATCAGCTGGTTCGGTGTCCATCTGCCAGAACACCTGGTCGACGTCGAGCGCGTGCAGTGTCGCGAGGTCGTCGGCCACCTGCGTGACCGATCCGGTCAGCGGGGCGCGTTCACCGGCCGGCGGCTTCACCGTGACCGAGCCGTTGACGCGGACCACGACCGGCAGCGTGCCGGGATCGCGGCCGGCGTTCTGCGCGGCCTGCCGGAACATCGCGATCGCGTCGCCCAGATCGGCGAGGTCGGGCGAGTTGACGGAGACGTTGAACCCCAAGCCCATGCGGGCGATGCGTTCGATTCCGGCCGGGAACGCCGCACCGCCCAGGAGGGGCGGCCCGCCGGGCTGCACCGGCTTGGGCCCGATCTGCGATTCGGCGATCTGGTAGAAGCGTCCGTCGAATCGCACCGGGTCGGCTGCCCATACGGCGCGCATGGCGGCGATGTGCTCTTCGTAGCCGTTGCCGCGGCGACTCATCGGGATTCCGGCTGCCTCGAACTCCTGCGGGATCAGCCCCTGGCCGAGGCCGATGTCCAGGCGGCCGCCGCTGAGCTGGTCGAGGGTGGCGATGCGGCGGGCCAGCACGACCGGTGGATGGAACAGGGCGTCGAGCACGCTGGTGCCGAGCCGGATCCGGCTGGTCCTCGCCGCGACGTAACTGAGTGTCTCGAGCGGATCGTAGACACTCGCGTACAGCGGCGGGAGCACTGCGGCCGGGACGCCGTGGCCGGGCGACACGGGAGCGACAGGGCGCAGGAGCCGTTCCATGGTCCACAGTGACGCGAGCCCGACGCGCTCGGCGCCCTCGGCGAGTTCCACGATGGCCTGGGGTGATCCGAGCGGCGCGTACGTGGGAAGGCTGAGGCCGAACTTCATGATGCGCTCCTTGTGTGGTTTCGGTGTCGATCAGTGGTGGACGAGTAGAGGCGACGGCGACGCAGCCGGGTCGTCGGCTGAACTCGAGGCCGCGCCGCGCTCGAGGCCGGCGGTGGCGTCCCCCGGCCGGGCGTTGACGAGAATCGCGACGACGACCGCGACGACGCCCAGGAGGGCCGCGGCCCAGGCGGTCGCCGTCACGTAACCGTGGACCAGCCCGGCGAGGTCCGCGCCGCCGTCGCCCGGGTGCGCGGCCAGGTACGCGCCGGTGCTGGTGGCTGCGATCGTGCTGAGAACCGCGAGCCCGACCGACGCACCGACCTGTTCGGAGGCGTTGAAGACCGCGCTGGCGACACCGGAGTCGCGTTCGGGGACCTGGAATGTGGCCAGGTTCGCCGCGACCGGCGACAAGACGCCGAGCCCGAGACCGATCAGCACCAGCGCGGGCAGGACGTGACCCAGGTAGTCGCTGTCGACGCCGAGCCGGGTCAGCCAGGCCATGCCGGCCGCCGCCAGCAGCAGCCCGGCGGCGAGCAGCAGACCGGACCGTGTTCGCGTCATCGCGTGCCCGACCAGAATGGAGCCGATCAGCGTGCCCGCGGCGAACGGCAGGAACGCCATGCCTGCCTGCAACGCCGTGAAGCCGGCGACGGTCTGCAGGTAGAAGGACACGAGCAGGAACATCCCGAACATCGCCACCATGACCAGCATGAACGCCAGGTACGCGCCACCACGGCTGCGATGCGCCATGATCGAGAGCGGCAGCAGCGGCCGGGACACATGTGCCTCGACCGCCATGAACACCGACATGAGCGCGACGCCACCGCCGAGCGCGCCGGCCGTGACCGGTGCGCCCCAGCCGTGCACAGCGGCCGAGCTGAAACCGTAGACCAGCGCGACCAGCCCAGTTGTGGCCAGCACGGCTCCGGTCACGTCCATCCGTGCGCGCTCCCGATGCGGGTCTTCGGTCAGCAGGAAGACGGCGCCGAGCGCGGCCAGCAGGGCGAGCGGGATGTTGACGTACAGCACCGAGCGCCAACCCAGGTACTCGGTGAGCACGCCCCCGAGCATCAGGCCGACTGAACCGCCCCGGGGTGTCCGGAGACTTCATTAGTTGGAGGATGAAGTCATGGCACGTC
>NZ_LFXL01000026.1 GCF_001270745.1 Jiangella muralis
ACACCGCCGGAGCACACCCACACGCGCCTCGACCCCGGTTGACAAGACCTACAGCCAGCTAGTCTGCGTCCGCCTCGGACGCCTCTTCCGCCTCGGCGTGGACGGGGCGGAAGATCTCGCGCACGTCGCGCGGCTCGAACGTCTCGTGCGTGGGCTGGGCCGCGGACACCTGGTCGAGCTGGAACCAGCGGCCGGCATCGGACTCGCGGCTCCAGACCAGCACGAACCAGGCGCCGCGCGAGTACGCGAACCCCAGCGGCTCGACCTGCTCGGTCAGCGATTCGGCGGCGTCGGTGTCGGCGTCGGTGTCGGCCTCGTCGGTGGACGCAGTCCCGGCCGCGTGGTCGAGCAGGACGACGCGGTGGTCGCGGATGGCGTCGGCGAGGACGGAGCGGACGGCGTCGCCGTGCTCCGGCTCGGGTTCGCCGGGCCGGATCCAGATGCGTTCGGCGACGGCGGTGACGTCGGCCCGGCGGTCGGGCGCGACCGCGCGCAGGACCTTGGCCGCGGCGGACGCCCCGGCCGCGGCGAACGGCTGGTCGGGCACCGCCTGCAGCCCGACGACGATGGCCAGCGCCTCGTCGGGGGTGAGGCTGAGCGCGCGCTGCCCGGACTGGTCGATGACGTAGCCGCCCTGCGGCCCGCTGGACGCCCGGATCGGGACGCCGGACTGCTGCAGCGCGATGACGTCCCGCTTCACCGTGCGCGCGGACACGCCGAGCCGTTCGGCCAGCCATGACGACGTGCGGCCCTGGCGGCCGGCGGCGTGGAGTTCGCGGGCGAGGCTGTCGAGCCGGGTGCTGCGGCTGGCGCGGCCGCCCGCCTCGCCCAGCCGAACGTCGCCCGGCGATGGCCGCGGGCCGCCCGGGCCACGCCGAGGCGCCGCCGGGGTCTCCGCCGGCCGGCGCATGCGCGGCAGGCGGGACGGTGCGTCGGTGGTGTCGTGCTGAGCCGTCGCCTGGCCCTGGCTGCCCATCGCCGGTCCTCCCCAGCCGGACGCCTTCGGCCCGGCCGCACCCCCATGATCACGTCGCTTGTCGCCGACCACGAGGGCTGACATCAGCCCCCGATGATCGTGTTCGTCATAGCAAAGCACGCCGCGGCCCCGCAGGCGTGGCGCTCGCCCGGCGTGGCTTCGGAATGCCTCGTCGCGGCCCGGTCGGTTACCGTCTACGTTGTGGACGCGAGGCCGGTCGAACTCACCCACATCGGCCCGTACCGGGTGGTCCGCCAGCTCGGTGAGGGCGGCATGGGGGTCGTGTACTTGGCGACCGCACCCGACGGTCGCTCGGTCGCGGTCAAGACGCTGCGGCCGTGGCTCGTCGGCGGCACCGACGGCCGGCGCCGGTTCGAACGCGAGGTCGCCACGCTGGTGCGGGTGCGCGGCGCGCGGGTCGCCGAGGTGCTCGACGCCGACATCGCGGCCGAGCCGCCGTACATCGTCACCCGCTTCGTCGACGGCGTCCCGCTCAGCTCGTGGGTGGCCGAGCACGGGCCGCTGGCCGCCGCCGACCTGCGCATCCTGGCCCGCGGCCTGCTCGAGGCGCTCGACGCGGTGCACGCGGCCGGTGTCGTCCACCGCGACATCAAGCCGGGCAACGTCCTGCTGGCCGCCGGCGGGCCGGTGCTGATCGACTTCGGCATCGCGCACGCCACCGACGACACCCGGCTCACCGCGACCGGCCTGATCTCCGGCACCCCCGGCTACTTCGCCCCCGAGACCGTCCTCGGCCGCGACCCCACGTCGGCCACCGACGTGCACGCGTGGGCGGCCACGCTCACCTACGCCGCGACCGGCCGGGCGCCCTACGGCGGCGGCCCCGACCTCGCCGTCGTCGACCGCATCCGGCGCGGCGAACACGACCTCACCGGCGTCGAGCCGTGGCTGGCGGCGGTGCTCGACGCCGCGCTGCAGCCCGATCCCGCGCGCCGGCCCGGCGTCCCCGCCCTGGTGCACGCCATCGGCACCGGCGAGCCGCCCACCATCACCACGCCGCCGCCCGCGGTCGCCGAGCCGCCGACCCTCGACGACACCGCCGTCATCGCGCCGGTGCCGCCGCCCCCGCTGCCGGTGACGCCCGCGCCGCCCCCGTACGTCCCGCCGACCCAGGTGCACCCGCCGCCGCTGCCGGGCCACGACCGTCGCCCCCGCCAGCCGCAGAAGCCGTCGCCGCTGGCGGTCCCGCCGCCGCGGCCGGGCGGCGAGTCGCTGGCGCCGGGCAGCTGGCGGTCCCGGCTGGCGATCGGACTGGGCGGCCTGCTGCTGGTCTTCCTCATCGCGGCCGAGCCGTACGCCGGCGGCGCCGTCGCCCTCGCCGTCCTGCTGACCGGCCGCATCGTCTGGCGGGTCCAGCGGCGGCTGTTCGAGCGGCGCGAGGCGCGCGGCGCGCAGCGCAACGACGGCATGGTGGCGGCGCTGGCCGCGCCCTGGGACATCGTGGCCGCGGCGATGCCGTGCCTGGCCCAGCTGCTGGTGGCCGCCCTCGGCGCGCTGGTGGTCGGCGGCGCGCTCGACCTGCTGGACGTCGGCGGCTCGCGCACGCCGTCCATCGTGGCCGCCATCGTCGGCACCTGGCTGGTCTGGCGCGGCCCGGGCACGGTGCGCAGCCGGCACGGCATCAGGTCGATGCTCGCGCCGCTGGACCGGTCCCGTGAGCTGGCGTGGGTGGTGCTCGGCGTGCTGTTCGTCGCGGCCTGCGGCGCGGTGCTGGTGTTCGACTCGTTCGGGGGCAGCTGGTGGGCGGCGAACCTCTCGGTCGACGACCTCACCTGGTGGCGCAGCTGAAGATCCACTGGTGACACAGGCGAGCGTGTGACAGGTCACAGAGTGTTCACCGTTTAGCATTCGAGCGTTCGCCTACGTCCGACAGAGGAGTTTCGTGCGCTTTTCCCCGCGAGACAACGCCTTCTTCGACCTGTTCGCCGCCGCCGCGCGCAACCTGCGCGAAGGCGTGCGGCTGCTGTCCGAGGCCCTCGCGTCCGACGCCGACCGTGCCGACCTCGCGGTCCGGCTCAAGGAGGTCGAGCATCAGGGCGACGAACACACCCATGAGATCGTGCGGCGGGTCAACTCCACGTTCGTGACGCCGTTCGACCGCGAGGACATCTACCGGCTCTCCAGCGCCCTCGACGACGTGCTCGACGACGTCGACGCCGCGCTGGACCTCATGGTGCTGTACCGCGTCGGCGACCTCCCGTCCGGCGTGGGCGACCTCGTCGACGTCCTGGCCCGCGCGGCCGACCTGACGGCCGAGGCGATGCCGCGGCTGCGGACGCCGTCGGAGCTGACCGACTACTGGATCGAGGTCAACCGGCTGGAGAACCAGGCCGACCAGGACTACCGGCGGCTGCTCGCCCGCATCTTCTCCGGCGAGTTCGACGCGCTGACGGTGCACAAGCTGAAGGACGTCGTCGACACCCTGGAATCGGCCGTCGACGGCTTCGAGACGGTGGCCAACATCGTCGAGCAGATCGCCATCAAGGAGTCGTGAGCGGGTGGAGCTCGCGCTCATCCTGACGGTGATCGTCGTCGCGCTGTCGTTCGACTACACCAACGGATTCCACGACGCCGCCAACGCCATCGCCACCTCGGTGTCGACGCGGGCGCTCACGCCGCGGGCGGCGCTGCTCATGGCCGCGGCGATGAACCTCGTCGGCGCGTTCCTCGGCACCGGCGTGGCGCAGACGGTCGGCAGCGGCATCATCGAGGCGCCGGTGGGCGACAGCGGCCTGCTGGTGGTGCTCGCGGCGCTCGTCGGCGCCATCGTCTGGAACCTCATCACCTGGTGGTTCGGCCTGCCGTCGTCGTCGTCGCACGCGCTCATCGGCGGCCTGATCGGTGCGGCCATCGCGTCGGCCAACACCGTCAAGTGGCACGGCATCCTCGACAAGGTCGTCATCCCGATGGTGGTGTCACCGATCGTCGGGTTCGCGCTGGCGTTCCTGGTGATGACGGCGATCCAGTGGATCTTCCGCCGGTCCAACCCGGGCCGGGTCAACCGCGGCTTCCGGCTGGCGCAGACGTTCAGCGCGGCCGCGATGGCGCTCGGCCACGGCCTGCAGGACGCGCAGAAGACCATGGGCGTCATCACGCTGGCGCTGGTGGTCGGCGGCTACCAGGCCGGCTTCCACGTCCAGTGGTGGGTCATCGTGCTGGCGGCGACGGCGCTCGCGGCGGGCACGTACGCGGGTGGCTGGCGGATCATGCGGACGCTCGGCCGCCGCATCGTGCACCTGGACCCGCCGATGGGCTTCGCGGCGGAGTCGGTGGCGGCCGGTGTCCTCTACACGACGGCGTTCGCCTACCACGCGCCGATCTCGACCACCCAGACCATCACGTCCGCCGTCATTGGCGTCGGCTCGACGAAGCGGCTGTCGGCCGTGCGGTGGGGCGTCGCCGGGAACATCGTCACCGCCTGGGTGCTCACCATCCCGATGTCCGGGCTCGCGGCGGCGCTCAGCTACGGCATGCTGCACCTCATCCCGGGGCTCAGCTCGCTCTGACCGCTGCCCGGCCGGCGTCCGGGGTCTTGACAGCACGGAGTGATCACCGACAGACTCGTCCGCGGTAAGCGCTTTCCGAATCGTCCTCACCACCGCATGGACGGAGTCCCGAATGCGCCGATCCAGCCTGCTCTCAGCCCTGTCCGCCGGCGTCCTGGCGGCCGCGCTCGCCGGCGCCCCGCCGACGACTGCCGCACCCGATCCGCCACCGGCGGCCGCCGCGGACCCGCAGTTCCGTGCGCTCGTCTACTCCGTGGCGCCCGGCGAGCCGCAGGAGCCGGTCGCGGCCGGCGCGGCGTTGCTCCAGGAACTCGGCGCCGCGAACGACTTCGAGGTGGTGGTCGACGACTCCACCGCGCTGTTCACCGACGACGGCCTGGCCGGCTTCGACGTCGTCGTCTTCAACAACACCCCGGCGGACGGCGCGCTGCTCGGCGAGGAGGAGCGCGCCGCGTTCACCCGCTACATCCAGAACGGCGGCGGCTACGTCGGCTTGCACGCCGCGGCCGCGTCCGAGCCGGACTGGGAGTGGTACGGCGGCCTCGTCGGCGCCCGGGTCAGCGGCCACGCCGACCTCGGCGCCGCCGGCGAGACGTCACCCGGGCGCGTCGAGGTGCTGGACCAGGTGCACCCGTCGACCAGCGAGCTGCCGCAGCTGTGGGAGCGCTCGGAGGGCTGGGTGAACCTCGACGCCGACCCGACCGGCAGCGTGCACGTGCTGGCGGAGGTCAAGCTCCGCGACGGCATCCCCGGGCTCGACTCCGGCCTGAACCACCCGTTCTCGTGGTGCCAGGTCTACGACGGCGGCCGGTCCTGGTACACCGCCGGCGGCCACGACGCCGCCGCGTTCGACGAGCCGGAGTTCGCCGGGCACCTGCTCGGCGGCCTCACCTGGGCGGCCGGCGCGGTGCCGGGCGACTGCGGTGCGACGGACGTCGAGAGCTTCGCCGTCACGCAGCTCACCGACGACCTCGCCGACCCGTTCGAGCTGGAGGTGCTGCCGGACCGCCGGGTCATGTACATCCAGCGCACCGGGCAGTTCAAGCTGATCGACCAGACGACGCTCGAGGTCACGACCGTCGGCGACCTGGAACTGGGGCTCAGCACCGCCCGGCACTCGGACGGGCTGACCGGCTTCGCGCTGGATCCGGACTTCGCCGCGAACGGCTGGGTGTACGCGATGTACTCCGACCCCGACGTGGCGCAGATGAACATCTCCCGGTTCACCTTCGACTTCGAGACGTCGCTGCTGGACATGGAGTCGGAGAGCCGGCTGCTGGACTTCCCGACGTGGCGCGACATCGGCCTGGCCAACGTGCACATGGGCGGCGCCGTCGAGTTCGGCCCGGACGGCAGCCTGTACGCCTCGATGGGTGACAACACCGACTTCTCGCAGTCCAACAACTACGCGCCGATCGACGAGCGGCCGGACCGCGCGGCGTGGGACGCGCAGGCCACGTCGGCCAACACCAACGACCTGCGCGGCAAGGTGATCCGGATCGTCCCGGCGGACGACGGCGGCTACACCATCCCGGAGGGCAACCTGTTCCCGCCGGGCACGGCCCAGACGCGGCCGGAGATCTACGCGATGGGGTTCCGCAACCCGTTCCGGATGACCGTCGACCAGCAGACCGGTGACGTGCTCGTCGCCGACTACGGGCCGGACGCGACCCAGGCCAACCCGGCGCGCGGCCCCGAGGGCCTGGTGGAGTGGAACGTCGTCAGCGCTGCCGGCAACTACGGCTGGCCGCACTGCGTCGGCAACAACATCCCCTACATCGACTACGACTTCGCCACCGGCACGTCCGGCGAGCCGTTCGACTGCGCCGGCGGACCGGTCAACGACTCGCCGCACAACACCGGGCTGCAGCAGCTCCCGCCGGTCCAGGAGGCGTTCATCTGGTACGGCTACGGCACGTCGCCGAACTTCCCCGAGCTGGGCAGTGGCGGCGCGGCCCCGATGAGCGGCCCGGTCTACGACTACGACCCGGACCTGGAGTCCGACACCAAGTTCCCCGAGTACTACGACGGCACCTGGTTCGTCTTCGAGTACGCCCGCAACCGCTACCACACCATCAAGCGGGTCGAGGAGACCGGCGAGCTGCTGTCGATCAACCCGGTGTTCGGCGGCACCACCTTCCGCGGCCCGTTCGACGCGACGTTCGGCCCGGACGGCTCGCTGTACGTCATCGACTTCGGCTCCGGCAGCGGGGCGGGACGCGGTGACGTCAACGAGGGCGCCGGCATCTACCGCATCGACTACGTCGGCGGCGACCGGCCGCCGACCCCGAAGGCGTCCGGCACGCCGACGTCGGGCCAGCTCCCGCTAACCGTGCAGTTCTCCAGCGAGGGCACCGAGCATTCCGCCGGCCTGCCGATGACGTTCCACTGGTCCTTCGGCGACGGCGCCAGCTCGGACCAGCCGAACCCGTCGCACACGTACACCGAGGCGGGCAACTACACCGCGCTGCTCACCGTCACCGACAGCCGGGACCGCAGCTCGGTGGCCGCGGTCCGGATCTCCGCCGGCAACACCCGGCCGGAGACCGGGTTCAGCTGGCCACCACACGGCGGCTTCTTCGACTGGGGCGACGAGGTCGCCTACGACGTGGCGGTCGACGACGTCGAGGACGGCTCGATCGCCGGCGGCGAGATCGAGTGCGGCGCCGTGACCGTGGGCGCGCTGCTCGGGCACGACCAGCACGCGCACCCGCTGGACAACTACCCGCACTGCACCGGGACGATCCCGACCATCACCGACGGCGGGCACGGCCAGGAGACCAACCTGTACTACGTGCTGGAGGCCAGCTTCACCGACGCGGGCGCGCCCGGCGTCGAGCCGCTGACCGGCGGCGACGCGGTCCGGCTGAACCCGAAGCGGCGCGAGGCCGAGCACTACGCCGCGAGCGAGGGCGTGCAGATCTTCGAACGGCCGCTGGCCAGCGCGCGGGCGCGGGTCGGCAGCATCTCGCACGGCGACTGGATCAGGTTCGACACGGTGAACCTGACGAACATCGAGTCGCTCACCGTCGGTGCCTCGTCGGCCGCGCACGGCGGCAGCATCGAGGTGCGCCGCGACGCGCCGGACGGCGACCTGCTGGGCTCGGTGGACGTGCCGGTGACGGGGAACGTCGACACCGTCGTCGAGCGGACCACCGACCTGGTCGACCCGGGCGACACCTTCGACGTCTACCTGGTGTTCCGCAACGACGACGTCGGGGCCGGCGGGCCGGACCTGATGGCGCTGGACTGGCTGCGGTTCAACGGCGACGGCGTCAGCGTGCCGCGGCCGCCGTGCGAGGACGGTGGCGTGGACGAGTTCGACGGCGACGCGCTGAACACGTCCTGCTGGTCGTCGATCGTCCGCCACGACCCGGACGGCTATCAGGTGGCCGGCGGGCAGTTGGTGCTGCCGACGGCGCACGGCGAGCTGACCTCGGCCCGCGCCGACGCGACGAACCTCATCATGCGGCCGGCGCCGGAGGGCGGCTGGACCGCCACCACCCGCGTCACCGCCGACGTGAGCACCGCGTTCCAGCAGGCCGGCCTCGTCCTGCACGCCGGTGACGCCGACTTCGCCAAGGTGGTCGTGATGGCCCGGCCGGACGGCACCCGGCGGATGTCGTTCTTCACCGTCGCAGGCGGGCAGGAACGCAACACGTCGGCCGACTACGTCGCGCTGCCGGCCGACTTCCCGGACACGTTCGAGCTGCGGCTGGTCAGCGACGGGCTGGAGGTGCGGGCGGAGTACTCGGCCGACGGTGCGACGTGGCTGCCGGTGGGCCGTCCGTACGGCCTGGGCACGATGTCGACGTGGAACGTGGGCGTGCTCGCGTTGTCCGGCGGCAACGGCGACCCGAACATCCCCGTCGTCGACGTCGCGTTCGACCGGTTCGAGCTGACCGAGTCCGAGCCGCAGGTCTGCCCGGACCCGGAGCCGGCCGACGGCTTCACCGCCCTCTGGGACGGGAAGTCGCTGGAGAACTGGGCGATGGTGGGCAACGGATCGTTCACCGTCACGTCCGACTGCACGCTGCTCAGCCGCGGCTCCGGCGGCCTGCTGTGGTACACGCCGCAGGCATTCGGCGACTTCCACCTGCGGCTGCAGTACAAGATGAACAACGCGTCGGACAACTCCGGGGTGTTCCTGCGCTTCCCGGCGCCGCTGGACTGGCAGGGACCGTGGGTCCGGCAGCCCGACGACAGCGTGCGCGGCTACGAGGCGCAGCTCCACGACGACCCGGGCGGCGGCGACCCGCAGAAGACCGGCTCGATCTACAACTTCGCCACCATCACCGACGTCCTGGCCAACCCGATCGGCGAATGGAACACCTACGAGATCCGCGCCGTCGGGCAGACCTACACCGTCTGGCTGAACGGCGAACTCGTCAACACCTACACCGGCGACGGGAGCCGCGCGCTCGAGGGCCACCTCGGGTTCCAGAACCACCACGACGGCTCCGATGTCGAGATCCGCGACGTGTGGATCGCGCCGGTCGAGGCGGCCTGCCCGCAGCCGGACCCGCGGGCGACCGTCGTCGTCGGGACGGTCGACAGCGGCGTGCCGAACCGCGCGGCCGCCGACGGGTGCACCGTCAACGACCTCATCGAGGAGGACCGCGACTGGGCGTCGTCCGGCGCGTTCCTCCGCCACGTCGGCGAGGTGCTGGACCAGCTGGTCGTGGACGGCGTGATCGACGACCGCGAGGCCGCCGCGATCCGCCGGGCCGCAGCGGCGTCAGGCGTCGGCCGGGGGTGATGCCGTGCCCGCCCACCACGACCGCAGCGTGGTGGGCGGGCGCCGGCTGGTCAGCCGAAGCGGCCGGAGACGTAGTCCTCGGTGGCCTTCACGGTCGGGTTGGTGAAGATCTTCGTGGTGTCGTCCATCTCGATCAGCTTGCCGGGCTTGCCGGTGCCGGCGATGTTGAAGAACGCCGTGCGGTCGCTGACCCGGGCCGCCTGCTGCATGTTGTGGGTGACGATGACGATCGTGTAGTTCTTCTTCAGCTCGCCGATGAGGTCCTCGATGGCCAGCGTCGAGATCGGGTCGAGCGCCGAGCACGGCTCGTCCATCAGCAGGACGTCCGGCTGCACGGCGATGGCCCGCGCGATGCACAGGCGCTGCTGCTGACCGCCGGAAAGGCCCGAGCCGGGCTTGTCGAGGCGGTCCTTGACCTCGTTCCACAGGTTCGCGCCCCGCAGCGAGCGCTCCACGATGTCCTTGGCGTCGTTCCTGCTCAGCCGGGTGCTGTTGAGCTTCATGCCGGCCAGCACGTTGTCGCGGATGGACATCGTCGGGAACGGGTTGGGCCGCTGGAACACCATGCCGACCTGGCGGCGGACGGTGACGGGGTCGACGTTGGGGCCGTAGAGGTCCTCGCCGTCGAGCAGCACCTTGCCCTGCACCCGCGCGCCCGGAATGACCTCGTGCATGCGGTTGAGGGTGCGGATGAAGGTGGACTTCCCGCAGCCGGACGGGCCGATGAAGGCCGTGACCGAGCGAGGCTCGATGGCCATCGACACACCCTCGACCGCGAGGAAGCTGCCGTAGTAGACGTTGAGATCGCCGACGTCGATGCGCTTGGACATAAGGGCGGTTTCCTTGCTCTAGCGGCCGGTCTTCGGGGCGAACAGGCGGGCGATGAGTCGGGCGACCAGGTTCAGCAGCATGACGATCAGGATGAGCGTCAGCGCCGCGGCCCAGGCCCGGTCGAAGCTCGGCTGCGGCGACGAGCCCGACAGCGGCCGCATGGCCTGACTGTAAACGTACGCCGGCAGCGACATCATCCAGTCGGAGAACGGGTTGTTGTTGATCGACGAGGTGAAGCCGGCGGTGACGATCAGCGGCGCGGTCTCGCCGACGACGCGGGCGATGGCCAGCGTCACACCCGACGCGATGCCGGAGATCGCCGTCGGGATGACCACCCGGACGATGGTGCGCCACTTCGGCACGCCCAGCGCGTACGCCGCCTCGCGCAGCTCGTTCGGGACGATCCGTAGCATCTCCTCGCTGGAGCGCACGACCACCGGGATCATCAGCACCGACAGCGCGACGGCGCCGGCGAAGCCGTTGCGGGTGCCGACGCCGAACAGCACCGCGAACAGCGCGGCGGCGAACAGGCCGGCCACGATCGACGGGATGCCGGTCATGACGTCGACGAAGAAGGTGATCGCCTTGGCCAGCCGGCCGCGTCCGTACTCGACCAGGTAGACCGAGGTGAGCAGGCCGATCGGCACCGAGATGACGGTGGCGAGGCCGGTGATGAGGAAGGTGCCGAGGATGGCGTGGTAGGCGCCGCCGATGAACGGCGCGGTGCCCTCCAGCGCCTGCTGGTCGTTCAGGCCGGTGACGTTGCGCATCGACGTCGTGAGGAAGTCGATGCTGAACCGCGCCATGCCGTTGTCGACCACCGACCAGATGACCGAGACCAGCGGCACCAGCGCGATGCCGAACGCGGTGTAGACGAGCCCGGTGACCAGCTTGTCCTTGGCCTTGCGCCGGCCCTCGACCACGCCCGACAGGACGGTGTTGACGACCAGGAACGCCAGCACCGAGAGCACGGCGAAGGAGACGATCGAGAACCCGCCGAAGAGCGCGGACAGGCCGGCGCCGGCCGCGATCGACAGCACCAGGACGAGCTGCGTGGTGTAGCGGGGCAGCTGGTTCTGGGCCAGCGAGCTGGCGCCGGCCGGTGGCGCGGGTTTGGTGGCGACGGACATCAGTTGGCCCCCGAGAACTCACTGCGGCGCGACACGATCCACCGGGCGAACATGTTCACGGCCAGCGTGATGGCGAACAGCACCAGGCCGGCGGCGATGAGCGTGTTGGTCTTCAGCCCCGACGACTCGGGGAAGTCCAGGGCGATCTCGGCGGCGATGGTGTTGTTGCCGGCCGTGACCATGGACCAGGTGAAGCCGCCGGTCGAGAGCACCATCGCGACGGCCATCGTCTCGCCGAGCGCGCGGCCCAGGCCGAGCATGATGCCGGAGATGATGCCCGGCCGCCCGAACGGGATGACCGCCATGCGGATCATCTCCCAGCGGGTCGCGCCCAGCGCCAGCGCGGCCTCCTCGTGCAGCGTCGGCGTCTGCAGGAACACCTCGCGCGAGACGGCGGTGATGATCGGCAGGATCATCACCGCGAGCACCAGGCCGGCCGTCATCATCGTGCGGCCGGTGGCCGAGGCCGGGCCGCTGAACAGCGGGATGAAGCCGAGGTTGTCGGCCAGCCAGCCCCAGGCCGGCTGCACCTGCGGTGCCAGCCACTGGATGCCCCACAGGCCGAAGACGACGCTCGGGATGGCGGCCAGCAGATCGACGATGTAGCCGAGGCCCTGCGCCAGCCGGCGCGGCGCGTAGTGCGAGATGAACAGCGCGATGCCCAGCGCCAGCGGCGTCGCCACGATCAGCGCGATGACCGCCGCCGCGAGCGTGCCGAAGACCAGCGGCCAGACGTAGGAGAAGAAGCCCTTGCCGCCGTCGATCTCCGACGGGTCGGCCGTGAACGTCGGCAGTGCCTCCCGGACCAGGAAGGCCGCCACGCCGGCGAGGATGACCAGGATCAGGATGCCCGCGACCTGCGCGGACCGGGAGAAGATGCGGTCGCCGGGGCGCGTCTTCGGCCGCCGGGCTACGGCGGGCCGCTCGGTCGGCGGTGGTTCGGTGGTGGTCACGGCGTCAGCTCCGGGTCGTGGAGGTCTCGCGGGTCAGGCCGGTGTCGTGCGGACGCCGGGCGGTCCGTCCCGCATGGGACGAGCCGCCCGGCGACGTGGAACTCCGTGGCACAGGATAGGACTCAGCCGACCTCGATCGACTCGACGACGGCCTGCACCTCGGCCTGCAGCTCCGGCGAGATCGGGGCCGAACCCGCGGCCGCGGCGGCGGCCTGCTGACCCTCGTCGCTCGCGACGTAGCCGACGTAGCCCTTCACCAGGTCACCGACCGCCGGGTCGGCGTACGAGGTGCAGACGACGGTGTACGAGACCAGCACGATCGGGTAGGCGCCGGACTCGGTGGTGTCCCGGGCCAGCTCCAGCACGATGTCGTTCTCGGCCCGGCCCTCAGCGCGCGGCGAGGCGTCGACGACGGCGGCAGCGGCCTCGGCCGAGTACTCGACGAACTCCGTGCCGACGCCGATGGCGGCGGTCTGCAGGTCGCCGACGGCGGCGGCGCTGGCGTAGCCGATGGTGCCCTCGGCGGCCTGGACGGCGGCGATGACGCCCGGGGTCTGCGCGCCCGCCTCACCCGGCAGGTCGGCCGGCCACTCGCCGCTGACCTCGTACGTCCACGCCTCCGCCGCGGCCGCGGCGAGGTACTCGACGAAGTTCTCGGTGGTGCCCGACTCGTCCGAGCGGTGCACCGGCGTGATGGTGGTGTCCGGCAGCGTGGCGTCCGGGTTGTCCGCGACGATGGCCGGGTCGTTCCAGGTGGTGATGGTGCCGTTGAAGATGTTCGCCAGCGTCACCGGGCCCAGCTGCAGGTTGTCGACACCCGGCAGGTTGTAGGGAACGGCGATCGGGTCGATGAACAGCGGCAGGTCGACGGCCGGAGCGCCACAGGCGGTCTCGGCGGCCGCCAGCTCCTCCTCGTCGAGGGCGGCGTCGGAGCCCGCGAACGCGACCGCGCCGGAGGTGAACTGCTCGCGGCCGGCGCCCGAGCCCTCGGGGGCGTAGTTGACGGTCACGTCGGGGTTCTGGCCCTGGAAGCCGGCGATCCACGCCTGGACCGCGGACTCCTGCGAACTGGCCCCGGCGCCGTTCAGCGTGCCCGAGAGGTCGCCGCCGCCTGCGCCGTCGGAGCCCTCGCTGTTGTCGCCATCGGGCGACTCGTTCGAGGAGTTGCCGGTGTCGGGGTCCGAGCCGCAGGCTGCCAGCACGAGAGCGGCCGCGCTGGCGACGGCTACGGGTGCCAGCGTGCGGCGCACGATGCTGAGGTTCACGTCTGGTGTCCTTCCTGGACCTATTCGTCCTTGCGTATCGCCTAGAACGTAGATTTCGGAGGTGACGCCGTTCCCCGCTGAGAGTGAACGGGGAATGAACGCCTGGCGCAGAGCAGACGACGGATCGCTGACCGTGTGATGGCTGTCACGTGAACGGGCCGCGTGGCCGGTTGCGAGCGGATCACGACCTGCTGTTGAGAGCGGTCACAGGCCGATAACCAGCGGCGGGCCGGGGCTGGGTTGGGCTCGGGCGGGCGGCCGGTTTCCCGGGCGGGCCGGCCGGGGCGGTGGGCCGGTTTCGCGTGCGGGCCGGGGCTGGGCTCGTGCGGGCCGGCCGGGCTGGGCTGGGCTGGGCTGGGCTCGTGCACGCGGGCCGGCCGGGCGGTGGGCCGGTTTCGCGTGCGCCGGTCTGTCGGTGCCCGCCCGTAGGGTGGGCCCCACCCGGGCCGGGAGGGGTCTACCTACCACCGCGCGACTCGCACGGCTCCCGTCCGCCAACCCCACCGTGCGCCCGTCCGCCGACCCCACCGGGCTCGCGTCCGCCCGGCGGGTGGGTCACCCACCCGTACGGGGCGGGCCGTGCCGTTCCACCGCCACGACGTGACCATGCTCGTGGTGCAGCACGGCGAAGGCGCCCGGCTCCAGTCCGCCGTCCGGGTCGGCGCCGGCGGCGTCGAAGAGCAGCGGCAGCACCGGGCGGTGCGAGCACACGACGGCCGGGCCGTCGCGCAGCAGCGACCGGATGATCTCCTCGGCCGGGTGGCGGTCGGCGGACACCCGCAGGCTCTCCTCGGACAGGTGTGGCTCCAACTCGACGACCAGTCCCTGCTTGCGGGCGAACGCGCGCACCGTCTCGGCGCACCGGACGGAGTCACTGGACAGCACGCGCCGCGGACTGAGCGTCGCGAGCGCCTCGCCCAGCGGCCCGAGGTCGGCGAGGCCCTCCGGCGCCAGCGGCCGCTCGACGTCCGGACCGGGCCACGACGTCCGGTGCACCGCCTTGGCGTGCCGCAGCAGCGCCAGCGCCGTGGTGCGCAGCGGACCGCGCAGTGCGGCCCGGACGAGTTCCGCGTCGCGCTCGTGGGTCAGCCGCCGCACCGCCTCGCCGGCCGGCAGGAACACCACCTCGTCGACCTCGTGGTCGGGCAGCCGCGGCGCCGCGTGCGGGTCGGCCTCGGCCAGCCAGTAGTGCACCGTCTTCGGCCGTCCGGCGACGGGGTAGTGCTGCTGCGGCAGCGGCCGGCCCAGCGTCACCCGGTGCCCGGTCTCCTCGAACACCTCGCGGACCGCGCACGCCAGCAGCGACTCGCCCGGCTCCAGCTTCCCCTTGGGCAGCGACCAGTCGTCGTATCGGGGGCGGTGCACCAGGCACAGCTCGACCCGGCCGTCCGGCGAATCCGGTTGTGCGCGCCAGAGCACCGCCCCGGCTGCGAGCACCGGGTCACGCCTGGACGTCATGGCTGTATCCATCGGCGCCACTTCGCTCGTCGCACCTGCCGCCAGGTGTCCGCGAACGCCGCGCGCGCCGCGTGCACGTGCGCCCGCTCGTTCGAGGCCAGCACGCCGAGCGCGAACGCGATGTCGGCGGAGGCCTGCTCGGAGTGGGCCAGCTCGCGGGCCCTGGCGGCGGCCAGTGCGGCGTCCTGGTGCTCGCCCAGGATGTCGGTGACCTTCTCGAGCTGCTTCGCGAACGCCTTCGCGTCGGAACCGAGCACGGGCGCGACGGCCTCGGCGGCGTAACGAGCGCGCTTGGCCGCCAGCCGGGCGACGTGCCACTCGTCGTCGGGCGAGGCGTCGGTGAGGTCGTCGGCGGCGCCGTCGAGCTTCGCCCACGCCTTCGCGACCAGTCGTGGCAGGACGTCGCGGCCCGGACGCTCGGCGTCGGGGCGGGTCAGCGGCTGGGCGACGGCGCGGACCAGGCGGTCGTGCAGGGCGAGGTAGCGGTCGTCGTCGAGCAGTTCGCCGACCCGGGTGCGGGCATCGGCCACCGAGCCGCCCAGCACCTCGGCCAGCAGCTGCTTCACCTCGGTGGCCGGCAGGTCCGGCGGGAGGTCGGCGCAGTGGCGCTCCAGCCGCTCCCGCAGCACGTCGCCCTCGCGCAGCTCGCCCAGTGAGCGGGCGAACCAGGCCAGCTCGGCGCGCAGCTCTTCGGCCCACGGCCGGTCCAGCACCGGCCGGAACGTGCGCAGTCCGCTGCGCAGCCGGCGCGCGGCCACCCGCAGCTGGTGGACGGCCTCGGGGTCGGCCGGCTCGCGGCGGAACGCGACGTCGGCGGATCGCAGCGCCCGCACGTGCAGCGCCAGATACGCGACGAGGGCGTCGTGGGCCGGGTCCTTCGGCCGCGGCACCGGCAGCTCCGGCACCTCCGGCGGCGCCGCGGCGTTGGGGCCGAGCGCCCGGACCACCTTGGCGACGAACTCTCCGCCGACCGCGCCGGCCTCCGTCAGCGCCGTCGCGACGGTCGCGATCAGCGGGCCGCCGTGGCGCTCCTCCAACTCCAGTTCCCGGAACCGGGCGGCAACGGCGCCGTCGGCGCCGACCACGTGGACGGTGTCGTCGACCAGCTCCCCGGCATCCACGCCGCCGGCGCGGATCAGCTGCCGGGACCGGGTCGTGCGCAGCGTCGAGACCAGCCGCAGCGGCTCCGTCCGGGTGATCACCCGGACCAGCGCGGCCAGCGCCGGCGGCGGGACGTCTCCGGCGTCCAGCGGCAGCCGCACCTCGTCGCGGGCGCCGACCCCGCCGGCCGGCAGCTTCAGGTGCCAGCCCTCGTCGTCGCCGCTGCGCCGGCGCAGCGTGATGGCTTCGCGGGCCAGCCGGAGGTCGGCGGTGTCGTAGTAGGCCGACTCCAGCTCGACCACGCCGAGGTCGTCGACCCCGGTCACGCCGGGCAGCGTGGCGAGGTCGGGGATGCGGAACAGTCCGTGCACGCGGAACTTCTGCTCGACCTCACACTGGGTGTGTGGTCGGGCGGTCTGCTCCGCACGGCTCACGTGGACCTCCGGCGCTGTTTGCGTTCGATGAGCACCTGCTGCATGTCGGACAGCGGTTCGCCGTCGGGGCCGGTGTGCACGCGGTCCCACGTCCCGTCGGGGCGCAGGTGCCAGGACGCCGTCTGGGGGTCGAAGGCGAGGTCGAACAGGCCCTCGACCTCGTGCCGGTGCTCCGGCCGGCTCAGCCGCACCAGCGCCTCGACGCGGCGGTCGAGGTTGCGGTGCATGAGGTCGCCGGAACCGATCCAGTGCTCGTCGTCGCCGCCGTTCTGGAACGAGTAGACGCGCGAGTGCTCGAGGAACCGGCCGAGGACGCTGCGCACCCGCACGTTCTCGGACAGCCCCGGCACACCGGCCCGGATGCTGCAGATGCCGCGCACCCAGATGTCGACGGGCACGCCCGCCTCGGACGCCTCGTACAGCGCGTCGATGATCGACTCGTCGACGATGCTGTTCATCTTGAACCGGATGCCGGCCGGAAGCCCGGCGCGGTGGTGCTCGATCTCGCGTTGGATGCGGTCGACGATGCCGCCGCGCAGCGAGTGCGGCGCCACCAGCAGCCGCTTGTAGTCGGACTCCAGCGAGTAGCCGGACAGCGTGTTGAACAGGTGGTTGAGGTCTTCGGCGACGTCGGGGTCGGCCGTGAGCAGGCCCATGTCCTCGTAGATGCGGGCCGTGCGCGGGTGGTAGTTGCCGGTGCCGATGTGGCTGTAGCGCTGGATGCCGCCGGCTTCGTCGCGCACCACCAGGCACAGCTTGCAGTGCGTCTTCAGCCCGACCAGGCCGTAGACGACGTGGACGCCGGCCTGCTCGAGCTTGCGCGCCCAGGTGATGTTGGCCTGCTCGTCGAAGCGCGCCTTGATCTCGACGACGGCGAGCACCTGTTTGCCCGCCTCGGCGGCGTCGATCAGCGCGTCGACGATGGGGGAGTCGCCGCTCGTGCGGTACAGCGTCTGCTTGATCGCCAGCACCCGGGGGTCGGCCGCGGCCTGCTCGACGAAGCGCTGCACGCTGGTGGAGAACGAGTCGTACGGGTGGTGCACCAGCACATCGGCCTTCGAGATGGCCGCGAACATGTCCGCCGGCGACGCCGACTCGACGTCGCGGAGGTCGCGGTGGGTGGCCGGCAGGAACGGCCGGTACCGCAGTTCCGCGCGGTCGAGATCGGCGATGGCGGTGAGGCCGGTGAGGTCCAGCGGGCCGGGCAGCGAGAACGTCTCGCCGTCGCTGACGCCCAGTTCGCGCTGCAACAGGTCGAGCACGTGCGGGTCGACGGTCTCCTCGACCTCGAGCCGGACCGCCGGGCCGAACCGCCGCCGCATGAGCTCGCGCTCCATCGCGGTCAGCAGGTTCTCGGCGTCGTCCTCCTCGACCTCGACGTCCTCGTTGCGAGTGACCCGGAACATGTGGTGCTGCAGCACCTCCATGCCCGGGAACAGCTGCGCCAGGTGCGCGGCGATGACGTCCTCGAGTGGCACGAACCGCTGCTCGGCCACCGGCAGGAAGCGCGGGAAGTTCGGCGGCACCTTGACCCGGGCGAAGTGCTCGGTCGAGTTGCGCGGGTTGCGCACGACGACGGCGAGGTTCAGCGACAGTCCGGAGATGTACGGGAACGGATGCGCGGGGTCGACCGCCAGCGGCGTCAGCACCGGGAAGATCCGTTCGCTGAACAGCCGCCGCAGCCGGACGTGCTCGGCGTCGTCGAGGTCGTCCCACCGGGCGATGTCGATGCCCTCTTTGACCAGCGCCGGCAGCACGTCGCTGCGGAAGCACTTGGTCTGCCGGGCCATCAGCTCGCGGGTGCGCTCGAGCGTGCGCTCGTGCACCTCGCGCGGCATCATGCCGCTCACCGACGGGAACGCGACGCCGGCCGCCATGCGCCGCTTCAGGCCGGCCACCCGGATCATGTAGAACTCGTCGAGATTGCTCGAGAAGATGGCCAGGAACCGGGCCCGCTCCAGCAGCGGCACGTCGGGGTCCTCGGCCAGCTCGAGCACCCGGTGGTTGAAGGCGAGCCACGACAACTCGCGGTCGAGATAACGCTCTTCCGGCTTGGTCGGCTCCGCCATGTCCCCATGCTGACACGCGCGAGTGAACACTGGGTAGCTGCGGTGATCACGACTTCAGGTAGGCGAGGACGGCCAGCACGCGGCGGTGCCCGCTGTCGCCGTGTGCCAGGCCGAGCTTGGCGAAGATGTTGCGGATGTGCTTGCTGACCGCGGGCTCGGTGACCACCAGCCGCGCCGCGATGTCGGGGTTGGCCAGGCCCTCGGCCATCAGCGCCAGCACCTCCCGCTCGCGCGGCGTGAGCGTGCGGATCGGGTCGTCGGCACGGCGCCGGACCATGAGCTGCGAGACCACTTCGGGGTCCATGACGGTGCCGCCGCCGGCCACCCGGTTCAGTGCGTCGAGGAACTGCTCGACCTTGCCGACCCGCTCCTTGAGCAGGTAGCCGACGCCGTCGGCGCCGTTGGCCAGCAACTCGGTGGCGTAGCTGTCCTCGACGTACGCGGACAGCACGAGGACGGGCAGCCCGGGCCGCTCGCGCCGGGCCGCGGCGGCCGCGGCGATGCCCTCGGCCTTGAAGTCGGGTGGCAGCCGCACATCGACGACGGCGGCGTCGGGCCGTTCGGCGCTCACCGCCGCGAGGAAGTCGGTGGCGTTGTCGACGGCGGCGGCCACCTCGATGCCCTCATTGGCCAGCAGCAGCACCAGGCCCTCGCGGAGCAGGGTGTCGTCCTCGGCGATCACGACGCGCACGGGATCACCGCCTCGACCACAGTCGGGCCGCCGAGCGGGCTGGTCACCGAGGTCTGGCCGTCGAAGGCGGCGACCCGGCGGCGGATGCCGGCCAGCCCGCTGCCGCCGGACTCGTCGGCGCCGCCGTGGCCGTCGTCGCGGACCTCGATCACCAGCGTCTCCTCGTCGCCCCGGACGGCCGGGGGCCGCAGTGTCACCGTCACCCCGACGTGGTCGGCGCCGCTGTGCTTCGAGGCGTTCGTCAGCGCCTCGGCGACGACGAAGTACGCGGCCGCCTCGACCGCGGCGGGCAGTCGGCGCAGCCCGTCGACGCGCAGGGTGCACGGTATCGCGCAGCGGGCGGCCAGCGCCGCCAGCGCGCCGTCGAGGCCGCGCTCGGCCAGCACCGGCGGGTAGATGGTGCGGACGACGTCGCGCAGCTCGGTCAGCGCGTCGGTGGCCTGGTTCTGCGCCTGGAGCAGCATCGGCAGGGCGGACGTGGGGTCGCGGCGCAGCGCTCGCTCGGCGATGCCGAGGTTCATGATGACGCCCATCAGGCGGTTCTGGGTGCCGTCGTGCAGGTCGCGCTCGATGCGCCGCAGCTCGGCGCCGTGCGCCTCGAGGGCGGCCGCGCGGGTGGCCGTCAGCTCGGTGACGCGTTCGGACAGCTGGGCGTCCTTGGTCGGCCGCAGCAGCTGGCCGGCCACCCCGGCCTGCCACCTGGCCAGCAGCGGCACCAGCACCAGCGTCAGCACCAGCCAACCCAGGCCGAGCGGCAGCATGCCCAGCGCCCCGGCCCAGGACGTCACCGGGTACGGCGACTGCACCGGGTCGTCCGCCGGCATCGCCGACCAGTAGATCGGCACCACGGCGGCGTTGACGACGCTCAGCGGCAGCAGCACCGCCCCCACGCCGACGACCAGTCCGGTGAGGCCGTGGAACAGCACCCAGGCGACGTCGCGCCAGGTGGCCGGGTCGGCGACCAGGGTGCGGGTGGAGACTGACCCGGTGTCGTCCGGCGGCGGGTACGGCGCCGGGACCGGGCGGCCGGTGTAGGCCGCGACCCGGTGGCGTTCGTCGCCGGCCCAGCGGCGCACCGCACGCACCGTGGACGGGATGGCCAGCCAGCCCACGCCGATCAGCGTGAACGCGGCCACCAGCAGTACCCGGATCAGCAGGACGAGCGCCACCGCCGCGCTGACGAGGCCGCGTAGCAGGAACGGCAGCGCCCGCCGCGTCGCCCGGTACGCCGACCGCACTCTGTCCATGTGTTCAGCATGCCCGAGCGAGCGCCGCCAGACGGTATACCCAGCACCACCATTGATCGGGGCGCCAGCCGGATCGTTCCCGCCGCGTCCGTTCCATAACGTCGTGACCAGGCCCTACAAGGAGGAAACGACGTGCACACCATGACGGCACCGGCGGTCCGGCTCGACGCCGTGACCAAGATCTACGGCAGTGGCGAGCACCAGGTCACGGCGCTGCGTGAGGTCGGCGTCGACCTCGCCACCGGCACCTTCACCGCGGTGATGGGCCCGTCCGGATCCGGCAAGAGCACGTTCCTGCACTGCGCGGCCGGGCTCGACCGGCCGACGTCGGGCTCGGTCCGGCTGGGCGACACCGAACTCTCGGCGCTGTCCGACAACGAGCTGACGGTGGTCCGCCGCGACCGCATCGGTTTCGTGTTCCAGGCCTACAACCTGCTGTCGTCGCTGACCGTCGAGGACAACGTGTCGTTGCCGCTGCGGCTGGCCGGGCGCGACATCGACGCGGGCTGGATCGCCGGGGTGGCCGGCTCGGTCGGGCTGGCCGACCACCTGCAGCGGCGCCCGGCGCAGCTCTCCGGCGGCCAGCAGCAGCGGGTCGCCATCGCGCGGGCGCTGGTCAGCCGGCCCGACGCGGTCTTCGCCGACGAACCCACCGGCGCGCTCGACACCCGCACCGGGCGGCAGGTGCTCGAGCTGCTGCGTCACATCGTCGACGACAGCGGCCAGACCGTCATCATGGTCACGCACGACCCGGTCGCGGCGTCGTTCGCCGACCGCGTGCTGTTCCTGGCCGACGGCCGGCTCACCGGCGTCATGGACGCGCCGACGGCGGAGCTGGTGGCCGAGCGCATGACGAAGCTCGGGGCGTGGTGACCGTGCGAGACATCGCCCGCAAGACCATCAAGGGCCGCAAGGCCGGGTTCATCGGCGCGTTCCTCGCCGTGCTGCTCGCGTCGGTGCTGGTCACGTCGCTCGGCGTGCTGGTGGAGTCCGGCCTTCGCGGCGGGCTGCCGCCGCAGCGCTACGCCGGCGCAGACGTCGTGGTCAGCGGCGTGCAGGCGCTCCCGGTCGCCGAGGACGCCGACATCGCGCTGCCCGAGCGGGTCCGGCTGCCGGCCGACGTGGTCGCCGCCGTCGCCGATGTGCCCGGGGTGGCCGAGGCGGCCGGCGACGTCAACGTCCCGGTGAGCGTGGTGGCCGGCGGCGCCGTGGCCGAGCTGTCCCGGCCGGTCGTCGGGCACGGCTGGTCGGCGGCGGCGCTCACGCCGTTCACGGCCGCCGACGGCGACGGTCCGGAACGCGACGACGAGGTGGCGCTGGAGGCCGGCCTCGCGTCGTCCCTGGGCGTCGCGGCCGGCGACCGCGTCGAGCTGGCCGTCGGCGGGGTCGCGTCCACCTACACGGTGAGCGGCGTGGTGTCCCGGCCCGGCGAGGCCGGCGCCGACGCTCGGGAGTCGGCGGTGTTCCTCACCGACGACCGGGCCGGCGAGCTGGCCGGGGCGGCGGGGCGGTGGGACGCCGTCGTCGTGGTCGCCGACGACGGGGTGGCCGCGGGCGAGCTGGCCGGTCGCATCGCCGACGCCGTGCCCGGCGTGCGCACCCACACCGGCGACGCCCGCGGCCACGTGGAGTTCCTCGACATCGGCCAGGCCCGCGGCGAACTGACGGTCATGGCGATGTCGCTGGCCGGCACCACGGTACTCATCGCGATGTTCGTCGTGGCGGGCACGTTGGCGCTGTCGATCCAGCAGCGACGGCGCGAGTTCGCGCTGCTGCGGGCGGTCGGCGCGACGCGGCGGCAGGTCCGGCGGCTGGTCGGCGCCGAGGTCATGCTGCTGGCCACCTCGGCCGCGGTGCTCGGCGCGCTGCCCGGATACCTGGTGGCGGTCGGGCTCGGGCGGGCGTTCGCCGGCACCGGGCTGTTGCCGGCCGACTTCCGGCTGGCGATGAGCCCGCTGCCGGGGCTCGGCGCGATCGTGCTGTGCCTGGTCACGGCGCGGCTGGCGGGGTGGGTGGCGGCCAGGCGACCGGCGCGGTTGAACCCCGTCGAGGCGTTAGGCGAGAGTGCGGTCGAGGAGCCGCGCCTCGGGCGGGGGCGGGTGGGCGCGGGGGCACTGCTGGTCCTGCTCGGGCTGGCGGTGTCCGGCGTGCCGATGCTGGTGCCCGGCATGGTGGGCGTGGCCGCGGCGGCGGGTGGGGCGCTGCTGCTGGCCATCGGCGTGGCGCTGCTCGGGCCGCGGGTGCTGGGCGCGGCGGCCGGCCTGCTGGCCGCACCGGTGCGGCGGCTGTGGCCGGTGCACGGGTACCTGGCCACGGCGAACATGCGGGCCAACTCGCGCCGGCTGGCGGCGGCCGTCACGCCGATCGTGCTGGCGGTCGCGGTCGTCTCCGTCCAGCTGTTCAGCCAGAGCACCTTGGCGGCGGCGGCCGGGCGGCAGACCGTCGACGGCATCGTGGCCGACCACGTGGTCACCGGGAGCGACGGCGGGGTGGGCGGGGCGGTGACCGACGAGCTGCGCCGCGAGCTGGGCGACGACGCCACGGTGACGCCGGTCGTGCACAGCCAGGTCATCGTCCGCTACACCGAGCTGGGCGACCCGGCCCAGGAGTCGTTCGCCGCGCAGGGGCTCGACCCCGCCGGCCTCGACCGCACCCTCGACCTCGAGGTCCGCGACGGTGACCTCGGCGACCTGCGCGACGGCACCGTGGCGTTGAGCCGCAACGCCTCGGCCACGTTCGGCGCGTCCGTCGGCGACACCGTCGAGATCGTGCTCGGCGACGGCACCGTCATCGAGCCGACGGTCGTCGCGGTCTACGGCCGCGGCCTCGGCTTCGGCGACGTCACGCTGCCGCACGACGAGCTGGCCGCGCACACGACGACCGGCCTGGACAGCTGGGTGCTGATCGGCGGCGGCGACCCCGGCACCGTCGCGCGGGTGGCGGCGGAGCACCCCGGCCTGGCCGCCGGCACCGGGTCCGACCTCTCCGCGGCCGGCTCGTCCGATCGGTCCGCCGAGTCGTCGTCCAGCCTGGTGGCGATCCTCGCGCTGCTCGCCTATCTGGCGGTGTCCGTGGTGAACACGCTGGTCATGGCCACGGCCGAGCGCACCCGCGAGTTCGCTCTGCTCCGGCTGGCCGGCGCGGCCCGGCGGCACGTGCTGGCCATGATGCGGGTCGAGGCCGCGGTCATCGTCGCGGTGTCGGTGCTGGTCGGCCTCCTGGTGGCGCTGCCCCCGCTGGTCGGCATCAGCATCGGGCTCACGGAGTCGCCGCTGCCGTCGATCTCGCCGGCCGGCTTCGGCGGCATCGTCCTGACGACGGCCCTGCTCGGGTTCCTCGCCGTCGGTGTCCCGGCCCGCGCTGCGCTGCGCCTTCGCCCGGTCGACGCCATCGGCCTGCGGGAGTGACGGCTGGTGGCCGGGTCATGGGGGCCGGGTGGTGGTGTAGGCGTGGGTGACCTGAGCGCCAACAGTTGGCACTCTGGTCACCCCACGCCGTCACAACCACTGGCCCCACGCCGCCGCATCCGGCCCTGCACGACCACGACCGCGCGCCGGACGGGGAGGGACAGGCCGCGGGGCAGGTGGGGCCGGGGTTCCGTCCCGCTCAGTCGCGGCGGTAGGCCACGTCGATGGCGTGGCGGGTGAAGCCTTCGCCCGCTGCGCCTTCGCCCGGTCGACGCCATCGGCCTGCGGGAGTGACGGCTGGTGGCCGGGTCATGGGGGCCGGGTGGTGGTGTAGGCGTGGGTGACCTGAGCGCCAACAGTTGGCACTCTGGTCACCCCACGCCGTCACAACCACTGGCCCCACGCCGCCGCATCCGGCCCTGCACGACCACGACCGCGCGCCGGACGGGGAGGGACAGGCCGCGGGGCAGGTGGGGCCGGGGTTCCGTCCCGCTCAGTCGCGGCGGTAGGCCACGTCGATGGCGTGGCGGGTGAAGCCTTCGCGCTCGTACAGGCGCACGGCGGCGGTGTTGTCGCCCTCGACGTACAGGGTCACGGTGCGCACTCCGGCGACGTCGGCCAGATGGCGCAGGCCGGCGATGGTCAGCGCGCCGCCCAGCCCTCGGCCGTGCGCCGACGGCGCGACGCCGAGGACGTAGACCTCGCCGATCGGTTCGTCCACGCCGTCTCGGCCCGGGTTCGGGTCGTGCGGGTGCACCTTCGTCCAGTGGAAGCCGAGCACCCGGTCGTCGGTGTCGACGGCGAGGAGGAAACCGGCCGGGTCGAAGTCGGGCGACGCCTCGGCCGCCGCGATGTCGTCGAGGGTCTGGCCGCCCTGCTCCGGGTGCCAGTCGAACGCGGCGTTGTTGACGTCCAGCCACGCGGACTCGTCCTGGCCCACGACGAACGGGCGCAGCCGCACGCCGTCGGGCAGCACCGGCTCCGGCAGCTCGCCGGGCGCGATGCGGCGGCGCAACTGCAGCAGCTCGCGGGCCCGCACCAGCCCGTGCCGCCGGGCCAGCGCCGCGGCCGCCGGATGATCACCGTGCGACCACAACCACAGCTCACCGGGAACGGCGCCGAGCAGGTCGGCCAGCAGTGCGCCGCCCAGCCCCAGCCCTCGCCGCGCCGGGTCGACCACCAGCTCCGCGGCCAGCCGGTCGCCCTGCCGCGCCGCATACGCGGCGCCGGCCAGCTCGCCCGAGCCCGGCCCGTCCCCAACCGGCGATGTCAACGCCGCCATCGTCGCGCCGGAGCGGGCGGCCGGGAAGAGGTCGTCGGAGAAGGGGGCCACGCCGTCGGCCGCGCGGGCGCGTTCGGCCAGCGCCGTGACCTCGGCCAGCTCTGCCGCCGTGAACGTCGTCGCCACGGCAGCGACCCTACCCGTCAGTCGGACAGCGTGATGCTCATGCTGCCGCGGTCGGCGGCGACGTCGTTGTCGGGAAGCGGGACGCCGGCCGACGGGCGACCGGAGCGGCCCTGCTGGGGCGGGACGAACCGGTAGCCGACGTTGCGGACGGTGCCGATCAGCGACTCGTAGTCGGCGCCGAGCTTCGCCCGCAGCCGCCGCACGTGGACGTCGACCGTGCGGGTGCCGCCGAAGTAGTCGTAGCCCCACACCTCCTGGAGGAGCTGGGCGCGGGTGAACACCCGGCCCGGATGCTGGGCGAGGAACTTGAGCAGCTCGAACTCCTTGTAGGTGAGGTCGAGCGTGCGGCGCGCCACCTTCGCGGTGTAGGTGGCTTCGTCGATGACGAGATCGCCGGAGCGGATCTCGTCCGGCGCGTCGTCGCCGGCGGCGGCCAGCCGGCCCAAGGCGAGCCGCAGCCGCGCTTCGACCTCGGCCGGGCCGGCGGAATCGAGCAGGACGTCGTCGATGCCCCACTCGGCGGTGACGGCGGCCAGCCCGCCCTCGGTGACGATGGCCATCAGCGGGACGTCGACCCCGGTGGTGCGGATGAGGCGGGTGAGGCCGCGCGCCTGGGAGAGGTCGCGGCGGGCGTCGACGGCGACGACGTCACCCGTTGGCGCGTCGACCAGCGCGGACGCCTCCGCTGGCAGTACCCGGACGTCGTGCAGGAGGAAGCCGAGGGCGGGCAGCACCTCGGCCGACGACTGCAGGGAGTTGGTCAGCAGGACGATGGTTGCCATGTCGCGACCTCCAGTCGGCCGGGGCCGGTGAACGCAGAAGGGACCTGCCGGCGTCGTCGCCCAGGTCCCTTGGTGAGAGAGAATAGCTGATATGCCGGACCTCGACACTCCCGGGGCAGCCGCCGAACCCCGGCCGGACGCTCGCCCGCAACGCTCTGGACATTCGCAGCGCCTGCAGGCCGCCGACGGCACGCTGCTGCACGCCCGCTACTTTCCCCGCCGCGACGGCGTCGCCGGCGACCTCGCCGTCGTCGTCGCGCACGGCTTCACTCAGAGCTCGCGCAGCCCGCAGATGAAACGCATCTCCGGCTGGCTCAGCGAGCACTCCGCGGTCGTCCTGCTCGACCTGCGCGGGCACGGCCGGTCGCGCGGGCACTCGACCCTGGGCTGGCGCGAGGTGCTCGACATGGACGCCGCCGTGAGTTGGGCGCGCGCCCTCGGTTACCGGCGGGTGGCGACGCTCGGGTTCTCGCTCGGCTCGGCGGTCGCGGTGCGCCATGGCGCGCTGCACCGCGGCGTCGGCGCCGTCGCCGCCGTCAGCGTCCCCGGCGAGTGGCACTACCGCGGCACCGCCGCCATGCGGACGCTGCTGCGGCTCATCCTCACCAAGCCGGGCCGCGTGCTGCTGCGGCTACTGCGCCGCACCCGGGTCTCGCCGGCCGGCTGGTCCACGCCCGACCCGATCGACGCGCGCGCGGCGGCCGCCGAGCTGGACGTCCCGCTGCTGGTGGTGCACGGCGACGAGGACGGCTACTTCCCGGTGCACCACGCGTGGCAGGTGCACGCCGCCGCGCCGTCCGGCTCGCTCTGGCTGGAGCGCGGCTTCGGCCACGCCGAGGCCGGCGCCACCGAGTCGCTGGTGACGCGCATCGGCGCCTGGCTCGACGAGCACACGGTCGCGGTCGAACCGGTGCGGGCATGATGTCCTGATGGCGAAGGTGACGCTGAGGTACTGGGCTGCTCTTCGCGCGGCGGCGGGCATCCCCGAGGAGGTCGTCGACGCCGGGACGCTCGCCGAGGCGCTGGCCGCGGCCCGCTCGGCGCACGGCGGGTCCGCGCGCTTCGCCGCCGTTCTCGACATCTGCGCCGTCGTCGTCGACGGCACCCCGGCCGGCACCCGCGATCCGGCCGCCATCGTCCTGCGCGACGGCGCCGCGGTCGAGCTGCTCCCGCCGTTCGCGGGCGGGAGCAGCCCGACCGGACCCTAGGACGTGGTGCGGCGGCCGCCGATCAGGTAGCTCGGCTCGCCGATGTCGCCCTCCAGGATCGCCGCGCCGAAGTCGCCGTCGACGACGTCGAAGGGCTGCCGCGGCGCCTCGATCGCCGTCGCCTCGCCGCTGGCGAGGTCGATGGTGAGGCTGCCGTTCTCGGTGGAGCCGAAGAACGTCCGGTCATCGATCGCCGAGCCGTGGACGGCGAAGTCGGTCGGCACCCGCGTGGCGGTCCCGGCCTCGACGTCGATGATCAGCGCCAGCGTCGACCACGAGGCGAACAGATGCTTGCCGTCGGGCGAGAGCAGCGCCGTCGTGTCGGCCATGATGTCGGTGGCGGTCACGCTCGGCTCGGCGCCCTCGAGGTCCGCCGCGGTGGGTGTGGCGGCGGTGTTCGTGGCGGCGTCGAGCCAGCTCAGCTCGAACGCGGTGTAGTTCTCATCGGTCGGGGTGATGGTGAGCAGGTATTCGCCGACGACGATGACCACCTGGACCGGGCCCTCGCCGAACAGCGTGTCCTCCTGGTTCGGCGTGCCCACGACGTTGTTCCACGCCTCGGTGCCGTCGGCGCTACGGGCCAGCCACCCGACGTACGTCTCTCCGTTCGACGGGCCGTCGGGCAGCCACGCCTGGCCGCGGACATAGGAGAGCAGCAGATCGCCGGAGAAGCCGGTGAAGGACTCGTCCAGGTCGTAGGCGCCGAGGACCATCGGCTCCGGAGCCATGTTCACCGGCGTGAACTCGGTCGCGCCCGGCTTCAGGATGAAGTCGCCGGCCAGCACGCCCTGATCGGTCCAGTACACCTCGATGTGCGGGTTCTCGCCCTTCGGGACGGTGACGTGCTCGGCCGGCTCGACGCCCGCGGGGGCGTCGTCGCCGTCGCCCGCCTCGGACGGCCAGGCGAGGTAGCCCCAGCTCTCCGACGCCTCGGTGAGCGCGTCGCCGGAGTCCTGCTCGGTGACGAGGACGGCGATGCCCGGGTCGCCGCCGACGTCGACGGCATGCAGCCCGGCCACCTCGCCGGGCAGGACGGCCGACATCCACCGCTGCGCGCCGGTCTCGGCGTCGAGGGCCACCACCTGTCCGGGCGCGTCCGGGTCCGCCGGGTCGGGGTACAGCGCGAAGACGGTGTCGTCGACCAGCACCGGACGCTCCAGGCCGGGCTGGGACCAGCAGTCGGCCGGGTCCAAGCCCTCGGGAATGTCGGGGAGGAACTCGGGCGGGCAGGCGAACTCCGCCTGCTCGGGGGTGGACGCCTGGTCCGACGGCTGCTCCGACGGCGCGTCGGTGCCGGTCTCGGTGGCGGACGGCTCGGAGTCGTCGCCGCAGGCGGTCAAGGCGAACGTGGCGACGGCGACGATCGCCGCCAGCCGTACGCGGGTATCCGACATGTTCAGGGGGTCCTCTCTCAGAACTGGCAGGTCGTACGTGAAACGACGTGCCACATACCGTAGAGGACCGGGTCACGTCCAGTAGGCGAGACCGAGATCACGCCGTGCCTCGAGGGCAGCCGGACTGTTGCGGAGTTGTTGTCATTTCGGCGCGGGTGGGCGGTCCGCGTCTGCAAGCATTCAAAGGTGCCCTCCGTTCATGCCTCGCTGGCCGTCGCCGCCCTCGCCGGCGTACTGGCCCTCGCGTCGGCGTCCGGGGGCGCCCTGCTGGCCGGTGGCCTCGCCCTGGTCATCCTGATCTTCACGCTCGGCGGCGTGGCCGCGGCCCGGGTCGGCGTGGCGCGCTGGTCGGCCGGCGTCGCGCTGGTCGCCGGGCTCGGCGCGCTCGGGTGGACGTGGACCGAGGGCGGCTCCGACCTCACGCCCATGGCGGCGTTCCTGGGCCCGACGCTGGTGGCGTCGATCGTGGTCCAGCTGCTCCGGCGCGACGGGCGGGCCGGGCTGACCACGTCGCTGGCGGTGTCCGTCACGGCGTGCGTGCTGGCGGTGTTGCCGGTCGCCTGGCTGGCGCTGCGCGAGTCCGGTGACGGCGAGTACCCGGTCGGGCTGGCACTGCTGGGCGTCGGCGCCGTCGGGCTGGCCGAGTCGCTGCCGATGTCGCGGGCGGTGCGCCGGCTGGTCGGCGTGCTGCTGGCCGCGGTGGGCGCCGGCGCGCTGGTGCTCACCACCGACTGGGTCGGCGACGCCGTGCCCGCCGTCAGCGCCGTCGTCGTCGCCACGTTCGCCGGCCTGCTGTCGGCCGTCGCGTTCGCCGCCGTCGACCGCCTGGCCGACGAGTTCACGCCGCAGCCACAGCCGGTCGCGGTGCAGGTGGGCGCCGCACCGGCGGCCGAGGCAGACGGCGACGGCGCCGAGGTCGCGGCCGTGCCGCGGGGCGCGAGCGCGTTCCTGCCGCTGCGGGTCAGCCTGCCGTTCGTCGCCGCGGCGCCGGTCGCCTACGTGCTGGGCCGCATCTTCGTCAGCTAGTTTCCCGACCAGCCATGATCATCAACCGGTGGCGACACTATGAGGTCGCGGATCGTTGATGATCATGATGGGCGGGGTCCGGGTGGGAATCGTCCGCCGCGGCGGACGCGTTGTCCCCCATGTGACAGGTCTGGTGGTCGTCGTCGCCGTGCTCGCGGCCGCCACGGCGTTCGGGCTGTGGCGGCGTGCCCGCGACGGCCGGGTGGTGGAGGCGAGGGTGGACGATCAGCTGCTGGGCCCGGATGAGTTGGGCGCGCCGTTGGGCGAGCGGGCGACGCTGGTGCAGTTCTCGACGGCGTTCTGCCAGCCGTGCCGGGCCGCCCGCGCCACGCTGGCGCACGTCGCCGCCGACACCGAGGGCGTCGTGCACGTCGAGATCGACGCCGAGCACCATCTCGACCTCGTCCGGCGGCTGAACATCCTGCGTACGCCCACCACGCTGGTGCTCGACGGCAGTGGCCGCATCGTCCGCCGGGCGACCGGCGCGCCGCGGCTGGCGGAGGTGAGGGCCGCCCTTCCAGGCTGATTTGGCCGGATCCCGAGACGACATATCTCGTTATTTGATACGGACGGTGACGGCGGCGGGCCGTCGCCGTACGCTCGTCCCATGTTCCGCACCGAGCTCTGGAAGCGCCGCGCCATCGACTTCGGTCGCGCCGCGTCCATGCTCTGTCTGCCCTGACGGGGAACGGCCCCGCCACGCGGCCACGCATTCGCGTCCTCGGCCTCTGCCGTTCCTGACGATCGTCTCCCGTTCCGTCCACGTCAGGAGGACCATGCCGACTCGCATCGACCCACGAGGTCCGCGGTTCGCGGCCACGCTCACCGCCGTCGTGCTCGCGGTCGTCCTGGTCACCGGCAGCGCCTGGCTGCTGGCCGTCCAGGGCCTGGTGTTCGCGGCCGGAGCGTTGCTCGGGTTGCCGCGGGCGCCGTACGGGCTGCTGTACGCGAAGCTCGTCCGGCCCCGGCTCGGTCCGCCCGGCGAGCTCGAAGACGCCGCGCCGCCGCGGTTCGCCCAGGCCGTCGGGCTGGTGTTCGCCGTCGCCGGCGTCATCGCCTTCGCGGCCGGGCTGACCGCGGTCGCGTACGTCGTCGTGGCGGCCGC
The DNA here is from genome assembly GCF_001270745.1 of Jiangella muralis. Lineage (GTDB taxonomy): Bacteria > Actinomycetota > Actinomycetes > Jiangellales > Jiangellaceae > Jiangella > Jiangella muralis. The sequence continues at coordinate 30,772 of NZ_LFXL01000026.1, forward strand.
GCTGGCCGCGGCGTTCCTCAACGCGGCCTTCGGCTTCTGCCTGGGCTGCGAGTTCTACCTCGCCTTCCGGCGTCTGTTCCCATCCCAACCCAACACCACGGAGGTCGCGTCATGAGCCGCGAGTCCAGCCTCGTCTCGGCCGACTGGGTCGAGCAGAACCTCGACAACCCGAAGGTGGTGCTCGTCGAGGTCGACGAGGACACCGCCGCCTACGACAAGAACCACATCCGCGGCGCCGTGAAGGTCAACTGGTCCACCGACCTGCGCGACCCGCTGCGTCGTGACTTCGTGAACAAGGAGCAGTTCGAGGCGCTGCTCGGCGGTCTCGGCATCGGCAACGACGACACCGTCGTGCTGTACGGCGGCAACAACAACTGGTTCGCCGCGTACGCGTACTGGTACTTCAAGGTCTACGGCCACGGCGACGTGCGCCTGCTCGACGGCGGCCGGAAGATCTGGGAGCTGGAGAGCCGCGAGCTGGTCGACACCGTCCCGTCGCGCCCGGCGGCCACCTACACCGCGCAGGACCCGGACAACTCGATCCGTGCCTTCCGTGACGAGGTCGTCGCCGCCATCGGCGCGCAGAACCTGGTCGACGTCCGCTCGCCCGACGAGTATGCCGGCCGGCTGCTGGCCCCGGCCCACCTGCCGCAGGAGGTGTCGCAGGTCCCGGGTCACATCCCGACCGCGGCGAACGTCCCGTGGAGCAAGGCGGCCAACGACGACGGCACCTTCCGCTCCGACGACGAGCTGCGCGCCCTCTACGGCGGCGTCGGCGTCGACTTCGGCAAGGACACCATCGCCTACTGCCGCATCGGCGAGCGCTCGTCGCACACGTGGTTCGTGCTGCGCGAGATCCTCGGCGTCGAGAACGTCAAGAACTACGACGGCTCGTGGACGGAGTACGGCTCGCTGGTCGGCGTGCCGGTCGCTCTCGGCGACGAGCCCGGGGCGGCGTGACCTCATGTGCGGAGCGACTGCGGGCGGAGTCTCGCTGGAAGGAGTCGACGTGACCAAGGAGACCGTCATCCAGGGCGTCGTGCACCGTGACGACGCGCCGCTGTCGGGCGCCTACGTGCGGCTGCTGGACGCGACCGGCGAGTTCACCGCCGAGGTCCCGACCAGCGCGACCGGCCAGTTCCGGTTCTTCGCCGCGCCCGGCACCTGGACGCTGCGCACGCTGGCGCCCGGCGCCGACACCGTCGACCGCTCGGTCGTCGCCGACATCGGCGTGACCGACGTCGACGTCCACGTCGGCTGATTCAGTCCGAAAGGCGGCGTCCAGGCCCTCAGTAGACGAGGGCCTGGACGCCGTCGGCCATGATCTCCTCGACGAAGGTCGGGGCGCCGGCGATGCGCACGCCGTCGATGACGTCGTCCGGCCCGATGCCGCGGCGGGCGGCGCACTGGGTGCACAGCGTCACCGTGCCGCCGGCCAGCAGCGCGTCGAGCAGGTCGGGCAGCGGCGCCGCGTGCGGAAGCTCGAACTCGGCCGCCCGGCCGGGCAGCGCGAACCAGGCCGACTCGCCGGTCAGCCACAGCGACACCGACGCGCCCGCGGCGAGCGCCGTCGTCGCGACGGTGAAGGCCTGCGAGCACCGCTCCGGCGCGTCAGACCCGGCGGTGACCTTGACGACGAGGGTGCGCTCCATGGAACGCAAGCCTCACACACAGGCGCGCCACCTCGTCGTAAGGGTATGGACACCACCGAGATCACGACCCTGCTGGACGCCCGGTCCGCGGCCATCCACGCGAAGGACCTCGACCGGCTGATGTCGTTCTACGCCGACGACATCGTGTACTTCGACGTCGTCCCGCCGCTGCTCTACCAGGGCGCGGCCGCCATGCGCGACCGGTTCGCCGACTGGTTCGCCCGCTGGTCCGGCCCGATCGGCCAGCAGGCGCACGACGTCCACGTCGAGGCGGGCGGCGACGTCGCCGTCGTGCGGATGCTGATCCGGACCAGCGGCACGCTGGCGACCGGCCGCGAGGTCGGCTACTGGGTCCGTGCCACGGACGGGCTGCGGCGTGGCGCCGGCGGCTGGACGATCGCGCACGAGCACGTCTCGCTGCCGGTCGAGTTCCCGCAGGGGACCGCGGCCATGGACCTCGTTCCCGGCGGATAGACTGCGGGGCGTGCTCGAACTCGTCTTCACCAGCATCCTCGTCCTGGTCACCATCGCCGCCGGGATGATGGGCGTGCTCGTGGTCTACAAGCTGTTCAAGGGCCAGGCTTGATCGAGATCCCGGACGACCTCCACCCGGCCTGCCTGCCGATCGCCTGGCTGCTCGGCCGCTGGGAGGGCGCGGGCCTCGGCGACTACCCGACGATCGAGGCGTTCCGGTTCGGCCAGGAGGTCGAGTTCGGCTACGTCCCGGACAAGCCGTTCCTGTCGTACCGCAGCCGCAGCTGGATCCTGGACGACGACGGCAACCTGGTGCGGCCCGCGGCGCGGGAGACCGGCTACTGGCGGCCGCAGGAGAACGACGAGATCGAGGTGCTGCTCACGCACCCGACCGGGTTCGTCGAGATCTACATCGGGCAGACCGAGCCGGCCCGGGTCGAACTGGCCACGCGCGGCGTCCTGAAGACCGAGACCGCCAAGGACTACCGCACCGGCCACCGGCTGTACGGGCTGGTCGAGGGTGCGCTGATGTACGTCTACGAGATGTCGGCCATGGGCCAGGAACTGCAGCCGCACCTGTCCGCCGAGCTCAAGCGGGTCACCGGCGCCGCCGAAGCCCGGGACTGATTCGCTCGTCCGCGGTGTTGAATGAGGGTATGGACGTCTACCGCAGCCCGCTGCTCGCCACCCCCGGGGCCGTCGCGGCCACCGAGCCCGACGACGGCGTCGCCGCGCACTACGGCGACCCGTTTCGCGAGCAGCGCCGCCTCGTCGCCGGCAAGGGCGCGGTCGACCTCTCGCACCGCGGCGTCCTGCGGGTCGGTGGGCCCGACCGCCTGACCTGGCTGCACCAGCTCCTCACCCAGCACGTCGAGCACCTCGAGCCGCATCGGGCCACGTCCGCGCTGGTCCTCGACGCGAACGGCCGGGTCGAGCACGCGCTCTACGGCGTCGACGACGGCGAGGCGTTCTGGTTCCACACCGAGCGGACGTCGGCCGAGCCGCTGCGCGACTACCTGGAGAAGATGAAGTTCTGGTCCCAGGTCGAGGTCGCCGACGTGACGGACGAGTTCGCCGTCGTGTGGGAGCCGGTCACCGAGCCGGCCGCCGCGCACCTGAGCCGCGTCACCGAGCGGGGGCGCGACGTGTTCGTCCCGCGGGCCGAGCTGGCCGCGTACGTCACCCAGCCGGCCGGCGTCTGGGCGCACGAGGCGCTGCGCATCGAGGCGCGCGAGCCACGTCAGGGCCTCGACACCGACGACCGCACCATCCCGCACGAGGTCGGCTGGATCGGCACCGCCGTCCACCTCGACAAGGGCTGCTACCGCGGTCAGGAGACCGTCGCGCGGGTGCACACGCTCGGCCGGCCGCCGCGCCGCCTCGTCCTGCTGCACCTCGACGGCTCCGTCGACACCCTGCCCGAGCACGGCGACCCCGTCGAGCTGGACGGCCGCACCGTCGGCACCGTCGGCTCGGCCGCCCGCCACCACGAGCTGGGGCCGATCGCGCTCGCCGTCCTCAAGCGGAACACCCCGGTCGACGCCCAGCTGCTGGCCGGCGGGGTGGCCGCCGCCCAGGAGGTCGTCGTCGACCCCGAGGCCGGCTTGCACGTGCGGCCTCAGCTGCGCTGACGCCAGCCGTAGCGCGGTTCGTAGCCGAGCACCCGGCGGGCCTTGTCGATCGACAGCAGCGTCTCGTGCTCGCCGACGTCGCGACGCCGCTCGACGGCCGGGAACACCTCGTCCAGCAGCTCGCCGTTGGGCCGCTCCATGACGGTGTCGGCGTTGGCGATGACGAACACGTCCGCGCCGGTCAGCGGCGCCTCGAGGGCCAGCCGGACGGCCTGCGCGGCGTCGCGGGCGTCGATGTAGCCCCACAGGTTCCACTTGCGCAGCAGCGGGTCGTCCTGGAACGACGCGAACCGTTCGTAGTCCTCGGGGTCCATGACGTTCGACAGCCGCAGCCCGATGATCTTGCGCTCCGGATCCCACCGGCAGAACTGCTCGGCCATCGTCTCGCCGACCAGCTTGGACAGCGAGTACGCGGTCTCCGGCCGGCCCGGGTAGTCCTCGTCGACGGGGACGTACGGCGGCGGCGTGTCGAACGGCAGCCCGAGCACCGTCTCGCTGGACGCCCACACGACGTTCTTGATGTCCAGCTGGCGGGCCGCCTCGAACACGTTGTAAGTGCTCAGCGTGTTGACGGAGAACGTGACGGGGTTCGGCGCCAGCCCCGGCGCCCGGATCGCGGCCAGGTGCACGATGCCCGTCACGCCGTCGACGCGGTCGTCGATGCCGGCGAACGCCGCGACCGTCTGCCCGTAGTCGGTGAGGTCGACGCGGCTGTGCCGGACCGACGGGTCGGCCGGCGGCACGAGGTCCACCGAGACGACGTCGTAGCCGTGCGCCGTCAGGTCCGCGACGCAGGCCCGGCCGGCCTGGCCGCTGCCACCGGTCACGATGATCATGAGGTCCTCCGCGGGCGTCAGGTGTCGAGGAGCAGTGTCACCGGGCCGTCGTTGACCAGGCTGACCCGCATGTCCGCGCCGAACACGCCGGTCTCGACGGCCGCGCCGAGCCCGCGTAGCGCGGCCACGAACTCGGCCACGAGCGGCTCGGACACCGGTCCCGGCGCCGCCGCGCCCCAGGACGGGCGGCGGCCCTTCGCGGTGTCGGCGTAGAGCGTGAACTGGCTGACGACGAGGATCGGCGCGCCGACGTCGGATGCGGACCGCTCGTCGGCGAGGATGCGCAGGCCCCAGACCTTGCGGGCCAGCTTGGCGGCGTCGTCGGCGCTGTCGTCGTGGGTCACCCCGACCAACACCAGCAGGCCCTGCCCGTCCGGCTCGATCGCCCCGACGACCTCCCCGTCCACCGAGACCGACGCCGACGTCACCCGCTGCACGACCGCTCGCATCCCCGCATCGTCGCACGCGCGTCCAGGCGCCGGCGCGGCGGCCGAAAGCCGCCAGCTACGCGGTCCCCGCGAGCGGACACTGGAGACATGAACATGCAGACGAGAACAGGGCTCGACGGCAGGGCGGCCATGGTCATCGGCGGCAGCAGGGGCATCGGCGCGGCGGTGGTCCGCCGGCTGGCCGAGGACGGCGCCGACGTCGCCTTCACCTACCTCGCCGACACCGCGGCCGCGGACAAGGTGGTCGCCGCGGTCGAGGAGGCCGGACGGCGCGCGCTCGCCCTGCGGGTCGACAGCGCCGACGCCGTCGCGCTGACGGCCGCCGTCGACACCGTCGCCGACCGGTTCGGCCGCCTGGACATCCTGGTCAACAATGCCGCGCGATACCCCGTCGGGCCCATCGAGGAGCTCGGCTTGGACGAGTTCGACCGCACCATCGCGGTGAACGTCCGGGCGCCGTTCGTCGCCTCCAAGGCCGCCGCCCGGCACATGACCGACGGCGGCAGCATCGTGACCATCGGCAGCCTGGTCGCCGAGCGCACCGTCTTCCCCGGCTACGGGCTGTACGCGATGAGCAAGACCGCGCTGACCGGGCTGACGAAGGGCATGGCGCGCGATCTCGGCAGCCGGGGGATCCGGGCCAACATCGTGCACCCCGGCCCCACCGACACCGACCTCTCCCCGGCCGACGGGCCGTACTCCGACACCGTCCGGTCGCACACGGCGCTGGGCCGGTACGCCGACCCGGCCGAGATCGCCGCCACCGTCGCGCACCTCGCCGGCGACGACGGCCGCTACATCACCGGGACGTCGGTGCTGGTCGACGGCGGTTTCTCCATCTGACGGACGGGCGCGTGACAGGATCGTCGCACCGATTTGCGCCGAGAAGCGAGGAGCGACATGCACGCGGGCGACGCCGTCCTGGTGGCTGAGGTGGTCCGGTCGGGGCTGGTGGAGTCCCGGCACCATGGCTCGGTGGCCGCGCTGGCCGCCGACGGGTCGGTGGCGTTCACCGCCGGCCGCGCCGAGGAGCCGATGTACCCGCGGTCGTCGAACAAGCCGGCGCAGGCCGCGGCGATGGTCCGGCTGGGGCTGCCGCTGGACGGCGAGCTGCTGGCGCTCGCGGCGGCCAGCCACTCCGGCGAGCCGATCCACCTCGACGGCGTGCGGCGCATCCTCGCGCTCGGCGGGCTGGACGAGTCGGCGCTGCGGAACACGCCGGGCTTCCCGATCGACCACACCACGATGGTCGACTACGTCCGCACGGGCGGTGAGCCGTCGTCGCTGGCCGCCGACTGCTCCGGCAAGCATGCCGCGATGCTGCTCACCTGCGTCGTCAACTCATGGCCGGTCGAGGACTATCTGGACCCGGCGCATCCGCTGCAGGCGGCGATCCACGACACCGTCGGCTCGCTGGCGGGGGCGCCGGCGACGCACACCGGCGTCGACGGCTGCGGCGCGCCGCTGTTCGCGATGTCCCTGACCGGGCTGGCCCGGATCTTCCGGGCGCTCGCGCTGGCGCAGTCGGGGACGCCGGAGCGGCGGGTGGCCGACGCGATCCGGGCGCACCCCGAGTACACCAGCGGCACCACGCGCGACGAGATGCAGCTGATCCGCGGCGTGCCCGGCCTGGTCGCCAAGGGCGGCGCCGAAGCCGTCCTCGCCGCCGCCCTCGACGACGGCCGCGCGGTCGCCGTCAAGATCGACGACGGGGGAACGCGGGCGCGCATGCCGGTCCTGGTGGCCGCGCTCCGGCGGCTCGGGGTCGACGCCCCGGCGCTGGACGAGCTGTCCACCGTCCCCGTCCTCGGCGGTGGTCACCCCGTCGGCACCCTCCGAACCGCCGTCGACTGGCCGGAGCTGTGAGCGACCTCCGTGCCCGCCGGCAGCGCGCGACCCGCGGCGAGATCGTCGAGGCGGGGCTGCGGCTGTTCGACGAGCGCGGCTACGAGGCGGTGACCATGGAGCAGATCGCGGCTGACGCCGGGGTGTCGCGGCGCACGCTGTATCGCCACTTCCCGACGAAGGACCGGATCCTGCTCGACCTCCCGGTCGAATGGATGGCGATGTGGGACGACGTGGTCGCCGCGGCCGCGCCCGACCTCCCGCCGCGTGACGTCATCGAGCACGCCGCCCGCGCCATCGGGGCGCACCTGGACGCCGAGAGCGCACGGATCCGCACCGCCTGGCGCATCAGCGACGCCGTTCCCGCCCTCCAGGCGGCGTTCCTCGCGAACCCGGCCTGGACGGCGCGCGTGGTCACGGTGCTGGAGGACCCGGCCCGCGGCACGCCGCTCGACCGGGCGACCGCCGTGGTCATCGCCGGCGCCTATCTGGGTGCGCTGGACGCGGCGATGCTGCGGTGGGCGGCCGAGGACGGCGGCACCGTCGCCGAGGCCGTCGAGTTGATCCTCGTCCGGCTGGCACCCATCTGGCCGTAGTTGGCACATTGTGCCATCATGGCACCATGACGCAGACTGTGCGCCGCCCGCTCGTCGGCTGGTCGTTGCTGGTCATCGCCGGCCTGCACGTCCTGAGCGCCCCGGTGATCTATCCCGACTCGCTGCGCTCGACCTGGGAGGCCGGCGTCGTCCTAGCGGTCGAGGCCGATCCCGCGCTGATCGCCGAGCGCGGGGTGGGCTTCTGGTACGTCACGGCCGGTCTTGGTCTCGGCCTGCTCGGCGGCGTCGTGCGGTCTCTGGAGCGACGGGGTGACGCGCCGCCCCGCGCCCTGGGCTGGGGGCTGCTGGCGCTGACCGGGTGGGGCGCCGCGCTCATGCCGGTCTCGGGGTTCTGGGCCTTCCTCGTCCCGGCCGTCCTGACGCTGCGGCAGCCCCGGCGGGTCACGGCCGGCGCCTAGGGTGTCGCCCGGGTCCGTGGCCTACTGCGCGGCGTCCGGGCGGCGCCGCTGCTGCTGCCGATGATCAGGTGACGTATCGCCCAGATTGGCCGCGTCTTCGTCACCTGATCGTTTTGTGTCCGCATCGTGGAGATGATCAGGTGACACAAACGCGCGAATGCCGGGCGGTTCCGTCACCTGATCGTTCTCGGCAGTCGTCGCTCCTCGCATCTTGCGCGGCATCCACCCTGGACGCCGCTCGCTACGGCCGAGACTTGGGAGACACACCCTGCCAGCGCAGGATCGCGCGGACGCCCATGACGACGAGGAGGACGGCGGCGCCCACGACGACCGTCCGCCAGGGCAGCGACACCGCGAGCAGCACGCACGACGCGAGGCCGACGGCGGACAGCCAGCGTGGCCACCGGCGCTCGTCCGGACCCAGCCGCCACGACGCCGCGTTGGCGACCGCGTAGTACACCAGCACCGCGAAGGCGCTCGCCGCGAGCGTCGTCGCGAGGTCGCCGACCAGCACGAACACGACCGTCACGACGGCGGAGGCCAGTTCGGCGACGTGCGGGACGCGACGGCGGGCGTGGACGGCCGCGAGCCGGGCCGGGAGGTCGCCGGCCGACGCCATCGCGAACGCCGTCCGCCCGACGCCGGCCTGCAACGACAGCAGCGCGCCCAGCGCGGCCACCGCGGCGCCCGCCGCCACGACCGGCTCCAGCCAGCCGGCGCCCGCGGCGGCCGCCACCGCCCGCAGCGGCTGCGACGAGTCCACCGTCCCGGACGCGCCGAGCACCAGCAGCACCGTCAGCCCGACCACGGCGTAGAGCACCAGCGCCGCCGTCAGCGACACGATGACGGCGCGGGGGATCGACGCGGGGTCGCGGACCTCCTCGCCCAGCGTCGCGATGCGCGCGTACCCGGCGAACGCGTAGAACAGCACAGCGGCCGAGCCGAGCACGCCCAGCACCCCGCCGGACGACCCGGACGACCAGTCCGGCGCCACCCCGGCGCCGCCCAGCCCGGTCCCGACGACCGCCGCCAGCACGGCGATCACCAGCGCCACGAGCACGGCGCCGACCCGCGCCGTCCTCCTCACCCCGGCCAGGTTCACCGCCGTCACGGCCACGACCGCCGCCAGCGCCACCGCAACGTCGTGCGACGGCCACAGGTACGCGCCGACCGCCAGCGCCGCCGTCGCACACGACGCCGACTTGCCCAGCACGAACGCGTACCCCGCCAGCGCGCCCCACGCGTCGCCGAGCCGCAGCCGCCCGTAGTGGTAGGCGCCGCCGGCCTCCGGGTGGACGGCGGCCAGCTGGGCGGTCGACGTCGCGTTGCAGAAGGCGACGAACGCCGCGACGGCCAGCCCGGCCAGCAGCCACGCACCGGCCGCCGACGCCGCCGGCTGCCAGGCGACGAAGACGCCGGTGCCGATCATCGCGGCCAGCCCGATCGCGACAGCGTCGCCGGTGCCGAGCCGTCTGACCAGCCGAGACTCTGGGGGTGGGGCCACAGCACCATCGTGGACCACGGAACCAACTCCCGGAGAACGCACGGCGACCGAACCGTGACCTGGCGGGGAACGTCGCAATGGTCTGGACCACGTACGCTGGTGAGGTGCGATCGTCCCGCCGCCTCGGGTGGCGCATAGGGCTGCCGGCGGTGATCCTCGTCATCGCCGCACTCAGCATGGCCCCGTCGCGCGGCACCGTGCTCCCGCTCCGGGCCGACGGCGTCATGGTCGAGGCCGGCGGCGCGGTGGCCACGGTGCCGGTCGGGTCCGACGCGGCGTTCGTGCCCGGCAGCAGCGTGCTCAGCTCCGCGAACCGGTCCGATCCCGACGTCGCCGCCCGCATCGACGACGACCGGCGCTGGCTGTCCGACGGCGACATCCCCGGCCACGGGACCAGGTACCACGCGATGTCCGAGCGGGCGCTGCTCGACCTGCGCGCGCTGACCTCGCCGACCGGCGCGCTGATCGCCGCCCCCGTCACCGCCTGGCGGCACGTCTGGCCCCGCGACGCGTCGTTCGCGGCCGCCGCCTACGCCGTCACCGGGCACGACGACGAAGCGGCCGACGTGCTCGGCTTCCTCGCCCGGGTGGCCCCGGCCGACGGCGAGTGGGAGGCGCGGTACCTCGCCGACGGCTCCGGCCCGCCCGACGACCGGCCCAAGCAGCTCGACAGTGCCGGCTGGGTGCTGTGGGCGGTGTGGCTGGTGTCGCGGACGGTCGAGCCGGAGGTCGCATCCGAGGTGCTGGAGGACCTGCGGCCGGCCGTCATCGCGTCGGCGAACGCGATCGTCGCGTCCCTCCAGGAGGATGGCCTGCCCGAGCCGTCGTCGGACTACTGGGAGAAGGACGAGTCGGAGCTGACGCTCGGGGTGGCGGCGCCGCTGTCGCTCGGGCTGCGCTCGGCGCTCGCGCTGGCCCCGCTGATCGGCGTCGACGACCCGTTCGTGTGGAGCAACGCCGCCCGCCGCCTGGACGAGGCGATCACGCGCGAGTTCGGCGCCCACGGCTACCCCCGCACCCGCCCCGAGGGTGGCGCCGATGCCGCGGTGACGTTCCTCGCCCCGCCCTTCGCGCCGTCGACGCCCGAGGTCAGCGCCGCGGTGCGCGACACCGAGCTGGCGCTGCGGGTGCCCAACGGCGGCCACCGTCCCGGCGAGGCCTGGCACAAGGACGTCGACGTCGCGTGGACGCCCGAGACGGCGCTGCTGGCGCTCGCCCTGGCCGGCAACGGCGATCGTGAGGACGCCGACCGCCTGCTGACCTTCCTCGACGACTACCGCACGCCGCTCGGCTCGCTGCCCGAGAAGGTCGACTCCGAGGCGACGCCGGCCTCGGTGGCGCCGCTGGCGTGGACGTCGTCGCTGGTACTGCTCACGCTGGCGGAGCTGGAGGACGGCCTCCCCGTCGTCCCATGATCATCGGCGAGGCACACCGTCCGCGCTAGCCGCCGCTTGCAAATGCTTGCAAGAGTTAGCTACCGTGGAGTACATGACGACGGCCGGGATCGGCGAGTTCCTCCGCGACCAGCGGCGCACCGCGCAGCTGTCGCTGCGGCAGCTGTCCGACCTCGCCGGCGTCAGCAACCCGTACCTCAGCCAGATCGAGCGCGGCCTGCGCAAACCGTCGGCCGAGGTGTTGCAGCAGATCGCGAAGGCGCTGCGCATCTCCTCCGAGGCGCTCTACGTCCGGGCCGGGCTGCTGGACGAACCCAGCGGCGACCACAGCGTCGAGGACGCCGTCCTGGCCGACCCCGGCCTCGACGAGCAGCAGAAGCGGGCGCTGCTCGACGTCTACGCATCGTTCCGGGCCGCGAACGCCGCGCGCCACGGCACCGAGAAAGAAGGGTGATCCCCATGACCACCGAGACCACGAACACCGACCGCAAGCCCCTCTACGCCGCCGCCGGTGCGGCCGAGGCCGCCGTGGCGGCGCTGCGCGAGCTGCCGGCGAAGCTCACCGAGGCCGTCAACGACGAGAAGCTGCGCGACGAGTTCCGCACGCGGTTCGCCGAGCTGCCGGCCGACGTGCAGGCGTTCCGCGCCGGCCTGCCCGACCTCCTGCTGACGGCGCAGGCGAAGGCCGCCGACCTGCCGCAGAAGGTGCGCGAGCTGCTGGCCGACGCCGGTCGTGAGGCGGGCAAGGCGTACGAGCAGTTCGCCACCCGTGGCGAGGGCGTCGTCACGAAGCTGCGGGCCGAGTACGGGCCGGCCGTCGAGCACGCGGTCGCGAACGTGCGCGGCCGGGTGGCCGACGCCGCCGACGAGGTGGCCGAGATCACCGAGAAGGCGGCCGACGACCTGAAGGGCAAGCGCTGACCTCGGGGCGCGCCGGTAGATCACGTAGAGTGTCACCGTGGGCGATCTCAACACCTTTGGTGATTTCCAGTCCTGGATCCTGATCCTCTTGGGCATCGGCGCTCTGGGGCTGAAGGGATACGCCTTCGTCGACGCGATCCGGGTGCCGCAGCAGGCGTTCCCCGCCGCCGGCAAGTGGAGCAAGACCATCTGGCTGTCGATCCTGGGCGTCGCCACGCTCATCGAGATCGCGCTGTTCCCGTCGCCGCTGTTCTTCGTGAACCTGCTCGGCGTGGTCGGCGCGGCCGTGTACCTGGTCGACGTGCGGCCGGCGGTGCGGCAGTACGGCGGCGGCCGCCGCAACGGCAACACCCACGACGGGCCCTACGGTCCCTGGTAGGCGGTGAGCAGCGCGAACGCGTCCGCGCCCAGTGCGAAGAACGCGTCGTGCCCGGCCAGCGCGTCCGGGGACGGCGCCGCGGCCTGCATGACGAACACGTACCGTTCGCCGTCGGCGCGCTCGCCGTACCAGGACGCGGTCACCACGCCGGGTGCGCTGCCGCCCTTGAAGCTGACGTAGGGCCAGGCGCCCTCGTCGATCGTCACTCCGCGGTTCTGCCCGAGGACGGCCCGCAGCGTCTCGTCCGAGTCCGCCCGGGCGTGCAGGGCCGCCTGCGCCGCGCACACGTCCAGGGCGGAGCCGAACCAGTCGACGCCGGAGTCCCAGGCCGGGCCGGTGATGTCCCGCCCGGACACCCGCAGCGGCCCGCCGGGCAGCGCCGCCAGCATCCGGGTGCGCGCCACCGCCCCGGCGGCGGCCCAGTCGTCGCGCAGGTCCAGCGGCCCCCAGCCGACGGTGAAGAACTCGCGCGTGGTGAGGAACGGACGGTTCAGCTGCGGCCGCGCGTGCCCCATCGCCGTCATCGCGTCCTCGACGGCGGCCCGGCCGACGCGGTCCATCAGCAGGTCGGCGCCGGTGTTGTCGCTGACTGCGATCATCGCGGCGGCCGCCCGCTCGACCGTCACGCGAGTGCCGTCCGGCGCATCCTGCAGCTCGCCGGACGGCAGGCTGCGCAGCCCGCCGCTGACGGTGAGCTGGTCGGTCCAGGACAGCGAGCCGGCGTCGACGGCGGCCGCGACGGCGCCCAGCACGTACAGCTTGAAGATGGACGCCATCGGCCGCGGCGTGGCGGGGTCGAGTTCCGCCACGGGCTCGCAGCGCCCGGAGTCGTCGATGCGGGCCGCCACCATGCCGACGTCGGCGTCGAGGGCCGTCAGCCGGCCGCTCAGCTCGTCCCACGACCCGGCCGGTGTCCGCTCCGACGACGGCGTCGGCGACGGCGTGAGCACCGCCGCGTCGCCCGCTGCACAGCCCGTCGCCAGGGCCGCCACCGCCGCGAGAAGGACGGCGGTGCGGCGCATCCGGCCACTCTACGGAACTTCGCCCGCAGCGAACTCCGGGGTCAACAGGCTCATCGAGTGGAACATCGGGTACCCGGCGTGGTGTTCTTGCAGGCACAGTAAGTACGAAGGATCCGTCGCCGCCGTCTCGTTCCAGGACCACCGCGGGGGGAGAGGCGGCCGGCGGATATAGCATCGAATGGTCAGATGTGGAGTCCCCGTCTCTACAGCCGACCGCTCGGCAAGGAGCGCCACTGATGTTCGAGAGGTTTACCGACCGCGCGAGGCGTGTTGTCGTCCTGGCCCAAGAAGAGGCCCGGATGCTCAACCACAACTACATCGGCACCGAGCACATCCTCCTGGGTCTCATCCACGAGGGCGAGGGTGTGGCGGCGAAGGCGCTCGAGAGTCTCGGCATCTCGCTCGAGGCCGTGCGCCAACAGGTCGAAGAGATCATCGGCCAGGGTCAGCAGGCGCCGAGCGGGCACATCCCGTTCACGCCGCGGGCCAAGAAGGTGCTGGAACTGAGCCTGCGCGAGGCGCTGCAGCTCGGCCACAACTACATCGGCACCGAGCACATCCTGCTCGGCCTCATCCGTGAGGGCGAGGGCGTCGCCGCCCAGGTGCTGGTGAAGCTCGGCGCCGACCTCAACCGCGTCCGCCAGCAGGTCATCCAGCTGCTGTCGGGCTACCAGGGCGGCAAGGCGGCGGCCACCGCCGGCGCCGGCCCGCAGGGCGAGGCGCCGTCCAGCTCGCTCGTTCTCGACCAGTTCGGCCGCAATCTGACCCAGGCCGCCCGCGAGGGCAAGCTCGACCCGGTCATCGGCCGCGAGAAAGAGATCGAGCGGGTCATGCAGGTGCTGTCCCGCCGCACCAAGAACAACCCCGTGCTCATCGGCGAGCCCGGCGTCGGCAAGACCGCCGTCGTCGAGGGGCTGTCGCAGGCCATCGTCAAGGGCGAGGTGCCCGAGACGCTGAAGGACCGGCACGTCTACACGCTCGACCTCGGCGCCCTGGTGGCGGGCTCTCGCTACCGCGGTGACTTCGAGGAGCGGCTGAAGAAGGTCCTGAAGGAGATCCGCACCCGCGGCGACATCATCCTGTTCATCGACGAGATCCACACCCTCGTCGGTGCGGGCGCCGCCGAGGGCGCCATCGACGCCGCGTCGATCCTGAAGCCCATGCTGGCCCGGGGCGAGCTGCAGACCATCGGCGCCACCACGCTCGACGAGTACCGCAAGTATGTCGAGAAGGACGCCGCTCTCGAGCGCCGGTTCCAGCCCATCCAGGTGCAGGAGCCGACCCTCGCCCACACCATCGAGATCCTCAAGGGCCTGCGCGACCGTTACGAGGCGCACCACCGGGTGTCCATCACCGACGGCGCGCTGGTCGCGGCGGCGCAGTTGGCCGACCGCTACATCTCCGACCGGTACCTCCCGGACAAGGCGATCGACCTCATCGACGAGGCCGGCGCCCGGCTGCGCATCCGTCGCATGACGGCGCCGCCGGACCTGCGCGAGTTCGACGAGCGCATCGCCGACGTGCGGCGCGAGAAGGAGTCCGCGATCGACTCGCAGGACTTCGAGAAGGCCGCGTCGCTGCGCGACAAGGAGAAGCAGCTCATCGCGCAGAAGATCGAGCGCGAGAAGCAGTGGAAGGCCGGTGACCTCGACGTCGTCGCCGAGGTCGACGACGAGCTGATCGCGGAGGTGCTGGCGTTCTCCACCGGCATCCCGGTGTTCAAGCTCACCGAGGAAGAGACCTCGCGCCTGCTCCACATGGAGGACGAGCTGCACAAGCGGATCATCGGCCAGGAGGACGCCATCTCGGCGCTGTCCAAGTCGATCCGCCGTACCCGGGCCGGCCTGAAGGACCCGAAGCGTCCCGGTGGCTCGTTCATCTTCGCCGGCCCGTCCGGTGTCGGAAAGACCGAGCTGTCCAAGACGCTGGCGGAGTTCCTCTTCGGCGACGAGGCGGCACTGATCCAGCTCGACATGAGCGAGTTCTCCGAGAAGCACACCGTCTCGCGGCTGTTCGGCTCCCCGCCCGGCTATGTCGGGTACGAAGAGGGCGGCCAGCTGACCGAGAAGGTGCGCCGGCGTCCGTTCTCCGTCGTGCTCTTCGACGAGGTCGAGAAGGCCCACCCCGACATCTTCAACTCGCTGTTGCAGGTGCTCGAGGACGGCCGGCTCACCGACGCGCAGGGCCGGGTCGTGGACTTCAAGAACACCGTCATCATCATGACCACGAACCTGGGCACCAAGGACATCGCCAAGGGCGTCAACCTCGGTTTCTCGGCCGCGGACGACGTCGGTGGCAGCTACGACCGGATGAAGGCGAAGGTCACCGAGGAGCTCAAGCAGCACTTCCGGCCCGAGTTCCTGAACCGTGTCGACGACATCGTCGTGTTCCACCAGCTGACGCAGGACGAGGTGCTGCGCATCGTCGACCTTCGCATCGCCGAGCTGGACGAGCGGCTGCGCGACAAGGACATGGGCCTCGAGCTCACGCAGCCGGCGAAGGATCTGCTGGCCAAGCACGGATTCGACCCCGTCATGGGGGCCCGGCCGCTGCGCCGGACCATCCAGCGCGAGATCGAGGACACGCTGTCCGAGAAGATCCTCTTCGGCGAACTCAAGGCGGGCGAGCTCGTCCTGATCGACGTCGAGGGCGAGGGCAACGGCGCGACGTTCACGTTCGTCGGCAGCCCGAAGTCCGAGCTGGCCGACGTCGCGACGCCGGTCGGTGCGGGCGCCGCCAGCGGCACGGCCGCGGCGACGAAGCGCGAGAAGACGTCGTAACGACGTCCCACGACAACGGCCCCGGAGCATCCGCTCCGGGGCCGTTTCGCGTTCAGCGAGCCATCAGACAGCGAGCCGTCAGGCTCAGCTCATGTCGATGTCGCACTCGTCCTGGACGTTCTGGGTGATGTTCTCCAGCGCCGTCATGGTCTCGGTCATGGCGTCCTCGTCGACCGACTCGGGGTCGGCGGCGGCCTCCAGCGAGGTCGCGAACGTCTCCCAGTCGCCCTTGATGTCGTCGGGCGCGGCGTCGACGATCTCCTGGATGCGGTTGGAGAACTCCTCCATCGCCTCCGGGTCGGTGGGGTCGGCGTCGGCCAGCGACGAGTCGTCCTCGGCCGCGTTCAGCAGGTCGCAGTACTCCCCGCCGCCGCTGTCGCTGCCACACGCGGTGAGGCCGAGGACGAGGGCGGCCGCGGCGCCGAGCAGCGAAGCGGACCGGGTGGATCGAGACATCGTGGAACTCCTATGCAAGGGGGTGCGTGAATGGTCAAACCCCGGCGACCCTACCCGATCCGTCCGACACAGGGGGAACGGACGCACCACGTCCTAGAGTGGTGCGCGTGACCGACCGTGAGATCGAGTGCTGGCTGACCGACATGGACGGCGTCCTCGTGCACGAGGACCGCGCCATCCCGGGCGCGGCGGACTTCCTGCGCCGTCTCGTCGACCGTGAGCGCCGCTTTCTGGTGCTCACCAACAACTCCATCTACACGCCGCGCGACCTCGCCGCCCGGCTGGCGCGTAGCGGCCTCGACCTCCCCGAGCAGTCCATCTGGACGTCCGCGCTGGCCACGGCGCAGTTCCTCGACGACCAGCACCCGGGCGGCACGGCGTACGTCATCGGCGAGGCCGGGCTGACCACGGCGCTGCACGAGATCGGCTACGTCCTCACCGACATCAAGCCCGACTACGTGGTGCTCGGCGAGACCCGCACGTACTCGTTCGAGGCGATCACCCGGGCGATCCGGCTGATCGGCGAGGGCGCCCGGTTCATCGCCACCAACCCCGACTCCACCGGCCCGTCGCAGGACGGCCCGCTGCCGGCCACCGGCGCCGTCGCCGCGATGATCACCCGGGCCACCGGCCGCGACCCGTACTACGTGGGCAAGCCGAACCCGATGATGTTCCGCAGCGCGATGAACGCCATCGAGGCGCACTCCGAGATGACGGCGATGGTCGGCGACCGCATGGACACCGACGTCGTCGCGGGCATGGAGGCCGGGCTGCGCACCTACCTGGTGCTGACCGGCTCCACCGCCCGCGCCGACATCGGCCGGTTCCCGTTCCAGCCGAACCACGTGGTCAACTCGGTGGCCGACCTCATCGACCTGATCTGACCCAGCCGTCGGCGACGAACCGGTCCGGGTGCCGCTCGCCGTCGAACACCGGCTTGCCGCGGGTGCGCACCTTGACGTCGTCGACGTAGACGCCGCGGCCCTGGTAGAGCGCGTCGGTGACGTAGCGCCAGCGCAGGATCGTGGCGCCGTCGCCGGGCAGGCCCGCCCGCACCGTCCACCACTGCCGGCCCTGGTAGCCGCTGACGACGCCGTCGGCCGCGTCGATGCTGTCGCGCCCGGCCCGGGCGGCGAACGGCACCGGCGTCCAGGTGGCGCCGTCGTCGGTGGAGCGCTCCAGCGTGAGCCGGTCGGTCGACTCGGTGTCGACGAACAGATCGAACAGCAGCGTCGAGCTGCCGGACAACTCGACCGGCAGGCTGAGCGTCGACGTCGTCGCGTCGCCCTCGTGCGCCCGCCAGGCGTCGTCGCCGGCCCGCGGCTCGACGGCCAGCGCGTAGGCCAGTTCGTGCGCGACCGCCCGCCGGGCCGGGTTGACGCTGCCCCAGCTGCGCGACGGGTGCACGCGGTTGGTCAGCAGGATCACGAACGAGCGCGACTGCGGATCGACAACCATGCTCGTTCCGGTGAAGCCGGTGTGCCCGGCCGACGACGGCGACGCCAGCGCGTCCATGTACCAGCGCTGGTCCAGCTCGAAGCCGAGGCCGTGCGCGTTGCCGGGGAAGGCGGCGTTCTCGTCGGTGAGCATCGCCTCGACGGTGTCCGGCCGCAGGATCCGCTCGCCGCCGTAGGCACCCCCGTTGAGGATCGCCTGCGCCAGCCGAGCCAGATCCTGCGCCGTCCCGAACACGCCGGCGTGCCCCGCGACGCCGTTCAGCGACCAGGCGTTCTCGTCGTGCACCTCGCCGCGGACCATGCCGCGCGGCGGCGCCGCCTGGAACTCCGTCGCCGCGATGCGGTCCAGTTCGGACGTGGGTGGGTTGTAGCCGGTGTCGGTCATGCCGAGCGGCCCCGTGACGCCGTCGGCGACCAGCTGGTCCAGCGGCGCACCGGCGACTGCCTCGGCGATCAGCCCGGCGGTGATCATGTTGAGGTCGGAGTAGAGGTACGTCGTGCCGGGCGGGTTCGCCGGGGTGGTGTTCAGGACCGCGGCGATGCGCGCCTCCGGCGTCGGCCAGTCCCGCCACAGCGGCAGCCACGCGACCAGCCCGCTGGTGTGCGTCAGCAGCTGCCGGACGGTGATGGCCTCCTTGCCGTTGGCGGCGAACGCGGGCAGGTACCGGGCGACCGGCGCGTCGAGGTCGACCCGGCCGGCCTCCACCTGCTGCAGCACGACGATCGTCGTGAACAGCTTCGACACCGAGGCGAGGTCGTAGATGGTGTCGGCGCCGGCCGCGACCCACTCGTCCTGCGGCAGCTCGCCGCCGGCGTTGTCGGTGAACCGCAGCGCCCAGCCGGCGGCGTCCTCGGCCACGATGCGGCCGTCGTGCGCGGCCAGCACCGTCATGCCGGAGTACAGCGGATGCGCGGTGCCCGGCGGTGTCTGGGTGTACGACGCGGCTGCCTCGACCAGCGCGTCGACGCGGTCCTCGTCGAGGCCGACGTCGGACGGCGACGCCGCGCGCAGCGTCGTCCGCGGCGACATGAAGTCGTCGTGCGGGCGGTCGAACCGGCCGTCGTCGCCGCCGGCTCCCGCGGGGACGCCGGCGCCGAGCAGGGCCGTCGCGAGCGCGGTGACGAGGACGACGCGGCGCGCCGTCATCGCCGGCCCCGGTAGAGCAGGTAGGGCTGGCGGCGCCGGTCGAACTCGGCCAGCTCGTCCTGCCACGAGGCGACGATATCGTCCGTCGACGCCCCCGCGTCGACCATCACCCGCAGCCGCTCCGACCCGTGCAACTTGTGGATGAAGCCGTCGCTGGTGCCGCCGCCGCGCCACGCGAACGCGTCGGGGTACCGGCCCTTCGCCGCGACCAGCATCGCGACGCCGGTGCGGACCGGGTCGAACGCGGCCGGGTCGGTGACGTGCAGCTGGACGCCGCCGTTGACCACTCCGACGTTCTTGCTGATCCACGGCACGAAGTAGGCCTCGCGGAAGTCGACGCCGGGCAGCCCGGCCGCATTGAGATCGTCCGCCCAGTGATAAGTGCCGTACGGTGCGCCGATCAGCTCGAACGGCCGCGTGGTGCCGCGGCCCTCCGACGCCGTCGTCCCCTCGAAGACGCAGGTGCCCACGTAGACCTGCGCGGTCTCGGGGGTCGGCATGTTCGGGCTGGGCAGCACCCACGGCAGCCCGGTGTCGGCGTAGTGGGAGTCCGGCCGCCAGCGGCGCATCGTCACGACCTCGAGGTCCTCGACGGAGCCGCCGGCGTCGTCGGGCAGGAACTCGGTGTTGAAGAACCGGGCCAGCTCGCCGACCGTCATGCCGTGCTGCTGGACGATGTAGCGCTGCCCGATGCCCGACTCGAACCCGGGGAACAGCATCGGCCCGCGGGCCGAGCCGCCGACCGGGTTCGGGCGGTCCAGCACGACGAACTTCAGTCCCATGCGGGCGGCCGCGCGCATCGCCGACCACATCGTCCAGATGTAGGTGTAGAACCGGGCGCCGACGTCCTGGATGTCGAAGACGACGACCTCGACGTCCGCCTCGGCGAACATCCGCATGAAGCCGGCCTCCTGCGCGCCGTACG
The DNA here is from genome assembly GCF_001270745.1 of Jiangella muralis. Lineage (GTDB taxonomy): Bacteria > Actinomycetota > Actinomycetes > Jiangellales > Jiangellaceae > Jiangella > Jiangella muralis. Next base: position 50,659 of record NZ_LFXL01000026.1, read on the forward strand.
CGTCGTACACCGTCACGCCGGTGCGCGGGTCGATCGTCGTCTCCTCCGCCTCGCCGGCCTGCGCCGAGCCGCGGAAGCCGTGCTCCGGGCCGAACACCCCGGCGATGTTGACGGCGCCGGAGGCGACCATGCTGTCGACGATGTGCGAGGCGTCCGGCAGGATCCCGGTCGGGTTCGAGATGACGCCGACGCGGTGGCCGGACAGCGCCGTCCAGCCGTCGTCGGCCAGCCGCTGCGCGCCCGTCAGCACCGCCCGGGCGCTGTCGGTGCTGCCGGCCGCGAACGCGGCTGACGGGGCGGCGACGACGGCGGCACCTGCGGCACCTGCGGCGCCGGCCGATGCGATGAACGTACGGCGGTCCATGGGGGCTCCTCGGTGTGTGCGGGCGGGGGTCACCAGGTGAGGCCGTGGCCGATCGGGTAGAGCACGCTGCCGTCGGCAGCCGGGACGACGACGGGCAGCCGTCCCGCGGGGGAGATGGCGCCGGTCAGCACCTTCGCGACGCTGCGCATCGACACCGTCGTCGACGAGTAGGCGGCGAGGAACCCGGCGGACTCGGGCAGGTACGCGACGTCGTAGGCGTTGCGCACGGCGACCGCGACGACCGGGTGCCCGGTGGCGGCCAGCTCGGCGACCAGGCGGCGCTGCCGGCCCTGCGGGTCCGTCGTCAGGATGTCCCAGGCGTTCGACGTGAGCACGACGGTGAGGTCGTGGGCGGGCGCGGCCTGGACGGCGGCGGCGATCGCGGCGTCGCTGGGCCGGGTGCCGACCGCCTGGGTCGCCGTCGTCGCGCCTTGGGCCGTCAGGGCGGCCGCGAGGTCGTTGCCGGCCGCCGTGTTCGTCGTGACGACGTTGACCCTGCTGGTGGCGCTGACCGGCAGGATGGCCGCGCCGTCGGCGCCGGTGTTGCGCAGCGCGGTGACGGTCGGGTCGGTGATCCGCTGGGCGGCGGCCTGGTGCGCGCGGACGCCGACGGTCCGGTCGACGCGGTCGACGTCGACCTGCTCGTCGCCGGTGATGCCGCGCTTCCACTTCAGCTCCAGGATCCGCTCGACGCTCTCGTCCAGCCGGTCCTCGCTGATCTCGCCGTCGCGGACCGCCCGCAGCACCGCCTGGTACATGACGTCCATGTCGCCGTCCTTCGGCACCAGCAACTGGTCGACGCCGGCCCGGAGGGCGAGCACCGGGACGCGGTCCGGGCCGAAGCCCTGGCGCACGCCCTCCATGTTCAGCGCGTCCGTGACGACGACGCCGTCGTAGCCGAGCTCGCCGCGCAGCAGCCCGGTGATGATCGGCTCGGACAGCGTCGCCGGCACCCCCGTCGGGTCCAGGCTGTCGACGACGATGTGCGCCGTCATGATCACGTCGATCCCCGCGTCGACCGCCGCCTGGAACGGTGGCGCGTCGATGGCCTCCCACTCCGCGCGCGTGTGGTCGATCTCCGGGACGCCGTAGTGGCTGTCCGTGCTGGTGTCGCCGTGGCCCGGGAAGTGCTTGGCGGCCGCCGCGACGCCCTCGCCGCTCTGGTAGCCGGCCACCTGAGCGGCGACGTAGGCCGAGGCCATCGCCGGGTCGGAGCTGAAGCTGCGCACGCCGATGACCGGGTTCTCGGCGTTCACGTTGACGTCGGCGACCGGCGCGAAATTCTGGTTGATGCCGACGGCGCGCAGTTCGCGGGCGGTGATCTTGGCCGCCTCGCGGGCGGCGTTCGTGCTCTGGGCGGCGGCGAGCGCCTGAGCGCCGGGGAACTGCGTCGCCGGGGCCGGCATGCGGGCGACGATGCCGGTCTCCTGGTCGGTGCTGACGATCAGCGGCGGCCCGCCGTCGCCCGTGGCCGTCTGCTGGAGGTCGTTCGAGAGCTGCGCGATCTGCCGCGGGCTGTTCACGTTGCCCGCCCACGCGAAGTAGATGACGCCGCCGAGGTGATACTTCTCCACCACGTCCGCGGGCGTGTCGACGCCGTAGGCGGCCTGGTTGCTGGCCTGCTGCGCCGCGGTGACGGTGTGCGCGTCGGCCCCGTACACCTGGACGACGAACAACTGGCCGACCTTCTCTTCCAGCGTCATGCCGTCCAGCTGGGCGGCGACCCACTCCTCTCGCTCGTCGTCCGCGGTCGCGGTCGCCGGAGCGGCCAGACTCGGCGGGACGAGCAACGCGGCGGCGGTCGTGGCCGCGGCGACACGTAACAGGCTTCGACGGTGCATCCGGGGCATGCGGGCCTCCCAGCGAGGGGCGGGCGGTTGCCGTTTTCAGCGAGCCAGCTTGTGGCGGAACGTAGCGAAATGATTACCGCCGGTCAAGAGTGGTCACGCCGGGACGTCGATTTCGCCATGATCATCAACGATCCAACCCCCTACAGGTGGTCGGATCGTTGATGATCATGGGAGCCGCGCGGCCGGGAGGCGGAAGAGATCGCCGTCCAGGGGCTCGACCAGGCCGTCGGCGACCAGGGTGTCCAGTGCGCGTTCCCGCTGCACCGGCTCGGTCCACACCGCGTCCAGGCGGTGCTTGGGCACCGGGACGGCCGAGTCGCGCAGGACCGCCATCAGCCGGCCGCGGACCTGACGGTCGGTGCCGTGCCAGGGCTGGCCGCGGCGTGCGGGCCCGTCGTCCGGAGGGGAGCCGGCGAGGCGCCAGGCGCAGGATGCGGCAAGGGGGCAGGACGAGCAGCACGGCGACCGCGCCGTGCAGACCAGCGCCCCCAGCTCCATGACGGCGACGGCCCAGCGCGGCGCCGTCGCGGCGTCCGGGACGAGGTCCAGCGCCATGCGCCGCTCGGCCGCCGTGGGCGCCGCCGACGGGTACTGGGTGCCGGCGACGGCGCGCGCGAGCACCCGTCGGACATTGGTGTCGAGGACGGCGTGCCGGGCGCCGAACGCGAACGACGCGACGGCGGCGGCCGTGTAGTCGCCGATGCCGGGCAGGGCGATGAGCTCGTCATAGCGAGCCGGCACCGCGCCGCCGTGCCGGTCGACGATCGCCGCCGCCGCGGCGTGCAGCCGCAGCGCCCGCCGCGGGTAGCCGAGCCGTCCCCACGCCCGGATCGCCTCGCCCGGCTCCTCGGCGGCGAGGTCGGCCGGGCGAGGCCACCGTCGCATCCATGCGTGCCACACCGGCTCGACCCGGACGACCGGCGTCTGCTGGAGCATGATCTCGCTCACGAGCACGCCCCACGGCGTCCGGTCCGCCGCGCGCCACGGAAGCTCGCGGGCGTGCGCGGAGTACCAGGAGAGGACGGCGGCGTGCATCGGATCCGAGTCTAGGGTGGGTCTCCCGGGGTCCGTGGCCTACAGCGCGACGCCCAGGCGGCGCTCGCTACGGCCGAGACCCGGGAGACACACCCTAGACGCCGGGTCGCAAAGGACGAAAAGGACAATCGAAAACATCCTTCGACGACGTTTCGTCGTGTTCGTTGACTCATGATCCGTCTCGTAGTTAGCGTCTCTGACGCGTGATCATTCATCGCGCACGGATAAATCCGGACTTTGTCCTCATCGAGGCCGGAATTGGGTAGTGGAGAAGGAGCAATAGCATGACTCTGGAAGCGACTGACCGGCGGCGTGTGCGCCGTGGTGCGGTCAAGGTGGCTGCGGGTGTGGCCGGCGTTGCGCTGGCCTGCTCGGCCGCCGGACTGCAGGCACAGGCCGCCGAGTCCGGCCAGGGCCCAGAGCCGGACCAGCGCTCCGGCGAGTTCAGGATCGCGGCGGACGGCTACTACGCCACCGCTCAGGTGCAGACCGGCGCGAAGGCGCCGCTCCCGGTGCAGGTGCCGGAGCTCGACGCGCACGTGACCGTCGGGCAGATCGAGTCCGAGGCCAACTCGGCCGGTGTCGAGGGCGAGGACGAAGGCGTCTTCTCCCGGGCGTTCGGCACCATCGCCAGCATCGGCGGCGCGGGCGCCGAGTTCGACGTCCCGTACCTGGTCGAGCAGGTCGCGCTGCCGGAGGAGGCCGAGTCGGCCAGCTACGGCCTGCACGAGCTCGAGGTGCCGATCCTCGGCAACCTCGACGCGATCTCCGGCGAGGTCAAGGCCAACTGGAACGACGACCTCGTCACCGAGGGTGGCGCGGGCGGCGTGCTGACGTCGCTGTACTCCGGCGTCGGCGAGGTCGACCTGATCGACATCGCGGACCTGGGCGCGGTGACGGACCTGCTGCCGATCGAGCTGCCGGCCGGCAGCCCGGTCGTCACGGTCGGCGCCGGCCAGCTGCTGCAGGAGACCGGCACCTTCCCGAAGGACGACGGCTCCCTGGGCGCGTACGCCGAGGTCAGTGGCCGGTTCGCCGACCTGAGCGTGCTGGGCGGGGCGGCCAACGGCGGCATCTCGCTCGGCTTCGCGGGCGCCGACGACGGCGAGACGCCGAACGCGTGGGGCCGGCTGGAGGCGACCGGTGAGCCGGGCGGCGCGGCGTTCGACTACGAGCTGCCGGCCCTCGAGCTGCACGTCGGCGACAACGACGTCGTCCACGTCGAGCCGGGCTTCGACGAGACGTTCGACCTGGGCGGCCTGTCGGTGAACCTGAACTTCGCCGACTACCGCGACTCCGACACCGTCCTCGCCGAGGACGGCACGGTCGCGTCCGCGTCGGGCGGCGGCCTGTCGGTGCGCGTGACGGTCAGCGTCCCGGTGCCGGTCGTCGGCGACGTCGAGGTGGCCAGCGCCGAGGTCGGCCTGCTGAGCTTCCCCGAGCTGAGCGTCGAGGTGCCGCAGGGCGGCATCACCGGCGACGCTGCCGCGGAGGCCGCGCGCTCGCTGTGAGACCCGTGACGGCGGCTCCACCCGCCGCCGTAACTGGAGAATGAGAAGAACCTCGTGGGTCCGGTCCCTTCGCGAGAGGGCGGCCGGGCCCACGAGTCCGTCTGCGGCAGAATTCGACGATGCCGACGCTGCTGCTGGTCCATGGCGGGCTCTGGGAACCGGGCATGGACGCCGACGCGTTCTGGCGCCGTCCCGGCGTCGTCACCGGGCTGGAACGCCGTGGCATCGACGTGCTCACGTCCGACCGGCTGGTCCGCGCGGACCCTGCGCGGCGTGACTGACGTGGAGCTGGCGGGCTGACGGCGCCGCTCGGCCTGCTGCCGGTGGACCCACCGAACCCGTTCCACCAGCGCCGGACGGTGGCCGCACTGGCCGCACTGGTCCCGGGCGCGGCCGGAGGTGCTCGCCCGGCTTCGGCGCCGACCTGGACCGGTGCGCCGAGGTGATCGCCGCCTTCGCCCGCTGACGCGCCGGGCGGCAAGTTGCGTCCGGAGTACGGTCCCCGCCCGGCTGGGAGGGCTTCCCACCCTACGGGCGGGCACTGACAGCGTCGTTCGACCGGCGCCGGGACGGCCGCCGCTGACGTGCGGCGCCGAACGTCAGACGTAGCGTTCGAGGATGCTGGACTCGGCCAGCCGGGAGAGTCCCTCACGGACGCTACGGGCGCGGGACTCGCCGACGCCCTCGACGGCCTGGAGGTCGTCGACGCTGGCGGCGAGGAGCTTCTGCAGGCCGCCGAAGTGGTCGACCAGGCGGTCGATGACGCTGTCGGGCAGCCGCGGCACGCGCGCCAGCAGCCGGAACCCGCGCGGGCTCACCGCCGCGTCGAGTTGCTCGCCGCCGCCGGGGAAGCCGAGCGCCCGCGCCACCGCGCCGAGGTCGAGCAGGTCGGTGCCGGACAGGGTGTCGAGCGCGCTGATGGCCTCGCCGAGGCTGCGCTTGCGGCGTCCGGACGGCGCCGGCAGGTAGTCGCGTATCACCAGCTCGCGGTCGGAGTCGACGCCGGCGACCAGTTCGTCGAGCTGCAGGCTGAGCAGCCGGCCGTCGGTGCCCAGCTCGACGACGTAGCCGTCGATCTCGACCGAGATGCGCCGCACCATCTCCAGCCGCTGCGCCACCGAGACGACGTCGCGGACGGTGACGAGATCCTCGATCTCCAGCGCCGACAGCGTGCCCGACACTTCGTCGAGGCGCAGCTTGTACCGCTCGAGCGTGGCCAGCGCCTGGTTGGCGCGCGACAGGATCTGCCCGGCGTCCTCGAGCACGTAACGGATGTCGTCGACGTAGATGGCGACGATGCGCATGGACTGGCTGACCGAGATGACCGGGAAGCCGGTCTGCTTGGCCACCCGCTCCGCGGTGCGGTGCCGGGTGCCGGACTCCGTCGTCGGGATGGACGGGTCGGGCACCAGCTGGGTGGCGCACTTGAGGATCTTCGTGCAGTCGCGGTCGACGACGATGGCGCCGTCCATCTTGGCCAGCTCGCGCAGCCTGGTGGCGCTGAACTCGACGTCGAGGCTGAAGCCGCCGGTGGACATGGCCTCGATGGTCTTGTCGTAGCCGAGCACGACCAGGGCGCCGGTGCGGCCGCGCAGGATGCGCTCGAGGCCCTCGCGCAGCGAGGTGCCGGGCGCCACTGCTGCCAGAGCCAGGCGCAGTTTCGCGTCGGCGCCGGCTCGATCGATGCCTTGCACGTGACCCCTGTCGTGACCCAGACGGCTTCTCGTGATGAACAGTGTACGGTTGCGCGGCGCCAGCCAGGTGAGGGCGCGGCAGACGACGCTGGATAGAACAGTCTAGGGCGTGATGTGCCGGGGTGCGGCGACGTTCACGTCAATACCACGCAACGATTCAGGTGCGCTGGGGCGAATCCGCAGCCAATCCGGCATTGCGGCCGGTCGCCGCAAGCGCCTGGCCGACGTCGGTGACCTCGACGACGCGGATGCCGCCGGGCACCGGGCCGGGGTCGGCAGGCACGAGCGCTGTGGTGAATCCCATGCGCTCGGCCTCGGCCAGCCGCCGGCTCAGGCCGGACACGCGGCGGATCTCGCCGGCCAGCCCGACCTCGCCGAGCGCGGTGAGCCCGGCCGGCAGCGGCGTGCCGGTGGCGGCGCTGGCGACGGCGAGCAACAGCGCGAGGTCGGTGGACGGCTCGGACAGCTTCGCGCCGCCGACGGTGGACGTGTAGACGTCGCTGTTGCTGAGCTTCACCTGGCCGCGGCGTTCCAGCACGGCCAGCACCATGGCCACCCGGGAGGAGTCGAGCCCGCTGTTCGCCCGTCGCGGCGAGGCCAGCGCCGACGTGGCGACCAGCGCCTGCACCTCGCCGAGCAGCGGGCGCCGGCCCTCGAGCGTCACCGTGATGCAGGTGCCGGGCACCGGCGTGGCGTGCCGGGACAGGAACAGCCCGGTGGGGTCGGCAAGCGACGTGATGCCGGTGTCGGTGAGGTCGAAGCAGCCGACCTCGTCGGCCGGGCCGAACCGGTTCTTCACCGTGCGGACCAGCCGCAGCCGGGAGTGGCGGTCGCCCTCGAACTGCAGCACGACGTCGACCAGGTGCTCGAGCACGCGCGGCCCGGCGATGCTGCCGTCCTTGGTGACATGGCCGACGAGGATGGTGGCGAGGCCGCGGTCCTTGGCCACCCGGATGAGCGACGCGGCCACCTCGCGCACCTGCGTGACGCCGCCCGCCGCGCCGTCGACGGCCGGGCTGGACACCGTCTGCACGGAGTCGAGGACGAGCAGCGACGGCCGGACCTCGTCGATGTGGCCGAGGACGGCGGAGAGGTCGGTCTCGGCGGCGAGGTACAGGTGGTCGGCGACGGCGCCGATGCGCTCGGCCCGCAGCCGGACCTGCGCCGCGGACTCCTCGCCGGTGACGTAGAGCGCCCGGCCGGCCTCGTGCGCCCACCGCGCGGTGACGTCGAGTAGGAGGGTCGACTTGCCGACGCCCGGCTCGCCGGCCAGCAGGATGACGGCGCCCTGCACCAGCCCGCCGCCCAGCGCGCGGTCGAACTCGCCGACGCCGGTGGGCCGGGACCGGGCCGCCTCGATCGCGACGGAGCCGATGGGCTGGGCCGCCTCGGTGACCGGCCCGGCCGCCGTGACCCCGGCCTTCGCCACGCCCGCCTGCTCGACCGTGCCCCACGCCTGGCACTCGCCGCACCGCCCGACCCACTTGGCCGTGGTCCAGCCGCACTCGGAGCACCGGAACGCCGGGGCCGTCGTCTTCGCCTTCGCCATGCCATGAACCGTAGACGCCGGCACCGACAACGCGGGTCCGCTCGCGCGCTCGGGTCCGCGCTCAGAAGCGGCGCCAGAACAGGTTGACGGCGTAGTCGACGGAGGCGCCGTCGTGCTCGGCGAGGATCGCGTCGGCGTTCTCCGGGTCGAACTCGATCCGGACGACGGCCTCGAACGCCGCGCGGTCGGGCAGCTCCCAGCGCATCGTCAGCGGCTCGCGGTGCCAGCCCTGCCGGGCCCAGAACCGCTCCACCGCCGGGGCGTCGTACTTCGGCAGCGCGGTGCGGAACCAGCGGCCGAAGGTCGAGCGCGTCGCGTCGTTGTCGATGACGAACGCGGTGCCGCCCCGTCGCACGACCCGGGCCAGCTCGGCCAGTCCCGGTTCGCAGCCCGGGCCGAAGAAGTAGGCCCAGCGGGCGTGCACGACGTCGACGGACGCGCTCGGGAGCGGCAGCTGCTGGGCCGTGCCGCGCCGGACGGTGACACGGGAGCGGACCGCGGCCGGCAGCGCCGCGACCCGCTGCTGCGCCAGGCGCACCAGCGGCGGGTGCGGCTCGACGCCGACGACGCGGCGGGCGGACGCGGCGAACCGCGGGAGGTGGTAGCCGGCGCCGCAGCCGACGTCGAGCAGCTCGAGCCCGGCCCAGTCGTGCAGCCGCAGCATGGCGGCCTCGAGGACGCCGCCGGGATCGACCCCGCGGTTCTCGATCTCGTAGACGTCGGGAAAGTGCCAGATGTTCGGACTCGGGATCACGTCGCGGCGCACAGAACAATCATTGCAGACGCTCAGGCCGAATTCGGACAGAAAGGGCCTTCTAAAAAGGGTGTCACCGGTATGTCACCTAGATGAATGACCTTTAGTAGAGTACCTTGACACCCCTGGCCAGGGGGTCGAATGTACTCCCTGGAGGGCACCCAGAAAAACAGGTTGCCTGGGAAACACCTTTCGAATGATTTGAGGAGAATTGTGTTGAAAACAGTGCTGCGTGGCGCCGTTGTGGCCGGCGCTGCGCTCGCCGCCTGTTTCGCCATGAGCGTTCCGGCGGCCACGGCCGAGGAAGGCAAGGGGGTTGAGCTCCCCAACGAGATCACCAGTGTCGACCAGGCCGATGGCCTGCTGGACAGCCTCGGCCTCGGTGACATCGAGGTCGGAAACAGCATCTGCGCGCTGCCCTGGCTCTGGCAGGGCCCGTTCAACATCTTCGTGGGCGGCCAGGAGGCCTACTACGAGGCCTGCAACGGCAACACCGGCATTGCCATCGGTGACGGCATCAATGTCCTGAACAACGGTGCCGACTCGTACGGCGATGGCATCAATGTCCTCAACAACGCCTGCGCGGCGCCCTGGCTCTGGCAGGGTCCGGCCAACGGCGCGACTGAGGACCAGGCGGCCTACTACGTGGTCTGCAACACCGAGGAGACCACGTACGGCGACGGCATCAACGTGCTCAACGGCGCGTGCGCTCTGCCGTGGCTGTGGCAGGGCCCGGCGAACGTGTTCGTCGAGGGCCAGGAGGCCACCTACGTCGCGTGCAACAGCGACGGCACCACCTACGGTGACGGCTTCAACGTCGGCAACAACGTCTGTGCGCTGCCGTGGTTGTGGCAGGGCCCGGTCAACGGGTTCAGCGACGGTCAGTCCGCGCACTACGCCGCCTGCAACAACGACGGCACGCTGACCGGCGACGGCGTCAACCTGCTGAACAACGCCTGCGCCGCGCCGTGGCTGTGGCAGGGTCCGATCAACGCGGTGCTGGGGTCGCAGTCGGCCCACTACACCGCCTGCAGCGGCGCCGACGCGCCGTCGACGGACCTGCTCAGCAGCCTCGTCTCGGCCGAGGGTGACGGTGGCAGCATCGACGTCCTCAACGACGCCTGTGCGCTGCCGTGGCTGTGGCAGGGCCCGCTGAACGCCCTGATCGGCAGCCAGGAGGCCTACTACCAGGCCTGCGACCGCGCCGCCGAGGCGGAGACCGAGGTCGACGGGACCGAGGTCGACGGCACTGAGGTCGATGGGACCGAGGTCGACGGCACTGAGGTCGACGGCACTGAGGTCGATGGGACCGAGGTCGACGGCACTGAGGTCGACGGCACTGAGGTCGATGGGACCGAGGTCGACGGCACTGAGGTCGACGGCACTGAGGTCGACGGCACTGAGGTCGACGGCACTGAGGTCGACGGCACCGAGGTCGACGGCACCGAGGTCGACGGCACCGAGACCGACGGCACCGAGACCGACGGCTCGGAGGACGGTGCCGCCGACGGCTCCGGCGACGGCGAGGCGCTGCCGGACACCGGCGCGTCGAGCCAGCTGCTGTTCGTCGGCGCCGGCCTGCTGCTCGCCGGTGCGGCCGCCGCGTTCGCGGTGAACCGCCGCCAGGTCCAGCAGTAAGCGGCAACTCCCCTGCAGAGGCCGCCGGCCCGGACGACGAGGTCCGGGTCCGGCGGCCTCTCACTGTCCCGGGCGGCTCTTCGCCCGATCATCAACCGGTGGCGACGCTATGCCGTCGCTGACCGTTGACGATCACGTCGATCAATCCGGCGGGCTCTTGGCCGCCGTCGCCGGGTGCACCAGCAGCGGTAGCTGGGCGGCGAGGAATGCCTCGCAGTGCTCGGCCAGCTGCTCGTACGCCTTGTCACCGATGAGCGCCCGCAGCTCCGGCTCGTTCGACCGGTACACCGGCTCGCGCCCGACGTGCGCCTCCGTGGCCGTCGTGCAGTACCACGTCATGTCGTGGCCGCCGGCGCCCCAGCCGGCGCGGTCGTACTCGCCGATGGAGATCTCGAGGTACGACGTGCCGTCGGGCCGCTCGGCCTCGCGGTAGGTGCGCCGGATCGGCAGCTGCCAGCACACGTCAGGCTTGGTCTCCAGCGGGTGCTGCCCGTTCGCCAGCGCGTAGGCGTGCAGCGCGCAGCCCGCGCCGCCGGCGAACCCGGGCCGGTTCAGGAACACGCACGCGCCGTCGACGACGCGGGTCTTGCGCTCGCCCTCGTCGTCGGTCTCGACGATGCCGCCGCGCAGGCCCTCGTCGCGCAGCTGCCACGTCTCGGGGCCCAGCCGGCCGGCGTACCTGCGCACGCGCTTCTCGTCGTCCTCGTCGGAGAAGTGGGCGCCGTGCGTGCAGCAGCCGTCGTCGGGGCGGTCGGCATAGATGCCGGGGCAGCCCTGCCCGAAGATGCACGTCCACCGGGACGTCAGCCAGGTGAGGTCGCAGCGCAGCACCTGGCCGTCGTCGGCCGGATCGGTGAATTCCACCCAGGCTCGCGCTCCATGTGTCCGCAACTCCACCCCCCGAGTATCGTCTTTTTCGTGCGCATGGGTGTGCTCGACGTCGGTTCCAACACCGTCCATCTGCTGCTGGTCGACGCGCATCGGGGTGCGCGTCCGCTGCCGGCGTACAAGCAGAAGACCGACTTGCGGCTGGTCGAACTGCTCGACGACTCCGGGTCGATCGGCAAGGAGGGCGCCAAACGCCTGGTGCAGAGCTGCCGCGAGGCGGTCGAGGCGGCCGAGGACAAGGGCGCCACCTCGATGCTGGCGTTCGCGACGTCGGCGTTGCGCGAGGCCGTCAACGGGACCGCGGTCCTCGACCGGGTGCGCGAGGAGGCCGGCGTCGACCTGCAGATCCTCTCCGGCGAGGACGAGGCGCGGCTGACGTTCCTGGCGGTGCGGCGCTGGTACGGCTGGTCGGCGGGGCGGCTGCTGAGCCTCGACATCGGCGGCGGCTCGCTGGAACTGGCCGCCGGCGGCGACGAAGATCCCGACGTCGCCGTGTCGCTGCCGCTGGGCGCCGCCCGGCTCACGCGCGACTGGTTCACCGGCGACCCGCCCGGCAAGGACGAGGTGCGGGCGCTGCGGCGGCACGTGCGGGCCGAGGTCGCGTCGATCATCGGCGACGTCAACCGGTACGGCGGCCGCGACCGCGTGGTCGCGTCGAGCAAGACGTTCCGGTCGCTGGCCCGGGCGACCGGCGCCGCGCCGTCCGGCGAGGGCCCGTACGTCCGGCGCACGCTCAGCCGCTCTGACGTGCAGGATCTGGTGAAGAAGCTGGCGTCCATGACGGCCGCCGAGCGGGCCAAACTGCCTGGTGTCTCGTCCGGGCGGGCGGGCCAGCTGCTGGCCGGCGCCATCGTCGCCGACGCCGCGCTCGACCTGTTCGAGGTCGACGAGGTCGACGTCTGCCCGTGGGCCTTGCGCGAGGGCGTCATCCTGCGCCGGCTGGACCAGATCGAGGGGGGCACGTTCGGCGAATCGGACGAATCGGGTTAGAGTCATGTGGCCGTTATCGTCTCGTGATCTTCCGGAGGACCGCCGCTCGTGCCCCACGCTCGCCACAAGCGGCGCCGTCCTGGCCGTCTCAGCCGTCTCGTCCTGCCCGTCGCGGGCGCGGGCGCTGCTGCCGGAGCCGCCGTCGGTGCCACGGCGTTCTCGTCGGCGCCGCCCCCGGTAGCGGCCGTCTCCCCGGTCTCACCGGCCCCGTTCGACGTCGACGCGCTGCGCGAGGACGCCGCGGCCGGCCCGGACCGCGGTGACAACGCCGCTCCGTCCCCGCTGGCCGGCAGCGCCACGCCGTCCACCCCCGCCCCGTCGCCGTCGGTGACCGCCGCGCCGACGCCGGCACCCACGGCCGTCACGCCCGCCCCGTCGCCCACTCCGACTCCGGAGCCGGCCGGCTTCCCGCCGATCGCCGGCTGCGACGCCACCGTCCCCGGCGACGACGTCGGCAACGGCGAGCTCGGCGACGACCACCTCTGCGGCATCGGCAGCGGCCAGCAGCTGCGGCCCGACGCCGCCGCCTCCTTCGTCGCGCTCGACGCCTTCTACCGAGCCGAGACCGGCGAGGGCCTGATCTCGTGCGTCACCGATTCCTATCGCAGCTACGAGGCCCAGGTCGACGTCGCCGACCGCAAGCCCGGCCTGGCCGCCGAGCCCGGCACCAGCGAGCACGGCTGGGGCCTCGCCGTCGACGTCGGCTGCGGAGCCAACTCCTTCGACGGTGCCCTCTACGACTGGCTCGACGACAACGCCGGCGACTTCGGCTGGGACAACCCCGGCTGGGCCCAGCCCGGTGGCAGCACACCGGAGCCCTGGCACTGGGAGTTCTCTCCTGCATCCTGAACCCGCGGGGCCGCTTACTCTTGGGAGCGTGTCCGAACTGCGCCAGAGTGCCTCCGGGGTGCTGCGCGTCCCCGAGGCGCCGGTGGGGCTGTCCACCGCCGCCACCTACCCGCAGGGGGCGGCCACGGCGTTCGAGATGGCCGCATCGCTCGGGTACGACGGCGTCGAGGTGATGGTGTGGACCGACCCGGTCAGCCAGGACATCGATCAAATCGAGCAGTTGTCCCAGCGCTACGGCATGCCGGTGCTGTCCGTGCACGCGCCGTGTCTGCTGATCACCCAGCGGGTGTGGTCGCCCGACCCGACGGTGCGGCTGACGAAGTCCCTGGAGGCGGCCCGCCGCCTCGGCGCCACCACCGTCGTCGTCCACCCGCCGTTCCGCTGGCAGCGCGAGTACGCCCGCGGGTTCGTCGAGCTGGTCGACCGGCTGGAGGACGAGTTCGGCATCGCCGTCGCGGTCGAGAACATGTACCCGTGGCGGGCCGCCGGACGGGAGGTCGCCGCCTACGCGCCCGACTGGGACCCCACCGACGAGGCGTACCGGCACATCACCCTGGACCTGTCGCATGCGGCCGTTGCCGGGCAGGACTCCCTGGAGCTGTCAGAGTCGGTCGGCGACCGCCTGGCGCACGTGCACATGACCGACGGCACCGGCTCGGCCCGCGACGAGCACCTGATCCCGGGCCGCGGCAACCAGCCGTGCTCGGCGGTCCTGGAACGGCTGGCCCGCATCGAGTGGTCCGGGTCGGTGATCCTCGAGGTGAGCACCCGCCGGGCCCGCAACCTCGCCGAGCGGGAGGCCGACCTCGCCGAGGCGCTCGCCTTCACCCGCCTCAACCTCGCCGCCTCCGTGGAGACGGCCTTCGCGGTCGGCCCCGACGGGACGGCGGAACTGGTCGCCCGCGGCGGCGCCGGCTCGACCGTGGCCTCCACCCCATGATCATCGGCGATCGACCACGTCATAGTGGGGTCGATCGCCGATGATCATGAGGGCGGGCCAGCGGACGACGAGCCGCGCGGAGCCGGTTGCCAAGAACCCACCCACGGCCAGTGAGCGGCCAGCGGACCAGGAGCACAGCGAGCAGGGAAGCCGGGCCCATCTTCCGGCCGGCTCCCTGACGCTGCTTGAACGGGGGCGCGGGCGGCCGGGTCAAGCGGTCCGCCGTCGCGCGAAGCGCCCAGCCAGAGGTCCGCTTGAGGCGGCCGATCGCGCCCCCGACAATCGGAAGCAGCAGGGGGCAGGCCAACGCGGCAAACCCCGCCAACGCGAGCTCGACCAACGCGAACCCCGGGCCAACCAAAGAATCAAGAAACGACGAAAGGCGCCGAGGGCAAAGCCCCCGACGCGAGTCGCGATACGAGAAACCGAGCAGCACGGGGGAGATTGCCGCAGGAGAAGCTGACAATCTCCGTCCCGTGCCCTCAGCCCAGGGTCAGCCCTGCGGCAGCAGCTGCGTGCCCTCGGGGAGCAGCTCCAGCAGCTCGGTCTCGGTGAGGTCCTCGGGGGCGACACCCTCGGGCAGCAGGGTCTCCAGCTGCTCCTGGACGTCGGCCGGGATCTCCTCGGAGCCGTTGCAGGCCGCGTAGTCGCCGGCCTGGCTGCCCAGCAGGACGTTGAACGGGCCCTGCCAGAACCACGGCAGGATGCACGCGTTGTTCGCGATGCTGCTGCCGTCGGTGTCCTCGGCCGCACCGTTACAGGCCGAGTACGAGCCGTACTGGTCCTCGACCCCGAGGTTGACGGGGCCCTGCCAGAACCAGGGCAGGATGCAGGCGTTGTTCAGGACGTCGATCTCGGGGAGAGCGTCGACGCCCGGAACCTCGGGAACCTCGGGAGCCGCGGAAGCCGTGGCCCCGATGCCCATGGAGGCTGCGAACGCCACACCAGCGACGAGGGCGCCGCGCAGTACGTTCTTCACCAGAATACTCCTTGAATGATCACGCGTTGTCTTGCGGTCGGTTGGTGCTTTGATGCGCATCAGCACGACAGCTTTGACTGGCTGGCGGGCTATGTCAAGCGTGTTGTCGGAGAGTCACCCGATTGGTGAGACTCGCCGTCGCATACCCCTCCTGTACAGGTGGTTCATGGTGGTGCCAGCGCATTTCAACCGAGTTTTCGACACTTCTCACACATCACCGAAAGAATGCGACAACACGGCACATGTCAGGTGTGTGACGAGATTGGGGCGGGCGCCGGGCGGCGCCGGCGGATAGGATGCCGGAATTGTGGGAAAGGTTCTTCGAGGTCGGTCGGGGCGCCGCCGAGGCGCGCCCGACACCAGGGGAGAGATTCTCGCCGCCGCGCGCGACGTGTTCGGGGAGCGCGGGTACGACGGCGCCAGCGTGCGCGCCATCGCGGCGGCTGCGGAGGTCGACCCGGCGCTCGTCCATCACTACTTCGGGACCAAGGAGAAGCTCTTCCTGGCCGCCATGGACATCCCGTTCGACCCGTCGATCATCGCCGACGCGGTCATCGACGAGGCCGGCGGCGACGGCATCGGGGAGCGGGCCATCCGCACGTTCCTCGGCGTCTGGAGTCAGCCGGCCAGCCGGGCGCCGATCCTCGCGCTGCTCCGCTCCGCCATGCAGCACGAGGCCGCCGCCCGGCTGATGCGTCAGTTCGTCACCCGCGCCATCCTCGGCCGCGTCCTCGTCGCCTTCGAGGGCGTGCCGGACGGCGCGCTGCGGGCCGAGGCCATGGTGTCGCAGCTCATCGGGCTGGCGATCACCCGCTACGTGGTGAAGCTGGAGCCCATCGCGTCGGTGTCGGACGAGGAGCTGGTGCGGCTGATCGCCCCGGTGCTGCAGCACTACTACGACGACGCCTTCGAGCAGGACTGACGCCGCCCGAAACCCTCCGGACGCTTGACGCGAGCTCGTTCGCGGCCGCATTATTCATCACATGATGAATTCCGCTGTACTGATCCGCGGGCTGCGGGTCGTCCGCGGCCCGATCACCGCTCTCGACGACTTCGACCTGGACGTCCGCCCCGGCAGCGTGACCGGCCTGCTCGGCCCGTCCGGGTCCGGGAAGTCGACGCTGATGCGCGCGATCGTGGGGGTGCAGCAGGTGGCCGGCGGGACGGTCGAGGTCCTCGGCCACCCGGCCGGTGCCAAGGTGCTGCGCGACCGCGTCGCCTACGTCACCCAGGCGCCCAGCGTCTACGCCGACCTCACGGTCCGGCAGAACCTGCGCTACTACGCCCGCGTCCTCGGCGCCCCGGCGAGCGACGTCGACCGCGCGATCGAGCAGGTCGACCTCGGCACGCACGCCGACCACCTGGTCGGGCGGCTGTCCGGCGGGCAGGAGTCGCGCGTCTCGCTGGCGACGGCGCTGCTCGGCTCGCCGGAGCTGCTGGTCCTGGACGAGCCGACGGTCGGCCTCGACCCGGTGCTGCGGGTGCAGCTGTGGGAGTTGTTCAACCGGCTCGCCGCCGATGGCGCCACGCTGCTGGTGTCCAGCCACGTGATGGACGAGGCCGAGCGGTGCGAGCGGCTGGTGCTGCTGCGCGACGGCCGGTTGCTGGCCGACGACACGCTGCCCGGCCTGCTGGCCCGCACCGGCGCGGCCGACGCCGAGGACGCGTTCCTCGAACTGGTCGAGAAGGCGGAGCAGGAGGTGGCGTCATGACCCCGCGGATCACCTTGGCCACCGCCGCCCGGGTCCTGACCCAGCTGCGGCACGACCCGCGCACGATCGCGCTGATGCTGGTGGTCCCCAGCCTGCTGCTGTCGCTGCTCTGGTGGATCTACGACGGCGGCGCCACGTTCGACCGCATCGGCCCGGCGCTGCTGGCGATCTTCCCGTTCCTGGTGATGTTCCTGGTGACGTCGATCGCGACGCTGCGCGAGCGGACGTCGGGGACGTTGGAGCGGCTGCTGTCGATGCCGACCGGAAAGTTCGACTTCCTCGCCGGCTACGCGCTGGCGTTCGGGCTGGTCGCGCTGGTGCAGGCGTTGATCACGGCGTCGGTGGCGATCGGCCTGCTCGACCTCGACACCGCCGGGCCGGCCTGGCTGCTCATCGCCGTCGCGGTGTTCGACGCGCTGCTGGGGGTGGCGCTCGGACTGTTCGTCAGCGCGTTCGCGTCGACGGAGTTCCAGGTGGTCCAGTTCATGCCGGCGCTGATCCTGCCGCAGTTCCTGCTCTGCGGGCTGCTGGTGCCGCGCGACGAACTGCCGGACGTGCTGGGCGCGATCTCCGACGTGCTGCCGCTGTCGTACGCCGTCGACGCGATGAGCGAGGTGCAGACCAGCGCCGACCCGCAGGTGTGGGGCCAGATCGGCGTCGTGCTCGGGTTCTCGGTGGTGCTGCTGGCGCTCGGCGCGGCCACGTTGCGTCGCCGCACCCCCTGACGTCGGTTGCCGTACGCTGGCGGGGTCCGGCTACCCGTGTGACGAGAGGGCACCGCCTTGGCAGTGACGATGGTGCGTTCGGCGTTGCTGGGCGCGTCGCGCAGCGAGCGGCTGCGGCACACCGCCGAGCGCATCCCGCTGACCCGCAAGGTCGTCGCCCGGTACGTCGCCGGCACCGAGCAGAGCGACGCCGTGCGGGTGGCCGGTGAGCTGGCCGGCGAGGGGCTCGCCGTCACCATCGACCACCTGGGCGAGCCCACCCACGACCGCGCCCACGCCACCCGAATCGCGCAGACCTACGTCGCGCTGCTCGAGGCGCTGGGCAAGGCCGAGCTCACCCCGGACGTCGAGGTGTCGGTGACGCTGTCGGCGGTCGGGCAGACGCTGCCGGCCGACGGCGCCGCCATCGCGCTGGAGAACGCGCAGCAGATCTGCCAGGCCGCGGCCGACGCCGGCACCACGGTGACGCTGGACATGGAGGACCACACCACCACCGACGCCACGCTGGGCATCCTGCGCGACCTCCGCGCCGACTTCCCCAGCGTCGGCGCGGTGCTGCAGGCCCAGCTCAAGCGCACCGAGTCCGACTGCCGCGACCTCGCCTACGAGGGCTCCCGGGTGCGGCTGTGCAAGGGCGCCTACGACGAGCCCGAGACCGTCGCCTTCCGCGACCGCGGCGAGGTCGACCGCTCGTACGTGCGCTGCATGAAGGTGCTGTTCGCCGGCGCCGGCTACCCGATGATCGCCACCCACGACGCCCGGCTGGTCGAGATCGCCGGGTCGCTCGCCGCCCGGCACCGCCGCGAACAGGGCAGTTACGAGTACCAGATGCTCTACGGCCTGCGCTCGCGCGAGCAGGTCCGGCTGGTCCGGGCCGGCGAGCGGGTCCGCGTCTACGTCCCTTACGGCCCGGAGTGGTACGCCTACCTGGTCCGCCGGCTGGCCGACCGGCCGGCCAACCTCGCTTTCCTGCTGCGATCGGTGGCGAGTTCGAAATGACGGTGGCGCTGCTCGGAGCAGGCGTGATGGGTGAGGCGCTGCTGGCCGGCATCCTGCAGGGACGGCCCGCGTCCGACCTCCTGGTCGGCGAGAAGCGGCCGGAGCGCGCGGCCGAGCTGACCGAGCGGTACGGCGTCGAGGTGGTCGGTAACGCCGAGGCCGTGCGCCGCGCCGGCACCGTCCTGCTCGTTGTGAAGCCGCACGACGTCGGTCCGCTGCTGGACGAGGTCGCCGCCGAGGCCCGGCCCGGGCAGCTGTTCGTGTCGCTGGCGGCCGGCATCACGACGGCGTTCGTCGAGGCGCGGCTGCCCGACGGCGTCGCCGTCGTGCGGGTCATGCCGAACACCCCGGCGCTGGTCGGCGAGGGCATGGCCGCCATCTCGCCGGGCACGCACAGCGGCGACGAGCAGTTGCGCGAGGCCGAGGAGCTGCTGCGCTCCACCGGCCGCGTCACGCGGGTGCCCGAGTCGCAGCAGGACGCCGTCACCGCCGTCTCCGGCTCCGGCCCGGCGTACGTGTTCTACTTGGCCGAGTCGATGATCGAGGCCGGCGTCCACCTGGGCCTGACCCGCGCCACCGCCACGGAGCTGGTCGTGCAGACGCTGGCCGGCTCGGCCGCGCTGCTGCGCGATTCCGGCGAGCACCCGACGGTGCTGCGCGAGCGGGTTACCTCGCCCGGCGGCACCACGGCGGCGGCGCTGCGGAAGCTGGAGGACGGCAAGGTCCGCGCCGACTTCCTCGCCGCGCTCGAGGCCGCCCGCGACCGCTCCCGCGCGCTGTCGTCCGGCGAGCCGGCCTGATCATGCACACCGTGCACGTCGCCTGGTCCGACGCCCTGACCGGCTACGACTTCGGCCACGGGCATCCGCTGAACCCGGTCCGCGTCGACCTCACCATCCGGCTGGCCCGCGAGCTGGGCGTGCTCGACGGCGACGGCGTGCACGTCGAGGAGCCCGGCCCGGCCGACGACGCCACGCTGCGCACGGTGCACACCGCCGACTACCTCGACGCCGTCAAGGCGGCCAGCGCCGACCCCGGCACCGTCGACCTCGTGCACGGCCTCGGCACCACCGACGACCCGTGCTTCGCCGGCATGCACGAGGCCAGCGCGCTGGTGGCCGGCGGGACGATCGCGGCGGCCCGGGCGGTCTGGGAGGGGCGTGCGCTGCACGGCGTCAACGTCGCGGGCGGGCTGCACCACGCGATGCCGGCCAGCGCCTCCGGGTTCTGCGTCTACAACGACCCCGCGCTGGGCATCAAGGCGTTGCTCGACGCCGGCGCCGAGCGGGTCGCCTACGTCGACGTCGACGTCCACCACGGCGACGGCGTGCAGACCGTCTTCTACGACGACCCGCGGGTGCTGACGATCAGCCTGCACGAATCGCCGCGCACGCTGTTCCCGGGTACCGGCTACCCGAGCGAGACCGGCGGGCCCGGCGCCGAGGGCAGCGCCGTCAACGTCGCCCTGCCCCCGGGCACCGCCGACGCCGGCTGGCTGCGCGCCTTCCACGCCGTCGTGCCGCCGCTGCTGCGCGCCTGGCAGCCGCAGGTGCTGGTCACCCAGCACGGCTGCGACAGTCACCTCGACGACCCGCTGGCGCACCTGGCGCTGACGCTGGACGGCCAGCGCGAGTCCTACCGCGTCCTGCACGACCTCGCGCACGAGCTCTGCGACGGCCGCTGGGTCGCCACCGGCGGCGGCGGTTACGCCCTCATCGACGTCGTGCCGCGCGCCTGGACGCATCTCCTGGCCATCGCCGCGGAGAAGCCCATCCAGCCCACGACGCTCACCCCGTCGGGCTGGCGGTCGCACGTCCAGGCCCGCTACCACCACACGCCGCCGCAGCGCATGACCGACGGCGCGACACCCACTCATGCCGACTGGTCCTCCGGCTACGACCCGGCCAGCCCCCTCGACCGCGCCGTCCACGCGACCCGGCTGGCCGTCTTCCCGGCGCACGCCCTCGACCCCACCTACTGACGCCGGGAAGCGGGCCGAGAACCCCCGGGCCAAGGCGGGAGCGGTCAGCAAGAGCGACCAGAGCGGCGCCGCAGCCAAGCGTGAAGAGAGCCGGTGGGGAGGGGACGCCGGCAGGGGTAGGCGCGGGCGTCCGAGCGAGGAACGAGCGAGGCGGGCGGGGCCGGCGTCCCCTCCCCACCGGCGCCCCGCGCCAGGAAGCAAGAGCCGCAAAAGGTCACGACTGAGGACCAATCCCGCCCCAAACCCGGATCACTTCTCGATCCCCCTTTCCCATCCGTCACATCCGCCACTACCATCAAGCAACGAGCCGAAGACGCGCGTCCAACCCATGGGCGCCGCCGGCCCGTCGCGGAGGAGCGATGACGACCAACGGGCCCGAAGCACCACTCGGAGAGGTGCGATTCCTCACCGTCGCCGAGGTGGCGACGGCGATGAGGGTGTCGAAGATGACGGTGTATCGCCTCGTCCACGCGGGCACGCTGCCGGCGGTTCAGGTGGGCCGGTCGTTCCGCATCCCGGAGAGCGCGGTGCACGAGTACCTGCGCGATTCCTATGTCAGGGGCATGGAAGCCGGCTGACGCCGCATCCGATTGGACGACGCCCCCGGTCAGCCGGGTAGGCTTGGCCGGTCGCGCGACTGTCGCGCGGCTGTCGACCTGCGAGTGAGGTTGCCCTGTGGGCTCTGTGATCAAAAAGCGCCGCAAGCGGATGGCGAAGAAGAAGCACCGCAAGCTCCTGCGCCGGACGCGCGTGCAGCGTCGCCGTATGGGCAAGTAAGTCACTCCGACGGCCGTGCGGGGGGTGGTGTCTCGCGCGGCCGTGCTCCAGGAGAGCGGGACACGAGTGTCCAGAGTCGTCATGGTGGTGGGGGTCGCCCGGTATCTGGGTGCCCGGCTGGCCGAACGCCTCGCGGCTGAGGCGGGGGTCGACCGCGTCGTCGGCGTCGATCTGGTCGAGCCGACGCTGAGCATCGGCGGGGCCGAGTTCGTGCGCGCCGACATTCGCACGTCCGACATCGGCCGGGCGATCGACCGGGTCGCGCCCGACACCGTCGTGCACATGAACATCCTCGCGACGCGCGCCGACGCTGGTGGGCGCACGCCGCAGAAGGAGATCAACGTCATCGGCACCATGCAGCTGCTGGCGGCGTGCCAGCGCTCGCGGTCGGTGCGCAAGGTGGTCGTGAAGTCGTCGACGACGGTGTACGGCTCGGGCCCGCAGTCGCCGGCGCTGTTCGCCGAGGACATGGTGGCGGGGGCGCACTCGCGTCGCGGGTACGAGAAGGATGCCGGCGAGGTCGAGGCGTACGTGCGCGGGTTCTCGCGGCGCCGGCCCGATGTCGGCGTGACGATCCTGCGGTTCGCCAACGTGCTCGGCCCGCAGATCCGCACCGGCCTGTCCGAGTACTTCGTGCTGCCGGTGGTGCCGGTGGTGCTGGGCCGCGATCCGCGGTTCCAGCTGGTGCACGAGCTCGACTGCGTCGAGGCGCTGCGGGTGGCGACGGTGGAGCATCGGCCGGGCATCTTCAACGTGGCCGGCGACGGCTTCCTGGCGCTGAGCCAGGCGCTGCGGCGGGCCGGCCGGCCGGGGCTGCCGCTGCCGACGCTGGGCTCGCCGCTGGTCGGTGGGGTCCTCAAACGCAGCGGCGTCGTCGACATGGACTCCGCGCTGGTGCGGTTCCTCACCTTCGGCCGCGGCGTCGACACCACCCGCATGCGCACCCAGTTGAAGTTCGACCCCGTCTACAGCACGGTCGCGACGTTCGACGCGTTCGCCGACGCCCGCACCCGGGGCGGCGTGCTGGACCGCGACCGCGTCAGGGCCGTCGAGCACGCCGTCCGCGGCGTCCTGACCGGGGAGGACGCCCGTGGCCGATAGCCCGCTGCCGGGTCTGCTGGACCGCGTCGCGACGGCGGCCGGCCGCGCGCTGCGCGACCGCCTGGGCGTCGACGGCGAGCGGCTGGACCACCTGGTCGCGTTCGCCGGGCGCCGGCTGACCGGCGAGTTCGAGGTCGACCCGTTCGGGTTCGACCCCGAGCTGACCGAGGCCGTGCTGCTGCCGCTGCTGCGCCCGTTGTACAAGCACTGGTTCCGGGTCGAGGTGCGCGGCATCGAGAACATCCCGGAGTCCGGCGCGGCGCTGGTCGCGGCCAACCACTCGGGCACGCTGCCGGTCGACTCGCTGATGACGCAGCTGGCCGTGCACGACACCCACCCGCAGGCCCGGCACCTGCGCGCGCTCGGCGCCACGCTGGTGTTCCAGCTGCCGGTGGTGGCCGACCTCGCCCGCAAGAGCGGCACCACGCTGGCCTGCACCGAGGACGTCGAGGCGCTCTTGGGCGGCGGTGAGCTGGTCGGCGTCTGGCCCGAGGGCTTCAAGGGCGTCGGCAAGCCGTTCTCGCAGCGGTACAAGCTGCAGCGGTTCGGCCGCGGCGGGTTCGTGTCCGCGGCGCTGCGCACCAAGGCGCCGATCATCCCGTGCTCGATCGTCGGCGCCGAGGAGATCTACCCGATGATCGGCAACGCCGAGTCGCTGGCCCGGCTGCTCGGGCTGCCGTACTTCCCGCTGACGCCGACGTTCCCGTGGCTCGGCGCGCTCGGGCTGGTGCCGCTGCCGTCGAAGTGGATCATCGAGTTCGGCGAGCCGATCCGCACCGACGACTACCCGCCCGGCGCCGCCGACGACCCCATGGTGGTGTTCGAGCTGACCGACCAGGTGCGCGACACCATCCAGGCTACGCTCACCGAGCTGCTGGAGCTGCGCGGCCCCGCCTTCGGCTGACCACTCCGAAGTTGATCTTGGAGTAACGGCGGAATCAATCCGGCGAATCGGACGGCGATGCCACGGTTTTTCCAAGATCAACTTCGGGGACGGGACGGGACGGGGCGGGGGACGGGGCTAGCGGCGTCGTCGGGCCGCGACGATGCCGACGGCGGCGCCCGCGACGGCGCCCGTGCCGGCCGCGATGCCCAGCGTCGTGTTGCGCCGCCGGGCGCGGTAGTCGCGAATCCGCCAGCCGCGCTTGCGGGCGTGCCGGCGCAGCTTGCGGTCCGGGTTCACCGCGCACGGGAAGCCGACCAGCGACAGCATCGGAATGTCGTTCGCGGAGTCGCTGTAGGCGGAGCAGCGGTGCAGGTCCAGGCCCTCGTGCGCGGCCAGTGACCGGACGGCGGCCGCCTTGTCCGCCCCGTGCAGCAGGTCGCCGACGAGCCGGCCGGTGTACGTGCCGCCGACGTGCTCGGCGACGGTGCCCAGCGCGCCGGTGAGGCCGAGCCGCCGGGCGATGATCGTCGCCACCTCGACCGGCGCCGCCGTCACCAGCCACACCCGCTGGCCCTGGTCGATGTGCAGCTGCGCGATCGCCTGCGTGCCGGGCCAGATCTTGTCGGCCATCAGCTCCTCGAAGATCTCCTCGCCGACGCGGGACAGCTCCTCGACCGACCGGCCGGCGATGAACGACAGCGCCGCCGCCCGCGCCTCGACGATGTGGTCCGGGTCCTCGGCGCCGAGCGCGAACTGCAGCTGCTGGCGTCCGAACCGGAGGATGTCACTGGTGTGCAGCAGTCCGCGCTGGTACATGCCGCGAGCCAGGTAGAAGAGGGAAGCGCCGCGCAGGACGGTGTTGTCGAGGTCGAAGAAGGCGGCGGCGCGCGCGTCGGACGGCAGCTCGATGCCGGCGATCGCCTCGGCGGCGCTGGCGGCGAGGTCGGCCCGCGCCCGTTCCGACGCGGCCCCGGTCCGTTCCCTGCGCAAGCGCATGGTCGCCAAGCGTAACGGCGGGCACTGGTTGCGTACGGTTGACTCCGTGACGGACTCGATTCAGGACCCCGACGCGCGGGTGCTGCTGCTCGGCCGGCCGGGCTGCCACCTGTGCGACGACGCCCGCGCCGTGGTCGCGGCGGTCTGCGCCGAGATGGGGGTGCGGTGGGCCGAACGCAGCATCGACGACGACCCGGAGCTGCGGCGGCGCTACGGCGAGCAGATCCCCGTCACGTTCGTCGACGGTGCTCAGCACGACTTCTGGCGGGTCGACGCCGACCGGCTCCGCCGCGCTCTCACCGGCGGGTTATAGAACATCCAGCCCAGAACAGCAACTTTGTGCACACGTTCACAAGCGTCTAGGCTGGGCCGCATCGTAAGTCCTGCCGGTTCGGGTTCGTCACCCGGCCCCCGGATGTCGCCTTCCGTGCCGGCCGACCGGGGAGTGTCGTGACCCGAAACAGCCGTCCGTCGTCCACACCGACACCAGGCGCGGCGTCGCAGCGCGGTGTGCCGGAGGCGACGGTCGCGCGGTTGCCGCTCTACCTGCGGGCGCTCACCACGCTGGCCGAGCGGGGCGTGGCGACGGTGTCGTCGGAGGAGCTGGCCGCGTCGGCCGGCGTCAACTCCGCCAAGCTGCGCAAGGACCTCTCCTACCTGGGCTCCTATGGCACCCGCGGCGTCGGCTACGAGGTCGACTTCCTGCGCCACCAGATCACCCGCGAGATCGGCCTGACCCAGGACTGGGCCGTCGTCATCGTCGGCATCGGCAACCTCGGCCACGCCCTGGCCAACTACGGCGGGTTCGCGTCCCGCGGCTTCCGCATCGCCGCGCTGGTCGACGCCGACCCCACCCGGCTGGGCGAGGAGGTGGCCGGCCTCAACGTCCGGCACGCCGACGAACTGGAGCAGATCGTCGACGACCTCGGCATCGCCATCGGCGTCGTCGCCACCCCGGCCCGGGCCGCGCAGCTGGTCTGCGACCGCCTGGTCGCGGCCGGCGTCACCAGCATCCTGAACTTCGCGCCGGCCATCGTGCAGGTGCCCGAGGGCGTCGACCTCCGCAAGGTCGACCTCTCCACCGAGTTGCAGATCCTCGCCTACCACGAACAGCGCAAGAACGGCGCCGCGCTGGCCCTGACCGCCGAGCAGGCGGCCGAGCTGGCCGAGGCGGTGAACGGATGAGCGTGCTGGCCATCGGCGTTTCGCACCGTAGCGCGCCGGTCGAGGTGCTGGAGTCCGTCGCGCTGGACCGCCCGGCGGTCGGGAAGCTGCTCGACGAGGTGCCGTCGTCGCACCAGATCGCCGAGGCGGTCGTCGTCGCCACCTGCAACCGGCTCGAGCTGTACCTCGACACCGCCACGTTCCACGGCGGCGTCGAAGAGGCCAGCGCGCTGCTGTCGCAGCACACCGGCGCGCCGATCGAGCTGCTCACCCCGTATCTCTACGTGCACTACGGCGACCGCGCGGTGTCGCACCTGTTCCACGTGGTCAGCGGCCTCGACTCCATGGTGGTCGGCGAGACGCAGATCCTCGGCCAGGTGCGCGACGCGTTCCGGCTCGCGCAGACCTCCGGCGCGACCGGCCGGGTGCTGACGGAGCTGTTCCAGACGGCGCTGCGGGTCGGCAAGCGGGCGCACGCCGAGACCGGCATCGACGCCGCCGGCCGCTCGCTGGTGACGCTCGGGCTGGCCCGGGTGCTGCCGGCCGTCGCCGCCGAGGGCTGGTCGTCCGGCCGGGTCGGCGGCGCGTCCTGGCGCGAGCTGCTGCCCGGCACGTCCGCGCTGGTCGTCGGCGCCGGGTCGATGGCGGCGCTGGCCGCGGCCACGCTGCAGCGCGAAGGCGTCGACGTCGTCGTCGCGAACCGCACGCAGGAGAACGGCGTCCGCGTGGCCGAGGCGGTCGGCGGCCGGGCTGTCCCGATGACGGCGCTGCCGCAGGTGCTGCGCGAGGTCGACCTCGTCATCTCGTGCACCGGCGCGGCCGGCGTCGTGCTGCCCTTCGACGCCGTCGAGGCGGCGGTCGCGGGCCGCGGCGGGCGCCCGCTGGGCATCGTCGACCTCGCCCTGCCGCGCGACGTCGACGCCGGCGTGGCCGAACTGCCCGGCGTCGTGCTGGCCGACCTCGCCCGGCTCAGTGAGGCCGCCGATGACGACGTCGCCGACGCCCGCACCATGGCCGGCGACGTCTCCGCCGTCCGCTCGATCGTCACCGACGAGGTGGCCGCGTTCGCCACCGCCCAGCGCGCCGCCCAGGTGGCGCCCACCGTCGTCGCGCTGCGCAGCATGGCCGACGACGTCGTCGACGCCGAACTCACCCGCATGGCCGGCCGGCTGCCCGGCCTCGACGAGCGCACCCGCGCCGAGGTCGCCCGCACCGTCCGCCGGGTGGTCGAGAAGCTGCTGCACCAGCCGACGGTGCGGGTCAAGGAGCTGGCCGCGCAGCCCGACGGCGCGTCCTACGAGGCCGCGCTGCGCGAGCTGTTCGCGCTCGACCGCCGGTCCATCGACGCCGTCGCCAAACCCGACGGGACGGTGTCCACATGACGACCACACCGCTGCGGCTGGGCACCCGCCGCAGCGCTCTCGCGATGGCGCAGGCCCGGTACGTCGCCGGCCGCCTGCACGCGCTCGGGCACGACGTCGAGCTGGTCGAGATCACCACCAAGGGCGACGTGTCGACGGAGCCGCTGGACCGCATCGGCGGCACCGGCGTGTTCGTCGCCGCGCTGCGCGAGGCGTTGCTCGACGGCCGCGTCGACCTCGCCGTCCACTCGCTCAAGGACCTCCCGACGGCGCCGGCCGACGGCCTCGTGCTGGCCGCGGTCCCGGAGCGGGAGGACCCGCGCGATGCCCTGTGCGCCCGCGACGGCCTCAAGCTGTCAGACCTCCCCGTCGGCGCGCGCGTCGGCACCGGGTCGCCGCGGCGCGAGGCGCAGCTGCGCGCGCTCGGGCTGGGCATCGAGATCGTCGGCCTGCGCGGCAACGTCGACACCCGCCTGGGCAAGGTCACCGACGGCACGCTCGACGCCGTCGTGCTGGCCCGGGCCGGGCTGTCCCGGCTGGGCCGGCTCGACTCCGTCACCGAGGTGCTCGACCCGATGCAGGTGCTGCCGGCACCGGGTCAGGGCGCGCTCGGCGTCGAGTGCCGCACCGCCGACACCGCCCTGGTCGAGGTGCTGGGCGCGCTCGACGACCCCGCCGCCAGGGCGGCGGTCACCGCAGAACGGACCCTCCTCGCCGTGCTCGAGGCCGGTTGTACGGCGCCCGTGGGCGCCTACGCCGAGGCGGCAGAGGGAGATAGTGGCCTCGAGCTGTACATCCGGGCCGTCGTGGCAGCACGCGACGGCTCAGTGAGTATCCGCAAGTCAGCCACCGGATCCCTCGGGGGGGCGGAGCAGATCGGGCGCGACCTCGCGCACGAGCTTCTCGCCGACGGGGCCGGGGCAGTCGTCGACGCCGCTGGTGCGGCGTCGAAGGAGGAATAGAGTCGTGACCACTCCGCGAGGCGCGCACAAGCGCGCCGCAGAAGGTGGCGTCGCGTTCGTCGGCGCCGGTCCCGGCGATCCGGGGCTGCTCACCCTACGGGCGGTCGAGGTGCTCGGTGGGGCCGACGTCGTCGTCATCGACGAGCCGGCGCACCGCTCGATGCTCGCGTACGCACCCGGCATCGTCGAGATCATCGACGTCAGCGTCGACGACGAAGGCGTCACCCTGACGGCGGCCGCGCGCGGCCGCCGTGTCGTCCAGGCCGCCAAGGGAGGCCGGCGCGTCGTGCGCCTGCTCGGCGGCGACCCGTTCACCCATGCCACCGGTGCCGACGAAGCGCTCGCCTGCGCCAAGGCCGGCATCCCGTTCGAGGTGGTCGCCGGCGTCGCCACGGCCACGTCCGTCGCGGCCCACGCCGGCATCCCGCTGGTCACCGGCCGTCGTCGTAGCGTCGAGATCTTCGACGTCGGCGGCAAGATCGACCTGCGGTCCTGTACGGCCGACACCGTCCTGCTGACCGGCGTCACCGAGCAGCTCGGCCAGCTCGCCGACGCGCTCGTCGACGCCGGCCGGGTGCCGTCCACGCCGGTCGCCGTCGTGACGTCCGGCAGCACCGTCGAGCAGCAGACCGTCGTGTCGACGCTCGGCGGCATCGTGGCCGACGCCCGGGCGGCCAAGGTCGAGGGGCCGTACGTCGTCATCGTCGGCGACACCATCGAGCACCGGGACACCCTGTCGTGGTTCGAGACGAAGGCGCTGTTCGGCTGGCGCGTCCTGGTGCCGCGCACCAAGGAGCAGGCCGGGGTGCTGTCGAAGGCGCTGCGCCGCTCCGGCGCGGTCCCCGAAGAGGTCCCGACGATCTCCGTCGAGCCGCCGCGCAACCCGCAGCAGATCGACAAGGCCGTCCGCGGCATGGTCGAGGGCCGCTATGAGTGGATCGCGTTCACCTCGGTCAACGCGCTGCGGGCCGTCAAGGAGAAGCTGACGGCGTACGGTCTCGACGCTCGCGCGCTGTCCGGCCTCAAGGTGGCCGCGGTGGGCGAGAAGACCGGCGAGGCGCTGCGGTCGTGGGGCATCGAGCCCGATCTCGTCCCGTCCGGCGAGCAGTCCGCGGTCGGCCTGCTGAACGACTGGCCGCCGTACGACGAGGTGCTCGACCCGATCAACCGGGTGTTCCTGCCGCGCGCCGACATCGCCACGGAGACGCTGGCGGCCGGCCTCACGGAGATGGGCTGGGAGGTCGACGACGTCACCGCGTACCGCACGGTGCGCGCGGCGCCGCCGCCGGCCGAGACCCGCGACGCCATCAAGACCGGCAAGTTCGACGCGGTCGCGTTCACGTCGTCCTCGACGGTGCGCAACCTCGTCGGCATCGCCGGCAAGCCGCACGCGTCCACCGTCGTGGCCTGCATCGGGCCGGCGACGGCGAAGACCGCCGAGGAGCACGGCCTGCGGGTCGACGTCCTGGCGCCGGAGCCGTCCATCGAGGCGCTGGCCGACGCGCTGGCACAGTTCGGCCTGACCCGCCGGCTGGCCATGGTCGAGGCCGGCGAGCCGGTGCTCAAGCCGTCGCAGCGGCGCCGGGCCTCCGCCCGGCGCAAGAACGCCCAGTAGGAGAGGACGCAGGCATGGGCTACCCGGAGATCCGGCCGCGCCGGCTGCGCACCACGCCGGCCATGCGCCGGCTGGTCGCCGAGACGTCGCTGGAGCCGCGGCACCTGGTGCTGCCGATGTTCGTCCGCGAGGGCGCGACCGAGCCGCGGCCGATCCTGTCCATGCCCGGCGTCGTGCAGCACACCATGGAGTCGCTGCGCAAGGCGTCGCTGGAGGCGGCCGAGGCCGGGGTCGGCGGGCTGATGCTGTTCGCGATCCCGCAGCGGAAAGACGCCGCCGGTTCCGGCGGCGTCGACCCGAAGGGCCCGCTCAACGCCGCCATCCGCGAGGTCGTCGCCGAGGTCGGTGACGCGACCGTCGTCATGGCCGACCTCTGCCTCGACGAGTTCACCGACCACGGCCACTGCGGCGTGCTGGCGCCCGACGGCTCGGTCGACAACGACGCGACGCTCGAGGTGTACGGCCGCATGGCCGTCGCCCAGGCCGACGCCGGCGTCCACGTCGTCGGGCCGAGCGGCATGATGGACGGCCAGGTCGGCGCCGCTCGTGCGGCGCTGGACGCGGCCGGGCACACCGACGTCGCGATCCTGGCCTACGCCGCGAAGTACGCGTCGGCGTTCTTCGGCCCGTTCCGCGAGGCCGTCGAGTCGTCGCTGACCGGCGACCGCATGACCTACCAGCAGGACCCTGCCAACGGGCTGGAGGCGCTGCGCGAGACCGCCCTCGACGTCGAGGAGGGCGCCGACATGGTCATGGTCAAGCCGGCCATGTCCTACCTCGACGTGCTCGCCCGGGTCCGCGACCTCGTCGACGTCCCCGTCGCGGCCTACCAGATCTCCGGTGAGTACGCGATGATCCAGGCCGCCGCCGAACGCGGCTGGATCGACCGCGACCGCGCTGTCCTTGAGACCCTGACGTCCATCCGCCGGGCCGGCGCCGACGTCGTCCTCTCCTACTGGGCGGTCGAGGCCGCCCACTGGCTGCGCGCCGCTCGCTGAGGTTTCACCCTGCCGGTTTCGCCCGGGCCGGCTTCCTGCTGGCGGCCATCGGCTCGGCCGTCGGCCTGGGCTGCCGACGATCAGGTGATGTATCGCTCAGATTCGCCGCGGCTTTGTCACCTGATCGTTTTGTGTCCGCATCGTGAAGATGATCAGGTGACACAACGCGCGAGACCCGGGGAGAGACACGCCTTAGCTGGAATCAGACGCTTACTTGACTGACTCCAGAAAAGCGTCGAGGATCGGATCATGCCCGCCGACGAGCAGCTCCGTGAGGACGCCGCCGCGAGGCTGCGCGCGGCCGGGCTGCGGGTCACCGCGCCGCGCGTGGGCGTGCTCGTCGCCCTCGAGCGTGAGTCGCACGCCGACGCCGACACCGTCGCGCGGCGCGTCCGGAGCTCGCTCGGCGCCGTCTCCACGCAGGCCGTGTACGACGTCCTGCACGCGCTGACGGAGGCGGGGCTGCTGCGCCGCATCGAGCTGGCCGGGTCGGCGGCGCGCTACGAGACCCGGGTCGGTGACAACCACCACCACGTGATCTGCCGGGGCTGCGGCGTCATCGCCGACGTCGACTGCTCCGGCGTGGCGCCATGCCTGGCGCCCGAGCACACGCACGGCTTCGTCCTCGACGAGGCCGAGGTGACCTTCTGGGGGCTCTGCCCCGCATGTCAATCAGCGAACAAGGAGAATGCATGAGTTCTACTCCGCACTCGACCACCAACTCCGGCGCCCCGGTGGCCAGCGACGCGCACTCGCTGACGGTCGGGCCGGACGGGCCGATCGTGCTGCACGACCACTACCTGGTCGAGAAGCTGGCCCAGTTCAACCGCGAGCGGGTCCCCGAGCGCGTGGTGCACGCCAAGGGTGGCGGCGCGTTCGGCGTCCTCGAGGTCACCGAGGACGTGAGCCAGTTCACCAAGGCGGCGCTGTTCCAGCCGGGCGCCCGCACCGAGGCGCTGGCCCGGTTCTCGTCCGTCGCCGGCGAGCAGGGCAGCCCCGACACCTGGCGCGACCCCCGCGGCTTCGCGCTGAAGTTCTACTCGCCCGAGGGCAACTACGACCTCGTCGGCAACAACACCCCGGTGTTCTTCCTGCGCGACACCATCAAGTTCCCCGACTTCATCCGCTCGCAGAAGCGGCTGCCGGGCTCCAACCTGCGCGACCACGACATGCAGTGGGACTTCTGGACGCTGTCGCCGGAGAGCGCGCACCAGGTGACGTGGCTGATGGGCGACCGCGGGCTGCCGCGCACGTGGCGCAACATGGACGGCTTCGGCTCGCACACGTACCAGTGGATCAACGCCGGCGGCGAGCGGTTCTGGGTGAAGTACCACTTCCGCACCGACCAGGGCCACGAGTTCCTGAGCCAGGCCGACGCCGACCGCATCGCCGGTGAGGACGCCGACCACCACATCCGCGACCTCTACGAGGCGATCGGCCGCGGCGACGCGCCGTCGTGGACGGTGCACGTGCAGGTCATGCCGTACGCCGACGCCGCGAGCTACCGGTTCAACCCGTTCGACCTCACCAAGGTGTGGCCGAAGGCCGACTACCCGCTGATCAAGGTCGGCACGCTGCGGCTCGACCGCAACCCGGAGAACTACTTCGCGCAGATCGAGCAGGCCGCGTTCGAGCCGAGCAACTTCGTGCCCGGCATCGCCGCGAGCCCCGACAAGATGCTGCTCGGCCGCATCTTCTCCTACGCCGACGCGCACCGGTACCGCATCGGCACCAACTACGCGCAGCTGCCGGTGAACGCGCCGAAGAACGAGGTCAACTCGTACGCGAAGGACGGCGCCATGCGGTTCTCGTACGCGTCGCCGGAGCGCCCGGTGTACGCCCCGAACAGCCACGGCGGCCCGGCGGCCGAGCCGTCGCTGGTCGGCGACGCCGGCTGGGAGTCCGACGGCGAGCTGGTGCGCGCCGCGGCCACGCTGCACGCCGAGGACGACGACTTCGGCCAGGCCGGCACGCTGGTCCGCGAGGTGCTGGACGATGCCGCCCGCGACCGCCTCGTGGCGAACATCGCCGGGCACGTCGGCAACGTCACCACCGACGAGCTGCGGCAGCGCGTCTACGCCTACTGGCGCGGCGTCGACGAGACGCTCGGCAAGCGGGTCGAAGCGGCCGTAGGCCGCTGACCCATCCCCGCCGAACCCCCTGCGGCCACGAGAAACGTCGCCGCAGGGGGTTCCGCACGAGACGGCTCAGGCGTAGCGTCCACCCCCAGAAACGGGGTTCCGCAGGACCCTCCAGGACACCACGAACTGGGGAGCCGAGATGAGGCGGAACGCAGCATGCGCCGTAGCCACCGCGGCGGCGATCGTACTGGTCACCGCGCCGTTGGCGGGGGCGGGCAAGCCGACTGACAGCACCGATCTCCGGGACGCCGTGACGGCGGCCGGGATCATGGAGCACCTGGAAGCCCTCCAGGACATCGCCGACGCGAACGGCGGCACCCGGGCGTCCGGCACACCCGGCTACGACGCGTCGGTGGAGTACGTGCAGGACCAGCTGGAGGCGGCCGGGTACCAGACGACGGTCCAGCCGTTCCTGTTCGACACGTTCGAGGAGCTGGCCGCGCCGACGTTCGAGCGCGTGGCGCCGGACCCGGTCACCTACGCCGAGGGCGACGACTTCCTCACCATGGAGTACTCCGGCAGCGGCGACGTCACCGGCACGCTGGTGCCGACCACCGACGTCCTGATCCCGCCGCCGGCGCAGCCCGGGTCGAGCAGTGGCTGCGAGCCCGCCGACTTCGTCCCGGCGTCGGCCACCGAGCCGCAGGTCGCGCTGGTCCAGCGCGGCACCTGCGACTTCACCGTCAAGGCGGTCAACGCGCAGGCCGCCGGCTACGACGCCGTCGTGATCTTCAACGAGGGCCAGGAGGGCCGGACCGAGGCGCTGGCCGGGACGCTCGGCGCCGACACGGAGGCGACGATCCCGGTGCTCGGCGCGAGCTTCGCCGTGGGCGCGGACCTCTACGCCCGCACCCAGGCGGGGCCGGTGACGGTGCACGTCGAGACCTCGACGCTGATCACGCATGACGTGCCGACGGCGAACCTGCTGGCCACCACCGGAGAGGGGCGCGGTGACCGGCAGGTCGTCGTCGGTGCTCACCTCGATTCCGTCTCCGCCGGCGAGGGCATCAACGACAACGGGTCCGGGTCCGCGCAGAACCTCGAGATCGCGCTGCAGCTGGCCGAGCTGGACGTCACGCCGCGCAACCAGATCGTGTTCGCGTGGTGGGGCGCCGAGGAGTCCGGGCTGATCGGCTCGCAGTTCTACGTCGACTCGCTGACGCCGCGCCAGCTCAAGAACACCGCGGTGAACCTGAACTTCGACATGGTCGGGTCGCCGAACTACGTGCGGTTCGTCTACGACGGCGACGCGTCCGACACCGCCTCGCTCGGCTCGACCGGGTCGGGCGTCGTCGAGGACGTCTTCACCGACTACTTCGCCGGTCAGGGCCTCGAGTCCGAGCCGACCGCGTTCGACGGGCGGTCCGACTACGACGCGTTCATCAGCGCCGGCATCCCGGCCGGCGGCCTGTTCACCGGCGCGGAGGGCGTGAAGACGGCCGAGGAGGCGGCGATCTACGGCGGCACGGCGGGCGTCGCGTACGACCCCTGCTACCACCAGGAGTGCGACGACATCGGCAACCTGTCGGAGCAGGCGCTGGACGAGATGTCCGACGCCTCGGCGCACGCCACGCTGACCTTCGCCATGACGACGTCGGCCATCGAGGGGACCGGCAAGGGCACGGCCACCGGCCAGTCGGAGTCATTGTTCCGCGGGTCGCACTTGCGGCGCTGAGACGGCTCCAGGAGCGGGCGGCCCGGACGTCGTGGGGGCGGCGTTCGGGCTGCTCGGGCCACTTGCGAGAATGACGCGGTGACCAACGACGACGTGCCGCGCAGTGCGGAGCTCTTCGACCGTGCGCGGGCCGTCACGCCCGGCGGGGTGAACTCGCCGGTGCGGGCGTTCCGCGCCGTCGGCGGGACACCCCGGTTCATGCAGCGCGCCACCGGACCCTACCTCTACGACGCCGACGGCCGTGAGTACGTCGACCTCGTCGGCTCGTGGGGGCCGATGATCCTCGGCCACGCTCACCCGGCGGTCGTCGAGGCGGTCCGCGCGCAGGTCGCGCTCGGCACGTCCTACGGCACGCCCACCCAGCCCGAGGTCGAGCTGGCCGAGGAGATCGTCGCCCGCACCAGCGTCGGGCAGGTCCGGCTGGTCTCCAGCGGCACCGAGGCCACCATGAGCGCCATCCGGCTGGCCCGGGGCGCCACCGGCCGCAGCAAGATCGTGAAGTTCGCCGGCCACTACCACGGGCACGTCGACGCGCTGCTGGCCGCGGCCGGCAGCGGTGTCGCGACGTTCGCGCTGCCCGACACCCCCGGCGTCACGGGCGCCAGCGCCGGCGACACCATCGTCCTCCCGTACAACGACACCGGCGCGGTCAAGGCCGCGTTCGCCGAGCACGGCGCGCAGATCGCCTGCGTCATCGCCGAGGCCGCCGCCGGCAACATGGGCGCCGTCGCCCCGGCCGACGGCTTCAACGCGTTCCTCCGCGACACCGCACACGAGCACGGCGCGCTGCTCGTCCTCGACGAGGTCATGACCGGCTTCCGGGTGTCCCGGTCCGGCTGGCACGGCCTCGACGGCGTCACGCCCGACCTCACGACGTTCGGCAAGGTCATGGGCGGGGGCTTCCCGGCCGCCGCGTTCGGCGGGTCGGCCGAGGTCATGGGCCTGCTCGCGCCCGCTGGGCCGGTGTACCAAGCCGGCACGCTGTCCGGGAACCCGGTCGCCACGACGGCCGGCCTGGTCACGCTGCGGCTGGCCGACGCCCAGGTGTACGCGCACCTCGACGCGACGGCGCGGCGCATCGGCGCGCTGGCCGGCGAGGCGCTGACGGCGGCCGGCGTGGCGCACCGCGTCCAGTACGCCGGCAACCTGTTCAGCGTCTTCTTCACCCCCGACGACGGCCCGATCACCGACTTCGCCGCCGCCAAGCGCACCAGCACGGCCCGGTTCGGGGCGTTCTTCCACTCGATGCTCGAGTCCGGCGTGTACCTGCCGCCGTCGGCGTTCGAGGCGTGGTTCGTCAGCGCCGCGCACGACACCCGCGCCGTCGATCGCATCGCGGAAGCGCTGCCTGCGGCCGCCGCGGCCGCGGCGGGGGTGGACGCCGCATGAGCGAGCTGACCCGGGTGCACCTGCTGCGCCACGGCGAGGTGCACAACCCGTCGAAGGTGCTCTACGGCCGGCTGGCCGGCTACCACCTGTCCGACCTCGGGCGGGCGATGGCCGACCGGGTCGCCGCCGCCGTCGCCGACCGCGACGTCACACTGCTGGTCAGCTCGCCGCTGGAGCGGGCCCGCGAGACCGCCGCACCGCTCTCCGACGCGCTCGGCCTGGACGTCCGCATCGACGACCGCCTGCTCGAGGCGCTCAACGTCTTCGAGGGCCTGACCTTCGGCGTCGGCGACGGCTCGCTGCGCCGCGCGCGGCACTGGCGGCACCTGCGCAACCCGTTCACGCCGTCGTGGGGCGAGCCGTACCGCGACATCGCCGCCCGCATGCTGGCCGCCATGAGCGACGCCCGCCGCGACGCCGCCGGCCACGAGGTCGTCATGGTCTCGCATCAGCTGCCGATCTGGACGGTACGCAGCTTCATCGAGGGCCGCCGGCTCTGGCACGACCCACGCCGGCGCGAGTGCTCGCTGGCCAGCCTCACCACCGTCACGTACGAGGATGACACCATCGTCTCGGTCGCCTACAGCGAGCCGGCCGGCGACCTGCTGCCCAGGGCCGGCAAGCCGTTCACGGCGGGCGCCTGATGCGCCGCCCGCTCGTGCTCGCGGCGGTGGGGGTGCTCGCCCTCGCCGGATGTTCCGACGGCCAGGTCGAGCGCAGCGACAACGGCAACCAGGCCGGCTACATCGCCGGCGACGGCACCATCAGCATCTACGAGCCGGCCGATCGGGAGACCGCGCCGGAGTTCGGCGGCGACCTCCTCGACGGCGGCGACTTCCAACTGGCCGACCAGCTCGGCGACGTCGTCGTGCTGAATGTCTGGGGATCGTGGTGCCCGCCGTGCCGCAAGGAGGCGCCGGACCTCCAGGCCACCTACGAGACGCTGCAGCCCGAGGGCGTGCAGTTCGTCGGCGTCAACGTCCGCGAACCCAACGGCGAGGGGCCGGCTCTGCGGTTCGAAGAGGAGTTCGGCATCACCTACCCGAGCGTCTACGACCCCAAGGCCGACGCGCTGCTGGCGTTCCGCGACACCATCCCGCCGAAGGCCATCCCGAGCACGCTGGTCATCGACCGCGAGGGCCGCATCGCGGCGCGCATCCTCGGTCCCATCGGCGAGGCGTCGCTGACCGACATCGTGGGCGAGATCGCGGCCGAGCCGCCCGCGGCGGAGGGCACCGCTGAGACATCGTGAGCTCCTTCGGCGAGACCGCTTTCTCCGGTTCGCTGGCACTGGCCGTGCCGGTGGCGGCGCTGGCCGGACTCGTCTCGTTCCTGTCGCCGTGCGTGCTGCCGCTGGTGCCGGGCTATCTGGGCTACGTCACCGGGCTGTCCGGCGCGGAGCTGGCGTCCGGCCGGCGCGGCCGGCTGCTGGCCGGCGTGCTGCTGTTCATCCTGGGCTTCAGCGCGGTGTTCGTGTCGTACGGGCTGCTCTTCGGCGGCCTGGGATCGCTGCTGCTGGAGCAGGGCGAGATCATCATGCGGGTGCTCGGCGTCGTGACGATCGGGCTCGGCCTGCTGTTCGCCGGCTGGCTGCCGGGCCTGTCCCGCGACTGGCACGCCACGGGGGTGAGCCCGGCGG
Organism: Jiangella muralis; assembly: GCF_001270745.1. GTDB lineage: Bacteria > Actinomycetota > Actinomycetes > Jiangellales > Jiangellaceae > Jiangella > Jiangella muralis. Next base: position 87,821 of record NZ_LFXL01000026.1, read on the forward strand.
TCGGCCTGGCCGGCGCCCCGCTGCTGGGCGCGGTGTTCGGCATCGGCTGGACGCCGTGCATGGGGCCGACGCTGGCGGCCGTCCAGGCGCTGGCCTTCACCGAGGCCAGCGCCGGTCGTGGCGCGCTGCTGTCGTTCGCCTACTGCCTGGGGCTGGGCGTGCCGTTCCTGCTGGCCGCGCTGGCCTACCAGCGGGCGACGCGGTGGTTCCAGTGGGTGCGCCAGCACCAGCAGGCGTTCATGCGGGCCGGCGGGATCATGCTGATCGTGCTCGGCGTCCTGCTGGTCACTGGGCTGTGGAACGAGCTGATGGCGTCGATGCAGGGCTGGATCGGCGGCTTCGAGGTGGCGGTGTAGAGATGGGCACACGATGACGACGGGGATGGACACGCGTCCGCCGGTGGACAACCGGCCGCCGCCGCTGAACGGGCTGGAACTGGCCCGCTGGGCGTGGCGGCAGCTGACCTCCATGCGGGTGGCGCTGATCCTGCTGTTCCTGCTGGCCGTCGCCGCGATTCCGGGCTCGATCATCCCGCAGAGCGACGTCAACCCGCTCAACGTCCGCGACTTCCGCGCCCGCAACCCCACGTTGTCGGAGTGGTACGACCGCATCGGCCTGTTCGACGTCTACTCCGCACCCTGGTTCGCCGCCATCTACCTCGCGCTCATGGTGTCGCTGGTCGGCTGCATCCTGCCGCGCCTGTGGCAGCACTGGAAGGCGGCCCGGGCGCAGCCGCCGAAGGCGCCGAGGCGGCTCACCCGGATGCCGGCGTACCGCAAGGTCGAGGTCGACGCGACTCCCGACGAGGTGCTCGCGGTGGCCCGCGCCGAGCTGCGGTCGCGGCGGTTCCGGCTGCGCCGTCCCGCGGAGGGCGAAGCCGACTCCGTCGCGGCCGAGATCGGGCACCTGCGCGAGACCGGCAACCTGCTGTTCCACCTGTCCGTCGTGGTGGTGCTGCTGGCGGTCGCGCTGGGCGGGCTGTTCAGCTACCGGGCGACGGTGCTGGTGCCGGAGGGCGCGGGCTTCTCCAACCAGGTCATCCAGTTCGACAGCCTGTCCGCCGGCGCGCTGTTCGACACCGACGACCTGCCGCCGTTCTCCATGGACATCGACCAGTTCCGCATGGAGTTCGTCGAGGCCGGCAACCAGCTGGGCCAGCCGGCGGAGTACGAGGCGACGGTGACGGTGGTGCCCGAGCCGGGCGCCGCGCCCGAGACGCACACGATCCGCGTCAACGAGCCGCTGACCATCGACGGCACCTCGATCCACATCATCAATCCCGGCTACGCCCCCGCGTTCACCGTCCGGGCGGCCGACGGCGAGACGATCCTCGCCGAGGGCCCGGTGCCGTTCCTGCCCGAGGACACCAGCTTCACGTCCACCGGCGTCGTCAAGGTCGAGGTGCCGCCGGAGTACGGCGACGACATCGGCATCCAGGGCAGCTTCCTGCCCACGGCCTACCTCGACCAGAACGGCCCGCGCTCGGTCTTCCCCGGCGCGCGCAACCCCGAGGTGTACCTCACCGCCTGGCACGGCGACCTCGGCCTCGACGACGGCCAGTCGCAGTCGGTGTACCGGCTGGACACCACCGACATGGAGCAGTACGAGGCCGACGGCGAACCGTTCCGGTCCCGCATGGCCGTCGGCGACACCGCCCAGCTGCCCGACGGCCGCTACATCACCTTCGACGGCTACGTGACCTGGGTGAACCTGCAGGTCGGCCGCAACTCCGGGCGCGAGCTGGCGCTCGTCGGCGGTGTGCTCGCGGTGGTCGGGCTGATGGGCTCGCTGTACGTGCGGCGGCGCCGGGCCTGGGTGCGTGCGAGCGTCGGAGCGGAGGGGCGTACCGTGGTCGAGGTTGCGGGGCTGCACCGGGCCGAGGGCTCGGCGGGCGACCGCCTCGTCGACGAGATCGGCGCCATCACTGATGGGCTGTTGCTGCGCCTCGGCGGCGCGGAAGGAAAACTGGAGGATTGATGGACCTCGACACCGTCGCCGAGTGGAGCCGCTACGTCGTCGTCGTGGCCACGCTCGGGTACCTGGCCTCCTGGCTCGCCTACTGCGCCGAGGCCGGCATCCACAGCCGTCGTCGTCGCGCGCTGGCCACGGCGGCCGCCCCCGAGCGCGAGCTGCTCGGCGTCACGTCGTCGGTCGCCGCTGACGCGCCCGCGCAGGCGCCGTCCGGGCCGTCCGGTCCCGGCGACGCCGAACTGGTGCAGCGCGCCGATCGTCTGGGCCGCATCGGCCTCGGGCTGTTCGGCCTGGCCACGCTGGCGCTCGCCGTCGGCGTCGTCATGCGCGGCCTGGGCACCGAACGGGCGCCCTGGGCGAACATGTACGAGTTCTCCATCACCGGCGCGCTGGTCGCCTCGATCGTCTTCCTCGTCCTCGCCCGCACCGTCGTCGGCCGCGTCGTCGCCGTCTGGGCGGTCCTGCTGATCTTCATGACCGTCGGGCTCGCCGCCACGTTCCTCTACGTGTCGCCCGGCCCGGTGCAGCCGGCGCTGCAGTCGTACTGGCTGGTCGTCCACGTCGGCTGCGCGGTCATCGCGTTCGGCCTGTTCACCGTCGGCGCCGTCGTCAGCGGCCTGCAGATCGTGTCCGAGCGGGCCGCCGACCGCGGCCGCACCACCGGCTTCGGCGCGTCCCTGCCCGACTCCGCCGCGCTCGACCGGCTCGGCTACCGGCTCACCGCCATCGCGTTCCCGATCTGGACGTTCGGCCCGCTCATCCTCGGCGCCATCTGGGCCGAGGTGTCGTGGGGCCGGTTCTGGGGCTGGGACCCCAAGGAGGTCTGGGCGCTGATCACCTGGCTGGCGTACGCGGCCTACCTGCACGCGCGCGCGACGGCCGGCTGGAAGGGCTCGAAGGCCTCGGTGGTCGCGCTCGTCGGATACGCCACCGTGCTGTTCAGCTACTTCGGCGTGAACATCCTCTTCAACGGCCTGCACTCGTACGGCGGTCTCTGACCGGCGAGGCCGTGGGCTGGGCTGTGCTGTCGTGGGGTGGTGACAGGGGCGTCAACTGTTGGCGCTGGCGTCACCTCGTCCAGCAGACAGTCGGGGGCGCGCATCGAAGCGGGCGCGGCTGACCGCTAGCGGGAGGCAACTTCGGCGTGAACATCCTCTTCAACGGCCTGCACTCGTGCGGCGGTTTCTGACCGGCGAGGCCGTGGGCCGGGCTGTGCTGTTGTGGGGTGGTGACAGGGGCGCCAACTGTTGGCGCTGGCGTCACCTCGTCCAGCTGACAGTCGGGGGCGCGCATCGAAGCGGGCGTGGCCGACCGCTAGCGGGAGGCAACTTCGGCGTGAACATCCTCTTCAACGGCCTGCACTCGTGCGGCGGTCTCTGACCGGCGAGGCCGTGGGCCGGGCTGTGCTGTCGTGGGGTGGTGACTGGGGCGCCAACTGTTGGCGCTGGCGTCACCTCGTCCAGCAGACAGTCGGGGGGCGCGCATCGAAGCGGGCGTGGCCGGCCGCTAGCGGGAGTCGTCCTCGTCGTCGGTGTGCTGGCGGTCGTCCTCGCGCTTGCGGGCCTCGGCCTGACGGAGGCGCTCGGCCTCTTCGGCGGCGCGCTCCTCGGCCTCCTTCTCCCGCTGGGCCTCGGCCTCGCGGCGGCGGAGGTCGGCCTCCCACTGGTTCAGCATCTGCTCGTGCTTGGTGTCGATGTCGCGCAGGTGCCGCAGGAACTCGGGGTCGTCGTCGGGGGCGAGGGGACGCGGGGGCGGTCCCGAGGGCCGCTGCGGGCGGGCCCGCTCCTTACCGATGACCAGCCAGAGGATCGGGCCGATCAGCGGGATGAGCACGACGATGGCCACCCACGCGACCCGGTTCAGGGACCGGAACCGGGTGGAGTCGGTCTGCAGGCAGTCGATCAGCGCGTACACGAGTAGCGCTATGGCGACCACGATTGGTAGTACCCGACCCACCGTGCGACCTCCCCGGTCGAGCTGTGTTCCTTCCCACCAGCCTAGGTGGTGTGCCGGGCGCGACGCACCTCGGACCGGATTCCGCTTGTCGGAGCAAGCGTCAGCCGGTCCGGGCGCGGGTCAGGAGAAGAGACGACGGCGCGTGCGGTGGCCGGCGCGAAGGACGGCTGCCTGGCGCGCCTTCTCCGCCTCCCGACGCAGGTCGTCGATGCGGGTCTGGGCGTACTCCAAGCCGTACAACGTCACTCCCTGTGATGAAATTCAATCAGATCGAAGGCATTATCCCGCATTCTGCCTATGATTCTAAGTCACGGGGAGGTCACGGGGCCATCTCGAACCGGGTGATCCCCACCACGTTGGCGGCGCGCTTCGGTGCGCTGCGAGGATGGAGCGCCATGGACACCGTCGATGCGAGTCTTGTCGCGGCGTTACGGGCCAATGGCCGTGCGTCGTACGCGGAACTGGGGCGGCTGGTGGGGCTGTCCGGGCCGAGCATCCAGGAGCGGGTGCGCCGGCTCGAGGACCGCGGCGTCATCACCGGCTACCGCGCCACCGTCGAGCCGTCGGCGCTGGGCCTCGGGCTGACGGCGCTGATCGGGCTGGTGCTGTCCGACTCCGCCGGCCACGAGGAGGTCGGCGCCCGGCTGGAGGACGTCGCGGAGGTCGAGGACTGCTGGTTCATCGCCGGCGACGAGGCGTACATGCTCAAGGTCCGCGTCGCCGACGTCGAAGGGCTGGAGCGGCTGCTGGGCCGCCTGGTCCGCATCGAGGGGGTCGCGCGCACCCGCACCACGCTGGTCATCTCGACGCGGTTCGAGGACCGCCAGGTCGAGCCGGCCACCTCGGAACTGGTCGGCAGCTGATGGCCGCCCTGGTCGGTCTCGACGACGTCCGCGCGGCGGCCCGGCGGCTCGACGGTGTCGCCGTCCGCACGCCGCTGGTCCCGGCCGCGTGGGCCGGCGGTGACCTGTGGCTCAAGCCGGAGGGCCTGCAGGCCACCGGCGCGTTCAAGCTGCGCGGCGCGTTCAACGCCGTCGCCCTGCTCGACGACGACGCCCGCGGGCGCGGTGTCGTCACGCACTCCAGCGGCAACCACGCGCAGGCGCTGGCCTGGGCCGCCCGCGAGCAGGGCATCGCCGCCACCGTCGTCATGCCCGACGCGGCCGCGCCGGTGAAGGTCGCCGCGACGCGGGCGCTCGGCGCCGAGGTCATCATGGTGCCGCCGCCGGAACGCGACAGCCGGGTCCGCGAGCTGATCGCCGAGCGCGGCCTGACCTTCGTCTCGCCGTTCGACGACGCCCGGGTCATCGCCGGGGGCGGCACGGTCGGCCTGGAGATCGCCACCGACCGCCCCGACGCCGGCACCGTCCTCGTCCCGGTGGGCGGCGGCGGGCTGATCTCGGGCATCGGCGTCGCGGTGAAGGCGCTGGCGCCCGGGACCCGCGTCGTCGGCGTCGAGCCGGAGCTGGCCGCCGACGCCCGCGACAGCCTGGCCCGCGGCGAACGCGTCGCCTGGGACCCGGCCGACACCTACCGGACCATCGCCGACGGCGTCCGGCTCCCCGTCATCGGCGAGCTGACCTGGGAGCACATCCGCCGCTACGTCGACGAGATCGTGACCGTCCCGGAGGACGCGATCCTGGCGGCGATGCGGCTGCTGGCGGTGCGCGGGCGGGTCGTGGCGGAGCCGACGGGCGCGCTGACGACCGCGGCCTTCCTGGCCGAGCCGGACCGGTTCGGCCGGACGGTGGCGGTGGTGTCCGGCGGCAACGCCGATCCCGCGCTGCTGGCCCGGGTGCTCAGCTGAGCGCCGGGATGACCTCGCGCTCGAACAGCTCGACGCCGCTGAGGTCGTAGGCGGCCTCCGGGAAGTAGCCGATGGCGTAGCGCATGCCCTTGTCCTGGTACTGCCTGATCGCGTCGGCGACCTGCTCAGGCGTGCCGGCGGTCGGGTTCTCGCGGTAGGGCCGCATTTTCTCGGCGACGACGTCGGGCGTCATGAACCGGCCGTAGATCTCCTCGACGCGGGCCAGCTTGGCGTCGACCTCGGCCTGGTCGGCGCCGATGACGACGTTGAAGTTCATCGAGCGGGTGATGGAGTCGTAGTCGGTGCCGAGGTCGCGGCAGTGCTGCGCCAGCATCTCGGACTTGTGCTGGAACACCTCGGGCGTGCCGCTGAAGTTCGTGTACGCCGTGTAGCTGCGCGAGCCGGTGTACTCCGGGCCGCGGGCGTGCTTGGCCGCGATGCGCAGCGTCACCTTCTCACCGCCGCCGGCAATCCACAGCGGGATGCCGTCCTCCTGCAGCGGCAGCGGCCGGCAGATCGCGCCGTCGACCTGGTAGTGCTCGCCGGCCAGCGTCGCGACGCCGTTCGTCCACGCCTGCCGCATGATGTCGACGCCCTCGTCGAGCATGGCCAGCCGGATGCCGGCGCGCGGGAAGCCGAACCCGTAGGCGCGCCACTCGTGCTCGTACCAGCCCGCGCCGATGCCCATCTCGACCCGTCCACCCGACACGACGTCGGCCGTCGCGGCGACCTTCGCCAGGTAGGCCGGGTTGCGGTAGGCCATGCAGGTGCACATCTGGCCCAGCCGCACCCGCTGCGTCGCCGCGCCGAACGCCGCCATCAGCGTCCACGCCTCGTGGGTGGCCTCCTCGGTCGGCACCGGGGTGGTGTGGAAGTGATCGTAGACCCAGATCGACTCCCACGGTCCCGCGTCGGCGTGCTGAGCGACGCGCAGCATCGTCTCCCACTGGCTCTTGGGATCGATGTCGACGAGGTCCAGCCGCCAGCCCTGGGGGACGAAGAGTCCGAACTTCATGGGGGAAGAAGTCATGGGGGTCACCGTAGGACAAGACGGTGAACGTTCGGAGACGTGCCTCCGCTTTTCGCCGTCGGCCCGGCTGACTAGGCTGCCACGATGGCGGAGATCACCGACCTGAACGACGCGGAGCGGGCGTGGGTGTCCGAGATCCTGGCCGCGCTCGGCCGGGCCGACGGCGACATCGTCGCGCTGGGTGCGGCCTACGACGCCGCGTTGCGCGGCTGGACGTCGGTGTCCCCGGAGGAACGGCCCGACCCGAACGAGCTGATCAATCGGCTGGGCATCGGCTTCGGCGAGCACCTGCGGAAGCGGATCGGGCTGGCCTGGGTCATCGCGGCCGACGAGCACGGCACCGAGCTGGCGCTGCACGGGCAGCCCGGCGACGTCCTGCTGTATCCGGCGAACCTCGTGGCCAAGCGCTGGGTCGCCGGCCAGACCGGGGTCCTGCCCGAGCTGGCGGCCGCCCTCATTGAGCAGGTCGCGCGGCTCCGGGAGCAGACGTGAACGACGACGAGTTGATCGCCTCGGCCGCCGGGTACCTCAACCCCCGCCAGGTCGCCGACCGGCTGATCGGCGACGTCGCGTCGACGCTGGTGACCGACCGGGGCAACGCGTACCACGGCGTCTGCATCGACACCCCGTGCGGCACCGGGTTCTGTGCCGAGCACAGCGCGATCGCCGCGATGGTGACCGGCGGCGAGGAGCGCATCGCCGCCATCGTCGCGGTCTGGCGCGACGACGACGGCGCCCTGTACGTGCTGCCGCCGTGCGGGCGGTGCCGCGAGTTCGTCCGTCAGCTGCACCCCGGCAACCTCGACACCCGGGTCGTGCTGGGCCGGGACCGCGCGGCGCCGCTGCGGGAGCTGCTGCCGGCGCACGAGTGGCCCGCGCCGCTGGGCTGAGGCCGGAAAACCGGGTGCGGCCGCGGGGGCGCACCCGTACATTTGCGCCGCATGGCGTCCCTGTACCCGCCGCTCGACGTCGAGGTCCGCACGCCCCGCCTGACGCTGGCCGGCGCGACGGACGAACGGCTGGAGCAGCTGCTCCCCGTGGTGCGCGCCGGCGTCGTCGGGCCCGAGGAGGCGCCGTTCGACGACCCGATGTCGCTCTACGACGAGGGCCCCAGCCGCGAATGGCGCTGGATCCGCGGCATCTGGGCCGGTCGCGCCCGGGTGAGCCCGGAGTCCTGGCGGCTGCACTTCGTGGTGCTGGCCGACGGCGAGCCGGTCGGCATGCAGGACCTCATCGGCACCGGCTTCGACCGGCTCGGCACGGTCACGACGTTCTCCTGGCTCGGCCCGGAGCGCCGGGGGCGGGGTCTGGGCGCGGAGATGCGCGCCGCCGTCCTGCAGCTGGCGGCTCACCCGTGAGCGCTGGACCCGCCGCGACGACATCGAGCTGAACGGCGTGGCGGAGTGCCGGCCGGTGCTGGGCCTCTGACGAGGGCCGATGAGTTTCCCGGCGCGTTCAGGTCACAGTCCAGCAGGCAGGAAACCACTGGAGGGGATCTGACATGTCCGACCATGAACCGCATGCTGTGCTGGGGCCGTTCTCGTCTCCGGGCGCGCAGGCGACCCCGTGGGCGACGGCGTTGGCAGTGCTCGGTGAGGCGGAGGTGTTCTGGCTCTCCACGGTCCGCCCCGACGGGCGACCGCACGTGACGCCGTTGCTGGCGGCGTGGAGCCTGGGTGGCCTGTGCTTCACCACGGGCAGTCAGGAACGCAAGGCACTCAACCTCGAGCACAACCCCCGCTGTGTGCTGACGACCGGCACGAACGCCTTGACCGGCGTGGACGTCGTCATCGAGGGTGTCGCATCGGTGGTGGAGGAGCTCTCGGAGCGCGAGCGGGCCGTCGCTGATTTCGAGCGGAAGTACGGCGCGCATCTGACCAGCCCCGAAGGTACCTGGTATGGATTGGGCGAGGCCGTCGTCGCCGGCGACGTCAGGCTGTATCGAGTCGCGCCGACGGCCGGATTCGCCTTCGGCAAGCTGCCGACGTCGAGCCAGACCCGCTACTCGTGGCCGAGCCGGTGATGATCTGATCAGGTCCGTGCTGCAGGACAAGGCGCAGAGCGTCCTCGACGAACTCGTCGACGCTGGAGCCGAAACCGGCTTGCAGCTCGCCGTGTACCACCACGGCGCCCTCGTCGCCGACGCCGTCGCCGGGATCGCCGACAGCCGGACCGGGCGCGGGGTGACGCCGGACACGCCGTTCTTCAGCTTCTCCGCCGGCAAGGTCATGACGTCGCTCATCGCGCACCTGCTCGTCGGGACCGGCGCCGTCGACTACGACACACCCGTTGTCGACCTGTGGCCGGAGTTCGGTGCCCATGGCAAGGCGACGACGACGCTTCGGCACGTGCTCACCCACTCGACCGGGCTGCCGGCGATGCCTCGTGACATCGGTCCCGCCGACCTGACCGACTGGTCGCGGGTCTGCGCGGCGATCGCCGACGCCGAACCCCGGTGGCGTCCTGGGGCCCGGACCGGGTATCACTCGTTCACCTTCGGCTTCCTCGTCGGCGAGGTCGCGCGCCGGGCCACCGGCACACCGATGCGGCGACTCCTCCACGAATGGGTCGCCGCGCCCCTGGGCATCGACGGCGACCTGTACTTCGGTGTGCCGCGAACCGAACTGACCCGGCTGGCGCGACTCGAAGACGCCGCGCCCGTCGTGCCACCCGGCGGCGATACCGTGCTCGCGCCCTGGGAGATGCAACCGGCCGCAGCGATGGGCAACAGCCACGAGATCCTGCAAGCGGACATCCCCTCGGTCGGCACCTTCACCGCGCGGGGAATCGCCGCGATGCAAGCCGCGCTCCTCGACGGCCGGCTCATCGACTCACGCCAGCTCGAGGAGGTGACGGCGGTGGCCTTCGAGGGCATCGACCAGGTCTTCGGCAACCCCGTGCGGCTGGCTCTGGGCTATCCGCTCGGCCGCCTCGGCGCGCGGCCGGACGAGTCGCGCACCACGTTCGGCTGGATCGGTGGCGGCGGCAGCTACGTCTATGCCGACACCGCCACCGGCACCTCGTTCGCCATGACCAAGACCCGTCTCACCCCGCATTTCGCTACCGCACAGCGGCTCGCGGAGCTGACCACAGCCGAACTCGACTCACCTGCTTGACGCTCGAACACCTGTTCGATAGTGTCTTCCCATGGTCCTTCCGAACACCACACCGGCGGCCGGCCACGGGCAGCGGCCGAGCCGCCCCTCCAGGCCACCACCCGCCCCGGGGTGATCGGCAGGGGCCGTCGCCCGGGCTTCCCCGACCCGCGGGCGGCGGCCCTGCCGATCGCCGGGCAGCGTAGAATCCGTCACGTCATGGCCGTTCTCCGATACACGCTGTTGCGCGCGCTGGTGTTCGTCATCATCGCGGCGCTGCTCTGGCTCGTCGGCCTGCGCGGGCTGGTGCTCGTGGCGCTCGGGCTGGTCCTCTCCGGGCTGGTCAGTTTCTTCGTGCTGCGCAGCAGCCGCGACCAGGTGTCCGTCGCCTGGGACCGGCGCCTGCGCACCATCCGCGAGCGCACCGCCGCCGAAGACGCATGGGACGACGAGCAGCGCGCTCGCTCCGACGCCGACGCCGACGGCCGCCCGCCGCGCGACGCCTAGCCCCTCTTCGCCGGGGCAGTCCGGGCGCGTTTGAACGTGTCCGGGTGGGTACGGGTGCGCCATGACCGACGATCGGCGCACGAAACCCGGGGCCACCCCCGGTGAGGACCCGCGCGACATCGACAGCGAACGCCTCGGCGACGCCGCGCTCGACGAGATGGACGCCTATGAGGGCGTCGTGCACCAGCAGGCCGCCACCGGCAAGCAGGGTCTCACAGCCGACGCAAAGGGCCGTGACCTGCATGAACTCGACGACGCCGTCGACGTTCCCGAGCTTCGGAACGAGAGCTGACCGAATATCGAGAAGAAATCTTGACAGGGCGCGTCATGATCCGGTCGTCCCCCTGTCTTGTGGGTCAGACGGCACCGCGAGGAGCCGTCCTCACACAGGAGGTTCTCATGATGACCGACGAATACGAGCGCGCTGCCGAAGACGCCAAGCAGGCCAAGCGGGGCCGGCACCGCGGCGAGAGCCAGTCGCTGCTGCAGGACCTGCGTCAGGCCATCCTGGCGCGCGTCCCCACTGAGGACCGCGGCTACGCCGGTCCGCGCCGCGCCCGCCGGCACGCCTGAAGGTGCGCGCGGGAGCACCCACACCGTCATCCGACCCGCGGACGGCCGCAGCCAGCGGTCCCGCCCGACGCCGACCCGGCCTGGCGCGTAGGCGAACCCCTCAGCCCACCGCCAGGCCGACGGTCAGCAGGACCGCGAAGGCCAGCTCCGTCATGCCGGTCCGCTTGAGTACCGGGATGAGGTCCCGGCCCATCGCCCGCCGAACCACCGGCAGGGTGGTCACCACGGCCAGTGGGGCGCACAGCAGCGTGAGGGCGCCCCACGGCTGGCCGGTGACGGCCAGCGCCGCCACGATGAGGAACGGCGCCGTCATCAGCAGCACGTAGAGCATGCGGCTGCGCTGCTCGCCGAGCGTCACCGCCAGCGTCCGCTTGCCGCTCACCGTGTCGGTGCCGATGTCGCGGATGTTGTTGACCAGCAGGAGCGCGCACGCCAGGCAGCCGATCGCCACCGCCGACACCAGCGACGTCCACGTCAGCCGGTCGGCCTGCACGTACGTGGTGCCGGCGACGGCCACCAGCCCGAAGAACACGAACACCGAGATCTCGCCGAGCCCGCGGTAGCCGTACGGGTTGCGGCCGCCGGTGTAGTACCAGGCCGCCGCGATGGCGAGCGCGCCGACGGCGAACAGCCACCAGTGCCCCGACCACGCCACCAGCGCCGCACCGGTGACCCCGGCCGCCACGAAGCTCCACAGCGCCGCCGCCTTCACCGCCGCCGGCCGCGCCGCACCGGACCCGACCAGCCGGAACGGCCCGACCCGGTGCTCGTCGGTGCCGCGGATGCCGTCGGAGTAATCGTTCGCGTAGTTGACGCCGATCTGCAGCGCCAGCGCGACCACCAGGGCCAGCGCCGCCTTGCCCAGGTGCGCGGCGTCGGCGGCCGCCGCTGCCCCCGTCCCCACCAGCACCGGAGCGATGGCGGCCGGCAGGGTCCGCGGCCGGGCGCCCTCGACCCACTGCCCGAGCGTCGCCATCAGGCGTCCGCCAGTCCCAGCCGGGCCGCGAGCGCGCGGCGGTCGGTCTTCCCGCCCGGCAGGGTGGGCAGCGCTTCGAGCACGTGCAGCTCCTTGGGTGCGTAGGCGACGGGGTGTCGCTCGCGGACATGGGCGCGGACGGAGTCCAGCGACGGCGGGCGGGCGGCGTCGGCCGGCACGACGGCGACGACGACCCGCTCGCCCCACTCGGCGTCGGGGACGGCGACGCTGAGCGCCTCGGCGACGTCCGGATGCGACGCGACGGCGAGGTCGACGGCGCCCAGCGGGACGTTCTCGCCGCCGGACACCGCGACGTCGTCGGCCCTTCCTCGCACGGTGAGTCGTCCGTCGTCGTCGATTTCGCCCAGGTCGGACGTGGTGAAGGCGCCGCCGGTGAACGCGTCGGCGAGGTCCGGCCGCAGGCGGTAGCCGTGCGCCAGCATCGGGCCGGCCAGCCGGATCCGTCCATCGGCGGCCAGCTCGACCCGCACGCCGTCCAGCGCGACGCCGTCGTAGACGCAGCCGCCGCAGGTCTCCGTCATGCCGTACGTGGTGACGACCTCGACGCCGGCCTTGCGGGCGCGATCGAGCAGCGCACCGTCGGCGGCGGCGCCGCCGACCAGCACACCGTGGTAGCCCGTCAGCGCGGCCAGCGGCGCCCCGCCGGCGTCGAGCAGCTGGCTGAGCTGCCGCGGCACCAGCGCGGTGTACCGGCGTCCGCCGCCGGCGAAGATCTGGACGCTCGCGGCGGCGAACAGTTCGGGGTCGAAGCCGCCGCTGAGGTCGGTCGCGACCGGCTCCGTCCCCGCGACGACCGACCGGGCCAGGACCATCAGCCCGGCGATGTGGGTGGCGGGCAGCGCGAGCAGCCAGCGGCCGGGCCCGCCGAGCCGCTCCAGCGTCGCCTCGGCGGACGCCCGGACGGCGGCGGCGCTCAGCAGCGCCCCCTTCGGCCGCCCCGTCGACCCCGACGTCGGCACGATGAACGCGACATCCGGCTCCAGCGCGCGGTGCGGCGCGAACTCCGCGATCAGCTCGTTGCGCACCGCCGCAGGCGCCGACGGCAGCGGCAGCAGTGCGTCGCCCCCGGCCAGCGCCCCCGCGACGGCGGGCAGCAGCCGCGGCACCACGGCGGGCCGTAGCGGCACCTCGACGGTGATGAGGGAACGGTTGGGCGTCTGCATCGCCCCACCACCCTAGATCCCCGACGCCGTCGACCGGTGACGGCCTGAGGACTGGCGGACCGGACCGCGTGGAACACTCGGCGGATGGCGAGAGTCCTCCTCGATACGACTATCCGTACCGACTACGGGCAGTTCGATCTCCTCTGGTCCGACGACGTCGGGTTCGACGGAGACTTCGACCGGGTGTTCGCTCAGGCGAACGGACTCGCGGGCGCCGCTTCGCCCGGCGGTCTGTACCTGCACCTCGCCCGCCGGTCGGGTGGCTCGCCTGTGCGCATCGTGGCGCACGAGAGCGCCCCGCCGGTCGCCACCGACGAGTGGGAGGACGTCGTCGAGGTGTCCGTCGCCGTGCCGTCGGGTTCGCCGCCCTGCTCCGCGCTGAGACGGTTCCAGTCCCAGTCGGCCGGGAGCAGATGGTCCGTGGACACTGTCTTGCCGGTCATGCATTCGCGCTGCAGCACTGCGTAGAAGTCGCGCTGAGGGCTGTCGTTCTGCCGACGGCCTGCTGTGCCGATCCACCATGCGCCCCTGCTGCGTGGAATCCACTCGGGGAGTTCATCGCCGCGGAGTTCGGTGACGACCGCACGGCGGTCTGCCGTCTTCACCTTGAACCACACGCGATCCGTCAGCGAGACAACCCGCTCGACGCCGCCGGCCTCGCGTTGCTCAGGTACCGCCTGGGCGCTCACGATGACCGGTTCGTCGACCTCACTCAGCGACGCGCCAAGATCCGGCAGGTCGACGTCGAGGTCGCCGAGACAGCGCTTGGTGGGGCGCACAGCGATGGGGTCCGGGGCCATGCGCCGAATCTAGCGGCCGGATCCGACAGAACGGTTCAGACTGACAGTAGCTACGTCGGCAGGCCACCGAGGTCGTCGAGCTCCTCGGCACTCAAGCCGGTCATCATCGAAACGGCGGCAGCGTCGGTGCCGTTGAGCTGACCGAGCGCAGCCTTGATGCCCGCATTGATCTCATCGCGGTGGGCGTCGATGTACTCGCGTACGGCAGCATCGACGATGTCCTTCTTCGAGCGCGACATGAAGTGAGCTGCGTGGGACACGAGCTCATCGGTCGCGGCGTCGACCTTGATCGGTGCAGTTGCGGTAGCCATGACGGGTTGCTCCTTCAGGTCAGTGTTGACTCGACCTCGGGTACCAAAGTACCACCCACCACCGAAGCTGCTCAATGCACTGACAGCCGAGCCGCTGAACTGCGATACGTCGACAACTCAGAAGTACCAGGGGAACCGGGACCAGTCCGGCGGCCGCTTCTCCAGGAACGCGTCGCGCCCCTCGACGGCCTCGTCGGTCATGTAGGCGAGGCGCGTCGCCTCGCCGGCGAAGACCTGCTGGCCGACCATGCCGTCGTCGATGGCGTTGAAGGCGAACTTGAGCATGCGCTGCGCCGTCGGGCTCTTGGCGTTGATCTTCGCCGCCCACTCCAGCGCCACGTCCTCCAGCGAGGCGTGCGGCACGACCGCGTTGACCATGCCCATGCGATGGGCGTCCTCCGCCGAGTACTCGGAACCGAGGAAGAAGATCTCGCGGGCGAACTTCTGCCCGACCTGCCGGGCGAGGTACGCCGACCCGTAGCCGCCGTCGAAGGAGCCGACGTCGGCGTCGGTCTGCTTGAACCGGGCGTGCTCGGCGCTGGCCAGCGTGAGGTCGCTGACGACGTGCAGGCTGTGGCCGCCGCCGGCCGCCCAGCCGGGCACGACCGCGATGACGACCTTCGGCATGAACCGGATCAGCCGCTGCACCTCGAGGATGTGCAGCCGCCCCGCCCGGGCGGCGTCGACGGTCTCGGCGGTCTCGCCGCTGGCGTACTGATAGCCGGAGCGGCCGCGGATGCGCTGGTCGCCGCCGGAGCAGAAGGCCCAGCCGCCGTCCTTCGGCGAGGGCCCGTTGCCGGTCAGCAGCACGCACCCGACGTCGGGGGTCATGCGGGCGTGGTCGAGCGCGCGGTACAGCTCGTCGACGGTGTGCGGGCGGAAGGCGTTGCGCACCTCGGGCCGGTCGAACGCGATCCGGACGGTGCCGTGGTCGCGCCCGTCCTCGACCTGGCGGTGGTAGGTGATGTCGGTGAACTCGAAGCCCTCGACAGAGCGCCAGCGGGACGGGTCGAACGGTGCGGTCGTCACCGTGATCACGCTAGCCGGTGCTTGTGTCCGGGCGCTGCGGGCCGTCGTGATCCCCTCAGGATGAGGGAACGAACGGGCCGATTCGGTCGTCTCACGGGTGTGGGAGGACCGGGTCGGGGCCGACATGCGTCGGTGATCATGGAAAATAGAGGCATGAAGTACCGCGTGCTCGCCGTCACCGGCGTCCTGGCCCTCGTCGTTGCGGCGGTGTTCGCCATCCTCGGAGCCACGAATGACGACGACACGGTGGCTGGTGGTGGCTCCGAGGCGACCATCGTCCAGGCGGCCGCGTCGCCGGCGCCCGAGCAGGTGGCGGGCGCCATCGCCGCCGAGCCGCCGGCCGTGGCCGACGATCTCCCACTGGTCCTGACCGCCCCCGCCGAGGCACGGCCCGGCGCGTCGGTGACGTTCGGCGCCAGCTGGATCACGCCATCCGGCGAGGCCGTCAGCGGCGAGGTCGACCTCCAGCGCATCGAGGGCAACTCCTGGGTCACCGTCACCACCGTCCCGGTCGAGAACGGTGTCGGCGAGGTCGAGGTGCAGGTGCAGGCGTCGGGCATCTACCGGCTCGCGTACGGCGGCGGCCCCGAGGTCGAGGAGGTCGCGTCGCACGAGGTCGTCATCATGGCCGGCTCGCCGCTGGTGTCGCGCATCACCGCCACCGCCGAGAAGTCCGAGGACGGCGTGGGCGTCACCGCCGCGTGGACCACCGACGGCGGCGTCCCCATCCTCGGCGAGATCGGGCTCGAGCAGCAGGCCGACGGTGCCGAGTGGGCGCCGGTGTCCGCCGTCACCACGACGGCCGAGGGCACCGCCGTCGCCGAGGCCACCGCCGAGCACACCACCCGGTTCCGGTTCAGCTACGCCGGCGGCAGCCGGTTCGGCGCCGTCGTCAGCGAAGAGGCGCTCGCGCTCGGCGACGACGTCCGCACCATCCCGGTCGAGACCTGCGACGACGACGTCGACATCGACAACCTCGGCAACGGCGTGGGCTGCCACTACACGCCGGTCGAGTCGGGCACGTTCGTCGTCGCCCACGACTACCTCGGCAACTCGTGGTGGAACTCCATCCCCGAGGGCACGGTCGTCCAGCTCGAGGGCGAGTTCACCGGGCTGTACGAGGTGGTCGACCGGGTCATCGCCCAGGGCCGCGGCTCGGCGCTCGGTTCGGCGTCGAACTGGACCTGCGGCGACGACTGCGACATCGTCCTGCAGACCTGCCAGGGCAGCAACACCGGCTTCACCTGGCTGCGCAAGCTGCCCGAGGGCGAGACGCCACCGGCCGGCCAGCCGCAGACCTGACGGCCCTAGCTCGCGCGCGAGAGCCGGGCCGCCTCGTCGATCGAGGCCAGCCGGCGCACCGGCGAGAACGCCACCCACAGCGTCGCCAGCACCATGCCGCAGGCGCCGGCCACCATCGCCGTCCGCCCGTCGGTGAGCCCGGCCAGCAGCCCGCCGAGCGACGCGCCGACCGGGATCGCGCCCCACGAGATCAGCCGGTACGCCGCATTGACCCGGCCGCGCAGCTCGTCGGGCAGCGCCGCCTGGCGCAGCGTCACCGCGTGCACGTTGGCGATCCCGATGCCGACGCCCATCACCACGAACACCGAGCAGAACAGGGTCATCGTCCCGGCGGCGTCCGTGCCGGCGAGAGCGACCAGCACCGGTGCGGTGTTGCCGAGGGCCAGCGTGATCAGCAGCACCCGGCCGTAGCCGAACCGTCCGGTCACCCGCGAGCCGAACCAGGCGCCGAGGAACGAGCCGACGCCGCCGGCGGTGAACACGATGCCGAGTTGCACCGGGCTGAGCCCGACCTCGCGCACCGTGAACAGCATCAGCCCGAGGAGGAACACCTCGTTGAACAGGTTGAACGTGGTCGCCTCGCCGAGCAGCGCCCGGACGAACCGGTTGCGCAGCGCCTCGCGCAGCCCGGCGGTCACCTCCGCCCACGACGGCCGGGTGGACGCCGCCGGGCGGGCCGTCTCGACGACGGCGATGCCGCGCAGGCTGAGCGCCGACGCCAGATACGCGACGGCGTTGACCAGCATCGCCACCGGGGCGGAGGCCGCCTGGACGAGCAGGCCGCCGAAGCCGCGGGCGCCGATCTCGTTCGCCGAGTGCGCCGCCGCCAGCTTCCCGTTCGCGTCGACCAGCTGGTGCGCCGTCACGACCTCGGGCACGAACGCGAAGTCCGCGACCTGGTACAGCACCGTCAGGACGCCGGCCAGGAACATCACGACGTATAGCAGCTCGATCTCCGCCAGCCCGGCCCACACCGCGATCGGGATGACCAGGATCAGCGCGAACCGTCCGACGTCGGCGCCGATCATCAGCGGCAGCCGTCGCCGCCGGTCGACCAGCATCCCGAGCGGCAGCGTGGCCAGCAGGAACGGCAGGAACTGGGCGGTCCGCAGGGCACCCAGCTCGCCCGGCGTGGCGGCCAGCACAGCGATCGCCAGCAGCGGCACGGCCAGCTCGGCGACCTCGGACCCGAACGTCGACACCGCCGAGCCGGTCCAGAGCCGGCGAAAGTCGCGGTTGTCCCAGGCTCGCGTGCTGGCTGGAGCCGATTCGTGTCGAGGAGGCGCCTTCGCGTCGGTCATGGCGTCACTGTCTCGGGGTCCGGCACCGGTCCCAACCGATTCAGATCATTCTGAATCATCGACTGCTTCCCGTAACCTTTGTCATGAGTTCACAGGTTATGGAGTAACCAATGAATCTCGCAAGAGGGTTATGCTCGGAGGCATGTCCGGAGCCAGCACGCCGGCGCCCGGCCGGCTCGAGACCGTCCGGCGCTTCGTCAACACGCTCGACATCGACGCGGGGACGGACGCGCTGACGTCGCCGGGCGCGCTCGTCGCCTGGCTGGGCGCCACGGATCTGCTGTCCGGCGACAACCACGGAGCCGGGCGCGACGACCTCGCCCGCGCGGTCGCCGTCCGCGAGGCGCTGCGGCAGACGCTGGCCGCCAACCACGGCGGTGACCCCATCCCGGCCGCCGCGCTCGCCGTCCTCAACGATGCCGCCGGACGCGCCCGGCTGACGGCGACCCTCACCGCCCGCGACGGCTGGCGCCCCCGCCCGGCCGCTGACGGCGTCGACGGCGCGCTCGGCGGGCTGCTCGCGCTGGTCGGCGACGCGATGGCGGACGGGACGTGGCCGCGGCTCAAGGTGTGCGTCAACGACACCTGCCAGTGGGCGTTCTACGACGAGTCGCGGGCGCGGTCGGGCAAGTGGTGCTCCATGCAGGTCTGCGGCAACCGGGCCAAGCAGCGGGCGTGGCGCGGCCGCAGGGCAGAATCGACACCGTGAACCCCTCGACGTGGGCGGCCCGCACGCTGGTCACCGAGCTGGTCCGGGCCGGCGTCCGGCAGGTCGTGCTGGCGCCCGGCTCGCGGTCGGCGCCGCTGGCGCACGCGCTGGCGACGGCATCCGCGCGCGGCGACCTGCGGCTGCACGTCCGCATCGACGAGCGGGTCGCGGCGTTCACGGCGCTCGGGCTGGCCCGCGTGGCCGGGCCCGTGGCCGTCGTGACGACGTCGGGGACGGCGGCGGCGAACCTGCACCCGGCCGTCCTGGAGGCGTCGCACGCCGGGGTGCCGCTGCTGGCTCTGACGGCGGACCGGCCGCACGAGCTGCGGGGGACCGGCGCGAACCAGACCACCGACCAGGTGCGGTTGTTCGGGTCCGCCGTCCGGTTCTTCGCCGACGTGCCCGCGCCGTACGGACGGCCGGGTGAGGACGGCGACCTGCGCGCGCTGCTGGCCCGCGCGGTGGCGGCGGCCGTGGGGACCCGCTCGGGCGACCCCGGCCCCGTCCACCTCGACCTCGCCTACCGCGAGCCGCTCGTCCCGGACGGCGACGATGCGTGGCCGGTCCCTGGTGCGCTCGAGGTGACCGAGCCCGTGCGCCCGCCGGAGCCGGTGCTGCTGGCCGACGGCCCGCGGACCGTTGTCGTGGCGGGCGACGGGGCGGGGCCGGCCGCACGGACGTTCGCCGAGGCCGCCGGCGTCCCCCTGCTCGCCGAGCCGTCGTCGGGCGCGCGGTCCGGGCCCAACGCCGTCGGGCCCTACCGCCTGCTGCTCGGCCGCCCCGAGCTCGGCGGCCGGGTCGAGCGGGTGGTGGTGTTCGGGCACGCGACGCTGTCGCGGCCGGTCAGTGCGCTGCTGGGGGGCGACGGCGTCGAGGTGATGGTCGTCGCCGGCCGCGACCCCGACTGGATCGACGCCGGCAACCGCGCCGCCCGCGTCGTGTCGGCCGTGACCGCTCCTCCCAGCGGTGACGGCGAGTGGCTGGCGTCGTGGCAGCGGGCCGCGAAGGCCGCCCAGGACGCCGTCGACGCCGTGCTCGCGGCCGGGCCGCTCACCGGGCCGGCGGTGGCCGCGCTGGTGTGGGCGGCGCGCCGTCCGGGCGAGGCGCTGGTGGCCGGTTCGTCCAACCCGATCCGCGACCTCGACCTGGCCGCGGCGCCCGTGCTCGACGACGGCGCCGGTCCGGTGCTGGCCAACCGCGGCCTGGCCGGCATCGACGGCACCCTCTCGACCGCGACCGGCGTCGCGCTGGGGTCGGACGCCCCCGTCCGCGCGCTCGTCGGCGACCTCACCTTCCTGCACGACGCCGGGGGCCTGCTGGTCGGCCCGCTGGAGGACCGCCCCGACCTGCAGATCGTGGTCGTCAACGACGACGGCGGCGGCATCTTCGCGCTGCTCGAACACGGCGACCCGGCGCATGCCGACCGCTTCGAGCGGGTCTTCGGCACCCCGCACGGCGCGGACCTCGCGGCGTTGTGCGCGGGCTATGGGGTGGCGCACCGCCTGGTGACGGACGCGGCGGCGCTGCGGTCGGCGCTGGCCGAGCCGGTGACTGGGCGCAGCCTGCTGGAGGTCCCGGTCGCCCGCGCCGCCCTGCGCGACCTGCATGCTCGCCTCCGTGCCGCAGTCGACGCGGCGCTGGGCTAGGACGTGAGCGCGTCGCGCATCGGGACCAGCTTGGCGACGCTCTCGGCCAGTTCCGCGGCGGGATCGGAGCCGGCGACGATGCCGCAGCCGGCGAAGAGGCGCAGCCGGCTGCCGGAGACCTCGGCGGAGCGCAGTGCGATGCCCCACTCGCCGTCGCCGCGGGCGTCCATCCAGCCGACCGGGCCGGCGTAGCGGGCGCGGTCGAGGCCCTCGATCTCGCGGATGACGTCCAGCGCGACCGCCGTAGGAGTGCCGCCGACGGCCGCCGACGGGTGCAGGGCGGCGGCCAGGGCGAGGGAGGAGGCGTCGGAGTCGGAGACGCCGGCGAGATCCGTCGCCAGGTGCATGACGTTGGGCAGGTGCAGCACGAACGGCGACTCCGGCACGTTCATGCTGGAGCAGAACGGCGCCAGCGCGTCGGCGACGGAGCGGACGGCGTATTCGTGCTCCTCGAGGTCCTTGCTGGACCGCGCCAGCGACGCCGCCAGCGCGAGGTCGTGCGCGTCGTCGCCGGTGCGCTGGATGGTGCCGGCGAGGACGCGGGACGTGACGAGGCCGCGCTCGCGCCGCACCAGCAGTTCGGGGGTGGCGCCGATCATGCCGTCGACGCTGAAGGTCCAGCAGTGCGGGTAGCCGGCCGACAGCCGCTGCAGCGGCCACCGGATGTCGACGGGCACCGGGCTCTCGGCGACGAGGTCGCGCGCGAGCACCACCTTCTCCAGCGCGCCCGCCACGATGCGGCGGACGGCCTCGGCGACGATGCCCTGCCACTCGGTGCCCGAGCGCGAACCGTCGGCGTACGTGACGTCCACCGGCCGCCGCGCGGGCGACACCGGCGGCAACGCGGCGCCGCCGGGCAGGTTGCCCGTGACGTCGATGGTCGTGACCCACCAGCGCCCGGACCGGTGCCCGACGACGGTGTCGGGGAGGACCAGCGAGGACGAGCCGGGGACGTCGTCGAAGGCGAACGAGCCGAACGCGATCGGGCCGGTGCCGGGCAGCCGCACCTCGTCACGGACGACGGCGGTGCCGACCATGCGCCGCCACCAGCGGTCGGCCGCGACGAACCGGTTGGCGCCGATGGTGTCGAACCGGGCGGCCTGCCCCCAGCCGACGACGCCCTCGCCCTGCCGGACCCAGGCCATCGGCGAGTCCTCGGGCAGCAACTCCAGCAGTGGGCCCGGGTCCGGGACCTCGGTGGTGCGCACGACCATCGGCGCGGAGGCGGGCAGCGTCGTCACGACCATCAAGAGTACGGCCGAGCGGCCCCGGATACAGTGACGGACGTGACCCGCGCCTCCCTGGACAAGCAGCCGCACGAGGTGGCGGCGATGTTCGACGACGTCGCCGAGAAGTACGACCGCACCAACGACGTGCTCTCGCTCGGCCAGGACCGCGCCTGGCGGCGGGCCGTCGTCGCGGCGCTCGGCATCGGGCCGGGGGAGCGGGTGCTCGACCTCGCCGCCGGCACCGGCACCTCCAGCGAGCCGTTCCGGGCCCGCGGCGCGTTCGTCGTCCCCTGCGACTTCTCCCTCGGCATGCTCCGGACCGGCCGGCAGAACCACGCCGACCTGCCGTTCGTCGCCGGCGACGCCACCCGGCTGCCGTTCGCCGACGCCGTCTTCGACGCGGTCACCATCTCCTTCGGCCTGCGCAACGTGCACGACCCCAGGGCCGGGCTGCGCGAGCTGCTGCGCGTCACCCGGCCGGGCGGCCGGGTCGTGGTGTGCGAGTTCAGCCACCCGACGTTCACGCCGTTCCGCAAGGTCTACGTCGAGTACCTGATGCGCGCGCTGCCGCCGGTCGCCCGCCGGGTGTCCAGCAGCCCCGACGCGTACGTGTACCTGGCCGAGTCCATCCGCGCCTGGCCCGACCAGCCCGGGCTGGCCGCATGGCTGCGCGAGGCGGGCTGGGCCGACGTCCGCTGGCGCAACCTCAGCGGTGGCATCGTCGCGCTGCACCACGCCGTGAAGCCCTGACGGGATGGCTCGGGGACAGAACAGGCGGCCGGAGGACGACGACCGCCGGCGCTACACGGCGGTGCTCGAGGCCGCGCGCACGGACGGCCGCATCGACGACGCCGAGCACTCCCGGCGCTCCTTCACCGTCCGCTACGCGCAGACGATGGGCGAGCTGGACGCCGTCGTGGGCGATCTGCCCGGGCCGGCCCGGACGGCGGGCGGCCCGTCGCTGGCCACGGTGACCGTGGCGGGGGTCGCGATGCTGGCCGCCGTGGGCCTCGGTATCGCGGCGGCGAGCTCCGGCGACGACGACGCGCCGGCCGCCGACCCGCCGGCGGTCGAGGTCGAGCCGCCGCCGGTCGAGGAGGTCGAGGAGGTCGAAGAGGTCCCGGTGGACATGTTCGCCGCGGCCGAGCTGACCGCCCTGTGGGAGGCGCTGGCCGCGGAACAGGTGTCCGGCGTCAAGAGCATCTACCTGCACGACACGTGGGCCGACCTCGACGTGCGGACGGCGCCGGGCGCGCCCACCTACGACGACGTCGAATACGACGGCACGCTGGGCGAGCGCGAACCGGGCGGGCAGGTGACCGACGAGGACCCGGAGGACGCGTTCTTCACCCTCGACCAGGTCGACCCGGCCGTCGTCGCCGCGTGCGCCGCCCGGGCCGCGGAGGTCGCCCAGCGGCCGGACCGCGCGGTCGAGCTGATCGTCATCAACCCTGACGTGTCCTACGGCGGCACCGTGACGATCAGCGTGCACCTCGAGACCGACGCGTACGGCGTCGGCGCGGTGGTCACCTGGGACAACACCGGCCAGTACCTGCTCGACGACGGGATCGACCCATGAGCCGCGCCGACCGCCGCTGGCGGCCGTCGGACGACGACCGCGACCGGTACGCGTCCGCCATCTCGCAGGCGTTCGCCGAGGGCCGCATCGACGCCACCGACATGGAGAGCCGCACCGCGCTGGTCTACGAGGCGACGTCCATCGCCGACCTCGACGCGCTGGTCGAGGACATGCCGGCTCCGCCGCGGGACGAGCCGGTGCCGGCGCGCGTGCCGCGGCGCAAGCCGGCCGGTGCCGCCGTCGCGACGCTGATCGGCGGGCTCGCCGTGGTGCTGATCCTCGGCGCCATCCTGCTGAGCACGTTCCGCGACGACGGCCCGAGCGTCCCGGACCCGGCGCCGGCCGCCCCGCCAGTGGTCGCCGAGGAGCCGCCGCCACCGGACGAGGAGGTGCCGCCGCCGGTGGACGACGTCGAGCTGCCGCCCATCGCCACGGTGCAGCTCGGTCTCTTCACGCTGGACGGCCTGAAGCAACTGTGGACGGCCGCCGTCGCAGCCGACACCGAGCCGAGTGCGATGAGCCTGTTCGCCGACAGCGCCACGCTGGAGGTGCGGTCGGCGTCGGCGCATCGGGCGCTCGACCGGGTCGAGTACCAGGGCGGGCTGCTGCTGTCGCGCGAGCCCTATCGAGACCTGGGTGACGGCGAAACGGACGACGACACGTTCTTCGCCTGGACGGACGTCACGCCCGAGGCGGTGGCGGCCGCGATCGCAGGCACGCCCGCCGCCATGGACGTCGCCGAGGTCGCCGTCCAGCACATCAGCATCGGTCCCTACCGGGACGGGCAGTTCACCATCAGCGTCTATCCGGAGGGTGACAGCGGCATCAACTACGTGCGGTGGGACGCCACCGGGCAGCGGGTCGTCGCCGTCTACTGACGAGCCGGAATTACGCAACGTTGTTGCTGCGTAAATCTGCAGGTCAGACCCGGTGACCCGGGGTGAGTGACACAACGGGGAACCCCTACACTTGGGACCGAGTGTGCGCTCGTGAACGCATTCACGAGCGTGCCGCCACGAACCGAACAGTGACACGCAAGAGGACCCGTCGATGAGCCAGCGCACTGGTCGTACGCGACCGAGCGCCCCGACCCGCACCGCCGGAGAGGCCGACGTCATCGTCGTCGGCGCCGGGCCGGCCGGTTCGACCACGGCCTATCACCTGGCCCGGTCCGGGCTGGACGTCCTGCTCCTCGAGAAGGCGTCGTTCCCGCGCGACAAGGTCTGCGGCGACGGCCTGACGCCGCGCGCCGTCCGGCAGTTGGTCCGCATGGGCGTCGACACCAGCGCGCCGGGCTGGATCCGCAACCGCGGCCTGCGCATCATCGGCGGCGGCATGCGGCTGCACCTGCCGTGGCCCGAGCTGGCCAGCTACCCCGACTACGGCCTGGTCCGCACCCGCACCGACTTCGACGAGCTGCTGGCCCGGCACGCAGCGTCGGCCGGCGCTCGGCTGCACGAGCGCACCAACGTCGTGGCGCCGGTGCTGGACGAGCGCACCGGCCGCATCGTGGGCGTCACCGCGAAGCCGCTGGACGAGCGCGGCCGGGCCGCGGGCGCGGCCGTCACGTACCGCGCGCCGCTGGTGGTCGCCGCCGACGGCACGTCGTCGCGGCTGTCCACCGCCATGGGCATCCACAAGCGTGACGATCGCCCGATGGCCGTCGCCGTCCGCACGTACTACAAGACGCCGCGCCACGACGACGACTGGATGGAGTCGTGGCTGGAGCTGTGGGCCGACAACCCGGCCGGCGGACGCGACCTGCTGCCCGGTTACGGCTGGATCTTCGGCACCGGCAACGGCACCAGCAACGTCGGCCTCGGCATCACCAACACCTCGAAGGCGTTCGGCCGGGTCGACTACAAGGACATGCTGCGCCGCTGGGCCGCACAGACGCCGCCGGAATGGGGCTTCACCGAAGAGAACCAGGTCGGTGGCATCCGCAGCGCGGCGTTGCCGATGGGATTCAACCGCCAGCCCCACTACAGTCGTGGGCTGCTCCTGGTCGGCGACGCCGGCGGCATGGTCAATCCCTTCAACGGCGAAGGCATCGACTACGCGATGGAGGCGGCCGGTCTCGCGGCCACCGTCGTGGCCGACGCGCTCTCCCGGGATGCCGCCGGGCGGGAGCGGGTGCTGCAGGGCTATCCTGCGGCGCTGAAGCACGAACACGGTGGCTACTTCACGCTCGGCCGCATCTTCGTCAGATTGATCGGTGACCCACGGATCATGAGAATCGCCCGGAACCACGGCCTGCCGCGGCCGTGGCTGATGAAGTTCACGCTGAAGCTGCTGGCCAACCTGACCGACCACCGCGACGGTGACGTGTACGACCGCGTCATCAACGCGATGACCCGACTCGCCCCGGCGGCGTGAGTAGCTCCATGGAGGACGCTGTGCAGTACCCAGTGCAGAGGGGTGGTCTGGCGTGAACTCGTACGCTCCGATCCTCGGTCTCATCGCGATCGCGGCGGCCTTCGCCGTCGGCTCGGTGGCCTTCTCCTCGCTCGCGGGGCCGAAGCGGTTCAACCGGGCCCGCCTGGACTCCTACGAGTGCGGCATCGAGCCGACGCCGCAGCCGGTGGGCGGCGGCCGGTTCCCGGTGAAGTACTACCTCACCGCGATGACCTTCATCATCTTCGACATCGAGATCATCTTCTTGTACCCGTGGGCGGTCCGCTTCGATCACCTCGGGGTCTTCGGCTTCGTCGCGATGGTGACGTTCATCTTCCTGATCACCGTGCCGTTCATCTACGAGTGGCGGCGCGGCGGGCTCGACTGGGACTAGCAGAGGCGAATCATGGGTGTTGAAGAGAAGCTTCCGTCCGGCGTGCTGCTGAGCACCGTCGAGGGCCTGCTGGGCTACATGCGCAAGGGCTCGGTCTGGCCGGCGACGTTCGGCCTGGCCTGCTGCGCCATCGAGATGATGGCGTTCGGCGGTCCCCGGCACGACTCCGCCCGCTTCGGCATGGAGGTGTTCCGCGCCTCGCCGCGGCAGGCCGACCTCATGATCGTCGCCGGCCGGGTGAGCCAGAAGATGGCCCCGGTGCTGCGGCAGATCTACGACCAGATGGCCAACCCGAAGTGGGTGCTGTCGATGGGCGTCTGCGCCTCGTCCGGCGGCATGTTCAACAACTACGCCATCGTCCAGGGCGTCGACCACGTCGTGCCCGTCGACGTCTACCTGCCGGGCTGCCCGCCGCGGCCGGAGATGCTGATCGACGCGATCCTCAAGCTGCACGACCAGATCCAGCACACCAAACTGGGCGCGCACAAGGTCGCGGCCGACGCCGAGGCCGAGCAGCTGGCGCTGCGGGCCGAGGCCACGCACGAGATGAAGGGCCTGCTCCGGTGAGCGACAACGACCCGCAGAGCGGCAAGCAAGATCCGGAAGAGGTCGAGGAGGCCTCGCGGACGCGCGCCGAGACCAGCCCCGTCGAGGAGCAGAGCGCCGCGGAGGCGCCCGCTGACGCGGAGCCCGAGGCCGCCGCCGAGGAGCCCGAGGAGGAGTCGCTCCCGGCCGAGCCGGAGGGCCCGGCGCTCCCGCCCGAGCACCCGTCCCGGCGCGGCATGTTCGGCGCCTACGGCGGCAGCGGCGACACCTCCGGCTACGGCCGGCTGGTGGTCCGCGACGCCAACCCGGTCCGTGGCGGCTCCACCCCGCGCCCGTGGCCGGAGCAGCTGGAGGCGCTCGGCGACGACGTCAGCGCGGCGCTGCAGGAGGCCGGTGGCACCGACGCCGACGCGTTCGACAAGGTGCTGGTCGACCGCGGCCAGATCACCTTCTTCGTGAAGCGCGAGAAGCTGGCCGAGGTCGCGCGGACGTTCCGCGACGACCCGCTGCTGCGGTTCGAGATGTGCATGGGCGTCAACGGCGTGCACTACCCGGAGGAGATCGGCAGCGAGTTGCACGTCCACATCCAGCTGCTCTCGATCACGCACAACCGCCGGGTCAATCTCGAGGTCACCTGCCCCGAGACCGACCCGCACGTCCCGTCGATCGTCCACACGTACCCGTCGGCCAACTGGCACGAGCGCGAGACGTACGACTTCTTCGGGATCCTCTTCGACGGCCACCCGGCGCTGACCCGCATCCAGATGCCGGACGACTGGCCGGGGCACCCGCAGCGCAAGGACTACCCGCTCGGAGGCATCCCCGTGGAGTACAAGGGCGCGACCATCGCGCCGCCGGACGAGCGGAGGGCGTACAACTGATGAGCCAGCAGGACGTCACCTTCACCCCGGCCGGCGACGACACCGACGACCCGTACGCGGGCGTTCGCGAGACCACCGAGGGCCCCGTCTACACCGTCACCGGTCAGGACTGGGACGACGTGGTCGGCGCGGCCGCCGCGGGCGAGGAGCGCATCGTCGTCAACATGGGCCCGCAGCACCCGTCGACGCACGGCGTGCTCCGGCTCATCCTCGAGCTCGACGGCGAGAACGTCACCGAGGCCCGGTGCGGCATCGGCTACCTGCACACCGGCATCGAGAAGAACATGGAGTACCGGACGTGGACCCAGGGGGTCACGTTCGTGACCCGCATGGACTACCTGTCCCCGTTCTTCAACGAGGCCGCGTACGTGCTGGGCGTCGAGAAGCTGCTCGGCATCACCGACGACATCCCCGAGCGGGCCAACGTCATCCGCGTCATGATGATGGAGCTCAACCGCATCTCGTCGCACCTGGTCTGCATCGCGACCGGCGGCATGGAGATGGGCGCGCTCACCGTCATGACCAACGGGTTCCGCGAGCGCGAGCGCACGCTCGACCTGTTCGAGCTGATCACCGGCCTGCGCATGAACAGCGCGTACATCCGCCCCGGCGGCGTCGCGCAGGACCTCCCGCCCGGCGCGGTCGAGAGCATCCGCGAGTACCTGCGCTGGATGTGGGACCACATCGGCTCCTACGAGGCGTTCTGCAACGAGAACCCGGTCTTCAAGGGCCGCACGGTCGACGTCGGGTACCTCGACCTCGCCGGCTGCATGGCGCTGGGCATCACCGGTCCGGTGCTGCGCTCCACCGGCCTGCCGTGGGACCTGCGCAAGTCGCAGCCGTACTGCGGCTACGAGACCTACGACTTCGAGGTGCCCACCCGCGACTCCGCCGACTCCTACGGGCGCTTCCGCATCCGCATCGACGAGATGAAGGAGTCGCTGAAGATCGTCGAGCAGTGCCTGGACCGGCTGGAGCCCGGCCCGGTCATGGTCGGGGACAAGAAGATCGCGTGGCCGGCCCAGTTGGCCATCGGCAGCGACGGCATGGGCAACTCCCTCGACCACATCCGGCACATCATGGGTGAGTCGATGGAGGCGCTGATCCACCACTTCAAGCTGGTGACCGAGGGCTTCCGGGTCCCGGCCGGCGAGGTGTACGTGCCGATCGAGAGCCCGCGTGGCGAGCTCGGCGCGCACGTGGTGTCCGACGGCGGCACGCGCCCGTGGCGGGTGCACTTCCGCGACCCGTCCTTCAACAACCTGCAGGCCGTACCGGCGATGTGCGAGGGTTCGATGGTGGCCGACGTCATCGTGTCCGTCGCGAGCCTCGACCCGGTGATGGGTGGATGTGACCGATGACCGACGTGAACGACACACAGGCCGCGATCAGCCCGCTGGACGACACCGTCCGGGCGGAGATGGCTGAGATCATCGCCCGCTACCCGGAGCCGCGCTCCGCGCTGCTGCCGATGCTGCACCTCGTGCAGGCGCACCAGGGGTACGTCACCCCGGAGGGCATCGAGCTGTGCGCCGAGGTGCTCGACATCACCGAGGCCGAGGTCGCGGCCGTCGCGACGTTCTACACGATGTACAAGCGCCGCCCGGTCGGCGACTACCACGTCGGCGTCTGCACGAACACGCTGTGCGCCGTCATGGGCGGCGACGCGATCTGGGACGACCTGTCCGAGTACCTCGGCGTCGGGCACGACGAGACGACCGACGACGGCAAGGTCTCGCTGGAGCGGGTCGAGTGCAACGCGGCCTGCGACTACGCGCCGGTGATGATGGTCAACTGGGAGTTCATGGACAACCAGACGCCGCAGTCCGCGCGCGAGCTGGTCGACCGGCTGCGTGCCGGCGAGGAGGTCCGCTCCACCCGCGGCCCGCGCATCTGCTCGTGGAAGCAGGCCGAGCGGGTGCTGGCCGGGTTCCCCGACGACCTCGCCACCGAGGGCGTCGCCGCCGGCCCGGCCTCGGTCGTGGGCCTGGAACTGGCGCACGAGAACGGCTGGACGGCGCCCGAGGGCGGTCAGCGCGAGCTGGGAGGTAGCAAGAAGTGAGTGACACGACCCTCACCCCGGTCCTCACCGCCCGCTGGGACCAGTCCGACGCGTTCACCCGGCGCAACTACGAGAAGGCCGGCGGCTACAAGGCACTGCGCCGCGCGCTGCAGCGCAAGCCCGAGGACGTCGTCGAGATCGTCAAGGACTCCGGCCTGCGCGGCCGCGGCGGCGCCGGCTTCCCGACCGGGATGAAGTGGAGCTTCATCCCGAAGGACTCGCCGAAGCCGACCTACCTGGTCGTGAACGCCGACGAGTCCGAGCCGGGCACCTGCAAGGACATCCCGCTGATGATGGCCGACCCGCACGTGCTGGTCGAGGGCGTCATCATCACGTCCTACGCCATCGGCGCCAAGCACGCGTTCATCTATGTGCGCGGCGAGGTGCTGCACGTGTTCCGCCGGGTGCTGAACGCCGTCGCCGAGGCGTACGAGGCCGGCTACCTGGGCCAGGACATCCTCGGCTCCGGGTTCGATCTCGACGTCGTCGTGCACGCGGGCGCCGGCGCGTACATCTGCGGCGAGGAGACCGCGCTGCTCGACTCGCTCGAGGGGCGACGGGGACAGCCGCGGCTCAAGCCGCCGTTCCCGGCGGTGGCCGGCCTGTACGCGTCGCCGACCGTCATCAACAACGTCGAGACCATCGCGTCGGTGCCGTCGATCATCGCCGGCGGCGCCGAGTGGTTCCGCGGCATGGGCAGCGAGAAGTCGCCCGGCTACGGCATCTTCTCGCTGTCCGGGCACGTGACGAAGCCGGGCCAGTACGAGGCGCCGCTGGGCATCACGCTGCGCGAGCTGCTGGACATGGCCGGCGGCATCCGGGCCGGTCACGAGCTGAAGTTCTGGACGCCGGGCGGCTCGTCCACGCCGGTCCTCACCGCCGAGCACATCGACCTCCCGCTGGACTTCGAGGGGATGGCAGGTGCCGGCTCGCTGCTGGGCACCCGGGCGCTGCAGATCTTCGACGACACCACCTGTGTCGTCCGCGCCACCGAGCGGTGGATCGAGTTCTACAAGCACGAGTCCTGCGGCAAGTGCACGCCCTGCCGTGAGGGCTTCTGGTGGATGGTGCAGATCCTCGAACGCCTGGAGAAGGGCGACGGCACCGAGGCCGATCTGGACAAGCTGCTGGACATGAGCGATAACATCGCTGGCCGCTCGTTCTGCGCGCTCGCCGACGGCGGGGTGGCACCGGTGGTCTCGACCATCCAGCACTTCCGCGACGAGTACATCGCGCACTTCGAGCACGGCGGCTGTCCGTTCGACCCGGCCGCCTCGACGCTGTTCGTGCAGGAACTGGGGGCCAAGGCCTGATGACCGTGACGACCAACTCCACGTCCGACACCGTGGAGCCGCAGCCGAACCTGGTGACGGTCACCATCGACGGCTTCGAGGTGAGCGTGCCCGAGGGCACGCTGGTCATCCGCGCCGCCGAGCTCATCGGCATCCAGATCCCGCGGTTCTGCGACCACCCGCTGCTCGAGCCCGTCGGCGCCTGCCGCCAGTGCATGGTCGAGGTGCCCGACATGGGCAACGGCCGCGGCATGCCCAAGCCGCAGGCGTCCTGCACGCTCACCGTCACGCCGGGCATGGTGATCAACACCCAGTTCTCCTCGCCGGTCGCCGACAAGGCGCAGCAGGGGATCATGGAGTTCCTGCTGATCAACCACCCGCTCGACTGCCCGGTCTGCGACAAGGGCGGCGAGTGCCCGCTGCAGAACCAGGCGATGAGCAACGGCCGCGGCGACTCGCGCTACGAGGGCAAGAAGCGGACCTATCCGAAGCCGATCAACATCTCCGCGCAGGTGCTGCTGGACCGCGAGCGCTGCGTGCTGTGCGCCCGGTGCACCCGGTTCTCCAAGGAGATCGCCGGCGACCCGTTCATCGAGCTGCTCGAACGCGGCTCGCTGCAGCAGGTCGGCATCTACGAGAAGGAGCCGTTCGAGAGCTACTTCTCCGGCAACACCATCCAGATCTGCCCGGTGGGCGCGCTGACCAGCGCGGCGTACCGGTTCCGGTCCCGGCCGTTCGACCTCGTCTCGGTCCCGTCCGTCGCCGAGCACGACGCCTGCGGCAGCGCGATCCGGGTCGACCACCGCCGCGGCGCGGTCATGCGCCGGCTGGCCGGCGACGACCCCGAGGTGAACGAGGAGTGGATCACCGACAAGGACCGCTTCGCGTTCCGCTGGCCCACGCTCGACGACCGCATCACCCACCCGCTGGTCCGCGACGAGGAGACCGGTGAACTGGTCCCGGCGTCGTGGCCGGAGGCGCTGACCCTCGCGTCGCAGGGGCTGGCCCGCTCGCGCGACGCCGGCGGCGTCGGCGTCCTGACCGGCGGCCGGCTGACGCACGAGGACGCCTACGCGTACGCGAAGTTCGCCCGGGTCGCCCTCGACACCAACGACGTCGACTTCCGCGCGCGGCCGCACTCGGCCGAGGAGGCCGGCTTCCTGGCCTCGATCGCCGGGTCCGGGCTGGGCGTCACCTTCACCGACGTCGAGCAGGCGCCGGCGGTGCTGCTGGTCGGGCTGGAGCCCGAGGAGGAGGCCGGCGCGCTGTTCCTGCGGCTGCGCAAGGCCAACCGGAAGAACGGCACGCAGGTGCACGCCATCGCGGCGTTCGCGACCCGTGGCCTGACGAAGGCCGGCGGCACGCTGCTGCCGGCCGCGCCGGGCACCGAGCCGGAGATCCTCAACGCCGTCACCCTCGGCGACGACCGCGTCGCCTACCTGGGCGAGGCGCTGCGCGCGAAGGGCGCCGTCATCCTGGTCGGCTCCCGGCTGGCGACCATCCCGGGCGGGCTGTCCGCGGCCGCCCGCGTCGCCACCGTCACCGGCGCCCGGCTGGCCTGGGTGCCGCGGCGGGCCGGCGAGCGCGGCGCGCTCGAGGCCGGCGCGCTGCCGACGCTGCTGCCCGGCGGCCGGCCGGTCGCCGACCCGGAGGCCCGGGTCGACGTCGCCGCCGCCTGGTCCGTCGAGACGCTGCCGTCGCTGCCCGGCCGCGACACCACCGGCATCCTGTCCGCGCTGTCCAGCGGCGTGCTGGCCGGCGCGCTGGTGGCTGGCGTCGAGTTGGCCGACCTGCCCGACCCGGCCGCGGCGAAGCGCGCCATCGAGGCGGCCGGCTTCGTCGTCAGCCTCGAGGTGCGGCACAGCGAGGTCACCGAGCTGGCCGACGTCGTGCTGCCGGTGGCGCCGCCGGTCGAGAAGGCCGGCACGTTCCTCAACTGGGAGGGCCGGGCCCGGCCGTTCCCCGCGGTGCTCGCGCAGACGCCGTCGCTCAGCGACGCCGCCGTGCTCGACGCCATCGCGGACGAGCTGGGCATCCGGCTCGGGCTGCGCGACGTCGACGACGTCCGCGCCGAGATTGCCGAGCTGGGCGTCTGGGACGGCGCCAGGCCGGAGTCCACCGACACCCCGCCCGCCGGCCCGCCGCGGCCCGGCGAGCGTGAGGCGGTGCTGGCCAGCTGGAAGCTCCTGCTCGACAGCGGCCGGCTGCAGGACGGCGAGCCGCACCTCGCGGCGACGGCGAAGAAGGCCGAGGCGCGCATCTCCGCCGGCACCGCCGCCGAGGTGGGCGTCTCCGACGGCGACTGGCTCACCGTGCGCACCGGGACCGGCTCGGTCAGCGTGCCGGTGCGGGTGACGGACATGCCCGACCGGGTGGTCTGGCTGCCGGAGAACTCGAACGGTTCGACGCTGCACCAGTTGCTGGGCGCCGGCGCCGGGCACGTCGTGAAGCTCGCGGGTGGAGGTATCGAGTCGTGATCGCGATCGCCGCTGAGACCACCGGGGACGAGGTCGCCGGCTTCGGCAACGACCCCTGGTGGATCATCGCCATCAAGTGCCTGGCGATCTTCGTCATCTGTGTCGTTCTGACGCTGTTCAACATCGTCTTCGAGCGCAAGGTCGTGGCGCGCATGCAGCACCGCCTCGGCCCGAACCGCACCGGGCCGTTCGGCAGCCTGCAGAGCCTCGCCGACGGTGTGAAGCTGATGTTCAAAGAGGACATCGTCCCGAAGGCGGCCGACAAGATCGTCTACATCGCCGCGCCACTCGTGGCGGTGATCCCGTCGTTCCTGATCCTCGCGGTCATCCCGCTGGGCCCCGAGGTCTCGATCTTCGGCCAGGAGACCCGGCTGCAGCTCACCGACATGCCGGTGGCGGTGCTGTTCACGCTGGCCATCGCGTCGGTCGGCGTGTACGGGCTGATGATGGCCGGCTGGTCCAGCGGCTCGACCTACCCGCTGCTCGGCGGCCTGCGCTCGACCGCCCAGGTCATCTCGTACGAGCTGGTCATGGGGCTGTCGTTCGTCGGCGTC
This sequence comes from Jiangella muralis, assembly GCF_001270745.1. Taxonomy (GTDB): domain Bacteria; phylum Actinomycetota; class Actinomycetes; order Jiangellales; family Jiangellaceae; genus Jiangella; species Jiangella muralis. The sequence continues at coordinate 121,426 of NZ_LFXL01000026.1, forward strand.
TTCCTGTTCGCCGGCACCATGTCGACGTCGGGCATCGTCGCGGAGCAGGAGCGGCTCTGGTACGGCATCATCCTGCTGCCGTCGTTCGTCATCTACCTCATCTCGATGGTCGGCGAGACCAACCGGGCCCCGTTCGACCTGCCGGAGGCCGAGGGCGAGCTGGTGGCCGGCTGGGGCACCGAGTACTCCTCGATCAAGTACGCGATGTTCTTCCTCGCCGAGTACATCAACATGGTGAACGTCTCGGCCATCGCCACCACGCTGTTCCTGGGCGGCTGGCGGGCGCCATGGCCGATCTCGGCGATCAACGACGGCATGTTCAACACCGGCTGGTGGCCGCTGCTGTGGTTCTTCGGCAAGGTGATGCTGCTGATCTTCGTCTTCGTCTGGCTGCGCGGCACCCTGCCCCGGCTGCGGTACGACCAGTTCATGCACTTCTGCTGGAAGGTGCTGCTGCCGGTCTCGCTGGTCTGGATCGTGGCGGTGGCCGGCATGCGGCTGGCGTTCAATGAGGGCGTCGAGCGCAACCAGATCCTCCTGTACGGCGGTATCGCGGTCGCGGTGCTGCTGATCGGCAGCCTGCTGATCCCGGAGAAGAAGACACCGGCCGAACCCGAGCCGGCCGAGCCACCGGAGTTCGACGCGTTCGCCGGCGGCCACCCGGTGCCGCCGATGCCGGGCCAGGAGTTCGTGGCGGTGCGCATCCCCGCGGCCACCACCCAGACTGATGACCGTACCGAGGAGAGCAGTCGTGCCTAAGTTCCTCGACCCGGTGGCGGGGTTCGGAGTCACGTTCCGGACCATGTTCCGCAAGCCGGTCACCGAGCAGTACCCGGAGCACCCGCATCCGGTGGCGCCGCGGTTCCACGGCCGGCACCAGCTCAACCGGCACCCCGACGGGCTGGAGAAGTGCATCGGGTGCGAGCTGTGCGCGTGGGCCTGCCCGGCCGACGCCATCTACGTCGAGGGCGCCTCCAACACCGAGGACGAGCGCTTCTCGCCGGGCGAGCGGTACGGCCGCGTCTACCAGATCAACTACCTGCGCTGCATCCTCTGCGGGCTGTGCATCGAGGCGTGCCCGACCCGCGCGCTGACGATGACCAACGAGTACGAGCTGGCCGACCACACCCGCGAGAGCCTCATCTACGAGAAGAAGGACCTGCTCGCGCCGCTGCTGCCCGGCATGGAGGAGCCGCCGCACCCGATGCGGCTCGGCGACGACGAGCGCGACTACTACCTCGGCGCCGGCCTCGGCCGCTCCAGCGGTGAGGGGGCCTGATGGGCGAGGCAGCCCTGTTCTGGATCATGGCGCCCATCGCCGTGCTGGGTGCGCTCGGCCTGGTGTTCTCCCGCAAGGCCGTGCACGGCGCGCTGAGCCTGGCCGCGACGATGATCTCGCTCGCGCTGTTCTATATCGCGCAGGAGGCGCCGTTCCTCGGCGTCGTGCAGATCGTCGTCTACACCGGCGCGATCATGATGCTGTTCCTGTTCGTGATCATGCTGATCGGCATCGACTCCTCCGACTCCCGGGTCGAGACCATCCGCGGCCAGCGGGTCGCGGCGACGCTCGCCGTCACCGGCGTCGTGCTGCTGCTGGCCGGCGTCACCATCCGGGCGACGCTGCCGGAGGAGCCGGCCGGGCTCGCACAGGCCACGCCGGACGGCAACGTCCCGGCCATCGCCGACGCGATCTTCGGCACCTACGTGTGGGCCTTCGAGGTGGTGGCCGCGCTGCTGATCACCGCCGCCGTCGGCGCCATGACGCTGACCCATCGCGAGCGGATCGTCGCCAAGGCCACCCAGCGGGAACTGTCGATCAAGCGGTTCAGCGAGGGCGCGCCCGGCGACGCCGCCGGCCTCCCCGTCCCCGGCGTGTACGCGCGGCACAACGCCGTCGACACCCCGGCGCTGCTGCCCGACGGCACGCCCAGCGAGGACTCGGTCAACCGGGTGCTGGTCGCCCGCGGCGCCGCCCGCTCCACCGACGAGTTCCGGCACCATCCGACCCCGGCCGACATCGAGGCGGCGGCCGAGGGCGACGCGGACGAGCCGGCGGGCGAGCCCGGACCCGACGACGACGCATCCGGAGGTGAGCGCGCATGAACCCGACCAACTACCTGGTGCTGTCGATCATCCTGTTCTCGATCGGCGCGGCCGGCGTGCTCATCCGGCGCAACGCGCTGGTGGCGTTCATGTCCGTGGAGCTCATGCTCAACGCGGGCAACCTGGCGTTCGTCACCTTCGCCCGGATGCACGGCAACCTCGACGGCCAGATCGTGGCGTTCTTCGTCATGGTCGTGGCGGCGGCCGAGGTCGTCGTCGGGCTGGCGATCATCGTGACGATCTTCCGAACTCGCAGGTCCGCGTCGGTCGACGACGCCAGCCTGCTGAAGCTCTGACGGGCGTGAGGAACCAGTGACTTCCACACTCAGCGCGCTGGCGACGGCTGTCGCCACCGAGGGCGGGCACGGCGGCGGCCAGGCGGTCGCCGAGGCGACCGGCGTCTTCGACCTCACCTGGCTGCTGATCGCGTTCCCGCTGCTGGGCGCCGCGATCCTGCTGGTCGGCGGGCGCCGCACCGACAAGGTCGGCCACCTGATCGGCTGCGCGGCGTCGATCGCCTCGTTCGTCATGGGCCTGGTGCTGTTCTTCGCCATGGTCGGCGAGCCGTCCGACGGCCGCGCGTTCACCGTCCAACTCTGGGAGTACGTCAACGCCGGCGGCTACAGCGTCGACGTCAGTCTGCTGCTGGACCAGCTGTCGATCTCGTTCGTGCTGCTGATCACCGGTGTCGGGTCGCTGATCCACATCTACTCGATCGGCTACATGGAGCACGACGAGCGGCGGCGCCGGTTCTTCGGCTACCTGAACCTGTTCGTCGCGGCGATGCTGCTGCTGGTGCTCGCGTCGGACTACCTGGTGATGTTCATCGGCTGGGAGGGCGTCGGCCTGGCGTCGTACCTGCTGATCGGGTTCTGGCAGCACAAGGACTCGGCGTCGGTCGCGGCCAAGAAGGCGTTCGTCGTCAACCGCGTCGGCGACATGGGCATGGTCCTCGCGATGGCGTCGATGATCGCGGTCTTCGGGTCGACGGCGTTCGACGTGGTGTTCTCGTCCGCCGAGGGCGCGTCGACCGGCTGGCTCACCGTCATCGGCCTGTTCCTGCTGCTCGGCGCGTGTGGCAAGTCGGCGCAGTTCCCGCTGCAGTCCTGGCTGCTGGACGCGATGGAGGGCCCGACCCCGGTGTCGGCGCTGATCCACGCGGCCACCATGGTGACCGCCGGCGTCTACCTGATCGTCCGGTCCGCCGCGATCTACGACCTCGCGCCGGACGCGCGCACCGCGGTCGTCGTCGTCGGCGCGATCACGCTGCTGATGGGTGCGATCATCGGTTGCGCCAAGGACGACATCAAGAAGGCGCTGGCCGGTTCCACCATGAGCCAGATCGGCTACATGGTGCTCGCGGCGGGGCTCGGCCCGGCCGGGTACGCGTTCGCGATCTTCCACCTGCTGACGCACGGCTTCTTCAAGGCCAACATGTTCCTCGGCGCCGGCTCGGTGATGCACGGCATGAACGACGAGGTGAATATGCGCCGCTACGGCGGCCTGCGCATCCTCATGCCGGCCACCTTCCTCACCTTCGCGATGGGCTACCTGGCCATCATCGGCATCCCGCCGTTCGCCGGGTACTTCTCCAAGGACAAGATCATCGAGGCGGCGTTCGCGGACAACTGGATCACCGGCCTGGCCACGCTGATCGGCGCCGGCATCACCGCGTTCTACATGACCCGCCTCATGCTGATGACGTTCTTCGGCAACCGCCGCTGGAAGCAGAGCGAGCTGCCGCACGAGTCGCCGCCGGTCATGACCGGGCCGCTCTGGGTGCTCGGCGCGCTGTCCGTCGTCGGCGGGTTCGGGCTGCTGTACCTGGGCGCCGGCATCGTCGACTGGCTCGCGCCGGTCACCGGTGAGGCGCACCACGACCTTCCGATGCCGCTCTGGCTGCTGATCACCATCACGCTGGCCACCGTCGTCGTCGGCGTCGCTGTCGCCTGGGCGATGTTCGGGCGCCGCGCGGTCCGCGAGGACGTCCCGGCCGGCAACGCGATCACCGTCGCCGCCCGCAACGACCTCTACGGCGACGCGTTCAACGAGGCGGTGTTCATGCGGCCGGGCCAGTACCTGACCCGCTCGCTGGTCTACTTCGAGAACCGCGGCGTCGACGGCGCCGTGGTCGGCACCGCCACCGCCGTCGGCGGCCTGTCGGCCCGCATGCGGCGCTGGCAGACCGGTTTCGTCCGTTCCTATGCCGTGACGATGCTCGGCGGCGTCGCTGTCGTCGTGCTGGCCATGCTGTTGGTGAGGCTTCCGTGACCTTTCCCTGGTTGACCACGCTCATCGCGCTGCCGGCGCTCGGGGCGGTGCTCACCGCCCTGGTGCCGTCCGGGCGGGGCACGCTCGCCAAGCAGGTCGCGACCGGTTTCGCGGTGCTGACGCTGATCGTCGGCGCGCTGATCAGCCTCCAGTACCTGTTCGACGTCGACATGGGCGTCGAGCCGGAGACCTACGAGTGGATCCCCGAGCTCGGTGCCTCGTGGGCGCTGGACCTCCACGGCATCAGCCTCGCGCTGGTCGCGCTGACGGTGCTGGCGACGCCCATCGTCGCGCTGGCCATGTGGCACGAGGCCGAGGACGAGAAGCGCGACCCGAAGGCGTTCTTCGCGCTGCTGCTGTCCGTCGAGGCGCTGACGCTGACCGCGTTCCTCTCGCAGGACGTACTGCTGTTCTACGTCGTCTTCGAGGCGATGCTGATCCCGCTGTACTTCATGATCGGCATGTACGGCGGCCCGCAGCGCCGCTACGCCGCGGTGAAGTTCCTGCTGTACAACCTGGTCGGCGGGCTGGCCATGCTGGCCGCCGTCATCGGGCTGTACGTGCAGTCCGTCGAGGCCGGGAACCCGTCGTTCTTCCTGCCCGACCTCGTCGCCCTGGACATCGACACCACCACCCAGTGGTGGCTGTTCATCGGGTTCATGCTGGCGTTCGCGATCAAGGCGCCGCTGTGGCCGTTCCACACCTGGCTGCCCGACGCCGCGGCCGAGGCGACGCCGTCGAACGCGGCGTTCCTGTCCGGCGTCGCCGACAAGGTCGGCACCTACGGCATGATCGCGCTGGTGCTGCCGCTGTTCCCGGACGCGTCGCGTGAGGCCGCCCCGGTGATCGTCGTGCTGGCCGTCATCAGCATCATCTACGGCGCGCTGCTGGCCATCGGCCAGACCGACATGAAGCGGCTGATCGGCTACACGTCGATCTCGCACTTCGGCTTCATCGTGCTGGGCATCTTCGCGCTGACCGGCCAGTCCGCGACCGGCGCGACGTTCTACATGGTCAACCACGGCCTCTCGACCATCGCGCTGTTCGTCGTCGTCGGCTTCCTCATCAGCCGGCGCGGGTCGCGGCAGGTCGACGACTTCGGCGGCGTGCAGAAGCCGGCGCCGAAGCTGGCCGGCGTGTTCCTGTTCGCCGGCCTGTCCGGGCTGGCGCTGCCGCCGCTGTCGACGTTCCTGTCGGAGTTCCTGGTGATCTCCGGGACGTTCACCCGGTACCGGCCGGCGGCGATCGTCGCGACGCTGGGCATCGTGCTGTCCGCGCTCTACATCCTGTGGCTCTACCAGCGCACCATGACCGGCCCGGTGCGTCCGGCCGTCGAGGGCATGCCCGACCTGCGCACCCGCGAGCTCGCCGTCGTCGCCCCGCTGCTGGCGCTGCTGCTGGTGGTCGGGTTCTTCCCGAAGCCGCTCACCGACGCGATCGACGAGGCCGTCGAGCCGACGCTCGTCGAAGTCGGTGTCGACCAACCCGAGCCGCTGGCTCCCGTCGCTGAACACGTCGAGGAAGGGACTGGCCGGTGAACGCCCCGACCATCGAGTACGCGGAGCTGGCGCCGCTCATCACGATCTTCGGCGCCGCCGTCATCGGCGTCCTGATCGAGGCGTTCGTCCCGCGGCAGCTGCGGCACCCGGTCCAGGTCGGGCTGGCGCTGCTGGCGCTGGTGGCGGCGCTGGTCCAGGTGATCCTGCTGGCCGGCACCGACATGGTCGCGGCCGTCGGCGCGGTCGCCGTCGACGGGCCGGCGCTGTTCCTGCAGGGCACCATCCTCGTGCTGGCCATCATCAGCGTGGGGCTCTTCGCCGAGCGGCGGCTGGAGGCCGGCGGCGACGCGTTCGCCCCCGCCGCGTCGTCGCTGCCGGGCAGCGAGGACGAGCGCATCCTCGTCCGTGAGCAGCGGCTGCAGACCGAGGTCTACCCGCTGATGCTGTTCGCCGTCGGCGGCATGCTGCTGTTCCCGGCCGCGAACGACCTGCTGATGCTGTTCATCGCGCTCGAGGTCATGTCGCTGCCGCTGTACCTGCTGTGCGGCATGGCCCGCCGGCGCCGGCTGCTCTCGCAGGAGGCGGCGCTCAAGTACTTCCTGCTCGGCGCGTTCTCGTCGGCGATCTTCCTGTTCGGCATGGCGTTCGTGTACGGCTACGCCGGCACGCTGCGCTTCGGTGAGATCTCCGAGGCGCTGACGGCGAACATCGGCCAGGACGGCATCCTGCTGGCCGGCGTCGGGCTGATGGCCGTGGGCCTGCTGTTCAAGGTCGGCGCCGTGCCGTTCCACTCGTGGACGCCGGACGTCTACCAGGGCGCGCCGACTCCCGTCACCGCGTTCATGGCGGCGTGCACCAAGCTGGCCGCGTTCGGCGCGCTGGTGCGGCTGTTCTACGTCGCGTTCGGCGGGCTGCGCACCGACTGGCAGCCGATGCTGTGGGCCGTCGCCATCGCCACCATGCTGGTCGGCGCCGTCGTCGCCCTGACGCAGACCGACATCAAGCGGATGCTGGCCTACTCGTCCATCGCGCACGCCGGGTTCGTCCTGACGGCGATGGTGGCGGCCGACTCGACGGCCACGGCGGCGATCCTGTTCTACCTGGCCACCTACGGCATCGCGACGCTCGGCGCGTTCGCCGTCGTCACGCTGGTCCGCGACTCCGGCGGCGAGGCCACCCACCTGGCCAAGTGGGCCGGGCTGGGCCGGCGCTCGCCGGTGCTGGCGGCGACGTTCGCGCTGTTCCTGCTGGCCTTCGCCGGGATCCCGCTCACCAGCGGCTTCGTCGGCAAGCTGACGGTGTTCACGGCGGCCATCGACGGCGGTGCCGCGCCGCTGGTCGTGGTCGGCGTCATCGCCAGCGCCGTGGCGGCGTTCTTCTACGTGCGGGTGATCGTGCTGATGTTCTTCAGCGACCCCGCGCCGGAGGGCCCGACCGTCGCGGTGCCGAGCCTGTGGACGGCCGTCGGCATCACCGTCGGCGCGGCGGCGACGCTGTTGCTGGGCATCGTGCCCGGTCCGCTGCTGGACCTGGCGCAGCAGGCGTCCATCTTCGTTCGTTAGAGTGGACGCTCCTGCTGGGTGAAGGTGCCCAGCTACGAGGGAGGGGCCGGGGTTGAGCAGCGGTCTGGGCATACCGTCCGTCGACGGCGCACTCGAGGCGTCCATCAGCGCCGGCCTCGACGACGTCGAGGCGCGGCTGCTGGCGGCGGTGAAGACCGACGACGCCATGCTCAGCGAGAGTTCGCGGCACCTGGCGCAGGCCGGCGGCAAGCGGTTCCGGCCCATGCTCACGCTGTTGGCCTCCGGCTTCGGCGACATCGACGCGCCGAAGGTCGTGCCGGCCGCCGTCGTCGTCGAGCTGACCCACGTCGGCACCCTCTACCACGACGACGTCATGGACGAGGCGCAGCTGCGTCGCGGCGCGGAGAGCGCGAACGCGCGCTGGGGCAACAGCGTCGCCATCCTCACCGGTGACTTCCTGTTCGCCTGCGCCTCCGACCTCCTGGCCGACCTCGGGCCCGAGTCGGTGCGCATCCAGGCGCGCACGTTCCAGCGCCTGGTGCACGGCCAGTTGCACGAGACGCTCGGCCCGCGCGAGGACGAAGACGCCGTCGCGCACTATCTGTCCGTGCTGTCCGACAAGACGGCCTCCCTCATCGCCGCGTCCACCCGGTTGGGCGCGCTGCACGCCGGCGTCGACCCGTCGCAGGTCGAGGTGCTGGGCCAGTTCGGCGAGCGCATCGGCATGGCCTTCCAGCTGGCCGACGACCTCCTCGACATCGCCGGCTCCCAGCGGTTGTCCGGCAAGACGCCCGGCACCGACCTCCGCGAGGGCGTCGCCACCCTGCCCGTCCTCTACGCCCGCCGGGCCGCCCGGCCGGGCGACGAGCGGCTGCTGTCGCTGATCTCCGGCCCCGTGGTCGACGACGCCGACCACGCGGAGGCGCTGGAGCTGCTGCGGGCACACCCGGCCATGGCCGAGGCGTCCGCCGACGTCCGTCGCTGGGCCGACGACGCCCGGGCCGCGCTGGCGGCGCTGCCGGACCTTCCGGCCCGCGCCGCCCTGCACGCCCTCTGCGACACCGTCGTCACCCGGATGTCCTAGGGGTGTCTCCTGGGTCTCGGCCGTAGCGAGCGTCGCGCAGTAGGCCATGGACTCGGGAGACACCCCCTAGAGATCTTCAGTCGGTTTTCGCCAGCACGCCGGCCGGTGGCGGCGGGATGCGCTGGATACGGCACACGTACCCGCCGGTCGCCGGCATCCAGCCGCCGAGGCGCTCGAAGCCGAGCCGCCGCAGTGTGACGTCCCAGCCGCGGGTCCCGACGGTGCCATAGGGGAGCGGGCGGTTGGTGATGGTGTGGCCGTCCTGGTCGGTGATGACGATCTCGTCCAGCAGCCGTGCCGGCGGGCGGCTCCACAACAGCCACCCGGTGTAGGTCTCGTCGCGCATGTGATGACTTTAAGTGGCACTGTAGACCTTTGTATAGCTCAAGGTCTTTGTGCAGGTCAGCAGAGCTTCTATCGTGGAGCGCATGGGTGACGTACCGGAGTTCCGGCCGCAGGGTCACGAGCTGCTCTACGTCGCCATCGCCGACCACCTCGCGGCCCGCATCGACTCCGGCGAGCTCCGGCCCGGCGCGCGGCTGGCTCCCGAGCGCGAACTCGCCGTCGAGTACGGCGTCGCCTACCTCACCGTGCGGCGGGCCATGGTGGAGCTCCGCGACCGCGGCCGCATCCTCACCGTCCACGGCAAGGGCACCTTCGTCGCCCCCGACTGACCGTCGGCCATGATCATCAACCTTTTGAGCTGTCCTGACGACGCAAAAGGTTGATGATCATGGCCGCTACCCGGCGGCGGTGGCCGGATCCAGCACCAGCCGATCCAACGCCGCCCGGCGGTCCCGGCGTCGACGCACCAGCACTTCGGCGGTCAGGATGACGAGAGCGGTCCAGATCAGCGCGAACCCGAACCACCGCACCGGCGGCACCGTCTCCCCGTACACCGCCACCCCGAGCAGGAACTGCAACGACGGCGTCAGGTACTGCAGTGTCCCCAACGTGGTCAACGGCACCCGCACCGCGGCCGCCCCGAAGAACAGCAGCGGCACCGCCGTCACCACCCCGCAGCCGGCCAGCAGCAGCGTCGTCCCCCAGTCGGCCGCGCCGAAGTCGCCGGTGCCGCGCGCCGCCAGGACCACCAGGAAGCCCAGTGCCGGCAGGAACAGCACCGCAGTCTCGACCGCCAGGCTCTCCACGGCGCCGACGCCGGCCTTCTTCTTGACCAGGCCGTAGGTGGCGAACGAGAACGCCAGGCTCAGCGCGATCCAGGGTGGCCGCCCGTAGTCGATGGTGAGGACGATGACGGCGACACCGGCCAGGCCGAGCGCCGCCCACTGCAGCCGGCGCAGCCGTTCGCCGAACACCAGGACGCCGAGCACCACCGTCACGAGCGGGTTGATGAAGTAGCCGAGCGACGTCTCGACGATGTGGTCGTTGTTGACGCTCCAGATGTAGACGCCCCAGTTGGCGCAGATCAGCAGCGCCGCCAGCGTCAGCAGGCCGTACGACCGCCGCCCGAGCGTCCGCAGCTTGCCGAGGTTGCGCCCCACGACCAGCAGGCCGAGCACGAGGACGAGCGACCATACGACCCGGTGCGACAGGATCTCCACCGCGCCGGTGTCTTCGAGCAGCTTGATGTAGAGCGGGAAGACACCCCACAGCGCGTACGCGCCAATGCCGTACAACAGACCGGGCTGGGGGGTACTCACCCGCGTATGCTAATGGGCCGCCAGCAACCATTGCACGGTTGGCTCATGACGCGAGACGCGTCAGCCGACCGTCCAGGAGTCCTTGCCGTGCAGCAGCGCCTGGAGGTCGCCCTCGCCCTGCTTGGCCGTCGCCTCGTCCAGTTGCTCGGCCATGAGGTCGCCGTACGCCGGCCGCTCGACCTGACGGAAGATGCCGATCGGGCTGCGGGCCAGCGTGCCGGGGTCGGCCAGCCGGGACAGCGCGAACGCCTGGGTGGGGTCGTCGGCCGCGGCGTCGTGGACGATGACGCCGGGGTCGTCGCTCGCGCACACCTCCAGCGAGCCGGTCGACGGGTTGCGCCGGACGCCCAGCTGGGCATCGGCGCCGAAACGCACCGGCTCGCCGTGCGTCAGCCGGATCAGCACCTCGTCGCCGCTCTCGCGGTCCTTCAGGATCTCGAACGCGCCGTCGTTGAAGATGTTGCAGTTCTGGTAGATCTCGACCAGCGAGGTGCCTCGGTGCGCCGCCGCGGCCGACAGCACCGACGTGAGGTGCTTGCGGTCGGAGTCGATGGTCCGGGCGACGAACGTCGCCTCGGCGCCCAGCGCCAGCGACACCGGGTTGAACGGCGCCTCCAATGACCCCATGGGTGTCGACTTGGTGACCTTGCCCTGCTCGCTGGTCGGCGAGTACTGGCCCTTCGTCAGCCCGTAGATGCGGTTGTTGAACAGCAGGATCGTCAGGTTGACGTTGCGCCGCAGCGCGTGGATCAGGTGGTTGCCGCCGATCGACAGCGCGTCGCCGTCGCCGGTGATGACCCAGACGGAGAGGTCGGGACGCGACGCGGCCAGGCCGGTCGCGATGGCCGGTGCGCGGCCGTGGATCGAGTGTATCCCGTAGGTGTCCATGTAGTACGGGAAGCGCGAGGAGCAGCCGATGCCGGAGACGAAGACGATGTTCTCGCGGGCCAGCCCGAGGTCGGGCAGGAAGCCCTGGACGGCCGCCAGCACGGCGTAGTCGCCGCAGCCGGGGCACCAGCGGACCTCCTGGTCGCTGGTGAAGTCCTTCTTCGTCTGCTTGACGTCGGTGGTGGGCACCCCGGCGAGGCCGGGCCGGCCCAGTTCGACGGGTGCGGTCACAGCGCACCCACCTCCTCCATGATCACGTCGGCCAGCTCTTCGGCCTTGAACGGCAGCCCGCGCACCTGGTTGTACCCGACGACGTCGACGAGGTACTTGCCGCGCAGCAGCAGGGCGAGCTGCCCGAGGTTCATCTCCGGCACCAGCACGCGGTCGTAGGACCGCAGCACGTCGCCGGTGTTGGCGGGCATCGGGTTGAGGTGACGCAGGTGCGCCTGCGCCACGTGGTGGCCGGCCTTGCGGGCCCGCCGCACCGCCGCGCCGATGGGGCCGTACGTCGACCCCCAGCCGAGCACCAGCAGCCGGGCCGCGCCGCTGGGGTCCTCGACCTCCAGCTCGCCGACGCCGGCGATGCCGTCGACCTTCGCCTGGCGCAGCCGCACCATGCGGTCGTGGTTGTTCGGGTCGTACGAGATGGTGCCGGGGCCGTCGAGCTTCTCGATGCCGCCGATGCGGTGCTCGAGTCCGGGCGTGCCGGGGACGGCCCACGGCCGGGCCAGCGTCTCGGGGTCGCGCAGGTACGGCCAGAAGTCCCGCTCGCCCTCGCCGTCGTGGTTGAGCTCGGTGGCGAAGTCGGGGCGGATGGTCGGCAGCGACTCGACGTCGGGCACGTGCCACGGCTCGGAGCCGTTGGCGAGGTAGCCGTCGGAGAGCAGGAACACCGGCGTGCGGTAGGTGACGGCGATGCGCACGGCCTCGATGGCGGCGTGGAAGCAGTCGGACGGCGACGACGCCGCCACCACCGGCACCGGCGACTCGCCGTTGCGGCCGTACAGCACCTGCAGGAGGTCGGCCTGCTCGGTCTTCGTGGGCAGGCCGGTCGACGGCCCGCCGCGCTGCACGTCGACGATGACCAGCGGCAGCTCCAGCGACACCGCCAGGCCGACGGTCTCGCCCTTCAGCGCGACGCCGGGGCCGGAGGTCGTCGTGACGCCGAGCGCGCCGCCGAACGACGCGCCCAACGCGGCGCCGATGGCCGCGACCTCGTCCTCGGCCTGGAACGTGCGCACGCCGAACCGCTTGTGCTTGGACAGCTCGTGCAGGATGTCGGACGCCGGGGTGATCGGGTACGAGCCCAGGAACAGCGGCAGCCCCGACTGCCGCGCGGCCGCGATGAGGCCGTACGACAGCGCGAGGTTCCCGGTGATGTTCCGGTACGTGCCGGCGGGCATGGCGGCCGGCTTGACCTGGTACGAGACCGCGAAGTCCTCGGTGGTCTCACCGTAGTTCCAGCCCGCCTTGAGCGCGGCGATGTTGGCGTCGCGGATGGTCTCGCGGGTCGCGAACTTCTCGCGCAGGAACGTCACCGTGCCGTCGATGGACCGTCCGTACATCCAAGACAGCAGCCCGAGCGCGAACATGTTCTTCGAGCGCGAGGCGTCCTTGCGGGACAGCTCGAACGGCGCCAGCGCCTGCATGGTGATGCCGGAGAGGTCCAGCGCGTGCACCTTGTAGGCGCTGAGGGTGTTGTCCTCGAGCGGGTTGGTGGTCCAGCCGATCTTCTTCAGCGCCCGCGGCGTGAAGTCGCCGGTGTCGACGATGATCGTGGCGCCCTTGGGGACGTCGGGCAGGTTCGCCTTCAACGCCGCCGGGTTCATCGCCACCAGCACGTCGGGCGCGTCGCCGGGCGTGAGGATGTCGTAGTTGGCGAAGTGCAGCTGGAAGCTGGAGACGCCGGGGAGCGTGCCGGCGGGCGCCCGGATCTCAGCCGGGAAGTTCGGCAGCGTGGAGAGATCGTTCCCGAAGGAGGCGGTCTCGGCGGTGAACCGGTCGCCGGTCAGCTGCATGCCGTCACCGGAGTCGCCAGCAAAGCGGATCACCACACGGTCGAGCTCGCGTACGTGCTTCACCGTCACCGGTGTCGACGCCTCCTTCAGACGTTCGGTATCTCCGGGGTGTCCCGGCTCGGATCCCGACCATCCATGCTACGGCGACTTTTCGCCGTAGCCGTCCCAGCGTCCGAAGCGTGAGAGATGACACGTCCCCGCCGTCTCTCGACCGATGGGACATCTGAGCGTAATCTCTACGGTCACCATCGCAGGATCCGGATCAGTTCGGAGGTCGTCATGGTCGACACCGTCCGCACCGAGACCACCCCGCCCCGGCGCCGTCCTCCGCTCAGATCGATCGTGATCTGGACGCTGGTCGCCGTCGTGGGCGCTGTCGCCTGGGGCGTCGTCGCGCTGACACGCGGTGAGCAGATCTCGGCGCTGTGGCTGCTGGCAGCCGCGCTGGGCTCGTACGCCATCGCCTACCGGTTCTACGCCCGGTTCATCGTCCGCCGGGTGCTGAAGGTCGACGACACCCGCGCGACGCCGGCCGAGACGCTGCGCAACGACACCGACTACCAGCCGACCGACCGGCGGGTGCTGTTCGGTCACCACTTCGCCGCGATCGCCGGCGCCGGCCCGCTCGTGGGCCCGGTTCTCGCCGCGCAGATGGGCTACCTGCCCGGCACGATCTGGATCGTCGTAGGGGTGATTTTCGCCGGCGCCGTGCAGGACATGATCGTGCTGTTCTTCTCGATGCGGCGCAACGGCAAGAGCCTGGGCCAGATGGCGCGCGAGGAGATCGGCGTCGTCGGCGGCGTGGCGGCGCTGGTCGGCGTCTTCACGATCATGATCATCCTGCTCGCCGTGCTGGCGCTGGTGGTCGTCAACGCACTGGCGCACTCGGCGTGGGGCACCTTCTCGATCGCGATGACCATCCCGATCGCGCTGTTCATGGGGTTCTACCTGCGCTCGCTGCGGCCCGGCCGGGTGATCGAGACCAGCATCATCGGCGTCGGGCTGCTGCTGCTGGCGATCGTCGGCGGCGGGTGGGTCCAGGACTCCAGTTGGGCCGACACGTTCACGCTGTCGCCCGAGACGCTGGTGTGGGCGCTGATCATCTACGGCTTCGTCGCGTCAGTGCTGCCGGTGTGGATGCTGCTGGCGCCGCGCGACTACCTGTCGACGTTCATGAAGATCGGGACGATCATCCTGCTCGCCGTCGGGCTGCTGCTGGCCCGGCCGGTGCTGCAGAACGAGGCGATCACCGACTTCGCGTCCCGCGGCGACGGCCCGGTCTTCTCCGGCTCGCTGTTCCCGTTCGTCTTCATCACCATCGCCTGCGGCGCGCTCTCCGGCTTCCACGCGCTGATCGCCTCCGGCACCACGCCGAAGCTGATCGAGAAGGAATCGCAGGTCCGGATGATCGGCTACGGCGGCATGCTGATGGAGTCGTTCGTCGCCATCAGCGCGCTGATCGCCGCGTCCGTCATCGACCCGGGCCTCTACTACGCGATGAACGCGCCGGCCGGATTCCTCGGCGACTCACTGGAATCGGCGTCACAGGCCGTCGCCGGTCTCGGCTTCTCGATCACGCCCGACCAACTGGCCGCCGCGGCCGCGTCCGTCGAGGAGTCGACGCTGGTGGCCCGCACCGGCGGCGCGCCCACGCTCGCCGTCGGCATGTCGCAGATCTTCTCCGACGGGTTCGGCGCCGGCGGCCAGGCGTTCTGGTACCACTTCGCGATCATGTTCGAGGCGCTGTTCATCCTGACGACGGTCGACGCCGGCACCCGGGTCGGGCGGTTCATGCTGCAGGACACCCTCGGCAACGTGTGGAAGCCGATGCGCGACGTGTCGTGGAAGCCGGGCCTCTGGCTGACCAGCGCGGTCGTCGTCGCCGCGTGGGGGTATTTCCTGTACGCCGGCGTCACCGACCCGCTCGGCGGCATCAACCAGCTGTTCCCGCTGTTCGGCATCGCGAACCAGTTGCTCGCCGCCATCGCGCTGACCGTCGCGACCACCATCCTCATCAAGAGCGGCCGGCTGAAGTGGGCCTGGGTGACCGGCATCCCGCTGCTCTGGGACGCCGCGGTCACGCTGACGGCCAGCTGGCAGAAGGTGTTCTCCGACGACCCCAGGCTCGGGTTCTTCGCCCAGCGGGACCGGTTCTCCGAGGCACTGGACAACGGCGAGGTGCTGCCGCCGGCGCAGTCGCTGGACGACATGGAGCAGGTGGTGACGAACTCCACCGTCGACGGCGTGCTGGCGGCGTTCTTCGCGCTGCTGGTCGTGATCATCATCGCCGACGCCGCCCGGGTGTGCGTCAAGGCGCTACGCAACCCAGCCGCCGCCACCAGCACCGAGGCGCCGTACGTGCGGTCGACGCTGGTGGCGCCGTCCGGGCTGATCCCGACCAGGGCCGAACGCGAGCTGATGGCGGCCGCCGCCCGCGGCGACCGGGAGGGGGCCGGATGACCGCGCTGCTGGGCGCCGTCGGACGCGCCGCCGCCGGTGTGTGGTGGTACCTGCGCGAGGTCAGCGGCGAGACCGCCTACGATCGCTACGTCGAGCATTGTCGCCGGCACGATGCGGCGGGGCGGGTGCTGTCGAGGCGCGAGTTCGAGCGTCGCCGGCAGGACGACCGCGACCGGTCGCCGCAGCAACGCTGCTGCTGAGGAACCCTGCCGGTCCACCGAGCGTTCATCCGCAGGGGCGCCGTGCTCGTGGTGACGGGCGCCCGAGAGGTGGACGTGCAACGCAATCGTGTGAAGGCCGTGCTGCTGCTGGCCGGGCTGTCGGGCCCGGCCCTGCTGGCCGGCTCGTGGCTGGGGCCGGTCGGCCTGTTCGTGGCGGCGGTCGTCGTCGTGGTGCTGAACTGCTACGTGGTGCTGCGCTCCGACGCGATCGCGCTGCGGGCCATGCGCGCCTACCCCGTCAGCGAGGCCGAGCAGCCGGTGCTGCACCGCGTCGTGCGGGAGCTGACGGCGCGGGCGCGGGTGCCGATGCCGCGCCTGTACGTCAGCCCGACCCGCGCGGTGAACGCGTTCGCCACCGGCCGCGACCCCGCGCACGCCGCCGTCTGCTGCACCGAAGGGATCCTCGACCTGCTCGACGAGCGTGAGCTGCGCGCCGTCGTCGGGCACGAACTGGCGCACGTCCGCCGCGGCGACACCGTCGTCTCGTCCACGGCGGGCGCGGTGGCCAGCGTCGTCATGGTCGCCGCCGGCCTCCGCGTCCTCGGCGGCGGCCGCGACGGTGGCCGGGCCGGCCCGGTGGGGCGGGCGCTGCTGACGGTGCTCGGCCCGCTCGCCGCCGCCGTCGTCCGCGCCACCGTCGCCCCGTCCCGCGAATACGAGGCCGACGCCGAGGCCAGCCGCATCACCGGCGACCCGCTCGGCCTGGCCGCCGCCCTGCGCAAGCTCGACGCCAGCACCCGTCGGCTGGTGCTGCCGCCCGAGCGCGACATCGTCGCCACCAGCCACCTGATGATCGCCAGCCCGCTGCAGCAGACCGGCATCGCCAAACTGTTCGCCTCGCACCCCCCGATGGCCGAGCGGGTCGCCCGGCTGGAACAGCGGGCCGGCTACCGCCGCTGAGACGACCCGGCGCGTTGCCACCCGCTACCATCGGCCACACCATGATCACGGCCCGGCCAGGCAGGAGGTCGAGCCGGTGCCGCTGCACGCGTTCGTCGATGAGTCGTTCTCCGGCGACTATGTCGTCGTGGCCGCCCTCGTCCCCGCTGGGAAGGTGAATGCGGCCCGGGCGGCACTGCGCGCTGTGCTGCGACCTGGTCAGCGGCGTATTCACTTCAAGGACGAGCGGCCACCTCGCAAGGACCGGGTGCTCTCGGTCATCGACCACCTCGAGGTCACCGCGACGGTGTACGTGACCACGAACGAGCGGAAAGCCCGCGGCGTGTGCCTGGAGCGCATGGTGCCCGACCTCGCGGCCGCCGGAGTCTCCCGGCTGGTGCTGGAGCGCGACGAGTCGCTGGCGCGATTCGATCGGCAGGTGCTCGCCCGGCTGGCCCGGGAGTACTGTCCCGACCTGGTGTACGAGCACCAGCGCGCTCATAGCGATCTGCTGTTGTGTGTGCCCGACGCGATCGCATGGTGCTGGGCCAAGGGCGGCCATTGGCGTGACCGGGTGGCCGGCTGCACCACCGAGATCCGGGTGTAGAAAGCGCGAAACCCCGCTCACCAGTCGTCCGGCTGGCTGCGGGGTTCACTTCCCACGGGCTACTGCCCTGGCACTGACCAGATTACGGCCACCGGCCGGACAAATCCAGTCCAGGGCGATCGGAGACGCAGCGCCCCGGCCCGTGCGCGAAGGGCACGGACCGAGGCGCCGGAGCGCGCGACGGCGGCCGTCAGTTGGCGGCAGCGGAACCGAGGTCGGGGTTGTCGGTGAAGAAGCCGTCCATGCCGGCCTCCAGGAAGACCTGGATCTCGCCCTCGACGTCGCCGACGGCGTTGGGGTCGGCGGACGAGCGGAACTCGGCCGGCAGGAACTGGTTCTCCCGGCGGAAGGTCCAGCCGTGCACCTGCAGCCCGGCCCGGTGCGCGTCGCGGATGACGGGGGTGGGCGCGCCCAGGGTGCCGTCGGCGTCGCGCGGGATCATGACGTTCTTCTCCAGGCCGACGCCGTCGGCGTAGCGGGCGATCGCGCGCAGCCCGGCCGCCGTCGCGAGGTCGGCGTAGGTGCGCGGGTCGCCGGCGGCGACGAGGTCGTACGGCGCGCCACTGGAGCTGATCAGCTGGGCCAGCGGCACCTCGGTCATCCGGTCCAGCTGCTTCAGGTTGCCGGTCTCGAACGACTGCAGGATGACCGGCGCGTTCCGGTGGTTCATCCCGTTCCCCCGGAGCTGCGCGACCAGCGGCTCCTCCAGCGACAGCCCGATCGAGTCGAAGTACGTCGGATGCTTAGTCTCCGGGTAGACGCCGACCGGCCGCCCGTCGCAGGTGCGGGAGGTGCGGGCCAGGTCCAGCACCTCGTCCAGCGTCGGGATCTGGTAGAGCCCGTCGAACGCGGTGTTGGCCGGACGGGTCGCCGGGATCCGCTCCTTCGCCCGCAGCGTGCGCAGCTCCGCGAGAGTGAAGTCCTCGGTGAACCAGCCAGTGACGCTGACGCCGTCGATCACCTTCGTGGTGCGCCGCGAAGCGAACTCGGGCCGGGCGGAGACGTCGGTGGTGCCGCCGATCTCGTTCTCGTGCCGGGCCACCAGCACGCCGTCCTTCGTCGAGACGAGGTCCGGCTCGATGTAGTCGGCGCATTGCAGGATCGCGGTCTCGTACGAGGCCAGCGTGTGCTCCGGCCGGTAGCCGGACGCGCCGCGGTGCCCGACGACGGTGACGCCGTCGTCCGACGGCCGGGACGGACGCAGGTCGACGATCGCCATTTCCGTGTCGTCGGGGCTGCCGGTGACGCGCGCGTCGTTGCCCGGGTAGTTGTTGTCGTTGCCGATCAGCATGCGGCCGTCCTTCAGCCGCAGCACGGTCTCGAACGACTGCACCGGCAGCGCATACGTGTCGCCCAGGCCATAACCCTCGCCGGCGTCGATGCCCAGCGGGTTGTCGACGCGCAGCGCGTCGAGCACCAGCGTCTTGCGCACGTAGCCGTCGGTGTCGCGGCGGTTGAGGTCGATCTCGTAGACGCGCTTGACGACGGACTGGTCGCCCTCGAAGTCGTCGCGCTCGATGATCCAGAACTTCCCGCGACTGACGGTGAAGGCGTCACCGACGACGTTGGCCTCCTGGTGCGTCTGGTAGCTCCAGGTCCGGCCGGTGTACGTGCCGCGGCGGGTGTCGAACTCGTGGATCTCGCGGCGCCGCTGGTCGGGGTCGTCGACGTACGCGCCCTCGACGATCGGGTAGAGGTACCGCCCGTCCGGCGAGGCGGCCATCGCCTCGAAGCCGCGGCTGGACCGCACCAACGGCGTCTCGCCCGGCGCGAGGTACGGGCTCTGCGGCGACTTCAGCCCGCCGGGCAGCGGGACCGGCGGCTCCAGCAGCGTGCCGTCGGCGGCGAAGTGCAGGATGAACGGGCCGAACTCCTCGCCCACCCAGAACGTGCCGTCCTTGGCTCGGACGAGCGACTCGATGTCGAAGTCGGCGCCGGTGAGCAGCCGGTCCGGCGTCGACTCGTGGACGATCGGGAAGTCCAGCACGTGGTTGCGGTCGTTGTACTGGACGAATCGCTCCACCTCGATCTCGCCCGAGCCGCCGTCGCCGGTGTCCCAGTCGGGCCGCACCAGGTAGTTGCGCAACAGGAAGTCCGCCGAGTTGCCCTTCGAGCCGAACCCGTTGTCCGGCTGCGCCCAGAACGTGCCGTCGCCGTTGTCGGCCATGGCCGAGAAGCCGGGGATGACCTGGCCGTCCCACGGGCCCTGGCGCCCGTTTCCCGGCGACGCCAGGGCGCCCGAGGGCGGCCCTTCGGCCAGGTGGTCTGCCGACAGGGTGGCCCGCCCCTCGAGGACGGGGTGCGTGACGGAGCCACGGCTGGGCGGCTCGTGTTCTCCGGCGGCCGCGGCTGCCGGGAGCAGCAGGGTCGCGGCGACGGCGGCCGCGACGGAACGCGCGAGTGGAGTTCTCATCCGCTGATCACAACGGCGTCCCGCGACGACGACGCGACGTCGTCGTGAACGCCGCCCGGCGCACGGCCGAAGTCCCCGCGAACGGCCGCGTCATGTCAGGTGCCGGACGAAGAACTGGTTCCCGGCGTCCCCCTCGAACCGCGGGACGCCGGTGTGCCCGCCCATGTTGGCGTGGAGCGTCTTCTCCTCGCTGCCGAAGGCGTCGAACAGGTCCAGTGCCTGCTGCCGGTCGTTGCCTTCGTCGTCCCACTGCAGCAGGACCAGCAGCGGAATGGTGACCTGCCGGGCCTCGTCGAACAGGGCACGGGGCACGAAGCTCCCGGCGAACAGCAGAGCGGCCGAGATACGCGGCTCGACCACTGCCAGCCGGATGCCGATGGAGATCACCCCTCCCGCGTACCCGACCGGGCCGCCGATCTCGGGTAGCGCAAGGAGAGCGTCGAGGGCGGCCCGCCATTCCGGGGCCGCCGTGTCGACCAGCGGGAGGACGAGCCGGTCGACGATCTCGTCGTCGACCGGCCGGCCGGCCCGCACCGCCCCCTGCAGGTCGGCGCGGGCCTGCTCGGCGACGGCGGAACGGGGCCGGTCACCGCTCCCGGGGAGCTCGATGGTGGCCGCGGCGAAGCCCTGCGCCGCGCAGTGCAGCGCCCGGGCCACCAGCCGGGGGTACATCGTGCGCAGCCCGCCGGGGTGGCCGAGCAGGATCAGCGGGACCGGCGCGGATGCGGAACCGGGCGTCCACATGATGCCGGGGATCTCGCCGAGGGTGAACTCGCGTTCGAGGACGCCGTCGTCGAGGCGCTGTTCGGAAGTGAATCGCATGGTCGTGCCTTTCGGGAGTGCTCGTGAACGGCGCTCCCGGACGACCTATCGCCCGACCGTGACCCCGGAGGGGAGCACCCATGTCGATACTGCGTTCACGGGTACCACCTCCTCGTTCGCTCGCACGGCCCTCGGAAGATTAGCAGGTCAGCGACGCCGTCAGCGGTAGTTGATGAACTGGACGGCGAAGTCGAAGTCCTGCTCGCGCAGCATGGCCATGACGGTCTGCAGGTCGTTCTTGCTCTTCGAGGAGACCCGCACCTCGTCGCCCTGCACCTGCGTCTTGACGCCCTTGGGCGCGTCGTCGCGGATGGCCTTGGTGATCTTCTTCACCTGGTCCTGGTCGAGGCCGTCCTGCAGGGTGGCGTTGATCTTGTAGACGGTGCCGGACACACGCGGCTCGCCGGCGTCGAGCGCCTTGAGCGAAACCTTGCGCTTGATCAGCTTGTCCTTGAAGACGTCGAGCACGGCGTTGACGCGGTCCTCGGCGGATGCCTCCATCTCGACGCCCAGCTCGCCCAGCCAGCGGATCGAGGCGCCGGTGCCACGGAAGTCGAAACGCTGCGCGATCTCCTTCGATGCCTGGTTCAGCGCGTTGTCCACCTCCTGCCGGTCGACCTTGCTCACCACGTCGAACGACGACTCGCTAGCCACGTCGGCTCCTTCTGGATCTCTCGAGCCCGAACCGATTGTCCGGCGCCCTCCGCACTGATGTATTCTCTCACCGGTCCCAGCCAATGGCGGGGAACCACCCGGCAGGTTGCCCGAGCGGCCAAAGGGAGCTGACTGTAAATCAGCCGGCACAGCCTACGCAGGTTCGAATCCTGCACCTGCCACGCCTCTCGAGGACAGTGAGCGAACGTCCCGGCCCGGCCGGTTCGGGACGTGAACTCCGCAGCCGAACGGCCGATTTCGCACCACGGCCCCAGGTTGTGTAACCTCATCTGGCGCACGCCCCAATAGCTCAGTCGGCAGAGCGTCTCCATGGTAAGGAGAAGGTCTACGGTTCGATTCCGTATTGGGGCTCTGGTGAGGCTGCGCCGTTTGCGCGGCGCCGACTCCCTTCGGCGGGGTAGCTCAGGTGGTTAGAGCAAACGGCTCATAATCGTTGTGTCGCGGGTTCGAGTCCCGCCCCCGCTACCACCAGCCCGGCCGTCGCATTCGCTCGATTGGGTGCGACACGACCAGGTCGGGTACCCTTGCACGGTTCCGACGATCCAGACGTCCCCGAAAGAGGCACCCGTGGCCGCCAAGAGCGCTGACATCCGTCCCAAGATCACCATGGCCTGCACGGAGTGCAAGGAGCGCAACTACATCACCAAGAAGAACCGGCGCAACGACCCCGACCGGCTCGACTTGAAGAAGTTCTGCCCGCGCTGCCGCACGCACACCGTCCATCGCGAGACCCGCTGACGCGTTCGCGTCCGGCTCGTGGCCAGGGTCTCCCGTCGGAGCCCGGCCCTGGTGACGGTAAGTTCAACGCATGCCCATTGATCCCTCGGTCGCCGGCCGGGTCTACCCTCCTCAGTTCTACGAAGTGAGCCGGGAGAAGATCCGCGAGTTCGCGGAGGCCATCGGCGACGCGAACCCGGCGTACGTCGACACCGCAGCGGCCCGCGGCTACGGACACGGCGACGTCGTCGCGCCGCCCACCTTCATGATGATCATCGTGATGAACGGCTTCGACCTGCTGATGAAGGACCTGGGCATCGAGTTCGCCCGCGTCGTGCACGTCGACCAGCGCTTCACCTACTCGCGGTCACTGTCGGTGGGCACCCGGGTCGAGGCGACCACCCGGCTCGACGGGGTCCGTGCCGTCGCCGGCAACGACCTGCTGAAGATCCGCACCGAGGTCCGCGACGAAGAGGACGGCACGGACATCTGCCTGTCCGAGGCCACCCTGCTGGTGCGGCCCGAGGACTCCGACGGGGGGAGACGCCAGTGACTGAGCGGGTGACCGAGCAGCTGGCCGTCGGCGACGTTGTCGCCGACCACACGTATTGGATCACCCGCGAGAACCTGGTCCGGTACGCCGGAGCCTCCGGCGACTTCAACCCGATCCACTGGAACGAGCGGGTCGCGACGTCCGTCGGGCTGCCCAACGTCATCGCCCACGGACTGCTGACGATGGGGCTGGCCGGCCGGCTGCTCACCGACTGGCTGGGTGACCCCGCCGCGGTGGTCGAGTACGGCGTCCGCTTCGCCCGCCCGGTGGTGGTCCCCGACGACGACATCGGCGTCGCGGTGCGCGTGGCCGCCACCGTCACCGACGTCCGCGACGACGGCCTGGTGGCGCTCGAGCTGACCGTCAAGGTCGACGAGCAGAAGGTGCTCACGCAGGCCCGGGCGCTGTGCCGGCTGCCGGCCGACCGGCCGCCGGGGTCGTAGCGACGAGGCCGCGATGCGCGAACTGACCGACGTCGCCCTCTCCGGGCTGACCACGCTGCGGCTGGGCGGGCCGGCCAAGCGGGTCGTCGAGGCCACGACCGAGGACGAGCTGATCGGCCTGGTCCGCGACTGCGACGAGCGTGGCGAGCCGGTGCTGGTGGTCGGCGGCGGCTCCAACCTGGTCGTCGACGACGCCGGGTTCGACGGCACGGTGGTGCTGGTCGGCACCCGCGGCGTCGACGTCGACGCGAGCGCCTCCTGCGACAGCGGCGCGCTCGCGGCCTGCGGCGGGGTCCTGCTGACGGCGGCCGCCGGCGAGCCGTGGGACGAGCTCGTCGCGTACACCGTCGCGAACGAGTGGCCCGGCATCGAGGCGTTGTCCGGCATCCCCGGGCTGGTGGGCGCCACCCCCATGCAGAACGTCGGCGCCTACGGCCAGGAGGTCGCGCAGACGGTCTGGACGGTGCGCACCTACGACCGCCAGGACCGCCGCGTCCGCACGTTCGCCAACGCCGACTGCCGCTTCGCCTATCGCGACAGCCGGTTCAAGGGGTCCGAGCGCTACGTCGTCCTCACCGTCAGCTACCAGCTGCGCGAGGGGGATCTCGGCATGCCGGTCCGCTACGCGGAGCTGGCCCGACGGCTCGGCGTCGAGGTGGGTGGGCGGGCGCCGCTCGCCTTGGTGCGCGCCGCCGTCCTCGCCCTGCGCGCCGGCAAGGGCATGGTGCTCGACGTCGCCGACCACGACACCTGGAGCGCCGGGTCGTTCTTCACCAACCCGGTGCTCACCGAGGCGCAGGCCGCGGCGCTACCCGACGGCGCGCCGCGGTTCCCGGCCGGCGACGGCCTGGTGAAGTCGAGCGCGGCGTGGCTGATCGAGCACGCCGGGTTCGGCCGCGGCTATGACGGCGGCCGCGCCGACGTCGCACTGTCGACCAAGCACACGCTGGCCCTGACGAACCGCGGTGACGCCAGCACGGCCGACCTGCTCGGCCTCGCCCGCGAGGTGCGCGACGGCGTCCGCTCCGCCTTCGGCGTCGAGCTGGTGCCCGAGCCGACGCTCGTCGGCTGCTCCCTCTAACTCGGGCGGAAGACGCCGTCCGGGTCGTAGCGGCGCCTGACCTCGCGCAGGCGGGCGGCGTTGGCGCCGTAGTAGGCGAGGTCCGGGTCGGCGAGGCCGCGATCGGCGAAGTTCGCGTAGACGCCGCCGGTGCCGTGCGGGCCGAGGGTGTCGCGCATGGCGCCGGTCCAGTCGCGGGCCTCGGCGTCGGCGTCGGGTGCGATGGCGAGGTGGTGGACGGCGTAGCGGGCCCGGCGGTGCGGGAAGGCGGTCGCGTCCGGAGCGACGTCCGTGTCGCCGCCGCCCCAGGGCATGAACCCGACCTCGCGTTCGGCCGGACCGGCCGCGAACAGCGCGAGCAGGGCGGCGACCGTGTCGTCGGGCAGCGGCTCCTCGAAGAACTCCGACGTGGCGTAGAGGTGACGGGACGGGTCGGCGGTGTCGATGGCGCCGGCGAGGTCGCGGGCGGAGTCGAGGTACGACAGCTCGGCGGCCTCCGCGCGCACCGGCTCCGGCAGGCCGTCGCAGAGCTGGTCCAGGGCCGCGCGCGTCTCGGCCTCGGTGCCGGCCATCGCGCCGTGCAGCGCCACCTCGTCCGGGTAGAGGCCGGCCTCGGCGCACAGCCGGGCGGGCGCGTCGACGGCGCGGTCGAGCCAGGCGCGCAGCACGACGCCCGCCGCGGCGGCCGGCCAGGTGTACCGGAAGTTCGTCATCGGCGGCGCCGGGACCGTGCGGAACTCCATCGACGTCACCACGCCGAGGCCGCTGGTCCCGCCGCCGCGGACCGCCCAGAACAGGTCCGGTTCGTGGTCGTCGTCGGCCACGAGCACCGCGCCGTCGGCCGTGACGACCTCGGCCCGGACCAGCTGGTCGCAGGTCAGCCCGTACTGGCGGCTGAGCATGCCCCAGCCGCCGCCGAGCGTCAGCCCGCTGACGCCGACCGTCGGGCAGGTGCCGGTCGGCATCGCCCGGCCGTGCGCCCCGAGCGCCTCGACCAGCGCGGCCAGCCGGACCCCGCCGCCGACGACGATGCGGTCGCCGTCCACCTCGATCGAGTCCATCGGCGACACGTCGACGACGAGACCGGGCGTCGAGGAGAGGCCGGCCGCGCAGTGCCCGCCGGACCGGACCGCGATCGGCAGCGCCTCGCGGCGCGCGAACCCGATGGCCGCGGCCACGTCGGCGGCGCTCGTACACCGGAGCACCGCGGCCGGCGCCGGGACGCCGTCGTGCGCCGTGAACGGCCGCGCCCGGACGGCGGCGTCGAAGCCGGTGTCCTGCGGGAGCAGGAGCGTACCGGCGATGTCGCCGCGCAGGGTGGTCCAGTGGTCGGGGCTCACGGCGGTCACGTCCTCGCGTCGTCACGGTCGTGTGCCCGCCGGTCTCTGGTCCGGACTCGACCGAAGTTACTCCAGTGTCAGCGTGTAGAGGTCGCAGCGGTCGCCATCGATCGTCGTCTGCGTCCAGAACGCGAAGCCGAGCTTGCGGGCGACCCGCTTCGACGGGCCGTTCTCGGGGTCGATGATCGCCAGCAGCTCGCCGGTGTACGTCCGGCGGGCGTGCTCCAGCAGCGCCGCGCTGGCCTCGGTGGCATATCCGTGGCCGCGCGCCTCCGGCACGAACCGGTATCCCCACTCCAGCCAGTCCCGGCCGTCGATCTCGATGTGGTCGACTCCGGTGTAGCCGACGACGCGGCCGGTGGCCCGCTCGACCACCGGCTGCTTGCCGAACGGGATCGTCCGGCAGACGTCGGCCATGTGGTCGAAACGGGCCTCGGCCTGCTCGGCGGTGAGCACCGACGGCGCGAACGCCATGAACTCCTCGTCCTGGAAGAGCTCGACGAACCGCGCGCGGTCGGGCTCTTCGGGCGGGCGCACCAGCAACCGGGCGGTCGTGACGGCGTCGGTCATCGGCTCATCCTAGATGAGTGAGTCCGATTTGATCTTGGGATGTTGTCGCTGCCGGTAGCCACCGATCCATGATCATCCAAGTTTTGGGGTGCTATCACGCCACAAAACCTGGATGACCATGAGAGCGTCCGGACGCGGTGATGGCGACGCCGATCACGGCCCCGGCCAGCGGGACCAGCAGCGCCGTCCGGAACGTGTCCAGGTCGGCGCCGGCCGGCCCGCTGCCGCTGACGACCACCGCCGTCACGACGGCCAGCCCGAGCGCGGCGCCGAACTGGAACGACGTCGTCAGGACGCCGCTGGCCAGGCCCTGTTCCTCCGCGGCGACGCCGTCGGTGGCGGCGATCGTCAGCGGTCCGTAGGCGAGCGCGAACGCCGTGGTCAGCAGCAGGAGCGACGGCAGCATCGCCGCGTACGTCCAGTCCGCGCCGACCCGCAGGAACAGCGCGTAGCCGATGGTGGCCAGCATCAGCCCGGCGACGATCACCCGGCCGTTGCCGAACCGGCGGACCAGCACCGGCGTCAGGGTCGGCGCGAGGATCGCGTCCAGCCCGAGGATCATCAGCGCCAGCCCGGTCTGCAGCTCCGACCAGCCGCGGTACTCCTGCAGGTAGAGCACGGCGATGAACTGGAACCCGACGAACCCGGCGAGCAGCAGCATCGCGCCCGCGTTGGCCCGCACCAGCGGTGCGGACCGCAACAGCCCGAGCCGCAGCAGTGGCGTGCTCGAGCGCCGTTCGATCGTCACGAACAGCGCCAGCAGCGCGACGCCCGCGGCCGCCGTCGTGGCCGTTCGGCCCGCGGACACCTCCGGCAGCATCACGACGGTGTAGACGAGCAGCAGCATGGCGGCTGTGAGGCTGAGCGTGCCGCCGACGTCGTACCCGCCGCCGGTCCGCGCGGCCGGAGTGTCGTGCGGGATCAGCCGCACCCCCGCCACCAGGATGGCCGCCGCCAGCAGCACCGGCGCGAAGAACACCCAGCGCCAGCCGATCGACGTCAGCAGCCCGCCGATGACCATGCCCAGCGAGAAGCCGCCGGCCGCGATGCCCGCGTAGACCAGCAACGCCTGGTTGCGCTGCGGCCCCTCGGTGAACGTCGTCGTGATGATGGACAGGCCGGCCGGAGTCAGGAACGCCGCCGCGACGCCGGTGACGAACCGCGCGACGATCAGCATCCAGCCGTCGGTCGCCAGGCCGCCGAGTCCGGAGAAGAGCAGGAAGACGGTGAGCCAGAGCACGAACATCCGCCGCCGGCCGAGCAGGTCGGAGGCCCGGCCGCCGAGCAGCACGAAGCCGCCGTAGCCGAGCACGTACGCGCTCACCACCCATTGCAGCGACGACGTGGACAGGCCGAGGTCGGCCCGGATCGAGGGGAGCGCGACGCCCATCATCGAGACGTCGAGGCCTTCGAGGAAGATCGCGCTGCTGAGCACGATCAGGATGGCCCAGCCGCGGCCGGTGAGCCGGTCGGCGGGTGCCGTCGGGGTTGGCACGGAGCGCTCCTTCATGGTTATCAGGATGAGGGTCGGTTACTTCTTGTCACTGACCGCATCTTCCGGCACTATGGCTGACCATGGAAGAAGGCACTTCGAAGTCACCCGGGTACACGCCGGTAACCGACCCCGCGTACTGCCAGAAGTGGGACCCGCGCGAAGACTGCGACGTCCGGCAGATCCTCGACCGCATCGGCGACAAGTGGTCGCTGCTGGTCATCGCCCTGCTCGACCTCCGGCGCCTGCGGTTCACCGAGCTGCGGCGCGAGATCGACGGCATCAGCCAGCGCATGCTCACGGTCACCCTGCGCCATTTGGAGCGCGACGGCCTGGTCCGCCGCACCGTGCACCCCGTCGTGCCGCCTCGGGTCGACTACGAGTTGACGCCGCTCGGCGCCACGCTGCACGACACCATCGAGGCGCTGGTCAACTGGACCGAAGAGCACCGGCCGGAGATCGCCGCCGCCCGCGACGAGTACGACCGCCGCGCCGCGGCCGACGCGGACCTCGTCGACGCCTGATCGCCGGAACGGGGTGCGCGGGCGCCCGGCGATGTGGCAGACTCTGCGCTCGTGATCGCCATGCCGACCCGCACCGCCGTCCCGGCGGTTCTCGGCATGCCCTGCTGTTGTCGCTGTCGCTGAACCTCACCCGCGACCCGACCACCTCCGGAGCCCTTCGCCGGCTCCGTCACCACAGCAGGCAGGAATGCTCTCGAATCCCTCGTCCCTCCGCAGGCGCACCGTCCTCGTCCTCCACGCCCACCCCGACGACGAGGCGATCTTCACCGGCGTGACGATGCGCCGGCTGGCCGACGCCGGGGCGCGGGTCGTGCTGGTCACCGCCACGCTCGGCGAGCTGGGCGAGGTGCACGTGCCGCTCTCGCCCGGCGAGACGATGGCGCAGCGGCGGGTCGCCGAGCTGGAGAGCGCGGCGTCCCTCCTGGGCGTGCAGCGGCTGGTGCTGCTCGGCGCCCGCGACTCCGGGCTGCCCGGCGCCGCCGACAACGTCCACCCCGACGCCCTCGCGGCGGCCGACCCCGAGCGGGTCGCCCGCCGCGTCGCCGCCCTGATCGACGAGGAGTCGGCCGAGGCGCTCGTCCACGACGACGGCCGCGGCATCTACGGGCACCCGGACCACCTGGCGGCGCACCGCATCGGCGCGGCGGCCGCCCGGCTGACCGGCGTCGCCGCCTACCAGTCCACCGTCGACCGCGACCACCTGCACGACCGCGTCACCCGCTCGCACCTCATTCACGCCGCCGCCGAGGCGACGGGGTTGCCGTTCGGGGTGCCCTCGGGTGACGTGGCGCTGCGCATCGGCGCGACGGCGGGGGAGCTGGCGGTCAAGCGGGCCGCCATCGCCGTGCACGCCAGCCAGGTCAGCGCCGAGTCGCTCGGCCACGCCGGCTTCGACGAGGCGTACGGCTACGAGTGGTACCTGCGCACCGGCGACGGCCCCGGCATCCTCGACGAGCTGGCCGCCCCCGCCGCCATCCTCGCCTGACCGCGCAGGCTCAGGACGACAGCCAGCCGTCGACGCCTTCGAGGAGGACCTTGCGGACGTCGGACGGCGCGGACGAGCCCTCGATCGAGCCGCGGGCGAGCTCGGCCAGGTCGGCGTCGGAGAAGCCGTGCACGTGCCGCGCCGTCTCGTACTGGTCCAGCAGCCGCGACCCGAACAGCAGCGGGTCGTCGGCGCCCAGCGCCACCCGCGCGCCCGCGTCGGCCAGGGTGCGCAGCGGCACGTCCGCGGGCGTCGCGTAGACGCCGAGGCTGACGTTGGACGCCGGGCAGACCTCGAGGGTGGTCCGCGCGTCGACGATGCGGGCGAGCAGCGCCGGGTCCTCCACCGAGCGGATGCCGTGCCCCAGCCGGTCGGCGTGGAGGTCGTCGAGGCAGGCGCGGGCGCTGTCGGGGCCGCGCAGCTCGCCACCGTGCGGTACGGAGATGAGGTCGGCCCGCCCGGCGATGGCGAACGCCGGCGCGAACTCCGCGATGACGCCGCGCCGCTCGTCGTTGGAGAGCCCGAACCCGACCACGCCGCGGCCCGCGTACTGGACGGCGAGCCGGGCCAGCGTGCGGGCGTCGAGCGGGTGCCGGGTCCGGTTCGCGGCGATGACGACGGCGATGCCCACCCCGGTCGAGTCGGACGCCGCCCGCGCGGCGTCGAGCACGAGGTCGGTGAACGCCGTGATGCCGCCGAACCGGCCGCCGTAGCCGGACGGGTCGACCTGGATCTCCAGCCAGCCCGACCCTTCGGCCGCCTCGTCCTCCGCCGCCTCCGTGACCAGCCGCCGCACGTCGGACTCCGTCCGCAGCACCGACCGCGCGAGGTCGTACAGCCGCTGGAACCGGAACCAGCCCTTCTCGTCGGCCGCCGACAGCAGCGGCGGCCAGTCCTCGCGCAGCGAGTCGGGCAGCCGCACGCCGTGCTCGTCGGCGAGGTCGAGCAGCGTCGCGTGCCGCATCGACCCGGTGAAGTGCAGGTGCAGGTGCGCCTTGGGCAGGGCCCGCAGGTCGCGAGGAGCCGGTTCGGTCACGCGACGGGGCTCAGCCGAGCAGCCGCTGGATGCGCCCGACGCCCTCGGCGAGATCGTCGTCGCCCAGGGCGTACGAGAGCCGCAGGTAGCCGCTCGGGCCGAACGCCTCGCCCGGCACCACCGCGACCTCGGCCTCCTCGAGGATCAGCTCGGCCAGTTCGGCGCTGGTCTTCGGCGTGCGCCCGGCGATGGTGCGGCCGAGCACGTCCTTCACCGACGGGTACGCGTAGAACGCGCCCTCGGGCTCAGGGCAGAAGACGCCGTCGATCTCGTTGAGCATCGACACCATGGTGCGGCGGCGGCGGTCGAAGGCCGACCGCATCTGCGCGACGGCGGCGAGGTCGCCGGAGACGGCGGCCAGCGCGGCCCGCTGCGCGACGTTGGAGACGTTGGACGTGGCGTGCGACTGCAGGTTGCCGGCCGCCTTGATGACGTCCTTCGGGCCGATCATCCAGCCGACCCGCCAGCCGGTCATCGCGTACGTCTTGGCCACGCCGTTGACGACGACGCAGGTGTCGGCCAGCTCGGGCACCTCGACGACGATGGACGAGAACGTGGCATCGCCGTAGACGAGGTGCTCGTAGATCTCGTCGGTGACGACCCACAGGCCGTTCGCATGCGCCCAACGGCCGATCTCGCGGACCGCCTCGGGGGAGTACACGGCGCCGGTGGGGTTCGACGGCGACACGAACAGCAGCACCTTGGTGCGCGGCGTGCGGGCCGCCTCGAGCTGCTCGACGCTGACGCGGTAGCCGGTGGTCTCGTCGGCCAGCACCTCGACGGGGACGCCGCCGGCCAGCGCGATGGACTCGGGATACGTGGTCCAGTACGGCGTCGGCATGAGCACTTCGTCGCCCGGGTCGAGCAGCGCCGCGAAGGTCTCGTAGACGGCCTGCTTGCCGCCGTTGGTGATGAGCACCTGGCTCGGCTCGACCTGGTAGCCGGAGTCGCGCAGCGTCTTCGCCGCGACGGCCTGCTTCAGCTCCGGCTGGCCGCCGGCGGGGGTGTAGCGGTGGTTGCGGGGGTCGCGGCAGGCCTCGACGGCGGCCTCGACGATGTAGTCGGGCGTCGCGAAGTCGGGCTCACCGGCGCCGAAGCCGATGACCGGCCGGCCCGCCGCCTTGAGCGCCTTCGCCTTCGCATCCACCGCGAGCGTGGCCGACTCGGCGATGGCGGCGATGCGGGCAGAGACGCGGGGGCGGGCGCCGGCGGGCGCAGGCGAGGTCATGCCGTTCATCTTGGCATCACCACGCCGCGCCGCGCCAAGGGGTTGCGCCGATTGGACGCGTCAGCGCCGCTTGCCGCCCATGGCGGCGTAGTAGGCACTCGACTCGGGCCGGTACAGCAGGTACAGGATGTACCCCGCCAGCGCGATCGTCACCACGTTGATGATCAGGTTGAGGCCGCCGCCACCGCTCAGCGAGAACAGTGTGAACAGGATGTTCAGACCACCGAGCACGGTGGCCACCACCCGGGCCCACGACTTGCCGGCCTTGTTGGCGTAGGCCATCCACAGCCACAGCGCGGCGCCGATGAGGCCGACCACGATGCCCACCCCGACGATGAGGTTGGCGGCGGCGTCGACGTCGTCGGCGCTGAGGCTGCTGTCGTTGTCGGCGATCGCGTCCTTGATGGAGTCGCGGGCCAGCAGCGTGAACAGCAGGCCGAGCACCGACAGGCCGGCGCCGACGTACATGAGGATGGCGGCGCGCCGGATCGACTGCGGCGGCTCGGACGGCGCCGCGGGTTCGCCCCAGGCGGAGGCGCCCCCGTCGACCGGCCCGCTCCACGCCGGCGGGCCGCTGGGTGGCGGCGTGGCCCCCCACGGCTGCTCCGGCGGCCGGCCCTGGCCCGACTGTGCGTACGGGTTCTCGTCCTCGCCCGGACCGGATCCCGGCGGAGGGGTGGTGCCACTCATGGTCGATTCTCCATCGTCGTCGGGTGCCTCTCGGCACGCACACTAGCTGGTCGGAGGGGTTTGACGCAGGAACCAGCGCCGCGAATCGGGCCGGTACAGCAGCCAGATCACCGCGGCCCCGACCACCGCGACGAGCACGCTCACGACGTTGTAGGCGTCGAACCGCGGCGAGCCGGCGAGCGTCGCGGCGACGGCGGCCACGTACAGGACGGCGAAGACGGTCGCGGCCAGGCGGGCCCGCCGGCTGCCGCGCGCGCAGTACCGGGCCACCAGCAGCCAGATCAGCGCGACGACGAAGAGGTACGCGACGTACGAGCCGCGGGCGCTGGTGCCGGACGAGGTGTCGAGGGCGTCCTCGTACGCGTCGGGGTCGATCAGCCGCAGCAGGCCGAGCAGCGCCGTCAGCGCGGCGCCGGCGTACATGAGCCGCACGGCGCGGACGACGTCGCGGGGCGGGCGCAACTCGGCTGCCGTGCCGCTCATGCCGTTCTCCGTCCCGTCGCGGGCCCGTGTATCGACCTTAGCGGCCCCTCGGCGGCACCGCCGGGCAGCGGCGCAGGTCCAGGTCGGCGCTCTGGCCGCGCTCGACCGTCACCTGCTGGCTGTGGACGACCCGGCCGGAGCGGTTGCGGCAGGACACCGTCCAGCTCTCCGGCAGACGCGCGGACTCGTACTGGCTGGGCCGCGGCGACGGCTGGACGTGCCACTCGAACCGTCCGCTCGCCGGCACCGTCAGCGTCGACGCCAGCGACACGTCCGTCGGCAGCACCACGGTGCCCGCGCCGGGCAGCGTCACCGGCGACGAGTCGACCACGACGTCCTTGGCGATGGTCAGCTCCACGCCCGGTTGCGCCCGCCCGGTGAGCACGGAATGCAGCGCCGGGTCGGCGGCGGCGTCCCACGCGATCAGCAGCGCCTCGCGCATGCTGGACCCGGGGTAGCTGCCGGTACCGAAGTACTGGTCGACGACGTACTCGTACGGCGGGTGGAACCGCGCCAGCCCGTCGTGGCCCGGCGTCATCTCCGTCGTGAACCCGAAGATCCCGGCGGTGTAGAAGGCGTTCTGCTCGGCGACGCCGCTGGCCTCGTAGTAGATGTCCGGCCACGGCCCGGCCGGCCAGTCCAGCGCGGCGCCCAGCTCCTGGGCCAGCGCGTCGTACGCCTCGACGTCGGCGGGCACCGGCTCCAGCGGCGAGCTGGGGGCGCGCAGCAGCCGGCCGTCCGGCGAGTGGTTGTGCACGGCGACGGTGACCTGGTGGGCGGCGGTCAGCTCGGCGATGTTGCGGATCTCCGGCTCGGAGTACGGCGCCTCGCCGTAGTGGTTGCTGGCGGTCTGGTTCCCGCTGGACCCGGGCCCGCCCCAGAACGGCGCGTAGTTGCGGTTGAGGTCGACGCCGAGGTTGGCGTTGACGGGGTCGGCGCACTGCTCGTAGGTGGGGACCGCGCCGTGCGTCACCCGGCAGTTCTTCCGCTTCTGCTCGTTGACGAGGCTGCGCGACAGCTCGTAGCCGTCCGGGTTCACCACCGGCACCACGATCATCGTCGTGTTGTCCAGCAGCCGGGTGACGCGCTCGTCGGCGCCGTCGTTCTGCAGCACGTCCCACGCGAACTCCAGCGTGACCTCGGCGGTCGGCCACTCGCGCGCGTGGTGCACGCCGGTCGTGAGGAACACCGGCTCGCCGGACGGCGCGTGCACGTCGCGGGAGATCTCGACGCCGTACACGGTGCGGCCGAGCAGCGTCGGGTGCGGCAGCGCGAACCGGCGCACGAGGTCCGGGTACGCCGCCTCCAACGCGGCCAGGTCGGCCTCGATCTCGTCCAGCGTGCGGTACGACACCCGCCCGGTCGGCAGCTCGGACGTCGCCGCCGTCGCCTCGGCCCGCTCCTCGGCGGCGCGGGTCGCCTCCAGGGCCAGCGCGGCCGGCGACCGGTCGTGGTCGACGACGACCGGGTCGAACCCGGCGGCGCGCAGGGCCGCCGCCTCGGCGTCGTCGTAGAGGAACAGCTCGGCGCCGTTCTCGTCGGCGTCGACGACGTCCAGGCCGAGGCCGAGCAGCCGGCGGCGGTCGTCGTCGGTGCCCGCCTCGACGCGGACGACGGTGACCTCCGCGCCGGGCAGCGTGGCGGACGGTGCGGGGCGGCCGGCCGCGACCGGTCCGGCGAAGAGCGCTCCGGCCAGGCCGAGCGCGAGCGCGCCGGCAGCGAGACGGACGGGGACGGTCGGTGTGGCCACGGGTTGCCTCCCGGTCGACGGCAGGGCACATCTCGCTCGAACCGTGATCATTCCGTCGCGCGCACGCGGAGGTCAAGGAACGGACCGAGGGGTGACCTCGTTATGACCTTCGTGGTGGTGACGAGCGCTCTCCGCAGCGAGTTAGACCAGGACGCCCCTCACCCCGTACACTCTCACTCTTGGGTGGTCGCCGGACCCCCAGCCGAAGCGTGCCCACACACTTTGGCTGGAACCGTCGTGTCCATTCGAAGGGCAGTAGCTCAATTGGTAGAGCACCGGTCTCCAAAACCGGCGGTTGGGGGTTCAAGTCCCTCCTGCCCTGCGAGGTCGCCACAACCCAGCGGCCTGACGTTGTTCCAGAGTCAGCGAGGTAGCACGTGACGGAGACCAGCGGCAAGACCGCTACACCCGAGCGTCCGCGTTCGCCCCGGCGCCGCGGGCCGTTCGCCCGGCTGTCGCTCTGGATCCGTCAGGTCGTGGCCGAGCTGCGGAAGGTCGTCTACCCGACCCGCAAGGAGCTGCTGACATACACGGCCGTCGTGCTCGTCTTCGTGGCGATCATGATCGCCTTCGTCTCGGTGCTCGATCTGGGCCTGGGCTGGGCGATGTTCAAGGTCTTCGGCTGATCGATCCCGTGGTCAGCCGCACCCAGGAGGAAGAAGCGCACACCGTGTCCGAGCACGAGTCGACCATCGAGGACGTCGAGACCGAGGAGTCGCCCGAGGGCGAGACCGGTCCGGCCGAGGCATCCACCGAGGCGGAGTCCGCCGAGGACGACGCCGCCGGCACCGACGAGCCCGAGGAGACCGACCCGCTGGCTGAGTTCCGCCGGGTGCTGCGCGCCAAGCCGGGTGAGTGGTTCGTCGTCCAGACCTACTCCGGCATGGAGAACC
The DNA here is from genome assembly GCF_001270745.1 of Jiangella muralis. Taxonomy (GTDB): domain Bacteria; phylum Actinomycetota; class Actinomycetes; order Jiangellales; family Jiangellaceae; genus Jiangella; species Jiangella muralis. The sequence goes on from NZ_LFXL01000026.1 coordinate 156,317, forward strand.
GGGTCCGGGCCAACCTCGAGAACCGCATCGGCAGCCTCAACATGGAGGACTTCATCTTCGAGATCGAAGTCCCCACCGAAGAGGTCGCCGAGATCAAGAACGGCCAGCGCCGCCTGGTGAAGCGCAACCGCTTCCCCGGCTACGTGCTGGTGCGCATGGACATGACCGACGAGTCGTGGTCCGCGGTCCGCAACACCCCGGCCGTCACCGGGTTCGTCGGGCACGCGCACCAGCCCATCCCGCTGGGCCTCGACGAGGTCGAGCGGTGGCTCGCCCCGCAGGTGGCCGAGCAGGCCAAGCCGGCCGAGGAGAAGAAGCAGGTCGAGGTCGTAGACTTCCAGGTCGGCGACTCCGTCATGGTGGTCGACGGGCCGTTCGCCACCCTGCACGCGACCATCAACGAGATCAACGCCGACTCCCAGAAGATCAAGGGACTGGTCGAGATCTTCGGCCGCGAGACCCCCGTCGAGCTCTCGTTCAACCAGATCCAGAAGCTCTGACGGTCCCCGCGCGCGCCGTCCGGTGCGCATGGGACAGCATCACCATCACGACAAGGACCCGAGGAATGCCAGCGAAGAAGAAGGTCGCAGGCCTGATCAAGCTCCAGATCCAGGCCGGCCAGGCGACCCCCGCACCGCCGGTCGGCCCCGCGCTGGGCCAGCACGGCGTCAACATCATGGAGTTCTGCAAGGCCTACAACGCGGCCACCGAGTCGCAGCGCGGCAACGTGATCCCGGTGGAGATCACGGTCTACGAGGACCGTAGCTTCACCTTCGTCACGAAGACGCCGCCGGCTGCCAAGCTGATCCTCAAGGCCGCGGGCATCGACAAGGGCTCCGGCGAGCCGCACCGCGTGAAGGTCGCGTCGATCAGCCGCGAGCAGCTGCGGGCCATCGCCGAGCAGAAGATGCCCGACCTCAACGCCAACGACGTCGAGGCCGCCGAGAAGATCATCGCCGGCACCGCCCGTCAGATGGGCGTCACGGTCGCCGACTGAACCGCCGGCCGGGCAGACCGGCCGGCCAGTGGGAGGGTCCCAGCGCTGGGCCCGCACCACGACTCCAGGAACCACGAGGAGAAGACATGAAGCGCAGCAAGTCCTACCGCGCCGCGGCCGAGAAGATCGACCACGACCGCCTGTACCACCCCGTCGAGGCCGTCAAGCTGGCCCGCGAGACGTCGACCACCAAGTACGACTCCACCGTCGAGGTCGCGCTGCGGCTGGGCGTCGACCCCCGCAAGGCCGACCAGATGGTCCGCGGCACCGTCAACCTCCCGCACGGCACCGGCAAGACCGCTCGGGTCCTGGTCTTCGCCGTGGGCCCGAAGGCCGAGGAGGCCAAGGCGGCGGGCGCCGACATCGTCGGCAGCGACGAGCTGGTCGAAGAGGTCCAGAAGGGCCGGCTCGACTTCGACGCCGTCGTCGCGACGCCCGACCTCATGGGCAAGGTCGGCCGGCTGGGCCGGGTGCTCGGCCCGCGCGGCCTGATGCCGAACCCCAAGACCGGCACGGTCACCATGGACGTCGAGAAGGCCGTCTCCGAGATCAAGGGCGGCAAGATCGAGTTCCGGGTCGACCGCCACGCGAACCTGCACTTCATCATCGGCAAGACGTCGTTCACCGAGCAGGCGCTCGCGGAGAACTACGCGGCCGCGCTCGACGAGGTCAACCGGCTCAAGCCGTCGGCGTCGAAGGGCCGCTACATCCGCAAGGCGACGCTCACCACGACCATGGGCCCGAGCATCCCGCTCGACCCGTCGAAGGTGCGTGCGGCAGAGTCCGCTGACGCGTGAGTTCGTTCCGGTGAGCCGTTGCTGACGCCTCACCGCCCGCCGACCGCCGCGATCCAGTCCGCTGGCTCGCGGCGGTCGTGCTGTCCTGTCCGTGCCGCCGTCTGGACGTGGTACCGGTGACGCAGGTACTGGACCGCGGCGCGTCCGCTCGCCGCGGGCTGCCGGCGGTTCGCGAGATCCCGGTGCTCGGCCGCTTCCTCGTGTGGCTGCGGCCCGACTACGGCGGGCTGATCGGCGCCGCCTGCTTCTTCTGCTGGTCGCTGACGCCGACGCTGCTGCCGCGCACCTGGATCTACCAGGCGATGGTGAGCGGGCTGACGGCGACCATCGGCTACGCGCTCGGCGTGCTGATCGCCTGGGTGGTCCGGCTGGTCGTGCGCCGGGTACGGCCGCAACTGCTGGCGCCGTCAGCGCGGACCCGGCTGATCGCCTGGTGGGGCCTGGCGGGTACGGCGGCCGCCGCGGTCGCCTGGTACCTCGCCGACAATGCCGCCTGGCAGACCGAGCTGCGCGCCCTGATGGACGTCGAGAGCCCGGGGCCCAATCACTACCTGCTGATCCTGCTGGTCGCCGGCGCCATCTTCGTGGTGTTCCTGGCGCTGGCCCGGCTGCTGCGCGGCGCGTCGCGGCGGCTGCGCCGGTTCTTCGGCCGCTGGGTGCCGCCGCAGGTCGCGCTGGTCGCGTCCGTGCTGTGCGTCGGCGGGGTGGCGTTCTGGTCGTGGACCGGCCTGCTCTATCCGACCCTGCTGGGCGTGGCCAACGACGCGTTCGCGGCGGTGAACATGGAGACCGAGGCCGGCAACAACGCGCCCGGCTCCGCGACGCACTCCGGTGGCCCCGGCTCGCTGGTGACGTGGGACTCGCTGGGCCGCAAGGGCCGCGAGTTCGTGTCGTCCGGGCCGACGGCCGACGATCTGACGGAGTTCAGCGGCCGGCCCGCACTCGACCCCGTCCGCGCCTATGTCGGCATGGACTCCGCCGAGACGCCGGCCGGGCTGGCGTCGCTGGCCGTGCGCGAGCTGGAGCGGGCCGGCGGCTTCGACCGTGAGGTCCTCGTGGTGGTGACGACGACCGGCACCGGCTGGGTCGACGGCGCCGCGGCCGACGCGCTGGAGTACCTCTACAACGGTGACTCCGCCATCGTCGCGCTGCAGTACTCCTACCTGCCCAGCTGGATCTCGTTCGTCGCCGACCAGGAGCAGGTGCAGATCGCCGGCGGGGCGCTGTTCGAGGCCGTCCACGAGGCGTGGCTGGAGCGTCCGCCGTCGCAGCGGCCGAAGCTGCTCGTGTACGGCGAGAGCCTCGGCGCCATGGGCAGCGCGGCCGCCTTCGACTCGCTGGACGACCTGCGCTCGAACGTCGACGGCGCGCTCTGGGTCGGCTCGCCGAGCCGGCACGGGCTGCGCACCGAGCTGACCGCCGAGCGCGACGCCGGTTCGCCTGCCCGGCTGCCCGTCGTCGACGGTGGCCGTGAGGTGAAGTTCTGGGGCGGCTGGCAGGAGCCGATGGACCTCGCCTTCGACGAAGGCCCGCCGGTGCTGTTCCTGCAGCACGCCTCCGACCCCGTGGCGCTGTGGTCGTGGGATCTGATGTTCGAGCGGCCGGAGTGGATCGACGAGGAGCACGGGCCCGACGTCCTGCCCACCCTCGACTGGTATCCGTTCGTCACGTTTTGGCAGGTCACTGCCGATATGGCGCTGTCGGCGACGGTGCCGGCCGGGCACGGGCACAACTACGGCGGCGAGCTGGTCGACGCCTGGCTGGCGGTCGCGCCGCCGGACGACTGGCCGGCTTGGCGGACCGACGAGCTGCGCGACATGGTGCACTCGTTCCAGGACCAGAAGACCGGTCCGTTCGGCTGATTTGGCGACGGCGCCCCGGTGCCCGTACGATGAACGCTGCCAAAGACCGCCGGTCTCACGATTGCTCATCGATCGTGACGAAGGACCCGCAGCGATGTGGGCGGCCCGCGCAGGTGAGAGACGAAACGCGACACCGTGCTCACGGTGTGCCTTCGCCCCGCGCCTGCGCCGGGGCGTTCTTCATGTCTGAGGGTCCTTCCGGCACCACCATCCGGAAGAAGGAGCCCCATGGCGAGGCCTGACAAGGCAGCCGCGGTCGCCGAGCTCGCGGACGAGTTCCGTGCCAGCAACGCGGTCGTGCTGACCGAGTACCGCGGCCTCACCGTCAAGCAGCTGACGGAACTGCGTCGGTCGCTCGGTGGGAACGCGTCCTACGCCGTGGTGAAGAACACGCTGACCAAGATCGCGGCGAAGGAAGCCGGGATCTCGGGGCTCGACGACTACCTGTCCGGCCCGTCGGCCATCGCCTTCGTCAAGGGCGACCCGGTCGAGGCCGCGAAGGGTCTGCGTGACTTCGCCAAGGCCAACCCCGTCCTCGTGGTGAAGGGTGGCCTGCTCGATGGGGCGCCGCTCACCGGCGAGGAGATCACGAAGCTCGCCGACCTCGAGTCGCGCGACGTCCTGCTGGCCAAGCTGGCCGGTGCGATGAAGGCCTCGCTGCAGAACGCGGTGTCGCTGTTCAACGCCCCGCTGGCGCAGACCGCTCGCGTCGTCGAGGCGCTGCGGCAGAAGGTCGAAGCCGAGGCGCCCGCCGCCGAGGCACCCGCCGCCGAGGCCGCCGACGCGGCCGAGACGACGGAGCAGAACGAGGGCTGAACGCCCGGGGGTCGTCCCACGGCCCCGAGCCCGTACGACAACCCGGCATTCAGCCGAACAGAGAAAGGAACCGCCACCATGGCGAAGCTCAACACCGACGAGCTGCTCGACGCGTTCAAGGAGATGACTCTGATCGAGCTCTCCGAGTTCGTGAAGAAGTTCGAGGAGACCTTCGAGGTCACCGCGGCCGCCCCGGTCGCCGTCGCCGCCGCTCCGGGTGCCGCTGGCCCCGGTGCTGCCGCCCCGGCCGAGGAGGAGAAGGACGAGTTCGACGTCGTCCTCGAGTCGGCCGGCGAGAAGAAGATCCAGGTCATCAAGGAGGTCCGCGCGCTGACGTCGCTCGGCCTCAAGGAGGCCAAGGACCTCGTCGAGGCCGCGCCGAAGCCGCTGCTGGAGAAGGTCAACAAGGAGGCCGCGGACAAGGCCAAGGAGGCCCTCGAGGCCGCCGGCGCCACCGTCTCCGTCAAGTGAGTCGCTGACCCACTGACAGCAACGGGCCCGGTACCCCCATCGCGGGGTGCCGGGCCCGTTCGCGTTCGCCGCCTTGCTGCCGTTGGCCGTGGTCCGCAGGTTGGCCGTCCCCCTGGCGCCCATTTTCTTAGCCGGGAGCACGCGCCTCAAGCGGACCCGAGTGGCGCTTCGCGCGTGGGGTGACCGCTTGACCCGCGCACTCCCGGCCAAGAACGGGCAGCTATCAGGGGGACGGGGGGAGTCTGGGCCCAGCCCGCGCCCGATGCGCCGTGGGCCTCCTGGTCTGCCGTCACGTCCTGGTCCCCAGTCACGCCATCAGCCCCGAACCCGCCATAGAACGCGACGACAGACCAGGACGTCACACCAGACCAGGACCCCGCCCCGGCGGACCGTCGCCACACTCCCCCCGTCCCCCTGATAGCTGCCCGTTCTTGGCCGCGGTGCCGCGGGTCAAGCGGTCATCGCCGCGCGAAGCGCCATCAGTCCGCTTTAGGCGCGGTGCCGCGGCTGAGAAAATGGGCAGCAGGGGGACGGCCCACTGCCGCAAAGCGGCGAACGGCCGCAAAGCGGCGAACCCCAGCACCACGGCGAACGGTGCGGACCCGTCCGGAAACTGGGAATCAACGCCAGCCCGTTCGCCCACAGCGAACTTCGCCGAGTCCCGCCCGCGCCACCCGAGCAGGTCATCCAGTCGTGCCGGCCGGCTCCGGACCCCTGGCGCGCCACTGGATCGTACGTTCGGATGAGTCACTGATCGGCCGCTGAGCACGGCGAATGTGGCATTTCAGGTGCCAAGTCGGCGATATGGGGGGCGTCGGTGCTTGACGTGGGGCGGCTCCTGACGAGATGCTGATCGGGCAGTGGGGTGGGGGATGCGAGACAGAAGGAAGCGCGGAGTGGCTGACCACTCGACAGCAGTGTGCCCATTGGGTTAGACTGCAGCTTTGCGCTGCCCTTCGCCGATGCTGCCCGCTTGGGTTGAGGACTGCGCGTGCACTCCGACCGTGTGCCCTCGGAAGGACCCCTGTTGGCCGTCACGCCCACCACCACTGCTGGCCCAAATGTCTCGCGTCGCATCTCTTTTGCCAAGATTCGCGAACCTCTCGACGTTCCGAACCTTCTCGCCCTCCAGATAGACAGCTTCGACTGGCTGCTCGGTAACGAGCGCTGGCAGGCGCGGGTCGCCGCTGCCGAGGCCGCGGGGCGTACCGACGTCAACACCACGTCGGGCCTGCAGGAGATCCTCGACGAGATCAGCCCCATCGAGGACTTCTCGGCGACCATGTCGCTGTCGTTCTCGAACCCTCGCTTCGAGGACCCCAAGAACAGCATCGACGAGTGCAAGATGCGCGACTTCACGTACTCCGCGCCGCTGTTCGTCACCGCCGAGTTCATCAACAACGAGACCGGCGAGATCAAGTCCCAGACCGTGTTCATGGGCGACTTCCCGCTCATGACCCCCAAGGGCACCTTCATCGTCAACGGCACCGAGCGCGTCGTCGTGTCGCAGTTGGTGCGGTCGCCGGGCCTGTATTTCGAGCGGTCGCTCGACAAGACGTCCGACAAGGACATCTACACCGCCAAGGTCATCCCGTCGCGGGGCGCCTGGCTGGAGTTCGAGATCGACAAGCGCGACATGGTCGGCGTCCGCCTCGACCGCAAGCGCAAGCAGAACGTCACGGTGCTGCTCAAGGCCATGGGCTGGACGAACGAGCAGATCCTCGAGGAGTTCGGCGACTACGAGTCGATGCGCGCCACCCTGGAGAAGGATCACACCACCACCCAGGACGAAGCGCTGCTCGACATCTACCGGAAGATGCGTCCGGGCGAGCCGCCGACGCGCGAGGCCGCGCAGCAGCTGCTCGAGAACGCCTACTTCAACCCGAAGCGCTACGACCTCGCCCGGGTCGGCCGCTACAAGCTGGGCAAGAAGCTCGGCGTCGACCTCGCGCTCGACCAGAGCACGCTGACCATGGACGACATCGTCGGCACACTGCGCTACCTCGTGCGGCTGCACGCCAACGAGACGGAGCTGACGACCGGCGACAACACCGTGCCGGTCGAGGTCGACGACATCGACCACTTCGGCAACCGCCGCATCCGCACGGTCGGCGAGCTGATCCAGAACCAGGTCCGCACCGGTCTGTCCCGCATGGAGCGCGTCGTCCGCGAGCGCATGACCACGCAGGACGTCGAGGCCATCACACCGCAGACGCTGATCAACATCCGGCCGGTCGTGGCCGCGATCAAGGAGTTCTTCGGAACGTCCCAGCTGTCGCAGTTCATGGACCAGACCAACCCGCTGGCCGGGCTGACGCACAAGCGCCGGCTCAACGCGCTGGGTCCGGGTGGTCTGTCCCGCGAGCGGGCCGGCATGGAGGTCCGCGACGTCCACCCGTCGCACTACGGCCGCATGTGTCCCATCGAGACCCCTGAGGGCCCGAACATCGGCCTCATCGGCTCGCTGGCCACCTACGGGCGCATCAACCCGTTCGGCTTCATCGAGACGCCGTACCGCCGGGTCATCGACGGTCTGGTCACCGACGACATCGAGTACCTGAGCGCCGACGAGGAGGACCGCCGCGTCATCGCGCAGGCCAACGCGCCGCTGACCGATGACAGCCGGTTCGCCGAGGACAAGGTGCTGGTGCGCAAGCGCGGCGGCGAGATCGAGACCGTGCCGGGTGGCGAGGTCGACTACATGGACGTCTCGCCGCGGCAGATGGTGTCCGTGGCCACCGCCATGATCCCGTTCCTCGAGCACGACGACGCCAACCGCGCGCTCATGGGCTCGAACATGCAGCGCCAGGCCGTGCCGCTGCTCCGGTCCGAGTCGCCGCTGGTCGGCACCGGCATGGAGTCGCACGCGGCCGAGGACGCCGGTGACGTCATCCTGGCCGAGAAGAGCGGTGTGGTCACCGAGCTGTCGGCCGACTACATCACCGTCATGGCCGACGACGGCACCTACCAGACCTACCAGCTGGCCAAGTTCCGCCGCTCCAACGCCGGGTCGTGCATCAACCAGCGGCCCATCGTCGACGAAGGGCAGCGCATCGAGGCCGGCCAGGTCATCGCCGACGGCCCGTCCACCGAGCTCGGTGAGATGGCGCTGGGCAAGAACCTGCTGGTCGCGTTCATGTCGTGGGAGGGCCACAACTACGAGGACGCCATCGTCATCTCGCAGCGGCTCATCCAGGACGACGTCCTCACCTCGATCAAGATCGAGGAGCACGAGGTCGACGCCCGCGACACCAAGCTGGGCCCCGAGGAGATCACGCGGGACATCCCGAACGTCTCCGACGAGGTGCTGGCCGACCTCGACGAGCGCGGCATCATCCGCATCGGCGCCGAGGTCACCAACGGCGACATCCTGGTCGGCAAGGTCACCCCGAAGGGCGAGACCGAGCTGACCCCGGAGGAGCGGCTGCTCCGCGCGATCTTCGGTGAGAAGGCGCGCGAGGTCCGCGACACCTCGCTGAAGGTGCCGCACGGCGAGTCCGGCAAGGTCATCGGCGTCCGGGTGTTCGACCGCGACGAGGGCGACGAGCTCCCGCCGGGCGTCAACCAGCTGGTCCGCGTCTACATCGCTCAGATGCGCAAGATCCAGGACGGCGACAAGCTCGCCGGCCGGCACGGCAACAAGGGCGTCATCGCCAAGATCCTCCCGGTCGAGGACATGCCGTTCCTCGAGGACGGCACCGCGGTCGACATGGTGCTGAACCCGCTGGGCGTCCCGAGCCGCATGAACCTCGGCCAGGTCATGGAGACCCACCTCGGGTGGGTGGCCAAGACCGGCTGGGAGGTCGAGGGCGACGACGAGGAGTGGAAGACGCGGCTGCGCGGCATCGGCGCCGCCGAGGCGCCGCCGGACACCAAGGTCGCCACGCCGGTCTTCGACGGTGCGCGCGAGGACGAGATCGCCGGCCTGCTCGGGTCGACGACCAAGACCCGCGACGGCGTCCGCCTGGTGGGCGGCGACGGCAAGGCCAACCTGTTCGACGGCCGGTCCGGTGAGCCGTTCCCGAAGCCGGTGGCGGTGGGCTACATGTACATCCTGAAGCTCAACCACCACGTCGACGACAAGATCCACGCCCGGTCGACCGGCCCGTACTCGATGGTCACGCAGCAGCCGCTGGGTGGTAAGGCGCAGTTCGGTGGCCAGCGTTTCGGCGAGATGGAGGTCTGGGCGCTCCAGGCCTACGGCGCCGCCTACGCGCTGCAGGAACTGCTCACCATCAAGTCCGACGACGTCCCCGGCCGGGTCAAGGTCTACGAGGCCATCGTCAAGGGCGAGAACATCCCCGAGTCGGGTATCCCCGAGTCGTTCAAGGTGCTCTTCAAGGAGATGCAGGCGTTGTGCCTCAACGTCGAAGTGCTCTCCAGTGACGGGTCGCAGATCGAGATGCGGGAGACCGACGAAGACGTCTTCCGCGCGGCTGAAGAACTCGGAATCGACCTGTCCCGGCGCGAGCCGAGCAGCGTCGAAGAGGTCTGACGGTGGTGGGAGGCCGGTCCGCTGAGCCGGCCTCCCATTCCCGCCAGCCACCACAGACCTGAAACATCTGAGCGAGAGAAGGACACACGTGCTCGACGTCAATTTCTTCGACGAGCTACGCATCGGCCTCGCGACCGCCGAACACATCCGCGGGTGGTCGCACGGTGAGGTCAAGAAGCCGGAGACCATCAACTACCGCACTCTGAAGCCGGAGAAGGACGGGCTCTTCTGCGAGAAGATCTTCGGCCCGACCCGCGACTGGGAGTGCTACTGCGGTAAGTACAAGCGGGTCCGCTTCAAGGGCATCATCTGTGAGCGCTGTGGCGTCGAGGTCACGCGCGCCAAGGTGCGCCGCGAGCGGATGGGCCACATCGAGCTGGCCGCCCCCGTCACGCACATCTGGTACTTCAAGGGTGTGCCGTCGCGGCTGGGCTACCTGCTCGACCTCGCGCCGAAGGACCTCGAGAAGGTCATCTACTTCGCCGCCTACATGATCACCTGGGTCGACGAGGAGGCGCGGCACCGCGACCTCTCCTCGCTCGAGGGCCAGATCGACGTCGAGCGCAAGCAGATCGAGCAGCGCCGCGACGCCGACATCGAGACGCGCGCCAAGAAGCTCGAAGCCGACCTCGCCGAGCTCGAGGCCGAGGGCGCCAAGGGCGACGCACGCCGCAAGGTCAAGGAGTCGGCCGAGCGCGAGATGAGCCAGCTGCGCAAGCGCGCCGACGCCGAGATCGACCGGCTGAACGCCGTGTGGGACCGCTTCCGCAACCTCAAGGTCCAGGACCTCGAGGGCGACGAGCTGCTGTACCGCGAGATGCGCGACCGCTTCGGTCAGTACTTCCGCGGCGGCATGGGCGCGCAGGCCATCAAGGAGCGCATCGACGGCTTCGACCTCGAGGCCGAGGCCGACAAGCTGCGCGACCTCATCCGCAACGGCAAGGGCCAGAAGAAGACCCGTGCGCTGAAGCGGCTCAAGGTCGTCTCGCCGTTCCTGACGACGAAGAACGACCCGCGCGGCATGGTGCTCGACGCCGTCCCGGTCATCCCGCCGGACCTGCGCCCGATGGTGCAGCTCGACGGTGGCCGGTTCGCGACCAGCGACCTCAACGACCTCTACCGTCGCGTCATCAACCGGAACAACCGCCTCAAGCGGCTGCTCGACCTCGGTGCGCCGGAGATCATCGTCAACAACGAGAAGCGGATGCTCCAGGAGTCCGTGGACGCGCTGTTCGACAACGGCCGCCGCGGCCGTCCCGTCACGGGTCCCGGCAACCGCCCGCTCAAGTCGATCTCCGACATGCTCAAGGGCAAGCAGGGCCGGTTCCGGCAGAACCTGCTGGGCAAGCGCGTCGACTACTCCGGCCGCTCGGTCATCGTCGTCGGCCCGCAGCTGAAGCTGCACCAGTGCGGCCTGCCGAAGGGCATGGCGATCGAGCTGTTCAAGCCGTTCGTCATGAAGCGGCTGGTCGACCTCTCGCACGCGCAGAACATCAAGAGCGCGAAGCGCATGGTCGAGCGGGCTCGCCCGGTCGTCTGGGACGTCCTCGAAGAGGTCATCGCCGAGCACCCGGTGCTGCTGAACCGGGCGCCGACGCTGCACCGTCTGGGCATCCAGGCGTTCGAGCCGCAGCTGATCGAGGGCAAGGCCATCCAGATCCACCCGCTCGTCTGCACGGCGTTCAACGCCGACTTCGACGGCGACCAGATGGCCGTGCACCTGCCGCTGTCCGCCGAGGCGCAGGCCGAGGCCCGCATCCTCATGCTGTCCAGCAACAACATCCTCAAGCCGGCCGACGGCCGGCCGGTCACCATGCCGACGCAGGACATGGTGCTGGGCATCTACTTCCTGACCTCCGACCGGCCCGATCAGGCCGGCGAGGGCCGGGCGTTCTCGTCCGTCGCCGAGGGCATCGCCGCGTTCGACCGCGGTGAGCTGTCGCTGCAGGCGCCGATCACCATCCGGGTGAACGACGTCGTGCCGCCGGCCGGCTACGAGACCCCGGAGGACTGGGAGGCGGGCCAGCCGCTGACGCTGCGCACCACCCTGGGCCGGGCGCTGTTCAACGAGGCGCTGCCGCTGGACTACCCGTTCGTCGACGCCGTCGTGGACAAGAAGCGCCTCGGCAGCATCGTCAACGACCTCGCCGAGCGGTACCCGAAGATCCAGGTGGCCGCCACGCTGGACGCGTTGAAGGAGATCGGCTTCCACTGGGCCACCCGGTCCGGCGTCACGGTCTCGTTCGACGACGTCGTGCCGCCGCCGACGAAGGCCTCCATCCTGGAGGGCTTCGAGGCGAAGGCCGAGAAGGTCGAGCGCAACTTCGCCCGCGGCGTCATCTCCGACGGTGAGCGGCGTGAGGAGCTCATCGACATCTGGACCGACGCCACCAACGCGGTCGACGTCGCCATGCGCGCGTCGTTCGCGTCGGAGAACGCCATCAACATCATGGTCACCTCCGGTGCCCGTGGTAACTGGATGCAGATCCGCCAGCTGGCGGGTATGCGCGGCCTGGTCGCCAACCCGAAGGGTGAGACCATCCCGCGGCCGATCAAGGCGAGCTTCCGCGAGGGCCTGTCCGTCGTCGAGTTCTTCATCTCGACGCACGGCGCCCGGAAGGGTCTGGCCGACACCGCGCTGCGGACCGCCGACTCCGGTTACCTGACCCGTCGTCTGGTCGACGTCTCGCAGGACGTCATCATCCGCGAGGTCGACTGCGGCACCGAGCGTGGTCTGTCGCTGCCCATCGCCGCCACCGGCGCCGACGGCCGGCTGGTCGTCGACGAGCACGTCGAGACCTCGGTCTACGCGCGCTCGCTGTCCGAGGACGTCGTGGCGCCCGATGGCACCAAGGTGGCCTCGGCCGGCGACGACCTCGGCGATGTCGAGATCGGCCGCCTGGTGGCCGCGGGCGTCGAGAACGTCCGCGTCCGCAGCGTCCTGACCTGCGAGAGCAAGACCGGCGTCTGCGCCATGTGCTACGGCCGGTCGCTGGCCTCGGGCAAGCTCGTCGACGTCGGCGAGGCGGTCGGCATCATCGCCGCCCAGTCGATCGGCGAGCCCGGCACCCAGCTGACCATGCGGACGTTCCACACCGGCGGTGTCGCCGGTGAGGACATCACGCACGGTCTGCCGCGTGTGGTCGAGCTGTTCGAGGCGCGCGCCCCGAAGGGCAAGGCTCCGCTCTCGGAGTCGTCCGGCCGGGTCCGCATCGAGGAGGACGCCAAGGGCGCCCACGCGGTCGTCGTCCCCGACGACGGCGGCGAGGAGCAGTCGTTCCCGCTGTCGCGGCGTGTGTTCGAGTGGACCAACCGGCGCGCCCCCGGCATCGCCCAGTGGCGTGTGCAGGAGGCCGACCGCGTCGACGTCGGCGAGCTGCTGCACTCCGGTACGGCCGACCCGCACGACGTGCTGCGGGTCCAGGGCCAGCGGGCGGTTCAGGTCTTCCTGACCGACCAGGTCCAGGAGGTCTACCGGTCGCAGGGTGTGTCGATCCACGACAAGCACATCGAGATCATCGTGCGGCAGATGCTGCGCCGGATCACCGTGCTCGAGAGCGGCACCACCGACCTGCTCCCCGGCGAGCTGGTCGAGCGGTCGCGGTTCGAGGACGAGAACCGGCGTGCGGTCGCCGAGGGCGGTCAGCCGGCCTCGGGTCGTCCGCAGCTGATGGGCATCACCAAGGCGTCGCTGGCCACCGACTCGTGGCTGTCGGCGGCGTCGTTCCAGGAGACCACGCGGGTGCTCACGGAGGCGGCCATCAACGCCAAGTCCGACCCGCTGATCGGCCTGAAGGAGAACGTCATCCTCGGCAAGCTGATCCCGGCCGGTACGGGCCTGCCCCGCTACCGCAACCTGCGGGTCGAGCCGACCGAGGAGGCCAAGGCGGCCATGTACTCCATGGTCGACTACGGCGCCGACTACTCCGACTACGAGTTCGGCCAGGGGTCCGGCGAGGCCGTGCGCCTGGAGGACTACGACTTCGGCTCGTACAACAACTGAGTCCGGCGTCACTGAGCGGCGGCGCCGTCACCCTTCGCGGGTGGCGGCGCCGTCGTCATTCCTCGACGATCTCGAAGCCCTCGTGGCTCTCGGCCTTCTCCGGCGCGATGCCGTCCGGCGGCGTCTCGTTGTCGTCCTGGGCCGCCGCCCGGGCATAGGCGGCCTTCTCGGCGTCGCTCAGCCGGTCGTAGACGGTGCGGTCGAAGCGCATGACGTGACCTCCTCGATCAGGAAGCTCCAGCACTCGCGCCGATGGTCCCACGACCGGTCGACGACGCGGAACCGCGTGCCTGGCGGGTAGAGCACCTCGGCCTCGTGCCGGAACGACGACAGCGCCCGGATGTCGGCGCCGCTGTGCCCGACGACGGTGATGAACGCGTTGCCGCCGCCCCGGAACGCGTCGGCCACCGACGGACTGGCCGACGCGCTGGCGAACCCGCGGTCCGCCACGACGACGCCCGGACGCCATCGCCGCAGCTGCGCCGCCGGTAGCGACGTGCCGCGGTAGGCGAGGCCGGTGAACGGGGGCAACGCCGCCAGCCCCGCCGTCGCGTCGTCGACCAGCCGCCGCAGCTCCGCCCGCCGTTTCGCCGGCACGTCGGCGGGGCGGCGCAGGTACGCGTTCAGCTCACCGGCCCCTTCGACGGTCGTGTAGTGGTGCAGCGCGCAGCACTGTGCGGACGTCAGCCGCTCGAGCGGCGACGTCGCCGGCGTCGCTGTCGTTGCTCGTGTCGGAGCCGGAGCCGGAGCCGGAGCCGGAGCCGTTGCCGGTGCTGGGGCCGGTGCGGGCAGCGGCGGCAGCGGCGTCGGCGTGGGCCGGAGCAGCGCGTCGGCCTCGGCGGCCGCGGACCAGGCCGCCAGCGTCAGTGCGTCGTCGGCGGCGGCGAGCGCCCGTCGCATCGCCCCGGCGGCGCCGCGGACGGCGTGCTGCTCGGACGGTGACAGCGCCGGTCCGGCCCGCCGTTCGACGATGCGGACGTGCGACAGCACCGCCGCGGCGAGCGCGCCGGTGGCGTCGTGAACCTCGCCGGGCAGCTGCGCCAGCCGGCGGGCGGCGGACCGGATGGGTCGCGCGGAGGAGGAGAGGACCACACTTCCTATGGGTCGTTCGCGGACCCCGAATGTGACAACGCCCCGGAGATCGATCTCGTTCTGCCGACGTCGGGCCGCCGAACGCCGTCGATCGCTGCCGGGTGTCGGTGCCCGCCCGTAGGGTGGGACTCCCTCCCAGCCGGGCGGGCCATGTCCACGTCGCCGTTCATGTCGCCGTTCGCGGCGCCGTCCACGTCGCCGTCAGAGGAGACGCCGATGACCGAGCCGACCGTCGCGCTGCTCCGCGACGCCGGGCTGATCGACGGCACACCGGACGAGTGGTACCGCGAGTGGATCCGCTGGACGCTCGCGTCCGGCCGCACCCCGCCCGAGGTCGTCGACGTCGCGCGGCACGAGGGCGTCAGCGCGGCGACGTTCGCCCCGCTGACCGGCCGCACGGTCTGGCGCGGCCCCGACGACCGCCCGTACGTCCTCATCGACGACGCCCGGCGGGCCCGCGAGCTGGCCCGGCTCACCGAACTGCTCAACGGCGGGCGGCCCGGCAGCACCGACCCCCGCCGCCAGCGCAACCGCTGGTCCTACACCGGCCTGTTCGGCCTCAACCGCGGCGACGCCGGCACGGCGGTGAAGCGCGGTGCCCTGGTGGCCACGCCCGAGGGGACGATGATGGCGGTGGCCGGCCGCCGCGCGCTGCGGTCGGTCCCCAACGTCATCGACTGGTTCGCCTCCCGCGGCGGCACCACCTGGGGCGAGATCTACCTGGTCAACGGCTCGTTCGACGATCCGGTCGAGGTGGCGCGGACGACGGTGGAATCCGGCAGGCGGCCGCCCGGGTCGGGCGCGCCGAGCCTGGCGCGGCTGCTGCGGCACGAACGGGTGCACTCCGAGCAGTGGGCGCGGTACGGCTACGCGCGGTTCATCTGGGAGTACGTCATCAGGCACGATCCACGCAAGCCGTGCGATCATCCGCTCGAACGTGAGGCCGGCCTCGCCGACGGCGGCTACCGCTGCTGACGGCGTACTCGGCCTCGACGGTGGCCCCGGCGGCCAGGCGGAGGGACGCACCGCTAGGCTGGCAATAGTCTCACCCGGCCGCCGGCCACGTCGTCCACCCCGGGCCACGCCGGGCCAAGGCAGCCACCAGCCGGGACACGGCCCGCAGCAGGGGAGTGAAGGCGCACCAGACCGGGACCGCGAAGGGGCCCGGTGCAGTCGGCCGTCCGGCGTGGGGCCGTGACGCGGGCGAGACCGGTGCGTTATCGTCGGTTGACGTCCCCCCGTCGAGCCGCGGCATCACTTTGACCTGGGTACCCTCGACCGGGTAACCTCAGTCTCCGTGCCTGGACTGCTCCGGGCAATCCGGCGCGCCTGGCCGCAGAGTCGGCGCATACCGGACAGATCAACGGACCACATCGATCGGGAGCCTGATCGTGCGGCGTGGGACCGGGCCGACACGCCCGACCGCGGGGGTCGCCGTAAGGCGCCTCCCACCTGCGCAGACGCCAGGCGAGCGACCGGTGTGATCCCCGGAAACCACCAGTCGAGGCAGTTCGACGAGCAGAGGACACGGAGACGTAGTGCCTACGATCCAGCAGTTGGTCCGCAAGGGCCGCCAGGACAAGGTCGCCAAGAACAAGACCCCGGCGCTCAAGGGCAGCCCGCAGCGTCGCGGCGTGTGCACGCGCGTGTACACCACCACGCCGAAGAAGCCGAACTCGGCTCTTCGGAAGGTTGCCCGTGTCAAGCTGACCAGCCAGATCGAGGTCACCGCGTACATCCCCGGTGTCGGTCACAACCTGCAGGAGCACTCGATGGTGCTCGTGCGCGGCGGCCGTGTGAAGGACCTCCCGGGTGTCCGGTACAAGATCATCCGCGGTTCGCTCGACACGCAGGGCGTCAAGAACCGCAAGCAGGCGCGCAGCCGCTACGGCGCGAAGAAGGAGAAGAGCTGATGCCCCGCAAGGGTCCCGCCCCGAAGCGGCCGGTCGTCGTCGACCCGGTCTACGGGTCGCCGCTGGTCACTCAGCTGGTCAACAAGGTGCTCGAGGACGGCAAGAAGTCCATCGCCGAGGGCATCGTGCACGGTGCGCTCGAGGGCGCCCGCGAGAAGACCGGCACCGACCCCGTCGTCACGCTGAAGCGCGCGCTCGACAACGTCAAGCCGACCCTCGAGGTCCGCAGCCGCCGTGTCGGTGGCGCGACCTACCAGGTGCCCATCGAGGTGCGCGCCGGCCGCAGCACCACGCTGGCCCTGCGCTGGCTGGTCAGCTACTCCCGTGCCCGTCGTGAGAAGACCATGACGGAGCGTCTGATGAACGAGATCCTCGACGCCTCCAACGGCCTCGGCGCCAGTGTGAAGCGTCGCGAGGACACCCACAAGATGGCCGAGTCGAACAAGGCCTTCGCGCACTACCGCTGGTAGTCGCTGGCGCCGAGTCGACGAGACCGCATATAAGGAAGCGAACGCACGCACATGGCGACCGACCTCCGCAAGCTCGATCTGGCCAAGGTCCGCAACATCGGCATCATGGCCCACATCGACGCCGGTAAGACCACCACCACCGAGCGGATCCTGTACTACACCGGGATCAACTACAAGATCGGTGAGGTCCACGATGGCGCAGCCACCATGGACTGGATGGAGCAGGAGCAGGAACGCGGCATCACCATCACCTCTGCCGCGACCACCTGCGAGTGGGACGACCACACCATCAACATCATCGACACTCCCGGCCACGTCGACTTCACCGTCGAGGTCGAGCGGTCGCTGCGCGTCCTCGACGGCGCGGTTGCCGTGTTCGACGGCGTCGCCGGCGTCGAGCCGCAGTCGGAGACCGTCTGGCATCAGGCCAACAAGTACGGTGTCCCGCGCATCTGCTTCGTCAACAAGCTCGACCGCACGGGCGCCGAGTTCCACCGCTGCGTCGACATGATCGTGTCGCGGCTCAAGGCCACCCCGCTGGTGCTGCAGCTGCCGATCGGTGCCGAGGCGGACTTCCGCGGCCTCGTCGACCTCGTCGACATGAAGGCCATGCTCTGGTCGGCCGAGACCCCGCTGGGCGAGATGTACGACACCGTCGACATCCCCGACACCCACACCGAGGCCGCCCAGGAGTGGCGCGACCGCCTCCTCGAGACCATCGCCGAGAACGACGAGGCGATGATGGAACTGTACCTCGAGGGCAAGGAGCCCGGCCGCGACGAGCTGATCGCCGCGATCCGCCGCGCCACCATCGCGGGCAACCTGACCCCGGTGCTCACCGGCTCGGCGTTCAAGAACAAGGGCGTGCAGCCCATGCTCGACGCCGTCGTGCGCTACCTGCCGTCGCCGGTCGACGTCGGCGCCGTCGAGGGCCACGCGATGGACAACGAGGAGGAGATCCTCACGCGCGCGCCGGAAGAGGACGCGCCGCTGTCGTCGCTGGCGTTCAAGATCATGGCCGACCCGCACCTTGGCAAGCTCACGTTCGTCCGGGTCTACTCGGGCACGCTGACCACCGGCACCATGGTGCTGAACAGCACCAAGGGCAACAAGGAGCGCATCGGCAAGATCTACCGCATGCACGCGAACAAGCGTGAGGAGATCGAGAAGGCCAGCGCCGGCCAGATCGTCGCCGTCATGGGGCTGAAGAACACCACGACGGGTGACACCCTGTCCGACTCGGCCCAGCCGGTGATCCTGGAGTCGATGAAGTTCCCGGCGCCGGTCATCTCGGTGGCCATCGAGCCGAAGACCAAGAGCGACCAGGAGAAGCTGGGCACCGCCATCCAGCGCCTCGCCGACGAGGACCCGACGTTCCAGGTCCGCACCGACGAGGACACCGGCCAGACGATCATCTCCGGCATGGGCGAGCTGCACCTGGAGATCCTGGTCGACCGCATGAAGCGGGAGTTCAAGGTCGAGGCGAACGTCGGCAAGCCGCAGGTCGCCTACCGCGAGACCATTCGCCGCAAGGTCGAGAAGGTCGAGTACACCCACAAGAAGCAGACCGGTGGGTCCGGCCAGTTCGCCCGCGTCATCATCGACATCGAGCCCACGGGCGGCGAGGGTGATGGCGGCTACGAGTTCGTGAACTCCGTCACCGGTGGCCGCATCCCGCGGGAGTACATCCCGTCGGTCGACGCGGGCGCGCAGGAGGCCATGGAGTTCGGTGTCGTCGCCGGCTACCCGCTGGTGGACGTGAAGGTGACGCTGAAGGACGGCGCCTACCACGACGTCGACTCCTCGGAGTTGGCGTTCAAGATCGCCGGTTCCATGGCGTTCAAGGAAGCTGCTCGGCGCGCCGACCCGGTGCTGCTCGAGCCGATGTTCGAGGTCGAGGTGTCCACGCCCGAGGACTACATGGGCGAGGTCATCGGAGACCTCAACTCCCGCCGTGGCCAGATTCAGGCCATGGAGGAGCGTGCTGGCCAGCGCATCGTCAAGGCGCTGGTCCCGCTGTCGGAGATGTTCGGCTACGTCGGTGACCTCCGCAGCAAGACCCAGGGCCGGGCCAGCTATTCGATGCAGTTCGACTCCTACGCCGAGGTTCCCCGGAACGTGGCGGAAGAGATCATCAAGAAGGTCCGGGGAGAGTAATCTCTCCGGGTCTTCACCCGGCCCGAAGTAACGAGCAATCCCGACCGAGAAACACGGCCGAACACACCGCACAGGCGGGGGATCGGCAACGTACGAAGTCCACAGGAGGACCACACAGTGGCTAAGGCGAAGTTCGAGCGGAACAAGCCGCACGTCAACATCGGCACGATCGGTCACGTCGACCACGGCAAGACCACGCTCACGGCTGCCATCACCAAGGTGCTGCATGAGAAGTACCCGGAGCTGAACGAGGCCACTCCGTTCGACGACATCGACAAGGCGCCGGAGGAGAAGCAGCGCGGTATCACGATCAACATCGCGCACGTCGAGTACCAGACCGAGAAGCGTCACTACGCGCACGTCGACGCTCCGGGTCACGCCGACTACATCAAGAACATGATCACCGGCGCGGCGCAGATGGACGGCGCGATCCTCGTGGTCGCGGCCACCGACGGCCCGATGCCGCAGACCAAGGAGCACGTGCTGCTGGCCCGTCAGGTCGGCGTGCCGTACATCCTGGTCGCGCTGAACAAGGCCGACATGGTCGACGACGAGGAGATCCTGGAGCTCGTCGAGCTCGAGGTCCGCGAACTGCTCTCCGAGTACGAGTTCCCCGGCGACGACGTCCCGGTCATCAAGGTCTCGGCGCTGAAGGCGCTCGAGGGCGACGCCGAGTGGGTCAAGTCGGTCGAGGACCTCATGGAGGCCGTCGACGAGAACGTGCCGGACCCGGTGCGCGACATCGAGAAGCCGTTCCTGATGCCGATCGAGGACGTCTTCACCATCACCGGTCGTGGCACGGTCGTCACCGGCCGCGTCGAGCGTGGTGTGCTGAAGGCCAACGAGGAGATCGAGCTCGTCGGCATCCGTCCCGGCCCGGCGCAGAAGACCACGGTCACCGCGGTCGAGATGTTCCGCAAGACCCTCGACGAGGCGCGTGCGGGCGAGAACGTCGGCCTGCTGCTGCGCGGTACCAAGCGCGAGGACGTCGAGCGCGGCATGGTCGCGGTGAAGCCCGGCACCAACACGCCGCACACCGACTTCGAGGCGCAGGTCTACATCCTGTCCAAGGACGAGGGTGGCCGGCACACGCCGTTCTTCAACAACTACCGTCCGCAGTTCTACTTCCGGACCACGGACGTCACCGGCGTCGTCACGCTGCCCGAGGGCACCGAGATGGTCATGCCGGGCGACAACACCAGCATGTCCGTCGTGCTGATCCAGCCGATTGCCATGGAAGAGGGCCTGAAGTTCGCCATCCGCGAGGGTGGCCGGACCGTCGGTGCCGGCAACGTCACCAAGATCCTCAAGTAGTTCGACATTGCGAGGGGCGGCCGCCCGGCCGCCCCTCGTACCGCGATTGGCCTCAGCCAATCTGATCTGGCATACTGTTCAGGTTGCTCGGCGGAGGGCGACGTCAGCGCTGTGCGCTCGTGACGAAGAACTCCGATAGGGCTGGAGCCGCGCCGTTCCGGTGTGGCTGGTCCGGCCGTCAAACCCCGATGATCAGCGTGTTCGTTGTGGCATTTATCTGCCGCGTGGCGCGACACGCCCGACCGCGGGGGTCGGCGGAGCAGCAGCTCAGTGTTGGTTCAGATCGGGTCTTAGCAGTACGAAGAGTGAGGACGACAAGCAGCCATGGCGGGACAGAAGATCCGCATCCGGCTCAAGGCCTATGACCACGAGGTCATCGACACGTCGGCGCGCAAGATCGTCGACACGGTGACGCGCACGGGTGCGCAGGTCGCAGGCCCGGTGCCGCTGCCTACCGAGAAGAACGTGTACTGCGTCATCCGATCGCCGCACAAGTACAAGGACAGCCGCGAGCACTTCGAGATGCGTACGCACAAGCGGCTCATCGACATCATCGACCCCACGCCGAAGACCGTCGACTCGCTCATGCGTCTCGACCTGCCGGCCGGCGTCGACATCGAGATCAAGCTCTGAGGGACCGCCGACGATGAGTATTCAGTCTTCCGAGGCCGCCACCACGGTGCGCAAGGGCCTGCTGGGCGAGAAGCTCGGCATGACCCAGGTGTGGGACGAGAACAACCGCATCGTGCCGGTCACCGTGATCAAGGCCGGGCCGTGCGTCGTCACGCAGGTCCGGACGCCCGACAAGGACGGCTACGACGCGGTCCAGCTCGGCTTCGGCGCGCCGAACCCGCGCAAGGTCACCAAGCCCGCCCAGGGCCACTTCGACAAGGCCGGCGTCACGCCGCGCCGTCACGTCGCCGAGCTGCGCACCGCTGACGCCTCCGAGTACACGCTCGGCCAGGAGGTCACGGTCGAGGTGTTCGAAGCCGGCCAGGAGGTCGACGTCACGGGCACCACGAAGGGCAAGGGCTTCGCCGGTGTCATGAAGCGTCACGGCTTCCACGGTCTGCGCGCCTCGCACGGTGTGCAGCGCAAGCACCGCTCGCCGGGCTCCATCGGCGGCTGCGCCACGCCGGGTCGCGTCTTCAAGGGTATGAAGATGGCCGGCCGCATGGGCGCCGAGCGCATGACCACCCAGAACATCGCGGTCCAGGCCGTCGACGCCGAGCAGGGGCTGCTGCTCCTCAAGGGCGCCGTCCCGGGCCCCAACGGCGGTCTGGTCTTCGTCCGCTCGGCCGCGAAGGGAGTGACCCAGTGAGCACCATCACGGTTCTCGACGCCGCCGGCAAGAAGTCCGGCACGGTCGACCTTCCGGCCGAGGTCTTCGAGGTCCAGGTCAACGTTCCGCTGATCCACCAGGTCGTGGTGGCCCAGCTGGCCGCGGCCCGTCAGGGCACGCACTCCACCAAGACCCGCGCCGAGGTCTCCGGCGGCGGCGCGAAGCCGTACCGCCAGAAGGGCACCGGCCGCGCCCGTCAGGGCTCGATCCGCGCGCCGCAGTTCACCGGTGGCGGCATCGTCCACGGCCCGCAGCCGCGCGACTACTCGCAGCGGACGCCGAAGAAGATGAAGGCCGCCGCGCTGCGTGGCGCGCTGTCCGACCGGGCGACCCACGGCCGCGTGCACGTGGTCACCGGCTTCGTCGACGGCGACGCCCCGAACACGAAGGACGCCCTGAAGGCCCTGCAGTCGGTCACCGAGCGGCGCAGCGTCCTGGTCGTGGTCGAGCGGGGTGACGAGGTGTCGGTGAAGAGCCTGCGCAACGCGCCGCAGGTGCATCTGCTCGTGGCCGACCAGCTGAACACCTACGACGTGCTCTGCGCCGACGACATCGTCTTCACCAAGGGCGCGCTCGACGCGTTCCTGGGTGGCAGGGAGCAGGCCGCGGCCGCTGAGGAGGACACCAAGTGACCGCCATCAACCGCAGGGACCCGCGCGACATCCTCATCGTGCCGGTCGTGTCCGAGAAGAGCTACAGCCTTCTCGACGAGAACAAGTACACCTTCGTGGTCGCGCCCGACGCGAACAAGACCGAGATCAAGATCGCGGTCGAGAAGGTGTTCAACGTCAAGGTCACCGGTGTCAACACCCAGAACCGCCAGGGCAAGCGCCGTCGCACCCGCTTCGGTGTGGGCAAGCGTCCCGACACCAAGCGCGCGATCGTGACGGTCGCCGCAGGCCAGCGCATCGACATCTTCTCCGGCCCGGTCGGCTGAGGCCGGCCAGGACACGAGCTACTGAGGTAACGACGAATGGGAATCCGAAAGTACAAGCCGACG
Source organism: Jiangella muralis (assembly GCF_001270745.1). GTDB lineage: Bacteria > Actinomycetota > Actinomycetes > Jiangellales > Jiangellaceae > Jiangella > Jiangella muralis. The sequence goes on from NZ_LFXL01000026.1 coordinate 179,046, forward strand.
ACGCCGGGCCGACGCGGCTCCAGCGTCGCCGACTTCGTCGAGGTCACCCGGTCCACGCCCGAGAAGTCGCTGGTGCGGCCGCTGCCCAAGAAGGGCGGTCGTAACAACTCCGGCAAGATCACGACGCGGCACCAGGGTGGCGGCCACAAGCGCCAGTACCGGGTCATCGACTTCCGCCGGGCCGACAAGGACGGCGTGCCGGCGAAGGTCGCGCACATCGAGTACGACCCCAACCGCACGTCGCGCATCGCGCTGCTGCACTACGCCGACGGCGAGAAGCGCTACATCCTGGCGCCGTACCGCCTGGCGCAGGGCGCGAAGGTCGAGGCCGGCCCCGGCGCCGACATCAAGCCCGGCAACAACCTGCCGCTGCGCAACATCCCGGTCGGTACGGTCGTCCACGCCATCGAGCTGCGGCCCGGTGGCGGCGCGAAGATCGCCCGCTCCGCCGGCGCCAGCGTCCAGCTGGTCGCCAAGGAGGGCACCTGGGCGCAGTTGCGCATGCCGTCCGGCGAGATCCGCAACGTCGACGTGCGCTGCCGCGCCACCGTCGGCGAGGTCGGCAACGCCGAGCAGTCGAACATCAACTGGGGCAAGGCCGGCCGCATGCGCTGGAAGGGCAAGCGCCCGACGGTCCGTGGTGTCGCCATGAACCCGGTCGACCACCCGCACGGTGGTGGCGAGGGCAAGACCTCGGGTGGTCGTCACCCGGTCAACCCGAACGGTCGTCCCGAGGGGCGCACCCGCCGGAAGAACAAGCCCAGCGACCGTCAGATCGTCCGCCGTCGCAAGACCGGCAAGAAGCGCTGAGTCGGGAGTAGGAACAGATGCCGCGCAGCCTGAAGAAGGGCCCCTTCGTCGACGAGCACCTGGCCAAGAAGGTCGATGCTCAGAACGAGAAGGGCACGAAGAACGTCATCAAGACCTGGTCCCGTCGCTCGATGATCGTGCCGGACATGATCGGTCACACCATCGCGGTGCACGACGGCCGCAAGCACGTCCCGGTGTTCGTGACGGAGGCGATGGTCGGGCACAAGCTCGGCGAGTTCGCCCCCACGCGCACGTTCAAGGGCCACGAGAAGGACGACCGCCGCGCTCGCCGCCGGTGACGTCCACCACGGAATGACTGAGGAGTAACGATGGAAGCCAGGGCTCACGCGCGGTTCGTCCGCGTCACGCCCATGAAGGCGCGCCGTGTGGTGGACCTGATCCGTGGGATGGACGCGGACGAGGCCTCGGCACTACTGCGGTTTGCTCCGCAGGCGGCCGCCGAGCCGGTGCGCAAGGTGCTCGAGAGCGCCATCGCGAACGCCGACGACCTCGCGGGCACGCCGCGCGAGACGTTGGTCATCGCGCAGGCGTACGTCGATGACGGCCCGACCATGAAGCGGTTCCGCCCGCGCGCCCATGGCCGCGCGAGCCGCATCAACAAGCGGACGTGCCACATCACGGTGATCGTCGACGACAAGGCGTCGATCGCTGCAGCGAAGGGAGGGGCCCGCTAGTGGGTCAGAAGATCAACCCGCACGGGTTCCGGCTGGGCATTTCCACCGATCACAAGAGCCGGTGGTTCGCCGACAGCACGACCCAGGGTCAGCGCTATCGCGACTACATCGCCGAGGACGTCGCCATCCGCAAGCTGATGACCGACGGCATGGAGCGCGCCGGCATCTCGCACGTCGACATCGAGCGCACCCGCGACCGTGTGCGCGTCGACATCCACACCGCCCGGCCGGGCATCGTCATCGGCCGTCGCGGCGTGGGCGCGGACCGCCTGCGCTCGGAGCTCGAGAAGCTCACCGGCAAGCAGGTCCAGATGAACGTCCTCGAGGTGAAGCAGCCCGAGATCGACGCTCAGCTGGTCGCACAGGGTGTGGCCGAGCAGCTGTCGGCTCGCGTGGCGTTCCGCCGCGCGATGCGCAAGGCGCTGCAGACCACCATGCGTGCCGGCGCCAAGGGCGTCCGGATCCAGTGCTCGGGCCGTCTCGGCGGCGCCGAGATGAGCCGCTCGGAGTTCTACCGCGAGGGCCGGGTCCCGCTGCACACGCTGCGCGCCGACGTCGACTACGGCTTCTACGAGGCCCGCACCACCTTCGGCCGCATCGGCGTGAAGGTGTGGATCTACAAGGGCGACGTGAGCGGCTCCCGCGCCGAGCGCGCCGCTGAGCAGGCCGCGCAGGCCCGCGCTCAGCAGCAGCGCGGCGGCGGCGGTGGCGGCCGCGGCCGTCCGGAGCGTCGTCGGCCGGGTGGCCGCGGCGACCGCGGCGACAACGCTCCCGCCACTCAGGCCGCCGAGGCCCCCGCGACCGCGCCCGAGGCGCCGGCCGCTGACGCCGCGGCGACCACGACGGGCCAGGAGGGCTGACACCATGCTGATCCCTCGCAAGGTCAAGCACCGCAAGCAGCACCACCCGAAGCGCCGCGGCATGGCCAAGGGCGGCACGTCGCTGGCCTTCGGCGAGTACGGCATCCAGGCGGTCGAGGGCCACTACGTGACCAACCGCCAGATCGAGGCCGCTCGTATTGCCATCACCCGGCACATCCGTCGTGGCGGCAAGGTGTGGATCAACATCTACCCGGACCGTCCGCTGACGAAGAAGCCGGCCGAGACCCGCATGGGTTCCGGTAAGGGTTCGCCGGAGTGGTGGATCGCGAACGTCAAGCCTGGTCGCGTGATGTTCGAGCTGTCGTTCCCGAACGAGACCGTGGCTCGCGAGGCGCTCACGCGCGCGATCCACAAGCTCCCGATGAAGGCGCGCATCGTGAAGCGCGAGGCAGGTGAGTTCTGATGGCGATCGGTTCGAAGGATCTCGACGCCGTGTCGCTGCGCGAGCAGTCTGACGACGAGCTGGTCGAGGAGCTGCAGAAGGCCAAGGAGTCGCTGTTCAACCTGCGCTTCCAGGGTGCCACCGGTCAGCTCGAGAGTCACGGCCGGCTGAAGGCCGTCCGTCGCGACATCGCGCGCATCTACACGATCATGCGCGAGCGTGAGCTCGGCATCGTCGCCGTCGTGGCGGCGCCGGTCGAGCCGAAGAAGGCGGAGGCCAAGGCCGAGCCGAAGAAGGCGGCGGCCAAGAAGACCGCCGACGACGCCGAGGCCCCGAAGAAGGCCGCGCCGCGCAAGCGGACGACCAAGAAGGCCGCCGCCGCGACTGAGGACGGTGCCGAGTGAGCCCCGCGAACAAGGAAGAGAACGTGACCGAGAGCCCGAAGACCGCTGGGAACGCGCCGGGCGGCCGTGGCTACCGCAAGACCCGCCAGGGCGTTGTGGTCAGCGACAAGATGGACAAGACCGTCGTCGTCACCGTCGAGGACCGCTTCAAGCACCCGCTCTACGGCAAGGTCGTCCGTCGGTCGAGCAAGCTGAAGGCCCACGACGAGCAGAACACCGCCGGCATCGGCGACCGCGTCCTGCTCATGGAGACCCGTCCGCTGTCGGCCACGAAGCGCTGGCGCGTCGTGGAGATCCTCGAGAAGGCGAAGTAGGAGCGAGATGATTCAGCAGGAGTCGCGGCTGCGGGTCGCCGACAACACCGGTGCCAAGGAGCTCTTGTGCATCCGTGTGCTCGGTGGCTCCGGTCGGCGATACGCCGGCATCGGTGATGTCATCGTGGCCACCGTCAAGGACGCCATTCCCGGCGGCGCGGTCAAGAAGGGCGACGTCGTCAAGGCCGTGGTCGTGCGGACCGTGAAGGAGCGCCGCCGTCCGGACGGCTCCTACATCCGTTTCGACGAGAACGCGGCGGTCATCATCAGGGACGGCGGGGACCCGCGCGGTACGCGCATCTTCGGCCCCGTCGGTCGTGAGCTGCGGGACAAGCGTTTCATGCGCATCATCTCGCTCGCTCCGGAGGTGTTGTGAGATGAAGACCTCGAGTAAGTGGTGTGACAAGCGCGTTTGCAACACCTCGGAAAGCGAAGAGGTGCGTTGAGGATGAAGATCAAGAAGGGTGACAAGGTCGTCGTCATCGCCGGCAAGGACAAGGGTCTGGTGGGCAAGGTCATCGCGGCCTACCCGCGCCAGGAGCGTGTCCTCGTCGAGGGCGTCAACCGCATCACGAAGCACCAGAAGCCGACTCAGACGGCGCGTGGTACGCAGCAGTCCGGTGGGATCATCCACCAGGAGGCGCCGATCCACATCTCGAACGTGCAGCTCGCGGTCGAGGCCGACGTCGACGGCAAGAAGAAGACGGTGGGCACCCGGGTCGGGTACCGCATCGACGACAGCGGCAACAAGGTCCGGTTCGCCAAGCGCACCGGTGAGGACATCTGATGACCACCACCACTGAGACCCGCGCGCTGCCGCGGCTCAAGCAGCGCTACCGCGACGAGATCATCGCGGGCCTGCGCGAGCAGTTCCAGATCGCGAACGTCATGCAGGTGCCGACCGTGACCAAGGTCGTCGTCAACATGGGTGTCGGCGAGGCGGCTCGTGACGCGAAGCTGATCGAGGGCGCCATCGCCGACCTCGCGGCCATCACCGGCCAGCGGCCGCAGGTCACCAAGGCGCGCAAGTCCATCGCGCAGTTCAAGCTGCGCGAGGGCATGCCGATCGGTGCGCACGCGACGCTGCGCGGCGACCGCATGTGGGAGTTCCTGGACCGCCTGGTGACCATCGCGCTGCCCCGCATCCGGGACTTCCGCGGCCTGTCGGGCAAGCAGTTCGACGGCAACGGGAACTACACGTTCGGTCTCAACGAGCAGTCGATGTTCCACGAGATCGACCAGGACAGGATCGACCGGGTCCGCGGCATGGACATCACGGTCGTCACGACCGCGACCAACGACGACCAGGGTCGGGCGCTGCTCAAGCTGCTCGGTTTCCCGTTCAAGGAGAACTGACGTGGCAAAGAAGGCGCTTGTCATCAAGGCCGCGCGCAAGCCGAAGTTCGCCGTGCGCGCGTACACCCGGTGCCAGAAGTGCGGTCGTCCGCACTCGGTGTACCGCAAGTTCGGGCTGTGCCGTGTGTGCCTTCGCGAGATGGCGCACCGCGGCGAGCTGCCGGGCATCACGAAATCTAGCTGGTAGCTCTCACCCAGACCCTTCGTATCGTCGAAGGTCCGCGCAGCGGAAACCACGACGGGAAAGCGGCAACCACACATGACCATGACCGACCCGATCGCAGACATGCTGACCCGTCTGCGCAACGCCAACACGGCGCACCACGACATCGTGGCGATGCCGCACAGCAAGATCAAGGTGAACATCGCCGAGATCCTCAAGCAGCAGGGCTACATCGCCGGGTTCTCCGTGCGTGAGCCGGCCGAGGACCAGGTGGGCAAGACGCTCGAGCTCACCCTGAAGTACGGCCCGTCCCGCGAGCGCTCGATCGCCGGCATCCGCCGCGTCAGCAAGCCGGGTCTGCGGGTCTACGCGAAGGCCACGAACATGCCGCGCGTGCTCGGTGGGCTGGGTGTCGCCATCATCTCGACGTCGCAGGGCCTGCTCACGGGCCAGGCGGCGTCCAAGCAGGGTGTGGGCGGGGAAGTCCTCGCCTACGTCTGGTAACGGGAAAGGAGCGCATCACTCATGTCGCGCATCGGCAAGCTCCCGATCCCGGTACCGTCCGGCGTCCAGGTCGACGTCGACGGCCGCGCGGTCAAGGTCACGGGCCCCAAGGGCACGCTGAACCACACGCTGCCCGAGGTCATCGGCGTCGAGAAGGGCGACGACGGCACTCTGCAGGTCATCCGCCCCGACGACGAGCGTGAGAGCAGGGCTCTGCACGGTCTGACCCGGACGCTGGTCGCCAACATGGTCACCGGTGTCACGGACGGGTACGTCAAGAAGCTCGAGATCGTCGGCGTCGGCTACCGCGTCACGGCCAAGGGCCAGAACCTCGAGTTCGCACTCGGCTTCAGCCACCCGGTCGTCGTCGAGCCGCCCGAGGGCATCACGTTCGCCGTCGAGTCGCCCACCAAGTTCTCGGTGCAGGGCATCGACAAGCAGAAGGTCGGCGAGATCGCGGCGAACATCCGCAAGATCCGCAAGCCCGAGCCGTACAAGGGCAAGGGCGTGCGCTACGAGGGCGAGCACGTCCGGCGCAAGGTCGGAAAGGCTGGTAAGTAACACATGGGCATCGCGATCAATCGCCACATCAGGAAGGGCGACAAGCGGGCTGCCCGGGACCGCCGGCACCTGCGGGTCCGGAAGAAGGTCACCGGTTCGGCCGAGCGTCCGCGCCTGGTCGTCAGCCGGTCGCTGCGGCACATGGTGGTCCAGGTCGTCGACGACGCCACCGGCCGCACCCTGGCCTCGGCCACCAGCATGGAGACCGACCTGCGCTCGCTGGACGGCGACAAGACCGCCAAGGCACGTCGCGTCGGAGAGCTCATCGCCGACCGCGCCAAGGCGGCCGGGGTCGAGGCCGTGGTCTTCGACCGCGGCGGCAACCAGTACCACGGCCGGGTGGCCGCGGTGGCGGAGGGCGCCCGCGAGGGCGGCCTGAAGCTCTGACCACGAACAATCTCGAGAGGATAGAGGGACATCATGGCTGAACCCCAGCGCCGCGGTGGCGGTGCCGGTGGCGAGCGCCGCGATCGTCGTGACCGTCGCGATCGCGACAACCGTCGCGGCGACGGTGCGGACAAGACCAACTACATCGAGACCGTGGTCGCTATCAACCGCGTCGCCAAGGTCGTCCAGGGTGGGCGTCGCTTCAGCTTCACCGCCCTGGTCGTCGTCGGCGACGGCGACGGCACCGTGGGCGTCGGTTACGGCAAGGCCAAGGAGGTGCCCTCGGCGATCGCCAAGGGTGTCGAGGAGGCCAAGAAGCAGTTCTTCAAGGTGCCGCGGATCCAGGGCACCATTCCGCACCCCGTGCAGGGTGAGAAGGCTGCCGGCGTCGTGCTGCTCCGTCCGGCTTCGCCCGGTACCGGCGTCATCGCCGGCGGCCCGGTGCGCGCCGTCCTGGAGGCCGCGGGCGTCCACGACATCCTGAGCAAGTCGCTCGGGTCGTCCAACGCCATCAACATCGTGCACGCCACGGTGGAGGCGCTGAAGTCGCTGGAGCGTCCGGAGCAGGTGGCGGCCCGCCGCGGCCTGCCGCTGGAGGACGTCGCCCCGGCCGCGCTGCTGCGCGCTCAGGCCGCGGGAGCGTCGTCATGAGCGGCCAGCTGAAGGTCCGTCAGGTCAAGAGCCCGATCGGTGGGACGTCGTCCCAGCGCAACACCCTGCGCTCGCTCGGCCTGAAGCGGATCGGACACGAGGTCGTCAAGGAGGACCGCCCTGAGATCCGGGGCATGGTCAAGACGGTGGCGCATCTTGTCGCCGTCGAGGAGGTCTGAGAGGCATGAGCAACTCGCCGCTGAAGCCGCACCACCTGCGGCCGGCCCCCGGCGCCAAGACCGCGAAGACCCGCGTGGGTCGCGGTGAGGCGTCCAAGGGCAAGACCGCGGGCCGCGGCACCAAGGGCACGAAGGCCCGCTACCAGGTGCCGGCCCGCTTCGAGGGCGGGCAGATGCCGCTGCACATGCGCCTGCCGAAGCTGAAGGGGTTCAAGAACCCGTTCCGCGTCGAGTTCCAGGTCGTGAACCTGGACAAGCTGGCGTCGCTGTTCCCAGAGGGCGGGGACGTCACTGTCGACGACCTCGTGGCCAAGGGCGCTGTGCGGGCCGGCAAGCTGGTCAAGGTTCTGGGCACCGGTGAGATCTCGGTTGCGCTGCGAGTGAACGCGAACGCGTTCTCCACCAGCGCGAAGGAGAAGATCACCGCTGCTGGGGGCACCGTCACCGAGGTGTAGGCGCCCCGCACCGTGTGTTCGGACGGTTCCGAGAGCGTCCTGACGTCTTACCAGGCGGCAGGCGCTTTCGGTCGTTCGGACCCGGCGGTGTTACCGTCTTTTCCGTCCGTACCACCGCGCCGGTTTCGACCCAGCAGTCGGCTCCGCCGTCGGCCACGCAGGAGGCCCTGAAGTGCTCAGAGTGTTCGCGCAGGCGTTCCGTACACCTGATCTGCGCACGAAATTGCTGTTCACGCTGGGCATCATCGCGATCTTCCGGGTCGGTTCGGTCCTGCCCACGCCCGGTGTCGACGTCCCGGCGGTGCGGACCTGTGTGGACCTCGCCGGCAACGAGGGCATCTACGGGATGCTCAACCTGTTCTCCGGCGGGGCGATGCTGCAGCTCGCGGTCTTCGCGCTCGGCATCATCCCGTACATCACCGCCAGCATCATCCTGCAGCTGCTGACGGTCGTGATCCCCCGCATCGAGGCGCTGCGCAAGGAAGGCGCGTCCGGGCAGGCCCAGATCACGCAGTACACCCGGTACCTCACCATCGGCCTGGCGTTGCTGCAGTCGACCACCATCGTCACGCTGGCCCGCCGCGGGCAGTTCTTCCCGAACTGTCCCGAGGAGGTCCTGCAGGACGACTCGCTCACCACCGCCGCCATCATGATCATCGTGATGACGGCCGGTACCGGCGTGGTCATGTGGCTGGGCGAGCTGGTCACCGACCGCGGTGTCGGCAACGGCATGTCGCTGCTGATCTTCACCCAGATCGTCGCCAGCGTGCCGAGCATGTTCTGGAGCATCCAGACCAGCCGCGGCTGGGGCGTCTTCGGCCTGGTCGTCGTGGTCGCGCTGATCGTGGTCGCGCTCATCGTCTTCGTCGAACAGGCACAACGCCGTATCCCGGTGCAGTACGCCAAACGGATGGTCGGCAGGCGCATGTACGGCGGCTCGGCCACGTACATCCCGCTGAAGATCAACCAGGCCGGCGTCATCCCGGTTATCTTCGCCTCGTCGCTGCTCTACATCCCGCTGCTCGCGGCGCAGTTCAACCAGACCGCCGGCTGGGCGCTGTGGATCCAGGACAACTTCACCCGCGGCACCCACCCCGCGTACATCGCGGCGTACTTCCTGCTGATCGTCGGGTTCGCGTTCTTCTACGTGTCCATCACGTTCAACCCGAAGGACATCTCCGACAACATGAAGCGCTACGGCGGCTTCGTGCCGGGCATCCGTGCCGGCCGCGCCACCGAGGAATACCTGGCCTACGTGCTCAACCGCATCACGTCGGCCGGCGCCGTCTACCTGGCGCTCGTGGCCCTGTTGCCACTGCTGGCCTTCAACGTGCTGAACCCCAGCGATGGCGGCCAGTCGTTCAACAACATGTTCGGCGGCACCTCCATCCTGATCATGGTCGGTGTCGGCCTGCAGACCGTGCAGCAGATCGAGAGCCAGCTGCAGCAGCGCAACTACGAGGGGTTCTTGCGGTGACGCGACTGTTGATCATGGGCCCGCCGGGCGCGGGCAAGGGTACGCAGGCCGAACTGGTGGCGAAGCGGTTCACCGTGCCGGCCATCTCCACCGGCGACATCTTCCGTTCCAACATCGCGAACGAGACCGCGCTCGGGCTTCGCGTGAAGCCCTACCTCGGGCCCGGCCTCTACGTGCCGGACGAGCTGACCAACGAGGTGGTCCGCGACCGCCTCACGCAGGCCGACGTCGCCGAGGGCTTCCTGCTCGACGGCTACCCGCGCACGCTGGCGCAGGTCGACTTCCTCGACAAGGTGCTGGCCGAGCAGGGCCACGAGGTCGACCACGTCATCGTCCTGAAGGTTGACCTCGACGAGGTCGTCCGGCGGCTGCACCAGCGTGCCGTCGAGGAGGGCCGCGACGACGACAACCCGGAGTCCATCCGCAAGCGGCAGGAGCTCTACCTCGAGGAGACCGCCCCGCTGATCGCGGTGTACCGCGAGCGCGGCCTCGTCTTCGAGGTCGACGGTCTGGGCACCGTCGAGGAGGTCCAGCAGCGGGTGGCCGAGGCGATCGAGCAGCCGCCGCAGCCGCACTAGGTTCTTCAGGAGCGACCATCGAGATCAAGTCGCCGGAGCAGCTGGCCGGCATGCGCGCGGCCGGGCTGGTCGTGGCCGAGATCCACGAGGTGATGCGCGCGGCCATCGTGCCCGGCGCCACTCCGCAGGACCTCGACGCGATCGCCCGGCGCGAGCTGGCCGCCCGCGGCGCCACGTCGAACTTCCTCGGCTACGGCGGCTTCCCGGCCACGGTGTGCGTCTCGGTCAACGACGTCGTCGTGCACGGCATCCCGGACGCCACCCCGTTCCGTGACGGTGACATCGTCTCGCTCGACTTCGGTGCGGTGCTCGACGGCTGGCACGGCGACGCCGCCGTGACCGTGCCGGTCGGCTCCGGCGGCCTGTCCGACGACGTCGCCCGGCTGCTGACCGACTGCGAGGACGCGCTGTGGTCGGGCATCGCCGCGATGAAGGCCGGCCACCGGGTGCGCGACATCGGCACCGCCATCGAGAAGACCATCGAGGCGCGCGGCGACTACGGCATCGTCGAGGAGTACGGCGGACACGGCATCGGCACCGCCATGCACATGGACCCGCACGTGATGAACTACCGCACCCGCCAGCGCGGCCCGAAGCTGGTGCCCGGCCTGTGCCTGGCGGTCGAGCCCATGATCACGCTCGGCGGCCCCGAGACGCACGTCCTGCCCGACGAGTGGACCGTCAAGACCGACGACGGCACCTGGGCCGCGCACTTCGAGCACAGCATCGCCGTCACGCCGGAGGGCCCGTGGGTGCTCACCGCCCTCGACGGCGGAGCCGCCCGGCTGGCGGCGCTCGGCGTGCCCGCCGCCGCCCAGATCCACCGCGGCTGACCGCTGCCGCCGTCCCGGCCCGACGCCTGCCCCGGCCCGACGCCCCGGCCCGACGCCCCGCCGTCGCCTGGCCGTGGGTTGCTCACCTGATCGTCGCGCCAGAAACGATCAGGTGACCATCGGCCCCGCGGCGGCCCTCCTGTGTCACCTGATCATCTCCACCATGCGGACGCGAAACGATCAGGTGACGTAGCCGCGCTGATTCGTGCGGTTGTGTCACCTGATCGTTTGCGTGCGACGGAAGTGGGGGTGGCCCCGGGGGCGAACTGGGGGGTTACCCCGATAGGCGGACCGCGGGCAGCGGCGGATACTGGAGCGCATGGGAGCCGAGCGGTTCGAGATGCGCGCCAGCGACGCCGATCGCGATCGCGTGGCCGAGATCCTGCGCGACGCGCACGGCGAGGGCCGGCTGAGCCAGGATGAACTGCTCCTCCGGGTCGAGTCGACCTATTCGGCGAAGACGTACCAGGACCTCGACCGCGTCATCGCCGACCTGCCGGTGCGCCGCCAGCCGGCCGGAATCATGCCGCGTCCGCTGTCCGCGCCGCGCCCTGCGCCGCGGCGGACGGGGCGACGCATCGCGCGCGCCCTGCTGACCGGCTCGTGGTGGTTCTACGGCTTCGTCGTGATCATCAACCTGATGGTGTGGACGCTGGTCAGCGTCGGCAACGGCGGGCCCGAGTACTTCTGGCCGATGTGGGTGGCCGGCCCGTGGGGCGTGCTGCTCGGTGGCCTGGAGATGGCGTACCGTTCCAGGGAGACGCCCGCGCCACGCTGACCGCGGGTCGGTTTGCCTCACTGGTCTGCTTTCCCTTGTGAGCCGCATCGCCGCATGGACCCTCGCGGGTCGGCTTGCCTCCCGCGATTGGCCTCTGGTAGGCCCAGTGCCGTACAATTCCTGGTCGGCCCACTGTGGTCTGTTTCGTTGCGCCCTGCGGCTGGTTCTGTGGTCTTCTCGACCAAGGACAAGGGTGTACGTGACAGCTCGCCGCCCGTCCCTCTCAGGACTCCGGTGGCGTGGTGTGCCGGGCGGAAGACGACCGACTGAAGAAGTGCGGAGGACATGCCGAAGAAGGACGGGGTCATCGAGATCGAGGGCACCGTGACCGAGGCTCTCCCGAATGCGATGTTCCGGGTAGAGCTCTCCAACGGTCACAAGGTGCTCGCCCACATTTCCGGCAAGATGCGCCAGCATTACATCCGGATCCTTCCCGAGGACCGGGTGGTGGTGGAGCTCAGCCCGTACGACTTGACCCGCGGTCGAATCGTCTACCGCTACAAGTAACCACGACCTGCCGGCGGCTTCGGCCCGATCCGAACTCTCGGCACACGTCAAGAAAGAGTCCCCGATGAAGGTCAAGCCGAGCGTCAAGCCGATCTGCGACAAGTGCAAGGTGATCCGCCGTCACGGCCGGGTCATGGTGATCTGCGAGAACCTGCGTCACAAGCAGCGTCAGGGCTGATCACCGGGCACCGCTCGCCCGGACACAACTGAATACACAGGACAACGCACCAGCACCCCTGCCCGCAACGGCAGGGACTACCCCCGGGCGGAGGCCGGGGCTCGGCGGCACAGGATCGCCGGGACGCGGTGCGTCAGACACCCCGCGAACGAAGTGAGGAACACCGCATGGCACGCCTCGTTGGCGTCGACCTCCCGCGCGACAAGCGCCTGGAGGTAGCTCTCACCTACATCTTCGGCATCGGGCGCACCCGATCGCTGGAGACTCTGAAGAACACGGGCGTCAGCCCGGACGTTCGCGTCAAGGACCTCGGTGACGAGGAGCTGGTCAAGCTCCGCGACTGGATCGAGGCCAACTACCAGATCGAGGGTGACCTGCGCCGCGAGGTGCAGAGCGACATCCGTCGTAAGATCGAGATCGGTAGCTATCAGGGCATCCGGCACCGCCGCGGGCTCCCCGTCCGTGGTCAGCGCACTCACACGAATGCCCGTACCCGCAAGGGTCGGAAGAAGACCGTCGCCGGCAAGAAGAAGGCCGGCAAGTGAGTGCCGCGACGGCGGCCACGTCGTCGTCGCGCGCAGCGAACCGCTGACCTCAGAAGCTTTCGGACAGGAGTACCGCACACATGCCACCCGCCAAGGGCCGCCAGACCAAGGTGCGCCGCAAGGAGAAGAAGAACGTCGCTCATGGTGTCGCGCACATCAAGAGCACGTTCAACAACACCATCGTCTCGATCACCGACCCTCAGGGCAACGTGATCGCGTGGGCCAGCGCCGGCCAGGTCGGCTTCAAGGGCTCGCGTAAGTCGACGCCGTTCGCCGCGCAGATGGCTGCCGAGGCCGCCGGCCGCCGTGCCCAGGAGCACGGCATGCGCAAGGTCGACGTGCTCGTCAAGGGCCCGGGCTCGGGCCGGGAGACCGCGATTCGCTCGCTGCAGGCCGTCGGCCTCGAGGTCGGTTCCATCTCGGACGTGACCCCGCAGGCGCACAACGGTTGCCGTCCGCCGAAGCGCCGCCGCGTCTGACCCACCGAGACCTCGAGGAGACCTGAACCACCATGGCCCGTTACACCGGTCCACTCACGAAGAAGTCGCGTCGGCTCGGCGTCGACCTGATCGGTGAGGACAAGGCGTACGAACGCCGTCCTTACCCGCCCGGCCAGCACGGCCGCGGCCGGCAGAAGGAGAGCGAGTACCGCCTCCAGCTGCACGAGAAGCAGAAGGCGCGCTACACCTACGGCGTCCTGGAGAAGCAGTTCCGCCGCTACTACGAGGAAGCCAACCGTCGCCAGGGTCGCACCGGTGACGTCCTCCTCCAGCTGCTGGAGTCGCGTCTCGACAACGTCGTCTACCGGTCGGGCCTGGCCCGCACCCGGCGGCACGCCCGCCAGCTGGTCGTCCACGGCCACTTCCTGGTCAACGGCCGCAAGGTGGACATACCCTCGTACCAGGTGGCGTTGCACGACGTCATCGACGTGCGGGACAAGTCCAAGGAGACGACCCCGTTCATCATCGCTCGCGAGACGCACGGCGACCGCCCGGTCCCCGCGTGGCTTGAGTCGATCCCGAACCAGCTGCGGGTGCTGGTCCACCAGCTCCCGTCCCGGCAGCAGATCGACACGCCGGTGCAGGAGCAGCTCATCGTCGAGTACTACTCGAAGTAGTTCGCACCATCGCCGTGGCCGGCATCGGGCCGGCCACGGCGCCCTGATCGCGACCGTCATATAGCGGGCGTCGCGGAGAGGAAGTCAGAAGTGCTCATCACCCAGCGTCCCAGTCTCAGCGAAGAGTCGCTGAACGACTACCGGGCCAAGTTCACCATCGAGCCGCTCGAGCCGGGCTTCGGCTACACGCTCGGCAACTCGCTGCGCCGGACCCTGCTCTCGTCCATCCCCGGCGCGGCCATCACGTCGATCCGCATCGACGGTGTGCTGCACGAGTTCACCACCATCCCCGGGGTGAAGGAGGACGTCACCGACGTCATCCTGAACCTCAAGGGCCTCGTCGTCTCGTCCGAGCACGACGAGCCGGTCGTGATGTACCTGCGCAAGCAGGGCCCCGGCGCCGTCACCGCCGCCGACATCGCGCCGCCGGCCGGGGTCGAGGTGCACAACCCGGACCTGCACATCGCCACGCTGAACGGCAAGGGCAAGCTGGAGATGGAGCTGACGGTCGAGCGCGGCCGCGGCTACGTGTCGGCCGTGCAGAACAAGCGCGCCGACGCCGAGATCGGCCGCATCCCGGTCGACTCCATCTACTCGCCGGTGCTGAAGGTCACGTACAAGGTCGAGGCGACCCGCGTCGAGGGCCGCACCGACTTCGACCGTCTCATCGTCGACGTCGAGACCAAGCAGTCCATCCGGCCGCGTGACGCGCTCGCTTCGGCCGGCAGCACGCTGGTCGAGCTGTTCGGTCTCGCTCGCGAGCTGAACATCGAGGCCGAGGGCATCGAGATCGGCCCGTCGCCGGTCGACGCTCAGCTGGCCGCGGACCTCGCGCTGCCGATCGAGGACCTGCAGCTCACCGTCCGTTCGTACAACTGCCTCAAGCGTGAGGGCATCCACTCCGTGGGTGAGCTCGTCTCCCGCAGCGAGGCCGACCTCCTCGACATCCGCAACTTCGGCCAGAAGTCGATCGACGAGGTCAAGGCGAAGCTGGCCACCATGGGCCTCGGCCTGAAGGACAGCGCGCCGGGCTTCGACCCGGCCGCGGCCGTCGACAGCTACGGCGACGACGACCAGTCCTACGCCGAAGACGAGCAGTACTGACCGAGCGCGGCCGGTAGCGGTCGCCACCACACAGGAGAACGATCACCATGCCCACCCCAACCAAGGGTGCTCGCCTGGGAGGCTCGCCGGCTCACCAGCGCGCGATCCTCGCCAACCTGGCGACCGCGCTGTTCGAGCACGGCCGCATCACCACTACCGAGGCCAAGGCCCGCCGGTTGCGTCCGGTCGCCGAGCGGCTGATCAGCAAGGCCAAGCGCGGTGACCTGCACGCGCGCCGTCAGGTGCTCAGCACGATCCGCGACAAGGACATCGTGCACGTGCTGTTCGCCGAGATCGGCCCGCGCTACGAGAACCGCAACGGCGGCTACACCCGGATCGTGAAGATCGGTCCGCGGAAGGGTGACAACGCTCCGATGGCGGTCATCGAGCTGGTCGAGCCGCTGGCCGAGCAGGTCGTGACCGAGGCGACGAGCGCGACCCGGCGGGCCGCCGCTGACGCGCCGGCCGCTGCCGCTCCGGCCGCCGACGAGGTCACCGAGGCTCCGGCCGAGGAGGTTGTTGCCGAGGACTCCGTCGAGGAGACCGAGGCCGTGGCCGACGAGGCCGCTGCCGAGGAGAAGTCCGACGACGCCGAGGGTCCGGCCGAGAAGGCCTGACCCCCCGCGTCCCAGCACCGCACGTCATGCAGCCCGCCGATCCCACGCCTGGGGTCGGCGGGCTGCTGCGTGTGCGGCTCGACCTCGCCTACGACGGGACCGACTTCTCCGGCTGGGCCGCGCAGCCCGGCCGGCGCACCGTCCAGGGCGTGCTCGAGGAGGCGCTGGGCCGGGTGCTGCGCATCGACCCGCCGCGGCTCACCGTCGCCGGGCGCACTGACGCCGGGGTGCACGCCCGCGGCCAGGTCTGCCACGTCGACGTCCCGGTGACGGCATGGGCGGCGGCGCCCGGCCGGTCGGACCATCCGCCGGCGGTCGCGCTGACGCGGCGGCTGGCCGGAGTGCTGCCGGGCGACGTCCGGGTGCACGGTGTCGCCGAGGCGCCGGCCGGCTTCGACGCCCGCTTCTCCGCCGTCTGGCGCCGCTACCGCTACCGCGTCGCCGACACCCCGTACGGCGCCGACCCGCTGCTGCGCTCGTTCGTTCTCTGGCACGACCGCCCGCTCGACGTCGACGCGATGAACGCCGCGGCCGCCGGGCTGCTCGGCGAGCACGACTTCGCGGCGTACTGCCGGCCCCGGGAGGGCGCGACGACGATCCGCGAGCTGCGCGTTTTGGCGTGGTCGCGCTCGGCCGACGGGCTGGCCGTCGCGACCGTCGAGGCCGACGCGTTCTGCCACAACCAGGTGCGCGCGATGATCGGCGCCCTGCTGCTCGTCGGCGACGGCCGGCGGCCGGTCGACTGGCCGGCGACGGTGCTCGCGGCCGGCGCGCGCGACCCCGGCGTCGTCGTCATCCCGCCGCACGGCCTGACGCTCGAGGCCGTCGGCTATCCGCCCGACGCCGAGCTGGCCACCCGCGCGGCCGTCGCCCGCAACGTCCGCACGCTGCGCTGACCCCGTGCGGGGGGAAGGTCGGGGAGATCCCTGAGGGCAAACGCGGCCCGGACGCGTAGCCTGGAGGAGTGTTCACCGATGCGATCGAGATTGCCGTAGCCATTCTGGGGCTCGGACTTGTCGTGCTGTCCGTGCGACAGGCACGGGCCAAGGGCTGGGCCGCCTCGCTGCAGATGGCGGCGGGCGGATTCCTGCTCATGGGCGCCTCCGCCATCGGCATCGTCGGCTTCGTCGTCGGCCTGGTGCTCTCGCCCATGGCCTGGATCGGCGTCGGCATGCTGGCGGTGGCCGGCCTGCTGTTCGTGACGGGGCAGAAGCTCGAGGTCCCGAAGGACTCCGCCAAGCCCAGTGCGGTCGGCGAGTCCGGCCCGGCCCCGAAGGGCGCGGTCGACGCCGGCCCGAAGAAGGGCAAGAAGCAGCAGGCGTCCGGCGACCCCGAGCTCGAGGACATCGAGGCCATTCTGCGCCGCCACGGCATCCAGTAGCGCTCGTGACCATCCAAGGAACGAGGTGTCCTGACACCACATTTCCTGGATGATCACCGACGGCCCGGCTCACAGCTCCAGCACGTCGCCCTCGCGGCCGGCGGTGACGGGGAGCGGGGCGGCCGCGGCGTACTTCGCGGCCAGCTCGTCCACCTCGTCGTCGGGGCGGGCGGGCGCGTGGTGGATCAGCACCAGCCGGCCGACCCGGGCGCGGGCGGCCAGCGCGATGGCGTCGCCGACGGTCGAATGACCGTACGCCTCGGCCCAGTACCGTTCGGCGTCGGAGAACTGCGCGTCGTGCAGCAGCAGGTCGACGCCGCGGACGAGGTCTGCGGCGGGCCCGTCACCGGCGCCGGCGGCGTGGTCGGGCAGGTAGGCGAAAGAGGCGCCGTCCGCCTCGACCCGGATCCCGAACGTGCGCCCGCCCTTGTGCGGGATGTCCGCGAGCCGCACCCGCGCCCCGCCGGCCGCGAACCAGCCGGCGTCGCATGCGTCGAACCGCCACCGTCCGGCCAGCCCGTCCGGCCCGATGGGGAAGTGCGGCGGTGACATCGCCCGGCTCAGCAGCGCCGCGGCCGACCCCGGCACCGACGGCGACGCGACGGACTGCGCGGGCAGCCTCAGCCGCACGTCCGCGCCGGACACGTCGCCGGAGCGGAAGAACGGCAGCCCTTGCACGTGGTCCCAGTGCAGGTGGCTGAGCACCAGGTCGCCGCGGTACGGCGCGCCCCCCAGTAGCGCCGTCAGATTGGCGAGCCCGGTGCCGGCGTCCAGCACCAGCCGTGGCGCCGACTCGTTCCGCACGGTCACCGAGACGCACGACGTGTGGCCGCCGGTCCGCACGAACGCGGCTCCGGGCGCTGGCGTCGAGCCGCGGACGCCGTGCAGGACGATCCTCACGCCGGGACATCCTCCCGGCGGTGCGAGCCGGCCAGCTCGGCCAGCCGCTCGCGGTCGATCGCCGCCGACGGGGCCACGGCCACCCGCACGGGGGTGACGGCGACCAGCGTCGACGTCCGCCGCCCGCCCTCCAGGACGGCCCGCTCGCCGAGCACCGCGCCCGGCCCGACCTCGGCCAGCCGCTGCCCGTCGACCTCGACCCGCAGCACGCCGTCGAGCAGCAGGTACAGCTCGTCGCCGGGCGCGCCCTGCAGCGTCAGCAGGTCGCCGTCGGCGAGCGTGCGGATGCGCGGCTTGCCGGCGCCGGTCATCAGCAGCCGCGACAGCACCCGCTCGGCGGCGCTCTCGACCTCGACGCTCAGCGCCGGCGAGTCCTCGTCGCCCCACGGCGTCCGCGAGCCGAACGAGTGCGCGGCCCACGCCGAGTAGTCGGTGAGGCCGGACTTGCGCACGAGCGCCCCGGCGTCGTCGTAGACCCAGTGCCGCGGGAACGCGCTGGCGCCGGGCAGGCCCGGCTCGGACCGGCCGTCCGGGTGGAGGGTCAGCGTCAGCGTCGTCCACACCAGCGGCGAGCGTAGCTGGACGAACGGCGGGTGCGGGACGGCGCGCGGCGCGGGCAGCGCGGTCCGGCCGCCGCAGGTCTGCGTCAGCCGCACGCTGCCGTCGGCCAGGTACTCCGGGTCGCGACGCAGGACCGGCAGCGCGACCGCGGCGAACGTCGCCCCGAGCCGCCCGATCCGCACCGTCGTCGACCCCATCTCCACTCCGGCGGCGGCGCCGTAGCCGGCCCGGACGATCCGCCCGTCTGCGACCTCGGCCCAGCCGGCCAGCACGTTCGCGTACCGGAACCGGTCCGCGGCGCGCAGCCCGCCGAGATCCTCGACGACGTCGGGCGGCGGCGGGTCGTAGTGGGTGAAGCCGGTCTCGAAGGCGGCCTTGGTGAGTCCGGTGACCGCCTCGGACGGAATCCAGGAGAGTGTGGTGGCCGTGGCCTCGATACGTGTGTTCATGCTGTTCACGCTAGGGAGCGGCGGCGCCGGTGGGCAGGGTGCAAGCAGGCCGGTCGGGAGGGGTGCTGGCACGCCTGCGCATGAGCACGATCATCGTGGGGTATTTCTTGACGTATGGGAGTCTCGACGCGGTTTCGGACGACGACCGCCTCCGGCGTGATCGCGGTGCTCGTCCTGGTCTTCGTGTTCGGCAGCCCGCCGTTCGGTGACTGGGCCCGCGACAATGCGACCGGCACGGGCGCGCTCGACCTGTTCCTGTCCATCCTCGCCTGGCCGTCCTGGGACTTCACCCTCGACGCGCCGGCCCGCGACGTCCTCGCGATGGTGCTGCGCGCGGTGCTGGTGGTCGTCCTCACGGCGGCGTTCCTGACCGCGCTGGCCTGGCCGCGCACCGGCAACGCGGGCGCTCAGCTGCTCACCGGCTGGGCCAGCGTCGTGTTCGCCGGGGCCGCCGCCGGGCTGATCATGGGGCTGATCCAGAGCGACGCCTCCGCGCCGGCCGTGTTCGCGCTGATCTCGTCCGGCGCCACCTACGGCATCTTCGCCGGCTGGATCGTCGGCCTCGCCACCTTGCGGGCACCCAGCCGCTAGGGGGCAGGGGTGCTGGCACCCCGTCGCATTCGGGTGGCTGCCGCACTGGCGCGTTCGCGCCGGTAGGAGTGTCATGGCCGCATGACCTCAGCCGGCGCTCGCATCACCGTGCTCCTCGCGGACGACAACCTGCTCGTCCGCGAGGGGGTGCGGGCACTGCTGCGGGTCGCCGGCGACGTGGACGTGGTCGCGACGGCCGAGGACTACGACGGGCTCGTCGCACAGGCGGTCGAGCACCGCCCGCAGGTCGTCGTCACCGACATCCGGATGCCGCCGCGCTTCGCCGACGAGGGCATCGAGGCGGCCAAGGAGGTCCGCAAGCGGCTCCCGGGCACCGGGATCGTGGTGCTGTCGCAGTACGACGACCCGGAATACGCGGTCGCACTGCTGGCCCAGGGCGCCGCCGGCTACGCATACTTGCTCAAGGAGCGCGTCGCGGACGGCGACCGGCTGGCCCGGGCGGTCCGCGAGGTCGCGGCGGGGGGTTCCATGCTGGACCCGGAGATCGTGCAGGCCCTCGTGGCACCGGCACGGGGCGGCGCCGGCCTGTCCGCCGACGAGGAACGGCTGCTCACCATGGTGGCCGAGGGGCGCGCCGTCAAGGCGATGGCCGCGAACCTGCGCAGCACGCCGGAGGCCGTCGACCACGCCGTCGAGGAGCTGTTCCTGCACCTCGCCCGCGACGCCAGCTCCGGCGTCCGGGGCGCGCTGGAGCGGCTACGCAGGCTGCACACGGCGATCCTGGAGCGCGAGGAGCAGGGCGAGACGCTCACCCGGCTGCTGCCGTCGGGCCTCGCCGACAAGCTGCGTGACGACCCCGGCGCCGTCGCCCGCACCGATCGGCTGATCGTCACCGTGCTGATGTCGGACGTGCGCGGCTACTCCGGCATCGCCGAGCGGGCCGACCCGTCCAGCCTGGCCCGGCAGCTGAATGCGCACCGCCGGGCCATGAACGGTGCCATCCTCGACCAAGGGGGCACCGTGATGCAGTACGTGGGAGACGCCGTCATGGCGGTCTTCGGGGCGCCGTTCCCGCAGGCGGACCACGCTGAGCGGGCGCTCCAGGCCGCGCACGACATGCATCGGCGGCAGGCCGCCGTCGACACCCAGTGGGCGGCCGAGGGGCTGGAGCCGTTCGGCATGGGCATCGGCCTGTCCACCGGCGAGGTGGCCGCCGCGCTGCTCGGCAGCGACGAGCGGCTGGAGTACACGCTGGTCGGCGACATCGTGAACCTGGCGCAACGCCTGCAGGACCTGGCCCGCCCGGCCGGGACGACGGTGGCCAGCGCGGCCACCGCGGCGGCCGCGCCGGCGTGGACGTTCCAGCGGCTCGACCCGGTCCGGGTCAAGGGTCGTGACGCCGCGGTGACGGCGTGCCGGGTGCTCGCGCCCGCCGCCACGCCGGACGAGGTGGAGGAGTACACGCGATGACCGCACTGCTGGCTCAGGGGGTCCGCCGGACGTTCGAGGCGGAGCTGGCGCCCGTCCGGGCGTTGCGCGGCGTCGACCTGCGGGTGGACCGTGGCGAGTTCGTCGCGCTGATGGGGCCGTCGGGGTGCGGGAAGTCGACCCTGTTGAACATCTTCGCCGGGCTGGACCAGCCCGACGAGGGCGTGGTGGTCGTGGACGAGCTGGTGGTGAGTGGCCGCGACGAGAACTGGCTGGCCCGGTTCCGCCGGCACCACGTCGGCATCGTGTTCCAGTTCTTCAACCTGCTCGAGGGGGTCTCGGCGCTGGACAACATCGCGTTGCCGGCGATCCTGGGCGGGCTGCGCCGCAAGGCGGCCGAGTCGCGCGCCCGTGACCTGCTCGACCTGCTGGGTCTGGGTGACCGCACCGAGCAGTTGCCGTCGGTGCTCTCCGGCGGGCAGCGGCAGCGGCTGGCGATCGCCCGCGCGCTGGTCAACGAGCCGGCCGTGCTGCTCGCCGACGAGCCGACCGGCGCGCTGGACAGCGAGGGCGGCGCGGAGATCCTGGAGCTGTTCCGCCGGTTGCACGGCGACGGGCAGACCATTCTCATGGTCACCCACTCGGCCGACGTCGCCGCCGGGGCGTCCCGGGTGGTGCGCATGCGCGACGGCCGCATCGACGGTGTCCCGGTCGGCACGGCGCCGGCCGCGTCCGTAGTGGAGGAGCGCGCGCCGTGACCGCAGTCCGCGCCTGGCTGCGGCTGGACACCCGGCGCCGGTGGCGGTCGCTGCTGGTCATGGCGCTGCTGGTGGCGCTGGCCGCGGGGACGGTCATGACGGCGCTGTCCGGCGCCCGGCGCGGCTCGACCGCCGTCGACCGGTTGATGGAGCGGACGCTGCCGGCCACCATCGCCGTCCTCCCGAACCAGCCGGGCTTCAACTGGGACGCGGTGCGCGCGCTGCCCGACGTCGAGGCGCTGACGACGTTCGTGCTGACCGGCTCGTACGTGGTCGAGGAGCTACCGCCGGACTTCTACGGGGCCGGCTTCCCGCCCGGCGACGACGAGGTGTTCCGGACCATCGAGCGCCCGGTCGTCCTCGACGGCCGGCTGCCCGACCCCGCACGGGCCGACGAGGTCGTCGTGAGCCCGCGGTTCGAGGAGACCTACGGGCTGGGCGTCGGCGACGCCCTCACGCTGCGGCTGTTCACGCCGCAGACGCAGGACGGGCTGAAGTTCGCCTCGACGCTGCCGGAGCCGGACGGCCCGGTGGTGCACGCCACCATCGTCGGGATCATCCGGTCGCCGTGGTTCAGCGAGGCCGTCGGCGACGAGGAGGGCGGGATGTCGCCGTCGCCGGGCCTGTTCGCCCAGTACCCCGCGAACCTGCTCGGCGCGTCCGGCCAGGGCGAGCTGAACGCGTTGGTGCGGCTGCACGGGGGCGAGGCCGCGATTCCGGCGTTCAAGGCCGCCCTGCGGGAGGTCAGCGGGCGCAGCGACATCGACTTCATGGACGTCGCCGAGGACGGCCGGCACCTGAGCTCGGTCACCCGGTTCGAGGCCGACGCGCTGCAGGCGTTCGCGCTGGCGGCGGGTGCGGCGGCGATCTTCCTCGTCGGCCAGGCGGTGGCCCGGTACGCGGCGTCGGCGGCGGCCGAGCTGCAGGTCGGGCGGGCCCTGGGGATGACGGCGGGGCAGGCCGGCGTGGCCGCGGCGGCGGGCCCGGTCGGCGCCGCCGTCGTCGGCACGCTGCTGGGCGCGGGTGCCGCGGTGGTGGCGTCGTACTGGTTCCCGATCGGCACCGCCTCGCTGTACGAACCGGACCCGGGCATCGACGTCGACCCGCTGGTCATCGGCGTGGTCGGGACGGTGACGGTGCTGCTGGCCGCGGCCGGCGCAGGCCTTGCCGCGCGGCTGGCGCTGCGCTCGACCCGGACGGCCCGCCGCGCGCGGTCGTCGGCGCTCGCGGCCGCCGCCCGGCGTGCGGGCGCGCCGGTGCCGGTGGTCGTCGGCGCGCGGTTCGCGCTGGAGCCCGGCCGCGGCCGGCAGGCGGTCCCGGTGCGCCCGGCGCTGGTGGGGGCCGTCGTCGGGGTGCTCGGCGTCATCGCGGCGTTCACCTTCTCCAGCGGCGTCGCCGACGCGGCCGGCCACCCGGAGCGGTTCGGGCAGGTGTACCAGCTGACGTCGTTCGTCGGCGACGCCGGCCAGGACTTCGTACCTGGAGACCAGGTCATGCAGGTCATGGCCGACGACCCGGACGTGCGGGTCGTCAACGACACCCGCATCGCGGTCGCGGCCGTCGAGAACCGGCCGGTCACGCTGTTCACGCTGGACCAGGCCGGACGCGAGCCGCTGCGGCCGGTGCTGGTCGACGGCCGGGCGCCGGAGCAGCCGGGCGAGGTGGCGCTGGCGCCCGGCAGCGCCGACGCGATGGGCGTGGGCGTCGGCGACGTCGTGACGATGGCCGGAACCGCGGGCGACCGCGAGTTCACCGTCACCGGCCTGGCGTTCGTGCCGGAGGGCCCGCACAACAACTACGTCACCGGCGGCTGGGTCTCCGGCGCCGGCTACGACACGCTGTTCGACCCGGCCAGCACGGTGTCGCCGGCGTTCAAGTACCACCTCGTGCTGCTCGGGCTGACGCCCGGCGCCGACCCGGCGGCGGTGACCGAGCGGCTGGAGGCCGCCGTGGTGCCGGTGATCGCCGCGGCCACCGGCGCGCCGCCCGAGTCCGTCACCGACGTCGTCACCCCGGCCGAGCCGCCCAGCCGGCTCGCGGAACTGCGCCAGGTCCGGACGCTGCCGGTGTTCCTGGCCGGGTTCCTGACGGTGCTCGCGCTGGGCGCCGTGGGGCACGCGCTGGCCACCGCCGTGCGCCGTCGCCGGCACGAGGTCGCGGTGCTGCGGGCGCTGGGCATGACCCGCTGGCAGTCCCGCGGCGTCGTCGTCACCCAGGCCAGCCTGCTCGCGTTGGTGGGGCTGGCGGTCGGGGTGCCGCTCGGCCTGGCGCTGGGCCGGACCGTCTGGCGCTACGTCGCCGACACGACGCCGCTGCTCTACGTCGCCCCGCTGGCGGCGCTGGCGCTGCTGCTGATCGTGCCGCTGGCGCTGCTGGCGGCGAACCTGCTGGCCGCATGGCCGTCGCACCGGGCCGCGTCGTTGCGGGTGGGTTCCGTGCTGAGGGCGGAGTGATGGCGGCGGCGTGGCTGCGGCTGGAGCTGCGCCGCCGGTGGCGGTCCTTGCTGGTGCTGGCGCTGCTGGTGGCGCTGGCCGCGGGGACGGTGCTGACGGCGGTCGCGGGCGCCCGGCGCGGCGAGAGCGCCGTCGACCGCCTGCTGGAGCGGACGCTGCCCGCGGACCTCGCGATCCTGCCGAACCAGCCCGGCTTCGACTGGGCCGCGGTGCGGCAGTTGCCCGGGGTGGCCGCGTTGTCCACGTTCGGCGGCGCCCCGTATGCCGTCGACGGCGTGCCGGCCGACTCGCTGGGCGGCGCCGTCGGCCCGGACACCATGGTCACGGTGGAGCGGCCGGTCGTCCTCGCCGGGCGGCTGCCCGACCCGCACCGCGCCGACGAGGCGACGGTGACGCCGCGCTTCGTCGAGATCTACGGCCTGGACGTCGGCGACACCGTGACGATCCGGCTGTTCCGGCCCGAGTCGTTCGCCGCCTTCCGGGCCGATCCGTCGCTGCCGCCGGACGGGCCCGTCGTCGAGGCGCGGATCGTCGGCGTCGTCCGGTCGTTCTGGCACGGCGACGGCCTCGGCGGCCAGGGGTTGCTGACATCGTCGGCCGGGCTGTACGAGCGGTATCCGGCCGAGCTGGGCGCCGGCTCGCCGACCGAGCTGTTCAACGCGATCGCCCGGCTGGACGGTGGCGCCGCGGCCATCCCGGCGTTCCAGGCCGAGCTGGAGCGGCTCACCGGCCGCACGGTCGACGTCTGGAACCTGGGCGAGGCGTTCCACCAGCACGCCCGCGACGTCACCGGGTTCGAGGCCGACGCGCTCCTGGTGTTCGCGGCGGTCGCGGCCGCCGCCGCGGTGTTCCTGGTGGGGCAGCCGGTCGCGCGCTACGTCGCCGCGTCGGTCGCGGACCTGCAGGCGCTGCGGGGCGTGGGCATGCTGCCGCGGCAGGTGGTCGCGGCCGCGCCGCTCGGGCCCGTGCTGGCGGCGGCCGCGGGCGCGGTGCTCGGCGCGGCCGGCGCGGTGGCGGCGTCCCGGTGGTTCCCGATCGGCTCCGCGGCGACGCTGGAGCCCGCCCCCGGCGTCGATGCCGACGTCCCGGTCCTGGGCATCGGCCTGCTCGCGGTGCCGGCGCTGGTGGCCGTCGCGGCCGTCGCGGCGGCCGTCCTGGCCGTGCGCGCGGCCCGGTCGGCGCCGCACCGCCGCCGCTCGGCCGTCGCGAGCGCCGTCGCCGCCGCGGGGATGCCGGTGCCCGTGGTCGTCGGCACCCGGTTCGCGCTGGAGCCCGGCCGCGGCCGCCAGGCGGTGCCCGTGCGGCCCGCGCTGCTGGGCGCGGTCACAGGGGTGGCCGGCGTGCTCGCGGCGTTCACGTTCTCCAGCGGCGTCGACGGCGCGACCGGCGACCTGCGCACCTTCGGCCAGACCCACCAGCTGCTGGCCTACCTCGACGACGGCGAGGACGTGCCGCCGGCTTCCGACGTGCTGGCCGCGGCCGCCGCCGACCCCGACGTCGTCGCCGTCAACGACGCCCGCATCGGCGCGGCGGAGATCGGCGGGGTGTCCGCCGCGGTCTACGCCTACGCGCCGGTCGGCGACGGCGTGCCGGACGTCGTCGTCCTGGACGGCCGGATGCCGGAGCGGGCGGACGAGATCGTGCTCGCCCCGGCGACGGCTGCGGCCGCCGGAGCGGGCGTCGGCGACCGCGTCGACCTGGTGGCGACCCGCGGGACCGGCAGCGCCACCGTCACCGGCATCGCGTACCTGCCCGACGGCTCGCACAACGACTACACGACCGGCTCCTGGGCCACCCGCGACGGCTACGACGCGCTGTTCGCCGGTGACGTCAAGTTCCACGAGGCGCACGTCGAGCTGCGTCCCGGCGCCGACCCGGCGGCCGTCGCCGCCCGGCTGGCCGAGACCACCGGCGTCGGGTTCGCCCCGCCGGAAGTGCCCACCCCGGTCGCGGAGATCCGGCAGATCCGGACCCTGCCCGTGGTGCTGGCCGGGTTCCTGGCCGTGCTGGCGCTCGGCGCGGTCGGGCACGCCCTGGCCACCGCCGTGCGCCGTCGCCGGCACGAGCTGGCCGTGCTGCGCGCCGTCGGGCTGACCCGGCGGCAGTCGCGCGCCGTCGTGACCACGCAGGCCAGCGTCCTGGCGCTGGCCGGGCTGCTGATCGGCGTCCCGCTAGGTGTCGCGCTCGGCCGGGTGGTGTGGCGATACGTCGCCGACACCACGCCGCTGCTGTACGTGCCGCCGGTGGACGCGCTGGCGCTGGCACTGGTGCCGCCGGTCGCCCTGGTGGCGGCGAACCTGCTGGCCGCGTGGCCGTCGCAGCGGGCGGCGTCGTTGCGGGTGAGTTCCGTGCTGAGGGCGGAGTGAGGAGGTGGGCGGGGTGAACGGTTCGGTGCACGCGCGGAACCGGCGCGACGTCGCGCTGTGGGCCGGATGGGCGGCGCTGGTGGCCGTCGCCGTCGCTCTCGTGGTGTGGGCGCTGCGGACGCTGATCGACCTGCCCGGCGAGCTGCTGCCCTGGGCGCTGCTCGGGCTGGCCGCGGTCCCGGTCGCCGTGGTGGCGGCGGCCGTGCCCCGGCTGCGACGCCGCGCGGGCGCCGGCGCCGGGCCGACGCTGGTGTTCTGCGGCCTGGCGCTGATGGTGCTCGCCGTCTACCTGGTCGTCGTGATCGGCCTCGGCGGCGAGGTCGACGACGACGGGCAGGGCGTCTTGGCGTTCTCGATGCTGGCCGCGCTGACGGCGGTCGTGCTGGCCGAGCCGGTGCGCGGGCGGCTGCACGAGCTCGCCGAGCAGTGGGCCGGCCGCCCGCAGCGACCCGCGTCGTCCGCGCTGGAGACCTTCGGCTCCCGCATGACCCGCGCCGTCCCGATGGACGAGCTGCTGCTGCAACTGGCCGAGACACTGCGCTCCACCCTCGGCCCGGTCGGCGCCGAGGTCTGGACCGGCGAGGACGGCGTCCTCGAACGAACCGTCTCGGTGCCCGAACGCGGCCACGGCCGGCTGACCCTCGCCGGTCCCGAGCTGGCCGCCGTCAGCCGGGCCCGCGTGTCCGGCAACGCGTGGGCGGCGATGTGGCTGCCGTCGCTGCTGGCCGACGCGGGCGGGCCGGGAACGGGCGAGCCCGGCGGGCCGGGCGGCCCGGGCGGCCCGGCTCCGGTCGGCGACGGCGAGCCGGGCGGAGGTGCGCCGGGCGGCGAGGCCGGGCCGGGCGGAGGTGCGTCGGGCGAAAGCGCGCCGACGTTGTCGGTGCCCGCCCATAGGGTGGGCCCCACCCGGGCCGGGCGGGTCATGCCTACCTCATCGGCGAACGCACGTCGATCGGTGCGCGTCGCGTCTGTCACGCACCTGGGCCGGCTGCTGGGGCTGCTGGTCGTGGTCCGCTCCGCCGACGACCGGCCGTTCAGCGACGACGACGACCGCGTCCTGGCCGACCTCGCCCGGCAGGTCGGCCTGGCGCTGCACAACGTCCGCCTCGACTCCGCGCTGCAGGCGTCGCTGGAGGAGCTGCGCCACCGCAACGCCGAGCTACAGGCGTCGCGGGCCCGCATCGTGTCCGCCGCCGACGCGTCCAGGCGGCAGATCGAGCGCAACCTGCACGACGGCGCGCAGCAGCGGCTGGTCGCGCTGGCGGTGAAGCTGGGCCTGGCCAGGCGGCTGGCGACGGGCGACGCGGCGGCGCTGCTGGAGGAGCTGCGCACCGACGTCCAGGAGACACTGACCGAACTGCGCGAGCTGGCGCACGGCATCTACCCGCCGCTGCTGCGCGAGCACGGCCTCGGCGAGGCGCTCCGCACCGCCGCCGGACGCGCCACGATCCCCGTCCGGGTCGAGGCCGACGGCGTCCCGCGCTACTCGCCGGAGGCCGAGGCCGCGGTGTACTTCTGCTGCCTGGAAGCTCTTCAGAACGCCGGCAAGCATGCCGGACCCGACGCGACGGTGACGGTACGGGTCGGCGCGTCCGCGGACGGCGAGCTGGAGTTCGAGGTGGCCGACGACGGCGCCGGCTTCGATCCCGCGGCCACCGGCGAGAGCCACGGCTTCGTCAACATGCGCGACCGCCTCGGCGTGTTCGGCGGCGAGCTGACGGTCACCAGCGCGCCGGGCGCCGGCGCCGTCGTCGTCGGAACGCTGCCCGTCGCCGCGCTGACGCCGGTACGCTCCCACCCGTGACCACAGGCGCCCGGGTCCGCATCGTCGTCGCCGACGACGCCCTGCTGGTGCGCGAGGGCGTCCAGCGGGTGCTGAGCCTGTACCCCGACCTCGAGGTCGTCGGCGTGGCAGGTGACCTGGACGGCCTGCTGGCCGCGGTCGACGAGCACCGGCCCGACGTCGTCGTCACGGACATCCGCATGCCGCCGACCTCCAGCGACGAAGGCATCCGCGCCGCCACCCGGCTGCGTGAGACCGCGCCCGAGACCGGCGTCGTCGTGCTGTCGCAGTACGCCGCGCCCGCGTACGCGCTGGAGCTGCTCTCCGGCGGCTCGCAGCGGCGCGCCTACCTGCTCAAGGAGCGGGTCAGCGAGCCCGACCAGCTGGCCGCGGCCGTCCGCGAGGTGGCCCACGGCGGCAGCGTCGTCGACCCGCGTGTCGTCGAGGTGCTGGTGGCCGGCAACCGCCCGCCCGGCGATCCGCTCGCCGGGCTGACCAGGCGCGAGCTGGAGGTGCTCGAGCAGATCGCGCAGGGCAAGAGCAACGCCGGCGTCGCCGCCGCGCTCGTGCTCACCGAGCGCGCCGTCGAGAAGCACATCAACGCGCTGTTCGCCAAGCTCGGCCTCACCGCTGAGCCCGACGTCCACCGCCGGGTCAGCGCCGTCCTGCTGTACCTCGCCTCGCTGCGCTGACGGGGTGCTGGCACCCCCGCGGGACGGGTGGTGACCGGGTGGCGGATGCGCCCGGCGGCGACGATGCTGGTGTCATGGCCGGCAGTCCGCACACCCCCCACGCCGAGGCTCCGCCCACCGTCGTCGACGTCCTCGTGGTCGACGATCAGGAGACCTACCTGTCCGTCGCCCGGTACGTCGTCGGCGCCACGCCCGGGTTCCGGGTCGCCGGTGAGGCATCCAGCGGCGAGGACGCGGTGCGGCTCGCCGCGTCGCTGCGGCCCGCGCTGGTGCTGATGGACATCAACCTGCCCGGCATCTCCGGCATCGAGGCCACCCGCCGGCTGCTCGCGGCCGTGCCTGACGCCGTCGTGTTGCTGATGTCGACGTACCCGGCGTCCGACCTGCCGCAGGACGCCCGCGTCAGCGGCGCCCGGGCCTACGTCTACAAAGAGGACCTCGCGCCGGACGTCCTGGTCGCGGTCATGGCCGGCGAGCTCGACCCCGGGTTCTGAGCGCGCCGAAAACCCCTCGACCGTGGCTCGCGCCGGGGCGAGACTGGGATCATGGGCCACGTCGACCTCAACGCCGTCTCCTTCACCCTCCCCGACGGGCGGGTGCTGCTCGACGACGTCTCGTTCCGGGTCGGCGACGGCGCCAAGGTCGCGCTGGTCGGGGCGAACGGGTCCGGCAAGACCACGCTGCTGCGCATCGTCGGCGGCGACCTCGCAGCGCACGGCGGCGCCGTCACGCGCAGCGGCGGGCTCGGCGTCATGCGGCAGTTCGTCGCCCGCGACGCCCAGGACATCCGCGACCTCCTGCTCTCGGTGGCGCCGCCCCGCGTGCGGGCCGCCGCTGCCGCCGTCGACGCTGCCGAGCTGGCCATGATGGACCGCGACGACGAGCCCACCCAGATGACGTACGCGGCCGCCCTCGGCGAGTGGGCCGACGCCGGCGGCTACGAGACCGAGGTGCTGTGGGACGTCTGCACCACGGCCGCGCTGGGCATCCCGTTCGAGCGCTGCCGCTGGCGCGAGGTGTCGACGCTGTCCGGCGGAGAGCAGAAGCGGCTGGTGCTCGAGGCGCTGCTACGCGGACCCGACGAGGTGCTGTTGCTCGATGAGCCCGACAACTTCCTCGACGTGCCGGCCAAGCGGTGGCTCGAGGACCGGCTGCTCGAGTCGGCCAAGACGGTGCTCTACGTCAGCCACGACCGCGAGCTGCTGCACCGCACCGCCACCCGCGTCGTCACCGTCGAGCTGGGTGCGGCCGGGAACACCGCCTGGGTGCACCCGGGTGGGTTCGGCAGCTATCACGAGGCCCGGCGCGAGCGGTTCGCCCGGCTCGAGGAGCTGCGCCGCCGCTGGGACGAAGAGCACGCGAAGCTGAAGGCGCTCGTGCTCATGTACAAGCAGAAGGCGGCCTACAACTCCGACATGGCGGCCCGCTACCAGGCGGCGCAGACCCGGTTGCGCCGGTTCGAGGACGCCGGCCCGCCCGAGGATCAGCCGCGCGAGCAGAACCTGCGCATGCGGCTGCGCGGCGGGCGCACCGGCAAGCGCGCCGTCATCTGCGAGTCGCTGGAGCTGACCGGCCTGATGAAGCCGTTCGACCTCGAGGTCTGGTATGGCGAGCGGGTCGCCGTCCTCGGCTCCAACGGCTCCGGCAAGTCGCACTTCCTGCGGCTGCTCGCCGCCGGCGGCACCGACCCGGAGCCCGAGCACGAGCCCGTCGACGACGTTCCCATCGCGCCGGTCCTCCACACCGGTATGGCGCGGCTGGGCGCGCGGGTGCGGCCGGGCTGGTTCGCGCAGACCCACGACCACCCCGAGCTGGTCGGCCGCTCCCTCCTCGAGATCCTGCACCGCGGCGACGGACGGCGGGCCGGCATGGCGCGCGAGGAGGCCAGCCGCGCGCTCGACCGGTACGAGCTGGCGCACGCCGCCGACCAGGCGTTCGAGTCTTTGTCCGGCGGGCAGCAGGCGCGGCTGCAGATCCTGCTGCTCGAGCTGTCCGGCGCCACGCTGCTGCTGCTCGACGAGCCCACCGACAACCTCGACCTCGTGTCGGCCGAGGCGCTGCAGGACGGGCTCGAGGCGTTCGAGGGCACGGTGCTCGCCGTCACCCACGACCGCTGGTTCGCCCGCGACTTCGACCGCTTCCTCGTGTTCGGCGCCAACGGCACCGTCTACGAGGCACCCGAGCCGGTGTGGGACGAGGGCCGCGTCACCCGGGTGCGTTGATGAGCGAGATCTCGATCACCACCGACGCCGAGGAGTTCTGGCAGTGGGCGCACGAGTGGCTGCGGCGCGAGCCGGTGCTGCGCTCGGTGCTGCTCACCACCGTCGACCGTGAGCGCCGGGGCGGGTCCGGCGGCACGTTCGCGCTGCTGGCCGACGGGGTGGCCGGCGGGGCTGCGCCCGGCGGGGTGGCCGGCGTCGCGGTGTGGACGCCGCCGTTCCGCGTCCACGTCGCCGCACCGCCGGTCGAGGCCGAGCGGCTCGCCCTGGCCATGCTCGACCGCTGCCCGGGGATCGACGGCGTCAGCGGCGTCACCGGCGCCACGGACGAGGCCGCGGCGTACGCCCGGGCGTGGGCCGGCCGCACCGGCGGCACGGTCGCCGTCTCGATGAGACAGCGGTTGTTCGAGCTCGACGCCGTCGTGCCGCCGCGGCCGGTGCCCGGAACCGCCCGGCTCGCCGGTCCCGGCGACCGCGACCTGCTGGTCGACTGGACGCTGGCGTTCGAGCGCGAGTCCAACGCCGCGCCCGGCGCCAGCGTCGCCGAGCGTGTCGTGGGCCAGCTGGTCGCCGAGCAGCGCGCCTGGCTCTGGGACGACGACGGCCCGGCCTGCTTCACGGGCGTCTCCCGCACAGTCGGCGGCGTCGCTCGCATCGCGCCGGTCTACACCCCACCCGGCTGCCGTCGCCGCGGCTACGCGTCGGTGCTGGTGGCGGCGGTCAGCCAGGCCGTGCTCGACGCCGGCGCCGACCGCTGCGCCCTCTTCACCGACCTCGCCAACCCCACGGCGAACCGCGTCTACGCCGCCCTCGGCTACCGGCCCGTCGCCGACGTCACGGCCTACACCTTCAGCCGCTGACGGCATGGGTGAGCGTCCGGCGCCGTGCGGACGCTCACCCCTGGACGTCAGGCCACCGGCTCGACGTTGAACAGGTCGTCGTAGGTATCCATCAGCATCGCCCGGCCCTTGACCTGCGCGATCACTTCCGGGCCCGCCACGCCGTCGATGCCGGGGAGCTGGCCGGCGCCGCCCTCCGGGCCGAGCGGGATCGCGACCAGCGGCGGCAGTTTCTGGTACGCGCTCACCTCGCCCGCGCCGGTGATGCGCGCCGTCAGGTTCGCCGCGAGCAGCTCCGCCTGCAGC
Source organism: Jiangella muralis (assembly GCF_001270745.1). GTDB lineage: Bacteria > Actinomycetota > Actinomycetes > Jiangellales > Jiangellaceae > Jiangella > Jiangella muralis. The sequence continues at coordinate 211,209 of NZ_LFXL01000026.1, forward strand.
CGCGCCGTCGCCGCCATGTTGCGGTCGGCGTCGGCGATGTCGCCGATCGCGTACACGTTCTCGTGCCCGGCGACCCGCAGCTGGTCGTCGACGCGCAGGTAGCCCTGGTCGTCGCGGGCGGCGGCCAGTGATCCGGTGACGAACCCGGTGGCCGGCGTCACACCGAACGCGCGGAACCAGATGTCGGCAGTCAGCTCCTCGCCGGCCTCCGTCGTGACGGTGACCTGTGCGGCCGTCGCGGCCGGGGCGTCCGGCACCGCCCGCAGCGGGCTGCCGAGGACGAGCCGCACGCCGAGCCCGTCGAGCTGGCGGCGCAGTTCCGCGCGCAGTTCCTGGTCGTACGGTCCGGGCAGGATGTCGTCGGCGAGGTCGACCAGAGTGACGTCCTTGTCCGGGTAGGCGGTCTTGATCTCGCCGGCCAGCTCCAGCCCGGCCGCGCCGGCGCCGATCACCAGCGCGTGGCCCGACCCGCGTAGCGCGTCGTGCGCCGCCAGGAACCGCTGCCGCGCCACGGCGACGTCGGTCTCGTCGGTCTTCGCCGGGAACGGGTAGGACGAGCCGGTTGCGAGGACGACGTAGTCGGCGGCCAGCCGCTCGCCCGAGGCCAGCGTGACCCCGGCTCCGTCCGCGTCGACGGCGCGGTCGCGGACGAAGCGGCCGTGCGCGAGCAGCCGGTCGTACGGCAGGAAGATCCGGTCCAGCCACTCGGGCTCGACCAGCGCCCGCCAGGACGCGAGATTGTGCAGGAAGGTGTCGGACGGGTCGACCAGGGTCACGTCGGCGACCTCGTCGAGCGCCTTCGCGGCGTTGATGCCGCCGAACCCGCCGCCGACGATGACGACGGAGGGGCGCGAGCCGTGGGTCTCGGTCACGAATACTCCTCGGAGAGTCGAAGCTACGAGCCTTCTCGTAGCAGCTTCGAAAATCGAAGCAACCCCGCTCGCGCTAGTATTCCTGACATGCCCGCGCCGGTTCGCGCCACCCATGATGTGGACGCCTGCGCGCGCACCGACGCCGCGCTCACCCGGGCCTTCACGATCCTCGGGAAGCGCTGGAACGCGCTGGTCCTGGGCGGGCTTCAGACCGGCCCGGCGGGTTTCCGGGAGCTGTCGCGCGCCATCGACGGCCTCAGCGACTCCGTCCTGGCCGATCGCCTCGCCGAGCTGACGCGGCACCAGCTGGTCCGCCGCCGCGTCGACGAGGGCCCGCCGGTCTCCGTCAGCTACGAGCTCACCGACCACGGCCGCGCCCTGATGCCTGCCCTCGACCAGATCTCCTCCTGGGCCGTCGAGCACCTGCCGCCGGAGCCGTCAGAGCAGTGACGCCAGCGCCCGCATGTCCTAGGCCTGGCGCGTGCGGGGCGGTCAGGACAGTGAGGGCAGCGGTTGCGGTGGTGGCGGGCCTTCGTACCGGCCGGTGACGCGGACCCGCAGCGCTCGCTCGTCGTACTCCTCCAGCGCGTGCGCGATCCAGCCGGCTGTCCGTGCCACCGTGAAGATCGCCTCGCCGGCCTCCGGCGGCATCCCTGCCGCGACCGTCAGCGTCGCCAACGCCAGATCGACGTTCGCCGGCAGCGGCAGGTGCGTCGCGGCGGTCTCGGTGACGGCGCGGGCGGCGGCCAGGGCAGGCGCGGCCTCGGGCATGGCCGCGAGCCGTTCGAACAGCACCTGCGCTCGCGGATCGGTGGTCCGGTAGAGCCGGTGCCCCAGCCCCGGGATGCGCCGCCCCGCTCGTAGGTGCTCGGCCACGACCGGCCCGGCGCCCCTCTCGAGGACGTCGGTGAGCATCCGGTGCGCCAGCCCGCTCGCTCCGCCGTGCAGCGGTCCCTCCGCAGCGCCGAGCGCCGCCGAGACGACCGCGTACGGATGCGCCCGCGCCGACGCCGCCGCCCGCGCCGTCACGGTCGACGCCGCCAGCCCGTGGTCGATCAACAGCACCAGCGCTCGGTCCAGGATGTGCACGGCGTACGGCCCGGGCGGTCGGTCGGTCAGCCGCGGCCACAGCCGCTCGGCAATGATCTCGTCCTCGTCCGTTGTGCCGCCGCGGCCTGCCGTGCCGCCGTGCTGGGCCGCGCCGTCGTGGCCTGCCGTGTGGCCATCCAGGGCTGTGCTGCCGTGGCGGGCTGCGCCGCCGTGGCCCGTTGTGCCGCTACGGCCTGCTGTGTCGCCGTGCTGGGCTGTGTCGCCGTGCTGGGCTGCGCCGCCGTGGCCAGGCCGGCCGGCCCCTGTCCGCCCGGTCCCGCCGCGCGCCGGGTGGCCGGGGCCGCCCACGTCGTGGCCGGTCGCAGCGCCCGCGCCGTGGCCCATCGGGAGGCCGTGGTCAGGCGCGCCGTACCCCACGTCCTCACTCCGGCCATCGCGGCGCGGGAGTGCGTCGACGAAGGTGGCGATGAGTCCGCGGGCCGTCGCCGCGACGGTGCCGGGGCGCAGGTCGAACCGGACCGGGTCGACGGTCGCCGCCGCGACCGCCGCCACTCGGAGCCGGTCGACCAGGCCGGCCTGCGGCGGCAACGCGTCACCGGCGGCCCGGGCCGCGGCCAGCCCAGCGGCCGGAGCGGCGAAGGGCGGGCCGGGCCGCTCGTCGCCCGTCCACAACCACCACGCGACCGGTTCGAACGACGACCGCCGCGCCAACTCCACCGGATCGACGCCGCGGTAGTAGAAGCGGTCGTCCTCGATCAGCGTCACGCCGCTGTAGACGGGTCCGGCCGCATCCTGCTCGCGTCCCCCGGCGGAACCGGCGTCCGGACGGCCGCGGCGCCGGCGCGCCAGCCGTTCCACCTCGTCGGGATCGAACGTGCTGGCCCGGCCCCCGGCGCCCCGCCTGCTGCCGAGCAGGCCGCGACTCACGTAGGCGTACACCGTCTCGGGCTTGACTCCGAGCCGGGCCGCGACCTGTTGAGTCGTCAGCCGACGCTGCTCCACCATCGTCCACCTTCATCGAGATATTGACCCAAATCAACATATCTATCATTACTGTCAACTATTGAGCGCACTGGAGGAACCATGACTGCACAGGTGCCGCGTGGACTGGCCGGGGTTGTCGTCACCGAGACCGTGCTGGGCGATGTCCGGGGCCAGGAGGGCTTCTACCACTACCGCGAGTACTCGGCCGTCGAGTTGGCCGCGAATCGCAGCTTCGAGGACGTCTGGCATCTCATGCTGTTCGGTGCGCTGCCGTCGGCGGAGGAGAGCGTCGCGTTCGCCCGCCGGGTCGCCGGGCTGCGGGCGCTGACCGACGAGGTGCGTGCGGCGCTGCCGGCGGTTGCCCGCGCGAGCGCCGCGTCCGGTCCGATGGCCGGATTGCGTACGGCGCTGTCGCTGGTCGGCGCGGCGGCGGGGTTCCAGCCGGTCTACGACCTCGCCGCAGACGAGCGGCGTGACGACGCACTGCTGGCCGGTGCCGTCGTGCCGACGTTGCTGGCAGCACTGTACCGGCTCGGGCAGGGGCTGGAGCCGGTCGAGCCGCGCACCGACCTCGGGCACGCGGCGAACTACTTGTACATGCTGTCCGGACAGGAGCCGGCGCCTGATCACGCCCGCGCCGTCGAGCGGTATCTGATCTCGACCATCGACCACGGCTTCAACGCGTCGACGTTCACCGGGCGGGTGATCGCCTCCACCGGCGCCGACGTCGCGGCCTGCCTGGTCGGCGGTATCGCGGCGCTGTCGGGTCCACTGCACGGGGGCGCGCCGAGCCGGGCGCTGGACACCCTGGACGCCATCGGCACGCCGGACCGCATTCAGGCATGGGTGCGTGAGCGGGTGCTGGCCGGCGACCGGATCATGGGCTTCGGCCACCCGGTCTACCGCACGGAGGACCCGCGCTCGCGGATGCTGCGTGAGATCGCGACCGGATTCGGCGGCCCGCTGGCCGAGTTCGCCGTCGAGGTGGAGCGGCAGGTCGAGGCGATTCTGGCCGAGCTCAAGCCAGGTCGCGAGCTGCACACCAACGTCGAGTTCTACGCCGGCGTCGTGATGGAGCAGTGCGGGCTGCCGCGGGCGATGTTCACGCCGACGTTCGCGGTCGCCCGGGTCGTGGGCTGGACGGCGAACATCCTGGAGCAGGCGGCGGACAGCAAGATCATCCGGCCCGCCGCCCGCTACGTCGGCCCGCCGCCGCCGGTGCCCGTCCCGGCTGCCTGAATCGCCGCGACGGCGAACGTGGGCCGGACGGTTCGGTTCCCCGCCCGCCGCCCGCCGCCCGCCGCCCGCCGCCGACCCTGCCGAGGTGACCTGGCGGCGCACGTGGCGGGGCGGGCGTGGCAGGGCGGGGTGTGACAGACCCGAGGGTTGGCGGAACCGTGGCGGGGCCGGGGCGTCGTGGCGTACGTGGCGGGCGGGGCGTGACAGGCCAGCATGTGACCGACCTGGGCGTGACCGACCCGAGGGTTGGCGGAGCCGGGGCCGCGGCGGGCCGGGGTGTCGTGGCGTACGTGGCGGGGCGGGGTGACAGACCCGGGGCCGCGACTGGCTGGGCATGGCAGACCACGGGTGTGGCAGACCACGCGCGTTTCGGAACCGGGGCGGGCGGAACCGAGGGCCGGCGGACCGGGGTGCGGCGGGTCTGGGGCGTGGCGGCAAGTGCGAGAGGCGAGGCCGGGAGCGAACTCAGTGTGGTCGGGTGCGGCCATGGGTCGACGGTGTCAAGGGATGAGCAGTGCGCATTTCGGGCACTTGAAAGCTTGCTGCAAGTCTTGCAAGAGTCGCCGGGGGTGGCTAGCGTCTCGGGCACCGTGACATCGCCGTCCGCCCCGGGAGTGACCGATGCCGACCCTGCCGCCCAGTCGCCGACTCCTCGCTCTCGCCCTCGCCACCGCCTTGGGATCGGTCGCCGTCACGGCCGAGGCCGCGCCACCCGCCGCGACGGGCGCGGCAGCTACGACGCCCATCGCGACCGCGGCGGCCGTTGGGACTGCTGGGGCGGCGACGGCTGGGGCAACCGCAGCGGCGGCGGCACCTGCGGCGGCCGTTGGGACTGCTGGGGCGGCGACGGCTGGGGCAACCGCAGCGGCGGCGGCACCTGCGGCGGCGCCACCCGCAGCGGCGGCACCCGCCGCGACGGCCGCGGGGGCAGAGGACGCGACGGCGCCGAGCGTCGTCACGTTGGTCGGGAGCCTGCAGAGCGAACTGGGCTGCCCTGCCGACTGGGACCCGGCCTGTGCCGCCACCGCGCTGACCCCGGCGGACGGGGGAGCGTATGCGCTGGCGGCCGAACTGCCGGCCGGATCGTACGAGTTCAAGGTTGCCCTGAACGGCAGCTGGGACGAGAACTACGGCGCCGGCGGCGTCGCGAACGGGCCGAACCTGCCGCTGGTGCTGGAGGCGCTGGCCGAGGTGACGTTCTCGTACGACGACGAGAGTCACCGCATCGCGGTCGCGCCGACGAACCCGCAGCCCGGCCTCACCGAGGACGACGAGCAGCTGGCCGGCACCAGCCTGCGCGCGGGCCTGACCGACGAGCGGTTCTACTTCGTGATGGCGGACCGGTTCGACAATGGCGACCCGTCCAACGACACCGGCGGGTACCAGGTGCCGCCCGGGACGGACGAGCCGCGGCTGGTGCACGGGCTCGACCCCGCGGACAAGGGCTTCTACCACGGCGGCGACCTCGCCGGGATCCTCCGCCGGCTGGACTACATCGAGGATCTCGGCACGACCGCGATCTGGCTGACGCCGTCGTTCATGAACCGGCCGGTGCAGGGCAGCGGCGCGGACGTCAGCGCCGGCTACCACGGCTACTGGATCACCGACTTCACCCGGATCGACCCGCATCTCGGCACGAACGAGGAGCTCAGCCAACTCATCGACGAGGCGCATGCGCGGGGCATCAAGGTGTTCTTCGACATCATCACGAACCACACCGCGGACGTCATCGACTACGAGGAGGGCGCCTTCACTTACGTCCCGAAGGCCGACGCACCGTACCGAGACGCCGCCGGCAACGAGTTCGACGACTCCGACTACGCGGCCGGCGACACCTTCCCCGAGCTGGACCCACGGACGTCGTTCCCGTACACGCCGTTCTTCCGCACACCGGAGGACGCGACGGTCAAGGTGCCGGCCTGGCTGAACGACCCGACGCTCTACCACAACCGCGGCAACGCGGCCTTCGACGGCACCGAGGGCGACCTGTACGGCGATTTCGTCGGGCTCGACGACCTGTTCACCGAGCAGCCGGCGGTCCGCGATGGGTTGATCAACATTTATCAATACTGGGCGGCGTTCGGGGTTGATGGGTTCCGCATTGACACCGTCAAGCACGTCAACATGGAGTTCTGGCAGAAGTTCGCCCCGGAGGTGCTGGACGCCGCGCACGAGTCGGGCGCCGACGACTTCTTCATGTTCGGCGAGGTGTACGACGCGAACCCGGCGGCGATGTCGCGGTACACGACCGAGGGCGGGTTGCAGGCGACCATCGACTTCGGCTTCCAGGCCCGCACACAGGGCTTCGCGACCGGCCGCCCGACGACGGAGCTGCGCGATCTGTTCGCCGGCGACGACCACTACACCGACGCCGACTCGAACGCGTACTCGCTGCCGACGTTCCTCGGCAACCACGACATGGGCCGGATCGGGATGTTCGTGCAGGACACCGGGGTGGCGCCGGACGAGCAGCTCAGCCGGGCCCTGCTCGCGCACGACCTGATGTACCTGACCCGCGGCCAGCCGGTCGTCTACTACGGCGACGAGCAGGGCTTCACCGGCGACGGCGGCGACAAGGACGCCCGTCAGGACCTGTTCCCGAGCCAGGTGGCCAGCTACAACGACGACGACCTCATCGGCACCGACGCGACGACGGCGGAGGAGAACTTCGACCCGGACCACCCGATCTACCGCCGCCTCGCCGACCTGTCCACGCTGCGCGACGAGCACCCGGCGCTGGCCGACGGCGCGCAGATCCACCGCTACGCGAGCGACGACGCCGGCGTGTACGCGTTCAGCCGCATCGACGCCGACGAGCAGGTCGAGTACGTCGTCGCCACCAACAACTCGACCGACGCCCAGACGGTGAGCTTCGCGACGTTCAACCCGCGGACGACGTTCCAGCCGGTCTGGCCCGCGTCGGCGACGAACACGAGGTCGGATGCGCAGGGCCGGGTCACCGTCACCGTCCCGCCGCTGTCCGCCGCCGTCTGGCAGGCGCCGAAGGCCTTGCCCAAGGCGAAGGACGCGCCCGCGGTGCAGTTCCGCACGCCCGGCCCGGGCGGCACCGTCGGCGGACGGGCCGAGGTCGGCGTCGCCGTGCCGGCCGGCGGGTTCAACCAGGTCACGCTGGCCTGGCGGCCGCTGGGCACGGACGAGTGGCAGCCACTCGGCACCGACGACAACGCGCCGTACCGGGTCTTCCACGACGTCAGCGGCCTCGCGCACGGCACGCTGGTCGAGTACCGCGCCGTCCTGCGCGACCACTCCGGCAACCTCTCCGTCGCGTCGACGTACGGCGTCGTCGGCGAGCCGCAGGACGACGAGGACCCGGGCACCGGCGGGCCGGTCGAGCAGCCGGAACGCGTCACCGTCCCCGGCAGCCTGAACAGCGAGCAGGGCTGCGCCGGCGACTGGGACCCGGGCTGCGCGCAGGCCGGGCTCACGCTCGATCCGAACGACGACGTCTGGAAGGGCACGTTCACGCTGCCCGCGGGCGACTTCGAGTACAAGGCCGCGATCGACGGCTCGTGGGCGGAGAACTACGGCCTGGGCGCCCGCCGCGACGGCCCGAACATCCCGCTCCCGCTCGGCACACCAGGCGACGTGACGTTCTACTACGACCACGCGACGCACTGGGCCACCAGCGACGGGCAGGACCCGATCGTCACCGTGCCGGGGTCGTTCCAGTCCGAGCTGGGGTGTGCGGCCGACTGGGACCCGGCCTGCATGCGCTCATGGCTGAAGGATCCCGACGGCGACGGCGTCTACACGCTCTCGACGACGGGCATCGCCGCCGGGACGTACGAGGCCAAGGTGACGCACGGGCTGTCGTTCGACGAGAACTACGGAGCCGGCGGCGCGCCCAACGGGGCGAACATCGCGTTCACGGTGCCGGCCGGCGCGCGGACGACGCTCGCCTACGACGTCGCCACGCACGTGCTGACGGTGACGTCGTCGGCGGCGGAGTCGCGGGCCGACCTCACGCAGCAGAAGGCGCACTGGCTGGAGCGCGGGCTGCTGGCGTGGGACCTGCCGGCGGCCGCGGCGGGCTGGACGTTCCGGCTGCACACGGCGCCGACCGGCGGGCTGGGGATCGACGCCGAGGCGGTGACCGGTGGGACGTCGTACCCGCTCACGCCGGTCGAGCTGCCGGACGACGTCAAGGAGCGCTACCCGCACCTGGCGTCGTACGACGGCCTGCGCGCCGACGTGAAGGACATCGAGGACGTGCTCACCGGGCAGGTCGCCGTCGCCGCGTACGACGACCTCGGCCGGCTGGTCGACGCGACCGGCGTGCAGCTGCCCGGCGTGCTGGACGACGTCTACGCCGGCGCCACGGACCGCGAGCTTGGGGTCGTCTGGCACGGACGGCGTCCCGACATCGCCGTCTGGGCGCCCACCGCGAAGCACGTTGACCTGCTCCTCACCCCGCCGGGAGGCAGCGAGCAGACCGTCCCGATGCGCCGCGACCGCGACGGCGTCTGGACCGCCCGCGGCAACCCGCGCTGGGCCGGCGCCGCGTACGCGTTCGAGGTCGACGTGTACGTGCCGGCGACGGACCGCGTCGAGACGAACGTCGTCACCGACCCGTACTCCGTCGCTCTGACGACGAACTCGCAGCGCTCGCTCGTCGTCGACCTGGCCGATCCGGCCCTCGAACCGGCCGGCTGGGACGCGCTGGCCAAGCCGGAGTTGGCGCAGCCCGAGGACTCCGCCATCTACGAGCTGCACGTGCGCGACTTCTCCGTCGGCGACACGTCCGTGCCGGAGGCGCAGCGCGGCACGTACCAGGCGTTCACGCAGCCCGGCGGCGCGGGCATGCGGCACCTGTCGACGCTCGCGGACGCCGGGCTGAACACGGTCCACCTGTTGCCGGTGTTCGACCTCGCGACGGTGCCGGAGGACCGCGCCGCGCAGGCCACCCCCGGCTGCGACCTCGAGGCGCTGACCGCCGCCGACCCGGCCGGTACCGCGCAGCAGGAGTGCACGACCGCCGTCGCTGGTCGGGACGGGTTCAACTGGGGCTACGACCCGCTGCACTACACCGTCCCGGAGGGCTCGTACGCCACCGACCCGGACGGCCCCGGCCGCACCCGCGAGTTCCGCGAGATGGTGGCCGCCCTCAACGGCGCCGGGCTGCGCGTCGTCATGGACGTCGTCTACAACCACACCCATGCTGCCGGGCAGGACGAGCAATTCCCCCTTTCCCTTGCGGGGCTCGCCGCTGATGGGGACCTCGCGGCCGGCGTCCCGCCTTCAGTGCTGGATCGCATCGTGCCCGGCTACTACCAGCGGCTGTCCGCCACGGGCGCCGTCGAGACGTCCACCTGCTGCGCCAACACCGCGTCGGAGCACGCGATGATGGAGAAGCTGATCGTCGACTCCGTCGTCACCTGGGCGCGTGACTACAAGGTCGACGGCTTCCGGTTCGACCTCATGGGCCACCACAGCCGGTCGACGATGGAGCGGGTGCGGTCCGCGCTGGACGCGCTCACCACCCAGAAGGACGGCGTCGACGGCGCGTCCGTCTACGTGTACGGCGAGGGCTGGAACTTCGGCGAGGTCGCCGACAACGCGCGATTCCAGCAGGCCACGCAGCTGGAGCTGTTCGGCGCCGGCATCGGCACGTTCAACGACCGGCTGCGCGACGGCGTCCGCGGCGGCGGTCCGTTCGACGACGACCCGCGGCTGCAGGGCTTCGGCAGCGGCCTGTTCACCGACCCGAACGGCGCCGCCGTCAACGGGACGCCGGACGAGCAGCGGGCCCGGCTGCTGCACCTGCAGGATCTGATCAAGGTCGGGCTGACCGGCAACCTGCGCGACTACGCCTTCACCGACGCCACCGGCGCGGCCGTGACCGGCGCGGACGTCGACTACAACGGCTCACCGGCCGGCTACACGGCCGACCCCGCCGAGGTGATCACCTACGTCGACGCGCACGACAACGAGACGTTGTTCGACGCGCTCGCGTACAAGCTGCCCGCGGAGACGCCGATGGCCGACCGGGTCCGGATGAACGTCCTCTCGCTGGCGACGACGGCGCTCGGCCAGGGCCCGTCGTTCTGGCACGCGGGCGCGGACCTGCTGCGGTCGAAGTCGCTGGACCGCAACTCCTACGACTCCGGCGACTGGTTCAACCGGATCGACTGGACCGGGCAGGAGAGCACCTTCGGGTCCGGCCTGCCGCCGGAGACGGACAACGCCGCGAAGTGGGACTTCATGCGCCAGCTGCTGGCCGACCCGGGGCAGCGGCCGTCCGCCGCCGACCTGGGTGCGGCGACGGAGATGGCGCAGGACCTGCTCAGGCTGCGGTTCTCGTCGCCGCTGTTCCGGCTCGGGTCGGCTGACCTGGTGCAGGAGCGGCTCTCGTTCGGTGACGGGGGACCGGCGCAGCCCGCAGGCGTCATCGTCATGCAGCTCGACGACCGCGCCGGCGCCGACCTCGACCCGGACCGCGAGCGGCTGGTCGTCGTCTACAACGCGACGCCGTCGGCGGCGACGGCGCCGGTGGAGGACGCGGCGAGCCTGCGGCTGCACCCCGTCCAGGCGGCCGGCGCCGACCCCGTCGTCCGCGAGTCCGTGGCGGGAGCCGCCGGCGTCACCGTCCCGGCGCGGACGGTCGCGGTGTTCGAGCAGCCCTGACGGGGTGCGCGGCGGCCAGGTGCCGGGCCACGTACTCCGCGTCGGCCCCGGCGCCGCCCACCAGCATGGAGGCGAACGCGCTCTGGAAGGCCAGGCCGGTGAAGTAGAGGCCGGGCGACGACGGCACCACGCCGCGCTCCTCCAGCGGCCAGCCGTCGTCGCCCAGGACCGGCAGCTTGACCCAGCCGAAGTCCTGCCGGAACCCCGTGCACCAGACCACGGACGCGACGTCGAGCACCCGGCCGCCGTCGAGCACCGGCCGCCCGTCCCGCACGCCGGCGACCCGCTCCGTCGCCCGTTCCACGCCGGCCGCGGCGAGGTCGTCGGACTGGACCCGCAGTAGCGGCCCGCCGTGCGTCCGGATCTCCGGTCGCAGCTTCCGGCCGATCGGCGTGCGCAGGGTGAGCACCCGCCGGGCCAGGAACCACAGCACCGGGAACGCCGCTCGCGCCCGCCGCGACTCCAGCGGCACCGGGAGCTGCCCGTTCGTGCGGCCGGACAGGATCGTGTGGTGCTCGCGGGCCGCCTCGACGGCGATGTCCGCCCCCGAGTGCGACGCCCCGACGACGAGGACCGGGCCGGGTGGCAGCTGGTCCGGGCGGTGGTAGTCGGTGGAGTGCAGTTGCGCGATGGCCGGGTCCAGCTCGCCGGCGAACGCAGGCACGTACGCGCGCGTCCCGAACGTCCCCGTCGCCACGACGACGTTGTCGGCCGTGAACCGGCGATCGCCGCAGTCCAGGACGTACCCGTCGCCGTCGCCGCTCAGCGCCGTGACGCGGACGCCGTGCTCGACCGGCAGCTCGAAGCGGGCCGCGTAGGCCTCCAGATAGTCCGCGACCTCGTCCTTCGTCGGGAACGCCCGTCCCGGCCCGGGGAAGCGCATCCCCGGCAGCCCGTCGTAGCACGCCGGGCTGTACAGCCGCAGCGTGTCCCAGTGCCGCCGCCAGTTGTCGCCGGTCCGCGCGCGGTCGTCCAGGATCACGAACGGCCGGCGCCGCCTGGCCAAGTGGTACCCGACGCTCAGCCCGGCCTGCCCGCCCCCGACGACGATCGTCTCGATGTGCTGGTCCATGACGCCCCCCGTATGTTCGGCCAGGTCAGGACTTCGACGCTAGGGCCGGCGCCGGTCCGCCCGCGTCGGGCGGACCATGCATCTTCGCGGCGGGGCGGGCATGGGCAGAACTGTGTAGACGGCCACCGATGGTTGGCGGACTACTGGCGCCCTGGGCCCACCGAACCGCCAGCCACGAGCGGCCAGACGGCTCAGCTCACATCAAGCCGTGCTCGTACGCGAACGCCGTCGCCGCGGCCCGGGACGAGACGCCGAGCTTGGCGAAGATGTTGCTCACGTGCCGCGCCACCGTCTTCTCGCTGAGCACCAGCGACGCCGCGATGGCCCGGTTGCTCCGGCCGGCGGCCACCAGGCGCAGGACCTCCAGCTCGCGCGGCGTCAGCCCGCCGTCCGAGGCCGCGCGCGGCCCGCCGGGGGAGGTCAGACGCCGCAGGCGGTCGAGGTCCGGCCCGGCCGAGAGCCGGCGGAAGGTCCGCTGCGCCGCGTCGAACTCCAGCCGGGCGGCGTCGGCGTCGCCGAGGTCGCGGCAGGCCAGGCCGACCAGGACACGAGCCCGGGCGGCGTCGTACGGGGTGTCGACCTCGTGGAAGCCGGCCCACGCCCGGCGCGCGGCGGTCAGCGCGGCACCGGCGTCGCCGGGCACCAGCCGCACCGACGCCGTCGCGTACGCGGACATCGCCGCCAGCACCGGCACCCGGGCCGCCCCGGCGATCTCGGCCAGTTCCGCCGCGGTGGCCGCCGCATCGTCGACGGAGCCGGCCGCCAGCAACGCTTCGACCAGTGCGGCGAGCAGGCCCGGCCGCTCGATCGGGCTCGGGGTCTCGTCGACCGCGCGGCGCAGCCCGGCGACGGCGGCCGCCACCCGGCCCTGGCCGAGCCGGAGCAGGGCCAGGCCGGGCTGCGGGTCCAGCCCGCTCAGCCCGGCCAGCCGGTAGGCGTCCTCGGCGGCGGCCACCTCGCCGCGCAGCCGGTGCAGTTCGGCCTGCTCGTAGTAGGCGGCGCCGGCGGCCGGCTGACCCGGCGGGTCGGACAGCCGGACGCAGGCGCGCCCGGCCTCGGCCAGCGCGTCGCGCCAGGCGCCCTGGTCGCGCAGGACGTGGACGCGGTGCACCTGGCACTCGCCGCGGAACGGCACGAGGTCCGGCTGTTCCTCGCACCAGCGGGTGAGCGCCGTCGTCCACTCGCGGGCCCGGCGCACGTCGAACGTCGCCCGGCAGGCGTCGATGACCGTGCAGTAGACGATGCCGGTGAGCAGCGGCCCGGCCTCTCCGGCGGTGACCGCGACCATCGCCTCGTCGAGCAGCGCGACGCCGTCGGCGACCTTGCCGAGGTCGATCAGCGCCCGGCCGCGGCCCATGCGGGCGAGGACGACCAGGTCGGCGTCGTGGTGCCGGAGGCCGACGGCGACGGCCTCGGCGAACATCTCCGCGGCCACGGCCGGGTCGCCGCCCGCCACCGTCTGACGGGCCCGGGCCGCGAGGAGGTAGCCGCTCTCGGCGCAGTCGCGCCCGGCGTCGTCGAGGAGGCGGTCGGCGCGGGCCAGCCAGCCGGCCGCTCGCGCGAACTCACCCTGGTTGAGCAGCACGATCGCCAGCCAGAACGCGCACCGGACAGCCTCGTGCGGCCGATCTTCGCGCAGCAGCTCGCGGTAGCCGCGCTCCTGCAGGGCCGCGCTCTCGTCGTCGTGCCCGGCCAGGAACGCCGCGACGGCGAGCCGCTCGAGGTCGGCGGTGGGCAGCGGCGCCGCGGCGTCGGCGGCCGTGAGCTGCGCATACGCCTGCTCCCAGGCCCGCGTCTCGAACGCGGCCCGGCCCCGTTCCCGTGCCTCGGTAGTCGTCATGCGCGCCCCCGACCGATCCTGCCGCCACGCTACTCCTGTGCCCGGGTGACAATCGTGCGGTGAGTGCCGCGGACGAGATCTCCACCCGGGCCGGCGTGCTGACGGCGCGCCCGGTCGCCGCGTTGACGTCGGAGCAGGCGGCCGAGGCCATGACACGGGCATTCGAGGGCTACGTCGTGCCGGTGTCCGTCGACGGGCCGGGATTCGAGCGGCGGTTCGGCGCCGAGCACCTCGACCGTTACCTCAGCGAGGTCTACACGGCGGACGGCGACCTCGTCGGCATCTGCCTGATCACCCGGCGGGGGACGACGGCGCGCATCGGCGGGTTCGGCTGCACGCCGGCCTACCGCGGCGTCGGGGTCGGCCGGACGCTGATGGAGCGGGCGATCGTCCGCTGCGTCGAGGCCGGCGCCACCCGCATCACGCTCGAGGTCATCACCAGCAACGCGGCGGCGGTCCGGCTGTACGAGCGGCTCGGCTTCCGCATCCTGCGGACGCTGGTCGGCTACCGCTGGGAGCGACCCGCCGCGGCCGGGCCGGTGCCGCCGTCCGTCCCGTCCCCGATCGACCCCGCGCGGTTCGCCCGCGACGTCGCCGCCGGGCTGGAGCACGCCGACGAGCCGCCCTGGCAGCTCGCGCCCGAGACGCTGGCCGCCGCCGTGCCGCCGCGCCAGGCCTATGCGCTCGGCCCCGCCGCGGCGCTGCTCAGCCTCACCGGGACCACCGCCGTGCTGAGCGCCGTCCACACCGCACCGGGCGCCAGACGGCGTGGTCACGGCCGCGCGCTGCTGGCCGGGCTGCGCGACGCGTTCCCCGGACGGCGGTGGACGGTGCCGCCGCTCGTGCCCGAGTCCGACGGGGCCGAATTCTTCCGCGCGACCGGCTGGGTTCGCGAGGAGCTGGCCCAGTATGAGATGGTGCACGGGAACGTGTGACTGGCGTCGGGCGGGGATTCCCCACGTTTTGACCATGCGACGCTCGCACAGGTATCCTGTCGTGTCGTTGTGCGTACCGGAGCGCGGCACGCCAGCCACCGACCAGATCCATCCTCTCGACCAAAGCGAAGGCCTACGACCGTGCGCACGTACAGCCCCAAGCCCGGCGATGTCCAGCGCCAGTGGCATGTCATCGATGCCACCGACATCGTGCTCGGCAGGCTCGCCAGCCAGACCGCGACCCTGCTGCGCGGGAAGCACAAGCCCGTCTACGCGCCGCACGTCGACACCGGCGACTTCGTCATCGTGGTGAACGCCGACAAGATCGCGCTCACCGGCAACAAGCTGGAGCAGAAGCTCGACCACCGGCATTCCGGCCGGCCGGGCGGACTTCGCTCCACCAGCTACCGCGACCTCCTCGAGAAGAACCCGCGCCGGGTCATCGAGAAGGCCGTCAAGGGGATGCTCCCGCACAACAGCCTCGGGCGGCAGATGCTGTCCAAGCTGAAGGTGTACGCGGGCCCGGAGCACCCGCACCAGGCCCAGCAGCCCGTGCCGTACGAGATCGGCCAGGTCGCGCAGTGAGTGAGGACATGACTGAGACCACCGTCGACGAGGTCGACACCGACGAGGCTCCCATCGAGAGCTACACCTCCGAGTCGGCGCCGTCGCGCTTCTCGAACATCGAGGCCGCCGCGGCCACCGGCCGGCGCAAGCAGGCCATCGCGCGCGTCCGCATCGCGCCGGGCACCGGGCAGTGGACCATCAACGGCCGCACGCTCGACGCCTACTTCCCGAACAAGGTGCACCAGCAGCTGGTCAGTTCGCCGCTGGTCGAGCTCGAGCTCGGCGACCGCTACGACATCGTCGCCCGCATCGACGGCGGCGGCGTCACCGGTCAGGCCGGCGCGCTCCGGCTGGGCATCGCCCGGGCGCTGAACGCCGCCGACGCCGAGAACAACCGCCCGGCACTGAAGAAGGCCGGCTTCCTCACCCGCGACGCGCGCGTCACGGAGCGGAAGAAGGCCGGCCTCAAGAAGGCCCGTAAGGCTCCGCAGTACAGCAAGCGCTGATTTCGCGCACCGCGCGAACATCCGCGAACGGCCCCGGGGGGTATACAGAACCCGGGGCCGTTCGCGTTTCCCATCGTCCGCTGTCCCAGTAGGAGCACAACCAGTGGCTCGTCTCTTCGGCACCGATGGCGTTCGCGGCCTGGCGAACTCCGATCTCACGGCCGAGCTCGCCCTCGACCTCTCCGTCGCCGCCGCCCACGTGCTGGGTGAGATCGGCGCGTTCGGCTCCGGGCGCCGCCCGGTCGCCGTCGTCGGCCGCGACCCGCGGGCCTCCGGCGAGTTCCTCGAAGCGGCCGTCGTGGCCGGCCTCGCCAGCGCCGGCGCCGACGTCCTCAAGGTCGGCGTGCTGCCCACTCCCGCCGTGGCGTTCCTCACCGGCATGCTCGACGCCGACCTCGGCGTCATGCTGTCGGCCAGCCACAACCCGATGCCCGACAACGGCATCAAGTTCTTCGCCAAGGGTGGCCAGAAGCTCGACGACTCCGTCGAGGACGCCATCGAGGCGCGGCTGCGCGAGCCGTGGAAGCGGCCCACCGGCGCCGAGATCGGCCGCGTCCACGAGCACCCCGAGGGCCTCGAGACCTACATCTCGCACATCGTCGGCACCGCGCCGTCCCGGCTCGAGGGCCTGCGCGTCGTCGTCGACTGCGCGCACGGCGCCGCGTTCCGCGCCGCGCCCGAGGCGCTGCGCCGGCTGGGCGCCGACGTCATCGCCGTCTGCGCCGAGCCCGACGGCCTGAACATCAACCACAACTGCGGCTCCACCCACCTCGACGTCGTCGCGGCCGAGGTGGTCGCGGCCGGCGCCGACCTCGGTATCGCCCACGACGGCGACGCCGACCGCTGCCTGGCCGTCGACGCCACCGGCGAGGTCGTCGACGGCGACCAGATCCTGGCGATCCTCGCGCTGGCCATGCGCGGCCAGGGGACACTGCGCCGCGACTCCGTCGTTTCCACCGTCATGTCGAACGAGGGCTTCCGGCTGGCCATGCGGCAGTCCGGCGTCACCGTCATCGACACCGCGGTCGGCGACCGGTACGTCCTCGAGGCGATGAAGGCCGGCGGCTACAACCTCGGTGGCGAGCAGTCCGGCCACGTCCTCCTGCTCGACCACGGCACCACCGGCGACGGCGTGCTGACCGCCGTCCACCTGCTCGCCCACGTCGCCTCGTCCGGCACGCCGCTGGCCGAGCTGGCCGGCGTCGTGCAGCGGCTCCCGCAGGTCCTGGTCAACGTCAAGGGCGTCGACAAGAGCCGGGTCACCGTCGACGAAGGCGTGAAGACCGCCGTCGCCGAGGCCGAGGCCGAGCTCGGCGCCACCGGCCGCGTCCTGCTCCGCCCGTCCGGCACCGAGCCGCTGGTGCGGGTCATGGTCGAGGCCGCTACCCCCGAGCAGGCCGAGACGGTCGCCCGCCGGCTGGCCGCCACGGTGCAGGCGGAATTGGCGCTCTGACGAAAAACCGGTTGCCGGCGGGCGCGGCGAGGGGGACGCTCGACCTGTGCAGATCAGGACGATTCACGCCGCCGACGCCGACTTCGCCGCCTGGTACGAGGTCTACCTCGCCGCGCGGGTGGCCGACAACCCCACCGGCCCGCAGTGGCTCGAACCCGAGCTGAAGGTCATCTACCAGGGCACCGAGTACCGCTCGGTGCAGCTGTGGCTGGCCGAGGAGGACGGCCGGGCCGTCGGCGCCTCCGTGCTCGCGCTGCCGCAGCGCGACAACCTCACGCGGGCCGAGCCCGAGGTGTTCGTGCGGCCCGAGGACGCCCGCCGGGGCATCGGCAGCGCCCTGCTGGCCGTCGTCGACGACGCGTCGAAGGCCGCCGGGCGCAGCAGCCAGCTGCTGTACCTCGAGGCGCCGCTGGGCGCCGACAGCACGGCCGGCATGGCCTTCGCCGAGCGGCACGGCTTCACCCGGCGCATCGGCGAGATCATGCGCGTGCAGCGGCCGCCGTTCGACCTCGACGCCGTCGCGCGGGCCGAGGAGTCGGCCCGGCCGCACGCCGAGGGCTACCGCATCGTCACCTGGCGCGACCACGCCCCCGACGAGTTCGTCGACGAGTACGCCCGGCTCGAGGGCCGCATGAGCACCGATGAGCCGCAGGGCGGCATCGAATCCGAGCCCGAGGTGTGGGACGCCGCCCGCATCCGCACGGCCGAGCGGCGCAGCGATCTCATGCGCCGAGCCACGTGGGTCGCCGCGGCCATCGCGCCCGACGGCAGCATGGCCGGCGTCACCGAGATCACGGTCTCGCGCGACAGCGACGCCGTCGGCTTCCAGGACGCCACCATCGTCGACCCCCGCCACCGCGGCCACCGGCTCGGCCTGCTGCTCAAGGCCGCCAACCTGCGCCAACTGCTGGCCGACCGTCCCGGCGTGCAGACGGTGTGGACGTGGAACGCCGACGTCAACACGCACATGATCGCCATCAACGAGAAGCTCGGCTACGAGATCGCCGGCTGGTCCGCCGGCTACCAGCGGACGATCTGACCCGTCAGATCTTGCGCAGCCTGATCCGCTGCACCGAGTGGTCCGCACCCTTCGTCAGCGTCAACGTGGCCCGGCCACGCGTGGGCAGGATGTTCTGCGCGAGGTTGGGCCCGTTGATGGTGTCCCACAGCTGCTCGGCCTGGGTGACGGCGGCGTCGTGGTCGAGGTCGCCGTAGCGGCGGAAGTACGACTCCGGCCGCTGGAACGCCGTCTCGCGCAGCCGCAGGAACCGCTCGACGTACCAGCGGCGGACGTCCTTCGGTGAGGCGTCGACGTACAGGGAGAAGTCGAAGAAGTCGCTGACGGCGAGCCCGGCGACGCCGTCGGCGCGGGGACGGGCCGGCTGCAGCACGTTCAGGCCCTCGATCAGCAGGATGTCCGGCCGCTCGACGGTGATCTGCCCGCCCTCGACGATGTCGTAGGTGAGGTGCGAGTACACCGGCGCCGTCACCACCTGCTCACCCGACTTCACCGCCGTCACGAACCGCAGCAGCGCCCGCCGGTCGTACGACTCGGGGAACCCCTTGCGCTGCATGAGCCCGCGTCGCTGCAGCTCGGCGTTGGGCAGCAGGAAGCCGTCGGTGGTGACCAGCGCCACCCGGGGATGTTCGGACCAGCGGGCCAGCAGCACCCGCAGCAGCCGCGCCGTCGTCGACTTCCCGACCGCGACCGATCCGGCGATGCCGATGACGAACGGCGTGCGCTCGGCGAACCCGCCGAGGAACGTCGTGGTCGCCTCGTGCAGCCGCGCCGTGGCCCGGAACCGCAGGTTGAGCAGGCGCGACAGCGGCAGGTACACGTCGCGCACCTCGTCGAGGTCGACGGCGTCGCCGAGCCCGCGCAGCTCCTCCAGCTCCGCCGCCGTCAGCGACAGCGGCGTCTCGTCGCGCAGCCGGGCCCAGTCGGCGCGGGACAGGTCGACGAACGGTGAGGAGTCGCGGACAACAGTCATGGTGGCCTCATTCTGGCCGACATGTCCCGGCGATGCGCGAACCGGGGCCGAGTGCGGTTACAGTGACCGCCGTGTGCGGGATCGTGGGATACACAGGACATCGCCCAGCGCTCGACGTCGTCGTCGAGGGGCTGCGCCGGCTCGAATACCGCGGGTACGACTCCGCGGGCGTGGCGGTCGTCGCCGACGGCGCGCTGGCCTCGGCCAAGCGGGCCGGGAAGCTGGTGAACCTGGAGAAGGCGCTGGAGGAGCGGCCGCTGCCGGTGTCGGGCACCGGGCTCGGCCACACCCGGTGGGCGACGCACGGCTCGCCCACCGACCGCAACGCCCACCCGCACCTCGACGAGTCCGGCCAGGTCGCCGTCATCCACAACGGCATCATCGAGAACTTCGCCCGGCTCCGCACCGAGCTGGAGGACTCCGGCGTCCGGTTCGCCTCCGAGACCGACACCGAGGTCGTCGCGCACCTGCTCGCCGCTGAGGTCGCCGGGGGCGCCGAGCTGGCCGACGCCATGCGCACGGTGTGCCGCCGCCTCGACGGCGCGTTCACGCTGCTCGCCGTCCATGCCGACACCCCTGACCGCGTCGTCGCCGCCCGCCGCAACTCGCCGCTGGTCATCGGCCTCGGCGAGGGCGAGAACTTCCTCGCCTCCGACGTCTCCGCGTTCATCGCGTACACCCGCGAGGCGCTCGAGATCGGCGAGGGTCAGGTCGTCGAGATCACCCCCGACGACGTCACGCTCACCGATTTCTCCGGCAACGCCGTCGAGGAGAAGCGCTTCCACGTCGACTGGGACGCGTCGGCCGCCGAGAAGGACGGCTACGACTACTTCATGCTGAAGGAGATCGCCGAGCAGCCCAAGGCGGTCGCCAACACCCTGCTCGGGCGGGTCGGCAAGGACGGCATGCTGTCGCTGGACGAGATGCGGCTGTCCGACGACGAGCTGCGCGAGGTCGACAAGGTCGTCGTCGTGGCGTGCGGCACCGCCTACCACGCCGGCATGGTCGCCAAGTACGCCATCGAGCACTGGACCCGGCTCCCCTGCGAGGTCGAGCTGGCCAGCGAGTTCCGCTACCGCGACCCGGTCGTCGACCGTCAGACGCTGGTCATCGCGATCAGCCAGTCCGGCGAGACCATGGACACCCTGATGGCGCTGCGGTACGCCCGCGAGCAGGGCGCCCGCGTGCTGGCCATCTGCAACACCAACGGCTCCACCATCCCGCGCGAATCCGACGCCGTCCTCTACACGCACGCCGGCCCCGAGGTCGCCGTCGCGTCCACGAAGGCGTTCCTCACCCAGCTGATCGCCTGCTTCCTCGTCGGCCTCTACCTCGGCCAGGTCCGCGGCACCAAGTGGGGCGACGAGATCCGCTCCGTCGTCCGCGACCTCTCCGACCTGCCGGCCAAGGTCGACCTCGTCCTCGAGACGATGGAGCCGGTCCGCGAACTGGCGCGCAACCTCGCCTCGGCGACGTCGGTGCTGTTCCTCGGCCGCCACGTCGGCTTCCCGGTGGCGCTG
This sequence comes from Jiangella muralis, assembly GCF_001270745.1. Lineage (GTDB taxonomy): Bacteria > Actinomycetota > Actinomycetes > Jiangellales > Jiangellaceae > Jiangella > Jiangella muralis. Next base: position 231,883 of record NZ_LFXL01000026.1, read on the forward strand.
GAGGGCGCGCTCAAGCTGAAGGAGCTCGCCTACATGCACGCTGAGGGCTTCGCGGCCGGCGAGCTGAAGCACGGCCCGATCGCGCTGGTCGAAGAGGGCACCCCGATCGTCGTCGTGGTGCCGTCGCCGAAGGGCCGCTCCGTGCTGCACGACAAGATCGTCAGCAACATCCAGGAGGTCCGCGCCCGCGGCGCCCGCACCATCGTCATCGCCGAAGAGGGCGACGAGGACGTCGTGCCCTACGCCGACCACCTGATCCGCGTGCCCGAGTGCCCCGTGCTGCTGCAGCCGGTCGTCTCGACGGTGCCGCTGCAGGTGTTCGCCTGCGAAATGGCCAGCGCCCGCGGCTTCGACGTCGACCAGCCCCGGAACCTGGCGAAGTCGGTCACGGTCGAGTAAGCGCTTCCGGGACGGCACGGGCTTCTCGTTGGCCGTGTGGCACGCCTCACTTCACCCGCGCCGGGTGCACCTCGCCCGCGTGAGCACCGCACAACCGCCGATGACGGCGCTCATCCGGTGCTGCGGCGGGTGAGGTGCCCACGAGACGAGTGACGTCGACGGCTCCGGGAGTCGAGGACACCCAACGGCGCACCGACAGGAACGACGACTAGGTCCGAGTACGTGAATCCTCGTGCCGCCATACAGAGCTGGCCAGGGAGAAATGCCGCCGGCCGCTCACTGGCCGCTCGTGGTTGGCAGTTTGGTGGGCCCAGGGCGCCAGTAATCCGCCAACCATCGGTGGCCGCGCACGGCCAGGGGTCCGTGGGGACGGCAGCCAGACGAACGGCGAACGGCGCACCCGGACGGGCTCCGCCCGCACGGTGCACCGTGCGGGCTCTGCCCGCATTTCCCCCGTCCCCCTGATAGCTGCCCGTTCTTAGGTCGGACGCCCGCGGGTCAAGCGGTCATCGTCGCGCGAAGCGCCGTTGGGTCCGCTTGAGGCGCGGGTGGCCGGCTGAGAAAATGGGCAGCAGGGGGACGGCCAACTGCGACAAGGCGGCGCATTGCGCGACAACGGCGAACCGCCGCAGAGCGGCGAACCGGCGGCTGGCGTCAGGCGAAGTCGCTCGACAGCAGGTCCATCACGAAGCCGTCGCGGCCGGTGAGCATGCCGACCGGGCGGAAGCCGACGGCCGCGTAGCAGCGGATCGCCACCTCGTTCGTCGCCGCGGTCTCGACGACGATGCGGTGGTGGTCGCAGGCGTCGAACAGGTGCCGGGCCAGGGTGCCGACGGCCTCGCGGCCCAGGCCGCGGCCGTGGAGGTCGGGGTCGAGCAGGATCTCCATGCCGGCGTGGCGGTCGCGCGGGTTGTCGACCTCCCAGTACTGGATCAGCCCGGCGATGCGCCGTCCGGCCAGGATGGTGTACCGCGTGGTGGAGCCGTCATCGAGCAGCCAGCCCTCGCCGAGGCCGGTCGGATCCCACCACTGCTTGACCTCGGGCGTGCTGATGATGTGCTGCAGCATCGGCACGTCATCGGCGGCGACGGGGCGCAGGACGACGTGCTCGCCGGCCAATCCGCCCACGAGACTCAATTCGCCCATAGCCGCGAGTGTAGGTCGGCCGCGGCGTATCGGCATGCGGAACGCCCGGCGGTTGCGGTCTAGGGTGGGTCGGGTGATCGTGGGCGTGGGCATCGACGTCGTCGACGTGCGGCGGTTCGCCGAGACGCTGGAGCGGACGCCGGCGCTCGCGGTGCGCGTCTTCACCCCCGCCGAGCGGGCCCGGTCGGTCGCGTCGCAGGCGGCCCGGTTCGCCGCCAAGGAGGCGCTGGCGAAGGCGCTCGGCGCGCCGAAGGGGCTGCTCTGGCACGACGCCGAGGTGGTCAGCGACGCCGACGGGCGGCCGTGGTTCGAGGTGCGTGGGACGGTCAAGGCCCGGTGCGAGCAACTGCACGTCGAGACGGTGCACCTGTCGCTGTCGCACGACGCCGGGGTGGCGTCGGCGATCGTGGTCCTGGAAGGAACGGCTCGATGAGAGCCGTGCACACCGTCGCGCAGATCCGGGCCGCCGAGGACGCGCTGATGGCCCGGCTGCCGGACGGCGCGCTCATGCAGCGGGCGGTCGCAGGGCTGGTGACGGTCTGCGCGGGCCTGCTCGACGGGGTGTACGGCGCGCGGGTGGTCGTGCTGGCCGGCGGCGGCAACAACGGCGGCGACGCGCTCTGGGCCGGCGCCCGGCTGGCCCGCCGCGGCGCGCACGCCGACGCCGTCCTGCTGAGCCCGGAGAAGGCGCACCCGGAAGGGCTGGCTGCGTTCCGGGCCGCGGGCGGGCGCATCGTGGCCCGCGACGGCGTGAGCGCGGCGCTCGCGGGAGCCGACCTCGTGCTCGACGGCATGCTCGGCATCGGCGGACGGGGCGGGCTGCGCGGCGAGGCGGCCGAGCTGGCGGCACTGCTGCGCGCGGGCCGGACGGCGGGCGCCGTCGTCGCCGTCGATCTCCCCAGCGGCGTCGACCCGGACACCGGCGAGACGTCCGGCCCGCACGTCGTCGCCGACCACACCGTCACGTTCGGCACCGGCAAGGCCGCGCTGGTCGTCGACCCGGGGGCGGCCGCGGCCGGGGTGCTGCACCCGGTCGACATCGGGCTCGGGCCGTACCTGCCGGAGCCCGGGCTGACGGTCCTCGACGACGCCGAGGTCGCGGCGCTGCTGCCCGACCCTGGCCGCGAGTCGGACAAGTACTCCCGCGGCGTCGTCGGCGTGCTGGCCGGGTCGGGGGAGTTCCCCGGCGCGGCCGTGCTGGCCGTCGGCGGCGCGCTGCACGGCGGCGCCGGCATGGTCCGCTACGCCGGGCCCGGCGCCGTCGCCACCGAGGTGCGGGCCCGCTGGCCCGAGGCGATCGCCGGCCCGTCACCGGACGCCGTCGGCCGGGTGCAGGCCTGGACCATCGGCTCCGGGCTGGGCGATGGCCGCGGCGGCGACGTCGCCGCGGCCCTGGACGCCGGGCTGCCGGTCCTCGTCGACGCCGACGGCCTGCGCTCGCTGCCCGAGCGGTTCACCGGCCCGGCGCTGCTGACGCCGCACGCCGGCGAGTTGGCCCGGCTGCTGGACGTCGAGCGGGCCGGGGTCGAGGCGCGCCGGCTGCACCACGCGCGGGCCGCCGCGGCGAAGTGGAACGCCGTCGTCCTGCTCAAGGGGTCGACGACGGTGCTGGCGGCGCCCGACGGGCGGGTGCGGGTCAACCCCACTGGCACGTCCGCGCTGGCCGCCGCCGGCACCGGCGACGTGCTCGCCGGGCTGGCGGGATCACTGCTGGCCGGCGGGCTGTCGCCGCTCGACGCGGGCAGCGTGGCGGCGTACGCGCACGGCCTCGCCGGGCAGCGCGCGGCGGCCGGGTCCGCGTACCCGAGCGCCGGCGACGTCCTGGCCGCCCTGCCGGCCGTACTGCGGTCCCTGCGCGGCCCTGTCGGTGCGGGCTGACACAATCGGGGACGTGGTGACCGACGACTACGGCCCCGGGCCCGTGCCGCACGCGGAGGTGCGGGTCGACCTCGCCGCCATCCGCGACAACGTCGCCCAGCTCGCCGTCCGTACCGCTCCCGCGCAGGTCATGGCGGTGGTGAAGGGCGACGCGTACGGCCACGGGCTGGTCCCGTCGGCACGCGCCGCGCAGGCCGGCGGCGCCACCTGGCTGGGTACCGCCACCATGGCCGAGGCGCTGGCGCTGCGCGCCGCCGGGGTCGGCGGACGGGTCATGGCCTGGCTCTGCGCGCCGGGCGAGCGGTGGGCCGACGCGCTGGCCGCCGACGTCGACGTGTCCGCGTCGGCGCCGTGGGCGGTCGCCGAGATCGCCGCCGCGGCCCGCGAGACCGGCCGCACCGCGCGGCTGCACCTCAAGGCCGACACCGGCATGGGCCGGGCCGGCGCGCCGCTGGCCGAGTGGCCCACGGTCGTCGACGACGCGCTGAAGGCCCAAGCCGAGGGGCTGGTCGAGGTCGTCGGCCTCTGGTCGCACCTGGCCTGCGCCGACGAGCCCGGCCACCCGGCCAACGCGCAGCAGCTGGCCGCGTTCCGCGACGCCGTCGCGCTGGCCGAGTCGCGAGGCGCCCGGCCCGAGGTCCGCCACCTCGCCAACTCCGCCGCCACGCTGACGCTGCGCGACGCCCACTTCGACCTCGTCCGCCCCGGGCTGGCCAGCTACGGGCTGTCGCCGGTGCCGCAGCAGGTCGCGCCGGGCGACGTCGGGCTGCGTCCGGCCATGTCGGTGCGGGCCCGGCTGGCGCTGGTCAAACGGGTTCCGGCCGGTCAGGGCGTGTCGTACGGCCACCTCTACGTCACCGACCGCGAGTCCACGCTCGGGCTGGTGCCGCTCGGCTACGGCGACGGCGTCCCGCGGCATGCGTCCGGCGGCTCGGCCGGTCCCGGCGGCCCGGTGCTGGTGCGCGGCGTCACCAGGCGGGTCGCCGGCCGGGTCTGCATGGACCAGTTCGTCGTCGACCTTCGCGACGACGACGTCCGCGCCGGCGACGAGGTCGTGTTGTTCGGCGACGCCGCGGCCGGCGAGCCCACGGCCCAGGACTGGGCCGACGCCGCGGGCACCATCTCGTACGAGATCGTCACCCGGTTCGCGCCGCGGCTGCCCCGCGTCTACGTCGGTGGGGCGCCGTGAGCCGGCTGGTCGCCGCCGGGCGCACGGCGGGCCTGATCGGCGCCTGGGTCGGCGTGGCCACGGCCGGTGCCGCCGTCGGGTTCGCTGCCGAGCGCTACGCCATGGGCCGGTCGCTGAAGAAGGACGACCCGTACGCCGACGAGCCGTTCGGGTCGCTGCGCGGCACCGCGCACACCGTCACCACCGACGACGGCGTCGACCTCGACGTCGAGGTCGACGCCGGGCCGTCCGGCGCGCCCACCCTGCTGTTCTGCCACGGCTTCGCGCTGACCATGGACGCCTGGCACTTCCAGCGCCGCGACCTGCGCGGCAGCGCCCGGCTGGTGTTCTGGGACCAGCGTGGGCACGGCCGGTCCGGCCCGCTGCCCGACGACGGCGAGTTGTCCTTCCGCCGCCTCGGCGCCGACCTCGGCCAGGTGATCGACGAGATCGTGCCGAAGGGGCCCATCGTGCTGGTCGGTCACTCCATGGGCGGCATGACCGTGCAGGCGCTGGCCGAGGCGCGGCCGGAGCTGTTCGGCAAGCGCATCGTCGCCGTCGCGCTCATCGCCACCAGTGGCCAGAAGCTCGACGTCTCGGGGCTCGGGTTGCCCGGCTACCTCGGCCGGCTGGCCGGGCGGGCCGCCCCGGCCGCCGTCTCGATCCTGGCCCGCAAGCCCGAGCTGGTCGAGCGCGGCCGCAAGATGGGCAGCGACCTCGCGTATGTGCTGACCAGGCGCTACGCGTTCGCCGAGGGCGGTTCGCCGAAGCTGGTCGAGTTCACCGCCATCATGAACGCGGCCGTCCCCATCGACGTCGTCGCGCGATTCTTCCCGCTGTTCGGCGAGCTCGACGCCGCGCCCGCCATCCCCGTCCTGGCGAAGATCCCGGTGCTCGTCGTCGGCGGCGAGCACGACCAGATGACGCCGGTCCAGCACAGCCGCGACCTCGCCGACGCACTGGTCGACGTCGAATACATCGAGGCCACCGACGCCGGGCACATGGTGCTGCTGGAACGGCACGAGGTGGTCACCGACGCCCTTCGCGCGCTGCTCGGCCTTGTCCGCCGCGGCGGACGGCCCCGGCGGGTGAGCAGCCGTATCGCGTCCGTCCGCCGGCGGCGCAGTGAGGATGGCCAGCGGTGATCGACCTCGACGTCCCCGACGCCGAGTCCATGACGGCGCTGGGGGAACGGCTCGCGGGGCTGCTGCGGCCCGGCGACCTCGTGCTGCTCGGCGGCGATCTCGGGGCCGGGAAGACGACGTTCGCGCAGGGCGTCGGCGCCGGGCTGGGCGTGCGCGGTCCCGTCACGTCGCCGACGTTCGTCATCGCGCGGGTGCACCCGTCGCTGATCGACGGCCCGCCGCTGGTCCACGTCGACGCGTACCGGCTGGGCGGCTGGGACGAGCTCGAGGACATCGACCTCGAGGCCACGCTGGACGACGCCGTCACGCTGGTCGAGTGGGGCGAGGGCGTCGCCGAGGGCCTGGCCGGCGACCGGCTGGAGATCCACATCGACCGCGCGCACGGCGCCGACCTCGGTGAGGTGCGGCACGTCCGCGTCCACGTCGTCGGCGACCGGTGGGACGAGGACGCGCTGGCCGCGGTGGTGCGGCCGTGACCGACCGGACACCGCTCACCGACGACGAGTTGGCCGCGCTGCTGGCCGCCGGCGCCGCCGTCGAGTATGCCGACCTCGCCGAGCGCGACCTCACCGAGCTGCTCGACCTCCCCGGGCCGGCGCCGCGGGTGTTCCGCCGCTGCGACCTCACCGCGGCGCGGCTGACCCGGGCCACGCTGATCGGCGCCACGTTCGAGTCGTGCACCATGGACGGCGCCGCGTTCGGCCGCGCCGACCTCGACGGCTCGGTGTGGACCGGCGGCACGGCCCCGAAGGCCGACTTCTCCCGGGCCGACCTCTCCGACGCCCGCTTCGACGGCGTCGACCTCGCCAACACGCTGTGGCGCGACACTCTGATCGCCGGAACGGCCTTCACCGGCTGCCGCATGGTCGGCGCCCGGCTCGACGACTCGCGCGGCCTCGGCGCCACGTTCAAGTGGTGCAACCTCATGCTGGCCGGGCTGTCCGGCATCAGCCTGCGCGGCCAGGAGCTCGACGGCCTGCGCATGGACGACGCCGTGCTCGTGGGCGCCGACCTGCGCGACACCGTCTGGACCGACTCGCGGCTGCGCGGCGCCGTGCTGCGGGCAGCCGAGCTCGACGGCGCCGACCTCCGCGGCGCCGACCTCGGCGACTTCTCCTGGCAGGAGGCGCACCTGCTGTCCGGCGCCACGATCACCGGCGAGCAGGCGTCGCAGCTGCTCGCTCAGCTCGGCATCGTGGTCGACTGAGCGTCGAACGGATTCACGACGCGGACGCCGTCGAAGTCCGTGCCGGCGTGCAGATCCTCGGTCAGCAACACCGTGCACCCGGCTCGCCGGGCCGACTCGACGATCAGCGCGTCCCACAGTGCGAGTTGCGACCGCTGTGAACGGAGCACACCGGCGGCTACCAGGGCCGCGTCGACGGGCACCACTGAGCGTTCAGCACGACGCGCTCGGCGCCGACCTCGGCGAGTCGATGAACACCCGGCCGCTGCCGGCCAGGAGGTCAGCGGTCATAGAGGTCGTCCCGGCTCCACGTCCGTCCATCGGTCCCGCTGCCGGTCGCGGCCTCGTCGGCGAGGTCGAGGAACTGGCGCAGGCCGGCGGCACGGGGGTCGTCGCCGGCGAACTCCGCGAGATGGCGGCGGACGACCGCGTTGACGGAGGTGCCCTGCCCGAGCGCCCGAATGCGGGCCCGCCGCAGCAGGTCGTCGTCGATCCTCAGCGTCAGGTTCGCCATGGTCGCCTCCGTGGCACAGGATACGTGCAGCAAGGAATCCGTGCCGAGGTCGCGCAAGGGAGGCGCGGACGTAAGGTAGGCGGGTGCTGTTGCTGGCCCTGGACACGTCGACGCCCGCGGTGACCGTTGCTCTGCACGACGGTGAGCGGGTGCTGGCCGAGGCGACCACCGTCGACCCGCGCCGGCACACCGAGCTGCTGATGCCGCTGGTCACCGCCGCGCTCGCCGAAGCGGGCGCGAGCCGCCGCGACCTCACCGAGCTGGCCGTCGGCGTCGGGCCGGGGCCGTTCACCGGGCTGCGGGTCGGGCTGGCCGCGGCGCGCACCATGGGCGCCGTGCTGGACCTCCCGGTCCGCGGGGTCTGCAGCCTCGACGTGCTCGCGTACGGCGTGCGCGCCGCGAACCCGCCGGGCGAGCCGTTCGCCGTCGCCACCGACGCCCGCCGCCGCGAGGTGTACTGGGCCACGTACGACGCCGGCGGCGTGCGCACCACCGGGCCTGACGTCGGCCCGGCTGCCGGCCTCGCCGAGCGCCGGCTGCCCGCCGCGGGCGCCGGGGCCCGGCTGTATCCCGACGCGTTCGCCCGCGCGCTCGACCCCGAGTACCCGTCCGCCGCGCACCTCGCCGCCGCCGTCGTCGCGGAGGCGGCCGAGATCCTGCCGCCCGATCCGCTGTACCTGCGCCGCCCCGACGCCACGCCGCCGAGCGCGCGGAAGAGCGTCCTCGCCCGGTGACGGTCGCGCTGCGGCCGATGCGCGAGCCGGACCTCGACGCCGTCGTGCCGCTGGAGCAGGAGTTGTTCGCCGGCGACCCGCCGTGGTCGGGGCAGCAGTTCCGGTCCGAGCTGGCCGGCGTCCCGGAGACCCGCTGGTACGTCGTCGCCGAGGACGGCGGTGAGGTGGTCGGCTACGCGGGCCTGCTGCTGCCCGGGCTGGCCGGCGAGCCCGCCGACATCATGACGATCGCCGTCGCGCCCGGGCGGCAGCGGGGCGGCGTCGGGACGCTGCTGATGACGGCCCTCGAGGCGGAGGCGCGGCGACGCGGCGCCGGTGAACTGCTGCTGGAGGTCCGCGCCGACAACGATCCGGCGTTGACGTTCTACGCGCGGCACGGTTTCGAGCGCATCGCCGTGCGGCGCAAGTACTACGGCGGTGGCCGCGACGGGCTCGTCCTGCGGAAGTGGCTGCGGGCCGGATCCGCGGCGGGGGGATAATCGGCGGCGTGAGCGACCAGCCCCTGATCCTCGGCATCGAGACGTCCTGCGACGAGACCGGCGTCGGCCTGGTGCGCGGCACCACGCTGCTCGCCAACGCCGTCGCCAGCTCCGTCGACGAGCACGTCCGCTTCGGCGGCGTCGTCCCGGAGGTGGCCAGCCGCGCGCACCTCGAAGCCATGGTGCCGACGCTGCAGCGGGCGCTCGCCGAGGCCGGCGCCTCGCTCGACGACGTCGACGCCGTCGCGGTCACCGCCGGCCCGGGACTGGCCGGCGCCCTGATGGTCGGGGTGTCCGCGGCCAAGGCGCTCGCCGTCGCGCTGGACAAGCCCCTCTACGGCGTCAACCACCTGGTCGGGCACGTGGCGGCGGAGCAGCTGGAGAACGGCCCGCTGACGGAGCCGGTCGTGGCGCTGCTGGTGTCCGGCGGCCACACCGAGATCCTGCTGGTCGAGGACATCGCGACGTCGGCGACGCTGCTCGGCCAGACCCTCGACGACGCCGCGGGCGAGGCGTTCGACAAGGTGGCCCGGCTGATCGGGCTGAAGTACCCGGGCGGGCCGAACATCCAGCGCGCCGCCGAGGAGGGCGACCCGGCGGCCATCCGGTTCCCGCGCGGCCTCACCAGCCAGCGCGACCTCGAACGGCATCGCTACGACTTCTCCTTCTCCGGCCTGAAGACGGCGGTCGCCCGCTGGGTCGAGACCGCGGAGCGCGAGGGCCGGGCCGTCCCGGTGGCTGACGTCGCGGCCGGCTTCCAGGAGGCCGTGGCCGACGTGCTGACGCGCAAGGCGGTGCTGGCGTGTCAGGAGCGCGGCATCTCGACGATGGTCCTGGCCGGCGGCGTGGCGGCGAACGCCCGGCTGCGCGACCTCACCCGCGAGCGCTGCGCGGTGGCCGGCATCGAGCTGCGGCAGCCCCGGTTCTCGCTGTGCACCGACAACGGCGCGATGATCGCGGCCCTCGGCGCCGCCGTCGTCGAGCGTGGCCTGCCGCCGTCGTCGCTGGACTTCGCCTCCGACTCCTCCCTGCCGGTGACCCAGGTGCTGGTCGGCTAGCAGCCGCCAAACGAATCCTCACCCCCAACCCATGTTGATCTTGGAGAAACTGTGGAATTGCGGGGGGATATGTCCGGCGGCGTCCAGCGGTGTAAGCAACGGTTCATGCTGCTGCCGGTTTGGCGAGCAGCTCGGC
>NZ_LFXL01000027.1 GCF_001270745.1 Jiangella muralis
GCAGGTTTGCCCAGCCCCAGACTCGGCGGTCCGAGGCCAGCCTCGCTGGATGAGTGAGTCCGACGACGGGGGCCAGCGACGTCCTCGCCCACCGATCCATGATCATCCAAGTTCCGGGGTGCTATCACGCCACAAAACTTGGATGACCCTGAGAGTGTCCGGGCAGGTCATCTATAGGACTCACTCATCCAACGAGGTTCGCCTCGGACCACTGTGTGGCTTCGCTGCGCCGGATGGGGTGGATCACTGTTGCCCTGGCAACAGCGACGCCACCCGGCAAACACAGTGATCCCACCCAGTGACGCGCCAGGGCGCACAGTCGTCGCGGCCGAGATCCCACACCGTTGCGCCGGGCCGTGCCACGCCACCCAACGTGGCTGGTCAGACACTCCGTCTGCAATGTGGAGCGGGACCAGCCACCCGACGCCCGTTCAAACTCGGCTCAAGCGTCGGAGTTTCGGAGACCAAGCGGACTAGCCGCTGCGCAACGCGGCGATCGGCTCGACGGCGGCGGCCCGCCAGGCCGGGTAGGCACCTGCGACCAGCCCGATCAGCCCGCCGAGCAGCGGCGCCACCAGCGCCAGCCGGACGTCCAGCAGGGGCGTCCAGTCGCGCACCACCGACACCCCGACCGTCGCGAGCACCCCGACGGTGGACCCGACCAGCCCGCCGAGCAGCCCGACGATGCCGCTCTCGATCAGGAACTGCCCGGCGACGTGCGACCGCCCGGCCCCGATCGAGCGCCGCAACCCGATCTCGGACACCCGCTCCATCACCGACAGCAGCGTGACGTTCGCGATGCCCAGCCCGCCGACCAGCAGCGCCAGCCCGCCGAGCGCCAGGAACAGCCCGTTGACGTCGGCTGACACGTTGTCGCGCATGGAACCGGGCGGGGGCGGCGCGTTGACGTCCAGCAGGTCGGGGTTGTTCGGGTCGACGGCGATCGGCGCCTGCCGGCCGATCAGCTGAGCCGCGCCGACGTCCGTCCGGACCTCCAGCGCCTCGGGCGCCGCCAGCCCGTACAGCTCGCGCGCGGTCGTCATCGGCATGATCACGGAGTCCTGCAGTTCGGTGCGGTAGTCGACCGCGTCCAGGATCCCGATGACGGTGAACGCGCGGTCACCGATGAAGATCGACGGCTGCGAGTCGACCCGGTTGATGCCCAGGCGCTCGGCGGCGTACCGGCCGAGGACGACGACGGCGTCGCCGCGCGCGTCGTGCCCCTCGTCGAAGAACCGGCCGCCGGCCAGCCGGGCGCCGAGCGCCTCGAACAGCCCGGCCGACGCCGCCCCCACCGGCACCGTCTGCTCCTGCGTGCCGTACGGCACACCGCGCACGGAATCGCCGCCGACGTCGACGGCGCCGAAGATGCCCGCCGACGCGACGCCGGCCAGCCGCTTCATCCGCTCCGGCGCGTCCCACGGCAGCTGGGTGAGCGCGACCTCGCCGTCGGGGCCCTCGGTCTCCCCCGCCGCGACGGTGACCCGGGTGGCCGCGACGGCGTCGAACCGGTCGGTGATCTGACCGGCCGCGGTCTGCCCGAGCCCGATCGTCGCCACCATCGCCGCGATGCCGAGCACCGTGCCCAGCGTGGTCAGTGCCAGCCGTGACGGCCGGGCGGCCACCCCGGCGAGCGCCTCGCCGAACAGGTCGCCCACCCGTATCCGGCGGCCACGGCCGGTCAGCCGCTGCCGTCCGCCCGCTCGCCGCCGCCGCAGCCCTGGCAGGCGCGGGCGCGGCAACCGCAGCCGGAACCGGGGCCGCCTCATGCGACCACCCCGGCCGGCACGACGTCGGACATCACGCCGTCGACGATGCGGACCCGCCGCTGGGCCCGCGCGCTGACGCCGTCGTCGTGGGTGATGACGGCGAGCGTGAGGCCCTCGCCGTGCAGTTCGTCGAACAGGTCCAGCACCGACGCCGCGTTGCCGGAGTCGAGGTTGCCGGTCGGCTCGTCGGCCAGCAGCAGGCTGGGCTGCGCGACCAGCGCGCGGGCGATGGCCACCCGCTGCCGCTCGCCGCCGGACAGCGTGATCGGGTCGAAGTCGAGCCGGTGCCCGAGCCCGACCCGCTCCAGCGTGGCCGTGGCGCGCGCCGTCCGCTCCTTGCGCGGCACCCACTGGTAGATCATCGCCAGCTCGACGTTCTCCAGCACGCTGCGGTGCGGCAGCAGGTGGAACGCCTGGAAGACGAACCCGATGCGCTCGCCGCGCACGCGGGTGCGGCGCCGCTCGGACAGCGTGCTGACGTCGACGCCGTCGAGCCGGTAGACGCCGTGCGACGGCCGGTCCAGCAGGCCGAGCAGGTTCAGCAGCGTCGACTTGCCCGACCCGGACGGCCCGATGATCGACAGGTACTCGCCCTGCGCGACGGACAGGTCGACGTCGCGGACGGCCTCGACGCGCGGCGGGCCGGGGAACACCCGGCCGACCCCGCTCATCTCGACGACCGGCGGCGTCACTCGTCGTCCCCGCCGTCGGTGCCGTCGGTGCCGTCGCCGACGACCACCAGGTCGCCCGCGGCGAGCGTGCCGTCGACGGCGGTGACCTCGGCGTAGCCCTGGGCGGTCAGGCCGACCTCGACCTCGACCAGTTCGGGGACGCCGTCGCGCATGACCTCGACCCGCGACTCGCCACCCGGCCCGGCGGTCAGCGCCGCCAGCGGGACGGCGAGCACGTCGCCCTCGGTGCTCTCGATCGGCACCGTGATGCGCACGTTCTGCCCGCGCAGCGCCTCGGCCTGCTCCGGCGTCAGCTCTCCCGGCGTGACGGTGACGTTCCAGCCGGAGGCGCCCTCGCCCTCGGCCTCGGCGATGGCGGTGATCGTGCCGGGCACCTGCTCACCGGTCGGCAGCTCGACGGAGACGGGCTGGTCGACGGCGAGCAGCTCGAAGTCGGACTTGTCGACGTTGGCCGTCACGACCAGGGAGGCGCCGCTGACGGACATGGCAGCGCCGTCGATCTGGCCGCCGCGGCGCACGTGCACCTCGTCGACCCGGCGCGGCAGGCTGGGCACGAACACCACTTCGGACGCCGGCAGCGGCGTGCCGGCGGCGGCCGCGGCCTCGTCGCGGGCGGTCCGGGCGTCGGCGAGCTGCTCGCGGGCGTCGTCGAGCGCGTCCTTCAGCGGGTCGGTGTCGACCGGCGCTCCGTCCGGCCCGGGCGCGGACTCGTCGAGCGCGTCGTCGGCGTCCTCGACCGCGTCCTCGGCGGCGTCGACGGCGTCGTTGGCCGCGTCGAGCTCGGCCTCGGCCCCCGGGTCCGGCTCCGGCGCCTCGTAGCCGATGCGTTCGAACAGGTCGGCCACGGCGTTGCCGGTCGACAGCGTGTACTCGTCGTCGACCTCGCCCGGGTCCAGCCCGAGGCGGTCCAGCGTGATCTCCAGCTGTGCGACGTCCGGGCCGCTCATGCCCGGCCGCAGCGACCGGTACATGGGCAGCTCGCCGGCCAGCGCGATCAGCGGCCGGCCGACGATCTCCAGCAGCGCGGCGCCCTCGGCGATCTCGGCGCCGACCTCTGGCACCTGGCCGGTGACGATCGGCGGCGTCTCCAGCCCGCCGGTCTCCGGCTTGACGTCGACGGCGCCGGCCGCGGACACGTCGCCACGGGTCACGACCTCGCTGTTCAGCGTGCGGGCCTCAACCGGCACCGTGACCTCGGACGCCTCGGGCGCGGCCGTCCGCGCGATGGCGTCGGCGGGCGAGGTGATGCGGGTGCCGGCGAAGATGCCGGCACCGAGGGCGATGACGGCAGTACCGCCCACGACGAGCAGGGTCCGGCTGCGTGCTCGGCTCACCCGACGCCACCGGCGCTACCCGCCGGGCCCTCCGCCATCGCGTCGCGATAGCGCTCCAGCTCGGCTTCGTGCTGGTCGACGAACTCCTCCTCGAAGCCCCACGCGACGTCCTTCTGAACCTCGGCGTACTCCTGCTGCCCGCAGTCGTAGTCGGCGGTCGCGACCGCGATCTCGTACTCCTGCAGCTCGGCCAGCGCCGCCTCGTCGACATCGGCCTCGCCGCCGCCGACGGTGACGCCCGGGTCGTCCACGTCCTCGTCGCTCGGGGCCTCGGTCGGGGATTCCTCGTCCCAGCCGTAGAGCTCGGTCATCCGGTTCATGACCGTCTCTTCGGGCTGGCCCGTGGTGTCGAACTCGCTGTAGCCGGCCTCCGCCATGCACGCCGCCCACGCCTCGGTCGCCTCGACCATGCGCGGGTCGCTGGCGACGCGCTGACGCAACGCCTCCAGGTCCTCGAACAGCCCGTCGAACTCGCTCATGTCCATGCCGCCCATGAGGCCGCCGTCGTCGCCGTAGACCTCCGCGCTGGCCGTGCCGTAGCAGCCCTGGTCCTCCGGCGCCGCCAACTCGCCTTCCTCGCCCGGCGCGATGGCGACGGCGCCGCCGTCGCCGCTCATCTCCACGGCCTCGCCGAACAGCGCGCGGTTGTACGCGTCCAGCGCCGTCTCGGACAGGCCGTCGCGGATCGCCGCGTTCGGATCGGCGTCCTCCGTCTCGGGCGCCGTGCCCGTGTCCATGAGCGTGGTCATGCCGTAGCCGTACTTTCGGGCGAACTCGTCCGGCGGCAGGGCGTAGGCGTCGGCGAACGGGTCGTCGCTGCCCTCGTCGGAGCCGGGGTCGACCGGGATGTACTCGAAGCCGGCCTCCTCCATGCAGGTCGCGACCAGCTCTTCGACCTGCCGCATCTGCTGGCGCTCCTCCTCGCCCATGTCGGCCGCCGAGAAGGAGATGGCCATGGCGCCGTCGCCGGTGAGGCCGGAGTCCTTGCCCAGGTACTGCTCCAGCGGGCTCAGCTCCTCGCCGTCGCCGGACTGACCCGCCGTGTCGCCGTTGCCGCCGTCGTTCTGCCCGCCGCCGTCGTCGCCGCAGCCGGTCAGGACCAGGCCGGCCACGCAGGCGTACGCCAGCAGCCGGGCCTGTGCTCGCCAATTCGTCATGCCAGAAAGGGTGCGATCAGCGCGGTGAAGAACCTGTGAAGGAGCCGTCAGATCCATGCTCTTCACAGGTTCCTGACAGCTTCCTGCCACACTCGAATGTCATGGGAGCCCGGATCCTCGTGGCCGAGGACGATGTCAAACAGGCCGAGCTCGTCCGCCGCTACCTCGAACGCGAGGGCCACTCCGTCGTCATCACCCACGACGGCCGCGCCGCGCTGGACGAGGCCCGGCGGCGGCAGCCGGACCTGCTGGTGCTCGACGTGATGATGCCGCGGGTCGACGGTCTCGACGTCTGCCGCATCCTGCGCACCGAGTCGGACACCCCGATCATCATGCTGACCGCGCGGTCCACCGAGGACGACCTGCTGCTCGGCCTCGACCTCGGCGCCGACGACTACCTCACCAAGCCGTACAGCCCCCGTGAGCTGGTCGCCCGGGTCCGCACCATCCTGCGCCGGGCCGACCGGCACCGGACCGCCGACTCACGGCTGCGCATCGGCGACCTCGTGGTCGACACCGCGCGGCACCAGGTGTTCGTCGACGGCCGCGAGATCGAGGTGACGCCGGCCGAGTTCAAGATCCTGGCCTGCCTGGCCGCGGAGCCCGGGCGGGTGTTCCCGCGGCAGAAGCTGCTGGAGCAGGCGTTCGGCTTCGACCACTACGCGCTGGACCGCACCGTCGACGTGCACGTCATGAACCTGCGGCGCAAGCTCGAGGCCGATCCGGCGGCGCCGGCGTTCCTGCTGACGGTGTACGGCGTCGGCTACAAGATGGCCGATCAACCAGGAGTGCGCGATGCGTCGTAGCCTGTTCGTCCGCCTGCTCGTGCTGTCGCTCGGGGTGGCGGTCATCTCCATCACCGCCACCGCCTGGCTCACCACTCAGAGCACCAGCCAGCGGCTGCGCGGCGAGTTCGCGCGCACCCTCGAGGCCGACTCCTACGTCTACACGAACCTCATCGCCTACGCGCAGAACAACGACTCGTGGGACGGCGTCGGCGACCTGGTCGGCGAGCTCGCGGAGACCTCGGGCAGCAGGGTCGCGCTGACCGGCGCCGACGGGCGGGTGCTGGCCGACTCCGCCGGCTCCGGCGGAGACGCGCCGCCGCTGCCGTCGACGCCGACCGCCGAGATCGACGCGATGGCGCCGATGGCGGTCATGTCCGGCGACTTCTCGATGGCGTCGTCCATGCCGCTCATCGACGGCTGGTCCGCCGACAGCTGGTCCGCCGGCGGCATGGCGACGGAGGACGCGCCGGCGCACACCGCGTCTCCGTACCCCAGCGGCGACGCGGCCCCGATGGAGGCGACGCTCAGCCTCACCACCGGCACCGACGTGAGCATCGTCAACGTGGGCGGCCTGCTGTCGACGCCGCCGGACTGGCGGCTGACCAAGGAGGAGGCCGCGGCCCGCGAGCGACTGGTCGCCGACGCCAACGCCTGCCTGAAGAGCCTCGGCAACGAGGAGTTGTTCGTCGGTCCGGACGGGACGATCCTGTACGCGACGGCCGACCAGCTCACCAGCGTCCTGGACGAGCCCATCGAGACCACCGAGGTCGACGACTCCGTCCGCGGCTGCGTGCCGCGCGAGCTGTCCCAGGCCAGCGCCGCCAGCAAGGCGCTGAACAGCGAACAGGTGCGGCTGACCGAGCAGTGCCTCGCCGAGGCCGGCGTCGAGGCCGGGCCCACGGTCGCCGCCGACAACGGGCTGCTCCAGGTCTCCGTCGACTCCAACGACCCGAGCCAGCTCGACCGGTTGTACGGCTGCTCCCTCACGGCCGGTGACCAGGCGATGCAGCCGTTCCTCGCCGACGCCGCACTGCTGTACATCGGCTCGACCGACCGGTTCGACGCGTTCTCCGGCGACGGGTGGGTGCGGACGGTGCTGACCGGCCTCGGCGTGCTCGCGGCCGCCACCGGCATCACCGTCTTCGCCGGCCGGCGGCTGTCGCACCCGATCCGCACCCTCACCGAAGCGGCCCAGCGGCTGGCCTCCGGCGGACGCGGCACCCGCGTCGAGGTCACGGGCACCGACGAGGTGGCCCGGCTGGGGCACGCGTTCAACGCCATGGCGTCGTCGATCGAGGAGAACGACCGGCAGCGCAAGGCGATGGTCAGCGACATCGCACACGAGCTGCGCACGCCGCTGGCCAACGTCCGCGGCTACCTCGAGGCGGCCGAGGACGGCGTCGTCGCCATGGACGCGCAGCTGGTGTCGTCGCTGCTGGAGGAGTCGACGCTGCTGCAGCGGCTGATCGACGACCTGCAGGACCTCGCGCTCGCCGACGCCGGCATGCTCCGCGTGCACCGCGAGGACACCGACGTCGCCGACCTCGCCCGCCAGGTGGTCGCCGCGCACCAGCCGTCGGCGTCGACGTCGCAGGTGGAGCTGGTGGTGGCCGCTCCGCCGTCGGTCGTGGCCGACGCCGACCCGGTGCGGCTGCGCCAGGCGCTGGGCAACCTGGTGGCCAACGCCGTCCAGTACTCCGGCACCGGCAGCACCGTGCTGGTGCGGGTGTCGCACGACCTCGCGTCCGACGAGGTGGTGCTGGCCGTGCGCGACGACGGTCCCGGCATCGCGCCCGAGCACCTGGAGCACCTGTTCGACCGCTTCTACCGCACCGACACCTCCCGCACCCGCGCCACCGGCGGCAGCGGCCTGGGCCTGGCCATCACCAAGCACCTGGTCGAGGCGCACGACGGCTCCGTGAAGGTGTCGAGCATGGTCGGCGCGGGGTCGACGTTCACCATCAGGCTGCCGGTGCGCGCGCCCGTCCCGGCCGCGTGATCAGCCGCCGAAGGCGACCTCCGGCAGCCAGGTGACCAGGCCGGGGACCAGCGCCAGCAGCAACAGCACGCCGATCATCACGGCCAGGAACGGCAGCACGGCCACGCTGAGCTTCCCGAACGACACCCCGCTCATCTTGGTGAGCACGTAGAGCAGCGCGCCGACCGGCCACGTGAGCAGGCCGAGCATGAGGTTGACGACGACGATCACGCCGAAGTGGATCGGGTCGATGCCCAGCTCGGTCGCCACCGGCAGCAGGATCGGCAGGAAGATCAGGATCGCCGGCACCGCGTCCATCGGCATCCCGACGATGAGGAAGAAGACCATCGCCAGCAGGATGAACGCCACCGGGCCCACGTTCAGGTCCTCGACCATCGACGACAGCCCGGTCGCGAGGTCGCCCACCGTCAGCACGTACGAGAACGCGCCGACCACCGCGAACAGGATCATGATCGTCGCGCTGAACACCGCGCCGTCGCGGAACAGCGGCAGCAGGTCGCGCGGCGTCAGCGTCCGGTAGACCACCAGGCCGAGGAAGAGCACGTACGCGGCGGCCAGGATCGACAACTCGGTGATGGTCGCGAAGCCGGTGAGGATGCCGCCGATCAGCAACACCGGGGCGCCGAGCGCAGGCAGCGCGGCCAGCGTCAGCGGCCCCAGGTCGGCGGCCCGGCGGGGCACCCGCTCGGTCTGCGGCAGCAGCCCGCGGCGGGCGTTCCACATGATCAGCAGCACCATCGAGCCGGCCAGCAGCAGCGCCGGCACGACACCGCCGAGGAACAGCTTGCCGACGGACAGGTTCGTCACCAGCGCGACGAAGATCATCGGGATGCTCGGCGGCGCGATCGGGCCGATGACGGCGGCGCTGGCGTTCACCGCGGCGGCGAACTCGGGCCGGTAGCCCTCCTTCTTCATCGCTGGCAGCATCACCGACGAGACGGCGGACGCGTCGGCCGGCGCGCTGCCGGACACACCCGACACCGCGACGTTGACGCCCACCGACGCGTACGCGAGGCCGCCGCGGTACCGGCCGAGGAAGTACATCATCAGCCGGAGGATCCGCTCGGTCATGCCGGTGCGGTTCAGCAGCTCGCCGGTGAGGATGAAGAACGGGATCGCCAGCAGCTCGAAGTTGCCGATGCCCTTGGCCATCGCCGTCGGCAGGCTGGTCGCGTCACCGAGACCGAGCGCGCCGATCGTCACCAGCGCGGCCACACCCATCGAGACCCAGACCGAGAGGCCCAGCCCCATGCAGGCGAACAGGGTGAGGAAGAGGACGACGGTCTCCATGGCTCAGTCCCCGTCCGCCGCGAGCCGGGAGGGCCGGGCCGCGAACGCGCGGACGAACTCCGCCGTCCGGCGCACTGCCGCCGCGACGATCTCCTCGCCCGCTTCGCGGCTGGCCAGGCGGGCGTCGCCGAACACGCCGTTGCGGGTGCGCGACGCGAACGAGCGCGGGACGGTCACGGCGAACGGCTCGTAGTTGTCCTCGTAGGCGCCGTAGTCGTCGACGTGGTCGCCGGCCTCCAGCGCCTCCGGGCGGACCAGGTCCGCCGTCACGGCCAGCGCGACGCTGGTCTCCACCTCACAGGCGTGCCCCCAGCGGGCGGTCTGACGGTGCGCGGCGACGGCGTCCGCGGCCTGCGTCATCCAGAACGCCGACGCGGCCTCGACGCCGTGCTCGTAGGTCAGCTCCGTCGTCAGGACGCCGAGCACGTTCTCGTTGCCGCGGTGCCCGTTGACGAACACGACCTTGCGCAGGCCGTGCGCACGCAGGCTCAGCACGACGTCGGTGAGCACCGCACGGAACGCGTCGGCACCGATGCTCAGCGTGCCCGGGAACGACAGGTGGTGCGCGGACAGCCCGAACGGCAGTGCCGGCGTGACGACGGCCAGCGGCGCCACCTCGGCGGCGACGCGGCCGGCGATCTCCGCGGCGACCCGCCAGTCGATGCCCATGCCCAGGTTGGGGCCGTGCTGCTCGGTGGCGCCCACCGGGATCAGGGCCACCTTCGCCTCCGCCGCGAGCGCCGCGAACTCGGTGGTGGTCAGGTCGCTGAGCCGGGTCATGCCGGGCTCCTCTCCAGGTCGGACTCGGGCACCGGCGGCGGGAAGCCGTGCGCGCGCAGCGGCATCGTCACGGCGGCGACGAGCAGCAGCACGCCGGCCACCGGGATGGCGGCGTAGGCCCACGACGTGGGCACACCGAGCTGGACGTACGGGATGTGGTCACGGGCCTGCGCGACGGACAGGCCGGCGGCGGTGACGATCGCGAAGAAGCCGATCTCGGCCACCCGCAGCACGACCAGCAGCACCCGCAGCGGCCGGCCGGTGAGCTTGGAGTCCAGCCAGCCGGTCGTGATGTGCTCGGCGAAGCAGTATGCCGCGACCGATCCGAGCATGACGGTCCAGAGCAGCAGCAGCTGGCTCAGGTCGGTCACCCACAGCCAGCCGTGCCCGACCTGGCGGGCCACCATCTGGGCCAGGTTCACGACGAAGATCGCGAAGAAGGCGAGCCCGCCGGCCCACGCTGTCGCCCGGCCGAGGCCGGTGGCGACGGCGGCGAGTCGGCCCCCGGTCGCGCGCGGGCCGGCGGCGGGGGTCACGGCGCCTGCTCCTTCAGCTCGGCCACCTCGTCCAGCAGGCCTTCGGGCCACAGGTCGCCGTCGAACTGGCGGAACGTCTCCGCGACCGCGGCGCGGAACGCCTCGACGTCGGGCTGGACGACGGTGAGCGACTGCTCGAGCGAGGCCATCGCCTCGTCCATCTGCTTCTGCACCTCGGCGGTGTCCAGCTCGCCGGCCTCGTGCGCGGCGTCGACGACGACGTCCTTGTCGTCCTGGCACAGGCCCTGCCACCACTCGTCGGACACGTACCAGGACCGCGCGTCGCGGATGTAGTCCGTCGGCATGTAGTAGTCCTGCACCTCGTCGAGGCTCTGGTTGACGATGGTGATGGAGCCGTTCTCCTGCGCGTCGACGACGCCCTGGCGCAGCGCCAGGTACAGGTCGGCCAGCGGGACGACCTGCGGCTCGGCGCCGAGCGCCCGGGCGAACGCCTGCGGCATCGGCGCCTCGGCGATGCGCAGCTTCAGGCCCTCCATGTCCGCCGGCGTCTCGATCGGCCGGTTCGCGGACAGCGCCCGCGGCTCCGCGTCGCCCTCGATCGCGACGACGCGGACGCCGGTGGCCTCGGCCGCCTCGTCCAGCAGCTCGCCGAACCGGTCGGTGCGCAGCACCCCGAGCAGCTGGTCGTAGCTGTCCCACAGGAACGGGACGCTGGTGATGGTGAACGCCGAGGCGCCCTCCAGCGTCGGGTAGATGCTGATGCCCTCGTAGAACAGGTCGACCTCCTGGCCGGCGCTGAGCCCGGCGAAGATGTCGTTGACGCCGCCGATCTGGCTGTTCGGGAACACCCGGACGGTCAGCCGGCCGTCGGTGCCCTCGTCGACCAGCTCGGCGAACTTCTCCGCGGCCAGCGTGGCCGGGTCGGACTCGGCCCGGATCGTGGCCAGCCGCAGCTCCTGGTCGGTGCACTCCGCGGCGTCGCCGCCGCTGCCGCCGTCATCGCCGGTGACGAAGCCGCAGCCGGACGCGGCGGCGACGCAGAGGGCGGCGATGAGGGTGGTGCGCGTCTTCATGCGGGTCATGCGGTGCCTCCCGAGGTGACGGCGAGGATGAACTCGATCTCGACGGGTGAGCGGCGCGGCAGGGCCGCCACGCCGACGGCGGACCGGGCGTGCCTGCCGCGGTCGCCGAAGATCTGGCCGATCAGCTCGCTGGCGCCGTCGATGACGCGCGGCTGGTCGTGGAAGTCGGGAGTGCCGGCGACGAAGCCGGTGACCCGGAGCACGCGGCCGATCCGGTCGAGGCCGCCGACGTGCTCGGCCGCGCAGGCCAGGCCCTGCAACACGCAGATGCGGGCGGCCCGCTTGGCGGTGTCGAGGTCGACGTCGTCGCCGAGCCGGCCGGTGATGCGGACCTCGCCGTTCTCCTTGGGCAGCTGGCCGCTGACGTACAGGACGCCCGCGTGCTCGGTGACCGGCACGTAGTCGAAGCTGGGCGTGGCCGCCGGCGGCAGCTCCAGGCCGAGCTCGCGCAGTCGGGCGGTGGGGCTGTCGGTCACAGGTCCTCCTCGGTGTCGGGCGACAGGCGCGCCGCGTAGTCCGCCGCACCGGAGGCGGCGGTGCCGTACCGGGGCGAGAAGCCCAGTTCGGCGCGGATGCGGCGGTCGTCCATCAGGGGCAGGTCGGGTGCGCCGTCCGGGATCTCGACGACGGTGGCGCCGGCGCGGCCGGTCGTGCTCGCGGCCACGATGGCCCGGACCAGTTCGGCCAGGCCGCCGCGGTGGCCGACGACGTTGTAGAGCGGGCTGGGCGGGTCGGTCTCGACACCGGCCAGCAGGGCGGCCGCGGCGTCGTCGACGTGGATCCAGTCGGCGGTCCCGGTCCAGGCCTCGATGCGGGCCGGGCGTCCGGCGACGAGGTCGTCGAGGAACCGGACCAGCGTCTCCTGGCTGCCGCCGTACCAGCGACCCGGCCCGTAGACCAGCGGCAGCCGGAGTCCCGCGACGGGCAGGCCGAGGTCGGTGGCCAGCACCCGGGCCAGCTGCTCGGCGCCGACCTTGGTGGCGCCGTAGACGAGGTCGGGCGTCAGCGCGGCGTCCTCGCCGACGGCGCCGCGGCCGGCGGCCGGTCCGTAGACGGTGCTGCTGCTGGACCAGCACAGCCGCCGGACCCCGTGCGCGGACGCGGACTCGATGACGTTGGCCAGGCCGCGCACGTTCACGTCGACGGCCAGCGCCGGACGCTGCCGGGCGCCGGCGGCCAGGCCCGACGCGCCGACGCCGAACGCGGCGAGGTGGACGATCGCGTCCGGCCGGGTGGTGGCCAGGACGGCGTCGACGGCGGCGCGGTCGGTGACGTCGAGGACGGTGTGCCCGACGCCGCCGGGCAGGTCCGGCAGCGCCGGGCCGCCGGGCGTGTCGTGGCCGGTGACGACCACACGCCGGCCCGCGGCGACGGCGGCACGGGCGACCGCGGCGCCGATGAACCCGGTGCCGCCGACGACGAGCAGGGTGCCGGTCATCGGTCCACCCGCAGCCGGTCGAGGGCGTCCTCGTCGATCTCGATGCCGAGGCCGGGGCCGTCCGGGACCACCACGGCGCCGTCGGTGAGCGTGAACGGGCGCGTCGCCAGCTCGTCGCGCAGCGCGTTGCGGCCGCGATCGTGCTCCAGCCACAGCGGCTCGGCGGGGTGGTCGACGTGCGGGTAGTCCGGGACGGCGGCGAGCAGCTGCACCGACGCGGCCTGCGCGACGACGCCGCCCCACACGTGCGGCGAGAACCGCACGTTCCACGTCTGCGCCAGGTGCGCGATGACCCGCGCCTCGCCCAGCCCGCCGCACTTGGACACGTCCGGCTGCACGACGTCGACCAGCCGCTCGGCGATGAGGTCACGGAACCCGTAGCGGGTGTACACCGCCTCGCCGGCGGCCAACGGGACGCCGCAGCCGCGCAGCAGCGCCCAGCCGCTGCGGTCGTCCGGCGACACCGGCTCCTCGATCCAGCCGGGCGCGAACTCGCGCAGCCGGTCGATCGAGCGACGTGCCTGGTCGGCGGTGTAGTTGCCGTTGAAGTCGAGCAGGATCGCGGCGTCCGGGCCGAGGATCTCGCGGGCGGTGCGCGCGCGGGCGACGTCGCTGTCGAAGCCGAGGCCGAGCTTGATCTTCACGCCGGTGTAGCCGTCGGCGGCCAGCGCGCGCAGCCCGTCGGCGAACCGGCCGTGGTCGTTGTCGCGGGTCACGTAGCCGGCCGACGCGTACGGCGTCAGGCGGTCCCGGGTGCGGCCGCCGAGCAGCACGTGCACCGGGACGCCGAGCGTCCGGCCGAGCGCGTCCCACATCGCGATGTCGATGGCGCCGGCCGCGGCGATGTGGTGGCCGCCGCTGGAGTGGTGGTAGCCCTGGTTGAACAGCCGGGTCAGCCAGCTGCCCGACGGCTCCAGCCGCGCGCCCGCCAGCCCGCCGGCCAGCTCGTCGATCAGCACCGCGGTGGCGCGCGACGAGCCCCACGCCTCGCCCCAGCCGACCACGCCGTCGGTGGTCTCCAGCCGCACCAGCGTCGCGGCGCGGGCCTGGACCAGCCCGCGGGCCGAGCCGTAGGCGTCGTCGGGCGCGAAGACGTCGCGCACCGCGACCGCCTCGATGCGAGCGATCTGCGGAACGGTCATGCGCGGGCTCCCATCAGGCCGGACAGCCGGGCGGCCGGCGTCAGCACGTCGGAGTCGGTGCGGACCACGAGGACCCGTGGCCCGGCCTCGCGGCGCAGTTCGGCCAGCGCGTCGTCGAGCTGGCCGGTGTCGGTGACGGTGCGCGCGGCGGCGCCCAGCGACCGGGCGAAGCCGGCGAGGTCGACCGGGCCGATGTCGACGCCGCCGGTGCGGCGCAGCTCCCGGGCCTGGTGCATCGCGATGGTCCCGTAGAGCAGGTTCTGGAAGACGACGACGGTCGGCTCGACCCCGTAGCGGGCGGCGGTCTCCAGTTCCTGCCCCGTCATGAGGAAGCCGCCGTCGCCGGCCAGCGCGAGGACCGTGCTGTGTCGCTGCGCGAGCGCGGCGCCGATGGCCGCCGGGACCGCGTAGCCCATCGCGCCGGAGATCGGGGCGAGCTGCGTGCGCGGCCGCTCGAACCGCCAGTACCGGTGCCCGAAGACGGAGAAGTTGCCCGCGTCGCTGGTGACGACGGTGTCGTCGCCGAAGCCGCGGCGCAGCGCGGCCATGACGTCGGCCGGGTGGACGCCGCCGGTGGCCTCGTCGTGCGGCGCCGCCGGGTCGCTGAACGCGAGGTAGCGGTCGTGGGCGTCGCCCCAGTCCCGGGTGGCCGCCGGGTCGCCGTCAGCCTGCTCGATCAGGGCGGCGGCGAAGGCGCGCACGTCGGCGACGACGCCCAGCTCCAGCGGGACGACGCTGCCGAGGGTGTCCGGCTGGGCGTCGACCTGGATGACCTTCGTCTCGCCGGCCGGCAGCGCGTACGTCTGCGTCGTCACCTCGTCCAGCCGGCTGCCCAGCACCAGCACGACGTCGGCCGCGCGCAGCGGCTCGAGCAGCTCGGGCGCCGTCCCCAGCGTCAGGTGGCCGAGGTAATGCGGGTGGCCGTTCGGGAAGGTGTCCTGGCGGCGGAACGCCGTGTAGACGCCGAGCCCGTACCGCTCGGCCAGCCCCGTCAGCACCTCGTGGCCGTCCTGCGCGCCCTCGCCGAGGATGGCGACCGGGCGGGCGGCCCGCTCCAGCAAGCCGGCCGCCGCCGCGACCTCGTCCGGGCCCGGCTGCGGCCGGGGCCGCTCCAGCACCCGGCGTCCGGCCGGCCGTCCCGGTTGTCCGAGTAGGTCAGACGGGAAGGCCACCACCGCCGGACCCGGCCGGCCGGACGTCGTCATCGCCAACGCCCGCGCGACGACGTCGGCGGCGCGGTCGGCACGCTGCACCGTCGCCCCGAACGTCGACAGCTGGGCGAAGAACCCCGGCAGGTCGACCTCCTGGAAGGCCTCCTTGCCGAGGTGGTCGGTCTCGACCTGGCCGAGCAGCACCAGCATCGGCGTCGAGTCCTGGTGCGCGGTGTGCACGCCGATCGCGAGGTTCGTCGCGCCGACGGCCCGGGTCGCCATCGCGACCGCCGGGCGCCCCGTCAGCTTCCCCTCCGCCTCGGCCATGAACGCCGCGCCGGACTCGTGCCGCGTCGAGATCAGCTCCAGCTCCGGGCGCCGCACGACCTCGTCGATCAGCTCCAGGAAGCTCTCGCCGGGGACGGTGTAGAACCGCCGCACCCCAGCCTCGGCCAGGAGGTCGACCGTCGCGGCCGCCGCTGTCGTCGTCACAGCTGCTCCCCCTCGGGCCGCTGCAGGCGGCGGAAGACGTTCTCGACGTGCGCGGCGGCCTCTCGGAGGAGGGCGGGCCCGTCCCGGGTGACGAGCGCGGCGAAGATCGCGTGGTGCTCGGCCTGCGCCTCGCGCGCCTCCCCGACCGAGCGACCCTGGTAGTGGCGGGCGACCTGCACGTGCACCTTCAGGTCGTCGAACGCGTCGAGCAGGAACATGTTCCCGCCCGCGGCGACGGTGGCCCGGTGGAACTGCGCGTCGAGCTCGTTGAACGCCTGGATGTCCAGCTCCGGCGCCCCCGCGACGCCGTCCAGCTTCTCCACGATCTGCCGCAGCTCATCGATCGTCTCGTCGTCGAGGTGGTCGACGGCCGTGCGCAGCGCGCCCTGCTCGATCACCCCCCGGGCGTCGAACAACTGCCGCAGCTCGCCCTCGTCGAGCAGGTCCGTGACGCGGAAGCCCTTGTACGCCTCGACGCTCACCAGGCGCTCGGAGACGAGCCGGTTCAACGCCTCCCGGATCGGCGTGTGGCTGACGTCGAGCAGCGCGGACAGCCGCTCCATGGTCAGCCGCTGGCCGGGCGCCAGCCGGTGATCGATGATCTGCGCCCTGAGCATCTCGTAAGCCCGGTCGCTGAGCGCATCCCTGGAGACCTTCCCGCCAATCATGGATTTTATAAAATCTATCGTTTGGCGGATTGTCAAGGGGTGGAGCGAGAACGGGGCGGCTTCGCTGCGACGTCAGGCCACGGCGGCAGAGGGATGTGTGCACCACACAGGAGAACCGGTATGCTCGGCGTCGTGCCGCCTCTGTGGGCGGCATCTGCGGATGTAGTTCAATGGTAGAACTCCAGCTTCCCAAGCTGATAACGCGGGTTCGATTCCCGTCATCCGCTCCACCAGCACCACAACCGGGCACCGGCCAGCTGATCGCCGACCTGATCATCCTCGCCGAGCAGGCAGGAGCCGCTGATGTCGTGGCGGAACCGTAGCGGCCATGGCTCGAAGGCCGGCGCCCCCACCACGTTCGTCGACCGTGTGCGCGCTGACGGCGTGGTGGTCCGGCTGGAATCGCGCTTCCATCGCAAGCACCAAGGGCCGGTCGCCGGGTCCACGTGGTGGGCGCCTCGGGCCCGCGGCTGGTGGATCGCCGTGCTGTTCGCCATCGGGTCGGCGCTGTTCGCGGTCGGGTCGGTGCCCGGATACGGCAGCGCCGTCGGTGCCCGGTGGGACACCGTCACCTTCTTCGTCGGCTCCCTGTTCTTCACGTCGGCCTCGTTTCTGTCCTACCGGGAGGCGGTCGACGCCGACCCGCAGGCGCACCGACGATTCTTCGTCTACCAGCCCGGGCGGATCGACTGGTGGGCCACCGCCGTTCAGCTGGCCGGGACGCTGTACTTCAACGTCAGCACGGGGGTCGCCATGGCGGACAACCTGTCCGCCGAGACCGCGCACCAGCACCTCTGGCGCCCCGACGCGATCGGCTCGGTCTGCTTCCTGGTCGCCAGTTTCCTGACCTGGTACGAGGTCTGCCACGGCTGGGCTGCCTGGCGTCCGCGGTCGTGGTCCTGGTGGATCACGCTGACCAACCTGGTCGGTTCGATCTCGTTCGGTATCTCCGCCGTAGCGGGCTACATCGACCCGATCACCGGCCAGGTGCACGACGTGTCGCGGGCCAACACGCAGACCTTCATCGGCGCGGTGTGTTTCCTCGTCGGCGCTGTGCTGTTGCTACCCGAACGGACCAAGGAACCCGCCGAGCAGGTGACGGCGCCTGGCGACTGAGCCCAGCCGGCCTTCACTCCCCCTTGAGCTGGATCAGGCCGGCGTTCGTCGGGGTGAAGCCGCAGGCGTCGAAGTAGAAGGCGCGCAGGTGGTCGTCGAAGTCGACGTGGAGCCATTCGCAGCCGGCGGCCTGAGCGTTCTCGCGAGCCATGGCGATCAGCCGCACGCCGATCCCCTGCCGCTGCGCCCGGCCCGCCACCGCGGTGTCCTGGATGAACGCGTGCAGCAACCCGTCCCACACGACGTTCACGAAGCCGACGAGGTCGCCGGAGGCCCGCGCCGTGACCCAGCCGAGGCTGTGCCGGTCGAGCTGCGCCTGCCAGTCGTCGTCGAAGGGGCGGTGGTCGAAGGCGTCTGCGTGCAGGGCGTTCACCTCGAGGTTGGTGAACGGGCCGCGCCACTCGAAGGTCGTCATCGCCCCATCCTGGCGCGCGGCTCAGACGTCGACGAACAGGTTGATGGTGACGACGTCGCCGACCTGCAGGTCCTCGGCCCGGCGGACGACGTCCTTGAGGGGGACGAGGTAGCCGCCGTCCTTCGGGTAGAGCGACGTGGTCCACGAGGTGGCGCCGATGCGCGCCTTCACCGGGATCATCCCCCAGCCGTACGTCACCATCGCCGCCGCCTCGGCCAGCTCGGCGCTCTCGTCGGCGGGCACCGTGACGAAATGGAACGGCGACGGGCCGCGCCAGTGCCAGATCTCTCCGCTGAACTCCAGCTCCACGACCGCGAGCCTAGGGGGTATCCCGTGGATATTGGTGGATGCGGGCGGCGTCCAGGCGTCGGTCCAGCAAGGCGTCGAAGTAGCTCGATGCCGGAGCCATCGGGTGATGACACAACGCCGCTGGTCGGCGTCTGGACGTCGATCCGCGCCGCCGAAGATCCACGGGACACCCCCTATACCGCGGGCAGCGGCTCGCCGCTCACGTGCGTCACGACCAGTTCCGGGACGGCGCCGTCGTCGCCGCCGCGGCCGGGGAAGTCGAACACGCCGAGCATGAGCTGCATCGGGTAGTCCGGCGCCTCGTGCACGACCCGCACGACCCGCCCGTCGACGCTGAAGGTGACGCGGCCGGGGCGCCAGTCGACGCCGTAGAGGTGGAAGTCGGTGAGTTCGAGGTCGAGCCAGGGCGTCGCGAAGTCCTCGCTCAGCAGTGGGTCGCGGAACGCGTGCATGCCCATGCCGACATCGTGCGGGGCGGACCCGAACACCTCCATGACGCAGATCTCGCCTGACCGCTCCGGCCGGTCCTCGATGCCGGACAGCCAGAACGCCACCATCGACCGCTCCGTGACGACGCCGCGCATGCGCGCCTCGAACCGCCCGTACCTCGGCGTGTACCCCCAGAACGACGGCTGTTCCTCGCGCACCGTGAGCCCGGGCGCGAACGGCTGCTGCCCGACGGTGCCGCCGACGGGACCGGAGAACGCGCCGGTCTGTAACGCCGACACCCGCAGCGGCTCGTCGTGCCGGTCGGCGCACCAGAGGCCCTGCTCCGGCGGGATGCTCAGCCGCAGCTCACCACCGCTGACGGAGTAGGTGGCGGCCGACTCGGCGCGCGAGCTCCAGTGGGAGAGGTAGAAGGGACACCAGACGCTCGTGTCGAGGTCGTCGCCGTCGAACCGTTCCTGCATGCGCACGGCCATGCCCGGGATAGTAGCCCCGCCCCCGGACATCACTCCCAGACCGACACCGACGGCAGTCCGCGGCCGGCCCGCGCGGCGTCGACCAGCTCCTGGACCAGCGCTGTCTTGGCCCGCGTGTACTCGTCGGAGTCCTCGGTCCGGGTGGCGAGGTCGCGCTTCAGCGCGCCGTACCGGTCCGCCGCGTCGGGGTGGGCGCGCAGGTAGTCGCGGAGCAGCCGCTCGTTGCGGGTGTCCCACGTGTCGGCGGTGACGACGTGCAGGTGGTGGGTGCGCCGCCCAGCGTCGTCGCGCGGATAGAACAGCCGCCCGGTCATGCCGGTGTCGAGCCGCCGGTACCCGAGCGCGCGCAGCGCATCCTCACGGGCCGTGACGGCGTCCAGCGCGGGCACCGATGCCATGAGGTCGATGATCGGCTTCGCCGCGAGCCCGGGCACCGACGTGCTGCCGATGTGCTCCAGCTCCTGGAAGATCCCGGGCAGCGCCGCCCGCAGTTCGTCGGCGGCCGCCTCGGCCAGCGCGGGCCACGCGGGGTCGTACTCGCGTACTTCGATGACCATCCGGTCACGCTAGCCAACCGCGGGCCGCAGTTAGGGTGGGCGCATGCGTTTCGGCGTCCTCGGCCCGCTGGCCGTCTGGACCGACGACGGCGGCAGCGTCACCGTCCCGGGGGTCAAGGTACGGGCGCTGCTGGCCGACCTCCTCGTGCACCAGGGCCGCACGGTGTCGGCCGACCGGCTGGCCGAGGACGTCTGGGGCGACGACGCGCCGGCCAACCCGGGTGCCGCGCTGCAGGTGCGGGTGTCGCAGCTGCGCAAGGCTCTCGACGACGCCGAGCCGGGCGCCCGCGACCTCGTCGTCTCCCGCGCCCCCGGCTACGCGCTGGAGACCGGCGCCGTCGACGTCACCCGCTTCGCCGAGCTCGTCGCCCGCGCCCAGGACGCCGTCGACCCCACGCGGCGCAAGGAGTCGCTGACGGAGGCGCTCGGCCTCTGGCGCGGCCCGGCCCTCGCCGACTTCGCCGACCACGAGTTCGCCGCCACCGTCGCCGCCGGCTGGGAGGAGCGCCGGCTGGCCGCGGTCGAGCTGCTGGCAGAGGCGCGGCTGGAGCTGGGCGAGCACACCGTCCTGGCCGCCGAGCTGGCCGCGCCGGTCGCCGACCACCCGTTCCGCGAGCGGCTGCGCGCCGTCCACCTGCGCGCGCTCTACCGGGCGGGGCGGCAGCGCGAGGCGCTGGACGGCTACGAGGAGTTCCGCCGCGGCCTCGCCGACGAGCTGGGGCTCGACCCCGGCCCGGAGCTGGCCGCGCTGCACCAGGCCATCCTCGAGCAGGACCCGAGCCTGGCCCCGGCGCCGGAGCGGCAGCGGCGGCCACGCACCAACCTCCCGCCACCGGTCCCGCTGATCGGCCGCGACGCCGCGCTGGAGGACCTGCGCGAGCTGCTGGGCAAGGAGCGGCTGGTCACGCTGACCGGCCCCGGCGGCGTCGGCAAGACCCGGCTGGCGACGACCGTGGCACACCCGCTGGCCGACGGCTACGACGACGGCTGCTGGCTGGTCGAGCTGGCCGCGCTGGAGCGACCGCATCCACGTCGCGCCGCCGACGACATCGCCGAGCTGGCGATGGCGGCGCTCGGCATCCGCGACGCCGCCGAGCCGGGCGAGCGACCGGCCACCCCGGCGGACCGGCTGGCCGAGGCGCTGCGCGACCGCCGGCTGCTGCTGGTCCTGGACAACTGCGAGCACCTCGTCGAGCATGCGGCGGCGCTCGCCGACCGGCTGCTGCGCGCCGCGCCCGGCGTCACCGTCCTGGCCACCAGCCGCGAGCCGCTCGGGCTCAGCGGCGAGGTGCTGTGGGAGGTCCCGCCGCTCGACCTGCCCGACGCCGACGACCAGCTCGCCGAGTCCGGCGCCGTGCGGCTGTTCGTCGAGCGGGCGACGGCGTCGGCGCGCGGCTTCACGCTGGACGCGTCCACCGGGCCGGCCGTGGCCCAGCTGTGCCGGCGGCTCGACGGCATCCCGCTCGCGCTGGAGCTGGCCGCGACCCGGGTTCGCGCGCTGGGCGTGCACACGCTGCTGGACCGCCTGGACGACCGCTTCCGCGCGCTCGGCAGCGGGCCACGCGACCGGCCGGCCCGGCAGCGCACGCTGCTCGCGGCCATCGAGTGGAGCTGGAACCTGCTGGAGCCGGACGAGCAGACCGTGCTCCGGCGGCTGGCCGTCCACGCCGACGGCTGCACGCTGGCGGCCGCGGAGGCGGTCTGCTCGGACGGCGACCTCGACGTCCTCGACCTGCTGGCCCGGCTGGTCGACCGGTCACTGGTGGTGGTCGACGAACGGGCCGGCGGGCCGCGCTACCGGCTGCTGGAGTCCGTCGCCGCGTACGGCGTCAACCGGCTGCACGAGTCGGGCGAGCACGCGGTCGTCCGGGCCCGGCACGCCCACTACTACACCGGGCTGGCCGAGCAGGCCGACGCGGAGCTGCGCGGTCACCGTCAGGGCGAATGGCTGCACACGCTCGACGTCGAGTCGGCCAACCAGCGCGCGGCGCTGGACACCGCCGAGCGGCTGGGCGACGCCGAACTGGCGCTGCGGCTGACCGGGGCGCTGACGTGGTACCGGCTGCTGCGCGGCCGGCCGACGGAGGCCCGCCGGGCGCTGGAGACGGCGCTGGCGATCCCCGGCGACGCGCCGCCCGCCGTCCGCGGCCGGGCGCTCACCTGGCACACCGGCATCACGATCCAGCAGGGCGACCAGCATGACTGGGCGGCCCGCTGCGAGGCGGCGCTGCGCCCGTTCGACGAGGCCGAGGACCCGGCCGCCCGGGCCGCCGCCGAGTGGTTCCTCTGCTACGCCACGTTCGACCTCGGCGACGCCGCCTTCACCGAGCAGCTGCTGGACCGCGCGGCCGCGGGCTTCGCGGCGACCGGCGACCGCTGGGGTGAGGCCGCGGCGCTGACGCAGCGGGCCCGGCTGGCGCACGTCAACGGCGACCCGGCGGCGATGGAGGCCACGGCATCGCGGGCCGTGCGGATCTTCACCGAGGTGGGCGACGGCTGGGGCGTGCTGCAGGCGACCGACTGGCTGATCGGCCAGGCCGATCTCACCGGCGACTACGAACGGGCGCTGCGGCTGTGCGCCGACGCGCTGCCGCGGGCGGAGCAGCTGGGCCTGTGGCCGGAGGTCGGCGGCGTGCTGTCGTGGCAGGCGTGGATCAGCGTGCAGACCGGCGACAACGCCGCCGCCCGCGAGCACGGCGAGCGCGCGCTGCGGCTCGCAGCCGACCACAGCAGTCATTCCGCCCAGGTGTTCGCGACGCTCAGCGTGTCCTTCGCCGCCCGCCGGGCCGGCGACCTCGACGCCGCCGAGGAGCTGCTGACCGGCCTGCTGCGCGGCGTCGAGCAGCAGGCCGTGACGGCCGGGACCGCCTTCTACGCGCCGATGGTGCTCAACGAGCTGGGCCTGCTCGCCGCCGGCCGGGGCGACCCGGCCACCGCGCTCGACCTGCACCTGCGCGCGCACGATGTCGGCGTCGAGATCTCCGCGGGCCGCGATCACACGGCCGCGCTGGAAGGGGCGGCGGCGGCCCTGGCACTGTCCGGCGCGGCGCACGACGCCGCCGTCGTGCTCGGCGCCACCCGGGCCGTCCGCGACGCCGTCGGCTTCCCGCTGTCACCGGCCGAGCGGCTGGAGACGGACCGCGTCGCGGCGCTGGTCCGGTCGGTGCAGGACGACGCCGCGTTCGAGGCGGCGGTGGCCGACGGCGCGCGCATGACGAGCGCGGCCGCCCGGGAATTCGCCGGGCGGCCGCGCACGGGGCCGGATCACTTGGGCGCGTAGACGCCCACCACGATGCCGGAGTCGAACACCGTCTGGTCGATCAGCTTCAGGTGCGTGACGTCGAAGCCGTCGCCCAGCCGGTAGCCGTCGCCACCGGCGATGACCGGGTACGTCCAGAAGTGGTACTCGTCGACCAGCTTGTTCTCCAGCAGCGCGCGGTCGAACTCGCCGGTGCCGTACTTGATGATGGTCTCGCCGGGCTGTGCCTTCAGGTCGGCGACGGCTTTGGCCGCGTCGCCCTCGAGGAGCCGGGCGTTCCACTCCAGCTCACCGGTGAGGGTGCGGGACGCCACGTACTTCGGCAGCGCGTTGAAGCGGTCGGCGAGCGGGTCGCCGGCCCGCTGCGTCCAGGCGTCCTTGAAGCCCTCGTAGGTCGCCCGGCCGAGCAGCATGGCGTCGACGTCGTAGGCCAGCTTGGCGTTGTAGTCGTTGTGCTGATCGTCCCAGTACGGCTGGCCCCACACGTGCGGCTCGCCGATGCAGCCGTCGAGCGTGATGAAGGTCGACTCGATGATCTTGCGCATGATGTCCTCCTGGTTGGTTCGTTCTCGATGACCACACCATGCCCGGACTGCCTTACGGTTCTCTTCAGGTCGCCCGTCCCGGACCGGAAGGTGGCGTCGGTGGCACAATCCGCCGCATGCCCGCGAACCTGATCGTCGAACCGCTCGACCGGCGGCCGGAGCTGGCCACGATGCCGTCACAGCTGCCGAACCTGTGGCCTCGCTTCATGCAGCAGGACCCCACCGCGTCCCTCTATTACCCGGACGTCGAGGCCAATCACCCCGAACACGTGCTCGTGGCCTACGAGGAGCCGGACACCCCGGTCGCGCTCGCCTACACCGTCCCGTTCGAGTTCGGCAGCGAGCACCGGCAGGAGCTGCCCGACGACGGCTGGGACGGCGTCATCCGGTGGTCCGCGCAGGACCGCGACCGCGACACCCCGCCGACGCTGGTATCGGCGCTGGAGATCTCCATCCGGCCGGACCGCCGCGGCCAGGGCCTCGCGCAGGTGCTGCTCGCGGCAATGCACCAGAACGTCCGGCGGCTGGGCTTCACCGAGCTGGTGGCGCCGGTCCGGCCGAGCGCGAAGCACCTCGAGCCGCACACGCCGATGCACGAGTACGCCCATCGCACCCGCCCAGACGGCCTGCCGGAGGACCCGTGGCTGCGGGTGCACGCTCGCGCCGGCGCGACGATCGCCAAGGTGGCGCCCCGGTCGATGGTCATCACCGGCACGCTGGCCGACTGGCGCGAGTGGACCGGCCTCCCGTTCGACACCACCGGCGACGTCGTCGTCCCGCAGGCGCTGCTGCCCGTCCACTGCAGCGTCGAGCACGACCACGCCGTCTACGTCGAGCCCAACGTGTGGATGCGGCACCCGGTCGGCTGACCGACGGCGTCAGCGGTCGGCCTGGTGGTACTCCAGGTCGGCGCCGGACGGGATCAGGTAGGCCGCCCACCGCTCGACCGGCGGCTGCCCGCCCAGCGACCGCGCCGTCGTCAGGCCCGCCACCTCGGGGCCGATCAGCGCCAGCCGGAACGGCACCACCGCGTGCAGCCGGGCGCCGATCCCGGCCAGCCAGCGGTCCAGCGGCCGCCGCCACAGCAGCGAGTCGCCGCCGCGGAACGGGAACGCGGCACTGCGCGGCTCGGCGAGGTCCAACGCGCCAACCGGGATGAAGAACACCAGCCAGTCGGTACCGGACACCTGCCGGACGGTGCGCGCCCCGCACACGACGGTGCGCTGCCGCGGCAGCGTGACGAGTCCGGCCAGCCGGCCGTGCCGCTGCAACGCGGCCGCGGTGCACGGTGCGTCGGCCCATGTGCCGGGGTCGTCGCGGCCGGCCGCCTGGCACCCGGCGACGCCGGCGACCGTCCACAGCGTCGTCAACGCCGTCTCCAGCCGCGCGTCGTCGCGCTCGCCGAGTTCGACGGCCAGCTCGTAGGCACCGCCGAGCCAGAGCGTGTCATCTCGCAGATCGGAAGCGTCCACCGCCACGGGACCATCATTCCGGCTGGGGCCGCTCATCGGGGCGGTTTCCGGACAACTCGGGCCATGGACACTTGCGTAAACTGTGTCCATAGGACACAGTTGTGTTCACCAGACGGCAACCCGAGGAGAGACCATGTCCACGTCGGTGCTCTACATGTCCATGTCCGTCGACGGCTACATCTCCGCGCCGGACGACTTCCTCGGCGGCCCCGAAGGCCACCGGCTGCACGAATGGTTCGCCCCGGGCGGCAAGTTCGCCGAGGTCACCGGGCCGGCGGCGCAGGTGATGGAGGAGATGGGCGCGGACGGCGCCGTCGTCACCGGACGGCGGACGGCCGAACTGATGGACCACTGGGGCGGCAGTCTCGGCGGCCGGCCGATCTTCGTCGTCAGCCACCGCCCGCCGGGGCCGGCCGCGCGGTTCGACTACCCGCTCGTGACGTACGTGACCGACGGCATCGCCAGCGCGATGAAGCAGGCCCGGGCCGCCGCCGGCGACAAGCAGGTGTACGTCCAGGGCGGATACACGGCGCAGCAGGCGCTCGCGGCCGGGGTGCTGGACGAGCTGCACATCAGCCAGGTCCCGGTGCTGCTCGGCGCCGGCCGCCGGCTGTTCGACCTGCTGCCGGCGGAGATCGAGCTGGACATCGTCCGGGTGATCGACACCCCGGAGGCCACCCACCTGCGTTACCGCGTGCGACGCTAGTCGGGCAGCATCGGCATGACGATGGCCTCGTCCCGGTTCAGCAGGACGGCGCGGGTGACGGCGCGGTTGCCGAACCGGTTGCGGACGTCGTCGACGGTGGCGTCGAGGGCGCTGCCGCCGTGGCGGTCGAGGGGCAGCGCCAGCTGCAGCGGATCGTCGTCCTCGAGGTTGCTCAGCGCGACGCCGAGCAGCGTGAGCCCGCGCTGCTCGATGGTGGGCGCGGTCGCGGCGACGAGGTTCCGGGTGACGGTGAGCAACTGGCCGGTGTGCGACGTCGGCTCGGCCAGCGTGTGCGAGCGCGTCGCGCGGGTGTAGTCGTCGAAGCGCAGCCGCAGGACGACGGTGCGGGCGACCCGGTGCGCGGCGCGCAGCCGCCGGGTCACGCGGTCGACGATGCCCACGAGGACGGCGTCCAGCTCGGCCGCGGTGCGGCGCCGGCTGCCGAGGGCGTGCTGTGACCCGATGGAGTGGCGGCGCTGGCCGACGACGACGCGGCGCGGGTCGCGGCCGATGGCGAGCGCGTGCAGGTGCCGGCCGGCCGCCGGGCCGACGATGGCGACCAGCGACCGCTCCGCGAGCAACGCGACGTCGCCGACGGTGTGGATGCCGCGCCGGCGCAGCTTCACCGCCGTCTTCTCGCCGACGCCCCACAGCCGCTCGATCGGCAGCGGATGCAGGAACGCCAGCTCGCGGTCGGGCTCGACCACCAGCAGGCCGTCCGGCTTGGCGACCGCGCTGGCCACCTTGGCGAGGAACTTCGTGCGGGCGACGCCGACGGTGATCGGCAGCCCGACGGTGCGCATCACGTCGGCGCGCAGCCGGGCGGCGATCTCGGGCGGCGACCCGGAGATCTTGGCCAGCCCGCCGACGTCGAGGAACGCCTCGTCGATGGAGAGCCCTTCGACCATGGGCGTGGTACGCCGGAACACCTCGAACACCGCCTCACTGGCGGCGGAGTAGGCGGACATGCGCGGTGAGACGACGACGGCGTCGGGGCACAGCCGGCGCGCCTGCCGGCCACCCATCGCCGTCCGCACGCCGCGCGCCTTGGCCTCGTAACTGGCCGCCAGCACCACGCCCATCCCGACGATGACGGGCTTGCCGCGCAGGTCGGGGTCGTCGCGCTGCTCGACCGACGCGTAGAAGGCGTCGAGGTCGGCATGCAGGATGTTCGCCCTCCTGGCCACGAACACATGTTCGCATCATCTCCACACGATGCCAAGACCTCCGACAGTCTCCACCTCCTTGACAAATAGATTTGTCGGTGACAGCATTCACGGCATGCAGGACGTGACGGTGATCGAGGACCCCGCAGCGGCAGAGGCGTCGCTGGACCCCATGCGGACCCGGCTGCTGGCCGAGCTCGCCGAGCCCGGATCGGCCACCATGCTGGCCGCCCGGGTCGGGCTGGCCCGGCAGAAGGTGAACTACCACCTGCGCACGCTCGAACGGCACGGCCTGGTCGAGCTGGTCGAGGAGCGCCGGAAGGGCAACGTCACCGAGCGGGTGCTCCAGGCGACGGCGGCGTCGTACGTCATCTCGCCGACGGCGCTCGCGGCGGTGCAGCCCGACCCGTCCCGCTCACCCGACAAGCTGTCCGCCCGCTGGCTGCTGGCGCTGGCGGCGAAGCTGGTCCGCGACGTCGGGCTGCTGCTCACCGCGTCGACGAAGGCGCGCAAGCGGGTGGCGACGTTCGCCATCGACGGCGAGGTGCGCTTCGCCTCGGCCGCCGACCGCGCCGCGTTCGCCGAAGAACTGGGCGGCGCCGTCACCGCCCTGGTCGCCAAGTACCACGACGAGTCCGCCGCCGGCGGACGCACGCACCGCGTCATCGTCGCCGTCCACCCGAGCGTCGACAGCCCGAAGGAGTCCTGACCATGAGCCGCCGGTTCGAGTCCACCCACCAGGCCGACCTCGACGCCACGCCCGAGCAGATCTGGCAGGCCATCGCCACCGGCCCCGGCATCGACTCCTGGTACATGGGCCGAGCCGACGTCGAGCCCGGTCCCGACGGCAGCGTCCGCATCGACTTCGGCGGCTACACGCCGTCGTACGACGTCACCGCGTGGGAGCCCGGCAAGCGGCTGGCCTACGGCGAGACCCCGGAAGCCGACGGCCGGTTCGTCGCCTACGAGTTCCTGCTCGAGGGCCGCGACCGCGGCAGCACCACGCTGCGGGTGGTGGCCAGCGGGTTCCTGCCGGGCGACGACTGGGCCGACGAGTTCGAGGCGATGTCGCGCGGCCACGAGCTGTTCTTCCGGACGCTGTTCGAGTACCTCGCCCACTTCGCCGGCCGCACCGCCACGCCCGTCACGGCGTTCGGACCGCCGGTCGCCGACTGGGACATCGCCTGGGCCAGGCTGCACGACGAGCTCGGCCTCACCGCACCCGTCGAGGCCGGCGACGCGGTCGCGCTGCCGGGCGACGACGGCGTCGTGTACTACGTCAACGCCGACACCCTCGGCGTCCGCACCGGCGGCGCGCTGCTCCGCTTCATCAAGGGGTTCCGCGGCCCGATGGTCGCGTCCCACCACATCTTCGCCGACGACGCGCGCCGTCACACCGACGCCGCCTGGCGGTCCTGGCTGACCCGCGTCTTCGGCTGAACCCACCCGACAAGGAGAAACCACCATGTCCAGCACCGTGACCTCGGCCGACGGCACCGCCATCGCGTACACGAAGGTCGGCTCCGGCCCGCCGCTGATCCTCGTCGACGGCGCCCTGTGCCACCGCGACTTCGGCCCCATGTCGGACCTCGCCGACGGCCTGGCGGACCGGTTCACCGTCTACCTCTACGACCGGCGCGGCCGCGGCGAGAGCGGCGACACCGCGCCGTACACCGTCGAGCGCGAGACCGAGGACCTCGAAGCGCTGATCGCCGCGGCCGGCGGCGAGGTGTTCATGTACGGCTGCTCGTCCGGCGCGGCGCTCGCCCTCGAGACGGCGAAGCGGCCCGGGTCCGGCGTCACGAAGCTGGCGCTGTACGAGCTGCCCGCCATCACCGACGACACCGCGAAGCCGTGGCCGGGCGACCTGCTGGCCCGCACCGACGCGCTGGTCGCGGCCGACCGCCGAAGCGACGTCGTCAAGCTGTTCATGAAGACCGTCGGCACGCCGTCGTTCGTCGTCGCGATCATGCGGCTCACCCCGGTGTGGAAGAAGCTCAAGGCCGTCGCGCACACCATCCCGAACGACTTCCGCGTGCTCGGCGACACCGGCTACGGCAAGCCGTTCCCCGCCGACCGCTGGTCCGCGGTGACGCAGCCGACGCTCGTCATGGACGGCGGCAAGAGTCCCGAGTACATGCGGGGCAGCCAGCGGCGGCTCGCCGAGGTGCTGCCGAACGCGCAGCACCGGACCCTGCCCGGCCAGACGCACATGGTGAAGGCGGCCGTGCACGTCCCGGTGCTCGCGGGGTACTTCGGCGAGTAGTCAGCCGCGCCGGCCGAGCTGGCGGCGCCACCAGGCGAGCCAGGTGTAGGGGCTGAGCGGGTTGCCGCGGTTGCGGCGGGCCTCGTCGGCGGCGGCCCGTTCCTCGGCCGCCGCCCGCTCAGCCTCGGCGGCGCGCTCGGCCCGCACCTGCTGCTCGGCGGCCATGCGCTGGGCCCGCGCGGCGCGCCATTCGGCCACGACGGTGTCAGGGTCGGCCAGCGCGACCGGGATGTTCGGGCCGGACGGTGCCCGCAGCCACTGCCTGATGCGCTCGTTCAGTTCCTCGACGACGTCGCGGACGGCCTGCTCGGACCGGACGTCGCGGAGAGTGTCGGGCAGCTTGTGCACCTCTTTGCGCAGCCGCAGCGGCGTCGGCAGCAGCGCGTCGGTGGCCTCGCCCTCGCGGGCCAGCTTGTCGCGGATCCAGGCGTACTCGTCGCCGGGACGACGGGCCGGCAACGGCTTGCCGGAGAGCGGCAGGTCGTCGAAATCGCCGCGCTCCTGAGCCTCGCGGACCTGCTTGTCGATCCACGACTCGAAGCCCATGCCGGGCGGTTTGCGTTCCGCCATGACGTCATTGTCGCAGGCCGGGGTCGTCGGGGCGATGGAGGGTTCAGGGACACCCCTTAGAGTCCTGGCATGGCCGAACTCGATCTGGACGGACGGCGGGCGCTGGTCACCGGCGGCGGCAGCGGCATCGGCGCGGCGGTGGCCCGGCGGCTGGGCGCGGCCGGCGCGCACGTCATCGTCGCCGACGTCGACGGCGAGCGCGCGGCGTCCGTGGCCGGCGAGTGCGGCGGCGAGCCGTGGCCGGTCGACCTCGCCGACACCGCCGCCCTGGCGACCACTGAGCTGGACGTCGACGTCCTCGTCAACAACGCCGGCATCCAGCACGTCGCCCGGCTGGAGGAGTTCCCGCCGGACCGGTTCGCGTTCATGCTGCGGCTCATGCTCGAGGCGCCGTTCCTGCTCATCCGGGCCGCGCTGCCGGGTATGTACGCGCGCGGCTGGGGCCGCGTCGTCAACGTGTCCAGCGCGCACGGCCTGCGGGCCAGCCCGTTCAAGTCCGCCTACGTCACCGCGAAGCACGGCCTCGAAGGGCTGTCCAAGGTGACGGCGCTCGAGGGCGCCGCGCACGGGGTCACCTCGAACTGCGTCAACCCCGGCTACGTCCGCACGCCGCTGGTCGAGGCGCAGATCGCCGACCAGGCCCGGGTGCACGGCCTGCCCGAGGACCGCATCGTCAGCGAGATCCTGCTCGCCAACGAGGCGATCAAGCGCCTCATCGAGCCCGGCGAGGTGGCCGAGGCGGTCGCCTACCTCGCCAGCCCGGCAGCCCAGTCGATCACCGGCACCGACCTCGTCCTCGACGGCGGCTGGTCAGCTCGTTAGACCGACGTGCCGACCGCATAGGCGATCAGCCGCACGGCCTGCGGCTCGAACAGCACGGTGTAGTGGTTGACCCCGCCCGCCGGGATGACGCGGACGGTCGGAGGCAGGCCGGCCGCCGCAATGCGATCCGCGTCGAGCAGGCCCTGCGGCTCGTCCATCAGACCGCGGGCGGCGTAGAGCAGCGTCGCCGGGACGGTGCCGTCGCGCAGCGACCGCTGCACGAGCGGGTCGGCCAGCACGTCGGCGCCGTCGGCGCGGACCGCGTCGAGCACGCAGGACGAGCGGCGATCGCCGCCGGCGCCCACGAGGTCGTGCCGCAGGTACGCCGTCAGCA
Source organism: Jiangella muralis (assembly GCF_001270745.1). Classification (GTDB taxonomy): domain Bacteria; phylum Actinomycetota; class Actinomycetes; order Jiangellales; family Jiangellaceae; genus Jiangella; species Jiangella muralis. Next base: position 30,740 of record NZ_LFXL01000027.1, read on the forward strand.
GCTCGCCGTACGACGCGGCCAGGGCCGGGCCGACGGCCGGGTGCTCGCGCCAGAAGTCCAGGTACGCGTCATCGTCGGGGAAGCTCATCGTGAGCCGCCGCATCGCCGGGCCGATCACCTGCTCCAGCGCGGCGTCGATGTCGCCGCCGGGCGCCGGGAACCCGACCCCGCCGTCGACCAGCACCAGCGACGACACCCGCGACGGGTACAGGTAGGCCGTCAGCGCCGCGACGTAGGCACCCATCGAGTGGCCCAGCAGCACGGCCGACTCCACCCGTGCGGCGTCCAGGACGGCGACGACGTCGGCGGCGTGCGCGGCCAGCCCCCACGGCCCGCGGACCGACCGGCTGTCGGCCCGGCCGCGCAGGTCGGGCGCGAGCAGCCGGACCTCGCCGTCCAGCGCCTGAGCGACGGCGCCGAAGGCGAGCGCGTTGGCGGTGATGCCGTGCAACGCCATGATGACGGGAGCGCCGGCCGGACCGCGCCCCAGCTCGTGGACCGCGAGCGTCCCCCCGTCGACCGCGACCCCCAGCGTCATGGGCCGTCCAACCCGCTGACCAGCGCCGCGACGAAGTCGTCCGGCTTCTCGAGGTGCGGGCTGTGCGCGGTGCCGTCGATGACGGTCTCGGTGCTGACACCGCCGGCCGCGCGGTAGGCGACGAGGACGGCGCGGGTCTGCGCGACCATCGGCTGCGGCGGCGCGACGTCGTCGCCCGGCCAGCCCGGCACCGCACCGATGGTGCCGAGGTAGGCGAGGTCGAACAGCGAGGTGTCGGAGACGATGACGTCGTCGGAGCCGCGGATCCAGCGGATCGGCGGCTTCGGGTCGATCGCGTCGAGCCCGTCCAGCCGCAGGTGCGTCGGCGCCATCGTGTTGAGCACGCCGCGAGTGCCCGGGCCGATGCCCGGCCATGCGTCGGTGGCGACGGCGTCGCCGGGGTAGTGGTCGTCGCCGACGGCCGTCGTGAGCATCGACTCGACGTAGGCGTCGGCGTGCTCCGGCACGAACGGCGGCTTCACGTACGACGACAGCATGACCTGCCGTGGCGACAGCGCGCCGTCGTCGCCGCGGTCGCCGTCGCGCAGCCGGGCCACGAACTCCGGGTTGGCGGCGCCGCCGCCGGAGCCCGCCGCCGACGGGTCGGCCAGTGCGCCGTCCGCGCCGCGGGTGCCGCCGAACCCGTATGGCGACACCGGGTTCACCAGGGTGACCGACCGGTACCGCGCCGGGGTGTCGAGCAGCAGCTGCAACACGACGGCGCCGCCAAGGCTCCAGCCGACCAGGTGCGCGTCATCCAGCCCGAGGGTGTCGAGCAGCCCGGCGACGTCGTCGGCGTAGTCGCGCACACCGCGGGTCGCGTCGACCGGCAGTGTCTCGGTGCCGCCGAAGCCGCGCAGGTCGACGGCGACCGGGCGGAACCGCTGCGGCAGCCGGAGCATCGCCGGCTGCCAGAACACGCTGGACGACACGTTGCCGTGGACGAACACGATCGGTGCGCCGGTGTCGCGGCCGGCCACCGTGAGTGTGTTGACGGTGAGCCGCGGCGTCGGGTGGCGGTTCTCCGTCACGCCCGGCATGAGCATCGATGTCATGGCCCCCTCCTCAGAGGATGATGCCCTACCCGGGGCCGGAGCGCGCGGGGGCCGCTACTCGGCGGGAAAGCGCAACCCGACCTGCCGGCGGATCTCGTCCAGCGTCTCCATGATCGCCACCGTCTCGTCCAGCGGCATGACGTCGCTCTGCGTCGCCCCTTCGCGCAGCAGCCGGCCGACCTCGACCGCCTGATGCCGCAGGCCGCCGCCGGCCCGCGGGCGCTCGAACCGCTCGGCCACCTGCCCGTCCGGCCGGATCAGCGAGAACGACGTCGGCGCGTACCAGACGTCGTCGATCTCGATGCGCGCCTCGGTGCCGGTGATGACGGCACGGTTGGCCGTGCGCGTCCGCAGCGTCGTCGTGACGACGGCGTGCGCGCCGCTCGCGTACGTGAGCACGGCCGACGTCTGCGCGTCGACGCCGCCGGCCGACAGCGTGCCCGCCGCGCTGACGCCGTCGGGGCGGCCGAGCACGTACGACGTGAGCGACACCGGGTAGATGCCGAGGTCGAGCAGGGCGCCGCCGGCGAGGTCGGGCCGCTGCAGCCGGTGACCGGGATCGGCCGGGATGGCCTGCCCGTGGTCGGCGACGACCGTGATGATCTCGCCGAGCGCGCCGGCCCGCAGCAGTTCGCCGATGCGGCGGAAGTGCGGCAGGAACCGCGTCCACATCGCCTCCATCAGGAACAGCCCGCGCTCACGCGCCAGCTCGGCGACGTCGCGGGCCTCGGCGGCGTTGACGGTGAACGGCTTCTCGCACAGCACCGGCTTGCCGGCCTCGAGCGCGAGGCGGACGTTCGCCGCGTGCGCCGTCTGCGGGGTGGCGACATAGACGACGTCGACGTCGGGGTCGTCGACCAGCTTCTCGTACGAGCCGTACGCGCGCGGGACGTCGAGCCGGTCGGCGAACGCGGCGGCGCTCTCGTCGCTGCGCGACCCGACGGCGACCACCTCGGCGTCGTCGACCACCCGGAGATCGCGGGCGAACGCTGCCGCGATGCCGCCGGTGCCGATGATGCCCCAGCGGATCATCCCATCCTCCTAGCGGTACCCCGTGACGTCGGCGGGCTTGCCGGCGTCCTGCACCTCCACCAGGTACCGCCAGGCGTCCGGGCGGCTGCCGTCGAGGTCAGTGAAACCATAGACCTGCGCCAGCTGGCCGCTGGACAGCGACTGCCCGTTCCACCGCGCGATCTCCGGGTCGGCGGCCAGCGCCGCGACCGCCCGCCCGACGTAGCGCGGCGTCTCGGAGATCGCGAAGTGCGGCTGCGCCTCCAGCGCGTCGCGCCAGGTGTCCTCCGTCACGCCGAAGTGGCTCAGCATGAGCTCCGAGCGCAGCCAGCCCGGCGTCAGCGCCACCGCCGTCGCGTGATGCGGCCCGAGCTCCTTCGCCTGTCCGAACGCCATACGCAGCACCGACGACTTCGCGAGGTCGTAGAAGAACGACACCCGGTAGTTCGTCGCGTTGTAGTCGGCCGTGCCATCCGTCATCTCGACGACCAGCCCGCCCTTGGTGCGGATCAGCAACGGCAGCGCGAAGTGGCTGGTGATGATGTGGGTGTCGATGGCGAGCCGGAGCATCTTCAGGCCCTTGTCCAGCGAGTGCTCCCACAGCGGCTGGTCCCAGCTGAACAGCAGCTCGCCGCCCCAGATGTCGTTGACCAGCACGTCCAGCCGCCCCTGCTCGGCGTCGATGCGACCGACCAGCGCCTCGACCTGCTCCGGCACCAGGTGGTCGACCTGCACGGGAATGCCGGTGCCGCCGGCCGCCGTGACCAGCTCCGCGGTCTCCTCGATGGTCTCGGGCAGGTTCTGCTCGGACCGCTGCGCCCGGGTCGTGCGCGCCGTGCAGTACACCGTCGCCCCGGCCGCCCCCAGCTCGACCGCGATCCCCCGCCCCGCGCCGCGCGACGCCCCGGTGACGAGCGCGACCTTGCCGTGAAGTGTCTTCTCCATGCACCCATGGTGCGCGCGCATCACTGACACGGAGCGTCAGCTATAGATCACCGGGCAGCTGGAAGCGATACCCGAGCCCCGGCTCGGTGATGAAGTAGCGCGGCTTCGACGGCTCGGGCTCCAGCCGCTGCCGGATCTGCGTCATGAACACCCGCAGGTAGTTCGTCTCGGTGCCGTAGGCCGGGCCCCAGACCTCCCGCAACAGCTGCTCGTACGTCACCAGCCGCCCGCTGTGCCGCACCAGCACCTCGACGATGTGCCACTGCCGCGGCGTCAGCCGGACGGCGGCGCCGTCGCGCACGACCCGCTTCGCGGCGAAGTCGATGACGAAATCGGACGTCGAGACGACCGCGTCGCCCTCGGGCAGGACGGCTCTCCGGGTGGCGGCGCGCAGGCGGGCGAACAGCTCGTCCATTCCGAACGGCTTGGTGACGTAGTCGTCGGCGCCGAGGTCGAGCGCCTCGACCTTGGCCGCCTCGGTGCCCCGCCCGGACAGCACGAGGATCGGGACGGACGACCAGCCGCGGATGCCACGCACGACGTCGAGGCCGTCCATGCTGGGCAGCCCGAGGTCGAGGATGACGGCGTCGGGGTGGTGGCGGGCGGCCAGTTGCAGGGCCTGCTCACCGGTGCCGGCGAGATCGGCGGTGTAGCCACGGGCCTTGAGGTTGAGGGCGAGGGTCTTGCGGATGCCGGCGTCGTCATCGACGACGAGCACCCGGCCGGCCGACTCCATGCAGCCGATCGTAGCCGCAGGCACACTGGGGGTATGGGACGCGGTCAGCTGCGGATCTACCTGGGCGCCGCACCCGGCGTGGGCAAGACGTTCGCCATGCTCGAAGAGGCGCACCGGCGGCTGGCGCGCGGCACCGACGTCGTCGTGGGCGTGGTCGAGGCGCACGGCCGGGCCCGCACGGCGGACCTGCTGGCCGGCCTGGAAGAGGTCCCGCGGCGGGCGCTGACCTACCGCGGCGCCGAGTTCGCGGAGCTGGACCTCGACGCCGTGCTGCGGCGCAGGCCGGAGGTCGCCCTCGTCGACGAGCTGGCGCACAGCAACGTGCCCGGATCCCGGCACGCCAAGCGCTGGCAGGACATCGAGGCGCTGCTCGACGCCGGCATCACGGTGCTGTCGACGGTGAACATCCAGCATCTGGAGTCGTTGAACGACGTCGTCGAGCGGATCACCGGGGTGCCGCAGCGCGAGACCGTCCCGGACGAGGTGGTGCGGCGGGCCGACCAGGTCGAGCTGGTCGACATGACGCCGGAGGCGCTGCGCCGCCGGATGGTGCACGGGAACGTGTACGCGCGGGAGAAGGTCGACGCGGCGCTGGGCAACTACTTCCGGGTCGGCAACCTGACGGCGCTGCGCGAGCTGGCGCTGCTCTGGCTGGCCGACAAGGTCGACGACCAGCTGGACCGGTACCGCGCCGACCACCACATCGACGACACCTGGGAGGCGCGCGAACGCGTCGTCGTCGCGTTGACCGGCGGGGCGGAGGGCGAGACGCTGATCCGCCGGGCCGCCCGCATCGCCGCGCGCGGCCGTGGCGCGGACCTGATGGCCGTGCACGTCATGCCCAGCGACGGGCTGATCGGCGCGGACCCGACCCAGCTGGCCCGGCAGCGGCTACTGGTCGAGAGCCTCGGCGGCACCTACCACCAGGTGCTCGGCGAGGACATCCCGGCGGCCCTGATCGAGTTCGCCCGCGGCGCCAACGCCACGCAGCTGGTGCTCGGCGCGAGCCGCCGCGGCCGGCTGGCGCAGCTGTTCTCCCGCGGCGTCGCGCTCACGACGATGTCGCTGTCCGGCTCGATGGACGTGCACCTCGTCCCGCACCAGCAGGCCGGCCGGGGCCGGACCGCCGCGCTCGGCAGCCCGCTGTCGCGGCATCGGCAGATCGCCGGGTTCGTGCTGGCGCTGGCCGGGCCGCCGCTGCTGGTGCTCGTGGTCCGGCTGCTGCGCGACGAGGTGTCGCTGGCGACCGGCGAGGTGCTGCTGCTGGCGACGGTGATCGCGGCCGCGCTGGTCGGCGGCATGTGGCCGGCGCTGCTGGCAGCCGTGGGCGGCTTCCTGCTGCTGAACTGGTTCTTCACCGAGCCGATCCACTCGTTCGCGGTCAACCGGCCCGAGAACATCCTCGCGCTGGCGGTGTTCCTGCTGGTCGCGGCGTCGGTGAGCGTCGTCGTCGACACCGCGGCCCGGCGCACCCGCGAGGCGGCCCGGGCCAGCGCCGACGCGCAGAACCTGGCGACCGTCGCGAGCAGCATGGTCGGCAACCCGCGGCCGCTGATCGGGCTGCTGGAGCGGCTGCTGGAGACGTACGGGCTGACGTCGGTGACGCTGCTGGAGCGCTCCCCCGGCGCGCCGCGGCTGCCCGGCACGCAGGAGGACCCGTCCGCCTGGTCGGTCGTCGCGTGCGTCGGCGAGCGGCCTTCCCTGACGCCGTCGGAGGCCGACGTCGAGGTGCCGATCGACGACGCGCTCTCGCTGGCGCTGCGTGGTGCCGCGCTGCCGGCCGAGGACCGCCGCGTGATCGAGGCGTTCGCCGCCCAGGCCGCGCTGGCGCTGCGGCAGGAACGGCTGACTCGCGAGGCGGCGTCGGCCGGCACGATCGCCGAGGCCGACCGCATGCGCACCGCCCTGCTCGCGACCGTCGGCCACGACCTGCGCACCCCGCTCGCCGCCGCCAAGGCGGCCGTCACCAGTCTGCGCAGCAACGAGGTCCAGTTCGACGCCGACGACGAGGCCGAGCTGCTGGCGACGGCGGACGAGTCGCTGGACCGGCTGACCGAGCTGATCACCAACCTGCTCGACCTCAGCCGCCTGCAGGCCGGCGTGCTCGGCGTCGCGTTGCGTCCGACGGAGGCGGCCGACAGCATCGCGCGCGCCCTCGACGAGCTGGGCGAACCGGGCCGCCTGGTGACCGTCGACCTCCCCGCCGACCTCCCCCGGGTCGACGCCGACCCGGCACTGCTGGAGCGGGTTCTGGTGAACGTCGTCGGGAACGCGCTGCGGTTCAGCCCGCCGGACCGCCCGCCGACCATCACCGCGCGCGAGGACGACACCGTCGTCGAACTGCGCGTCATCGACCACGGCCCGGGCATCCCGGACGACCTGCGTGATCGCGTGTTCGCCCCGTTCCAGCGGCTCGGCGCGGGCGGCACCGGCGTCGGGCTCGGGCTGGCGCTCTCGCGCGGCCTCACCGAGGCGATGGGCGGCACCCTGATCCCCGAGACCACACCCGACGGCGGCCTCACCATGCTGCTGGCGATCCCGGTCGAGGACGAGGACCCGTCGACACCGGAATCCGCCGCCGGCTATTCCGGCCGCGTGTGATCGATTCCCGCGCGGTCGAGCACGTCGGTGAGGTCCAAGTCGAGGCCGCGGGCGTAGCGGATCAGCTCGATCACGTCGATGCGCCGGTCGCCCGACTCGAACAGCGACACCTTGCGCTGGGTGAGCCCGAGCCGGTCGCCGAGCTGGGTCTGTGTGAGGTTGCGTTCGACTCGCAGCTGCCGGAGCGTGGCATAGAGCCGCTGGTATTCGGGAGCCCGGCTGTCCACCACCCGCACATCCGACCGCTTTTGGATTAAATAGCCAAAGTTTATCTGACGTCCGCTTCGCCCGACTCGCCGGCGTCGCCCTCTTTCGGCTTACGCTTACGGTGCCGGATACCGGCCTCGTCGAGGATCTCGTCGATCGACGTCTTCAGGGCGTCGGCGAACATGCCCAACTCGACGACATCGAGGCGGCGCTCGCTGACCTCGTTGCGCGACACCCACTCCTGGCGCCGGCCCAGCCGCTTGGCGAGATCGCTCTGGGTGAGGCCGGCCCTGGTCCGCTTCGCGCGGAGCACAGCGGCGATCCGCTCGTACTCGGGGCGCCTGCGGTCCACCACGGGAGAAGCCGACCGCACCGGCTTTCGCTAGACCAACTTCGTCTAGTCGGTCAGTGTCTACGACCAGCACAACGGCTCGGCAGCGCGACTTCGGCGACCGGCGGAGCCAATGGGCAGCAGGGATCAGCGCCCGCGCACGCCGTCGGGGCGATCGAGCAGCGCCCCGGTCCGCTCGGCCAGCCGGCGCAGGGCGAGCGCCCGCCCCATGCCGTCGGTGCCGCCGCTGATCACGATGGTGCGCGAGTGGTCCACCGCGAGGTGTTCCCGACTGGGCCGTCCGGCACCGCGACGAGATCGCCGCCGCTCGGCTGCCTCGCGCGACATCGGCCCAGTCCTTCCCCGGGAACGCGAACGGCCGGTCAGGAGGAGCCTGACCGGCCGGGATGGGTGGTGGAGCCGCCTGTCGGAATCGAACCGACGACCTATTCATTACGAGTGAATCGCTCTACCGACTGAGCTAAGGCGGCGCGTGCCCGGCGAACCGGGCACGGTGCACGAGTATAGGGCGTCGACCGCCCCGGTACCCAATCGGGCTCAGAGCGCGTCAGTGGTGATGGGCGCGCCGAGGGCGGAGTCGGCCACGAGCTGGTCCCAGTCGAGGTTCCAGTCGGCCATGCCGGGGTCGCCGCGGTCGAGGAGGTCTTCCGGGCCGCGGGTGGAGTTGGCGACCGTGACGATGTCGCCGTACTGCGCGAGCTGGAAGAACGTGGCGCCGTTGGCCTGGCTGAGGTTGATGCAGCCGTGCGACACGTTGGCCGAGCCCTGCGACCCCTCGGACCACGACGCCGAGTGGACGAAGGTGCCACTCCAGGTGAGGCGGACGGAGTTGGGCACCTCGAGGTCGTAGAAGTTCGGGTCGCCCGGATCGCAGGTGATGTTCGCGTTGCACGACGTCATCTGCCGCGTCTCGAACTTCTCCAGCACGATGTACGTGCCGTTGCGGGTGGCGAACTCCGGCGCGCCGAGGCTGGTGTCCCAGGTGGCCACGGCGGCGCCGTCGACGCTGTAGGTGACGCTGTGGGTGGCGGCGTCGACGGCGGCGACCTGGGACTTGCCGACGGTGAAGTCAAGGTCGTAGGAGCGGCCACCCCAGAGGTCGTCGCCGGCCTGGACGCCGTTGAGGTCGAGGTCCAGCCGCACCTGGGTGCCCGACGGCCAGTACTCCTTGGGCCGGAAGTGCACCTCTTGCGAGCTCACCCAGTGCCATGACCCCTCGACCTGCGGGTTCGACGCGACATGCAGGGCCTGTTCGACGTTCTCGCGCTCGGTGACCTCCTGGTCGAACCGGACGGTGACGGGCGCGCCCACGCCGACGACGGTGCCGTCGGCGGGCTGCATGCTCAGCGTGAGCCGGCTGCCGTCGGGCACGGCGCCGACGGCGAAGGCGTCGGTGAGCGTGTGCTCCATGCCCAGGCGGTCGGACGCGACCACAGTGACGGCGTACGAGGCGCCGGGCTCGAGCGGCGCCGCGCTGGCCCAACTGCTGCCGTCGTCGCCGACCTGGCCGTCGACCGGGTCGCCGCCCTCGGGTGCGACCTCGACGGAGTCGATCTCGCCGTTGGGGACGGTGAGTTGCAGCGGCGCGCCGAACGCCACCTCGTCGGTGATGCCGTCGAGGCGCAACGGGAGCCGCTGGGCCTTGGGACCCTCCGCCTGAGCGGTGGGGCCGTCGGCGCCACCGGACCCGGAGTCGTCGGAGCCGCTGCACGCGGTCAGCAGCACCGCCGCGCTCAGGACGAGCGCGACCCGGTGGAGCGTCGGACGCAGGCGCATCGTCCCATTATCCGCACACCGAGGGTGTGTCTCCCAAGTCCATGGCCTACTGCGATTCACGAAGCGCAGCTGGCGCCCTCGTCCGGCACCGTCCCGGCCAGCAGGTATGTGTCGACGGCGGAGTCGATGCAGTCGCTGCCGGCGAGGTAGGCCGTGTGCACGGTGGAGTCGTAGGTGAGCAGCACGCCGGACGACAGCTGCCCGGCCAGCGCCTGTGCCCACTCGTACGGCGTGGCGGGGTCGCCGGTGGTGCCGACGACGAGGATCGGGTCGGCGCCCGGCGCGGTGACCGGCGGGTGCGGTGCCGGCTCGGACGTGGGCGAGGCGGTGGGGTCGCCGCCGGCCTCGCCCAGGCCGTCGGCGAGCGCGGTGCAGCCCAGCCCGCCCCAGGCCAGGAACGGGCCGAACACCTCGGACGCCGCGGTGAACTCGGCCAGCCCCGCCTTCGCCTCGTCGGCGGTGGCCGACTCGGGGTGATCCATGCAGTTCACCAGGCTGATGACCTCGTTGGCGTTGCCGTTGTACGTGCCGTCGCTGTTGCGTTCGAGGTAGAGGTCGGCGAACGTCATGAGCAGCGTGCCGTCGTCTTCGGTGAGTGCGAGGTCGAGCGCCTCGTTCAGCGGCTCGTAGCCCTCGTCGGCGGTGAGGTACAGCGGCAGGATGATCCCGTAGAACGCCAGCGACTCGGTCAGCGGGCGGTTGTCGTCGTCGGTGGCCAGCGGCTCCTGGTCGGCCTGCCGCAGCAGCCCCGCCAGCGTGGCGCGGGCCTCGTCCTCGGACGACCCGACCGCGCAGTTGTCCTGGGCGAAGCACCAGGTCAGGAAGGTCGACAGCGCCCGCTCGAAGCCGTGCGCCTGGCCGAGGCCGAGGGCGTCGCCGGTGAGCGTGGGGTCGATGGCGCCGTCGAGGACCAGCCGGCCGACGCGGTCGGGGAACTGGTCGGCGTAGAGCGCGCCGATGAACGTCCCGTACGACTTGCCCAGGTAGTTCAGCTTCTCGTCGCCGAGCGCCGCGCGCAGGACGTCGAGGTCGCGGGCGACGTCGGCGGTGCCGACGTGCGGGACCAGTTCGCCGGAGCGGGCCTGGCAGCCCTCGGCGAGGTCGCGGATGGACTCTTCCATGTCGGCGATCTCGGCGTCGTCGTCCGGGGTCGGGTCGGCGGCGAGGTAGTCGTCGAGCTCGGCGTCGTCGATGCAGTCGACCGGGCTGGAGCCGGCGACGCCGCGCGGGTCGAAGCCGACGATGTCGTAGCGCTCGCGCACCTGCTCGGTGACGACGGACCCGGCCAGCTGTGCGTACTCGACACCGGACGCGCCCGGCCCGCCCGGGTTGACCAGCAGCGAGCCGAGCCGGTCGTCGCTCGTCGCCGGCGCCCGCAGCAGCGCCAGCTCGATGGTGTCGCCGCCGGGGTCGGCGTAGTCGATCGGGACGGTCGCGGTGGAGCACTGGTGGCCCTCGCCGCAGTCGCGCCACTCCAGCTCCTGCGTGTAGAACGGCGCCAGCGCGGGGTCGACCCCCTCGGTCGCGTCGGCGGCCGGCGTCGACCGGTCCGGCACGTCCGCCGGCCGGCCGTCGCGCTCCGGTTCGGCGGAGCAGCCCGCAACGGCCACGACGGCGGCGAACGCCAGTGCGGCCAGGACACGCAGTGTCACAGGTTCTCTCCGTCGTCCTCGTACGCCTCGTCCTCGAGGTCGGGCGTGCGCCGGGCGCCCTGCGCGACCGCGCCCTCGTACGCCTGCCGCGACCCGCACACGCTGGCCTTCGGGCAGGCGACCCGCCGGCCGGTCTCGCGGTCGCGGACGTACACCGTCTCGGACGGCACGTTGTACGCGACGACAGTGCCCTCGACGCCGTCGTCGGTGGTGACGTCGCAGCCGACGGTCGGCACGCTGCGCTTGAAGTCCTGGTAGAGCGGGTGCTCGTACTTCAGGCAGCACATCAGCCGGCCGCACGCCCCGGAGATCTTCAACGGGTTCAGCGGGAGGTCCTGGTCCTTGGCCATGCGCACGCTGACCGGCTCGAAGTCGGTGAGGAACGTCGAGCAGCAGGTGTCGCGGCCGCACGGCCCGATGCCGCCCTGCACGCGGGCTTCGTCGCGGGCGCCGAGCTGACGCAGGTCGATGCGGGCCCGCAGGGTGCGGGCGAGGTCGCGCACCAGCTCGCGGAAGTCGACCCGGTGCGGCGCGCTGAAGTAGATGGTGACCAGCTGGTCGACGTCGGGCCGGGTGTCGACGTAGTCGACGCCGACGATCTTCATCGGCAGCTCGTGGTGCTTGATCAGCCGGCGTGCGGCCACCTTGACCTCGGCCCGGCGGCGGCGGTTGCGCTCTTCGCGCTGCAGGTGCGTCTCGGTGGCCGGGCCCTCGCACACGGGCAGGCCACCGATGTCCTCGCTGACCCATTGCGGCGCCCAGACGCATTCGGCGACCTCAGGCCCGTCGTCGGTGGGGACGAGGACCTTGTCGCCGACGCGCGGGGAGTGCTCACCCGGGTCGAGGTAGTAAAGCCTCCCGTACCGGGTGAAGGCCACTGCCATCACCATGCCCACGCGCCCACCCTACGGTGTCGCGGCGCCGGACACGGCATCGCCGGGTACCGGTCAGGTATCGCCGAGCCGGCGCAGCGCCTCGTCTCGCACACCGTCGACGGCGTGCGGCGCGGCCAGCGGCTCCAGGACGTCGCCGAGCGCCCGTGCGGCGGCGAGGACGGCGGCCGGTTCAGCGGCGGGCGGCAGCGTGGCGGCCAGCCCGGCCGGCTCGGGAAGATCGGCGTTCTGCACGCTCACCGCGCCGAACCCCGGGTAGTCGACGCCCAGCTCGGCGGCGTGCAGCTGCCACACGAACGTGCGCACCTCGTGCAGCGACTCGATGGCCCGCCAGACCCGGCCGCGGCCGGCGTGCTTGGCGACGTCGGCCAGCCCCCACCAGCCGAGGAACGCCCACTCGCGCCGCTGCTCGTCGCCGGCGTGCAGGGCGGACGGGGCGAACGGCGCGGCCAGCCGGCCGGACCGGTCGAACACCGCACGCGATCCCGGCGCCAGCCCGGGCCTGCTGTCGGCGACCATGACGACGAGGCTGAGCTGCCGGCCGTCGGCGTACTGGAGGACGAGGTGGTCGGCCGGCCTCTCCGCACCGCCGAGGTGCTGGATCAACTCGCCGGCGACGACGGCGTACCCGCGGGCGGCGGCCAGCGCGGCGTCGCGCCGGTCGTCATACGTGGCGCCGTCGAGCAGCACGCCGAGCCCGGCGTCGACGTCGGACATCGGGTCGCCCGCGCCGCGGCCGAGCGACCCGGCCAGCTCGACCCAGTCGCACCAGGCCGTGCGCCGCGCCCACGCCGTCAGCGCGTCGACGATCTCCCAAGGGCCGGCCGCGTCGGTCATCGGCGGTTCAGCCCTCGCGCAGGGTCAGCGCCATGGCCTCGAGCTGCAGCAGCGGCAGCGCGTTGGCCTGCAGCGCCTCGCGGGCGGCGACCACCGCCTCCATGCGGCGCAGCGTGGCCGCCGGGCCGCCGGACCGGGCCAGCCGGTCGATGGACGGGCGCATCTCCTCGTTGACCAGTTCGGTGCGCACGCCCAGTTGCAACATCATGACGTCGCGGTAGAGCGCGAGGACGTCGACCAGGGCGCGGTCGATGGAGTCGCGCTGGACCCTGGTGCGGCGCAGCTTCTGCTCGCGCTCGAGCTCCTTCACCGCGGCCTCGATGTTGCGTGGCTTGCGGCCGGTGGTGCCCGCGCCGAGCGCCTTGCGCAGCTCCTCGACCTCACGTTCGTCGAGGGCGTCGCAGTGCTTCTCGGCGTCGGCCTTCGCGGCCGCGACGAGGTTGGCGGCGGCGTCGAGGCACTGCCGGATGTCGGCGAGGTCGAACGGCAGCCGCAGCACCTCGGCGCGGCGGGCGCGGACGTCGGCGTCGGTGGCCAGCGCGCGGGCCCGGCCGACGTGGCCCTGCGAGGCGCGGGCGGCGAACTCGGCGACGTCCTGCTCGACGCCCGCGGTGGCGACGAGGTGCTCGGCGACGTCGGCGTACGGCGGGGTGCGCAGCAGCACGACCCGGCAGCGCGACCGGATGGTCGGCACGATGTCCTCGGCCGTCGGCGCGCACAGCATCCACACCGTGCGCTCGGGCGGCTCCTCGACCGACAGCAGCAGCGCGTCGGCGGCGTCCTCGCCGAGGCGGTCGGCGTCTTCGACGACGATGACCTGCCAGCGGCCGCGGGCCGGACGCAGCGCCGCGCGCGGCACGAGGTCGCGGACCTGGGCGATGCGGATGTTCAGGCCCTGGGTGACCAGCGACGCGACGTCGGGATGGGTGCCGGCGCGCACGTCGGCGCACTCGGAGCACTGGCCGCAGCCGCCGTTGGGGCACTGCAGCGCGGCGGCGAACGCCCGCGCGACGACCGAGCGGCCGGACCCGGGCGGGCCGGTGAACAGCCAGGCGTGCGTCATGGCGCCGCGCCGCCCGCCGTCGAGGTAGCCGGCGGCGTCGGCGACGGTGCGCTGCAGGGCGGGCACCACGGTCTGCCCGACGACGGCGTCCCACACGGTCATGCGCGCATCACCTTCTCGACCGCCACGGCGACGTCGGCGGCGATCTCTTCGGGCGGCCGGCCGGCGTCGACCACGACGTACCGGTGCGGCTCGGCGGCGGCCAGCTCGAGGAACGCCCGGCGGACCCGCTCGTGCACGTGATCGGGCTCGCGCTCGATGCGGTCGACGTAGCCCTGCCGGCGCACCCGCTCGGCCCGCGCGGCCTCGTCGAGGTCGAGCACGACGGTGAGGTCGGGCAGCAGGCCCTGGGTGGCGAACCGGGAGATGGCGGCGATCTGCTCGCGGCCCAGCCCGCGGCCCTCGCCCTGGTACGTGATGGAGGAGTCGACGTAGCGGTCGACCAGCACGACGGCGCCGCGCTCGAGCGCCGGCCGGACGACGTGCGCGACGTGGTCGGCGCGGTCGGCGGCGAACAGCAGCGCCTCGGCCCGTGGGTCGAGCTCGCCGCCGTCGAGCACGATGGCCCGCACCTGCGGCCCGATGCGGGAGTCGCCCGGCTCGCGGGTGACGACGACGTCGCGGCCCTGGGCGCGCAGGTGTGCGGCCAGCAGCGCCTGCTGGGTGGTCTTGCCGACGCCGTCGCCGCCCTCGAAGGCGACGAACAGCCCTCGCGGTCCGGTCACGCTGTCAGCGTAGTGAATGGCACCGACATCGTGCGTGCGCGGCCCAAGACTGGGGATGCCCCCACCACCGTCCCTGACCCGGACCCTGAGAGATCCCTGAGTTCGGCTCCCAACCGTTGCCCCAGCACCGGTAGGAACCCAGTGTGGAGTCCATGGACCTGCTGTCGTTCGTGGCCGTGCCCGCGCTCGCCTACCTCGTCATGGCGGCGCTCGTGGCCGTCGACGCGGTCGTGCCGGCCGTACCGGGCGAGGTCGCGGTCATCTCCGCCGGCGCGCTCGCCGCGGCCGGCCACCTGAACGTCGGCTGGGCCATCGCCGCGGCCACGCTCGGCGCGCTGACGGGCGACCTCGCGGTGCACGGCCTGAGCCGGCGCGCGCTGCCCGGCGCGCTGGAGCGGTTCCGGCTCGGCCGCCGGCTCAAGGCGAAGATCACCCAGGCGCACGAGCGCATGGGATCGACCAGCGCGGCGGCCATCATCGCGGCCCGGTTCATCCCGCTCGGCCGCACGACGATGTCGGCGGCCGCGGGCGTGGCCGGCATGGGACCGCGCCGGTTCGGCGTCATCGCGTTCGCCGCGGGGCTGCTGTGGTCCAGCTGGGCGGTCGGGCTCGGCTACGTCACCGGCTCGGTCACCGACGCGCCGCTGTGGCTGCAGGTGGCCATCGGGGCGGCGGTCGGCGTCCTGGTGGGCGTCTGGGCCGGCGCCGCGCACACCATCGTCCGCACCCGGCGCCGTATGAGCGAGCGAGCCCGCGTCGCCGCGGCCACCGACCACGAGGAGCCGTCGCCGTCACGGACCCCGGAGCTGGTGGCGTGAGCTCACTCGGCTGAGGGCCGCGGCAGGCGGTCGCGCATGGCGGCCGGCCGCTCGGCCTTCGGCGCCGCCGACCAGTCCTCCGGCGCGTCGACCCAGCCGGCGAAGAGCACCAGTCCGCTCTCGCGGTGCACGGCGAGGAAGCCGAACGGACGGTCGTAGCTGACGGCGAGCGCCTGGGCCCGGTGCACCGGCATCGACACCGCGCGCAGCCCGATGGCGGTGACGGCGGCCGCCTCGAAGCCGGTGGCGCTGAAGATCGCGACGGCGGCCTGGCGGGCTTGGTCGACGCGCAGCGGCACCGGCCCGATGGCCGGGAAGTGGTCGCGGTCGCCGGAGCTGACCGCCCGCAATCCGAACACGTCGGCCTGTTCGAGCAGGTCGTGCAGCGAGCGGACGGTGAACCGGGCGGTCTTGAGCACCAGGCCGGGACGCGACGCGGACACCGTCGACACCCCGGGCCAGCGCTCGACGTCGCCGGACTCCAGCAGCGCCGCGCCGTCCGTCACCGGGGCGTCGCCGGCCAGCAGCGCGACCGCGGCCGCGAGCACGTCACCGGAGGCCCGGCTGTCCTCACCGAGCACCAGGTGCACGTCGAGGCCGTTGTCGCCGGCCACCCGGGTGAGCGTCAGCGGGCCGGCCGCGGAGTCGGCGACGCGCACGTCGTCGGCGTCGGCTGTGGTGCGCTGGAGCCCGGCCAGCCGCCGGCCGGCCCACGCGCCGCCGGAGACCGTCCACGCCTCGTCGGAGAACTTCCGCTGCCAGGTGGTGCGCAGGGCGAGCGCCGTGGCGAGCGTCAGCATCAGTGCCGGCCCGGCCTCGACCGGGAACCGCTCGATCAGCCCGTGCGTGCGGTCGCGCGCCCACGCGTCGAGGACCGGCTGGTCGACGCCGGCCTCGCCGGTCAGCTCGCCGAACGTGCCCGACGGCAGGGTGTCGCGCCACTCCGGCCGGACCCGGGCCGCCTGCTGCGCCCACAGCCCGAGGGCGGCGTCGACGCCGTCGAGGTCGGCCAGCGCCTTCAGCACGTCGCGCGCGGCGTCCATGGACTCGTCGGCGGACAACCCGACGGCGGCGGACAGCTCGGCCCGCCCGGGTTCGTCGGCCGACGCCGCGAGGACGGCGAGCAGCGGCCACAGCCCGGCGCCGGACAGGACGCCGGAGCCCTGGGTGCGCCGCAGCCAGGCGGAGGTGAGCTGGTTGACCTCGGTGGCGTACAGGCTCATGGCACGAGCCTAGCCTCGCTTGGTGTCCGAAACTCCGACACTCGAACCCAGTTTGAAGCCGGTGGCGGCGTCCCGCCGGCCCGGTGCGCCACTGGGTGGGATCACTGTGCTTGCTGGGTGGCGTAGCTGTTGCCAGAGCAACAGTGATCCGCCCCACCCGGCGCAGCGATCTCACACAGTGGCGTTGGGGATCGCGTAACGGTTCGCCGTCGTGCGCGCATTGGCCGTTTTTGCGGTAGTGGGCCGTCCCGTGCACCGTTCGCCGTTCCCTGCCGGCGCACCGTTGGTCGTCCTCGACTCTCGGAGCCGTCTTCGATGCCGGGAGTCGTCTCGAGGCGCGGTTCGGACGGTTCTCACCATCGAAGACGGCTCCGGGCATCGAGGTGTGCCCAGACTGCCCCCGTCCCCCTGATAGCTGCCCGTTCTTAGACCGCGGGAACGCGGGTCAAGCGGACACCCAACGCGCGAAGCGCCCATCAGGGTCCGCTTGAGGCGCGGTCACGCGGCTGAGAGAATGGGCAGCAGGGGGACGGCCAACGCGGCAGACCCGGGCGCACGGTCGGCCACCCAGGCTGCGTAGCCACGATCAATCGGACTCACGAGGGCTCAGCCGGCCGCGTCCGGAACCTTCGTGAGGACGTCCAGCAGCACCGGAACCCGATGCTCGACGACGGTCGCGACCGCGGCGTCGAGCAGTTCCGGCAGCTCCGCGGCGGTCCGGCAGGGGCCGAACGCCGTCACCCCCATCGACCGCGCCAGGTCCGCGAAGTCGATGGCCGGCTCGTCGATGGCCGTGCCGACCCCGGCCTTGGACGGGTCGCGGTTTCGGTCGCGGGCGATCCGGTCCGCATGCATCACGGAGTTGTTGAACGCACGGTTGTTGTCCATGACGACCAGCATCGGGACCTGGTGGTGCGCGGCCGTCCACAGCGCGCCCGGCGTCATCATGAAGTCGCCGTCGGACTGGATGTCGACGACCAGCCGGCCGGTGTCGCGGTGGGCCAGGCCGGCGCCGATGGCGGCGCCGATGCCGTAGCCCAGCCCGGCGCCGCCGGAGCTGCCGAGGTAGGAGTCGACGGTGCGCAGGTCCCAGAGCCGGTGCAGGTAGCCGTAGGCGCTCCCGTTGGCGATGACGGGTTCGGTGCCGGCTGTGGCCCGCAGCAGCTCCCGGGCGAGCCACGCGGGGTGCACGGGGCCCGGGCCGTCCTGGGCAGCGGCGAAGGCGGCCCAGCGTTCCCGCGCTGCGCCGGTCAGCTCGGCCAGCCGCTTGCCGCGGTCCCGTGCCGCGGCCGCCAGCTCCGGTTCCCGCTCGGCGAGAGTCCGCACGGCGTCGCGCAGGGCCAGCGCCGTCGCCGACGACGACGCGGGCAGCGACAGCCGGCAGTGCTGCAGGCGTTGCAGGTCGGCCGCCCATGCCTTGGCGCCGAACTGCGCGGTGCCGACGAGCGCGATGGTGGCATCGGGACGCGGCCGGAACCCGTGCAGGGCGGCGAGGTCGCTCACCTCCAGGGCGACGACGACATCGGCCGCGGGCAGCTGCCCGGCCAGCCCGGTGGCGTTGAGGGGGTGCGCCGACGGGAAGCCGAGGGAGGGCCGGCCGTAGTCGCGCGACGGCTCCAGCACGGCCGCGCCGACCTGCTCGGCCACCTCGACCAGCGCGTCGAGCGCCGCCTGTGACCGGTCCACCGTCTCGACCGCGATCACCGGCGCCTCGGCCGCCAGCAGCCAGCGCGCCAGCTGCTCGACCGCGGCCGGGTCCGGCGCGACGGCGCCAGGCGCGGCGTAGTCGGCGACCGGCCGGTACGCGAACCCGTCCGGCAGCCGCTGTTCCTGCACGTCGGAGTCGAAGCAGACGTAGACCGGCCCGGGCGGCGACCCGGTGGCCAGCTGGTGCGCACGCACCAGCGACTCGGGCACCGCCTCGATCGAGGCCGGCTGGTCGTCCCAGCGGGTGTAGTCGCGGACCTGGGTGGCCTGGACGTTCGCGGTGTGGATCCAGTCGATCCACGGCCGCCGCCGGGCGGCGTCGACCGGTCCGGTGCCGCCGAGCACGAGGACGGGCGCGCGGTCGCACCACGCGTTGTAGATCGCCATGGTCGCGTGCTGCAGGCCGACGACGTCGTGGACGGCGGCGGCCATCGGCCGGCCGGCCGCCTTCGCGTAGCCGTGCGCGATGGCGACCGAGATCTCCTCGTGCGTGCATTCGATGATCTCCGGGACACCGGCCCGGTAGTTGACCAGCGAATCGTGGATGCCGCGGAACGTCGCGCCCGGGTTGCAGGCCACGAACTCGATGCCCAACTCGTCGAGCAGGTCGACGATGACGTCCGAGCCGTACTCCGGCCGAGACTGCATGATCCCTCCCGGACCGATCAGCGAAGGACGAGGTTGTAGGTCTTGACCTGGGTGTAGCCGAGCAGTTCCTCCATCGACTCCTCGCGCCCGACGCCTGACTCCTTGACCCCGCCGAACGGCATGCCGATGAAGTGGGTGGCGGTGTCGTTGACCCACACGTAGCCGGCCCGCATCGCGCGGGCCACCCGGTGGGCGCGGTCGAAGTCGCGCGTGTAGACGCTGGCGGTCAGGCCGAAGTCGACGCCGTTGGCGACGTCGATCGCCTCCTGCTCGGTGCGGAACGTCAGGACGGAGATCACCGGGCCGAACACCTCGGTCTGGGCCACCCGCATGCCCGGCTCGACGCCGTCGAGCAGCGTTGCCGGGTAGTAGTGGCCGCCGCCGGCCTGGGCGTCACCGCCGCACACCAGCCGGGCGCCCTCGTCGAGCGCCGTCCGCACGTGCCCGGCGACGCGGTCGCGGTGGGCGGCCGAGATGAGCGGGCCCATCGTGACGCCGTCGTCGAAGGGCGCGCCGACGACGACCTTCTCCAGCCGCTGCCGTAGCCGGTCGACGAGGTCCGCGGCGAGATCGGCGTGCACCAGGATGCGTGACGTCGAACCGCAGGACTGGCCCGCGAAGGCGAAGTTCATGCCCTTGACGGCGCCCTCGACGACGGCGTCGAGGTCGGCGTCGGGGAAGACGACGAGGGCGTTCTTGCCGCCGAGCTCCAGCGAGACGTCCTTGACGCCCGATTCGGCCGCGGCGCGCTGGATCGCCCGGCCGGTCTGCGGGCTCCCGGTGAAGGCGATGCGCCGCACGGCGGGATGGCGCACCAGCGCGTCGCCGGCCTCGACGCCGCTGCCGGTGACGACGGAGAACACGCCGGCGGGGACGTGCTCGGCCCACAGCTCGCCCAGCCGCAGCGCGGACAGCGGGGTCAGGTCGGACGGCTTGAGCACGACGGTGTTGCCGGCCACCAGCGGCGCGGCGATCTTGGAGGCGCCGAACATGCCGGGGTGGTTGTAGGCGATGATCCGCGCGACCACGCCGAACGGCACCCGCTCGGTGAAGTGGACGTTGCCAGGGGTGGACGGGATCGTCTCGCCGCGCAGCTGCAGCGCCCAGTCGGCGAACATGCGCATGCGGTCACCGGCGGTGCCGATGTCCTTGCGCATCATCCACAGCGGGAACCCGCCGTCGAGGGAGTCGAGCCGGGCGATCTCCTCGACATGGTCGTCGAGGACGTCGGCCAGCCGCCGGACGACGGCGGCCCGCTCGCGCACGTCGGTGCCGGCCCAGCCGGCCGCGGCGTCGTCGGCGGCCTGGACCGCGGCCGCGACGTCGGCCGAACCGGCGTCGGGAACCCGGGCCAGCGGCCCGCCCGTGGCGGGGTTCTCCACGTCGTATCGCGCGTCGCCGGCGGCCGACGTCAGCCGGCCGGCGCTCAACAGCCGCCAGTCGTGCGCGGCGGGGTCGTCGAGGACCTGTCCGTCTGCCTGGCTCACTCGCAAGCCTCCCTGATCGCTCGAATTAGATTCAAGATACAGTGTCTACTTGACGTGCGGAAGGGCCATCACACCAGCAGCAGTCCGGCCACACCACCCGCGATGAGGACGGCGCCGACGGCCGTGCGCGGCCGGACCCGCTCCCGGTTGGCGAACAGCAGCACGCTGACCGGGATCACCACCATCGGCGTGGCGGCGGAGATCGCGACCGCCACGGACACCGGGAGGTACGCCGTCGACGCGATCACCGACGCCTGACCGCCGATGGTGAGCGCACCGCTGAGCAGCCAGAGCGCCAGGCCGCGGCGCGGCCGCCGCGGCCCGGCCACGGACGACCAGGCCGGGCGATGCAGCAGGGCATAGACCACGGTCGCGGCGACGGCACCGGCCAGGGCACCGAGCAACGGCTCGGACCAGCGGTCCAGCGCGTCCCCGCGGATGATGTTCCCCACCGCGTACGCCGCCGCCGAGAACAGCCCCACGCCGATCTCGCGCCACGGCACCGCACCGCCGGCCAGCCGGCCGCTGGCGAGATACAGGCCGAGCATGACGCCGGCCATGCAGGCCAGCTCGACCGGCCCGAGCCGCTCGCCGAGCAGCAGCCAGCCGAGCACCAGCGCGAACGCCGGGCTGCTGTTCTGGATGGTGCTGGCCCGGGACGGCCCGATCGTCTCGACGGTGCGGAAGTACCCGCGGCGGCCGAGGTAGCCGGCGAAGACACCGGCGACGGCGAACATCCCCAGCGCGAACGGGTCGATGCGCAGCGGTTCGGAGCGCACCGCCAGCTGCCCGGCCACCAGCACCGCACCGACCACGACGTTCGCCACCAGCGCCACGAGGAAGCCGACCCGCTGGCCCAGGTGCGCGGCGGCGGCCCGCACGACGAAGGCGTTGGCGGCGAACAGCAGCAGCGCCAGCACCGCGAGCAGGTCACCCATGTGATGGCCGCAACGACGTCTCCAGCCGGGACACCGGCACGAGGGCGAACGCCAGCGCGGCGCCCACGGCCGCCATCACGAGGAACACCGACGGCAGCGGCAGCAGCACCGCGAGCGCACCGCAGGCGACCGGCGCCGCGAGCTTGCCGAGGTTGCGCACCGCACCGGTCAGCGACACGAACGCCGCCCGGGCTCCCGGCGGCGCCGCCTCGGTGACCAGCACGTTCTGCGCGACGGCGTAGCAACCGTCGACGGCGCCGAAGGCCAGCAGGCTCCCCACCACAGCGGCCGGCTGGACCGACAGCCCGAGCACCACGAAGGCCACGACGGTGACCACGACCGACACCGTCACGATGGTCGTCGCCCGGAACCGGCGCAGCAGCCGGCCCGACGCCGCCGCGGTCACCGCGCCGAGCACGCTCGCGGCGCCGAGCACGATGCCGGTGGCGGCCACCGACAGCCCGGCCTCCCGGACCGCGAGCAGCGGGAAGTACGTCAGCAGGGCGAACTTGAAGAAGAACCGGAGGAACGCCAGCACCTGCAGGCCGATGATGCCGCCGTCACGGAGACTGTGCCCGACCTGGCGCAGGGTCGACGGCGGGCGGGCGGCCCGCTCCCCCGCGGCGGACCGGCCCGCGGCGGACCGGCCCGGGGCGGACGGCGACGGGGCCGGCAAGGCGAACCAGCCCCACACCGCCACCGGCACCGCCAGGACCGACAGACCGAACGGCGCGTACCAGGCCACCGCCACGAGCAGTCCGGCCACGACCGGCAGCAGCGCCTCGCCGGCCGTCATGGCCACGATCCGCCGGCCCTGCGCGGCGGCCTGCGCCGGGCCGGTGAGCACGTCGCCGATGAGGGTGATCGTCAGCGCGAGGATCGCGCCGAACGCCGCTCCCTGCACCGCCCGCGCCACCAGGATCGGGACGAACGACGGCGCCAGCAGCGGCGCCAGGCCGGCCGCGGCGAAGAGTGCCAGCGAGAGACAGAGCACCGCCCGCCGCCCGTACCGCTCGGCCAGCAGGCCGGCCGGAACACCGAGGACGACACCCGGCAGCAGGTAGGCGGTGGTGAACAGCGCCACCTCGGCGTCGTCGAGCGACAGCGCCTCCTGCATCGCCGGCAGCATCGGCGCCAGCCCCTGGACGCCGGTGGTGGCGACCGCGGCGGCTACGCACGCGACCGCCACCACCGGCCGGGGCCGGCTCGGCCCCGGCTGGGTCAGGACTGCTCCTCGACCAACTCGAGGGCACGCTCGAGGATGTCGACCGCGACGACGTCCTCGTACGCCGGCACCTCCTCCAGCAGGCCGGACTTCACGCCCACCTCGGCCATGAACGTGATGCTCTCCTCGCTGAGCCCCCCGTCCTCGCCGGGCCAGAACCCGTAGTCCACGGCGCTGGTGTGCAGTGCGCGCAGCGTCTCGTCGTCGGGCATCTCCTCCACGTCGGCGAACTCCTCGACGGCGCCGACGAACGCGTCGTAGTCGGCGGACAGCTCCCGCATGCCCATCAGGACCGCCGCGCAGTAGTTGGCGGCCAGCTCGGCGTTCTCCTCCAGCCACGCCGCCGGCGCCGCGTGTCCCTCCTTGACGAAGTCCGGCACCTCCTCGAACAGGCTGGCGATGATCACCGGGTCGGTGGCCTGCTCGGCCGCCTCGTAGTACTGGTAGTCGTGGATCACCGTCGCGTCGACGTCGCCGGAGGCGAACGCGGTGGTGCGCAGGCCCGACGACTCCAGGATCTGGATGCCGGGGATGTCGGCGGCGGTCTGGTCCTGGCCGAGCGCCTGCAGCATGGCGTTGAGGATGACGTCGCCGGCGCCGCCGGGGCTGTCCAGCGCGACCCGGGTGTTCGGGTCGAACAGGTCCTCCACCGAGTCGATGCCGTTCGCACCGGCGATGACGAAGTCGTCCTGCGCGATGTACGGGCAGAACAGCTTGAAGTCCTGGCCCTGCTCGTTGAGCAGCAGGTTGGACACCAGGGAGCCGGCCACGACGTCAGCGCGGCCGGACAGCACGGTCTGTGTCGCCACCGCATGGGAGTCGAACGTCGTGAAGTCGTCGATGGTCATGTCCAGGCCGAAGTTCTCGCCATAGGTGATGACGCCGAACTTGGCCGGGACGAAACCGGGCTGGGTCGGCGACGTGTTGGCCACCCTGATGCTGGTGGCACCGTCCCCGCCGCTGGTGGACGCATCGTCGTCGCCGCCGCCGCACGCGGCGGCGACAAGCACCAACGCGACGGCTGGGACGGCGGCTCGGAACGCTGTCTGACGTGCCATGAGAACCTCCGGATGAACAGACCGGCACCAGGGCCGGGACGTCGGAGAACCGCGAGATCGTGACAACGCGACGTAGGGTCACGCGGTCCGGTAGGCCAGGCTCCTGCGCTCCACCAAGGACGCGAGTCGCATGAGCACCAGGCCGAGCAGCATCGTCAGGACGATGCCGGCGAGGAGCGTCGGGATGTCGAACGTGGACTGGGCACCGAGCAGGACGCGGCCCAGGTTCGCCGCGGACAGGAGCAGTTCGGCGGTGACGGCGCCGCGGATCGCGCGGCCGACACCGATCTTGAGGCCGAGGAAGATGTACGGCCTGGCCGCCGGCAGCACGACCTTGCGGTAGAGGTCGAACTTGGAGGCGTTGAACGACTTGCCGACGTCGATCAGCGCCGGCGGCACCTCCTTGATCCCGGTCGAGGTGTTGACCAGGATCTCGAAGACGCACCACAGCACCACGAGGATGATCCGGCCGCGCAACTCCAGGCCGGTGTAGATGCCGAGGATCGGGATGAGCAGGGACACCGGCGTCGCGTAGCCGGCGTGCACCAGCGGCTCGATCGTGTTCTGGGCGTAGCGGGACACGCCGATCCACAGGCCCACGCCGACGCCGATCACGGCCGCGATGACGTAGCCGACCACCATTGTCAGCATCGTCCCGGCGAGGGCGCGGCCGAAGTCGCCGCTGGCGAAGCCGTCCCACATGGCGGTGGCGACCTCGGAGACCGGTGCGATGGTGAAGGATTCGGGCTTGCGGCCGTACCACTCCCAGGCGGCGAGCAGCGCGATCACCGAGGTGATCCGCAGCGTCCACATCAGCATCGGCCCGGTCGGGTCGAAGGTGGCCGCCGCCGGTTTCGTCGTCGACGCCATCAGTTCGCCCCCTTGACGCTGGCCGCCACGTCGCCGGACCACGGAGTGAACCGTCGCTGCGCGAGCATGAGCGATTGAGTGAGTGCGGTGCCGACCAGGACGATCACCGCGGCCAGGGCGAAGAACTCGCCGAGGTTGCGGTCGAGGCCGAGCGTGGTGAGCTTCCGGCCGGTGCCGATGGTCACCCAGAGCTCGGCGATGATCATGCCCTGGACGGCCTGGCCGAGGCCGAGTCGCAAGCCGGCGATGATGAACGGCAACGTCCCCGGCAGCGTGATCGAGAGGAACCGTTTGACCGGGCCGATGTTGAACGACCGCGCCATCTCCAGCACGGCCGGGTCGATGGACCGGACGCCGTTCGCGGGGTTGATGGTGACGTAGAAGATCGCGAACAGCGCGACCACGGCGACCCGGAACTCGAAGCCGGTGCCGAACACCAAGATGATGAACGGCAGCATCGCCGCCAGCGACGTCACGAACAGGGCGTTGACGTACGGCCCGAGCAGGAACTCGACCGGGCGGAACGTCCCCATCAGCAGGCCGACGGGCACCCCGATGAGCACGGCGATGCCGAAGCCGACCAGCATCTGGGTGAAGCTCTCGGCGACGAGGCTGAGCGAGCCGTCACCGACGATCGTCCGGAAGCCGTCCGCGACGTCGCTGAGGCTGGGAAAGAAGAACGGCCCGACCTGCCGCGCGAACACCTCCCACACCACGAGCAGCAGGCCCCAGGTGACGGTCCGCTGGAACCACACCCGCTGGTGCAGCGGCAGGCGGTCGCGGGCGGCCGGCGCGACGGGAGCGGGCGGAGCGACGGGCTCGGCGACCTGCGCCGCCGGCTCAGGCCGCACGGCCGGCCGTCCCCGACTTGAGGGCGTCCCAGAGCTGGAACTTCATCTTCGCGAACTCCGGGTCGCTGCGCAGGTCGTCGCGGCGCGGCCGTGCGAACGGCACGTCGACGATCTGGGCCACCCGGCCGGGCCGGTTGCTCATCACGATGATGCGGTCGGCGAGGAACAGCGCCTCCTCGATGTCGTGCGTGATGAGCAGCGCGGTGCTGCGGCGCACGCCCCAGATCCGCTCCAGCTCGCCCTGCATGACGAGCTTGGTCTGCGCGTCCAGGGCGCCGAACGGCTCGTCCAGCAGCAGCATCTCGGGCTCGACGGCGAACGCGCGGGCCAGGCCGACGCGCTGCTGCATGCCGCCGGAGAGCTGGGCCGGGTAGTGGTCCTCGAAGCCGGACAGCCCGACCATGTCGATGTAGGTGGCGGCACGCTCGCGTCGCTCCCGCTGGCCGACGCCCAGACACTCCAGCCCGAACTCGACGTTCTTCCGGACCGTCCGCCAGGGCAGCAGGTGCGCGTGCTGGAAGACGACGCCGCGGTCGGGCCCGGGGCCGGTGATCGGGCGGCCCTTCAGCAGGATCTGGCCCGACGACGGCGCGGTCAGGCCGTCGATCATGCGCAGCAGGGTGGACTTGCCGCACCCGCTGGCTCCGATGATGACGCAGAACTCGCCTTCGTCGATGGACAGGCTGACGTCCGCAAGGGCGTGTGTCTCCTGCACGACACGGCCGCGCTTGGTCGTGAAGGTCTTGGACACGTTCTCGATGGTGAGGACGCTCATCAGATCCGTCCGTTCATGATGGGACAGTCGTCTACATGATTTTGGATACACTAGGTGTGGTGCGTGAAGGCGTCAACAGCGGCGAACGAGTTTTCCGAGGCTGAGATCCGATCGAAACACGAGCGCCCGGAGGCGCCCGGTGGGGACACCCCTTAGCCGGTCTCGGTTTCCGCTTCGACCAGCGCCTGCAGTTCGCCGGAGACCCGGTTGAGGTGCGTGGCCAGCCACGCCTTGGCCTTCTCGACGTCGCCGGCCTCGAGGTGGGCGATGAGACCGGGGTGCCCGCCGCGCTCGGGGACGCGGCGCAGCAGCAGGTACCGGCCGACGGAGTCGCGCAGGTTCTTCGCCGAGGCGAGCGTGCGCGGCCGGTCGGCCAGCGCGTAGAGCCGCTCGTAGAACTGCTTGCGCAGGTCCAGCCCGGTGGCGAGGTCGGTGGTGTCGTCGAGCTGGACCGCGAGCCGCTTGAGGTCGTCGAGCACCTCGGGCGTGAGCTTGGGGATGGACAGCTCGATCAGATGGCCCTCGAGCAGGATGCGCAGCTCGTAGATCTCGGCGATCTCCGACGGGCTGAGCACCGACACGGTGACGCCGCGGTGGGTGTGGATGCGCACCAGGCCCTCGCCCTCCAGCTGGCGGAGGCTGGCCCGCACCGGCATCCGGCTCACGCCGAGATGGGCCGCGATGGCGTCGAGGTTGAGGCGGTGGCCGGGCGGGAAGGCGCCCTGCAGGATGGCCTCGCGGATGAACGCCTGGGTCATCTCCTCGACGGTCATGAACGTGCCGCGCACGGACTTGGCGATGACGTCGAGCGTCTCGTCGTCGGCCGCGGCCGTCCCGCCATTGCGCGCGCTCGTCCTACCCATGCACGTTCCTCTGCCTTGAAGGGGTTATCAAGAATACATTCAACTGTGGATCACGACGTACGTCCATTGATCAGGCGCCACACGCGCTCGGGAGTGAGCGGAAGCCGGTCGGGCCAGCGGCCCGTCGCCCGCGCCACGGCCGCCGCCACCGCCCCGCCGATCGGGTTGAGCGTGCCCTCCCCCGCGCCTTTG
Source organism: Jiangella muralis (assembly GCF_001270745.1). Lineage (GTDB taxonomy): Bacteria > Actinomycetota > Actinomycetes > Jiangellales > Jiangellaceae > Jiangella > Jiangella muralis. The sequence continues at coordinate 57,786 of NZ_LFXL01000027.1, forward strand.
GCGCCATACGGTCCCACACCGTCCCTGCGCTCGGCAATCATCAGGTCGATCTTGCGTGGGAGGTCCTTCATGCGGGGCACGCGGTAGTCGACGACGTTGGCGTTGGCGAGCTGGGGGCCGTCGTAGACGAGTTCCTCGTGCAGCGCGCTGCCCAGGCCCTGCGTCGCGGCGCCGAGGTCCTGTCCCTCGACGGCACGCGGGTTGATCGCGAAGCCGACGTCGGCGACGGTGACCAGCTGGTCGACGGCGACGACGCCGGTCTCGGGGTCGATCTCCACCGCGACGCCGACCATGCCGACCTCCCAGAACGGCGGCATCTGCTGCGTCGCGCCGTCGCGGCGGAGCAGTCCGACGCCGGTGACCTCGCCGGCCGAGCCGCCGAACCACTGCCGGACGACGGCGCCGAAGTCGAGCTCGCGCCCGTCCGGGCCGGCGACGCCGCCGGGGAGGTCGCGCACGTCGCCGGCCGCGCAGGAGTACAGCTCGGCGGCCATGTCGCGCAGCCGTGATCGCGCGTCGGCGCAGGCCCGCTGCAGCGCGAGACCGACCAGCGTGCTGGTGCGGCTGGCGCCGGTGGTCCGCTCGTACGGCGTGACGGACGTGTCGGACTGCACGACCTTGACGACGGACAGGTCGACGCCCAGCTCCTCGGCGGCGACCTGCGCGAGCAGCGACCGGCTGCCCTGGCCCATCTCCGTCGAGCCGCTGAGCACCAGGACCGAGCCGTCGGCCTGGATGCGCACCTGGGCGGTCGAGATCGGGTAGGCGCCGGCGTCGGACGCGGAGCAGCCGAAGCCGATGCCGTAGTAGGGGACGTCCTTGCGGTCGCGCTCCAGCGACTCGACCACCATCTCGAGGTCGGCCGGGATGTCGGCGTCGATGCCACGCTTGCCGGGCAGGATCTCCTCGCCCTTGCGCACGAGGTTACGCCGGCGGATGTCCGCGCCGGAGATGCCCAGCCGCTCGGCCGCCTGGTCGAGGTTGGTCTCGCCGGCGAGGTTGCCCTGCGGCGCGCCGAACCCGCGGTACGACGACGCCGGCGACGTGTTCGTGTAGACGGAGCGGCCGTGGGCGCGCAGGTGCGGCACCCGGTACGGACCGAAGCAGCGGTTCACCGACTTCGCCATGACCAGCGGGCTGTTGTCGGCGTACGCGCCGGAGTCCATGACGATGTCGAACTCGCGCGCCAGGATGGTCCCGTCGGCGGCGAACCCGCTCTTCACCCAGATGCGCGCGGAGTCGACGCGGGTGGTGTAGATCGACTCCTCGACGGTCAGCGTGAGCTTCACCGGCCGCCCGGTGACCCACGACGCCACCGACGCCAGCGGCTCGACCTTCGTGTACGACTTCGATCCGTAGCCGCCGCCGAGGTACGGCGACGTGACCCGGACCCGCGACAGCGGCAGCGAGAACACCCGGGCGAGGTCGTCGCGGACCATGTACGGGTGCTGCGCCGTCGAGACGACGGTCAGCGCGCCCTCGTGGTACGACGCGACGGCGTTGTACGGCTCCATGGCGTACGCGTAGAGCATCGGGAAGTGCACGGTGTTCTCGACGACGACGGCGGCCTCGGCGAACGCGGCGTCGACGTCACCCCAGCCGACCGTGACCTCGTGCGCGACGTTCGACAGCGCCTCCTCGGCGGGGTCGTCGACGTGCGACAGGTTCTTGAACGACTCGTCGCCGGTGGCGTCGTAGGACTGCTCGTGCACCAGCGGCGCGGCGTCGGCCAGCGCGGCGTCGATGTCCATGACGGACGGCAGGTCGGCGTAGGACACCCGGACCAGCTCGACGGCGTCGGCGGCGGCCGCGACGGTCTCGGCGACCACGATGGCGACCGGCTCGCCGTAGTAGCGCACCTTCCCGGTCGCCAGGATCCAGTGGTCGGACACGATGTGGCCGAACCGCGCGTACAGGGCCGAGATGTCGTCGGCCGTCACCACCGCGACGACGCCGGGGCCGGCCAGCGCCGCCGCGACGTCGATGCCGGTGATGCGGGCGTGCGCGCGGTCGGAGCGCACGACCTTCGCGTGCGCCATGCCGGGCATCGTCACGTCGACGCAGTACTCCGCCGCGCCGGTGACCTTCTCGATGAGGTCGGGCCGGCGCACCGACCGCCCGACGACGTTCTCACCCATGCACGCCGCCCCGCAGCCGCTCGGCGACCTGCTCGACCGCCTCGACGATCGGCTCGTAGCCGGTGCACCGGCAGATGTTGCCCTCGAGGTGCTCGACGATCGCCTCGCGGTCGGGCACGTCGTCGCCGTCGAGCAGCGCCTTCGACATCATCAGGAACCCGGGCGTGCAGAACCCGCACTGCAGCGCGAAGTTCTCGACGAACGACTCCTGCAGCGGGTGCAGCGTCTGTCCGTCGGAGAGCCCTTCGACGGTGGTGACGTCGGCGCCGTCGGCGTCGGCGGTGAGGAACGTGCACGAGCTGACCGGCCGGCCGTCGACCAGCACGGTGCACACGCCGCACACCTGCAGCTCGCAACTCACCTTGGTGCCGGTGAGGCCGAGGTCTTCGCGCAGGAAGTCGACCAGCAGCGACCGCGGCTCCACCTGCCGGCTGACGCTGACGCCGTTGACGTCGACGCTCACCGGGACGCGGGCCGGACCAGAACGTTCGGTCATGCGCTCACCTGCTCCAGCTTGGCCAGGGCACGCCGCACGTAGACACCCGTGACGTGCCGCTTGTACTCCTCGGACCCGGACAGGTCCGGCGTCGGGTCGACCCAGCCGGCGACGGCGTCGGGGTCGATCTCGCCGAGCGACCCGAACGACCACGCCATCGGCACCTCGCCGACCGCGCCGACGCCCAGCCGGTACCACCCGGTGGCGTCGTCGGCCAGCACCGCGACCCCGACCGTCGGCCGCTCCATGGTCTGGAACTTCACGTACGCGCCGCGCAGGCCGTCGCGCAGCGGGATGCGCACGTCGACCAGCAGCTCGTCGGGCTCCTTCTCCGCGTAGTACGGGCCGGCCACGAACTCCTCGACCGCGACGGTGCGCCGCCCGGCGGGTGCGGCCAGCGTGACCGACGCGCCCAGCGCCATCAGCACCGTCGCGACGTCGGACTTCGGTTCGGCGAAGCACAGGTTGCCGCCGATGGAGCCCTGGTTGCGCACCCGGGCGTTGCCGATGTGCTTCTCCATGCGGGCGAAGACCGGCAGCCGCTCCTGGATGACGGGGTGCGCGGCGAGGTCGGCGTGCCGCTCGGTGGCGCCGATGACCAGCACGCCGTCGTCGACGCGGACACCGGACAGCTCCGCCACCCGCTTGAGGTCGACCAGCGCGTCGGGCCGGTGCAGCCCGGCCCGCATGGCGAGGAGGAGCTCGGTGCCGCCGCAGTACGGCACCGAGTCCTCGGACAGCTCGCGCAGCGCCTCGTCGAGCGTGGCGGGACGCCGCAGCGCGAACGGCGGCAGCGTCATGTGGCTCCCAGCGCCTTCTCGGCATTGGCGAAGAACTCGCCGATGATCTTCTCGGCCTTCTTGTTGATGGTCCCGCCGCCCATGGCCGCGACCTTGCCGCTCACCTCGTAGACGCCGGCCACGCGCACCGCGGTGCCGCCGTCGCCGGACGGGGCGAGGTCGAGCGTCGCGTCGACCACGAGCCGGGAGCCGACCTGGCGGTCCTCGCCCTCGGCGTGCACCGTGACGTGCTCCTCGGTGCGGACGTCGCTGAGCGTGATGGCGAGGTCGGCGCGCAGCTTGAACGGTCCGAGGCGGTCCAGGAGCACCGCCGAGTACCGCTCCAGGTGCGCCAGCTCCTCGGCCTGCTCCAGCACGCTGATCCACGACACCAGCACCGGCACGTCGATCAGCGTCGCCCACGCCTGCGACGGCGCCGCGGACACCGCCAGCTCACGACCGAACTCACTTCGAGGCATGCGGGCCCCCTTCTCGTCAGCCCTTGAGCTTGGGCAGAACCTCGTTGCCGAGCAGCTCGATCTGGTCGAACCACTTGTCGAACTTGAAGCGGAAGTCGAAGACCAGGTGCTCGACGCCGGCCGCCTCGAACTTACGGCATTCCTCGACGGCGCCGTCGACGTCGCCCGCGATCAGCTGGCCCTCGAGATCGTCGACCGTCTCGAACGAGCCCGACGGCGGCTTGACCGCCCACTTGGACTTGTTCGCCCAGGCCAGCAGGCCGGGAATGTTGACGTGCTGGAGCGCCTCCTCGCGGGTGCGCTCGATCGAGGTCGGCGGGATGACGGCGATCGTGGGGCGCGGCTTGCCGGCCGCTGCCGACAGCTCCTCGATCGTCTCGACCCGCTTCTTCAGCGTGGCCATCGCGATGCGGCCGGGCATCCAGCCGTCGCAGAACTCCACCGCGAGCCGGGCCGAGCGCGGTGTGGCGCCGCAGTACCAGAACGGGATGCGCCCGCCCAGCGGCTTCGGCTCGATGGTGATGTCTTCGAAGGAGAAGTTGTCGTCCTTGTAGGAGACCTCGTTCTCGGTGAAGACCCGCTTGAGGATCTCCGCGTTGGAGCGGACCAGCTCGACGCGGTCGCGGTCACCCCAGCCGATGGCCTCGAACTCGTGGTCGAACGTGCCGGCGCCGAAGCCGAGGATCAGCCGGTCGGCGCCCAGCAGGTGCGACATGGTGCCGGCCATCAGCGCGGTGGTCAGCGGGTGCCGGAACGGGATCAGCGAGCCGGTGCCCAGCTGGATCCGCTCGGTGACGGCGCCGATCGCGGTGAGCGTGGTCAGCGCGTCGTAGAAGGTGCGGTTCGGCTTCTCCATCTCGCCGTGCGGCTCGAACACGAGGTGGTCGCGCACCCACACGGAGTCGAAACCGAGTTCCTCGGCCCGCTGGGAGCCGCGCAGCAGCTTGTCGCGGTCGGCCTGCTCACCGAAATGCGGCAGCAACAGTCCATATTTCATTCGTGACGTCCTTCGCGGGTCGGGTTACGCAGCGGGGTGGGCGGTGGCGAGCCGGCCGTGGCCGGGCTTCCCGACGACGGCGCCGTCGGCGAACACGTCCGTACCGCGGACGAGAGTGCGTTCGAACCGGACGCCGAGGCTCCGGCCGTCGTACGGCGTCCACCCGATGCGGGAGAGGACGTCATCGTTCGTGATGGTCCACGGGCTGTCGAGGTTCGCGACGACCAGGTCGGCGTCGTAGCCGACGGCGATGCGGCCCTTCCGGCCGGTGAGGCCGAACGCGTCGGCCGGGCGGCGGGCGGCGGCCTCGACGGCGCGCTCCAGCGGGAGCTTGCCCTGGCGGACCGCGTCGAGCAGCAGCGGGTAGTAGTACTGGATGCCCGGCGTGCCGGTGTGGGAGCTCCACATCTTCGTCCAGCCGATCTCCTTCTCCTCGCGCGTGTGCGGCGCGTGGTCGGAGGAGATCATGTCGATGGTGCCGTCGAGCAGGCCCTCCCACACGGCCGCCCGGTGGTTGTCGGGCACCCAGTACGACAGCACGTACGGGCCCTGCGTCTCGACGTCGCTCCACGTCGACAGGAACAGCGCCCAGTGGTTCACCTCGCCGGTGACGTCCACGCCGCGGGCCTTGGCCCGGCGGACCGCGTCGATGGAGCGGGCGGTCTGCATGTGCGCGATGTGGATGGGGCAGCCCGACGCCTCGGACAGCCGCAGCACCACGTCGATGGCGGTGTCCCAGATGACGCCGTCGCGGGCCGCGTAGGCGCTGGCGTAGCCCTGCGGGGTGTTGTCGCCGCGGGCCAGCACCTCGCCCTCGATGTAGTCCATCAGCGCCTGGTCGTGCGGGTGGATGATGAACCGCTTCCCGGTGGGCTTGATCCGGTCCATCATCTGCAGCAGGTGGCCGTGGTCGTGCATGCCGGTGCCGGCCGGGTGCGGGTAGGTGCGGCCGGTGTCGACCACCATGTAGATCTTGTAGGCGTTGATGCCGGCCTCGGCCATCGACGCGATGTCGTCGAAGTTCGTCGGCGCCGGGTTGTGGTTGTAGTCGACGATCGACTTCTCCGCGTACAGCGCCATGACCTCGTCGAGCGTCTTGCGGTCGGTCGTCGGCGGGTCCAGGTTCGGCATGCCGAAGATCGTCGTGACGCCGCCCACCGCAGCCTGTTCGGTGGTGGTGATGATGTCTTCCTTGTGCGTGTACCCGGGCTCGCGGGTGTGCACGTGGACGTCGACCATGCCGGGCAGCACCAGCCGGCCGGTGGCGTCGACGACGGTCGCGTCGTCGCCGATGGCGGTGCCGGGCGAGACCAGCCCGGCGATGGTGCCGTCGGCGCCGATCAGGACGTCGGCGCGGATCGTGCCGTCCGGAGTGACGACGTCGCCTCCGCTGATCCGGGTCGTCACTGCCATGTCACTGCCCCTCCAGGTAGGTAACCGACTCGGCCGGGCCGTCCTGGGTGGTGATGACGACGTCGCCGTTGCTCAGGTAGGTGTCGAACCAGCCCACGATCGCCGGGGTGACCTTCTCCCAGTACTTGTCGTAGGCCGCGTAGTGCGTGGTGTGCCGCTGCATGATCAGGCTGCGCGGGCCCTTGGCGGCCTCGTAGATCGCGACGGCGTGGTCGGTCGGCGTGGTGGCGTCGCCCTCGATGCCGATGACCATGAGCGGCGTGGTCAGCGTGCGGGCCGCGGCCAGCGGGTCGTACTCGAGGATCTCGTCGGCCGCGGCCAGCGAGACTGCGGTCGGGATGCGGCCGTCGACGTCGGCCTTGACCTTCGTGGCCCGCCGCTCCGGCGTCGGGACCATGATCTCCTCGCGCGGGTGGACCAGCCGTCCCTTGCCCGTGGTGACCCGCTCGCGGCGGTCGTCGTCGAGGCCCTGGAGGAAGTCGAGCCACTCGTACTCCGAGCGCATGCGGTGCAGCCAGTCGCGTCCGTTCGCGACGGGGAGCTGGCTGACGGCGGCCCGGACGCGGTCGTCGACGGCGGCCAGCAGGACGGCGTTGCCGCCGCCGGTGCCGCCGGAGCCGAACACGCCGATGCGGTCGGCGTCGACGTCGTCGCGCGTGGTCAGGTAGGTGACGGCGTTGCGCAGGTCCTGCAGCTGGACGGCCGGGGAGAGCTTCTTCTCACCCTCGGAGTCGCCGAAGCCCCGGTAGTCGAGGATCAGCACGCCGAAGCCCGCGGCGGTGAGCGCCTCGTGGTACCGGACGTACAGCTTGGCGTCCTTCAGGCCGAGCCAGCCCGGCCCCTGCACGATGGCCCGCAGCGGCCCGTCGGACTGATCCGGCGTGCGCCAGGACGCCGAGATCCGGCTGCCCTCGCTATAGAAGACGACGTCTTCGCTCCGCATCGAACCTCCATTTTGGATAATTGATACAGAGTCTAAAGTGCAGGGCCCTCCTGGGCAAGATGCTGGACCGCGCTGACGGCTATCTTATGTTGTATCCAACGCCGGGCGGGCTGCCTCGACGGGCATCGGTGTCGTTGGCGTCGGGTGACAGGAACGCCAACAGTTGGCGCTCAGGTCAACACGCGCCGGAACATCACCTACGGCCCGGCCGACCCAAGGGAAGCGAGCCCGGCGGACGGCCGACGCCGCAAGCCGGCGACTCACCCAGCCCGGCAGACCCGGCCGACCCGCGACCGGCCCAGCCCGGCGACACGGCCGGCCGGCGACTGGCCTTGGCCCGACGCCGGCCCGCTGGGGATCAGCTGCGCGACTTCGCCCGCGCGGCCCGCTTCTTCGGCGCCGGGCCCTTCGCCCGTTTCTCGGCGATCAGCTCGACCGCCCGCTCGGTGGTGAGCTGCTCGATGTCGGTGCCCCGCGGCACCGTCACGTTGATCTCGCCGTCGGTGATGTACGGGCCGAACCGGCCGTCCTTGACCACGAGCGGCTTGCCCGACGCGGGGTCGGTGCCCAGCTCGCGCAGCGGCGGCGTGGCCGCCCGTGCGCCGCGGCGGCCCTTCGGCTGCGCGAACAGCTTCTCGGCCTCCTCGACGGTGACGGTGAACAGCGACGCCTCGTCGGGAAGCGAGCGGGAGTCGGTGCCCTTCTTGACGTACGGGCCGTAGCGGCCGTTCGTCGCGACGATCTCGGCGCCCTCGGCGTCCTTGCCGACCACCCGCGGCAGCGTGAGCAGCTGCAGCGCCTCGTCGAGCGAGACGGTGTCGACCGACATGCTGCTGAACAGCGACGCCGTGGGCGGCCGCTCGTTCTTCGGCGCGTCGTCGGGCAGCAGCTCGGTGACGTACGGCCCGTACCGGCCGGACTTCGCGACGACGGTGCGCCCGGTGGCCGGGTTCTCGCCCAGCTCGCGGTCGCCGTTGCCGCGAGCCACCAGTTCGCCGGCCAGCTCGACGGTCAGCTCGTCGGGCGGGAGGTCCTCGGGGATGCTGCCGCGGTTGCCCTCGATGTCCTCGAGGTACGGCCCGTAGCGGCCGACCCGCACCGTGAAGCCCTCGCCGATGGGGAACGACGAGATCTCGCGGGCGTCGATCTCGCCGAGGTTGTCGGCCAGCTTCTTCAGGCCGTCGACGCTGTCGTCGCCGTGCCAGAACTGCGCCAGCTCGGCGGCGCGGTCGGCCCGGCCGCCGGCGATCTCGTCGAGGACGTCCTCCATCTTGGCGGTGAACTCGTAGTCGACCAGCCGGGTGAAGTGCTCTTCCAGCAACCGGACGACGGCGAAGGCCAGCCAGGCCGGCACCAGCGCGGTGCCGCGCTTGAACACGTAGCCGCGGTCGAGGATGGTGCGGATGATCGACGCGTACGTGGACGGGCGGCCGATCTCGCGCTCTTCCAGCTCCTTGACCAGCGTGGCCTCGGTGTAGCGGGCCGGCGGCTTGGTGCTGTGGCCCTCGGGCTCGATGCCGGCGGCCGTCAGTTCCTGGCCCTCGGTGAGGATCGGGAGCCGCCGCTCACGGTCGTCGAGCTCGGCCTCGGGGTCGTCGGCGCCCTCGACGTAGGCCTTGAGGAAGCCGTGGAAGGTGATGGTGCGACCGGACGCGGTGAACTCGACGGCCTCGCCGGTGCCCGCCGTGGCGCCGACCCGGACCGTCAGCGTCTCACCCTTGGCGTCGCGCATCTGCGAGGCGACGGTGCGCATCCAGATCAGCTCGTACAGGCGGTACTCGTCGTCGCGCAGGCCGGTCTCGGCCGGCGTGCGGAAGGACTCGCCGGCCGGGCGGATGGCCTCGTGCGCCTCCTGCGCGTTCTTCACCTTGCTGGTGTACTTGCGCGGCGCGTCGGGCAGGTACTCGGTGCCGTACAGCTCCGCCACCTGCGCCCGGGCCGCGTTCAGCGCGGAGTCGGACAGCGTGATGGAGTCGGTACGCATATAGGTGATGAAGCCGTTCTCGTACAGCCGCTGCGCCACCTGCATGGTGCGGGCCGCGCCGTAGCCCAGCTTGCGCGAGGCCTCCTGCTGCATGGTGGTGGTGCGGAACGGCGCGTACGGCTTGCGGGTGTACGGCTTGGCCTCGACCGAGCGGACGGCGTAGTCGGCGTCGCCGAGCGCGGCGGCCAGGGCACGGGCGCGCTGCTCGTCGAGCACCACGACGTCGCGACCCTTCACCTCGCCGCGGGCGTCGAAGTCGCGGCCGGTGGCGACCTTGGTGCCGTTGACGGTGGCCAGCCGGGCCTCGAACGCGTGCGGGTCGTCGGACGTGCCGGTGTCGAGCGTGGCTGTGAGGTCCCAGTACTCGGCCGAGCGGAACGCCATGCGCTCACGCTCGCGGTCGACGACGAGGCGCGTCGCCACGCTCTGGACCCGTCCCGCCGACAGGCCCTGCATGACCTTGCGCCACAGCACCGGGGAGACCTGGTAGCCGTAGAGGCGGTCGACGATGCGCCGGGTCTCCTGGGCGTCGACGAGGTCTTCGTCGATCTCGCGGGGGTTCTGCACGGCGGCCCGGATGGCGTCGCGGGTGATCTCGTGGAAGACCATGCGGCGGACCGGGACCTTCGGCTTCAGCTCCTCGCGCAGGTGCCACGCGATGGCCTCGCCCTCGCGGTCCTCATCGGTCGCGAGCAGGAGCTCGTCGGCATCCTTGAGCATGGTCTTGAGCTTCTTGACCTGGTCCTTGGCCCGGCCCGCGGGCACGATGTACAGCGGCTCGAACCCGCCGTCGACGTCGACGCCGACCGGGTTGCCGTAGCGCTCACGCTCGGCCGCGGGGACCTCGGTCTTCTTCGACGGCAGGTCGCGGATGTGGCCGAACGACGACTCCACCATGTAGCCGTCGCCAAGGTAGCCGGCGATGGTCTTGGCCTTCGCCGGCGACTCCACGACGACGAGACGGCGTCGGGCCGTGCCGTTCGTGGATCGAGCCATGAATGCTCCTCACTCCCCGGGCACGGTGAACCGACCCCTTCGGTTCACGAACACTCCCCTGCGACAACGCACGGTATCCGACGTTGTTCCCGAGACGCGAAGAGGATAACCAGACGGCGATCCCGGCCGCCAATGATCAACACCCCCGTCTGCTGCGACATCAGGCCGTCCGGAGGCGCGCGCCGAACACCGCGGAGCCGACCCGGACCAGTGTCGCACCTTCCGCGACGGCGGCCTCCAGATCACCGCTCATCCCCATGGAGAGGACCGGCAGCCCGGCCCCGATGACGTCGGCGGCACGGTCGCGCAGCACCCGCAGGTCGCGGTACGACGCGCGGACCGCGGCGTCGTCCGGCGACTGCAGCCCGACCGTCATCAGCCCGCGAACCCGCAGGCGATCGCGGGTAGCGACGTCCTTGACCACGGCGACCGCCTCGTCCGGCGCGACGCCGGACTTGCTGGCCTCGCCGGACGTGTTGACCTGCACCAGCACGTCGAGCGTCCGGTCGAGCGCCTCGAGCCGGCGCTGCAGCCGGTCGGCCAGCTCGACGCCGTCGACCGTCTGCACGCAGCTGACGTAGCGCAGCACCTGGTTGACCTTGTTCGACTGCAGGTGGCCGATGAAATGCCGCTCGCACGGCAGCCCGGACAGTTCGGCGTCCTTCGCCGCCAGCTCCTGGACCCGGTTCTCGCCGATCAGGCGGGCTCCGGCCGCGACGGCGACGGCGATGCGATCGGCCGGCTGCGTCTTCGTGGCCAGCAGCACCTCGACCTGGTCCGGCGCCCGCCCGGCCGCCGCGCATGCGGCGTCGACCCGTTCCCGCACTGCCGCCAGATTGGCCCGGATGTCCGCGTCGGCCGCCATCGATCCCCTTCCAGGTCGCCTTTAGAGTCTCAGTCGTGACGGTACTGGTCGGCTGGATCCTCGCACTCGGGATGGTCGTCGTGGTGCCGCTCGGGCTGCGCCTGATCGACGACGACCGGCGGCGGCTCGGACCGGTCGGCCAGGTGTGGCCGTTCGCCGGGCTGCTCGGCGGGCTGTCCCTGCTGTTCGACCGCGGCAACGCCTTCGCCAACGTGCTGGCCTGCTGCTACGCGGCCGTGGCGGCGTGGCTCGCGGTGCTGGCGCTGCTGCGGCTGCTGCGCCGGCGGTCGCTGGCGCCGGTCGAGATCGCGGTGCTGACGGCGATGGTCGCGCCGGCCGTGGCGGCCAGCTCGCTGATCGCGGAGCGCGGCGGCTGGGAGCTGCTCGGCTTCGGTATGACGACGCAGCTGCTGACGGTGGCGCACTTCCACTACGCCGGGTTCGCGGCGGCGCTCGTGGCCGGGCTGACCGCGAGCCGCGCGCCGTCACCGTCGTCGTCGGTGGCCGCGGTGACGGTGCCCGTGGGGATCGGCCTGGTGTTCCTCGGCTACTTCGCCGGTGACGGCGTGGAGCTGGCCGGCGCCGTCGTGCTGACGGCCGGCATGTGGCTGCTCGGCTGGACCGGGTGGCGCGACGTGGCGGGGGCGGCGCGGGACCGGCTCACGCGGGCGCTGTTCGGCGTCAGCGCCGCCGTGCTCGCGGTGACGATGCTGCTGGCGCTCAGCTGGGCCGCGGGCCACGTGTGGGACGCCGTCCCGCACCTGTCGCTGACCTGGATGGCCGCGACCCACGGCCTGGCGAACGCGCTCGGCTTCGCGCTGTGCGGGCTGCTCGCGTGGTGCCGGGTTCAGCGGGCGGGCGACACCCCCTCGACGAAGCTCATGTCCGGGTAGCGGTCGCCGGTCGGCACGATCGCGTCGAGCAGCTCCAGCTCGGCGGCGGTCAGCGTGACGTCCAGCGCGGCGACGTTCTCCTCCAGGTAGCGGTGCCGCTTCGTGCCCGGGATCGGCACGACGTCGTCGCCCCGCGCCAGCGCCCAGGCCAGCGCCAGCTGGCTGGCCGTCGCGCCCTTCCCGGCGGCCAGCTCGCGCACCGTCTCGACCAGCTCGAGGTTGCGCTGGAACGCCTCGCCCTGGAACCGCGGGCTGTGCCGCCGGTAGTCGCCGTCGGTGAAGTCGTCCGGCGAGGTGATCGCGCCGGTGAGGAAGCCGCGGCCGAGCGGGCTGTACGGCACCAGGCCGATGCCGAGCTCGCGGCAGGTGCCGACGATGTCGCCCTCGACGTCGCGGCTCCACAGCGACCACTCCGACTGCAGCGCGGCGATCGGGTGAACGGCATGTGCCCGGCGGATCGACTCGGCGGCGGCCTCGGACAACCCGAGGTAGCGCACCTTGCCGGCCCGGACCAGCTCGGCCATCGTGCCGATGGTGTCCTCGATCGGCGTCTTCGGGTCGACCCGGTGCAGGTAGTAGAGGTCGACGTGGTCGACGCCGAGGCGGCGCAGCGACCCGTCGATGGACGCGCGCACGTAGGCCGGGCTCGCGTCGAAGCCGCGCGCGAGCGGGTCGGCGGGGTCGAGGACGATGCCGAACTTGGTCGCCAGCACGACCTCGTCGCGGCGGCCGGCGATGGCCCGGCCGACCAGCTCCTCGTTGACGTAGGGGCCGTACACGTCGGCGGTGTCGAGGAAGGTGACGCCGAGATCGAGCGCACGGTGGATGGTGGCGATCGACTCGATGTCGTCGCCTGGGCCGTAGGACTGGCTCATGCCCATGCAGCCGAGGCCGAGGGCGGACACCGTCAGGCCGGACCGGCCGAGGGCGCGTTGGGGTAGGGACATGGTGCTCCTCGCGTTGCTGTGTATCGGGTGCTGTGCGGCTACGGGGCCGCGCTGCCGCCGTACTTGGCGATCTTGAAGTCGACAACGTCGAGCGCGATGCGCAGCGCCTCCATCCGGACCCGCACCGCCTCCCGGTGCTCGACCAGCAGCGCCAGCCGTTCCGGCTCAGTAGCCGGGCCGAGCGCGGCCAGCTCGAAGTAGCGCTGGATGTCGCGGATCGGCATGTCGAGCTGGCGCAGCCGGGTGATGAACACGACCCGGTCGACGTCGTCGGGGGTGTAGTGCCGCCGCCCGGCGCTGTCGCGAGGGACGTCGAGCAGGCCGGCGCGCTCGTAGTAGCGCAGTGTGTGGGCCGTCACGCCGGTGCGCTCGGCCACCTCGGAGATGGTCTCGGACGGTGCGGTGAGCGTCGTCACGTCATCGACGGTAGGGCTTCGAGTGCACTCGAAGTCAAGTCACTCGTAGCCGAACGTCTGCGTCCAGTACGGTCCGCCGGAGCTGTCCGCCGCGCCGACGCCGATCGCCTCGAAGTCGCAGTTCAGGATGTTCGCCCGATGACCGTCGCTGTCCATCCAGCCGTCGACGACGGCTTCGGCGGACTGATAGCCCCACGCGATGTTCTCGCCGCCCCAGCTGTCGTAGCCGGCCCGTTCCGCCCGCTCGCCCGGCCCGACGCCCTCCGGCGTCTCGTGGTCGAAGTAGTCGCGCTCGGCCATGTCGTCGCTGTGCGCGAGGGCGGCCTCGTGCAGCCGGTCGTCGGCGCGCAGCGGGCCGCAGCCCTCGTCGGCGCGGATCTCGTTGGTGCGGTCGACGACCTCCTGCTCCCGCTCGGACATGCCCTCGGGGTCCGGCTCGTCCGGCGGATTCGGCGTGCCGGGGTTGGTCGGCTCCGGCTCGGCCGGCTCCTCCGGTTCGGGCTGCTCGGTCTCCGGCGGCTCGGGCTCCGGCTCCTCGGTCTCCTGGGGCTCCGGGGTCGGCGTCGGAGTGGGCGTGGGTGTCGGGGTCGGCGTCGCGGACGGTGTGGGCGTCGGGCTGGGCGTCTGGGCGGGCGGCGAGGACGACTCCTGCGGGACCAGCTCGGCGCTCTCCGTCCGCGGGATCGCCATCGGCTCGTCGCCGCAGCCGGACGTCACCAGGACGGCGATGGCGGCGGCGCAGGCCGCGATGCTCGCCCGCCTCGGCAGCATGCCCGCCTCCGTCCACTTGACGGAGGGCATTCTTGCCCCGCCCCGGAGTGTCCGAAACCTCCTGGTTCTCCGGCCCGGCGGTCAGTCGCAGGGGCGGTCCGCGCTGACGGCGTAGGTGCGGGCCGTGCCCTCGCTGCGCAACAGCTCGAGGGCGGCGAGGAGACGGTCGACGTCGGCGGCGGCGGAGCCGAGGCCGAAGCTGGCCCGCAGCGCGCCGTCCTCTGCGCCCAGCCGGCCGAGCAGCGGATGCGCGCAGAACCGGCCGTCGCGTACCCCGATGGCGTGCTCGGCGGACAGGTACTCGGCCACCTGCCGCGCGGAGTAGCCGTCGACGGTGAACGCGACGACGCCGACGGCGGAGCCGCTGTCCGGCCACAGCCGCAGCGTCCGCACGCCGTCGATGCGGTCCAGCCCGGCCAGCAGCCGCCGGCGCAGCGCCGACTCGTGCACCTCGACGCAGCCCTCGGGCAGCGCCGCGACCGCCTCGCAGGCGGCGGCCAGCGCGGCCGCCCCGATGACGTTCGGCGAGCCGCCCTCGTGCCGGGCCGGGGCCGGCGCCCACTGCGTCGCCGTCGTCGTGACCTCGCGGACGGCGCCGCCGCCGGCGAGATACGGCGGGGCGGCGTCGAGCCAGTCGCGCCGCCCGACCAGCACGCCGGCGCCGAACGGTGCGTACAGCTTGTGCCCGGAGAACGCGACGTAGTCCAGCTCGCCGGCCACGATGTCGATGCGCCGGTGCGGGGCGAGCTGCGCGGCGTCGACGGCGATCCGCGCGCCGTTGCGATGCGCCAGCCCGGCCAGGGCACCGAGCGGCAGCTGCTCGCCCGTCACGTTCGAGGCGCCGGTGACGGCGAGCAGCGCGGCCGGGCGCCGGGCCAGCTCAACCTGGAGCCGGCTCAGCGTCTGCGCCAGCGTCGGCGCGGCCTCGACGATCCGGTGCGGGCCGCGCTGCCAGGGCAGCAGGTTGGCGTGGTGCTCGAGGTCGAGGACCACCACCTCGCCGCCCTCGGGCACGCAGCCGGCCAGCAGGTTCAGCGCGTCGGTGGTGTTGCGGACGAACACCACGACGTCGTCCTCGCGGGCGCCGACGAACCCGGCGACGGTGGCGCGGGCGTCCTCATACCGCTGCGTCGACAGCTGCGACGGGTACCCGGCGCCGCGGTGCACGCTTGCGTACGTCGGCAGGATCTCGGCGACGTGGTCGGCGACGGCGCGCAGTGCGGGCGCGCTGGCCGCGTAGTCGAGGTTGACGTAGCGGGCGTCGCCGCCACCGGCCAGCGGCGCCCGCAAGTCGGCGCCGACGACCGGGAGCAGTGGCTGCGTCGGCGCGGCGGGGAGCTGGGTGGTGGTGCGAGGCAGGTCGGTCACGGTCACGGCGTTCCTCCGGGTCGAGGGACCCGGGGCCGGGTCCGCGCTTGCCGGCTCGGTGCCGAGGCGGCCAGGTCGTCACCCGGGGCACCCCACCGCGCGGAGGGTTGCCGGCCAGCGAGCCGGGGCTTGGCGCTGGCGCTCATGACCTTTCGACCGCAAGCCTAACGGCCCTCCCCTTGATCGTCCACTCCTTGAACGAAATCGTCTCGGTAGTTGAGAACCTGGTCCAGTTCGCCGCGGTCCTGGCCGACGCGGCAGAATGCCGGGGACGTCCTGCCGAGAGAGTGGAACCACGTGTCCAAGCCCGTCCTGCCGTCCGTCCAGCAGCGCATCGCCGACGAGCTCGGCGTGCCCGAGCACCAGGTCGGCGCCGCCGTCGGCCTGCTCGACGAGGGCGCCACCGTCCCGTTCATCGCGCGGTACCGCAAAGAGCGCACCGGCGGGCTCGACGACACCCAGCTGCGCACGCTCGAGGAGCGGCTGCGGTACCTGCGCGAGCTGGAGGAGCGCCGCTCCGCCGTGCTCGAGTCCGTCCGCGAACAGGGCAAGCTCGACGACGCGCTCGAGGCGCAGATCCTGCTGGCCGACACCAAGGCCCGGCTCGAGGACATCTACCTGCCGTACAAGCCGAAGCGGCGCACGAAGGCGCAGATCGCCCGCGAGGCCGGGCTGGAGCCGCTGGCCGATGGTCTGCTCACCGACCCCACGCAGGACCCGCAGACCGTCGCCGCCGGCTATCTGAACCCGGAGGCCGGGGTCGAGGACACCGCCGCCGCGCTGGCCGGCGCCCGGGCCATCCTGGTCGAGCGGTTCACCGAGGACGCCGACCTCATCGGCACGCTGCGCGAGCAGGTGTGGACGGCCGGGCGCATGACGGCGAAGGTGCGCGAGGGCAAGGAGCAGGCCGGTGCGAAGTTCGCCGACTACTTCGAGTTCGCCGAGCCGCTGACGAAGCTGCCGTCGCACCGCGTGCTGGCCATGCTGCGCGGCGAGAAGGAGGAGATCCTCGACCTCACCGTCGACCCCACCGGCGACGACGGCTCCACCGCGGCGTACGAGGGCGAGATCGCGCACCGGTTCGGCATCCGCAACGACGGCCGCCCGGCCGACGGCTGGCTGGCCGACACCGTCCGCTGGGCCTGGCGCACCCGCATCATGCTCCGCCTCGACCTCGACCTGCGCACCCGGCTGCGCGAGGCGGCCGAGGAGGAGGCGATCCGGGTGTTCGCCACGAACCTGCGCGACCTGCTGCTGGCCGCACCCGCCGGCACCCGGGCCACGCTCGGCCTGGACCCCGGGTTCCGCACCGGCGTCAAGGTCGCCGTCGTCGACGCCACCGGGAAGGTCGTCGCCACCGACGTCATCTACCCGCACCAGCCGGCGAACCGGTGGGACGACGCGCTGGCCACGCTCGACCGGCTCGCGCGCGAACACCAGGTCGACCTGGTCGCGATCGGCAACGGCACCGCGTCTCGCGAGACCGACAAGCTGGCCGCCGACCTCGTCAAGCGGCGGCCCGGGCTGACCAAGGTGATGGTCTCCGAGGCCGGCGCGTCGGTGTACTCCGCGTCCGCGTTCGCGTCGCAAGAACTGCCCGGCATGGACGTCTCGCTGCGCGGCGCGGTGTCCATCGCGCGGCGGCTGCAGGACCCGCTGGCCGAGCTGGTGAAGATCGACCCGAAGTCCATCGGCGTCGGGCAGTACCAGCACGACCTCCCCGACTTCGCGCTGTCCCGCTCGCTCGACGCGGTCGTCGAGGACTGCGTCAACGCCGTCGGCGTCGACCTCAACACCGCGTCGACGCCGCTGCTCAGCCGGGTCTCCGGCATCACGCCCGGGCTGGCCGAGAACATCGTCACGCACCGCGAGACCAACGGCCCGTTCCGCACCCGCAGCGCGCTCAAGGAGGTCACGCGGCTCGGCCCGAAGGCGTTCGAGCAGTGCGCCGGCTTCCTGCGCATCCCCGGCGGCGACGACCCGCTCGACGCGTCCGGCGTGCACCCCGAGGCGTACCCGCTGGTGCGGCGCATCGTCGGCACCTCGGGCCGCGACCTCGGCGGGTTGCTCGGCGACACCCGCACGCTGCGCGAGTTCCGGCCCGCCGACTTCGCCGACGACGTGTTCGGCGTGCCGACCGTCACCGACGTGCTGCGCGAGCTGGAGAAGCCCGGCCGTGACCCCCGCCCGTCGTTCCAGACCGCCACCTTCAGCGACGGCGTCGAGAAGCTCACCGATCTCACCCCCGGCATGCGCCTGGAGGGCGTCGTCACCAACGTGGCCGCGTTCGGCGCCTTCGTCGACGTCGGCGTGCACCAGGACGGACTGGTGCACGTGTCGGCGATGTCCAAGCGGTTCATCTCGGACCCGCGCGAGGTGGTCAAGCCCGGCGACGTCGTCAAGGTCAAGGTCCTCGAGGTCGACGTCGACCGCAAGCGCATCTCGCTCACCCTGCGACTGGACGACGAGCTGCCGGCGCCGGGCGCGGGCGGCCGCGGCGGCCAGCGCGGCGGAGGCCAGCCGCGCGGCGGTCAGCGGGGTGGCGGCCAGCCCCGCGGTGGCGGTGGCGGCGGCCGGCCGCAGCGCGAGCGCGACGCCGCACCGACCAGCGGCGCCATCGCCGACGCGTTCCGCCGGGCCGGCTACGACCGCTGACAGCACGTCGATGGTTGGCACTGCCCACTGCATCACCGCAGGTCAAGTCGGCTGATTGGACCGAACCACGCCCTTGCCCATGCGCCCGGGCAGGGTCTAGCGTCGCCCGCGGAGGGACCGGCGCAGGGGGCACGAGGAGCCGGTGTTCCCACCCGGCCCGGGGGGCATGAGATTCCACGCACGAGCACGAGCACCACCGATGCGATCCACGATCGATCCGCAGTGCTCACTCCGCAGCACGACCGTGGAACTCCCATGACATCCAACGGGGGATGACATGAAACGCATCATCATCATCCTGGTGGCCGTATTCGGGCTGCTCGGATTCGCCAGCACACCGGCCGTCGCCCAGAGCGGCCACTTCATCGAGGGCGGCGGCAACGCCCCCGAGTGTGTCGACATCGGCACCCAGGTGACCTGCGACGGCAAGGTCGCCGGCCTCGGCGGCACCACCTTCGAGATCACCGTTGAGGCGACCGGAATCGCCGAGGTCGTCTGCTTCAACCCGGCCGGCCACCGCGCCCCCGGGCAGGACACCGAAGTGACCGTGTCCGGCACGACGACACCGCTGCCGACGCCGCGCAACGGGCAGTTCGTGTTCAGCATCACCAGCGACGACCCGGAGCCACTGCCGCCGACGCCCACCTGCCCGAACGCGCAGTGGACGCCCGACATCGTCGACGTCGCCTTCACCGAGGCCACGCTGACGCTGCTCGAGGACGGCGTGGTCTCCGACGTGGTGACCGTGCCAGTCACGTCGTGACGTAACAGTTCGATCGACCAGCCAGGGGTCGGGCCCGCAGGCCCGGCCCCCTTCTCACGCCGTCATGGAGTGGTGCCGAGCTTGGGGTCGAATGCCGTCACCCAGAACACCCGGTGCTCGACGTCGTAGTCGTGGATCATCGCGGTGTTGCCGGGCCGCAGCTCCTCGATGCCGTCGTGGCGCACCTCGATGACGACGGGGGCGCCGTCGGGGCCGGTGACCTCGGCCTGGCCGGCGTCGGGGCCGACCTCGCCGGTGCGCACCACGCAGATGGTGCCGACCAGCCGGGCCGGGTCGGCCGGACGTCCGGGGCGGAACAGCCGGCGGATCGGCCGGGCCAGCAGCGCCGTCCCCAGCCCGGCGGCCACCAGCGCGACCACCGCGATCACGATGGACGCCGGCAGCCCCGGCGGGTGCGCCGCGACGTCGCCGGTGTGGATGAGCGTGCCGGCCAGCGTCGCCAGCCAGGCGAACACGAGGAACACCGACCCGGTGACGTTCAGCGGCACGCCGTCGCCGGCCCCGGGCGCGCTGCCGCCGACCATGATGAGCAGCCAGTAGACGACCACGGCGACGGTGAGGAACGTGAACGGCACCACCGGGAACGTCATGGCAGCGTCGAAGAGATCGTTGATCGCCACCGTCCAGCCTTCCGAACGCGCAGGTGGTCGACGCGAAGCATAACGCCGCGACCGCCCACCGCACCGGGGATTTCCGGTAGGTGACTAGGGTCGGCTGGTGCGCGCGATGGTCTACACGAGGTTCCGCGACCGCCCGGTCGTCCGCGACGTCGCCGAGCCGGTCTGCCCGCCCGGCGGCGCCGTCATCCGGGTCGAGGCGACCGGGCTGTGCCGCAGCGATTGGCACGGCTGGATGGGCCACGACGACGACATCACCGTGCCGCACGTGCCGGGGCACGAGCTGGCCGGCGTGCTCGCGGAGGTCGGGCCGGACACCCCGGACCAAGGCTGGCGGCCGGGCGAGCGCGTCACCGTCCCGTTCGTCTGCGCGTGCGGCACGTGCGAGCAGTGCCGGGCCGGTCACCACCAGGTCTGCGAGCGGCAGACGCAGCCGGGCTTCACCCACTGGGGCTCGTTCGCCGAGTACGTGGCGATCGAACACGCCGCCGTCAACCTCGTCCGGCTGCCCGACGCGGTCGGCTTCGCCACGGCGGCCGGGCTGGGCTGCCGGTTCGCCACGGCTTACCGAGCGGTCGTGCAGCAGGGCCGGGTCGCACCCGGCGAGTGGGTCGCGGTGCACGGCTGCGGCGGGCTGGGACTGTCCGCCGTCATGATCGCGGCGGCGCACGGCGCGCGGGTGGTCGCCGTCGACGTCGCCGCGCCGGCACTGGAGCTGGCCCGGAGCGTGGGCGCCGCGGTCACGGTCGACGCCAGCGACGGGACCGACGTGGTGGCCGCGGTCCGCGACGCGACCGGCGGCGGGGCGCACCTGTCGCTCGACGCACTCGGCAGCACCACGACGTTCCAGAACTCGGTACGCGGGCTGCGGCGCCGCGGGCGGCACGTCCAGGCCGGGCTGCTGCTCGCCGAGCACGCGACGCAGGCGGTGGCGATGGGCCCGGTGGTCGGGACCGAACTGGAACTGCTCGGCAGTCACGGCATGGCCGCCCACCACTACCCGGCGATGCTGGCCGAGATCGCCGCCGGCACGCTGCGGCCGGAGCTGCTGCTCGGCCGCGAGCTGACCCTCGAGGACGGCGTCGACGCGCTGCTGGCGATGTCGGACGGATCGCCGACCGGGGTGACGATCCTCCGGCCGAACGGACCTGCCGCCAGCCCCTGAAGCGGTGGCAGCCGACCGCAAGGTCTGACGCAGTCCCGAAGAACAGTGGTATGACTGTCTCCATGACCCGGAGACGCCACGCGGTCATCGCCGCCACCGTCATGTTCGCCGCCAGCTCCGTCACCGCCGCCGCGCCGGTGGGCGCCACCGATGCGCGCGTCCCGGAGCCCACCATCGCCACCGGCCTGGGCTTCGACACCTGCACCGCGCCGTCGGTCGCCGCGCTCGACGCGTGGTGGGGCACGTCGCCCTACACCACCGTCAACATCTACTTCGGCGGCGTCAACCGCGGCTGCCGCCAGCCGAACCTGACGCCGTCGTGGGTGCAGACGGTCAGCGGCATGGGCTGGGGCCTGCTGCCCACGTACATGGGCCACCAGCCGATCTGCATGCTCGGCTCGAAGGAGCACCGGTTCACCGAGGCCGACGCCACCGCCATCGGCACCGCGAACGCGCAGGACGCCGTCGCGCAGGCGCAGCACCTCGGACTGCTGCCGGGCAGCGCGCTGTACGCCGACGTCGAGCACTACGACCGCCGCGACACCTCGTGCGTCACCGCGGTCCGCCGCTACGTCTCCGCCTGGACGACGACGCTGCACGACGCCGGCTACCTGGCCGGGGTGTACGTGCACCAGGACTCCGGCCTGCGCGACCTCTCCGCCGTCTACGACTCCCCAGACTACGCCCGCCCGGACGCCGTCTGGATGGCGCGCTGGGACGGCAACCCCGCACTCACCGGGTGGCCGACCGCGCCGGACAGCCAGTGGGCCAACCACCAGCGGGCGAAGCAGTACCTCGGCGACCACAACGAGACGCACGGCGGCGTCACGCTCAACATCGACAGCGACTCGCTCGACGCGCCCATCGCCACGGTCGCAGGTCGGTAACGCCGCCCGAAACCCCTGTTCAACGGCGGTTTTCGAGAGCACACTGGTTCCCTCCTCCCGTGGGGACTCGCCGCCGCCTGGGACCTCGCGGCCGGCTTCTGGCCCAGACCGGAGGACAGGGGGGTCCACCATGAGCCGCTGGTCGGGCACAGTCAGCAGGGCGGCCGCTGGCGCCGTCGGCGCGGCGCTGGTCGTCGCCGCGCTCAGCACGCCGGCCGAGGGGTATCCGGCCACGCCGGGGAACTACCCGAGCGGGTCGTCGGCCACCGTCGCCACCGGGCGGGGCTTCGACACCTGCACCGCGCCGTCGCTGGCCGCGCTGCAGGCCTGGCGCGCGTCGCCGTTCCGCACCGTCAACATCTACTTCGGCGGCGTGAACCGGGGCTGCACGCAGCCCAACCTCACCGCGGCGTGGGTCCGCGGCGCGACGGCGGCCGGCTGGCGGCTGCTGCCCACCTACTTCGGCCGGCAGCCGTTCTGCCTGCTCGGCACCAAGCCGCACCGGTACACGTCCGGGACGGCGGGCTCGTACGGGATCTCGGACGCGCAGGACGCCGTCGCCCAGGCGCGAGCGCTCGGGCTGCTGCCGGGCAGCGCCCTCTACGCCGACGTCGAGCACTTCGACCGCACGAACGCCGACTGCGTGCTCGCGGTCCGCCGGTATGTCTCGGCCTGGACCGTGACCGTCCACCAGGCCGGCTACCTGGCCGGCGTCTACGTGCACCAGGACTCCGGCCTGCCGACGCTGTCCGGCTCGTACGGCTCGGCCAGCTGGGCCCGGCCGGACGCCGTCTGGATGGCGCGCTGGGACGGCAACTCCGCGCTCACCGGCTGGCCCACCGCACCCAACACCCAGTGGGCCAACCACCAGCGGGCCAAGCAGTACCGCGGCGACCACACCGAGACGCACGGCGGCGTCACGCTGAACATCGACAGCGACGCGCTCGACGCCCCGGTCGCGACCGTCGCCCAGACGTTCCGCGTCACCAGCGCGACGGCGCTCAACGCGCGCACCGGGCCGTCGACGGCCTACCCCGTCGCCCGCAGCATCGCACCCGGAGCGTCCGTCGCGGTGGTGTGCCAAGGGCACGGCCAGCGGGTCGGCAGCAGCGGCGTGTGGGACCGGCTCACCGACGGCGCGTGGGTGGCCGACTACTACGTCTCGACGCCGTCGAGCACCACATTCTCCAGCTCGCTGCCCAAGTGCACGTACCCCGGCCAGGTGACGAGCACGACGCCGCTGACCGCGCGGGGCGGGCCGGGCACGAACTACGCCGCCGCCGGCGCCGCACTGCAGCCCGGAGCCCTCGCATACGTCATGTGCCAGTCGGTCGGCTCGCTGGTCGGGACCAGCCGGGTCTGGAACCGGATGGACGACGGGCGCTGGGTCAGCGACTACTTCGTGGGCAACCAGTCCTCCCACACCTGGAGCGCGCCGGTGCCGCGCTGCCCGTGAGCCGACGCGCGCTCCCGCCTGGCGCTGCGGGCCGCCTACCACGCCGGGGCATCGCCACAGGTCAAGGACCCGTGCACGCCGGCTGGTGCTCTGCCGTCACATCTGACCGCAGACCTCCATCGCGCGATCGCGCTCTGCCACCACATCTGACGGCAGAGCACCAGGCGGCGTGCACCCCTGTCGACCGCGCGAAAGGCCCGAGCGCCGGCGCCTGACCGCACGCCGCCCCAGCACGCCGCTTCGTCACCTGATCCACCCCTG
The DNA here is from genome assembly GCF_001270745.1 of Jiangella muralis. GTDB lineage: Bacteria > Actinomycetota > Actinomycetes > Jiangellales > Jiangellaceae > Jiangella > Jiangella muralis. The sequence continues at coordinate 81,096 of NZ_LFXL01000027.1, forward strand.
GAAAACGATCAGGTGACCAAACCGCGCCCACGAACAGCGCAACGTCACCTGATCAACTCCAGCATGCGGACACGAAACGATCAGGTGACGAAGCGGCCGCCAGAAGGGGCGCTAGGTCACCCGACCGTTTCCGACGAACGGGACCGACCGCCACCCCGGCCGGCCCCGCTCGCTCCCCCGTCAGCCGATCAGGCCCCCCGCCCCCGACCGGCGACGCGTGACCACCAGCGCCGTCCCGCCGACGATGATCAGTCGTCATCGCCACCCGGAGGCGGCGTGCCCGGCGTCTCCGGCGGCGTCGGCGGGTCGAGCGGGTCGACCGGGGCGCAGACACGGGCCGGATCGGGCGGCGCACGTCCGGCCCTGCCTCTACGCTGCTGCCAGGTGTTCGACGTGACAGGAAGGTCTGACCCATGGCAGGCAAGTTCGAGCTCTACAAGGACAAGTCCGACCAGTACCGCTTCCGCCTGAAGGCCGGCAACGGCGAGGTCATCGCCGTCGGCGAGGCGTACAGCAGCAAGAGCGGCGCGCTCAACGGCATCGACTCCATCAAGCGCAACGCCGCCGAGGCGGAGATCGACGACCAGACCGGCTGACGTCCGGCCGTCCGCGAGCCCCGGTTCCGCCACGCGCGGGCCGGGGCTCCGCTCGTCTAGGGTGGGGGCGCATGGCCGCCCTGCGCGAGATCGTCGTCGACTGCGGGCACGCGCCGAGCCTGGCCCGGTTCTGGGCCGCGGTGCTCGACGACTACGACGTCCTGCCCTACGACGACGCCGAGGTCGAGCGGCTGGCGGCGCTCGGGCTCACCCCCGAGACCGACCCGACGGTGGCCGTCGGCGGCCCCGGCCCGACGCTGTTCTTCCAGCAGGTGCCCGAGCGCAAGACGGTGAAGAACCGCGTACACCTCGAGGTCGAGGCGGCCGACCGGCAGGCCGAGGTCGACCGGCTGCTCGCCCTCGGGGCCAGTGTGCACAGCGTCCACGAGCGGTGGACCACGATGCTCGACCCCGAGGGCAACGAGTTCTGCGTGACCGACGCCGGCTAGTCCGCCGTCGCCGCGGCCTGGGCGGCCCGCTGCCGCAGCACCTGCCAGGCCGGCAGCAGCGTCGCCGCCAGCGTCAGGCCCAGCGCGACCGCCACCACGCCCAGATAGATCAGCGGCGACCCCGACGGCGTCAGCTGATCGGCCCGCGCGAGGCTGAACGGGACCAGCGTCGCGACCGAGGCGAGGGTGCCGAGCGTGATGCCGACGGCCGCCACCAGCACGCCCTCGGCGCCGACCATGCGCAGCACCTGGGACCGGGTCGCGCCGGTGAGCCGCTGCAGCCCGAACTCGCGCCGCCGTGCGCCGGTGCTGGCCGACAGCACGTTGATCACCGAGATCGCGGCGTACGCGACGATCATGAGGACGATGGTGTAGTTGGCGAAGGCGAGCGTCTGCTGCTGGTCGCCGTACTCGTCGAACAGCGCGGCACGGTCGGCGACGGCCAGCCCGGGCGTCGCGGCGGCCAGATCGCGCAGCTCGGCGACGACGGCGGACGCGGCGCCGTCGTCCGCGGCGACGAGGATCTCGTGCGCCCCGCCGGCGGTCGTGTGCGCCGCCAGCAGGTCCGCCGGCAGCAGCAGCGTGTCGTAGTCGTCGGCGGCGTCGAAGGTCGCGGCCACCCGGACCGTCGCCGTCGCGCCGTCGCCGAGCCGCAGCGTCAGCTCGTCACCGAGGCCCACCCCGAGCGACCGCGCGTGGTCGGCGTCCAGCGCGACGGTGTCGCCGGTGAGGCCGGTGAGGGCGCCGTCCACCGTCGTGACCGGGGTGGTCGCCTCCGCGCCGGCAGCGGTGACGCCCTGCAGCGTCCAGCCCTCGTCGCTCTGTGAGCCGTCGCGCGGCGCCTCGACGAAGCCGGTGCTGCGGACCAGCTGGGAGGCGCCGGCGACGCCGGGCAGTGCGGCGATGCGGTCCACCAGCGCCGCGTCGGCGGGCGCGGACGACGTGACGACGGCGTCGGCGACCAGCCCGGCGGTGAACGCGTCGCGGTTGACCGCGTCCTCGGTGGACTGCAGGTAGAGCGTGCCGGTGGCGATGCCGGTGAGCATGATGATCGGGGTGACGACGGCGGCCGTGCGGGCCGTGCGGCCGCGGGCGTTGAGCACGGCCAGGTGCCCGGGGACGCCGGCCACGGCCCGGACCGGCCACTGCAGCAGCGCGGTCATGGCGCGGGTCAGCACCGGGCTGAGCAGCGCCAGCCCGATCGCCCACAGGATCACCGCCGGGCCCGCCGTGCTGGTCGTCAGCGGCCCGCTCATCACCGTCATCGTGACGACGCCCAGCGCGATGCCGCCGCTCAGCGTCAGCAGGCCGAACACCCAGCGCCACGCGCCCATCGTCCGGTGCTCCAGTGCGGCCTCGGCCAGCGCCTGGGTGGGCCGGACGGCGGCCGCCCGGCGCCCGGCGACCAGCGCGCCGCCGACCGCCGCGATCAGCGCCGCGCCGACCGCCGTCACCATCGGGATCCAGCCCTGCCGGAACTCCACCCCGGCGGGCACGACGCCGGCGTCGGTCATCCGCTCGAACAGGAACCGGCCCAGGTAGTGGCCCGGCACCAGGGCGATCCCGGTCGCGACCACCGACAGCAGCAGCGTCTCGCCGAGCACCATGCGGCGCAGCTGGCCGGGCGTGCCGCCGACCGCGCGCAGCAGCGCCAGTTCACGGCCGCGCTGCTGGATGGACAGCGCCAGCATCGAGGCGACGCCGAACATCGAGACCATGATCGCCCAGCCGCCGAAGACTCCCGCCAGCGAGATGAGGTCCACGCTGCTGGCCCGCGCCTCGGGCAGCTCGGCCAGGCCACGCGCGTCGCCGGTGAGCGTCGTCGTGGCGGTGCCGTCGAGCGCGGCGGCGATCCGCTCGCGCAGCTCACCGGCGCCCACGCCGGGCGTGGCCGTCACCGCGATCGCGTCGACCGTGCCGGACGGCGCCGGCTCGTCCAGCACCCGCCCCTCGGCCGCGGCCACGCCGTCGACCGCGGCGACCGTCGCGACCAGCTCGTCGTCGACGCGCACCCGCTCGGGCAGCACCACGGACTCGTCGGTGCCGGGAATGTCGTAACGCTGCTCCCCCGCGACGACAACGTCCGCGCCGGCCAGCTGCTGCGGCGGCACCGCCGTGCGGATGCCGGTCTCCATCAGCCCGCCGCAGGCCATCACCATCGCGGTGCCGAGCACCATCGCCACGAACGCCGCCACGAAGGCGCCCATGCGATACCGCAGGGTCCGCACCGCCAGACCGAACATCGGTTGCTCCCGAGAACACGTCGCACCTGGTGCGCGACCTCGGGTTCGACGCTACGGAGCGGGCGGCGTCGGTCCCATGGCGCTGACCGGCGGCTTCAGCCGGGGGCCAGCCCCACCTCAGATTCTGTGGCGGGCCCGCCAGTCGGCCCGGAGCAGGCCCATGAGCACGGCGTCGACGCGCTCGCCGTCCCAGAGCAGCGCCCCGCGCTCCCGTCCCTCGACGACGAACCCGCACTTCTCGTACGAGCGCTGCGCCCGCGGGTTGAACGCGTACACCTCGAGGCCCACGCGATACACGCCCACCTCCTCGAACAGGTAGGCGAGCATCAGCTCGATCGCCTCGGGCCCGAGCCCACGGCCGCGGTGGCTCTCGACGAGGTCGATGCGGAAGCCGGCGGTCTCGTTGTCGGCGTCGACCTCATTGACGGCCAGCCCGCCGACGTACTCGCCGGTGGCGGTGTCCTCGAAGGCCCAGTCGAGGCGGTCGTACTGGTCGGCGCGGCTGGCGCAGTACGCGTCGATGGCCGCGCGGGTGAACGTCTGGTGGGTGCCGGTGAGGCGGTTGAACTCGGCGTCCTGCAGCGACGCGAACACCGCCTCGGCGTGCTGGGGGCCGAGCGGGACCAGCCGGATGCGCGGGCCGGTGAGCGTGGGGGTGGCAGCGAGTGCCCCAGCGTTGATCACGCGCCCTGTCTACCTGGCGCCATGGGGCGCGGCAACGCATTTACGCAACACGTTTACACTGGGGACAGGCGAAGGCCCCTCGGAGTAAGGGTCCGAGGGGCCTTCTCAGTCGACCAGAACCATCGCGTCCGGATGAACCGGCCGGATGCTCGCCCCCTCCGATGACGGCGGCTCGAACGGCGGTCTCGCGGTCGCCCGCGTGCTCCACTGCCCTTCCGGTCTGCCGTCCGGCTCCGTCAGCCGCCCCGCCCATCGGGGTGCGGTCCGCCGGGTTGCCCCGACGTGGCGAACTGCCGTTCTCCGTCCGGCCCGCCCTCGACTACCTTCGGTGCCTTTGGCCAGGTCACCCCGGCTGTCCGGCTCCGATCTCGTCGATGACGATGGAGCATTTCTAGTCCTGTCGAGGGGGTCGCACAAGAGGGTTCGGCGAACATTTCCGGGCCGGGCCGTCGCCCACAAGGATGTCCACAAGAGGCTGAGCGTGGCCCACCGGTTTCCCACACCCCTGTGCACAGAATCTGTGGACAACTACCGGCGATTCAGCACCCGGGTGACGGCGGCGACGACGGTCGTGGCGAGCACGGCGCCGCTGAAGACGAGCCCGTAGGCCACCACGAGGTCCGGGCCACGCGGGTCCCAGGCGGCGTCCTGGCCCAGGCTGAGGATCGGGATCAGCAGGTCGAGCGTGTAGCCGAACGGGTTGAACGTCGGGTGGACGTTCACCTCGACCGGGTCCAGCGTCTTGTCCCAGAAGTAGGCGGTCCCGAACACCAGCAGGCCGACGAACCAGATGGCGGCCAGGCCGGGCCGGTAGCCGAAGCCGACGGTGAGGTCCTGCAGGTAGCCCCAGCCCTTCATCAGCGACTGGCCGAATGAGGACGTGCGCAGCAGGTCGCGGCGGTGCCGCAGCCGGGCCAGCAGGACGGTGCGCGCTGCGGCGTCGTCGCCGGAGCGGCGGTAGTGGCTGGCCAGCTGCTCGTACACCTGGTGCTGGTAGCCGGTGGGGTCGCGGCGCAGCCACGCCAGCGCGGTGTCGGTGTCGGCGTCGCCGGGGTCGTCGAAGGTGAGGCCGGACAGCATGACCATCGAGGTGTCGGTGGGGTCCATGACCAGCGTGCGGACCTCGGACCCGCGCAGGTCGACGGCGATCTCGCCGGCCGGCAGCTCCACGGTGCCGGCCTGCAACTCGGAGAGGTCGATCAGCGCCCGCAGCCCGGTGGCCGTGGCGGCGACGCTGAGGTCGTTCATCAGGATCCGCCGGTCCACCTCGGCCTCGTGCAACGAGACCAGCGGCCGCTCCTGCTCGGTTCCGGCCGCACGGGAGTCGGCGGCGTGCTCCTGGCTGATCGTCACCTGCTCGCACGACAGCTCGCCGATGTGCGCGCGGTCCAGCCGCACCTCGCCGACGATGATCAGCGGGCCGTTGCCGGTGGAGCGGCGCGAGCCCAGCTCGACCGCGCCGGACACCCGCAGGTTCGGCGCGAACACCGCGGTGCGGCCCGGGTTCGTCAGCGTCGTGCGGCCGCGGACCAGCAGCCGGCCGGCCACCACCGCCTCGGCCAGCGAGACCTGCCCGGTCAGCTCGACATCACGGCACTCCAGGTTGCCCTCGACCTTGAGCCCGGAGGCCGCGACGATCTCCCCGACGGCGACCCGGCCGTCGGCCCGTTCGCCGACCTCGCCGTGTACCGCCGTCAGCATGACGCTGAAGCCCACCTCGGCCCGTCGCAGCGCGAGGCCACCGGTCAGCTGCGCGTCGCGGACGAGGAACGAGCCGCCGATCTCGACCTGCGCGGCGTCGACGGCGAGCCGGCCCGGGTGGTGATAGCGGCCGCCGTCGACGAGGAGGTCGCCGCCGACCCGGGACCGCGCGACGATGACGGCGCCGTCGACGTCCAGCTCGGTCAGCCGGAACACCCCGCAGCCGACCTCGGGCAGCAGCAGCGCGGTCTGCCCGGGTGCGACGAACCGCGCGCGCCGCAGGCTCAGCCCGGCCGAGAACGTCGACCCGGTGAGCCGCAGCGCGCCGTTGAACACCCCGCCGTCGACGAGGAAGTCGTCGGACGTCGTCTGGATCGCGCTGAAGACGATCGCCCCATCGGCCGACCCGACGCCGTGCCCGGCCAGCGTCGAGCCGCTGAGCACGAACCGGCGGCGCACGTGCGCCTGGTCGAACGAGACGGTGCCCTCGATCTCGGCCCGCTCGAACGAGACCTTGCCGCCCACCTGCATGCCGGTGCCGTCGAGCGCGCGGTGGTCGGGCCGGCGCAGCACGGCGCCGTCGAACACGACGTCGCCGCCGACCTTGCCGTCGCGCAGCACCAGGCCGCCGTCGGCCCAGAACCCGCCGAGGTCGGACGAGTACGGGTCGTCGCCGACGACGAGGTCGCCGCGGACCTCCATGCGCGGCGCGATGAGCGCGTTGCCGTCGGGGTTGTAGATCTGTGCGCCGGTCAGCACGACGCTGTCGGCGACCGCCGCGGTGAGCCGGACGGCGCCGTCGCAGACCATGCCGCGGGCGGTGAACCGGCCGTCGACCCGCAGGCCGATGGCGTCGACGCCCATGCCGGACGCCTCGATGTAGGCGCCGCGCAGCAGCACGTCGCTGCGCACCCGGGCCTGGAACAGCCGCAGCTGGCCCTGCACCCGGACGCCGTCCATGGCCAGGCTCTTGCCGAGGTCGGCGTGGGCGAGGTCGATGTCGCCGCGGCAGCGGAACCGCCGCCCGAGCACCAGCCGCTCGCCGATGACGGCCCGCGACGCGGCCAGCGCGCGGTAGCCGCCGTCGAGGCTGGCGCCGGTGAGGAAGACCGCCGCGCCGACCCGGATGCCCTTGATGTTCAGTCCGCCCTTGGCGGACAGCCGCTCGAGGTTGAGGTCGCGCCGGACGGTCGCGGACTGCAGGCTCACGGCCCAGGAGTCGTCCGGGTTGGTGACCCGGGTGCCGACGAGGCGGACCGACGTCGCCTCCAGCTCGTCCAGCATGACCCGGCCGACCAGCCGGGCGCGGTCGGCCACCAGCGAGCCGACCGCGGCGCCGATGCCGACCATCGCGTACCCGCCGGGGTTGCTGATCTCGACGCCGCGCAGCGCGAGGGTGTCGCGGACGACGCCGCGCGGGATCAGCATGCGGCCGAGGATGCGCGCGCCGTTCTCGACCTCCAGCCGGTCGGCCTCGATGTCGCTGGCCACCAGGGCGTCGCCGCCGGGGTTGGCCAGCACCGCGCCGTCGAACACGACGCTGCCGGCTACCGTCGCGTGGCCGAGGTCGACGGTGCCGCTGCAGCGCAGGCCGTTGCCCTGCACGCCGCCCGCGACCAGCCGGCGGGCGTCCAGCGCGACGCCGTGCCGGTTGCGCAGGACAGCGTCGGTGAGGTCGAGCTTCCCGGCGACGGTCGCACCGGACAGCACGATCGGCCCGCGGACCCGGGCACCGACCAGGCCCAGTCCGCCGTCGACCCGCAGCCGCTCGGCATCGATGGCCTCGCCGGACGCCGCGAACAGCCGCGCGCGGGTGAGCAGGAGGTCGCCACCGACGCTGAGGTTGCGGGCGTGGAACAGCGTCGAGCGGCCCTGGAACCGGCTGTCCTCGAACGACGCCGACCGGTGCACGCGGGTGTCGACCATGCTGACCGAGCCGACGAGGCACTCGCGCACGGCCAGCGCGTTCTGCACGTCGACGGATTCGGTGCGCAGGTCCGGCACCCGGCAGCGGACCAGCTCGACGCCGGCCGCCGTCAGCTCGGCGAGCGCGAGGATGTCGTCGATCCAGCACATGTCCAGCCGCAGCGGCCGCTCCAGTCGCCCGTCGCGCAGCTGCAGGCCGCCGGTGATGCGGGCGCCGGTCAGCCGGACGGCGGCGCCGGGCACGCCGCCGGCGTCGCGCAGCAGCTCGTCGACGATGCGGGCGCGGACGGTGCGCGACTCGTCCCACGCGTCGGCGGACTCGACGGAGCGCGGATCGATGTCGCGGCCGAGGTCCGCCTCGCCGCCGCGAGCCACGGCGGACCGCAGCACCGACTCGGCGCGGCTGAGCCTGTCGCGCACTCTGCCTCCCGGTCCGGCCAAATCTCATCCCCGCCGTTGTCGGTGATCAATGTAACGGCAACGGCAAAGCGGTTGGATGCGGACGGACCAACTCGAACCGATCGCGGCGATACGCCGTGTCGTGACGCGGTAGTCATCCGCGGATGCGATAGAAATCGCAGAAGACCCCTCGGAGTAAGGGCCCGAGGGGTCTTCACCTGCACCGACGTGGCAGCGTACGCGCCGATACCCGGCGTGACCCACAGGTTGTGGATCAGTTGTGGAAAGCCGCGCCGAACCGTGACAAACAGCTCCGCGGGCTGTCAACCCGCCGCCACCGCCTGCAGGCCGAACCCGCTGGGCGCCTCCAGTGTCAGCCGGTCGCTGGTGATGGCGACCCGGACGTCGCCGTCGAGCGCGGCCAGCACGACGCCTTGGACGTACTGCGCCGCGCCCTCGCAGGCCAGCTCCGTCATCGCGAGATCGGTCACCGTGAGCGCGTCGCCGTCGATCATGACGGTGCCGCTGAGGTCGTTGCAGCCGGTGTTGCCGCTCAGGACGTCGCCGTCGATATGCAGGAACGCCGTGACGCCGACCGGCACGGACGACGCCGTCTGGCCGTCGGAGAGGCCGTCGACGTTCCACTGCCGGCCGGTCAGCTCGACCGGCGGGTCCAGCACGTCGCGGTCGGTCAGCGACACGCCCCGGTCGTCGGCGGTGAGCACGAGAACGCCGTCGTCGCCCAGCTCCCAGGCGGGCTCGGCGGCCAGCAGCTCGCCGACCCACTCGTCGGACGCCATGACCTCGGGCTCGCAGCCCATCGCCGTCATGCCGAGGTCGGCGGCGGTGATGCGGCCGCCGGCCAGCTCGACCGGGCCGTTCGTGCTGTTGCAGCCGGCGGTGGCGAGCAGCCGGCCGTCGTCGGTGAAGGTGAGCGTCAGCGGGCCGCCGCCGGGGATGCCGACGTTCTCGGTGGAGACGAACGTGCGGCCGGCCAGCGCGGCGCCCGCGCCGGAACCACCCGCGGCGTCACCCGTGGCGGTGTCGCCGCAGGCGGCCGGCGTCAGCAGGACGCCCAGCAGGCCGAGGCCGGCCGCTGGGCGTCGCATGTCACAGATCGGTCGACGGGGCGTCGGATGCCTGCATGGTCAGCGACTCACCCTCGGCGTTGGTGATGGTCAGAGCGTCGCCGGACACCTCGACGGTGACCTCGCCGCTGAGCACCGCCAGCATCGAGTTGTCGATCTGGCCGAGGTCGCCGGAGCAGCCGCGACGGGTGGAGATGAGCGGCTGGAAGGTGATGCTGGAGTCGCTCACCTCGGCCGACCCACTAAAGCCGTTGCAGCCCGTGGAGCCGGTGACGTCGCCGTTCTCGCCGATCTCGAAGTAGGCCTGCGGGTCGGCCGGGCCCGCGATCGTCGCGCCGGCGGCCTGCAGTTCCTCGAGCACCCACCGGCTGCCGACGATCGGCACGGCCGGTTCGGTGGAGCCGTCGGAGCCGGAGTCGCCAGGGACGGCGGTGGTGTCGTCGCCGCTGTCGTTACCGCCGCAGGCCGCCAACAGGGCGATGCCGGCGACCGCAGCGAGGGTTCCTAGTCGTCGCATGTCAGTGAGACGGACGCGGGGCCATCGCCGTTCCTGGGTTGCGCGAAGTTACCGACAAGTAGCACCATGGGGTTACCGGCTGGTAGCAAGAGGCTGACGGAGGAAGCGATGAGCCACTACAGGTCCAATCTGCGCGACATCGAGTTCGCGCTGTTCGACGTGTTCGGCAGCGACGCGCAGTTGGGCAGCGGGCGCTACGAGGAGTTCGACGCCGACACGGTGCGCAGCATCCTGTCCGAGGTCGACCGCATGAGCCGCGAGGACCTCGCCGCGTCGTACGCCGACTCCGACCGCACACCGCCGGTCTTCGACCCCGCCGCCCACACCGTCACCGTCCCCGACGCGTTTCGGAAGAGCTTCGACACCCTGATGGACTCCGAGCTGTGGCGCTTCGCGCTGCCCGAGGGCCTGGGCGGCACGCCGCTGCCGCCCTCGGTGTTCTGGGGCGCCGCCGAGCTGATCCTCGGCTCCAACGCCGCCGCCTGGATGTACGCGTCCGGCCCGTCGTTCGCGAGCGTCATCTGGCGCAACGGCACCGAGGCGCAGAAGCGCATCGCCGAGATCATGATCGACCGCCGCTGGGCCGCCACCATGGTGCTCACCGAGCCAGACGCCGGGTCCGACGTCGGCGCCGGCACCACCAAGGCGCTGCCGCAGCCGGACGGCAGCTGGCACATCGAGGGCGTGAAGCGGTTCATCACGTCCGGCGAGCACGACATGAGCGAGAACATCGTCCACCTCGTGCTGGCCCGGCCGGTCGGCGTCGAGGGCGCCGGCGGCCCCGGCACCAAGGGGCTGTCGCTGTTCGTCGTCCCGAAGATCCGGTTCGACCCCGAGACCGGCGAGCTGGGCGAGCGCAACGGCGTCTACGCCACCAACGTCGAGAAGAAGATGGGCCTCAAGGTCTCGACCACCTGCGAGCTGACGTTCGGCGACGGCGAACCGGCGACCGGCTGGCTGCTCGGCGACGTCCACGACGGCATCGCGCAGATGTTCCAGGTCATCGAGTACGCCCGCATGATGGTCGGCACGAAGGCCATCGCCACCCTCTCGTCCGGCTACCTCAACGCGCTCGACTACGCCAAGGAGCGGGTCCAGGGCGCCGACCTCACCCGGGCCACCGACAAGGCGGCGCCGCGCGTCACCATCACCCACCACCCCGACGTCCGCCGCTCGCTGATGACGCAGAAGGCGTACGCCGAGGGCATGCGGGCGCTGGTGCTCTACACCGCCACCATGCAGGACGCCGTCGCGGCCGCGGCGGCACGGGGCGAGACCGACGCGAACGCCGAGCGGATCAACGACCTGCTGCTGCCGATCGTCAAGGGGTACGGGTCGGAGCGGTCGTGGGTGCTGCTGGGCTCGGAGTCGCTGCAGACCTTCGGCGGCTCGGGCTTCCTGCAGGACTACCCGCTGGAGCAGTACGTCCGCGACGCCAAGATCGACACCCTGTACGAGGGCACCACAGCCATCCAGGGCCAGGACTTCTTCTTCCGCAAGATCGTCCGCGACAACGGGCAGGCCCTCGGCTGGCTGTCGCAGCAGATCCAGCAGACCGTCGACGACGAGCTGGGCGGCGGGCGGCTGAAGGTCGAGCGGGAGCTGCTGGCCAAGGCACTGGCCGACGTCCAGGGCATCCTCGGCACCATGGTCGGCTTCCTGATGTCCGCCGACGAGCGCACCGAGGGCGGCGACGTCCGCAACGTCTACAAGGTCGGCCAGAACACCACCCGGCTGCTGCTGGCCGCCGGCGACCTCGTCGTGGCCTGGCTGCTGCTGCGTCAGGCCGCCGTGGCGCTCACCAGGCTCGACGGCGACGTCTCGGCCAAGGACCAGGCGTTCTACGACGGCAAGGTGGCGGCCGCGCAGTTCTTCGCCCGGCAGGTGCTGCCGCGGCTGGCGGCCGAGCGGGCCGTCGCCGAGGCCACCGACAACGCGCTGATGGACCTCGACGAGGCCGCCTTCTGACCCGTCGCCCGCGCGGCTGACCGCCGCCCCGCACGTCGGCCCTCGGACCGCACCACCCACGGTCCGGGGGCCGTCGCCATGCCGGGCGCACCTTGGCAAGTAGATTTGCCATTATCTCTTGACTGGCAAACCTTCTTGCCGAATGCTGTCCCCATGACGCTTCAGGAGCGCCTCGCCGAGCACGCCGGCCGCCTGACCCAGGCCGACCGGCAGCTGCTCGAGGTCGTCCTGTCGCATCCGACGGAGGCCGCGTTCCTGCCGGCCGGCGAGGTCGCCGCGCGGGCGGGTGTCCATCAGGCCACCGCCACCAAGCTGGCCCAGAAGCTGGGCTATCCCGGTTACCCGGCGCTGCGTGAGGCGCTCCAGCACGACCTGCTGGGCGGCGCCACGCCGGCCGAACGGGTCCGCCGCCGCCTCGAGCACGCCGGCACCGGCGGGCCGCTGGAGTCGTTGATCGCCGACGAGATCGCGGCGCTGCACGACCTGCCCCGGCACGTGGCGCAGGACGCCGTCGACGCCGCCGCCAGGCTGATCCTGCGGGCCGGTCACGTCTACATCTACGGCCGTGGCAACGCCACGGTCCTGGTCGAGCTCCTGCACCGCCGGCTGCGCCGGTACGGCCTGCGCTCGACACCGCTGCCGACCTCCGGCCGGGACCTCGCCGAACACCTGGTCGGCCTGCGCGAGGGCGACGTGGTCGTGGCCTTCGCCTTCCTGAACCCACCTCGCCACCTGTCCGCCGTGCTGGGTCGCGCGCGTTCGGCCGGATCAGGCTCGCTGCTGATCACCGACACCCTCACGACGCTCGATGAGCGCCCGGACCACGTCCTCGCCGCGCCGCGCGGCTCCGGGCGCGAGTTCCAGTCGCTCACCGTGCCCATGGCGGTCACCAACGCACTGATCCTCACCCTCGCCCGGCTGGAACCCGACCGCACGCTCCAGGCCCTGGAAGACCTCCGGTCTCTGCTGGACCGCCTGGACGGGTGACCACCGGCACGTCCCATCAGGAGCAACGATGCCCCGCACCCGCATGGCCCTGATCGTCGCCACCCCACTCGCCCTGGCCCTCACCGCCTGCGGAGGCGGCACCCCCGACTCCGCCGAACCCGCCGCGCCGGCCACCGCCGACGCCCTCGACGACGCCTCGGCCGACGAGCTGTACGAGCAGGCCCAGGAGGAGGGCAGCGTCGTCGTCTACTCCTTCACGTCGCGGATCGCCGAGGTCGAGACCGCGTTCGAGGCCGCCTATCCCGGTGTCGACCTGATCGGCAACGACATCTCCGCGACCGAGCAGATCGCCCGCATCAAGGCCGAGGCCCAGGCCGGGACGCCCGGCGCCGACGTCGCCTACCTGTCCGACGCGCCCGTCGTCCTGACCGAGCTGGTCGAGGCGGGGCTGCTGCACGGCTACGTCCCGCCGCGCCTGGACGACACCGTCCCCGACCGGTACCGCGAGCCGCTGCTGGCCCAGCGGCTGTCCACCAAGGTGCTTATGTACAACGAGGACGCCCATCCGGACGGACCGCCGGTCGGCAACCTCTGGGAGCTCACCCAGCCGGAGTGGACCGGCCGCGTCGTCATGGTCGACCCCGCGGTGCGCGGCGACTACCTCGACCTCGCGACCGAGCTGACGCTCCGGTCGGACGACATGGCCGCCGCCTACCAGGAGCTCACCGGCACCGAGCTGGAGCTCGACGACGGCGTGCCCGACGCCGGCAGCCAGTGGCTCAAGGACCTCTACGAGAACGACGTGGTCCTGGTCGACGACACCGACAACGTCAACGCCGCGGTCGGCCAGATCGGCCAGGACGCCCCGCCGGTCGGCTTCACCTCGTACTCCGACCGGCGCGACAACGCGGACGAGGGGTGGGCGCTGCAGGTGGCGACGGACGTCGCACCGGCCAACGGCATCGCCTTCCCGGCGCTGCTCGGCATCGTCGACGGCGCCGAGCACCCGGCCGCGGCCCGGCTGCTGATCGACTTCCTGATGGGCGACGACACCGAGACCGGCGGCGCCGGCTTCGAGCCGTTCTACGTCGCCGGCGACTATCCCGTCCGCACCGACGTCGTCCCGCCCGCCGACGCGGTCGCGCTGGACGACCTCGGCGCCTGGATCATCGACCCGGCGGCCGTGGCCGAACGCCGCGCCGAGGTCGCCGACTTCCTGCTCACGCTCGGCTGACCGTGGCGGTCACATCGCGGCCGCCCGCCCCGCCCGGGCCGCCGCGCCCGAGCGGGCGAGGCGGAGCGGGCGGGCGGGTCGGTCGCGGGCTGACCCTGCTGCGGTCGCCGATCGTGCTGCTCGGCGCGGTCACGGCGCTCGTCCTCGCCGTGCTGGTGGTGGCGCCGCTGGCCGGTCTCGTGGCCACCACGCTGCGCCCCGACGGGCTGACGGCCTGGGGCGACGTCGTGGCCAGCCCGCTGTCGCGCAACCTGTTCTACGAGCCCCTGACGAACTCGCTGGTCATCGGGTTCGCCACCGCCGCCGGTTCGATGCTCCTGGGTGGTGGCCTGGCCTGGCTGGTCGTCATGACCGACGTCCGGTTCAAGAAGACCATCGGCCTGCTGGCGGCGATCCCGTTCGCCCTGCCCAGCTTCGCGCTGGCGCTGGCGTGGGAGACGGTCTTCCGCAACGACCGGATCGGCGGGCGGGTCGGCCTCCTGCACGGGATGGGCCTCGACATCCCGGACTGGCTCGCCTGGGGGGCGCTGCCGATCAGCGCCACCCTCATCGCCCACTACTACTCGCTCACCTTCGTCCTGGTGGCCGCCGCGCTGGCCGGGGTCAAGGGTGACCTGCTGGAGGCCGGCGAGGTGGCCGGCGCCAGCCGCGCCCGCGTCGCGGTGTCGATCGCGCTGCCGGTGGTGATGCCGGCGCTGGTGTCGTCCGCGCTGCTGGCCTTCGCCGAAGGCGTCAGCAACTTCGCCAGCCCGGCCCTGCTCGGGCTGCCGGTGCGCTACCAGACGCTGTCGACGCGCCTGTACGGCTCCATCTCGACCGGGCAGGTCGAGCGCGGCTACGTGCTGAGCCTGCTGCTGATCGCCGTGGCGGCGATCGTGCTGTTCCTGAGCACGCGGCTGGTGGGCGGGCGACGCTCGTACGCCACCATCACCGGCAAGGGCGGACGGCGCCGCACGCTGGAGCTGGGCCGGTACCGCCCGGCGGCGACCGGCGTCGCGCTGACCGCCGTGGCACTGACGACCGTGCTGCCGGCCGCCGTGCTGCTGCTGTCCAGTTTCGCCCGGCGCACCAACTCCTTCACCGACGGGTTCACGCTGCACTTCTGGACCGGCGCGTCCGATCCGGCGTTCGCCCAGGGACAGCGCGGCGTACTGCGCAACCCGCAGGTGATCGAGGCCGCCGCCACCACCGTCCTGCTCGGGCTGGCGGTCGCCGCGGCCGCGACCGTGCTGGGCCTGGCCGTCGGCTACGTCGTCACGCGGTTGCGCGGCGCGCCACTGGTCACCCAGGCGCTGACACTGCTGTCGTTCCTGCCCTTCCTCATCCCGGGCATCGCGCTGGGTGCCGCGTTCATCGCCCAGTTCGGCCGCCCGATCGGGCCGCTGCCGGCGCTCTACGGCACGTTCGCCATCCTGGTCATCGCGGGCGCGGCCTACACGCTGCCGTTCGCGGCGCAGTCCGGCCGCACGTCGGTCGGGCAGATCTCCGGCGAGCTGGAGGAGTCCGCCGTCATGGCCGGCGCGGGCATGACCCGCCGGCTCGGCCGCATCGTGGTCCCGCTGGCGGCCCGCGGCCTGCTGGCCGGCGGCGTCCTCGTCTTCGTCAAGATGGTCCGCGACCTCTCGCTGGTCGTCCTGCTGGTGACCCCCGCGACGCCGCTGCTGTCGGTCGTCACGTACCGCTACGCCTCCGAGGGCTTCGCCCAGTTCGCCAACGCCATCACCGTCATCATCGCCGCCATCTCGGTCGGCGCGACCGTGCTCGCCCGCCGCCTGCAAGGGGCGGCCCAACCCTGGGTGGAACGATGAACCACGCGCTGCGCTCCGACTCGCCACCGGACACCGAGGCCGGCCCGGCCACCGGCCCGGCGATCGAACTCATCGGCCTGCGCCGCGACTACGGCGACACCGCCGCCGTCGACGGCATCGACCTGTCCGTGCCGGTCGGCTCGTTCCTCGTACTGCTCGGCCCGTCCGGCTGCGGCAAGACCACGACGCTGCGGATGCTCGCCGGCCTGGAGAGCCCCACCGGCGGCGAGATCAGGCTCGGCGGCCGCACCGTCGCCAGCGGGCAGCGCGGCGTCACCGTCCCGCCGGGCCGGCGCGGCGCCGGCCTGGTGTTCCAGAGCTACGCGCTGTGGCCGCACATGACCGTCCGCCGCAACGTCGAATGGCCGCTGAAGATCGCCAAGCTGGACAAGACGAGGCGGACCGCGCGAGCCACCGACGTCCTGCGCCTGCTCGACATCGCCGAGCTGGCCGGACGCTATCCCGGCGAGATCTCCGGCGGCCAGCAGCAACGGGTCGCCATCGCCCGCATGCTGGCGCCGGAGCCGGCCATCCTGCTGTTCGACGAGCCGCTGTCCAACCTGGACGCCAAGCTGCGGGTCGAGACCCGGGCCGAGCTGCTGCGCATCCACCGGGCCACCGGCGCCACCAGCGTCTACGTCACCCACGACCAGGTCGAGGCGATGACGATGGCCACCCACGTGGCGCTGATGCGGCACGGCCGGATCGAGCAGTTCGGGTCGCCGGCCGACCTGCTGCGCCGGCCGGCCAGCGCGTTCGTCGCGGCGTTCGTCGGCACCCCGCCGGCCAACGTCCTGGCCGCGGTCGTCACCCGTGGCCGTTTCCACCGCGACGGCGTCGACCTCGGGCCGAGCCCGCTGCCGGACGGGACGGACGTGCGGCTGATGTACCGGGCCGAGTCGCTCACGCTGGACCCGGCCGGCGCCCTGGAGATCGAGGTCATCGAGTCCAGCCCGCTGGCCGGGCGCTGGCTGCTGTCCGGCACCAGCGGCGACGACCGCGTCACCGTCGTCGAGGACGACGAGCCGGAGCCGGTCCTCGGCAGCCCGGCGCGGGTGCGCGTGCCGGACCGCCCGGACGCGGTCTTCGACGCCGACGGTGCGCGGATGGACGCCGCATGACGCTGCTGCTGCTGGTCCGCCACGGCGAGACCGACTGGAACGCCGAGCGCCGGCTGCAGGGCCGCGAGGACCGTCCGCTGTCGGCGCGCGGACGCGGCCAGGCCAGGGCGCTCGCGCCGTACGTGGCGCGCTACCGGCCCGACCACGTCACGTGCTCGCCGCTGCTGCGCACCCGGCAGACGGCGCACCTGCTCGGCGTCACCGTCAGCGGCCTGGATCCGCGCTGGCAGGAGGCCGACCTCGGCAGCTGGACCGGGCGGACCCGCGAGGAGCTGGTCGCCACCGGCGACGGCGGCTACGCCGCGTGGCGCGCCGGGTCCTACCAGCCGCCCGGGGCGGAGCCGCTGACGGCGCTGCGGCTGCGGGTGGCCGCGGCGATCGACGACCTCGCCATCGGCGGCGGGGTGCACCTCGTCGTGACGCATGGCGGTCCGATCCGGGCCGCCTGCCACCTGCTGGTGGCGCTCGAGCCGGCCGCGCTGGTGCCGGTGCCGCCGGGCAGCCTGACCGTCTTCGACCTCGGCGGCCCGCGGCCGCGGCTGCGCGCCTTCAACGTCGCACCCGGCCCGGAGGAGGTCGGCGACAGCACCGACTGACGTCCCCGTGCCGGTTGACCGCGCCTCCGCACTCCTCCTATTCTGGAATGCAGATAGCAGTTTCCGAATGGTGGAATTCTGGAGGAGCGCGACAATGGCGGGTATCGAGGTCACCGGTCCGATGCACGAGCGGTTCGACGAGGTGCTCACGCCGGCCGCGCTGGCGCTGATCGAGCGGCTGCACCGCGAGCTGAACCCGCGCCGGCTCGAGCTGCTGCGCCGTCGCGCCGAGCGGACCGCCGCCATCGCCGCCGGCGCGGACCTCGACTTCCTCACCGAGACCAAGGACGTCCGCGAGGACGACTCGTGGCGGGTCGCGCCGCCGGCGCCGGGCCTGGAGGACCGCCGGGTCGAGATCACCGGTCCCACCGACCGCAAGATGACCATCAACGCGCTCAACTCCGGCGCCAAGGTGTGGCTGGCCGACCAGGAGGACGCCAACACGCCGCTGTGGGAGAACGTCGTCCAGGGCCAGCTCAACCTGAGCGACGCCATCGACGGCACGATCGAGTTCACCAACCCCGACGGCAAGCACTACGCGCTGCGCACCGACCAGCCGCTGGCCACCATCGTCGTCCGGCCCCGCGGCTGGCACCTGCCCGAGAAGCACATCACCGTCGACGGCGAGCCGACGTCGGGCAGCCTCGTCGACTTCGCGCTGTACCTCGCCACCAGCGGACAGAAGCAGCTCGACCGCGGCCAGGGGCCCTATTTCTATCTGCCGAAGATGGAGAGCCACCTCGAGGCGCGGCTGTGGAACGACGCGTTCGTCATCGGCCAGGAGGCGCTGGGCATCCCGCGCGGCACCATCCGCGCGACCGTCCTCATCGAGACCTACCCGGCGGCGTTCGAGATGGAGGAGATCCTCTACGAACTGCGCGAGCACTCCGCCGGCCTCAACGCCGGCCGCTGGGACTACATGTTCAGCGTCATCAAGACGCACCGCACCCGCGGCACCGACTTCGTCCTGCCCGACCGCAACTCCGTCACCATGACGGTCCCGTTCATGCGCGCCTACACGGAGCTGCTGGTGCGCACCTGCCACAAGCGCGGGGCACACGCCATCGGCGGCATGGCGGCGTTCATCCCCAGCCGCGACCCCGAGGTCAACGCGGCGGCATTCGCGAAGGTCGAGGACGACAAGACGCGCGAGGCCGGCGACGGCTTCGACGGCTCGTGGGTGGCACACCCGGGCATGGTCGAGGTCTGCCGCGAGGCGTTCACCGCCGTCCTCGGCGACCGGCCGAACCAGATCTCCCGCACCCGCGACGACGTCCACGTCACCGCCGCCCAACTCCTCGACGTCGCGTCGACCCCGGGCGCGGTGACGGAGGCCGGCCTGCGCAGCAACATCTCCGTCGGCATCCAGTACCTCGCGGCCTGGCTGGGCGGCCTCGGCGCCGTCGGCATCAACAACCTCATGGAGGACGCCGCGACCGCCGAGATCAGCCGCAGCCAGGTCTGGCAATGGCTGCACAACGGCGTCGAACTCGCCGACGGCCAGCAGGTCACCCGCGAACTGGTCGAGCGGCTGATCGACGAAGAGTGCACAACCATCGAGCAGCGCGTCGGCGCCGACGCCTTCGCCGGCGGCCACTGGGCCGAGGCGAGGGCCACCTTCACCGACCTGGCCCTCGCCGACGACTACACCGACTTCCTCACCCTGCCCGCCTACGAGCGCATGCCCTGATCGCGTCCGTTCGAATTGCAAAACGCGAGACCCGCCGTCCGGATGTGCTGGCCGGTGGGTTTCGGTCTCGTTCGGGCGGGTTGGGTGCCGTGACTTCGAATTGCAGAACGTCACGGAAAACGTGACGGTTCGCGACTCGAGGCCGTTCGGCTGCTTGCGCGTTGCGGAGACGCCCGGGAGGTTGACCACGGCGGGCCTGCCAGTGGTCGCGCGTTGATTCTGGATGGTTGAGGGATCCGGGTACCCCTGGCTACTTGGATCCCTCAACCATTCGGCGGTCAGGCGCTCGACTGGGCCGCGTGCTTGACGGCCGCGGCGACGGCGGGGGCGACCTCGGGGTCGAACACCGACGGCACGATGTAGCTGGCGTTCACCTGCTCCGGGCCGACGGCCTCGGCGATGGCGCGGGCGGCGGCCAGCATGACGGCGTCGGTGATGCGGTGCGCACCGGCGTCGAGCATGCCGCGGAAGAAGCCGGGGAAGGCGAGCACGTTGTTGATCTGGTTCGGGAAGTCCGACCGGCCGGTCGCGACGACGGCGGCGTGCTCGCGCGCCGCGATGGGGTCGACCTCGGGGTCGGGGTTGGCCAGCGCGAACACGATGGCGTCCGGCGCCATGGTGGCGACGTCCTCGCCGGTGAGCAGGTTCGGGCCGGAGACGCCGATGAAGACGTCGGCGCCGGCCAGCACCTCGCGCAGCGAGCCGGTCGCAGCGCGCGGGTTGGTGTTCTGCGCGATCCAGCGGCGGAATTCGTCGCGGCCCTCGCCGTTCTCGGCGTGGACGGCGCCGCGGCGGTCGCAGGCGACGATGTCGGTGACGCCTTGGGCGGCGAGCAGCCGGATGATCGCGTGCCCGGCCGCGCCGACGCCGCTGACGACGACGCGGACGGAGTCCAGCGACTTCCCGACGACGCGCAGCGCGTTGTAGAGCGCGGCCAGCACGACGATGGCGGTGCCGTGCTGGTCGTCGTGGAAGACGGGGATGTCGAGCAGCTCGCGCAGCCGGGCCTCGATCTCGAAGCAGCGCGGCGCGGAGATGTCCTCCAGGTTGATGCCGCCGTAGACCGGGGCGAGCGCCTTGACGATCGAGACGATCTCGTCGGTGTCCTGGGTGTCGAGGCAGACCGGCCAGGCGTCGACGCCGCCGAACTGCTTGAACAGCGCCGCCTTGCCCTCCATGACGGGCAGCGCGGCGGCCGGGCCGATGTTGCCCAGCCCGAGCACAGCCGACCCGTCGGTGACGACGGCGACGGTGTTGCGCTTGATGGTGAGCCGACGGGCGTCCTCGGGATTCTCGGCGATGGCCAGGCACACCCGGGCGACGCCGGGGGTGTAGGCGCGGGAGAGGTCGTCGCGGTGCTTGAGCGGGACCTTCGGGTTGACCTCGAGCTTGCCGCCGAGGTGGATGAGGAAGGTCCGGTCGCTCACCTTCCGGACGGTGACGCCGGCGACCTGCGTCAGCGCCTTGGTGATCGATTCGGCGTGGTCGGAGTCGACGGCGTCGCAGGTGACGTCGACGACCAGGCGGTCGGCGAACGACTCGACGACGTCGAGGGCGGTCAGCGCGCCCCCGGCCGCGCTGACGGCGGCGGCCAGGCCGCTGGTGGCCGTCGACGAGGACGGCGCCTCGACGCGGACCGTGATCGCGTATCCCGGGCTGGGCGTTGCCATGCGGTACCTCTCCAAAATTCTGTATTGCGGACGTTAGTATCTGCTGTGTGGAAACCGAGTCGTCGCGGGCTCGCTCGGGTGGCGTGCAGTCGGTCGAGCGCGCGTTCGGCCTGCTCGAAACCATGGCCGACCACGGCGGCAGCATGGGGTTGTCCCAGCTGGCCACGGCCGCTCAACTGCCACTGCCGACCATCCACCGCATCGTCCGTACGCTCGTCGACCTCGGCTACCTGCGTCAGGAGCCGTCGCGACGATACGCCCTCGGGCCGCGCCTGATCAGGCTCGGCGAGAGCTCCTCGACCATGCTCAGCACGTGGGCACGGCCGCAGCTCACTCACCTGGTCGACGAGCTGGGCGAGTCGGCGAACCTCGCGATGCTCGACGGTGACCAGATCGTATACGTGGCACAGGTGCCGTCGCGCCATTCCATGCGGATGTTCACCGAGGTCGGCCGCCGGGTCTGGCCGCACTGCACCGCCGTCGGCAAGGCCGTGCTGGCCACGCTGCCGGAGCGGACGGTGCGCGAGATGCTGCAGCGCACCGGCATGCCGCAGCAGACCGAGCACACCATCACCGACGCGGCGGTGTTCGGCCGCGAGCTCGCGCTGACGGCGGACCGCGGTTACGCCGTCGACGACGGCGAGCAGGAGATCGGCGTGCGCTGTGTCGCGGTCGCGGTGCCGGACGCGCCGTCGAAGCTGGGCCTGTCCATCTCCGGTCCGTCGTCGCGGGTCACCGACGACCTCGTCACCCGCGCCGTCCCGCTGCTGACCAAGGCCGCCCGCGACCTCTCCGCGGAGCTGTACGGGCAGAGCCGGGCCTGACGCGGTCATCGTCGCGCCCGCTCCAGCGGGACGCCGCGGATCGACGCGTCCAGGATCTCGATCGGGTGCACGAGCGGGAGGTCCGCGCTGAGGAAGCGGCGCACCTGCAGCAGGCAGCCGGCGTTCGCGGTGGCGACGACGTCGGGCTCGGCCGCCTCGATGTTCGCGGCCTTGCGCCGGCCCAGCTCCTCGGCGGTACGCGGCTGGACCAGGTTGTAGATGCCGGCCGACCCGCAGCAGATCTCCGCGTCCGGGATGTCGGTGAGCTCGATCCCGGGGACGGCGCGCAGCAGGTCGCGCGGCTGCCGGCGGATCCGTTGCGCGTTCGCCAGGTGGCAGGCGTCGTGGTAGGCGACCTTGGCGCGGACGGGGTGCCTGGGCGCCCGCGGCTCCAGCTCGGCCAGCAGTTCGTTGACGTCGCGGACGGACGCGGCGAAGCGCGCGGCCCGCTCGGCGTAGGCGGGGTCGTCGGCCAGCAGGCGGTCGTACTCCTTCATCGACGAGCCACAACCGGCGACGTTGACGACCACGACATCGGCCCGCGCCGTCTCGAAGGTGTCGATCAGCCGCCGGGCCCGGGCCGCGGCGTCGTCCTCGAGTCCGGCGTGCAGGTTCAGCGCGCCGCAGCACCGCTGGCCCGGCGGCACGACGACCTCGCAGCCCTCGGCCGCCAGCACCCGCGCCGTCGCCGCGTTGACGTCGCCGAACAGCACCCGCTGGGCGCAGCCCTCCAGCAGCGCGACCCGCAGCCGCCGCTCCCCCACAGCCGGGACGATCGGCGGCGGCCGGCGGAACAGCGATCGGACCGGCACCGGCGGCAGCAGGTCCTCGGCGGCGCGCAGCTCGGCCGGCAGCCGGTCCACGAGGCCGAGCCGGTGCGCCAGCGCCCGCAGCCCCAGCCGCCGGTACAGGACGCCGAGCAGCGCGGCGGCCCGCATCCGCGCGGGGTACGGGAACACCGCGAAGATCGCCCGGCGCACCAGCCGCTCCCGGCGCGTGCGCGGGACGTGCCGCTCCAGCTGCGGCCGGGTCGCCGCCAGCAGCAGGTCGTACTGGACGCCGGACGGGCAGGCCGGCACGCAGGCCAGGCAGCCCAGGCAGGAGTCGATGTGCCCGGCCAGGGTGCGGTCCAGCGGGATCTCGCCGCGCTGGGCGAGGTCGATCAGGTAGATCCGGCCGCGCGGCGAGTCCATCTCCTCGCCGTCGACCGCGTACGTCGGGCAGGTGGGCAGGCAGAACCCGCAGTGCACGCAGTCGTCCAGCAGCTCACGCCGCGGCGGGTGGTGCGCGTCGAACGAGCCGGTGTCCCCCGGAATCAGAACCATGGCGCGAACCTCCCCCGGCCGAGCCGGTCGTCGGGGTCGAAGGCGCGCTTGACCGCGCGCAGCACGGCGACGGCGGGCGGCGGCTCGCCCCACGCGGGCAGCTCGGCGCGCAGGCCGTCGGTCCACCGGCAGACGGTGACGGCCGGCTGCTCGGTGCGCAGCGCGGTGACGACGGCGGCGTGCGCGGCCGCGGACCCACCGCGCAGCCGGACGGTGTGCGCGCCGGCGAACGGGCTGCTGGTCATCGCGGCGTCGACGGCGTGCGCGGCGGCCTCGCGGGCCACCAGCGCGGCCAGCTCCGGCGTGCGGTCCGGGGCCGTGCCGAGGCGGACGACGGTGTCGCCGTCGTCGCCGCTCACGAGGTCGGCGACGACGGACCAGGCGTCGGCCGGGGCGTCGGTCGCATCGGAACCGGCGAGGGCGCGAGCCCGCCGCAGCCGGTCCTCGACGCCACCGGACGTGCCGTCGAACCGGGCCAGCAGCGTGCCATCGCACCACTCGACCGCCACAGGCTCCAGCGACCCGTGGATCAACCGCCCGCCGAGGTCGAACGCCGTGGCCGCGTCGCACGGGACCGCCAGCGTCGCCGTCGCCGCCGGACGCGGACGCACCCGCAGCACCACCTCCGCCAGTACGCCGAGGGTGCCGAGCGAGCCGTGGAACAGCTTGGCGAGGTCGTAGCCGGCGACGTTCTTGATGACGTAGCCGCCGGAACGCGCCACCGTGGCGTCGGCCAGCACCACCGTCACGCCGATGACGCTGTCGCGCAGGCTGCCGAACGTGTGCCGCACCGGGCCGGCGTCGGCCGTCGCCACCAGGCCGCCGACGGTGCCCGCGCGGGCGGGGTCGAGCGCCACCCACTGGTCGTGCTCGGCCAGCGTCTCCTGCAGCGTCGCGAACGGCATGCCGGCCTGCACGGCCACCGTCAGGTCCGTCGGGTTGCAGCTGATCAGGCCGCTCATCGCGGTGGTGTCGAGGACGGCGTCATGCACTGGCTCGCCGCCCCACGCCGTCGCGCTGCCGGTCCCGGCGACGGCCAGCCGCTCGCCCGCGCTGTCGACGAGCGCGTCGCGGAGCTCGGCCAGGGTCGCCGGCCGGTACGTCGTCGCGGTGCTCATAGCCGTTCGATCACCCCGGCCTCCTCCAGCGGGTGCGGCCGGTACTTGCCGGGTCGCTCGCCGCACAGCCGCGGCGTCGGGAACACCTTGCCGGGGTTGCACAGGCCGTCCGGGTCGAACGCCGTCCGCAGCCGGAGCATGGTCGCGAGATCGTCCTCGCCGAACATCCGCGGCATCGAGCAGGCCTTGTCGGCGCCGATGCCGTGCTCGCCGGACAGCGACCCGCCCAGCTCGACGCACAACTCGGCGATCTCGGTGGACAGTCGTTCGGCACGGTCGTGCTCGCCGTCGGCCTCGCTGTAGAGGACCAGCGGGTGCAGGTTGCCGTCACCGGCGTGGAAGACGTTCGCGACCCGGATGCCGGCGTCGTCGGCCATCGCGGCGATGCGGCCGAGTACCTCGGCCAGCCGGCCGCGCGGCACGACGCCGTCCTGGACGAAGTAGTCGGGGCTGATACGCCCGACGGCGGCGAACGCGGCCTTGCGCCCCGTCCAGATCAGCCTCCGCTGCTCGGCGTCGGCGGCCACCATGATCTTGGTGCAGCCGTGCTCGCGGCAGATCTCCTGGACCTCGTCGAACTGCTCGGCGACGTCGTCGGGCGGGCCGTCCAGCTCGACCACCAGCGCGGCGACGGTGTCGGGGGTGTAGACGCTCTCGGTGGAGGCGGCGACGGCCTGGATGGCGAGGTTGTCGAGCATCTCGACCGCCGCCGGCACGATGCCCGCCGCGATGATGCCGGTGACGGCGTCGCCCGCGCCCGCCACCGTCGCGAAGTCGGCCACCATCGTGCGGACGGCGGCCGGCTTGGCCAGCAGCCGCACGGTCACCTGCGTGACGATGCCGAGCGTGCCCTCGGAGCCGATGAACGCGCCGAGCAGGTCGTAGCCGGGCAGCTGCGCGGAGTCGCCGCCGAGCGTGGTGACGGTGCCGTCGGCGAGCACGACCTCGGCGGCCAGCACAT
This sequence comes from Jiangella muralis, assembly GCF_001270745.1. Lineage (GTDB taxonomy): Bacteria > Actinomycetota > Actinomycetes > Jiangellales > Jiangellaceae > Jiangella > Jiangella muralis. The sequence goes on from NZ_LFXL01000027.1 coordinate 105,962, forward strand.
GGTTGACGGTGAAGCCGTACTTCAGGCAGTGCGCGCCGCCGGAGTTCTCGGCGACGTTGCCGCCGATGGTGCAGACCTGCTGGCTGGACGGGTCCGGCGCGTAGTAGAGCCCATACGGCGCCGCGGCCTTGCTGATGTCGAGGTTCGTGACGCCCGGCTCGACGACGGCGCGCAGGTTGACCGGGTCGACCTCGACGACGCGGCGCAGCTTCTGCAGCGAGATGACGATGCCGTCGGCCACCGGCAGCGCGCCGCCGGACAGCCCCGTCCCCGCGCCACGGGCGACGAACGGGACGCCGTGCCGGGCGCACACGCGGACGGCCGCGGCCACCTCGGCGGCGGACCGCGGCAGCACCACCATGGCCGGCTGGACGCGGTAGCCGGTGAGGCCGTCGCACTCGTACGTGCGCAGCCGGGCCGGGTCGGTGATGACGTTCGCGCGGCCCAGCGCCTCGGTCAGCTCGGCCGACCAGCTCATATTCCGCGATCCGGAAGAGAACACCTCACCATACGGATACCCTAGATCCGGTCGCGCGGAGTGGTCAACCAACTCCGCCGGGGCTCGTTCCGCCGCCGGCCCGGCCCTATAGGATCACGTCGGCGTTTCCTGGCGATTGCCGGCCGGTAACGCCGCTGGGACCGCGGCTGATCTGCAGAGTTCTCCACTCACGACCCTCTGGCCAACTCGACCGATCGGATAGGATCTCGCTGTTCGCGCGGAGGGAGTCGCATCGTGTCCACGGGCGCCGTCACCACCGGCATCGCCGTCCTCGCACCGCTGAATCGCACGCACCGCGCCGGACGCACCGCGCCGCACATCCGCGACCTGCTGGAAGAGGCCATCCTGCAGGGCGTGCTGCCACCCGGCGCGCACCTCAACGCCGACGGCCTGGCCAAGCAGCTCGGCATCAGCCACATCCCGGTCCGCGAGGCCCTGCGCGCCCTCGGCGTCGACGGCTGGATCGAGTTCCGGCCGCACCAGGGCGCGTTCGTCCGCGCCCGCAGCGAGCAGGAGCTGGCCGACCTGTTCGAGAGCCGCACGTTCCTCGAGGCGCAGGTCGCGACGCTGGCGGCCGAGCGGCGCACCGGCGAGCAGCTGGCCATCCTCGACGACATCCTCGCCCGGCAGCGGCAGTCCTCCGACCCGATCGAGCTGGCCCGCATCAACGCCGAGTTCCACAGCGCCATGGCCGACTGCTCGCAGAACACCCTCATGGCCGGGTTCGTCCGCACGCTGAGCATGCGGGCCCGGTTCTACTTCTCCACCGTCGCGCCGCGGCGGCAGGACGGCTCGCGACGCCAGCACGAGGCTCTGGTCGACGCGATCCGGCGCCGCGACAGCGCGGCGGCCGGCCGGCTGGCCCGCGACCACGTCGCCGCCACCCGCCGCGACGTCCGCGCCGAGCTACTCACGCCCTGACGCCCGGTCTCGGCGCCGGCTCAGCTCCCGCGAGGAGGTCGGGTCCACATGGGTGACACCAGCGCCAACCGTTGGCACCGGTGTCAACACCCTCGACACGATCCATGACGCGCCGAGGCAGGGCGCACCAGGGCCACGACGACGCGCCGTCGTGGCCCTGGTGCGGGCCACGACGGCGCGTGGTGTCGTGCTGGTGCTGCAGGTGTGGTGCTGGCGGCGGTCAGTCGCGGCGGCGACCGTAGCTCGGCCGGCCGCGGCCGGCGCCGGCGCCCTTGTAGGGACGGCCCGAGCCGGAGCGGTTCGGGCGGCCGCCGTTACCGGTCGACCGCGGCCGCTCGCGCTCCGGCGCCATGGCCGGGGCGTCGGCCAGCGCCGTCGGGGTGATGGGGCCGTCGACGGAGCGGGCGTCGACGTTCTTGGCGGTGACGCCGGCGCGGCGGAACAGCTCGCCGAGGCCGCGCACCTGCCGCGGGGTGGCGACGGTGACGACGGCGCCGGTGGCGCCGGCGCGGGCCGTGCGGCCGGACCGGTGCAGGTACGACTTCGGCTCGCCGGCCGGGTCGAAGTGCACGACCATGCCGACGCCGTCGACGTGGATGCCGCGAGCCGCGACATCGGTGGCGACGACCACCTTGGCCCGGCCGGAGCGGAACCGGTCGAGGTTGCGCTCGCGGACCCGCTGCGACAGGTCGCCGTGGAGGTCGACGGCGGCGACGCCGGCGTCCTCGAGGTCCTCGGCCAGCCTGGTGGCGCCGTCCTTGGTGCGGGTGAAGACGATGCTGCGCGGATTGGCCCGCATCAGCTCGGTCATGACCTCGAGCTTGTTGTACGGGCCGACCACGAGCACGTGGTGGTCCATGGTCGTGACGGAGCCGGCGTCGGGGTCGACCTCATGCTTGGCCGGGGCGTTCAGGTGCCGCCGGACCAGCTTGTCGACGTCACCGTCGAGCGTGGCCGACAGCAGCATCCGCTGCCCGCCCTCGGGCGTGGCCGAGAGCAGCTCGTCGACCACCGGGAAGAAGCCGAGGTCGCACAGGTGGTCGGCCTCGTCGAGCGTGACGACCTCGACGTCGTCGAGCTTGCAGACGCCCTTCTCGATGAGGTCGCTGAGCCGGCCCGGGGTGGCGACGACGATGTCGGCGCCGCGGTCGAGCCGGCGGATCTGCCGGTCGTACGGCGCGCCGCCGTAGACGGTGACCATGCGCAGCCGCAGCGCCTCGGCCAGCGGCTCGAGCGCGGTGGTGACCTGGCCGGCCAGCTCGCGGGTCGGCACGACGATCAGCGCGCGCGGGCGGTTCGGCTCGCTGCGCTTGCCGTCGAGCCGGGTGAGGATGGGCAGGCCGAACGCCAGCGTCTTGCCCGAGCCGGTCTTGGCGCGGCCGAGCACGTCGTGGCCGGCCAGGGCGTCGGGGATGACCGCCGCCTGGACCGGGGTCGGCTCGACGATGCCGTCGACGCCGAGGATCTTCACGACGCGGTCGGGCACACCCATGGTGGAGAAGGCCGAGCCGGCCGGGTCGAACGCCTCGATGGCGGCCCTGCGGGCGGGGTCGAAGGAGCGGCGGTCGTTGGGGCGGCCGCCCTGGCGGCGGTCGCCACGGAACGGACGGCGGCCGTAGGGGCGGCCACCCTCGCGGCCGTCGCCGTCGCGGCGGAACCCGCCCTCACGCCGGTGGCCGCCGTCGCGGCGCTCGGGCCGCTGGCGGTAGGGACGGGAGTCGGTGCCGGACGTGCCGGCAGGATCGTACGAAGTCACTGTGCTCCGAATCGGTAGAGCGCGAGCACGCACCCCCAGCACGTCCGCAAACGGGCGGACGCACGGTGAGCCTTCGAGGGCGCGGGGTACCCGACTCTCCCTCGACGTTCCACCGTCACAGAATTCGGGCACAAATCAGGCCTCGCTTCGAACACGAGGCCTTGGCTTGCGTTCAGTCTACCGGTTCCGGCCCCGCCGGACACCTCGGACGACGGAGACGCTCATCACCCTGCCCAGGAATGCCACCGGCCGCTCGGCACGTTGCTCGGCACATGAGCGATGATTCCCTCCGCAAGCTCCTCGCCGCGCAGCGCCTGGGCGTGCTGGCGACCGTGAAGCGAGACGGCCGGCCGCAGGTGTCCGTGGTGACCTACATCTACGACCTCGGCCCCGACCTCGTCCGCGTCTCGACCCGCGACCCGCTGGCCAAGACCCGTAACCTGCGCCGCGATCCCCGGGTGACCCTGCAGGTGACCGGCCCGGACGGCGGATCGTGGGCGGCCGCGGAGGGCATGGCGCAGCTCAGCGCGGTGGCCCGCGACCCACACGACGACACCGTCGAGGCGCTGGTCGAGCACTACCGGGACGCCCGCGGCGAGCACCCCGACTGGGACGACTTCCGCGCCGCGATGGTCCGCGACGAGCGGCTGCTGCTGCGGCTGCCGGTCGACCACGTCTACGGCTGGGCCTGAACCCGCGCCGGCTCCGCGGCGGCGTCGTCCCTGGCCGGGGCCGACGCCGCCGCCATGAACTCGGTGAGCAGGCCGGGCACCGCGCGATCGGCGAGGTCGACGGCCTCGGCGGACTCGACGTCGACCGCCTGGTAGGCGCCGTACCCGGCCGCCGTCGTCACCTCGACCGTCGCCAGCCGGAGCCGCCGCTGTAGCAGCGACTGCCGGAACGTCACGCCGACGACGGCCCGGCTCTGCAACGCCGAGGTGGTGCGGCTCCAGGCGCCGGACCGGGTGACGAGATAGCCGTCGGCGACGGTGTGCCCGAGCGAGCGGTACGCCACCGCGGCCAGCGCCAGCGTGATCGGCAGCAGCCCGAGCCCGGCCAGCCACACGCGGTCGTGCATCGCGTCGATCAGCGTCGTCAGCCAGGCCAGCAGGCCGGTGACGCTCGCCGTGACGATGAGCGCCCAGCCGACCCGGCGGCGCAGCGCGCGGAGCGGGTGCTGGCGCAGCGGCCGGTCCAGCGGGCTGCGGTCGGTGCCGAGCACCTGCGCGGCCACCCGGCGGGCGACGTCGATGGGCCCGCGCGGCAGGATCTGCGCCGACGGCGTCATGCTCATCATCGTCAGGCCGGTGGCGATGACGGAGGTGTCGGCCATGCCCATCCACCGCCACAGCAGCGGCTCGTCGATCGACACCCCGCGCAGCCGGTTGTCGTCGCGGTTGACCTCCCGCGTCTTGAACAGCCCCTGGCTGGTGCGCAGGACGGTGCCGCGGTCGCCGGGGACCCGGACCAGCACGAACCGCCAGTTCTCGGCGAAGAAGTTGATCGCCAGGCCGACGACGCCGATGACGCCGACCGTCGCCACCGCGATGGCGACGGTCCACCCGGTGCCGACCGCGTCCCAGTCGGCGAGGCCCTCGACGAAGCCACGCAGGTCGAGGCCGAACATCCGCAGCGCCCAGTACGTGCCCCACAGCAGGCCGGCCGCCATGAAGAACGCCCAGACGCTGAACACGTTGTAGAAGACCCAGGACCGCTGCAGCCGGGCGTACACCTGCTCGTCCCGCGGCGCCGGCGCGGGCTCCGCCTCGGCCGCGTCGGTGCGCTCGACCGGCCCGCCGTAGAGCAGTTCCTGCCGCAGCCGTTCGGCGATCTCTACCCGGACGGCGTCGAGGGTCAGCGCCGACTCACCGGTTGCGCTGTGCTGACCGGCCCCGACGGTGACGACGCGCAGCCCGGTCAGCCGGTGCCGGAACTTCGCCGACGTGTCGACGCTGCGGATGCGGTCGCGGCGGATGGACCGGTGCTGGCGGACCAGCAGTCCGGTGCGCCGCTCGACGTGCTCGTCGGTGATGCGGTAGCGCGTCTTCACCCAGCGCAGCAGGTCGGCCAGGCCGCCGAGCACGCCGACCGCGGTGGCGACCAGGATCGGGCCCATGGTGCCCCAGCTGAGCTCGGCGCCGAAGAACGCGATGGCGACGCCGGCCGGCACCATCGAGAGCACCGTCTTCGCGGTGTCGACCCAGACGACGCGGGTGTCGAGCCGTTGCCACGGGACGCCGGACTCCGGGGCCGGCTCGTCCGGCTCGGTGGTCATGTCGCGTCGCCGGGGGTGCGCTGGGTGATCGTCGCCAGCCGCGCCGCCACCTCGGCGGCGACGGTGGCGTCCAGGCCGGGCACCTTGATCGGCCCGCGCGAGGACGCCGTGGTGACCTCCAGGGTGGCCAGCTTCAGCGCCTGCTCGAGCGGCCCGCGAGTGGTGTCGACGGTCTGGATGCGGGAGATCGGCGCGACCCGCCACTCGCGGACGATCCAGCCGGTGGCCGCGTAGACGGCGTCGTCGGTGACCTCCCAGCGGTGCACGGCGTACCGCCAGAGCGGCATCACCAGCGTGACGACGGCGCCCCAGACGGCGACGACCACGAGGATCGGGCCGAGCCAGGACCGTGCGCCGTCGACGATCAGGTAGGCCGCGAGCAGCAGGCCGGCCAGGACGCCGAAGCCGATGACCGACTGCAGCACCCACAGGCCGATGGCGCGGCGCTCGACCCGGTGCTCGGGCGGGCGCAGGTCGATGGGCTCAGGCACGGGTGATCCGGCTCAGCCGGGACCGGCGGACGGCGATGTCGTAGGTCATGGACAGCTCCTTCGCGTAGGCGGCGACGTCGGTGCCGGGACGGGCGAACAGCTCGGCGGGGATGGCCTCGATGCTGCCGAGCAGGGTGACCGCCATGAGCCGGGGCGAGAAGTCGCGGAACTCGCCGTGCTCCTGGCCCTCGCGCAGCATCTGCTCGAGCTGGCCGACGGACTGCTCGCGCTGCGACCGTGCCAGCTCGCCGTTCTCCTGCCCGCCGATGCCGGCCAGCACCTGACCGAGCGCGAGCACGTGCGCGCGGTGGGAGTCGCAGAACAGCACGAAGCCCTCGATCAGCCGCTGCAGCGCCTCGCGGTAGGTGCCGGCGTCGCCGATGTGCTCGGTGAGCCAGCCGTCCATGAGCGCGTTGACGTCTGCGACCACCTGCTGGAACAGCTCGGCCTTGTGGCCGAAGTGGTACGAGATGAGGCCGGCGCTGATGCCGGCGTGTTCGGCGATGCGGGCGAACGACGCCTTGGCGTAGCCGACGTCGGCCAGCGTCTCGATGGCGGCCTGGACGATCTGGCCGCGGCGGGCGGCCTCGATGAAGGACCGGGATTTCTGGTCGGTCGCTCCATTTCTTGGTCGCATGACCAAGATTCTAGCCACAGCTTCAGACATCCGGAAGGGTGTGTGCGTCGCCGCAGGTCAGCCTGACAGCACGAGCTCGATGCGGCTGCTGCCGCCGTCGGCGACGCGGACCGGGATGCCCCAGTCCTGCTGGTGGATGTGGCACGCGGCGTTCTCGCCGCCGTCGTCGCAGGACGCGGCCATGGCGGCGACGTGCAGCACGCCGTCGCCGCCGGGCGCGACCGTCAGCCGGCGGGTGAGCGCGGTGTCGCGGCCCTCGCCGCCGGTCAGCAGCGGCGCGGGCGTCGACGACACCGTCAGGCGTGTGGCCGGGCCGTACCGCTCGTCCAGCTTCTGGCCGGGCGGCGGGTCGAACACGACCACCAGTTCGACGTCGCCCGGCGCGACGTCGAGGGGCGGGCGCTGGGTGCGGTGCGCCGAGCCGGACGCCGTCGCCGCCGAGCCGAGCGGGACGCGGGTGAGGCGGTGCGCGGCCGACTCGACCACCACCAGGAAGTCGCCGTCGACGACCCCGCCGCTCGGCTCGCGCAGGCCCGTGGCGAGCGTGCTCAGCTCGCCCGTCGCGGGGTCGTAGCGGCGGACGGCGTTGTTGTAGGTGTCGCTGACGGCCACCGAGCCGTCCGGCAGCGCCGTGACACCGAGCGGATGCTGCAGCAGCGCCTCGCCGGCCGGGCCGTCGCGGAAACCGAAGTCGAACAGCCCGGTGCCGACGACGGACTCGACGACGCCGTCGTGGACCGCGCGCAGCGCCGATGTCTCGGAGTCGGCCAGCCAGAGCGTACGGTCCGCCGTCACCGTCAGCCCCGACGTCTGCGCGAACCAGGCGTCGCGCAGCTTGCCGTCGACCAGCCCCTCGTTCGTGGTGCCGGCCAGCACTTGGATGGACGGCTCCTTCGGGTCGAACGCCCAGAGCTGGTGGATGCCGGCCATCGCGACGACGACGGTGGTGCCGGCCGGCGACCAGGCGACGTCCCACGGCGACGACATCGGGACGGCGCGCGGGTCGCCGCTGACGTCGTCGCCGTTGGGGTCGCCCTGCATCCACGGCGTGCCGGTGCCGGCGATGGTCGTGACGTGGCCGTCGGCTAGCCGGACGCCGCGCAGCACGTGGTTGACGGTGTCGGCGACGATCACCTCGTACCCGGTCCACGAGTGGAACTCCGGCGGCAGCAGGGTGAGGCCCTGCGGCTCGCTGAACCGCGCCTCGCCCGGCCCGCCGTCGACGAGGCCACGCTCGCCGGTGCCGATGCGCCGGACCACCGTCTCGAGGTCGTCGGCCAGCTCGACCAGGCTGTGGTTGCCGCTGTCGCTGACCAGGAACGTACCTCCCGGCAGCGCGACGACCTTGCCCGGGAACCGCAAGGTCGTCGGCTCCGGCTCGGGCGGGACGTACGGGCCGTCGCCGCGGCGCAGCGTGCCCTTGGCCTCGTGCACCGGGATCAGCTCGTCGAGGATCGCCGTGAGCGCGTGCGCGTGCCCCTCACCGGAGAACTGCGCCGCGATGTACCCCTCCGGGTCCACCAGCGTCAGCGTCGGCCACGCCCGGACGGCGTAGTTCTGCCACGTCGTCAGCTCCGGGTCGTCGAGCACCGGGTGGTGCACCCCGTACCGCTGTACCGCCGCGACGACCGCCTCGTGGCCGGCCTCGTGCACGAACTTCGGCGAGTGCACCCCCACCACCGTCAGCACGTCGCCGTACCGCTCCTCCAGCGGCCGCAGCTCGTCGAGCACGTGCAGGCAGTTCACGCAGCAGAAGGTCCAGAAGTCGAGCAGAACCCAGCGACCGCGCAGTTCGGCGAGGCTGAGGTCCGCGCCCCCGGTGTTGAGCCAGCCGCCGCGACCCACCAGCTCAGGAGCGCGGACCCGGGCCCGTCCAGTCGATGCCATGGGTCAATTCTGCGCGCGTGCCGTCAGGTGAGGATCGCCGGCGTCTCCCAGTCCTTGCCCAGCACGTTGTGGCCGAGGAAGGCGAACACCGTCTGGTACCAGATCTTCGCGTGCTGCGGCGTGAGGATCCAGTGGTTCTCGTCGGGGAAGTAGAGGAACTTGTGCGGCAGGTCGCCGTCCTCGCCCTCGGCCCGGGAGGCGATCTCGAACCAGAGCCGCAGCGCCTCGCCGATCGGGACCCGGTAGTCGCGGTCGCCGTGGATGACGAGCATGGGCGTGGTGATGGAGTCGACGTGGTGGTGCGGCGAGTTCGCCGCGGCCATCTCGGCCGACATCTCCTTGAGCCAGTAGAAGGCGGCGTCGGTGGTCGGGCCGAACTGGTCGAGGGCCCAGAGGCTGGCGTGGGTGACGATGGCGTCGAAACGGTCGGTGTTGCCGGCCACCCAGTTGGCCATGTAGCCGCCGAACGAGCCGCCCATGGCGGCGGTGCGGGTGTCGTCGATGTCGTCGCGGGCGACGGCGGTGTCGGTGATGGCCATGAGGTCGGTGAACGGGGCCTTGCCCCAGGCGCCCCAGCCGCGGCGGATGAAGTCGAGGCCGTAGCCGGTCGACAGGGCCGGGTCGGGCAGCAGGACCGCGTAGCCCTGGGCGACCGCGAGCCACGGGTTCCACCGCCACGACCACGCGTTCCACGACCCGAGCGGGCCGCCGTGGATCCACAGCAGCAGCGGCGCCGGGCTGGTCGCCGACGCGCCGTCGGGCAGCGCCAGCCAGGCCCGGACGCGTACGCCGTCGGCGGCGGTGGTGTCGACCTCGGTGAGGGTGCCGGGCAGCTCGGGGACGGGCGCGGGCGCCGGCAGCGGCTGGGAGTCCTGCCGGGCGGCGGTCGCGGACAGCCGGACCGGGCGCGGCGGCTCGAGGTACGACGTGCGCAGCGCGTAGAGGGTCTGGCCGTCAGGCGAGACGACGAGGTCGGAGTAGGCGTAGTCGTCGGCGGTGATACGGGTGATCTCGCCGCCGGCGAGGTCGGCCCGGAAGATCGGCGACCGGCCGTCGTCGTCGGACACGAACAGGATGGCCGTGCCGTCGGGCGTCCACACCGGGGCGCCCGGCCAGCGGTCCCAGTCGGCGGTGAGCGACCGGGTGGCGCCGTCGGCGACGGTGATGATCACCAGTTCCTGGTCGACCGGCTCGTCCGGCGTGGAGCGACGGCCCTTGACGGCCGCGACGCTGGCGCCGTCGGGCGCGAACCTCGGCGCCTCGAAGTCGAAGTCGGCGTCGTCGGCCAGCAGCCGCCGCTCGCCCGTGGCGACGTCGATCAGCGCCAGCGAATTGCGGTACCCGCCGAGCTCGGGCACGTTCCACACCGTGACGACGGTGCTGCCGTCGGCACTGACGTCGTAGTCGGCGGCGTCGAGCGACCGGCCGGCGTCGGGGGTGAGGTCGCGCAGCTCGACCGCGGGGTCGTCCAGCGGGGACTCGCCGTCGCGCAGCGCGCCGGCGAACAGCCGCGGCGCGTCGGGCCCGAGGTCGTGGTCCCAGAAACGCACCGGGTAGCGCTCGTGCAGGATCGCGGTGACCTTCTTCTCCTTGCGCTCCTTGCGCCGCTTCTCCTCGGACTCGGCATCGGTCGACGAGGGGAAGGTGCTGGAGGCGACCACGACGGTTCCGGACTCGCGGGCGACGACCACGCCGCCGACACCACCGGGCCGCTTGGCGACGACGCGCGCCTCGCCGCCCTCGGCCGAGAGCAGCCACAACAGCGGAACGGAGTCGTCGGCAGAGTCTCCGGAGGCGGACGGGTCGGGGCGCGCGGAGCCGAACAGCAGCGAGCCGTCGGGCAGGAACGCGGCGCCGCTCTCGCCCTTGGCGCTGCGGGTCAGCCGGCGGGCCGGACGCTCGCCGGCGGGGTCGACCTCCCACAGCGCGGTGACGTACCTCGTGCTCTCGGGGTTCAGCGTCGACACCGAGGTCACCAGGCGGCTGCCGTCGGGTGACAGCGCCAGCCCGCCGGTGCGTGGCAGCGCCACATAGGCGTCCAGGTCGTGGAACGGGGTGGGTGGGAGGTCCGGGGTCTCCGGCGTGGTCTCTGTCACGGTTTCTTACCTATCACGGGAACGAGGCGTCCTGACAGGTCTACCTACGTAGCGGCGGGGCGGTGCTCGTGCGGACGATCAGGCGGGTCGGGACGGTGGTGACCGTCGGCTCGGTGTCGATTCCCGAGCGCAGCCGCTCGACCAGCGCCGTCGCCGCCAGCCGGCCCTCCTCGCGGACGTTCTGCGCGACCGTGCACAGGCCGAACAGCCAGGACAGGTCGTGGTCGTCGACGCCGACGACGGAGAGGTCCTCAGGCACCCGGACGCCGTCGTGGCGGGCGGCGTACATGATGCCCATCGCGACCTCGTCGGAGACCGCGAACAGCGCGGTCGGCCGGACGCCGCGGGCGGCCAGCTCCTCGTACGCGGCGATGCCGGCCTCGACGGTGAACTTGGCCGGCACCGTGAGCCGCGGGTCCGGCTCGATGCCGGCCTCGCGGAGCACCTCGGCGTAGCCGAGCCGGCGGTCCGGCGAGACCGGGAAGCCGAGGTGGTCGTCGGGGTCGCCGCCGGCGAAGCCGATGCTGCGGTGGCCCAGCTCGACCAGGTGCCGGGTCGCCTGCCGGCCCACCTCGACGTCGTCGACGCGGACGGTCGGGATGCCCGGCACGATCGGCCCGACCACCATGACCGGACGGTGCATGGTGTGCAGCGCGGCGACCTCGTCGGCATCCAGTGGCAGGCTCAGGATGAGCAGGCCGTCGGCCCGCTTGCGCAGCAGCTGGGTGTCGAAGACCTTGCGCCGGTTGGTCTCGACCTCGGACAGGTCGTAGCGCAGGACGTCGTAGCCGTGCTGCGCCAGCACCTCCTGCGCGCCCTCGAGGACGGCGGTGAAGTACCAGCCGCGGGCCACCGGCGACACGACGGCGACGGCGCCCGTGCGGCCGGTGGGCAGGCCGGCCGCGCTGGGCGACGCGACGTAGCCCAGCTCGGCCGCGATGTCCTGCACGAGCTGCCGGGTGGCGGCGGACACCCCCGGCAACCCGCGCAGTGCCCGCGACACCGTCGCCACCGAGACCCCGGCCCTGGCGGCGACGTCGACGATTCCAGTCATCGCTGAGTTCTCTCGGCCGCGGAATGGTCCAGGGTCACCCCTTGACGCTACCCGCGAGCAATCCTCGGACGAAGTAGCGCTGGAGGAACAGGAACACGATCACCGGGACCACGATCGACACGAAGGCACCCGCCGACAACAGGTGCCAGGTGCTGCCCCGGCTGCCGACCAGCTCGGCCAGCCGCGCGGTCAGCGGCTGGATGTCCTGGGCGCCCGTCGCCATGGTGATCGCCACCAGCAGGTCGTTCCAGACCCAGAGGAACTGGAAGATCGCGATCGCGGCGATCGCCGGCGTGACCAGCGGCAGCATGATCCGCAGGAAGATCGTCACGTGACCGGCGCCGTCGACCCGGGCCGCCTCCATCAGTTCGCCCGGCACCTCCCGCATGAAGTTGTGCAGCAGGAAGATCGCCAGCGGCAGCGCGAAGATCGTGTGCGAGATCCACAGCGGCCAGAATGTCCCGTTGAGATCCGCGTTCACGAACATCCGCAGCAGCGGGATCAGCGCCACCTGCAGCGGCACGATCTGCAGCGCGAACACCGCGACGAACAGCGTGTCGCGGAACGGGAACTTCATCCACGCGAACGAGTACGACGCCAGGCAGGCGATGGAGATCGGGATGATCACCGACGGGATCGTGATCACCAGTGAGTTGATGAAGTACGTCGACAGCGACGTCCCGCCGTACAGCACCTCGTCGTAGTTGGCCAGCGTCAGCTGCGGGTCGGAGAACCAGGTCCACCAGCCGGACGTCCGGATGTCCTTCTCCGGCCGGAACGACGTCAGCAGCAGGCCGAACGTGGGAATCGTCCACAGCACCGCGATGACCAGCGCGAACAACGAGGCCCAGCGCGACGTCAGCCGCTTGCGGGTCCGGCCGGTGAGCGTCGCCGGCTCGACCTCGGCCAGCTCCTCCTGAAATGCGGGGGTCGGAATCGCCGCGGTCATCGCAGGTCCGCCTTTCGCAGCTGTCGGATGTTGTAGGCCACGATCGGGATCACCAGGATGAACAGCAGGACGGCCAGCGCGGACGCCAGCCCCGTGTCACCCAGCTGGAAGCCCTGCGTGTAGAACTCGTTCGCCACGACGCTGGTGTCGAACTGCCCGCCGGTCATCGTGCGGACGATGTCGAACACCTTGAGCGTGCCGATCGAGATCGTCGTCAGCACCACGACCAGCGCGGGCCGGATGCTCGGCACGGTGATGTAGCGGAACATCCGCACACCGGTCAGCCCGTCCAGTTGAGCGGCCTCGGTGATGTCCGACGGGATCGCCTTGATGGCCGCCGACAGGATCGTCATGGCGAACCCGGCCTGCACCCACACCAGGATGACGATGAGGAAGATCGTGTTCAGCGGTGAGTCGACGAGGAACTGCCGAGGTTCCAGGCCCACCCACACCAGCAGCTGGTTGAGCAGGCCGACCTGGTCGATGTTCTGCTGGTCCGGCCGGTACTCGTAGACGTAGCGCCAGATGATCGACGCGCCGACCAGCGAGATGGCCATGGGCAGGAAGATGACCGACTTGGCGGCCGACTCGATCCGGCTGCGGTCGACCATGACCGCGTAGACCAACCCGATGAAGGTCGCCACGATCGGCGCCAGGATCACCCACACCGCCGTGTTGCGGAGCACGATCAGCATGTCGGAGTTGGTGAAGATCTCGGTGAAGTTGTCGAGACCGATGAACTCATCACCGGTCCGGTCGAAGAGCGACTGGTACGTCGTGCGGATGCCGGGATAGATCAGCCCCACGCCGAGCAGCAGCAGCGCCGGCAGCACGAACGCCAGCGACTGCCACACGTCGGCCCGCCGCCGGGTCCGGCCCACGAGCAGCAGGATCAGACCCATCACCCCGACGAACAGCGCCACGGCCAGCGCCATCTGCCCGAACTTCTCGAAGTTGTTCACGTGTCACCACCTTGATGCGAAGGAGGGGCACCGGGGAAGGCACAAGCGGGCGGGCTACGCAGCCGCAGCCCGCCCGCCTACGCCTGACCCCTTACGGCCAGGCTGCCTCGATGGCGTCGACGGTCTCCTGCGTCTCGGCGCCGATGACCCAGTCGACCATGCCGGTCCAGAACGCGACGGTCCCGACCTCGGCCGGCATCAGGTCCGACGCGTCGAACCGGAACACCGCCTCCTCGTCCTGGATGATCTCGGCCGACAGCTGGTCTACCGGGCTGTCGTACGCGTCGACCGGGACGGTGCGGTTGGGCGACACGTAGTTGCCATTGGCGGCCCGCTGAGCGTGCCAGTGGTCGCTGGACAGGTACGTCTGGAAGGCCTGGACCTCCGGACGCTCCGTGAACGCCGCCGCGAACTCGCCGGCGCCGAGTACCGGGTTGCCGTGCTCGGGGTCGATGCCCGGCAGGTAGAAGGCGTACACGTCGCCGTCCTCGGCCACCTCGACGCCCTCGCCCCAGTTGGACTGGTAGAACGACGCCTGGTGGTGCATCCAGCAGTTGCCGTCGAGGATCGGCAGGCCACCGTCCTCGAACCGGGTGGTGGCGATGCTGGCCGGGTCACCCAGACCACCGTTCACGAACTCGTCGTTCTTGAGGATCTCGCCGACCGTGTCGAACGCCTCGACGACCTGCGGGTCGTTGAACGGGATCTCGTGCTTGTACCACTGGTCGTAGACGTCCGGGCCGGCCGTGCGGAGCATGACCTCCTCGACCCAGTCGGTGCCCGGCCAGCCGGTGGCGTCGCCGGAGCCGAAGCCGGCACACCACGGAATCCCGCCGTCGGCCACGATCTGGTCCGACAACGCCATCATGTCGTCCCACGTCTCCGGGATCTCGTAGCCGGCGTCGGCGAACGCAGACGGCGAGTACCAGACGAACGACTTCACGTTCCCGCTGAACGGGGTGCCGTAGTAGGTCCCGTCGACCGTGCCGTACTCGATCCAGGACGGGTCGAACGACGCCTCGACCAGGGTCCGGGCCTCGTCCGGCACCGGGATGACGGCGTCGTAGTCGCGCACGAGCGTGGCCAGCAGACCGGGCTGCGGGATGATCGCCAGGTCGGGCGGCGAACCGCCCTGGATGCGGATCGGCAGCTGGGCCTCGAACTCGTCGGAGCCCTCATAGGTCACGGTCAGTCCGGTGCATTCCTCGAACGCGTCGAAGGACGCCTCGAGCGGCTCGTTCTCCGGCGCGACGATCGTGCTGTAGACGGTGACCTCGGTACCTTCGAGATCGCCGTACTCCTCCGCGAACGCGCAGTCGCCACCGCCTCCGCTCGTTTCGCCGCCGCCCGCGGTGTCGTCGTCGCCGTCGTCGCCCCCGCACGCGGCCAGGACGAGCGAGACGCTCGCAGCGAGGCCGACAGCCGCCCAGCCCTTGCGGGCGCTGCTCATCGCCATGTCTTTGTCTCCCTCCCAGAAGGGATTCGGTCCGAGCACCTGCCGCTCGGATCTCAGTGCCTGAACGAAAACGTTTTCGCTCGAAAAATGCAAGAGCCCATCGGCAACTTCGCCGTAACGATTACGTCACGCCTCCCGGCGGGTATGACGCGTCACACACTCGACGGTGTCAGGAGTGCCGCCGTGCGGCGACCACCCGGAACCGCGAGGCCACGAACGCGGCGTCGGTGAGGCTCGCGTTGGCGGCGGGGTTGGCGCCGGTCCCGTGGAAGTCGGAGAACGCGGCCGACTGGTTGACGAAGACGCCGCCGGTGAGGTTGATCGACAGCGGCACGCCGGCCTCGACGGCGGCCTGTTCGGCGGCGTCCAGCACGGCCGGGTCGGTGGAGTAGACCGACGCCGTCATGCCGCCGTGCTCGCGGACGGACGCCGCGAAGCGGTCCAGCGCCTGGGCGGTGGAGTCGGCGGCGATGAGGAACGAGACCGGGCCGAAGCACTCGGCCGAGTAGCGGTCCTCGTCGGCGATGTCGACGGCGACGAGGGCGGGCGTGCGGACGGTGGCGTCGGGCCAGGCCGGGTGCTGGATCGGGCGAGCGGCGAGGACGACATCGGTGTCGCCGGCCGTGGCGTCGACGCGATCGCGGACGCCGTCGTTGACCACGGCGCCGAGGATCTCGACCGCGCGGGCGTCGTCGCCGAGCAGCTTGTCGATGGCGCCGGCCAGCGCCTGGCCGAACCCGTCGAAGGTCACCGTGCCCTGGTCGGTGCGGATGCCGTCGCGCGGGACGAACACGTTCTGCGGCGCCGTGCACATCTGCCCGGTGTAGAGGCTGAGCGAGAACGCGAGGTTGTTCACCAGGCCCTGGAGGTCGTCGGTGGAGTCGACGACGACGGTGTTCAGCCCGGCCTTCTCGGTGAACACGACGGCCTGGCGGGCGTGCTGCTCCAGCCAGTCGCCGAACGCCGTGGAGCCGGTGAAGTCGATGACCCGCACCTCGGGCCGGACGGCGAGCACCGCGGCCAGCCGGTCGGCCGGGTCCTCGGCGGCCAGCGTGACGAGGTCGGGGTCGAAGCCGTACTCCTCGAGCACCTCGCGGATCGTCCGCACGGTGATGGCCAGCGGCAGGACGGCGTTCGGGTGCGGCTTGACGACGACGGCGTTGCCGGTGGCCAGCGACGCGAACAGGCCGGGCCAGGAGTTCCAGGTCGGGAACGTGTTGCAGCCGACGACCAGCGCGACGCCGCGGGGCACCACGTGGAAGGTCTTCGTCATGCGCAGCGGCTCGCCCTTGGCCGGCTTCTCCCACAGCACCTCGCCGGGAATGCGGGCCTGCTCGGCGTGCGCATACGCGACCGCCTCCAGCGCGCGGTCCAGCGCGTGCGCGCCGCCGGCCTGAAAGGCCATGACGAACGCCTGGCCGGAGGTGTGCATGACCGCCTGGGCCAGCTCGAAGATGCGCCCGTGCAGCCGCGACAGCACCTCGAGGCAGATCGCCGCGCGGCCGTCGGCGCCGGCGTCGCGCCAGGCCGGGATGGCCGCCTGGGCCGCGCCCAGCAGCGTCGACACCGCCTCGTCGGTGGCCGGCACCCGCGGGTAGCGGACGCCGAGATCGGGCCCGAACGGGCTGGTCTCGGTGGCGACGGTGCCGGTGGCGCCGGGCGTGCGCAGCGGGAAGTCGGCGCCGAGGTGCGCCTCGTGCGCGGCCTGGCCCTCGGCGGCGGCGGTCTCGCCGTACACTCGCGGGCTCGGCGACTCCGGGTAGGCGGAGAAGAACGTCCGCTCGCCGATGGCGGTCTCGGCCCGGCCGAGGAGGTCGCGGTGCCGATCGATCAGACTGCCCAGCGACATCGCGGACCTCCACAGCATGTGACAAACTATCGTCCAGTTGGCTCTACTCTGTCACAGTGACCGCCGGTCGTCCATGAGGGGAGACACTCGAAGCATGGACGCGATCGCTCGTTCGGTGCCCGTCGGCGTGGTAGGCGCTGGGACCATGGGCGCCGGCATCGCCCAGGTGGCCGCGGCCGCCGGGCACGAGGTGCGGGTCTACGACGCGGCCGGCGGAGCCGCCGAGGCCGCCGTCGACGCGGTCTTCCAGCGGCTGGCCCGCGCGGTCGACAAGGGCCGGCTGCTCGCCGAGGAGGCCGAGGACGCCGCGAGCCGGTTGCACGCCGTCGCGACGCTGGAGGATCTCGCCGGCTGCGGCCTGGTCGTCGAGGCGGTCGTCGAGGACCTCGAGGTCAAGCGGGCGCTGTTCGCCGGGCTGGAGACGGTCTGCGGGCCCGACGCGGTGCTGGCCACGAACACGTCGTCGCTGTCCGTCGACGCCATCGCCGCCGAGCTGGCCCAGGGCGGCCGGTTCGCCGGGCTGCACTTCTTCAACCCCGCGCCGCTGCTGCCGCTGGTCGAGGTGGTCAGCGCGGCGCACACCGACGCCGCGGTGGCCGACGTCCTGGTGGCCACGGCGCGGGCCTGGGGCAAGACGCCGGTGCGGGCCGCGTCGACGCCCGGCTTCATCGTCAACCGGGTGGCCCGGCCGTTCTACGGCGAGGCGTTCCGGCTGCTGGAGTCCGGCCGGGTCGACGCCGCGACGGTCGACGCGCTGCTGCGCGAGTCCGGCGGCTTCCGGATGGGCCCGTTCGAGCTGGCCGACCTCATCGGCCACGACGTCAACCTCGCGGTCAGCCGGTCGGTGTGGGAGGCGTTCGGCCGCGACCCTCGGTTCACGCCGTCGGTGCTGCAGGAGCGGCTGGTCGCCGACGGGCGCCTGGGCCGCAAGAGCGGCGGCGGCATCTACGCGGCCGACGAGCCGCCGCCGGCGCCGCCGACCGCCGACCCGGTCACGGACGCGCCATCGACGTGGGCCGGAGCCGGCGGGTTCGACCCGTCCACCCGCGGCTGGAGCGTGAGCAGCGACGACGTCGAGCTGCGACCGGCCGACGGCCGCACCGCCGCGCAGCACACCGGCGGCGGGCCGCGCACCGTCGTGCTGGTGGACCTCGCGCTGGACGGGTCGCCGGCACGGGTGGGCATCGCCGCGCCCGAGCACGCGCCGAAGGAGCACGTCGAGGCCGCGATCGGGTTCCTGCAGGGCCACGGCTTCGCCGTGACGATCCTGCCGGACCTCCCCGGCCTGGTGGTGGCCCGCACGGTGGCGACGCTGGCCGCCGCGGCCGCCGACGCCGTCGACTCCGGGGTCGCGACCGCCGATGACGTCGACACCGCGATGCGCCTCGGCACCAACTACCCGCGCGGGCCGTACGAGTGGGGCGCCGCCCTCGGCTGGGACTGGGTCGCCGGCGTGCTGGACGCGCTGGCCGCCGCTGCCGACGACCCGGGCCGGTACCGGGTCTCGGCGCGGCTGCGCGACCGCGCCGAGACCGGCGCGCCGGGCACCGAGGACGAACGGCGCGACGACCTCGCCCGGCGGGCCGCCGCGGCGATGTGGGCCGCCGACGCCGCGTCGCAGGCGCTGGGGATGACGGTCGAGCAGGTCTCGCCCGGCCACGCGGTGGTGAGCATGCGGGTCCGGCCGGACATGGTCAACGGTCACGGCGTGTGCCACGGTGGCCTGGTGTTCGCGCTGGCCGACAGCGCGTTCGCGGTGGCCTGCAACACGCACAACCGGCGCACGGTCGCGTACGGCGCCGACGTCACGTTCATCGCGCCGGCACACGAGGGCGACCAGCTGCTCGCCGTCGCCGGAGAACGGCACCGGGGCGGGCGCAACGGCATCTACGACGTCACCGTGTACCGCGACGGCGCGACCATCGCGGAGTTCCGCGGCCGGTCGCGGGAGATCCCCGGCACGCTGGTGCCCCACGAGGAGGACACATGAGCGAGGCGTTCCTGGTCGACGGCGTGCGGACGCCGATCGGGCGGTACGGCGGCGCGCTGGCGTCGGTGCGCCCCGACGACCTCGCGGCGCACGTCCTGCGCGAGCTGCTGGCCCGGCACCCGGCGGTGCCGGCCGACGCCGTCGACGAGGTCGTGCTGGGCTGCGCCAACCAGGCCGGCGAGGACAACCGCAACGTCGCCCGCATGGCCGTGCTGCTGGCCGGCTACCCGGCGACGGTGCCGGGCGTCACGGTGAACCGGCTGTGCGGTTCCGGGCTGGACGCGCTCGCCGCCGCCGCCCGCGCCGTGCGCACCGGCGAGGCGGACGTCGTCGTGGCCGGCGGGGTCGAGTCGATGTCGCGGGCGCCGTTCGTGCTGCCGAAGGCGCAGGCCGCGTTCGACCGCGGCAACGCGCAGGTCTACGACTCCACCATCGGCTGGCGGTTCGTCAACGCGGCGCTGGAGTCGGCGTACGGCACCGACTCCATGCCGGAGACGGCCGAGAACGTCGCCGCCGAGCACGGCGTCAGCCGGGCCGACCAGGACGCGTTCGCGCTGCGCAGCCAGCAGCGCACGGCCGGCCGGCGCAAGGAGCTCGCGGCGGAGATCGTCCCGGTCACGGTGCCGCGGCGGCGGGGCGAGCCGGTCGTCGTCGACACCGACGAGCACCCGCGCGAGACCTCGCTGGAGGCGCTGGCCCGGCTGCGGCCGGTCGTGCGGCCGGACGGCACCGTCACCGCCGGCAACGCGTCGGGCATCAACGACGGCGCCGCCGCCCTGCTGGTCATGAGCGCGGCCGCGGTCGAGCGCTACGGCGTCGAGCCGCTGGCCCGCGTCACCGGCGCGGCGACGGCCGGGGTCGAGCCGCGGGTCATGGGACTCGGCCCGGTTCCGGCCACGCGCAAGCTGCTCACCCGGGCCGGCGTCGCGCTGGCCGACGTCGGCAACGTCGAGCTGAACGAGGCGTTCGCCGCACAGGCGCTGGCCTGCCTGCGCCAGCTCGGCCTGTCCGACGACGCCGAGCACGTGAACCCGAATGGCGGCGCCATCGCGCTCGGCCACCCGCTCGGCATGAGCGGCGCGCGCCTCGCGCTGGCCGCGGCGCTGGAGCTGCGGCGGCGCGAGTCACGGCACGCGCTGGCGACGATGTGCATCGGGGTGGGCCAGGGGATCGCCGTCCTCCTGGCCCGCCCCTGACGCTCAGGACCAGACGAGGGCGTTGCCGGGGTCCTCCAGCAGCGCCGCGAGGTCGGCGAGGAACCGCGACCCCTGCTCGCCGTCGACCAGCCGGTGGTCGAACGAGAGCGCGAGTGTGGTGACCCAGCGCGGCTTCACCACGCCCTTGTGCACCCACGGCTGCTTGCGCACGGCGCCGAACGCGACGATCGCCGCCTCGCCGGGCGGCAGGATCGGCGTGCCGGTGTCGACGCCGAACACGCCGACGTTGGTGATGGAGATGGTGCCGCCGAGCATGTCGGCGGGCGGCGTCTTCCCCTCGCGCGCCGTGGCGGCCAGCTGGTTGATCGCCACCGCCAGCTCGCGCAGCGGCAGGCGGTCGGCGTCCTTGACGTTCGGCACGACCAGCCCGCGCGGGGTGGCCGCGGCGATGCCGAGGTTCACGTAGCGCTGCACGACGATCTCGCCGGCCGCCTCGTCCCAGCGGGCGTTGACGTCGGGATTGCGGCGGGCCGCGATGCAGACCGCCTTCGCCAGCACCGCCAGCGGCGACAGCTTGACGTCGCGGAACTCGCGGGCGCCGCGCAGCCGCTCGACCAGCTTCATGGTGCGGGTGACGTCGACGGTGACGAACTCGGTGACGTGCGGGGCGGTGAAGGCCGACGCCGTGACCGCCTTCGCCGTGGCCTTGCGAACCGACCGGATCGCGACGCGCTCCTGCCGCGGCAGGCCGTCCCAGCCGGCGCCGGTGGGCACGGCGGCGGGTGCCGCGACCGGCGCCCCGGCAGTCGTGGTGGGCGCGGCGGCCGCGGCCTGGACGTCGTCGCGGGTGATGGTGCCGTTGGGACCGGACGGGGCGACGGCGGCGAGGTCGACGCCGAGGTCCTTGGCCAGCTTCCGCACCGGCGGCTTGGCCAGCACCGACACCCGGGCGACGGGTGCGGCGACGGGCTCCGGCGCGACCGGCTCCGGCGCGACCGGCTCGGGCGCCACCGGTTCAGTCGCGGTGGCCGCCGGCTCCTTGCGCTGGCGCCGCTTCGCCGTCGTCGACCGCGGGCCGTACCCGACCAGCACCGCCTGCCGCTCCTCGGCCGGCTCGGCGGGCTCCGGCGCGGCAGGCGCGGGCGCCTCGGCCGGTGCCGGGGCCGGGGCCGCACCGGCGCCCGTCCGGACCGCGATGATCGGGGTGCCGACGTCGATCGTCTGGCCCTCGTCGACCAGCAGCGTCTCGACCACGCCGGCGAACGGGCAGGGCAGCTCGACCAGCGACTTGGCGGTCTCGATCTCGACGATGACGTCGTTGACCTTCACCTCGTCGCCCGGCTTGACCTTCCAGGACACGATCTCCGCCTCGGTCAGCCCTTCGCCGACGTCGGGGAGGTTGAACTGCGACACACTCATGCAGACCCTCCTCAGTAGGCGAACGTGCGGTCGACGGCGTCGAGCACGCGGTCGAGGTCGGGCAGGTACTCTTCCTCGACCCGCGCCGGCGGGTACGGGGTGTCGTAGCCGGTGACGCGCTGGACCGGCGCCTCCAGCGAGTAGAAGCACTGCTCGGTGACGCGGGCGGCCACCTCGGCGCCGATGCCGAGCGTGCGCTGCGCCTCGTGCACGACGACGAGCCGGCCGGTGCGTCGCACGGAGTCGTACACCGCGCGCAGGTCCAGCGGCGACAGCGTGCGCAGGTCGATGACCTCGAGCGACCGGCCGTCGTCGGCGGCGGCTGCCGCGGCGTCGAGGCAGGTCTTCACCGTGGGGCCGTACGCCACCACCGTGGCGTCGGTGCCGGGCAGCGCCACCCGCGCGGACTCCAGCGGCAGGTCCGGCTCGCCGTCGAGGTCGACCTCGCCCTTCGTGTAGTAGCGGCCCTTCGGCTCGAAGAACACCACCGGATCGTCCAGCTCGATGGCCTGCTGGATCATCCAGTACGCGTCGAGCGGGTTGGAGCAGGTGACCACCTTGAGGCCCGGGGTGTGCGCGAAGTACGCCTCCGGGCTCTCGCTGTGGTGTTCGACGGCGCCGATGGCGCCGCCGAACGGGATGCGGATGACGATCGGCATCCGCAACCGGCCGCCGGAGCGGAAGTGCATCTTCGCGACCTGGTTGACGATCTGGTCGTAGCCGGGGAACACGAAGCCGTCGAACTGGATCTCGCACACCGGCCGGTAGCCGCGCAGCGCCAGCCCGACCGCGGTGCCGATGATGCCGGACTCGGCCAGCGGGGTGTCGATGACGCGGTCCTCGCCGAAGTCCTTCTGCAGGCCGTCGGTGACCCGGAAGACGCCGCCGAGCTTGCCGACGTCCTCGCCCATGACGAGGACCTTGGCGTCGTTCTCCATGGATCGCCGCAGGCCGGCGTTGACCGCCTTGATGATGTTGAGGCTCGTCATCGGGCCACCTCCTCGGCGAAGCTGTCGAGGTAGGCCGACATCTCCTCGCGCTGGGCGACGAGACCGGGGGTCGGCTCGACGTAGACGTGGTCGAAGATCGACGTCGGCGTGGGGTCGGGCAGCGCGCGGCAGGCCGCCCGCAGGTGCACGGCCAGCTCCTCGGCCTCTTCCTCGACGGCGTCGAAGAACGCTTGGTCGGCGAGGTCGCCGCGGACCATGTACGCCTTCACCCGCTCGATCGGGTCCTTGAGCTTCCAGTGCTCCAGCTCGGCGTTGAGGCGGTACCGGGTGGGGTCGTCGGTGGTGGTGTGGGCGCCCATGCGGTAGGTGAACGCCTCGACCAGCGTGGGGCCCTCGCCGTCGCGGGCCCGCTGCAGCGCCTCGCGGGTGACGGCCAGGCAGGCGAGGACGTCGTTGCCGTCGACGCGGACGCCCGGGAAGCCGAACCCGGCGGCGCGGCGGTACAGCGGCACCCGGGTCTGCCGCTCCAGCGGCTCGGAGATGGCCCACTGGTTGTTCTGGCAGAAGAACACCACCGGGGCGTTGACGACGCTGGCCCAGATGAACGCCTCGTTGACGTCGCCCTGGCTGGTGGCGCCGTCGCCGAAGTAGGCGACGACGGCGGCGTCACGGTCGGGGTCGCCGGTGCCGATGGCGCCGTCGCGCTGGATGCCCATGGCGTAGCCGGTGGCGTGCAGCGTCTGCGCGCCGATGACGATGGTGTACAGGTGGAAGTTCGACCCGACGGTGTCCCAGCCGCCTTGGTCGACGCCGCGGAACAGCGCCAGCAGGTGCAGCGGGTCGACGCCGCGGCACAGCGCGACCGCGTGCTCGCGGTACGTCGGGAAGACGTGGTCCTGCGGGCGCATTGCCCGGGCCGACCCGACCTGCGCGGCCTCCTGGCCCAGCAGGCTGGCCCACAGGCCCAGCTCACCCTGCCGCTGCAGCGCGACGGCCTCGCCGTCGACGCGGCGGCCCAGCACGAGATCGCGGTACATGGACCGGACGTCGTCGCCGGTGATGTCGGCGACGAGGGCGTCGTAGCGCTCGTTCGGAACGCGCTGACCCTCGGGGGTGAGCAGCTGGACGAGCTCGGGTTCGGGCGAGGTCGCCCCGGCCGCCGTCTCGACAGTCATGTGTCTCCTTCACGTCGTCGGCCCCGCAGGATTGCCGCGGGAGCCTGCTCCTCGTGACCACCGGCGGCGTGGGTGGGGACTACGGGTGGGTCCTCCCTCGCCGCGGTGCATGACCGTGACCGGAGTCACGATCTCCTACCGCCACGGTACCCAGATCCGGGGTCGGACGGGTGCATCGAGGCGGCAGGTGGGGCTCATCCTGCAGCACCTGATGTCAGCCTGCCCGCTCGGGATCGCCCACAGGCTCGTCGTTCCGGACAAACTTCCTCACGGTGACCCTGCGCTGAACGCACAAGTCGTCTGTCGTCCGAGTAATACGGACGGCAGACGACTCGTGGCGGTGCTCAGGTGGTGACCGTCTCTACTCGGCGGCCCCGGCGAAGCGGCGACGCAGCAGGAACGCGGCGCCGGCGACGAGGCTCAGGCCGACCGCGAGCAGCAGCGTCGGCGAGGAGCCGGTGTCCGGCAGGTCCTCGTCCGGCGTCTCGCTCGGGGTCGGGGTCTGGCTCGGCGTCTCCGAGGGGGTCTCGGACGGCGTCTCGCTCGGCGTCTCCGACGGGGTCTCGGACGGCGTCTCGCTCGGCGTCTCCGACGGGGTCTCGGACGGCGTGGGCGTCGGCGTCGGCGTCTCCGTCGCGACGGTCCAGTCGACCGTGCCCTCGACGTCCAGCTGGGTCTTCTCCGACTGCGCCAGGATCAGCGACTGGGTGCGGATCTCGTCGGTGTTGCTGACGAACAGCCGGCCGATGTTGAGGTGCGCGTCGGCGTGCAGCCGGACGGTGCCGTCGCCGGCCTCCGCGTCGGCCGGCACGTCGACGCCGAAGGTGGCGCCGTCGGCCAACTGGTCGCCCAGCGGCGCGCCGTCGGCGTCGACCAGCTCGACGCCCTCGGGCAGCTCGGCCGTGACGTCGACGGTCTCGGCGTTGGTGCTGACGGTGAACGGGCCGAGGACGTTGCCGGCCTCGCCCGAGATCGACGACGGGTCCAGCGACAGCGCCGGCGCCGGCTGCTCGCCGATGCCGGTGTTGTCCTCGCCGGTCAGGTACTCGAACAGGGCCCGCACGTCGGCGTCGACGTCGTCACCCTCGTTGGTGAAGTCGTCGAGGCTCGGCTGCACGGCGTCGCTGAGCGACCAGACGGCGGCCTGCGTGGCGGTGATCGCCTCGCGCTCGGAGAGCCCGTCATTGAACGCCACGACGCCGTCCAATGCGGTCTCGATGTCGGCCGCCGGCAGCACCGGGTAGGAATTCTGCAGCACCCAGAGGATGCGGTCGGCGTTGTCGGTGAACGGGGCGTCCGGGACCGGGTAGGAGTCCCAGGGCACCTCGACCATGTTCAGTTCGGGATCCTGGTTGATCGGGACGTTGACCTCGACACAGTAGGTCTTCAGCTGCGCGCCGTCGTCGGCCAGCAGGCCGAGCAGGATGGCCCGGACCGAGCCGCCGCCGTAGTTGACGCGATAGCCCTCGACGTTGCCGTCCGGGTGGATGATCGCGCGAGCCTCGGCGTCGGCCGTCTCGAAGTCGGCAGCCGTTGCGGATGCGGGAAGCAGGACGGCCGCGCCGAGCGCGGCCGCGACGCCGGCGCCTGCAACGCGCCGACGGGAATGGGTGGACAAGAGTTCTCCTTCGTGAATGTTCGCACTCCCCCGAGAACCGCCGCAGGCTATCGGATAACGGAATGAACCGAAAGAACACCCCGCAACTTGGACATGTCCGGCGTTGCGCCGCGGGGCACTGTCGGTGCCGCGCGGAGTCGCATAGGGTCTTGACTCGTGCCTGACTTCGACGAAGCGTCGGCTACGCGCCGGGTGGCGCCAGGGCGCCACGGCGTCGACATCGACGGGACCTGGTCGGTGGGCGACGTGCCGAACGGCGGCTACCTGCTGGCCCTGGTCCTGCGGGCGGTGCTGGCCGAGTCGGCGCACCCGCACCCGGTGAGCACCAACGCGCATTTCGTGGCCCCACCCACGGGCGGCCCGGCGGAGGTGCACGTCGACGTCGTGCGCACCGGGCGGACCATCGAGACGCTGCGGGCAACGCTGGTCCAGGACGACGAGGCGCGGGTCGAGGCCACGGTCACCACCAGCGCGCTGTCGCGCTCGTCGCCGGTCGAGTGGGTCGGCCCGCCGCCGGAGCCGGTGGCGCCGGTCGACGAGTGCATCCCGGCGGTCGTCGACCTCCCCGACGGCACCCACGTCGGCCTGCTCGAACACGTCGACCTGCGGCTGGACCCACAGACCCTGGGCTGGTTCTCCGGCCGCCCGGCGGGCCAACTGTCCATGCGCGGGCACGTCCGGCTGGCCGACGGCACCCAGCCCGACCCGGTGGTGCTGGCGCTCACGGTCGACTCCCTGCCGCCGACGGTGTTCGGTCTGGGCCGACTCGGCTGGGCGCCCACCGTCCAGCTGAGCCTCCTGACCCGCAGCCTTCCGGCGCCGGGCTGGCTGACGGTGCACCTGCGCGGCCGGCTGGTCCGCGACGGCTGGTTCGACGAGGAGGCCGAGGTGTACGACGCCGACGGCGCCCTGGTCGCCCAGTCCCGGCAGCTGGCCCGCATCCGGGTGACCTGAGCCCGTCCATGACCGCGCCCGACGCCCGGCTGCGCCGCGCCCGGTGGGTGGTGCTGCTGTTCGCGCTGGTCGCGGCGGTGGCGACGGCGCTCACCGGCGGCCTGATCGGGGTGCTGGGCGAGGACGACGCCCGGGTGGCCGCGCTCGGCGCGCTCGGCGTCGCACTGTTCTGCACGACGCAGGCCGGCGCGGTGTACGCCGTGCTCACGCCGTGGGCGACGGAGTCGGCCCGGCACCGGTGGCTGGTCGCGTTCCTGGTCGCGGCGGCGGTGTCGGTGCCGCTGGCCGGACCGCTCGACGCGGACGACTGGCAGACGTGGGCGTGGCTGGGCGGTCCGCTGGCCGGGTCGGCGCCGCTGCTGCTCGGCCGGGTCGCCGGCATGGCGCTGGCCACCGGCGTCGTCGGCGTCTCCGCCCTGGTGGGCTGGTGGACCGGCGGATCGGTGCCGACGTACGTCCTGCTCACACTGATCAACGCGGTCATGGTGGCGGCGCTGTGCGGGGTGCCGATGTGGCTGTGGGACCTGCTGGTCGAGGCCCGCGAGGGCCGGTTGGCGCAAGCCCGGCTGGCCGCGACCGAGGAGCGGCTGCGGTTTGCCCGCGACGTGCACGACCTGCTCGGGCACACGCTGTCGGTGATCGCGTTGAAGACGGAGCTTGCGGCCCGGCTGGCGACCGCCGACGGCGAGCGTGCCGGGCGCGAGGCGGAGGAAGCGCGGTCGCTGGCGGCGTCGGCGCTCACCGAGCTGCGTCAGGTGGTGCACGGCTACCGGGCGGTCGACCTCGACGGTCAACTGGACGCGATCCGCCGGGTGCTGGAATCCTCAGGCGTCCGCTGCACCGTCACCGGCCCGTCGGTGCCGCCGCCCGAGCCGGTCGCCGCGCTGCTGATCCCCGTCCTGCGGGAGGCGAGCACCAACGTCCTGCGACACAGCCGGGCCCGATGGTGCACGATCGACATCGGCCAGGAGGACGCGGAGGTGCGCATGACGGTCGTCAACGACGGCGCGACGGGCGACGGGCCCGACGCGCACAGCTCCGGCCTGCGCGGACTGGCCGACCGGCTGGCCGAGGCAGGCGGCACGCTGCGTTCCGGCCGGTCCGGCGACGGCACGTTCACGCTCGCGGTGGTGGTGCCGACGTGATCCGGGTGCTGCTGGCCGACGACGAGGAGCTGATCCGCACCGCCGTCGCCGCCCTGCTCGGCCTCGAACCGGACCTCGAGGTGGTGGCGCAGGCTCCGGACGGCCGGGCCGCCGTCGACGCCGCGCTGGCGCACCGTCCCGACGTGGTCGTCGCCGACCTGGAGATGCCACGCCTGTCCGGCATGGAGGTGGCGGCCGAGCTGGCCACCGCGCTGCCGTCGTGCGCCGTCGTCATCCTCACCGGCCACGGCCGTCCACCGCACCTGCAACGGGCGCTGACGGCGGGCGCGAAGGGCTTCCTCCCGAAGGGGTCGCCGGGTGGCACGCTGGCCGACGTCATCCGCCGCGTCCACGGTGGCGAACGCTACGTCGACCCCGGGCTGGCCGCCGACGCGCTGACCGCGCCGGTCAACCCGCTGACGCCGCGTGAGCTGGAGGTGCTCAGGCTGGCCGGCTACGACACCCCGGTCGCCGTCATCGCCCGGCGCACCCACCTCTCGCCCGGCACGGTCCGCAACTACGTGGCCGCCGCGGTCGCCAAGCTGGGCGCGTCGAGCCGGGCCGAGGCCGTGCGCATCGCCGACGAGAACGGCTGGCTCTGACCGAGGGCGGCCACCCACCCGTCAGCCATGCGATGCCGGCCGGTCGGGAGGCGGACGCGGGCATGGTCATGCCGACGCGGATGTTGACGCTGCCGCCAACCGTTGGCGCTGGTGTCACCATCCCTGTGCAGGCACCGCCGACCATCGAGATACGGACGCGGCCACGTCT
This sequence comes from Jiangella muralis, assembly GCF_001270745.1. Taxonomy (GTDB): domain Bacteria; phylum Actinomycetota; class Actinomycetes; order Jiangellales; family Jiangellaceae; genus Jiangella; species Jiangella muralis. Next base: position 133,973 of record NZ_LFXL01000027.1, read on the forward strand.
GACCGGCCGCCGATGGGCGAGCGATCCGTGCTGCACCTCACCTCAGCCCCTCAGCCGAGCACCGTCAGGGTCAGCAGCGCGACGTTCAGGGCGACCACGACGACGGCGACGCCGATGGCGAGAACGGTCGTCAGGCGCGAGTTGGCCCAGCGGCCCATGACCGACGACTTCGCGGTGACGGCGACCAGCGGGATGATCGCGAACGGGATGCCGAACGACAGCACCACCTGCGAGAGCACCAGCAGCCACGTCGGCTCGGCGCCGGTGGTCAGGATCAGCACCGCCGGCAGCAGCGTCACCAGCCGCCTGGCCAGCAGCGGGATGCGCCGCAGCAGCAGCCCTTCCATGATCACCGCGCCGGCGTAGCAGCCCACCGACGTCGACGCGAGGCCGGACACCAGCAGGCCGACCGCGAACAGCACGCCGATCGCCGTCCCCAGGCCGGACTCGACGGCGGCGTGCGCCCCCGCGATGGTGTCGGTGCCGTCGACACCGCGCAGCGAGGCGGCCGCGACCAGCAGCAGTGCGATGTTCACGCTGCCCGCCACGACCATGGCGAGGCCGACGTCCACCCGGGTGGCCGACAGCAGCCGGCCGACCAGCCCGGGCTCCGGCGTGGCGCCGAACCGGTCGCGGGCCAGCGCCGAGTGCAGGTAGACGACGTGCGGCATGACGGTCGCGCCGAACATGCCTGCCGCCAGCAACACCGTCTCGGTGCCCTCGAACCGCGGCACCAGCCCGGACACGATGCCCGACGCCGACGGCGGCTGCACGAACAGCCCGGCCACGAACCCGGCCGCGATGACCAGCAGCGCCGTCGTCACGACCCGCTCGAAGGCGCGCTGCCCGCGGCCGTTCTGCACCGTCAGCAGCGCCATCGACGCGACGCCGGTGATCAGGCCGCCCAGCCACAGCGGCAGGCCGAACAGCAGGTTCAGCGCGATGGCGCCGCCGACCACCTCGGCGATGTCGGTGGCCATCGCGACCACCTCGGCCTGCAGCCAGTACGCCAGCCGGCCGCCGCGCGGCATCCGGTCGCGCAGCACCTCGGGCAGCGACGACCCGGTGACGACGCCCAGCTTCGCCGACAGGTACTGCACCAGCCCGGCCATCGCGGTGGCCAGCACCAGCACCCACACCAGCAGGTAGCCGTAGCCGGAGCCGGCCGACAGGTTGGTCGCGACGTTGCCCGGGTCGACGTAGGCGACCGCCGCCACGAACGCGGGGCCGAGCAGGCCCAGCCCCGCGCCGGGCAGCGGCGGCAGCGGTGCGCCGTCGCGGCCTGGCCGGCGACGGCGCACCCGTACGTACATGAGTCCCTATCCTCCGCCCGCGCGAGCGTCGACCTCGTAGCTGGTGTTGATGGACTCGAAGAAGTTCACCAGTTGCAGCGTGTCGTTGGCAGTCGCCATCCACTTGGCGGGATTGGCGACCTTGTAGTGCGGCTCGAAGCCCAACTCCTCCAGCCGCCGGTCGGCCAGGTACTTCACGTACTGGTTGATGTACTCGGCGTTCATCCCCAGGATGCCGGTGGGCAGCAGGTCGCGGTTGTACTGCTCCTCCATGGCGACGCCGTCGATGATCATCTGCTCGATCTCGGCGGCGAACTCCGGGGTCTGCAGCTCCGGGTTCTCGTCCAGCACGGTGAGGACGAGGTTGATGCCGAACTTCAGGTGCAGGCTCTCGTCGCGGACGATCCAGTCGATCAGCGACGCGAAGTTGCGCAGCAGGTTCCGCTGCCGGAAGCTCAACGCCACCATGAACCCGCTGTAGAACCAGATGCCCTCCAGCACGATGTTGTAGGCGACCAGGTTCCGGACGAAGTCCTGCTTGCCCTCGACGGTGGTGATGTCGAGCGTCTGCTCGGCCATCCGCTTGATGTAGCGGACCTCGAACTCCTCCTTCGCCACCATCGACGGGATGGTGGCGTGCGCCGCATATGCCTGCTCGCGGTCGATGGGGAACGTCTCGAGGACGTACTCGAAGGCCATGACGTGATTGGCCTCCTCCCACATCTGCTTGGCGAGGTAGAGGTGCGCCTCGGCCGCGCTCAGGTACGGGTACACCCCGAACGCGAGCGCCTTGTTCACCAGCAGCTCGTTCGGGTTGAAGTAGCTCATCAGGAACGTCAGCGCGTGCCGCTCCTCGTCGGACATCTTCTTGAAGTCGGCCATGTCCTCGCCGAGCTGTACCTCGTGCGGAAACCACGTGTTCGCGACGGCCTGGTTGTACAGCTCGTAGGCCCAGGGGTAGCGGACCGGCTTGAGCAGCAGGCCCTCCTGGATGCCGGTGCCGAGAATGCTCATCGTCTTCCTCCCCCTACTGGCAGGACTCGCACTGCAGCCGTTCCTGCGGATCGACGGGGCAGGCGGCCGCCTCCTCGCCGGTGTCGACGACCGTCAGCTCCTGCGCCGGCGCCGGCTCGGGTGCCGGGCTCGCGGCCGCGCGGGCCGCGCCGAAGCCGCGCCGCGACCCGCCGGACGAGGCGCCGGCGCCGGCCAGCGACTCGGCCTTGTTCACCCGGACGGTGCTCTGCTCGGCCGTGTGCCGCGGCTTGACGTGCAGGTAGTACGTGGTCTTGACGCCCTTCGCCCAAGCCGCCGAGTAGATGTCGACCATGTCGTCGATGTCGCGGGTCTCGAGGTACATGTTGCGGCTGATCGCCTGGTCGATCCATTTCTGCGCCCGGGCCGCGACCTCGATGAACGCGTACGGCGAGAGCTGGAACGAGGTCTGGTAGATCGCCTTGAGGTCGGCCGGGACGGCGTCCAGCGCCGACACGTCGCCCTGGGCGCGGAGCAGGTCCTCGCGGACGTCCTCCCACAGCCCGCGCTCCTTGAGGTCGGCCACCAGGTTGCGGTTGACCTCCAGGAACTTGCCGGAGCTGGTGGCCCGGCTGAACAGCTGGGAGAACTGCGGGTCCAGCCCCGGCGTGGTGCCGGCGACCAGGCCGATGGACGCCGTCGGGGCGATGGCCATCAGGGTGGCGTTGCGCATGCCGCCGCGGACCTTGGCGCGCAGCACGTCCCAGTCGAGCCGGCTGGACCGCGTGACGGTGATCGGCACGCCGCGCTCGCGCTCGGCCCGGTCGACGGTGTCGATCGGAACGAGGCCGCGGCTCCAGCCGGAGCCGTCGAAGTTGGCGTACGAGCCGCGCTCGCGGGCGAGGTCGGCGCTCTCGTCGATGGCGTGGTAGCTGATGAACTCCATCAGCCGGTCGATGAGGTCGTAGGCCTGCTCGCTCTCGTACGACCAGCCCAGCCGCTCGACGACGTCGGTGAAGCCCATGACGCCCAGGCCGACGGCGCGGTTCAGCTCGTTGGACCGCTCGGACTCGGGCACCGACGAGATGGTGATGTCGATGAGGTTGTCGAGCTGGCGGACGGCCAGCCGGACGCTGTCGCGCAGCCGGTCCCACTGCCACCCGTCCGGACCGAGGTGAGCGGACAGGTTGATCGACGCGAGGTTGCAGACGGCGACGTTGTCGCGGTCCTGCGGCAAGGTGATCTCGGTGCACAGGTTGGACAGGTGGATCGTGCCGGTGTTGTCGTTGAGCGCCCGGTTGTTGATGGTGTCCTTCCACGTCAGCCACGGGTGCGACGTGGTCTGCAGGGCCACCAGGATGGCCCGGAACTGCTCGCGCGCCTTGATGCGGGTGAACGCACGCAGCTCGCCGGCCTCGGCCGCCGCGACGTACTCGGCGTAGCGCCGGCTGAAGGCGGCGCCGTACAGCTCCGGTAGGTCCGGCACGTCGAGCGGGTCGAACAGGTACCAGTCGTCGTCGTTCGCGACGCGGGTCATGAACTCGTCGGAGATCCAGACCGCGGTGTTGGCGGTGCGGACCCGGCGGTACGGGTCGCCCGCGTTCTGCTTGAGGTCGAGGAACTGCGGGAAGTCGAGGTGCCAGTTCTCGATGTAGAAGGCCAGCGCGCCGAACTTCTTGCCGCCGCGCGACACCGCCCGCAGCGTGGAGTCGATGGTGTGCATGAACGGGATCGGGCCGGTCGAGACGGTGTTGTTGCTGCGGATGGGCGAGCCCTCGGCGCGCAGCTTCGTCACCGACAGCCCGATGCCGCCGGTCCCCTTGGTCAGCCACATGACGTCGCGCACGCTCTTGGCGATGTGCTCGATGTCGTCCTGCATCTCCATGACGAAGCAGTTGGACAGCTGGGAGTACGCCGTGCCGGCGTTCACCAGCGTGGACCCGGCGGCGAGGTAGTCGAGGCGGGACATCTTGGCGTAGAACTCGACGGCCGCGGCGGTCGGGTCGGCCTCGTTCAGCGACAGCCCCATCGAGACCCGCATCCAGAAGAACTGCGGCACCTCGAGCCGGTGGCCGTCGCGGTCGTTGATCATGTAGCGGTTGCTCATGGTGACCGCGCCGATGTAGCGCAGCAGGTCGTCGCGCGCCGGGTCCAGCGCCGCGGCCAGCCGGTCGAGGTCGAAGTGCGTCGTGAGCCGTGCGTCGAGAAGTCCGGCGGCCACGCCCTCCGCAACGTAGCCGGGAAACCTCTGCCGATGCAGTTCGGCCAGCTGGTCAGGGGTCTCGTAGTCACCCAGGACCCGCTTGTAGACGGTCTTGAGCAGCACCCGCGCCGCGACGGTGTCGAACGCGGGATCGTCGCGGACGTTCTGCAGCGCCACCTGGACGACGGCTTCGTCGAGCTGCTGGCTGGTGATGCCGTCGAACAGGGTGATCTCGAGCTCGGACTGCAGCTGCGTGACCCGGGCGACCTGGTTGTCCAGGCCCACGCTGGCGGCCTCGATGGCCCGGGCGATCTTGTAGCCGTCGTAGGGCTCGACCGATCCATCACGTTTGACGACGTTGACGCTCATCTCTCTCCTCGCGAGCTCGGCTGGCTCGGCCCGCGGGCTCGGAGGCCGGGGTCAGGAGAGATGCGTCGCCGACACCGCGCCGGGCGCGCTGATGGCGCGAGCGCGGCGGTGAGTACGTCGTCGAATCGTCCCCTGGCCCCTCCCTCGGGAGCCGCGGACCACCGCACGCGTGTGGCGTGCGGTGCGCTGGCAGGTCTTCGGACTCACGGGCGCGGAGGGCCACCTGGCGGATGGCGCTCCTTCTACTGGCCGTCGCTTCCCAGGCCACCTGGTGGCGGCCCAGTGCTTCGTTGACGGCGGTCGTTCCCGTTCACCGCTGCGGGGCAGTCCCGGACTCACACCGGGTTCCCTGTTGCCTCCGCCGGCCTGGCTGACCGGCGGAACCAGCTGCAAGACCCACACTATCTGGTAGTTACACAGATGCAAGTCACCTACATCTAGTGTCGCCGCCGCCTGGCGCCCACATCGGGACAGATGCCGCGGCGACCTGTCCCGATCTCGCAGCGACATGGCCGAAACTCGCTGTCGCCGCTGGCCGGCGATCCGCCACAATGGGCGCTGTCAGTACTGATCGAAGGAGACACTCATGACCCAGGCTCCGGCCCGGCCGGGGATGATCTGGACCGCGCTCGTCGTCGTCTACGTGGTCTGGGGCTCGACGTACCTCGGCATCCGGGTCATGGTCGAGGCCGACGTCCCGCCGTTCCTCGGCATGGGGCTGCGCTTCACCCTCGCCGGGCTGCTGCTGCTCGGCTACCTGTGGCTGCGGCACGGCCGGTCCCGCATCCGGGTCGGACGGCGCGAGTTGCGCGGCTCGGCGGTCATGGGCCTGCTGCTGCTCGTGCTCGGCAATGGGATGGTCGCGGTCGCCGAGCAGACGGTGCCGAGCGGACTCGCCGCACTCATCGTCGGGGCGATCTCGCTGTGGTTCGTGCTGCTGCAGGTCGCCGGCGGCCAGCGCCCGCCGCTGCTCACGTGGGCCGGCGTACTGGTCGGCCTGGCCGGCGTGGCCATCATCAGCCTGCCGCGCGGTGGCATCGACGGTGTCGAGGCGTGGGGGGTGGGGCTGCTGCTGTTCGCCACCATCTCCTGGGCGTTCGGCTCCTACTTCTCGCCACGGCTGGGGCTGCCGCGCAACGCACTGGTCGCGTCGGCGTACGAGATGCTCACCGCCGGGCTGGTCATGCTCGCGGTGTCCGTGGCCAGCGGTGAGCTCAGCGGCCTGGACCTCTCGGCGATCCAGGCGGAGGGGTGGGTGGCGGTGGCGTACCTGGTCCTGTTCGGGTCGCTGCTGGGGTACACCGCCTACGCGTACCTGCTGTCGGTGGCGCCGCTGTCGCTGATCGGGACCTACGCGTACGTCAACCCGGTGGTCGCGGTGCTGCTCGGCTGGGCCATCCTGTCCGAGCCGGTGACGTCGATCGTGCTGGCGGGCGGCGCGCTCGTGGTCGGCGGCGTCGTTCTGGTCGTCAACGGCGAGCGGACGGCGGCCAAGGGTCGCGGCTCCGACCCCGCCCCCGACCGCACCCCGGACGAGGCGCTCACCTGACTCCGTCCCGCTCGACCGTTGACATTTCGCCGGGTAGGTTGCAAGGATTCGGCACGGTTTCCGATAGGACGCGCACACCGCGTCCTACCCCTGGAAGGGAGCGAGTGACGTGAAGCGAAGGATCGTCCTCGCGGCGCTGGTCGCCGTGGCCGGCCTGGCTGGGACCACCGTGGTCGCCACCGGCGGCGTCGGCGCTGCCCCGGGGGAAGTGGCCCCGTGGAACGACGACGGCGTGCGCGACACGCCGGACGGCGGCTCCGACTACTGTTGCTGACTCCCGCACTCACAGCGATGCCCCGGCGCCTGACTGGCGCCGGGGCATCGCTGTGTGACAGTGCGTCGCTCGTCAGGCAGTGGCCGACGGGGTGAGGCCCAGCGAGCCGTCGAGGCTCCCGCCGGCGGATTCGTCGGCGAGGCCGGACGCGATGTGCGGGCCCACCCGCACCGAGCGCAAAGCGCTGTCGTAGGCGTCGAGCGCGGCGTCGGTACGGCCGAGGTCGCGGTAGAGGTCGGCCAGCTCGCGCCAGGCCCGGGCGGCCACGCGAGTGGCCCCCATGGACTCGAGCGCGGACGCCGCCAGCGCGGCCTCGCGGATGCTCTGCTCGACGTCGCCCTGAGCCCGGAGCACCCGGGCGAGGGTGAGCCGGGCCAGCGCCCCGCCCATCCACGGCTGGTCGCCCAGCTCGCGCAGCGCGGTGTCGGCGGAGGCGCGGGCTTCGTCGAGCCGGCCGAGCCGCAGCAGCGCCTCGGCCCGCTTGGTGCTGAAGCTGGCGATGTCGGTGGCGCTGCCGTGCTGCCGGATGGCCGCCTCGACACCGTCGAGGATGGTCAGCGCCTCCGCCGCCCGGGGCTCGCTGCCCTGCAGCAGCAGCCAGGCGTGCGCCAGCCGCAGCCGGGCGAGGTTGCGGAGGTCGTCGCCCTCGCCGAACATCGCCAGCGCGCGGTCGACCAGGTTCAGCGCCAGCGCCAGTTCGCCGCGGGTCTCGGCGACGAGCGAGGCGTTCCAGTACGCCGCGCCACGGGTGTGCGGCGTGCCGATGCGGTCGGCGGCGGCCACCAGTTCGGCCGCGAGCGCGTTGGACCGCACGATGTCGCCGCGGGCGGCGTAGGCCCCGAGGACCGTGCAGCCGAGGCGGATGTACTCGTCGGTGTTCTCCAGCCCGATGTCGAGGGCCGCGCGACGGGCCTCTTCACCGACCTGGATGGCCATGTCGTAGTCGCCGGCGCGGTCGTAGCACCGGGTGAGCGCGATGGCGACGTCGAGCCAGGACTGCACCGCGGGCGTCTGCCGCGCTTCGTCGGCGAGCTCGCTGAGCACCTCGATGGCGCCCTCGAGGTCGCCGGTGCGCTCGCGGGCCAGCGCCCGGCCCAGGCGGGCGGCGCGGCTCTGCTCGTCGTTCAGACCAGGATCCCCGACCAGCGCGGTGAACTGCTCGTACGCCTCGCCGGCCCGGCCCTCGCGCAGCGCCATCTCGGCGCGGCCGAGGGCGAGGCGGGCCTTGGTGCGGACAGAGGCGTCGACGCCGTCGCGCAGGTACTCGACGTCGATGCGCAGCCGCTCGGCGATGTGGGAGAGCGCGGACGAGGCCGGCTGGCGGCGGCCGCTCTCGACGAGCGAGACGTAACTGGGGGACAACATGCCCTCGGCGATCTCCGCCTGGGAGAGTCCGAGCTCCAACCGGCGGGATCGGATACGCTGCCCGACGGGCGTCGGTAGCGGCGCCTCGTCCACTGTTGCTGGCTGGTCTTCTGTCATGACAGTATTGGACTACAGTCAGTCACATTTTGCCAGCCCAAATGCCGACTTTAGGAGTTCGATCTAGATGGGGCGCGCCAAGCGAGTGGCGATCGCGGTTGTCGCATCGTTCGCACTCATGTTCACGGTGAGCACACCCGCGACGGCCGCTTTCGCACCGGCCGCCGACCCCGGATCCTACTGTTGCTGATGCGGTAGCCACAGACTGCACGGACGGCGTCCGGCGTCTCGCCCCCCGAACGCAGGACGCCGTCCGTGCTTGTTCCCCCAGCAAGCGGGGATATGCGCCTTTTGGAAAGCGTTAGCCTTCCTGCCATTCGGCGGCCAGTCGGATCAGCCTGTCATTGGCCTCCGGCTCGGCGATCGTGACCCGGCAGCCGGCGCCGGCGAAGGGCCGTACGACCAGCCCTTCGTCCTCGCAGAAGCGAGCGAAGTCGAGGGTCCGCTCGCCCAGGGCCAGCCACACGAAGTTCGCCTCGGTGTGAGGTATGTCCCATCCCTGCGCCGACAGCGCGTCATACACCCTGGCGCGCTCGCCGACCAGGGCCTCGACCCGCTCCAGCAGCTCCGCCTCGCGGGCCAGCGACTCGACGGCGGCCCGCTGGGCGATGCCGGAGACGCCGAACGGCACCGCGGTCTTGCGCAGCGCGTCAGCGACGTCGTCGTGCGCGATGGCGAACCCGACGCGTAGTCCGGCCAGCCCGTACGCCTTCGAGAACGTGCGCAGCACGCACACGTTGCGGTGCTGGCGGTAGAGCTCGAGGCCGTCGGCGGCTGCGGGGTCGCGGACGAACTCGCGGTACGCCTCATCGACGACCACCAGGACGTCCTCGGGCACCCGGCGCACGAACGCGGCCAGCTCATCGCGCCCGACGACCGGTCCGGTCGGGTTGTTCGGCGTACACACGAGCACGAGGCGGGTGCGGTCGGTGATGGCGTCGGCCATGGCGTCGAGGTCGTGCCGCGCCCCGTCGGCCAGCGGCACCTGCACCGCCGTGGCGCCGGAGATGCCGACCACGATCGGGTACGCCTCGAACGAGCGCCACGCGTAGACCACCTCGTCGCCCTCGGTGACCGTGGCCTGGACGATCTGCTGCAGCACGCCGACGCTGCCGGTGCCGGTGGCGATGTGCTCGGGCGGCACGCCGAAGCGGTCGGCCAGCGCCGCCACCAGCTCGGTGGCGAACATGTCCGGATAGCGGTTCAGCGTGCCAGCCGTCGCCGTGACGGCCTCGAGGACGCCGGGCAGCGGCGGGTAGGGATTCTCGTTCGAGGAGATCTTGAACGCCTGCTCAGCACCCGCCGCCGGTGCGGCCGGCCGGCCCGGCTTGTAGGACGGCAGGCCGTCGAGAGCCTTGCGAATGCGCACCATGTCCGCACGATAGCCGCTCCCGCGGACGGCCCCGGATGTGTACGCTCGGCAGCCGTGACGTCCTTCATCATCCGCCTGCTCGTCAACGGCTTCGCCCTATGGGTGGCGACCCGGATCGTCGACGGCGTGACCATCAGCTCTGACAGCACGTCAAGCGAGATCCTGACCTTGCTTGTCGTGGCCCTGATCTTCGGCCTCATCAACGCGTTCATCAAACCAGTGGTCCAGTTGTTGTCTCTACCACTGCTGATCTTGACCCTCGGTCTCTTCACGTTGATCGTCAACGCGCTGATGTTCGAGCTGACCTCGTGGATCGCCGACGCCCTGGACGTGCCCTTCCACGTCGACGACTTCTTCTGGTCGGCCGTGCTCGGCGCGCTGGTGGTCTCGTTCGTCAGCTGGATCCTGAATCTGTTGTTGCCGAACTGACGAACGGCTGCACGGGGTCGTCCATCCGTCGTCGCGGCGTGGCCCTTAACGCCTACTTGATACGACCCTTCTTCCGCTGGGCCGATGTTTGACGTACCTTTGGCCTAGCATCCTCTGCACGACGGATAGGCGCCCGTTTCTGCTGGCGCCACGGGGGTTCGTTGTGCCCTGAACTCAGTGTGGGCATGGTGAACAGATGACGATCGGCTACGGCCCCGTCGGTTCGGTCCTGACCGAGCAACCTCCTTCGGGCCATCAGCGCGCCCGGCACCCGGACCGCGGCACGTCCGCGTCGCGTCCGGTGCCGCTCGCGGTCACGACTCCGCCGGGATACCCGGAACCCGACTCCAACCGGCACGCGCTGGTGGGCTCGATGGTCTACGAGGTCGTCTACGACGATCCGCACGGCAATCCCATGCTCGCCTTCGCCGACGGGCAGTGGTTCGACGTCACGTCCTTCGCGCCGCGGCCGGTCTCCGTCCGCCACGCGCTGCGCCGTGACCCCGCCTGGTCCGGTGCGGTCGTGCAGACGATCTGCCTGTGGATGCGCAGCAACCCCAACCACGAGCGGTCCTTCGATCTGGCCACCGAGCTCGCGTTGGCCGTCGGGGAGCTCGCGCGCCAGCGCCGCTGAGGCGCCTGGCCGTGACGGATCCCAGCACCCCATACCGCGTCTGCGTCGTCTGCGCCGGGAACATCTGCCGGTCGCCCATCGCCGAGTTCGTGCTGCGCCGCCGACTCGAGGAGGTCGGCCTGGGTCACCTCGTCACCGTCGACTCCGCCGGCACCGGCGGCTGGCACGCCGGCCAGCAGGCCGACTCCCGCGCCCTCACGGCGCTGCACCACCACGGCTACGACGGCGGTGCCCACCGGGCCCGCCAGTTCCGCCGCGAGTGGTTCGCCGACGTCGACCTCGTCCTGGCCCTCGACCGCGAGAACTTCGCCGACCTCAGCACGCTGGCCCGCGACGACGACACCCGCGCCAAGGTGCAGTTGCTGCGCAGCTACGACCCCGACGCCGTGACCACCGACGACACCGACGTGCCCGACCCCTACTACGGCGACGACGCCGCCTTCGACCACGTGCTGCTGATGATCGAGCGGGCCGCCGACGGCTTCGTCGCGGCGGTACGCGAGGAGATCGAGCTGGACGCGCCGGGCGGTGAGCCCAGTCGACAGTGAGCATCTGCACACGTTGCTGGGCACCGCCGTCGAATCGCTCACCCCGGTCGGCGGCGGTTCCATCTGCGAAGCGCGGCAGGCCCGGCTCGGCGACGGCCGCACCGTCTTCGTCAAGACCCGGGCGGGCGCGCCGCCGGGGTTCTTCCCGGCCGAGGCGCTCGGACTGACGCGGCTGGCCGCGGCCCCTGGCGGCGTCCCCGTCCCGCGGGTGCTCGCACACGACGAACGCTGCCTCGTCCTCGAATGGGTCACGACGGGCGTCCCGTCGGCGACGGCCGCGGAACGGTTCGGCCGCGCGCTGGCCGCCACGCACCGGCACGGCGCCGACGTCTTCGGCTCGGCCGACGGCCCCGGCTGGATCGGCAGCCTCGACCTCCCGCACGGGCCGTGGCAGCGCTGGCCGGACCTGTGGGCGTACGGACGGCTGGAACCGTACCTGCGCACGGCCCGCAAGGCCGGCGCCGTCGACCGGCGCACCGTCGCCGACGTCGAGAAGGTGATCGCCGACCTCCCCCGGCTGGCCGGGCCGGACGAGCCGCCCGCGCTGATCCACGGCGACCTCTGGGCCGGTAACGTGCTGTGGACGGAGACCGGCGCGCACCTCGTCGACCCCGCCGCGCACGGCGGTCACCGCGAGACCGACCTCGCCATGCTCACGCTGTTCGGCCTGCCGCACCTCGACCGCGTCCTCGCCGCCTACGACGAGGCCTGGCCGCTGGCCGCGGGCTGGCGCGAACGGCTGCCGCTGCACCAGCTGCACCCCGTGCTCGTCCACGCCGTGCTGTTCGGCGGATCCTACGGCGCCCAGGCCGGCCGGCTGGCCCGTCAGGCACTGCGGGCCGGCTGATCCGGGTTCGCCGGGCTTTGCCCCTCCTCCGCAGGTCGGACACGCACCTTCCACAGTGCGAATGAGCTGGCCGCCGCCGATGAGCCGGTAGGTTCGCAGCGACCGTCCAACGATCGGGAGATCATGATCACGGCCCAGGGGTTGTACAAACGATACGGCGCGAAGACCGCCGTCGATCATCTGACGTTCGAGGTGCGTCCCGGCATGGTGACGGGATTCCTCGGACCCAACGGCGCGGGCAAGTCCACCACCATGCGCCTCATGCTCGACCTCGACAACGGCGGTGGTGAGACGCTGTTCGACGGGCGCAAGTTCGGCACCATCGCGCACCCGATGCGCGAGATCGGCGCCGTGCTCGAGTCCAAGGCGTTCCACCCGACCCGCACCGCCCGCAACCACCTGCGCATGCTGGCGGCAGGCAGCGGCATCCCGTTCCACCGGGTCGACGAGGTGCTCGAGTTCGTCGGCCTCACCGAGGTCAAGAACAAGAAGCCGAAGAACTTCTCCCTCGGCATGGCGCAGCGGCTGGGCCTGGCGCAGGCGCTGCTCGGCGACCCTCAGACGCTCATCCTCGACGAGCCGGCCAACGGCCTGGACCCCAGCGGCATCCACTGGCTGCGCACCGTCCTCAAGTCGCTGGCCGACCAGGGCCGGACCATCTTCGTCTCCAGCCACCTGCTGCCCGAGATGGCGCTGATGGCCGACCAGCTGGTCGTCATCGGCCGCGGCACCATGATCTACAACGGCGACGTCGACGGCTTCGTCCGCGACTTCACCCAGTCCACTGTGCTGGTGCGCAGCCCGCAGGCCGCCCAGCTGGCCGAGCTCCTCCGCCGCGTCGACGGCGTCACCGTCGACGACGTGCCCGTCGACGCCCGGGCCGTCGTCACCGTCGAGGGCGCCGATGCGCCCGTCGCGACGCCGGCGCCGTCGCCCGCGCTGCGGGTGTCCGGCATCGAGACCGCCGCGATCGGCGAGCTGGCCTTCCAGAACAACATCCTGCTGCACGAGCTGGCGACCCAGACGGCGTCGCTGGAGACGGCGTTCATCACGGCGACCGGCGCGTCCGAGGAGTACGTCGCGCACGACGTCCCCGGGGTGGCCGACGCCGCGCCCCAGCCCGCCACCCCGCAGGCCGGACCACCCGCCGCGCCACCCGTCCCGCCGTCCCAGCCCGGCGACACCACGCCCGGAGGTGCCGCATGAGCAGCGCCCTGCGCTTCGAATGGGTGCGGCTGCGCACCCTGCGCTCCACCTACTGGCTGATCGGCATCGGCCTGCTGCTGACCACGGCCATCGCGTTCGGCGTCGCGTTCGCCACCCGCAACGACCTCATCACCGCCGAGGACGCCGGCATCATCGTCACCGGCGGCGCCGAGCTGGCGCCGTTCCTGGCGATCTTCCTGGCCATCATCGGGATCTTCGCCACCGGTCACGAGTACCGGCACGGCACCATCCAGCCGACGCTCACCGCCATCCCGCAGCGCACCCGGCTGCTGCTGGCCAAGGTGCTCATGGTGGCGATCACCGCGGCGGTCATCACCGTCGTCTCGGTGGCGATCAACATCGGGCTGGGCAGCCTGTACTGGCAGAACGCGCCCGACCTCGGCGCCGAGCCGCTGAGCGAGGTGATCCCGGGCTACGTGGTCTTCGTGGTGCTCTACGCCATCCTCGGCGTCGCCCTCGGCCAGCTCTTCCGTGGCGTCCCGTCGGCGCTGGTGATCCTGCTGGTGGTGCCGCTGATCGTCGAGACGCTGATCGCGGCGCTGTCGTTGTGGTCGGCCCTCGACTGGCTGCAGCCCGCGCTGAAGTTCCTGCCGTTCAGCGCCGGCGCCCGGCTCATCGCCACCGGTCCGTACGACGCCAACGGCGGCCCGGAGTTCGACTTCCTGGGCCGCTGGGAGTCCGGTGGCGTGTTCGCGGCGTTCGTCGCGATCATCCTGGCCGTCGGCTGGTACCTCTTCAAGAAGCGCGACGCCTGACGGCCGGCTGCGCCCGGATCAGGACGCGGTGAAGTCGGCGGAGATCGTCGCCGACACCTCGATCGGTTCCGGGCGCAGCGACACCGACGGGCCGCCGCCGTGGTCGGCGGCGCCCATCTGGGTGATCTTGAACGGCCCGCGGCCCTCCCAGCCGGGCTGCTCGTGCGGCCGGAGACCCGGCTCGTACAGGGCGTCGACACTGGACACGTCCAGGCCGAGCGCGGCGGCGTAGGTGGCCGCCCGCTCCTGGGCGTCGCGCACGGCCTCGGCCCGCACCTCGCGCTCGATCTCGCAGCGGTGGTCGTCGGTCAGCTCCCAGTCGACGCCGTCGACCACCACGCCGTCGACCGCGCCGGCGTCGGTGACCCAGGTGGATAGCGCGGCGAAGTCGGCGAACCGCACCGCGACCCCGGCGGCGGCCACCTGGAACGTCTCGGCGACGTCGGAGTCGCGGCGGTACCGCTGCACCGTCGACACGTACACCTGGTCGGCCGACCACCGGGTCGCCGCGCCCGCCGTGACGTACCGCTCGGCGTCGGCGGACAGCTGGGCGTGCAGGTCGGCGACGAACGGGACGACGTCGGACGAGCGGCGCGCCTCGCGGGTGGCGCGCAGGTGGACGGTGCCGCGCTCGGGCGGCACCAGGCGGTGCGCAGTTCCGGCGACGGTGATGGTGACCATCTCAGACCGTGACCTCTCCGTGCGCGGTGCGGAACCGCACCGAGCGCACGCCCGGGCCACCGTTCACCGGCAGCCACCGCACGTCGACGTCGTCGAGCGGATGGTCCTCGGGCTCGCCCAGCCACGCCGTGACGAAGTGCGGATCGCCGGCGATGTCGAGGCTGAGCAGCTCGACGTCGTGGCCGCCCTTCGACGGGTGCTCGCCGGCGTCGGACTCCCAGTGCACGAAGAACGGCAGCTGCGGGTCGTTCATCAGGCCCATGACGCCGATCTGGCGCCACACGAGGTCGTAGCCGTCGGGCCGCACCCGGTGGCCGCCGACGGCGGGCCGGCCCAGCCGCTCCTCGATCGGCGCGAGGTCGTCGACCGCGACGACCCAGCCGAGCCAGCCGCCGCCGGCCTCGGACCGGGCCTTGACCGCCTGGCCGAACGGCACCTTGTCGACGACGGGGTGGTCCAGCGCCGCCACCACCTCGAGGTAGTGGCCGCCGGCCAGCGGCAACACCCGGTTGCGGGTGCCGAAGCGCGGATGCAGACCGCCGTCGACGAGGTCGACTCCCAGCTCACCGGCCAGCCGCTGCGCGGTGGCGTCGAGTCCGTCCGGTCCGGCCGCGTACGAGACGTGATCGAGGCGCATCCGTGCATCGTGGCAGCCTCCGGACCGGTTTGGCGAGCCGACGCCCGCCGGGTGGCCCGGCGGGTGCGTTAACGTTGCAGATCGGTGATCACTGCGAATCGGGGAAGATCGGTACGAAGGGTCGCCGGCACGAGTAGACATGATCATGCAGCATCTGTGGCATCGATCCAGCGCACCTGGAGGCGACTGCGCGTGAGCATCGAGATCACCAGGACCGCCCGCAGCTACGCCGCCTACCTGGACGGGCTCCGGGTCGGCGAACTCACCTACGCCCGCCGCGACGACGAGATCGTTGCGCTGCACACCGTGGTCGAGGAGGCCGCCGAGGGCAAGGGGGTCGGCGGCGCGCTGGCCCGGGCCCTGCTCGACGACGCCCGGGAAGGCAGCCTGAAGGTCGTCCCGCAGTGCCCGTTCGTGGCCGGCTACCTCGACCGGCATGCCGAGTACGCCGACCTGCGGGCGGGCTAGGTGAGCCTGTACATGATCATCCAGCTTTTGAGCTGCTATGACAGCCAAAAAGGTGGATGATCATGGCCGACCGTCAGACGCTCTCTAGTCCCTCAGGGCCGCGCGCAGCCGCCGGGCGGCGGCCTCCGGGTCGTCCGCGGCGGTGATGGCCCGCACGACCACCACCCGGCGAGCGCCCGCGCCGACCACCTCGGCGACGCTGCGCTCGTCGATGCCGCCGATGGCGAACCAGGGCGTGGCCGGCGCCGTCGCGGCCACGGCGCGGACGGTCTCGACGCCGACCGCCGGGCGGCCCTGCTTGGTGGGCGTCGGCCAGACCGGGCCGACGCAGAAGTAGTCGACGTCCGGGTCGGCCTCGGCCACCGCGGCCTGCTCGGCGGAGTGCGTCGACCGGCCGAGCAGCACGTCCGGCCCGAGCAGCCGCCGGCTCGCGGCAACCGGCAGGTCCTCCTGCCCGGTGTGCAGGATCGCCGCCCCGGCCAGCTCGGCGAGGTCGGCGCGGTCGTTGACGGCGACCAGCGCGCCGTGCTCCGCCGCGACGCGCGCCACCAGCGGTTGCAGCTCCAGCTCGGCGCGCGCGTCCAGCGACTTGTCGCGCAGCTGGACGATGTCGACGCCGCCCGACAGCGCCGCGTGCAGGAACGACTCGAGGTCGCCGCGGTCGCGCCGGGCGTCGGTGCACAGGTAGAGCCGGGCGTCGGCCAGCCGCTGTCTCGGGTCGGGGGTCACAGCCGGAGTCTGCCACGGGCGGAGTACGGTGGAAGGGCACGGGAGCCCTGGCGGCAGGGCTGAGAGGGCCATGCGGGCCGACCGTCGAACCTGAACTGGGTCATGCCAGCGGAGGGAGCATCCGGTGAGGACGTCCGTCGATGTCGCCGTGGTCGGCTGCGGCATCATCGGCGCCGCTGTCGCGTGGCGGCTGTCGCAGCTCGGCCTGGCGGTCGCGTGCCTCGACCCCGCGCCCGGCGGCGGCGCCACGTACGCGGCCGCGGGCATGCTGGCCGACGTCACCGAGGCCGACTTCGGCGAGGACCACCTGACGGCGCTGAACGTGGCGTCCGCACGGGCCTGGCCGGAGTTCGCCGCCGAGTTGTCCGACGCCACCGGCGCCGACCTCGCGTTCCGGCGCACCGGCACGCTGACCGTCGCGTACGACTCCGGCGACCGGCAGCAGCTGCGCCGGCTGCTGACGCTGCGCCGCGGGCTGGGGCTGCCGATCGAGGAGATCACCGTCGACGACGCCCGGCGCATGGAGCCGTTGCTCGGCCCGCGGCTGGCCGGCGCCACGTGGACGGCGGACGAGCACCAGGCCGACCCGCGCCGGGTGCACGCGGCGTTGCTGACGGTCCTGGCCGACCGGGGCGTGGCGGTCGTCCGCCGCCGGGTCGCCGAGCTGAGCCTGACACCGTCGGGCGAGGTGGACGGCGTGGTCGACGACCGCGGCACGCGGCACCGGGCCGGGTCCGTCGTGCTGGCGGCCGGCTGGGCCAGCCGCGAGCTGGCCCGCGAACTACCCGGACTCGCCGGCGTGCCGACCCGGCCGGTCAAGGGCCAGATCCTGCGGCTGGACGCGTCGGGGCAGCCGGGGTTCGCGCTCGGCCGGGTGGTCCGCGGCTTCGTGCAGGCCCGTCCGGTGTACCTGGTGCCGCGGCCCGGCGGTGAGGTCGTCGTCGGCGCCACCAGCGAGGAGCAGCCCGACGACCGGCAGGTCACGGCCGGCGGCGCGTTCGCCGTCCTCCGCGACGCGCGGGCGCTGGTCCCCGGCATCGACGAGCTGCCACTGACGGAGCTGACCGCGCGGGCCCGTCCGGGCAGCCCCGACAACCTGCCGCTGATCGGCGATTCCGGCATTCCGGGCCTGCTGCTGGCCACCGGCCACTATCGGAACGGGATCCTGCTCGCGCCGCTCACCGCGTCGGCGCTCGCGGCTCGATACGGTGCGGGAACGGTGCCCGAGTGGGCCGCGGCCGCGGACCCGCGCCGGTTCGCCGCGACTGTGATGGGAGGACCCACATGACCACGGTGGTGACGATCAACGGTGACGTCGTCGCGTTCGACTCCGACGCGACGCTGGGCGACGTCGTGCTGCGCACCATGACCAAGCCCGACGGCACGTTCAGCGACCGCGGCATCGCCGTCGCCGTCAACCAGATCGTCGTGCCGCGCGCCGACTGGGCGGCGACGCCGCTGCAACCCGACGACAAGATCGAGATCATCACCGCCGTCCAAGGAGGCTGACATGTCCGCCGACCCCCTCGTCATCGCCGGGGTGCCGCTGTCGTCCCGGCTGATCATGGGCACCGGCGGCGCACCCAGCCTGCTCGGGCTGGAGGCGGCGCTGCTGGAGTCGGGCACCGAGCTGACGACGGTGGCGCTGCGCCGCGTGCAGGCGAACGGCGAAGGGTCGGTCTGGGAGCTGCTGCAGCGCAACGGCATCCGCGTGCTGCCGAACACCGCCGGCTGCTTCTCCGCCGCCGAGGCGGTCCTGACGGCGAAGCTGGGCCGCGAGGCGTGCGAGACCGACTGGGTCAAGCTGGAGGTCATCGCCGACGACGTCACGCTGCTGCCCGACCCGGTCGAGCTGGTGACGGCGGCCCGGCAACTGGTCGACGACGGCTTCACCGTGCTGCCGTACACCAACGACGACCCGATCCTGGCCCGCAAGCTGGCCGACGCCGGCTGCGCCGCGGTGATGCCGCTCGGCGCGCCGATCGGCACCGGCCTGGGCATCCTCAACCCGCGCAACATCGCCGCGATCGTCGCCGACGCATCGGTGCCGGTGATCCTCGACGCCGGCATCGGCACCGCGTCCGAGGCGGCGCAGGCGATGGAACTGGGCTGCGACGGCGTCCTGCTCGCCACCGCGGTCACCCGGGCCGCCGACCCCGTCCGCATGGCCAGGGCGATGCGGCTGGCGGTCGAGGCGGGACGCGATGCCGCACTCGCCGGGCGCATTCCGCGGCGCGAGGACGCGCTGGCATCGTCGCCGGTCGGCGGCCGGGCCAACCTGGATCTGGCGATGTGACCGTCCCGTGTGCCGGAGTCCGGCTGTCGCCGGATGATCGTTCCTGGCACGATTCGTCCTCATGGGTCTGATCGACGTCCTCCTGCTCGACCTCGACGGCGTGGTGCGCCACTACGATCCGGCGGCGACGGAGGCGATCGAGAAGAGATCCGGTCTGCCGCCGGGCAAGCTGTACGAGACGGCGTTCGAGCCGCGACTGCTGCAGTCGGTCGTCACCGGCGGCATCACCCGCGCGCAGTGGGTCGACCGCGTCGCCGCCACCATCGGCCCGGTCGCCGCCACCGCCTGGTCGACGCAGCGCCCGTCCGTCGACCGTCAGGTGCTCGGCATCGTGCGCAAACTGCGGGTGGCGGGCCTGCGGGTCGGTCTGCTCACCAACGGCACCGACCGCGTCGGCGCCGAGTTGGCCGAACTGCGCATCGCCGACGACTTCGACCACGTGTTCAACTCCGCCGAGATCGGCGTGGCCAAGCCGGACCTGCGGGTGTTCATGCACGTGCTGCGGGTCCTGGGCGTCGACCGGTCGTCCGTGCTGTTCCTCGACGACGCCGCGCCGAACGTCCGCGGCGCGGCGGCGGTGGGCATGCGGGCGCACCTGTTCACGTCGGCGAGCGACCTCACCGACGCCTGCAAGACCTACCGGCTGCTCTGACCCGCCGCCAGCAGTCCGTGCGCGTACCCGATCGCCTCGGGCGTCGTCGCGAACACCCGGCCCTGGTCGCGTAGCCGGGTGATGACGCCCAGCCGGTCCAACGGCCGGGCGTGGCCGCCGCGCAGGCCGGACACCAGGACGACGGTGTGCCGGTGCTCCAGCCGCTCGATCGCGTCCTTGAGCACCAGCGCGCCGGTCGCGTCGATCGTCGTCACCCGCGACATCCGCAGGATCACCACCCGCACGTCGGCGACCTCGGACAGCTCCAGCAGGAACCGGTGCGCCGCGGCGAAGAACAACGGCCCGTCCAGGCGGTACGCGACGACGTGCGAGGTCAGCAGCGCCCGCTCCTCGTCGCCGTGGTCGGCGGGGATGTCGTCGTGCAGCGGGACCTCGTCGAGGCGGACGTTGCGGGCGACGGCGCGCAGCGCGAGCGCGCCGGCCACGACCAGGCCGAGGATGACCGCCTGCACGAGATCCAGCGCCAGCGTGGCGGCCGCGGTCAGCACCAGCACGACGGCGTCGGCGCGGGTCGCGTGCAGCATCGCCCGCACCGAGCCGACCTCGACCATGCGCACCGCCGTCGCGAGCAGCACTCCGGCGAGCGCGGCCAGCGGGATCCGTCCGACCACCGACGCGGCCACGAAGACGACGACCGCGAGCAGCACCGCGTGCGAGAGAGCCGCCAGCCGCGACGCCGCGCCGGAGCGCACGTTCACCGCCGTCCGGGCGATGGCGGCCGTCGCCGGGACGCCGCCGAACAGCGGCGCCGCGACGTTGGCCAGGCCCTGGCCGAACAGCTCCTTGTCCGGGTCGTGCCGCTGGCCGACGCTCATGCCGTCGGCGACGGTGGCCGACAGCAGCGACTCCAGCGCGGCCAGCGCCGCCACCGCGACGGCCGGGGCGAGCAGGCCGGGCAGCATCGCCGGGTCGGCGAAGCCCAGCGACGGCGCCGGCAGCCCGGCCGGCAGCGCCCCGATCCGGGCGACGTCGAACGAGGCCAGCTCGGCCACCGTGGTGGCGGCAACGACGGCGAGCAGCGAGAACGGGACGGACGGGCGCCAGCGCGCGCCGGCCAGCATGAGCGCCGCGACGCCGGTCGCCAGTCCCGCCGCGACCCAGTCAGGCGAGGCGGCGAAGTCGCGCACGGCCTCGACGGCCACCAGGACGACGCGGTCGCCGTCCGGCACCGGCACCCCGAGCGCGGCCGGCACCTGCTGCAGCGCGATGACCGCCGCGATGCCGATGGTGAAGCCCTCGACCACCGGCGCCGGCACGTAGGCCATGTACCGTCCGGCGCGCGCGATCGCCAGCGCCATGAGCAACAGCCCGGCCAGCAGGCCAACCATCAGCACGCCGTCGGCGCCGTGCTGGTGCACGATCGGCACCAGCACCACCGTCATCGCGCCGGTCGGCCCGGAGACCTGCAGGTTCGAGCCACCGCACAACGCCGCGACCGCACCCGCGACCACCGCCGTCGCGATGCCGGCGGCCGCGCCCAGCCCGGACGAGATGCCGAACCCGAGCGCCAGCGGCAGCGCCACGATCGCGACGGTGGCGCCGGCCAGTAGGTCGCGCCGGGGCTGACGGCGCATGCTGGCGAGGTCCGCGCGGGTGGGCAGGACCGACCGCAGCCGGGACCACGCCCGGCTCATCGGGCGGTGGCGGCTTCCTCTTCCAGCTCCTGCAGGAGCTCGCGCTGCCCGGCCAGCAGCTCGGTGAGGATGCGGCGGGCCGCACGCAGCAGGTCGGCGACGTCCGGCCCGGCCATCGCGTACACGACGGTGGAGCCCTCGCGGGTGGACGTGACGATGCCCGAGCGGCGGAGCACGGCCAGCTGCTGTGAGAGGTTCGACGGCTCGACGTCGAGCTGCTCGAGCAGCTCGCGCACTGGCACGGGCCCGTCCTGGAGCAGCTCGAGCACCCGGATGCGGACCGGGTGGCCGAGCATGCGGAAGAACTCCGCCTTGGCGTGGTGCAGCGGGACCGGCATGAGGTACATCATCTGCGCAATTGAAGAATTCTTCAAATCGTGATCTGGCCGGCCCGGCGCTTCACCGGTGTTCTGTCCCCGACGTCCGCTACGGTCGTCCCACGAGGTGAGGCCGATGACCGATGCCGATTCGGTGGTGCCGCTCGAGCGCGTCGTGCCGCCGCTGCGCGCTGGTGAGCGCGAGGCGCTGGTCCTGCGCCTCGACTTCCTGCGCGAGACGGTGGTCAACAAGGTGGCCGGCCTCAGCCTGGCGCAGGCCACCACGGCGCCCAGCCCGCCCAGCACGCTCACGCCGGCCGGCATCGTCCGTCACCTCATGTGCGTCGAGCGGTGGTGGTTCGCGCTCGACTTCGCCGCGCTGCCGGACGTGCCCGATCCGTGGGGCGAGCACGACATCGGCGGCTTCGAGCTCACCCCCGACGAGACCCTCGCCTCGGTCGTCCGCTCCTACCTCGCCGAGTGCGCCCTCTCCAACGAGGTCGTCGCCGCCCATGCTCTCGACGACGTCGCCCGCGGCGAGGGCATGGAGTTCGACCTGCGCTACGCGCTCATCCACCTGATCGAGGAGACTGGGCGGCACTGCGGCCACCTCGACCTCCTCCGCGAGGCCATCGACGGCACCGTCGGCCAGTGACCGTCAGTCAGAGCCATCGAGCACGCCGAGGATGCCCGTTGCGATGAACAGCCGCGGCCGCGCACGACCGGGGATTTCCGTGAGGATCCCCGCCCGCACCAGCTTGTCGATGTTCAGCCCGGCAGCACGGTGGGTCACGCCCAGCACGTCCCGTGCTCGGCCAATGGTCAGGCCGGGTACCCGGAACACCTCGTCGACCAGCAGCCCGAGCAACCCCGAGGACCGTGCGGTGGCGACCCGGGCGCGGTAGTCGTCGCGCAGTGCCTGCAGCCGAGCGGCCCTCCGGACGGCGTCGCGCGCCTGTTCTTCGACGATCTCGAGGAAGAAGGCGAACCACCCCGGCCAGTCGCCTCGGGTCGATACCCGCAGCAGGCAGTCGTAATAGCGGTCCCGCCGCGGCTCGATATACGCGGAGAGGTCCAGCAGCGGAGCCGGCAACAGGCCCCACTCCATCAGCAGCAGGATCACGAGGAGCCGTCCGATGCGGCCGTTGCCGTCGAGGAACGGGTGGATCGCTTCGAACTGGTAGTGCACGGCCGCCAAGGTCAGCAGCGGCGGAAGCTCGTGCTCGGCGTGCAGATACTTTTCGAACGCGTCCAGGCACGACCACATGTCCGCCTCCGGCGGCGGTACGTACGCCGCATCGGCGAGCAGGGAGCCCGGCGCCCCGATCCAGTTCTGCGACCGCCGGAACTCGCCTGGCGTGGCGCCTCCCGCGCCGCGCACACCGTCGAACAGGACCGCGTGCGCCTCCTTGAGCAGCGGCAGACTCACCGGATACCGGCGATCAGGCGCAACGAGGTGGTCCAGCGCGGCCAGGTAGTTGTAGACCTCGCGGGCGTCGTCGGAAGCGGGACCCGACGGGTGCTCGACCTCGAACAGCACGAGATCCGACAGCGACGAACGGGTCCCCTCGATGCGGCTGGACAGAACCGCCTCGCGCCGCATCATCGGCTGCGACAGCAGAGCCGGATGAGCGACGGTCCGCGCCATCCCGGCGAGTTCGCCGAGAGCGCGATCGGCTGAGGAGAGTCGGCGCACCAAGGCCGGCGACAGCTCCACGACCGGCGGCAACGGCGGTGGCACGAACGCGTTGTAGCCACTCTGCGTCCGCACGACATGGGCGCGCTGCCACACGCTGAAGCCGTCGAGCCGCATCGATACCTTCTTATCACTCAGCCGATCCAGTGATACCTTTCCGCAGTTTCAGTATCATAGCCGTTTTTCTGCTGGAGCGCTCAGTCGACCAGCTTGAGGCGGATGCGGCGGAAGCCGCGGCCCTTGTTCTCGACCTTGGCCACCTCGACCCGGCCGATCTGACGCGTCGACGCGACGTGGGTGCCGCCGTCGGCCTGGAGGTCGAGGCCGCGGATGTCGACCAGGCGGATGTCCTGGAGGTCCGGCGGCAGCAGGTCGGTCGCCGTCTTGACGATGGGGCCGAGCGCGTAGGCCTCGTCGCGCGGCAGCACCCGGACGTCGATGACGCGGTCGGCGGCCACCTCGGCGTTGAGCTTCTCCGTCAGGGCGTCCTTGAACCCGGCCGGCACCACGGCGAGGTCGAAGTCGAGGCGGGCCTGGCCGGGCTCCATGTTGCCGCCGGTCACCGGCACGCCGAAGTCGCGGGCCATGACGCCGCAGAGCACGTGCAGCCCGGAGTGCGTCCGCATGAGCAGGCTGCGCCGGTCGTCGTCGACGGCGCCGCGCACCTGAGTGCCGACCGGCGGCAGCGGGTCGCCCGGCTCGGGCACCAGCCACAGGTCGTCGCGCGGGCGGACGCCGGCGATGCGGGTGGTGACGCCGCCCCAGAGCAGCACCCCGTGGTCCGGCGGCTGGCCACCGCCGCCCGGGTAGAACGCGGACCGGTCGAGGACCAGGCCCTCCTCCGGGTCGCTGGCGAGAACCGTGCAGTCCCACTCCCGCAGCGTCTGGTCGTCCAGTTCCAGCCGGTGGGTCCGTCCGTGGTGGTCGTGTCGCACCTACGCGAACGTACTCGCGCCCGGCACGTCAGGGAAGGCTGATCGCCACGTACTTGGTCTCGAGGTACTCCTCGATCCCCTCGGCGCCGCCCTCGCGGCCGAACCCGCTGGCCTTGACGCCGCCGAAGGGGGCGGCCGGGTTGGAGACGATGCCGGCGTTGAGGCCGACCATGCCGGCTTCGAGTGCTTCGCTGACCCGCAGGGCCCGCTGCAGGTCGCGGGTGAACACGTACGCGACCAGTCCGTACTCCGTCGCGTTGGCGCGGGCCACCGCCTCGTCGTCGGTCGAGAAGGTGGTGATGGGCGCGACCGGGCCGAAGATCTCCTCAGTCAGCAGCCGGGCGTCGTCGGGGACCTCGGCCAGCACGGTGGGCTGGAAGAAGTAGCCGGCGTCGCCGGTCCGGCCACCGCCGGTGACGACCTTCGCGCCACGGTCGACGGCGTCGGCGAGCAGCTCCTCGACGGTTCCGCGCTGCTTCTCGCTGACCAGCGGGCCGACGTCGACGCCGTCGTCGGTGCCGCGGCCGACGCGCAGGGCGCTCATCCGCTCGGCCAGCCGGTCGGTGAACGCGGCGGCGACGGACTCGTGGACGTGGAAGCGGTTCGCCGACGTGCACGCCTCGCCGACGTTGCGCATCTTGGCCAGCATGGCGCCGTCGACGGCGGCGTCGAGGTCGGCGTCGGCGAAGACGAGGAACGGCGCGTTGCCGCCGAGCTCCATCGAGACCCGGAGCACCTGCTGCGCGGACTGCTCGATCAGCGTGCGCCCGACCGCCGTGGAACCGGTGAAGGACAGCTTGCGCAGCCGCGGGTCGCGGATGATCGGCTCCGAGACCTTGCCGCTGGACGAGGTCGGGATGACGTTGAGGACGCCGTCGGGCAGGCCGGCGTCGCGCAGGATGCGGGCCAGCGCCAGCATCGACAGCGGCGTCTCGTGCGCCGGCTTGACCACCATGGTGCAGCCGGCCGCGATGGCCGGGGCGATCTTGCGGGTGCCCATGGCCATCGGGAAGTTCCACGGCGTGATGAAGAACGACGGCCCGACCGGCTGCTTCAGGGTGAGCAACCGGCTGCCGCCCGCGGGCGCGACGGAGTAGCCGCCGCTGACCCGCACGGCCTCCTCGGAGAACCAGCGCAGGAACTCCGCGGCGTAGGCGATCTCGGCCTTCGACTCCTTGACCGCCTTGCCCATCTCCAGCGTCATGAGCAGCGCGAGGTCGTCGGACTGCGCGGTGACGGCCTCGAACGCGCGGCGCAGCAGCTCGCCGCGCTCGCGGGGCGGGGTGGCGGCCCACGACGCCTGCGCCTCGGCGGCCGCGGCCAGCGCCGCCAGGCCGTCGTCGACGGTGGCGTCGGCGACGGTGGTGACGACCTCGCCGGTGGACGGGTCCTCGACGGGGAACCGCTCACCCGACGACGCGGCCCGCCACTGCCCGCCGATCAGCAGGTCGGTCGGCACCCCGGACACCACGGCACGCTCTCTGTCCGCACTCATGCCTCCATTCCTACCCCGGTGGCGGTCCCGGAATCGACAGGCTCGGCCCGGCGACGACGAGGGACAGGCCGTCGACGTCGAGTTCGGCGCTCAGCGTGTATATGCCGCCGGCCAGGCCGGCCAGCAGGTGCAGGTACCGACCGGCAGCCCAGCGCAGGTCGTGCCGAGCCACCTCGGCACCGGTCGCGTCGCGGACGACGAGGACGGCGGCGTCGGCGGGCGCGCCGGTCGCGGACGGACCGTCGAAGGCCAGTGTGACCGGGCGGACCCGGCCGGTGCCGGTGACGGCCCACTCCGGCTCCCACCGCTCGACGGCGGCAGGGGTCGACGCGGCCGACTCGCCCGCGGCGTTGGCGGCGACGGCGGTCAGCTCGGTCGCCCCGACTGGGACGGGCACGGCCGCGTGCCAGCTGCCGTCCGCCGCGGTCACCGCCGTCGCGACCGGTTCGCCGCCGGCCAGCACCGTCACGGTCGACGGCCAGTCGGCACTGCCGCCGGCCTCGACGGTCCCGGTCACCGTGACGGCGGGCGCGGTGAGCGACGGCGTGCCGGGCGCCGTCAGTGTCACGTCGCGGGCCCAGTCGACGGCGTTGAGCAGCAGCCGCCCGCCGTCCTCCGTCCAGCCGAGACCGGGACCGACGGCGCCGGTGACCGCGCTGGCCGACAGCACGACCTCGACGCTGCGGGCGGTGCGCCAGTCGTACCCGGCGGCGATCCCGCCCACCGGCGACGCGAGCGACGCCAGCGGCCGCCCCGCGTACGACGCCAGCGCGCTGTAGTAGCCGCCGTCGGTGATCAGCGTCGCCGGGTCGGACAGGCCGGCGAACAGGTCGTGCTCCGGGTCGAAGCCGGTGATCGTCACCGGTCCGTCGCCGTAGCCCTGCGCCCCGACCACGACGCGGTCGGTGTACGCCTCCAGCAGCCGGACGCCGCCCTGGTCGACACCCCACGTGCCGGTGAAGACGAGGCTGGTCTCGGCGGCGTCGGCCGCGGTCAGCACGCCGTCGAAGGTCGCGCGGTCCGGTTCGCCGCCGTTCACCACGACCACCTCGTAGCCGTCCAGGCTCCCGGCGGCCACGGTCCAGTCCAGCGGCGCCGCCGCCACACCTTCCGAGCGCAGGAAGCCGGTCACCGCGCCACCGACGTCGCCGAGCACGCCGACGTCCAGCGGCTCCAGCGTCACGTCCAGGGTGGCGGTGGCGTCGGCGGTCACGGTGACGGACGCGGTGGTGGGCAGGTGCCCGGCGGCGGTCACCGTCACCGCATAGCTGCCTTCGAGCAGGCCGTCGACCGTGTAGGCCCCGGCCCCATCGGTCGTGGCGGTCCAGCCGTCCGGCCCGGTCCCGGTGAGGACGGCGCCGGCCAGCGGGTCGCCGCCGGCGGACGTGACGGTGCCGGCGACGCTCCCCCGCGGCAGCGGCGTCAGCGCGACGTCCAGCGTGACCGCCCCCGACGCCGGGACCTCGACGGTCTGCGTGGCCGGGGCGTACCCGAACGCCTCGACCCGGATCGTGTGCGTCCCCGCCGCCAGCCCGAGTACGTACGCGCCGTCCGCCGACGTCGTCGTCGACACCGCGGCCTCGGCCGCCGTCACCGTCGCGCCGCTGACGGGCGCGCCGTCCGCCGTCACCACGCCGGTGACCTGGGCCTGCCGCGCCTCGGTCGCCCACGCGACGGCGTTGAGGTAGATGTCCGCGGCGGCATCGGTCCACCGGTCGCCGGGCCGGCCGTAGGAGCTGGCCGCGAGGCCGCCGAGCAGGATCTCGACGCTGGTCCCGGACGTGAACCGGTAGCCGAACGCGTCGCCCAGCGCGGTGCCGTCGGCCGCCCGCAGCGACCCCACCGCCGTCCCGCTGTATCCGGACCAGGTCAGGTACTGCTGGCTGCCGCCGGGGTTGACCAGCAGCGAGACCGGCTCGCCGGGCGCATATCCGGCGAAGATCGGGTGCGCGGCGGACGGCACGACCTCGACCGCTTCGGGCACGAAGTCGTACTCCACCGCGGCCGGGTCGCCGCGCAGGCCGGACAGCGCGCCGATGGCGTACCCGCCCCACTGCCCGGCGTAGATCACCGACACCCCGGCCGCCTCCGCGGCGTCGGCGACGGCCCCGAACGCCGCCCGCTCGGACGACAGGACGGTGCCGTTGAACACGATCAGCCGGAAGTCGCCGACCCGGGCGGCCAGCCCGGCCAGCTGCGCGCCGCTGACCTGCTCGACGGCGTACCCCTCGCCCTGCAGCAGCCCGGTGAGCGACGACGAGAGGTCCTTCACGACGGCGATCGGCAGCGATGCCCGCAGCCGGACCTCGACGGTCACCGTCGCCCCGCCCGGCACCGTGACCGGCCGCTCCGCCGCCTGGAACCCGGCGGCCGTGACCCGCAGCGTCCACGCGTCGGCCGGCACACCGGGCAGGCTGAAGGTGCCGTCGGCGGCGGTCGTCGTGGCCAGCGGCGTCCCGGGCAGCGCCACCCGCGCGCCGCCGACCGCCGCGCCGTCCGGCCCGACGACCGTGCCCGCGACGGTGCCGGCCGGCCGGGCGGCCAGCGCGATCGGCCGGGTCAGCACCTGGCCGGCGGCCACGGTGACGGGCGCCTCCGCCGTGACGTGCCCGAAGCTCTCGGCGCGCAGCGTCCACGTGCCCGGCGCCAGCGGGACGACGAAGCTGCCGTCACCCGCCCGCGCGGGAACCGTCTCGCCGGTCTCGGCGACCGTGACGGTGCCGGTCAGCGCCGTGCCACCGGCGTCGGTCAGGGTGCCGCGCACCTCGGCGCCGAGCCGCTCGCCGTCCAGCGCGTAGCCGAGCGCGTTGCGCAGCAGCCGCTCCGCCTCGGGCGCCCACGCCAGCCCGGCCGCGTCGCCGTACGCCGGGTAGCCGTACGAGCTCACCGAGAGCGTGCCGAGCAGCACGTCGACCGTCCGCGCGCCGCGGTGCCGGACCCCGGCCAGCCCGCCGCCGGACCCGTCGCCGCCGCGGACGGTCGCGACCGTCGTGCCGCTGAAGTCGTCGAACCAGGAGTACTCCGCGTCCGCGTCCATCAGCGGGAACGACGCCGGCAGCCCGGCCAGCAGCGGGTGCCCGGGCACCGCGGCCGCGGCCGTGACGGCGCCGTCGTCGCGGCCCTCGCCTTCGACGCCCGGGTCGCCGTCGTAGCCGGACAGGTACCGGAACGCGCCGCGGCCGTACTGGTCCAGCCAGATCGCCGGCACGCTCGCCCGGGTCAGCGCGTCGTCGAACGCGGCCCAGCCCGCGGCGCCGGGGTCGAACCCGGAGAACGACGCGAAGTTGCCGACCACGAGGTCGAGGTCGCCGACGGCGGCGGTGTCGGCCCAGGTCAGAGCCCTTGGCTGGTACCCCCAGTAGGTCAGGTACGCGGCCAGCCGGCCCTGGTAGTCGTCCAGCACACCGACCGACGGCGACGACCGCAGCTCGGCGTCGGCGCCGGTCTCGGCACCGATCGCGACCGTCACGTCCACGCGCGTGCGCACGTGCCCGCCGGCCACCACCTCGAGCTCGTAGTCACCCGGCTCGACCAGGCCCAGCGCGTACGTGCCGTCGTCGGCGGTCGTGGTGGTCAGCGGCGTGCCGAGCAACGAGACCGTGGCGCCGGCGATCGGGTCGCCCAGCGCCGACGGCCCGCTGATGTCCGGCTCGCCGGTGATCCGGCCGCGGATCGTCCCGGTGTCGGCCGGGGTCAGCTCGACGTCGAGGGTGGTGACGCCGTTGCGGGCGACGGTGACGGCGTGCTCGGCCGGTTTGTAGCCGAACGCGCTGATCCGCAGCGTGTAGTCGCCGGCCTCCAGCGGGACGACGTACGCGCCGGCAGCGTCGGCGGAGACCGTCCGGCCGGTCTGCGCGACCTCGATCGTGGCCGGGACCGGCACGCCGTCGACGCCGCGGACGGTGCCCTCGACGCTGCCCAGGCCGGGCGCGGCGGCCCAGCGGACCGCGTTGAGGTAGAACGCGCGGCCGTCGTCGGTCCAGTCCTCGGCCGGGTTCTGCAGCACGGTCGCGGCGAGGCCGGACACCAGCAGATGCACGCTGCCGGGGGTGCGCGCGGTGAACGCGACGCCGATGCCGCGGTCGCCGCCCGCCTCGGTGACGGTGTGCGCCAAAGGCGTGCCGGAGTAGCCGACGATGGCGGCGCTGAACCGGTCGGCGAGCAGGATCTCCGGCTGCGCGGGCAGGCCGGCGAACAGCGGGTGGTCCGGGCGGGTCGGCGCGAACGAGACCAGGCCCTCGTCACTGATCGGTGTGGTCCCGGCCGGGTCGCCGAGGTACTTGCGCAGCAGCCGGACGCCGCCGTCGGAACTGAACCGGTCGTCCGGGAACAGGCCGCTGACCTGCGCGGCGTCCATCGCGTCGAGGAAGCCGAGGAACGTCGCAGCGCCCGGGTCCGGCGGGTCGTTGAACACGACGACGTCGAACTCGCCGACGCGAGCGGCGTCGGCGAACGCGAGCGGTTCGGCGGCGATCTCCGCGGCGGTGAGCAGGGCGACGATGCCGTCGCTGCCGTAGTCGCCGATGACGCCGACCCGCGGCGACGGCGCCAGCTCGACGTCCGCGACGGCCTCCTGACCGGCGACGACCTCGACGGCAGCCGTGGCGGAGAAGTGCCCGGTGGCGGACACCCGCAGCTCGTACGTTCCGCCGGGCACGTCGGCCAGCGCGTACGTCCCGGCCGCGTCGGTGCTGGCGGTCAGGCCGGTGCCGGTGACGACGACCTGGGCGCCCGCGACCGGTGCGCCGTCGCGCCCGCTGGTGACGGTGCCGCGGACCGCGCCGAGGCCGGAGCCGGCCAGCGTCGCGTCGACGGTGAGCGTGCCGCCGGCCACGACGGTGACGGCCTGCTCGACCGGCGTGCTGCCGGGCCGGGTGAACCGGACGGTGTGGTCGCCGGGTTCGAGCAGCAGCCGGTAGCCGCCGCCGGCGCCGGTCGTGGTCGTCTGCCCGCCGGCCGCGGCGGTGACGCCCGCGAGCGGCGCGCCGGTCTCGTCGGTGACGGTGCCGGTGACCGCGCCGAACTCGGCGGCGGCGGCGTAGCGGACCGCGTTGCCGAGGACGGTGAACGCGGGCGGCAGCCAGTCGTCGTCCGGGACGCCCCAGCTGGCGGCCGCGGCCAGCGAGCCGAGCAGCACGTGCGCGCTTCCGGTGCCGCGCGGCGCGTAGCCGATGCCGCCGCCGGCCGCACCCGTCTCGTCGGTGTGCAGCTCCGCGACCGTCACGCCGGAGTAGCCGCTGAACGCCGACCACGCCGAGCCCGTGACCAGCAGCTCCGTCCGCTCACCGAGCGGAAGCCCGGCGGTCAGCGGGTGCTCCGCGGTCGGCAGCAGCGACACCCGGCCGCTGCCGCTGAGCTCGTCCGGCGCGTCCTGCGGGTCGCCGGTGTAGTCGACGAGGTGGTTGATCGCGCCCCAGCCCAGCGACCACTGGTCCAGCCAGACGACGCTGGTGCCGGCCGCGTCGGTGGCGGCGAGGAACGCGTCGAACGCCTCCTGGCCCGGTTCGGTGCCGTCCGCGCCGTTCGCCACGACCACCTCGAAGTCGGCCGGCCGCGCGGTGACGTCGGCGTAGTCGGTCGCCTGCGCGGCGAAGCCGAGGTCCTCGAGGACGGCGAGGATGCGCCCGCGGTCGTCGCCGATGACGGCCACCTCGTACTTCGTCAGCGTGAGGTCGGCGGTCGCGGTCTGGCCGGCGGCGACGGTGATCCGCTGGCGCAGCGGCGCGTAGCCGGGCAGCTCGGCGGTGACGGTGTACGTGCCGGCCGCGACGTCGTCAAACCCGTAGCCGCCGTCGTCGCGGGTGGTGGCCGGGTCGAGCGGGGTGCCGGCGAGGATGACGGTGACGCCGGCCAGCGCGGCGCCCGCCTCGTCGCGGACGACCCCGGCGACGGCGCCGGTCTCGACGGCGGTCAGCTCGGCGTCGATCGTGACGGTAGCGCCGGCGGCCAGCTCGACCGTCTCGGTGTGCGTGCTGAGCCCGTAGTGCGCGACGGTGACGGTGTAGGTGCCGGGCGGCTCGGTGAGCTCGAACGCGCCGGTGTCCGGGTCGGCCGTCGCCTCGGCGCCGGTCTCCTCGATCCGCACCGTCGCGGCGACCGGCCCGTCCGGCCCGGTGGCGGTGCCGCGGATGGTGCCGGTCGGGTGGAACGCGAACACGGTGCCACGGACGTCCGCGCTGACCAGCAGCCCGTCTGCGTAGGCGGGCGACGTCGTCACGTTGCCGCCGGCCGCGGCCTCCCACGCCAGTTCGCCGGTCGACGCGTCGAGCGCCCAGATGCGGTGGTCCAGCTGCGAGCCGCCGACCACGAACCCGTCGTCGGTGACCATGACCGACGCGCTCACCGCGCCGGACACCGCGTACTGCCAGACCTGGTCGCCGGTCTCACGGTCGTACGCCACGACCAGCCCGAGGCCGTGCGACCCGGCGATCACCAGGTCGCCGTAGACCGCGGGCGTGCTGCCCTGGCCGTCGCCGTGCGTCGCGGCCTCCCACCGCAGCGTGCCCGTGGCGGCGTCGACCGCGAGCAGGCTGCCGCCGCCGTCGCCGTCCGTCGTCGGGACGAACACGGTGCCGTCGACGATGCTCGCGCCGCCGATGAAATAGTCGCGCTCGCGGGCCAGCGTCCAGCGGACCGCGCCGGTGGCCGCGTCGAGCGCGATCAGCTCGCCGTCGTCGGCGTTCCCGACGATCGCCAGGCCGTCGCTGACCGCGGGTCCGGCGAACACCGAGGTGCCGACGTCGGTGGCCCACAGCTGCTCGCCGGTGGCCGCGTCCAGCGCGAACACGGTGTCCTCGCGATCCTGCGACGGGCCGGTGGCCGCGTAGACGACGCCGTCGACGATGCTCGGCGCGGTGTAGACGGTGAGCCGGTCCGGCGTCGGGACCGACCACCGCTGCGCGCCGGTGGCCGCGTCGAGGGCGACCAGTCCGCCGTCGAGCCCGCCGCCGGTGACGACGAGGTCGCCGGCCACCGCGGGCGTCCCGCGCAGCGCGTCGCCGGTCTGGTGCGCCCACAGCCGCTCGCCGGTGCCCGCGTCGTAGGCGGACAGCCGGCCGGCGTCGGAGCCGAGGAACACCCGGCCGCCGGCGATCACCGGTGACGCGAACGTGACGGCGCTGCCCGCGGCGGCGGTCCAGCTCGGCTGCAAGGTGCTCGCGGCCAGGGCGTCGCCGCTCATGCCGCTGCGGGCGGCGTTGTTCTGGTACTGCGTCCAGCCCGGGTCGCTCGGCTGGTCCAGCGCGTCGAGGGCGACGTCGAGGCGGACGTCGCCGTCGAGGGTCAGCTCCTGGGTCCGCGGCTGGTGGCCGGCGGCGGTGACCCGGACGGCGTACGTGCCGGCCGCGACGTCGTCGAACGCGAAGCCGCCGTCGGCACCGGTGGTCGCGGGGTCGAGCGGGGTGCCGCCGAGGGTGACGCGGGCGTGCGCGACCGGTCCTCCGGGTCCGGTGACGGTGCCGGCGACGCCATGGGTCGCGGCGGTGTCCAGCCGCGGGTCGAGCGTCGTGGTCTCGCCGATCGCGACGGTGACCTGTGCGGTCGCCGTCACGTACCCGTACGCCGCCGCCGTCACGTCGTGGTCGCCGGCCGCGGTGGGCAGCGCGTAGGTGCCGTCGTCAGCGGTCGTGGTCGTGTCGTCGCCGGCGGTGATCGTGACGCCGCCGAGCGGGTCGCCGTCGCCGTCGGTGACCGTCCCGGCGATCGTGCCCGAGTAGGCCGCCCCGGTGACGGCGGCGAAGGCGTCGACGATGCCGGCGCCGTAGGTGTCGTTCGGCAGGTCGCCCATGTGCGGCTCGGTGCGCGCGGTGTCCTCCAGCAGCGCCCTGATGTCGTCGATGGTGAGGTCCGGGTTCGCCGACAGCATCAGCGCGACCACGCCGGTGGCGTGCGGTGAGGCCATCGAGGTGCCCGAGATGGTGTGGTAGCCGTCCTCGCCGTCCGGGAGGTCCCGCGGCCACGTCGAGCGGATCTGCGCACCGGGCGCGCTGACCTGCGGTTTCCGGTACCGCTCACCGTCCCAGATGGCCGGCCCGCGGCTGGAGAAGCTCGCGACCACGTCGTTGACGTCGGTGGCGCCGATGCCGATCGCGTGAGGAAAGCTCCCCGGCGAGCCGACCGTGCCCGGCGCCGGGCCGTTGTTGCCGTTGGCGAAGATCGGCACGATGCCGGCCGCCTCCCACGCAGCCACGTCGTCCCAGAACGTCGTCGCGCCACCGGCGTCGGAGCCCCACGAGTTGTTCACGACGTCGGGCGCGGCGGCCGGGTCGCCGCCGGGCGCGAGCATCCACTGGAAGCCGTCGTGGATGATCGACTCGGTGGTGCTGCCGGAGTCGCGGAAGATTTTCGCCGCGATCCAGGTGGCGCCCGGCGCGACCCCCGTCAGCTCCCCCGGCGCGGTGCCGACGATGCTGCCGGTGACGTGCGTGCCGTGGCCGTGGCCGTCGCCGGGGGTCGGGTAGTTCTCGCCGGTCGGGGCGTACCAGCTGGTGGCCGGGTCGCCGGTCGTGCCTCGCCACGACGCGCTGAGCGCCGGGTGGCCGCCGTCGGCGCCGCCGTCCATGATGCCGACGACGACGCCCTCGCCGCGCACGCCGTACTCGCCCCAGACGTCCGGCGCGTGGATCTGCTCCAGGCTCCAACTCGGCAGCAGCGGCTCGCCGGGGGCGGGTTCGATCGGCTGCTCGAGCGTGATCTCCTCGTCCAGCTCGACGCTCTGGACGTCGGGATGGTTCTCCAGTGCGGCCAGCGTCGCGGCGTCGACGGTGGCGGCGATGCCGTTGAAGATCCAGTACGGGGTGACGGCGGTGGCGTCGCGGCCGGCGAGCAGGTCGCGGACGGCCGGCTGCGTGGCGTCGGCGGTGTCCTGCAGTTCGGTGACGACGGTCTGGGCGCGCGCGGCCCGGGCCCGCTCGGCGACGGCGCGCTCGGCCTCGGCCGGGTCGCCGGTGCTCCGAAGGCTCGCGCGTGCCTCGGCCGCGGCCGCGCTGGCGGCGTCGTCCGCCCGCTGCGCGACGACGGCGAGGTCGGCCTGGTCGCGCAGCCGGACGATCACCGGGACGGTGCCCTCGTCCGCCACTGCGGTGCGGACGGCGTCCTCGACGCCCGTAGCACCGTCCCCGCTCGGCGGGCTCTCGCTGCCCGGGCCGGCGCCGAAGCCGGCCGGGTCGATCGGCAGCCCGGCGGTCAGGTCGGCCGGAACCTCCTCAGTCGCCGCCGCGGCCTTGGTGACGGCGGCTCGTCCCGGCAGCGCACCGGCCGCCGCCGTCGGTGGCAGCGTCCCGGCGGCCAGCAGCGGAGCGAGGAGCACGGCGAGCGTGCGCGCGAACGTCGGCACAACCATGGTGACCGCCCTTCACCACGAAGTCAGACATAGTGCTGCGTAACGGTATAGACCAGTCATAGCGGGTGTAAAGGACGCAGCGTGACGATCGTGTGACCGGTTGCTGCCATTGGCGGCTACCCGACAGCGTGCGCCGCCCGGTACGCCGTCGGCGCGAGTCCGGTGTGCCGGCGGAAGTGTTGCCGCAGGTTGGCGGCGGTGCCGAAGCCGGCCGCACGGGCGATCTCGGCGACGTCCAGGGCGGTGGTCTCCAGCAGCGTCCGGGCGTGGTCGATGCGTTCGTGGTGCAGCCAGCGCAGCGGCGTCGTGCCGGTCTCGGCGAGGAAGCGGCGGTGGAACGTACTCAGGCTCATCGCGGCACGGCCGGCCAGCTCGGCGACGGTGAGCGGACGGTCGAGATGAGCCGCCGCCCACTCCATCGCGCCGGCCAGCGTCGCCTCGCCGGGCCGCGGCACCGGCCGCTCGATGAACTGCTGCTGGCCGCCCTCCCGGTGCGCCGAGAACACCAGCCGGCGACTGACGGCACTGGCGACGGCGGCGCCGTGGTCGGACCGGATGATGTGCAGGCCGAGGTCCATCGCCGCCGCGCTGCCGGCCGCCGTCAGCACCTGGCCGTCGTCGACGAACAGCACGTTCGGCCGCAGGTCGACGGCCGGGTAGCGGCGGCGGAACCGGTCGGCCCAGCGCCAGTGCGTGGTGACGGTGCGCCCGTCCAGCAGGCCGGCCTCGGCCAGCGTGAACGCGCCGGTGCAGAAGCTGACCAGACGCGCGCCGCGCGCCGCGGCCGTCCGCAGCGCGTCGTGGACCTCGTCGCCGAAACCGCGCTCCGGGTCGGGCCGGTTCGGCGCGATCACGGTGTCTGCCGCCGCGACGTCGTCCAGCGTGCCGGGGCAGCGCATGGTGAACAGCCCTTCGCGGACGTCCAGTTCGCCGGCCGCCGAGCAGACCACGAAGTCGTACCAGCCGACGTCCAGCTCCGGCCGGCGGATGCCGAACAACTCCATGCCGACGGCCATCTCCAGCGGGTTCGCGCCCGGCCCGACCAGCAGCGCGACGCGGTGCGAGAATCCTTGCGACATATGGCATTCCTACTACTCGCGCCGCCGGTCGCCGCCAGGGACCCTGGACACATGACCTTCTCCGGCCCCGTCAGCCTCGACACCGCCCTCGCCTCGTTCGACGACCTGTGGAGCCCGCGCATCGTCACGCGGGTCAACGACTACGACGTCCGCATCGCCAAGGTGGCCGGCGAGTTCGTCTGGCACGCGCACGACGACACCGACGAGTTCTTCCTGGTCCTGGACGGCGAGCTGACCATCGCGCTGCGGCTGCCGGCCGATGACGGCCGCGAGTCGGCCGTGACCCTGCGCCGCGGCGACGTGTACGTCGTGCCGCGCGGCACCGAGCACCGTCCGTCGTCGGCCGAAGGCGCCTCGATCCTCATGTTCGAACCGACCGGCACCGTCAACACCGGCGACCACGAGGGCGACGTGCCGGAGCACATCACCCGCACCACCGGCAGCGCGCTGTAGCTCAGCTCGTCAGCGGCTCGCCCCAGCGGTCGAGGTAGCTGAGGTCCTCGACCGGCTGCCGGGTGCCGGGCTTGAAGTCCTGCGTCGTCGTGTAGGCGACGGGCAACAGCCCGACCTGCGTGACGTCGTCGGGGATGCCGAGGATGCGGGCCGCCTCGGCCTCCCTGACCAGGTGATACGACGTCAACGTGGAGCCGAGGCCGCGGGAGCGCAGCGCCAGCTGGAAGCTCCACACCGCCGGGAAGATGCCGCCGTAGAACACGGAGTCGGCGGCGTTGCTGCCGTGCGGCCGGCCCTGCACACACGGGATGACGAACACCGGCACCCGCTCGATGACGTCGACGAGGTACTGCCCGGACGCGAGGATGCGCTTCATCGGCTGCTCGTCGGCCGCGGCGCCGGCTGCCTCGCGTCGCCGCTGCATGTACGCCGAGCCGACCTCGCGGAAGATCGCGCCGAGCTGACGGCGCAGCTCCTCGTCGCGCACCACCAGCCAGCGCCAGCTCTGCGCCGCACCCGGGGTGGGCGCCTGCACGGCGAGGCGCAGGCACTCGGTGATGACCTCGGGCTCGACCTCGCGGTCGAGGTCGAGCTTGCGCCGGACCGCGCGCGTGGTGCTGAGCAGGTGATCGGTGACGGCGGTGTCCATCGCGGGTCTCCTGGATGACTGAGTGGGAATGATCCTCGGGTGGCCGAGTGGTACCCGCCCGGTGCTGGGCGCCACGGTGGGGACGACGGGGGCGAGCGGCCGGCCCGCGTCGCCATCATCCCCCGCGCCGTGCGCCGCTTGGCGGCCGTGCGCCGGGGTGACCGCTTGACCCACCGAGTTGATCATGGCGAAATCGAGGTTCCCCGTGCGCCGGAACCCCGATATGGCCATGCTCAACTCGGGTCGTGGGGCGGTGGGGCTGGTGGGGGCGGTGGGGGTGGATGGGTGGCTTCACGGTCCCGGACGTGTCGAACCGGCCCATGGCGCTATTGGTGTCGCCAGAGCAGCACCAATCGCGCCATGATCATGGTTCGCACCAGCCCGGGAGGTCGCGCCCCGGCGCACTCGTCACCGAGCCGCAACGCGACGTGCTCAACCAGGGACCGGGAGCACCGGGGTGCCGCCGGTGGCGTACTCGACCAGGCGGCACAGTGTGTTGATGCCCTGGACCTGGTCGAGACTGCGGACCGGGGCGCTCAGCAGCGCCGGGCTGCCCACCAGCACGGCCAGCGAGCGGGCCCGCGACACCGCGACGTTGAGGCGGTTGCGGTTGGCGACGAAGTCGACGCCGCGGGGGGCGTCGGCGGCCGACGACGTGGTGAGGGAGACGATGACGACCGGGGCCTCCTGGCCCTGGAACTTGTCGACGGTGCCGACGCGCGCCCGGCCGTCGAGGGCGCCGAGCAGCTGGCCGACCTGCGCGTTGTACGGCGCGACCACCAGGAGGTCGTCGGGGCCGAGCGGACGGGTGGAGCCGTCGGCCGCCGTCCACGGCCGCCCGGTCAGCGCCGCCACCAGCTCCGACACGACGGCCACCTCGGCGTCGCTGCGGACGGAGCAGCCGGCGTGCTCGACCGGCACCCAGCGCACCCCGGCGCCGGCCAGCTCGCCGGGCCCGCCGACCAGCTGCGCGGACAGCCCCTCCCGCGGCACCAACAGCGAGTCGTAGGAGAGCTCGGACACCGGCGCGCACACGTCGGGGTGCATGCGCCACGTGGTGTCGAGGAACAGGCCGCGTTCGGGCGGGACGGTGTCGTGCTCGCCCAGCACGTGGTCGAGCGCGGAGACGCCGGCGCCGTCGGGGTGGGTGCCCTTGGCCGGTTGCGGCAGCTGGCGGGGATCGCCGAGCAGGATGACGGAGCCGGCGGCGGCGCCCGCGGCGACGGTGTTGGCCAGCGAGAACTGCCCGGCCTCGTCGACCACCAGCACGTCGACGTGGATGTCGGGGCGGGCGAACAGCCAGCCGGTTCCGGCGACGAGATTGGCGGCACCGGCCGCAATCGCCGCCTCGACCTCGCGGTTGTCGTTCGTCACCAGGACCGACGGATGCCGGCTGGCGTTGCCGTCGTCGGCCTTCTGGACCGCCCGGACCAGCCCGGAGTCGTCGGCGGCCAGCACGGCGTCGAGCAGGTTCGTGATGACCCGGTGGCTGAGCGCGGTGATGCCGACCGTCTTCCCCGCCCGCAGCAACTCGACCACGGCGTGCGAGCCGGCGTACGTCTTGCCCGCGCCGGGCGGGCCCTGCACCGGCAGCCCGCCGTCGAGCGACGGCGCGACCCGGCGCAGCGCGTCGGCCGCGGACTCGCCGGCCAGCCGCAGCGGCACCCCGCCGGCCAGCCGCGGCGCCGCGCCGGCCAGGAGGTCGCGCACGCCACGGAACGGCCCGTCGCCCGCGAAGCCGTGCGCCGCGACCCAGCCGCCGACCCGGACCAGCGCCTTCTCCTGCACCCCGGCCGGGATGGGGCCGACGTTCAGCACGCCGGTGGGGTGCGGGTGCTCGTTGGCCAGCGAACGCTTGAGGTCGACGTGGCCGTGCTCGAGGTCGAGCCCGACGACGACGCTCGACCGGCCCTCCTGCCCGGCATGCTCGACCCGCTCGCCGACCCGGACCCGGCAGTCCTGCACCGGGATGGAGTAGCGCCACACGCCGGAGCGCAGCTCGGTGCGCAACAGCCGCGGGTCGGCCAGTCCGCCCAGCGGCGAGAGGTCGTCGACCAGTTCACCGGAGCTGAGCCGCCGCAGCCGGAAGTACTCCCACCACTCCGCCCGCGCCTCGCGCCGATGCCATTCGAGCAGCCCGGCCAGCAGCGCCCGGGCCTGCTGGTCGGGGGTCCGGGCGTCGGGGTCGGCCGGGACGTCGTGCAGCAGCCGCTGTTCCACCGCGACCAGTTCGGGATCGCGTTCCTTCAGGTAGTCGTCTTGCTCGTCGGCGTCGTCGGGACGGGGGACGGCGAGCCCGGCGGCCAGCGCCTCGGCGCGGCGCTCCTCCAGCCAGTCGCGCAGCCGCCGGGTGCTGATGCAGTCGTCGCGGTTGTAGGCCTCGATGTCGTCGAGGATGCGCTGGTCGTGCTCGGCCAGCCAGCGCTCGTACTCGACGATGCTGGACCCGGCGTCCTTGACGGCGGCGCCGGCCCGGCCGTCGGGCGAGTAGAACCGCTCCAGCGCCTTGATGGAGTAGGACTCCGTCCCGATGAGCAGGCCCTGCTTGACGACGGCGTAGAGGTCGACCAGCCGCTCGCCCCGCAGCAGCGCGTCGACCTCGTCGACCCGGGTGCCGTAGCGCTGCGACAGGCCCTTCAGCCGGCTCGGCTCGTACGGCGCGTAGTGGTAGACGTGCATGCCCGGCCGCTGCCGCCAGGCGGCCATGAGGTGGTCGACGACGTGCTCGAACGCGCGCCGCTCGGCGGGAGGGTCGTGCGCCCACCAGGACGTGAACCCGTCGCGCGCGTCGGACACGCCCCACAGGTATTCCAGGCCGTGGTCGCCGAAGAACGGATCGCCTTCGAGGTCGAGGAAGAGGTCGCCGTCGTCGGGCGCGGGCAGCAGCGCCAGCCCGCGGCGCGCCTCGACCGGTGTGATGAGCTCGTACGGCGGCAGCTCCCGCGTGCGCGCGCCGACCTGCAGCCGGGCCTGGGTGGACAGCTTGCGCCTGGCGCCGGGACCGACCCGTGTGACGGCGTCGAGCTCGGCCGGCGGCGCCGCGGCCAGCTGCTCGACCGTGGTGATGCCGGCCGCGTGCAGCACGTCGCGCTGGTCGCGGCGCAGGAACGGCACCAGCACGAGGTCGTCGTCGGCCTGCCACCGCTGCGCGCACGGTTCTTTCCAGGGGCAGATGGCGCAGTGGCTCACCCGGATGGGGTACGTCGGCGGCGGCTCGGCCAGCCACTGCCCGTACCGGCGCATGGCGTGCCGCGCGTAGGCGGCGACGTCGACGTACGGGACGGCGACCTGCTGGCGGTCGCCGAGGATGACGGTGAGCGTCTGCGGCGGCACGCCCTGCAGTTCTTCCAGCCGCTGTGCGTAGACGGCCATCTGCAGCAGCGCCGCCGCCTTGATGTGCCGCGCGAGCTTGGTGTCGGCGATGTCGTAGGACCACGAGCCGAGGCCGGACGGGCGGTGGTCGTTGCGGACGAGGAAGTCGGCGTGCCCGCGCCACCGGCCGTCGAAGAAGGTGGCCTGGAAGATGCGGTCGGCGCCGTCCTTCATGGCCGCGAGCGTGCGGTCCTCGGCGTCGGCCGGGCCGACGCCGCGCGGGATCTCGACCACCCGGTGCGCCGCCGTCATCTCGGCCAGCACGGCGGCCTCGTGCTCGTCGCCGCGACGGCGGACGACGTCGGCGCCGGGGTCGGCGCCGGACGGACGCGGCCGCTGCCCGAGCGCCACCTCGCGGTTCAGCGTGGTGAGGTGCGCACACTCCAGGTGGCCCACCAGGTCGGTGGGGCTCAGGACCAGCCGGCCGTCGGTGACGTACATGGCGCACCTCCTCTCTCTCGGGTCCAAGCCTGCCGCATGCCTCCGACAGAATCGGGGCGCGACATCAGGTACCCCCTAACCGGCGAGCGATCGCACGATCAGCGTGACGGCCGACAGTGTGCACACCGCCATGACCGCCAGCCGCAGCCGTCCACCGTCGACGAACGCCCGCAGCGCCGACGCCGCCGCGAACCCGGCCACCAGCGGCGGCGTCAGCCCCAGCGCCGGGACGATCTGCGCCCGCCCCAGCTCACCGACGACGGTCAGCGCGATCAGTGAGAACCCGGCGCCGATCAGGAAGTACATCCCCAGCGTCGACCGCACCCGCGGGCCCAGCTCGCCCTGATACACCAGCGCCAGCGGCGGCCCGCCGATCGAGGTCGCCGTCCCGGAGATGCCCGACACCGCGCCGGCCACCGCCAGCACGCCGCGCCGCATCGGCAGCCGGATCGTCCGCACGGTCAGCGCGACCGCGACCAGGATCACCAGCCCGACGACCACGCTCAGCACCCGCGGCGAGCTGACGGAGACGATCCAGGCGCCCAGCACGGTGGCCGGGACGCGGCCGGCGAACGCCCAGCGCAGCCCCCACCAGTCGACGTGCGCCCACTCGCGGGCCAGCGTGAACACCGGTAGCAGCATCGACAGCCAGAGCAGCGTGCCCGGCACCAGCTCCGGCGCGACCAGCGCCGCGACGGGCGCGGCCAGCAGTCCCAGCCCGAGCCCGATCGCGCCCTGGACGGCGGCGCCGAGGAACACGGCGACCGCGAGCACGACCATCACGTCAACGGGCGGCATCATGACCCCCGTGACCGACACCTCGAGCCTGGACGGCCTGCGCGAGCGGCTGCGGCGCTTCGTCGCCGACCGTCAGTGGGAGCCGTTCCACACCCCGAAGAACCTCGCGATGGCGCTGGCCGGCGAGGTCGGCGAGCTGCTGGCCGAGTTCCAGTGGCTGACGCCGGAGGAGTCCGCCGCCGTGGTGACGGCGGACCCGGAGGCGGCCGCGCGGATCCGCTCCGAGCTGGCCGACGTCACCGCCTACCTGGTCCACCTGGCGATGGCGCTCGACGTCGACCTGGTCGCGAACGCGCACCACAAGCTGGACGAGGTGGAGCTGCGCTACCCGCCCGGCGCCTGACGGCGTCACCCGCGGCGACCCCGGTCCGCCTCGACCGCGGCGGCGACGATCGCGACGTGCGCCCGCACCAGGTCGCGGCACTCGGCCGGGGTCGCGTTGCTCGGTGACGTGATCTTCACACCGACGAGCTCCGGCGCGCCCGCCGCGGCCACCCACGCCGTCACCTCGTCGGTGGTGAGCAGGCTGGTCGCGGCGTCGGCGGCGACCGGGGCGCCGGACCAGCCGCGGATCGGCAGGTGCAGGTCGGCCCAGGCCGCGCCGTCCAGCGTGGCGGCGTCGGAGACACCGGAGAACACCAGCCCGCCGAGCCGGTCCCGCGCCACGACGGCGGCGAGGTGCTCGCGCGGGCCGGCGGCGCCGCGGGTCTCGATGGCCGAGCGGGCCCAGTTCAGCACGACGCCGATCCCGCGTTCCTCGGCGACGTCCAGCTCGTCGGCCAGCGGCAGGAATCCCTTCGACGGCGCGTGCGCGTCGCTGTGCGCGTCGGAGTGCTCGATCAGCAGCCGGACGCCGTCCCAGTCCCAC
Source organism: Jiangella muralis (assembly GCF_001270745.1). Lineage (GTDB taxonomy): Bacteria > Actinomycetota > Actinomycetes > Jiangellales > Jiangellaceae > Jiangella > Jiangella muralis. The sequence continues at coordinate 176,487 of NZ_LFXL01000027.1, forward strand.
GTCAGCGCCTCGTCCAGCGACTCCCGGAACGCGTCGGCGGACGTGTACGGGTGCCGCGGCGCCGGGTGCAGCTCGACGGCGGTGAACCGGCCGCCCGGGCCCTCGCCGACGGCGGCGACGAACTCGTAGGCGCGGCGCAGCTGCTCGACCGCCTGCTTCCGGCCGCCGTCGTCTGACGACGCGAGCCCCTGCGCCGGCGACCCGGCCAGCGCCATCATCGTGGCCGGGATCATCGTCAGCACGTGCTCGCTCGCCGGGCCCGTCGCCTGCAGGTAGGCCGGGTCGTTCCAGGGCGAGCCGTTGTCCTGGAACGGCACCTCCAGCCCGTCGACCGCCGGCACCGCCAGCACGTCGTCGACGAAGGTCCGGAACGGGGTGCCGGGTTCGAGGCCGCGGGGGGCCGCCGCGTACGCACCGACGATGAGGGGCATGCCGATCTCCTCGCTGCTGTGGGACCGAGTCGCGCTCAGCGTAGGTCGGGCCGACATGGAACGATATGCCGGGTCGTCTCGGCGGCAACGGGGCACCATGGAGGCGTGTCCACGCCGGCCCTCACGTGAGGTCCACGACCACCTTGCCGATGTGCTCGTCGCGCTCGATGATCAGGTGGCCGTCACCGGTCCGCTCCATCGGCACGGTCGCGTGGACGAGCGGGCGGATCCCGGTGCGCTCCATAACGCCGACGACGTCGACGAAGTCGTTCCAGCCGCCGAACGGCGCGCCCAGGATCTGCCGGTGCGCCTGGTAGAGCTCGCGGATGCTGATCTCGGGACGGTCGCCGCCCGTCGCCCCGCAGATCACCAGGCGGCCGCCCGTAGCCAGGGACCGGATGGCGTCGGGCCACGTCGGCGCGCCGACGGCGTCGGCGACCAGGTCGACGCCCAGCCCGCCGGTCCGCTCGCGCACCTGCGCCGACCAGCCCGGGACGCTGCTGTCGACCACCTCGTGGACGTACGGGAGCCCGCCGAGGTACCGGGCCTTCTCCGGGCTGCGGGTGGCGGCCCAGACCTCGGCGCCGGCCCACGCCGCGAGCTGCATGGCGGCGATCGAGACGCCGCCGCTGGCGCCGACCACGAGGATCCGCTCCCCCATGCGCAGCCGGCCCGTCGTCATGAGCATGGTCCAGGCGGTGGTGAAGGTCGTGGGGACCGCGGCCGCCTCGGTCAGCGTCATGCCGGCCGGCACCCGGAGCAGGCTCCCGGGATCGAGGGCGACCAGCTCGCGCTGCACGCCCCACACGTCCTCGCCGAGGATCGCGTACCGCGAGCACCTGCTGGTCTCGCCGCGGCGGCAGAACCGGCAGGACCCGCACGACAGGCCGGAGAACACCATGACCTCGTCGCCCGGCGCGAGGTCGGTACGTGCCGCCGGCCCCACCGCGACCACGGTTCCGGCGCCTTCGGCGCCCATCACGTGTGGCAGTGCGCGCGGTTGCCGCACGCCCGGTCCGGTGAGCCCCTGGCGGACGAACACGTCGAGGCGGTTCAGCCCGGACGCCGCCATCCGCACGACCACCTGGTGCGGGCCGGGCTCGGGCTCGGCGATGTCGCGGACGGCGAGCACCTCGGGCCCGCCGTAGCGGTCGAGGACGACGGCACGCATACGCGGGTCAGACCCAGATCTCGCCGAGCGCGCGCATGATGTTGCCGCCGGTGACCGCGGCGATGTCCTCGTCGCTGTAGCCGTGCTTCACCAGCCAGCCGACGATGTTGTGGAAGCACTCCGTCGGGTTCTCCAGCCCGTCGACGTACGGCATCTTCGGGTAGGACGGCCCCTTGTGCGCGTCGTGCACACCGAGGTTCGAGGCGAAGACGTCGTGCAGCGTGACGTGGTCGCCGTACAGGGTGTCGGGGCCGAAGGCGACGTGCTCGATGCCGACCAGCTCGGCGCAGTACTCGAAGTGCTCCATGACCGACTCGATGGAGTGCTCGAGATGCGCCTGCGTCAGGGTCGTGTGCGGCGCCGCCTCGATGCCGATGACGCCACCGGTCTCGGCGCAGCCGCGGATGACCTCGTCGGGCTTCATCCGCGGCGTGGGCCACAGGGCGCGGGCGCCCGCATGGGTGATCAGCACCGGCTTCGTCGACGCCGCGAAGGTGTCCATGCAGGTCCGGTCGCCGGAGTGGGAGACGTCGATGGCGATGCCGATCTTGTTCATACGCTCCACGGCACGGTGACCGAACACCGTGAGGCCGCCGTCGCCGGCCTCCTTGAGGCCCGACCCGAGCGTGTTCGCCTCGGAGTAGGCGATCCCCATCTGGCGCACGCCGAGGCCGTAGAGCAGGTCGACGCGGTCGACCTCGTTCTCGATGGGGGTGGCCGCCTCGAGACACAGCACGATGGCCAGCTGGTCGTTCTCGTGCGCGGAGCGGATGTCGTCGAGACCGAGGGCGATGGTGACGTAGTCCTGATGCGCGATGTCGGACGTGCGCATGCCGATGTCGTAGACGATGTCGTCGAACTTCCAGCCGGACTTGCTGGTGACGCAGGCCGTGCCGTCCATCATGTTGTCGAAGACGGCCGTCATGCCCGACTGCGACAGGCCCAGGTAGCCGGTGCGCTCGCGGCCGGTGCGGATGTAGCTGCGCACCTCGTTCATGTCGTCGGGGAAGACCTGCGGGTGGTCGTGCAGGCTGATGATGATGTTGTCCTGGACGAGGCGGCGGGTGCGCTCCTCCTGCTCGTCGTCGAGCCCGAGCTCGTAGGCCGGCACCCGGCCGAGCTCGGGCGCGAGCGCGAACGCCTCGTAGTCGCGGCCCTCCTCCAGATAGGAGAAGGACGTGTAGCCGGTGTAGCGGCCGGACCGATAGGGCGTGGCCGGCTTGACGGTGTCGGTCATACGGGTTACCTCATCTCTCTCGCCCCTGGCCGCCGGGGGTCAGCGCGGCACGTACGGAGCGATGTCGGGAAGCACGGTCGAACTGGTCAGGAACCCTCGCTTGACGATCTGCAGCTCCTGGCCCATCTCGACGCGGCGGATGCCGGGCAGTGAACCCAGCACCTCGGTGTTGAAGCGGTAGAGGTCGTCGAGGTCACGCAGCACGAGTTCGCAGGCGAGGTCGCTGTAGCCCGCCGTGGCGGACAGGTAGCGCACCTCGGGATGCCGGGCGAGCTCGGCCGCGACCTCCTCGAGCCGGGCGAAGTCGACGCCCAGCCAGAGGAACATCTCCGTCTGGAAGCCCATCGCCTGCGGGTCGACGAAGGTGGCGAACCAGAGCGCGCCGCGCGAGGTCAAGGTGTCGAGGCGACGGCGGGCGGCGGTCTCGCCGATGCCGACCCGCGCGGCCACCTCGGACATCGACGTCCGGCCGTCGGCCGCGAGGATCTGGACCAGCTGCAGGTCGGTGGCGTCGAGCGCCACCCGTCCGCCGCCGGGCGCCGCGGGCCGTTCCAGCAGGGCCGCGCGGTCGCCGAGGAGATCGCGGCTCCAGTCGTAGGACGTCTTGAAGTTGCGTACGACGGTCTCGGTGCTGGTGTGGGTGATGCCCGGCACCGAACGGAGCTGGTCGACCAGCACGTCGGCGAGATGCGCCCGGGACCCGACGATCACCTCGAGGACGAGGTCATGGGATCCGGTCAGCAGGGCCAGGAACCGCACGTCGGAGCGCATGGCCAGCACGCCGGCGACGGCGGTGGTGGCGCCTACGGCGCATTCGACCTGCATGAGCACCGGCGTGCCGAGGCCGCAACGCGCGGGATCGGGCACCGCCGAGACGCACACGACGCGGTTGGCGAGCAGCCGGTTGGCACGGCGGGACACCGTCGACTCGGAGGCGCCGGCCACGGCCGCGATCTGCTGCCAGGTCGCCCGTCCGTTCAGCTGCAGACACGCGATGATCGCCCGGTCGAGGTCGTCGAGCCGGCCGCTCCCGGATGACAGAGAAGGCAACCGGCCCGGCAGCCAGGCGGGCGAATCATTCGACATGCCGCTCATGGTGGCAAAGACTCGCCCGTCCGGCAAGCGTGAATCAGCGGAAGTCTGAGAGAAGCACCAATATTGCGAGGCAATCGCCCACCACCACTTGTCAGATCGCCGGAATCTTGCAATGCTCCCCAGTCACCACCACCAGCGGGAGGAGGCAGCCGTGACCGATCTCGGTACGCACGTCCTCGGACCCGCCTGGCTCGCCGTCGTCGGCGACGTCGTCGTCATGGACACGCCCGCCGGCGTCGACCCGCGGCTCTCCGGGCTGCTCCGTGCCGCCGAGACCGCCTTCGCGAACGTCGAATCCCCGCTGACGACCCGCGGTGTCCCGGCCGAGAAGGCGTTCGTCCACCGTTCGGACCCGGCCAGGGCGGCCGACCTCGCGGCGCTCGGCATCGACGTCGCCACGCTCGCCAACAACCACGTGCTCGACTTCGGCGCCGAGGGCCTCGACGACACTGTGGCCGCACTGGACCGTGCGGGCATCGTCACGGTCGGCGCCGGCTCCGACGACACCGCCGCGCGGGCGCCGGCCGTCCGGACCACCACGTCCGGCCGCGTGGCCCTGATCGGCCTGTGCGCCGCACTCCCGCCCGGGTTCGCCGCGGCGCCCGGCCACCCCGGCGCGGCACCGCTGCGCGTCCGGCAGCAGGTGTCGATCGACCCGGTCCTGGCGGCGGAGCAGCCGGGGATGGCGCCGTTCGTGCACACGTCGGTCGTCGCCGCCGATCTCGACGCCGCCTGCGCGGTCGTCGAGGCGGCCCGCGCGCTCGCCGACCTCGTCGTCGTCGCGGTCCACTGGGGCGTGCCGCACGGGTTCGCGGCGCCGTCCTACGGCCTGCTGGCGCAGTACCAGCGCCCGGCCGGGCACGCCCTGATCGAGGCAGGCGCCCACCTGGTCGTCGGACACCACCCGCACGAACTGCATCCGGTCGAACGCCACCGCGGCGGGCTGATCGCGTACTCCGTCGGCAACTTCCTGTTCCACGCGTGGTCCGACCTCGCCGGCGACTTCATGCGGGTACCGGCCGCGCCGTACCGCAGCGCGTTCGGATCCGACGTCACGCTGGACTCGGTGCTCGTCCTCGTCTCCCCGCCCGGCGACGACGGACTGACGGTCCGCTTCGTCCCGGCCACCATGGTCGGCGGCGAACCGGTCCTGGCCACCGGCGATCGTGCCCAGGCGATCGTCGACCGACTGAGCGACGGCGCGGCCGGCGGCCCCGTCGTCGCCCGGGCCGACCTGCTGCCCGACACGACGATCGGTGAGGTGCTGATCGAACCATGACCGACCTGACGTTCTTCCGAGCGGCCGGAGTGTTCGACGCCGTCCGGCCCGGGCTTCGCGCCGGGGCCGGCCTGCTGGTGCGCGACGGCCGGGTCGCCGCCGTGGGGCCGCCGGACGAGGCGTGCCCGCCCGGCGCGCATCAGGTCGACCTCGGCGCCGCCTACCTCGTGCCCGGGTTCGTCGACGCACACACCCACGTCACCATCAGGCCGGGCGAGGGCGACCAGCACGGCCAGCTGCAGCACCCGGCCGCGTGGCAGACCGTGCGCGGCGTCGACAACCTGCGCCGCATGCTCGCGTCCGGGGTCACGACCGCTCGCGTCATGACCGAGGAGCACGACATCGACGTGCACTTCAAGGCGGCCGTCGCCGCCGGTGAGGTGGCCGGTCCACGGCTGCGGGTCGCCGGCCGGGGGCTCAGCCCCACCGGCAAGCACGGCAGCGCGGCCGGCGGCGTCGACGGGGTCGACGGCGCCCGCGCGGCGGTCCGGGCCAACGCCGCGAAGGGCGCCGACCACATCAAGATCTTCACCACCGGCGGCGTGTCCTCGACGGACACGTCGCTGGAGGAGTCGAACTACTCCGCCGACGAGATCTCCGCGATCGTCGACACCGCTGCCGAGCACGGGCTCATGGTGTCCGCGCACGCCCACGGCGGCGCCGGGGTCGACCTCGCCGCGGCCGCGGGCGTCCGATCGGTCGAGCACGGCGCCCTGCTGACGGAGCGCAACATCGCCGCTCTGGTCGCCCACGGCACCTGGCTGGTGTTCACCAACACCATCCTGTTCCACCCCACCGGCATCGAGCAGGGCGACGCCGCCGAGCCGGCCATCCTGGCCAAGGTCCAGCAGGCCCGAGCGTCCATGGAGGACGCCGTGGACCGCATCCGCGCGGCGCGGCTGCCCATCGCCCTGGGCACCGACTCCATGCACGGCCTGTTCGGCTACGAGCTGCAGTGGCTGGTGGCGCACGGGTGGACCGCCGAGGAGGCGCTGCTCGCCGGCACCGTCCGCGGCGCCGACCTGATGGGCGTCACCGACATCGGGGCGCTCGAGCCCGGGCGCCGCGCCGACTTCGTCGCACTGAGGCGCGACCCACTCCAGGACATCGACGCCGTCCGCGAGGTGGCCGGCGTGTACCGCGACGGCCACCGCGTCGTCGACACCGACGGCTTCACCCGCCCGGCACCGGCCTCCTGACCGACGTACCCGCGAGGAGCAGACATGACACCGAACACCAGCGAACCGGCCCGCGACCGCACCCGTCGCCTGGCCTATCTCGTCCCCGGCCCGATGCACCGGACCCAGCTCGGCGCCGCCGAGCTGGAGCGCCGCCAGGACAAGCTGCGCGGCTGGGCGTTCCCCGGCACCGAGATAGAGGTCCGCGCCGTCGACCGCGGCCCGGCCTCCATCGAGTCCATGTACGAGGAGTACCTGAGCATCCCCGCCATGGCCGAGCTGCTGGTCGCCACCGCGGCCGACGGCTTCGACGCGGCGATCGTCGGCTGCTTCGGCGACCCCGGGCTCGACGGCCTGCGCGAGATCAGCGACATGCTCGTGGTCGGACCGGCCTCGGCGTCCATCGCCCTCGCCACGACGCTCGGCCACCGCTTCAGCTTCGTCACCGTGACCGCCAGCATCGTTCCGGCCCTGCGCCGCCTGGCGTGGGAGGCCGGCGCCTCCGACGCGCTCGCGTCCGTACGGTACATCGAGACGTCCGTCCTCGACGTGAACAAGGACCATGGCGCCGCCCTGGGCCGCATGCTCGAGCAGGGCCGGCTGGCGGTCGAGCAGGACGGCGCCGACGTCCTGGTGCTCGGGTGCATGAGCATGGGTTTCCTCGACGTCGCCGAGCAGATGACCGAAGAGCTCGGCGTCCCGGTCGTCAACCCGTCCCGGGCCGGCCTGCACGCCGCGGAGTCCACGGTGGCGCAGGGCCTGACCCACAGCCGGCGCGCCTACATGACGCCACCGAAGATCGCGGCCGGAGCGAAGCTCGGCGAGCTCTTCCTCGGCGGCGACGGAGGCCGGCCGTGACCCGTCGGGTCGCCCGGCGCGCCCTCACGGCCGGCGTGGCCGCCGTCGTGCTGCCCCTGGTCGCCTCGGGGGTCGCGGCAGGTGCCCCGGCCCTCGGCGAGGCCACGGCGACGGTCGAGGTGGACGAGCAGGGTGCGGCGCAGGTCGAGCTGACCTACGTTGTCGCCGGCGGTGACGGCCCCGAGGCCACGGAGAGCCTGTCGTTCTCGGCGCTCGACTTCGGCGGCGCCGGCGCCGATCCCATCGACGAGCTCGAGGTCACGTCCGCCGGCGGCGAGCAGCTGGACACGTCCGTCGAGGCCGCCGGTCTGAAGACGACCGTGACGGTGACCCTGGACGAACCGCTCGTGGCCGGCGCCGAAACGACGCTGACCCTCGCCTACACCGCGCCCGACGCCGGCGTGGTGGACGGCGACCGGATGACCACCGACGTCCCCGTGCTGGTCTTCGACCTGCCGGCCGCGACGACCGAACCCGGCGTCTTCACGGCGACGGTGCGGCTGGCGCCCGGCTACGACTACGTCGAGGGCTTCCCCGCCAATCCCGAGCGCGTGTCCGCGTCCGGCGGACGCACCGAGCTCTCGTACGACCTGCCGGCGGCGCCGTCGCTGCTGCGCTCGGTCGGGACCACGGGCGACGCACCGTTGCTGACCCTGGGCGGCTGGGTGAACCTCGCGCTGTTCCTGACCCTGCTGGCCGGCGGCGCCGCCCTGGCGCTCTCCTTCCTTCGCGGACGGGCCCGCGCGGCCGAGGAGCAGGACGCCGCGACGCCCGCCACCGAGCCCGCCGGACGGAGGCACTGATGTCGATCTTCGAGGCCGGCTTCGTCTTCTGGGGCTACCTGGCCATCTACATCGTCCTCACCCTCGCCTACTTCGGCTGGATGGCCGCGCTCAACCGCCGCGAGTCGCAGCGGTCCCGCGACCACAGCGAGAACGGATGACGCCATGACCGAATGGGTCGTACTCCTCGGCTATCTCGTCCTGACCCTCGCCCTCGGCTACTTCGGGCTGCGCATGACGAAGAACGACGAGGACTTCTACATCGCCGGCGGCGGGCTGGGCTGGGCCGTCGGCGGCGCGAGCATCGCCGCCACCCAGATGAGCTCCGGACTGTTCATCGGCACCATCGGCATCATGTACGCGGTCGGCTGGTCGTTCGCCTGGGTGGTGTTCGTCTTCCCGCTCGCCTACTGGATCATGGTCGCGGTCATCGCGCCCCGCTTCACCCGGCAGCGCAAGATCTCGCTGCCCGACTTCATCGAGGCCCGCTACTACAGCCGGGGTGCCCGCGTCGTCGCGGCGCTGATCATCCTGGTCGCCTTCGTCGTGTACATCTCCGCGCAGGTCATCGCCGGAGGGCTGATCGCCAACGCGCTGTTCGGCGTCTCCGTGGAGTCCGGGATGATCGGATTCACGGTGGTCGTGCTGGCGTACACCGCCATCGGCGGCATGTTCGCCGTCGTCTACACCGACTTCCTCCAGATGATGATCATGATCGTCGGCGCGGCTGCGGCGATACCGATGGTGCTCGGCCAGACGGGCGGGCTGAACTCCATGCTCGCCCTCGTCGACAGCGCCAATCCGGTCACGTTCACCTGGGACGGGATGGCGCCGTCGCTGCTGCTGACGCTGTCGTTGGCGTTCTTCCTCGGCGCGGTGGCCCGGCCGGAACAGCTGGTCCGCTTCTACGCGATGAAGGACATGGCCACCATCCGCAAGGGCATCGGCTTCGTCATCGTCCTGGTCGGGCTCGCCCACACGCTGGTGTTCGTGCTCGCGCTGGGCAGCCGGACCCTCTTCCCGGCGCTCAGCACCGCCGACCAGGCGATGCCGGTGCTCGCCGTGCACGCGCTCCCGGTCTTCCTGGGCACCATGCTGCTGGTCGCGGTGGCGTCGGCCATGATGTCCACCATCTCGTCCGTGCTGTTGGTCGCGGGCACGGCGCTGTCGCACGACATCTACGGCGTCATCCGGCCGGGCGGGTCGCCGCAGCGACGTGTGCTCATCGGGCGCATCGGCACCGTGGTCGTGGGCATCGTGCCGATGATCATGGTGCTCACCGGCTTCGGCACCGGCGAGCTGGTGCAGTTCATCGTGGCCCTGTTCAGCGCGCTCATGGGCGCGGTGTTCCTGGTTCCGGTGGTCGCCGGTGTGCTGTGGCGGCGCGCCACCCGCGAGGGCGCCATCGCGGCGATGCTCGGCGGGCTGGTCGGCACGGTGGGCTGGCGGCAGTGGGGCGACATCGGCTCCGTCGACCCGGTCGTACCCGGCTTCGCCGCCTCGCTGGTGCTGATGGTGGTCGTCAGTCTGCTCACGGCGCCCCCTCCGGCCAGCGCCACCGACCCGTACTTCAGCGACGACGTGCCGGAACCGGCGGCCGAGACCCGGGGGCGGGCATGAGCGCGGACGAGTTGAGCGTCGACGGCGCGCGCCTGCGCCAGACGCTGGAGACCCTGGCCGGCTTCGGCGCCGAGGCATCCGGGGGCGTGACCCGGACCAGCTTCTCCCCCGCCGACACCGCGGCGCGGGCGTGGCTGCGCGACCAGTGCGAGGCGTCCGGCCTGCGGCTGCGGACCGACGGCATCGGCAACGTGTTCGTGACCGTGCCGGCGCCGGACGCGCCGGAGTCGGCGCCGGTGTGGACCGGCTCGCACATCGACAGCGTCCCCGACGGCGGCCGCTTCGACGGCGCACTGGGCAGCATGGCGGCGCTCGAGGTCGCCCGCCGGCTGGCGGAGTCGCGGCTCCCGCTGCGCCGGCCGGTCGAGATGGTGGTGTTCGCCGACGAGGAGGGCTGCTACCACCATCTCCTCGGCTCCACCGCGCTCGTGCGGTCCTATGCGCCCGACGAGCTGGAGCGGCTCCGCGGCCGCGACGGAGACCGGCTGGCCGACGCGCTCGGGGCCGCCGGCCTGGACGTCGACGCGGCCACCAGGACGGCGGTGCCGGCCGGGTCCGTGCACGCCTTCGTCGAGCTGCACATCGAACAGGGCGCCGTCCTCGAGTCGGCGGGAGTGGACATCGGCGTCGTGACGTCGATCGTCGGGATGGGCGGTGGCTCGCTGGAGTTCGAGGGCCGGGCCGACCACGCCGGCACCACTCCGATGACGCTGCGTCGCGACCCCTTGCGAGGAGCCGGCGAGTTCCTGGCCGGGCTGCCGGCCGTGACCGCGTCGATCAGCGACACCGCCGTCGCGACCTGCGGGATCATCGCCGTCGAGCCCGGCGGCGCCAACGTCGTCCCGTCCGTCGCACGGCTGCAGCTCGACTTCCGGGACGTGCGGCGTTCGTCGATCGAGGCCCTGGAGCAGGCACTGGTCGGCGCGGCCCGGCGCGCTGCCGCCACCCATGACCTGGAGGTCAGGTACACCCGCGACAGCATCACCGACCCCGCACCGCTCGACCCGCGCCTCCAGGACCTGATCGAGTCGGTGGGCTCGGCCCTGGGGCACACGACGATGCGGCTGCCTTCCGGGGCCGGCCACGACTCGCAGAACCTGAGCCGGCTCGCGCCCACCGGGATGATCTTCATCCCGAGCACCGGCGGGCGCAGCCACTCACCGGCCGAGCACAGCAGCTGGGAGGACGTCGAGCGAGGGGCGAACGTCCTGTTGCGGACCGTCGCCGCACTCGCGACCGAGTGACCCGAGGTCAGACGGTGTGCCGGGGCACCCAGCGGGCCATCAGTGCCGCCGCGACGAAGGCGACGGCCCCCGCGGTCGCGATGGCGGCGCCCAGCGTGGCCGTTGCCGTCACGACGCTCACGAGCACCGGGCCGACCCCGTTCCCGACGTCGGCGAACAACCGCCACGCCCCCAGGAACGTCGCGCGGCTGGCGTCCGGCGAGAGGTCCGAACCGATCGTCATGATGATGCCGCTGCCCAGCCCGTTGCCGAACCCCATCAGCAGCGCCACCGCCGTGTACGTCCCGGCCCCACTGGTCAGCGGCAGCAACACCAGCGAGAGGCCGAGCAGCAGCATCGACGGGACGACGATCCGGCGGCGGCCGAAGCGGTCCATCGCGTAGCCGGCCGGGTAGAAGATCAGCATCTCCACCGCGCCCGAGACGCCGAACAGCAGGCTCACCGTCGCCGGGTCCAGGCCGATGTGCTCGCCCCACAGCGGGATCGCCACCAGACGCGACGCCCGCGCCGCCTCCACCAGCAACGCCCCGACGCCCAGCGTCCGCAGCACGGGCACATGCCGGCGGATGATCCGGGCCGTGCCGTCCGGCTGTCGCGGTAGCGCCGCCCGGCCGCTCGCGCCGCCGGCCGGTGCCGGTTCGGGCACCACCACCAGCACGATCGCCGCCGCGACCGAGACCACGACGTGCACCCAGTACGCACCGCCGAGGCCCAGCCAGTTCATCGCCGCCGCGCCGAGGAACGGGCCTACGAACAACCCGGTGCGCTGCATCCCCCCGAGCGTCGACAACGCCCGGCCGCGCAGCTCGAACGGGATCACCTCGGTGACGTACGCGTGCCTGGCCAGCCCGAACACCGACGACGAGATGCCGATCAGCACCACCGCCGCCGCCAGGACGAGCACGGACGGCGCCAGCAGGCAGCCGGTGAGCCCGGCCAGGGCGATGGCCAGTGCGAGCAGCATCGCGCGCCGCTCCCCCAGCCGGACCGCGAGCATCCCCGCCGGCAGGTCGCCGACGATCCTGCCCACGCCCAGCAGCGCCACCATCAGTCCGGCCGTCGCCACCGAGCCGCCCAGGTCCCGCGCCGACAGCGGGATGACCGGAGCGATCGCGCCCTGGCCGATGCCGAACAGGAGCGACGGAAGGTACACCGACGGACCGATCGACCAGATGCCGGCCTGCGGGCGGGCTGTCAACGCCGGTCCTGCACTACGGCCTCCCAGGGTGTCCGGCGGATCGGCTCCGGCATCCCCCTCGTTCTGTCCGGGCGTTGTCGTACGGTCCATTCGCTCTGGTCGACCTGCTCGGTCTTGGGGGTGCGGGCAGGTCGGCCGGAGTCCAACCGCCCCTTCTCGCCGCGGCGGGCTTCATGCCACGCCAGTGGATACCGTAGCCGCCTCGATCAGACGTACAGGCCGGCGCCCGTCGCCGGGGCCCAGGTGCCGTCGCCGGCGAAACGCTGCAGGGTGGACGTCGTCACCGCGTCGCCGTCGGCCAGGACCGAGCGGCGCACCAGTTCACGCAGGTCGGCGCCGGACGCACCGTCAGTGCCGTCGACGATCGCCTCGACCTCGACCGCCGCCGCGAGCGGTCCCAGGTACCGCCGCAGGATCGCCCGCCGCTGTGCCCCGTCGGGCAGCGGCAGCTCGACCGTCCGGTCGAACCGGGCGGCCCGTACCGCGGCGTCGTCGAGCACGCGCGGATCGTTCGTCGTCGCGACCGTGACGACGTCCTGGTGCCGGCTCATGACGCCGTCCAGCGCGGCGAGGAAGCCGTGCAGCCCGAGGTCGTTGCCGTGCCGCCGGCGCCCGATGACGAGGTCGAGGTCCTCCAGGACGACCAGCGCCGGCGAGAGCCGCGTCAGCTCCTCGTACACCGCCTCGATGGTGTCGGCGATGCTCCGCGCGTCGCAGAACACCACCGTCACGTCGCCGGCCAGTTCGGCGGCGAGCACCCGGCACAGCGCCGACTTGCCGGTGCCCGGCGGGCCGTGCAGCAGCAGCCCGCGGTTGGTGCCCAGGCCGAGCCGCCGCATCAGGTCGCGGCGGCGGAACAACCCGGCGACGTTGAGGTCGAGGTCGGCCCAGACGGCGGCCGGGACGATGACGCCGTCGCGCGACTCGCCGGGCACCGGCACCGGCACGACCTCGAAGCTGCTGCGGACAGCGCGGATGTGCACGCAACGGCCCTTGAAGTAGTTGCGCGGCCCGCGCGCCCTGGAGACGACGTCCTGCAGGTACCGCTCCGCCGCCTCGACGTCGGCCGCGCGGGCGTGCACGATCAGCTCCTTGTCGGCCCAGCGCGCGTCGATCGCGACGACCAGCGGCGCGGCGCTCAGCGTGCCCGGCGCGAACGCCGCCACCAGCGACGTCGGCACCGTCTCGACCGTGTCGTCGAGCTGGAGGCGGTCCCAGCGCGGGCTCTCGTCGCTCTCCAGCCCGGCGAGGTCGGACGGCGGATGCGCGCGCATGTCCTCGGCCAGCACCCGGGCCACCAGCGGCGCCGTGAACGGCCCGAGCCGCTCTCGCACCGCGATGACCCCCGTCGCGCCGCCACCCAACTGCCGCCGGGCGAACTCGTCGTGGTCCTCAGCCGTCCGCAACGGCACGGTCGCGTCGAGCACGTGCGCCAGCCACGACAGCGTGTCCCGGACGCCGGGCGGCATCCGCCGCAACGCGTCGTCGATGAGCGCGGACGACTCCTCAGCGTCCATCGGCGTCACCTCCTCCGGCGTCGGAACGCGACACCTCCCGTGACGGCGCTGGTCATTCCCGGTCCCATGCGTCGACGATACGGGCGGCCGGCGTCCGAACTCCATCGGTTTATCCGGCCTGGGCGGCGAGCCGTCGTCGGCGAAGGGCGTACACGCCAGGAGGACGCGACCAGCACCAACTGCCCGGCGTCATCGAGCAGGACGGGCCGCGCGGATGACCGTCACGGCAGCCGATCCTGTCAGTCCCGCCCCGTAGCGTGACCCCCATGAGCACGTCGCCGCCGCCGGTGCTGCGCGATCTGCTGGACCGGTACGCCGACGTGCGCGAACAGCCCGTGCGCCTGCGGCCGAGCACCTGGCAGAACGCGCTCATCCGGGTGCCCGAGTCGCTCGAGGCCACCGCGCTGCTGACCGGCCGCCGCTTCACCAAGGCCGTGCCGGGGTCGAAGACGCACGATCGCACGGTCGGCCGCGACGACGTGCGCGCGGCCTGCGCCGCCATGAACGTCGACGACACCAAGGAGGTCGTGCAGACGTTCGTGCTGGTCATGGCCTGGGCGTCCGGGCTGACGGGCGGCCGCTACCAGGCCAACACCGCGAAGGCCGTCGTCGACCCCGCCCGGGCGCTCCGGGTGCTCGGCGACGCCGCGAAGGCGCTGCGCCACGCCGGGTCCATGCGCGACGGCGCGTTGGAAGAGGTGCACCGCTGGTGGTCGCTCCCCGGCGTCGGGCAGTCCTACGCGAGCAAGTGGTGGGCGCTGGCCGGGCATCGGCCGGGCCGCGAGTGGCAGCCGCTCGTCCTCGACGACCACGTCTACGCCACGCTCAACGACACCCTGCGCATCGGCGGCACCACGCGGCTGGCGGGTTCACGGCGCCGGGCCGACCGCTACCGCGCCTACGTCGAGACCGTCCACCGGTGGGCGGTCGACCTCCAGCTCGCCGGCCTCGACGTCGACGCCCGGCGCATCGAGTTCGTGTTGTTCCACCACAACGGAGGTGCGCCACCGGCCGGATGAAACCCCCGAGCATCGGCCCCCCTTTGGGCGTAATGTCGCAATCAGACCACGGGGGTGGCCATGATGCGCACGATCAGCGGCACGAGCCTGCCCGCCGCACTGCCGGCGCTCGTCGACAAGTACCGCCACGTCCAGCCGACGCCGGTGCGGTTCCGGCCGCCGAATTGGACGGCAGTGCTCTATCGCGTGCCGCCGGAACTGGAGGTGACGGCGTTGCTGCGCAGCCGCGCGCACACCACACCGCTGGCGGGATCGAAGGCGAAGGACCGCACGGTGACGCTCGACGCCGTCCGGGTGGCCTGCCACTCGATGGACCTCGGCAACCAGCGCGAGGTGCTGCAGGCGTTCGTCCTGACGATGGCCTGGGCGTCGGCGGGCGCGGGGAACGCGACGTTGCGGGCGACGGCGCGGGCGCTGCACGACCCGGACCGCGCGCACCGGATCCTCGCCGGCTCGGTGCGCCGCCTGCGCTCCGCCGAGACGCTGCACGACGGCGCGCTGGAGGCCAACCACCGGGCGTGGTCGCTGCGCGGCGTCGGCCAGTCGCCGGCCAGCCGGTGGTGGGCCGCCGCGGGCGACGTCGCGGGACGGGCCTGGCAGCCGCTGGTACTGGACGAGCGGGTGTACGCGTCGCTCAACCGGACGTTACAGATCGGCGGCACTGCCCGGCTGGCCAGCTCGCGCAGCCGCGCGGCCCGCTACCGTGCCTATGTCGACGCCGTGCACCGGTGGGCCGTCGAGCTCCGGCTGGAGGGGCGCGACGCGGACGCGGAGCGCGTCGTGTTCGTGCTCGGGCAGCACGACGGCGGGGCGAAGCCGACGCCCTGAAAGTAACTGGAAGGCATCTTTCCGGTCGTTCGCCTGACCCACGCGGGGATCTGCGCAATCATGGTCAAATACCGCAACGGCGCGGGAGGTTCCGCGGGGTAGGTCGCCAGCTGTCGACATCGAACCCGGCACACCGAGGTGGTGGAAGGACAGACGTGACGACACACCCTGCTCTCGACGACGAGCAGCAGCAGCTCGACCGCTCGTACGCCCTTCTGGGCGACGACGCGCCTGACCTGCCGCCGCTGTTCGGCCGGGTCGACGACGCCGGCGGCTCGCGCTATGTGGGTTTCGACGATGTCCGCGACGAGTCCGGCGACCCCGTCGTCGTCGCCTGGCACTCACCCGAGGCCGGCGCGTTCTACCAGGCCTGCGGCACCGATCCGGCCGGCGTCACGCTCAAGCGGGTCGTCACGGTCAGCGACCGCCAGGTCATCGCCGTGCACGACGAGATTGCCGGCGGCGCCGCCGGCGACGTCAGCAGCGCACACGACCCCCGTCCCGTCGTCGGGAAGGTCGTCGTCGCGGCGCTCGAGCAGTTCCGCACCGGCACCCTCGCCGAGGCCACCGCCACGCTGCGGCCCGAGCAGTACGACATCATCCGCCGGCCGGGCCGGGGCATCCTCGTCATCCAGGGCGGGCCCGGCACCGGCAAGACGATCACCGCACTGCACCGCGCCGCCTGGCTGGCCGCCCACGACGACGCCGTACGGGCGGGCGGCCTGCTGGTCGTCGCGCCGACGCCGCCGCTGCGCAGTTACGTCGCCGAGGTCCTGCCGCGGCTCGGCGCCGACGCCGTCACCACCGACCTCGCCTCGCTGTACGACGGGCCGGCCCGTCGCAACGGCCGCGACACCCGGCCCGATGCCGCGCGGGTCAAGGGCTCGGCCGTCATGGCGATGCTGCTTCGCCGGCTGGTCGAGGCGGCCGACGCGCCGGCGGCGCCCGAAGAGCTGCTCCGCGGCCTGTACGCCGACCCCTCGCTGCTGGAGCGGCTGGCCGACGACCTCCTCAAGGTCGGCCAGCGCGACGTGCTGTATCGCGAGCCGGCCGCGTCGATCGACGACGAGCCGTGGACCGTCGACGACCTCGTGCTGCTCGACGAGCTGTCCCACCTGCTCGGCCGCGCGGCGCCGCGCTACGGGCACGCCGTCGTCGACGAGGCGCAGAACCTGTCGCCCATGCAGGCCCGCGCCATCGCCCGCCGCTGTCGCGACGTCACGCTGGCCGGCGACCTCGAGTGCTCGACCGGCCCCGGGAAGCACGACGACTGGACCGAGCTGACCAGCTACTTCGCGTCCTCCTTCGGCCAGGGCACGCTGGGCATCGGCTACCGCGTGCCCCGTCCCGTCGTCGAGCTGTCGCGCCGGCAGCTGCCCGACGGCGGCACGCTCGACGTCGCGGAGTCGCTGCGCGACGGCCTCGGGGTGCCGCTGGTCCGCCGGGTCGAGCCCGGCGACGAGGCCGCGGTCGCGCTGTCCGCCGGTGAGGCCGCGGCCGGGACGGGGTTCAAGGTCGGCGTCGTGGTCGCCCCGGCCCGCTACGACGAGACGCTGCGCTACTGCCAGGCGGCCGGCATCAAGGCCGGCGACGGCCGCGACGGCGACCTCGCCCAGCCGGTCACAGTGCTCCCGGCCGACCTCGTCAACGGGCTCGAGTTCGACGCGATCGCACTGGTCGAGCCGGCCGAGATCGGCGACGGGACGGAGCTGGGCCGGCGGCTGCTCTACGTCGCGATGACGCGGTGCACGCAGTCGCTGGCGGTCTTCCACGCCGCGCCGCTGCCGGCTGGCATGGAACATCTGGAGCGCCCGGCGCCGTCGCGCGAGCCCGAAGTCGAGCACCGTCCGCGCCCCGCCCGCACCGAGGACCTCTACGACCTCTTCAAGCTCCTCCGCGACGACGACCGCATGCTGGTCGAGGTGCTGATCCGCCGGCTCGTCCGCGACTCCCTCGAACGCGACGACTGAGCCGGGCCCCATCGGCCAGATAGTTCACCTAGTGAAACTATCACCACCTTGTGCCTAACGTATTCCAAGCGGTCTAGGGGTGTTAGCCGCAATCTACAGCCTCGTAATTCTCCCCAAATGAGAATTGACGAACTAGTCTGGCCTTTCTCATGACACGGGCATAGCATGATCGTCCGATGTTGCTATGGAGGGGCGCCATGGCTGGTGGACGGGACCAACTGGGTCCGTTGGAAAGGGTGACGCGGGTGCTGGTCGCGCTGGTCGCGGCCGAGCCGAAGGGCATCCCGACGCCGCGATTGTTGAAGATCGCGGCCTTCGGTGGGGGAGAAGACCATCATGTACGGCAGTTGAAGCGGCTGATCGAGGATCTCAACGGCGTCGGCTGGGACATTCGCAACACCGCGCCGCCCGGACGGACCGCGGTCTATCGGGCGTTCGCCGGTGACAATCGGCTGCGACTCACCCTGACGCCGGAACAGCAGACCGAGTTGGCGAGGGCGGCACTGATCGCCGGCAATGCCGCATTCGCGGAACGGGCCGGTATCGAGGGCACCCACACGCCGCCGATTCCGGAGTTACGCACCGCGCCACTGGCCGAGCGCAACGACGACGCGCTGAACAAGGTGCTGTACGCGCTGGAGCGGCACTGCCGGCTGCGGTTCCTCTACCGGCGGCGGCAACGGCTGGTGCACCCGCACTTCGTCTATCCGGGCACGTCGGGCTGGCATCTGGTCGGCCACGAGGACGGCAGCGAGAAGGACAAGCAGTTCGTCACGGACCGCATGTCCGACGTGCGGGTCGATCTCCCGCGCACGGCCGATCCACGGCACGAGCCGTTCCGCGACGAGGTCGATCCGCTGCTGTGGGCGGTCGACGAGCCGGTCAACGTCACGGTCGAGACGACGCCCGCGCACCGCCACCAGGTCGAGACGCTGCTGGGCACGCCGTCGTACCACGAGATCGACGACGACGTGGTCCGGCTGACGATCCGGGTGACGCACCGAGCGGCGTTCCGCAACCGGGTCTACGAGCTCGGGCCGCGGGTCCGTGTGCTGGCGCCCGCGACCATCCGCAGCGAGCTCCTGCTGGAGCTGGAATCACTTCTGGACTGAGCCATGAGCGTTCCTCCGCCCGTGTTCGTCCGCCGCTTCGAGCGGGTGACGCACGCGCTTCGCATCCTCACCATGCACCCCGACGGCGTACCGCTGCGCCGGCTCGCGGCCGAGCTGGACGTCGACGAGCAGACGCTGCGCGACGAGATCGTCGCGTTCTACTGCGCCGACAGCGCGGCCTTCGACACCGGCCCGCTGCGCCAGGTGCGCATCGAGTTCATCGGCGCCGACGGCGAGACCGACGACGTCGACCCGGCGATCGCCGAGGTCGTGCGGGCGTCGACCGACCATCCGGCCGCCGAGATCGGCGTGCTGCACACGGCGCCGGCCGACCTCGCGCACATCTACCGCGCCGGGCAGGCGCTGCTATCGCTGGAGCCGGACAACAACGTGCTCGACGGCGCGCTGCGGACGCTCGGCGACACCATGCTGCGTGGCATCCGCCCGGTCGACGACCACTGGAAGGCCGAGCTGGCCGCGCTCCTCGTCGACGCGATCCAGCGGCGGCGCTGGGTGCGGGTCGAGTACACGCCGGTGTGGCACGACGACAGCATGGAGCACCGCATCGCGCCGTACCGCTTGCTGCGCACCCGCCGCGGCTGGGAGGTCGACGCGGGCATGTCGGCCGACGGGCGGGTGGTCGGCAGCTTCCTGCTCAACGGCATCCGGGACGCGACGCTGCTGGACGAGACGTTCGAGCGGCCGCCGGAGGTCGAGGACCGGCTGGCCGCGCACCGGTGCGAACAGCAGATCGAGCTGGTGGTGCCGCAGGCCGCGCGCTGGGCGGTGGACCGGTTCGCCGAGAGCTCCGAGCTGCTCGCCGAGGACGAGGAGTCGGTGAAGGTACGGGTCCGGCTGCTGCCGCCGGTGGAACGGCGGCTGGGCATCCTGCTGCTGAGCGCCGGGCCACTGGCGTTCGTCACCGACCCGCCCGCGCTGGCCGACGCCGGGCGCCGGCTCGCGCGCGACCTGCTGGAGCACCACCACGCCACCCACTGACCGCCGGACACCGCATGTCAGGCTGGGGGCATGGCTGAGAACGCACGACGCACGGTGTCCCTCCGACGAGTCGGCGAGCGCCGCTACGTCGCCACCAACGCCCGCGGCGGCGAGCTGCCGTTCGGGCAGGGCGACGACGGCGACTTCACCCCGGTCGAGCTGCTGCTGACCGCAATCGCCGGATGCTCGGCCATCGACATCGACTTCATCACGTCACGCCGCGCCGAGCCCGAGACGTTCGAGCTGACGACCACGGCGAACAAGATCCGCGACGACCAGGGCAACCGCCTCGAGGACATCGAGGTGTCGATCAGGCTCCGGTTCCCCGACGGCGCCGACGGCGACGCCGCGCGCGAGGTGCTGCCCGACGCCGTCAAGAAGTCGCACGACCGCCTGTGCACTGTCAGCCGGACCGTCGAGCTCGGCACCCCGATCGCGATGCGGCTGGACTAGCGCGGCGCGCCCGCCGCGATGCGGGCCTCGTAGCGGGCCCGCGCCTTGGCGGCCTCGATCTCGCGGTCGCGCGCCGGGGCGTTGGTGATCAGCGCGTCGAGGAGATGTCGCGTGGAGTGTGCGATCTCCTCGACGGCGTGGTCGAACGCCTCGCGGTTGGCCTGCGACGGGCTGCGGGTGCCGGCCAGCTTGCGCACGTACTGCAGCGCGGCGTCGTACACCTCGTCGTTGGTGGCAGGCGGGGCCAGGTTGTTGAGGGGTCTGATGTTGCGGCACATGATTCGAGCCTAAGCGGATGACGGTCGCCGTCGCGACTGGTGCAGCTCGTCCAGGTGGATCAGCAGGTCGTGGCCGCGGCCCAGCGCGCCCTGCTCGGCCAGCCAGCGCCGGGCCGGGCCGGTGACCCGGCGCAGGTCGACCAGGTACTCGTCGAACCGCACGCGGCCCAGGACGTCGTCGTCGGCGCCCGTGAAACCGGTGCTGACGTAGCCGTCGCCGAGAGTGTCGCGCAGGACCGCGTCGCCGACGTCGCTGTTCCGCACCGAGAGCACGATGCGGTGGCCGGTCTGCCGCTGCCACCAGACCACGTTCGCGGCCAGCACCTCGTCGCGGTACCCGCTCTGGGCGGCGAGCCCTTCGGGCGTCGCCAGGTCGAACGCGAACGCCGTCGTGTGCTGGACGATGCTGCGCGCGTGTTGCACCGCCCAGACGTGCTCGTCGCCGTCGTCCGGCAGCGCCGCGACCAGCTCGTATGCCGTGATCGCGCGGTCGCGGCGGTGCTCCCGCTCGGCCAGCGGCGCCGTCGGGTACGCGCCGGTGTCCGGGGCGGGCCGCAGCCCGGCGTACAGCTGCGTCAGCCGCGCCGCGAGGTCCGGGTGGACGCCGGCCGCGTAGGCGACGACGCGGTCGAACACGACCGGCCCGGCATGGCCGGGGCCGGCGCCGACGAACCGGATCTTCTCGTCGTGGGTCTCGTTGTGGTCGCGGATCCATTCGATCAGCGCGAGGAGTCCCCCGGCGTCGCCGAAGCGGTCCACGTCCCGCGGCTCGCGGCTCAGGATCGCCCGCGGGTCGCCGGCGCCGTGCACGACGTAGTCGTCGAGCAGCACGCCGGTGCTCCAGCTGATCTCGTGGGCGAACGCGCGGAAGCCCTCGTGCTCGGCGAGGTAGCGCAGCAGCCGCCGCGTGGTCGTGGCGAGCGCCACCTCGTCGACGCCCACGACGTCGGCGCTCCCGATCATGCGGCCGAACGGGGCCAGGTCGCCGTCGCCGGGTGCGTCGGTGAGCGGGCGCGCGCGCCGGTCGAGGCCGCGCACGACGGAGTCGCCGGCCGCCGCCAAGGCGGTCGCCACGACGGTCACCACGCAGGCGCCGGCGACGAGTGCGGAGGCAGCGGAGAAGGCGAGCACGCGTGGCAACGACCGCATGGTGGCCGGTCCCTTCGTCTAGGGCGTGTCTCCCAAGTGGGCTGGTCCCTCGACGATCCCACTGCTTGGCCGGGTGCGGCGATCCGGCAGGCACGTGGACCCGTAGTGGGGACAGCCCCCGTGCGTCAGCCGTCGGCCAGCTCGCGCTCCAGCGGCGTGCGGAAGCTCGGGATGATCGACGCGCCGCCGAGCCGCGGCTCCAACTCGGCGGCCGCCTGTTCGACGGCCGCCGTGGCCTCGACGCCGGTGTCTTCGAGCAGCCGCCACCGGATGGCGCCGTTGCTCATACCCCACCCGCCCACCACCCGTCCGCCCCACCACACCGTCGGCCCGATGTTGCCGTTGCGGTCGAACAGCGCGTCGCGGTGCGGGCCGAGGAACCAGTCGCGTCGCTGCCAGCCCATGGGCGTGGGGTCGAGCGCCGGCAGCAGCGTGGCGACCGGCGCGGCGTCGGCCTCGGGTTCGGTGTCGTCGGCCAGGACGAGGCCCGGTTCGCCGTCGAGGTCGACGTCGGCGGTGTCGAGTCCGGCCAGCACCGTGCGCGTGACCCCGAGCGTCCACCCCGTCCACCACTGCACGTCGGCGACCGTGGCCGGGCCGAACGCCCGCAGCCAGCGCCGGGCCAGCTCTGCCCGCGCGTCGGCCTCGGGCACGTCGGGCACGCCGTCGGGCCAGAGGCCGCGCACCGACGCCCACCGGTGCTGGCGCGACAGCCACGTGCCCGCCGGTCGTCCGCGCACGACCCGGCCGTCGGCGCCCATGAGGGTGAGCACGCGGCTGGTGATGTTCTGCTTGACGTCCCACTTCTTGTCGGTGGTGGGGAGGATGGCGGTGCGCAGCCGCGGCTCGGCCTTCGCCAGCTCGGTGGCCAGCGCCTCGCCGCGTTCGTCGACCGCCTTCTCGGTGGCGGTCTCGACGTCGGCCAGCCAGGCGGCGACGTCGCCGTCGATGGGTGGCTCGGTGGGCAGCGTGCTGAGGTGCTGGACCAGCTGACGGCGCAGCCGCTGGGCGATGGCCAGCCCGGCGGCGCTGTGTAGGACCGGGGCGAACGCGGTGGGCGTGACGAACATGGTGCGCCGCATGGCGATCAGTTTCACTACCGAGCGGTCGTCGTAGAGCGCCGCCGACACGTCGTCGAGCGTGACCTCGGGCGCTCTGACCAGCGCCGACACGTACACCGTGGCGGGATCGGTGGCGTGCAGGACCACCATGCCGGCGGCGGCCCCGGCGACCGACCCGGCCGGCGTCTCGCGGGCGAGGTGGTGCCGGCGCAGCAACCGGAGGCGGCGTTGGCCGGGGCTGATGGTGAGCACGGTCCGATCCTGGCACGGCGGTCCGACAAGGTCGGGATGTCCAGGATTCACTGGACCACGGAAAGGGAACGATCTACGCGATTCGGTTGACAACACCCTTAAGGTTTGTTTCGGGACAATTCTTCTCGATCCGTGGACTTCTCCGGGGGCACCGTGAGTCAACACAAGGCAACGGAAGAACGCCGCTACCGCATGGAACTGGCGGTCGTCATCCTCATCGGCCTCGCGGTCGCGGCCGCCGCGGTCGCCGCGATCCTCGTCCTCAGCGGATCGCCGGGCGACGACCTGCAGGAGTTCGGCGGCCTGTCCGCCCACGTCGAGTAGACGTCGGCCTCACCACTCCGCGAAGCTCCCGTCGGCGTGCCGCCAGACCGGGCCGCGCCAGCGGTGCCCGACCTCGTCGGCGCGGCGGACGGCGGCCTCGTCGATGGCGATGCCGAGCCCGGGCGCCGTCGGCCGCTCGACGAACCCGTCGACGAAGCGGAAGACGGCCGGGTCGACGAGGTAGTCGAGCAGGTCGTTGCCGACGTTGTAGTGGATGCCGAGGCTCTGCTCCTGGATCAGGAAGTTCGGCGTCGCGAACGCCACCTGCAGGCTCGCGGCCAGCGCGATCGGGCCGAGCGGGCAATGCGGCGCCAGGGTCGCGCCGGTCACCTCGGCCTGCGCGGCGATGCGGCGGACCTCGGAGATGCCGCCGGCATGCGAGATGTCCGGCTGCACGACGCTGACGCCGGCGGCCAGCGGCGCGACGAACTCGGACCGGCCGAACAGCCGCTCGCCGGTCGCGATCGGCACCGAACTCGCCGCGACCACCGACGCCAGCTGCGCGCCCAGCTCCGGCAGCACCGGCTCCTCGACGAACAGCGGATGCAGCGGCGCCATCAGCGGCAGCAGCCGGCGCGCGTTGGCCGGCGAGACCCGGCCGTGGAAGTCGACGGCGACGTCGCGGTCCGGGCCGAGCACCTCGCGGGCCGCGGCCAGCCGGCGCAGCACGTCGTCGGTCTCGGCGGCGGTGGCGATCGGGCCGAGCGCCGCGCTGCCGTTCATCTTCACCGCGGTGAACCCCTCGGCCACCTTCGCCGCGATCGCGTCGGCGACCTCGGCCGGCTCGTCGCCGCCGACCCAGGTGTACATGCGGACGCGGTCGCGCACCGGCCCGCCGAGCAGCGCGTGCACCGGCGCGCCGTACACCTGGCCGGCGATGTCCCACAGCGCCTGGTCCAGCCCGGCGACGGCGCTGGAGAGCACCGGCCCGCCGCGGTAGAAGCCGCCCTTGGAGAGCACCTGCCAGTGGTCCTCGATCCGCAGCGGGTCCTGCCCGACGAGGTAGTCGGCCAACTCGTGGACGGCGGCGCGGACGGTGTCGGCGCGCCCCTCGACGACCGGCTCGCCCCAGCCGACGACCCCTTCGTCGGTGGCGACGCGGCAGAACAGCCAGCGCGGCGGGACCTGGAACGTCTCGATGGCGGTGATCTTCACTCGGGCTCCTTCCCGGACGTGATCGCCCGGACGTCGCGGTCGGCTCGCGCCAGCAGGTCGCGGACGGCGCGCTCGGCGGCGTCGGCGTCCCCACGCGTGACGGCGTCGAGGACGGCGCGGTGCGCGGGCACGCTGTCGTCGCGCCGGCTGTCGCCGTGCACCAGCAGGTCACGGGCGCGCAGGCCGGTCGCGATGACCTCCTCCAGCTGGCGCAGCAGCGCGTTGTGCGCGGCGGTCAGCAGCGCCCGGTGGAACGCGAGGTCGGCCGCGACGACGGCGTCGACCGTGGCGTCCGGATCGGCCATCCGCTCGACCGCGTCGCGCAACGCGGCGAGGTCGGCGTCCGTCCGCCGGGCCGCCGCCAGCCGGGCGCCGGCCGGCTCGACGATGTCGCGCACCTCGGCGAGGTCGGACAGGAACGCGTCGTCGGCGCGGTTCTGCGCCTGCCACCGCAGCACGTCGGCGTCGAGCAGCGCCCACTCCTCGCGCGGGCGGACGATGGTGCCGCGCTTCGGCCGCGCGTCGACCATGCCCTTGGCGGCCAGGACGCGCAGCGCCTCGCGGACGACCGTGCGGCTCACGCCCAGTTCGTTCTCGAGCTTGACCGGGTCGAGCGCGGCCCCCGGCGCGACATCGCCGCGGACGATCAGCTCGCCGAGGTGCGCGACGACCGCGCCGTGGATGCCGCGGAACACGCTCACGCCGACGGCCCCCGATCCACGGCCGTGCGGCGATCGTCGTCGCGGACGTTGTCGGCGCCCGCCCGTAGGGTGGGACTCCCTCCCAGCCGGGCGGGGACCGAACCCGGCCGAACCCGCGCCGAACTGGGCAGCACCGGCGCGAAGGCGGCGCTCATGCCGAGTCCGCCGTCACGCTCCAGCCGCCGTCGACGACCAGGCTGGCACCGCTGACGTAGGACGCGTCGCCGGAGCCGAGGAACGCCACCGCGGCGGCCACCTCGTCCGGCCGGCCGAACCGGGCCAGCGTGGTGGCGCGGATGCTCCGTTCACGGTCCGGCTCGCTGACGTCGTCCCAGGCGGGCGACATGATCGGGCCGGGGACGACGGTGTTGACCCGAACCTCCGGGCCGTAGTCGGCGGCCAGTTGCCGGCCGAGCGAGAGCAGCGCGCCCTTGGTCGCCGCGTAGGCGGGACGGCCGGGCAGCCCGCGCAGGGCGTGCACCGACGACGTGAGGACGATCGACCCTCGCGCGCGGCGCAGCAGCCCGGCCAGCGCGCGCACCGCCAGGAACGCCGCCGTGAGGTTGACGTCGAGCTGACGGTGCCAGTCGGCGACGGACAGGCGGTCGGCCGGCTCGACGACCGCGATGGCGGCGTTCGAGTGCAGCAGGTCCAGCCGGCCGGGACCGTCCTCCAGCTGCCGCGCGACGCGCGCCCACCCCTCCTCGGCCGCGACGTCGAGCGCTGCCGTCTCCGCGCCGCCGCCGAACCCCGTCGCCCGCGCGGCGTCGGTGGCCGCCTCGGCCGCGGGCCCCAGGGATGCCTCGTCGACGTCGGCCAGCAGGACGTGCGCACCCTCGGCGGCCAGCCGCTGCGCGGTCGCCGCGCCGATGCCGGACCCGGCGCCGGTGACCAGCGCCACCCGGCCGCGGTAGCGGGGCGCGAGGACGGTCTCGCTCGCAATCACGCACCGCAACCTACCATTCAGTCATCTTGTATGACTATTTACCTGCATCGAGCCTCGCAGCGCGTTGATCTTGGAGTATCGGCAGCATTGCCGGGCGAAATGCCGGATTGATTCCGCGCTTTCTCCAAGATCAACGCCGGGGAGCGGGGGCGGCGGCGGCCGCGGCGCGTTCACCCAGGGCCCGCACCGCGGACGCCAGCTCCGTCGGCGCGTGGACGGTGAACGCGCAGCCCAGCGCCACCAGCCGGGAGGCCAGCCACTCCATCGAGTCGTCGCGGCGGGCGTCCAGCCGGCAGTGTGCGTCGCCGTCCGCCACCACCTGACCGGGCTGATCACCGAGGCGGCCGGCGACCTCGCGCACCGGCGCGTCGAACGACACCACGACCCGCAGCTCGGGCGTGCCCCAATCGGTCCGCCGCCCCGCCACATACCCCGCCGCGTCGTCCGCCGGCAGCGTCCGCTGCTCGCGCACCCGGACCCCGGTCGGCTGGACGCGGGCGATCCGGTCGACCCGGAACGTCCGCCAGTCCGCACGGTCGACGTCCCAGGCGACGAGGTACCAGCGACGACCCGACGGCACCAGGGCGAGCGGCTCCACCAGCCGGCTCGAGCCCGTCTCGTCCCCAGAGGTGTAGCGGAACCGCGCCCGCTCGCGGTTGGCGGCGGCCGCGGCCAGCGCCGTCAGCACCTCCGGGTCGACCACCGGGCCGTCCGCCCCCACCGGCAGCGTCGCCGCCCCGATCGTCCGCACCCGGTGCCGCAACCGCGACGGCAGCACCTGCTCCAGCTTCCCCAGCGCCCGCACCGACGCCTCCTCGATGCCGGCGACGGCGGATCCGGCGGCCGCGCGCAGCCCCACCGCGATCGCCACCGCCTCGTCGTCGTCGAGCAGCAACGGCGGCAGCGCGGCGCCCGCCACCAGCCGGTAGCCGCCGGCCGAGCCCAGGGTCGCCTCGACCGGATAGCCGAGGTCGCGCAGCCGGTCGACGTCGCGGCGGACGGTGCGCGGGGTGACGCCCAGGCGCTGCGCCAGCTCGCTGCCGGGCCACTCGCGCGGGGTCTGCAACAGCGACAGCAGCGTGAGCAGCCGCCCAGGGGTATCGCTCATGGAAACCAGGATGCCGCAGAACTAGGACACAAACAGACCTAGATCCCTCCTAGCGTCAGCGGCATGACACCGTTCACCATCGACATCCCGCAGTCCGACCTCGACGACCTGCACGAGCGGCTGGCCCGCACCCGCTGGACGCCGCAGCTGCCCGGCGACGGGTGGGAGCGCGGCGTGCCCACCGACTGGCTGCGCGAGGTCGCCGAGTACTGGCGCACCGGCTACGACTGGCGCGAGCGCGAGGCCCGGCTCAACGCGTTCCCGCAGTTCATCGAGGAGATCGACGGGCTGGTGGTGCACTACCTGCACGTCCGCTCGCCGGAGCCGGACGCGCTGCCGCTGATCCTCGCGCACGGCTGGCCGAACTCGTTCGTCGAGTTCGCCCGGACGATCCCGCTGCTCACCGACCCGCGGGCGCACGGAGGCGACCCGGCGCAGGCGTTCCACGTCGTCGTCCCGTCCGTCCCCGGGTTCGGGTTCTCGGCCGGTCCGCGCACGACCGGGTTCGGCGTCCCGGACGTGGCGGGCAGGTTCGCGGCGCTCATGGAGCGGCTCGGCTACGACCGCTACGGGACGCAGGGCGGCGACCTCGGCGCGTACGTCGCACCGGAGCTGGCCCGGCGGCACCCGGACCGCGTCGTCGGCGTGCACATCGACGGCGGTTTCGGCTTCCCGACGGAGGACGACGTGCCCGGCATGACGGCGGACGAGCGGGCCGAGTGGGACCTCATGCAGCAGTGGATGTCCGGCGGCGTCGACCACCACGCGCTGCTGCGGGCCGCGCCGCAGACGTTCGGCCACGGCTGGCACGACTCCCCGGTGGCGCTGCTGGCCTGGCACGCGCACAAGTTCCAGGAGTTCTCCATGTCCGACCAGCCGCTGCTCGACGTCATCGACCGCGACGCGTTCCTCGACAACGTCAGCGTCTACTGGTTCACGAAGACCGCGGCGACGTCGTCGTGGCCCATGTACGAAGGGCTGGGCAGCGCCGGATTCGCGTGGCCGACGGGCCAGAAGGCGGTGCCGTCGGGCGTCTACGGCGGCGGCTCGGCGCTGATGCGGCGGCTGGCCGAGCGGGACAACACGATCGTGCACTGGCCCGAGGACAATCCGGGCCGCCACCACTTCATCGCGATGGAGCAGCCGGCGGGACACGTCGCCGACATCGCGGCGTTCTTCGCCAAGGTCCGGGATTCTCGGCGACTCTGACTACCCTCGGAACATGCGCCCCTACTCGCCCCGGCCCGGAGGTGTCGTCCTCGGCCTGCTGATGTTCGTGGCCGGCGCCCTCGGCACCTGGGCGAGCTGGCGGTGGTTCGTCGACACCGCCGTCGGGCAGCGCCTCGACCAGGTCGCGTTCCGCGGCTCCGGCATCGGCCGGTCCACGCTGTGGTCCGGCGCCGAGCGGGTGCTGGACATCGTGTCGGTGCCGTTCGTCGTGGTGGTGCTCGGCACCGTCGCACTGATCGCGCTCATGCGGCAGCGCTGGCTGCTGGCGTTGCAGGTCATCGTGCTGGTCGGCGGCGCCAACCTCACCACCCAGGTGCTCAAGCACGTGGTGCTGGACCGGCCGCGGCTGGCCGACGACACCGGCCCGCTGGGCAACTCGCTGCCCAGCGGGCACACGACGGTCGCCGCCAGCGTGGCGGCCGCGCTGGTGCTGGTGGTGCCGCGACGTGCTCGGCCGGCGGTCGCGGTCCTCGGTGCCGGGTACGCCGCCGTCACCGGCATCTCGACCATGGTCGGCGGCTGGCACCGGCCGTCCGACGTCATCGCCGCCATCACCGTCGTGCTGGCGTGGGCCGGCCTGACGACGGTGCTCACCGCGGTCAGCAGCCCCGAGCGGATGCCGTCGCCGCCGCCCGGCAATACTCCGACGGCCGTCGTCACCGGCCTGTTCGCCGTCGTGGCCGGCGTCACCGGCGTCATGGCCGTCTCGGCGCTGCAGCGCACCCGCGACGTGCTGAACACCGCGGGCGCCGTCACCGAGCGGTCCGACCTGGCGACGGCGTACGTCGGCGCCGCGCTCGGCGTGGTGGCCGTGACGGCGCTCGCGTACGCCGCGATCCTGGTCGCGCATCAGGCCGCCAGCCGTCCCGCGCAGGCTGCCCGGACGTCGTCGGCGCGATCCGTCTCGGCAGGCGTCTCCTAGGGTTTCGGTACTGTCGTGGCAGCGTGCCGGACGAGGGGGAACAGGTGTTCAACGCTGCCCGCCGAACTGATGGTCAAGAGTTGACATAGTCTTCCAAAGAGGGCTACACAACCGACCTCCAGAGCGGCAGACTGACGTAATGACCTCTCGTACACCGGCCGCGAGGCCTGTTTTTCCTTCGAGTCCGTTCCGCCCCATCGCTCCTCCCCCCGTCCAGAAGTTCTCCGTCGATGACCTGCTCACTCACGACCGCCACGGTCTCGGCCGCGTCGTCAGTGTCCCCGGCGACCACGAAGTTCACGTTGATTTCGGCACCGCGGTACGCCGCATCGCCCTGCCGAACCCGAAGGTCACCCGGCTCTGAGCCGTCGCCTTCTCGAAAATAGTCGCAAATCTCACCGAAACGTCTCGGCATCCGGCCGCCCGGCAGCGGGTTGTGTCAATATCCGCCATGCCGGCCGGCCGGGACGAGGCGCGCTCTTCACCGACGCCGCAGGCCGGTCAGCCGATCCGGGTTCCGGAACGCCAGCAGCCGCGCCACCTGGCCGTCCCTCGTCTCGATGAGACCGGCGACGTCCAGCCGGCCGTCCAGCCAGCCGATGACGCCCGGCTCGCCGTTCAGCTCGGCGTACTCGAACCGGTAGCCGGCTAGCTCGCTGCGGACCACCACGCCCGTGAGCAGCCGGGCCACCTTCTCCCGGCCGATGATCGGACGACGACCGGCCCGCGCCTTCCCGTCGGTGTCGTTCACCATGACGACGTCGGGCGCCAGCACCTCCATCAGCTCGGCCAGGTTCCCCTCCGAGGCGGCGCGCAGGAACCGCTCGGTGACCGCGCGGCGCTGCTCCGGGTCGGTGTCGAACCGCGGCCGTCGCGCCTGGACGTGCTCGCGGGCCCGGTGCGCGACCTGCCGCACCGACGCCTCGCTACGGTCCAGCGCCGACGCGATCTCCGTGTGCGCGAAACCGAACACCTCGCGCAGCACGAACACCGCCCGCTCGACCGGCGTCAGCGTCTCCAGGACGACGAGCATCGCCATCGACACGTCCTCGGCCAGCTCGATGCCGCCGGCCGCGTCGGGGCCGGTCACCAGCGGCTCCGGCAGCCACGGCCCGACGTAGGTCTCGCGCCGGGTGCGCAGCGCGCGCAGCCGGTTCAGCGCCAGCCGGGTCGCGATGCGGACGAGGTACGCCTTCGGCTCGAGGACGTCGGAGCGGTCGTCGGCGGACCACCGCAGCCAGGTGTCCTGCACGACGTCCTCGGCGTCGGCGACGCTGCCGAGCAGTTCGTACGCGACGGTGAACAGCAGCCCGCGGTGCCGCTGGAACGGGTCGTCGGTCATGGCGCCGGCGCCATCTCGTCGGTCACCTCCGGCGTGGTCGTCGCCTCCAACGCAGTGTAGAGGCCGGTGCGTGCGTGCCATGCCCATCAGACACGCACCGGGACGCGGATGTGACACGGCGCTGTGGCAGAGTCGCGCGTGATGTCCTTCACCTACGCCGAGGTCGGCGCCACCCGCGACGGCGGGCCGCTGCCGTCCGGCTATCACCACGCGCGCGTCCGCGAGCGCGTCGGCCACGGCCGGGCCGCCTTCACCGCCGTCGTCGAGGGCGTCGTGACGTTTCGCCTGCACCGCGGCGCCGGCCTGCGGGTGACGTCGTCCGCGCCGCGTGCCGCCGAAGGCGTCCGGGTCACCAGCACGATGGCCAGGCTGCTGCGCATCCCCTGCCAGGTGGTCTGGGTCGCCGACGACGAGCGCCGCGGCGGGTTCGGCTACGGCACACTGCCCGGCCACCCCGCGCGCGGCGAGGAGTCCTTCGTCGCCGAGCTCGACGACCACGACGACGTCTGGTTCACGGTGACGGCCTTCAGCCGGCCGGCCGCGTGGTACGCCCGGCTGGGCGGGCCGCTCACCCGCGCCGCCCAGGCCGTCGCCACCCGCCGCTATGTGACGGCCGCCCGCCGGCTAGCGGTCTCGGCGTCAGACGGCTGACCAGCGGCGACGAAACGGGCAACCGGCTAGAGGTTAGCCCGGAAGTTAGCCCTACCGGTTTCCGAGTGGTTGCGGCGCTCATCCTCAGGTGACATCCGAGCCCCGAGGAGGGCACCATGACAACCATGCTGGAGCAGCGCCGTGCGAGTGACGCCTGGACCGTCGACGACCTCGACCAGTTCCTCGAGAACGACGGCAACCGCTACGAGCTCGTCGACGGGACGCTCGTCGTGAGCCCTTCGCCCCGGCCGAAGCACCAGTGGATCAGCACCGAGCTCTACCGGGCGCTCGATCGAGCGTGTCCGGCCGAACTGAAGGTGTTCTACGCCCCGCTGGACTGGCAGCCGAACCAGCGCAACTCGCTGGAACCGGACCTCCTGGTCGTACCCAAGAAGGACGTCGGCGACGGGCCGCTCACCACGCCGCTGCGACTGGCCGTCGAGATTCTGTCGCCGAGTAGCCGGCTCTACGACACCAAGGTCAAGTTCGCGAAGTACGCCGAGGGCGGCGTGGCGTCCTACTGGATCGTCGACCCCGACGGCGGGCCGTCGATCGTCGCCTACGACCTCGTCGACGGCGACTACGTGGAGGTGGCCCGGGGCAGCGGCGACGACGAGGTACGGCTGGTGCTGCCGTACCCGGTGGCGGTCACGCCGTCGGCCCTCCTCGGCTGAGGCGCGTCCGCGCTGGTCCGGGTGTGTCCGCAGGGCGAGATGATCAGCGGGTGAACGTGACGTGGACCTCGACGATCCGTCCGGTATGGTGTAGGTATCGAAGTGAGATCGTGCTGTTCGCCGGCACGGGCTCGCCCTTCCGGCGGTCGACCACCGGACCGAAGGGTCCAACGACGCCGGGTTGGCGCCCGGAGTCCCAGACCAGTTCACATCACGGGTCCATTCGACGAGTGCCGTGGAGTCAGAACGCCGGCGGAGTCAAGCAGGATCCGCCGACCCGTCGGCCCATGGCAACGTTCGGGTACCGGTTGCGGCCCCGGCTCGCTGCGGAGGCCGGGGTCGCAACCTCCGATCCATCGGGCATCCTCGTACGCATGCCCGATCGCGTGCTCACCGTCTCACCGGTTCGGCTCGAGACCTGGCTGGCCGGCTTCGCCCGGCGCCACGGCGCCACCACCCACCGGGCCGGGCCCGACGCCGTCGTGGTCGAGGCGGCGGACGGGGCGGTGGCGAGCTGCGCGGTCCCGTTCCCGCCGTTGCGGCCGGACGACGCCGCGCCGTACGGCGGGCTGCCGGCACACGCACTGCTCGACCGCCGGGTCGGGGTGCTGCTGGTCCGCCGGGGCGGCTACGCGGCCGGCGTCTTCGCGGGCGCCACGCTGGTGACGTCGAAGGTGGGGTCGCGACACGTGCAGGGCCGGACGGCGGCCGGCGGGCAGTCGCAGCAGCGGTTCGCCCGGCGCCGCGAGAAGCAGGCCCGCGAGGCGTTCGAGGCCGCCGCCGACGTCGCGGCCCGGGTGCTGCTGCCGCACGCGGCCGAGCTGGACGCCGTCGTCACCGGTGGCGACCGTGCCGCCGTCGACCACGTGCTCGCCGACCGCCGGCTGACGGCGCTCGCGCAGCTGCGCGAGCGGTCCGCGGGGCTGCCGCACCTCGCCCTCCCGGACCCGAAGCGGGCCGTCCTGGAGGCGACGCCGGCCACCTTCCGGGCGATCCGGATCACCCTCACGGAGCCGGAGGTCACACCGTGATCAGGCCAACACACCGAGTCCGGACCGTCGGTGGTCGCGCCCGAGGGGCAGGCGTAGGTTAGCAAGTGACAGGTCCCGGGCCTGACGATGTCGTCGAGAGGAAGCTCAAAAGCCATGGCCGACTATTCTCTGCCGGATCTCCCCTACGACTACGGTGCGCTCGAGCCGCACATCGCCGGTCAGATCATGGAGCTCCACCACTCCAAGCATCACCAGGCGTACGTCGCCGGCACGAACACCGCCCTCGAGCAGCTCGAGGAGGCGCGCGCCACGAACAAACTCGGCACCGTCAACCAGCTGCAGAAGAACCTGGCGTTCAACCTCGCCGGCCACGTCAACCACACCGTGTTCTGGAACAACCTGTCGCCCGAGGGCGGCGACCGGCCCGACGGCGACCTCGGTGCCGCGGTCGACGAGTTCTTCGGCTCCTTCGACGGCTTCCGCGCGCACTACACGGCGGCCGCGCTGGGCATCCAGGGCTCCGGCTGGTCCATCCTGGCGTGGGAGAGCCTCGGTCAGCGGCTGGTCATCGAGCAGCTCTACGACCACCAGGGCAACCTCGCCGCCGGCACCGTCCCGCTGCTCATGCTCGACATGTGGGAGCACGCGTTCTACCTGCAGTACAAGAACGTGAAGCCCGACTACGTGGCGGCGTTCTGGAACATCGTCAACTGGCCGGACGTCGCCACGCGGTTCGAGGCGGCCCGGTCGAAGACCTCGGGGCTCCTGACGCCCTGATCCGCTCGTGAGGGCGCCGGCAGCCGGCCGGCGCCCTCGACCGTCCGGAGGCCAGCGTGTTCAAACCGCCGCCACAGCCGAGTCGACGCGGCACCGCCGTCCGCATCGCCCTCGTCGCGCTGTGTGCCGGCTACGCGTCCGTGCTCGCCGGACTCCTGCTCGGCCGCTGAGCCCGGCCGCCTGTGTGCGGCCTCACATCCGGCCCCCGTCACGCTCGCGGGCCCCCGCTCGGTCGTCTTGGTGTCACGCTCATCGACACCGAGAGGACCACCATGACGCAACGCCTGAGCTTCCCCGCCACGACCCCCGCGGGCTACCGGGCCGTCTACGCCCTGTCCGACTACGTCAAGGCCAACGTCGACCACCGGCTCATGTGGCTGGTCGAGTTGCGCGCCTCGATCATCAACGGCTGCTCGTTCTGCGTCGACATGCACAGCCGTGACGCGCTGGCCGACGGCGAGGACGCCCGGCGGCTGTTCGCCGTCGGCGCCTGGGAGGACGCGCCGTTCTTCGACGAGCGGGAGCGGGCGGCGCTGGCGCTCACCGACGCCGTCACCCGGCTGGCCGACGACGGCGGCGTGTCCGACGACGTGTGGGACACGGCCGCGAAGCACTTCTCCGAGAAGGAACTGGCCGACCTCCTGCTGACGATCGCGACCATCAACGTGTGGAACCGCATCAACGTCCCCACCAGAACACCCCCGCCGGCAACGGCCTGAGGACCAGCGGCGGCCAGGGGGCGACCGGAATGTACCGTCAGCGACATGATCGCCTCGCTTGCCCGACGCGCCCTGTACGCCCTCGCCACCAGCACGGAGGTCGAGTCGGCGGTTCGCGCGATCCCGCCGGTCCAGGACCTCGCCTACAACGCCGCCCGCCGCTACGTCGCCGGGGCGACGCTGGACGAGGCGCTGGAGACCGTGCGCCGGCTGACCGGCGACGGCCTGGGGGTCAGCCTCGACCTGTTCGGTGAGGGCGCCGCCGACGAGGAGGCGCTGGCCGCGACGGTGCGCGGCTACCGCGAGGCGGCGGCCGCGCTGGCTGGCCTGGGCGGCGACGTGAGCCTGGAGATCGTGCCGTCGCACCTGGGGCTGGACCTCGGGCTGGACGTCTGCCGCCGGCACGTCGAGCAGCTGGTCGAGCTGCTGCCGGCGAACTCGCGGCTGGAGATCAGCGCCGAGGAGAGCCACCGCACGCCGCGCATCATGGACCTCACCGTCGCGCTGGCCGAGGCGGGCGCGCCGGTGCTGGCGACCGTCCAGGCGAACCTGCGCCGCAGTCCCGGCGACGTCGACCGGCTGCTCGCCGCCGGGGTCCCGGTGCGACTGGCCAAGGGCGCCTACCTCGAGTCCGCCGAGGTCGCGCACGCGTGGGGCGAGGCGGCCAGCGTCGCGTTCGTCCGGCTGGCCCACCAGTTGCACGCCGCCGGTTCGGTGCCGGTGCTGGCGACCCACGACCGCGTGCTGCGCGAGGCGCTGCTGGAGGCGCTACCCGGCGCCGGGGTCGAGCTGCTGCTGGGTGTCCGCGAGGACGACGCCCGCGAGCTGGCCGCCCGCGGCGTCCCCGTCCGCATCTACGCGCCGTACGGCGACCGCTGGTTCCGTTACTGGATGCGCCGGGTGGCCGAGGCGCAGGGCGCCTGACTCACGCCGCCTGCAGGGTGCGGGTCTCGAACAGCCGGTCCGCCACGCGCTGACCGTCGCGCACGAACGCGACGAGGTAGGCGCGCAGCTCGCCGACGAACTCGGCGACGGCGTCGGGGCCGAAGCCGGCGATGCCGGCCAGCGCGACGACGTCGGCGGTCTCGGCGTCGACGACGGC
The DNA here is from genome assembly GCF_001270745.1 of Jiangella muralis. GTDB lineage: Bacteria > Actinomycetota > Actinomycetes > Jiangellales > Jiangellaceae > Jiangella > Jiangella muralis. Next base: position 211,861 of record NZ_LFXL01000027.1, read on the forward strand.
TTGGGTCATCCGCTCCGGGTCGTGACCGCAGGCGATCGTCAGGCTGCGGATGGTCTCGCCGCGCTCGAGGGCGGCCGCCAGGGCCGCGGGGGTGACGCCGAGGATGTGTGCCGCCGTCGGGATCGCGTACATGGCCGTCTCCATCGTCTGGGGGTTCGAGTCCGTTCGTGCTAGTGATCCTTCCGGTCCTTCCTGAGAACATCCGGAGACGGTCCTGAGAAACGGGTATGAGTCGGCGCCTCCCGGGTACATGCTGGTCCTTGACGAGCAGCCCACCGAAGGAGCGGCGACGATGCTCGACGAGGCCGGCACCAGGACCATCGACGACGCCCTGCTCACCCGCATCGACGCGTGGTGGCGGGCGGCCAACTACCTCTCCGTCGGGCAGATCTACCTGCTGGACAACCCGTTGCTGCGCGAGCCGCTGCGCGCCGAGCACGTCAAGCCACGACTGCTCGGCCACTGGGGCACCTCACCCGGCCAGAACTTCCTGTACGCGCACCTCAACCGCGCGATCGTGCAGCGCGACCTCGACATGATCTACCTGTCCGGGCCCGGCCACGGCGGCCCGTCACTGGTGTCGGCGGCGTGGCTCGACGGCACGTACAGCGAGGTCTACTCCAACGTCGGCGACGACGAGCAGGGCCTGCGCGAGCTGTTCCGCCAGTTCTCCTTCCCCGGCGGCATCCCCAGCCACATCGCGCCCGAGACGCCGGGCTCGATCCACGAGGGCGGCGAGCTGGGCTACGTGCTGTCGCACGCCTACGGCGCCGCGTTCGACAACCCCGGCCTGACGGTGGCGGCCTGCATCGGCGACGGCGAAGCCGAGACCGGCCCGCTGGCCACCGCCTGGCACAGCAACAAGTTCCTCAACCCGGCGACGGACGGCGCGGTGCTGCCGATCCTGCACCTCAACGGGTACAAGATCGCCAACCCGGCGGTGCTGGCCCGCATCCCCCGCGGTGAGCTGGAGGCGCTGCTGACTGGCTACGGCTACACGCCGTACTGGTTCGAGGGCGGCTTCGACGACGAGGACCACCTGTCCGTGCACCGCCGCTTCGCCACGCTGCTGGACGAGGTGCTCGACCACGTCGCGACGATCCAGCGCGACGCGCGCGAGGGCGGCGCGGCGGGCCGGCCGGCCTGGCCCGCCGTCGTGTTCAAGACGCCGAAGGGCTGGACCGGCCCGCGTGAGGTCGACGGCCATCTGGTCGAGAACACCTACCGGGCGCACCAGGTGCCGATGAACGCCGTCCGCGGCAACGAGGCGTACACCCGGCTGCTGGAGCAGTGGATGCGCTCGTACCGGCCCGGGGAACTGTTCGACGACGACGGCCGGCTCCGCGCCGACCTGCGCGAGCTGTCGCCGTCCGGGCCGCGGCGGATGAGCGCGAACCCGCACGCGAACGGCGGCGTGCTCACCCGCGACCTGCGGCTGCCGGACTTCCGCGACTACGCGGTCGACGTGCCGGTGCCGGGCGGCGCGGTCGCCGAGCCGACGAGGGTGCTGGGTGGGTGGCTGGCCGGAATCGTCCGGGAGAACCCCTCGAACTTCCTCATCATGGGGCCGGACGAGACGGCGTCGAACCGGCTCGGGGCGGCCGTCGACGTCGCCGGCAAGCGCTGGCTGGGCGAGACGCTGCCGACGGACGACTCGCTGTCGCCGACCGGCCGGGTGCTGGAGATGCTGTCCGAGCACCAGTGCCAGGGCTGGCTCGAGGGCTACCTGCTGACCGGCCGGCATGGGCTGTTCAACTGCTACGAGGCGTTCATCCACATCATCGACGCGATGTTCAACCAGCACGCGAAGTGGCTGAAGGTGACTCGCGAGATCCCGTGGCGGGCGCCCATCCCGTCGCTGAACTACCTGCTGTCGTCGCACGTGTGGCGGCAGGACCACAACGGCTTCTCGCACCAGGACCCCGGCTTCATCGACCACGTGGTGAACAAGAAGGCCGACGTCATCCGGGTGTACCTGCCGCCGGACGCGAACACGCTGCTGTCCACGTACGACCACTGCCTGAAGAGCCGCGACTACGTCAACGTCGTCGTCGCCGGCAAGCAGCCCGGCCCGCAGTGGCTGACCATGGACGAGGCGGTCGCCCACTGCACGCGCGGCATCGGCATCTGGGAGTGGGCCAGCACCGACGGCGGCGAGGGCGAGCCGGACATCGTCCTGGCCTGCGCCGGCGACGTCCCCACCGTCGAGACGCTGGCCGCCGTCGACCTCATCCGCCGGCACCTGCCGCAGCTGCGGGTGCGGGTCATCAACGTGGTCGACCTCATGCGGCTGCAGGACGAGGGCGAGCACCCGCACGGGCTGAGCGACCGCGAGTTCGACGCGCTGTTCACCACGGACAAGCCGGTGGTGTTCGCGTACCACGGCTACCCGTGGCTGATCCACCGGCTGACCTACCGGCGCACCAACCACGACAACATCCACGTCCGCGGCTACAAGGAGGAGGGCACCACCACGACGCCGTTCGACATGGTGATGCTCAACGACCTCGACCGCTACCACCTGGTCATGGACGTCATCGACCGCGTGCCCGGGCTGGCCGCCGAGCAGGCCGTGCTGCGGCAGCGGATGGCCGACGCCCGGCTGCGGGCCCGGCAGTACACCCGCGAGCACGGCACCGACCTCCCCGAGGTGGCCGAGTGGGCCTGGCCCGACGCGCGCGCCCGCGGGCTGCCGGCGCGCACGGGCGACGACACCGCCGCCGACTTCGAGGCCGCGCCCGGGCCGGTGCAAGGCGAACGCACGGACGGCTGACGGCGTCCGGCTGTCGGTGCGGCGGGGCAGAATGCCGCCATGGCGATGACCGTCCGGGCGCTGGGCCGCGCCACGCTGGCCCGGCAGCTGCTGCTGGAGCGCGCGTCGCTCGACGTCGTCGACGCCGTCGGGCGGCTGGTCGCGTTGCAGGCGCAGCACCCGGCGTCGCCGTACCTGGCGCTGTGGAACCGGCTCGACGGCTTCGACCCGGCCGACCTCGACGCCGCGTTCGCCGAGCGCACGCTGGTCAAGGCGACGCTGATGCGCATCACCCTGCACGCCGTGCCCGCCGCCGACTACCCGCGCTGGCAGCAGGCCATGCAGCCGACGCTGCGGGCGTCGCGGCTCAACGACCGCCGGTTCCGGGTCACCGGGCTGGGCCACGCCGACGCCGAGGCGGCCATCCCGGCGCTGCTCGACTACCTCGACACGCCCCGCAGCGGGCCCGACTGCGAGGCCTGGCTCACCGAGCGGCACGGCGCGCCGATGAAGGGGCTGTGGTGGGCGTTGCGGCAGTTCGCGCCCGTGCAGCACGCGCCCACCGGCCCGCCGTGGTCGTTCGGCCTCCGCCCGGCCCACGTCGCGGCCGCCGACCCGCCCGGCATCGCCGACGACGACACCGCCGCGGCCGCGCTGGCGGCACTGTTCCGCCGCTACGTCGCCGCCTTCGGGCCGGTGTCCATGCCCGACTTCGCCCAGTTCGCCATGCTCTACCGCGCACCGGCCCGGGCCGCCGTCGACGCCGTCGCCGATGAGCTGACCCGGCTCGACGGCCCCGGCGGCACGGTGCTCTACGACCTCCCCGGCGCGCCGCGGCCGGACGAGGACGTCCCGGCGCCGCCGCGGCTGCTGGCCATGTGGGACAGCGTGCTGCTCGTGCACGCCGATCGCGGCCGCGTCATCCCACCCGAGTTCCGCAAACTGATCACCCGCAGCAACGGCGACACCCTGCCCACGCTGCTGGTCGACGGCTTCGTCGCGGGCGTGTGGCGGCCGGTCGACGACGGCATCGAGGCCACGGCGTTCCGGCCGCTCTCAGCCGCCGAGTGGGACGGCCTGGCGAAGGAAGCCGCCGCGCTGTCCGCGCTGCTCGCCGAGCGCGACCCGACGGTGTACCGCCGCTACGACCGCTGGTGGGCCGGGCTGCCGGCGGCGGAGGTCCGGGTGCTTCCCCGCTGATGTGACCGGAACCACCATCCCGGCCGCCGAGTTTCCCGTACTACAAGCAGGTACCCGCACTGCATGGAGGTCGACCGGATGTCTCTGCTCACCCGCCGCCGCGTGGTCATCGGCGTCGGCTCGCTGGCCGCCCTCGTGCTGATCGTCATCGGCGGCACCTACCTCTACGTCAACGTCATCAGCGGCGACGCGCCCGAACCGCTGGCCCTGGAGACGTCGCCGCCGCCCGCCACCGGCGCCACCGGCGACCTCGACGGAGCGTGGACGGTGGCCGGCGGGTCCGAGGCCGGCTACCGGGTCGACGAGGTGCTCAACGGCCAGGACAACACCGTCGTCGGCCGCACCAGCGACGTCACCGGCCAGGTCACCGTGGCCGGTGACGAGGTGACGGAGGGCGAGGTCACCGTCGACATGACCACCGTGACGACCGACAGCGGCAGCCGCGACGGCCAGTTCCGCGGCCCGATCATGGAGACCGACCAGTTCCCGACGTCGACGTTCACGCTGACGTCGCCGGTGCCGCTGACCGGGCTCGACACCGGCGGCCCGGTCAGCGTCACGGCGACCGGCGACCTGACGGTGCGCGACGTCACCCACTCGATCGAGATCCAGCTGGACCTGCAGCGCTCCGGCGACGGCGTCCAGGTGGCCGGCTCCGGCGAGATCCAGTTCTCCGACTTCGAGGTCAGCCCGCCGGACCTCGGCTTCGTCAAGGTCGAGGACCACGGCACGGTCGAGTTCCTGCTGACGCTCGGCCGCGGCTGACGCCGGGTCAGCGCGGGGCGGCCGGTGGCTCCGGCTGGTCGCCCTCGCCCGGCTCGGCCTCCGGCGGGGCCGGGAGCGGCGTGGTCGGCTGCACCGGCGCGGCGGCCTCCGGCGCCGTTCCCGCCGGAGGACCGGGCGGCGGCGGGGGGACCGGACCGGCCGTCGCCGTCTCGGCGGGCGGGGCCTGGTCGCGGTTGCGGGACAGGAAGAACAGCAGTCCGGCGAGGCCCAGCACCACGGCCACGACGAGGATCCAGATCCACACCGGGATACCGTCGCCGCCACCGCCGCCGCCGGAGTCGGCGGACCGGGCGCTGATCTCGTTGGTCTCGCCCGCGACCGGGGACCAGGTGACGGTGGTGCCGTCGAGCTCGCCGTTGTGCTCGGTGACCTCGCCCGGGAAGGTGATGGCGACGCGCAGCTCCATGGTGTCCATCAGCCCGCTCATGTCGCCGAACGGCATCTCCTCGCTGTCGAACTCCTCCGCCATGGCCTCGGGGTCCATGTCGGTCAGGTCGAGATTGCCGCCGACGACGATCTCGTCGCCCTCGTGGGCGATGCTGAACGTCCCGTCCTGGGCGAACTCCGACAGCGGCACGTCCTCGAAGACGTAGCGCTGGCCGATGAAGTCGTCGTCCTCGTAGTCCTCGGCCTCGGCGCCCTCGGGGAGGTCGTCGATCCCACCGCTGAGCAGGTCTTCCGGGTCTTCGCCCATCGACTCGGCCATCGCGGACACGTCGCGGCTGATGGCGAAGACCATCTCGCCGTCGACGGTGTCGTCGGAGGACACGTCGAGCTGCATATCGATCTTGAAGCACCCGGTGAGCAGCAGCGCCGTGGCCGCCACCGCCAGGGCGCGCACAGGTCGCGTTCGATTCATGGGGCGCAGCCTGGCACAACGATCCGGCTACCGTGAAGGGGTGCGCATCGTCTCATTGCTCCCGTCCACGACGGAGATCCTGTTCGCGCTCGGCGCCGGCAACGACGTCGTCGGCGTGACGTTCGAGTGCGACTACCCGGCCGTGGCCCGGTCCAGACGCATCGTCTCGACCAGCACCCTGCCCGAGGGCATCGGCCCGGCCGAGATCGACCGGCTGGTGGCGCAGCGCATGGCGGCCGGCGAGGACCTCTACCTCCTGGACGAGGGCGCGCTGGCCGGGCTGGACGCGGATCTCGTCGTCACCCAGGACCTCTGTGCGGTGTGTGCCGTCGACGTCAGTGAGGTGCACGACGCGCTGACGCACCTGGGCTGCACGGCCGACGTGCTGACGATCGACCCGCAGGATCTCGGCGAGGTGCTGGAGTCGGTCCGGCGCATCGGCGCCGCGGTCGGCGCACGGGAGCGGGCCGACGAGCTGGTCCGGGACCTGACCGGGCGACCCGACGTCGTCCGGTCGAAGGTCGCGGGGCGGACACCGGTGCCGGCGATGGTGCTGGAGTGGACCGATCCGCCGTTCGCGCCGGGCCACTGGGTCCCGGACATGGTGACGGCGGCGGGTGGCACGTCGGTGCTGGGCACGGCCGGCGAACGCTCGTACCGCATCGACGCCGCGACACTGGCCGGCTGCGGCGCCGACGTCATCGTCTGCGCGCCGTGCGGCTACGGCCTGGACGAGTCCGCGCGGCTGGCCGCCGAGCTGGTCGCCGGTGGCGGGCTGCCGGCCGTGCCGGTGTGGGCGGTCGACGCGAACGCCTCGTTCGCCCGCCCCGGACCCCGCCTCGTCGACGGTGTCGAGGCACTGGCGGCCATCCTGCATCCCGGCGCCGCCGGCGAGCCGGCCCCGGCGCTGGCCCGGCGTATCGCTTGACGCGCCGTCAGGCGGCGGCGCGCAGGAGGTCCAGCGCCTGGTCGGCGTGCTTCTCCATGGCCAGCTCGCTGCGGACGACGCCCAGCACGCGAGCGTCGGCGCCGATGACGAAGGTCTGGCGCTTCACCGGTAGCGCGCCCAGCCGCCGCTTGACGCCGAACTGGGCGGCGACCGTGCGCTCGGGGTCGCTGAGCAGCGGGTACCCGAGGTCGTTGCCGGCGGCGAAGGCCTGCTGCTTCTCGACCGCGTCGGCGCTGATGCCGACCGGCTGGGCGCCGGCGGCGGCGAACTCGGCGGCGAGGTCGCGGAAGTGGCAGGCCTCGGCCGTGCAGCCGCGGCTCATCGCGGCGGGATAGAAGAACAGCACCACGGGGCCGGCGGCCAGCAGCTCGCTGAGCCGGCGCGGGGTGCCGGACTGGTCGGGGAGAACGAAGTCGTGGACGGGGTCACCGACATCCATGCCGTCATCCTGCCATCGCCGACGATCAGGCCGTGAGCGCCGCCGCGATCAGCAGGACGGCCGACGCCGTCAGCACCGCGATGCTCGCCACCGCGGGCACCGCCACCACCCCGCCGGACGCCTCGAAGCGGCGCGCCTCCCAGCGCTGCCGCACCGCCAGCAGGGCCGGCGCCGGACGCCGTCCGGCCAGGGCGACGGCGTCGCGCTCCAGCACGCCGCCGGGCGTGACGTGACGGTCGTAGAGCGCGGACATCGACGCGGGACCGGGCGCCGCGGCGGCGCGGCAGTCGACGTCGCCGGCGCGCAGCCGCAGCGACCAGCCGAAGCTGGCGTCGTCGAGCGCCGACCAGCCGATGCGCACGTTCCGCAGCGGGTTGCGGACGGTGACCGCGGCGTCGTCGATGACCACCGCCGGCCGCCAGCACACCACCCAGAGCAGCCCGCTCGCCGCCGCCGCGAACAGCAGCCCGGAGCCGCCCGGCGGCCACGCCGCCACCAGCCATCCGAGCACGGCGGCCCAGCCGGCCACGGCCACGGCGCGACCCAGCGCGTGCCTGAGCACCACCGGGTTGGTCACGGGTCGATCATGGCACATGACCTGGTGCAACCGTTCTGACCGACCGATGCGTCATCCTCTATGTGCGTCGGTGATACAGGATGGTGGTACGGATGCGGCTGCGGGCGGGTGCGGCATTCCTCCTCGTGCTGCTCACCTGCTGCGGTGGCCCGTCCGGCACCGCCGACGGACCGTCCGGCACGAAGACCGGAGCGGCGCCCGCCGCGACCCGCGTCTGCGACCTGCTCGACCCGGACGAGGTGCGCTCGATCTACGCCGGCATGCGCATCAGCCTGACGGACTATGCGGGCCCCGTCGGTGACCCGTCGTTCGACAGCTGCCAGATCACCGTCGACCACGGCACCACCACCAGCCCGCTGATCCCGTTCCAGCTCCAGGTCTCCATCGACCCCGTCTCGCCCGCCGACTACCAGGAGCTGCTGGACCGGTACGTCGCCGACGGCATGGGCTCCAGCACGCCGGTCCCCGGCCTGGGCGAGGCGGCGCACGTCGTCGGGGCCGGCCACCTGCAGGTCTACGACGACGGCAAGGTGCTGCGGGTCCAGGGCGGCGGCGACGAGAACGCCATCCGGCTGGCCGAGCTGGTGCTGCCGCGGCTGCCGGAGCTGGCACCGGCGCCCGAGGTGGGCACCGAGCCCGCCTGCGACGTCGTCACCGCGCAGGCCGAGGCGGTGCTGGGCGCGCCGGCGGAGGAGCGGCGCGACCGTCAAACGGTCGACGAGCTGCGCTGCGAGTGGGCCGCTGGGCACGAGGTCGTGTCCGTGACCGTCCGCGGCTACGGCGACGAGGTGGGCCGCATGTGGGCGGCCGAACTACCGGGCGCCGAGACGATCGACGTCGGCGGGCTGCGCGACAACGGCGTGTACCTGCCCACCGGCGGCGTCTACTGCTGGATGGGCGTCCAGCAGGTCGGCATGTACGTCCGGCATCGTCCGCACGACCCCGACGACGACCGCGACCTGCTGGTCGGGCTGGCCGCCGCGTTTGCGCCGAAGCTCCTCGACCTCGCGCCCCGGGTGGCCCCGCCCGAGGCGGGGCACTGAACCAGCGGCGAGCCGGGATCAGCGCGGCAGGTGCGCCTCGATCGCGGCCACGAGCTCGTCGGACTCGGGCTCGACCCGCGGGCGGAACCGGCCGAGCACGTCGCCGTCGGCGGAGACCAGGAACTTCTCGAAGTTCCACTGGACGTCGCCGGCCTCGCCGCCGGCGTCGGCGACCTGGGTCAGCGCGGCGTAGAGCGGCTGCTGCCCCGGCCCGTTGACGTCGGCCTTCTCGTACAGCGGGAACGTCACGCCGTAGGTGGTGGAGCAGAACTCCTGGATCTCGTCGGCGGTGCCGGGCTCCTGGCCGCCGAACTGGTTGCACGGGAAGCCGAGCACGGTGAAGCCGCGTCCGGCGTAGCGCTCCTGCAGCCGCTCGAGGCCCTCGTACTGCGGGGTCAGGCCGCACTTCGACGCGACGTTGACCAGCAGCAGGAGGTTCCCGCGGTGGTCGGCGAGCGAACCGCCGGCGCCGTCGATGGTGTGCAGCGGAATGTCGTACAGGCTGGTCACGCGGGCTCCTCACGCCTGGCTGATGTGTCCCCTCGGAAGACAACCACACGGCCGGCGCCGTTCTTCCGGCGCCTACTCTGACGGCATGGAGATCAGGGACGCCCGGGCCGAGGACTGGCCGGCCATCTGGCCGATCCTGCGGCAGATCGTCGCGGCCGGCGAGACCTACACACTGCCGCGCGACCTCGACGCGGAGCTGGGGCGGCGGATCTGGCTGCTGGAGCCGCCGGACCGCACCGTCGTCGCCGTCGACGAGGACGGGACGGTGCTCGGCTCGGCGAAGATGAACCGCAACCACATGGGCCCGGCGTCGCACGTCGCCAGCGCCAGCTTCATCGTCGCGCCGGAGCACGCCGGCCAGGGCGTCGGGCGGGCGCTGGGCGAGTACGTCATCGACTGGGCCCGCGGCGCCGGGTACCGCGCGATGCAGTTCAACGCGGTGGTCGAGACCAACACCCGCGCGGTCGCGCTGTGGCGCTCGCTCGGGTTCGAGGTCATCGGGACGCTACCGGAGGGCTTCCAGCACCCCGTGCACGGCTACGTCGGGTTGCACATCATGCACCGGCGGCTGTGACGGCGGACGGTTCCAGGTCGCGGCGGCGCAGGTCGCTGAGCCAGGCGTCGACCCGCGCGATGTCGGGGCCGGGCGACAGGTGCGACGCGGCGGCGGCCTCGTCCAGCTGCTGCTGCAACTCGACGCGGTAGGCGTCGGCCTGGTCCCACGGCAGGGCGCCGGAGCGGACGGCGGCCAGCCGGTCGAGATGTTCCTCGGCCGGGACGCCGACGTCGCCGGTGCGCAGCAGCGCCTGCCCGTCGACCAGCAGCCGCAGCAGGTCGGCCGCGGCCGCCGCCTGCTCGTCGTCCGGGTCGTCGTCGCCGGCCAGCCGGGTGAAGCCGGCCAGCACGTGGTCGGCGTAGGCGGCGGAGATGGTCTGCGACAGGAACGCCGGACGCAGGTCGAGCAGCTCGCGGCCGAGGTCGCTGACCCACACCCGGCGCGGCGACCACAACAGCTCCAGGCAGATCGGGTCGGCGTCGAGGGCCAGCCGGCAGAACTGCTCGACCTCCCACGACAGCCACGACGCCCCCGGCCCGACGACCTGCTCGGGCGGCTTGCGCAGCGACCAGAACGCGGCCGTGGGCGCCTGGTAGATGGCGCGCACCGTCAGTTCGGCGCCGGGATCGGCGGGCACGTGGCCGACGACGGCCGCGAACAGCGTGCGCGCGACGACGAGGTCGTCGGGCGCGCCGGAGCGGACCGGCTCGGGCAGCTCGGACGGCGGGTCGGCGAGCGTGCTGAGCTGCTCGGGCGCGACCTCGACCAGCCGGCCGCCGGCCAGCGCGACGGTGTACGTGCCGCCGGCCTCGCGGACGACGCGTCCGGCGAGGCCGCGGCCGGTCCCCGGCGCGGCGGCGTCGGCCGGGGTGCCGTGCACGACGACCTGCGTGCCGACCGGGACTCGCGCAGGGGCGCTCAGGCGAGACATGCCGCCCATTCTCGCCCGCGACCCGGCCGCCCGTCCGACGATCCATCGGGTTTCAACCGTTTGGACCGGATCATTTTTGATCGGCAGGTACTCGCGCCGCCGGTAGGTTGAGCGTATGAGCGAGCAGCAGTGGAACGCGGTCGACCGCTACATCGGCGAACACCTGCTCGGCCCCGACCCCGTCCTCGACGACGCGCTGCGCGACAGCGACGCCGCCGGGCTGCCGGCCATCAACGTCGCACCCAACCAGGGCAAGTTCCTGCAGCTGTTGACGTTGATCGCGGGGGCGCGGCGGGTGCTCGAGATCGGGACGCTCGGCGGCTACAGCACCATCTGGCTGGCCCGGGCGCTGCCCGCCGACGGCCGGCTGGTCACGCTCGAGGCCGACCCCACTCACGCCGAGGTGGCGACGGCCAACCTGCGCCGCGCCGGGTTGCTCGACCGCGTCGACGTGCGGGTCGGCCCGGCGCTGGACACCCTCCCGCAGCTGCAGGGGCCGTTCGATCTCGTCTTCATCGACGCCGACAAGCCGTCCAACCGCGACTACGTCGGCTGGGCGCTGCGGCTCTCCCGGCGCGGCACCGTCATCGTCGTCGACAACGTCGTGCGCGGCGGGCGGGTCATCGACGCCACCACCGGCGACGCGGCGGTCGACGGCACCCGGCGGCTGTTCGAGTACGTCGCCACCGAGCCGCGGCTCTCCGCGACCGCCGTCCAGACCGTCGGCGGCAAGGGCTACGACGGCTTCCTGCTCGCCGTGGTGACCGCCGATGTCTGAGGGTCACGCCGAGCGGAGGAACCGCTCACCCATGTCGCGCAGGTAGCCACGCAGTTCGGCCGGCTCGACGACGTCGAAGTCGGCGGCGATCGAGCCGAGCATGAGGGCCGGCCAGTCCAGCGTGTCGACGTTCATGCTGAGCCGGCAGGACGCCGGGCCGGTCGGCTGGACCGTCCCCCAGGTCGACACCTGCTTCTCCACGTCCGCGACCGGCGCCTGGACGTCGACGACGACGCGGTAGCGGGTCGGCACCGCGGCCAGCCGCTCGTGTACGAACGTCGCGGCGTCGGCGGCCGGCAGTTCGCGCGGACGGAACCGGGCGCCGGTCGCGACCGGCTCGGTCAGGCGGTCGACCCGGAAGGTGCGCCAGTCGTGCCGCTCGACGTCCCACGCCACGAGGTACCAGCGGCGCCCACGCGACACCAGCCGGTACGGCTCGACCAGCCGGCCGGTCGCGGCGCCGTCGCGTGACAGGTACCGGAATCGCAGCCGCTCGTCGTCGCGGCAGGCCTGCGCGATGACGGTGAGCGCGTTCGAGTCGACCCGCGGCCCATCGCCGGGGATCGACGGGACGGTGTACGTGTGCAGCGCGTCGACCCGGCGGCGCAGCCGCGGCGGCAGCACCTGCACCACCTTGGCCAGCGCCCGCACCGACGTCTCCTCGATGCCGCCGACGCCGCCGCCCGCGGCCGTGCGCAGGCTGACCGCGATGGCCACCGCCTCCTCGTCGTCCAGCAGCAGCGGCGGCAGCGCGGCGCCGGCCTGCAGCTGGTAGCCGCCGGCCACACCACGCGCCGCGTCGACCGGGTAGCCGAGCTCGCGCAGCCGGTCGACGTCGCGGCGCAGCGTGCGCGGGCTGACCCCGAGCCGGTCCGCCAGCTCCTCCCCCGGCCAGTAGCGATGCGTCTGCAGCAGCGACAGCAGCCGCAGCATCCGGGCACTCGTGTTCGCCATGTCTCCAGGGTCCTCGCTATTGAGGTCAGAAAGTGGCCGGAATGGATTCTAACGTGGTTCCCATGAACGACACCATGATCCAGACCACCGGTTTGACCAGGCACTTCACGGTCAAGAAGGATGTCGTCGAGGCCGTGCGCGGGCTCGACCTGCACGTCGCGGAGGGCGAGCTGGTCGCCCTGCTCGGACCGAACGGCGCCGGGAAATCGACGACGCTGCGCATGCTGACGACCCTGATCCCGCCGACCTCCGGCACCGCGACGGTGGCCGGCTACGACGTCGTCGACCAGCAGCGCGAGGTGCGCCGGGTCATCGGGTACATCGGCCAGGGCAACGGCGCCGCGCACGCCCAGCGCGGCCGCGACGAGCTGGTCAGCCAGGGCCGGGCCTACGGCATGAGCGGGCGCGACGCGAAGGCGCGCGCGGACGAACTGGTCGCGTCGCTGGACCTCGCCGCCGTCGCGGACCGGCCGGTGTCGTCGCTGTCGGGCGGGCAGAAGCGGCGGCTGGACATCGCGATGGGCCTCATCCACGCGCCCCGGCTGCTGTTCCTCGACGAGCCGTCCACCGGGCTGGACCCGCAGAACCGCGCCAACCTGCAGGAGCACATCCTGAAGCTGCGCGCCGACCACGGCACGACGATCGTGCTGACGACGCACTACCTCGACGAGGCCGACGCGATGGCCGAGCGGGTCATCGTGGTCGACCACGGCACCGTCATCGCCGACGACACCCCCGCCGGGCTCAAGGCCGAGCACGCGGGCGACCTGATCACGCTCGGCTTCGCGTCCGGGGCGGACGCGGCGCGCGCGGCTCAGCGACTCGGCGCGCTGGACGGCGCCGCCGTCAGCTCCGACGGGGTGCAGGTCGAGGTCCGCGCCCAAGGCGGGCCCCGGTTGGTCCCAGGCATCCTCCGCGACCTCGACGCCGCCGGCATCGCCGTCGAGTCCACCACCGTCAACCGGCCCACCCTGGACGACGTCTTCCTCAACCTCACCGGGCGCAGCCTGCGCGAGGGCGTCGTCACCACGTCGACCGAGGAGGTCGCGGCATGAGCAGCACCACCATGATCACCGACACCGTCACCGTCTTCAGCCGCGAGCTGCGGCCCGTCCTGCGCGACCCGTTCTCCGTCGTGTTCAGCATGATCCAGCCACTGGTCTTCCTCGGGCTGTTCGCGCCGCTGCTGCCCGAGGTCGAGGGCGGCTCCGCGCTGCAGTGGTTCGTACCCGGCATCGTGGTGATGTCGTGCCTGTTCAGCACGTCGTTCACCGGGTCGAACCTGCTGTTCGAGATCCAGACCGGCGCGCACGAGCGGATGCTGGTGACGCCGCTGCGGCGGCCGGCGCTGATCGTCGGGCGGGCGCTCAAGGAGATCGTCCCGATGATCGTGCAGACCTTGATCATCGTGCTGGTCTGCGTCCCATTCGGCTTCGACCTGCACATCCTGGGCGTCCTGGCCGGCGTGGCGATCCTGGCCGTCATGGCGGTCGGGCTGGGCGCGTTGTCGTACACGCTGGCGCTGGCGTCGAAGAACACCGAGTGGCTGTTCTGGACCGTGCAGCAGACGGTGTTGTTCCCGCTGTTGCTGCTGGCCGGCATCCTGCTCCCGGTCGACGACGGTCCCGGCTGGCTGCGGGCGCTGTCCAGCGCGAACCCGCTGACCTACGTCGTCGACGCGGAACGGGCCCTGTTCAACGGCGAGTTCCCGGCATCGACCGTCCTGGCCGCCGTCGTCGCCTCGGTCGCGGTCGCGGCGCTCGGCCTGGCCGTCGGCACGCGGGCGATGCGCCGCTCGTCCTAGTCTGACGTCCATGGCGGCGGCGCTGGCGGCGGCCGGCATCGACTACGTGCACCTGCCCGCGCTGGGCAACCCGAAGGACAACCGAGTGCCGTTCGCCGCGGGCGACCCGGCGGCCCGGCAGCGCTACGCCGACCGGCTGGCGCTGCCGGAGGGTCAGGAGGCGCTGGCCCTGCTGGCCGAGGAGTCCGAGACCCGGCTGGTGGCGCTGCTGTGCCTGGAGGCGGACCAGTCGCGCTGCCACCGCCAGGCCGTACTCGACGTGCTCAGTGGGACGTCTCCGCGAGGTGCGCCGCCGCGAACACCCCGGCCGGGTCCCGATCCCGCTTGATCTCGGCCAACCGCGCCAGCGCCGCAGGCGTGAACGCCTCACGACCCAGCGTGGCCGCGGCCGGTCCGCTGAGGAAGTTGAGGAATCGCCGGCCGGTGCCCCAGGGCAGCAGCGCGGCCAGCGCCGTCTCACCCGGCGACGGGTCCAGCCCGACGGCGACCAAAGCTGAACGCGGCGTCGCCGTGGTCGAGGGCACGCGGCTGCTCCGGCGGCCGGGCCAGCGCGCCGCCCAGCTGCCGGACGTCGGCCATGATCAGGGCCCCTGATAACTGCACGCGGCTGAGAACATGGGCAGCAGGGGACGGCCCACTGCGGCAAGGCGGCGAACTGCGGACAACGGCGAACCGTTACGCGATCCCCAACGCCACTGTGTGGATTCGCTGCGCCGGGTGGGGCGGATCACTGTTCCCCTGACAACAGCGACGCCACCCAGCAATCACAGTGATCCCACCCAGTGACGCGCCAGGGCGCGCAGTCGTTGCGGCCGGGATCGAAGTGAGGTCGCTGCGGAAACGACGCGGCATCACTGTCGCGGACACGACAGTGTTCTCACATCGATCCCCGCATCGTTGCGCCGGGCTAGGACTCACCGGTGCGCTGGAACACCAGGCAGTAGTCGCCGGTGAGCCATTCGGGCTGCTCGTCCCAGCACAGGAACGTCTCCTGCCGGAAGGCCAGGTGCCGGCCGACGATGGCGCCGACGTCCCAGGCGAGGGTGGTGGCGACGCCGTCGTCGATCATGTTGCCGACGTTGAGGACGAGGTGGCCCCACGGCCGCAGCAGCCCGGCGACCTGGCCGAAGATCCGGTCCAGCTCGCCGAGGTAGGTCTGGTAGTCGCCGTCGAGGGTCTCGTAGGCGTTGAGCGGGTTCTCCGGGTGGTTCTTCAGCGTCATGTACGGCGGCGACGTCAGGCACAGGTCGACCGGACGGTCCACCAGCGCCGCGACCTCGCGGGCATCGCCGTCGATGACCTCGCCGGCCCCGCCGAGCCGGCGGCGGATCATGTCCGCCCGCTCCGGCAGCAGCTCGACGCCCAGGCCGGACCGGCCCATCCGCTCCGCGACGACCAGCGTGGTGCCGAACCCGGCGAACGGGTCGAGCACCAGCTGGCCGGGCAGGGAGTACTCGGCGATGACCGTCTCGGCCAGGTTCTCGGTGAAGTGGACGTTCTCGTCGGCCTCCGCGTAGCGCTCGCTGACGAGGTCGTCCATCCACTGCTGCAGCCAGGGCCTCATACGGATATCTTGCCGACCCGGCCGGCGCGGTGGTGCCGGGACCCGGCCCGTACGCTGCTCGCTGTGAGCGCGGAGCGGACGAATTGGGCGGGCAACCTCACCTACGGCGCGACCCGCATCCACACGCCGTCGTCGGTCGAGGAGCTGCAGGACGTCGTCGCGCGCACCGGGCGCATCCGGGCGCTGGGCAGCCGGCATTCGTTCAGCGACGTCGCCGACACCACCGGTGAGCTGGTGTCCGTCGCCGGGCTGCCGCCGCGGGTCGACGTCGACGCGGCGGCCCGGACGGTGACGGTCGCGGCCGGGCTGCGCTACGGCGACCTCGCCGAACAGCTGCACCGGCAGGGCTGGGCGCTGCACAACCTCGGTTCGCTGCCGCACATCTCGGTCGCCGGCGCGGTCGCGACGGCCACCCACGGCTCCGGCGACGGCAACGGCAACCTCGCGACGGCGGTCGCGGCGCTGCACCTGGTGCGGGCCGACGGCGAGCTGGTGACGCTGCGCCGGGGCGAGCCGGACTTCGACGGCGCGGTGGTGGCGTTCGGCGCGCTCGGGGTCGTGGCCGCGGTGACCCTGGACGTCGTGCCCGCGTTCGACGTCCGGCAGGTGGTCTACGACGACCTCGCGCTGGACACCGTCGGCGAGCGGTTCGATGAGATCTTCGCCGCCGCGTACAGCGTCAGCGTCTTCACCGACTGGGCCGCGACGACGCGCAGCTGGGTCAAGCACCGCCTCGGCGACGGCGACTGGACGCCGGACCCGGAGTGGATGGGCGCCCGGGCGGCCGACGGCCCGCGCAACCCGGTCCCCGGCATGCCCGCCGTCAACTGCACCGAGCAGCTCGGCGTGCCCGGCCCGTGGTACGACCGGCTGCCGCACTTCCGGCTCGAGTTCACCCCGAGCAGCGGCGACGAGCTGCAGTCGGAGTTCCTGGTCCCGCGCGCCCACGGCGTCGCGGCGTTCGGCGCCGTCGCGGCGCTGGCCGGGCACATCGCGCCGGTGCTGCAGATCTGCGAGCTGCGTACCGTCGCCGCCGACGAGCTGTGGCTCAGCCCGTCCTACGGCCGCGACGTCGTGGGCTTCCACTTCACCTGGCGGAAGGACCCCGAGGGCGTCGCCCCGGTGCTCGCGCGGATCGAGCGCGCGCTGGCGCCGTACGAGCCGCGGCCGCACTGGGGCAAGCTGTTCACCGTCGCGCCCGAGCAGGTGCGCGAGCGGTATCCGCGGCTGGCCGACGTCCGCCGGCTGCGCGGCGAGTACGACCCCGACGGGTGTTTCGGCAACGCCTTCACCGCCCGTTACCTGGGATGACGTCGCCAGTCACGGAACCGGCGGGACACCGTCGCCGTCGAATCGGTCATGAAACGGTGGTTTGCCGGCCTTGCCACTTTGGGCATGGTCGCCGGTTGCTCGATCGGTGCTGACGACGAAGACGGTGCGATCGCCGTCATGGGGCTGACGTCGTTCGACGCGTGCGATGACGTCTTGGACCACCTGAAGACGGAGGCGAGCGAACGGGTCGGGCCGTGGGGCCTGGGCGGCGTGACCGAGGCCTACGCGGCCGAAGGGGCAGCCGAGGACTCCGCCGCCCTCGCCGCGCCGCAGGACGCGGGCCGCGACGACAGCGGGGGCGCCCAGTCGCACTCCACCACGAACGTGCAGGAGGCCGGCGTCGACGAGCCGGACGTCGCCAAGACCGACGGGCGGCTGCTGGTCACCACGACCGGCGGCGACCTGCGCATCGTCGACGTCACCGGCGACGCGCCGCGCGAGGTCGGCCGGCTGGCGCTCACCGACCCGGCGGCGAAACCGGCGCCCGGCCAGACGATCGCCCCGGAGTTCGCCCCCGAGACCGTCGACGCCTCGGTGTTCCTGGCCGGGGACCGCGTCGTCGCCCTCGTGCGGCAGAACCCGATGATCGCCTACGACATGATGCCCGGCTACGCCCCCGGCGGGATGACGTCCACGACCGCGGTCCTGCTGATCGACATCTCCGACCCCGCCGAGCCGGTGGTCGAGTCCAGGCTGCAGGTCGACGGCGACTACCTCGACGCCCGCATGGTCGACGACACCGTCCGGCTGGTCGTCAGCTCCTACCCCACCATCGAGTTCCCGATGACGGAGGCCGACGCGAACCGGCCGGAGGACGAACTGACCGAGCGCAACCGCGCGATCGTCGAGGAGTCCACGATCGCCGACTGGCTGCCGTCCTACACCTTCACCAGCGGTGACAGTGAGCCGGAGACCGGGCAGCTGGTGAGCTGCGAGCAGGTGAGCCGGCCGGACGAGTTCGCCGGCTTCTCCATGCTCAGCGTCCTGACCTTCGACCCGGACGACGGCCTCGGCGCCGACGGCTCCGTCGGCGTGCTGACCGACGGCGACACCGTCTACGCCAGCCAGGACCGCCTGTACGTCGCGACGACGCGGTGGGGCGACCCGTTCGCGCCGTCCGACGACGCGATCCGTTCGATGCCCGCGTCCGGCGACGTCACCACCGGCATCCACGCGTTCGACATCACCGGCAACGTTCCCGCGCGGTATCTGGCCTCCGGCGAGGTCGAGGGCCGCATCCTCGGCCGGTACGCGATGTCCGAGCACGAGGGCGTGCTCCGCGTCGCCACGACCATCGACTCACGGAGCGGCGAGACCGACACCAGCGAGAGCGTGCTCTACACGCTCGAGGAGGGCGACGGCGAGCTGGTTCAGCTCGGGCAGGTCGGCGGGCTGGGCAAGGGCGAGCAGATCTACGCCGTCCGGTACTTCGGCGACACCGGCTACGTGGTGACGTTCCGGCAGGTCGACCCGCTCTACGTGCTCGACCTGTCCGACCCGGCGGCACCGGCCGTCACCGGCGAGCTGAAGATCACCGGGTACTCGGCCTACCTGCACGACGCCGGCGACGACCGGCTGCTCGGCGTCGGCCAGGAGGCGTCCGCGGACGGTCAGGTCCTCGGCGCGCAGATCTCGCTGTTCGACGTCGCCGATCCCGCGGCGCCGGCCAAGCTGGACGGCCACGTCGTCCCGGGCGCGTGGTCGCAGACCGAGTGGGACCCGCAGGCGTTCCTGTTCTGGGCGGACACCGGGCAGGTCGTCGTGCCGATCGAGTCGACGACCGGGCCCAGTGCGCTGGTGGTCCGGCTGGACGGCGACACCGTCACCGAGCAGGGGCAGGTCACCCGCACCGAGTCGCCCCGCGACGGCTGGGCGTGGCTGCGCCGCACCGTCGTCGTCGGCGACACCCTCTACACCGTGTGGCAGGACGGCGTGCAGGCCAACGGGCTGGCCGACCTGGAGCCGCGCGGCTGGCTGGCGTTCGGTCAGCCGTAGGGGGTGTCTGACGGATATTGGCGGATGCGGGCGGCGTCCAGGGGCCGGTCCAGCAAGGCGGAGGAGGAGGTCGATGCGGAGCCATCGGCCGACGACGACAACGCAGCTGGTCGGCGTCTGGGCGTCGATCCGCGCCGCCGAAGATCCGTCAGCCACCCCCTTGAGGGGTGGCGCTGGCCGACGCCGCCGCCTCGGCCGCGCACGCCTCGTTCAGGGTGGCGAGGTACTCGTCCAGCGGCTCCAGCCCGGCCTCCGCCCGCCGCTCGTCGACCGTCTCCGGGTCGGCGAGCGGCGCCGGCTCCGGCACGCCGTCGACGCAGGCGATCTGGGTGCCGTAGACCTGCTCGCCGCCGGTGTTCAGGGCGACGCGGTCCTCCAGGTAGGCCAGCTCGCCGGCGTCGGCGAGGCCGGCCTCGGCGGCCGGTCGCATCAGCTCGAGCGCTCGCTGCTGGAACTCGGGGTCGAGGTCGGAGTGCTGGGCGATCACCCAGGCCGCGCTGGCGCCGTCCGCGCCGACCAGGTCCGACCCGGGCCAGCCGTGCTCGTCGACGATCTCGGCCAGCCGGTCGGTGCGCTCCTGGTCGTTCCACTCGGCGACCGCGCCGGTGCGCTCGGCCTGGTCCTGCTCCTTCATCGCCAGCAGCTCGGTGCGCAGCTCGTCGTCCAGCTCGCGCTGCGACGGCGACGGCGACGGGCCTGCGTCATCGCCCCCGCACGCCGTGACCAGCAGGACGAGGACCAGCAGCGCCGTCCGGATCATCCGCACAGTATGGCGACGCGGGCCGCCGCGGGGAATGCCTCAGCGGTCGGTGTTCGCGCCGCAGAGCACGATGCACGGCAGCTCGCCCGGGACACGGCCGGCCAGCCAGGCGGCGAACGGCACCGCGGCCGCCGGCTCGACCAGCAGCCGGAACTCGTCCCACAGCCGTTCCCGGGCGGCCAGCAGCTCGTCGTCGGTGACCAGCACCGAGTGAACGTCCGCCGCTGTCAGGATCGCGAACGGCAGCTCGCCCACCCGCGTCGCGCCCAGCGCCGACGCCGCGACGGAGTCGACCTCCGCGTCGACCGGCTCGCCCGCGGCCAGCGCGTGGTGAAGGGCGCAGCAGTGCTCCGGCTCGACGGCGACGGTGACGCGGCCGCCCGCGGCCAGCACGGTGCCGGCCGCCAGCCCGCCCCCGCCGACTGCGACCGCCACCGCGTCGACGTCCGGCGCTTCGGCCACCACTTCGGCGGCGACCGTCCCCTGACCGGCGATGACGTCGGGGTGGTCGTAGGCGGGCAGGTACCGCGCGCCCGGCTCGGCGGCCGCGTCCGTTGCCGCCGCGGCCGCTTCGGCGTAGGTGCCGCCGCGCCGGACCAGCCGGGCGCCGGCCTCCTCGATGCGCCGCGCCTTCGTCTCCGGCACCGCCTCCGGCACGAACACCGTCGCCGGCAGCCCGAGCAGCCCCGCCGCCGTCGCGACGCCGAGCCCGTGGTTGCCGCCCGACGCCGTGACGACGTGCTCCGGCCGGTCGCCGCCGAGCAGCGCCGTCAGAGCGCCGCGCAGCTTGAACGAGCCGCTCCGCTGCAGGTGTTCGAGCTTCAGCAGCACCGGCCGGCCGTCGACCTCGGCGCGCAGCAGCGGGGTGTGCCGGATGTACGGGGCGATGGTCGCCGCGGCGGCGGCCACCGCGGCCGGCCCGGGCGGCTTCGCCGGCGCCTCGCTCACCCGAGGTGCCCGGCCAGTTCGTGCAGCGACGCGATGCGGTCGGGCTCGCCGGCCGGGCCGGTGCCGCGGCGGTCGAGGTGGACGGCGCGCAGGCCGGCGGCACGGGCGGCGACGACGTCGAGGTGGTGGTCGTCACCGACGTAGAGGATGGTGGCGGGGTCGAGATCGAGCTCGGCGCACAGGGCGGCGTAGGCGCCTGGGTCGGGTTTCGCGCTGCCCACCGCCTCGGCGGTGAGCACCGGCCCGACCCGACCGGCCAGCCCGATGACGTCGACCTTGTCGTGCTGCATGTCCTCGGGGCCGTTGGTGAGGATGGCGGTGCGCAGCCCGGCCGCCGCCACCAGCTCCAGCGCCACCTCGGCGTCGTCGAAGCGCTGCCAGCCGGCGCGGTAGGAGGCGAAGTAGTCGCGCCACAGCGCGTCGAGGCCGGACTGGTCGACCGGCGGGCGGCCGATCAGCTCCAGCAGCTCGCCGATGCGGCGGCGCCGTTGCTCGGCCATGCTGACCAGGCCGTCGCGCCAGGCGTTGTAGTGGCGGTCCTGCAGCTCGAACCAGGCGGCGGTCAGCTCGGGTGTCGCGGGCCCGTGGATGGACGACAACCAGCTGCCGAAGCCGCGGGCCGCGGATCCGGAGTGATCGAAGAGCGTGTCGTCGAGATCGAACACCACCGCCGCGAGCTGAGCCACGTCTCCCACCCTACGTGGGCCGGATCCAGACCCGTTCGCCGTCCTCGTAGCGGTCGGTCGGGTGCAGCCCGGCCCGCCGGGCGACCGCCATGGACGCCTGGTGCTCGGGGTGCACGTGCGCGGTGACGGTCTGGACGCCGCGGGCGTCGAGCCACTGGACCAGCGCGACGGCGGCCGTGGTGGCGTAGCCCTGCCCTTGAAACGCGGCGCCGACGATCCAGGCGATCTCCGCCTGCCGGCCCTCGTCGGTGATGGTCGCCTGGACGGTGCCGACGGCGTGGGCGTCGAGCGTGCGGCGGACGATCCAGTTGTGCCACTGCTGCCGGCCGTCCGGCGACCGGCCGGCGACGAGGCGGGCGTAGCGCTCGCGCAGCCACGGCAGCGTCGGCGGCGCACCGCCGATGTACGTGTACAGCGCGGGGTCGCTCAGCACGTCGACCATGTCGGCGGCGTCGTCGACGGTGAGCGGGACCAGCTCGCACCGGCCGGCGACGATGCGGCTCACAGCCGGCTCGCCACAACCGTCGCGGGCCGCCCGACGAACGCGCCGTAGCCGTCGGCGGCGGCCTGTAATCCGGGCGTCGCGGCCGCGCGCAGCGGCTCGTACAGCCCGACGTCGAGGACCACCTCGCCCGCCTTCAGCGTCCGCCGCCACCGCCCGGCGACCTGGGTGCCGAGCAGCAGCACTCCGTTGGCGACGTCGAGCCGGGCGCCCGCCGTGACGTCGCCGAGGTCGAGCAGCCGCTTGCTCTCGGTGTAGCCGACGAGGTACTCGTCGTAGGCCTGCAGCAGGTGGACGGCGGTCTCGTCGACGACGGCGCCGGCGGCGCCGGCCGCGGACCAGTAGGTGACGCCGTCGACGTCGATGCTCTCGAGCGCGTCGCCGGCCGCGGCCAGGCCGGTGGCGATGTCGGCGAGCGTGAGGCTGGACCACCACGACAGGTCCTTCGCGGTGGCCGGGCCGTGGCTGGTGAAGAACCTCACGATCAGCCGGACCAGCGCCTCGTCGCGGTCGAGCGGGGCGATGGCCGGCGCTCGCTCGTCCAGCAGCGCGTACGTGTGCTGCTTGCCGCGCAACGGGCCGTTGCACACGACCTGCTCGAGCTCGGCGTACATCAGAATGTAGGCCAGCCGGAACCGCTCGGCGACGATGCCGTGCCGTTCCAGTACCGCCCCGATCTCGGGCCGGGTCAGGTGGACGCCTCCGGCCAAGGCGTCGGCGACGAGGCCGGCCGCCCGTCGCAGCAGGGTGTCGTCCAGTTCGAACCGCCGGTACGGGTAGCCGTTGAGCACGTGCACCCGTGGGCCGGTGAGCGCCAGCAGCCAGCGGATGTCGGCCGGCGTGACGAAGTGCCAGGTCGGCCGTAGGACGTGCGTGCGCAGCAGCTCGCCGTCGGCGAAGGCGCGGTCGAGGTCGGCGTCGGTGACGGCGCCGCCGAGGCGCTGCGCGACACCCCACTTCGCCGGGTGGTAGTCCTGCGACTGCACCGCGCCGAACCAGCCGACCACCTCGCCCGGCGTGGACGCGTCGAGCGGGCCGCCGAGGCCGACGGTGCGCAGTCGGCGGCGGACCAACTCGGCGTCGTCCACCACTCAGCCCTGCCGCGCGGCCCAGCCGCGGACGACGTCGTCGAGGACGCTCATCGGCAGCGGGCCGTTGCCCAGCACGACGTCGTGGAAGCCGCGCAGGTCGAAGCCGTCGCCGAGGGCGGCCGCGGCGTCGGCGCGGATGCGCTGGATCTCCAGCCGCCCCACCATGTACGCGAGCGCCTGGCCGGGTGCGGAGATGTAGCGGTCGACCTCGGTCTCGATCTCGAGCCGGCTGGTGGCGGAGTTGGCGACCATGAAGTCGACCGCCTGCTGCCGGCTCCAGCCCTTGGCGTGCAGCCCGGTGTCGACGACCAGCCGGCAGGCCCGCATGGAGTCTTCGCTGAGCATGCCCAGGAGGGCGGTGTCGTCGGAGTACAGGCCCATCTCGTCGGCCAGCCGTTCGGCGTAGAGGCCCCAGCCCTCGTCGAACGCGGTGACGTTGGCCAGCCGGCGCAGCAGCGGGAGGTCGGTCAGCTCCTGGGCGATGGTGAGCTGGAAGTGGTGGCCGGGCACGCCCTCGTGGAACGCGACGGCCTCGGCGGCGTAGCGGTCGCGCTTCTCGGCCTCGTAGGTGTTGGCGAAGTAGGTGCCCGGGCGGCTGCCGTCCATGGCCGGCTGCATGTAGTAGGCGCCCGGTGCGCCCGGTGCCTCGGCCGCGGGCACCGCCTCGACGACGCAGCTCTGCGACGGCAGCCGGCCGAACCACTGCGGCGCGACCTGCTCGGCCCGCTTGATGGCCGAGCGTGCGGCCCGCAGCAGCTCGTCGCCGTCGCCCCAGCGCATGGCCGGGTCGGTGCGCAGCCGCTGCAGGATCTCGGTCAGCTCGCCGGTGCCGAAGGCCCGGCCGCCGACGGCCGCGTACTCGGCGGTGAGCCCGGCCAGCACGTCGAGGCCGGTCTGGTGCAGTTCGTCGGGCGTGCGCGTGGTGGTGGTGTGGCCCTTGGTGAGCTTCGCGTAGAACTCGTCGCCACCCGGCAGCCAGCACAGCCCGCCGCGGTCGTCGGGGCGGCCGTGCGGGACGACGTCGGCGGCGACGGCGTCGCGGTAGCGGCCGACGGCGGGGTGGACGACCTCCGCGAGCAGGCGGTCGCGCTCGGCCCGGAACGCCGCGGCGTCGGCCCCGCTGCCGGCGGCCGGCTCGGGCCGGCGGAGCGGGTCGTCGCCGGGGCTGGCGAGATAGCGGGTGAAGTGCTCTGTGGTGGCCTCGGCCAGCCGGCGCACCGGCAGCCGGCCGGCGGCGATGCCCGCGCGGTGCCGTTCGGCGATGGCGTCGAGCATGGCCGGCAGCGCGGCCAGCCGGGCGAGGTAGCCGTCGGCGTGCGCGGACTCGGTGATGCCGGTCATCGGCAGGAACGACAGCGTGGCCGGCGCGGGCGCGAAGAAGGAGTCGGTGACGGTGTACTCGACGGCGCGGACGGCGAGGCGGTCGCGCTCGGTCTCGATCTGCTGCAGGATGACCGCCCGCGTGATGCGCTCGGCGTCGTCGAGCCCGGCCGGGTCGACGGCCTCGGCGCGCGCCGCGATGCCGGCCAGCCGGGCGTCGGCCGCCGCCTCGCCGGCCTCGGTGTAGTCGGTGAGCTGATCCTCGCGGTCGCGGAAGCCCAGCAGCGTGGCCTCCAGCGGGTTGGCGTC
>NZ_KQ434759.1:0-193514 GCF_001270745.1 Jiangella muralis
CGAGCTGCTCGCCAAACCGGCAGCAGCATGAACCGTTGCTTACACCGCTGGACGCCGCCGGGCAAAGCACCCAGCAATAGGCGGGTTACTCCAAGATCAACATCGCCGGGCGGGCGGTAGCGGGCGGGCGGCCGGGCGGGCAGCCGGCGGGGGCGCTGGGCGGGCGGCGGCGAGGTCCGGGCGCTAGCGGCGCTCGTTGCCGTGCTTGTAGTTGCCGGTGATCTTGGCCAGCAGCAGCTGCCGCTCGCGCTCGTCGGCGGCGCGGTCGAGGGCGGCGGCCAGCCGGTCGGCGGCGTTCCCGCCGATGGTCGCCACGACCCGGCCGCCGCGGCTGACGCGGATGGGTCCGGCCTTCGTGACCTGGTAGTCGTACGGGTCTTCGGCGAGCTGGTCGGTCATCGCGACACCGTACGACACGGAGATGGGTCACATTTTTGTGATACATTCGTCCCCATGACGGCTGCTCCCGACCACCATGTAGGGCTCCGCGAGTTGCGCCACAGCACCGGCGCCGTGCTGGCGCGGGTACGTCGCGGCGAGACCATCGATGTGACCGAGAGAGGTCGGCTCATCGCCCGGATCGTCCCCGTGGAAGACCGGTCTCCTGGCCCCGTCCTGGCCGAACTGATCGAGTCCGGCCGCGTTCAGCCCGCCGAGCGCCCCGGGTATCGGCCGCGGATGCGCCCCGCCGACGGTACCAATCGGCTGGGTGAGGCACTCGCTGCGATGCGCGACGAAGAGCGCTGGTGAGCGTCTACTACGTCGACACGTCGGCGGCGTTGAAGCTGCTGGCAGAGGAAGAGCACTCCAAGGCGTTCGCGGCGTTCTACGACGCTCATGCTTCCGACTCCTGGGTGAGTTCGGCGCTCCTGCGCATCGAGGTGGTGCGCGCGGTGGCCCGCGTCCTCCCGTCGGCGCTTCCGGACGCGCGTGACCTGCTGACGGCCTTCGATTTCATCGCGATCGACGACGACATCGTCGAGCGTGCGATGGATGAGCCGGATCGGAAACTCCGCTCGCTCGACGCCATCCACCTGGCGACCGCTCGGGTACTCGACGCCGACCTCGATGCCCTGGTGACCTATGACGACCGGCTCGCGGAGGCTGCGACGGACGCCGGAATGACAGTCCTCCGGCCCGGCAGGTGAGTGGGCGTCAGGCGGTGAGGCCGGCGGGACTCCAGTCGAACGTGGGCGGCAGCACGCCCTCGAGCGTCAGCAGCCAGCGCTTGACCTCGAGCCCGTTGCCGCCCGACCCGCCGCTGTAGCCGCCCAGCCCGTCGCTGGCCAGCACCCGGTGGCAGGGGACGACGATGGGGAGCGGGTTGGCGCCCATGATGCCGCCGATGGCCCGGGCCGGCACCCCGGTGCCGCTGCGCTCGGCCAGCCCGCCGTAGGTGACGGACGAGCCGTAGCCGACGGTCTCGTGCAGCGTGCGCAGCACCACGGCCGACGCCGAGCCGGGGACGTGCCGCCAGTCGATCGGGACGTCGAACGAGCGCAGCCGGCCGGCGAAGTACTCGGCCAGCTGGGTGAGGACGGGCGCCAGCCGGGCGGGGTCGTCGACCACCGGTGTGCGGCCGGAACCCAGCCGGCGACCCCAGCCGACGGCGGCGAGGCCGTCGCGGGTGACGGCCACGCTGATGCGGCCGACCGGGGTGTCGAGCCCGCCGACCGCCACGTCATCGCTCACACCGTCCATTCTGCCCGCCCCCACCGACAGGGTCGCTGTTGTGGAGGCCCACCAAGCCGGAGCCGCGGGGCTGGTGCGAATTGCCGACTATGTGCTGGGGCGGCTCGTCGGCCAGAGTGGAGGGACACCGCCGCGGGTCCCCGCGGCGGACGCACGTCGGAGGAGCACTCGATGGCAGGAAGGTCGCGGCTGCCGGCCGCCGATCTCGCACGCATCGCCGCGTTCGCGGCGCTGACCGCCGTCCTCGGGCTGCCGGGGTCGTTCCACCTGTTCGGCAACGCGGTCCCGGTCACCCTGCAGTCGATGGGGCCGCTGCTGGCCGGCGCGATCCTCGGCGCGAAACGGGGCGCGCTGTCGCAACTGCTGCTGCTCGCGCTGGTCGCGGTCGGGCTGCCGCTGCTGGCCGGCGGACGGGGCGGGCTGGGCGTGTTCGCCGGGCCGTCGGCCGGCTACCTCGCCGGGTTCGTGGCATCGGCGTTCGTGGTCGGGCTGATCGTGGAGCGGTCCGGGCGCCGCCCGGGGATGCACTGGGTGCTGGTGGCGTGCTTGCTCGGGGCGGCGACGACGCTGGCCATCGGCATCCCGGTCCAGTCGGCGGTCACGGGGGTGCCGCTGACGGAGACGTTCCAGCTGTCGCTGGCGTTCGTCCCGGGCGATGCGGCCAAGGCGGTGTTCGCGGCGCTGGTCGCGTCGGGGGCGCAGCGGGCCTATCCGGACGCGGCGCCGGCGGCTCGCCGGGAACGGGTGGAGGGCCGTACCGGGGGCGACGACACCGGCTCCGGCCGGGCCTGAGACGCTGCGTCGATGCCGGTCTTCCGCGAGGTCTTGGCACACGCAGCCGCCGCACCGCACCGCGTCGCCGTCCGCTACGGCGACACGACGCGCAGTTACGCCCAGCTGGCGAGGCACGCCGAGCGGGCCCGCCCGGACGTCAAGCCGGGCACGTTGGTCCCGCTGCCGGACGGCGACCCGGTCGCGCAGCTCACCGGGCTGCTGGCGGCCGACGCCGCCGGGGCGGTCCCGCTGTCCTGCGACCCGTCGTGGCGGCCCGAACACCGGAGGGCGTTGCTCGCGCCGCTGCCGGACGTCGTCGACGAGGCAGGGGCGCACGACCTCGCCTGGGCCGGGTTCACGTCCGGCAGCACCGGGCGGCCGCGGGTGGTGGTCCGGTCGCGCTCGTCGTGGACCGGGTCGTTCGCCGCGACTGACCGGCTCACCGGGGTCACCGCCGCCGACACCGTGCTGGTGCCGGGTGCGTTGTCGTGGTCGCTGACGGCGTTCGCGGCGGCGCACGCGCTGGCGGCCGGTGCGACGGTGCGGCTGACCGGTGACTGGTCGGTTCCATCGCTGCTGGCGGCTGCGCCGGACGCCGATGTCGTCCACCTGGTGCCGCACCGGCTGGCGGCGGTGCTGGACGCGCGGCCGGAGCGGCTGCGGACGGCGGTGGTCGGCGGCGCCGCGCTGGGCACGGCGTTGCGCGAGCGCGCGGCGGACGCGGGTGTCGGCGTGGTCGCCTACTACGGCGCCACCGAGCTGTCCTTCGTCGCCGTCGACCCGGACGGGACCGGGCTGCGGCCGTTCGACGGCGTCGAGATCGAGCTGCGGGCGGGCGAGGTGTGGGTGCGCTCGCCGTGGCTGGCGCACGGGTACGTCGGCGCGGCGGCCGGGCCCTTGCGCCGCGACGCGGACGGGTGGGCGACGGTCGGCGACCTGGCCGCGGACGCCGCCGGCCCGCTGGTGCTGCGTGGACGCGGCGACGGCGCGATCCTCACCGGCGGCGCGACCGTCGTGCCGGAGGACGTCGAGGCGGTGCTGGCCGCCGTGCCCGGTGTCGAGGGCGTTGTCGTGCTGGGGCTGCCGCACGCCGGGCTCGGCCAGGTGGTCGCCGCCGTCGTGCAGGGCGACGGGGTGCGGCGGGCCGTGCTGGAGGCGACCGCCCGCGCGCGCCTGACGCCGGCCCAGCGACCGCGCCGCTGGCTCGCCGTCGACGAGCTGCCGCGCACGTCGTCCGGCAAGCCGGCTCGTGCGCTGGTCGCCGCCCTGCCTGCCCGGCCGCTGACGTGACCGCGCCGGTCGTGGTCGCGGCGCGGCGCACGCCCATCGGGACCGCCGGGAAGGCGCTGCGCGAGGTGACCGTCGACCAGCTGGCCGCGCCGGTGCTGTCGGCGGTCGTCGACGACGTGTGGCCGCTCACCGCGATGCGTCCGGTCGACGACGTCGTGCTCGGCAACTGCATGGGCCCGGGCGGGAACGTCGCGCGGGTCGCGGCGCTGGCCGCCGGGTTCGACGTCGCCGTGCCGGGCGTCACCGTCGACCGGCAGTGCGGCAGCGGGCTGGCCGCGATTCTGCAGGCCGGGCAGGCGATCCGGTCCGGCGAGGCGCGGCTGGTGCTGGCCGGCGGCGCCGAGAGTGCGTCGACGGCTCCGCAGCGGGTCGGTGCGGCCGGGCCGTACGACCGCGCGCCGTTCACCCCGCCCGAGTTCGGTGACCCGGACATGGGCGCCGCCGCCGACGACCTCGCCCGCCGCCGCGGCGTTACCCGCGGCCGGCAGGACGCCTACGCCGCCGCCAGCCACCGGAAGGCGCTGCTGGCCCGCGACGCCGGCCGGTTCGACGCCGAACTGGTGCCGGTCGGCGGGCTGGAGCGCGACGACCGGCCGCGGCCGCTCGATCCGGCCGTTCTGGCCCGGATGCCGCCCGCGTTCGTCCCGCGCGGCTCCGTCACCGTCGGCAACTCGTGCGCCAACAGCGACGGCGCCGCCGTCGTCGCGCTGACCGGCGACGACCTGCGGGCCGGACGGCCGGGGCTGCGGCTGGTGGCCGGCGCCGTCGTCGGCTGCGACCCGCGGCTGCCCGGCTGGGGCCCGGCGCCGGCGGTGCAGCGGGTGCTGGCCTCCGCGCGGGTCGCGCTGGGCGACGTCGCCGCCGTCGAGATCGTCGAGGCGTTCGCCGGCCAGGTGCTCGCCGTCACCGACGCGCTCGGGCTGGACCCGCTCGGGCCCGACGCGGGCACCGTCTGCGCCGACGGGGGCGCGCTGGCGCTCGGGCACCCGTGGGGCGCGTCGGGCGCCGTCGTCGTCGTGCGGCTGTTCGCGCGGCTGGTCCGGGGCGGCGCGCCGGCCGGGACGCTGGGCCTGGCGACCGCGGCGATCGGCGGCGGGATGGGCGTGGCCGGGCTGTTCGAGGTGGTTCGGTGACGCTGCTGACCGGCGCCTACGTGGCCGGGACGTCGCCGGTGCACCGCGCGCCGGCCGGGCTGAAGCTGGCGCTGCTGGCCGTCGGGTGCACGGCGCTGGTGTTCGCGCGGTCGCTGCCGCTCGTCGGTCTGGCCGCCGTCGTGGTCGTGGGACTGTACGCGCTGGCCCGGATCGACGTGCGGGCCGCGTGGGGGCAGCTGCGGCCGCTGCGCTGGCTGGTGGTCGTGCTGCTGGTGGTGCAGGTGCTGATCGCGGACCTTCCGACGGCGGTCGCGCTGACGGGCCGGCTGGTGCTCGCGGTCGCGCTGGCCGCGCTGGTGACGTTGACGACGCGGACGACGGCCCTGATGGCGGCGCTGGAACGGGGGCTGCGGCCGCTGCGCCGGTTCGGCGTCGACCCGGCCCGCGTCTCGCTGCTGATGTCGCTCACGCTGCGCAGCGTCCCGGTCGTCGCCGGGATCGCCGGGCGCATCCGGGAAGCGCGCTGGGCCCGTGGCCGCGAGCGCAGCGTCCGCGCGT
Organism: Jiangella muralis; assembly: GCF_001270745.1. Lineage (GTDB taxonomy): Bacteria > Actinomycetota > Actinomycetes > Jiangellales > Jiangellaceae > Jiangella > Jiangella muralis. Next base: position 5,409 of record NZ_KQ434759.1, read on the forward strand.
TCGCCGTCCCGCTCGTCGTCGGCGTGCTGCGGCACGCCGACGCGATGGGCGAGGCGCTGGCCGCGCGGGGCCTGGACGACTAGCCCGAGACCTGGGCGATGCCCGGCACGCCGGCCTCGACGGTGACGCTGGCCCGGGTGCTGACCGGTGCGCCCGGCTGCCGGACGTACGGGACGACGCGGTAATCGGTGCGCCAGGCATCCGGCGTCAGGGTGCAGGTGGCGTAGCCGCGCTGGACGTTGTGGAACTTCATGTGCGGGTTCTCGGCCAGCCAGACGGCGCCGAGCGGGTCCTGGTCGACGCCGTCGCCGCCCGCGCTGATCGACGTCGCGAGGAACTCGGCGCCCACCGTCGCCGAGCCGGGGTCGTCGAAGTTCGCCTTGAGATCGGCGGCCACGGAGCGGTGCGCGTCGCCGGTGATCACGACGAAGTTGTCCACGTCGCGCTCGCGGACGCCGTCGAGCAGCCGGGTCCGGGCCGCCGCGTAGCCGTCCCAGGTGTCCATGCCGAACGCCTGCACCGGGCCGGCCTCGTGGTCGGCCTGCATCATGAAGATCTGGTTCGCCAGCACCTTCCACGTCGCCCGCGAGTCCGCCAGCCCGTCCAGCAGCCACGCCTCCTGCGCGTCGCCGAGCATCGTCCGGGCCGGGTCCAGGCGGTCGGCGCAGTCGATCTGCCGGCCGTCGCCGCAGGCCTGGTCGTCGCGGTACTGGCGGGTGTCGACGACGTTGAAGTCGGCCAGCGTGCCGTAGCGCAGCCGCCGGTACAGCTGCATGTCCGGGCCGACCGGCATCGACGCGCGGCGCAGCGGCATGTTCTCGTAGTACGCCTTCAGCGCGGCGATGCGGCGGGCCCGGAAGACCTCGCCGCCCACGCCGCCGCCGTCGACGTCGTCGGCCCAGTTGTTGTCGATCTCGTGGTCGTCGAGCACCACGACCCATGGCGCGGCGGCGTGCGCGGCCTGCAGGTCGGGGTCAGTCTTGTACTGGCTGTAGCGGACGCGGTAGTCGGTCAGCGAGTGGCACTCGACGGCGGGCAGGTGGGCGCGGCCGATGGTGCCGGCGCCGCCGCCCTCGTAGATGTAGTCGCCCAGCTGCACGACGAGGTCGACGTCCTCCTCCGCCAGGTGGCGGTAGGCGGTGAAGTGGCCTTCCGAGTAGTTCTGGCAGCTGGCGTAGGCGAAGCGGACCTGGCTGGGACTCGCGTCGGTGGCAGGGGCGGTGCGGGTGCGGCCGACCGGGCTCAGCTCGCTGCCGGCGCGGAACCGGTACCAGTAGTCGCGGCCCGGCTCCAGCCCATCGGCCTCCGCGTGCACCGAGTGCCCCAGCTCCGGCGTCGCCCGGACCGTGCCGGATCGCTCGATCTCGCGGAACCGCGGGTCGCGGGCGAGCTGCCACTGCACCGGGACCGCCCGCTGCGCCATCCCGCCGCTGCCGTCGGCCGCCAGCGGGTCCGGCGCCAGCCGCGTCCACAACACCACCCCGTCCGGCGCCGGATCGCCCGACGCGACACCGAGCGTGAACGGGTTGGCGCGGAACACCGGGTTCGCGCGGACCGGCGCGGCCGAGAACCCGGCCAGCGCGGCGGTGAACGTCAGCGCGCCGCCGCCGGTCAGGGCGAGGAACCGGCGGCGGTCGAGGGTGGACGGCGATGCGGGCACGGCGACCTCCGGGACGTGGGGATGTCCGATCCCATCACAGCTGTCCCGACTAGGGGTCAAGGCCGGAATGAACGTCCGGCGTCGCCCCGGTGAAGTCCCCGTCACTCACAGCATGGCGGTGTACTTGCCCCAGGTCGTGGAGGTGCCGATCTGGATGCGGGGTGCGAAGGTGCCGTTGTTGCGGCCGGGGAAGAAGTACAGCTTGCCGGTGTTCTCCCGGGCGACCACGTCGGGGATCTGGTCGTTGTTGAAGTCGCCGGCGCCGGTCATGGCGGTGTACTTGCCCCAGGTGGTGAGGGTGCCGATCTGGATGCGGGGTGCGAAGGTGCCGTTGCCGCGGCCGGGGAAGAAGTACAGCTTGCCGGTGTTCTCGCGCGCGACCATGTCCGTGTTGCCGTCGCCGTTGAGATCGCCGACGCCGGTCATGGCGGTGTACTTGCCCCAGGTCGTCGAGGTGCCGATCTGGATGCGGGCGGCGAAGGTGCCGTTGCCGCGGCCGGGGAAGAAGTACAACTTGCCGGTGTTCTCGCGCGCCACCATGTCCGTGTTGCCGTCGCCGTTGAGGTCGCCCATCCCCGTCATGGCGGTGTACTTGCCCCAGGTGGTGAGGGTGCCGATCTGGACGCGCGCACCGAACGTGCCGTTGCCGCGGCCGGGGAAGAAGTACAGCTTGCCGGTGTTCTCGCGCGCGACCATGTCGGCGTTGCCGTCATTGTCGAGGTCGCCGACGCTGGTCATCGCCGTGTACTTGCCCCAGGTCGTGAACGTGCCGATCTGGATGCGGGCGGCGAAGGTGCCGTTGCCCCGGCCGGGGAAGAAGAACAGTCTGCCGTTGTCCTCGCGCGCCACCATGTCCGTCTTGCCGTCTCCGTCGAAGTCGTGGTCCGCGACCGGCGGCTGGTCCAGGAGGGCGGCGGTGCCGTCGCGGATCTCGCCCAGCCGGGCGTACAGCAGCTCGCCCGGGCACTCGGTCGCGCCGCCGTCGCGGTGCCCGGCGATGGTCGGCAGCGTCTGCTGGCCCGGGTAGGCGAACGTGCCGTGCGGGTCGACGTCGTTCAGGCCGAGCTTCCAGGCGAACAGCCGGGCGTAGGCGTCGAGGACGGCCTGCCCGGGCTGCGTCGCGGTGAACTCGCCGAGCGCGGCCACCCCCACCGAGTAGCTGTTGTAGCCCTCGACGTGGGCGCCGACGACGGCGCGGTCGATACCACCCCAGCGGCCCTCCCAGATGCGGCCGAACCGGTCGACGAAGAAGTTGTAGCCGATGTCGCGCCAGCCGCGGCCGACGACGTGGTACTCGTAGATGCCGCGCAGGATCGCGGGCACCTCGGCCTCGGTGTAGTCGTTGGTGCCGGCCGTGTGGTGCACGAAGCCGCCCTGGACGTCGCCGTAGAGCGGGTCGGTCTGCTCGCGCAGCGACTCGTCGGCACCCCAGGCGGCCCGGCTGTGGATGACCGGTCTGGGCGCGCCGTCGCGAGCAGCGGCCGGCGTCCGCTGCAGCGTCGTCGCCGCGTCGGCCGGCTCCGCCGCCGTGTCGGCCGCCGCCTCGCCCGGGTCGATCAGCGTGAGCTCGAGGCCCGCGGGGACCTCGCCGCCGGGCGCCTCGACGCGGATCTCGATCGCCTCGGAGCCGGGCAGGATCACCGGGTCGGTGCCGCGCCGGGCACCCTCCGCCTCGGCCGTGTCCGCGTCCGGCGCGTGGCCGTCGTCGTGCACCGCGTACCACGGCGACCACGCCTCGGGGCCGCGCGCCCGCACGTTGATGTGGATGTCCGACGCGCCCTCGGCGGCCGGCCAGGTGACGGCGGCGACGTCGAACGCGGGGGTCTCGATCGTGCCGGTGCCGACGGTGGCGTCGCCCGCCCTCGCCGTCCCGCCGGCCGCGAGGAGATCGTCCAGCGCGATGGTCTCAACCGTGGTCCCGGCGGGCTCGGCATCGGGGGGCGCGGCGTCGCTCCCGCTGGCCGGCACGGTGGTGAGCCCGGCAGCAGCCAGGGCCAGGATGGCGAGGACGCCTACGTTCCGGGGATGCATGGACACGAGGGCGAAATGTACCGGTTCGACGGCTTTGCCGGTAGTTCGTCGCTCAGGCGGGGTCGAGCCACCAGGGACTGGAGTAGGCGACGCCGAAGTCGTTGCAGGGGTGGCCGTCCGGGCCGGGGGTGCCGTTGGGCCGGGACGGGTCCGAGACGCGCAACACCACCCAGTCGCCGTCGTCGGCATCCAGGGGGACGGTGAAGCGGGTGACCCGGCCGGCGGCGGCCTCGACGACGTCGGCGACGACCGGGACGCCGTCGCCGGGGCGGAGGACCTGGAGGTCGAGGCGGCGGCCGGACCAGTCCGCGCCGCGGTCGAGGTCGACGGCGAAGTGGATGTCGCCGCGGGCGCGCCGGATCGAGCCGCCCATCGGCACGCCGTCGGCCGTCGCGTCGAGGCGCAGGCCGGAGACGCAGGTGGCGAAGAACCGCCGCTCCGTCATCGCCTGGAACACCGCCTCGCGGGTGTTCTCGGTGACCCACATGCCGGTGCGGCCCTTGCCCTCCGGGTAGCCCCAGTCGGTGCCGTGCTCGTCGGTGACGCCGGACAGCCCGGGCCGCCAGCCGGCGTTCAGGCAGGTCACCAGCGGTGAGCTGACGCCCTTGGCCCAGCCCTCGAACAGATAGTCGTCGTACCGGTTGAACATCTCCAGGCTGACCAGCTGGTCGTGCGCCGCCGGCTCGTAGCGGAAGTCGTTGAACCGGCCCGGCTCGCGACCCGGGTGGTTGAACCCGGCCAGCCCGTCGGCGCCGCCGTCACCGAGGCCGAGGAAGCCGTCCTGGCGGGTCAGCCAGCGGTAGAAGCCGCCCATCAGCGTGGCGTCGAGCACGTCGGTGTAGTCGTCGGTGAACCACACGTTGACGTGGCCGAGCAGCGGGTTCGTCCACTCGAAGCCGCGGATCGCGGTGAACACCCCCGGCTCGTCGGCGGCGTCGGCGAGGTCGCGGGTCCGGCTCCAGCCGCTGCGGCTCAGCCCGGTGATGCGGTTGACGCCGTCGGGCAGCAGCGGGTCGAGGATGCTGAGCACGCCGTCGGACAGCGTCGCGTGGTCGGTGAGCGCCGCGACGTCGAGGCCGGCCGAGCGCATCGACTCGTACGCCAGCGCGGGGTCGCCGGCGCCGTCGGAGAGCATGGTGTGGTTGTGCAGGTCGGCGTGGACGAGCGTGCGGCCGCGGGTGATCCGCGACGCGCGGGCGGCGCCCGGCTGGCCGGTCGCGGTGCGGGTGACTCCGGCGGCGGCGCCGTCCGCGTCGGCGGCCAGGATCAGACCGCCGGCCCCGGCGAGGATGCCACGACGGCCCGGCGCGGGCACGTGCCGATGCTCGTGTTCCGAGTCACTCATACAGCGATCCCAACCCTCCGTCGTCACCAGCAGGGAAGCCGAGGTGTGCGGCGTCGGAACACCGGCTCGCCCCCACCTTAGTTCCAGCCGTTAGCCTCCTCTCGTGCTGGTGTTGGCGGTTGCGGCGTTCGCCGTCGCGTGGTGGCTGGGGCTCTACCTCGCCGGTCGCGACCCCGCCGACTCCGCGATGCGCCGCGCCGGGCTGGGCCTGGTGTCGTACGCGCTCGCGTTGGCGATGGCGCCGTTCGACGGGTCCGTCGTCGACGCGCTGGGGTACGTGCTCGCCGGGCTGCCGGCGCTGATCTGGACCGGTGTGCTGCTCGCGCTGCTGCCTGACGGCGCGCCGTGGCGGGCGCCGGCCGAGCGGGCGTGGCGGTTCGTCGTGCTGCCGCTGGGCCTGGCCGAACTGGTGGCGGCCGCGGTCGCCGGCGGCGGCTGGGAGCCGCTGACGGCGGTGCTGGTGCTGCTGCCGCTGGCGGCGGCGCTCTGGCTGGTGCTGCGCGCGCGGACCGGGCCGCTGGAGCTGCGTCAGGGCGTCGTCGTGCTGGCGACGCTGCTGTTCGGGCTCGGCGCGGTGGCGGTGCTGGTGCCGATGGGCGGGCTGCCCGACTGGTTGGTGCTCGCGGCCGTCGGGGTGGACCTCGTCGTGCTCGGCGTCGTCGTCGCGGTGACGAACGCGCTGGAGTCGGGCGAGGCGCTCGGCGCGGACCTGCGGCGATCCGCCGTCGGGGCGCTGCTCGCGGCCGCGGTGTTCGGCGGGCAGGTCGGGCTGGTCACGCTGGCGTCGGGCGACGGGCCGGGCGACGCGGACGACGCGCTGCGGGCACTCGCCTTCGGCGTCGTCGGCGCCGCGATCGCCGTTGTGACGCTGGCCAGCGCCGTCCAGGCGGCCGTCGACCGGCTGGCGTTCGCGGGGACGCCGGCGCTGCGGGCGTCCCGGTCAGAGCTGCGCGACGCGTCCGACGCGCTGCCCCGCCGCGACGCGCGCCACCACCTCGACGACCTCGACGACGACGCGTTCGTGCGGCTGGTCCGCGACGCGCTGCGCAACTACGGCGACCTCGGCAAGCTGGTGTCCAGCCCGCTGCTCGCCCTGCCCGCCGTCGACGCCCGGCTGGCTCGCGGCGGCCGGGACGGACACGCCCTGGACCGCGCGACCGAGCTGAAGGCGCTGCTGCTGGAGAGCATCGAGCGGCTCCGCCCCCGCGACGCCGACTTCGGCACCAGCGAGGAGTGGCGGCACTTCAACGCCCTCTACTTCCCGTACGTCGCCGGGATCCGCCCGTACCGCCGCCAGCCGGACCTCAGCGGCCTCGACGACACCTCGCGGCGGGCGTTCGACTGGCTGCGCCGGTACGTCCCCGAACGGACGCTCTACAACTGGCAGAACGCCGCCGCCCGCGTCGTCGCGCACGATCTGCGCACCCGGACCGGCTGAACTGGCAGCACTTGGCAGTGCCGGGTATGTGCTTGGCAGTGCCGTCCGGGCGACGGTCGTGGTGTCCGAACGACATCACGAAGGAGCTGGTCACCATGGCCGCAGACACTGCCACTCGTACCCCCGCCGTCGCCCGCATCCGCGAGACGCCGCTGCTGCGCTGGACGCTGGAGTTCGACGGCATCGTGACGGCGCTGAACGGGCTGGTGTACGTGCTCGCGGCGGGATGGGTGGGCGACCAGCTGGGGTTGCCGACGGCGCTGCTGTACCCGGCCGGGGCGCTGCTGGTCGTCATGGGCGCGTTCGTGTTCTTCGTGTCGACGCGGCGGGCGGCGCCGGTGCTGTGGGTCGGCGCGATCATCGTGCTGAACGCCGTCTGGGCGATCGACAGCGTGATCGTCATCGCGGCCGGCTGGTTCGACCCGACCACCGCCGGGGCGATGTGGATCCTGCTGCAGGCCGCGATGATCGCCGTCTTCGTCGTCCTCCAGTACACGGGCCTGAAGCGGGCCCGCCGCTGACGCCGTCACCGCGAGGCCTCCGGCCCCGGCGTGCTTGAGCCCGCGCCGGGGCCGGTGCACGCCCGGCTCCCTACGGGACGACGGTGACCAGGCCACCGTCGACGACGAGGTCCTGGCCGTTGACGTAGGACGCGGCATCGGAGGCGAGGAACGTGACCGCGGCGGCGACTTCGTCGGCGCTGCCGGCGCGGCCCGCGGCGATCCGGCCGACGACGGCGGCCTGCGCCTCGGCGCTCACGTTGTCGTGGAACATCGGGGTCTCGATGTAGCCGGGGCTCACGGAGTTGACGCGGACGCCCCGGGGCGCCAACTCGGCCGCGAAGGTCTGCGTCAAGCTGTGCACCGCCGCCTTGGTGGCTGCATAGATGCTGGCGCCGGCCAGGCCGCGGTGCCGCGTCCACGAGGCGTTGATCACGATCGCCGCCCGCTCGGACAGCAGCGGAACCGTCGTCTGGACGGAGAAGAACACCCCCTTGAGGTTGATGCCGACGACGCGGTCGAACTCGGCCTCGGTGACGTCGGCGGCCGGCTGGAACGCGGCCACGCCCGCGTTGGCGAAGACCACGTCGAGCCGTCCGTGCCGGTCGCCGATGGCGGCCGCCAGCGCGTCGAGGTCGGCGCGGTTCGCGACATCGGCGCGCACCGCGAGCACGCGCCGCGAGCCGCCGAGGTCGTCGAGCGCGGCGTCGAGCCGGCTCTGGTCGCGACCGGTGATGACCACGTGGGCGCCCTCGGCGAGGAACCGGCGCGCGGTGGCCAGCCCCATGCCGCTGGTGCCGCCGGTGACGAGGGCGACCCTGCCGTCGAATCGGGAGTAGTGCTGCGTCATGTCACCCAGCGTTGCGGCCACGGTGCGGCGCGACCAGTGCGCAGCTATCCGGGGTCCGGCACCACCAGGGTGCCGGCGCGCGGGTGGTACAGCTCGAGGTACCAGTGCGGGCGGTCAGTCACGGCCAGGGTCGTCAGGTCGAAGAACAGGTCGCCGGCCTCGGGATGGCGCACCGCCTTCACCGCCTGGATGGGGACGCCCACGTCGTGCCGCGCCCACAGCTCGGCGAACTCGGCGCTGACGGCGCTGAGGTCGCCGACCAGCCGGGCGAACTCCGGATCGCCGGGAGCGCGGGCCGCGTCGGCCCGGAAGGCCGCCACGACGGACGGCGCGACCGACGCCCAGTGCACCCGCAGGTCGCGGTAGCGGGCGCTGGTGAAGAACGTGACGAGGCAGTTGTGGCCCGTGTCGTCGTAGCCGAGCATCGTCCGGGCGGCGTCGTTGACCGCCAGTTGGTTCCAATATCGGTCGCGCAACAGCGCCGGCCGCGGCACCCACGCGTCGAGCAGCTGCCGCAGCTCGGGCGGGACCACGGTGTCGCGGCTCGCGCCGGACGGCGGCGGGTTGAGACCGGCCAGCAGGTACAGGTGCGCGCGCTCGGGCTCGCTCAGCCGCAGCGCGCGGCCGATGGCGTCGAGCACCTCGGCCGAGACGTTGATGTCGCGGCCCTGCTCGAGCCAGGTGTACCAGGAGACCCCGACACCGGCCAGCACCGCTACCTCCTCGCGCCGCAGCCCCGGCGTGCGGCGCCGGCCCACCGCGACCAGTCCGACGTCACCGGGCGTGAGCCGGGCCCGGCGCGTGCGCAGGAAGTCGCGCAACTGGTCGCGGCGGATCAGCGTCGGCGCGGGAGACTCGCTGGCCATGCTCTCCACGGTAGCCGTGGCCGCTGGATCCCGGTGTGTCGCAAAGTGGAACCGTGAAGCCCTGCCCTAGGCTCTGGTTACACTTTTTACTAAGAAAGTGTAACTCGCGTCCAGGGAGGGGCTGTGTCGTTCCACTTTCTCGGGCCGGACCCCGTCGAGGCTCAGTTGCAGCGAGTCCTCGACGGGCTGTCGGCCGGGCGTGCCCCTCGCGACATCGAGCTGCTCAACGTCGACGTGAAGGAAGAACCGGGCCGCCGTGGCCACGGAGGCACGGTTCTCCCTGGTCGACCAGAGAATGAGGAGGCCGCGCGATACCTCGTCGGGGAGCTGTCGTGTATCGCGAACACCCCGGGTGCAGGCGCCCTCATCCTGGGCATAGCCGACGACGGCCGGCGCATCGGCACGGAGCTGAACGAGGAGTGGCTGCGGCATCGCATCTTCCAGCTCAGCGACCGGCGCCTGACCGTGGACATCAGGGTCGGAGACCTGGCTGGGACTCGTCTTCTCATCCTTCGGCCGCCGGAAGCGGTGGAGCCGATCCGCTCGAACGGCCGGATCCACTGGCGGGTCGCCGATCACTGCGTCGAGGTCGACGCGGCGACCTGGATGGCCGGTCGGTTGCATCGAGGCGGGTTCGACTGGTCTGCGCAGCAGTCGGGCTTCCGACTCGACGACGTCCAGCCCAGTGCCGTTGAGGTAGCCCGGCGTTTCCTCGGCCAGGCCGGCAGCGATCCGGCCGCGGCCGACCTCGCCGCGGCGACGGACAGCGACCTGTTGCGCCGGCTCAACGTCGTCGACGGCGACGGCCGGCTGACCAATGCCGGCGCGCTGCTCTTCGTGCGGACGAACGCACCGGCGATCGACTACATGCGGCGCGATCATCCCGGCGGTGACAGCACCATCCGGATCCGGCGAGACGGACCGTTGCTCTCCCAGTTGGCCGAGGTCGAGACCGCGGCTGCGGCCGCGAACGCGCTCGTGCAGATCCCCGACGGGCTCGTCCGCGGTCAGGTCCGCAGGCTCCCACAGTCCGCCGTCCGCGAGGCGATCGTGAACGGGGTGATCCACCGTGACTGGTCCACGGACGCACCGGTGGTGGTCGAGCATGTCGGCGACACCCTCACGGTCACCTCGCCCGGCGGATTCATCGCGGGCATCACGCCAGAGAACATCATCACCCATCCGTCGGCGCCTCGATACCGGGCGTTGGCGGAGGCAGCGGCATCGCTCCGGCTCGCGGAGCGTGAAGGCATCGGTGTCGACCGAATGGTCGCGGCCATGCTCGCCTTGGGCCACGAGCGACCGGAGATCTCCGAGTTGCCCGGACCGTATGTCCGGGCGGTTCTCCTGGGCGGACCGCCTGATGAGTTCTGGATCGAGTTCCTGGCCGACATCTCGCCGAAGACACTGGCCCGCGACGTCGACCTCCTCCTGATGCTGGATCACCTGTGCCGCCATGGCTGGATCGACTCGCGGCGGGCGGCGCCGGTGATCCAACGCGGAGAAGCGGAAGCGCGTGCCGCCATCGGCCGGCTGGCCGAGGCCGCCTTCGTGGGCCGCCTCGTGACCGAAGTGGCCGGAGTTCCCGTCGGCGAACCCGCAGCCTGGCGATTGTCCGACCTCGTTCGCGACACGCTGGAGTATCGGCTGGGCTACCGGCAGGGCGAGGCGCGCCAGCGCATGATCCTGGAGTGGGCGCGGGCCAGAGGGCGGGTCTCGTCGACAGAGATCGCCGACCTGGCCGGGGTGGCGCAGAACTACGCCGGGAAGCTGCTGACCGAACTCGAGCGGCAGGGCCAGCTGGAACCAGGGCGCCCGAACCGCAGCGGCCGCGGGTTCTTCTACCGCCCCGTCAGCAGCTGAGCATTAGGCCCAGCCTCAGGGAACGCCGCTGGGTTCCTTTCCCTCGTGGGCCTCGCCGCTGCCAGGGACCTCGCGGCCGGCGCTATACTAGGCTCGAACGGTGGTGACCCAGGACCTGCCCGCGGCGGGCGTCGAGACGACGTCCAGGCGGCGGCTGACCGCGGAGATCTGGATCGTGCTCGGGCTGTCGCTGGGGCAGTCCGCCGTCTACGCCGTCGTCAGCCTGATCGCGCGGCTGACCCGGCCGGAGCGGCTGAGCGAGCAGACCGCCACGCTGAACGCGTCCCGCAGCGTGCGCGAGTACCTCGACCTCACCTACCAGCTGCTGTCCATCGGGTTCGCGCTGGTGCCGGTCGCGCTGGCGCTGTACCTGTTGTCCGGACCGGGCCGGTCGGCGCTGAAGCGCATCGGCTTCGACCTCGCCCAGCCGGGCCGCGACCTGCTGTTCGGCGCCGGGCTGTCGGCCGTCATCGGGCTGCCGGGGCTGGGCATCTACTTCCTCGGGCACGCGCTGGACATGAACGTGTCGATCCAGGCGAGCACGCTGGGCGCGTACTGGTGGACGGTGCCGGTGCTGGTCCTGTCGGCGCTGCAGAACGCGGTGGTCGAGGAGGTCATCGTCGTCGGGTTCCTGATGACGCGGCTGAAGCAGCTGGGCTGGGAGCTGCCGGCGATCATCGCGACGAGCGCGGTGCTGCGCGGCTCGTACCACCTGTACCAGGGGTACGGCATGGCCATCGGGAACATGCTGATGGGCGTCGTGTTCGGGTACTTCTACCACCGGACGAGACGGGTCATGCCGCTGGTGGTGGCGCACTCGATCCTCGACATCGTCTCGTTCGTCGGCTACGACCTGTTCGCCGACGAGCTGGGGCTGCCGTGACGACGGGGTATTCGGGGACGCCGCTGGTGCGCAAGCTCGGCATCGAGCCGGGCCACCGGGTGCTGTTCGACGGCGCGCCCGACGGGTTCGCGCTCGACGGCGTCCGGCCCGACCACCGCGCGGGGCCCGGCCGCTACGACGTCGTGCTCGCGTTCGTCCGCGACCGTGCCACGCTCGACCGCGACCTCCCCGCCCACCAGGACCGCATCGAGCGCGCCGGCGCGGTGTGGGTGGCCTGGCCGAAGCGGGCCAGCAAGGTCCCGACGGACGTCACGGAGGACGTCGTGCGGGAGGTGGCGCTGCCGCGCGGCCTGGTCGACGTGAAGGTGTGCGCCATCGACGCGGTGTGGTCCGGCCTGAAGCTGGTGATCCGCAAGGAGAACCGCTGACGCCGTCACCGCGGGGGATCCGGAACCATCCCCGTCGAGGCCGGGACCGGCTCGATGCGGTGGCGGCGGACGAGCAGCAGCACCGCCAGCACGATGTAGGCGGCGATGGCGGCCACGGCGCCCGGGTAGGCGTCCTGGCCGATGAGGATGGCCGTCCCGGACAGCAGCGCGAAGTCGAACAGGCCGTGCAACACCGAGTTCAGGACGTTGCCGCCCGACACCCGGCGGATCAGATAGAAGAAGTACCCGGCGAAGCTCACCGCCACCGCCTGCCCGATGGCGCCCGGCCCGCGGCCGATGAGGTTCGACAGGTGCACGGCGCCGAAGATCAGGCTGGACCACAGTGCCACCTGCCCCTCGCGCAGGCCGCGCCGCCGCAGCGTGGTCACGCCGATGCCGCGGAACATGCCCTCTTCGCCCCAGCCGACGAACTGCGTGGCCACGAACAGGGTGAGGACGAAGACGACGCTCTTGTCGAGCAGGTCGGCGTAGTCGATGGCCAGCACGATGGCGGCCATCAGCACGATGGGCACCGCCCACACCCAGCGCCGGACCGGCCGGTCGTCCGTCAGCACCGGCCGCCACCAGCCCAGCACGCCGACCACGGCGTAGGTGAAGACCAGCGCGGCGCCGAGCGGTATCCACATGGTGATCATGACGTTGGATGCCGTGGTGAAGGCCTCGTCGGCCTCGATGCCGGCGATCTCGGCAGCGAGCAGGCCGCCGCCCTGGATGATCGCCAGGTAGCCGACGACGACGGCGAGGAAGCCCCAGACGGGCAGGTCACGGCCGGTCATGATCGAACTGTAGTGTCTCGGGGCGGCGACGTGACGCGGCTGCGCTGACACGCCGACGGTGGCACACTCCGTGGATGGACGTCGCCGCGGATGAGAGACCTCTCATCGGTGTCTCATCCTGCTCTCGCCGGGCCTGCCGACCATGCTGAGCATGAAGTCGGCGGCCGCGCTCACCATCTCCGCCCTGGCGGTCGTGGCCGCCGGGATCTTCGGTGTGGGCGCCATGCTGGCGACGCCGTCGACCGGTGACGACTTCGGCGGGCCGGTCGACGTGGGCCCGGCCGGCTCTGACGGCCAGGAGCCGACGCGCGGGCCGTCGACGCCCACCCCGACCCCGACCACCCCGACGCCGACCGCCACCACCCCGCCGCCCGACGACACCGGCGGCCAGCCGGTCGAGCCGCCGCCGCCGGTGCGTCCCGGAGACGACGACGGCGACGACGACGGCGATGACGACGGCGACGACGGTGGCGACGACGGGGTTGATGACGACTGAGCCAGGTACGAGATGACGCGGCCGGCGGAGTGCGCGTCCGGGTCGCCGTCCGGACCCGGGTGCTGGCCGCGGTGCTGGGAGTGGCGGCGGTCGGCATGCTGGTGGCCGGAGTGACGTCATTCCTCGTCCAGCGCGAACGGGTCGACGCGCGCATCGACGACAACATCGCGCAGGAGGTCGGGGAGTTCCGCGAGTTCGCCGAGGACGGCATCGACCCCGCGACCGGCAGCGCCTTCACCACCGTCGACCGCTTCCTCGAGGTCGTCCTGCAGCGCAACGTGCCCGACCGCGACGAGGGCCTGCTCGCGCTGGTCGACGGTGAGGTCGCCTGGGAGCCCGCCAGCGGCGTCAGCGTCCGGCTGGAGGACGACCCCGGGTTCGTGGCGCTGGTCGCCGGCCAGGGTGGCACCACCCGGGTGCGGCCGCACTCGGTCGACACCGAGACGCTCGGGCAGCTGCGGTACGTGACGGTGCCGGTCACCGTGCCCGGCGACCCCGCGCAGGGCCTCTACGTCATCGCCTACGCCCGCGAGATGGAGCAGGCCGAGGTCGTCGACGCGTACAAGACGTTCGCGATCGTCGCCATGACGTCGCTGGCGATGGTCGGCGCCGTCGGCTGGCTGGTCGCCGGCCGGCTGCTGCGGCCGATCCGGCTGCTGCGCGACACCGCCCAGCAGATCAGCGACACCGACCTGTCCGGGCGCATCCCCGTCACCGGGACCGACGACATCTCCGCGCTGGCCCGCACGTTCAACGACATGCTGGACCGGCTGGAACTGGCCTTCGCCGGCCAGCGCGACGCCCTCGACGACGCCGGGCACGAGCTGCGCACCCCGATCACGATCATCCGCGGTCACCTCGAGCTGATGGACTCCGCCGACCCCGCCGACGTCGAGGAGGTCCGCGTCCTCGTCCTGGACGAGCTGGACCGCATGCGCCGCATGGTCGACGACCTCGTCATGCTGGCGAAGTCCAGCCGGCCCGACTTCGTCCACCCGCGCCCGGTCGAGCTGGACCGCCTGGTCGACGAGGTGCTCGACAAGGCCCGGACCCTCGCCGACCGGCAGTGGCGCGTCGACGCCCGGGTGACGGCGACCGTGGCGCTGGACCCGCAGCGGATCACCCAGGCGCTGCTGCAGCTGATCTCGAACGCCGTGAAGTTCACCGCGCCGGGCGACGTCATCGCCGTCGGCAGCGCGCTCACCGGCGCCGAGGTGCGGCTGTGGGTCCGCGACACCGGCGCCGGCATCGCCGCCGACGACCTCGACCGCATCTTCGACCGGTTCGCCCGCGCCGACGTCGGCCGCGGCGTCGAGGGCTCCGGCCTCGGACTGGCCATCGTCCGCGCGATCGCCGAGGCGCATCGCGGCACCGTCACCGTCGACAGCCGGCCCGGCGACGGTGCGATCTTCACCGTCGCGCTGCCGTTGTTCGGCGCCGCGGCGGCCGACGACCTCGTGGAGGAGGAAGCTAGATGAGCAGGATCCTGATCGCCGAGGACGAACCGCGCATCGCGGCGTTCATCGAGAAGGGGCTGCGTGCCGCCGGCATGACGCCGACCGTGGTCGGCGACGGCCGCGGCGCCTTCGACTACGCGATGACCGGCGGCTTCGACCTCGTCATCCTCGACATCGGGCTGCCCATCATCGACGGGTTCGCGGTGCTGCGGCAGCTGCGCGAGGCCCGCAACGAGCTGCCCGTCATCATCCTGACCGCCCGCGACTCCATCACCGACACCGTCGCCGGCCTCGAAGGCGGCGCCGACGACTACATGGCCAAGCCGTTCCGGTTCGAGGAGCTGCTGGCCCGGATCCGGCTGCGGCTGCGCGAGGACCGCGCCCCCGAGGCGATGGTCCTGCACCACGGCGGGCTGTCACTGGACCTGCGCACCCGGCGGGCGACCGTCGACGAGCGGACGGTGGAGCTGTCGGCGCGCGAGTTCGCGCTGGCGGAGACGTTCCTGCGGCATCCGGGCCAGGTGCTCAGCCGCGAGCAACTGCTCAGCCGGGTCTGGGGCTACGACTTCGACCCCGGCTCCAACGTCGTCGACGTGTACGTGCGGTACCTGCGGCGCAAACTCGGCAGCGAGCGGTTCGTGACGGTGCGGGGCATCGGCTACCGCCTCGTCAGCCCCGACGACGAGGAGTCCGGCCCGCCTGAGCCCAGCCGCCAGGTCACCTGATCGCCGCGGTGGGAACGATCAGGTGACGTACCGGCCGGTTGCGGCGGCGTGTCGGTCACCTGATCATCTTCAGCATGTGGACGCGAAACGATCAGATGACGTAGCCGGCGCGAATCGGGCCGGTACATCACCTGATCGTTTGCCGCGCGCCCCGGGTCAGCCGGCGGACGAGGCGCTGTCCGGCGTCGACGGGCTGGCCGGCGAGGTGGCGGACGCGGGGTCGGCCGGGCTGTTCGGCGTCGTGGCACTGGTCGCGGAGGCCGGGTCGGCGGGCGAGTTCGCCGAGGTGGCGGAGGCCGGGTCGGCGGGGTCGGCCGGCGAGTCGGCGGTGCCGGCCGAGCTGGCCGTGTTCGCGCTGGCCGGGTCCGCGGGGGAGCTCGCCGAGTTCGCGGAGTTCGCCGACGACGGCGCCGAGGAGCCCGACGACACGTCGGCGGCCGGCGCCTGTGCCCCGTTGAGGATGGGCGCGGCGACCGCGCTGCCGGCGCCGAGGCCGAGCGCCGCCATGGTGCCGACCGCGAGCCACGTCTTCTTCTGGAGCTTCATCGTTGTCCTCCTGTACTGGACGCCGGAGCGTCTTGTTCTGACAGCTACGAGCATCGCGGCCGCGCATGAAGGCTTCAGGAGAGCCGCATGAGAGCGTTCTCAGCCGCGCCCGGACCGCCCGCCGACGCCGCGTCGAGCCAGCGCTCGGCCAGCTCCAGCCGGTCGGCGGTGGCCCGCTCCCAGTCCGGGTCCTGGGCCCGGTACGGTCCGGTGGCCAGCGACAACGTCACTCCGGCGGCACGCAGCCGGAGCTCGGCCGGGTCGACCCGGCGCGACAGCACGGGCAGCCACTCGGTCAACGCCGCGTGTGCTCCCGCCGCGGCGTCGAACGGGCCGGAGGCGAGGACGGAGAGGTGCGCGAGCAGGCAGCCGAAGTCGTCGGCGCGGCGGCCGGGGCCGATGGTGTCGATGTCGAGCAGCCCGCTGACCCCGCCGTGCTCGACGAACAACTGGGCGTCGTAGAAGTCGCCGTGGGTCGGCTCGTCGCCGTCCGGGAACGCGGCCAGGCCGTGGGCCAACGCGTCGGCCAGCGAGCGCGCCTGCGGCCCCAGCGACGGCGCCGCGGCCGCGACGACCCCGGCGTAGTGCGACGCGTGCGCCGACCACGGCGCCCGCCTCGGCAGGCCGGCCACCTCGGCCGGCAGCCGGTCCAGCAGCGCGACCAGCTCGGCGGGGGCGCGCAGCGTGGTCGCGCCGGACTCCAGGGCGGTCCGCAGCGGCGTCCCGCGCAGCGGCGCCAGCACGATGATCCCGTCGTCGCTCCAGCCGAGGCTGCGCGGCACCGGCACGCCGGCCTCCGTCAGCACCCGGTGCCGGCTGTCGACGTCGCGGACCTGGGCCGGCCGCAGCACCTTGACGAACACCCGGTGCCGCTCCGTCACGACCTCGATGACGGCGCGCTTGCGCGGCCGGTACGCGACCACCCGCAGCTGGACGCCGTCCGGAGACAGCCCGAGGCCCTTGAGCAGGTCGCCGACGGTCGACGGGAAGCAGGCGGCCGCGAGGCCCGGCAGTTCTGGGTCGTACGGGAACCGCCACACCTGGACGTACCGGTCGCCGTCGGTGACGACGAGCCCGCCCGGCGGCCGCACGCCCGACACCGAGGCGGCGAACGTCTCCTCCCGTTCGCCGTCCGCCCACGACGCGCGGACGACGTAGGAGGCGGTCGTGCGGTCGCCGGGCCGGTGGTCGACGTCGCGCAGGGTCCAGCCGAGCAGCGACGCCCCGGCCGGCGTCAGGGCCGCGTCGAGGATGTCGGGGACGGACGGGCCGGTCAGCAGCGCGAGGCCGGGGTCGGTGGACGGTCCGGGCACGCGGGCCAGCCTGACGGCCGACGATGAGCCGGACATGAACCGGAGATGAGACGGCTCTCATTCACGACGGCACCGCTGTCGCGCATCGGCCCGGACCCGCCGCTAAGCTGAGGCCGTCACATCGCATCGGGGGTTCGCGCGTTCGGCGCGCCCCCTCTCGAAGGGAGCTGTGTCCGCCGTGTCGACGGACGCGTCAAGTCGCACACATTCAGCACGCCACCGTGACGCCGGGCCGGGTGCCCGATGACCGCCGCGGTAGCGATTCTCGCGGTCTTCGTCCTGACCTTCGGGACCGCCTATTTCGTGGCGCAGGAGTTCGCCTACGTCTCGGCCGACCGGGTCGAGCTGGCCCGCCAAGCCGGCGCCGGCGACAAACGCGCCGCGTCGGCGATCCGGGTCATGGAACGCCTGTCCTTCATGCTGTCGGCCGCCCAGGTCGGCATCACCGTCACCGGCCTCATCGTCGGTCTTATCGCCGAACCGGCGTTCGCGCAGGTCGTCCGGCCACTGCTGGAGTCCGTCGGGCTGCCCGCCAGCGCGGTGCCGGGCGTCTCGGTCGCGGTCGGGTTCGCGGTCGCGACCATCATCCAGATGGTGCTCGGGGAGCTGTTCCCGAAGAACCTCGCGCTGGCCACGCCGGAACGGCTGGCCAAGCTGCTGGCGTCGTCGACGCACCTCTACCTGGCCGTCAGCGGCCCGGTGGTGCGGCTGTTCGACAACTCCGCCGCGTGGCTGCTGCGCAAGGCCGGCATCGAGCCGGTCGAGGAACTGCACCACGGCGCCACGTTGGAGGAGCTGGGCCACGTCATCGGCGAGTCCGAGGCGGGCGGCTCACTGTCGTCGCAGCTGTCGGGCATTCTCGGCCGCGCGCTGTACTTCTCCGAGCACACCGCCGGCGAGGCCATGGTGCCGCGGCCGGACGTGCGCGCCGTCCGCTCCGACGCCACGGCGGCCGCCGTCGTCGAGCTGGTCTCCACCCACGGCCACTCCAACTATCCGGTCCGGGGCGAGGAGACCGACGAGGTCGTCGGCGTCGTCGGCGTGCGCGAGCTGATGTACGTCGCGCCCGGTGACGTCGACTCCATGCTGGTCCGCGATATCGCCCGCCCGCCGCTGCTGGTGCCCGACAGCCTGCCGCTGCCGGCGCTGGTCGAGCGCATGCAGGACGCCGGCGACGAGTTCGCCTGCGTCGTCGACGAGTACGGCGGCCTGGCCGGCATCGTCACGCTCGAGGACGTCTCCGAGGAGCTGTTCGGCGACATCACCGACGAGACCGACCAGCAGGGCGTCCCGGTCACGCAGGACGGCGACTGGTGGCAGCTCGACGCCGGGCTGCGGGTCGACGAAGCCGCCTCGAGGACCCGCCTGCCGCTGCACGAGTCCGACCACTACGACACCGTCGCCGGCCTCATCGTCGCCGAGCTGGGCCGGTTCGCCGAACCCGGCGACCGCCTCGTCGTCGGCAGCCGCGACGACGGCCGCGACCGCGTCGAGATCGAGGTCGTGACGGTCGCGCGGCACGTGCCCGAGCTGGTGCGGCTGCACCGCCTCGGCCTCGTGCACACCGACGGGAACGCGGAGGCGGCCTCGTGAGCCCGGTCACCGCGATCCTCGTCACCTTCGCCCTGCTGATCGCCAGCGCGTTCTTCGTCGCCGCCGAGTTCGCCCTGGTCGGCGCCCGGCGGCACCGCATCGAGCAGGCCGTCGCTTCCGGCAAGCGCGGCGCCAAGGCGGCGCTGGCCGGCATCCGCGAACTGTCGCTCATGCTGGCCGGCGCCCAGCTCGGCATCACCATGGTCGTGGTCGGCCTGGGCATGGTGTCCGAGCCGGCCTTCCACCATCTCCTGGAGCGGCCGCTGCACGCCGTCGGCATGCCCGACGGCACGGCCGACGTCCTCGCGCTGATCATCGCGCTGACCGGCATCACGTTCCTGCATGTCGTGGTCGGCGAGATGGCGCCGAAGTCGTGGGCCATCGCGCATCCGGAGCGGTCCGCGATGATCCTCGCGCCGGCGTTCCGCGGCTATGCCTTCGGCGTCCGCTGGCTGCTGGTGCTGCTCAACGGCGTCACCAACGTGCTGCTGCGGCTGGTCCGGGTCACGCCGCGGGACGAGCTCGTGACGATCCGCAACCGCGAGCAGCTGCACCAGCTGGTCCGCGAGTCCAACCGGCTCGGCCTGATCGGCGCCGCCGACTACGGACTGCTGACCCGCGCGCTGGTCGCGCCGGAGCAGCAGGTGCGGACGGTCATGGTGCCGGCCGAGCGCATCGTGTCGGTGCCGGCCGGGGCCGGCCCGCAGGACGTCATCGACGTCGGGCGCGGCAGCGAGCGCACCCGGCTGGTGGTCCGCGACGACGCCGGCGCCCCGGTGGGTGCGGTGCACGTGCGCGGCGCGCTGAGCGCCCGGGCGGCCGGCGCCGCATGGACGGCGGGCGCGGCGGCGCTGCCCGTCCCGCTCATCCCCGACGGCGCCGACCTCGCCCAGGCCGCCGACGTGCTGCGCGGCGCGCGGTCGCAGCTGGGCATCGTCGTCGACGGCTCCGGCGCCGAAGTGGGCCTGGTGGCCATGGACGACGTCGTCACGGCGGTGCTGGTCAACCGATGACGGCCGCGTGGGTCGCGTTCCTGACCGACTACGGGCGGGCCGACGGCTACGTCGCCGCCTGCCACGGCGTGATCGCCCGCATCGCGCCGTCGGCTCGGGTCATCGACGTGACCCACGAGGTGCCGGCCCAGGACGTGCGGCACGGCGCCGTCGTCCTGGCCGACACCCTGCCGTACCTGCCGCCGTCGGTCGTGCTGGCCGTCGTCGACCCCGAGGTGGGCACGCGGCGCCGCGCGGTCGCCGTCGCCGCTGGTGAGCATGTGCTGGTCGGGCCGGACAACGGGCTGCTGTCGTGGGCGGCCGACGCCGCGGGCGGCGCCGTGCGCGCGGTGGAGCTGGAGTACCGCCTCGACACCGGCGCGACGACGTTCGACGGGCGGGACGTGTTCGCGCCCGCCGCCGCGCACCTGGCCGCGGGCACCGAGCTGCGCGCGCTGGGCCGGGAGCTCGACGTCGCGACGCTGGTCCGGCTGCCCGACCCGTGGCTGCGGGTCGGGCCGGAGATGGTCGAGGCCGAGGTGCACGTCGTCGACCGGTTCGGCAACGTCGCGCTGGCCGCCGGGGCAGCGGACCTGACGGCGGCCGCGCTGGACCAGCACCCCCGGCTGCGCGTCACCGCCGGCGAGCGGTCGTCGTACCTGCCGCTGGCGGCGTCGTTCGCGGCCGTGCCCGAGGGCGACCCGGTGCTGCTGGTCGACTCCGCCGGCCGGCTGGCGCTGGCGGTGAACCGCGGCAGCGCGGCGGCCGAGCTGGGGCTGCGGCCGGGAGACCGCGTGACGATCAGCACGTGATGTCCGCGCCGATGTCGAAGCGGCGGGCGCGGCTCCGACGTCACCTGTGAGAGCACAGGAGGCGAGCCGATGAAATACCTGATCCTCATCTACCGCGACCCACCCAGCGCCGGGCCTGGCCATGCCGCGCACGCCGCGCTGACGCACGAGCTGGCCGGCGGCGGCGAGCTGATCGCGGCCGAGACGCTGGCCGATCCTTCCCAGACCCGGCGGGTGCACGCCGGCGCGGTGGTCGACGGGCCGTTGCCCGGGGCCGGCGCCCAGCCGGCCGCCTTCTACCTGGTCGAGTGCGAGACGCTGGACTGCGCGCTGCGGCACGCGGCTCAGGCGCCGGAGGCCGCGGCCGGCCGGGTGGAGGTGCGCCCGGTGCTGTGCCGCGGCGGCCTGGAGATGTAGGTCCCTCAGCCCAGCTCGATCACCCGCTTGCCGCGCGCGTGCCCGGTCTCGACGGCGCGGTGGGCGGCGGCGACCTGGTCGAGCGGATAGCGGCGCTCGACGACGGGACGCAGGGTGCCGTCGTCGACGTGCCGGGCGAGGGTGGCGAGGTCGTCGCGTCGTGCCTTCACCTGGACGACGCGGATGCGCGGTCCGGGCAGCAGCGCGGACGCGAGTGCGAACGGGACCGCACGGGTGGCCGTCGTCGCGATCCGGCCGCCGCGGTCCAGCAGCCGCCGGTAGTCGCGCGCGTGCGCTCCGTGCAGGTCGGCGACGGCGTCGAAGACGCGGTCCGCGGGCGGCGCCGCGGTGTGGTCCCAGACGTCGGCCGCGCCGAGGTCGTGGCAGAGGTCCGCGTTGGACGGCCCGGCCACCGCCGTCACCGTGGCGCCCATGGCCACGGCCAGCTGCACCGCCGCCGTCCCGACCCCGCCGGATGCGCCGACGACCAGGACCCGGTCGCCCGGCCGCACCCGCAGCGAGTCGCGCAGCACCTGCAGCGCCGTCAATCCCACCGTCGGCAGCGCGGCCGCAGCCACCAGGTCCACCGCCGCCGGAGCCGGGGCGCACCGGTCCGCCCGCATGACCGCGTACTCCGCGACCGTGCCGAGCCGCTTCGGCAGCCCGCCGCGATAGCCCCAGACGCGGTCGCCGACGGCGAGGTCGTCGACGCGCTCGCCCACCGCCACCACCTCGCCGGCGAGGTCGAGCCCGGTGCCGCGGGGCAGCCGCGCGCCGAACCGCAGCCGCCCGGACCGGAACAGCGCGTCACTCGGATTCACGCTCGCGCCGTGCACCCGGACCAGCACCTCGCGTGGCCCGGGCCGCGGTACGTCGACGGTGTCGGCCCGCAGCACGTCCGGGTCGCCGTAGCGGTGGTGGCGGGCGGCCCGCATCGTCGCCGGGATCACGCCGCCACCTCCACCTTCGGCGCCGCTGCGGCGCGCCGCACGCCCAGTGCGAACAGCGCGACGCCGCCGGCCAGCCAGCAGGCCAGCACGAGCAGCGGCCCGGCCGCGCCGGCGCCGTCGAAGTAGGCGACGGAGCGCAACAGGCTCCCCGTCGCGCCCGGCGGCAGCAGCTGGCCGAGTGCGCCCCAG
This sequence comes from Jiangella muralis, assembly GCF_001270745.1. Taxonomy (GTDB): domain Bacteria; phylum Actinomycetota; class Actinomycetes; order Jiangellales; family Jiangellaceae; genus Jiangella; species Jiangella muralis. The sequence goes on from NZ_KQ434759.1 coordinate 27,500, forward strand.
CCGGCCGGCAGCAGCTCCGGCGCGCTGGCCAGCCCGGACAGCGGGTTGCCGAGCAGAATCAGCGCGATGGCGCCGACCGCCAGCCCGGCGTTGCCGAGCGCCGTCCGCAGCCCGAGAATCGCCCACGCCGTCGCCGAGATGCCCAGCGCCGCCGCGGCCGCCGTCGCCCAGTACGCGCCGTCGAAGGTGCCGAAGACGAACCGCAGCAGCGCGGTCACCGTCAGCCCGGCGACGACGGCGAACACCGCGGCCCCGGCGGCCTGCCGGGCCGGCCCGCGCACCGTCATGAGCAGCACGACGGCCGCGATCCAGCCGCCCAGCGCCAGCGGCAGGGCACCGGCGGACAGCCCGGCGCCGGTGGGGTCGTCGGCCGGGAACGGGCGCACGTCGGTGATCGTCTGCACGCCCAGCTCCGTGCCGAGCGCGCGCAGCTGGGTCGCGACGGCGTTGCTGGCCGCGCTCGCGACTAGCAGCTCGTCCGGGCGCCCGGACGCGTCGAGCAGGATCGCCCCGTAGGCCTCGCGGTCCAGGATCAGCGCCCGGGCCGCGTCCGCGTCGGCGGCGGGCGTGACGGCGAAGCCGTGGGTCTCCAGTTCGCCGGCGAGGCCGCCCTCGTCGCCCGCGACCGCGATCGGCACGTCGTTCGGGCCGGAGTGCAGCGGCGGCAGCGCGAACGCCGACAGCAGTGCAACCAGCAGCACCGTCAGGCCCGCGATGACCGCGGCGAGCTGCCGCCAGGCGGGCGGGGATGGGGTCTGCTCGGGCATCTCGTCCTCCAGATAAGAAACGCTTCGTATCTTATGAACTCGGACTGTAGGCTACCCGCGATAAGAAACGCAACGTTCCTTGGAGGATCGATGGCGGAGACCCGCCGGCGCGGCGAAGCGCTCGAGGCGGCCATCGTCGACGCCGTCTGGGCCGAGCTGGCCGAGTCCGGGTACGCCGGGCTGACCGTCGGCGCCGTCGCCGAGCGGGCCCGGACCAGCAAGGCCGTCCTCTACCGGCGCTGGCCGGGCCGGGCGGCGCTGGTGATCGCCGCGCTGTCGCAGCACGCGCCGTCCACCGAGGACGTGCCGGACACCGGGACGCTGCGCGGCGACCTGCTCGCGCTGCTGCGCACCATCGCCGCCGGTGTGTCGGCCCGCAGCATCGACGCGCTCTGGGGACTGCTCACCGAGACCGCGCGCGACCCCGAGTTGGCCGCGCTGGTCCGTACGCAACTGGCCGAGCTGCAGCGCAGCGGCCCGATCGTCGTCGTCTTCGACCGCGCGGTGGCCCGTGGTGAGGTCGACGCCGCCCGCGTCACCTCCCGGCTGCTGCGGGTGGCGCCCGACCTCGTGCGCAACGAGCTGATGCTGTACGGGGCGATCACCGACGCGGCCATCGTCGAGATCGTCGATCAGGTGGTGCTACCGCTCGCCGGAGTGTGAGCCACGTCGCGTTCCGGCCGGACGTGTCACACCCGGCGGACGGCGCGGGTCTCGTGTGCGGACATCCAGACGCACGTGAGACGGAGACACGATGGCGAGGAGACTGGCGGAGTTCGTGACGCGCCGGCGGCGGGCGGTGCTGATCGTGGCGGTGCTGCTCGCCCTGCTCGGCGGGGCGACCAGCACGTCGCTGTTCGGCAAGCTGTCGGCCGGCGGCTTCGACGACCCGGGGGCGGAGTCAGGGCGGGCGGCCGACCTGCTCGAGGACACCTTCGGGCAGTCGCCGCCGAACCTGGCGCTGCTGGTCACCGCCCCCGACGGCGTCGACGGCGCCGCCACGGCCGAGGCGGGGACCCGGCTGACGGAGTCGCTCGCGGCCGAGGACGGCGTGCGCGACGTCGTCTCGTACTGGTCGTCCGGGCAGCCGCAGCTGCGCAGCGACGACGGCGAGCGCGCGCTCGTCCTCGCGACCATCCCCGGCGACGAGACCGCCGTCAACGAGCGGGTCGGCGAGCTGGCCGACGTCTACGGCGGGGACGTCGACGGCCTGACCGTCGAGGTCGGCGGGCATGCCGCGTTCTCGCACGAGCTGGCCGAGCAGAGCGAGAGCGACGTCGTCACCGGCGAGTTGATCGTGTTCCCGGTGACGCTGATCGCGCTGGTCCTGGTGTTCGGCGGGATCGTCGCGGCGCTGCTGCCGCTGGCCGTCGCCGCCGCGACGTCGCTGCTCGGGATGGGGCTGCTGTGGGCGCTGGCCGAGGTCACCTCGCTGTCGGTGTTCGCCGCCAACGTGGTGACGCTGGCCGGGCTGGGGCTGGCGATCGACTACAGCCTGCTGATGGTCAACCGGTACCGCGAGGAACTGGCCGGCGGGCGCACGGTGCCGGAGGCGATCCGGGCCACGCTGGGTTCGGCCGGGCGGACCATCGTGTTCGCGTCGCTGACGGTGTGCATCGCGCTGGCGACGCTGATCCTGGTGCCGCTGCCGGCGATCCGGTCGATCGGGTACGCGGGGGTGCTGACCGCCCTGCTCGCCGCGACGGCGTCGCTGGTCGTGCTGCCGGCGCTGTTCGCGGTGCTCGGGACCAGGGTCGGGACGCCGCGGCTGCGGCGGCGCTCGTCCGGGCCGTCGTCGGATGGGTTCTGGCACCGGCTGGCGGTGGTCGTGATGCGCCGCCCGCTGCCGATCGCGACCGTCGTGACGGCGATCCTGCTGCTGCTCGGCGCGCCGTTCCTCGGCATGAAGCTCGGCTACCTGGACGAGCGGGTGATGCCGTCGTCGTCGGAGGCCCGGCAGGTCGCGACGGTGATCCGCTCGGACTTCGCGACGGGGGAGCAGGACGCGCTGCAGGTGGTGGCGCCGTCCGGGCTGGCGGAGCCGGATGCGTACGCCGAACGGATCTCCCGGCTCGACCACGTCGCCCGCGTCGACACCGTCAGCGGCAGCTACGCCGACGGCGCCGCGGTGGCGCCGCCCGGCCCGCCGCACGCCCGGTTCGCCGCCGGCGACGCCGTCTACCTCTCGGTCGTGCCCGAGCCCGGCACCGTCGAGCAGACCCGCGAGCTGGTCGGCGCCGTCCGCGCCGTCGACGCCCCGGCCGAGACCCTGGTCGGCGGCGTCGCCGCGGTGGCCGAGGACGCGGACCGGTCGCTGCTGGACATGCTGCCGTGGGCGCTCGGCGCGGTCGGGCTGGCGATGGTCGTGCTGCTGTTTCTGCTCACCGGCAGCGTGCTGCTGCCCATCCTTGCGCTGGTGCTGAGCACGCTCAGCCTCACCGCGACGTTCGGCGCGATGGTGTGGATCTTCCAGGACGGCCACCTGTCCGGCCTGTTCGGCTTCACCGTCACCGGCACCACCATCTCGACCGTGCCGGTGATGCTGTTCGCGCTCGCGTTCGGGCTGGCGATGGACTACCAGGTGTTCATGCTGTCGCGGATCAGGGAGGAATACGACCGCGGCGCCTCCCCGACGGCGGCCGTCGCGCTCGGCCTGGAGAAGGTCGGCCGCATCGTCACCGCCGCGGCCGTCCTCATCTCCATCGTCTTCCTCGCCTTCCTCGTCTCCGACATCACACTGATGAAGGCGTTCGGGGTGGGGCTGCCGCTGGCGGTGCTGATCGACGCCACGCTGATCCGCGGCGCCCTGCTACCGGCCACCATGCGGCTGCTCGGCGGCGCGACGTGGTGGGCGCCGGGGTGGCTGCGCCGGGTGCACGCCCGGTTCGGCCTGCGGGAATCTTCCGACGCGCCTCAGCGGGAGCCGGTCCCTGCCCGTCGATGAAGCTCTGGTCGGCTGGGAGGGGACAGTTCGCCGCTGTCCGCACGTGGGCCGTCCCCCTGCTGCCCATTTTCTCAGCGGCCAAGTGCGGGCAGTTATCAGGGGGACGGGGGAGGTGCGGGCAGAGCCCGCCCGGGTGCACCGTTCGCCGTTCGCCTGGCTGGCTGGCGTTCGCTGTTGTTGCCGTGCACCGTTGGGTCGTCCTCGATTCGCGGCGGCCATCGAGGTGGCGGCGAGGTGTGCCCAGACTGCCACGGCCAACCTGCGGACCACGGCGAACGTGCGGCCACCCGGCGCACTGCAGCAAAGCGGACACGAGCGGCACAGAACCGGCGTTCACGAGTGGTCAGCCGATCGCGAGGGCGGCGGCGACGCGGTCGCGGAGGGCGTTGACCTCCTCGCTGGTGAGGGTCCGGTCGACTGGGCGGAGCACCAGCCGGAGCAGCACGTTCTCCTGCCCGGGCCGCATCGCCAGCCGCTCCCGCGCAGCCGCCGGAAGGTCCGCGTACGGCGTCGTGGAGAGGACGGCGACCTCCTCGACGAGGTCGGCGTCGGGGCCGAGGGCCTCGCGGACGCGGTCGCCGAGCAGTTCGGCGTCCGAGCCGGCGGCGACGGCGACGGAGAGGTCGCGGCGGGCCGGCGGCAGGCCGGACACCGGCTGGTACGGCGTGAGGTCCAGCAGTTGCCCGGCCACCCGCGGGTCGGCGGAGCGCAGCAGCCGGATGTCCGGGATGCCCTTGCGCAGCATGAGCGCCCGGTCGAGCCCCATGCCGAGCGCAAGTCCGGACCACGAGGACGGCGACAGCCCGGCGGCGGTCAGCACCTCCGGCGCGGCCAGCCCGCATTCGGCGATCTCGACCGGGTGGCCGTCGTGGATGGCCTCGACCTCCCGGCCGCCGGACGTGTACGGGTGCGACGTCGCCGTCCAGCGCCAGTGGGTGCCCGGCAGCAGCGCGTCGACGAGGGTGGTGACCAGAGCCTGCAGGTCGTCGTGGTCGAGCCGGCGGCCGCCGCGGCGCAACAGCCAGAGGTCGAGCTGGTGCGGCGTGCCGGTGTGCAGACGGTCGATGGAGTCGCGGCGGTGGCAGATGCCGGGCAGCACCAGCAGCACGTCCCGCTCCGGCGCGCCCCCGGCGGCGAGCGCGCGCAGCGCCGGCGGCACCCCGGCCGACGTGTGGCTGCGCAGCATGGTGGTGTCGCTGACGTAGCGGGTGTAGCGGGCGTCGCGCGAGACGGCGTCGCGCTGGTAGCCGAGGCGGTCGTAGTTGTCCTCGACGGCGACGACCGGGCGCGAGCGCAGCAGCCGGACGTCGGCGTCCCACCGTTCACCCAGCGCCGAGGCGGCGGCGGTGACGAGGAGTTGCAGGGCATGCGGCCCCTGCGCGGGATCGGTGAGGTCGCGCAGCGAGAGCGCGTCGACCAGGGCGGGCAACGACAGCGGCTGCGGGCGGCTATCGGAGGCAGCGAGAGAAGTAGTCATGACCGGGCCTTTCGCGGAAGGGAAGCGGATGGATGCTCCCCCGGCCGGTCGTCCGCGAAGGGTCAGGCGTGCGAACCCTCCGGGCGGCGGACGTTCGCCGACCGGGGGCCGCTAAACCAGCGCTGACCTGGCATGTGCTGGAGTCTAGCCGAGCGCCAGCTGATCAGCCAGGCGCGACAGGCTGTCGTGCCAGCCCTTGAGGTGGTCGTCGCGCTGCTCCTCGGTCGGGTTGTGGCTGTGCGTCACCACGACCTCGGTGCCACCCTGCTCCGACGGGGCGATGCGGACGGCGACCCGGCTGGCGGGCGCGTTGTCGCCGTCCCACGACCAGATGAACGTCACCAGGCGGGGCCGCCGGATCTCGCCGAAGATGCCGCGGACCGCGACGTTGTGGCCCTTGGACAGCCCGGTGGTGCGGAAGCTGAACCGACCGCCGGCCCGGGGATCGGTCTCGTAGATCGCGGCGAACGCCGGCGGCCAGTACCAGCCGGCCAGCCGCCGTGGCTCGGTGAACATCGGGAAGACGTCGTCGGGGTCGGCGTCGACCACCATGGAGACGACGGCGGTGGTGGCATCGGGGGTGGATGACTCGACCATGGTTGGGCACTTTAGGGCATTTTCCTACATCCTGACGAGAGGGGCCCACGGCTCGTCGCCGACTTCCCGGCGCAGCCGCTCCAGCTCGGCGGTGAGTTCGCGCCGGACCGTGTCGTAGGCCGGATCGGCGTACCGGCTCGTCAGCTCGGCGGGGTCGCGGCCGAGGTCGAACAGCTCCCACTCGTCCGGGTAGTGGATCAGCTTGTGCGTCGCCGTCCGCACGCCGACGTGCGCGGGGACGTGGTGGCTGCCGTCCAGGTGCTCCCAGTAGCGGTAGTACATCGAGGTGCGCCAGCCGGCCGGCCGCTCGCCGCGCAGCAGCGGGCGCAGGCTGCGGCCCTGCATGCGCGGGTGCGCGGGCACCCCGGCGAGGTCGAGGAAGGTGGGCGCGAAGTCGACGTTCAGCGCCATCGCGTCCGTCGATGTGCCGGGCGCGACCTCGCGCGGGTAGCGCACCATGAGCGGCATCCGCAGCGACTCCTCGTACATGAACCGCTTGTCGTACCAGCCGTGGTCGCCGAGGAAGAATCCCTGGTCCGATGAGTAGGCGACGACGGTGTCGGCGGCCAGCCCGTGTTCGTCCAGCGCGTCGAGCAGCCGGCCGGTGTTGTCGTCGATCGACGCGACGCAGCGCAGGTAGTCCTTGAGGTAGCTCTGGTACGCCCAGCGGGTGCGCTCGTCGGCGGGCAGGCCGCGCGGCCACGGCGCCTTGAGGTCGCGCTCGTTGAGATCACGGCCGACGCGCATCCGGGCCTCGCGCGCCGCCCGGCCGCGTCCGGCGTAGTCGTCGAACAGGGTCGGCGGCTCCGGCAGGTCGACGCCGTCGAACAGGCCGAGGTGGGCGACGTCGGGGTCCCAGCTGCGGTGCGGCGCCTTGTGCCAGAGCAGCAGGCAGAACGGGCGGTCCGGGTCGCGGCCGGCGATCTGCTCGAGCGCGAGGTCGGTGAGGACGGTCGTCGTGTAGCCGGGGACGGTGCGGCGGCCGCCCGGGCCGAGCAGCTCCGGGTTCCAGTACTCGCCCTGGTCCTCCAGGATCTCCCAGCTGTCGAAGCCGTGCGGGTCGTGCACCCCGCCGTGGCCGAGATGCCACTTGCCGACCAGCCAGGTCTGGTAGCCGACGGCGCGCAGCAGCGCCGGGAACGACGGCTGCCGCGCGTCGATGGGCGTGCTGAGGGTGCGGACGCCGTTGACGTGGCTGTAGGTGCCGGTGAGGATCGCCGCCCGGCTGGGTGCGCACAGGGCGTTCGTGCAGAACGTCGCGTCGAACCGCATGCCCTCGGCGGCGATGCGGTCCAGCTGCGGCGTCGGCATCAGCTCGCTGCCGTACGCCGAGATCGCGTGCGCCGCGTGGTCGTCGGTCAGGACGAAGACGAGGTTGGGCCGCTTCACGCGGTCTCCACCGTCAGCGGCGCGGACGTGCGCACGTCGGCGTGGCCCGCGGCGTCGACGGCGACGGTGAGCGGGTGGCCGGCCACCCGCAGGCCCTCGACCCGCAGCGGGAACCAGTCGGCGAACGCCGGGTCCGGCGCCACCCGCAGCCGGCCGCCCGGCACGTCCGCCGTCAGCCCGAGGGCCGCCTGCAGCAGCGCGACGACCGTCGCCGCCGACCACGCCTGCGGCCGGCACGCGGCCGGGTAGGCCAGCACCGGCTCGCCGGCGCGGGCGTCGGTGCCGGCGAACAGCTCGGGCAGCCGGTAGGCGAAGTCGGGCGCGACCCGCAGCAGCCCGCCCGCCAGCGACGCCGCGACGCCGGGGAAGCCGTCGGCGGTGAGCCCGCGGACCGCGATGGCGGTGTCGTGCGGCCAGCTGCTGCCGGCGTGGTAGCCGAGCGGGTTGAACCCGGCCGCGTCGGCGCTCATCGTCCGCAGCCCGTACCCGGCGTCGAGGTCGGGCCGGCCGAGCCGATCCGCGACGACGGCGGCGTCGTCCGGGCCGAGCAGGCCGGTGCCGAGCAGGTGGCCGAGGTTCGACGTGACGGTGCCGACCGGCCGCTTGGCGCCGTCGAGCGCGATGGCGGGGAACCGGCCCTTCTCGTCGGACACCCAGAACGCGGCGGCGAACCGTTCGCGCAGCGCCGCCGCCCACTCGCGGAGCCGGTCGCCGCCCTCGCGCCGGTGCGCGTCGAGCAGGTCCGCCCCGGCGAGGGCCGCCTCGTGCGCGTACGCCTGCGCCTCGCTGAGCGCGATCGGCGGCTCGGCGATGGTCCCGTCCGGGTACTGGATGGAGTCGCCGGAGTCCTTCCACCCCTGGTTCGCCAGGCCGCGGCCGCTGCTGTCGACGTACTCCAGGAAGCCGTCGCCGTCGGGGTCGGCCTCCTCGGTCAGCCAGCGCAAAGCGGCTTCGAGCGGATCGAGCAGGTCTCGGACGTCGTCGTCCGGCAGGCCCCAGCGCCACGCGTCGTGCAGGAGACAGACCCACAGCGCGGTCGCGTCGACGGTGCCGAAGTACACCGGCGGCAGCCGGCTTCCGGCCGTGGGGATGCGGACCTCGTGCAGGATCTTGCCCGGCGCCTCCGCGGTGTCCGGGTCGTGTCTCGTGCCCTGGCGGCGGGCCAGCGTCCGCAGCGTCCCGCGGGCGACGCCGGTGCCCAGCGGCAGGGTGAAGCGGGCGGCCCAGAGGGAGTCGCGGCCGAACAGGGTGAAGAACCACGGGCTGCCCGCGGCCAGGAACGTGTCGCCCGGCGCCAGCGGGTCGGCGAGTGCGAGCGCGCCGAGGTCGTCGACGCTGCGTTCGGTGAGGCGGGCGAGGTCGGCCCGGCCGGTGACGGTGACGGCGTCCCACCCGGCGTCGGCCGGCCCGAACGCGTTGGCCGGGGGACCGGCGGCGAACGCGGCGGTGACGGTGACGTCGACGATCCAGGACGAGCGCGGCGCCAGCTCGACGGCCCAGGAGAGGACGGCGCCGGTCGCGTGCGCCTCGACGGTCGCGCCCGGCGCGCTGAGCGTGGTCCGCAGCTCGCCGCCGTCCCACTCGACGCCGCCCGGCGCGGAGGACGGCGGGCGGCCGCCGCGCTGGGCGCCGTCCTGCTTGATGGCGTCGGCGGCGGCGAAGTCGGCGGCGACGTGCAGGCGCACGGTCGCGACCACCGGGACGCGGGCGCTGTTGACCAGTTCCAGGCTTTCGGTGATGCCGTCGGTCCGGGCGAAGCGCTGCCGCTCCAGCCGCACCGTCGGGTCGGCGCCCGCGTCGCCGAGGTGCCGGACGATGCCGGTGAAGTGGGCGTGCCCCGCACCGCGCAGGCCGTGCCCGGCCGGTTCCGGCTCGTGGCCGTCGACGTCGACGCGCAGTTCGGAGAGGACCCGCCGGTCGTGGCTGAGCACGCCCTGGGCGCCGGCCGCCCGGAGCTGGCCGTCGGCGCCGGACAGCGCCACCGTCGGAGCCCTGACGCAGCTGACGAGGTCGTGCAGGAACGGCTGCGGCACCGGGCTGGAGGCGGGTGAAGCGGTCACCACGGTGATCCTTCCGTGACTTGACAGAACAGTCGACGCGTTCTTAACTCTGAACCAGATCCCATCTTTGAACGATCAAACGCACGCTATCAACCGAATTTTGATCGTTCAACACGTCAAGGAGGACGGCCGATGGCGACACCGGAGAGTGGTGCCACGCTCGAGAGCGTCGCGTCGGCGGCCGGTGTGTCGCGGCAGACGGTCTCCAACGTCCTGAACGCGCCCGAACGGGTGGCGCCGGAGACCCGGCAGCGGGTCGAAGAGGCCATCCAGGCGCTGCGCTACCGCCCCAACCGGTCCGCCCGGTCGCTGCGCACCCGCATGAGCAACCTCATCGGCTACTGCGTCCCGCCCGCCGCGGCCGGCAACCTCAACCCCGTCCTCGACCGGTTCGTGCACGCCGTCACCGAGTCCGCGGCCCAGCACGGCTTCCACGTCCTGCTGTTCACCGCGCCCGCGGGCGATGCCGGGCTGGACCGGTACGCGGAGCTGCTCGCCCAGCGCGCGGTCGACGGGTTCGTGCTGGCCGACACCGTGGTCGCCGACCCGCGGCCGCGCTGGCTCACCGAGCAGAGCGTCCCGTTCGTGGCGTTCGGTCGCAGCTGGTCCGGCCCCGACATCGGCCGCTGGGTCGACGTCGACGGCGCGGCCGGCATGACGGAGGCGGTCGAGCACCTGCACGCGCTCGGCCACCGCCGCATCGCCTTCATCGGCTGGCCGGAGGGCTCCGGCGTCGGCGACGACCGCGTCGCCGGGTACACCGCGGCCTGCCGGCGCCTCGGCCTGGACCCGCGGATCGTCCGCGCCGAGGGTGGCGCCGGCACCGGCCGCGCCCTCGCCACCACCCTGCTCGACGGCGACGACGCGCCCAGCGCGCTGGTCTGCGTCAGCGACGACTCCGCGTACGGCGCGCTGCGGGCGCTCGCCGACCGCGGCCTGCAGCCGGGCGAGGACGTCGCCGTCGTCGGGTTCGACGACACCCCCGCCGCCCGGCTTCCCGGCGTCGACCTCACCAGCCTGTCCCAGCCGATCGAGCAGATCGGCCGCGAAGTCGTCCAGATGTTGCTCGGCCTGCTCGGTGTCGTGGTCACCCCGCCCGGCCCCGAGCACCGCCTGCTGCGCCCGTCGCTGGTCGTCCGGGCCAGCTCTCGCCCCGCCGGACCGGGTCCGGCCGCCCCCACGGAGGCTTGACATGCGACACATCCCCCGAACCCCACTCGCGGTGGCCACGGCCTTGGCGGCCGCGACCCTGCTGGCCGCCTGCGGCAGCGGCTTCGACGACGATGACGACGCCGCCGGCGACGACGCGGCCACCGGCGGGACCGACGGCGGCGCCTCGCTCACCGTCATGATCGGGTCGTCCGGCGAGGCCGAGACGGTCGCCGTCCAGGACGCGACGGCCCAGTGGGCCGAGGAGACCGGCAACGAGGTCGAGGTGATCCCGGCCCAGGACCTCGTGCAGCAGCTGCAGCAGGGGCTCGCGGGCGGCAACCCGCCGGACGTCTTCTACGTCAGCCCGGACCGCTTCCGCATGCTCGCCGAGGGCGGCTCGCTGTACCCGTACGGCGACCAGATCGAGGACGCCGACGACATCTACCAGTCGCTGCGCGACGCGTTCACCTACGAGGACGAGCTGTACTGCGCGCCCAAGGACGGCGGCGTGCACGCGCTGGTCATCGACACCGAGGCGTGGGCCGCGGCCGGGCTGACCGAGGCCGACTACCCGCAGGACTGGGACGGCCTCGCCACCGCCGCGCAGGCGCTCACCGCCGACGGCCGGGTCGGCCTGGCCTTCACCGGCGACTACAACCCCGTCGGCTCGTTCCTGCTGGCCGGCGGCGGGTTCTTCGTCAACGACGATCAGACCGAGGTCACCGCGGACACCCCGGAGAACCTCGCGTCGCTGCAGTACATCAAGGACAACATGGACGCCGGCACGTTCGCCTTCGCTCCCAACATCGACGCGGCGTGGGGCGGCGAGGCGCTGGGCAGCGGCAAGTCCGCCATGACGATCGAGGGCGCCTGGATCGTCGGCGCGCTGCAGAACGACTTCCCGGAGCGGCAGTGGACCGCCGTCCCGATGCCGGCCGGTCCCGGCGGGCCCGCGTCGACGGCGTTCACCAACTGCTGGGGCATCGCCGCCGACAGCGAGAACCAGGCCGCCGCCGTCGACCTCGTCAACTCGCTCGTGAGCCCCGAGCAGCAGCAGACGTTCGCCGAGGCGTTCGGCCCGATCCCGTCGCGCGCCAGCCTGGCCGGCTGGAACGCCGAGACGTTCCCGGAGAAGGCCGCGTTCGCCGAGGGCATGGACACCGCCCGCAGCCAGGTCGCGGTGCCGGGCTTCGAGTCCGTCCTCGCCGACTTCAACACCCAGCTCGAGGGCATGGCGGCCGGCACCGTCACTCCGGAGCAGGCGCTGCAGGCGCTGCAGACCAACGGCGAAGCCCTCCTCTCGCAGGAGTGACGTGACCGCGACGGTCACCCGGGAGGCGTCGGCGGGCCGGATCCGGCCGGTCCGCCGACGCGTCACCTCCGGGCACCTGCGCCAGGAACGCCGGGCCGGCTGGCTGTTCGTCGCGCCGGCCGTGATCGTGCTGGTGGTGTTCCTGTTCGCGCCGATCCTCATGGCGGCGTGGGTCAGCCTGCTGGACTGGAACGGGCAGTCCAGCCCGTTCTCCGGCGACGCCGACTTCGTCGGGCTGTCCAACTACCAGAGCCTGCTGACCGAGGCCGGTCTGCTACGCAACGACTTCATGCTCAGCGTGCGCAACACGATCTACTACGTGCTGTTCAACGTCACCGGCGTGGTGGTGGTGTCGTTCGCGCTGGCGATGGCCGTCAACTCGTACGTGCTGCGCGGCCGCTCCTTCTTCCGCACCATCTTCTACTTCCCGGCCATCACGTCGTCGGTGGCGATCAGCGTGCTGTTCCTCTTCCTGTTCCAGGGGTCCGGCGTCGTCAACGTCGTGCTGTCATGGGTGGGCGTCGACGGGCCGTCGTGGTTCACCGACCCGCGTGGTGTGCTGCACATCGTGCTCGGGTGGTTCGGGGTCTCCGACGCGCCGGGGGCACTGGCCGACACGACGGTGGGCGGGCTGAGCCTGTGGAACTGGCTGTCCGGCCCGTCGGTGGCGATGTGCGCGCTGATCACGCTGACCATCTGGGCATCGTCGGGCACGTTCATGCTGTTCTTCCTGGTCGGGCTGCAGGACATCCCGGTCGAGCTGGAGGAGGCGACGGCGATCGACGGCGCCGGCGGGTGGCAGCGGTTCCGGCATCTGACGCTGCCGCTGATGCGCCGCAGCATCGTGCTCGTCATCACGCTGGCGCTGATCAGCAGCTGGCAGGTGTTCGACCAGGTGTTCATCCTGTCGCAGGGCTCGCCGGCCAAGACGACGCTGACGCCGGCCTACGTCTCCTATGTGCGCAGCTTCGGCGACGGCCAGTTCGGCGTCGGCGCGGCGGTCGCGTTCGTGCTGTTCGCGATCATCATCGTGCTCACGCTCGTGCAGCGGTGGGTGGGAAGGGAGCGCCGGACATGAGCGGGCTGACGCTGCGGCGGGCGCCCCGGCCGCGGCGCGAGCGTGACGCCGTCCCCGTCGTGCTGACCGACCGGTACTCGCCGCTGCCGCGCAAGGTGGCGGTGCGGGTCGTCGGGTATGGCCTGCTGGCGCTCGGGACGCTGCTCTACCTCGGGCCGTTCCTCGTCCAGGTGGCGACGTCGTTCAAGACCGACGCCGACGCCGTCGGCAACCCGGTGTCGCTGATCCCGTCGCCGGTGACGCTGGCCGCCTGGGAGATCGTCGCCGGGTCGAACCCGGCGTACTCGGTGCCGGTGTTCCGCTGGCTGGGCAACTCGTTCGCCGTCACCATCTCGGTGACGCTGGGCCGGCTGATCATCGACAGCCTGGCCGGCTACGCCCTAGCGCGGCTGCGGTTCCGCGGGCGCGCGGTGGTGTTCGCCGGCGTCGTCGCGGTGCTCGCCGTCCCCGGCGTCGTGCTGCTGATCCCGAAGTTCCTGGTGCTCAACGAACTCGGCATGTTCAACAGCTACGCCGGGATGATCCTGCCGCTGTTCTGCGACGCCGTCGGGATCCTGCTGATGAAGACCGCGTTCGAGGCGGTGCCGACCGAACTGGACGAGGCGGCCCGCATCGACGGCGCCGGCGTGTTCCGGACATTCTGGAGCGTGATCCTGCCGCTGGTCCGGCCGGCGCTGGTGACCGTGACGATCCTGTCCTTCCAGGGCTCGTGGAACGAGTTCACCCACTTCCTGGTGGCGACCTCGGACCCGGACCTCGCGACGATGAACCTCGGCATCGCCCGGCTGACGGCCGGCGACCTGCAGGGGTCGCAGCAGTTCCCGCTGAAGCTGGCGCTGGCGACGTTGTCGACGATCCCGATCGCGATCGTCTACGTGTTCTTCTCGCGCTACTTCATGCGCTCCGGCAACGCCACCGGCCTGAAGTGACGCAGGGCGCCGTGGGTCACACGTTGGGGGACGGGGGCAGTCTGGGCACGCCTCACCTCACCCGCGCAAGGACGGCATAGTCGCCGATGACGACGCTCATCCGGTGCTGCGGCGGGTGACGTGCCCCCCACGCGAGTGACGTCGACGCCCTGAGCCGTCTTCGATGGCGAGAACCGTCCGAACGGCACCTCGAAGACGACTCCCGCCATCGAAGACGGCGCCGGGAGTCGAGGACAACCGGTGCGCCGGCAGGAACGGCGATTGGGTCCGAGTACGTGAATCCTCGTGCCGCCATACATGCTGGCCAGGGAGAATGCCGCCGGCCGCTCACTGGCCGCTCATGGTTGGCGGTTTGGTGGGCCCAGGGCGCCAGTAATCCGCCAACCATCGGTGGCCGCGCACGGTCAGGGGTCGGTGGGGACGGCAGCCAGGCGAACGGCGAACGGTGCACCGGGCGGGCTCTGCCCGCACTTCCCCCGTCCCCCTGATAGCTGCCCGTACTTGGCCGCGCGCGTGCGGGTCAAGCGGACCTTCGCCGGCGCGAAGCGCCCCACAAGTCCGCTTGAGGCGCGCGTGCGCGGCTAAGAAAATGGGCAGCAGGGGGACGGCCCACTGCCCGCAAAACGGCGACCGGCGGCGACCACGCCCCGATCGTGGCCCGCGGGAAATCCGGATGACGGGCGGCGGCTCGCCCTGGCAGAGTGGCCGGTCGTGTCCAGCGTCTACCTGATCACCGGCATCATGGCGGCCGGCAAGTCCACCGTCGCGCAGGCGCTGGCCGAGCGGCTGCCGCGGGCGGCGCACGTGCGTGGTGACACGTTCCGCAAGGCCATCGTGTCCGGCCGCGCCGACCCGGTGCCGGGCGACGCGGAGGGGATGGCGCAGCTGCGGTTGCGCTACCGCATCGCCGCCGGGGTCGCCGACGAGTACGCGGCCGCCGGGTTCACCGCCGTCGTGCAGGACGTGGTGATCGGGCCGGTGCTGGCGGAGTACGTCGAGCTGGTGCGCACCCGCCCGCTGCACGTCGTGGTGCTCGCGCCGACGCCGGACGCCGTCGCGGAGCGGGAGGCCGGTCGCGGCAAGACCGGCTACGGCGCCTGGACCGTCGACGACCTCGACACGTCGCTGCGCACCGAGACGCCGCGGTTCGGGCTGTGGCTGGACACGTCGGACCTGACGCCGGAGCAGACGGTCGACGCGATCCTGGCCCGGCGCGACGAGGCCGCCGTCTGACGGTGCCGCCGCGGCATCGGCGAGCAGCGCGTGCGGGCGTCAGCCGGCGTCGGCGAGCAGGCCGCGCTGGTGCGCGATCGACACCGCCTCGGTGCGGCTGGCCGCGCCGAGCTTCGTCATGACCCGCGACAGGTGCACGCTGACCGTCTTCTCGCTGATGAACAGCTCTTCGCCGACCTTGCGGTTGGTGTAGCCGCGGGCCACCAGCTCGAGCACGCCCAGTTCGCGCGGCGTCAGCAGCCCGGCGCTCGGCAGCACGGTGCCGGGCAGCGCGACGTGGGCTCGCCGGGCGAGGTCGCGGACGGCGGCGGCCAGCGGTTGCGCGCCCAGCCGGTCGGCGGCCTCGTGCGCGGCGGCCAGCTCGACGGCGGCGGCGTCACGGTCGCCGCTGGTGATCAGCGCCTCGGCCAGCCGCCAGCGGCCCAGCGCGACGTGGAACGGCTCTCCGTAGCCGAACGCCTCGACGACCGCGCGCCACGGCTCTACCTCGCCCGCGCCCTCCAGCCGGGACTCCTCGGCCCGCAGCCGGGCCAGCCAGGCCACGCCCTCGGCGCCGAGGTGGTCGGCGCGGGGGATGCCGTGCTCGGCGGTGCTGCGGGCGTGCTCGACGAACCGGCGTCCCTCGGCGACGGCGGCGGCCTCGGCGGTGGCGTCGTGCTCGGTGCGGGCCCGGGCCGCGACGTCGGCCAGCGAGCCGAGCGCCAGCGTGGCCAGCCGGATGCCGCCGAGTGGCCAGTAGTCGTCGTCGCCCTTGCGCATGGATGCGATGGCGTCGTCGGCGAGCCGTGCGGCGTCGTGCTGCCGGCCCTGCCAGCCCGCCATCTCGAGGCCCGCGATGCCGGCCAGCTGGGCGATCTGGCCGTCTCGGTGCCATTCGGGCCGGATGCGGTCGAGGTCGCGCTGCGCTTCGTCGAACCGGCCGCGGCTCACCTTGATGATCGCCGCCGACGCCGCCAGCAGCGCCGAGATGGTGTCGGAGACCTGCTCGCCGGGCGGGCTGGCGGCCGCGAGCGCCTTGTCCCAGCTGCCGCGGGCGTAGTGCACCATGGCGCCCATCCAGCGCAGCTCGAGGCCGTAGGCGCTCCACGTGAGGCCCAGCTCGGCGGCGCGGGCGGCGGCGGCGTCGGCGATGGCACTGGCTTCGTCGAGCCGGCCCTGCTCGTACCGGGTGGTGACGAGGTTGAACGACGCCCGCAGCTCGACGTTGGCCGCGCCGACCCGGACGGCGTTCTGCCGCGCCTGCTCGAACAGCGCGCAGGCCTCTTCGACGGCGCCGGCGCGGAGGTCGTTGAAGGCGAGCGTGATGAGCGCGTCGGACTCGGCGCTGACGCTGCCGCTGGCCCGCGCGTCGGCGATGGCCTGCTCGGCGAACTGGCGGGACAGCTCGTTCTCCCTGGCCAGGCGCGTGCGCCCGCGCAGCGCCAGCACCCAGGCGCGGGTGCGGCTGGGCGGCTCGGGCTCGACCAGCGCCCAGGCGTCCTCGATGACCTGCTCGGCCTCCTGCCACCGGATGCTGGCCAGCAGCGTCTCGGTGAGCTGGCGGCGGACGTCGGCACGGGTGATGGCGTCGGCGTCGCGGTCGGCCAGCTCGAGCGCCGCCTCCGCGTACGCGACGGCCCGCTCCGGCTGCCCGGCCGCGCTGGCGACGTAGGCGGCCTTGCGGGTGAGCGCCAGCTCGTCGACGCCGGACCGCGTGGCCGGATCGTCGACCGCCGGCCACAGTTCCAGCGCCTGCTCGACGTAGCGCAGTTCGGCCGCGAGCGCTCCCACCCGCATGGCGTCGTCGGCCGCCTTCACCGACGCGGTCAGCGCCGTGGGGAGGTCGTTGCTGCGCAGGCTGTGGTAGGCGAGCGCGCCGGCCAGTTCGTCCTGCTGCAGCTCGACGATGCGGCGGGCGTAGGCGGCGTGCAACCGGACCCGCTCGCCCGGCAGCAGGTCGGCGTAGACGGCCTCGCGCAGCAGCGCGTGCCGGAAGGTGTAGCCGCCGTGGTCGTCGGTGACGAGGATGTGGTGCTGCAGCGCCTCGCGCAGCGCGGTGTCGAGGTCGCCGTCGGGGAGGTCGATGACGGAGCGCAGCGCGGCGTGCCCGACGTGCCGGCGTCCGGTGACGGAGATGGCGCCGACGACCCGCTGGGCGGCCGGGCTGAGAGTCTCGACCCGCGACAGCAGCACGTCGGCCAGCGCGGTGGGGATGCCGCCGGCCCGGCCCGTCGCGGTGGCCGCCACCAGCTCCTCGGCGAAAAACGCGTTGCCCTCGGACCGGGCCGCGACGTCGGCCAGCCACTCGGCGTCGACACCGGCGTCGGCCAGCGCCTCGACGAACGCCAGCGCGTCGGCCGGGCCGAACGGCGCGAGGTCGAGCCGCTCGACGACCGGCAGCCGGACCAGCTCGGCCAGCAGCGGCCGCAGCGGATGCTGCCGGTGGAGGTCGTCGGACCGGTACGTGGCGACCACCAGCAGCCGCTGCGCCGCGAGCCGCGACACCAGGAACGAGAGCAGGTCGCGGCTGGACGCGTCGCTCCAGTGCAGGTCCTCGATGGCGAGCACCACCGGCGCGTCGTCGCTCAGCTCGGCCAGCACCGTGACCATGGCGTCGAACAGCTGCAACTGCCCGAGGTCGGTCTCTTCACCGGACCGCATGGTGGTGGCCGCGGCACGGCCGATGAGCCCGGCCAGCGCCGGCCGCGCGTCGACGAGATCGGGCCGGACCCGCCGCAGCTGCTCGACGACCTCCTTGAACGGCAGGTACGGCAGCCCGGCCTCGCCGACGCTGACGCAGCGGCCCAGCAGCACGTGGGCGCCGGCGGTCTCGGCCTCGGCCAGGAACTCCGTCAGCAGCCGGCTCTTCCCGACCCCGGCGTCGCCGGAGAGCAACACGGCGCCGCCGGTGCCTCCTCGGGCGCGTTCGAGCGCCGCGCGCAGCTGCGCGGACTCGCTGCTGCGGGCGGTGAACGGCACTCCGGTTCCGAGCCTTGGCACGACACCGATGCTTGCATACCCCTCCGACAACGTGGCAGGCATTTTCGCGCCGGTCAGCGGACCGGCTGCGGCCGGCGCGCGGCGGGGCGGGTGTCCTGTGGGGTGGACGTGACGTCACGGCGCGTGCCACGGCGGGTGGTGACGGCGTCGCGGCGGAGCCGTTCGTGCCGGTAGTCGAGCTCGGCGCGGATGGTGTCGATCATGGTCTGCCTCCCCTGAACTGGCCTCGTACCGTCGAGACTCGTGCTGAGGGCGGCCCCGCCGCATCGGGCGACCACGCACACCCGCGCGGCGGCGACCCCTTACCCCGTCGCCACCGGGGGAGTAAGGGGATCTCGCGGGTGCCGGATCAACTACGGTGGTGCTCACATCTCGGCAAGAAGGGTCACCGTGGTCAGCGTTCCGAGCGTCTCCTACTCGATCACCGTCAGGCTCGAGGTGCCCGCGGGCGGCACGTCCGTCGGTCAGCTCACCGCCGCCGTCGAGAAGGCCGGCGGGCTCGTCACCGCGCTCGACGTCACCGCATCGGGCGCCGACCGCATCCAGGTCGACGTCACCTGTGCCGCCACGTCGTCGGCGCACGCGGGCGAGCTGGTCACGGCGCTGCGCTCGGTGCCCGGCGTCATCATCGGCAAGGTCAGCGACCGGACCTTCCTCGTGCACCTCGGCGGCAAGATCGAGGTCGTGTCGAAGGTCCCGATCCGCAACCGCGACGACCTCTCGCTCATTTACACCCCCGGCGTGGCGCGGGTGTCGCAGGCGCTCGTCGACAACCCCGACGACGCCCGCCGGCTGACCATCAAGCGCAACACCGTGGCCGTCGTGACCGACGGGTCGGCCGTGCTGGGGCTGGGCAACATCGGCGCGACGGCGGCGCTGCCGGTCATGGAGGGCAAGGCGGCGCTGTTCAAGCGGTTCGGCAACATCGACGCGTTCCCGATCTGCCTCGACACCCAGGACGTCGACGAGATCATCCGTACCGTCCAGAACATCGCGCCCGTCTTCGCCGGCATCAACCTCGAGGACATCTCCGCGCCGCGCTGCTTCGAGATCGAGGCCCGGCTGCGCGAGCTGCTCGACATCCCCGTCTTCCACGACGACCAGCACGGCACCGCCATCGTGGTGCTCGCGGCGCTGCACAACGCGCTCAAGGTGGTGCGCAAGGAGATCGGCTCCATCCGCGTCGCGATGTCGGGCGCCGGCGCGGCCGGTCATGCCATCGCGCAGTTGCTGGTGGCGGCCGGCGTCACCGACATCGTCGCCGCCGACATCAACGGCGTCATCCACTCCGGGCGGGCCGACCTCACCGGCGTGCCCACGTGGTACCTCGAGCACTGCAACCCGCGCGGCGTCACCGGCGACCTCCGCGACGCCGTGCGCGACGCCGACCTGTTCATCGGGGTGTCGGCGCCGAACGTGCTCACCGCCGCCGACGTCGCCACCATGGCCAGCAACGCCATCGTGTTCGCGTTGGCCAACCCCGAGCCCGAGATCGACCCGCGGGCCGCCAGCGAGTACGCCGCCGTCGTGGCGACCGGGCGGTCGGACTACCCGAACCAGATCAACAACGTGCTCGCGTTCCCCGGCGTCTTCCGCGGCCTGCTCGACGCCCGCAGCCGCTCGGTGACGACGGAGATGATGCTGGCGGCCGCCGCGGCGCTGGCCGCCACCGTCAAGGACGAGGAGCTCAACCCGTCGTACATCGTTCCCAGCGTCTTCCACTCCGGCGTCGCCGACACCGTGGCCGAGGCCGTGCGCGGCAGCGTCGAGACCATCAGGCGCGTCGCCGAGGAGACCGGCGAGTTCCCAGCCATCCCGGTGTGATGGACGCCGAACCCGTGGGCGCCGAGAAGCTGACCGGGAAGCTGCTCGTGGCCGCACCGTCGCTGCGCGGCTCGACGTTCGACCGGGCGGTCATTCTCATGCTCTCGCACGACGGCGACGGCGCCCTCGGCGTCATGGTCAACAAACCGACCGAGGTGCTGGTGGGTGACGTGCTGCCGGGCTGGATCTCGGTGGTCACCGAGCCCGGCGTGGTGTTCCAGGGCGGGCCCGTCAGCCTCGACAGCGCGCTCGGGCTGGTGGCCGTCGGCGGGAACGACGAGCCGCTGGGCATCCGCCGGGTGCGTGGCCGGCTCGGCGTCGTGGACCTGGACACCCCGGCCGAGATCATCGAGCCCGCGGTGACGGCGATGCGGGTGTTCGCGGGGTACGCCGGGTGGGCGCCGGACCAGCTGGAGGGCGAGATCGAGGAGGGCTCGTGGTTCGTCGTCGACTCCGAGCCGGGCGACGCGTTCCGTACCGACGCGCAGGACCTGTGGCCGGTGGTGCTGCGCCGCCAGGGCGGCCAGCTGGCCCTGATGGCGACCTTCCCCGCCGACCCGTCGATGAACTGACGCATCGGGCTCACCGCTCCAGGCGTTCGAGGACGGCCACGACGTGGTCGCCGCCGCTGCCGGGCGGCGTGTCGGGCGCGAGCCGGGGCGGCGCGCTGGTGCGGACGACCCGCCAGCGCACCCCGCCGGCCGTGAGGACGTTGCCGGGCGCGTACCAGGCGGTGGTCTCGCGGCCGCCGGGCTCGTCGACGCCGAGGCAGACCAGCGGCGCGTCGACCCCGACGACGGTGATGGCGGCCGCGCCGGCCGCGGCGGGGTAGCCGAGCCGCACCCGGACCCGGGCGGCCGGCGCGCCGGACTCAGCCGTCGTCATCGGCCTCACACCAGTCGATGCGGGTGAACAGGCGGCGGAAGACGTCGAGCGGCACCGGCCGCGGGTGCCGGCGTCCCCACGGGTTGTGCAGCAGCACCCGGCGCTCGGTGTCGAGGCCGCGGACGGCGTAGGCGTGCGCGACCGGCGCCAGGTGGTAGCGCAGCGCGGCCGCCGCGCCGGCGTCGTCGCCGTCGTCGAAGGGGCGGCTGCAGGCGACCGCCGGCTGACCGGACTCGGCCAGCGCCGCCACGATGTCGTCGTCGGCCTTCGGCACTCGCAGCAGGTAGCTGGGCCGCCCGGTGAGCCAGTACAGCGCCTCGGCGGGCAGGCCGCCGCCGGCCAGGGCGGGGTAGCCGCCGCCGTAGACGGCGAACGCCTTCTCGACGTACGGCACCAGCGTGGAGCCGTCGGGGGAGCGGGCGTACGCGAACCCGCCGTCCGCGTCGTCGACCGGCAGCGTCGGGTGCAGCCGATACCGCCGCCCCGGCACGTCGACCAGCACGGCGTCGCCGGCCGCGGTGACGGCCGGCAGCAACCACGGCGCCCGCTCGGCCACCGTGCACAGGGCGGCGACGAGGTGGCAGTCGCTGATGGCGCCCTGGCCGGCGAACTCGGTGCCGACGGCGGCGGGGAGGGTGAGCGGGTGGGCGGCGTA
Source organism: Jiangella muralis (assembly GCF_001270745.1). GTDB lineage: Bacteria > Actinomycetota > Actinomycetes > Jiangellales > Jiangellaceae > Jiangella > Jiangella muralis. The sequence continues at coordinate 48,781 of NZ_KQ434759.1, forward strand.
CCGGACGCCGTCGGTGAGCGCCGGCTCCGTCGCCAGGCCGGGCGTGGGGAACGGCGGGACGGGCGCAGGGAGGCCCGGCGGTGGGCCCGGCCGCGGGGCGGGGTGCAGCAACGCGAGCAGCCCCGCCACCTCGGCGTCGAGCCTGTGACGGACGGCGCCGGCCGCGTCGTCGACGGCGGCGGTGATGGACCGGGCCAGCTCCGCGGCCGGCCGGGCGCCGTCGACACCCACCGCCCGCGCCACGCCCTCCGCGCGCCCGGCCGTGGCCGCGCGCACGGCCTCGAACTCCGCGCCCACCCCGGCGCGGAGCAGCGTCAGGGCCTGGACGGCCGCACGGATGGGCCGCTCAGCCACGGCCGGACCCGGACGCCGTCGTCGATGTCGCTCTCACACCCCCTATGGGTGCTTCTGGCGACCCGAATGTGACACGACGGTCAGGATTTGTCGCCGCCGCCGGGCTTCATGGACGCCCAGATCTCCTTGCACTGCGGGCAGACCGGGTACTTCTGGGGGTCGCGGCTGGGCACCCACACCTTGCCGCAGAGGGCGATGACGGGCGTCCCGTTGATCATGGCCTCGGTGAGCTTGTCCTTGGGCACGTAGTGCGAGAACCGCTCGTGGTCGCCGTCGCCACTGGTGGGTTGGGTACGGCGGTCCTCGATGGTGTCGCTGCCGGGGGTCAACTGGGTGCTCACCCCGCCAGTCTACGGATTGGGTGGACGAACCGCGCATGTCGGCAGCGTCGCTATGATTCGCTCGTGACAGAGCGGTCGGGTGACGAGGAGGCGCAGGGCATCCTCGGCCCGGCGTATCGGCGGCTGTCCATTGGCATCGTCTCCGCGGTGGTGTTCGTCGCGTTCGAGTCGATGGCGGTCGCGACGGCCATGCCCACGGCGGTGCCCGAGCTGGACGGCATGGCGCTGTACGCGTTCGCGTTCTCGGCGTTCTTCACGACGAGCCTGTTCGGCATGGTCGTGTCGGGCGAGCTGAGCGACCGGACGGGGCCGCGGCTGCCGCTGATCCTGGGCACGTCGTCGTTCACGGTGGGGCTGCTGCTGTCCGGTTCGGCGCAGTCGATGTGGCCGTTCCTGGCCGGACGGGCGACGCAGGGGCTGGGCGGCGGGCTGGTCATCGTCGCGTTGTACGTGGTGGTGGGCCGCGCGTACCCGGAGCGGCTGCGGCCGAAGATCTTCGCCGGCATCGCCGCCGCGTGGGTCGTCCCGTCGATCGTCGGGCCGCTGGTGGCGGGGCTGCTGACAGACGAGCTGTCGTGGCGGTGGGTGTTCCTGGGCATCGCGCCGCTGGTACTGATCCCGGTGTTCCTGACGCTGCCGTCGGCGAAGGCGGTCGACGGGCCGCCGCCGGGTGGCGCGGCGCGGCGGGCCGGGAAGAAGCGGTTCGCGCTGGCGGCGGCGGTCGGGGTCGCCCTGCTGCAGTACGCGGGCTCGCGCGCGGATCTCGTCGCGCTGGCGGTGGCCGCCGTGGGACTGGTGCTGCTGGTGCCGAGCGTGCCGAAGCTGCTGCCGCCAGGCACGATCGCGCTGCGCCGCGGGCTGCCGACGGTCGTCGCGCTGCGCGGCATCTACGCGGGCGCGTTCTTCGGCACCGAGACGTTCCTGCCGCTGCTGCTGGTGTCCGAGCGAGGGCTGTCGTCGACGCTGGCCGGGCTGTCCCTGACGGGCGGCGCTCTGGGCTGGGCGACCGGGTCCTGGTACCAGGGCCGGACGCGCACCGTCGCGCCGCGCTACCTGCTGGTCCGGGCCGGCGGGGTGTTCGTCGCGCTGGCCATCAGCAGCGTGTCGCTGGCCCTGATCGATGCGGTCCCGCCGTACGTCGTCATGCTCGGCTGGGTGGTCGGCGCGTTCGGCATGGGCATCGCGACGGCCAGCATGAGCGTGCTGCTGTTCCAGCTGTCGCCGGTCGCGGACCACGGGGCGAACTCGGCGTCGTTGCAGGTCAGCGATGCCCTGTTCACGGCGACGTTCGTCGGGCTGGCGGGCACGATCTTCGGTTCGGCGCACGCGGATTCGATCGCCCAGGCGACCGTCGACAACTGGGTGTACCTGGTGATCATCGGGATGATGGCGGCGCTGGCGCTGTTCGGCGCGTGGGCGGCCGGCCGGGTGCGGACGGCGTCCGACGCGGCCCCGTCCGGCCTGACGGCCGACCCGCCGCAGCCGGCCGGGCCCGCCACGGAGTCGGCGGGGTGAGACTGCGCGCGTCCGGCCGCGGGCTGTCGGTCCCGGCCGTTAGGCTCGACGAGGTGCCCGGGCCGCCGCCCGGCGCCGCCGGTGTCGGCAGTGCTGCCGACGGGCCGCGCCAGACATGGACGTCAACGTCACGGGAGATGTGTGAGCACTTCGGCCGCTGAGCACCTGCCTCCTGCCTATCCCGATCGTGCCCCGTGGGGAACCGCGGGGCGCCTGCGCGCTTGGCAGGCGGCGGCGCTCGAGGACTACATGACGCGCGAGCCGCGCGACTACCTCGCGGTCGCGACCCCCGGCGCGGGCAAGACCACGTTCGCGCTGCGCATCGCCGCCGAGCTGCTCGCCCGCAAGATCGTCCACCAGCTCACCATCGTCGCGCCGACGGAGCACCTGAAGCGGCAGTGGGCCGAGGCCGCCGACAAGGTCGGTATCACCGTCGACCCCGCGTTCAGCGGCCGCACGGCCCGCACCAGCCGCGACTTCACCGGCGTCGCCGTCACCTACGCCGGTGTGGCCGCGCACCCCATGCTGCACCGCGCCCGCTGCGAGAACCGCCGCACGCTGGTCATCCTCGACGAGGTGCACCACGCCGGCGACTCCATGTCCTGGGGTGAGGCCACTCGCGAGGCGTTCGACCCCGCCTCCCGCCGGCTGGCGCTGACGGGCACGCCGTTCCGGTCCGACATCAACCCCATCCCGTTCGTCACCTACGCGCCCGACGTCCAGGGCATCCCGCGCAGCGTCGCCGATCACTCCTACGGCTACGCCGAGGCGCTCAAGGACGGCGTCGTCCGGCCGGTGCTGTTCATGGCGTACTCCGGCGAGATGCGCTGGCGCACCCGGGCCGGCGACGAGGTCGCGGCGCGGCTGGGCGAGCCGCTCACCAAGGACATCACCGCGCAGGCCTGGCGCACCGCGCTCGACCCGCACGGCGACTGGATCCCGTCGGTCCTGCAGGCCGCCGACACCCGTCTCACCGAGGTGCGCCGGCACGTGCCCGACGCCGGCGGCCTGGTCATCTCCACCGACCAGGAGTCGGCCCGGGCCTACGCCTCGCTGCTCAAGCGAGTGTGCGGCGAGTCGCCCACCGTCGTGCTGTCCGACGAGCCCAAGGCGTCGAAGAAGATCGCCGAGTTCAGCGACGGCGACAGCCGCTGGATGGTCGCCGTCCGCATGGTCTCCGAGGGCGTCGACGTGCCCCGCCTGGCGGTCGGCGTCTACGCCACGGCCACCCAGACGCCGCTGTACTTCGCCCAGGCGATCGGCCGCTTCGTCCGCGTCCGCAAGCGCGGCGAGACCGCGTCGATCTTCCTCCCGACGGTGCCGACACTGCTGTCGTACGCGGGCGAGATGGAGGTCTCGCGCGACCACGTCCTCGGCAAGCCGCCGGGCGCCGACGACGACCCGCTGGCGGCCGAAGCGGCCCTGATGGAGGCGGCCCAGCGCGAGGACCCCGCCGACGGCGACGAGTTGATGCCGTTCGAGGCGCTCGGCTCCGACGCCTCCTTCGACCGCGTCCTGTTCGACGGCGGCGAGTTCGGCACCCAGGCCCGCACCGGGTCCGCCGAGGAGGCCGACTACCTCGGCATCCCCGGCCTGCTCGAGCCCGACCAGGTCGCCGTCCTGCTGCGCCGGCGGCAGGCCGAGCAGCAGGCCGCCCGCGACGCGGCACCGTCCGGCGACGACGCGCAGAGCGACGGCGGCCGTGACCCCGCGGTGTTCGAGCAGATCTCGATGCTGCGGCGCGAGCTGAACGGCCTGGTCGGCGCCTGGCACCACCGCACCGGCAAGCCGCACGGCGTCATCCACACCGAACTACGCAAGAGCTGCGGCGGCCCGCCGGCGGCGCTGGCCACGGCGGCGGAGATCCAGGAGCGCATCGACACCATCCGCGCCTGGGCCATCGCCCGTGGCTAGGGCGTGTGAGTCCGGATGATCTCGGGCGGCTGGTCGCTGTGGCTCGTGATGACGTGCGCACCGATGAGTACCATGATCATGGTTTCATCGGCGGCAGGTGCTGTTCACACACACCCTAGGCACTCGAGGTGCGGGTCCGCCTGAGCAGGCGCACCAGCAACGCCGCCACAATCAGGCAGCCCGCCAGCAGCAGTACGCCGCCGGCCGTCCGCACGCCCCAGTCGTAGTCGCTGGTGTAGGCGGTCGGCCGGTCGGCGTCGTCGTGCAGGCGTACGTCGTCGATCCGGGCCGGCATCGGGTCGCCGCGGCCGACTCGTTCGGCGTCGCGCAGCTCGACGTCGCGCCGGGTGAGCGTGCCGTCGGCGCTGACGTCGATTCTTCCAGGCCCACCGGGGACCCCCGCTCCAGGCAGGTCAGCGGGAGATGCGGACGGCGTCGGCCTCGATCGAGCCGGCCGTCGACGTCCAGCGGCTGACGCCGACCACCGGGCGGCTGCCGGCGGCCAGCGCGAACGTGCCGATGGAGACCCACCGGCCGCCGTTGCTGCGCTGGTCGATGTAGACCGTCTGGTTGCCGTTCGGCGTCGCCACGAGGTACGGCGTGCGCGAGTTGTTCGCCGGGTCCTGCGGGTACCAGACCTCGACGAGGTAGTTGGCGGCGGACGGGATGTTCGCGCTGAACCAGGCGACGTCGCTGGAGAGCACCGGCTGGGCGTGCCGGTGGTTGCTGCCGTACTGGCCGGGCGCCGACGCCGTCACCCAGTTGGCGCTGGCGGTGAACGCGCCGCCGTTGTCGACGATGACGCTCCACCCCGGCGTGCCGCCGCCGTTGACGTAGCCCATGTACCGGTTCCAGTCCCAGTTCGGGCCGGGGTCGGTGTGCGTGGCGCCGGGCGCCTCGCTGTGCGCGATGATGTTCGTCCGCGTGCGCGGGATGCCGTAGCGGTCGCAGACGTGCCTGGTCAGCGCGGCCGACGAGCGGTACATGGCCTCGGTGTACCAGGCGGGGTCGTTGACCCAGCCCTCGTGCTCGATGCCGATGGACCGGTTGTTGGTGTTGCCGACGTGCCAGGCGACGTCCTTGTTGCGCACCATCTGGGTGATCTCGCCGTCGGAGGAGCGGACGACGTAGTGCGCCGACACGTTCGCGCTCGGATTCTGGAACCACGAGATGCAGCCGGCGTACGAGCCCTGGACCGTGTGGATGACTACGCGATCGATGGCGTAGTCACTGGGCCGGTTGGCGACGCGGTAGTTGCCGGAGTTGGCGGCCACCCAGCGGGCCGGGCCGTAGTCGTCGGTCTTGACGGAGAACCGCTGGTCGAGGGTGGGGACGGTGGCGAACGAGCGGTAGTCGGGGGCGACCGCCCGGGCGGCGACGGTGTACGTCTCGCCGTGCGCCTGCAGCGCCAGGCCGCGCTCCAGCGTCTCGTAGACGGTGTCGGCCTCGAGCCGGGCGACCGAGGGGTCGGCATAGCCGGAGTAGCGGGCGACCGGCTCATACCAGGCGTCGACGCGGCGGCGGTCGGCGGCGCCCAGCCCGGCGTCGTCGGCCAGCGAGCGCAGCAGTGCGGCGGCGCCGTCGACGTTCGCCGCGATGTCGGTCTTCAGCGCGTCCAGGCCGTGGCCGGTGAGCGCGGCGGCCGTGCCCAGCGTGTCGGTGGACGGGTTGCTGATCAGGTGCATGACGCCGTAGCCGCCGGCCTGGCTGGGCTTACCGGCGTGGTCGTCGATGCGGGTGACGGTGTAGGAGAGCGCGACCAGCAGGTCGCGCGGGACGCCGTGCTTGCGGGCCGCGGCGGCGAACGCGGCGCTGAGCCGGGTGACCGTCCGGACGGGGCTGCCGGCGGCGTTGGCGGCGGTCGTGACCACGGGGGTCACGACGATGGCGGCGCCGAGCGCCAGGACGGCGCGGCGGCTGGGTTGGGTCGTCACTGCGGATCCCCTCTGTCGCCCGGAGCCGGTGGATCGCACCGGCCGAGTAACAGCAGAACCTACCGACAGTTTGTGGTGCTGTCACCAGGTTCTGGCGGAATGTCCGGGTGGGACACACACTAATCGGCCGGGGCTCCGGAGTGTCGCTCCAGGAAGGTGTAGACGTCGGTGTCGTCGACCCCTGGAAACGTGCCTGGAGGCAATGCTGCCAGGAGGTGGGAATGGACCCGTGCACTGGGCCAGGCCCGGCTGGCCCAGCGGCCGGCCAGCGCGGCCGGCGGACGGCGGCAGCAGGACGGATCGGGGCAGGCCGACGTGGCCCGGACGGTGGTCTCGCGGCCCTGGAACCACTTCGAGTGGGCGTACGGCACGCCGACGTCGATGGCGAAGTCGCCCTCGGGCGTGCTCTCGACGTGCGTGGTGCACCAGTAGGTGCCGCGGCCCATGTCGGTGTACTGGTGGTGGGTGGCGTAGCGGTCTGGCGCCGAGAACACCGCCCGCGACGCCCAGAACCGGCAGACCAGCTGGCCCTCGATGGCGCCGGTGACGTCGGCGGGGAAGGTGACGTCGTCGTTCTCGTACGCCTTGTAGATGACGCCGTCCTCGCCCACGCGCATGAAGTGCACCGGCAACCCGAGGTGGTGGGTGGCGAGGTTGGTGAACCGGTGCGCCGCGGTCTCGTAGGAGACGGCGAACACGTCGCGCAGGTCGTCGATGGCCAGCTCGCGCCGGGCCTTGGCGCGCTGCAGGAAGCTCACCGCTCCGGTCTCGGGCATCAGCAGGGCCGCGGCGAAGTAGTTGGTCTCGACCCGCTGCCGCAGGAAGTCGGCGTAGTCGGCCGGCTCGCGGTGGCCCAGCGCGAAGTGACCGAGCGTCTGCAGGACGATGGTGCGCGGGTCGTGCCCGCCGCGGCCGGACGACGGCAGGTAGATGCGCCGGTCCTCCAGGTCGGTGACGGAGCGGGTGGCGCGTGGGAGGTCGGCGACGCGGTGCAGCGTGAAGCCGAGGTGCGTGGTCAGCTCGCCGACGCCGCGCTCGGTGAGCGGTCCGCCGTCGTGCCCGACGGCGCGGGAGATGCCGGCCGCGACCTGCTCGATCTCGGCGAAGTAGTTGCCGCGGTCGCGCATCTGGTGGCGCAGCTCGGCGTTGGCCCGGCGCGCCTCCTCGGGGGTGGCGGCCTGCTCGGTGGCCCGCCGCCGCAGCTCGCCGTGCAACCCGATCAGCGACTCGAGCACGTCGGTGGACAGCGTGCTGGTGGCGGCGACGTGCGGCAGTCCGAGCGACGAGTACAGCGGGTCGGTCTGCGCGTGCTCGAGCGCGATCTCCAGTGCCGCCCGGTGCGACGGCGGCTCCGGCTTCATCAGGTCGGCGACGTCGACGCCCAGCGCCGTCGCGATGGCCTGCAGCAGCGTGAGCCGCGGCTCGCGCCGTCCGTTCTCGATCTGCGAGAGCAGCGACGGCGCGCGGTCGACGGCGGCGGCGAGCGCGCTCAGCGTGAGCCCGGCGGCCTTGCGGGCGTGCCGGATGCGGCGGCCCAGGGTGACGAGGTCGAGATCGGCCATTCCCCCCTCCATCCAGTGAAATTGTCCCATCAGTGAAATTCGGTGAATCTTCACCCACTCTAGCGGTGGATCGGGGTGGTTGATGCGCCGCACGGTGGAGGACGTCAGCAATTCACCTAACCGGGAGTGAGCATGACGACGACACTCGACCCAGGCCATCGCACCGGCGCGCCGGCGGACCGTCAGGCCGCCGAGGCCGCCGCCCTCGCCGAGCAGTGGGCGACCGACCCGCGCTGGTCCGGCGTGCGCCGCACCTACACCGCCGAGGACGTCGTGCGGCTGCGCGGCAGCGTCCGCGAGGAGCACACGCTGGCCCGCCGCGGCGCCGAGCGGCTGTGGGAGCTGCTGCACCAGCCCGAGCACGTGGCCGCGCTGGGCGCGATCACCGGCAACCAGGCGGTGCAGATGGTCCGGGCCGGGCTCAAGGCGATCTACCTGTCCGGCTGGCAGGTCGCGGCCGACGGCAACACGTCCGGCAACACCTACCCCGACCAGAGCCTCTACCCGGTCAACTCGGTGCCGACGGTCGTCCGCCGCATCAACAACGCGCTGCTGCGCGCAGACGAGATCACCTACGCCGAGGGCGCCGACCCCGGGTTCGACTGGCTGGCTCCGATCGTCGCCGACGCCGAGGCCGGGTTCGGCGGTCCGCTGAACGCGTACGAGCTGGCCAAGGCGCTGATCGCGGCCGGCGCCGCGGGCGTGCACTACGAGGACCAGCTGGCCTCGGAGAAGAAGTGCGGGCACCTGGGCGGCAAGGTGCTGGTGCCGACGTCGCAGCACGTCCGGACCCTCAACGCGGCCCGGCTGGCCGCCGACGTCGCCGGCGTCCCGACCATCATCGTCGCGCGCACCGACGCCCTCGCCGCCGAGCTGATCACCAGCGACGTCGACCCGATCGACCAGCCGTTCCTCAACGGCGAGCGGACCGCCGAGGGCTTCTACCGGACCCGCTCCGGCGTCGAGCCCGTCCTCGCCCGCGCGCTGGCCTACGCGCCGTACGCCGACCTGCTGTGGGTCGAGACCGGCACCCCGGACCTCGCGCTGGCCCGGAAGGTCGCCGAGACGGTGCGCGAGCAGTACCCGGACAAGATGCTGGCGTACAACTGCTCGCCGTCGTTCAACTGGAAGGCGCACCTCGACGACTCCGAGATCGAGACCTTCCAGCGCGACCTCGCCGAGTTGGGCTACCGGTTCCAGTTCATCACGCTGGCCGGGTTCCACCAGCTCAACTACGGCATGTTCGACCTCGCCCGCCGCTACGCCGAGAGCGCGATGACGGCGTACGTCGACCTGCAGCAGCGCGAGTTCGCCGCCGAGCGGCTCGGCTACACCGCGACCAAGCACCAGCGCGAGGTCGGGACCGGCTACTTCGACCTGGTGTCGACGGCGCTGAACCCGGACAGCGACACGCTCGCCCTCAAGGGATCCACGGAGGAGGAGCAGTTCTGACCCTGGCTGCGGGCGGATCACCGGGTTCTGGGACCGCCGGTGATCCGCCCGCCGTCGGTGCGCGTCAGAACTCGCTCTGCGACCGGGCGGCCGCGACGAGGATGGCCTGACGCTGCTGGCGGTTGTGCCGACCGGCCTCGAACCACTCCGCCGAGACCGCCTCGACCCGCCGGACGAGGTCGCCGTGGCCGGCGAACGGCGCGGCGTCCCAGACGCGGTCGAGGAACGTCTCGCCGTTCTGATCGCGGATCGCGTCGTTCGGCACGCCCGTCGGCTGCGACCGGAAGACCACCTCGGGCTCCACGCGCTTGACGTACGGGTGGAACGAGTTGAACTGGCCAGGCACCGGGTCGGCGACGTAGTACGGCGCCAGCAGGTAGCCGTGCGTCGTGAAGTGCATCGACGCGTCGGCGGGCTGGATCGACGCCGCGAGGTCGCCGTCGAGCCCGAGCTGCGGGAAGAAGGTGAACTCGCGGTAGCTCGGGGTGTCGTCGCGCACGACCATCAACGTCGGGCCGTACATGATGGACTGTATTGACTTGTCATTGGCAGCCTTGTCCACCCAGAAGCTCAGCGGCATGTTGATGTCAACGACGTCGCCGGCCTGCCAGCTGCGGCTGACGGTGACGTACGACGACGGCGTCGCGTCGACCTGCTGGTCCCGGCCGTTGACGGCGACCGTGTAACCGTGCCAGGCCCAGCCCGGGACCCGGAGCTTGAGGTCGAGCGGGCCGCTCCCGCTGACGAACCGCAGCCGGGTCGACCCGGCCGCCGGGAACGCCGTCTCCTGGGTGATGACGAAGCCGCGCTCCGGCCAGGTCAGCGTCGCCTGGATGAACAGGTTCAGGTACAGCGCCGACCCGTCGCCGGACCGGAGGAACACCGTCTCCTGGTACTTCGTGTGGCTCTCGACGCCGGTGCCGTTGCAGCAGCTGCCGTTGCCGCCGTACCGGCTGTACTCGACGAAGGTGCCGATGCGGCGCGACCGGCCCGGCCACATGTTCTGGTGGTACGTCACCTCGGTGGCGGTGACGCTGTCGACGTCGCGGCGCGAGCTGAGGATCTGGTTGTGCAGCGCCCGCTCGTAGAAGTCCATCAGCGTCGGCTCGGGCTCGTGGAAGAACAGGTTCCGGGTGAGCCGGAGCATGTTGTACGCGCAGCACGTCTCGGCGTGCCGCGGGTCGCTGCCCGACGTGAAGCCGGACGTGATGTCGCCGCGGGCGCGGAAGTGCTCGCTGCGTCCGGCGCCGCCGTTGCTGAACGTGCGGTGCGGCACCACCATGCCCCAGAAGTTGCGCGCCGCCGTGTGGAACCGCTCCTCGCCGGTCTGCTCGAAGATGCGCAGGTAGCCGATGTTCGGCGCCATGTACTGGTTCGCGTGCCGCCCGTTGAGCTGATCGCTGTTCTCGATGCTCGCGGTGAACAGCGTGCTGAACGTGAACAGCTTGGCGGTCTCGAGGAACCTGGCCCGCTGCCCGGCGTCCGTCGTGTGCGCCGCGAGCTCGGCCATGACCTCGTTCATCGACCCGGCTTCGCCGGCGCTGTAGGTGTTCCACATCTGGTCCCGGCCCTCGGGCGAGATGCGGCTCAGGCGGCTGTGCACCCACTCGCCCATACGCAGCAGGATCGGCAGCGCGTCCTCGTTGCCGGTGAGGTCGTACGCGTTGAGCAGGCCGCGCATGATCTTGTGGTGGGTGTACCAGACCGCCCAGACGGCGTTCGGGCCGCTGTTCGGCTGCACCATCGGCGGCTCGATGCGGATGAACTGGCCCTCCGGGAACGCGGCCAGGTAGCCCGGGTAGCCGGTGCCGACGATGGTGGCGGGCCGGCCGTTCCCGGACGCGTCCGGCGCGGTCTCACCCTCGTCGTCGAAGGTCCAGCGGGCCCGTAGGGCGCCAGCGTCCACCCCGGTGGGTTCGGTGGCCAGCTGCTGGATCTCGGCCGCGCTGAGGGCGCGGCCGTGCAGCTGGACCTCGTCGACGGCGGCGTTGAGCAGGACGTGGTCGTTGCTGGTGGAGCGGCCGATCCAGTTGCTGACGGTGTCGCCCAGGGCCGCCGGCGTGATCGTCATGGCCGTGTTGACGCCCGCCTCGACGCCGTTGACGTACAGGCGGCCGGTGCTGCCCTGGAGCGTGACGGCGACATGGTTCCAGGTATTCAGGGTGAGCTGGGTGGCGCTGTCGATGCGCTGCTCGGCGTTGGCGCCGTCGACCGTGATCGCGAACCGCGGGCCGACGTCGTTCGAGACCCGCGCGGTGAGGGCGAGGTAGGCGCGAGTGCTGGTCGCGAGCGTGAGGATGCGCGCGTTCGTCTGGCTGCTGCCCGGGCTCACCCACGCGCTGAACGTGGCGTCGGTCAGGCCCGTCGTCAGACCGGTGGGGAGCGTGACGAACTGGTTCGGGTGCGGGTCGCCGAGCTTGACGGCGTTGCCGAACCGGCCCGGCACCCGGCCGACGTTGCGCCCGTCGAGCGCGTCCTGGACCTTCGCCAGCTCCTCGACGATGTAGTCCAGCTTCGTCAGGAAGATCTCCTCGCCGGTGGCCGCCCAGCACTGCGCCAGCATCGTCATCCAGTGGCCGGAGAAGTGGCCGCGGAGCAGGTGGTTCGGGGTGTCCCAGCCGCCCGGCCAGGTGCCCGGCGCGGGCAGCCCGGCGTTCGCGCGGAACAGGTGCAGCATGCGGTCCGGCCCGTCCAGCGGGTCGCTCGTGCCGGGGTAGTGGCGGGCGTAGTCGATCATCCGGTCGCGCTTCGCCTTGTAGATGCCGTCGCCCAGGCTGACCTGGTTCAACGCGAACGGCGCCACCTCCCACCCGGCGGACGTCCAGCCCGGGCGCGGCGTGCCGCCGGGGATGGCCGGTGCGGCCGCTGGTGCTGGTGCGGCCGCTGCCGGTGCGGCCGCTGTGGCCACGGCCGAGGCCGCTGCCGGCGCCGCCGCCGCCATCGCGCCGAACCGCAACGCGTCCCGCCGGGAGAATCTCTTGCTCATTCTGGCCCTCCTCGTTCCGGCCCTCGTCGGCCGCGCTATGTGAGCGTTAACAACGTGGTGGAGAGTCCGCTATGGACGGATGTGAACTGTGATGTGTGAAATAGTGCCCGCTGCCGAGGGTCGGGTCAAGGGTGATCACCAACGGCGTCGGCCGCGGACCGCGCACTCGCCTGGCCGCCTGGTTGCCCGGTCGTGGTGGCCGCCGTGGGCTGCAGCCGCGGATCGTGCCCTCGCCTGGCCGCCTGGTTGCGGCCGCCGCCGTGCCCACGCCGCGCCGTCGGGCAGGTGGGCGGACGCCCGGCTCCGATCCGCTCGGCTCTGTCGACGCGCGGCCCCGCCGGCCAACGGCGCCCGTTGATCATGGGAGATCGGGGTTCCCGGGCGGGCGGAACCCTGAATTCTCCATGATCGACTTTGCTGGGTGCTCACCTACCTGCACGCGAATCGTCGTGCCGACGGCGGTGTACGCCGCGACCTCCGATTGGGGCGCGGAGAGTGCGGGTGACGTGACGTGACGGTGACGGCGGCGCGTCCCCGACTAGGCTGGCCCGGCGCATCGAGCGCGGCGTCGAACCGGAAAACGATCAGGTGACGAAACGGCGGCCGTTCGCCGCGGTTGGTCACCTGATCATGGTGTGTCCACCTGGTGGAGATGATCAGGTGACGTAGTGGCCGGGGCGACGTGTCCGGACGTGCGGCGAGATGGCCAGCCGGGGCGCGTCGGCGGCAGCCGTCAGAGCTTGCGCATCGACCAGGCCTGCTCGGCCGAACCGACCACCGTGTCGAGGTCCTGGCCGGTCGAGGCGAGCACCGCCGCGGCCACCGCGCCCTCGGTGAACGGGGCGTCGGCGAGGCGGACGAGCGGGCCGCCGCCGTCGTCCTCGAGGTCTTCGAGCAGGGTCTTCGCCGTCAGCACCGAACTGCCCATGTCCATGAGGACGCAGACGCCGTCACCGCTGTCGGCCGCCTTCACGGCCGCCGCGATGAGGTCGATGCTGGTGCCGAACCGCCCGTCGTCGGTGCCGCCGGCGGCGCGGATGGCGACCGACGGGCCGGCCAGCTCCGCCGCCATCTCGGCGACGGAACCGGCGACCGCCGGGCTGTGGGAGACGAGCACGATGCCGACCGTCACGCGACGACCTCCGCCAGCGCCCGCAGGATCAACGCCGTCGACGCGGCGCCCGGATCCTCGTGACCGACGCTGCGCGGACCGAGATAACTGGCCCGGCCCTTGCGCGCCTGCATCGGGACGGTCGCGGCCAGCCCTTGCTCGGCGCCGTCGGCGGCGGCAGCGGCAGCCGCCGCGAGTGGCCCGCCGTCGGCCGCCACCGCCTGGAACGCGGCGACCGCCGGCGCGAGCGCGTCGATCATCGTCTTGTCGCCCTCGTTGGCGCCGCCCAGCCCCTTGATCGCGGTCAGGGCGGCCTCCAGCGCGGCGCCGACCTCGTCGGCGGAGGCGGAGGTGGTGTCGCCGAGGGCCTTGCCGGCCCGGCGGAACGCGCTGCCGTACAACGGCCCGGACGCACCGCCGGTCTTCGCGACGATGCCCCGGCCCGCCGCGACGAGGACGTCGCCCGGGGTCGAGGGGGCTCGTTCGGCGATGTTGGTCAGCGCGGCGGCGAGCCCGCGGGCCATGTTGGCGCCGTGGTCGCCGTCGCCGATGGCCGCGTCGAGGCCGGTCAGCCGCGCCTCGTCGGCCTTGACGGCGGCCTCGGACGCGGTGATCCAGGCCGTCGCCGTCTGCGCGTCGAACGCCATGCTCACCGTCCCCACCGCAGCGCGGGCGTCTCGACCGGCGCGTCCCACAGCCGCAGCAGGTCGTCGTCGAGGGACATGACGGAGATCGAGAAGCCCTGCTGGTCGAGGCTGGTGATGTAGTTGCCGACCAGGCTGCGCGCGACCCGTGCGCCGTGCCCCTCGATCCAGGCGACGGCCTCGGCGAACGCGCCGTACAACTCGATCAGCGGGCTGCCGCCCTGTCCGTTGAGCATGACCAGCACGTCGCCGGAGATCGGCCGGTCGGCATGGATGACGTCGAGCGAGTAGCCGACGAACTCGTGGATCGGGGCCATCTTGCCGCGCTCGCGGCCCGGTTCGCCGTGGATGCCGACGCCCAGCTCGACCTCGTCGTCGGCGAGGTCGAAGCCCGGCTTCCCGGCGGCCGGGACGGTGCCGGCGTGCAGCGCGATGGCGAACGACCGCGTCACCTCGTTGACGTGGGTGGCGATGCCGGCGACGGTGTCGAGGTCGGCGCCCTCTTCGGCGGCGGCGCCGGCGATCTTCTCGACGAACACCGTGCCACCGACGCCGCGGCGCCCGGCCGTGTAGGTGGAGTCCTCGACGGCGGCGTCGTCGTTGGTGACGACATCGACGACGCGGACGTCCTCGTCGTCGGCCAGCTCGGCGGCCATGCGGAAGTTGAGCACGTCGCCGGTGTAGTTCTTGACGATGTGCAGCACACCCGCGCCGCCGTCGGCGGCCTTCGTGGCGGCCAGGATCTGGTCGGGCACGGGTGACGTGTACACCTCGCCCGGCGCGGCGGCGTCGAGCATGCCGTAGCCGACGTACCCACCATGCAGCGGTTCGTGTCCGGAGCCCCCGCCCGAGACCAGTCCCACCTTGCCCTGCGTCGCGCCGCCCGCACGCGAGATGACCCGGTTCTCCAGGTCGACGGCGAGCGACGGATGGGCGGCGGCCATGCCGCGCAGCGCGTCAGCGATGACAGAGTCGGGGGAGTTGATCAGCTTCTTCATCGACGGACCGACCTTTCCGTGATGCGGATGTCATCTGCGTGCCACAGTACGCGCGAAACGGCCCGCCGGACCGGGGACCGGCGAACCTCTATGGTTGTCGCCGTGGTGGAGATCTCGCAGACGCTCGATCGCGGCCTTCGCCTGCTCGAGGTGCTGTCCGGGTCCAGCGACGGCCTCACCGTCGCCGAGGCGTCCACCGTCCTCGGCGTCAACCGCACCATCGTCTACCGCCTGCTGGCGACGCTGGAGCAGCACGGCCTGGTGCGCCGGGTCGCGGGCGGCCGGTTCAGCGTCGGGTTCGGGGTGCTGACGCTGGCCGGCAGCGTGCAGCCGTCGCTGCGGCAGGTGGCGCAGCCGGTGCTGCGGGCGCTGGCCGACGACGTCGGCGCGACGGCGCACCTCACCATCGCCGACGGCGCCGAGGCGCTGGCCGTCGCCGTCGTCGAACCGACCCGCACCGACTACCACGTCGCCTACCGGGTCGGCTCGCGGCACCCGCTGGAGCGCGGCGCCGCCGGGCGGGCCGTCCTCGGCGGGCGGGCGGGGTCGGCGGCGTTCGTGAGCACGGTGGGCGAGTTGCAGACGGGGGCCAGCGGGGTGGCCGCGCCGGTCATCGGCGTGCCGGGGGTCGAGGCCAGCGTCGGCGTCATCGCCCTCGCGGCGCTGGACGACGACACCGTCGGGCCGCGGGTGGTCGCGGCGGCGGCGCAACTGGGCGAGCGGCTCGGCTGACGGCGCTCAGCCGCTGACCTCGACCTCGATCTCGTTCGAGACCATCTCCGGGTCGTCGACGTTGACCAGGCGGAACAGGTTCGGGCCGGGCGCGTCGGTGGCGACGGAACCGCTGAACGTGCCGTCCTCACGGGTGGTCAGCGTGATCGGCCGGCTGGCCGGGTAGTCCTGCCACTCGCCGTCGCCGACCTTGTGCTGCAGCGCCACCCGCACGCCGCCCTCGACCGGCGCCAGCGTACCGGCCAGCGCGATGAGGTCGTTCGGCGCGACCTCGGCCGGGTCGGCGGTGAGTTCCAGGCCCTCCTCGGGGGCGGGCTCACCCGGGACCGACGTGCCCGGGTCCTGGCTGGTGCCGTCGCCGGGCTGGCCGCTGTCGTCGGCGCGGGAGCCGAACCAGGCGCCGCCGGCGAACCCGATCACCGCGGCGACGGCGAGGCACGCGGCCAGCGCACCGGCCGTGGCCTGGCCGGGCGGGCCGGTGCCAGTGCGGGTGCCGGCGCGACGGGGCGCGGTGCGGGTGGTGGTCCGGTCGCTGGTGCGGCCCGTTCGGGGGCTGCGGGCGGGTGCGGGCGCGTCGTCGTCCTGGTCGTCCGGGTCGACGTCGGGGGGTGCGGGGGCGTGCCGGGCATCGGGAGCGCCCGGGCCGAAGGCGGCGGCGAAGCCGGGTCCGGGCTCGTACGCCGCGGTCTCGGCCGGCGCGGCGACGGTGGTGGGGGCGGCGACGGCGGTGGGCGCGGCCTCGGGCTCCGGCCTGGCGCGGCGGGCGGCGGCCCGGCGGCCGTTGGACCGGGACACGGTGCGCTCCGGCGCGGCGGGTGCGGCGTCGTTCTGGTCGGCGCCGAAGCTGGCCCAGAACGCGGCGTGGGGCTCTTCGGTGGCGGCGACGGGCTCAGGGGACGGGCTCGCGGCGGCCGCGGCCCCGGTCGGCTGGACGTCGGCCGGCGGTGCATCAGGTGCCGGCTGGCCGGCGGCCGGGTCGGGGGTGGCGGGGTCGGGGGTGGCGGCGCGGCCGGACATGGGGCGGCCCGGGGCGCCGGTGCGGGTGCGGGCGGACGTGGCCATCCCGGCGGCGGGGCGCGTGGCGTCGGCGGGTGCGCCCGGTTCGGGTCTGGAGCCGAGTCCGAGTGGGTCCTCCGGCTCGATCCGGATGCGCCCCGACGCCGACCGGCGCCCCTCCTGCGGCATCGACTCGGTCGCGTCGATGCGGCCGGACCGGGACCGGCGGCCGGTCGGGGCCGCGGCCTCGACGTCGGCGGCCGGAGGGTCGGTGCGCGGTGCGGTGGTGTCGGCGGCCGGAGAGTCGGCGGGCGGTGCGGTGGTGTCGATGCGGCCGGACCGGGACCGGCGGCCGGGTTGCGGCGGGTCCGCCGGCGGGACCGTCTCGATGCGGCCCGACCGGCGCCCGCGCTGCGGTGTGGCCTCGGCGGGGTCGGCGGCCGGCGCGCCGGACTCGGGTACGTCGATGCGGCCGGACCGCGACCGGCGGCCGGTCGAGGGAGCGGACGTCTCGATGAGGCCGGACGTGGACCGGCGACCAGGTGGCGGCGCGGACGCGTCGATGGGGCGGCTGTGCTTGGCGGCCCGCCTGGACCGGGAACTGCCCGGCCCCGCGTCGCCTGCACCGGAAGCAGCGCCGGACGAGGACGCGCCGTTGGGCTCCGGCCACAGCGGCGTCCCGAGTTCGTCGCTCAGGGGCGCCAGCAGCGGCCCGGTCTCGTGCGGCGCCACAGTGCTGGACTCGAGCCAGGAGGCGATGCCGAGGTCGTCCTCGGCGGGGTCGGGACCAGGTGCGGAAGCGGGCTCGGCACCACCATCAGACGGAGCGTCGCCGGTACCGCCGCCCGCCGCTCGGCGGCCGCCGGCGGCGTGCTTGGCGGCTCGCGCGTCGCCTGTGGCTGGTCGGGACATCGTCGCCTATTGAAGCATCCGTCACCGACGTCGCGCCTCAGCCGACCGTGACCTGGACTTCGTTCGACACGACGGAATCGTCGTCCTCGCGGACGAGGCGGAAGGTGTTGGTGCCGGACTGGCTGGTCGAGGCGTAGGTGCTGAAGGCGCCGTCGGCGTTGGTGACGGGCTGGTTGTTCAGCGGGAACGTCTCCCAGTCGCCGCCGTCGACGCTGCGTTCGAGCCGGAGCTGGATGCCCTCTTCGGGCGGGTCGACGGTGCCGGTGAAGTCGATCTGGCCGCCGGGAGCGATCGACTCCTGGCCGGCG
Source organism: Jiangella muralis (assembly GCF_001270745.1). Classification (GTDB taxonomy): domain Bacteria; phylum Actinomycetota; class Actinomycetes; order Jiangellales; family Jiangellaceae; genus Jiangella; species Jiangella muralis. The sequence continues at coordinate 66,540 of NZ_KQ434759.1, forward strand.
CTCAGGGTGATCGCGCCGTCGCCGGACGGGGCCTCGGTCTCGGGCGGGGTCTCGCCGCCGGGGGTCTCGCCCACGGGGGTGGTGTCGTCTGGCGCGTTCGTCTCGGACGCGGACGGCGACCCGCCGTCGGATTGCGAGCCGAAGTAGCCGCCGCCGGCGAAGCCGACGATGGCTGCGGTGATGAGGCAGGCGGCGAGCGCGCCGCCCGAGGCTCGACTGGACATCGAAGACATTCAACCCTGACACCCGGGGGGCTAGGCAAGTCGACAGGGCCACGACGTCGGACATGACCTGGGGTGACGCAGAGTGTGATGAAGCCCGCGGGTACGGAACGCGTCCAGACGGGTACCGTGCCGACAGGCCGACGAGCCGGGAGGGACCGATGAGTGAGACCGACGTCGTCGTGGTCGGGGGTGGCCCGGCCGGGCTGCTGCTGGCCGGCGATCTCGCGAGCGCCGGTGTCGGCTGCACGCTGCTCGAACGGCGAACCGGGCGCTCGCCGCTGACCCGCGCGTTCGCCGTCCACGCCCGCACCCTGGAGGTGTTCGACGCCCGCGGTGTCGCCGAGCAGGTCATCGGGACGGGGACGCGGGTGGCCGGGCTCAGCCTGTTCGGCAGCATCGAGGTCGACCTCTCCGACCTGCCGACCCGGTTCCCGTTCGTGCTCGTCACGCCGCAGTACAACGTCGAGGACGTGCTGGCGGCGCGGGCCCGCGAGGCCGGCGCCACCCTCGTCGAGGGCGCCGGGGTGACCGGTCTGGACCAGGACGGCGACGGCGTCACCGTGCGGGTGGACGACGGGCGGGCGCTGCGCGCGGCCTACGCGGTCGGCGCCGACGGCGTGGGCAGCACGGTCCGCGAGGCGCTCGGGCTGCCGTTCCCCGGCGAGGCGGTCGTGGAGTCGGTGATGCTGGCCGACGTCCGGCTGGCCGACCCGCCCGACGAGGTGCTGGTGGCCAACGCCGGCGACGACGGGTTCGCGTTCGTGGCCCCGTTCGGCGACGGCTGGTTCCGCGTCATCGCGTGGGACCGCAAGGTGCAGCGGCCCGACGACGACCCCGTCGAGATGGACGAGATCAGCGACCTCGCGCGCCGTGTGCTCGGCACCGACTACGGCATGCACGACGCCCGCTGGCTGTCGCGGTTCCACAGCGACGAGCGGCTGGTCCCGAGCTACCGGAAGGGGCGGACGTTCCTCGCCGGCGACGCCGCGCACGTGCACTCGCCGGCCGGCGGCCAGGGCATGAACACCGGCCTGCAGGACTCCGCGAACCTGGGCTGGAAGCTGGCCGCCGACCTCCACGGCTGGGCCCCGCCCGGCCTGCTGGACAGCTACGACACCGAGCGCCGCGCCGTCGGCGCCAGCGTCGTGCAGGGGAGCGGAACGCTGCTGCGCCTGGCGCTGACGGGGTCGGCGCCGCTGCGCGCGGTCCGCAACGTCGCCGGCGCCGTCGCCGCGAGCATCGGCCCGGTGCAGCGCAAGGCCGGTGAGTTCGTGTCCGGGCTGGCCATCGGCTACGGCCGGTCCCGCGGCGACCACCCGCTGGTCGGCAAGCGGGTGCCGGATGTCTCCGTCGTCACCGAGTCCGGCACGAAGACCCGGCTCTACGAGGCGCTGCGCGGCGGCCGGTTCGTGCTGCTGACCGGCCAGGACCACCACGGCCTGGTGGACCCGTGGGCCGGCCGGGTCGACCTCGTCATGACGGTCGACCGCTCGCAGGGCCTGACGCTGGTCCGCCCCGACGGCTACGTCGCCTGGGCCACCGACACCCGGCCGATGATCCGCCGCGACGCCGAACTGCGGGCCGCCCTCATTGCCTGGTGCGGTGAGCCGAGCGGCGCCTAGGGCACGGCCGACGCGACCAGCGGGAGGATCCGCGGCGCGACGACGGTGGACAGCGCGATCAGCGTCGTGGTGCGGACGATGTCGTCGTCGCCGACGAGGTCGTCGATGACCCGCTGGAGGTCGTCGTTGTCGCGGGCGACGATGCGGCAGAGCAGGTCGCCCTGGCCGGTGATGGTGTGCACCTCCAGCACCTCGGGGATGCGGCTCAGGTGCGCGGCGACGGATTCGCGGGCGCCCTGGCGGATGTCGAGCGAGGCGAACGCCGTGACCCGGAAGCCGAGCGCGGCGGGGTCGACCGTCGGCGCGAAGCCGGCGATGACCCCGGTGTCGCGCAGCCGGTCGAGCCGGGCCTGCACCGTGCCGCGGGCCACCTGCAGCCGTCGCGACGCCTCCAGCACGCCGATGCGCGGCTCGCTGGTGAACAGCTCCAGGATCCGGGCGTCGAGGGCGTCGATCATGCGTCCTCCAGACTGGACAACCTGCACAGTGATTCGGCGGGGCAGGTGTCCACACCGTACACCGTGATCAGCGTCTCGGCGGCCTCTTGCACACCCGCGAGCGGCCCCGGCAGAGTCCTGTCATGACGGCCACCGACCACACTCTGACCCCCGAAGAACGCGACGCCGACCTCGATCTCGAGCAGCTCAAGCAGCTCGTCGGACTCGTGGAGTACGACGAGAGCAAGGACCCGTTCCCGGTCACGGCGATGGACGCGGTGGTGTTCGTCGCCGGCAACGCCACCCAGGCCGCGCACTTCTACCAGTCGGCCTTCGGCATGGAACTGGTCGCCTACGCCGGCCCTGAGACCGGCAACCGCGACCACAAGTCGTTCGTCCTCAAGAGCGGCTCGGCCCGCTTCGTCATCAAGGGCGGTGTGCACCCGGAGAGCGACTATCTCGACCACCACCGGCGGCACGGTGACGGCGTCGTCGACCTCGCGCTGGAGGTCCCCGACGTCGACAAGTGCGTCGCGCACGCCCGGGCCCAGGGCGCCACCGTCCTGGAGGAGCCGCACGACGTCAGCGACGAGCACGGCACAGTCCGCATGGCTGCCATCGCGACGTACGGCGAGACGCGGCACTCGCTGGTCGACCGGTCCCGCTACGCCGGGCCGTACCTCCCCGGCTACGTCGCGCGGACGTCCACGCACGTCAAGCGCGACGGCGCGCCGAAGCGGATGTTCCAGGCCGTCGACCACTGCGTCGGCAACGTCGAGCTGGGCCGCATGGACTACTGGGTCGACTGGTACCGCAAGGTCATGGGCTTCATGAACATGGCCGAGTTCGTCGGCGACGACATCGCCACCGAGTACTCCGCGCTGATGTCGAAGGTCGTCGCCAACGGCAACCACCGGGTGAAGTTCCCGCTCAACGAGCCGGCCATCGCGAAGAAGAAGTCGCAGATCGACGAGTACCTGGAGTTCTACGGCGAGGCCGGCTGCCAGCACATCGCCCTGGCCACGGGCGACATCCTGCGCACCGTCGACCTCATGCGCGCCGAGGGCGTCGAGTTCCTGGACACCCCCGACGCCTACTACGACGACCCCGAGCTGCGGGCCCGCATCGGCACCGTCCGCGTCCCGGTCGAGGAGCTGAAGCAGCGCGGCATCCTGGTCGACCGCGACGAGGACGGCTACCTGCTGCAGATCTTCACCAAGCCGATCGGCGACCGTCCGACGGTGTTCTACGAGCTGATCGAGCGGCACGGCTCGCTGGGCTTCGGCAAGGGCAACTTCAAGGCGTTGTTCAAGTCGATCGAGCGCGAGCAGGAGAAGCGCGGGAATCTCTGACGTTTGTCGTCTGCACCAGCCCGTACACGAACCGGGCCAGCCGTCCCGAGCCGGTGGGCGTCGTGAACGCGACGTGCCACCGGCTCGGCGCGTCGCCCTCCAGGTGCTTCACGTCGGCGTAGGTCCGCTCGACGTCGCCGATGACGCACGACCACGGCTCGAGGTCGCCGTCGGCGGGCAGTTCCGGGACGGCGCCGCCGTGCTCGCGGGCCAGCCAGCCGTTGACGACGGTGCCGGTCGCGCTGGTCAGCAGCTCCCAGCGCAGGTCCGGCCAGAGCGGCAGGTACCAGTGGGCCAGCCGGCACTGCACGTCGCCGATGGTCACGTCGCTCTGGCCGACCGGCGCGCCGAGCACGATGCGGTACCGGTCCAGCCCGCGCGGCGCCGTGCGGGACCGTTCGACCGTCTGCCAGAACGCGTTGGCCTTCCGTGCGTCGGAGTGGGTGACGCCCAGCCGCTCCCACGCCGCCTCGACCAGGTCCGGCTGGAAGTCCTGCATGCGCCGCAGCAGGGTCAGCTGGAACTCGGTGACGCCGAAGCCGCTCAGTGCCATCGGCCCAGTGTGTCAGCGCGGCGCTGGACGTCCGGCCCCGCGATCGGGGAGGATATCGCCGACTCAGCCCGGACGGCGAAGGGTGCCGCTACGTGGATGGTCTGGTCCTCTTCCTCGCCCAGGAACTCGGTCTCACCGCCGGGCGCCGCGCGGTCCGCGCGATCCGCGACCCACCGGAGGTGCGGGCGCTGCGGACGGTCGTCAAGGCGGCCCTGGACGCGCCCGAACTCGCCGCCCTGGCCGCGCCGGACCACCGGGACGGGTTCCTGGCGGCACTGCGCAACCGGCTCGGCGACGACCCGCCGGACCGGCCGCGGTACGGGCGGCCGGAGGTCAGCGAGGCGACGCTGCGCCGGCTGGTGGGTGACTGGGTGGCCCCGCTGACGCACCCGGTGCCGCCGTCGGACCAGAGCCCGCTCGCCGGTCTCGGCATCGATCCGGAGCACCTGCGCGAATTGCTCTACGCGCTGGTCCGGGCCGGCATCAGGGCCGACGCGGCGGGCGGCGGGCCGCTGCAGCCGCTGGACACCATCCTCCGGCTGGAGCGCACGAGCGAGCAGCAGGACGCACTCGTCTCACTGGTGCGGCCGGTCCCGCCGGTGCCGCCCCCGCCGGCCGGCGTCGGCGCCGTCGACACCTTCACCGGGCGCTCCGCCGAGCTGACCGAGCTGACCGCCCGGCTCATCGCGCCGCCGCCCGGCGTCGTGCCGGTGCTGACGATCCACGGCCCACCGGGCATCGGGAAGAGCGCGCTGGCCGCCCAGGTGGGCCGGCATCCCGAGGTCGTCGCGCACTACCCCGACGGCGTGCTGCTGGTCGATCTGCTCGGCTGGACCGACGGCATGGAGCCGCTGGGCGTCGGTCCCGTGCTCGCGCACCTGCTGAGTCTGGCCGGCGTCCCGGTGCCCGACGACGGCGGGGTGGAGCGACTGCTGCCGGCCTGGCGCGGCTGGCTGGCCGGGCGCCGGGTCCTGGTCGTCCTCGACAACGCCCGTGACGAGGTCCAGGTGCGGCACCTGCTGCCGGATCAGCCGGGCTGCGCGGTCGTGGTGACCAGCCGCGAGCGGCTGGGGCACCTGGCCGGGGCCGCGGTGTCAGGGCTGGGCGCGCTGGCCGGGGCCGACGCCGCCGAGCTGCTGCGCCGGCTGGCCGGTCCCGGGCGCCTGGACGACGAGGAGGCGACGGCGCGCATCCTGGCGCTGTGCGGTGGCTGGCCGCTGGCGCTCCGGCTGGCGGCCGGGATCTTCCGCAACGAGCCCGACGCCGACGCCGCCGAGGTGGCCGCGGCGCTGTCCAGCGCGTCGGCCACCGAGCTGGACCCGATGACGGCGCGGCTGCGGGCGTCGTACGAGCGGCTCGACGACGAGCTCCGGCCCGCGTTCCGCTGGCTGGCGTCGTGGGACGGCCCGGCCCTGACGCCGTTCGCCGCCGCCCTGCTGCTCGATCGTCCCGAGGACGACGCGGTCGGGCTGCTGCGGCGGCTGGCGCGGGCCGAGCTGCTGCTGCCCGCCGGGCCGTCGCGCTGGCGGCCGCACGACCTCGTCCGGTCGTTCGCCGACGGGCTCAACGGCGACGATCCGTGGGACGAGCACTACCGCACGTTCCACCGGCTGCTCGACGGCTACCTCGCCGAGGTCGAGGAGCAGGGGCAGGCCTGGGACCGGCTGGCCGACGAAGACGAGAACGTCGCGATCGCCGCCCGCGGCGCCGTCGTCGGGGCGCTGGTGGTGCTGAGCGACCCGCCGGACGAGGCGGCCCGGGCCGAGCGGAACGCCCGGCTGGCCCACCGGCTGGGCCTGGACGATGCGAGCGCGCTCACCGAGGACGCGGTCCGGCTGCACACCGCCGGCGTCCGGCTGGCCGAGGAAGGCAGCCGTCTGCTGGGCCTGATCGGCCACACGAGCGCCGCCCTGAACTGCGCCGCGCTGCTCAACTACGCGGTGCCGGACGGCGCCGACCGGTTCGGCCGGCTCCTGGAACGCGACGTCGTCTACCCGCAGTTCACCGCGCTGTTGCGGCGGCAGATCGCCGAGCTGCGGGAGGCCGGCGACGAGCGGAGCGCGGGCCGGATGCTGCTCGCTCTCGCCGCCACACAGGCCGACCGCGGCGACAGCGAGGCGGCGGCGTCGTCCCTGCGGGCCGGGCTGCGCAGCGTCCGGGTGGCCGGCGACCGGTGGGCGGAGGCCAGGGGCCTGGCTGCGCTGGCGCGGCTGGAGGCCGATCGGGGCGCGGCGGACCTCGCGCGCGAGCACCTGACCCGGTCGCTGGCCCGCTACGAGGAGCTCGGGCCGTCGTACGTCGATCCGGTCACCGGCAACCCGCTCGATCCCGCGGACGTCGACGACGTGCGGGAGCGGCTGCGCGCGCTGGACGACGACTAGGGGGCGTCGCCGCCGGGGCGGCCGAGCACGCGCCCGGCGACGCCGCGCAGCAGGCGGTCCAGCGGCGAGCCGAACGGGTCGTCGCGGACGACGTAGGTCCAGGTGGCCGACGGGCGGCCGAGGCCGAGGCCGGCGGCGTCGGTGAGGTCGGGGTGGGCGGCCAGGAACGCGTCGGCGTCGTCCTCGGCGGCCTGGAGCAGCGGCTCGAAGGCGCGGACGGCCTCGGCGTTGAACTCCACCACCGGCGCCTTGCCGGACAGCGACCGCAGGGGCGTGGCGTCGCGCACCTGCGCCAGGTGGGCGAGGTGGTCGGCCCACGCGCGGTCCAGGAAGAACAGCCGCACGCCGCGCTCGGGCTCGGGCCGGGCGAGCAACTCCTCGCGGCGGGCGAGGACGTGCTCGCGCTGGCGGCGGGGCACGACGGCGTAGGAGTGGGTGTTGGCGTAGATCCGCAGCGCGATGCCCTCGGCGACGCGTTGCGCGTGCTCGGCCTGCGAGCGGGCGCCGGCAGCGGCGATGCGGCCGTCGGCGTCGGACGAGGCGCGCAGGCGGGCGTGCCGCGCGACGAGGTCGTCCTCCAGGCTGGCGAAGAACGCCGAGCCGCCGGGGTCGCCTTGGCGCCCGGCCCGCCCGCGCAGCTGGTCGTCCAGCCGCGCTGCCACGTTGAGCTCCGTCCCGATGACCAGCAGCCCGCCCAGCGCGGCGATCTCGTCGTGGCTCTCGGCGCTGCCGCCCAGCCTGATGTCGACGCCGCGGCCGGCCAGCTGGGTGGAGACGGTGACGGCGCCGCGGCGCCCGGCCTCGGCGATCACCGCGGCCTCGGCCTCGTCGTTCTTCGCGTTCAGCACGACGCACGGGACGTCGGCGTCAGCGAGCAGCGCGGCCAGCTCCTCGCTGTCGGCGACGCTGGGCGTGCCGGCGAGGACGGGCCGGCCGGACGCGTGCGCGGCGGCGATGCGGCCGACGATCGCCCGCAGCTTGTCGGCCCGGGTGGCGTAGAGGGCGAGCGGCTCGTCGACGCGGACGCACGGCAGGTCCGGCGGGATCACCTCGACGCGGCGGGCGTACATCCGGTCGAACTGTTCCACCGCCGACGCCGCGGTGCCGGTCATGCCGCTCAGCAGGCCGAACTCCTCCACCAGCTCGGCCGCCGTGACGGAGTCGAGGACCTCGCCGGCCTGGCTCGGCGGCAGCCCCTCCTTCGCCTCGACGGCGGCCTGCAGGCCGTCCGGCCAGCGCTGCAGGTGCGCGACCCGGCCCTTGGCGGCGTCGACCAGCTGGACGGCGCCGTCGCGGACGAGGTAGTCGACGTCGCGGGTCAGTAGTGCCTCGGCGTGGACGGCGAGGTTGGCCAGTGTGAGGGTGCGCCCGCCGTCGGCCTCGGAGTAGAGGTCGACGCCGAAGGTCCGCTCGATCAGCTCCTCGCCCGCGGGGGTGAATGCGATCCCGTAGCCGTCGGCGCTCACCGCGTAGTGCGTGTCCGACTCCATCGACGTGACCAGCTCCGCCATCGCGGTGTCCGCCTCGGCGTCGTCGACGGCGCCGGCGAGGACGAGCGGCAACCGGGCCTGGTCGACGAGCACGGAGTCGGCTTCGTCGACGATGACGACCTCGCGGCGGTCGCGCACCCGCTCGGCCTCGTCGTGGACCAGGCGGTCGCGCAGGGTGTCGAAGCCCAGCTCGTTCGCCGCCACGTACACGACGTCGGCGGCGTAGGCCGCGCGCCGCTCGTCCGGCGTCGACGTCGCGTCGACCCAGGCCACCCCGACGCCGGCCGCGTCGTACAGAGGCCGCATCCACTCGGCGTCGCGGCGGGCCAGGTAATCGTTGGCGGCCAGCACCGTGACGTGCCGGCCGCGGGCGCTGGACAGGGTGGCCGCGAGCGCGCCGGCCAGCGTCTTGCCCTCGCCGGTGTCGAGCTGCACGATGCGCCCGGCGAGCAGCCCGAGCACGGCGAGCAGCTGGTTGTCGTGCGCCCGTTCGCCGAGCGTGCGCCGGCCCAGCTCGCGGACGAGGGCGAGGCCGTCGGCCGGGTCGACGTCGGCGCGCAGCCGCCGGCTCAGCTCGCCGGTGGGGACGTCGGCCAGCGCGGGCTCGGCCTGCCCAGCACGGCGCACCGTCCGTTGGCCGGCCGCGTCCGGGGCCAGCGGCCGGACACCGAGAAAACCCGCGAGACGCGCGCGAACACCCACGAGACGTCAGCCTATGTCGTCCGATCGGGGCGTTCCCTTTTGTCCGGATCTCCGGCAGGCTGCGGTGATCACACCGTCGCCTACTCGCCTGGGAGCGTCCTCGATGAGATCTCGTGTCAGGTCCGGAGCCGTCGCGGTGGCTGCCGTGGCGCTGCTGGCGGGTGCCGTCCTCCCCGCGAGCGCGCAGTCCTCCCGCCCGTCGCCGGGCGAGTCCGGCGCGGGCGACGCCTACTTCCCGTTCGCCGGGAACGGCGGCTACGACGCCGTGCACTACGACCTCGACCTGCGCTACCAGCCGCCGGACGCCGCGCCCGCGCCGCTGACCGGCCGGCTGGACGCCGTCGCGACCGTGACGATCGTGCCGACGCGGCACCTGACCAGCTTCAACCTGGACCTGCGTGGGATGGACGTGGAGTCCGTCGTGGTGCGGGACCGGCCGGCGGTGTTCACCCGCGAGGGCGACGAACTGGTCGTCACGCCGAAGACGATCCTGCCGCGCGGCAAGGCGGTCGACGTCGTCGTGACCTACGGCGGCGCGACCGGGCGGCCGACCGACATCGAGGACGCGTTGTACGGCTGGGTGACGACCCGCGACGGCGCGATGGTGGCCAGCGAGCCGGACGGGTCGATGACGTGGTACCCGGTCAGCGACCACCCGACCGACAAGGCCACCTACGACGTCGCCGTGACGGTGCCGGAAGGGCTGGTCGCGGTCGGCAACGGCGATCTCGTCGGCTCCGACACCGTCGGCGGGTGGACGACCTGGGAGTGGTCCGCGCGCGAGCCGATGGCCAGCTACCTGGTGACGGCGTCCGTCGGCAACTACGAGCTGCGGCAGACGACGACGCCGGGCGGGCTGCCGCTGATCGACGCGATCGACCGCGACCTCGCGCCCGCCGCGTCGGCCGGGCTCGCGCAGACCGCCGAGATGATCGCGCTGTTCGAGACGCACTTCGGCCCGTACCCGTTCTCGTCCTACGGCGCGATCGTCGACGACGACACTGTCGGCTACGCGCTGGAGACGCAGACCCGGCCGATCTACTCCCGGAGCGCGTCGGAGGGCACGGTGGCGCACGAGCTGGCGCACCAGTGGATGGGCAACTCGGTCAGCCCGGCGCGCTGGCAGCACATCTGGCTGAACGAGGGCTGGGCGACGTACGCGAGCTGGCTGTGGGCCGAGCACGACGGCGGGACCACCGCCGCCCAGCGGTTCGCCGCGGTGATGGCGCGGCCGGAGTCCAACGCGTTCTGGCAGACCGTCGTCGCCGACCCAGGCCCGCTCGGACTGTTCGCGAGCGCTGTCTACGACCGGGGCGCGGCGACGCTGTACGCGTTGCGGCAGGAGATCGGCGCCGACGCGTTCGGCGCGCTGTCGCGGGAGTGGCCGGCCCGGTACCGGGACTCGGCCGCGACGACGGACGACTTCCAGGCGCTGGCCGAAGAGGTGTCCGGCCAGGACCTGGAGGAGTTCTTCGACGTCTGGGTGTGGACGGCGGGGAAGCCGGCGATCTCCTGACCGTTCATCGGCAGGACGCGCTATCATCGTCGCATGGCGATGAATCGGGTGTCTGTCGACGCGGCGGCGGTGCAGCTGTTCCACAGCCTCGCCGACCCCGCGCGGCTGGAGATCGTGCGGCTACTGGGCCACGGCGAGCGGCGGGTGGTCGACCTCACCGGTGAGCTGGGCCTGGCCCAGTCGACGGTCTCCGGCCACCTGTCCTGCCTGCGCAACGCCGGGCTGGTCGAGCCGCACCCGCACGGCCGGTCCACCTACTACGCGCTGGTCCGGCCCGAGCTGTGGGCGCTGCTGACCGCCGCCGAGGACGTCCTCGCGGCGACCGGCTCGCCCGCCCGGCTCTGCCCCGACGGCGTCGGCGCCGGACACCTGCCGCACGACGACGCCGTCGCGCACGCCCCCGAGGCCGGGCACCGGGCCCGGCCCGACGCCGCCGCGCCCGCCACCCGGCCGGGACAGGTGCACTGATGGGCGCCGGGCACGGTCACGGCCACGGCCTGCCGCAGGGCGCCACCGCGTCGTACGCGTACCGGCGCCGGATGCAACTGGTGCTGGTGCTCATCGGCGTCGTGATGCTGGTGCAGCTCGGCGGCGCGTACCTCTCCGGGTCGCTGGCGCTGCTGGCCGACGCCGGTCACATGCTGGCCGACGGTCTCGGCGTCACGCTGGCGCTGCTGGCCACGGCCATCGCGGCCAAGCCGGCGAACACCGCGCGGACGTTCGGCTGGCAGCGGGCGGAGATCCTGGCGGCGCTGACCAACGGCGTCGTCGTCGGCGTCATCGGGGTGCTGGCCATCGTCGGCGGCGTCCGGCGGCTCGGCGACCCGGCCGAGATCGAGACCGGCATCATGCTGGTGGTCGCCGTCATCGGCCTGCTGGCGAACGTCGTCGCGCTGTTCCTGCTGCGTTCCGGCCAGCGCGAGAGCCTGAACGTGCGCGGCGCGTACCTCGAGGTCATGGGCGACACCCTGGGCTCGCTGGCCGTCGTCAGCGCGGCCATCGTGATCATGGCGACCGGCTGGGTCCGCGCCGACGCGCTGGCGTCGATGCTGATCGGCGTGCTGATCTTGCCGCGCGCCTGGATACTGCTGCGGGAGGTGTTCGACGTCCTCCTCGAAGCCACCCCCAAGGGCGTCGACCTGAAGGACGTCCGCCGCCACATCATGGAACTCCCCGGCGTCGTCGACGTGCACGACCTGCATGCCTGGACGATCACCAGCGGCGTCCCGGTGCTGTCCGCGCACGTCGTCATCACCGACTCCGCCGAGCCCGGCTGCGGCGCCGACTCCGTCCTCGACGGGCTGCACGAGTGCCTGGCCGGCCACTTCGACATCGAGCACAGCACGTTCCAGATCGAGCCCCTGGGCCACGTCGAGCACGAGCACGCCGGCCACGCCTGACCCCGTCCCATGATCATCAAAGAATTGGGGCGTGATCACGCCCCAATTCTTGCTCGACCTGGTTTGTCCACAGGCCCGATTGGCGCGACGGCGCCGGCTCACGCAGGCTGGCCCGCGTGGGCCTCGACGACCTTCTGGCGGCGCAGTGCGGTGTCGTCAGCCGTGCACAGGCGCTGGCCGCGGGGCTGACGGTCGACAGGATCAGGTGGTTGGTCGAGTCCGGCCGCTGGCGGCGCGTCCACGCGCACACGTTCGTGACCTTCACCGGGCCGCTGCCGTTCGAGGCGCAGGTGTGGGCGGCGGTCCTGCGCGCAGGTGCGGGCGCCGTGGCCAGTCACCGCACCGCCGCCTACCTCGACGGCCTGTGCGACGAGCCGGGCCCGGTCATCCACGTGACCGTGCCGGCCGACAGATACGTCGGCGGCAAGATCGACGGCGTGCGCGTTCACTACGCGCATCGGCTTCCCCGCACCCGTCATCCCGCCGCGACCCCACCACGCACGCGGGTCGACGAGACCGTGCTCGATCTGGTGGACGTCGCGCCGCATTCGCGTGAGGCCGAGGGCTGGGTGACGGCGGCCTGCCAGCGCCGCCTCACCACCCCCGAACGGCTCGCCGACGCGCTCGGGCGGCGGAAGAAGATCCGCTGGCGACCCATGACCGAGGCCATGCTCGCCGACGTCGCGTCCGGAGCCCAGTCGCCGCTGGAGCTGCGCCACCTGCGCCGGGTCGAACGCGCCCACGGCCTGCCCACCGGCCACCGCCAACAACGCATCGCCGGGCAGCGCGTGATCTGGATCGACGTCGACTACGAGCCCTACCACCTCCGGGTCGAACTCGACGGACGCCTCGGCCACACCGGCGAAGGCCGCTTCCGCGACCACCACCGCGACAATCACGCCACCGTCGACGGCCACGCCACGCTGCGCTACGGCCACGCCGACGTGTTCGGTGACCCCTGCGGCGTCGCAGCCGAGCAGGCCCGCGTTCTCACCGCTCGCGGCTGGACCGGCACCGTCCGCTCCTGCCGACCCGGCTGCCGCGCCACCCTGTTCCATCCAAGAAATGTGGGGTGATCACGCCCCGTTTCTTTGATGATCATGGGGAGGGGTGGACGGTGCCGGTGACCGCTCCGAGCCGCTGGCGCGACCCGTCCGGGCCGGGGGCTGTGGCGCGGATGGTGACGGTGTCGCCGTCCTCCAGGAACGCGCGGGTTGAGCCGTCGGCCAGCGTGACGGGCTCGGTGCCGTTCCACGTCAGTTCGAGGAACGAGCCGCAGTCGGGCCGGACGCCGCTCACCGTCCCGCTCGCGTAGAGGTCGCCGGTGCGGACGGAGGCGCCGTTGACGGTCATGTGGGCCAGCATCTGCGCCGGCGTCCAGTACAGCGAGCGCAGCGGCGGCCGCGAGACCACCGTCCCGTTCCACGACACCGAGAACGACACGTCCAGGCCCCACGGCTCGGCGTCGCGCAGGTAGGGGGCGACGGCCGGCGACCGCAAAGGCGGCGCCACCCGGGCGTGCGCCAGCGCGGCCAGCGGCACCACCCACGGCGACGCCGACGTGGCGAACGACTTGCCCAGGAACGGGCCGAGCGGGACGTACTCGAACGCCTGGATGTCGCGCGCCGACCAGTCGTTGACCAGCACCATGCCGAACACGTGGTCCTCGAACGCACCGACCGGCACCCGCGACCCGAGCGCCGACGGCGTCCCGACGACGAAGCCCGCCTCGGCCTCGATGTCCAGCCGCAGCGACGGACCGAATTCGACGGCGTCGCCGGCCCGGCGCAGCCCGGACGGCCGCACCACCGGCGTGCCGGAGACGACGACGGTGCCGGCGCGGCCGTGATAGCCGATCGGCAGTTGCCGCCAGGCCGCCGGCAGCGCCGGGTTGTCCGGCCGGAACAGCCGGCCGACGTTCTCGGCGTGCGTCTGCGAGGCGTAGAAGTCGACGTAGTCGGCGACGTCGAACGGCAGCCCCAGCCGCACGTCGGCCGCCGGCACGAGATGCGGCTCGACGAGGTCGCGGTGCCGCGGGTCGGTGACCAGCTCCAGCAGCCGCGCGCGCACGGCGTCCCAGACCGGCCGCCCGGCGGCCAGGAACGGGTTGAGCGTGGGGTGGTCGAACAGCTCCGCGCCGGCCAGCGGCGTGAGGTCGAGCACCCACGAGCCGACGGCGACGCCCACCCGCGGCGACGCCCCGGCCACCGAGAACACGCCGTACGGCAGCGTCCACGCGTCGAACGGGTCGTCGTCGCCCAGCGGCAGCCAGGTCACGGCGCCACCAGCCCGAGCTCGCCCAGCTCGGCCAGCGGCTCGTCGATGCTGCACGACCCGTACGACGCGAACCAGCGGCGCACCGACGCGGGATCCAGCGTCCCGACCTCGGCCGCCAGCGCCGCGCCGTCCTCCAGGGACAGCGCCGCCGCGACCTCCGCGGCCGGCGCGCCCTCCACCGCCCGCCCCACCGCCAGCAGCAGGTTGAGGAACCCGTGCTCGGACGGACGGCGCACGGCGTGGTGCAGCCCGGCGGTGAACTTGAACGGGATGCCGCGGTCCAGGCACGCGACGACGAACGCCGCCACCTCGTCGTCGGACGGGACGGCGTCGGCGGACGGCCCGCCGGTGCGCAGCTTGGCGCGATACCCGGCGTCGGCGAGGACGTCCAGGGCGGCCTCCCAGCCCGGCTCGCGCGGCACCTCGACGTAGGCCGGCTCGTCATCGGCGGGCCCGCCCAGCGCGGCGTCGAGCGCGGCCACCGTGCGGCGCGCGTTCTCGCCCAGCGGCGACCCGCGTAGCGGCACCTCGACGCCGCGCAGCACCAGGCCGGGGTGCTGCGCGACGGTGTCGGCGGCGGCCAGCACGCCGGCCGTCCCGGTGTCGACGACGACCGCCACCTCCAGCGGCGCGGGCAGCCCACGCGCCAGCCCGGCCAGCGACTCCAGCGCGGACGCCGGGCACAGCAGCGGCCCGACCAGCGCGGCGTACCACGCCGACCGGTGCGCCAGGTGTGCCGGCACGGCCTCCGGCAGCGGCAGCGAGCCGGGCGGGAACACGGCCGCGTCGTCGATCAGCCGCTCGAACATCGGGGGAATCGTCATCGCACGCCTGGTTCCTTTCCCTTGACACTCATCCGACCCATCCTCGACCCTGGTCGATATACGGGCAAGCGCGTCCGATATCCGAACAATTGCCGAGAAGGTGACGGAGATGTTCTACCGCAGCGTCGGCCAGGTCCCGCCCAAGCGGCACACCCAGTTCCGCAAGCCCGACGGCGGTCTCTACTACGAGGAGCTGATGGGCGAGGAGGGGTTCTCCTCCGACTCGTCGCTGCTGTACCACGAGGGCGTCCCGTCGGCCATCGTCGACTCCCGCATCTGGGAGCTGCCCGACGCCCGCACCGTCGCCAACCACCCGCTCAAGCCCATGCACCTCAAGCCGCACGACCTCTTCCCGGGCAAGGACTGGAAGGCGTTCGACGTGGTCACCGGCCGGCGGCTGCTGCTCGGCAACGGCGACGTCCGCATCGCCTACGTCGCGGCCGGCGAGTCGTCGCCGCTCTACCGCAACGCCATCGGCGACGAGTGCGTCTACGTCGAGGACGGCGAGGCCACGCTGGAGACGATGTTCGGCCTGCTGCGGGTGCGCAAGGGCGACTACGCGATCATCCCGCGGGCCACGGTGCACCGCTGGGTCCCGACCGGCGACGAGCCGCTGCGCGCGTACGTCGTCGAGGCGAACTCGCACATCACCCCGCCGAAGCGGTACCTGTCGCGGTTCGGCCAGTTCCTCGAGCACGCGCCGTACTGCGAGCGCGACCTGACGGCCCCGGCCGAGCCGTTCGTGACGGTGGGCGAGGACGTCGACGTGTACACGAAGCACCGCGGGCACGGGCCGTCCGGCCTGGTCGGCAGCATCGTCACCTACCCGACGCACCCGTTCGACGTGGTCGGCTGGGACGGCTGCCTGTACCCGTACACCTTCAACGTCGACGACTTCGAGCCGATCACCGGGCGCATCCACCAGCCGCCGCCCGTGCACCAGGTCTTCGAGGGCTACAACTTCGTCATCTGCAACTTCGTCCCGCGCAAGGTCGACTACCACCCGCTGGCCGTGCCGGTGCCGTACTTCCATTCCAACGTCGACTCCGACGAGGTCATGTTCTACTGCGGCGGCGACTACGAGGCGCGCAAGGGCTCCGGCATCGGCCAGGGCTCGATCACGCTGCACCCCGGCGGCCACTCGCACGGCCCGCAGCCGGCCGCCATCGAGCGGGCGCTGGGCAAGGACTACTTCGACGAGCTGGCCGTCATGGTCGACACCTTCCGGCCGCTGGAGATCGGCGAGGCGGGGCAGCAGAGCGACGACGGCGCGTACGCGTGGAGCTGGAGTGGGCGCGGCCCGACGGGGTGACGCCTGGTTGTCGGTGCAAGCGGCTAGAGTGCGGGCGATCCCACCCTGAACCGTTCTGAGGAGTTCCCTGTGCGCCGCATCACCGGCTGTCTGCCGCTGGCCGCTGCCCTGCTCGTCCTCGCCGGCTGCGGCGACGACTCCGGCGGCGGCTCGGAGGAGACCGCGGCGCCGTCCGCGGCCGCGTCCGACCAGACCGAGCCCGAGAGCGAGGGCGAAGGCGAGGGCGAGGACGAGCCGGTGGCCGACGTCGCCTGCGCCGACGGCCCGCCGGAGGCGGTCGTCACCGACGCCGGCGACGAGCCGCGCGCGCTGATGGAGCTCACGCCCACGGCCGGCGACTCCGCCGCCACCACCATGACCATGACGATGGCCAGCAGCAGCACCGTCGACGGCGAGGAGCTGCCGGCCGCGCCGGTGCCGCCGATGACCATGGGCATGGTCATCACCGTCGAGGACGTCACCGACGACGAGATCACCATGACGGTCGTCTACGACAGCGCCGAGATCGAGGGCGGCGACCCCACCGCGCAGGGCCTGCTCGACTCCATGGTCGGCCTCACCGCCACGGTCACGTCCACCCGCAGCGGCGCGTTCATCGACGGCGGGTACGACACCGAGGGCCTCGACCCCTCGCTCGCCCCGCTGCTCGAGCAGTTCGAGACGCAGCTGGCCAGCCTCACCGTCCCGCTGCCCACCGAGCCGGTCGGCGTCGGCGCCACCTGGGACGTCGCCACCAGCGCCGACCTTCTCGGCGGCACCTTCTGCAACGTCTACGGCTACACCCTGACCTCGTTCGACGGCGACGCCTACGAGATGACGGCCGAGATCTCCCAGCAGGGGCAGCCGGGGCCGCTCGAGATGGGCGGCGCCAGCGCCGAGCTGGAAGAGCTGACCGGCTCCGGCAGCGGCACCACCGCCGGCCGGCTGACCTTCCCGGTCGCCATCTCCGGCAACAGCGACATCACCACGTCGACCGTGATCTCGGCCGACGGGCAGAACCTGGAACAGCAGTCCGAGGTGCAGATGGAGCTCAGCCCGCGCGACTGACCGGCTGACAGCCGGGTGAAAGTCAGAAGAAAGCGGGCCCTGCCACGATCTCCGGCGGTACGTGATCCACCGGAGGGGGACGTCGTTGTTGTACAGGATGCTGCTGCCCGGGCTGCTGCTCGCGACCGGGGCGGCGGCGGCGACGCCGGCGGGGGAGCCGTCGCCGCTGCCGCCCGGGCCGCTGCCCGGTGAGGTCGTCCGCGTCGCCGGCACCGGCGATCAGGGCTACTCCGGCGACGGCGGGCCGGCGGTCGACGCGCGGCTCAACCATCACCTGCGGCTGTCCACCGCTCCCGACGGCACGCTCTACATCGCCGACCGGTCGAACGGCCGGCTGCGGTCCGTCGACGGCGACGGCGTCATCGACACCGTCCCGGGCACCCGCGCCCTGGACCCGCCCGAGTCCGAGTACGACGAGGTCGACGACCCGGCGGACGGCGCGGCGCCGGGCCCGCCGATCGCCAGCGCCGTCGGTTCCGACGGCAGCATCTACGTGGCCGGCGACCTGGACGTGCGCCGCATCGGGCCCGACGGCGCCGTCACCGTGCTGGCCGGCGCCGGCGAGGACGACATCGAGAACGGCGACGCCGACGGCGGACGGGCCGCCGACGCGCGCATCCGCTCGCCCGAGGACATCGCCGTCGACGCGGCCGGTGACGTCATCGTGGCCGACAGCGGCAACGGCCGGATCCGCCGCATCGGCGCCGACGGCGTCATCACCACCATCGCCGGCGGCGGCGAGACGCCGCTCGACGAGGCCCTGGACGGCCCGGCCACCCAGGCCGAGCTGTACTCGCCGTACAGCGTCGCCGTCGACGTCACCGGCACGGTCTACTTCACCCTCGTGATGAGCCCCGACGTCTACGAGGTCGGCCCCGACGGCGTGCTCGGCGTCATCGAAGGCGACGACCTCGCGGTCCTCGACCGGCGCGAGGACCTGCTCGGCGACACCGATGTCGGTGGCCGGCAGCTGGCGGTGGGACCGGGCGGCGAGGACCTGTACATCACCGACGCCGCCAACGGCCGGCTGCGGGTGCTGCGCGACGGCATGATCGAGGTCGCGGGTGCGCTGCCGACCAGCGCGGACGACATCACGGTCGGCCCGGACGGCACGGTCTACTACACCAACGGGACCACGGTGTGGCGGCTCCCACAGGGCATCGACGAGCCGGCTGACCCCATGACGCCGGCCGGGTCGTCGTGGCCGGATCGCGATCCCGGCGACGTCGTCACGGTGGCGGGCGCGGCGACGAGCCCCGAGGACGTGGTGCCGCCGGCGCCACAGCCCGACCCGTACCTCGGCCCGCTGTCCGTCGCCACCGGACCGGACGGCGTCACCTACGTCGCCGACCCGTCGCAGCACGTGGTCCACCGCGTCGGCGCCGACGGCGAGGTCAGCGTCGCGGCGGGCACCGGCGAGGCCGGCAGCAGCGGCGACGACGGGCCGGCCGGCGAGGCACAGTTGGACACCCCGGTGGGTGTCACCGTCGACGCCGACGGCACCCTGTACATCGCCGACTCCGTCGCGGGCGTGGTCCGCCGGGTCGGCGCCGACGGCGTCATCACCACCGTCGCCGGCACCGGGGCGGACTCCGGCGACGAGCCGCCGCCCGTCTGCGTGGGCGAGCCCGCGGCCGAGGCGGTCCTCGGCCCGCCGTCGGACGTCGCGATCGGCCCGGACGGCGCCCTCTACCTGTCCCTCTCCGCCCGCGCCCTGATCTGCCGCGTCGGCCCCGACGGCCTGCTCACCCGGGTGGCCGGCGGCGGCGACCTGTCGGCGGAGGACGCCGACGGCCGGCCGGCGCTCGAGGCCGGTCTCTGGGAGCCCGGTGCGATCGACGTCGACGCCGGCGGCAACGTCTACCTCGTCGAGGACGGCCGGCCGTACGTGCGCATGGTCCGGCCCGACGGCACGCTCGTCACGTTCGCCGGCGACAGCCGCTTCGGCCTGGACGAGGGCGGCTTCGCCGGCGACGGCGGGCCGGCCGTGGCGGCCGAGCTGAACACGCCGGGCGACGTCGTCGCCGGTCCGGACGGCGTCTACATCGCCGACGCCTTCAACAACCGCGTCCGCCGGGTCGGCCCCGACGGCGTCATCGAGACGGTCGCGGGCACCGGCGCCCGGGCGGATTCCGGCGACGGCGGACCGGCCGCCGAGGCGGGCCTGAGCGAGCCGATCACCGTCGACGTCGCACCCGACGGCGCCCTGGTCGTCGCCGGCACCCGAGAGGACCACGTCCGGCGCATCGGCACCGACGGCGTCATCGAGACCGTCGCCGACTTCAGCGTCGACGACGGCACGTCGCCCGAGCCGGCCGATGCCGCGGTGCTCAGCCCGCACATGGCCATCGCCGTCGCACCCGACGGCACGCTGCTGGTCGCCGAGCCGCAGCAGCAGCGGCTGCGCCGCCTCGACGGCGCCGACCTCGTCGGTGTGGGCCCGGCGGGCCAGCCGCTGGGCAACCTCCTCCGGATCGCCACCGGGCCCGGCGGCGAGGTCTACGCCGCGCTGGCCGACGCCGTGGTGCGGGTGCATCCGGACGGCCGGCGGGTCACCGTCGCCGGTGGCGGGCGCGTGGAGCAGCCGGCGGTGGTGGACGCCCAGGCGGTGGGCCAGACGGTGCGCCCGGGCGACGTCGCCGTCGGGCCGGACGGCCGGGTCCACCTGTTCGACCTCGCGACCCAGCGGGTCTACTGGATCGACCGCGACGGCGCGATCAAGGCGATGCCCGAGTTCGACGACGTCACGTTCGAGCTGCCCGCCGGGCTCGCCATCGGACCCGACGGCACCGTCTACGTCAACGACCAGGGCGCCAACCTGGTGTACGCCGCGGCGTCGGGCGAACCGGCCCAGGTGTTCGCGGGCACCGGCGAGAGCACCATCGTCAACGGTGACGCCGGCGACGGCGGGCCGGCCGTGGACGCGATCCTGCAGTCGCCGTCCGACGTCGAGACGGACGCCGACGGCAACGTCTACGTGTCCGACTTCGTCGGCATCCGGCGGGTCGACGCCGAAGGCACCATCAGCACCGTGCTCGACGCCGAGCCGGACGGCGACACGGATCGCTGGATCACCGCCCTGGCGGCCGGCCCCGGCGGCGACCTCTACGCCGTCGACGGCACGACCCGCCAGGTGATCGCGCTGGTCCGTCCCGATGAGATCTCCGGCGGCTTCCCCTGGTGGATCGCCGGCGCCGGCGCGGGCGCGCTGGTGGCCGCCGCGGCCGTCGTCGTGCTGATGCGCCGCCGCCGCGCGGCCGGCGCAACGGCTACGCCAGTCACCGACCCCACGACGGAAGGACCTGTGACCGCATGAACAGCGACGACGACGGCAAGGTGTTCGACGGGTACGCCCGTCTCTACGGCCCGCTGACGGTGGCCGGGCTCGGCCTGATCTTCAAGCCGATGTTCGACGACCTCGAGGTCGATCTGGAGACCGGCGGCGTCGTCAGCCGGTTCGGCAACCTCTGGGACACCGCCGCCAACACCAACGGCGACCCGGCGGTGCTCGGCATCATGCTGGCGCTGATCCTGATGTCGCTGACGCTGGTGGCGACGTTCCGGCCGCGGTCGGGCGGGCTGCCGGTCGGCATCTCCGTCGTGTGCCTGCTGATCATCCTCATGCTGGTCACCAAGCCCGGCACCGGCGATCCCGCGCCCGACCTCAGCCCGGACGGCCTCTCGTCGATGGCCGTCGCGACCTTCGCCCTGGTCCTGGGCGTCGTGCACGCGGTGCACTTCGCCCGCTGGAGCCGCGGACGGACGCCGTCCGGCCTGCGCTGACCGACCCGCCGGCCGACGCCGGCGATCCGACCGACCCGATGGGGGATCCGTGCTCAACCGGGCGTTGCTACCTGCCCTCCTGCTCACCGGCGGCCTGCTGGCCGCCGTCCCGGCCGCCGGCGAGACACCGCCGGAGGAGGAGATCCCCGGCCTGCCGGTCGTGATCGCCGGCACGGGGGAACGGGGCTACTCCGGCGACGGCGGCCCGGCGGTGGACGCCCGCCTGAACGACGAGCTCCGGTTCGCCGCCGGGCCCGACGGCACCCTTTACGTCGCCGACCGCTACAACGGCCGGGTGCGGGTGGTCACGCCCGACGGTGGCATCGACACCCTGCCCGGCTCGCTGGCCCGGCGCTCGCCGGAGACCGACGGCCTGGAGGTACCCGGCCTGGGCACCTACAGCCCCCGCAACTCGCCCTTCGCGACCGCCATCGGGCCCGACGGCAGCGTCTACGTCGCCGGGAGCCAGGACATCCGCCAGGTCGCCCCCGACGGCACCGTCACGGTGATCGGCGGCGCCGGCAACGAGCAGCCACCGGACGGCGTCGACCCCGGTGGCGACGCGATCGACGCGTACCTCCGCGACCCCGCGGACATCACGGTCGACGCCAACGGCATGCTCTACGTCGCCGACACCGCGAACAACCGGATCCGCCGCATCGGCCCGCACGGGATGATCACGACGATCGCCGGCGGCGGCGAGGACCCCCCGGCCTCGGCCGAGGGCCAGCCGGGCTCGAGCGTGAACACCTACGGCCCGACCAGCGTCGCGGTCGACTCCACGGGCAGCGTGTTCTTCACCATCGAGATGGACGGCTCGGTGTACGAGATCGACCCGGCCGGGAACCTGCACGTCATCTCCGGCGAGGACATCGCCGCGACCGGCGGGGACGAGCCCGCGGGCGACGCCGCGCTCACCGGTGGCCGGCATCTGGCCGTCGACGCCGACGACAACCTCTACATCACCGACCCGGGCAACGGCCGGCTGCGGATGCTCAGCGCCGAGGACGACCTGATCACGACCGTGGCGCCGCTGCCGGCCGACGCCCGGGACATCGTGATCGGCCGCGACGGCACGCTCTACTACGGCCTGGCGAACCGGATCTTCCGGGTGAGCGACCCGGGTGCGCCGGCGCCGGCCGCCGAGCCGGTGGAGCCGGCCGGGCCGTCCTGGCCGGACGCCGACCCGGGCGACCTCGTGCCCGTGGCGGGGGCGCGCGGCGGTGCCGACGCACAGACCGAGACCGCGTACCCGCGTGACCCGGCGGTCGGCCCGGCGACGGTCGCGACCGGCCCCGACGGCGTCAGTTACGTGGCCGACACCAGGGGCCACGTCATCCACCGGGTCGACGCCGACGGCGCCGTGTCCATCCTGGCCGGGACCGGCGAGGGCGGCTTCGGCGGTGACGGCGGCCCGGCCACCGCCGCCCAGCTGTCCGGCCCGGACGGCCTGGACGTCGACGCCGCGGGCAACGTGTACGTCGCCGACGCCGGCAACGCCAGGATCCGCCGCATCGGCGCCGACGGGCGCATCGAGACGATCGTGGGTGCTGGCCGGCCCGACGACGGCGAGACCGTCCCGGCCTGCGACGGCGAACCGGCCACCGAGGCCGTGCTCATGTACCCGGTCGACGTCGTCGCCGCGCCGGACGGCACCGTCTACCTGGCCGACCGCGACCTCGGCGTGGTCTGCCGGGTCGGCGCGGACGGCCTGCTCACGCGGGTGGCCGGCGGCGGCGAGCTGTGGTCGGACGACGCCGACGGCGAGCCCGCCGTCGAGGCCAGCCTCTGGGAGCCCACCGCGATCGACATCGACGCGGCGGGCAACCTCTACCTCATCGAGAGCGGCCGTCCGTACGTGCGGATGATCCGGCCCGACGGCGTGCTCGTCCCGCTGATCGGCGACAGCTACTTCGGCCAGGACGAGGGCGGCTTCTCCGGCGACGGCGGCCCGGCCACCGAGGCGGAGCTGAACACGCCGTCCGATCTCGCCGTCGCGCCTGACGGCAGCCTCTACGTCGCCGACACCTTCAACGGCCGGGTCCGGCACGTCGCCGCCGACGGCGTCATCACGACGGTGGCCGGCACCGGGTCGGTGGACGCGGGAGGCGACGGCGGACCGGCGGCCGAGGCCGGCCTGGGCGAGCCCACCGGCATCGACGTCGGTCCCGGCGGCGAGGTCGTCGTCGCGAGCCTGAGCGCCGACCTCGTCCGGCGGATCGGCGCCGACGGCGGCATCGAGACGCTGGCCGACTTCCACGAGGCCGAAAGCCCGGACGAACCGGTCGACGAGGCGGAGCTGTCGCCGGGCATGAGCATCGCCGTCGGCCCGGACGGGACGCTGACGATCGCCGAGCCGCACGCCCTGCGGCTGCGCACCGCCCAGGACGGCACCCTCACCGACCTGGTGGCCGGCGGCACGGCGGACCTCGCCCAGGCCGGGCAGTTGGCGGCCGGCCCGGGCGGCGAGCTGTACGCGATCCTCGGGCAGACGGTCGCCCGGGTGTACCCCGACGGGCGCAGCGTCGTCGTCGCCGGAGGCCGCCCGGGGGACGACGCGCCGATCGTCGACGGCACCCTCGCGACGGCGCAGTCGCTGACGCCGCGCGACATCGCCGTCGGCCCCGAGGGCACGGTGTTCGTGCTCGACAACCTCCGCATGGGGGTGTACGAGATCCGCGCCGACGGCACCATCGCGGGGGTGCCCGGGTACGCCGACGTGCGGTTCGCCGTGCCGGCCGGGCTGGCCGTGGGCGGCGACGGGACCGTCTACGTCACGGACGCCGAAGCCCACCTGGTGTACGCGGCCGCGCCGGGCGAGGACGCGCGGACGATCGGCGGCAACGGCGAGGACCTGTATGACGAGGACGACAGCGGCGACGGCGGCCCGGCCACGGAGACGCAGCTCGCCGTCCCCGGCGACATCGTCGTCGACGCCGCGGACAACGTGTTCGTCCAGACCCCGAACGGAGTGCGCCGGATCGCACCCGACGGGACCATCACGACCGCGCTGTGGCCTCCGGACCTGTCGGAGGAGCGGCTCGCCCCGGGCGCGCTGGCGCTCGGCCCCGGCGGCGACGTCTACGTCGTGGAGAGCACCTTCGGGCAGGTGTTCGCGCTGATCCGTCCGGGCGACGTCACCGACGGGTTCCCGTGGTTCCGGGCCGGCCTCGGCGCCGCGGCCGTGGTGCTGCTGGCCGGCGCGGCCGTGCTGGTGGTCCGCAGACGACGGGAGCGGTCGGCCCTCGACAGCCCGCTCGCGTGAGCTGTGCGGTCCCGTCGTCATGGTCCCCGTGTCGCAAGCAGCCGCTTTGGCGACGTTCACCGCTTTGCTGCCGTGCGCCGGGTTCCGTGCCGTTGGTCGTCCCCCTGCTGCCCATTTTCTCAGCCGCGTGACCGCGCCTCAAGCGGACCCGGGGGGCGCTTCGCGCGGCTGCGGGGCCGCTTGACCCGCGGTCCCGCGGCCAAGAACGGGCACCTATCAGGGGGACGGGGGGAGTCTGGGCACGCCACCCCCCACTTCACGCGCGCCGGGAGCACCTCACCCGCGAAAGCACCGCACAACCACCGCCGACGACGCTCATCCGGTGTTGCGGCGGGTGACGTGCTCCCCACGCGAGTGAAGCCACCGCCACCGCGACCGCAGCCACCGTCTTCGATGGTGAGAACCGTCCGAACAGCGCCTCGAGGACGGGTCCGGGAGTCGAGGACGGGTCCGGGAGTCGAGGACGGGTCCGGGAGTCGAGGACGGCGGCGGGAGTCGAGGACGGCCATGATCACCAGGCGGCCCAGGTCGCTGGGGGGTTGGGTCCGTGCCGTTCGGCGTCGGCGTCGGCGTTCGCGTTGGCCGGGTGCAAAGCCCGCCCGGCTGGGAGGGAGTCCCACCCTACGGGCGGGCACCGACATACTCGCGCGCGCGAATGCTCGCGCAGACGCCGATGCCCGACGCCCGCTGCGCCCGCACCGGGCCTACCAGCTCGCCGCGCCGGGCGCACCGACTCGCCCGCTGCGCCGGGAATCGCGGCGGCAGCGGGCGAGTGGGCCGGTGCGTGGATCAGGTGACGTCGCGGCGCCGCATCAGCAGCGCCCCCGCCACCGCGAAGGCCACCAGGTACGCGGCCACCAGCAGCGCCGCCGGCCGGCCGTCGAGGACGGTCAGGACGCCGGGCGCTCCCTCGGGGTCGTCCGAGCCGCCGGCGCCCAGTGCGCCGGCCAGCGACCCGGCCGCCGTCCCCGGCAGCACGTCGGTCACGTACTCGATGCCGCTGAGCAGGTTGCCGACGCCGCGCAGCAGGTTCTCGATCACCAGCGACCACACTAGCCCGAGGCCGACCGCCAGCGCGGGGCTGCGGGTCAGCACGCCGACCAGCACGCCGGCCACGGCCCACATCCCGAAGATCAGCAGCCCGCCGCCGACCGCCTCGGCCAGCGCGCCGAGCGCCGGCCACGCGATGCTCTGTCCTTCGACGACGGCGATCAGGGCCGACGCCGCGAAGTCCAGGGCCAGCGTCGCCGCAACCACCCCGACGACCGCGATGCCGACGGCCGCGAGCGTCCCGCCGAACGTCGACAGCCGGCCCGGGCCCTGCGTGAGCGCGGTCTTCCAGGTGCCCCAGCCGTAGCCGCTGCCGGCGGCCAGCGCGCCGAGGATGAACATGATCGCGCCGCCGAACATCGGCATGCCACCGGTGAACACCGACGGGATCGCGGCCGGCAGCAGGTCCGGCAGCAGCGCCGACGGCGGGACGCCCTCGTTGGAGAAGCCGGACGAGCCGGTCGAGTACGCGATGTAGTTGAACAGGTAGGCGAAGGTGAGGTTGAGCAGCAGCCACACCGTCGCGAGGATCCAGACCGCGGGCCACTTGCGCAGCCGCAGCAGCTCGGCCTTCGTGCTGGCGACCAGTCCACTGACCATGGTGGGGACGGCGCGGGCCTCGCCACGCGCGGTGGCCCGGCCGGTCATCGTCGCGGTGCTCATCGGTTCTCCTCCTCGTCGGTCGTCATCTCGAAGAACACGTCTTCCAGCGACCGCTCGGCCGTCCGGATCTCGTGGATGTCGGCGCCGGCGGCGACCAGCGCGCGGGCCAGCTCGGGCGCCCGCTCGTCGGACAGCTCCAGCCGGATGCCCGCGTCGGTGAGCTGGACGGCGTCGTCGCCGGCCACCTGCATCGACGCGGCGAGCGCCACCTCCACCGGCTGCGCGCGGACCAACAGCGTGCTGGCGCCGCGCAGTTCGGCGACGGTGCTCTCGGCCAGCAGCCGGCCGTGCGCGATGACGCCGACGCGGTCGCAGATCTCCTGGACCTCGGCCAGCAGGTGGCTGGAGAGCAGCACGGTCTGGCCCTGCTCGGCGAGGTCGACGACGAGCTTGCGCATGTCGGCCATGCCGGCCGGGTCCAGCCCGTTCGTCGGCTCGTCCAGGACCAGCAGGTCCGGCTCGCCGAGCAGCGCGGACGCGACACCGAGCCGCTGCTTCATGCCCAGCGAGTACGACTTGAACGCGTCGCTGCCACGCTCGGCGAGGTCCACGCGGTGCAGCGCGTCCTCGACCGCCACGTCGGAGACGCCCTGGTAGCGGGCCATCACGCGCAGGTTGTCGCGGCCGGACAGGTAGGGGTAGAAGCCGGGGCCCTCGACCAGCGCGCCGATTCGTGCCGTCGCGCCGGGCTCACCGGGCGCGTGGCCCAGGATCGTCGCGGTCCCGCTGGTGGGACGGACCAGGCCGAGCAGCATGCGCAGCGTGGTCGTCTTGCCGGCTCCGTTCGGTCCGAGGAAGCCGTACACCTCGCCGCGGCGGACGGTGAGGCTCACGTCGTTGACGGCGAGCCGGTCGCCGTAACGCTTGGTCAGCCGTTCGGTGACCACGATGGTGTTCGTCATGGCTCCACGCTCCCGCGCAGCCGCCGTCGCCCGCGTCGTCCACAGAGCGGCATCGGGCGTACGCAGATTCGCGTAGTGCGGTTACGCCGCGTCGCCGACGCCGCGCGACCGGCGCCGGATCTAGGGTCGAGGGCATGGAGAGGGTACGGACCTGGCTGATCGACGCCGGCATCGCGCTGGCGCTCGTCGTGCTGGGCATCGGCGGCACGCACGGCGCGTCCCAGGGACAGGCATGGGCGCGCGACCCGGGCGTGTTCGCCTACACGCTGGTGGTCATCGCCGCGCTGGCGTTGCTGCTGCGCAGGCGGTATCCGCGCACGACGCTGCTGATCAACGGCGCGGCCCTGGTGACGTATCTGGCCGCGGACTTCGCGTACGGACCGATCATGATCACCGTCCCGGTGGTCATGTACACGCTCGGCTACCAGCTGCCGCTGCGCTCGGCGCTGCGCTGGGGCGGCGGCTACTACGTGGTGTTCTTCGTGGTGTCGACGGTGCGGCTGCTGGACGACACCGGCGACGACGTGTGGCGGCAGGGCGCGGCCTGGGCCATCGCGTCGCTGGCGCTGTTCGGCGCGCCGCTGGCCATCGGGGCGGCGCTGAAGACCCGGCGCGAGTCGCAGGCCGACGTGCGGGCGGCGCTGGCACGGCGCGCGGTGTCGGAGGAGCGGCTGCGCATGGCGCAGGAGCTGCACGACTCCGTCGGTCACGGCCTCGCGGTCATCGCCATGCAGGCGGGTGTCGCGCTGCACGTCCTCGACCGCAACCCGGAGAAGGTGCGGGCCGCGCTGGAGGCGATCCGCGACACCAGCCGGTCCTCCCTCGACGGCCTGCGGGCCGAGTTGCAGGTGCTGCGCAGCCCGATCACCGACGCCGCGCCGCGCAGCCCGGTTCCCGGGCTGGCCGAGGTCGGCGTCCTGCTCGACCGCATCCGCGCCGGCGGCGTCGAGGTGGCGGCCGACCTCGACGGCGCGTCCGGCGGCGACCTCCCGCCCGACGTCGACCTCGCGGCGTACCGCATCGTGCAGGAATCGCTCACCAACGTGCTGCGGCACGCGGCCGCCACCCGGGCCGAGGTGCGGATCCGCCGTTCCGGCCACGAGCTGCTGGTGGACGTGAGCGACAACGGGGTGGGCGGCGGGCTGCCCGGTGCGCCGTCCGAACCGGCCGAGGACGACGGGTCGGGCACCGGGATCGCGGGCATGCGGGCCCGGGCCGAGGCGGTCGGCGGCCGGTTGCAGGCCGGTCCGCGCACCGGCGGCGGGTTCGCCGTCCACGCGCGGCTGCCCATGGCCGGCGTCGGCCGCGAGCCGGACCTGTCAGGATCATCCACATGACGGACGACGTGAACAGTGTCATCAGGGTGGCGGTGATCGACGACCAGGCGCTGGTGCGCATGGGCCTGTCCACCCTGCTCGAGACCGAGGACGACACCGAGCTGGCCGGTGAGGCCGCCGACGGCCGCGCCGGGGTCGACCTCGTCCGGCGCACGAAGCCCGACGTCGTGCTGATGGACATCCGCATGCCGGTGCTCGACGGGCTCGCGGCGCTGCGCGAGATCACCGCCGACGCCGCCCTGTCCGACGTCAAGGTCATCGTGCTGACCACGTTCGAGCTGGACGAGTACGTGTTCGAGGCGCTGCGCGGCGGCGCCAGCGGGTTCGTCCTCAAGGACTCCCCGCCGGCCGAGCTGCTGCACGCCATCCGGGTGGTCGCCGACGGCGCCAGCCTGCTGTCGCCGTCCGTCACCCGCCGCGTCATCGAGCAGTTCAGCGGCCGCGACGTGCCGGCCAGCACGCCGCACCCGGAGCTGGACCGCCTCACCGAGCGCGAGCGCGAGATCGTGGCGTGGGTGGCGACCGGCCGCTCCAACGACGAGATCGCCGCCGAGCTGGTCGTCAGCCCGGCCACCGTCCGCACGCATGTCAGCCGCGCCATGGTGAAGCTGCACGCCCGCGACCGCGCCCAGCTGGTGGTCTTCGCCGTCCAGTCCGGGCTCACGCAACCGTGAAGGTCGTCGCCACCGACCTCGACGGCACCCTGCTCCACGGCGACGGGACGGTGTCGCCGCGCACCCGGGCGGCGCTGGCCCGGGCCGAGGACGCCGGCGCGACCGTCGTGTTCGTCACCGGGCGGCCGCCGCGCTGGATCGACGTCCTCGCCGCGGAGGTCGGCTCGCACGGGCTGGCGATCTGCGCGAACGGCGCCATCGTCTACGACGTGCGCCGCCGCGAGATCGTCGAGGAGCACGGCCTGCCCGGCGACGTCGCGCTGGAGGTGGCGCGGGCGATCCGGGCCAACGTGCCGGGCGCGACGTTCGCCATCGAGCGGGCGCTGACGTTCGGCCAGGAGCCGTCCTTCCGGGGTACCTGGCCGGCGCCCGACGGCACGGTCGTCGCGTCGCTGGAGGAGCTGCTGGCCGAGCCGGTGTCGAAACTGGTCGTCACGCACCCGTCGCTGTCCGCCGCCGAGTTCGTCTCCCGGGCGGCGGCCGTGGTGGGGTCGCTGGCCGCCGCGACCTACTCCGGCCACGCGGCCGTCCTGGAGGTCAGCCGGTCCGGCGTCTCGAAGGCGTCCGCGCTGGCCGCGCTCTGCGGTTCCCTGGGTGTCGACGCGCACGACGTGGTCGCGTTCGGCGACATGCCCAACGACGTCCCGATGCTCGCCTGGGCCGGCACGTCCTACGCCGTCCGCAACGCCCACCCCGACGCCGTCGCCGCCGCGTCCCACCGCTGCCCGTCCAACGACGAGGACGGGGTCGCGCAGGTGCTGGAGCGCATCTTCGCCTGATGCGTCGAGATACGTGACAAGAGGTGTCGTGATTTGCCGGGAGGCTGATGGGCGTACGGATTCTCGTGACTCGAATGGAGCCGAAGTGGCAATGGAACGAACGGCCGTCAACCCGGTGACGTGGTCGGCGCCGATGGGATTTCACCAGGGTGAGGTCGTGTCCGGGCACACCCGGACCCTGTACTGCTCCGGGCAGACGGCGATGAGTCGCGACGGCGAGCCCCAGTACCCCGGCGACATGGCGGCGCAGGTGGCGCTGAGCCTCGACAACCTGGAGGCCGTGCTCGGCGAGGCCGGCATGTCGCTGGCCAACCTCGTCCGGCTCAACGTCTACACCACCGACGTCGACCTGCTCTTCCAGCACTACGGCGTGCTGGTGTCGCGGCTGGGCGCCGCCGGGGTGGCGCCGCCCACCACCATGCTCGGCGTGACGCGGCTGGCGATCCCCGTCCTCATGGTGGAGCTCGAGGGCACCGCCGTCGGGTGATCGCGGGCCGGCCATGATCATCAACCTTCTCGGCTGTTATAGCAGCCCAAAAGGTTGATGATCATGGTGGACGGCGGCCAGTTGGTCGTCCAGGGGCGGGGCGCCGCGGCGGTTGTCGATCTCGACGTGCGGGGCAGGTGGCGGCACGTCGGGCAGGGTGGCGGCGGTGAAGGCGGCGAAGTTCGCCAGCTTCTGCCCGTCGCGGTCGTGGCTCCGGGCGACCAGCCGCTCGCGCAGGGTGTCGCCGTCGGACCGGACCCACAGCAGCCGCACCGGGTCGCCGCCCAGCTGGTCGACGTAGCCGGACCAGCGGTCCAGCGAACGGGTCTGGCCGGTGAACGGGGCGACGAGGATCACCGGGCAGCCAGCCGACCGGACCTCCCGTGCCGTGTCGGCCAGGCCCGCGTACTCGTGCACCTTGATGTGCTCGTCGTACCAGGGCCCCTCCCGCTCGCCGAACGGCCGGCCGTTCGCCGCCAGCGTCGCCACCACGAACGGCGCGTAGACGGTGTCCTTGTCCAGCAGGGCCGGGACGGGGTCGAGCAGCGCGGCCAGCTTGCGGGCGACGGTGGTCTTGCCGGCGCCGGGCGCGCCGGCGATCATCCAGACGGCGGGGCTCACGCCAGCCGACCCTACCCAGCGGCCACTCCGAGCAGCAGCCGATGGTGCCGCGGCCGCGCGATCTCGTCCGCGACGGCCACGGCGAGGTCGGCGTACGTGATGAGCGCCGACGTGGAGCCGGGGACGAAGCGGTAGCCGCCGGACGGGGCGCCGCCGTGGTCGAAGTCGCCGGCCGGGGCGACGACCAGCCAGTCGACCTCGGCCGTGGCGCGGCGGAACACGGACAGCCCGGCGCCGTGGCCGAGCATGAAGTCGCGGTGCTCCGAGGGGTAGCCGGGGGTGTCGATCAGCGGCGTCCCCGTCACGTCCGGCAGCTGCGACGCCAGCCCGACGGCGACCAGCCGCGGCACCCGAGCCGTCGCCAGGCCCGTGAGCAGCGCCGACGCGGCGGCGGGGAAGAACTCGCCGGCGGGGACGGTGAGCGTCGCGGCCGCGTGCACGGCGGCGTCGTGCCCCGCCGACAGCGACGCGACCGCGTCGGCGTCCGTCACGTCGCCCGCTGCCAACGTGACCCGGCCGCCACGAAGGTCCGCGTACCGCGTGGGGTCGCGCACCACCGCCGTCACGTCCCAGTCGCGGGCGGCCGCCTCGGCCAGCACCGCCCGCCCGGCCCGTCCGCCGGCTCCGAACACCACGATTCTCGTCATGCCGCGGACGCTAGGCGACGCCCCGGTCAGCCCGAGGTGACCACGCAGGTCAGTACGGTGGGAGCATGCCGCCGCTCGATCCCGACATGTTCGATCCGGTCTGTCCGTC
Source organism: Jiangella muralis (assembly GCF_001270745.1). GTDB lineage: Bacteria > Actinomycetota > Actinomycetes > Jiangellales > Jiangellaceae > Jiangella > Jiangella muralis. Next base: position 97,994 of record NZ_KQ434759.1, read on the forward strand.
GACGCTGCTGCCGCTGCGGTTCTCGGACAAGTGGGCCGGCCTGGTCATCCGCTGCCTCGAACACGGCCCGCGCCGGTTCTCCGAGCTGCGCGTGCCGCTGCGCTCCGTCAGCGCGCAGTCGCTCACGACGTCGCTTCGCCACCTACAGCGCGACGGCCTGGTCGAGCGCACCGAGCGGCCCGGTCCGGTCCGGCACGTCGAGTACGCGCTGACGCCGCTCGGGCGCAGCATGCTGCCCGTCATCGCGGCGCTGTGCGCGTGGGGCAAGGCGCACTGGGACGAACTGCTGGACGCCCGCGAGGCGGCGACCGTGCGAACCGCCTGATCAGCGGACGATCGGCGCGCCCTCCAGCCGCACCCCGGCCGCCCGCAGCGCGTCCAGCGCGGCCGCCGTCGTTCCCGCCGCGACCCCGGCGGTGAGGCCGAGCAGCACCGTCGTCTGCAGGCCGGTGCGCGCGGCGTCGAGGGCGGTGGCGCGGACGCAGTGGTCGGTGGCGATGCCGACGACCTCGACGGTGCCGACCTCGTGCGCGCGCAGCCAGTCGGCCAGCCCGGTGCCGTCGTGCGTCTTCCCCTCGAAACCGGAGTAGGCGGCCGCGTACTCGCCCTTGTCGAAGACCGCGTGGAACGGCTGCGGGTCGAGGTTCGGGTGGAACGCGACACCGTCGGTCCCGGCCACGCAGTGCGGCGGCCAGCTGTCGACGTAATCGGGGGTCTCGGAGAAGTGGTCGCCGGGGTCGATGTGGTGGTCGCGGGTGGCGACGACGTAGTCGTAGCGGCGGTCCCACGGGTCGGCGTCGGTCCAGCTCTTGAGTACCTCGGCGATGCCGAACGCGACGTCCGCGCCGCCCGCGACCGCGAGGCTGCCGCCCTCGCAGAAGTCGTTCTGGACGTCGACGACGATGAGTGCGCGCTTCATCAGCGATCCTCCCAGCGGGTCGGGATGGCGGGCTCACCGCGCGACAGCTTCAACGCGATGCGGGGCAACTCGGAGCGGGCCCGCTCGTGCCGTTCGCGGGCAGCGGCCAGCGGTTCGCGGCCGACGGTCTCGCCGTCGCGCACGAGGGGGACGAGCAGCGGACGGTCGTCGCCGTCGTCGACCGGTTCATGACCGACGCCGATGACCTCGGCCTCGGCCACCCCGCGGGCGTTGCGCCGGCGCAACGCGTACTTGCGGCCGCCGTGGCTGACCTTGCCGGCGCTCTTCTTCTCGACGGAAACCATGGCGCCGTCGTCGTCGGCCCTGGCCACGAGCTTGTAGACCATGCCCGCAGTCGGGGAGCCGGCGCCGGTGACCAGCTGGGTGCCGACGCCGTACGCGTCGACCGGCGCGGCCGCCAGCGCGGCGATGGCGTGCTCGTCGAGGTCGCTGGTGACGACGATGCGGGCGTCGCGCGCGCCCAGGGAGTCGAGCAGCGCGCGGACCTCCTTCGCCTGCGGCAGCAGGTCACCGGAGTCGAGCCGGACGGCGCCCAGCTCCGGCCCGGCGACCTCGACGCCCAGCCGCACGGCCTCCTCGACGTCGTAGGTGTCGACCAGCAAGGTCGTGCCCTTGCCCAGGGAGTCGACCTGGGCGGTGAACGCGTCGCGCTCGGTGTCGTGCAGCAGCGTGAACGAATGCGCGCTGGTGCCGGCCGTCGGGACGCCGTAGCCGCGGCCGGCCTCGAGGTTGCTGGTGGTGCTGAACCCGGCGATGTACGCGGCCCGCGCGGCGGCGACGGCGGCCCGCTCGTGCGTGCGGCGCGACCCCATCTCGATGCACGGACGGTCGCCGGCGGCGGTGGTCATGCGGGAGGCGGCGGTCGCGATGGCGGAGTCGAAGTTCAGCACCGACAACGCCAGCGTCTCGAGCACGACCGCCTCGGCGAACGACGCCTCGACGATCAGCAGCGGCGAGTTCGGGAAGTACGCCTCGCCCTCGCCGTACCCCCAGACGTCGCCGGTGAACCGGTACCCGGCCAGCCACTCCAGCGTCGGCCCGTCGACGATGCCGCCGCGCCGCAGGAAGTCGAGCGCGTCGTCGTCGAACCGGAACGTCTCGATCGCGTCGAGCAGCCGGCCGGTGCCGCCGACGACCCCGTAACGGCGTCCACCGGGTAAGCGTCTGGCGAACACCTCGAACACCGAGCGCCGCGTGGCGGTGCCCCGGGCCAGCGCCGCCTGGAGCATGGTGAGCTCGTACTGGTCGGTGAGCAGGGCCGTCGTAGCCGACACAATCACCAGAGTATGCGGGCGCGCCACGAATGGCCCGGATCCCGAGCAGACTGGCGAAGGCGTGGCGCGGGGTGGATGATGAGATGTCGTGGACCGGCGGGAACACCGCGGGTCCTGAGCACGGTTGCGCGGGGTGATGGCCGGAAGATGACACCATTGGGGGCCGTGATGACCGCACCCGTCGAGATCGAGCGCCCCGAGGCCGCCGAGGTCCCGGTGGCGGACGTCCCGTGGATCACCATCGTCTGGAACGACCCGGTCAACCTCATGTCGTACGTCACCTACGTCTTTCAGGCATACTTCGCCTATCCGAAGACGAAGGCCGAGAAGCTGATGCTCGACGTCCACGAGAAGGGGAAGGCCGTCGTGTCCTCCGGCACGCGTGAAGAGATGGAGCGCGACGTCGAGGCCATGCACTCCTACGGGCTGTGGGCCACGCTGCAGAAGGCGGGGGACCGAGTCTGAGCACCGCGTTCCGTCGAGCTCGCGGGGGCGTCGTCGCCGCGTCGTTCCACGTCGTCGAGGTCGAGCTGCTGCGCTCGCTGGTGGGCCAGCTGCTCGAACTCGTCCGCGAGGAACCGGCCGACCTCACCGGCGGCGACGGCTGGGCCGCCGAGCTCGGCCTGGCCGACGACGCCGCCTCCCGGCCGACCGACCCGGTGCTGCTGCGCCTGTTCCCCGACGGCTACCGCGAGGACACCGAGGCCGCGTCCGACTTCCGCCGCTTCACCGAGCGCGGCCTGCGCGACCGCAAGGCCGCCGCCGCGGCGACGGTGCTCGCCTCCCTGGCCACGGCCGACGCCGCCGACGTGCCGGCGAAGAACCGCGAGAAGATCCGCATCGAACTGGACGCCGCCGAGTCCGAGGCCTGGCTGCGCACGCTGACCGACCTCCGGCTGGCCCTGGGGACGCGGCTCGGCGTGACGGACGCCGACGAGGACGACTGGCTCTCGCTCGACGAGAACGACCCCCGCCGCCACGTGCACGACGTGTACGACTGGCTCGGCTGGGTCCAGGAGACGCTGGTCCGCACCCTCTCGTCTGCCCTGGAGTAGGCGCCTCCGTATCCTGGCAACCGTGCTGAGCATCCGCCGTGACATCGTCGACGCCATCGTGGCGCATGCCCGCAAGGATCACCCGGACGAAGCGTGCGGCGTCGTCGCGGGGCCGGTGGGCAGCGACCGCCCGGAGCGGTTCGTCCCGATGCTCAACGCCGCCCGGTCGCCCACGTTCTACGAGTTCGACTCGATGGACCTGCTGCGCCTGTACCGCGAGATGGACGACAACGACGAGGAGCCGGTCGTCATCTACCACTCGCACACCGCCACCGAGGCGTACCCGTCGCGCACCGATGTCTCCCTCGCGAACGAGCCGGGCGCTCACTACGTCCTCGTGTCGACCCGCGACGACGACACGCAGGACTTCCGTTCGTTCCGGATCGTGGACGGCGAGGTGACCGAGGAGGAAGTCCAGGTCATCGATGGGGAATGATGGGCCCCGGCACCGCCGTTGCCTCATTGAGCATCCCCATCGACAACGAGTCCAGGAGCAGTCCGATGGCCGTCGAGGTCCGCATCCCCACGATCCTGCGCCAGTACACCGGCGGCGCGAAGACCGTCGAGGGCGCCGGCGACACGCTGGCCGCGCTGATCGACGACCTCGAGAGCAAGCACCCGGGGCTGCGCGACCGGCTGGTCGAGAACGGCTCGCTGCGCCGGTTCGTCAACGTGTACGTCAACGACGAGGACGTCCGCTTCCTCGGCGGTGAGAAGGCGGCGCTCACCGACGGCGACAACGTCACGGTGCTGCCGGCGGTCGCCGGCGGGGCGCGCTGAAGCCAAGCCGGCATGCGCTACGACTCCCTGCTCGACTCCCTCGGCCGGACGCCGCTGGTCGGGCTGCCGCGGTTGTCGCCGTCGCCCGAGGTGCGGCTGTGGGCGAAGCTGGAGGACCGCAACCCGACCGGCTCGGTGAAGGACCGCCCGGCGCTGCGCATGATCGAGGCCGCCGAGGCCGACGGACGGCTCACGCCGGGCGCGACGCTGCTGGAGCCGACGTCGGGCAACACCGGCATCTCGCTGGCCATGGCGGCGAAGCTCAAGGGCTACCGCATGGTCTGCGTCATGCCCGAGAACACCTCCGAGGAGCGGCGCCAGCTGCTGCGCATGTGGGGCGCCGAGATCATCCCGTCGCCGGCGGCGGGCGGCTCCAATGAGGCGGTCCGGGTGGCCAAGCGGCTCGCCGAGGAGCACCCCGACTGGGTCATGCTCTACCAGTACGGCAACCCCGGCAACGCGCTCGCGCACTACGAGACCACCGGCCCGGAGCTGCTGGAGGACCTGCCCGAGATCACCCACTTCGTCGCCGGCCTGGGGACGACGGGGACGCTGATGGGCGTCGGCCGCTACCTGCGCGAGAAGCTGCCCGACGTGCGCATCGTCGCCGCCGAGCCGCGGTACGGCGAGCTGGTGTACGGGCTGCGCAACCTCGACGAGGGGTTCGTGCCGGAGCTGTACGACGAGTCGGTGCTGACGTCGCGGTTCTCGGTCGGCCCGCGTGACGCCGTGCGGCGAACCCGGCAGCTGCTGGAGCAGGAGGGCATCTTCGCCGGCATCTCGACCGGCGCCGTCCTGCACGCCGCCCTCGGCCTGGCCACGAAGGCGGCCGCGGCGGCCGAGCGCGCCGACATCGCGTTCATCGTGGCCGACGGCGGCTGGAAGTACCTCTCGACCGGCGCCTACGAGGGCACGCTCGACGAGGCCGAGGACCACCTCGACGGCCAGCTCTGGGCCTGACGTACGGTGCAGTGATGCGCCAGCTGGTCTATTACATCGGTCAGACCATCGACGGGTTCATCGCCGGCCCGAACGACGAGATCGACTTCTTCCCGGTGCCCGACGAGTACTCGACGTGGATGTTCACCCAGTTCGGTGACGCGCTGCCGAGCCACGCCCGGCAGCTGGGCCGCATCGACGACGTCCCGAACTCGCGGTTCGACACCATCGTCATGGGCCGGCGCACGTACCAGCCGGCGCTCGACGTCGGCATCACCAGCCCGTACGCCCACCTGCGGCAGTACGTCGTGTCGACGACGCTGGGCGAGTCGCCGGACCCCGCCGTCACCATCGTCGACGGCGACCCGGTGGCCGCCGTCCGGGCGCTCAAGGCCGAGGACTCCGAGCTGGACGTCTACCTCGCCGGCGGCGCTGCGCTGGCCGGCGCGCTGCTGCCCGAGATCGACCGCATGGTCGTCAAGCAGTACCCGGTGGTCGCCGGCGCCGGGGTGCCGCTGTTCTCCACCGGGTTCGCGCCGGCCGCGTTCGAGCTGACCGACGTGCAGACGTTCGGCAGCGGCCACGTGGTGCTCGACTACCGCCGGGCCTAGAGCCGACGTGGCGTTCGCCACGTCCAGGCGCCGGGGCGGCCCTGGCGGCGTACGCTCTTGCACCGATGAACGACGCACCGATCGGGATCTTCGACAGCGGAGTGGGCGGTCTGACGGTCGCCCGCTCCGTGCTCGACCAGCTCCCGCACGAGCCCGTCCTGTACGTCGGCGACACCGCGCGCGGCCCGTACGGTCCACGGCCGATCGCGCAGGTGCGTGAGTTCGCCCTCGACGTCATGGACACTCTCGTCGCCGAGGGGGTGAAGATGCTGGTCATCGCCTGCAACTCGGCCAGCAGCGCGGTGCTGCGCGACGCCCGCGAACGCTACGACATCCCCGTCGTCGAGGTCATCCAGCCGGCCGTGCGCCGCGCCGTCGCCGCGACCCGCAACAACGCCGTCGGCGTCATCGCCACCCGCGCGACCGTCACGTCGCGCGCCTACGAGGACTCCTTCGCCGCCGCGCCGCACCTCAGCATCACCGCTCAGGCCTGTCCGCGGTTCGTCGAGTTCGTCGAGGCCGGCATCACCCACGGCGCGGAGCTGGAATCCGCGGCCCGCGAGTACCTCGAACCGATCCGTGCGGCCGGCGTCGACACGCTGGTGCTCGGCTGCACCCACTACCCGCTGCTCACCGGCGTCGTCTCGTACGTCATGGGCGAGGCGGTCACGTTGGTCAGCAGCGCCGAGGAGACCGCGAAGGACGTCTACCGCACGCTGGTCGACCACCGGCTGATGCGCGACGACGCGCTGCCGCCGCCGCGGCACCAGTTCCGCTCCACCGGCGACGCCCGGCCGTTCCGCGAGCTGGGCGGCCGGTTCCTCGGCCCGGAGATCGCGTCGGTCGAGGAGACGTCCGAACTGCCGGTCGTCGGCCGCGACCTGGCGGTCGGCTCTTGAGGCTCACGGTGCTGGGCTGCTCCGGGTCGATGCCCGGGCCCGGCTCGCCCGCGTCCGGCTACCTGGTCGAGGCGGACGGGGTCCGGCTGGTGCTGGACCTCGGCAACGGCGCGCTCGGCCCGCTGCAGGACGTCGTCGGCGTCGCCGGGCTGGCCGAGCTGGACGCCGTCGTGCTCACCCACCTGCACCCGGACCACTGCATGGACCTGTGCGGGCTGTACGTCGCGCTGCGCTACGGGATGCCGTCGCGGCGGCGGATCCCGGTGTACGGGCCGGCCGCGACCGCCGACCGGATGGCCGCGGCGTACGGCAAGGAGCCCGACCCCGGGCTGTCCGGCGAGTTCGACTTCCGCGAGCACCCGGTGGACGGGTTCCGCGTCGGGCCGCTGTCGGTGCGGGTGGCGCCGGTCGTGCACCCCGTCGCCGCGTACGCCGTCCGGATCGAGCACGACGGCCGGTCGCTGGTGTACTCCGGCGACACCGCGGCGACGCCGGCGCTGGTCGAGCTGGCCCGCGACACCGACCTGTTCCTCTGCGAGGCCGCCTACGCCGACGGCGACGACAACCCGCCGGGCATCCACCTGACCGGGCGCGAGGCCGGCGAGCACGCGGCCGCCGCCGGAGCCCGTCGACTGGTCGTCACGCACGTGCCACCATGGGGCGATCCGCAGCGTGCGGCCGAGCACGCGAGCGCGGTGTACGACGGGCCGGTGGAACTCGCCGTGCCGGGGGGCCACTGGGAGGTCTGATGACGGAGCACGACGACACGGCCGAGCAGGCGGGGCCGCCGTTCCCGATGCCGACGGCGCCGCTGGAACCGCTGCCCGAGAACTGGGAACGGGCGCTGGTCATCGCCGCGCACCCCGACGACGTCGAGTACGGCGCCGCCGCGGCCATCGCGCGCTGGACCGGGCAGGGCAAGCAGGTCGTGTACTGCATGGTCACCAGCGGCGAGGCGGGCATCGACACCATGCCGCCGGAGCAGACCGGACCGCTGCGCGAGAAGGAGGAGCGCGACTCCGCCGCCGTTGTGGGCGTCGACGAGGTCGAGTTCCTCGGCTACCCCGACGGCGTCATCGAGTACGGCCTGCCGCTGCGCCGCGACGTCGCCCGGGTCATCCGCCGGCACCGTCCCGACATCGTCATCACCGGCAACTTCCACGAGACCTTCGGCGGGGTCATGCTCAACCAGGCCGACCACATCGCCGTCGGCAAGGCCGTGCTCGACGGCGCCCGCGACGCCGGCAACCGGTGGGTGTTCACCGAGCTGCTGGACGAGGGCCTGGAACCGTGGAACAAGGTGCGCGCCATCTGGGCGGCCGGGTCGCCGGAGGCCGCGCACGGCGTCGACATCACCGACACGTTCGAGCTGGGCGTCCGGTCGCTGGAGGCGCACGCCGGGTACCTCGGCGCGCTGCCCGGCCACCCCGAGCCGGCCGAGTTCCTCGGCATGTTCGCCCGCCAGGCCGGTCCCCGGCTCGGCGTCGAGTGCGCGTCCGTCTTCGAGGTCTACCCGCTGATGCTCTACTGAGCCTCCCGGGCGCCATGATCATCAACCTTCTGGGTTGCTCTGACGACCAGGAAGGTTGATGATCATGGAACGAGCACGCCGGTCGCGTACATCCGCTTCTCCGATCCCCACCGCGGCCAGCACGTCGTCAGCGTCAGCCGGGCCTCGGCGGGCTCGGTCCCGGCCGGCTCGCCGGGCACCGGGTCGACCACCCACAGCTCGGTCGCCTCGATGACGTTGCCGTCGTCGTCGCCGTCGGGCGCGTCGTCCAGTTCGTACCGGAACACCCCGTCGATGGTCTCGATCTCGACGACGTCGCCCGCGCGCAGCTCGGCGAAGCGTGCGAACGGCTCGCCGTGCCCGGACCGGTGCGCGGCGACGGCGACGTTGCCCAGCCGGCCGGGGTCGGCGCTGTCGACGTAGTGGCCGGGCCCGTCCTTGAGGTCCTCGGGGTCGGTGCCCTCGATGACGATGCGCTCCCAGTCGTCGCCGAAGCGGGGGATGCGCAGAATCCCGTACGCGTCGCCCAGCTCCAGCGGCTCCGGCGTCGGCGCCGCGTCGGTCTCGACAGGCTCGTCGGAGCGGCTGAGCAGGTGCTGCTGGAACTGGTCGCGCAGGTCGTCCTGGGCGGCCGCGGTCTGCAGTCCGGTGCCCCAGAACGTGTAGACGACGAACAGCAGCACCAGCGCGCCGGCGGTCAGCAGCAATTCGCCGGCCACCCCGGCGGCGACCAGCGCGCGGCCGCCGGGCCGCCCGCCGCGGGCCGTCCGGCGATGCCTCGGCGCCGCCCTGCGCTGCACGGTCCCGAAGGTAGCCGGGACACCGGCGGGCATGCAGGCGATTCGGGTTGTTCAGGTCCTAGCCAGTGTCGAGTATCGGTCCGAGGATCTCGCCCACCTCAGTCATCTCGTAACGACCGACCAGGAGCTCCAGCAGCTCCACCGCCGTGTGCGGCGGTCTCTGGTGTCGTTCGGCGAGCATCTGGAGCGCTCGGGCGGCGCGGTTCGGGTCGACGTCGGCGGTGTTCGCCGCGAACTCCCGGACGCTGAGGATCTCGACGTGAGCGGGTATGAGGTCCGGCGGAAAGTCCTTGAGGTTCTCGGTGACGATCGCGCCGGCGCCGCCGACCACTGCCGTGGCGACGACGTGCTCGTCGTCGCGATCTGGCAGCCCGAACGTTCCGTCCAGCCCTTCCCATCCTGTCACGAGGGCGTCGTCAAAGTGCCGCCGCATCTGATTGAGCAGGTGGTCGGCGCGCTCGGTCGCCGTCGACGGCTCCGCATCGCGCCGCAACCACTTGCCCTGCTCGTGACGATGCAGCTCCGCGAGGATCGCCTCGCTCCACAGCGGCCGATAGAGACCTTCGACCGCCATCGACAGCACGAAGTCGCGCTGCAGGCTGGGCCACAGCACGCACGTGTCGAGGACCGCCGCGAACATGCGGCCATCCTGGCAGGGTCAGGCGCCGCCTCGCGACCGCTCCGCAGCGACCTCCGCTCGGACGCGGCGGAACTCCGCGGCCATCGCCTCCGGGTCCTCGTCCGGATCGTCGTAGTCCACCGAGGTGTCGAGGAGCGCGCGGTACTGCTGTTCCCGGCGTTGCCTCCGGTACCGCAGCAGGTCGTCGAGTTTGACCATCCGGCGCCGCTTACCCGGGGTCTCGGCGGGCATGACGCCGGCGTCGATCAGCTTCACCACCGTGGGCCGGCTGACGCCGAGGAGGTCGGCAGCCTGCTGGGTGGTGAGCAGCTTGTTCTGCGGGACCACCGTGACGGCCTTGCCGGCCTGCAGGGCTTCGACGATCTGCCGCATCGCACGGTGAATGGACGCGGGAACCTCGACACTGTCGTGCTCGTCGGCTCCGACCAGCAGGTAGCGTGCTGCCGGCCGGCCGCCGCGGACTCGTTCGTGCGCGTCCAGGAAGCTCAGCACGTCGGCGAGCTGCTCGGGCTGCTCGGGTAGATACGTCTGCTGCTCCATAGCCATGGCGGACGCCTCCCTCCTTTTACGAAACAAGCGTAACTCGTTTCGTAAGTTTCGCAACTACGCATCGCCGGGATCGCGGCGTACGATGCCAGGCGAGAGCTTCCCACACCGCCGTGGAGGGGGCCGTGGGCCGACGCAGGCACGACACCGACCGCACGGCGGAAGCGCGCGCCGACGCGCTGGCGTCGGTCGTGGAGGACCTGGCCGGGAAGTTCACCCTCCGGCCGCTGCTCGACCGCATCCTGCGCCGCTCGGTGGAACTGCTCGGCGCCGACGCCGGGTCGATCTGCAGCGTCGACGAGACCGCGGGCGTGTACCGGAAGGAGGCCGACTTCGGCATCGCCTGCCAGTCCGGCCGCAGCTTCCCGCTGTCCGAGGGCATGACCGGCGCGGTGGTCGCCGCCCGCGCGCCACTCATCTTCGCCGAGTACACCCACGTCCCCGGCGGGCACGTCGCGCCGGCCGACCGCGCGACGCTGCATGGCGTGATCGGGGTGCCGATCGCCTGGCGGGGCCGCGTCATCGGCGCGTGCATCGTGTTCAGCCGCGACCCCGAGCGCAGCTTCTCCGACGACGACGCACGGCTGCTGGAGCTGTTCGCCAAGCATGCCGCCATCGCGATCGTCAACGCGCGCATGCACGAGCAGCTGGAGGAGCGCACCCGTGCCGAGGCCACCGCCGCCGAGCGGGAGCGCCTCGTCAGTGAGGTGCACGACAGCGTCGCGCAGGGGCTGGCGGCCGTGCTGGCCCACCTCGAAGGGGTGACGGGGCCCGACGGCGGGCAGCTGGCGGCCGCGCGCGAGGCGGCCCGGGGCGCGCTGGCGGAGTCGCGGCGCTGGGCGCTGGGACTGGCGCCGTTGCTGCTGGAGGGCCACTCGCTGGAGGAGGCGATCGGCGTCGAGATCGCGTGGGCCCGGTCCACCGGCAACCTCGACGCCAAGCTGGTCGTCGCGGGGCAGCCGGCGCCGCTGGCGCCGGAGGTGGCGCACCAGGCGTTCCGCATCGTCCAGGAGGCGCTGACGAACATCGTGCAGCACGCGGCGGCGGCATCGGCGCGGGTCGGGGTGGTGTACGGGCCGGACGAGCTGGTGCTGATGGTGCAGGACGACGGCCGCGGCTTCGACCGGGCGGCGTCACAGGAGCCGGGGACGGGCGGGTTCGGGCTGCGCGGCATCGTCGCCCGGGCCCGGACGTACGGCGGCAGCGTCGGCGTCGAGTCGACGCCCGGCTGGGGGACGCAGATCCGCGCGAGCCTGCCGTACCAGCCGGCCGAGTCGGCCGACCCGGCCGGGAACCGGCTGCGCGTCCTCGTCGTCGACGACCAGCCGGTCACGCGGGCCGGGCTGGCCCGGCTGCTGGCGGCCGCCGAGCCGGGCGTGCGGGTGGTCGCCGAGATCGGCGGCGCTCCGGCGCTGCTCGACGCGTACCGGCTGCTCCGCCCGGACGTCGTGCTGGTCGACGCCTACCTGGGCGGGCATGACGGCGTCGAGTGCACGCGGCAGCTGGTCGCCGAGGATCCGGGCGCGGCGGTCGTGCTGCTGGGCGCGACGGCCGGCGACCCGATCGTCGCGCAGGCGCTGCGGGCCGGCGCGCGCGGCTGCGTCGGGCCGGACGCGGACGGTCCCGAGCTGGCCCGCGCGGTGCTCGCGGCGGCGCACGGCGGCATCACGCTGTCCGCCGGCGGCCGCGACGCGCTGCCCCGGCCGGCCGCACCCACCGCGGACGCCGCCGCGCTCACCGTCCGCGAGCGCGAGGTCCGCGACCTGCTCGAACGCGGGCTGCGCGACAAGCAGATCGCGGAGCGGCTGACCATCTCCGTCAAGACGGTCGAGAAGCACGTCGGCGCCGTCCTGCGCAAGACCGGCGCCAGCAACCGCACCGAGGTCGCCGCCCGCGCGGCAAGGTAGGGAAACCCCGCACACAGACGGGGAGGTTCCCCGAGGCGCCCGCCGCCGCCCGCGCCCTAGCGTCGGCAGCAGGACGAGGGGGTGAGCCGGTGCCGGTCGTGCCGACGCGGGAGATCCTGGACCGCGCCTTCGCGGAGCGCTACGGCGTCGCGGCCATCAACATCGTCAACGATCTCAGCCTGGAGGCCGTGCTCGCGGCGGCCGTCGAGGTGCGGGCGCCGGTGATCGTCCAGACCTCGGTGAAGACGGTGAGGTCGATCGGGCTGGACCTGCTCTACGCGATGTGGCGGGAGCTGACGGCGGGCATCGAGGTGCCGGTCGCGCTGCACCTGGACCACTGCCCGGAGCGAGAGGTCATCACCGACTGCCTGCGCAAGGGCTGGAACAGCGTGCTGTTCGACGCCTCCGCGCTGCCGGTCGAGGAGAACCAGCGCCAGACCGTCGAGGTCGTCGCCGAGGCGCACGCCCTGGGCGCGCACGTCGAGGGCGAGATCGAGTCGATCACCGGCGTCGAGGACGGCATCGGGTCGGACGAGGAAGCGGAGCGGCAGTCGCTGGAGACGGCGCTGACGTTCATCCGCACGACCGGCGTCGACGTGTTCGCGCCGGCCATCGGCAACGCGCACGGCCGGTACAAAGCCGAGCCGAAGCTGGACGCGCAGCGGGTCAGCGACATCGTCGCGGCCGAGCCGATCCCGATCGCCCTGCACGGCGGCACCGGCATGACCGACGCCCAGTTCGCCGACCTCATCGCCCGCGGCTGCGCGAAGGTCAACATCTCGACCGCGCTGAAGGTGACGTTCATGCGGTCCAACCTGGAGTTCCTCAGCGCCGCCGAGGCGCGGGACAGCTGGGACCCGCCGTCGCTGTTCAAGGCGGTCCGCGCCGATGTCGTCGACCTGGCAGCCGGGTTCATGCGGACGTTCGGCAGCGCCGGGAAGGCGTGGTGACGGGCGTGCCGGCGCTGGTCTTCGACTGCGACGGCGTGCTCGCCGACACCGAGCGCTACGGTCACCTGCCCGCGTTCAACCAGACGTTCGCCGAGTTCGGGCTGCCGGTGCGGTGGAGCGAGGACGAGTACGCCGGGAAGCTGCTGATCGGCGGCGGCAAGGAGCGGATGGCCAGCCTGCTGACGCCGGCGTTCGTCGCGGCTGCCGAGCTGCCCGCCGACGCTGACGGGCAGCGTTCAATGCTCGCGGACTGGCACCGGCGCAAGACCGAGATCTACGCGGCGATGGTCGCCGACGGCCGGCTGCCCGGCCGCCCCGGCGTCGCCCGGCTGGTCGAGGAGGCGCACCGGGCGGGCTGGGCGCTCGCCGTCGCCTCGACCTCCGCGGAGCCGTCCGTGCGCGCCGTCCTCCAGCACGTGGTCGGGGACGAGCGAGCCGCCGACTTCACCGTCCTGGCCGGCGACGTCGTCCCGGCCAAGAAGCCGGCGCCGGACATCTACCTGCTCGCGCTCGACCGGCTCGGCCTCGCGCCGGACGCCGTCGTCGTCGTGGAGGACAGCCGCAACGGGCTGCTGGCGGCCGACGGCGCCGGGCTGACCTGCCTGGTCACCGTCAACGGCTACACCGAGCGCGAGGACTTCGCCGAGGCGGCGCTGGTGGTCAGCAGCCTCGGCGACCCGGACGGCGAGCACACGATCGTGCTCGCGAACCGCTCCGCGGCGCGGCCGGGCGGCTGGATCACCATCGACGACGTGGCCGCGCTGCTGAAGGAGGCATAGATGGACGAGAGCTTCGGCGCCGTCGAGTACGTCGTCCACACGATCGCCCAGACGGCCGTCGACAACGAGACGTACTTCGGCGACCTCGACGCGGTCGTCGGCGACGGCGACTTCGGCTACTCGATGGCCCGCGGCTTCGAGATCGTGCTGGCCGACTGGGACACCATCGACCGCTCCGACATCGGGACCTTCCTGAAGAAGATCGCGCTGATCGTCACCGGGCGCATCGGCGGCACGTCCGGCCCCATCTGGGGGACGGCGCTCATCCGCGCCGGGTCGGCGGCCGGCGACAAGACCGCCGTCAGCGCCGAGGACGCCGTCGCGATGCTGCGCGCGGCGATCGAGGGGATCAAGACCCGCGGCCAGTCCGACGTCGGCGACAAGACGCTGCTCGACGCGCTGGTCCCGGCGGTCGACCGGCTGGACGCCGAACTGGCGGCCGGCGCGGATGGACAGACCGCCCTGGACGCGGCGGCGACGACGGCGCGCGACCGGGCCGAGGCGACCCGCGAGCTGATCGCGAAGCGGGGCCGAGCTGCGTACACGGGGGAACGCAGCATCGGCACGCTCGACGCGGGCGCCGTCGCCGTCGCCGTCATGGCCGAACGAGTCGCACAGGGCTGGGCGGATCACGCCACTCAACCCGCCACAACCCCGCCCACACCGGAGGAGGCGCCGTGAAGAAGTTCGTCAACGACCCGAAGCGGTACGTGCCGGAGATGCTGCAGGGCATCGCGCTGGCCAACCCGGACACGCTGCGCTACGTGCCCGACTACAACCTCATCATGCGGGCCGACGCGCCGCGCGACGACAAGGTCTCGATCATCCAGGGCTCCGGGTCCGGGCACGAGCCGGCCCACGTCATGGTCGTCGGCAAAGGGATGCTCGACGCCGCCTGTCCGGGCGACGTGTTCTCGGCGCCGCCGATGGACTACGTGCTCGAGACCAGCAAGCTGCTGAACACGCCGAAGGGCGTGCTGCATCTGATCAACAACTACACCGGCGACCGCATGGCCTTCGACATGGGCCGCGAGCTGGCCGAGGCCGAGGGCATCACGATCAAGACCGTCGTGGTCGACGACGACGTCGCGGTGAAGGACTCGACGTACACCGTCGGGCGGCGCGGCGTGGCCGGCAACTTCTTCGTCATCAAGGCGGTCGGTGCGGCGTCGGAGCAGGGCGCGGAGCTGGACGAGCTCGTCCGCATCGGCGACAAGGTCAACTCCGTCACCCGGACCATGGGCATGGCGCTGACGTCGTGCACGCCGCCGGCGAAGGGGTCGCCGCTGTTCGAGCTGGGCGACGACGAGATGGAGATGGGCGTCGGCATCCACGGCGAGCCAGGCCGCCGCCGCGAGAAGCTGGCCGACGCGAACGCGATCGTCGACGAGCTGCTCGAGGCCGTCGTCACCGACCTGCCGTACGAGCGCGGCGACAACGTCGCGCTGATGATCAACGGGCTGGGCGGGACGCCGATCAGCGAGCTGTACATCCTGTACGGACGGGCGCACCAGCAACTGGCGGACCGCGGCATCACCGTCGGGCGCAACTACGTCGGCGAGTACTGCACGTCGCTGGACATGGCCGGCGTCTCGCTGACGCTGGTGAAGCTGGACGACGAACTGGTGTCGCTGTTCTCGGCGCCGGCGGAGATCGCGATCCGCACGTTCTGAACGGGGGTCGGCGCTGCGGCGGCCGCCGAGGCGATAGCTTGGGCGGCATGACCCGTATCGACGGCCGCAGCGCCGATCAGCTCCGCACCGTCCGGCTCACCCGGGGCTGGCTCGACCACGCCGAGGGCTCGGTGCTCGTCGAGTTCGGCAAGACCCGCGTGCTGTGCGCCGCGTCGGTCACCGAGGGGGTGCCGCGCTGGCGCAAGGGCTCCGGCCTGGGCTGGGTGACGGCCGAATACGCCATGCTGCCGCGGTCCACGAACACCCGCTCCGACCGCGAGTCGGTGAAGGGCCGCATCGGCGGCCGCACGCACGAGATCTCCCGGCTCATCGGCCGGTCGCTGCGCGGCGTCATCGACACCAAGGCGCTCGGTGAGAACACGCTGGTCATCGACTGCGACGTGCTCCAGGCCGACGGCGGCACCCGTACGGCCGCCATCACCGGCGCGTACGTCGCGCTGCGCGACGCCGTCGAGTGGATGCGCACGGAGAAGCTGCTGTCGTCGGAGCAGGTGCTGACGGACTCCGTGTCGGCCATCTCCGTCGGCGTCGTCGACGGTGAGCCGCTGCTCGACCTCTGCTACGAGGAGGACGTGCGCGCCGAGACCGACATGAACGTCGTCATGACCGGCGACGGCCGGTTCATCGAGGTGCAGGGCACCGCCGAGGGCGCGCCGTTCGACCGCCAGGAGCTCGACTCCCTGCTCGCGCTGGCCGGCACCGGCTGCAAGGAGCTGACCGACCTGCAGACCGCGGCGCTGGTCGGGTGAGTTCGTCGCCGAAGGTCGTTCTCGCGACCCGCAACGCGCACAAGGTCCCGGAGATCGCCCGCATCCTCTCCGCCGCCGGCACGCCGGTGTCGCTGGTCTCCGTTGCGGAGTTCCCCGGCGTCGAGGACGTCGAGGAGACCGGGCTGACGTTCGAGGAGAACGCGCTGCTCAAGGCGCACGCGGTGGCCGCGGCGACGGGGCTGCCGGCGCTGGCCGACGACTCCGGGCTGTCCGTCGCGGCACTCGGCGGCATGCCCGGCGTGTTCTCGGCGCGCTGGGCCGGCGTCCACGGCGACGACGGCGCCAACCTGCGGCTGGTGCTGGCGCAGCTGACCACCGTGCCGGACTCCGCGCGGCAGGCGGCGTTCGTCTGCGTCGCCGCGCTGGCGCTGCCCGGCGGCGCCGCCTGGACCTCGGAAGGGCGCGTCGACGGCGTCGTCGTGCGGGCGCCGCGGGGGAGCAACGGGTTCGGCTACGACCCGATCTTCGTGCCGTCCGGCTCCGACCGGACGACCGCCGAGCTTGAGCCTGCGGAGAAGGACGCCATCTCACACCGGGGGAAGGCGTTCCGGGGGATTGCCGTACACCTCGCCGCCCTGTGATCCTGAACAAACGCTGACGATCATGGCCGGCGGTGGGCGGGATCGCCTTCCGAGAGGATGATCGGAGGGTGACGTCTACTGAGTCCGCGCGCTCGTGGTGGCCGCCGGCGCTGGCCGGCGTCGTCGCGCTGGGCCTCGGGCTGGCCGTCGCCGAGATCGTGGCCGGTGCGCTGGGCCGGGCCGAGACGCCGGTCGTGGCGGTCGGTGAGGAGTTCATCGACCACACCCCGGGCTGGCTGAAGGACTTCGCCGTCGAGACCTTCGGCACGAACGACAAGACCGTGCTGCTGGCCGGCATGGGCGTGGTGCTGGTGCTGCTCGGCGCGGTGATCGGGTTGCTCACCGCCCGGAGCAGGGGCATCGGGCTGCTCGCCGCCACCGTCCTGCTGGTGATCGCCGGGCTGGCGGTCAACGCCCGGCCGGACTCCACGACGGCCGACCTCATCCCGACGCTCGCCGCCGGCCTGGTCGCGCTGCCGACGCTGGCCTGGCTGGTCGGCAAGGCGGCGCCACCCGCGGCCGCCGGGTCCCTGCCGGTCACACCGGCGCCCACCCGGCGCGCGTTCCTCACCGCCGCCGGCGTCACCGCCGGCCTGGCCGTTGCCGGCGCCGGGCTCGGCCAGCTGCTCGGCGCCCGCCGGGCCGGCGTCGAGACCTCCCGCGACGACCTCGCCGCCAGCCTCGACCTCCCGCGGGCCCGCCCGCCGGGCGGCGTCGACCTCACCGTCCCTGATGCCGACCCGTGGCGCACCCCGAACCAGCACTTCTACCGCATCGACACCGCGCTGTCCGAACCGCTGGTCCGGGCCGAGGACTGGTCGCTGCGGGTGCACGGCATGGTCGAGACCGAGGTGGAGCTGAGCTACGACCAGCTGCTCGCCATGGGCCTGGAGGACCGCTGGCTGACGCTGAACTGCGTCTCCAACGAGGTCGGCGGCCACCTCATCGGCAACGCGCTGTGGTCCGGCGTGCCGATCGCGGACGTGCTCGCGCTGGCCCGCCCCCAGACCGGCGCCGACGCCGTCCGGTCCCGCTCGCAGGACGGCTGGACCGCCGGCACCCCGCTCGACGTCCTCACCGACGGCCGCGACGCGTTGCTGGCGGTCGGCATGAACGGCGACCCGCTGCCGCTCGCGCACGGGTTCCCGGTGCGGATGATCGTGCCCGGCCTGTACGGCTACGTCAGCGCCACGAAGTGGGTGGTCGAACTGGAGGTCACCCGGTTCGCCGACTTCGAGGCCTACTGGACGACGCGCGGCTGGGCCGAGAAGGGCCCGGTCAAGGTCGCGTCGCGCATCGACGTCCCGAGCAGCCGCGCCCACGTCGACGCCGGCACCGTCGCCGTCGCGGGGGTGGCGTGGGCGCAGCACCGCGGCATCGCGGCGGTCCAGGTCCGCGTCGGCGACGGCGACTGGAACGACGCCCGGCTGGCCGCCGTCCCGAGCACCGACACCTGGCGGCAGTGGGTGTGGGAGTGGGACGCGCAGCCGGGGAAGCACCGGCTGCAGGTCCGCGCCACCACCGCCGACGGCGAGGTGCAGACGTCCGAGCAGGCGCCGCCCGCCCCTGACGGCGCCTCCGGCTGGCACACCATCGACGTCACCGTCGACTGATCATGGCGCTCTTTGTGTTGCCCCAGCAGCAGAAAGAGCGCCATGAGTTGTCCACAGATCGCTCGCGGGGGCTGGCCGGGCCCTTACCGGTGGCGCAGGCTGGGCGGCGTGCCTCACGAACGCGCGCGCCGGCTGGCCAGGGTCCAGGACGGCCTGATCACCCGGAAGCAGACGCTCGCCGCCGGGATGTCGCCGGCTGCGCTCGTCCATGCCCTGCGGCCGGGCGGTCCGTGGCAACGTGTCCTGCGCGGCGTGTTCGCGACCTTCACCGGCCCGCTGTCGCCGCTGCACCGGCTCCGGGCCGCCCGCCTCTACGCAGGTGACGACGCGCTGGTCACCGGGGCGTGGGCCTGCTGGATGGCGGGCCTCGGCTACGGCCCGCCGCCCGGCGACGGGATCGAGGTGCTGGTGGCCCGCGACGTCCGGTTGCACGGGACAGGCTTCGTGGTCGTCAGGCGGACGGTGCGGATGCCTGCGGCGAGTGGCTGGATCGGCCTCGACGACGCCGACGCGCTGCTGCCGCCGCACGTGGTCCTCGACGAGCTGGCGCCGCGGGCACGGCCGGGCGAGATCCTCATGGTGCCCACAGTGCGCGCCGTCGTCGACGCCGTCACCGTCACCGAGCACGCGCCGCCGGACTGGTCGCCAGAGTGCCGGTGCCGCCACGGCTGCCGGGAGCCCGGTGCCCACCGGACCCGGGCCTTGCGGAACGTCCGGGCGCTGATGTGCGAGGCCGTGCAACGCCGGAAGACGGGGCCCGCCGCATTGCGCACCGAGGTCGATGCGGCCTGGCCGCGCCGCTCAGAGCTGGCGAAAGTGGCGCTGGCGGACATCGAGGCGGGCTGCCGGTCGGCGCCGGAGTGCGAACTGCGGGACCTGGTGCGCGGCAGCCGGATCCTGCCCGAGCCGCGGTGGAACCATCCGCTGCCGGGTGTGCGCGGGATCGTGCCGGACGCGTGCTGGCCGGAGCGGCGGCTGATCGTCGAGGTCGACTCGCGCGCGTTCCACGGGTTCGGCGACGCGCCGGAGCGGACCGAGCACCGGCGGGCCCGGCTGGCCGCGCTGGGCTGGGTGGTGCTGCCGGTGTCGCCGGCCCGGCTGCGCACGGACCCGGGCGGGGTGCTGGCGCAGATCGAGGCCGCGTATCTCGCCACTCATGGCGCTCTTTCTGCTGCCAGAGCCGCACAAAGAGCGCCATGACCTACGGCACGACGTCCACGACGGCGCGGGGGCCGTCGAGCACGGGGACGCCGTCCTCCCAGGTCACCTCGGTGAGCCACATCGTGCGGCCGGGCAGCGCCGAGCCGACGGAGTCGGGCGGCCAGGCGTGGTGCACCATCCAAGTGCGGCCGTCCTTCTCGACCAGCATGCAGTGTCCCGGCCCGGCCGCGTCGTCGCTGGACGCCAGGATGGGCGACGACGACGGCTTCGCGCACGGCCCGAGCGGGCCCTCGCAGACGGCGTAGCCGACGGCGTACTCGGCGCGGTCGTACGCGTTGGCCGAGTAGAACAGGTAGTAGGTGCCGTCGCGCAGCCAGAGGAACGGCGCCTCGACCAGCGTGCCCTCCCACGGCTGGTCCTGCTTGATCAGCTGGACGGGCGTGCCCACCAGCGACAGCCCGTCCGGCGAGAGCGGCTGCGCGTAGATCCAGGTGTCGACGCCGATCGCGTTGCCGTCGTTCTTCCACAGCAGGTACCGGGTGCCGTCGGCGTCGGTGAACGGGCTGGCGTCGATCGAGCCGCCCTCGCCGGCCTGGCAGATCAGCGGCTCGGCGGACTCGTCGACGAACGGGCCGGCCGGTGACGTCGCGACCGCCCGGCCCACGCACTGCCGCCCCGACGCCGTTCCCAGCGCCGTGTAGTAGAGGACGTACCGGTCCGGCCCGTGCACCGCGATCTCCGGCGCCCACGTCCGCCCGCCGGTCACCCACGGCGCCAGCACCGGCATCGAGTCGCCGGCCGGCTCCCATGTCACCAGGTCCGGCGACGTCATGACCGGCACGTTCCCGGCCCGCGAGTTCGTCGCGTAGGCGTAGTAGGTGCCGCCGGCCTCGATGACGGCGGGGTCGGGGAAGTCGCGGTCGACGACGGGGTTGGTGAAGCCCACGGGCTGCTCCTCTTCGACGGGGTCGGGCTCGGCGGTGCCGCAGGCGGCCAGGACGACGAGCGCCGTCCCGGCCGCCAGCAGCAGCCTCATCGAACCTCGGACAGGCGGAACCAGTCGAAGGTCGCGACGGTCGCGGGCGTGGCGCCGCCGCCGGCGTACACGCCGATCTGCGGCGAGGTGTCCGCCGGCAGCGTCCACGTCGCGCCCCACCGCCAGGTCTCGCCGTCGCGCGACGACGCCGACCGGTACTGGTGCTCGCCGGTCTCCGGGTCGGTGGTGTGGTGAAGGCGTAGCCACATGGTCGACGCCACCGGACCGCCGAGGTGGGCGCCCCAGCGCAGCGCGCCGTTCTCCTTCAGCTCCTTGCCGAACTCGACCTGCCGGGTGCCCCAGATCGCGACGTCGCCGAGGCGCAGCAAGCTGTCGTCGTCGACCCGGACGATCAGCCCGGCCTGCTGGTAGTTGCGGATGGTGCCGGAGCCGAGGTCGAGGTGCAGCTTCGTCTCGGCGATCCAGTCGCCCTCCGGCGGCGTGCGCAGCAGCAGCGGCCCGGTGTTGCCGGCGCCGACGACGTCGACGGAGGCCAGCGGCCAGGTCAGCGCGCCGTCGCCCGCGGTCACCGTCGACGACGGCCGGACCCACTCCCAGCCCGCGCCGAGCGCCGGGTCGTCGAACTGCTCGTCGACCAGGACGTCGCCCGCCTCGGGCTCGTCCACCCGCTTGGTCACGGGGTCATGCGCCGCGACGACGGTGAGGTTGTCGACCTGCGCCTCGCCACCGGACGCGGCCAGCGTGACGGGGCGCGGCTTGGCCGCGCCGCGGGGCAGGTCGACGGCGACCTCGGCGTCGGCGTCGCCGAGCCGGCTCTCCGCCAGCCGGGCCACGGCCCGCCCGTCGCGGACCTCGACCGACAGCGCCGTCCACTCGTCGCCGTCGTAGCGCGACGGCAGCGGCGCGGAGTCGGACTCGACGCTGCGGCCCTGTGTGGACGTGACGGTCAGCGTCCGATCAGCGGCGTCGACGGTGACCGTGACGCCGTTGCGCCCGGACCGCGCGACCCCGACCGTGACGTCGCCGGACACCCGCACGTCCGCCTCGACCCGCACGTCCTTCGGCGCGCTCCGCGCCGTCCGCGCCTCGCCGGACAGCACCGCGACGTCGCCGCCGTCGCCGGTCGCGTCGGTGCCGGCCGTCCAGTCGCCGACCAGCGCCGCGTTCGAGGCCGGCGCCCCGCTCGCGATCCCGAGCGAACTGGCTGTGACGGGGGCGGGCTGCGGCGTGTCGGACGGGCCCGCGCCGGCCCGCGCGACCGGCCAGCCGTCGATCCAGTCCAGCCGGTCGACGAGGGTCGGACGCTCGTTGATGCCGCCGGGCGCGTCCAGCCAGGCGTCGTTCCGGTCGATCGCGTGGTAGACGATCTGGTCCTGCCCGGACACGTCGGTGACGATCGTGTGGTGGCCGACGCCGATCCAGCGGTTGCCGTTCTGCGCCAGCACCTGGGTGCCGCCGACTCGCGAGTCCAGCATCGAGACGCCCTCGTGGTCGACGAACGGGCCGAGCGGGCTCTTCGAGCGTCCGGCGTAGACGCTGTACCCGGTGACCGGGCCCGCGCAGCAGTTCGCCGACGACGCCGTCAGGTAGTACCAGCCGTCCCGCTCGACCACGAACGAGCCCTCGTACCGGTCGCCGACGCTCACCTGGGTGGGCGAGCCGACGGCGCGCATCCCGGTCTCGTCCAGCTCGGTCACCCACAGGCCGCCGTGGAAGCCGCCGAAGTACAGGTACCGCTTGCCGTCCGACGCCGAGAGCAGCGCCGGGTCGATGGTGTTGAAGTAGTTGCCGTCGCCGGTCGGCCGCGGCGCCACCACGGGCCCGCCCGAGTCGGTCCACGGCCCGGCCGGCGTCGGCGCCGTCGCGGCCCCGATGGCGTAGTTCCACTGGCCGGGCTCGGCGACGGTGTCGGTGACGGTGTAGTACATGACGTACTGGCCGTCGACGTAGCGGATGTCCGGCGCCCAGTAGAACGAGGTGCTGGTGCTCCAGGCCGGCCGGTCCGCCTCCTCGAACACCGTGCCGAGGTACTCCCAGTCGGCGAAGTCGCGGGAGCGGGCGATGTGCATGAGCCCGAACTCGCTCGGCGCCTCGTGCAGCGGGTCGCTGGTCGCGTACAGGTACCACCAGCCGTCCTTGCCGCGGATCACGGCCGGGTCGGCGTAGGTGTCGGAGAATTCGCTCGAGATCGGGTTCTGGGTGACGGGGTCAGCTGCGGGCTCGGCGGTGGCGGCCGCAGCCGTGGCCGGCAGCGCCAGCACGACGGCGGCGATGCCGGCGAGGAACGTACGACGCACGGGGATCATCCCTTCAGTCCGCTGCGCGAGACGCCTTCGATGACGTAGCGCTGCGTGAACAGGAACAGGATCAGGACGGGAACGCTGGCGACGAACGCGCCGGCCATGATGACCGGATAGTCCGTGGTGTACGCGCCCTGCAGCAGCTTCAGCCCGGCCGGCAGCGTGAGCCGCTCCGGGCTGAACAGGACGTAGATCGGCCAGATGAAGTCGTTCCAGTTCGACAGGAACGACAGCACCGCCAGCGTGGCCAGCGCCGGCTTGGAGTTCGGCAGGACGATGCGGGTGAAGATCTGCCACTGGTTGGCGCCGTCGATCAGCGCCGCCTCCTCCAGCTCGCCGGGCAGCATCGCGAAGAACTGCCGGAGGAAGAACACTCCGAACGCGCCGGCCGCGCCGGGCACGGTCAGCGCCCAGACGGTGTCCAGCCAGCCCAGCCGGTCGATGATCAGGTAGTTCGGGATGAGGAACACGAAACCCGGCACGAACAGCGTCGACACGATCACGACGAACAGCGCGCCGCGGCCGCGGAAGTGCAGCCGGGCCAGCGCGTACGCCGCCGTCGACGCGACCGTCAGCACCAGCACCATGTGCAGCGTCGCCGCCAGCAGGCTGTTGAGGAACCAGCGCAGCACCGGGTACGCACCGTCCAGCCGCAGCAGCCCTTCGTACGCGGCGAACGTCGGCGACGACGGGAGCAGCGTCGGCGGGACGGCGGTCGCCTCCGGGTTCGTCTTGATCGACGTCAGGAACATCCAGACGATCGGCCCGATGAAGATGACGGTCAGGACCAGCAGGAACAGCCAGAACATGCCCTGACGCAGGTAGGCGCCGGGCGCCGGGCCGGCCGGCCGCGGGCCGGCCTCCGGGCGCGTCAGGACCGCCATCGCGGCCTCCTCTCCCGCATGGCCAGCACCTGGACGATCGAGACGATGCCCAGGAAGACCGCGAGCAGGTAGGACATCGCCGCAGCGCTGCCCATCCGGAACGACTCCAAGCCCTCGGTCAGCATCACGATGAGCGCCGTCCGGGTGGAGTCGCCCGGCCCGCCGTTCGTCACCAGCAGCGCCTGACCGAACATGTTCGCCGAGGCCAGGATCGTGATCGTGACGACGAACAGGTGCACCGTCCGCAGCCCGGGCAGCGTCACGTGCCGGAACACCTGCCAGGCCGACGCGCCGTCGACCTTGGCCGCGTCGTACAGCTCGCCCGGGATGTCCTGCAGGCCGGCCAGGTAGATGATCGTGTTGAAGCCGAGCGTCCACCACACCGTCATCGCGACCAGGCTGATCCACGCCCACGGCTGGGCGGTGATCCACGGCGTCGACGTGCCGAGCAGCCCGTTCACGATGCCGATGTTCGGGTCGAGGATGAACCGGAACAGCAGGCCGACCACGGCGACGCCCAGCACGTACGGCATGAAGAAGACCGCGCGGAAGAACGTCCGGCCGGGGAACCTCCGGTTCAGCAGCACCGCCAGCCCGAGCGGGATCGCGACCAGGAACGGCACGCTGGCGACGGTGAAGATCGCCGTCGCGCGCATGCCGTGCCAGAACGCCTCGAACACGGCGGACGTCGAGTCGAACAGCGCGGTGTAGTTGTCCAGCCCGACGAACGGGCGGCTCGGCAGCAGGAAGTCCCAGTCGTGCAGGCTCATCCAGATCCCCAGCACCGCCGGGGCCAGGACGAACGTCGCGAAGATGACCAGGAACGGCGCCATGAACGCGTACGGCGTCCACGGCGCGTGCCGGCGGATGCGGGTGGGGGAGGACCGGGCGCCGGGCCCGCGCGCGGCGGCGCCGCGCGCGGGTGCGCTGGTCGTGGGGGATGCCACGGGACTACCCGTCGTACCGTTCGCGGTTCTCTTCCAGCTTCTTCGTGGCCCGGTCGGCCGCCTCGGAGAGCGCCGCCGCCGGCTCCTTCGTCAGCAGGACGGCCTCGTTCAGCGCCTGGTTGAAGTCCGCGAACACGTCGCCGATGCCCGGAACGGCGGGCGGGAAATGCAGGTAGTCGACCTGCTGCGCCAGCGCGGCCTGCTCCGGCAGCGCCTCGAACTCGGCGGACTCGCGCACGGAGTTGCGGGCCGGCACCTGGCCGCCCTCGGCCCACGCGATGGACTGCTGGCTGACCCAGTTGATGAACACCCGCGACGCCGCCAGCTTGTCCTCGTTGGGCGTGCGCTGGCGCATGATGACGAAGTTGTGCGAGCCGGCCCAGGCCGCGTCGGTGCCGCCGATGTTCGGCAGCGGCGCCACGCCCCACTGCAGGTCCGGCACCTCCTTGAGGGTGTTGATGTGCCAGATGCCGTTCCAGTTGAACGCCGTCTGGCCGTTCTGCAGCGCGATCGCGTCGGCGTCCTGGCCGACGTCCTTGGCGCTCCAGCCGTTGTTGACGGCGTCGACCATCCAGGTCAGGGCCTGCACGCCCGGGTCCTCCGCCCAGGTGACCTCCGTGCCGTCGGCGTTGAACAGGTCGCCGCCGAACTGCCAGATCAGCGACTGCAGCGTCAGCCCGCCGGTGAACGGGTGCGGCGACATCCAGTGTCCCTGGATCCCGGCCGACGCCAGCGCCTCCAGCGCCGCCTCGTAGGAGGTGCGGTCCATCGGCGGGTTCTCCGGGTCCAGCCCGGCCGACTCCAGGACCGTCTTGTTGTAGTAGTACCCGAGCGGGTGCACGTCCAGCGGGATGCCGAAGCGCTGGCCGTCGAACTCGCCGGCCGTCCAGACGGCCTCGGCGAAGTCACCGGCCTCCAGTTCCAGGGCCGAGGCGACGTCGTCGAGCGGGACGATGACGTTGCGGGCGGCGTTCGTGGACAGCGAGTCGATGTGCATGATGCCGACGTCCGGGCCGTTGCCGGACTGCACCGCCGTCGGGACTTTCTGGTAGTAGTCGGCCCACTCCGACACCGTCATCGTCACCGCGATGTTCGGGTGCTCGGAGTTGAACGTGTCGACCAGCTCCTGCATGAACGGGCCGTCACCGCCGGTGAAGCCGTTCCAGAACGCCAGCTCGACGTTGGGGCCGTCGTAGCCGCTGGCACCGCCGTCGCCCTCGGCCGGTTCGGCGCCGGGGGACTCCGAGCCGCCGCCGCAGGCACTGAGCGCGACGCCGGCGCCGATCATGCCGGTCGCGGTGAGGAAGCGTCGTCGGGTGAGCGCGTTCATTCGTGTGGTCACAGCTGCTCCTTCGCAGACGTGCCGGGTCAGTGGCCCAGGCGGATGAGGTGCCAGGACGACGGCGGCAGGATCGCGGTGAGCGTCTGGTCGCCGTCGATGACGGTGCCGGCGACCGGACGCGGGACGACCCGGTCCGGGTGCTCGGCGGAGTTCGTGGCCGACGGGTCGTCGTCGGCGAGCGTCAGGTGCTCCAGCAGCCGCCGCTCACCGAACGCGCGCAGCGGGACGGTGAGCCGGGCCGGCTCCGTGCGGTTCCGGTTCGTGGCCAGCAGAGTGAGCGCGCCGGTCTCCGGGTCCTGGACCGCGGTCACCCGGGTGGCGGGGACGTCGCCGTAGCGCTGCGTCGGGAGCTGCGCCGTCCGCACCGCCGTGCGCAGCACCGTCCCGCGGGCGTGCCGGGCGGTCAGCGCGAACGGGTGGAAGATGGTCTGCCGCCAGGCCGCGCCTCCGGGTCGCGTGAGGATCGGCGCGATCACGTTCACCAGCTGTGCCTGGCAGGCGATCGCGACCCGGTCGCTGTGGTCCAGCAGCGCCATCAGCAGGTCGCCGACCACGACCGCGTCCGTGACGTCGTACACGTCCTCGATCAGGGCGCCGTTCTCGGTCTGCTCGAGGGTGTCCTGCCCGGCGAACCGGTGCTGGTACCAGACGTTCCACTCGTCGAACGAGACGGTCAGCCGTTTGCTGCTGCGCCGGACCGCGCCGACGTGGTCCGCGGTGGCGGTGATCGCCGTGATCATCCGGCGCATGTCCTCCGAGGACGCCAGGAAGCTGTCGACGTCGCCGCCGGCCGGTTCGTAGTAGGCGTGCAGCGAGATGTGGTCGACCAGGTCGTAGGTGTGCTCCAGGACGGTGCGTTCCCAGCTGCCGAACGTCGGCATGCCGCTGTTGGAGCTGCCGCAGGCGACGAGTTCCAGGTTCGGGTCCGCCCGGCGCATCGCGCGCGCCGTCTCCGCGGCCAGTCGCCCGTACTCGTCGGCCGTCTTGTGCCCGATCTGCCACGGGCCGTCCAGCTCGTTGCCCAGGCACCACGTGCCGACGGCGTGCGGGTCCTTGTGCCCGTTCGCGACCCGGCGGTCGGCGGTGCTGGTGCTGCCGGGCGCGAAGTTGGTGTATTCGAGCAGGTCGACGGCGGCGTCGACGCCGCGGGTGCCCAGGTTCACCGCCATGATCGGGTCGACGCCGACACCGCGGGCCCACCGGCAGAACTCGTCCGTCCCGACGGTGTTCGGCTCGAGCGACCGCCAGGCCAGGTCGAGGCGGCGCGGGCGGTCCGCCACCGGCCCGACCCCGTCCTCCCAGCGGTAGCCGGAGACGAAGTTGCCGCCCGGGTAGCGGACGGTCGTGACGCCCAGCTCCCGCACCAGGTCGGCGACGTCCTGCCGGAACCCGTGCTCGTCGGCGGTCGGGTGGTCGGGCTCGAAGATGCCGCCGTAGACGCACCGTCCCATGTGCTCGACGAACGACCCGTACAACCTCGGGTCGACGGCGCCCACGGTGAATGCCGGATCCAGTCCGACCTCGACGTCGTACAAGAGTGCCTCCCGTGCCTTCCGCAGCGACTCGGTGGTGCGAGAAATCCTGGCATTGCCGTTTACAACGGATAACCTTGCGGACAGTTTTACAACGGATAACCTGGGTTTGGGAAGAGAGGGTGGCGAGTTGGTCCGGTCCGGTCTCCGGGCCGGAAAAGCGGTCGGCCGGGGACCGGGCGATCCCTAGACTCGGTCAGACACACGGTCAGATCGTCCTGGGCAGGCGAGAGGGGCAGGCAGGTGGGCACGCGGCTGAAGGACGTGGCGGACCTCGCCGGCGTGTCGTTCAAGACCGTCTCCAACGTCATCAACAACCACCCGAACGTCACCGAGAAGACCCGCCAGAAGGTGCTCGCCGCCATCGCCGAGCTGCGCTACCGGCCGAACGTGTCGGCGCGCAGCCTGCGGCACGGACGGTCGGGGTTCCTCGCCATCGCGCTGCCGGAGCTGACGTCGCCGTACTTCGCGGCGCTGGCGTCCGAGCTGGGCGCCGTCGCGAAGCGGCAGAGCCTGACGGTGCTGATCGAGGAGACGTTCGGTGAGGCCGAGCGCGAGCGCATCGCCCTGGACTCCCTCGACACCCAGCTGATCGACGGCGTCGTGTTCAGCCCGATGGCGATGACGTCCGCCGACGTCGCGGCGCATCCGGGGTCGACGCCGATGGTGCTGCTGGGCGAGCGGGGGCATCCGGCCGGCTTCGACCACATCGCCATCGACAACGTCCGGGCGGCCCGCGAGGTCACCACGCACCTCGTCGGGCTGGGGCGGCGGCACATCGCGGCCGTCGGCGCGCAGCGGGCCGGCACCGGTGGGCTGCGCGCCCGCGGCTACCGCGCCGCCCTGCGCGACGCCGATCTGCCGGTCGACGGCCGCCTGGTCGTCTCCGACCTCGACTTCAGCCGCGCCAGCGGCGCCCAGGCGATGGCCGGCCTGCTCGACAGCGGCCGCCCCGTCGACGCCGTGTTCTGCTTCAACGACCTCATGGCGCTCGGCGCGCTGCGGGTGCTGCACGAGCGCGGCCTGCGGGTGCCGGACGACGTCGCGGTGGCGGGCTTCGACGACGTCGAGGACGGCCGCTACTCGACGCCGTCGCTGACGACGGTCTCGCCGGACGTGCCGTTCCTCGCCGCCGAGGCGATCCGCCTGATCGTCCGGCGGCTGGCCGACCCCGAGGCGAAGGCCGAGCGCATCGACGTCCCGTTCACGCTCGAGATCCGCGAGAGCACGGCCGGCCTCGCCCCATGATGTAGGCGGCCTCGATCTGCAGCTGAACCCCCGCTGGGTCGGCTCGCAGCCGGGCCGGCGACACCGGGAGTACCACCCAGCCGAGTGCGGCCAGCCGGGCCCGACGGTGCTCGGTCCGCTCCGGCGCGTCGCCGAACCCGTGGAACGAGCGCGAGTCGACCTCGACAACCAGCCGCTGCTCGTCCCAGCATGCATCCGGGACGATCCCGCGAACACCGGGCAGCGGCCGGTTCCAGTGCGGCTCGGGCAGGATCCGGCTGTGGCGTACCACGTCGCGCAGCTCGCACTCCGGCGCCGACCGGCAGCCCGCCTCGATGTCCGCCAGCGCCACGCGGATCAGCGCCGATCCTCGCCGTCTCGCTGCCCGCGCCTCGACCCGCAGCTCGGCCAGGCTGGACTTGCGGCGCTGCACGACCTCGCACATCAGCGCGCGGACGTTGCGTAGTCCCGCGCCCCGGTGTGCCGGCGTCCACTCGGAGGGCTGCAGCGTCCCGAGCACGACGGCATCGATGACGGCGCGCGCGGCGGGCACCGTCGGGATCACACCGGGCCGGGCCGTGGGCGCGATGCTGTCGAGCACCAGGTCGGGTGGAACCGGCAGCGCGCCCGCCGTCTCGTCGCGATTGATCCAGAACTGCATCTGAGGGAGTCGTGATGTCTGATGAACCCGGACGAAGCCCGTGTCCGAGCGGTCCATTTTGCGTGCGACCAGCATGTCCACGACAGCTCCGGTGGGTGGGCCGTACTTCAGTCCGGACATCCAGCATGCCCAGGCCCCAGTGACCAGCGCGCCGTCGCCGACCCGCAAGCAGGCCGCTCGCAGTCGGTGTAGCGGTGCCAGCGGACCGGTGAACGTCGCGTAGACACCACGGACCACCCGCTGCCACGGTCCACCGCGCCGCAGCGCGTGCTCGATCGCCGACGGCGTCAGCCCGGCCGCGAGCGCTTGGCCTCGGGTGATGAGCCCGTCCTGTAGCCGGGCCAGGTTCTCGGCACGCATCTGAGCCATGCCGAACAGCCTGCGTCGACGACGTGCGGGATGCCAGGCCCGCTGAAGGATCTGTGGACAACCGACCCGTCGTCCAAGTCGTCGGGAAGGAGTTTTGCCCGCCAGAGCGAGGAGAACTCCCTCCCGACTGGGGCGACAGCGTCAGCGCACGCGCCAGGCCGCCTCGACCAGCGCCGTCAACGCCGGCTCGACCTCCTCGTAGGCGCGCGTCTTCAGGCCGCAGTCCGGGTTCACCCAGAGCCGGTCGCCGGGGATGTCGGCCAGCGCCCGCCGCAGCAGCGCCTCGACCTCGTCGGCGTCGGGCACCCGCCGCGAGTGGATGTCGTACACGCCGGGGCCGATGCCGCGCCCGAACCCGGACGCCGCGACGTCCGGCACGATCTCCATCCGCGACCGCGCCGCCTCGATGCTGGTGACGTCCGCGTCCAGCCCGTCGATCGCGGCCACGACGTCGCCGAACTCGGAGTAGCAGAGGTGCGTGTGCACCTGCGTCGCGTCGGCCACGCCGGACGTCGCGAGGCGGAACGCCGTCACCGACCAGTCGAGATAGTCCGGCCGCGCAACGGCCCGCAACGGCAGCAGCTCGCGCAGCGCCGGCTCGTCCACCTGCACGATCCCGACGCCGGCCGCCTCCAGCTCGCCGACCTCGTCGCGCAGCGCCAGCGCGACCTGCCGGGCGGTGTCGCCCAGCGGCTGGTCGTCGCGGACGAACGACCACGCGAGGATCGTGACCGGCCCGGTCAGCATGCCCTTCACCGGCCGCTCGGTGAGCGACTGCGCGTAGGTGGCCCACTCGACAGTGATCGGCGCGGGCCGTGACACGTCGCCGTAGAGGATCGGCGGGCGGACGCAGCGCGATCCGTACGACTGCACCCAGCCGTGCTCGGTCGTGACGAACCCGGCGAGGTTCTCGGCGAAGTACTGCACCATGTCGTTGCGCTCCGGCTCGCCGTGCACGAGGACGTCGAGACCGAGCCGTTCCTGCAGCCGGATGACCCGCTCGATCTCGGCCCGCATCCTGGCGACGTACTCGGTGCGGTCCAGCCGCCCGGCGCGGTACGCGGCCCGCGCCCGCCTGATGTCGCCGGTCTGCGGGAACGACCCGATGGTCGTCGTCGGCAGCGGCGGCAGGCCGAGCCGGTCGCGCTGGGCGGCGGCCCGGCCGGCGTACGGCGCGCGCCGGGCGTCGGCCGCGGTGAGCCCGGCCAGCCGCGTCCGCACACCGTCGTCGACGACGCGCGGGGCGGCGGCACGATCGGCCAGCGCGGCCCGGGCGGCGGCGAACTCCGCCGAGCGGTCCTCGCCGCGCAGCGCGGCCGCGAGCGTCACGACCTCGGCGACCTTCTGGTCGGCGAACGCCAGCCACGACCGCAGCTGCGGGTCCAGCGCGGTCTCGGCGTCGAGGTCGTACGGGACGTGCAGCAGCGAGCAGGACGTCCCGACGGCGACGGAGCCGGCCCGCGCCTGGACGGCGCGCAGAGTGGCCAGCGCCGCGTCGAGGTCGGTGCGCCAGACGTTGCGGCCGTCGACCACCCCCGCGACGACGGTCTTGGTGTCCAGGCCGGGGGTGCCGGCAGCGGGCAGGTCACCCGCGACCAGGTCCAGCCCGATCGCCTCCACCGGCGACGACGCCAGCACCGGCAGCGCGTCGCCGAGCGAGCCGAAGTACGACGACACCAGGATCGCCGGCCGATCCGCCAGCTCACCCAGCCGCGAGTACACCCGGCGCAGCGCATCCAGCTCCGCGTCAGTCCGGTCCGCGACGTAGGCCGGCTCGTCCAGCTGCACCCACGCGACCCCCTCGTCGGCCAGCGTCGCCAGCAGCAGCGCGTAGACGGTGACGAGGTCGTCCAGCCGGTCCAGTGGCGCGAAGCCGCCGGGCGCGCCGTCCGCCGGCTTGGACAGCAGCAGCAGGCTGGCCGGCCCGAGCAGCACCGGCCGGGTCTCGACGCCCAGCGCCAGCGCCTCCCGGTACTCGCCCACCGGCTTGGCCGGGTCGAGGTGGAAGCGCGTCGCCGGGCCGATCTCCGGGACGAGGTAGTGGTAGTTGGTGTCGAACCACTTGGTCAGCTCCAGC
Source organism: Jiangella muralis (assembly GCF_001270745.1). Taxonomy (GTDB): domain Bacteria; phylum Actinomycetota; class Actinomycetes; order Jiangellales; family Jiangellaceae; genus Jiangella; species Jiangella muralis. Next base: position 129,779 of record NZ_KQ434759.1, read on the forward strand.
GGCGCCACGCCGCCGGTGCCGCGGGCCATCGCGAAGTACGTGCCCAGGCCGTCCAGCCCGAGCGACGCGAACCGCGGCGGCACCGCGCCGGCCAGCACGACGGCGTCGAGGACCTGGTCGTACAGCGAGAACGTGTTCGACGGGACGGCGTCCAGGCCCAGCGCGGCGAGCCGGCGCCAGGTCCGCTCGCGCTCGGCGCGCGCCGTGGCGTCGAGGTCGTCGCGGCCGGATTCGCCGGACCAGTACGCCTCCAGGGCGCGCTTGAGCTCGCGGTCCGGGCCGATGCGCGGGTAGCCGGGCACGGTCGCGGTCAGGGCAGGGGTGGGACGGGTCATGAGAGTGGTGTCTCCTCGGGAGCGCGGACAGGCGTTCGCCGGGGGCCGGCCACCCGGTCGACGTCAACCGCGCCAGGGGCCTCTTGCGTCGGCCGGATCGCACCCATCAGGTGCCCGCCGGCCGAACCACCAGTGCCAGCGATCTTAGGAGCCAGGCACGCGACCGCAAGGCGACGTCCCGTCATACGGACGATCGTGTCTCATCATTCGGGAATTCGCCGGTCCGAGTCCTGCGGCGCCGGCCGCGTCGGCGCCGGAGCAATCTCGTCCCGGGAGATGCGCCAGGGCTCGCGATCACGCTGCGGGCCAACGCCAGGCGGCGGCCGGATGAACGGCCCGCCCGCATCCTTGCGCCAGGTGCGACTATGTCGCATCATGCAGTGAGCAAGAAAGTCGCTGCCTGTCGTCGCAGGTCAGTTGCAGAATCACGCCCCGTCCCGGTCGCGAGGAGGACACCCATGCACGTCCCCGACGGGTTCCTGAACGCTCCCACGTCGGTCGCGACCGGCGCCGTCGCGGCGGCGGGTGTCGCGGTGGCGTTGCGCAAGGCGCAGGGCGAGCTGGACGAGCGGGCGGCGCCGCTGGCGGGCCTCACCGCGGCGTTCGTGTTCGCCGTGCAGATGCTGAACTTCCCGGTCGGCGTCGGCACCAGCGGCCACCTGATGGGCGGGGCGCTCGCGGCCGTGCTGGTCGGCCCGTGGACGGCGGTGCTGTGCCTGTCGGTGGTGCTGCTCGTGCAGGCACTGTTGTTCGCCGACGGCGGGCTGACGGCGCTAGGCACGAACATCTCGCTCATCGGCATCACCACGGTGGTCGTCGGCTGGGTGGTGACGCGCGCGGTGCTGGCGGTGCTGCCGAAACGGCCGGCGTCGGTGGTGCCGGCCTCGGCGGCCGGCGCGCTGCTGTCGGTGCCGGTGGCGGCCCTGGTCTTCGTGCTGCTGTTCGCCGTCGGCGGCGAGGCGTCGCTGTCGCTGGGCGCGCTGACGGTGAGCATGCTCGGCTGGCACACGCTGATCGGCATCGGCGAGGCGGTCATCACCGGCCTGACGGTGAGCGCCGTCGTCGCCGTCCGGCCGGACCTCGTGTACGCGGCGCGCGGGCTGCGCGCGCCGCTGCAACTGAGGAACGCCGACGGGACGCTGGTGCCGGTCGCGGCGGGTGGGCCGGAGCCGGTGGCCGCGCGGGGGAGCGTGCGGCCGTTGCTCATCGGTGGCGGCGTGGTCGCGCTGGCGCTGGCCGGCGTCGTCAGCTTCTTCGCCAGCGCCCATCCGGACGGCCTGGAGTACGTCGCCGAGGACGAGGGCTTCCTCGCGACCGCCCGCGACCACGCGTTCGGCGGCTCCGCGCTGGCCGACTACGGCGAGGTCGGCGGCATCCCGGTCGGTGTGGCCGGGGTCCTCGGCGTCGCGGTGGTCGTGGTCCTCGGCGTGGTGTTGTTCCGGCTGGTCGGCCGCCGGTCGCCGGCAGCTGCGAAGCGGGCGGACGCCGTCCGGTGAGCGGTGGCCACGGGCTCGCGCTGTACCGGCCGGGCGACTCGCCGGCGCACCGGCTGCCGGCGCACGTGAAGATACTGGCGCTGCTGGCGTTCGTGCTGGTGGTGGTCGCGACGCCGCGGGAGGAGTACGCGGCGTTCGGCGCCTACGCGGTGCTGCTGGCCGGCGTGGCGGCGCTCGCCCGCGTGCCGGCCCGCGTGATCATCACCCGGATGGTGGTAGAGATCCCGTTCGTCGTGTTCGCGCTGCTGCTGCCGATCGTGTCGCAGGGCCCGCGGGTCGACGTGCTGGGGCTGTCGCTGAGCGAGCACGGCCTGCTGACCGGCTGGAACATCCTCGCCAAGGGCACGCTGGGCGTCGTCGCGTCGATCCTGCTGGCGGCGACGACGGATGTGCGGGCGCTGCTGGCCGGGCTGCAGCGGCTGCGCGTACCAGACCGGCTGGTAGAGATCGCGTCGTTCATGATCCGCTACGCCGACGTCGTCACCGGCGACCTCCGCCGCATGCGCATCGCCCGCGAGTCGCGCGGCTTCGAGGCCCGCCACCTCGGTCACGTCCGGGTGGTCGCGCAGGGCGCCGGCGCCCTGTTCGTCCGGTCCTACGAGCGGGGCGAGCGGGTGCACCTGGCGATGCTGGCGCGCGGCTACGGCGGCTCGATGCCGCTGACGTCCACCGCGGGCGCGAGCCGCGCCGACTGGCTGCGCGGTGCCGCGCTCCCACTGGCCGCCGCGGTCGTGGCGCTGACGGCGGTGCTGGCGTGACGGGCGACGCGTCGCTGGAGGTCAGCGGGCTGGCGTTCGCCTACGCCGACGGCCACCAGGCGCTGTTCGGCGTCGACCTCACGATCGGACGGGGCGAGCGGGTCGCGCTGCTCGGGCCCAACGGCGCCGGCAAGACGACGCTGGTGCTGCACCTCAACGGCATCCTGTCCGGCGGCGTCGGCACGGTCCGCGTCGGCGGGCTGGAGGTGCGGCCGGGCGACCGCGACACGCTGCGCGAGGTCCGCCGCCGGGTCGGCATCGTCTTCCAGGACCCCGACGACCAGCTGTTCATGCCGACGGTCCGCGACGACGTCGCCTTCGGCCCGGCCAACCTCGGCCTGCGTGGCGCCGAACTGGACGCTCGCGTCGACGAGGCTCTGGCGCTGGTCGGCATGGGCGACGTCGCCGGCCGGCCGCCGCACCACCTCTCGTTCGGCCAGCGCCGCCGGGTCGCCGTCGCGACGGTGCTGGCGATGCGCCCGGAGATCCTGGTGCTGGACGAGCCCACCAGCAACCTCGACCCCGCCAGCCGGCGCGAGCTGTACGACATCCTCGACGCGCTCGACGTCACCCAGCTGGTGGTCACGCACGACCTGCCGTTCGCGCTGCAGCTGTGCCCGCGCTCGGTCGTGCTGTCCGGCGGGACGGTGGTGGCCGACGGTCCGACCGCGGACGTGCTGGCGGACGAGCCGCTGCTGGCCGCGCACCGGCTGGAGCTGCCGTACGGCTTCGACCCGCGCTCGGTCGCCCCGCCCACCGCCTGACTCGTCCGTGCGTCCGCCGGCGGCCGCCGGGTCCGGCCATGATCATCCAACTTTTGGGGTGTCAGAGCAGCTCAAAAGTCGGATGATCATGGTGGACGTGTGGCCGACCTCCTGGCTGGGCCCTTGTCGTCGCGAACGATCACTGGCATGATTCCCTGCATCCGGATAGCTGGAAATGTTTTCGAAATCTCGAAACTACTTGTCCAGAACGGAGCCATTCATGCCTGCCTTGTCTCGACGGGGATTGCTGCGTCTCGCCGGGGGAACAGCCGCTGGAGGAGCGCTGGCCGCGACCGCGCCAGGGCTGTCGTCGGCCGCCCGGGCCGACACGTTCGAACCGCGGCCGCTGCCGGCGGACGGCCCGGAGCCGGATCTGGCCGCGGCGCTGCGCTGGTGGCCGCCGCAGCGCAACGTCTGGACCCCGATCGGCTGGAAGGGGCACCTGTTCCGGTTCACCTCGGTCTACAACGGCGCGCTGATCTGCGAGCCGAGCTGGGTCATCTCCGCCAAGCCGAACGTGATGCCGTACCAGGGCCGGAACTTCCAGTTCACCGTCGTGATGCCGCAGCGGGTCGGCGGGTTCCGCCCGTTCCCCGACTCCGAGCGCGAGGTCTGGGACGACGACCTCGGCTACCGGAAGCAGGGCTGGCACGAGGATCACGACGCCCCGGTGCTGTGGACCGAGTTCCGCCGCCCGGAGCGCCTGGTCATCCGGCAGTCCGTCTTCGCGCACCTGCCCGGCGCCGGCGAGGTGCAGAGCGCCGTCGAGCCGCTGTACGCGTGGGTGCGCTTCGAGGTGACCCACGTCGACCCGGTCGAGCCGCCGGACGAGTTCGCGTTCCGGCTGTGGCTGAGCAAGGCGTACATGCGGCCGCAGGGCCCGTATGAGCAGGAGAACGGCGTGCCGCTGCGGGCGGTGCCGGCGCTTGCGCCGCTGGACGGCGACCTGACCATGCAGCGGGTGTGGAACCCCGATCTCCGGCCGGTCGACGTGCCGATCATGGACGACGACGGCAACGTGCGGCTGGTGGTCCGCACGGCGGAGGGCGGCCGGATCACGCTGGCGCCGGGCGGTGCGGACGGCGTCTACGACCTCGACCTCAGCCTGCCGGCGCAGGTCGGCAGCCACATCGACCTGCTGGTGCCGCTGCTGCCCGGCGCGCGGGCCGACGTCGAGGAGGAGTTCGCGCTCGGCTGGGACGGCGCGCTGGCCGAGTCCGACGGCTTCTGGGCGCCGGACGCTCAGGGCGCCCGCATCACCACCCCCGACCACCACGTGAACCAGGTGCTGCGGCGTGGCCCGCAGCTGGCCGAGATCGTCGCCGAGAAGAGCCCGGACCTCGGCCTGTTCTCGTTCCTCTCCGGCTCCTACGCCTACGACGTGCTGTGGAGCACGCCGACGTCGATGATCAGCCACATGTTCCTGGACCGGCTCGGCCTGCACGACGTCGTCGAGCAGCACATCGAGATCTACAAGGAGTACCAGGGCACGCGGACGCCGCCCGGCGCCATCTTCGCCGGCGGGAGCTATCCCGGCTACCTCTCGACGCCGCAGGAGCTGCAGGCGATCGACTGGATGAGCGACCACGGCGCGATCCTGGAGATCATCTCGACGCACGCCCTGCTGTCCGGCCGCCAGGAGTTCGTCGACCGGTGGCTGGAGCCCGTGGTCATGGCGTGCGAGTACATCGCCCAGGCCGTCGCGCTCACCGGCCACGACGGCGTGCCCGGCCTGATGCCGCCCGGCCACTCGACCGACGAGGGCGTGGAGACGCAGGGCATGATCAGCCAGTGCTTCACCTACAAGGGCCTGGCCTCCGCGGTCCGGTTGCTGAAGCGCGAGAAGCACCCCCGCGCCGCCGAGTTCGCCGCCCTCGCCGACACCTTCCGGACGACGTACGCCCAGGCCATGCGCGACCTCGGTGACCGCTCGGCGACCTGGACCGACGCCGACGGCGACAGCTGGCCGGTGCTGCGGCCGCAGTTCACCGGCGACGGCGTCTGGGACGACTTCACGATGCTCGACACCGGTGCGCTGATGTCGGTGTGGGCCGGCCTGATGCCCGCGTCGGACCCGCTGATGTCGTCGTTCGTGGAGTTCTTCCGGGTCGGTCCGAACACCGCGCTGTTCGACCCGGTGCATCACAACGCCCTGTACCCGGCGGTGCTCGACCACGAGCAGTCGTCGAGCGAGCCGTGCTACAGCTGGAACGTCTTCCACAGCTGGCAACTCGGCGACCGGCAGCGCTACCTGGAGGGGATGTTCGGGCTGGTCGCCGGCGGCCTGTCGCAGGACACCTACATCTCCAGCGAGCACCGCAACGCCATCTACGGGAACCTGTTCTCCTACCCGATCGTGGTCTGGACGATCCTGCATGCGGTCATCGACGACAGCCTCGAGGACGACATGCTGCACCTGCTCCGGCTGTGCCCGCTGTCCTGGATCTCGGGCGACACGCGGACCCGGTTCGAGCAGGTCGCGACCCAGTACGGCCCGGTCGACCTCGAGTTCGGACTGGAGGACGACGGGCAGACGCTCGACGTCGCGGTGACGGGCCACTGGCACCACGCGCCGCGCCGGACGATCCTGCATGTCCCGCCGCTGCCCGACGTCCGCACCGTCGTCGTCAACGGCCGTCGCTACGCCGCCCGGGAGACCATCGTGATCTAGGAGTCGTAGAGCGCGTCGACGGCCTTGAGCAGGCGCTTCTCCGACACCGGCTGGGCCGTGCCGAGCTCCTGGGCGAACAGGCTGACCCGCAGCTCCTCGATCATCCGGCGGACGGCGTCGTGCTCGGGGGTGGGGCCGTGGCCGGGCGGGAGGGCGGCGAGCGCGGCGTCGTACTCGTCGGTGACCCGGCGGACGGTCTCCAGGTGCTGGTGGTCGCGCTGCGGGCTGGTCGGCAGCTTCTCCAGCCGCCGTTCGATGCCGCGCAGGTAGCGCAGCAGGTCGGGCAGCCGCCGCCGCCCGGTGGACGTGACGAAGCCGGGCGGCATCAGGCGGGCGAGGTGGTCGCGGGCGTCGACCAGGGACGCCGTCAGCGCGAGGCTCGTGGTGCCCTTCAGCGCCGCCGCGACCCGGTGGGCGACCTCGAGCACCTTCTCGACGTCGGCGACCACCTCGAAGACGGTCTCGATGAGGTCGGCGCGGACCCGCTCGCGCAGCGCCGCGAACGCCGTCTCGTCCCACGCCGGGCCGCCGGCCTCGCCGACCAGCCAGTCGACCGAGGCGGCGGCGACGTCGTCGAGCAGGCCGGCGATGGAGCCGTCCGGGTTCTGGCTGAGCAGCAGTTTCGACCGGTTGCCGAGGTGGCGCTGCACGAACGACGTCGGCGACGGCACGGAGAGCAGCAGCAGCCGCCGGTTGCCGGTCCACATCGCGCGGGCCTGGTCGGCCGGCGTCGGCAGCACCTTCAGCGCGACCGTCGCGCCCTCGTCGACCAGCGCCGGGTAGCCGGTGACGACGTGCCCGGAGCGGCGCTGCTCGAACGTGCGGGGCAGCTCGCCGCCCGGCCACGCCGTCAACCCCGTCCGCTCGATGCTGCTGGCCGCGGCCGCCATGGTCTGGCGCAACTGCTGCTTCAGCCGCACCTTCAGCGCGTCGAGGTCCTTGCCCTCGCCGGCCGGCTTGCCCTTCTCGTCCAGCACCCGGAACGTCATGCGCAGGTGGTCGGGCACCTTGCTCAGGTCGAAGTCGTCGGCGGTCACCGGCACGGCCCGCAGCCGGTGCAGCACCCGGGCCAGCGCGGCGGTGAACGGCTGTCCGGACGGTGACGGCGGCAGCTGGGCGAGCGCCTCGCGCGCGGTGTCGGGCGCCGGGACGAACGAGCGGCGCAGCTGCTTCGGCAGCGCCTTGATCAGCGCCGTCACCAGCTCCGGCCGCAGCCCTGGCACCTGCCAGTCGAACCCGTCCGGTTCGACCTGGTTGAGCACCTCGATCGGGACGTGCACCGTGACGCCGTCGGCGCTGGACCCCGGCTCGAACTGGTACGTCAGCCGCAGGCCGAGGTCGTCGGCCGGCCAGCTGTCGGGGTAGTCGGCCTGGGTGACGGCGCCGGCGGCGTCGGTGGTCAGCAGGTCGGTGCTGAACGTGAGGAGGTCGGGACGCTCGTGCTGGGCCTTCTTCCACCAGCTGTCGAAGTGCCGGCCGGAGACGATGTCGGCGGGGATGCGCTGGTCGTAGAACTCGAACAGCGTCTCGTCGTCGACGACGATGTCGCGGCGGCGGGCGCGGTGCTCCAGCTCCTCGACGTCGTCCAGCAGCTCGCGATTCTCGTGGAAGAACCGGTGGTGCGTCGTCCAGTCGCCCTCGACCAGCGCGTGCCGGATGAACAGCTCGCGGCTCAGCTCCGGGTCGACCCGGGAGTACTGCACCTTGCGCCGCGGCACGATGACGACGCCGTACAGCATGACCTTCTCGTAGCCGACGACGGCGCCGGCCTTGCGCTCCCAGTGCGGCTCGCTGTACGTCCGCTTCACCAGGTGCTCGGCCAGCGGCTCGGCCCACGCGGGGTCGATGCGGGCGTTGACGCGGGCCCACAGCCGCGACGTCTCGACCAGCTCGGCGGACATCAGCCAGCGGGGCGGCTTCTTGAACAGCGCCGACCCGGGGAAGACGGCGAACTTCGCGCCGCGGGCGCCCTGGTACTCGTTGCCGGCCTCGTCCTTGACGCCGATGTGCGAGAGCAGGCCGGAGAGCAACGCCTGGTGGATGTTGTCCTCGGACCCGTCGACGGTGTTGAGCGTGACGCCCAGCGGCTTGACCAGCTGGCGCAGCTGCGACTCGAGGTCTTGCCACTCGCGGATGCGCAGGTAGTTGAGGTGTTCGGTGCGGCAGAGCCGGCGGAACGCGCTGGACGAGAGCTCCTGCTGCTGCTCCTTCACGTACCGCCACAAGTTGAGGAGGGCCAGGAAGTCCGACGTCTGGTCGGCGAACCGGGCGTGGAACGCGTCGGCGACCTCGCGCTGGTCGCTCGGCCGTTCGCGCGGGTCCTGGATCGACAGCGCCGCGGCGAGGACGAGCACCTCGCGGGTGGAGCCGTTGCGGCCGGCCTCCAGGATCATCCGGGCCAACCGCGGGTCGATCGGCAGCTGGGAGAGCGACCGTCCGACCGTGGTGAGGCGGTCCTTGTCGTCACGCGCGGTGGGGTCGAGCGCACCCAGCTCGACCAGCAGGTTGACGCCGTCGGCGATGCTGCGGCGGTCGGGCGGGTCGAGGAACGGGAACGCCGCGACGTCGCCCAGCCCGAGCGCCGTCATCTGCAGGATGACCGACGCGAGGTTGGTGCGCAGGATCTCCGGCTCGGTGAACGCCGGCCGCGCCTCGAAGTCCTCCTCGGAGTACAACCGGACGCAGATGCCGTCGGACAGCCGGCCGCAGCGACCGGCCCGCTGCCGCGCCGACGCCTGCGACACCGGCTCGATCGGCAGCCGCTGCACCTTGGTCCGGTTGCTGTAGCGGGAGATGCGCGCCGTGCCGGGGTCGACGACGTAGCGGATGCCGGGCACCGTCAGCGACGTCTCGGCGACGTTCGTGGCCAGCACGATGCGCCGTCCGGTGTGCGGCTGGAACACCCGGTGCTGCTCGGCGGCCGACAACCGGGCGTACAGCGGCAGCACCTCGAGCGTCCCCTGCGGGGCCGACGCGTACCGCTTGCGCAGCGCGTCGGCGGTGTCGCGGATCTCCCGCTCACCGGACAGGAACACCAGCACGTCGCCCGACGGTTCGAGGGCCAGCTCGTCACAGGCGTCGACGATCGCCTGGATCTGGTCGCGCGGCTCGCCCTCCTCCTCCGGCTCCAGCGGGCGGTAGCGGACCTCGACCGGGTACGTCCGGCCGCTGACCTCGATGATCGGCGCGTCATCGAAGTGCTGGGCGAACCGCTCCGGGTCGATCGTCGCCGAGGTGATGATCACCTTCAGGTCGGGCCGCTTCGGCAGCAGCTGCTTGAGGTAGCCGAGGATGAAGTCGATGTTCAGGCTGCGCTCGTGCGCCTCGTCGATGATCAGCGTGTCGTAGCGGCGCAGCATGCGGTCCTGGCCGATCTCGGCCAGCAGGATGCCGTCGGTCATCAGCTTGACCAGCGTGTCGTCGCCGGCCTTCGCGGTGAACCGGACCTGGTAGCCGATGGCGCGGCCCAGCTCGGTGTGCAGCTCCTCGGCGATGCGTTCGGCGACGGTGCGCGCCGCCAGCCGGCGCGGCTGGGTGTGCCCGATGGCGCCGCGGACGCCCCGGCCCAGCTCGAGGCAGATCTTCGGCAGCTGCGTCGTCTTCCCGGACCCGGTCTCGCCTGCGACGATGACGACCTGGTGGTCGCGGATCGCGGCGGCGATCTCGTCGCGGCGCTGGCTGACCGGCAGCTCCTGCGGGTACCGGACGGCGGGGACGGCCGCCTGGCGCCGTGCGACCCGCCGCTCGGCGGCGTCGACCTCGTGCGCGATCTCGGCCAGCGCGGACGTTAGCGCCTCGCCGTCGCGGACCTTGCGCACACCGTCGAGCCGCCGCGCGAGCCGCCGCTCGTCGCGCAGCATCAGCTCGGGCAGCCGGGCACGCAGGTCGGCCAAGGTGGGTGTGGTGGGGGAGGCAGGCATACGCCGTCAAGGGTACGGCGCGGTGGACGCCGGATCACCCGGTTATCCGGCGGCATCCCGAACCCCGCGCGCGGTGACCCTGTCGGGCCGGGCTTCTCGTTGGCTGGCCGGCCGTGCCCGGGTCTGCGACGTTCGTCGGAGACCGCCACGTTGGGGACGGGGGCAGTCTGGGTACACCTCGATGCCCGCGCTCCGGGAATCGAGGACGACCAACGCGGCTGAGAAAATGGGCAGCAGGGGGACGGCCCACTGCCGCAAGACGGCGAACCGCGCGTCCTTTTTACGCGATCCCCACCCCACCGTGTGATCTCACCCAGTGATCACACCCAGTGGCGCGCCGCCACGCGACGCCCGCTCAACACTCGGTTCGAGCGTCGGAGACCCGGCGAAACGGAGGGGCGGGTCATACCTACCACGACGCGCGACCGGCGGACGTCGTCGCGGCGTGGGTGCGGGCGACGCGAGCCCCCGCACCCCCGCGGCGTCAGCTGGTGACCACAGCCGGGTTGTGCACCCCACGCCGGACCGGAGCGCGTCCGGCCGGCTGCTGCGGCTCCGGCTCGCGCGCCGGCGCCGGCGGGATCGCGACGGTGACCGGCGCGCTGACGCGGACCGTGACCGGCTCGCCGTGGTGCAGCAGCTCCAGCCGCGAGCCGTCCTCGTGGTCGCCTTCGCGCAGGTAGTACGTGACCTCGTCGGGCCGGACGCTGACCCGCAGCCGCAGCCCTCGCCACAGCAGCGAGAAGTCCAGCCGGTTGATGCGGCTCGGCAGCCGCGGGGCGAAGGAGAGCACGCCGTCGTGGTCGCGCATGCCGCCGTAGCCGGCGACGAGGCCGAGCCACGCCCCGGCGAGCGACGCCAGGTGGACGCCGTCGCTGGTGTTGGAGTGGCTGTCGTGCAGGTCGGTCAGCGCGGCCTCGCCGAGGTAGTCGTGCGCCAGTTCCAGGTGCCCGGTCTCGGCGGCCATGACGGCCTGGGTGCACGACGACAGCGACGAGTCGCGGACGGTGCGGGCCTCGTAGTAGCTGAAGTTGCGCACCTTCTCGGCCGGCGTGAACGCGTCGCCGCGCCAGTGCATGGCCAGCACGAGGTCGGACTGCTTGATGACCTGACGCCGGTAGAGGTCGAAGTAGGGGTGCGTCAGCAGCAGCGGGTAGTCGTCGGGCTCGGTGTGCTCGAAGTCCCACTCCTGGAACCGGGTGAACCCCTCGGATTGCTGGTGCACGCCCAGCTCGTCGTCGTACGGGATGGCCATGGCGCCGGCGGCGTCGCGCCAGGACGCCGTCTCCTCGTCGTCGACGTCCAGGGCGGCGGCGATGTCGGGGTGACGGAGCACGGCGTCGGCGGCGCCGACGAGGTTCCGTTGCGCCATGAGGTTCGTGTAGACGTTGTCGTTGGAGACGGCCGAGTACTCGTCCGGCCCGGTGACGCCGTCGATGTGGAACGCGCCGTGACGGTCGTGGTGGCCGAGCGAACGCCACAGCCGCGCGGTCTCGACCAGCAGCTCGACCCCGACCTCACGCTCGAACGCCTCGTCGCCGGTGGCCTGGACGTAGCGCATCGTCGCGTCGGCGATGCCGGCGCCGATGTGGAAGCCGGCGGTCCCGGCCGGCCAGTAACCGGACGTCTCGTGGCCGCGGATGGTCCGCCACGGGAACGCCGCGCCCTTCAGGCCGAGCGTGTGGGCCCGCTCCCGGGCGAGGTCGAGCGTCGCGTGCCGCCAGCGCAGCACCTGCGCGGCCGCGTCGGGCTGGGTGTAGATGAGCACCGGGAGCACGAACATCTCGGTGTCCCAGAAGACGTGGCCGTCGTACCCGGGCCCGGTCAGGCCCTTCGCCGGGATCGGCCGCATCTCGTTGCGGGCGCCGGCCTGCAGGACGTGGAACAGCCCGAACCGGACCGCCTGCTGGACCTCGGGATCACCGTCGACGCGGACGTCGGCGGCGTCCCAGAACGCGTCGAGGTACTCGCGCTGCCCCTTGCAGAGCCCTTCCCAGCCGGTCAGCCGCGCCGACGCCAGCGCCGCGCCGACCTGGTCGCGCAGCGCCGGCAGCGACCGGCGGCTGGAGAACCCGTACGCGAGCAGCTTGACGACGCGCAGCTTCTCGCCCGGCTTGAGCACGCACGCGATGGTGGTGCGGGCCCAGTCGGGGAACGCCTCGGTGCTGACGACGGTGCGGTCCGGGCCCTCGACGACGTGCGTCATCGCGGCCGCCATGCGCAGGCCGCTGGCCTTGGTCCGGTGGATCAGCAGGCCGCCGGCGCCGTTGGCGATGTGCTCCTCGGACTCCAGCGGCTCTTCCAGCAACGCCGCGACGCGCGGGTCCTTCTTGGTGACCGGCAGTTCCTCGTTGGCGACCAGCCCGGACTGGATGACGACGCGGGCCTCGTTCTCGACCGGCTCGACCTCGTAGCAGATCGCGGCGACGGCGCGCTGGATGAACGACACCAGCCGGGTCGAGCGGACCCGCACCGCCTGGCCGGCCGGCGACACCCACTCGACGGTGCGGTCCAGCGTCCCGGCGCGCATGTCGAGCACCCGCTCGTGCGCCTGCAGGTCGCCGTAGCGGACGTCGAACGGCTCGTCGTCGACGAGCAGCCGGATCAGCTTGCCGTTGGTGACGTTGACGACCGTCTGGCCCTGTTCCGGGTAGCCGTAGCCGGCCTCGGCGTAGGGCAGCGGGCGCAGCTCGTAGAACGAGTTGAGGTAGCTGCCGGGCAGCCCGTGCGGCTCGCCCTCGTCGAGGTTGGCGCGCAGGCCGATGTGGCCGTTGGACAGCGCGAGCACCGACTCGGACTGCGCCAGCAGGTCGAGGTCCAGTGTGGCCTCGCGGATGCGCCACGGCTCGCAGGGGTAGGCGCCCTCGCGGATCATCGGCCCGCCTCCAGGAGCTCAGCGAGGTCGTCGACGACGATGTCGGCGCCGTGCTCGCGCAGGGCGTCGGCCTGGCCCACGCGGTCGACGCCGACGACGAAGCCGAAGTCGCCCGCGCGGCCCGCCTGGACGCCGGCGAGCGCGTCCTCGAACACGGCGGCCTCGCCGGGCGCGACGCCCAGCCGCTCGGCCGCGGCGAGGAAGGAGTCGGGCTGCGGCTTGCCGCGCAGGCCCTCGGCGCGCGCCGTCAGGCCGTCGACGCGGACCTCGAGAAGGTCGGCGATGCCGGCGGCCGCGACGACCTCGCGGCAGTTCGCGCTGGCCGACACGACGGCCCGGCGCAGCCCGGCCTCGACGGCGGCGTGCAGGTAGGTGACGGAGCCTGGGTACGGGCGCACGCCGACCTCGCGCAGCCGCTCCAGCAGCACGACGTTCTTGCGGTTGCCGACGCCGTTGACGGTGTCGGCGGTGCCGGGGTCGTCGGGCGTCCCCTCGGGCAGCGTGATGCCGCGCGAGGCGAGGAACGAGCGCACGCCGTCGGCGCGCTGTTTGCCGTCGACGTAGACGTTGTAGTCGCCCTCGATGTCGAAGGGGACGAAGGGGTCGTCCGCGCCTTGCGCGCGGTCGCGGAGAAACGCGTCGAACGTCGCCTTCCAGGCGGTTTTGTGCACTTCCGCGGTGGGGGTGAGGACTCCGTCAAGGTCGAACAGACACGCCTTGATGTGGTCCGGCAGGCCAAGCATTGGACGACCTTAAGTCATCATCCGGGGTGGCGGGTGGCGGCGCTGCGAACCCGCGTGCCGCGGCGGTGGGATGGTCAGGCTTCCTGCCCTTCTGAGGCCGCCTCGATGTCCAGTCGCAACGGCGTGACCTGCACGTCGTCGCCGCCCGGCCGGGTGTGCCAGCGGACCACGATGTCCGTGACCCGTCCGTGCATCGGCTGGATCAGGAGGTAGTGCTCGGCGTGTCGCGGGCCGAACTCACGCAGGTGGGTCTCGCCCTCCGTGACGGTGAGGTCGTCGGTGTCGAGACGGACGTCGTAGGCGGACGTGCCGCCGTCGTTGCGCAGCACGTAGCGGTGCTGGCTGAGCCGTTCGAGGCGGAACCGCGGCGCCGAGCGGGTCCGGCGCCGGTACCGGACGATGCGGCCCGTACCGGACGCCGGCTGGCGCGCGTAGACGACCGTCGCAGCCAGCACGAGCACCACGACCAAGGCGATGATGAGCAGAACGGCGACCGTCACATTTCGACTGTAATGCGGCTGTGGGTCAGCGGAACAGGGTCGCGTTCCGCACGGCCCACTCGGCGAACGTCGTGGCCGGCCGGCCGAGCAGCTCGGCGACGGCCCCGGTGGCCTGCTGCGGGTAGTCGACGAGGTCCTTCTCGCCGTCGACGTACCACTCGGCGTGCTCGCCCATCGCGGGGGTGAGCGCGGCGACGGCGTCGTCGCGGCTCAGCTCGACGTACGGGACGTCGCGGCCGAGTGCGCGGCCGATGAGCGCGACCTTCTCGGCGCGGGTCAGTGTCTCGGGGCCGGTGAGGGTGTACGCCTGCCCGACGTGGCCGTCCCGGACCAGCGCGACGGCGGCCACCGCGGCGACGTCGTCCATCGCGATGGCGGCGTTCGCCGACCGCGCGTAGCCGTCGCGGACCTGGCTCGTGGTGCGGATCTGGTCGGCCCAGATGGTGCTGTTCTCCATGAACTCCCCGGGCCACAGGTGCGTCCACGCCAGGCCGGACGCCTCGACGTCGTCGACGATCGAGCCCCACCAGCTCTCCCGTTCGCCGGACAGGCTGACGACGTGCTGGACGCCGGCCTTCTTCGCGCGGGCCAGCACCTCGACGGCGGTCTCGGTGTACGACGTCAGGTACATGCGGTCGACGCCGTCGAAGGCGCCGTCCAGCGTCTCGGGCGCGCCGACGTAGCCGGTCGCGACCTCGACGCCGCCGGGCAGCGTGGCCTTGGCCGGGTTGCGGACGAGGGCGCGCACGTCGGTGGCGCCGAGGGTGAGCAGCTGGTCGACGACGAGGCGGCCGACGCTTCCGGTCGCACCGGTGACGAGGAGGGTCATGCCCACAGCGTACACCGTACGCGTACGTCGTACGCATAGAGTTTCCCGGGGCTACGGTGTGGTGTCGTCCCGTCGCACGCGCCGCAGCGTCTCGGACCACTGCTCGGTGAGGTAGGGCGTGCCCGGTCGTTCGCCGAAGTCCAGCGCCGCGGTCACGGTCATCGTCAGCAGGTCCTCCAGGGATCCCCGCGGACGATGCCCGTCGGCCTCGTAGACCGTCCGCACCAGCTCGATCGCGGCATCGGTTCGCGCGGCGTCGGCCAGGAAGGCGTGGAGGTCGACGAGTGTGCCGAGGCCGACCGTCTTCAACGCCGACACCAGGGCGGACCGGGCCCGCCGGCGCCGGTTCTCGTCCTCCCTGGTGGTGACGTCGAAGCCGTGCCGCTGGAACCACGTTGTCAGCACGTCGCCCCGGCCGCCGTCGAGGTAGGCGCCGATCGAGGACGTGTCCACCGGGACGTCCAGGGCGCCGCGGTCCACCTGCTGCCGGTACTCGCTGTCGGTCGCCGCGCTCGCGTCCCGCAGCGACGAGAACTGCTCGTCGGCCAGCTCGAACAGCGCGCTGAGCCGCGAGAGCCGCCGCTGGATCGGCTCCGGCAGCGCCGCCGACTTGTACGCGACCTTGTGGCTCACCGCCGCCCAAGCGTGCTGCAGCGCCGTCCGCACCTGGATCTCCGCCGTGATCGACGCGAACGGCGCCCACTCCGCCAGCTCGCGCCGCGACGGGCCGAGCCGCACCACGTGGTGGGCCGAGAGGTAGCCGAACTGGTCCGAGGCGAGGTCGATGGCCTTGTCCGACGAGTTCTCCTGGTCGATCTCGAACTCACGGGCGATCAGCTCGCCGATCCGCCCGACGTCCTCCAGGTAGTAGGTGATCACCCGCAGGCCGACCAGATCGGTCATGGTGCCGATCGGGTCGTCGTCGTGGCTCTTGCGGGTGATCTTCTCGACGAAGCTGCCGACCGTCTTCGCGCGCGACTCGATCTGCACCACGTCGATGCCCGCCGAGGTCAGCACGTCGGCGAGCAGGGCCCGGAGGCGGTCCGCGTACTGCTCGTACAGCCCGCGCTGGGCGCTGTACCTGGTGCCCCACTGCTTGGCGGTCAGCTCGGCCATCAGCCCTCACGTCTGCTCGATCACGGCGTCGGTGCGTCTGCGAGGGTACGTCAGCTCCGCGTCACTCGGTGAGGTGGCCACCGAGGTCGGGGACGGCGTGCAGCACGATGCTCGTCGACGTGCGCTCGGCGCCGCCGTGCGCGGTCAGCTCGCACAGCTCGTCGTCGAGGCCGGCCACGTCGCGGCAGGCCAACTGCACCAGGTAGTCGTCGTCGCCGGCCAGCTGCCAGGCCGCCGTCACCGCCGCCCGGCCGCTGAGCCACTTCTCGAAGATCGGCCGCTCGGTCGCCGGCGCCAACCCGACCCGCACCACCGCCTGCACCGGCCGCCCGACGGCGTCGAGGTCGACCTGGGCGCGGAAGCCGGCGATGATGCCGGCCTCCTCCAGCCGCCGGACCCGCACCGACATCGCCGACACGCTCAGCCCGGCCCGCCGCGCGAGGACATGCAGCGGGGAGCGGCCGATCCGCAGCAGCTGGCCGAGGATCACCCGGTCGACGGCGTCCAGCTCACGCGGCATGACGCGCCTTCACCGGCGCCGGGGCCGCGACGAGGACCGGGTCGACCTGGATGCGCGCGACTCCGAGCGGGGCGAGCAGCGCGCGCTCGGCGGCGATGCTGAGCCGGGTCCACGGCTGCGCCCGGCCCATGGCGGCGGCGAGCGCTTCGGCGCTGGTGAAGGCCAGGCCGACGCGGCCGCCGTCCGGGAGCCGGGCGGTGACCACGGCCATGCAGGACGAGGTCGTGCGGACGGGGACGAACAGCGGCTGTGAGTGCTCCATGCCGGCGACGCTAGGTCGCGAAGCCCGGCCGGGACCGGATCTTCACGCGTTCCAGACGCCGTCGGCCGCAATTCTGACGTCCACTTGACGGTCTGAGGGGTTGGATGTGTCCGAGGAGCCTGTCACGATGATCGTTGTGACCCCGACACGCGCCCGTCGGCCGTCCTCCGCTCAGCTCGACCGCGCCCGCTCGGCCGCGCTGGGCGCCCTCGAGGACCCTGCCGCCGTGCAGAACCTCCGGCTCTTCTACGACCGCGACTCCAACTACGCCGGCCGCAGCTTCCTCGCGGTCGGCCCGGTGGAGTACGACTCCATCACCGCCGCCGACCTCTACGCCACGTCGCTGCTGGGCATCAGCGTCGGGCCGCGGGCCGGGCGGCAGCTGCTGCAGGGCGGCCCGCACCGCAACGACGTCCTCAAGGCGTTACGCATGGTGCCGGTCGAGACCGACCTCGCCGACGCCGCCGACGCCGTCCTCGACGCCGCCGAGCACCTGCACCTGCAGCTCAAGAACGCCCTCGGCGGCAACAAGTGGGTGGCGGCGTCGAAGCTGTGCGCCCGCAAGCGGCCCCGCCTGTTCCCCGTCCGCGACTCCCTCGTCACCCGCGGCCTCCTCGGCGTGGGCGAGGACCGCCGCGTCGACTGGCTGGTCTACCAGCACCTCGTCACCGACACCGAGGTGCGGCGGCTGCTCGAGAAGGTCATCGCCGAGTCCGCGGTCCGCGAGTCCGACCTGCTCGACCCGCCGCTGCGCATCCTCGACGTCGTGCTCTGGATGCACGTCAAGACGTCCGCCTAGGCCGGTCCGACGCCCCTGCCCGCAGAGCAGCTCGGTGCCGGCCTTCGCCGCGCGGGCGAAGTCGCGCAGCGCCCGCAGCCCGGCGTCGTCGAAGCCGCCGAGATCCTGACGCAGCCGCTCGTTCAGCGCGCCGATGACCTCGGTCAGCAGGTCGTCTCGCATGCCGCCGCGGTGTGGGTGGGGCTCGCCGTGGTCCTCACGGCGGAGTTCATGGACCTCGTGGACGCCACGATCGTCACGGTCGCGCTGCCGTCGATGGCCGCGGACCTGGGCATGACGTCGGCGCAGGTGCAGTGGACGCTGGCCGGTTACACCCTCGCGATGGGTGCGGGCCTGATCACCGGCGGCCGGGTCGGCGACCTGTACGGACGCCGCCGGGTGTTCCTGGCCGGCGTCGGGGCGGGGACACTCTTCGCCGCGCTGACCGCCCTGGCGCCGAACCCGGGCTGGCTGATGGTCATGCGCATTCTCACCGGCGTGGCGGCGGCGTTCACCGTCCCGCTGGTGATCGGGATGATCCGGGCCAACTTCCCGGACCGGTACCGTCCCGCGGCGCTCGGCGTGTACGGCGCGACGCTGGGCCTGGCCGCGGTCGTCGGCCCGATCCTCGGCGGTGCGCTCGTCGACGGCGACCTCTGGGGGGCTGGGCTGGCGCGCGGTGTTCTGGGTGAACGTGCCGATCGGGGTGGTGGCGCTGCTGGTCGGATGGCGGACGCTGGCTGAGCCGCGCGACCCCGGCTCGGCCTGGCGGGACGTCCCCGGCGCCGTCCTGGCGACGGCGGCGACGGTGCTGCTGCCGCTGATCCAGGGCCCCAAGCTGGACTGGCCCGCGTGGACCGTCGCCTGCCTGGTCGCCGCGCCACTGGTGATCGCGGCGCTGGTGTGGCGGCAGCGCCGGATCCGGGCCCGCGGCGGCGACCCGCTGATCGAGCCGACGCTGTTCACCCGGCGCGGGTTCGCTGGTCGCGGTGCTGTTCTTCGGCGCGATCGGCTCGTACTTCCTGCTGCTGGTGCTGTACCTGCAGAACGGCACCGGGCGGACGGCCTGGGAGACCGGGCTGGTGCTGCTGCCGTACGCGATCGGCTCGTTCATCACGTCGGCGTTGTCGGTGCAGCTGGCGGCGAAGGCCGGGCGGGCCCTGCTGGTGACCGGCGCGGCGAGCCTGGCGGCGGCGCAGGTGCTGCTGCTGGTGCTGCTGACCGACACCGTCGACCTCGGCTACTGGGCGCTGGCCTGGCCGCTGTTCATCGGCGGCCTCGGCCTCGGGCTCGCCGCGCCACCCCTCATCGACATCATCATCTCCGCCGTCGACGAGCACCGCGCCGGCTCCGCGGCCGGCGTCCTGACGACGTTCAGCCAGGTCGGCAACGCCCTCGGCGTCGCCGTCCTCGGCACCGTCTTCTTCGCGACCCTGGAGGACGCGGCCGGCGTCGACGCCGTCACCGCCCACGCCGACGCGCTGGCGGCGGCGCTGCCCTGGCAGATCGGAGCGTACGTGCTCGCCGCGCTGCTGATGACGCTGCTGCCCAGCCGTGCCCGTCCGGAGCACCATTGACAAGATCACCAGCCTGCGGTATGTCAAGGTAATTCGGGTCAATGCGGGGTGGGGCGCAGCTGAGGGGGGATGATTCCCGGTGAGCCTTTTCTGGGGTGCTTAGCCGGCCATCGGCTGATTATCAACGCATGGTGGAGCCGATCCATCAGGCGATCGGATGCCGCCATGACAGTAAGCGGACACGGCCTTGGGGCTGTGCGTCCGCTGCCTTACGACGCATTCAGCCACGGGGGTGAGCTGGAATGGCAGATCCAACCGTTCGTGCGCGCCTGCAGTATTGCAGCGCGCCCGTCCGTAGCATGCCCGTACTGTCGCCCGACCTTCCATTCGACCGCCAACGCGCGATTATCGTCTGGCGGACCAGATGGGCGAACGGGACGACGCTGCGGTACTGCTTCCTGGAGCAGTCCGAGCGCCTTGATCAGCAGCAGGTCGTCCGGGAGTCCTTCGACGAGTGGAAGGCGATCGGGCTCGGGCTGGACTTCGTCGAGGTCGACGACCCCGATGAGGCCGAGATCCGGATCGGATTCGTCCAGGGTGACGGTTCCTGGTCCTACCTCGGACGCGACGTGCTCGGCATCGCGATCGATCAGCGAACGATGAACTTCGGCTGGGACCTCACCACGCAGGAAGGCCGCTCGACCGCGCGCCATGAGATCGGGCACAGCCTGGGCCTGCCGCACGAGCACCAGAACCCCAACGCCGGAATCATCTGGGACGAAGAGGCGGTCTATGCCTTCCTCGGGCGACCGCCGAACAGCTGGGATCGCGGCAAGGTCTACCAGAACGTGCTCCGGAAGCTCGACCCCAGGGAGGTGACGGGATCGGCCTGGGACCCGGCCTCCGTCATGCATTACGAGTTTCCCGGCGGGCTCATTCGTCGTCCCGAGGAATTCCGGACGGGCATATTCCCGCCGGGAACCGTCTCCGACGTCGACCGCCAGCAGGTCCGGTCCTGGTATCCGTCCCAGGCCGCCGTGCTCCCGGTCCTCCAGCCGTACCAGTCCGTCGCGATGAATCTCGCCCCAGGTGAGCAATTCGACGCGGAGATCCGTCCCGCCGCGAGCCGCAAGTACAGCATCGGGACATTCGGCTCGGCCGACGTCGTCATGGTCCTCTTCGAGGAAGTCGGCGGGGAACTGCGCTACCTCCAGGGCGACGACGACAGCGGCGAAGCGCGCAACGCACTCATCGCGACCAAGCTTTTCGCCGGCCGGCGATACGTCGTCCGCGTACGCCTGTACTACACCTGGGCATCGGGCGGATCAGCCCTGATGCACTGGTAGCCGAAAACGTCAGGAGAGCGATTCGAATGGCTGACGAATCCAGAACGGGACGCGAAAGGTCCCGCAGAAATGAGCCGGCGAAGGCGCCGGGTGCGGTGACACCCGCGGCCACCGGTGACGGCGACGATGCCGTCCGTGCGTCGATGGACCTCCTCCGGGCCATCGACAAGGAACGGGCCGCGGCGGGTGGGCCGTCGGCGGCGCCGTCGACCGACTTCACGTCCGAGCTCAACAACATCCCGTTCCGCAGCATGATCGGCGGACCCCTGCAGGCCGCCGTCGATGCGCAGATCGCCTCATCGCTGGCGACCATCGACTTCATCGACCGCGTGGGCTTCAACGAGGTCGGCGGCAAGCGTGAGGTCGTGATGGTCGACTTCACCCACCAGCGCAAGGACGTCGACGCGGCGGGCAATGAGATCTCGCGGGACGTGGCGCTCCGGGTCCCGTTGCTGGCCATGCTGCCCATCCCGGCGCTGCGGATCGAGCACGTGATCGTGGACTTCAACGTCAAGCTCAACTCGGTCGAGACGTCCACGGTGTCGGAGGACATCGGGGTCGAGGCCGAGGTGAAGGCCGGCTGGGGGCCGGTGAGCTTCCGGGTCTCCGGCTCGTATCAGCGGCGCAGCACGGTGGGCGTCGAGGTCTCGAAGGAGTACACGCTCAAGGTCAACGTCAAGGCTGTGCAGGACGAGATCCCGGCCGGGCTGGAGAAGGTCCTCGGCATGCTGGCGGCCTAGACCCGTACGGGAGATGACATGCGTGATGTTGCGCTCAGCGACTACCTCGGGTTCTGCTTCGCCGAAGCCGTCAAGGGCCGGGAGCTCGCCGACGGGTACTCGAGGCAGGTCGCCGAGCGGCGACGAGGGGATCCGGACTTCGCGGACTTCTCGACGCCCCGGTTCCGGATCGCCAACCTGGAGCTGACGATCCCGGTTCTCGTCAGCGACGTCGAGGTCAGGCAGGTGGTCCGGTTCGCGATGGAGCGCGAGGCATTCGAACGGGCCGTGCTGGCCGAAGCCGGGCGGGCGCGGGCTGTCCTGGAGCGAGAAGCCCTCGGCCTCGGGCCCGACATCTCTCGCCCTGACGGTGCGCGTCCCGGCGCGCAGACACGGCAGGCCATGGCGGAGTTCTATGACGAGCTCGCGGCGAACGCTCACCCCTTGACGCCGGAGAGCATCGTGCGGGAACGGTGGCCGACGGTGTTCCGGGCGGTCCTGATGGAATCGCGCGCCGTCCCCGACCTGGTGCGCTCGGCGAACGCGGCGAGGGAGCTCACCGCGTCCACGCCCGTGGTGGCCGACCTCGTCCACGAGCACACCGTGGTGGAGCACGCGCGGCTGGGCCACCTGCGGGTGAGTCCGCTGACGCACGTCGTCGCCACCGAGGGTTCGCCGTCGTCGGTCTTCACCATCAAGGCCGAATTGGTGGAGGAGGGGTTCTTCCTGCGCGAGATCCGGACTGATGGCGGCGCGACGACGACGATCGTGGACTTCGAGTGATGGCGGTCTTCCGCCGGCACCGGCTGCAGGAGTACGAGCGGTTGCTCGAGGCGTGCAACGCGGCGCTGGGCGCGAGTGCATCGGCGGCATGGGACTCGGCCGCGCTCGCGTCCGACTTCCTCACCGAGACCGCGAGGACGTACGCGGTGCTCGGCCAGGTCGTCGACGTGAACGAGACCTTGACGCTGCGAGCCGAGCTGGCCGCGGCGATGCGTGGCGTGCGACTCCGGGTCGACGCCGGCACGCACGGCGGCGGAGGGCGGCGACGGTTCGCTCAGGCGGTGGCGCTGCGGACTCTGGTCGAGGCGGGCGAGCGGTTGCGCAAGCATGCCCGTCACGAGGCCGAGCAGCTGTCGGTGCTGGGCGGTCAGCTCGCGGAACTCCTGATCGCCGCGTCCGTCGCCGGGGCCATCCCCGCGGCGGCGGACTCACCCCAGGACGTGTGGCGAGCCCTGGCCGATCACGCCGTCACGCGCGAGGCGGTGCGCCGGCTGGCGATGACCGCTTCCATCCCCGACATCCTGGTGATCGTCGGCGATCAGCTGAACATCCCCACCGCCGAGAGCCGAAGCCCTGGTGCGGGAGAGGGGACTTGAACCCCTACGTCCGAAGACACGACGGCCTAAACGTCGCGCGTCTGCCAATTCCGCCACTCCCGCGCACCGGCCATCGTAGGGCACGTGGGCTCAGGACCGCGCAGCACGCCCGCGACGCTCGTCGACGCTGCGACGACGGCGGCGAGAGCCTCGGGGGTGTACTTCACGTGATGACTTTACGTGGCGCCACCGACAGGGTCAGGGGAGCGACCAGGTCATGCCGATGGGCTGCATGCGCTGCCCGATCACCGTCGCCGAGCCGTCGGTGTCGACGGAGAGGATGAAGGTGGCGTTCTGGGAGATCTCGGCCTGCGAGATCTGCGACCCGCCGGGGATGGTGCCCAGGCCGGCCGCCTCGATGACCACCGAGTAGCCGGGGTTCACCGTCACCGACTGGGTGCAGCTGATCGACGCCAGGGTGACGGCGCCGTACTCAGTCTGCAGCCAGTGGGTCCGGCCGGCGTCCTCGACGGCGCAGCTGCGGGTCGCGGTGCCGAACTCGGGTGGCGCGGTGCCGAGCTGCAGGCCGTGCGCCGGCAGGTTGGTGAGGCCGTCGGCGAGGGTGAGGTCGATGCCCTCGGGCTCCTCACCGGTCTCGCCGTAGGCCCGCAGCGCCTCCAGCACCTCGTCGCCGCGGCGGGTGGCGTCGTCGTCGGCGACGACGGCGGCGCCGTCGGCCGTGAGCGGCGCGGTGACGGACGTGCCCTCGGCGGGGTGCACGGCGAGGCTGGCCAGCCACGGTGACGCGGCGTTCTCGCGGGTGAGCAGGAACCACGACGGGGCGCCGCCGGCGGACGACTGGCCGGTGACGATCGCCCACATCGGGTACTCGCCGACCTGCGGCGACAGCACGACGGACGGGGTGACGGCGGACGGCGGGCCCTCCGGCACGGCGCCGGTGGCGGCCTGCTCCTCGGCCGCGAACTGCGACGTCGCCAGCAGCGCGCCGCCCTCGACGTCGGCCAGCGGGGCGTCGCCGGAGCCGCTCGCCGCCGCGCCGACGACCTCGTTGTACTGCTCGAAGAACCCCTCCGCGCGGTCGGATGTGATGGCCGGGATCAGCGCGTCGCGCGCGCCCGCGTCGATCTCGCCGGGCACCTGCGCGCACGCCGTCACCAGCCCGGTCAGCCCGAGCACGACGGCGATGCGGGCGGACGGCTTCGGCGGCGGCGCGGGCGCCGGAGGCGGCGGGGTGCGCTCGGGCAGTGGCCGCTTCGGCAGCGGCGTGACGGTCGCGACCTTCTCCGGCTCCGGCGCGGGCTGCTCGTCCTTCGGGTCCTTCTCGCCCGGCTCGTCCGGGGGCGGCTTCGGGGCCTCGTCCTTCTCCTCGTCGGGAACGACGCGTAGCGCGCGCTCCCGCTTGCGCCGTCGCCGCCGCAGCCAGATCAGCAGCACGCCGGCGCCGATCAGCAGCAGCCCGCCCACGCCCACCAGCACGGCGGTGACGAAGATGCCGTCGACCTCGACCCCGAGGCTCAGCTCGACGTCCAGCGGCTCCCCGGACGCCGACGGCGACATGACGACGACCCGCACCGGCTCGTCCGTCAACTCGTACGACACGCCGCGCCAGCCCGACCCGGACGCGCTGGACTCCCACCAGTCCAGGTCACCGGGCGGCGCCGCCGGAGCGGGCGAACCGTCCTCCGACGACGACGTCACCTCGCCGCGCAGGTCCGCGGCCGTCACCGTCTGCTGCGCCACGCCGTCGAGGTAGGAGTCGACGTGGATGCGGTGCCCGACGCCTACGAACACGTCGCCGTCGTCGGCCATCCGCGCGCTGACGTGCAGCACCGGGCCGGTGACCGTCGCGATGCCCACCGCGGTGGCCGCGACGGAGCCCTCGCCGCCGACGTCGGCGCGCGCGTACTCGACGGTGTCGTCGGGACCGACGTAGACGGCGGTCGCGGCGCCGGCGAGCAGCAGCGGCGTGCCGAGGACGATCAGCGCGACGGCGAGGACGGTGCGCAGGCGGGCACGTGTCACGCCGCGTCGAGCCCCAGGTCGCGCCGGAGCTTGGCGACGTGCCCCGTCGCCTTGACGTTGTACATGGCCTTCTCGACCTTGCCGTCGGCGTCGATGACGAACGTCGACCGGATGACGCCCTGCACGACCTTGCCGTACAGCTTCTTCTCGCCGAACGCGCCGTACGCCTCGAGCGTCGAGCGGTCGACGTCGGACAGCAGCGGGAAGGTGAGGTGGTCGCGCTCGCGGAACGTCGCCAGCTTGGCCGGCGCGTCGGGCGAGACGCCCAGGACGGCGTACCCGGCACCCTGCAGCGACGCGAGGTTGTCGCGGAAGTCGCAGGCCTGCGTGGTGCAGCCCGGAGTCATCGCGGCGGGGTAGAAGTAGACGACGACCCGCTGCCCCCGGTAGTCGGCGAGGGAGACGGGCTTTCCGTCGGCGTCGGGGAGGGTGAATTCGGGCGCGGCGTCGCCCGGAGAGAGTCGCGAGTCAGTCACGTTCACACCGTATCCATACGGGTGGGCGGCCGCATCGGTACGGTAGATCCGTGTCCGCCGCGGATCAGAGACCGACCGAGCCCGTGCTGCCGGCCTCGCGCCAGCCGATGCCCATGGCGCCCGAGGTGCAGGCCGAGCTGGCCAAACGCGGCCGCAGCGTGCGCCAGATCGAGACCGAGATCGCCGCACGCACCGACCGGCTGGCCGCCAACGTCGACGAGCTGACCGCGCGCCTGGCGCCGTCCCGGCTGGTCAAGGAGTCGACGGCGGGCCTGCGGGCACGGCTGACGACGCCCGAGGGCAACCCGCGGCTGGAGGTGCTCGGCGCCGTCGCCGGTGCGGCGCTCGTGGTCGGGCTGCTGCTCTGGCGGGCACGACGGCGCTGACCACCGCCGTCCGGACG
This sequence comes from Jiangella muralis, assembly GCF_001270745.1. Classification (GTDB taxonomy): domain Bacteria; phylum Actinomycetota; class Actinomycetes; order Jiangellales; family Jiangellaceae; genus Jiangella; species Jiangella muralis. Next base: position 155,169 of record NZ_KQ434759.1, read on the forward strand.
TACCCTCTACTGTTGTGACCTCCCAGGACCCCGACAAGCTGCCCATCCGCATGCTGCACGACCGCGTGCTGGTCTCGCAGGACGGCGAGGACGGCGAGCGCCGGTCGTCCGCCGGCATCGTCATCCCCGCCACGGCCGCCATGGGCCGCCGGCTGGCCTGGGCCCGGGTCGTCGCGGTGGGCGCGAACGTGCGCACCGTCGAGACCGGTGACCGCGTGCTGTTCGACCCCGAGGACAAGGCCGAGGTCGAGGTCCGCAGCGAGACGTACGTGCTGCTGCGCGAGCGCGACCTGCACGCCGTCGCGTCCGAGCGGATCGGCGACGGCCAGACCGGCCTCTACCTGTAGCGCCGGCCATGCCCGGACCGCCCGAGAACCCGTCGCCGTGGCGCGACGAAGGGCTCGACGCGCTGGCGCAGCGGTCCAAGGAGAGCGCCGGCACGCGGTTGCGACGGGTCCGGCTCACCGCGCTGCCGATCGTCCAGTCGGCGCTCGGCGCGGCGCTGGCCTGGTGGCTGGCGACGATCCCGCCGATCGACCACGCACAGCCGTTCTTCGCGCCGATCTCCGCGCTGATCATCCTCGGCGGCGGGCTCGGGCAGCGGCTGCCGCGGGTGCTGGAGCTGGTCGGCGGCGTCGCGGTCGGGGTGCTGGTCGGCGACCTGCTGGTGTCGTGGATCGGCGGCGGCGTCGTGCAGCTCGCGCTCGTGGTGGCGCTGGCGATGGTCGCGGCGGTGCTGGTCGGTAGCGGCGCGCTCATCATCACCCAGGCCGGCGCGTCGGCCGTGCTGGTCGTCGCGCTGGCACCGGCCGATCCCGGCGGGCTCGACCTCGACCGCTTCGTCGACGCGCTCGTCGGCTGCGGCGTCGGGCTGGCGATCAGCATCCTGCTGCTGCCGCTCAACCCGGTCGCGGCGGCGCGGCGGCAGATCGACCCGCTGCTCACCACCGTCGCCGAGGTGATGGAGTCCGCGGCCCAGGCGCTGGCCGGGCACGACCGCACCGCCGCCACCGAGGCGCTGGAGCGGGCCCGCGACACCCAGGCCGACGTCGACGCCATGCACTCCGCGCTGGAGGGCGCCAACGAGGTCGCCCGCATCGCGCCCGTGCGCTGGCAGAAGCGCGGCCACCTCGCCGCCTACCTCGACGTCGCCACGCCGCTGGACCACATGACCCGCAACACCCGCGTCCTGGTGCGGCACGTCATCAGCCTGCTGCAGCGCGACGAGCCGGTCCCGAAGGTGCTGCCGCAGTCGCTGCGGGCGCTGGCCGGCGCCGTCCGGCTGCTGCGCATCGACCTCGAACGCGGTGACGAGCCGCGCGAGGCCCGGGTGTCGGCCGTCGAGTCCGCCCGCATGGCGACCGAGGCGCTGGACCACACCGGCGGCTTCGCCGGGCAGATCGTGATCGCCCAGATCCGCTCCCTCGCCGTCGACGTGCTGCTGGCGACCGGCCTGACCCGCGACGAGGTGCTGGAGCTGCTGCCCGGCCTGCCGGAGGGCCCGGTCAGCTACGGCTGACGGTGCGGCTCGCGCCTGGGCGAGGTGGGGTGCGGTCGCCCGTGTTGACGCAGGCGCCAACTGTTGGCGGTGGTGTCTACGCCCTCGCGACGTCACCGGTGTCCGCGTCTTCCGCGGCGCGGTCTGGTCAGCCGGTGGGGAGTGCGTGGGCCTCGTCGAGCATGGGCGCGAGCAGGTCGCCGTCGTCGGCGAGGTGGGGTGTGGTCGCCCGTGTTGACGCAGGCGCCAACTGTTGGCGGTGGTGTCTACGCCCTCGCGACGTCACCGGTGTCCGCGTCTTCCGCGGCGCGGTCTGGTCAGCCGGTGGGGAGTACGTGGGCCTCGTCGAGCATGGGCGCGAGGAGGTCGCCGTCGTCGGCGAGGCGGGCGAGGACGTCGTCGATGTCGAACTGCAGCGGCAGCCGCTTGGTCGCCGTCGAGCGGGCGCCGGCCTCGACCTCGTCCCACGTGACCGGCGTCGACACGGTCGGGCGGGCCCGGCCGCGGACGGAGTACGGCGCGATGGTCGTCTTGGCGGAGTTGTTCTGCGACCAGTCGATGAACACCTTGCCGCCGCGCGCCGCCCGCTCCATGCGCGAGATGACCAGCTTCGGGTGCTCCTGCTCCAGCCGCTGCGCCAGCCCGCGGGCGTACCCGCTGACCTCGTCGTCCGTCGCCGAGCCGTCCAGCGCGACGTACATCTGCATGCCCTTCGACCCGCTGGTCTTCGGGTACGACGGCAGGCCGGCGTCGTCGAACAGCTCGCCCAGCAGCAGCGCGACCTGGCAGCACTGGATGATGTTGGCCGGCTCGCCGGGGTCGAGGTCGACGACGAGGCGGTCGGGGTTGGTCCCCGCACCGGAAGCATCGACGGTCCACTGCGGCACGTGCAGCTCGAGGACGGCGAGGTTGGCCAGCCACACCAGTGTCGGGAGGTCGTCGGCCATGACGTAGACGACGGTCTCGCGGTCCATCGTCGAGCCGGGCGACGGCAGTTCGGCCGTCCGCACCCACGGCGGCGTGCCGCGCGGAGCGTTCTTCTCGAAGAAGTTGGCCTCCTCGACGCCGTTGGGCCAGCGCTTGCGGGTGACCGGGCGGTCGCGCAGGTGCGGCAGCAGCACGGACGCCGCATGCGTGTAGTACTGGATGATTTCGCCCTTGGTCGTCCCGGTCTCCGGGTAGAGCACCTTCTCGAGGTTGCTCAGACCCAGGGTGCGGCCCTCGACGTCGACGTTGACCTTGCTCGGCATGCCTTGCAGTCTCGCCGACGCCGGGTACGTTCGCCAGATGCTCGACGACATCCGCGTGGCGCTGCGCCGCCAGCTGCCGTCTCACGCCGACACGGCGGTCGTGCCGCTCGGCGCCGGGGCGGACAACGTCGCCTTCGCCGCCGGCGACCTGGTGCTGCGCCGGTCCCGGTCCGACGACCCGGTGACGCGGCTCGCGGCGGCCCAGCGCGAGGCGGCGCTGCTGACGGCGGTCGCGGCGGTGTCCAGCCTGCCGGTGCCGGAGCCGGTGTTCGTCGATGAGCCGACCGGGATCCTCGCCTACCGCCGGCTGCCCGGCACGCCGCTGCTGTTCCACCCGGTCGCGGCGCCGGCGGCGCTGGCCGAGCCGCTCGCGCGGTTCCTCACCGGCCTGCACGCCGACGCGCACGGCACCCTGTCCGCGCTGGTCGAGGCCGACGACACGCCGGGCGCGGTGTGGCTGGCCGACGCGGCGGCGTCGTACGAGACGGCGGCCGCGGTCATCGGGCCGGCCGGCCGGCGCCGGGTCGAGGCGTTCCTCGCCGCGCCGCCACCAGGACCGCCGCGGCGGCCGACGTTCTGTCACGCCGACCTCGGCGCCGAGCACCTGCTGGTCGACGGCGGCGCGCTGAGCGGCGTCATCGACTGGACCGACGCGGCGGTCACCGATCCCGCCGTCGATCTCGGCCGGCTGTACCGCGACCTCGGCCCGGACGTCGTCGAGCGGATCATCGCCTCGTACGGCGGCGACCGGGACGCCGTCGGCTCCGAGCGGGTCGCGTTCTACGCGCGGTGCGCGCTGCTGGAGGACATCGCGTACGGCGTCGAGACCGGCGCCGCGGAGTACGCCCGGCTCGGGCTGGCGCACCTGGACCGCACGTTCGGCTGACCGTCAGGGGGCCGGCGTGGCTTCGGGCGTCGGCGTGGGCGTGGTGGTCGGCGTCGGCGTCGGCAGGTACGGGACCGGCGACGGGCTGGCCTGGCCGCCGCCGAGCAGGCAGAGCGCCAGTTCGAGCGGGGAGAGATCGATCTCGAGGCAGATGCCGTCGTTCTCGTCGTCCTCGTCCGGCTTGTCGTCGTCCGCCGGCTCTTCGGTCGGCTGGCCCGCGGTCGGCTTGATGGTGGGCGTCGGGTCGTCGTCGCCGGTGGGCGAACTGGACGGCTGGTTGGTGGGGAAATCGATGCCGGGGACGTCGGTGGGGTCGTCGCCGGGCTGCTCGGGCGGGTCGTTGCCGGACGGGGTCTCGTCGGCGCCGCCGGTCTCGCCCGGGTCCTCGGACGGCTCGCGGTCGCCGGTGCCGTCGCCGCCGCCCGGCTCGGTCCCGGGCTCTTCGGACGAGCCGCCGTCGTCGTCGCCGGAGTGGCCCGCGCCCGAGCTGCCGCCGTCACCGTCGTCATCGGGGTCGGGGGAGGCGGAGTCGCCGCCCTCATCGTCGCCGGTGGGCGCCTCGCCGGGATCGTCGCCGGACGGCTGCTCGGAGTCGTCGCCGGGCGAGGCGATGATCTGCTCGGCGGACGGGATGCGGTCGATGCCGAGCGCGCTGTCGATGCTGGGCACCAGCATGTTGCCGAGCGTGATGCCGAGGGTGGCCGCGAACGCGCAGACGATGACGACCGGGTAGCGGCGGACCTTCTCGAACACCCAGGCGGCCGGGGTGGGCCGGGACACGCCGAATCGGGGACCGCTGGACCTGGCTCCGTGGCCACGTCGGCGTCCCGTCGACTTCTCTTGCCGAGCCCTGCTGATCGACCGAGATCCCTTCTGGTTCCCGGAGGGAGATCTGGCGAATTTCGCACGAAGCCGCTACAGATCGCCCCCCAGTTGCGTAACCCTACTCAGGCGGGTGGAGGCGGCAACAGCCGTTCGGCAGATTTCGTCAGTTCAGCCCGCCAGGGTGGTCCGTTCGGACGGTAGACAGCCCTGGAATGTTGCGGCACGGGCCTCTGGCCTGGGTAAACATAGTCTTCTTGACGGTGTGCCGCGGCCACCGGTCAGTACCATCCGAGCTCCCGCAGCCGGGTCTCGGCGAGGCCGAACGCGTGCCCGATCTCGTGCCCGAGCACCTTCCGCACCCGGGCCGCGACGTCGTCGGGCGTCTGGCTGACCCGCAGGATCGGGACGCGGTACAGCTCGATGCGGTCCGGCAGGCTGCCCGGCACCCGGCCGCCGATGCGCGTCCGGGCCACCCCGTGGAACTGGCCGAGCAGCAGGCCGCGCCCGTGGTAGTCGGCCGGCGGCTCGTCGTCGACCATGATCGCGATGTCGGCGACGGCCCGCTGCACCCAGTCGGGCAGTTCGGACAGGGCCTGCGTGACCATGCCCTCGAACGCGTCGAGGTCGATGGAGTCGGCGTCCACGCCGCGAGTCTACGTCCGCCCGTGGGTTTGCCAGTTAGTTGGATAGTCCAACTCAGCAGCTAGACTGGGTTCATGCGAGAAGCAGTCATCGTCGACGCGGTCCGCACCCCGCTGGGAAGGGGCAAACCGGGCGGCGCGCTGTCCGCCGTCCACCCCGTCGACCTCCACGCCACCGTCCTCCGTGCGCTCGCCGACCGCACCGGCCTCGACCCCGCCGCCGTCGACGACGTCATCGGCGGCGCCGTCGGGCAGATCGGCGAGCAGAGCTCGAACACCACCCGCTGGGCCGTGCTGGCCGCCGGCTTCCCCGAGTCGGTGCCCGCCGTCACCGTCGACCGTCAGTGCGGCAGCAGCCAGCAGGCCGTCCACTTCGCGGCGCAGGGCGTCCTCAGCGGCGCCTACGACGTCGCCATCGCGTCGGGCGTCGAGTCGATGAGCCGGGTCCCGATCGGTTCGCAGGCCGCGGGGCAGGACTTCCTCGGCGCCGGGGTCGCGGCGCGGTACCCGGACGGGCTGGTGCCGCAGGGCGTCAGCGCCGAGCTGATCGCCGCCCGCTACCGGCTGCCGCGTGAGCGGCTGGACGCCTTCGCGCTGGCCAGCCACCAGCGGGCGGCCGCCGCCTGGCGCGACGGCCGGTTCGCGGCCGAGATCGTGAAGGTGCCCGGCGCCGACCTCGCCGCCGACCAGTCCGTCCGGCCGGACACCTCGGCCGAGGCGCTGGCCGGGCTGACGCCGTCGTTCCGGGCCGAGGTGTGGGAGCGGCGGTTCCCGGAGATCGGCTGGCAGGTCACCGCCGGCAACTCGTCGCCGGTCAACGACGGTGCGGCGGCCGTCCTCATCATGGAAGCCGCCGTCGCCCGGCGGCTCGGGCTGCGGCCGCGCGCCCGGCTGCACACGTTCGCCGTCGCCGGCGCCGATCCGCTGCTCATGCTGCTGGGCATCATCCCGGCGACGCGGAAGGTGCTGGCGCGCGCCGGACTGAGCCTCGCCGACATCGACGCATTCGAGGTGAACGAGGCCTTCGCCAGCGTCGTCCTCGCCTGGCTGGACGAGACCGGCGCCGACCCCGCGCGCGTCAACGTCAACGGCGGCGCCACCGCCATCGGGCACCCGCTCGGCGCGAGCGGCGCCCGGCTGCTGACGACCTTGCTGTCGGTGCTCGAGCAGACCGGCGGGCGGTACGGACTGCAGGCCATGTGCGAGGCCGGCGGCCTGGCCAACGCGACCATCGTCGAACGGCTGGACGGCGCCGCGTGAGCGGCGTCCGCGGCTCCGCGCGGGAGTGCTCGATCGCGAACGCGCTGGCCGTCGTGGGGGAGCGGTGGAGCCTGCTGGTGCTGCGCGAGGTGCTGCTGGGGAACGTCCGCTTCGACGCCATCGCCGCCGCGACCGGCGGCAGCCGCGACATCCTGGCCGCCCGGCTGCACACCCTCGTCGACGCCGGGGTGCTGGAGAAGCGGCCGTACTCGTCGCAGCCGCGCCGGTACGAGTACGTGGCGACGCATTCCGGGCGGGCGCTGCAGCCGGTGCTGCTGGCGCTGATGGACTGGGGCGACCGCTACGTCACGCCGGGCCCGCCGCCCACGGTGTGGGAGCACTCGTGCGGCGCCGAGCTGCACCTGGCCGCCGTGTGCGCCGCCTGCGGCTCGCCGGTCGACTCGGGCTCCTCCCGCCTCCTCCGCCTTGGCGGCGTCGACCAGGTCTAGTTCCGCTTGGTCTCGCCGGCCCGGCGCAACGGTGTGGGATCGCTGCGTGATCGATGTGAGAACACTGTCGTGTCGGCGACAGTGATGCCGCGTCGTTTCCGCAGCGATCTCACATCGATCCCCACATCGTTGGGCGCGACGACTGTGCGCCCCCTGACGCGTCACTGGGTGGGATCACTGTGCTTGCTGGGTGGCGTTGCTGTTGCCAGGGCAACAGTGATCCGCCCCAGCCGGCGCAGCGATCTCACACAGTGAGTGGGCGGTACGCCGTCGTGCGGCGGTTGGCCGTCATGGCCACGTGGGCCGTCCCCCTGCTGCCCATTGTCTTAGCCGCGCCCGTGCGCCTCAAGTCCGCGCCGCTGTGGTCGGCGTTCGCTGGGCTTGGGGGCTTGGACTTGACCCGCACGCGCGCGGTCTAAGTGCGGGCAGCTATCAGGGGGACGGGGGAGGTGCGGGCAGAGCCCGCCCGGTGCACCGTTCGCCTGGCTGGGCTGGCGTTCGTCGTTGCTGCCGGCGCACCGTTGGTTGTCCTCGATTCCCGGAGTCGTCTTCGATGGCGGGAGTCGTGTTCCGGGCGCCGTTGGACGATTCTGGCCATCGAAGACGACCCAGGGCATCGACGTCACTCGCGTGGGGAGCACGTCACCCGCCGCAGCACCGAATGAGAGCCGTCATCGGCGGCTATGTGGTGCTCACGCGGGTGAGGCGCACCCGGCGCGGGTGAAGTGAGGCGTGCCCAGACTGCCCCCGTCCCCCTGATAGGTGCCCGTTCTTGGCCGGGAGTGCGCGGGTCAAGCGGTCACCCGCCGCGCGAAGCGCCATCCGGGTCCGCTTGAGGCGCGTGCTGCCGGCTAAGAAAATGGGCAGCAGGGGGACGGCCAACGGCACGGCCCCCGGCGAACGCGGCAGACCCGGGCGCACGGTACGGCCAGCCAACGCGGACCCCGGCCGGCCACACAGGCGGCGCAGCCAAGATCAAGCGGACTCGCTCAGCTAGACGGGAGTGACGCGGAGGGTGGTCGTGCGGACGTCGCCGGTGATCATCATGCGCAGCGACGAGCCGGACCCGGCGTACTTGCCGCTGTAGGCGTCGTCGATCTTGGCGTTGGTCGCCTCGTCGTCGGCGAGCTGGACGGTGACGTCGTACCTGGCGCCGCCGTCGACGAACGCGGCCTCGCCGGTGCGGCGCAGGCGGGCGTACCACTTGGACGAGTCGCCGTAGCCGTTGCGGATGTACGCCTCCCCGTCGACGACGACGGCCCAGATCTTGGTGACGATCTCGCGCCCGTCCTCGGTCCGGGTGGCCAGCCGGACGGTGCCCGTGCGGTCGAGGTGGTCGAGGGCTGCACTGCTGTCGGTCATGAGCGTGACAACCACGCCCGGGCCGTTCCTATGCCTCGGGACTGTCGGAGGCCGCCGCTACGATCGGGCGCAGCCGACCGAGGAGGGACGCATGCCGCCCGAGGACTCGCCCGTCCCGACGGAGTATCCGCACGCCATCGGCCGCACCGCGCGTCGCGTGCTGGCGCTGCACGGCTACACCCGCTACGACCAGCTCACCTCGGTGACGCCGACGCAGCTGCTGGCGATCCACGGCGTCGGGCCGAAGTCGATCCGCATCCTCACCGAGGAGTTGGCCGCCCGCGGCCTCGCGTTCGGCGGCTGAGCACCCGGTTCGAGCCGTCAGCCGGCCGTCAGGTCGAGCCGGGCCAGCCGGTCGGGGTCGGCGAGGATGTCGATCTCGACGATCCGGCCGCCGCGGATGGTGAACGCCATGACCGACAGCGGCCGCCCGTCCGGCGCCGTGACCAGGCCAGGCGCCCCGTTGACCAGCACCGGACGGGAGTGCCGGGCGGCCTCGGCGAAGCGGATCGCGCCCTCGGCGACCCGGTGGGCGCCGCGGATCAGCTCGGACGCCTGCCGCGCGCCGTGGTCGCCGCGGAGCAGCACGTCCGGGTCGAGCACGGCGACGAGCGCGTCGAAGTCGCCCGCGCGGGCGGCGGCCAGGAAGGCGTCGGCGACCTCGCGCTGGCGCGGCAGGTCGGCGTCGGGGACCGTCGTGGCGGCCTGGACGCGGCGGCGGGCCCGGCTGGCCAGCATCTTCGCCGCGTCCGCCGAGCGCCCGACGATGGGGCCGATGTCGTCGAACGGCACGGCGAAGGTGTCGTGCAGGACGAACGCGAGCCGCTCCGCCGGCTGCAGGGTGTCCAGCACCACCAGCATCGCCAGCCCGACGGAGTCGGCGAGCAGCGCCTCCTGTTCCGGGTCGACGCCGTCGGCCGGGCTGAGGACCGGATCCGGGAGCCGGACGTCCAACGGCTCCTCCCGCCGCGCGGTGCGGGAACGCAGCAGGTCGAGGCAGATCCGGCCGACGACCGTCGTCAGCCACGCGCCGAGGTTGCGCACGTCGCTGGTGTCGGTGCGGCTGAGCCGCAGCCAGGTCTCCTGCACCGCGTCGTCCGCTTCGCTCAGTGAGCCCAGCATCCGGTAGGCGACCGCGCGCAACTGCCCGCGATGCGCCTCGAACCGTTCGGCCAGCCCGTCCACCGTTACCTTCCGCCGTCGCGCTCCGTCGTGGTGATGAAGCCGATTCAAAGGAGCTGAACATGAGGATCGCAGTTGCCGGAGGCACCGGTCGACTCGGGCGTCACCTGGTCGACGTGCTGACCGAGGCCGGGCACGACGCGGCGCCGCTCGCGCGCGCCACCGGAGTGGACGTCGTCACCGGTGAGGGGCTGGCGGAGGCGCTCAAGGGTGCGGACGTCCTCGTCGACGCCGCCACCGGGCCGTCGCCGGACAGGGACGAGGCGGCCGCCTTCTTCCGTGCCGCCGTGGCGAACCTGCGGCGGGCCGGCGCCGAGGCCGGCGTGGAGCGCGTCGTGGTGGTGTCGATCATCGGGGTCGACCGGCTCACGACGGGCTACGGCGCGGCCAAGCTGGATCAGGAGCGGGCGTGGCTGGACGGGCCGCTCCCGGTGCGCATCCTGCGCTCGGACCTGTTCCACGAGTTCGTCGAGCCCATGATGGGCTGGGGCCGCCAGGGCGACGTCGTCCACCTGCCTCGATCGGTGCGGCAGCCGGTCGCCGTCCGGGCGGTGGCCGAGACCGCGGCGGAGTTGGCGACCGCTCCGGACGGGCCGCCCCTGCTGGAGGTCGCCGGGCCGCGCGTGGAGAACGTCGTCGACCTGGCCGCCCTGGTCCTCGCCCACCGCGGCGACCCCGCCCGCGTCGAGGGCGTCAGCGACCCCGCTGACCCGGACAGCGTGCTGTACGAGGCGGGCCGGATCCTGCCCGGCCCGGACGCGGTCATCGCCGGCCCGGCCTTCGCCGACTGGCTCTCGTCGGGAGCGGCGTGATGAGCGATCTCCAGGCCGCCGCCGACCGGGTCGAGATCGAGGCGCTGCGCGGTGAGTTCACCGACGCCGGGATGATGCGCGACTACGACCGGTTCGCGGCACTGTTCACCGAAGACGCCGTCTGGCGGGTCCCCGCGGTCGGCGCCGAGTTCGCCTGCCGCGACGCCATCAGGGCCGGGATCGAGCGGCTGCTCGGAGAGCTGTGGGACTACCTGGTGCAGGGCACGCACCCGGGCGTCGTCCGCCTCGACGGCGACACCGCGACCGGCCGCGCCTACGTGCTGAGCTTCGGCCGGCTGGGCGACGGCGGGTCGCACCTCAACCACTCCGTCTACCACGACCGCTACCGCCGCACCCCGGACGGCTGGAAGTTCTCCGAGCGGGTCGACGAGGTGCTGTACCTGGACACCAGCCCGCTGGCCGGCGGACCGCCGGAGGGCACAGCGCGGCCACCTGAATGACCTGCTGGGGAGTGCGCCATCAGGGACTCGAACCCCGAACCCGCTGATTAAGAGTCAGCTGCTCTGCCAATTGAGCTAATGGCGCAACGACGCTGAAGATTACCACCCCGCGCTGGGAAGCTGAAATCGTGAACCGATGCGGGCCCGCCGTGCGTACCGCCGCGCTGTGGGCCGGCGTCGACCCGGCCTCGAGCGGCGTCGCCTCGCCGAACGGCGGCGGCCACATCGTCCTGGCCGACAGCCGCTCGCCGCATGAGGACCCCGTCGACGGAGCCCTGCACCAGGCGCTGACCGCACTGCCGCGCGACGAGCAGTTCGACTGGATCGAGCGCTATGTCACGGCGGGGCGGGACTGCGACCTGACGGCGCTGGCCGCCCTCCACGACGAGCTGCGGTGAGCCGGTGATCCGGCTGCACGTGCGGGCGCGGTACGGCGCGTACGAGCTGGTGCGCAACACCGTCGCCTGTATGGGGATGGTCACGGTCGCGACGGCGCTGGCCGGTGCCGCGCGGGCGTGGGCGCCGCTGCTGGCGTACGTGGGTGTGGCGTACCGGGCGGCCCCGAAGCCGGTGGTCGCCGAGACGGCCTGGTGGGCGTGGCCGGTGCAGCCGCCTCGGCGGCGGGAGCGTGGTGGGCGGCGGCCGCCTGGTTCGCCGCCGGCCTCGTTCTCTATGCGCGGAACGGCGCGCGGGCCACGGCCGACCGGGACGCCTGATCGGGCGGGGCCGCTGTGGCAGGGTAGAACGCATGGCCAACCCGCCCGAACGCCGTGAGTACGACATCGACATCCCGGCGGAGGTCGAGCCCGGCACGTACGCCGACTTCGCCTCCATCTGGCACACCGCAGACTCCTTCGTCCTCGACTTCGCCGTCCTGAAGCGTCCGCCGAAACCGTCCGTCGGCGAGGACGGGAGCCGCGTGCTGAAGGTGCCGACGCGGGTGGTGACGCGGGTGCGGGTGCCGCCGAGCCAGGTCTTCGAGATCATGAAGGGCCTGGAGAAGCAGCTGTCCATGTGGGAGCGCAGCCACGGCGTCAAGCGCCGGCCGCCGGAAGACTCCTGAGCCAGCCCGTGGGCAACGTACTGCGCATCGTCATCGGCTTGGCCGGGTTGACGGCCGCCGGCTGGTCGGCGCTGCGGACGCTGCGGCTGCGCCGGCACGGGCAGGAGGCCGAGGCCGTCGTGGTCGAGAGCCGGATGCGTGGGTCGATGGGGCCGCAGGGCGACAACACCACCCGTTGGGTGTCGACGGTGCGGTTCGAGGACGGCGACGGTGTCGAGCACGTGTCGGAGGTGGCCGGCAAGCACGAGGAGGGGGACACCGTCCTCGTCCGGTACGTTCCCGGCCGGACCGGCAAGGTGGCGAGGCCCGGGCAGGTGTCGTTCGGAGAGGCCTTCGCGATCCTGCTGGCGACCGCCGCCATGATCGCCTTCACGCTGCTGATCTGAGACGTGCGTCCGCCCCGCCGGGCGTGCGTGGCGGGGCGGACGGGGCGTCAGCGCTTGAAGGCGTCCTTCACCTTCTCGCCGGCCTGCTTCAGGTCGGATTTCGACTGCTCGGCCTTGCCCTCGGTCTCGGTCTTCTCGTCGTCCGTGACCTTGCCGAGCGCCTCTTTGGCCTGGCCCTTGGCCTTCTCTGCGGTGTTCTTCAGCTTGTCGTCCGCACCCATCGGTCTCCCTCCCTCGTGTGTCCTTGACCCGTACCCGGGGCCGCGCGGACTATTCGGAGGGGCAGGTGTCGGTGGCCTCGACGCGGGCGATGACGCGGTCGGCGATCGAGTTCAGCGCCTTGACGTCGTCGTCGGTGAGTACGGCGAAGAAGTGCCGGCGCACGGCGTCGACGTGGGAGGGCGCGGCGGCCTCGATGGCGGCCCGGCCCTCGGGGGTGAGGACGATGAACGCGCCGCGTCCGTCGGACGAGCACTCCTCGCGGCCGATCAGGCCCCGCTTCTCCATGCGGCTGAGGTGGTGCGACAGCCGGCTCTTCTCCCAGCGCATCGCCTTGGCCAGCTCGGACACCCGCAGCCGGGCGTCGTCGATGTCGGTGAGGTGGACGAGGACCTCGAAGTCCTGCATCGACAGCATCGACTCGGTCTGCATCTGACGGCTCAGCGCGGCGCCGAGGACGGTGTTCATGCGCAGATAGCCTCGCCAGGCGTGCTGCTCCCGATCGTCGAGCCACCGTGTCTCTGCCATGGATGCCAGTGTACGGAATAGTTGACACGTCATCCAAGTTCGATAACCTGTGACGCGTCAACAAAATGAGTTGACCACAGCCCCCCGGCAAGGAGTACGAACATGACCACCACGACCGACCTGACCCAGCTGACCGGCGACTACACGCTGGATGTGGCGCACACGCGGCTCGGGTTCGTCGCCCGGCACGCCATGGTGACCAAGGTGCGCGGCGCCTTCAACGAGTTCGAGGGTACAGCCCGCATCGACGGCGCCGACCCGCGCAACTCGTCCGTCAACATCGTCATCAAGACCGCCAGCGTCGACACCCGCAACGAGCAGCGCGACGGCCACCTGCGCACCAACGACTTCTTCGAGGTCGAGACCTACCCGGAGATCACCTTCGCGTCGACCTCGGTCGAGCAGTCGGACGAGACGACGTTCCAGGTCACCGGCGACCTCACCATCAAGGACGTCACCAAGCCCGTCACCTTCGACCTCGACTTCACCGGCGCCGCGACCGACCCGTTCGGCAACCAGCGCGTCGGCTTCGACGGCTCCCTGGTGATCAACCGCAAGGACTGGAACGTCATGTGGAACGCCCCGCTCGAGGCCGGCGGCGTCCTCGTCAGCGAGAAGGTCACGCTGGAGTTCGAGATCTCGGCCATCAAGCAGGCCTGAGACCGCTCCGCCGACGCCGCACCCGCGGGTAGGTCCCGGGTGCGGCGTCTTCTCGTGCTCCTCCGTTGACATGGAACGGTGTGCCGTATTGCATGATCGGCACCCCCGCCCCTGGAGGAACCATGAGAACCGTTCCGATCGTGCTGGCCGGCGTCGTCGCGCTCGGCCTACTGAGCGCCCCGGCGAGCGGCGCGGACGGCGTCGCCGCCGGGCCGACCTGGTCACCCGGCACCCCCGACGTCGTCATCGCGCAGGCCGCGCAGGGCAAGAAGCTGCACTTCCCGAACGCCGAGCGGCTGGCCGACGGGTCCATCGTCGCGGTCGCCCGCGAAGGCGCCGGCCACACCGGCCAGGACGGCCGGCTGCTGTTGCTGACCAGCGACGACGGCGGCCAGGCGTGGTCCGAGCCCGAGGTCGTGTACGACAGCCAGTACGACGACCGCGACCCGATGATCACCCAACTGGCCTCCGGCCGGCTGCTGCTCAGCTGGTTCCAGATCGACTACTCCGTCACGCCGGCGGAGCCGATGGGCACCCGCGTGGCGCACAGCGACGACGGCGGCGAGACGTGGTCGGCGCCGGTCGTCGTGGAGTCGATGCTCAGCGGCGAGTCGGACATCGTCGACACCTACGAACTGGGCTGGAACGGCAGCCACGGCCAGGTCAAGGAGCTGCCCGGCGGCGACCTGATCATCCCGCTGTACGGCACCGTCCCCGACGACAAGTGGCAGAAGGCGACCGTCGTCCGCAGCACCGACGGCGGCGAGACGTGGTCGGCGGCGACGGAGTCCATGGTCGCGTCGGCGACCAGCACGCACTACCAGGAGCCGGTGCTGACCGTGCTGCCCGGCGGCGTCGTGCACGCGCTGCTGCGCATCGGCACGGCCGCGTCGACGATGGGCGCGGTGCACTCGCAGGAGTCGTGGTCGCGTGACGGCGGGCGGACGTGGTCGGCGCCGGCGGAGATCGACCTGGTGACGTCGTCGGCGCACACCGAGGTGCTGCGCGACGGTTCGGTGTTCCTGGCCTACGGCGACCTGTCCGGGCACTTCACCGACCGGCGCGGGACGGTGGGCGCGGTGATCCGCTCGCCACAGTCGCCGTGGAACGGGGCCGCGCGCGAGCTCGTCTGGGACTCCGGGACCGGCGATCAGGCCAACCCCGCCGTCGTCGAGGTGCGGCCCGGCCGCGTCCTCGTCATCGGCTTCGACTCGGCCGCCAGCCGGCTCGTCGGCACGTTCGTCTCCGTGTCCGAGATTCGGCCGGACCGGCCCGACCCGCGCCGCGTCGACCTGGCCGCGCTGGTGTCGTCCGGCGCCGCGACGGTGTCGACGGACCTGACGCACGTGCAGGCCGGCCGGCCGGGCGTGGGCGTGCTGGGCGCTCTCGACGGCGTGGTCGGGTACTGGGACGCCGCCTGGGCGCCCCGGGCGGCGCCGGCGTCGTACACCGTCGAGTTCGCCGAGTCCCGGCGGGTGTCGTCGGTCGGGGTGGCGCTGAAGCCCGGCTACGCGTCGGCGGCGACGGTGTCGGTGCGTTCCGGCGGCGCATGGCGTGACGTCGGCACCCTCGACTCCGCCGTCCGCTGGGGTGACGACCTCACCTGGTTCGACGCTCCCGGCATGGCCGACGCCGTCCGCGTCACCATCACGTCGTCGAACGGCTGGGCGGTGCTCGCCGAGCTCGGGGTGCGCGCCCCCGGCGCCTGAGCGGAACAGCAGAACGGCCCCGTCGGATTCGACGGGGCCGTTCGCATCGCCGCCGCCTCGGCCTGGCAATTCCGCGGCGACGTACGGCGGAGTCTGGACTCCGGCCGCCGGGTAGTCTTCTCGGAGGCTGTTCGGTGAGGGCGCCAGCCGGACAGGCAGACCGAGACATGGATGAGTCGGGCTCGAACACCCGAGACCCGGGCCCGCATCCAGCCGTGATCGCGATCGGAGTCGATCGGAATGCCTCGAGCGCGCATCCGCCGGCTGACCTGGGCGTCGCGCCTCATCCTGGGTGTGATCTTCGTGTTCCTGCCCGGCGGCCTGCTTCTCCCGTTCGTCCTGGGCGGGCTCGGGATGAGCATCGAGGACTACTTCGACAGAGTCTTCCTCTGGCAGTTGGTGGCCACGGCGGTCGTCGTGCTCGGCGGCGTGGCTCTTGCCGGTCGGGTGGGGAGGAGCCTGGAGGAAGCGGCTTACGCCGACGCCCGCAAGGCTGTCGGCAGGGTCGACGAGGTGGTCGAGACCGATCCCGGGGGAGGGGACTTCTCGCCCTCGTACGACCTCGTGATCAGCGCCGTGATCGCGGGCCCGCTGACGATCCGTCGGAGGGTCGCGTGGGGCGCGACGTCCGCGCTCGCCCCCACCTGGGTCGGGCGGCACGTCCGCTTCCGCTACAACACCCGCGACCCCGAGGATCTGAACGACATCCTCTTCCTGGGATTCGCCGACGAGAAGGATGACGGACGGCGATGAACGAGAGCGAGGTGTGAACCCCGACTGGTTCGACAGTCGATGGTTCACACCTCGCACACATGGGGTGAGTGACGGGACTTGAACCCGCGACTTCCTGGACCACAACCAGGTGCTCTACCAGCTGAGCTACACCCACCATGCGTCCCCCAATGGGGCACGGCTGAACAAGTATACGGTGCGCGGAGGGGTGGTCGGGAACGGGCTATTCGCGGGCGGGTTCGCCGCGCGCCTCGTTCATGACGGAGACGGCGGCGGCCCGCGAGCTGGCGCTGTCGGGGCCGGGCAGCGGGACGAACACCGTGCGCCGGTAGTACCGCAGCTCGTCGATGGAATCCTTGATGTCGCCGAGCGCGCGGTGGTTGCCGGTCTTGGCCGGGCTGGCGAAGTAGACGCGCGGATACCAGCGGCGCACCAGCTCCTTGATCGACGACACGTCGACGTTGCGGTAGTGCAGCCAGCCCTCGACCTCGGGGAGATCGCGAGCGAGGAACAGGCGGTCCATGTGGACGGTGTTGCCGGCCAGCTGGGCCTTCGACGGCTCCGGTACGTGCGCCTTGATGTACTGCATGACCAGGGCGTTGGCCTCGTCCATGGTGACGCCGCCGGGGAGCTCGGTGAGCAGGCCGCTGGTGGTGTGCATCTGGCGCACGACGTCGTTCATCTGTTCCAGCGCGTCGTCGGGCGGGCGGATGACCACGTCGACGCCGTCGCCGAGGACGTTCAGCTCAGCATCGGTCACGAGCACGGCCACCTCGATGAGCGCGTCTCGCTCGAGGTCGAGGCCGGTCATCTCGCAGTCGATCCACACCATTCGATCGTTCGTCACGCCGACCACCCTATTGGCATCTCGCCTAGCGCCGTCGGCGCCGGCGCCCCGCGGACGGTGGCTCGGCGTCGTCGGCGGCGTCGGTCGCAGGCTGATCCGGTCGCGACCGGGCGGCGACGTAGGCGAGCAGGACGAGCACCGCGGCAGCCGCCACGACAACCACGGCGGCCTGCCAGTACGGCCGTCCGTTCACGATCATCACGACGGCGGCGACTGCGGCTGCGAGCGACCCGTAGACGGCCAGCTCGCCTATGGATGGGATGACGATCGGCAGCGATCGGCGCGGCGCGGGATCGGGTTCCGGGCCGGGCGTGGCGGCGGGCGGCGGCGGGTCGTGCGGCGTGGAAGGGGTGGACGCCGACGCCGGCATCGACGGCTGACGGCCCGCCCTTCGCGGGCGGGGGACGGCGTCGGGGAAGGCTGTCCACGGTTCGGCGCCGGGACGCAGCGGCGCGTCGCCAGGGGTGTTCGGCCGTTGGAAGGACGCCGTGCTGTCGGGTGCGGCGGTCTCGGGCGCCGGGGGTCCGGTGTGCCCGGCCGCGCGTCGTCCGGCGGCGAACCGCTCGGCCGCCCGCGCCCCCGCGACCGCCCGTGCCGCGGCCCTGGCATCGACCGGTCCGGGCGGGCCGGCAGCGGACGGCTCGGCGCCCAGCGCGTCGTCCGCGGTCTCGTCGGGCGGCGCCTCGGGATCCGGCGCGTCACCGGACCGGCTCGCCGCCCGCCGGCCTGCCTGACGGCGCTTCGCCACCGGTACTCCTCGCAGCGTGGAACGGACGATCGGGTGTGCCGCACACCATAGTCCGGAACGATCGCCGAACCCACCCCGAAGTCGACTTGAGTCCGAAAACCATTCTCAATTAGTATCCACGCCATGACCACACCACGCATCGCCACCACGGCCACGCTCGCCGTCGCCGCCCTGCTCCTCACCGCCTGCGGCGACGACGGCTCGTCCGCCCGCAGCCAGAGCACGTCGTCCCCACGAGAGGACGGGGCCCAGGAGGTCCAAGAGGCCGCGTCCCGCCTGGTCACGACGTACGACGGCGGCCTGATGGTCATCGACGGCGCGTCGCTGGAGGTGGTCGGGACGGTCGAGCTGGACGGCTTCACGCGGGTCAACCCGGCGGGCGACGGCCGTCACGTCATGGTCTCCGCGGGCGACGCGTTCCGGGTGCTCGACGCCGGCGCCTGGAGCAGCGCGCACGGCGACCACGAGCACCACTACGTCGGCGACCCCGCGTTCACCGGCGTCGAGTTCGAGGCCGACCACCCCGGCCACGTCGTCCGGCACGCGGGCACGACCGTCCTGTTCAGCGACGGGTCCGGCCGCATCGAGCTGTTCCGGGCCGACGAGCTGGCCGACGGCGCGCCGCGGACCGAGGTCGTCCAGGCCGACCAGCCGCACCACGGGGTCGCCGTCCAGCTGGCGAACGACGAGCTGCTGGTCACCCTCGGCGACGAGACGACGCGCACCGGCGCCAAGGTCCTCGACGCCGGCCGCGCCGAGATCGCCCGCAACGAGGACTGCCCCGGCGTGCACGGCGAGGCGGTCGCCGACGACGAGACCATCGTCGTCGGGTGCGAGAACGGCGTCCTCGTCTACCGCGACGGCGCGTTCACGAAGATCCCCAGCCCCGACCCGTACGGCCGCATCGGCAACCAGGCCGGCTCGGACGAGTCCGCCGTCGTCCTCGGCGACTACAAGGCCGACCCCGACGCGGAGCTGGAGCGGCCCGAGCGGGTCTCGCTGATCGACACCGCGACGAACACGCTGCGGCTGGTCGACCTCGGCGTCAGCTACACGTTCCGCTCGCTCGCCCGCGGCCCGCAGGGTGAGGCGCTGGTGCTCGGCACCGACGGCGCGATCCACGTCATCGATCCGGCGACGGCACAGGTCACGGGCACGATCCCGGTGATCGGCGCGTGGACGGAGCCGCAGGACTGGCAGCAGCCGCGGCCGGCCCTCCACGTCGACGGCGACACCGCCTACGTCACCGACCCCGCGGCGAGCGAGCTGCACGCCGTCGACCTGGCCGCCGGGTCGGTCGTCGCCTCGACGACGTTGCCGCAGGTCCCCAATGAATTGACCGGCGCGAGGGAGTAACATTTTGCGCCGATGAGCTTCCAGCCCCTGCCGCCGGCCCCGCCGCCGCCTCCGCCCCCACCGGCCGCACGCCGCCGCCGGTGGGTGTGGCCGGTCGTCGCCGTGTTCGCCCTACTGGCGGGCGGCGGCGCCGGGGTCGCCATCGGTCTGAACCTCGACGACGACGATTCCGCGCCGGCCGCGCAGGAGTCGCCTGCCCCGCAGGAGACCGGCGACGGCGGTGACGGCGACGAACTGGAGCGGCTGCGCGACCGCCTCGAGGAGGTCGAGCAGCAGCGCGACGACCTCAAGCGGCGGCTCGACGAAGCCCGCGCCGAACTCGACTCCGGCGGCAGCGAGCCGCCGGCCGAGGAGTCGCCGGAGTCCGAGCCGACCCCGTTCGAGGGCGAGTTCACCGACGGTGTCTTCACCTTCACCGACGTGCAGGTGCTGCGCGACTTCGCCGGCGACTTCGAGGTCCGCGCCACGGTGACCAACACCGGCGACGAGACCGTCGACTACGTCGACTGGACGGCGACCGTCCTCAACGGCGGCGAGACGGTCTCGACGCTGACGACGTCGGCCTCCGGGCTGGCCGCCGGCGACTCCGTCGACGCCCAGTTCATCGGCTTCGACGACTACGGCGACTGGGACGCCGTCGAGTTCGCCGTCGACACCGACACCGACCGCACCTGACGCAACCATTCGCGTAGACGTCGTCCGCTCGTCGCGAACCGGACATTGACCCGTCGTCAATCGCCGTGACGGTAACGGTCATGAGCGAACGGTCCCGTCTCCGCCGCATCGTCCGCGCCGTCGTGGCGGTCCCGCTGGCAGCCGCCCTCGGGGTCGCCGTCACGGCCGCCGCGCACGCCGTCGACGGCCCGCACGACGCCGCCCACGCCCACAACGACTACGAGCACGAGCGCCCGCTCCTCGACGCGCTCGACCACGGATTCACCAGCGTCGAAGCCGACGTCTGGCTCGTCGACGGCGAACTGCTGGTCGCGCACGACGCCTGGGAGGTGCAGCCCGGCCGGACCCTGCAATCGCTGTACCTCGACCCGCTGCGCGACCTCGTCCACGCCAACCACGGCTCGGTGTACCCGGACTGGGACGGCTCACTGCAACTGCTCATCGACATCAAGAACACCGGTGCGGCGACGTACGCCGAAGTCGACGCCGTGCTGCGCCGGTACCAGGACATCATGACGCGCTACGTCGGCGACCGGGTGCAGACCGGCGCCGTCACCGCCGTCATCAGCGGCGACCGGCCGAAGGCGACGATGCAGGCGCAGCGGCTGCGGTTCGCCGGGTACGACGGCCGCCTCGGTGACCTCGCCAGCGGGCTGCCGGCCGGGTTCATGCCGCTGGTCAGCGACAACTGGGGCCACCACTTCAGCTGGCGCGGCGTCGGCCCGATCCCGGAGGCGGAGCGGGCCGAGCTGCGGCAGATCGTCACGACGGCGCACGCCGCCGGCTACCGCGTCCGCTTCTGGGCGACGCCGGACACCCCCGGGCCGGCCCGCGACGCGATCTGGGCCGAGCTGCTCGCCGCCGGCGTCGATCACCTCAACACCGACGACCTCGCCGGCCTGGACGCCTTCCTGTCCGCGCGCTAGCCCACCCTCTCGGCGCTGATCTGCAACGTCGCGCTGCCGCCGTCGACGGTGACGGCCGTCAGCGCGGCGCAGGCGCGCAGGGTCGCGGCGACCAGCGACCCCGTGTCGCGGCCGCTGCCCGCGCCGTCGTCCGGCCCGTAGCCGTAGAACAGCCGCAGCCGGCCGCCAGGCGCCAGCAGCGCCGCGAGCGCGTCGACGTTGGCCTTGCGCGGGTGCGTCCAGAACACGTTGACGTTCGACGCGAAGATCAGGTCGAATCGTTGCGGCGGGGTCGCGCTCAGCGTCGTCAGGTCCTGCTCGACGACGGTGACCCGGCCGGCGTCGACGAGGGCCCGGTTGCGCTCGCGGATCCGCCGCGCGCCGACGGCCGAGCGGTCCAGCGCGGTGACGTGCCCGTCGCCGGTGAGCAGCGGCCCGATCGCGGCGACCGCGACACCCGGGGCGGCGCCCAGCTCGAGGATCCGCTCGGTCCCGGTCAGCTCGAGCCGCGGGATCAGCCTGGCGATGTGCGCGGGTGGCCGTTCGCTCATGGCGGAGAGTGTCTCAGCCATCCCTGACAGGGTGCGTCCACAGTCGCGATTCGCGATACGGTGCGCCCGAGTAGTTCCCGGTTGCCTTCGTCGTCACTGACTCCGGCACAGCGGGACCGTCGGGGGACGGGGACCTCCCGGCAGGTTGCCGCGCGCCCCCGGGAGGGATCGTGTCCGCACCACGTTCCGGCCCGTTCGTGTGGTCGCCGTTCGGCGACGGGTACCTCGTCGCCTCCACCGACCCCACCGGCCGTCCCGTCGTCGACCTCGTCCTGCCGTCGCCGGAGGGGGCGCTGCGCTGGGTGGCGGCGTTCACCCCGGACGACCTCGAGTCGTTGGCGTCGCTGTCCAACGCGGCCGCCGCCCCGCCGGTGGTCCGTCCAGGGGACAGCCCGACGGCCGGCCCGGCCCGGGCCCGTTCCGCCGACCGCCACCTGACGACGATGGGCGGCCTTGCCTTGGCGCTGAGCATCGTGGCGGTCTTCTGGATCGGCCTGGGGGTGCTGCTGTGGACGCTGCTGCGGTGAGGCCGCGTCGGCCGGGGGAGAGGGGCGCCGGCCCCGGCTATCGTGATCGGTCGTGAAGGTCCTCATCGTCGGCGGCTCCGGATTCCTGGGCGGTGAGCTCGTCCGCCAGGCTCGTGCGGCCGGCCACGACGTCGCCGCGACGTACCTGACCCGGCCGGGCGGCGACGACGGCGTCGAGTGGCGGCCGCTGGACGTGCTCCGGCGCGACGAGGCCGAGGCGGTGGCCGGCGCGGTCCGCCCGGACGTCGTCGTCAACGCGGCGTACCGGCAGGCGGACTGGGCGATCACGGCCGACGGCGCGGCGCATGTGGCGCTGGCCGCGGCGGCGACCGGTGCCCGCCTCGTCCACGTCTCCAGCGACGCGGTGTTCTCCGGCGCCGCAGTCCACTACGACGAGACGGCCGTCCCGGATCCGGTCAACCCGTACGGCGCGGCGAAGGCCGCGGCCGAGACGGCGGTGCGGGCGATCGCCCCTGCCGCCGTCGTCGTCCGCACGTCGCTGATCATCAGCGACGGCGGCTCGCCGCAGGAAACCCGCGTCCACGACCTCGCCGCCGGCCGCCGCTCGGGCGTCCTCTTCACCGACGACATCCGCTGCCCCGTCCACGTCGCCGACCTCGCGGCCGCCCTGCTGGAGCTGGCCGCGTCAGACCGCGCCGGCACCCACCACGTCGCCGGCCCGGACGCCGTCAGCCGGTACGACCTGGGGCTGCTCATCGCCCGCCGCGATGGCCTCGACGGCGCCGCGCTGCCGGCCGGCACCCGGGCCGCATCCGGCCCGCCCGGCCCACTCGACGTCCGCCTCGACAGCCGTGCGACGCAGGTGGTGCTCCGTACCCGCCTCCGGGGCGCGCGGGAGTTCCTCGCGCCCCGCTGACCCGGAAGTGTCCGACCCCGCGACTAACCTCCCGCGCACCAAGGGGGAAGTACGAGGGGGCGGGTGGACATGACCGAAGAGACCTGGCATGAGGCGCGGCTCATCCCGACATCGGGCATCAACGGCGCCGAGGAGCAGGAGCGCCGCGCGACCTCGGCGTTGCTGGCCGTGATGACCGCGGTCCGCGAGTTCGGCCGCGCGCTGACGAAGCCGTTCGGCGCGCCGGCGGGCAACGTCGAGACCTACATCGAGGTGCCGTTCGTCCTGGGCGAGAAGAAGCTGTTCCCGGACGGCCTGGTCCGGGTCAGCCGCGGCCAGAAGACGTGGACGGCGTTGGTCGAGGTCAAGACGGGCAGCAACGAGCTGGCGGCAGAGCAGCTGGAGAACTACCTCGACATCGCCCGCGACCACGGCTTCGATGCGGTCCTGACCATCTCGAACGAGATCCCGGCCGTCCCGGGTCAGCACCCGGCGAAGGTCGACAAGCGAAAGCTGCGCAAGGTGGCGATACACCACCTGTCCTGGACCAGCGTGCTGACCGAGGCGGTCATGCAGAAGGAGTTCCGCGGCATTGCCGATCCCGACCAGGCGTGGATCCTCGGCGAGCTCATCCGGTACCTGGAGCACCCGCGCTCCGGCGCCCTCGAGTTCGACGACATGGGCGAGAGCTGGGTTGCGACCCGCAACGCCGTCGCGGCCGGGACGCTGCGGCCCACCGACAAGGGCGTCAGCGAGGTCGCCAACCGCTTCGACGCGCTGCTGCGCTTCGCCAGCCTCCGCCTCGGCCGTCAGCTCGGCACCGAGGTGACGCCGGTCCTGTCTCGTCGGGAACTGGCAGAGCCGGCGCTGCGCTCCCAGTGGCTGATCGACCACCTGGCCGAGCACGCGACCCTCACGGGCGCGATCCGCATCCCCGACACCGTCGGCGAGCTGGTGGTGACGGCCGACCTGCGGGCCGGCCGCATCACCTGCCACGTCGACGTCGACGCGCCCCGGGAAGGGCGGCAGACGACGCGGGTCAACTGGCTGGTGCGGCAGCTCAGGACCGCCCCGGCCGACCTGCGCATCGAGGCGTTCGTCCTGCATGGACGGGGCGCCGGCTCGGCCGAGCTGTTGGCGACGGTCCGCGACGATCCCGGTGTGCTGGTGGCCGACCCGGCCAAGGACCTCAGGTCGTTCCGGGTCGCCCAGAGCCTGCCCATGGGCGGCAAGCGCGGCCGGGGCCGCGGCAGCTTCATCGACTCCGTCCTCGCCGTGGTCGACACCTTCTACGGCGAGGTCGTCCAGCACCTGAAGGCGTGGTCGGCAGCGCCGCCGCGGCTGCGTCCCGAGCCGGAGCCCGAGGCTGCGGACCGGCGGCCCGAGGTCCCGGCCGCCCTGGTCTCGACGTCGCTGTCTTCGCAGGACGGCGCCGAGGCGGTCGCTTCGGTAGTCGCCGCGGCGGACCCGGACCCGATGCCCGAGGACGTGGCCGCCGCGGACTGACGGCCACGCCCTCGACCGAACGGCGTCAGCGGGCGGGCAGCACCCGGGAGACCAGCGCCTTCGCGCGCGCCCGGATGCTCTCGCCGCGCGACGGCGCCAGCGGGCCCGGCAGCTGGTCCGGCAGCGGCTGGATGGGGTTGTCGCAGTAGATGGTGCCGGTGACGTAGAGGTCGCCGAGGATCACGACGTCGCCGTTGAACTGCGCCGAGCCGTGGGCGAGCACCGCCAGGCCGAACTCGTTGATGGCCACGATGCCCGCGTCGTCGGGGGTCGAGCTGTACGCGACCATCCCGGCGATGTTGATGCCGGCACCGAGGACGCCCGCGCCGGCACCCACCACGTCCGTCTGGTTGAGGCCCATCACGCCGGCGCGATCGGGGTGGATCGTCGACGCCGCGACGCCGTCGTTCTGCCCGCCGCCGGCCGCGATGGCGGCGCCGGTGCCGGAGGTGTTGGCGTAATTCGCCGCGGAGACGCCGTACGCGTTGGCCGAGTAGCTGCCGCCCGCGAAGCCGTTGGACCGGGCGGACGTCATCAGCGCGGCCGCGCCGGAGCCGGCGTTGTGCACGGCGACGGTCGGGGTCGAGGAGCTGGAGCTGACGCCGGTCGAGGCGGAGCCCGACGTGTTCGAGCGGCCCAGGACGAGCGCCTGGCCGGCCGCGGCGTCCGCCTGCGCGGCGCCCGCGACGCCGATGACGGCGGCGCCGGTGGCTCCGGCGGCGCCCGCGGCGAGGAACCGCCGGCGGTTCGGGGTGGTGGTCGTGGTCTCGTGGTCGGTCGTGCCGTCCATGGTCCCCCCATGCGTTCCAGCCCGGCCGCGGGTCGGCGCGGGCACGGTCGGTAACGGCTCGGACCGTAACAGCGGGCCGATAGATCGTCAACAGGTATCCGGACCGCGATGCGGACGGGAGAAGTGGGTGCGCCTGGAGGGACTCGAACCCCCGACCAAGAGCTTAGAAGGCTCCTGCTCTATCCAACTGAGCTACAGGCGCAATCGCAGACACACGACATTGTGACCGAAAGATCAGCTCTGCCGCACGGGCCGGCCGAGGCCCTCGACCACTTGGGCGCCCGGCCACGCCGCCAGCACCGGGCCGGGGAGCGCCAGCTTGGAACCGCGCACCCCGCTGCCGACCACCGCGAAGGGTAGCGCGGCGACCGCCGGGTCGACCAGGATCGGCCAGTCGGCGGGCAGCCCGATGGGGGTGATGCCGCCGTACTCCATGCCGGTCGATTCGACGGCGGCATCCATCGGCAGGAACGACGCCTTGCGGACGCCGAGCAGCTTGCGCACCACGCCGTTGACGTCGGCCCGCGTCGTCGCGAGCACCATGCACGCCGCCACGTACGAGACGCCCTCGCGCTTGCCGGCGACGACGACGCAGTTGGCGGACTCCTCGGGAGCGACGTCGTACGCGGCGCAGAACTCGGCGGTGTCGGCGAGCGCCGGGTCGATCGGGGCGACGTAGACGGACGCCGCGGCCGGGGAGCCCTCCAGGGCGGACTTCACCGGCCCGCCGAGCAGGTCCGGACGGGACAGCGCCGGCTCCGCCGCGAGCCGGCCGATCTTCGGAGTTGTCACCCCACGATGCTACGGTCCCGTCTTCGTGGCCCTCTTCCCGCGCCTGCGCGTCTCCGCCTACGTCATCTGCGAGGACGGCGACGGCCGGCTGCTGCTGTCTCGCTGGATCGGCTACGAGGACGGCCCGCACTGGTCGCTGGCCGGCGGCGGCCTGGACCCGGTCGAGGACCCGCGGCAGGGCGCCCTGCGCGAGGTGTTCGAGGAAACCGGCTACATCGTCGAGCTGGACGGGCTGCTCGGCGTCGACGTCGAGCACTTCGTCAGCGAGCGGCACGTTCCCGCTGGCTACGACGGCGTCGACGTGTACGCGGTGCGTATCGTCTACCGCGGCCACGTCGTCGGCGGGGAGCTGACGCACGAGGTGGGCGGCACCAGCGACCTCGCCGCCTGGCTGACGCGCGACGAGGTGGCCGCGGCGCCCAAGGTCTCGCTGGTCGAGGCGGGCCTCGCGCTCTACGACGACGGCGACGGCGTCCCGGTCGCGCCCCACGAGCCCAACCCGCCCGTGCCCGGCGGCGTGCGCGTCGAGCAGCGGGTCGCGGCCTACGGGATCGGCCCGGACGGCGACACGGCAGGCGCGCTGCTCGATCACGGCGCCGACCCGGCCGACGTGGTCCGGGAAGCGTTCCGCGCCCAGCGCGGCCGCGACGTCACCGTCGGCCGGCCGCGCGACGCCTCCAGCAGCGTCGAACCCCTCGGCGACGACGCCGTCCGCTGGACCGTCCGCCTCGACTACGACGTCGCCCCGGCCGCGGGCGGCGGGTCGTTCATCAGCCGGAAGGCGGGGACGACGAACGGGGCGAGCGTGAGCAGGAACACGACGACTCCGACGGACACGAGCGTCGGCCGGACGCCGGCCTGATCGGTCAGTGCGCCCACCACGACCGGGCCCAGGGGGATGCCGGCCCAGGCGGACGCCTTCACCGCGCCCAGCACCCGGGGGAGCATCTCGACCGGGATCCGCTCGTACTGCACGGCGCCGACGATCGGGTTGATGCCGCCCGCGGCCAGTCCGCAACATGCCGCCGTCACGACTACGGGGAGCAGGGTGTCGCTCAGGGCCAGGCTCACGTACAGCGGCGATCCGCCGATCAGGAAGCCCACGGCGTAGGCGAGCCACCGATTCACCCGCGGCGCCATCCAGGCTCCGACGAGGCTCCCGGCCAGCGCGCCCAGTCCTGACGCGGCGGCGACGGTGCCGACGGCCGCCACCGGCAGCCCGCTGTCGCGCACCCACGACGGCAGCAGCACGCTCAGGTAGCCGGTGCTGAGCAGGTTCGTCGCGGCGATCATGACGACCAGAGCACGCAGGACGGGGTCGTGGACGAGGAACGAGAGGCCGTCGGCGATCCGGCGCAGGTACGGCTCGACGGGATCGGTGCCGGCGCCGAGCTCGCCCGGCACCAGGAGCCCGACCAGCAGGGACGCGATCACGAACCCGCATCCGCTGGCCAGCAGGACCAGCGGCGCGGGGAGCAGGCTCAGCAGCATCGCGGCCAGCGGCGCGCCGAGCAGGGTGCCGGCCTGGGTGGCCGAGGCGTGCAGCCCGGCCGCCCGGCTCAACGGCGTCCGGCTCAGCAACGCGGTGCCCGGGACCAGCGGTGCGCTGCCGCAGTCGGCCACTCCGCGCACCGCGCCCACCACGGCGACCACGGCCAGCAGAGTGCCGTAGCCGAGCTGCCCACTCGCATGCAGCGCCGGTACGACCAGCACGACGAGCCCGGCGACGAGGTTGCCGAGCCAACTGGCCCGGCGCGGCCCGATGCGCTCGACCCACGGGCCACCGAGCGCCTGCATCGCGACGTAGGGAGCCATCTCGGCGAACACCGCCACTCCGGTACGGGTGGCGCTGCCCGTCGTGCTGAGCACCAGCCAGGGGATGGCGATCGCGGAGACGGCGGTACAGGTGACCGAGGTGAGATACGCGCCCAGGACCGCGGCCAGCGGCAGCCGGCGTGGTGCGGCCACGACGGCCGGCGCAGGCGCGGTACCCATCAGCCCGGCTCGGCGCGGACCGGATGGGGGTCGGGCAGCAACTGGAACTGGAACACCGCGCGCCGCCGCTCCGGTCCGCCGGACGGTGTGACCTCGTCCGGTCCGCCCGGGCCACGTGCCCGGCCCTGCTGGTCGCGGCGATACCGGGCGACGAGTGCGATGATCTGGCCGGACAGTTCCCGTGCCTCGTCGTGGGTGAGACTCAGCGAGGCCTCACCCAGCTGCCATGGCGACGTGACCAGCTCGTCCTGGCGCTCCACCAGCGTGCTGATCCAGGACAGCACGCGCTCGTAGCCGACCTGCGCGATCATCCGCAGGTACTGCTCGGCGGCCTCCAGTTGTTCGGTGTCGCCGGCCTGCCCGGGAACCCGGAAGGAGAACGTCGTCGCCTCGTGGGCCGCTCGCCACCAGCGGTCGCGCCGGTTCCCCAGCGACGCCTCCTCCTCGACGAGCCCGGCCGTCGCCATGGTCCGCAGGTGATAGCTAGTGACGCCGCTGGACTGGCCGATGCGCTCGGCCAGTCCGGAGGCGGTGGCCGGACCGTCCTCGCGCAGCAACCGGAGCAGCGTGAGGCGGATGGGGTGGGCCAGCGCCCGCACGTTCAGCGGGGTGAGCAGGTCGTGCCGGTCGGGGTCGAACCACGACGGCGGCCACGAGTGAGGGCTGTCCATGACGGCAGCCTAGAACCCCAAACGCATTTTGCAAAAGGATTCTGCAATCGGAGGCGCGGCTACGACGCCAGCTGAAACCGCCACACGATCGCCATCGGGCTGCCCTCGTACGCGGCGTTGGCGGCGTCGGGGGCCAGCGGGTGCAGCGACCAGATGTTCGGCGGGCGGCCCGACGGTGCGAGCGGCGGCGCCGCGCCCGCGGTACCGGCCGGCGCGCCGTCCGGCCCACGAACGGTGACGGGCGCACCGGCTCCTCGCAGTGCCGGACCTCGAAGCCGAGCGGCAGCGCGGCCGCCAGGTACTCGCTGGCGAGCCGGCTGCGGTTCGGCAGGTAGCCCATGGCGCCGTCCGGCCCGGGCACGACGATCGGCAGCCCGACGTCTCCCAGCCTCCCACGCGGGTCGGACACCACGAGCTGGCCGCCCGGCCGCAGCACGCGCGCGAACTCGGCGAACACCGGCCGCAGGTCCGGGACGTGCGAGAGCGCCAGCGCGCACACGACGAGGTCGACGGCGTCGTCGGGCAGTGGCAGTGACGCGAGGTCGCCGGTCACGAACCGGCCCGCCGGGACCTTCGCCCGCGCGACGGCCAGCATCTCCGGCGAGCTGTCGACGCCGATGACCTGGTGCCCTCGTCCGGCCAGGTACTGCGCGTGCCGGCCGGTGCCGCAGGCCGCGTCGAGCGCGACGCCCACCGGAACCTCGTCCAGCAGCGACCGGACGATCGGCCCCTCGATGTCGATCAGCTGGTTGCCCGGCCGGTCGTACCCGTCCGCCCACCAGCCGTACGCCTCGGCGGACGTCAGCCTCGCCGCCGGGCCGCCCGCGCCCAAGTCGTCCGCCCCCTCCAGCAGCGACCGGACCTCGGCCAGCCGCGCCGCGACGAACTCCTCGTCGTGCTCGCCGGCGAACGCGCGCAACAACGCGACCCCCTCGAGACCGAGCAGGTAGGCGAGCGGGTGCTGGTGGATCACGCGGCGCTCAGTGCGAGTAGACCGGCACGACCATGCCGCGGGCCAGCGTGTGGAACGCGAGGTTGAACGAGACGACGGCGGGGGAGGCGTCGCCGTCGACCCCGAGCGTCTCGACGTCGACCGCGTGGACGACGAAGAAGTATCGGTGCGGGACGTCGCCCTGCGGTGGCGCCGAGCCGAAGTACTCCTTCGTGCCGGCGTCGTTGCGCACCGCGAACGCCGGATAGGGTAGCCCGGCGCCGCGCGCGATGGACGTCGTCGTCGCCGGAATGTCGACGACGACCCAGTGCCAGAAGCCGCTCGGCGTCGGAGCGTCGGGATCGAAGCACGTGAGCGCGTAACCACGGGTGCCGTCCGGCGCGCCGGACCACGACAACTGCGGCGACAGATTCGCCCCACCGGCCGCGGCGGAGATGAAGTCAGCGGCGAGCTGCTCGCCGTCGGTGACGTCGTCGCTGGTCAGCGTCATGGGCGGGACGGCCGGAAGCAGGGTGTACGGGTCGGGCGGGGTGGGACGTTCGAGCGACATCGAGGCCTCCATCGCGGGTATTTCTGCGCGCTCGACGTTAGTCCATCGACTCGTCACTGTGACTCGGCATGTGAACGATTGGCATCAATGCCACGATGGCTCTTGGCCAGGGACCGTTCGAGAGTGCAAGATTCGCCAGTGGATACCGCAGAGGTGAGCGTTCACGGCGCTCTCGCCGCACTTCGCGGCCGGCTCTCGGGGGTGCAGTATCCGCTCGAGGTCAGCGACGCCGACGATGCCCGTACGACGCGGCGCGAACTGCTGGCTCAGCTCGACGACTACATCCTCCCGCGCCTCGACCAGCTGGACGCGCCGTTGCTCGCCGTCGTCGGCGGGTCGACCGGCGCCGGCAAGTCGACCCTGGTGAACTCGCTGGTCCGGCGGAAGGTCAGCGACGCCGGCGTGCTGCGTCCGACGACACGGTCGCCGGTCCTGGTGCACCACCCCGACGACGTCGGCTGGTTCGACGAGCTGCGGGTGCTGCCGGACCTCCCGCGCGTGGCGATCCACGACCAGGCCGGCGGCGCGCTGCGACTGGTCGCCGACGACGGGTTGCCGACCGGCATCGCGATCCTCGACGCGCCCGACGTCGACTCCGTCGTGACGGAGAACCGGGCCCTCGCCGCGCAGCTGCTCGCGGCCGCCGACCTGTGGCTGTTCGTCACCACCGCGGCCCGCTACTCCGACGCCGTCCCGTGGGACTTCCTCCGCGCCGCCGCCGACCGCCAGGCCGCCGTCGCCGTCGTCCTCGACCGCGTCGCGCCCGACGCCGTCAGCGAGGTCCGCACCCACCTGTCGGCGATGCTGGCCGAACACGGCCTCGGCGACGCGCCGCTGCTCGTCGTCGAGGAGACCGCCCCCGACGACTCCGGCCTGCTGCCCGAAGAGGCGGTCGCGTCGGTGCGGGGCTGGCTTGACGGGCTGGCCGCCGACGAGTCGGCCCGCAACGAGATCGTCCGGCGGACGCTCGACGGCGCCATCGGCGGGGCGCTGCGGCAGCTCCCGGTGCTCGCCGAGGCCGCCGACCACCAGGTCGAGGCGCTGACCCGGCTGCGGGACGAGATCGCGCACGTCTACGGCAAGGCGGCCAAGCGCATCGACGCCGCGTCCGCCGACGGCTCGATGCTGCGCGGCGAGGTGCTCGCGCGCTGGCAGGACTTCGTCGGGACCGGCGACTTCATGCGGTCGCTGGAGGCGCGGGTCGGCCGCATGCGCGACAAGGTGACGGCGTTCCTGAAGGGACGTCCGCAGCCCGCGGCGGCGGTCGAGGAGGCGATCGAGAACGGCGTCGCCGCGATGATCGTCGAGGAGGCCAACCGAGCCGCCGAGAAGTCCGACGGCAAGTGGCGCGACTCCGCCGCCGGCCGCGCCCTGCTGGCCGGTGACGACCTCTCCCGCACCGTCGGCGACCTCCCCGAACGCAGCGCCACGACCGTCCGCGAATGGCAGGACGCGGTCGTGACGATGGTCCGGTCGGAGGGTGCGGACAAGCGGTTCAACGCCCGGCTGCTCTCGTTCGGGGTCAACGGGCTGGGGCTCGCGCTGATGATCGTCGTGTTCGCGTCGACGGCCGGGCTGACCGGCGCCGAGGTCGGCGTCGCGGGCGGGACCGCCGTCGTCGGGCAGAAGCTGCTCGAGGCGATCTTCGGCGACGAGGCCGTGCGGCGGCTGGCCGCCCAGGCCCGCGCCGACCTGTCGGAACGGGTCGAGGAGCTGCTGCGGACCGAGTCCGCGCGGTTCACCGACCGGCTCGGGGGACTACCCGTCGAGGCCGGCGCCGGCGACGCGCTGCGGGCCGCCCTCGTCACCGTCGAGCAGGCCCGGGAGGACGCCGGATGAAGAGGTGGTCCCGACGAGGCCGCATCACGCTGCCGGAACGGGTGACCGCGCTGCAGGAGGCGGTCGCGGCCGGTGGCAAGCGGCTGCCGGCCGACCTCGCCCAGACGGTGCAGGTCGTCGTCGACCGCGCCGGCGAGCGCCGTCAGCTCTCCGTCGAGCACACCGTCGTCGCGCTGGCCGGCGCCACGGGCAGCGGCAAGTCGACGCTGTTCAACCGCATCGCCGGCATGGAGGTCTCGGTCGTCGGCGTCCGCCGCCCGACGACGTCCGACCCGCTGGCGATCGTGTGGGGGACGCAGGGCGTGATCCCGCTGCTCGACTGGCTCGCCGTGCCGCCGCGGCACCGGGTCGCCCGCGAGAGCGTGCTCGACTCCGGCGCGGGCGACGACCTCGACGGTCTCGTCCTGCTCGACCTCCCGGACCACGACTCCACCCAGAGGGAGCACCGCGACACCGTCGACCGCCTCGTCGAGATGGTCGACCTGTTCGTCTGGATCCTCGACCCGCAGAAGTACGCCGACGCCGCTCTGCATGAGCGGTACCTGCGGCCGCTGGCGTCGCACCAGGGCGTCACCGTCATCGTGCTCAACCAGATCGACCGCCTCACCCGCGCCGACGTCGTCGAGTGCGTCACCGACCTGCGCGGACTGCTCGACAAGGACGGGCTGGACGAGGTCCCGGTGGTCGCCCTGTCCGCCGCGACCGGCGACGGCGTCGAGGTGCTGGTCGACCTCATCCGGACCGCCGTGACCAAGCGCCGCGCCGTCGACGAGCGCATCGAGGCCGACATCAGGATGACGGCCGAGCTGGTGGCGACCGCGGTGGGTTCCGGCGCGCCCGGGTCGGTGGGCGACGGCGAGCGGCGGCAACTCGCGTCCGCCGTGGCGTCGGCGTCGGGGGCGGATGTCGTCGCGACGGCGGCGGGACGGTCGTACCTGCAGCGGGCGCGCGTGGCGACCGGGTGGCCGATCACCCGCTGGCTGGGCCGGTTTCGACGCGATCCGCTGTCCAGGCTGGGGGTCCGCATCCGGTCGTCCGCGCTGTCGCCGTCTGCCGGTGGGTCCGTGCTCGGTTCCGGTGGTTCTGGTTCTGGTGGGGCCGGGTCTGGTGGTTCTGGGTCCGGTGGGGCCGGGTCCGGTGCTGGCGGCGCGGCCGGCGCTTCGTCTGGTGGCGGCGCGTCCGTTGGTTCGTCCGGTGGCGCCCGGATCTCGTTGCCGGCGCCGACGCCGGTGCAGCGGTCGCGTTCGGACGCGGCGGTCCGCGAGTACGCCGACGCCGCGGCCGGCTCCCTCCCGCCCGCCTGGCGCGACTCCGTCCGCTCCGTCGCCGCGTCCGCCGGTACCCGGTTGCCGGACGAGCTCGATCGGCGGGGGGCCGGGACCGACTTCGGCATCGCGTCGCGGCCGGGCTGGTGGCGGCTGTTCAACGTGCTGCAGTGGCTCGCCCTCCTGACCGCGGCGGCGGGGGTGCTGTGGCTGCTCGCCCTGGCCGGCGCCTCGTTCCTCCGGTTCGACGTCGCGGAGCCTGCGGTGGGCGGCCTCCCCGTGCCGACGGTCCTGCTGGCCGGCGGCCTGGTGCTGGGCGTGTTGCTCGGCCTGCTCGGGCTCGTCGCGGCCCGGCGTGGCGGCCGGCGCCAGGAGGCCCGGGTCCGCCGCCAACTCCACGACCTCATCGACAACCTCGCCTCCGACGTCGTCGTCCAGCCCATCGACGCCGAGCTGGCGAAGTACCGCGCCTTCGCGACCGCCCTGGAGCGCGCCCGCTCCTAGCGTTCCGGAGCCCCGAGTCATCCTCGGGCGGCTGGTCGCTGTGGCTCGTGACGACGTGCGGCCCGGTGAGAACCATGATCATGGCGCTGTTGATGCTGCTCTGGCGACACAAATCGCGCCATGACCATGGTTCTCACCGGTAGGTGGTGCTGGCTCGCGCCCGTTCTTCGCTCTCCTGCGGGGCACCTCACCCGCGTCAAGACCGGATCAAGACCGAACCGGCGCACCCATCTCTGACAGCTCTGGAGCGCCCGATCGCGACGCCGGTGTGCGCGGATCGTCGATGC
The DNA here is from genome assembly GCF_001270745.1 of Jiangella muralis. GTDB lineage: Bacteria > Actinomycetota > Actinomycetes > Jiangellales > Jiangellaceae > Jiangella > Jiangella muralis. The sequence goes on from NZ_KQ434759.1 coordinate 188,708, forward strand.
CAACCCGACGGCAGCAGCCCAGCCCCAACTCCAGCCGTGGCTCCAGCTCCAGCCGCAGCCGCGGCCCTCCGTCATCAGCGGGTGTGGCAGACCGGCGGTGTCGACCCCGCGCCGTTGTCCACAGCCTCGGCGAGTTCGCGGAGTTGTCCACATTCCGCCGAACCGGCCTTTCGATCGGCCGCTTCGAACGGAAGTCTCGGGTGCATCACCTCAACGGGAACGAGCACAGGAGATGTCAGATGAGCGAGGTCATGATCACCGTCGTCGGGAACGTCGCGACAGAACCCCGGCTGGACGAGACGAAGAAGGGCGAGACGTTCGCCAGCTTCCGGCTGGCCTGCAACGGTCAGCGCTACGACTCCCGGGCGCGGTCCTGGGTCGACGACGACACGTCCTTCTACACCGTCTACTGCTGGCGCTCGCCGCTGGCCGACAACATCAAGGCATCGCTGCGCAAGGGCGATCCGGTGGTCGTGCACGGCCGCCTCAAGAACCGCGAATGGCGCGACGAGCAGCATGTCATGCGCGTCTCGCCGGAGATCACCGCGCGCAGCCTCGGCCACGATCTCTACCGCGGCACGTCATCGTTCACCAAGGTCAGCCGCCAGCCGTTCCTCCCCGAGGACGACGACGCCGTCGATTCGGTGCGTGCCGCCTACCTCGGCACCAACGACGAGCAGGGAGTGGTCGACAAACGCACTGGCGAGATCATCTCCGGCGCGCTCCCGGGCGCGTTGCCGCCCGGTCGGGAACGGCCGGCCGGCCCCGCACCGGCGAACGGCCACGTGCCTGCCAATGCGCCGGGACCGGTCGGCGACCGGCTGGCGGCTGGCGACCGCATGCGTGCCGGCGACCGGATGATGGGCGACGGCCGCTCGCCCAGCGCATCGGCGACCGCGCCCGGTGCCGGCCCGAGCACCGCCTCCAGCTCCGCACGGCCGACCGGCACCGCGACGGCCGATCCGGCCACGGAGCCGGCGGAGACGACGAAACCGGCGGAGACCACTGAGCCGGTGGAGACGACGCCGTCGCCGCGCTCTGGCGATCGCGCCCGCCGCGAGAAGGCGAGTGTCCCCGGCTGACCCGACCCCGCGCCGTCGGTCGCCGATGGTCGACGGCACGGGCCTCCCCCGACCCGTGCTGCCTCACGACGACCGACGGCGCGGCCCTTCACGAGCTGGGGCGCCGGCGGCCTGAAGCCGGACGGCCGGGGCGTGCCGGCGCTGCCGATCGCAACCGAACTCCTCGCCGCGGGGCCCGTGCCGCGCTCCGCGGCGAGGCCGCCCACCGTGCCGCCCCCTCGTGTCGTCCCGCGCCGTCAGCAGCGGCCAAGCGGCGGCGACAACGACAACGGCGTCGCGCCTGCGATCGACCAGGCGGACGGACGATCGGCCGCGCCCGCCGCTCAACCGACCGGACGATCGGCCGTGCCCGCGCCCGCCGCCCACCGACCCGCCGCACCGCCGCACCGCCCAACCGAGCAGACGGACGATCGGCCGCGCCCGCCGCCCAGCACCGCGCAAGCGTCACCCGCTCGGTGACCGCACTCATCGACGAGAGGAGGACCGAATGGCCGGCGATCACGTGACTACGCCGTCCAGCACCCGGCTGACCAGGGCAGACCGTCGCAGCCAACCCAGTCGCGGCCCGCCGCGGCCAGCGACGGAGGCCGGGAACGGGGCGGCGGCGCGGGCTGCCGTGTTCAGAGAGGGAGACGCGGTCGTCTCGGGTGGGGCCGAGGCCGTACTCTTGGACTCGTTATGGCGGACTTCATTTACTCCATGCGTAAGGCGCGTAAAGCGCACGGTGACAAGGTCATCCTCGATGACGTCACGGTGTACTTCCAGCCCGGTGCGAAGATCGGCGTCGTCGGACCCAACGGCGCCGGCAAGTCGAGCATCCTCAAGATCATGGCGGGTGTCGACCAGCCGTCGAACGGTGAGGCCCAGTTGGCTCCCGGCGCGACGGTCGGTTACCTCGCCCAGGAGCCGGAGCTCAACGAGGACAAGACGGTCCTCGGCAACGTCCAGGAGGGCGTGGCCGACACTCTCGAGCTGATCAACCGGTTCAACGAGATCACCGAGAAGATGGCCGTCGACTACTCCGACGAGCTGCTCGACGAGATGGGCAAGCTGCAGGAGCAGCTCGACCATCGCAACGCGTGGGAACTCGACTCCCAGCTCGAGCAGGCGATGGACGCGCTGCGCTGCCCGCCGGGCGACGCCGACGTGAAGGTGCTGTCCGGTGGTGAGCGCCGACGCGTCGCGTTGTGCAAGCTGCTGCTGCAGCAGCCCGACCTGCTGCTGCTCGACGAGCCCACCAACCACCTCGACGCCGAGAGCGTGCTGTGGCTGGAGCAGCACCTGGAGAAGTACCCCGGTGCGGTCATCGCCGTCACCCACGACCGGTACTTCCTCGACCACGTCGCGCAGTGGATCGCCGAGGTCGACCGCGGCCGCCTCCACGGCTACGAGGGCAACTACACGACGTACCTGGAGACCAAGGAAGCCCGTCTCAAGATCGAGGGCGCGAAGGACGCCAAGCGCCAGCGCCGGCTGCGCGAGGAGCTGGACTGGGTCCGCTCCAACGCCAAGGGCCGGCAGACGAAGCAGCGCGCCCGTCTCGATCGTTACGAGGAGATGGCGGCCGAGGCCGAGAAGACCCGCAAGCTCGACTTCGAGGAGATCCAGATCCCGCCGGGCCCGCGCCTGGGCAACCTCGTCGTCGAGGCGAACAAGGTCACCAAGGGCTTCGGTGAGCGCACGCTGATGCGAGACCTGTCGTTCACGCTGCCGCGGAACGGCATCGTCGGCGTCATCGGCCCGAACGGCGTCGGCAAGACGACGCTGTTCAAGATGATCGTCGGCCAGGAGCAGCCCGACGAGGGCGAGTTCCGCATCGGCGACACCGTCCGGCTGTCCTACGTCGACCAGTCGCGCGGCGGTATCGACCCGAAGAAGAACGTCTGGCAGGTCGTGTCCGACGAGCTCGACCACATCAAGGTCGGCCAGGTCGAGATGCCCAGCCGCGCGTACGTGTCGGCGTTCGGGTTCAAGGGCCCCGACCAGCAGAAGCCGGCCGGTGTGCTGTCCGGCGGCGAGCGGAACCGCCTGAACCTGGCGCTGACGCTGAAGCTGGGCGGCAACCTGATCCTGCTCGACGAGCCGACCAACGACCTCGACGTCGAGACGCTGCAGTCGCTGGAGAACGCGCTGCTCGAGTTCCCCGGCTGCGCCGTCATCACGTCGCACGACCGGTGGTTCCTCGACCGCGTCGCCACCCACATCCTCGCGTGGGAGGGCGACGACGAGGACCCGGCCAAGTGGTTCTGGTTCGAGGGCAACTTCGAGAGCTACGAGAAGAACAAGATCGAGCGGCTCGGCGCCGACGCCGCGCGCCCGCACCGGGTCACCTACCGCAAGCTCAGCCGCGACTAGGGGGCCCGGCGTGCCGCGCCACGTGACACAGGTGCCCCTGCGCTGGGCCGACATGGACGCCTACGGTCATGTCAACAACGTCGTCTACCTGCGCTACCTGCAGGAGGCGCGGGTCGACATGCTGTTCGTCCATGCCCCGAAGCAGGGCGCGGAACAGCTCGCCGAGGGCGTCGTCGTGGCGCGGCACGAGATCAGTTACCACGCGCCGCTGCACTACCGGGCCGCGCCGGTCCGCGTCGAGACGTGGGTCCGTCGCGTCGGCAACTCGTCGTTCGACCTCGGCTACGAGGTGCTCGACGATGACGGCGACGGCGCGCGGACGGTGTACGCGGTCGCGTCGACGGTGCTCGTGCCGTACGACCTCGACGACGCGCGTCCGCGCCGGGTCGCGCACGAGGAGCGGCTGGTGCTCGAGTCGTTCATCGAGTTCGACGGGCCGGAACCGGGGAAGGCGGCGGCGTGAGACACGTCTACGAGTGCTCCGTCCGGTTCGACGACCTCGACGCGTTCGGGCACGTCAACAACGTGACGTTCGCCGAGTACCTGCAGGAGGCGCGGGTCGACTTCGCGCACCGCCGGCTCTCGTCATCCGATGACGTCGCGCACGAGGGCTCCGTCGTCGCCCACCAGAGCATCGACTACCTCGCGCCGGTCCCGTTCCGCACCGAGCCGTTGCAGGTCGAGGTGTGGGTGACGCGCGTCGGCACGACGTCGTTCGAGGTCGCGTACGAAGTGAAGGACGAGTCGACGCTGTTCGCGCGGGCCACGGGCGTGCTGGTCGCGTTCGACGTCCGCGCCAACACGCCGCGCCCGGTCAGCCCGGCCGAGCGCGAAGTGCTCGAGCGCTATTTCGAGCCGTCGTCGTGACCTCGTTCGTCCCCAGCCACCCGGACGCCGCCGGCGACCTCGCGATGTTCGCCCGCCGGGTCGCCAAGTACGAGCCCGACTCGGTGCTGCGCATCGTTGCCCACGGGACGGTCGCCGGCTGCTTCGCCGAGACCCCGTTCGACGCGCTCGCGCTGCGGGCCGTCGCCCTCGCCGAGCCCGCCGACTTCGACATCGTGGTCGAGGCCGGCAACCTCGCCGCCCGGGCGGTCGGCGCGGCCGGACGGTTCGAGCTGCCGCCGGCGCTGCCCGCGCTGCGGTGGGCCAGCAGCCTGCCACCCCGATCCGGCTGGACCGAGCTCGCCCGCCTCCCGCTCACCGCCGTCGTCGCCGATGTCGAACGCGGCGTCGAGGAGTTCCGCACCCGCGCGGTCGGGGTCGCCGACGGCAAGTCGCTGCGGGCCGGGCGGGCGGCGCTGGAAGGGCTGGCGACGGAGATCTGGGACCGCGAGCTCGCGGCCGGCATGCCGCTGCGGCTCGCGCAC
>NZ_KQ434759.1:193538-193831 GCF_001270745.1 Jiangella muralis
GCCGCGTCGTCGTACGGGTTCCTCGGCGGGCCGGACGACGCGGAGGTCGCGCTGCGGACGGTCGGCGCCTGGTGGCGGCTGGACGCCCCGAACGGCTCGGTGCTCGCTCGCACCGGCCTCGCCCTCTTCGCCCTCTGACACGCCTGCCCCCGGGCCCCGTCGATCATGGAGAAGGTTGGCTTCCGAGCGCCTCCAGGGCCGACCTTCTCCATGATCTCTCTGTCAAGATCCTCTCTGTCAAGATCCGGTGTGCCGGGTCCTGCTCGACGGGGCGGGTGCCGGTGTGAGTACCG
>NZ_LFXL01000030.1 GCF_001270745.1 Jiangella muralis
CAAGGCTGCCGGCGCGGAGGTCACCGGCGTGTGCAGCCCGGCGAAGACGGACCTGGTGCGCGCTCTGGGCGCCGACCACGTCCTCGACTACACCCACGACGACTTCGCCGACGGCACGCACCGCTACGACCTGATCCTCGACATCGCGGGCAACCCGTCGCTGTCGCGGTTGCGCCGGGCGCTCACCCCGTCCGGGACGGCCGTGATCGTGGGCGGGGAGAGCGGCGGCGCCTGGACCGGCGGCTTCGGCCGTCAGCTGCGGGCGCCGATCGTCTCGCTGTTCGTCCGGCAGCGGCTGGTCATGCTGGCCTCCAAGGAACGCGCCGGCGACCTCGTCCGGCTCACCCCGCTCATCGAGGCGGGCGCGGTGACGCCCAGCGTCGACCGGACCTTCCCGCTCGAACGGGTCGCCGACGCCATGCGCTATCTGGAGTCGGGGAAGGTGCGGGGAAAGCTCGCCATCACGATCTGAGCGCGGCCGCCGGTGCGATCAGGGCCGGAGCTGGCTGGCGAGCGGGCAGCGGAACGGGTCCGTCGCGGCGTGCTCGACGGTGTTGAGGTAGCGGACGATCACGCGGTAGGCGCCGGCGAACGTGGTCTCGGTGTACCGGACGTCGTGCTTGGCGCAGTGCTCGCGGACGAGGGCCTGTGCCTTGCGCAGGTTCGGGCGGGGCATGTTGGGGAACAGGTGGTGCTCGATCTGGTAGTTGAGCCCGCCCATGGCGAAGGTGGTGAAGCGGCCACCGCTGATGTTCCGTGACATCAGGACCTGGCGGCGGAGGAAGTCGATCTTCAGGTCCGGCGGGACGATGGGCATGCCGAGGTGGTTGGGCGCGAACGCCCCGCTGAGCAGCAGGCCGAAGAGGGCCATCTGGACACCGAGGAACGCGGCGGCCTTGCCCGGCGGCAGGACCAGCAGCAGCACGGTGAGGTACCCGCCGAACCGGCCCACGATGAACGCGACTTCCCACCACCGGTGCTTGAGCTGTTGCTCGTGCAGCAGCCGCTGGATGCTCGCGACATGCAGGGCGAGACCCATGAAGATGGCGAGGGGGAAGAAATAGCCCTGCCACCGGGTGAGGCGGGCCGCCAGGCCGCGCCGGCTCGCCGCGATGGCGGGGGTGAAGGCGAAGGCGCTGGGCCCGATGTCGGGATCCGCGCCCTCCTTGTTCGGGTTGGCGTGGTGACGACTGTGCTTGTTCATCCACCAGCCGTGGCTGAGGCCGACGAACGCCCCCGCGAGCACCCGCGAGGTCCAGTCGTTCCAGTGGTGCGACTTGAAGATCTGCCGGTGTGCGCTGTCGTGGCCCAGGAACGTCAGCTGGGTGAGCACGACCCCCAGCCCTCCGGCGAGGATGAGTTGGAACCACGAGTCGCCGATGAACGCGAAGAGCACCCAGATGCCGGCGAGGACCGTGATCGTCGTGATGATCTTGGTCCAGTAGTAGCCGTAGCGGCGGCGGAGCAGCCCGGCGGCCTGAACCTGCTGCGACAGCTCCGTGTACGTGCTCACGTACCGCACCCGCCGTGGCACGGCCTCGCTGCGGATGGGCGCCGCTCTGACGGCGGAATCAGGTGATTCTGTGTCGGGCAGTCGCATGACCACGCCCGTCTTCGGCCTCTGCGGCCGACCTACCTCGTACCGGCGCGGCTGGATCCATGCATGGTCTCCGTGTCCAACGCCATCACCCATCAGTTTACCCACCGGCGCCCGCACCACCGGATCGCAGCGGGCGGCCGGATCGCTCAGAGGTGAGCTTGCCGTCCTGGAGCGTCCGGACCCCGTTGCACCACACGTCCCGCACGCCGGTCGCCGGCACCGTCGGATGGTCGTAGTCGGCGTGGCTGTCGACGGTGTCCGGATCGAACACGACCAGATCCGCGAACGCCCCCTCGGCGATCCGCCCACGGTCCGGCAGCCGCAACCGATCGGCCGGCGCGCTGGTCAGGTGCCGAACCGCCTCCGGCAACGTCAGCACGCCCGCCCGTCGCACGTACTCGCCGAGGACCCGCGCGAAGGATCCCCAGGCGCGTGGATGCACGCGGGCTCCGACCAGGAGCCCGTCCGTGCCCACCGTGTGCCTCGGGTGCCGCATCAGTTCGCGGACGTTCGCCTCGAAACCGATGAACATGACGCACGTCGCGCTGAAGCCGGTGCCCAGCAACACCTCGATCGCGAACTCCGACGCGCCCGTTCCGGCCTGCGCGGCCGCGTCGGCGACGCTGCGTCCCACGGTCCAGGTCCAGTCGCCGTCCGGCACGCCGGCGATGACGATCGTGCTCCAGTCGACCACCAGGCCACTGTGCCCGTCGGAGCCGTCCCGGTCGACGGCGGCGACGATGCGGCGGCGGGCGACGGGGTCGAGGAACCTCCGGCGCCGCTCGGCGTGGTCGCCGACCTGGGACCAGCCGGGGAACTGGGCGCTCAGCGTCGACATCCCGGCTCGGTACGGGTACGAGTCGAAGCTGAAGTCGACGCCGTCGCGTTCGGCCCGGGCGAACAGGTCGAGCAGCTCGGGCATGCGGTGCTCGTTGACCGGCCAGCTCAGGTGGGTGTAGCCCGACCAGTTCCTCGGTCGACGCGAACATGCCCGGCACGTAGGTCAGGCCCGCGGACATGCCGAACGCGCCCTGGTCCAGCCCGGCTCGGACGACGTCTCGCTGACGGGCGAGTTCGGCCCGGCTCGCGGGCCCCTGTCTCGTCCCCATCGCGAGCTCGCGGACGTTGCCGTGCGGCACGAGGTAGGCCGCGTTGCACCCGGCCCCGGCCGCCAGCCGATCCAGGTAGCCGGCCACGTCCCGCCAGGTGAACTCGAAGTCGTCGGGGTCGCCGTTCCAGCCGCGGATGCGGTCGCGGAGGTTCGGCAGGGTGGTGTCGTCGACGGGCGCGTAGCTCAGGCCGTCCTGGCCCAGCAGCTCGGTCGTGACGCCCTGGGTGACCTTGGCCGGGCAGTCCGGATCCAGCAGGATCCGCAGGTCCGAATGCGAGTGCATGTCGATGAAGCCCGGTGCGACGGTCCAGCCCGCGAGGTCGACGACGACGTCGTCCGGTGCGGCGTCGATGCGCGGCGCGACCGCGGCGATCCGGTCGCCGCGTATCGCGATCACCACCGGCTCGGCGGGCCGGCCGGTGCCGTCGACGACCTGCGCACCGGTCAGCAGCGTGCGCGGCTGCTCAGCCACGGATCTCGACCGCCGTTCCGGTCAGCGCCGACTCGTAGATGCCGTCGGTCACCGCCACGACGTGCCGGGCCAGCTGGTGCGTCATCCCCTCGGGCGGCGGCTCCCCGCGGGCGCAGCGGATCAGGGCCTTCGTCGGGGCCCCGGCGTCGTACCGCCCGTCGGCGACCTCGGGCGGAAGATCGGTCGCGACCCCTCGATCGGAGATCCAGCGGGCCGCGTCCCGGCTCGTCTCGACGTCGAGCTGCCCGTCCCGCCCGTACAGCGAGAGCCGCCACTGCGGCGGCTGCGGGAACGGCTGGGTCGAGGCCGCCGACAGCACCCCGGCGCCGGAGTCGGCGAACTCGACCGCGACGCTGGTGTGCAGGTCCGTCCTGGACCGTGACGGAGTCGTGAACGCGGCCAGCCGCGCGATGCGCTGTCCCGTGATCCAGCAGGCCAGGCCCAGCTGATGGGACATCGACACCGCCGCGGAGCCACCGCCCGACACCGCCGGGTCGGTGTAGGTGGACGGTTCCGACGCACCGGCGCCGGCCCAGCCGCCGTCGCTGCCACCGCGCAGCAGCGCGCGGGTGTTGACCGCCAGCTGCATCGTCAGCTGCTCCAACGGCCCGAGCCGGCCGGACTCCACGCACGCGCGCGCATGCCGGAAGACCGGGGTGGCCGACCACCCGTAGCCGACCAGCAGCCGGCGGCCGCTGCTCTCCGCGGCCGCGCACATGAGCTCGGCGTCGGCGCTGCCCAGCGCGAACGGTTTCTCCACCAGGACGTGCGAACCCGCCGAGAGCGCCGCGGTCACCTGGTCGACGTGCGCGATGGGCGGGCTGCTCACCACCGTGATGTCCGGCCGGAGGCCGAGCGCGTCCCGCCAGTCGGCCAGGGCGTGACGGGCGCCGAACTCCGCGGCCAGGCGTTCGGCCGTCGCCTGGCGCGGACTCGTGACCGCGAGCAGCTCGACCTCCGGATCCGACGTCAGGGCCGGCAGGTGGGCGGTCTGCGACCACGCCCCCGCGCTCAGCACGACGGCGGTGACGGGTCGGCCGCGAGGTCGGTCAGGTGTGTCTGTCATCAGCAGTTTCCTCGATGAGGTCCGTGGGTCCGTTCGCACCGGCCCGGCCGGCCTTGTGCGGGAGAGCGATGGTGACACCAGCGCCAACAGTTGGCAGCTCCGTCTACACCTGTGCCGGCATCGACACACCCCGCGTCTGCCTCCCGGCTTCACCACCGTCTTCCCGGTGAGGTGTCTCGATGAAGCTCGCGGTCGGGGCGTTGCGAGTGCGGCACGTGACTCGTGGTGGTGTCGGGTGACCGGCCCCTGCAACCCGGGGATGGGGGCGGGTGGCGTTTGGCCATTGAGGACGCATCCCCCGACGCATCGACATGATCATCAACGATCGGCGACATCATGACGTCGCCACCGGTTGATGATCATGGCTACTCCGCCAGCAGCCAGCCGGGCTCGCCACAACGAACGGCGATGCCGGCCGGCCGGAGGCTCGAGCCGGCCCAGTCGAAGCAGGACACCGCATCGGAGTCCCAGCCGGCGACGTAGAGCCGGGACCCGGACCAGGCGAGGTGCTGCGGCCACTTCACGCCCGCGTCGACCTCCGCGACCTGTCGCGGTTCCGGCCCCGTCGCCACCACCCCGAGCGTGTCGACGCCCCTGTTGGCGACGATGACGTGGCCGCCGTCCGGTGTCCGGGTGAGGTCGGGCCGGTGCCCGGCGGCACGGCAAGGGCCTCGAGCGGTTCCAGCGCCGCGCTGACCGGCCGGTCCGCGTGCACCCGGGTAGCGGCGGATGAGATCGGCGCCGAGGTCGGTGACGTACAGCAGGTCGCCGTCGAACACGGCCTGGTGTGGATGCGGGGCGTCCTGCCGCGCCGCGTCGACGCCGGAGCCGCCCGCGGGCAGTGGATACAGGCCGTCCGCCGCCGGCCCGCCGGCCGGGTCCAGGGTGAGTATCGCAAGCGAGCCACCGGCATAGTTGGTCGCCACCAGCAGGCGTCCGGTCGGATCGACCGCGACGTGGCACGGCTCGCCTCCGCCGCTCGGCACCGTGAACAGTTCCTCGATCTCGGCACCGCCCAGGTGCCACCCGTGGAGCCGGCGTGGCGCAACGCAGCCCCGAGTCGGGCCGTCGTCCTCGGCAGGCGACCAGGAACGTGGGGTCGGGCATGCGATCTCCCTCAGCCGCTCGCCTGCCGCGCGCGATAGGCGGCCGTGTGGACGCGGTTACCGCAGCTCGGGTTGTCGCAGTAGAGCCGGGACCGGTTCTTCGAACCGTCCAGGAAGACCCGCGCGCAGTCGGGGTTCGCGCACGTCTTCAAGCGATCCCCCTCCCCGTCCTCGATCAGCAGCGCGAGCGCCATCGAGCAGTCGGCGCGCAGGTGCGCCGAGACGGCGACGAAGGGGAAGAAATAGTGGATGTGCACACCCAGTCCGTCGTGCGCGTTCAGCCGGGGACGGATGTCAGCCTGCGCCAGCAGCTCGTTGACCACCTGCATCCGGCGGTTGTCGTCCGGAGCCGCGAACGCCGCCCGCAACTGGTCGCGGAGAATGCGCAACTCCACGAGGTCCCGCTCCTCCGGTGGCGGCGCGTCGGTCACCACCCACTGTTCCATCAAAGTGCGGAGTTGCTTCAGCGTCTGGAGCTGGTCCGGTGCGTCCCGGGACTCCGCGGAGTTCACCAGACTGACCGCGACCCCCAGCACACGGGGGCGATCGGATTCCTTCTTCGGCACGGCTGGAACCTCTCCTCTGACTTCCTTCAGTTGCGCCAGTAATGGTCGAGGGCATCCTGGGCCCGGAACCCGATGACCTCGTCGGCCCGGTCGAACCGGTACCGGCCATGCGGCGACGGAGCACCGATGTGCACGATCGGCGCTGCCTCGCGCAACGGACTCCGGCGCACCGCCGCGGAGACCGCACGGCCCGCGTCGGCCCAGGTGACGGCGAACGGATGCACCTCGGAGTGATACACCGCCCGCGGCGACACCAAACCACAGAACAACAGCATCGGGCAGTCGAGACCGTGCTGCTCGGCAAAGACCCGGGTCACCTCCTGCGCCAGATACTTCGACAGGAGGTAGGCATTCGCGCCCGGACGCGCCGGCGCGCTCTCGTCGACGGCGGCATCGTCCAGGTATCCGTCCGGATAGGGCTCGATGACCTGGGCCGGCCCGGTGTGGACGACGCGGCGGATGCCGAGCCGGACCGCCGACCGGAGGACGAGGTACGCGCCCCGCAGGTTGACGGCGAACGCCGGCGCGCCGTCCCGCACGACGGCGCAGTTGACGACGCAGTCGATCCCGGTCATCGCGGCCAGCACGGCGGCCGGATCGGTCAGGTCGACGGTGCGGAAGCGGTGCGGGTCCGGGATCCGGTCCGGCAGCAGCGGCGCGCCTGGCGACTGCGGCGCCCGGGCGGCGCAGTCCGCCAACGAGGCCGCATCCGTCAGCGTCACCCGGCCGGCGGAGGCGAGGGCGTCGAAGGCGGCGGCCCCGAGCGGCCCGCCCGCTCCGGTCACCAGGATCTCCCGCGGGTCCCACGCCTCCTCGTGCCGTTCCCGGCGCGGCGCGCCTCCCCGGGGCGACGGCGAGCCGAGGTGTTCCACCGTCAGGGCGGCCCGCGGGTAGGAGGCCAGCGGTGCGCGCACCCGGTCCAGGATCCGCGCCGCGACGTCGCCGCCGGACTCGTCCGCGCCGTCATCGGCGAGCCGCAGGATCACCACGTCGATGTCCAGGGACCGGGCGGTCTCGACGACCGCCAGCTCGGCCACGTAGGGCGCGAGCGAATCCGGATCGGTCGTGGGCCGCGGGCGCCAGTTCTCGGTGATGCGCCAGCCGGGCTCGTAGCCGTCGAAGACGCGCAGGCTGGATAGCAGGATCACCCGCCGCGGCCGCAGGCGCACGAGCTCGGACCAGGTCTGCCGGCCCATCCGCTCGATCCGGTCCTCGGCCGCACCGTCATCGCGGGTGCCCAGCACGACCGTGAGGTCGCCGTGCCGCTCAGCGGCACCCGGCAGGCCGGCGCCGATCGCGTCGCTCAGCCGCCGGCCGACCCCGATCAGCACGACCCGGCCCCGGCTCACGGCGAACTCCGCAGGCTCACCAGGGGTTCGGCGTCCCGAGCCGGCTGCGTGCGATGCGGGTCGTCGAGGTTGGCGCCGCAGAGCACCAGCACCGGCGGGCCGGCGACGGGATCGGGCCGCCAGCTGCCGCTCAGGACCGACGCGACGACCGCGGCGGCGGAGTTCTCCACCGCCAGCCGGAACTGGTCCCAGATGTAGCCGCGAGCGGCGACGATCTCCTCGTCGCTGACCAGCACGGACCGCACGTGACCGGCGGCCGCCGCGGCGAAGGCGAAGTCACCGATCACCCGGGCGCCCAGCGAGTCCACCGCGATCGTGTCGATCACCACGGGGACCGGCCGTCCCGCCTTCAACGCCTCGTGCAGACTCGGCGCGCCGGTCGGTTCCACCCCGATGACCTCGAAGTCCCGGTCCCGGCCGACCGCGGCGATGCCCGCGCCGAGCCCGCCACCGCCGACCGCGACCACCACGGGTCCGTGATCGGCGCCGTCCAGCTCCAGGGCGAGGGTGCCGGCGCCGGCCACCATGTCGAACGTGTCGTAGGGGTGCATCGCCGCCGCACCCGTCAGGGACACGAACTCCGCCACGGCGAGATGGGTGTCCGGGTGGGTCGGCCCGCCGTCCCGGACCGTGGCGCCGAGGGAGCGGAGCCGGTCCACCTTGACCGCGGGGGTGTCCGTCGGCACGAACACGGTGACCGGTGCTCCCGCGTGCCGGCCGGCCAGGGCCGCCGCGATGCCGGCGTTGCCGCCCGAGGCGATGACCAGGCCGGCAGCCGGCAACCGGCCGAGCTCGACCAGCCGCAGCACGCTGTTGAAGGCGCCCCGGGCCTTGAAGCTGCCGGACAGCTGCAGTTGCTCGAGCTTGAGCAGGACGGGAACCGGACCCGCCGGGGTCTCGATCTCGGCCGGCCACAACGGCGTCGTCCGCACCACGCCGCGGATGCGATCGGCGGCGGCCACGACGTCGGCCAGGACCGGCAGCCGCGCGGTCATGACGTGCCCGCCAGCAGGTCGCCGATGACGCCGACGGCGTCGGTGAGCTCCCGGATCGGGACGTACTCGCCGGCCGAGTGCGCCTGCCGGATGCTGCCCGCGCCGAACACGACGCACGGGAACCCGCACCGGACGAGCTTGGAGGCGTCCGAGCCGAACGGCACGCCGGTGGGCGAGCCGTCCAGGCCGCGACGGCCGAGCAGCTCACCGAACCGCCGGACGAACCCGTCGGACGGCGGCGTGTCGAGGCCGTCGTCGAGCAGCAGCGGCGGGTCGACGACGACGTCCGGCCAGCGCTCGCCCACCTGCCGGCGCAACGCGGCCCAGACCTGCTCGGCCCCTTCCGACGGGATGAGCCTGCGGTCATAGCTGAGGACGGCCGACCGCGGGATCAGGTTGATCGCCTCGCCGCCGCGGATCTGGGTGACCGTCATGGCGGGCGCGGTCAGCAGCGGGTGCTGTGCCGTCAGCTGCCGCGGGTACTCCCCCGACAGGAACGCCACCACCTCGGACAGCTGAGCGATCGGGTTCGGCACGGACTCGGCCACCGAGCTGTGCCCGCCCGGGCCGCTGGCGGTGATCGTCCCCCGCAGCACCCCCTTGTGCGCCACGACGCATCGCAGTTCGGTCGGTTCCCCGACGACGGCCCCGATCACCGGCTCCGCGGCCGGGATGCCCTGCTCGATCAGTGCGGTCACGCCGGCGAACCGGTCCTCCTCGTCCACGCACGCGGCCAGGACGACCGTGTGGTGGCGGCGCCGGGCCAGCTGCTCGATCGCGGCCATGAACACGGCCAGCTGTCCCTTGGCGTCGCAGGTGCCGCGGCCATGGCAGCGGCCGTCCCGCTCGACGACGGTGAACGGCGCGCTCATCCCGGCGGTCTCGACGGTGTCGGTGTGGGTCTGGAGCAGGACCGCGCCCGGAAGCTCGCCGGGGATGACGACGACCGCGTTGTGGCGCCCGTCGACGACCTCCATCAGGTCGGCCCGCCAGCCCCGAGCGGCCGCCCACGCGCGGACGTACTCCGCGACCGCTGTCTCCCCGTGCGGATCGCCGCCCGCGCGGGGATTGACGCTGCGGATCGCCACGAGGTCCTGGAGCAGCTCCAGGACTCGCGGCCGCGGTTCGGCCGGAGCGGATTCACCGTTGCCATCGGATACTCGGGAGATCACGAATGCCCTTCTTCGACGGGGTTGCGGACGCTGCGGAGGACCCTTGCCAGGTTGCCGCCGGCGACGAGCGCCCAGTCCCGATCCGGGAGATCGAGCAGGTGACGCACGTCGACGGCCTGCGCGAAGGTCTGGTGCTCGAGGCAGGGGGCGAAGTCCGAGCCCCAGGCGATCCGCTCCGGCCCGAAGGACCGCAGCAGCGCGCCGAGGTACGGCCGGAGCTCCTCGTGCGGATGCGACGAGCCGGTGACGCCCAGCGCATACAGGCCGGACAGCTTCACCATGACGTTCGGCGACTCGGCGGTGGCCACGACCGCGCGCCGGCTGCGGGACCCGGACTCCCGCCCGGCCGGGAGGCCCAGGTGGCTCCACAGCACGGTGGCCCGCGGGCACGCGCGGGCCAGCGCGGTCACGAGGTCCGCGTTGCCCGGCCCGGTGTTGATCGAGACGATCAGCCGCTCGGCGTCGACGACCTCCAGCAGCCCTGCGAGCCGGGCGGCCACGTGCCGGGGGTCCGCCCCGTCCGGCGGGTAGATCGCGATGCCGTCGAACGCCGGGTCGACCGCGGCCGGCGCCGGTGCGGGATCGGCGACGTCGACGTAGGCCAGGAGGCGCATCCACGGCTCGCGCACGCGACGCAGGTAGTCGTTGTTCGTCCGGCACCACGGCTCGCCCTGATAGCCGACGACGACGGCGGTGTCGATGTCGTGACGCCGCCGCAGTTCGCGGTAGCCGGCGAGGTCGTGGTCCGCGGCGGGCGCCGTGCCGCCGAAACCGTGCTCGAAGAGATGGATGTGGCTGTCGATCATGGCCATCACGGCGCCTCGACCTTCCTGGCTCGTCCGCCGGACCGTCCCGACCGGCGCGCGGCCTCCGCCATCGCGACCACCGTGGCCGCGTCGGCGAAGCGGATCGTGCCGCTCGGCCGTCGTCCGGCCACGTCCTCGACGAACTCCGAGATCTCGGTCTCCAGCCCGGGGGCGTCCTCGGTCGTCCACGTCCGGACGTCCTCGCGCTGCCCGCTCCCCCGGCGGATCCACCCGGTGGTGCGGGCGCCGTCGACGGTCAGGCCGAGTGCGCCGGCCGGGCCCACCAGCTCGATGTCGTCGTAGCCGGGCGTGTCGGCCGGACGTTGCCAGGAACTCACCAGCTCCCAGTCCACGTCGTTGTCGGCGCGGCCCCGGGTGGTCGCGAGGGTGGCCACGCCGTTGTCGGGCTCGAGGACCGTGCTGACCTGCGGGAGAGACCCGCCGGTGAGCCAGCTGGCGAGATCGAGGTCGTGGATCTGGGTGAGGAAGATCGGGTCCGGATCGCCGTAGCGGACGTGACCGGCCTCCCGCGCTCGTTCGGCCCGCAACCGCTGGACGGCGCCGATGCGACCGGACGCGAGCTGCGACCGGAGCCAGCGGTGCGGCTCGGAGAACCGCAGCACGTGGCCGGGCGTCACCAACGGCGCGAGACCGGCCGCGAGCACCTGGCGAGCCTCGGCGAGCGACAGCGCCACGGGCTTCTCCAGCAGCACCCGGATGCCCCGGCCGGCCGCCGCGAGCGCGAGTGCGGTGTGGGTGCTGCTCGGGCTGGCGATCGACACCGCGTCGAGAGCGACCTCGTCGAGCAGGGCGACCGGATCGGCCGCCGTCGCCGCTCCCGGGCACTGCCGGGCCGCCTCGGCGAGCCGGTCCAGACTCGGGTCGGACAGCCCCACCGGCACGATCCCGAGCTTCAGGTAGCAGCGCAGGTGCGCCAGGCCGAACCCGCCCAGGCCGATGATGCCGACGCGCGGCCCGTTCGCGCCGGCCATCAGCGCGCCGCCCGATCGATCGCCGGCCAGCCGGCCACCCGCTCGCCGTCACGGTAGACGTGCACGAAGCCGCTGCAGAAGAACGCGGTGCAGACGTGGTTGGGCACGACGGTGACACGCTGCCCGACGGCCAGCGGCGCCGGCGCGACCCCGTCCGCGGGGCGCAGCCAGCCGTGCTCCTCCGAGAGCCGGTCCAGGCGCCATCCCGGCGCCCCGACGATCAGCCCGTGCCCCGGATGCCACGCCCGGAGGGTCTCGCTCGGCAGCAGGTCCTGACCCAGTGCCTTGGACCCGGCGTCGATGCAGGCCCGGCCCGGCTCCGGCCGGCTCACCACGGTGGCCACGACGCGGACCGCGCAGTCGGCGAGGCCGGCGTTGCGCAGCCCGATCTGGCCGAGATCGTTGAACGCGAAGATCCCGGGCCGGATGTGCGTGACCCCCGGCACGGCGAGCACCGCCCGGGCCGACGCGCTGGCGCCCATGGACACGTCGCGCACCGGGACCCCCCGGCGCCGGATCGCCGCGGCGACGCCGGTCATCAGCTCGGCGGCCGCCACCGCGCGGGCGTCGCGATCGTCGGGGCCGGCCGCGTCGTAGACGGAGCCCTCGTGGGTCATGATCCCGGTCACCGTCACGCCGTCCAGCGCCGCCACGGCCGCCGCCAGCTCCGCTGCGTCGTCGGGTCGCACTCCGGCCCGGCCCAGACCGGTGTCGACGATGAGGTAGACGTCGGCCCGCTGACCCGCGGCGGCGAACCTGTCGCCGATCGCTCGCGCCGCGACGACGCTGTCCGTCGCCAGGGTGAGCCGCGCCGTCTGCGCGACGGCGAACGCCTCCTCGACCGCGGCGCCGACCACCGGATAGGCCAGCACGATCCACGGCGCTCCGGCCGCGGCGAACGCCGCGGCCTCGCCGACGGTGGCGACGCACAGGCCGCGGGCACCGAGCCGCAGCTGCCTGACGCCCAGCTCCACCGTGCGGTGCGTCTTCGCGTGCGGGATCAGCTCGACCCCGGCGGCCTCGCACCGGGCCGCCAGGTCGCGCATGTTCGCTTCGAAGATCGCCAGGTCCAGGGCGAGGAACGGTGTCCTCGGCTCCGACCCGAGCAGCACCCGGTCCAGCTCCGTCGGCTCCTGCTCCACCGCGTGCATCACCGGCCGCCCATCCCGGACAACGCGACGCCCTGGATGAACGCCCGCTGCAGCAGCAGGAACACCACGACGATCGGGATGATGGTCAGCATGGACACCGCCATCAGGTGGTTGTAGTCGGTCGCGTGCTGGCCCTGGAAGAGCCGCAGCCCCACGGCGAGGGTGTACTTGTCGAGGCTGCGCAGGTACACGATCGGCCCGATCACGTTGTTCCAGTTCGCGACGAACGCGAACACCGTCACGGCGACCAGCGGAGGCTTCGACAGCGGCAGGATGATCGACCACAGGATGCGCAGCGACGACGCCCCGTCGAGCCGCGCGGCGTCGTCGAGCTCCCGGGGGATCGTCAGGAAGAACTGACGCAGCAGGAAGATGTAGAACGCGGTCCCGAACCACGCGGGCAGGAACAGCGGCCACAGGGTGTTCACCAGTCCCGCCTCGCTGAACATGATGAACTGCGGAACCAGCAGCACCTCCCCCGGGATCATCATGGTCGCCAGGGTCAGGGCGAAGAGGAAGCCGCGCGATCGAGCCCGCATCCGGGCGAACGCGTAGGCGGGCAGGACGCACGAGATCAGGGTGCCGACCACCGCCAGCACCGTGACCAGGACGGTGTTGACCGTGAACCGGCCGAACGGCAGCGTGTTCCAGCCCTCCGGGTAGTTCTGCCACAGCCATGACGTCGGGAAGAACTGCGGCGGGAACGACAGCACGTCCTGGCTCGACTTCAGCGACGTGCTGAACATCCACAACAGCGGCAGCAGGTACACCGCCGCGCCCGCGATCAACAGCACGTAGGCCGTTCTCCGTTGCGCCCGGACCACCCGGGCGGACTGCGCGGGTCCGGAGCTCGATGCCCGTGGCGTTCCCACGACACCCTCCCTCATTTCGCCTCGTAGTGGACCCAGCGGCGAGCGGCCGCGAACTGGATGGCGGTGATGACCAGGATGAGCGCGAACAGCCCGACCGACAGCGCCGAGGCGTACCCGAGGTCGAAGTAGTTGAAGGCCTGCCGGTAGATGTAGAGGCCGAGGACCATCGTCGAGTTCTCCGGGCCGCCGTCGGTCATGATGAGAATCAGCGCGTACGCCTGCAGGCTGCCGATGAACCCGGTGATCATGTTGAAGAAGATGACCGGCGACATCATCGGGATGGTCACGTGCCAGGTGCGTCCCCACCAGCCGGCGCCGTCGATGGTGGCCGCCTCGTAGAGCGTGACGGAGACGTTCTGCAGGGCCGCCAGGTAGATCACGACGGTGTTGCCGGCGCCCCAGACACTCATGATGATCAGGCCGGGGATGGCCCAGGACGTGCTGGTCAACCAGCCCGGGCCCTGGATTCCGGCCCAGCCGAGCACCAGGTTGACCAGGCCGTAGTCCGGGTGCAGCAGATTGGTCCACAGCAGCGCGGTACCGACACCGGCCACGACCGCCGGGATGTAGAAGATCGCCCGGAAGATGCCGACCCCGCGCACCTTCTGGTTCAGCAGGATGGCGATGAAGAAGGTCGCCGCGACGCTGGCCAGCGTCGCGCCCACGCCGAAGTACAACGTCACCCAGACCGAGCTGAGCAGCAGCTCGTCGGTGAACATCCGGGTGTAGTTGTCGAACCCGATGAAGCTCGGGTCCGACAGCAACGACCAGTCGGTGAAGCTGATGCCGACCGAGGCGAGGATCGGGCCGCCGGTGAACACCACCAGCCCGATCAGCCACGGTGACAGGAACAGGTAGAAGTTCCGAGCCTCGGCACGTGCCAGCGGAGTACGAGTGCCCTTCGGTCGCGCGGTTCGTCGCGTCTTCGCTCGGTCGTCGATTCTGAGCATCTCGTCCCCCGCCGCTCTCAGCGGTTCTGCTCGAGCAGCGGAGTCACCGACTCCGTGATCTCCTGACAGCCGTCCGCCACCGACAGCGAGCCGTTGACGACGCGGTCCCAGATCGGGAACGCGGTCGCGTCGACCTGCGGCGTCGCCGGGCCGAAGTTGACGCCCTCGGTCGTCGCGTACGAGTTCAACGCCTCCAGCGCGTACTCGGCGCCGTCCGGCGCGTACTGCGACTCGAGGTACGCGGGCCAGGCCGAGGAGCGGGACGGGCTGCCGAGGCCGGTGCTGGCCCACATGAAGGTCTGGCCGGCCGAGGAGAGGTACTCGTTGAGGTAGATCCAGGCCGCGTCCGGGTTCTTCGCCTCTTCGGTGATCGCGAAGCCGCTCCCGGCCGCCGCGGTCGTGTGCCGCTTCGGACCCTTCGGGTACGGCGCGATGGCCCAGTCGAAATCGGCCTGGTCGAGCAGCCCGGCCGCGGCCCAGGTCCCCTGGATGGCCATGCCGGCCCGGCCGAGGGTGAAGGCGTCCGCACCCATGGCCTTGTTGTCGGCGTCGCCGGGCATCATGGCGTTGTTGAGGAACGGGTCGAGCCAGAAGTTCGCGGCGTCGATGGAGGCCTGCTCGCCCAGCAGGCAGCTGGTCTCGTCGTCGTCGAGGTAGCGGCCCCCGAACGGCGCGAGATAGTTGGCGCTGAAGAAGCCGTCCGGGTACGGCACGCCGGCCAGCCCGAACGTCTTGTCCACCCCGGACCCGGTGCTCATGGTGAGCGCGGCCTGCTTCAGGTCGTCCAGCGTCCAGTTCTCGTCCGGCTCGTCGATCCCGAACTTCGCGAACAGGTCGCGGTTGTAGAACAGCATCAGCGGGCCGCAGTCGTACGGAATCGCGAAGAGCTGGTCGTCCTGTTCGTAGAACGCCGTCGCCGGCTTGGTGAAGTCGTCCCGATCGAAGTCGGTCTGCTGGGCGATGTAGTCGTCCAACGGCCGGAACCAGCCGGCCCGCACGAACTGCTGCACCCAGGCGTACTGCACGACCATGATGTCGGGAGCGGTGCCACCGGCCATCTGGGTCAGGTACTTCTGCAGGTAGTCGGCGAACGGCGTCACCTCGATGACGACCTCGATATTGGGGTGCCGGCTCATGAAGAACTCGTCGAACTGCCGCTGCCGCTCGAGCAGCGTCGGGGACCAGGTACCGGCGACCGTCAGCTTCACCGGCTCACCCGGCTCCGCGATCATCGTCTCCGGCCAGTCGAGGCTCTCGAGCATCGCCTTGGCCTCGGCCTCCGGGTACAGCTCGGTGGAACCGCCCGTCGCGGGCGAACCCGCGGGCGGCTCGCTGGCCTGCCGCTGCTGGCCTCCGCAGGCCGCCGTCAGCAGGCCGGCGGCACCCAGCCCCAGAATCGAGGAGTACCGCAGGAAATCGCGCCGCGTGGCGCCGCTCGGCGCCCTTCCCGCGTTCATCGCTGCGCTGGTGTCGTCCGACATCACGATCCTTTCTCGCCGTGAGCGGGCTCTGCCCATCCAGGTTGGTCGTAGCAGTACCAAACGTCGAAGCGGTCATGAATATAGGGGCGGCGCCAAACCCCGTCAAGCGTCATATTCACTGAGTTCAGGCTATTGACTGGCCATTGGGCCAGCCCTAGGGTTCACGACCATACGTCGCTTTGAACCTGTTGGCCATGAAGGAGTGGACCGTTCCATGACAGCTCCCGAGACCGCACCGGCCGTACGCCCCGGGCGCGCCCTGCCGTCGAGGCACATCCACCTCGACTTCCACACGTCTCCGGCCATCCCCGGCGTCGGCCGGGACTTCGACCCCGAGGAGTTCGCCGACACGCTGGTCAAGGCCTCGGTCTCGTCGATCACCGTGTTCGCCAAGTGCCATCACGGGATGGCCTACTACCCCACCGAGATCGGCGTCCGCCATCCGGGACTCGACCGGGACCTGCTGGGCGAGCAGATCACCGCGCTGCACGGCCGCGGCATCCAGGTCACGGCGTACCTCAGCGTCATGTACGACCAGCGGGTCTGGAATCAGGAGGGCGGCTGGCGGGTCCTGGACCGCAGCGGGCTGGCACGAGGCCTGTTCGGCCCCGCGGGCCCGGTGGCGGGCGAGCTCGGCAAGATCTGCCTGAACACGCCGTACCTGGACGAGGTCACCGCCATGGCCGGTGAGGTGGTCAGCCGCTACGACGTGGACGGCCTCTTCTTCGACAACGTCCAGTACGGCCGCGCGCTCAGCGACGCCTCCATCTGCTTCTGCCAGTACTGCACGTCGGAGCGCCGGGCCGCCGGCATCGACCCGGACGACCGCCAGGGCAACCAGGCGCACATGGCCGACATGATCGACCGGTCCCTGGCCCGCATGTTCGGCAGCGTCCTGACCACCCGGCCGGACGCCTCGGTGTTCGTCAACGGCCAGCTGGTCATGGGGTCGCCCCCGGAGTACCTGCGCCGCGTCTCGCGCCGGTACCGGCACCTGGAGATCGAATCCCTGCCGGGCGGCGACTGGGGCTACGGCCACTTCCCCCTCGCGGCCCGCGCGATGCGTCAGTACGACGTCGAGCTGATGGGCATGACCGGCGCCTTCCATCGGAGCTGGGGCGACTTCGGCAGCGTCCGGAACCAGGCCGCCACCGACTACGAGTGCGCGGCGATGATCGCCCACGGCACGACCGTCGCCGTCGGCGATCATCTCCACCCGCACGGCGTGCTCAACGCCACCACCTACGACCGGATCGGCCGGACGTTCGCCCGGATCCAGCAGTTGCAGCCGTGGACGGACGCGGCTCGCCCGGTGGCCGACATCGGGGTGCTCATCAAGCCCGAGTCGGCGGAGTCGGCGGAGATCCGCGGCGCGAACGCCATGCTGAGCCAGCTACGCCACCAGTTCGACCTGGTCGATGACCTGGCGGACTTCAGCCCCTACCGGGTGCTGATCCTGCCGGACCGGCACGAGGTGTCCGCGACGCTGCTGCCTCGCCTGGCCGCCTTCGTCGCCGGTGGCGGAAAGCTGCTCGCGACCGGCCGCTCGCTCGGCGCCGAGGCGGACCCGTCGGCCCGGTCGCTGTTCGGCGTCGACGAGATCACCGACTGGCCGTACGAGCACCAGTACTTCGAGCTGCTCGCCGACGCGGACACGCCGGCGCCCGGGGTGCACATCGCCTACCTGCCCGGGCAGGTGCCCGTGCCCGCGGACGACGGGCGAACCCTTGCGCGCTACTGGGCTCCGTACTTCGCCGCCAACGACTACGAGCACTTCCAGGTGGCGCAGGTGCCCCCGCAGGCGCCGACGGACAGCGCCGCGATCGTCGGCACGGACAGCACCGTCTACATCGGGCCGAACCTGTTCACCGACTACGCGACCTACGCCTACCCCCAGCATCGCGACGTGGTCGCCGCTCTCCTCGGGCAGCTGCTGCCCGACCCCGTCGTGCGGGCCGGCGGGCCGACCACGCTCCAGGCGACGGTGACCGAACAGCCGGGCCGTCTCCTGGTCCACCTGATGCACTACGTGCCGCAGACCCGAGCGCCCCAGGTCGAGGTCGTCGAGGACACGCTGCCGCTGTACGACGTTCCGGTGCGGGTCCGCTGTGCCGCGGCGCCCAGCGCCGTGCTCCTCGCCCCCGGCGAGCAGCAGGTCGCGTTCAAGCACGTCGACGGGTTCGTCGAGTTCACGGTGCCGAAGATCGACGGCCATCAGCTGATCGCCATCGAGCGGCCGGCCTCGTGACGGCGACCCGGCACGGCTTCTGGGAGTACACCACTCCGGGTTGCGGTGGTGCCGAGTTCTACACCCTCGACGACTGGCGCACGCTGATCGCGGACATGTCCGAGCACGGCATGGACGACCTGCTGCTGATGGTCAAATGGTGGACGACGGGGTACCGGTCGCGGCTCGACTTCCTCGACCAGGACCCGGACAACGCGGCGATCGCCTCGGACAACGAGCTGATCCACGCGATCATCGACCTGGCGCACGCCGCCGGCCTGAAGGTCACGCTCGGCGCCGTGCTCAGCTTCTACGTCCGCGACCGGTTCCCGTTCGGCGAGCCGCACACCGTGGTGGACGAGTGCGGCGGGTTCGGCCTCGGCACCGACGTCGGCGTGTACACGCTGACCGACCCCCGGGTCCTCGACGCCGGGCTGCAGGTCGCGGCCGAGCTGTGCCAGCTCTTCCCCCAGGCCGACGGCATGATGTTCGAGCTGGAGTCCTCGGGTCAGTACACCGACGAGTCGGCGGCCCGGTTCGAGACCTGGGCCCGGGCGAAGGGGGTCGGCACCACCCGCGTCCTCCATGCGCGGAACTTCGACTTCCCCGCCTGGCGCGACTTCGTCACGGACCTGCGGATCGCGTTCCTCACGAAGCTGGAGGACGTCTGCCGCGCGAACGACTTCCACGGCCGGCTGTCGACCATCGCGGAGACGGCCAACGAGAAGTACCTCGTCCAGCACGAGCTGAACCTCGACCGGCTGCTCGCGGACACGCCCGGCTGGCAGGTCATCTGCTACGACTACTGGCGTTGGCAGCACCGCCTCGCCGGCACCGACCTGTGCATCGTCCAGCCGAAGTCCGTCGGGCTGAGCTCGGCCTTCCTGGCCCGCGGGCTGATGACCTATCCGCATGAGGGCGGCTGGCCGCTGCCGATCCCGCTGACGGAGTCGTGGGACATCGACGTCGAGGATCTGCACCGGCACCAGCCGGACCAGGCCTGGTGGTTCGGGGCGGGACCGGTGCGGGAGGGCCCGAGCACCAATGTCGAGCTGGCCCGGCTGCGGGAGAGCGGCTTCGCCTCCGGCCGGGACGCACGGCTCGACCTGTTGCGGCGCATCCGGGGCGCCAGCGCGACGACCCGGTAGCACCAGCCGGGCCGGCGCCGTCCCCCGGCGCCGGTCCGGGTCAGGACCGGCAATGTCCCCTCAAGGAAGCGAGGCCTGCTATGTCCGATGGAACCGCTCGTCCCGTCCCGGTGGAGCCGAAGCCGGCGGGTTCGGCCATGGGCCGCCGTGCCGTACTCGCCGCGGCCGGCGGCGTCACCGTCGCGGCGATGCTCCCCACGGCGTCCGCCACCGCGGCCGAACGCTCCACCCCCGAGCGCCGGCGCACGGCGGTGGCCGCGGCGGCGCCCGTCACGGGCTGCACCCTGGCCGACCTGCGCGCCACCACCAGCGGCGTCGCCGACGGCGACGTCTTCTACGTCACCTCGCCCGGGCAGGAGGGCCACTTCCGCCACACCGCCGCCGACACCACCAGCGCCGACAACACCGGAACCGTCGTGGTGTCGACGTCCGGCCTGCGGTTCAAGCGCATCTACGAAGGTCAGCTCAGCGTCCGGTGGTTCGGCGCGAAGGGCGACGGCAGCACCGACGACACCGCGGCCATCCAGCTCGCCATCAACACGGCGCAGGTCGAGGGCGCGGTCCTGCACTTCCCCACCGCCCGGCCCTACATCGTCTCCGCCCCGCTGATGATCGACTCGGCGAAGGCCGGGCTGCGCATCCTCGGCGACACCATGCGCAGCGTCGGGACCTGGCGCTACACCACCATCAAGGTCTCCTCGAGCGTCAACCCGGCGACGCCGATCAACGCGGTCTTCGCGTTCACCGACACCGCGGAGAACTCTCGCTACGAGTTCGCGAACCTCTGCATCGACGGATCGCTGCGGGCCCGCTACGGCATCTACTCGGAGAAGATCACCCACTCCGTCTTCCGGCGGCTCTGGATCAACCAGACGCTGACCGCCTGCCTCGGCATCGGGTACGGGTGGTGCAACGACGTCCTCGAATGCGAGCTGTCGATCAACAAGGGCGACGGCATCCGCTTCACCGGCCCGGCCGTCAACCAGCTCAACGTGGTCAACTCCAAGATCTACTTCAACGAGGGCATCGGCCTCAACTTCCCCTTCGAGACGTTGTCGACGCGGATCACCGGCTGCACCATCGAGGGGAACCGCAAGACCGGCGTCTACGCCCAGCAGGGGCTGACCTCGCTGACCATCTCCAGCTGCTACATCGAGGACAACGCCGAGGACGGCCTCGACATGAGCGGCACCCTGGTGCGCGCGGACATCATCCTGAACGGCAACGCCTCCGCCACCCCGGCCACCACCGTCGCCGCGGCGAAGCCCAACAACGACGTCACGATCGCCAACAACTTCGTCGCGAGCTTCCGGACCAACAGCTTCGTCCACGCCTACGCCGTCGACCGGTCGCTGAACCTGCACAACAACGCGATCAATCGCTACTCGGACTTCCGCCCCACGGACACCACCCCGTTCATCGTCCTGCGCGTGGGATCGAGCGCGACCGGCGGCGGCAGCCTCGTCCGCGGGGTGCGCCTGGACGACAACCAGGTCGTCTGTCTCGGCACCCAGGTGCCGACCCAGCCGGTCGAGGTGCTGAATCTGAGCGGCGCCCACACCACCCTGCACGACACCACGATGCGCCACGTCCACCGCCACGACTACTGCCCGGAGCTGAGCCAGTTCACCGTGGTGGACACCGCCACGGTGCCGGGCACCTTCACCGCCGGAACCGGGAAGTTCCGCGGCGCGCCGACCTACGTCATCGCCGGCTCGACGCAGAGTGCCCGCTGGGGTGTGACGCTCAACGCGGCCGACCATCCGGAGCTGGCCGGCAAGCACGTCTACTTCGGCATCTCCGTCAAGCAATCGGCCGCCGGCGTCGGCACCAGCCTCCGCACCGGCCCGTCCGGCATCGACACCCAACCCGCGTCGTCGACGGCCTGGCGCGAGATCTCCCAGGTCTGCCTGTTCCCGGCCAGCGGATCGGTGACCTTCGGCATCGGCATGACCGCCGACGCCGCAGGCAAGAGTCTCACCGTGGCCAAGCCCGTCATCGCCGAGCTCGGCGCGCCCTACAACGAACTGAGCTGATCCGGCCATCGGCACGTGGACGCGCCCCTCACCTGCGCTCGCGTAGGTGAGGGGCGCGTTCAACCCTCGTTCTGCTGAGCGGCCCGCGGATCACCCATGAGCCGCGCGGCGGCGAAGGTCAGCGTCCTGGCGATCCTCGGGACGTCCTTGACGGGGAAGCGGCTGGCCGGAGCGCTCAGGCTCAACGCGGCCGGGACCCGTGTCCCGACGATGCCGACGGCGACGCAGCGGCCGTCCTCCTCGTTCTCCTGATCGTCGAGGGCGCGGCCGCGCTGGCGGACCAGCTCGAGCTCCTCGAGGAACCGGTCGAGGGAGGTGATGGTGCTGGGGGTGCGCCGCGGCATCTCGACCTGGTGCAGCAGCTCGCGCACCCTGGCCTCGGGCAGCTGCGCCGCGATGGCCTTGCCCAGCGCCGTGCAGTACAGCGGGTCGCGGGCGCCGGGCGCGCTCACCATCCGCACCTGACGCAGGCTCTCGGCGACCTCGACGTAGCGCACGGTGTTGCCGTCGAGGACGCCGAGGTTCACCGTCTCGCCGGTCTCGTCGCGTAGCTTCTCCAGCCATGGACGGGCCCGCTCCTTCAGCATGTCCAGGTCCCGCGACTGCATGCCGACGAAGCCGAGGCCGAGGCGGTAGCGCCCCTGGGCGTCGCGCTCGACGTAGCGGTGCCGCTCCAGGGTCCACAGGTACCGGAACGCCGTGGCCTTGGCCATGTCGATGGAACGGTGGACCTCGACCAGCGCCATCGGTTCCGGCGACTCCTGCAGCACGTTGAGCATCGACACGACCCGCTCGACGGAGCGGTTGTTGTACTTGCGGATCTGCTCCGGCGTCGCCGTCGCGGGATCGGGCGCGCCGGTGATGTCGATCTCGTCCCTCATGGTTCTCCCCCTGCCCTCATCGGAACACCCAGCCGCCGTCGACGGTGACGACCTGGCCGGTCACGAACGCGCTGTCATCGCTGGCGAGGTAGACGAAGGTCGGCGCGAGATCGGCGGCGTAGCCGCGGCGTGACAGCGACTGCTGCGGCACGACCTCGTCGAAGAGCACCCGCTCGTCCGCGAACAGCTCCGTCTCCTGCTCGGTCCGGATCGCTCCCGGCATGACGGCGTTGACGCGGATGCCGTCGGCCCCGAGCTCGCGGGCCAGCGCCCGGGTGATCCCGATGATGCCCGCCTTGCTCGCGGTGTAGTGCAGCGATCCGGGCTGGCCGGTCTCCGCCATGATGCTGGTGACGGTGACGATGGCGCCGTGCCCGGAGGCGGCCAGGTCCGGATGCGCGGCCCGGGCCAGCAGCCACGTGGCGCGCAGGTTGACCGCCAGCACGTGGTCCCATTGCTCGACGGTGATGTCCTGCCAGCGCGCGTGCCCGCCGGCCGCGGCATTCGCCACGACGATGTCGATCGGGCCCAGCGCGCGCCGGGCCTGTTCCACCAGGTCCGACGGCCCGCGCGGGTCGCCGAGGTCCGCCTCCGCGGTGACCACCCGAGCGCCGTCGGCCGCGAGCTCGTCGGCGAGCTGGGCCGCCTCGGTCTTGCGGTCGACGCGCGGCTCGTGGGCCAGGACCACGGCCGCGCCCTCGGCGGCGAAGGCACGCGCCGCGGCGGCTCCGATGCCGCGCGAAGCGCCGGTGACGAGTGCCACCCGGCCGGCCAGCCGGCTCATCGGACCGACTCCGGGTCGAACCGGGCGTCGGGCTCGAACGGATACATCGGCCGGCGGCGATGGTGGAAGTCGAACGCGGTGAGGTCGGCGCTGGTGGAGCCGGGTGTGTCGGCCCAGATCAACTGGCTGGCGATCGGCTCGAACGCCGCCCGCGGCGCATGGACCCCCTTGGCGATGATGATCGGCACGTCGGCCGGCTCGATGCCGAGGGTGCTGAACTGCAGCCGGCTCCAGGTGCCCTCGGGCCGCGAGTGCAGCGCCAGCAGGAAGCCGTCGTCGGTGCGCACGCCCGCCGACCTGCCCAGGTCGAAGACGCGGGCGCCGCCGTGGGTGGCCGACGGGTCCTCGAACCGGCCGTCGGTCACCGCGATGACCTCGCCGCGGATCGGGAACGGGCTGCCGTGCCGGTCGTCGACCTTGCCGCCGACGGCGAGCTCGACCCGGGCGCCGACGCCGGCGGCCGCGCACGACAGCGCGACCGCGGGATCGTAGACGCACTGGGCCACTCCGGTGACGCCGAGCCGGCGGGCCGCGTGCAGCAGGTGGGTGGAGTCGCCGGGGCTGCCGCCGCCGACGTTGTCGCCCATGTCGAGGACGACCACGGGGCCGCCGTCCGCCGCGCCGGCCTGCCGCATCGCCTCGTCGGTACCGGGTGCCGCTCCGACGAAGCCGGCGCGGTGCTCCCAGGTGTCGGCCGCGACGGAGCGGGCGACGTCGGCGGCGAGCGCCGCATCGCCGTCGGCGATGGCGATCACCGACATGCCCATCTCGGCGACGTCGGCGTACGGGAACCCCTCGACCAGGCTCACCGAGAGCACCCCGGTACGGCGTTCGTGCTCGCGGGCCCCGGCGAGCAGCCTGAGCATGGGTTCCTGGCTGGTGCCCATGCGCAGGATGCCGGCCGCCAGCGGCAGCTCGGCCAGCGCGGTGACCGGCCGGATCTCGCCGCGGATCGTCCGGCCCAGCAGCCGGGCACAGGCCAGGCCCTGCTCACGCGCGTCGACGTGCGGATTGGTCTGGTAGACGGTGACGACGTCGGCGTGGTCGACCAGCTGCCGCGAGACGTTCGCGTGCAGGTCGAGCGTGACGCCGATCGCGACGTCCGGGCCGACGGCATCGCGCACGCGCCGCAGGAACTCGCCGTCGGCGTCGGGGTAGCCGTCCGCGACGGCCGCGCCGTGCTGCGGCAGCAGGACGCCGTCCCACGGGCCCTGGTCGCGCAGCCGCGCCACCATGAGGCCGGTCAAGTGCTCGAATGCCTCGGCCGTGCTGGCACCGGTGGGCGTGATCCAGCTGAACACGAGCGGGACGACCTCGGCGGCGGGGTCCTCGGCCGCGTAGGCGAAGTAGCCGGCGAGGATGGACTCCGACCGCTCGTAGCGCTGCCGGATCGCCTCTCCCTCGAGGATGCCGGCCCGGTCCCACGCCGCCAGCGTCGCCGCGGACGGGGCGAACGTGTTCGCCTCGTGGCCGAAACCCACCATCGCCAGCCGCATCAAGCGGACACCTGCGCCGCGGCGGCGTCGAACCGCTCCAGCGTCGCCGCCAACTCCTTGTCCGCGTGTGCGGCCGAGACGTACCAGATGCCGCGGGCGGCGACCCAGATGCCGTGGTCGGCCAGGGTGTGCGAGAACGCCGCGTACCGCTCGAGGTCGAGGCCGGCCAGGCCGGCGTAGTCGTGCACCGGGGCGGGGTCGCCGAAGGACACGTGGAAGGCCATCGGCAGGCCCTGCGCACGCAGCGGCAGGCCGTGGTCGCGGCCGATCTCGACGATCGCGTCCATCAGCGAATCGCCGTACTCCTCCAGTCGCGCGTACGGCGGGTCCTCGCGCAGCGCCTTCAGGCTGGCGATGACGGCGGCGCAGGCCGGCACGGAGCCGTTGAAGGTGCCCGCATGAACGACGCCGTTGGCGAACCGGTCCATCAGCGCGGCGGAGCCGGCCAGCGCCGACACCGGCCAGC
This sequence comes from Jiangella muralis, assembly GCF_001270745.1. Taxonomy (GTDB): domain Bacteria; phylum Actinomycetota; class Actinomycetes; order Jiangellales; family Jiangellaceae; genus Jiangella; species Jiangella muralis. The sequence goes on from NZ_LFXL01000030.1 coordinate 24,728, forward strand.
CGCCGGCCATCGCCTTGCCGTAGACGGCGAGGTCGGGCCGCACCCCGAACCGCTCGGCGGCGCCACCCAGCGCGACCCGGAACCCGGTGATGACCTCGTCGAAGATGAGCACTACGCCGTGCGCGTCGCAGAGCCGGCGCACCTGCGCCAGGAACCCTTCGGACGGCGGGATGGCGCCGTTGTTGAACATGACCGGCTCCACGATCACCGCGGCGATGTCGTCGTGCTCGGCCAGCGTCGACTCCAGCGCCGCGGCGTCGTTGAACGGCAGCACGTACGACTCGGTGAGGCCGTGCGACAGCTGGCCGGCGCTCGCCGGCTGCGGCTTGCCGTCGACCATGGCGATCAGGACGTTGTCCAACCAGCCGTGGTACGTGCCGGCGAAGCGGACGAACCGGCTCCGGCCGGTGGCCGCGCGGGCCAAGCGCAGCGCTGCCTGGTCGGACTCGGTGCCGGTGACGCCGAAGCGCACCCGCTCCGCCCAGCCGATGGTGTCGAGGAACAGCTCCCCCGCCTCGTTCTCGAGGACGTGGTTGGCGCCGAACACCGATCCGCGCCGGGCCTCGGCCGCCACCGCGTCGTTCACCCGTGCCGGGGCGTGGCCGAGGAAGTTCGGGCCCTGCCCCAGCAGGTAGTCCACGTAGTCATTGCCGTCGGCGTCGTAGAGCCAGGCACCCTCGCCCCGCTCGAAGAAGATCGACGGCGCGCTCAGACGGACATTCGAATGCACCCCGCCCGGTGTGAGCTCGCGGGCACGGCTGGAGAACGCAGCGGAGCGCTCGAGAACGGTGGACAACCTCGCCTCCCAGGCGGTGACGGGAAACCGAGCCAGCTGCCGGCGAATCGGCAAATGTTCCACTAGCTGGAACGCTCGGTTCTAACTGTTGAAGCATACGGGACGAAAACGGTCCTGCCTACCCGTCATCGCGGCGGGTGGGCAGGACCGTCGCCAGTCAGCTATTCGTAGGCGGCGAGGAAGTCGCCGAACCTCTCGACGTCGAGTCGTCCCTGCCGGACGTGGCCGATGATCTCCCGCTCGGTCGTCTCCACCGAGTGCGCCGCCGCCGCGACCTCACCAGCGATCGCGCGTGGCACCTCGACGACCCCGTGCGAGTCGCCGTGCAGCAACGCGCCGGGCTCGACGACCATCCCGCCGACCCGCACCGGCACCCCGACCTCGACCAGGTGGGCGTTGGCGTGCGACACCAGCACCGAACTCGCGTAGAACCGGAAACCCAGGGAGCCGACCTCGTCGATGTCGCGGACGCCGCCGTTGGTGACGGCGCCGACGCAGCCGTGAGCACGGTGGATGTTCGCCATCACTTCACCCCACAGGGCACCGACCGGGCGCTCGTCGAGGTCCTCGACGACCACGACGCGCGGCTCCGGCAGCTCCGCGATGTGCCGCAACAACGACACCAGCGGCACCGCGTCGCCGGACCGCTCCAGCTCCGTCAGCCACCCCCTTGGGTGGTGGCCGACTCGTCCGGCGCCGACTGGTCCCGCGGCCGGGTGGAGAGCGCCGAGAACTCGCGGGCCGCCTCGGTGAGCGCCTCGGCGACCATCGGGACGTCGTCCATGCTGAGCCGGGACAGCGGCGCGGACACACTCATCGAGATCGGCAGCCGCAGGCCGTGCACCGGCACGGCGACGCAGCGGCTGTCCGGCTCGCCCTCGCGATCGTTGATGGCGTAGCCGCGCTCCCGGATCCGAGCCAGTTCGCGCAGGTAGGCGTCCGGGTCGGTGATCGTGTGCTCGGTGTAGCGCGGCATGCCCTCGCGCTCCAGCAGCTCGCGCACGTCGGCGTCGGGGCGCCACGCGGTGAACACCTTGCCGAACGCCGAGGCGTGGATCGGGTACCGCACGTTCGGCCGCTGGACCGTCCTGGTGGCCCGCTGGCTCTCGACGATCGCGAGGTAGTACACGCCGCCGCGGTCGAACATGCCGAGGCTCACGGTCTCGCCGAACTCGTCGCGGAGCTTCTCCAGGTACGGGCGGACCCGCTGGGTGATGACGTCGAGCCGCTCGGAGTTCAGGGCCAGCCCGACCAGGAAGCGGCCGTCCTCGCCGCGCTCGACGTAGCCACGCGCCTCGAGCGCGGTGAGGTAGCGGAACGCCGAGCTCTTCGGCAGTTTGGTGGCCCGGGTGACGTCGACCAGCGTCAAGCCGTCGGGCCGTTGCTGGACCAGGTCGAGGATGTCGCAGACGCGCTCGACGGCGCGGATCGGATAGGACGAGTCGTTGCTCATCGGAGTGCTCCAGAGGGGACGAGCGAGTCGGACGGTAGGCCCAGCAGCGCGGGTCGGGCGGCAGCGATTCCGGCGACCGGCGTACCGGGATGGACGTGCGCGGCGCGGCGCAGGGTGACGACGTGACCGGAGGCTGCGGCGTGAACGTGCTCGAGCACCCGCGCACGAGTGTCGACGACGGTTCCGACCAGCTGGCCGGCCTCGACCCGGTCCATCAGTGCGACCTCCGCGTGGAACATCCCGCCCACGGCGACCTGAGAGAACGTGTCGACGTCACCGTCGCCGTGCAGCCATACCGGCACCGTAGCGCCCTGCGCCGCCTCGCCGGGGAGCATCGCGAGATCGGCCAGTACCCGCCGCACGCCGGACACGTACGCGTCGAGGTACCGCTGGTCGAGAACACCGCCCACCGGCGACTCCGCATAGATGGCCGGGACGCCCAGCTCTCGGGCCACGGTCAGGGTGCGCCCGGGACCGAGCCTGCCGTGCGTCCACACCACCGGAGCGCCGAAGGCCACCGCCAGCCGCACCGCGCGGCTCGCCGCGTCCGACCCGTCGTCGAGGCAGCCCGCGAACAGCGGCATGTCCGTGTCCGGGCTGGACGTGTGCAGGTCGACCAGGACGTCGGCGGTGCGCAGCAGCTGCTCGGTCACCAGGTGCGCCAGCCGTTCCGTGGCCGATCCGGCGGGCCGGCCCGGGAACACCCGGGCCAGGTTGAGGCCGTCGCCGGGGCCGACCCGGCTGTCCGCCTCGTAGGCCGCCTCGTGCGTGACGGGGACGACGCGCAACCGGCCGGCGCGCAGCGGCAGTGCCAGCCGGGTCAGCCGGGCCGCGGCCACGATGCCGCCGACCTCGTTGCCGTGCACCCCGCCGAGGATCACGACGGTCGGTCCGGGGACGCCGCTGTCCAGCTCGTGGACGTCCAGCCCCGGCCCATCCGAGCCAGCCAGGACCCGGTGCTCGTGCCACGCCGCGGTCATCGCGTCCGCCCGAGCAGCGCGTCGAGCCGGGCGGGGACGTCACCAGCGGGGATCACCGGCGCGTCGTCGGCCGGGGCCATCCGCCGCAGCGCGTCCCGGTCCTTGTAGCCGGCGCCGGTGAGCACGATCGCCACCCGGTCGTCGGGCCGCAGCCGTCCGGCCCGGGCGTCGGCGAACAGCCCGGCCAGTGCGGTGGCGCCGGCCGGCTCGACCAGCAGGCCGCACCGCGCCAGTTCCTGCTGCGCCTGCCAGATCTCCTCGTCGGCGACCTCGACGGCGTGCCCGCCGGACTCGCGCACCGCGCCGACGGCGCCGTCGGTGTCGTACAGCGCCGCCATCTGCAGCCCCGATACCGTCGTCCGCACCGTCCCGGCGATGCCGCCGGGGAACCCGTCGAGGGCGCGGCGCAGCGCCGCGGACCCGGATGGCTGGACACCGACCAGGCGCGGGGTCCGGCCGAGCTCGCGGTAGCCGCGGTGCACCCCGGTGAGCAGGCCGCCGCCGCCGACCGGCAGGTACAGCGCCGTCAGCTCCGGGGCCTGCTCGGCCAGTTCGAACGCGATCGTCGACACCCCCTGCATGGCCTCGGGGGCGTAGTGGAACGCGGTCAGCATCGGCGCGAAGCCCCGCTGCTCCGCCTGCTCGGCGATGGCGTCGGCGACGGCGCGGGTGGACGCGGCGTCGTGCCCGACCCCGGCCACACGGTGCACCGTCGCGCCCATCACCAGGATCTCGCGCAGCTTCACCGGCGCGGTGTCGGTGAGCGTGAACAGGATGGCCCGCGACCCGGCCGCCGCGGCGTAGGCGGCGGCCGCCGCACCGCCGTTCCCCGAGGAGGTCCCGACCGTCCCGGCCAGACCGCGCTCGTTCACCAGCGAGTACGCGACCGACGCGATGCGCGCCTTGAACGAGCCGGTCGGATTGCGGTCCTCTGCCTTCGCCACCACCGACGCCACGCCGAGCCGGCGGCCGAGCGACTCGGTGAGGTCCAGCACCGGGGTGCCGCCCTCGCCCAGGCTGACGATGCTCTTGGGCGCGACAGCCGGCAACCGGTCCGCGTAGCGCCACATTCCCTCTCTCACGACGCCGTCCTCCCGGCCGGTCCGCTGGTCAACTCCGCCTCGGCGGCGAAGTGGCAGGCCGTGCCCGCGCCGCCGGGGGTGCGGATCTCCAGCACCGGCCGCTCCTCCCGGCACCGGTCCTCGGCCTTCCAGCACCTGGTGTGGAACGGGCAGCCGGCCGGTGGGTCGGCCGGGCTGGGCAGGTCGCCGCTGAGCAGGATCCGGCGGTCGAGGTCACGCAGCCGCGGGTCCGGCACCGGCACGGCGGACAGCAGCGCCTGCGTGTACGGGTGCGCCGGCCGGGTGAAGACGGTGCCGGCATCGCCGTACTCGACGATGTGCCCGAGATACATGACCGCCACCCGGTGCGCGAGGTGCTGGACCACGGCCAGGTCGTGGGCGATGAACAGGTACGCCACGCCGAGCTGGCGCTGCAGCCGCGCGAGCAGATTGATCACCTGGGCCTGGATCGACACGTCCAGCGCGGACACCGGCTCGTCCAGGATGAGCAGCCGCGGCTCCAGCGCCAGCGCGCGGGCGATGCCGACCCGCTGCCTCTGCCCGCCGGAGAACTCGTGCGGGTAGCGGTTGACGGAGTCGGCGCCCAGGCCGACCAGCTCGAGCAGTTCGACCACTCGGGCCCGGCGCGACCGGCGGTCGCCCACACCGTGGATCTCCAGCGGCTCGGCCAGGATGTCGCCCACCGGCATGCGGGCCGGCAGCGAGGCGAACGGGTCCTGGAAGACGAACTGGATGTCGCGCCGGACGGCACGCAACTCGCGCGCCTTCATGGTGGCGAGGTCACGGCCGTCGAACCGGACGGTGCCGGCCGTCGGCGGGTGGAACCGCATGATCGTCTTGCCCACGGTCGACTTGCCGCAGCCGGACTCGCCGACCAGGGCCAGCGTCTCCCCTGTCCCGATCTCGAACGACACGCCGTCGACCGCGCGGACCGTGGCGACCTGGCGCTGCAGGACCCCGCCGCGCACGGGGAAGTGCTTCACCAGCCCGTCGACGGCCAGCAGCGGATCGTTGCCGCTCATGCCACCCCCTCCTCAGCCAGCTCACCGTGGAAGTGACAGGCGCTGACGTGGCCGGCGGCGACCTCCGACAGTGCCGGCTGGAATCCGCACTCCGCCCGTCCGCCGGACAGGTCGCAGCGCACCCGGAACGCGCACCCGTCCGGGAGCCGGCGCGGGTCCGGCGGCTGTCCGCCGATGGCGGGCAGCTCGTCCCGCCGCTCCCCCAGCCGGGGCAGGCTGCGGAGCAGGCCCCGGGTGTACGGGTGCCGGGGATGGTGGAAGATCGAGTCGACGTCGGCGGTCTCCACCACCCGGCCGGCGTACATGACCACCACCCGCTCTGTCATCTCGGCGATCACGCCGAGATCGTGGGTGATCATCACCAGCGCGGCGTCGTGCTCGCGCTGGACCCGCCGGAGCAGGTCCAGGATCTGTGCCTGGATGGTGACGTCCAGCGCGGTTGTCGGCTCGTCGGCGATGATCAGCCGGGGACGGTTCGCCATGGCCATCGCGATCATCGCCCGCTGGCGCATCCCGCCGGAGAACTGGTGCGGATACTGCCGCGCCCGCTCCTTGGGCGACGGGATGCCGACCTCCGCGAGCAGTTCGGCCACCTTCGTGGCCGCCGCCCGCCGGGAGATCGACGCGTGCCGGCGCAGGCTCTCGGCGATCTGCTCGCCGATGGTCATCACGGGGTTGAGCGCCGTCATCGGGTCCTGGAAGACCAGCCCGATGTCCCGGCCCCGCACCTGCTCCAGTTCGCGTTCGCGCATCGCGAGCAGGTCGCGTCCGGCGAACCGGGCGGTGCCGGACACCACCCGGCCGGACGACGGCAGCAGGCCCAGCACGGACGCCACGGTCACGCTCTTGCCGGAGCCGGACTCGCCCACCACCCCGACGGTCTCGCCCGGCATCACCTGGTAGCCGGCGCCGTTGACGGCCGGGACGGTGCCGCCCTCCACCCGGAACTCGGTGACGAGGTTCTCGATCGACAGCAGCGGCTCGCTCATCGGGCCGCCCTCGGGTCGGCGGCGTCGCGCAGGCCGTCGCCGACGAAGTTCACGGCGAGGACGGTGAGCGCGATCGCGATGCCCGGCGGCAGCCAGAGCCACGGCATCGACTCCAGGATGGTCAGCGACTGCGCCTCGTTGAGCATGTTCCCCCAGCTGGCGGTCGGCGGCGGAACGCCGAGTCCGATGAACGACAGCGCCGCCTCCAGCAGGATGGCCTGGGCCACCTCCAGCGTCGCGACCACCGTGAGCGGCGCGACGACGGCGGGCACGACGTGCTTGCGCAGCACCCGGGCCGGGCCGGCGCCCAGCCCGGAGACCGCCTGGATGGAGTCCTGCTCGCGCAGCGACAGCGTCAGGCCGCGGACGATCCGGAACGCGACCGGCCAGTGGAACAGGCCGATGCCCAGGATCAGCGCCGGCACGCTGGGCCCGACGAAGGCCACCACGACGATCACGATGATCAGCGTCGGGAACGACAGGACGACATCGGTGACGCGGCTGAGCACCGCGTCGACCCAGCCGCGGTAGTACCCGGCGACCGCGCCGAGCACCAGCCCGATGGTCGTCGTCAGGGCGGCGACGCTCAGCCCGACCAGCAGCGACACGCGGCCACCGGCGACCAGGCGAGCCAGCACGTCGCGTCCGGCCGAGTCGGTGCCCAGCAGGTGCCCGTCGCCCGGGCCCTGCCGGATCGCCGTCGGGTCCACCGCGTTCGGGTCGTCCAGGAAGAACGGCAGCACGATGGCGGCCAGGCCGAACAGGACCAGCACCACCAGCCCGGCCACCGCCACCTTGTGCCGCCGGAACCGCCGGACGGCCAGCTGACCCGGCGACAGCGAGCCCTGCCCCTCCGGCGGCCCGGCCGACGTCGTCATGGTGTCCAGTGCGGTCATGCGCGTGCTCCAGACAGTCGGATGCGGGGGTCGATGATCGCGTAGGCGACGTCGGCGATCAGGTTGCACAGCAGCACCAGGACAGCGACCGCCATCACGAACCCGAGCAGGATCGGATAGTCGCGAGCGCGCACCGCGTCCAGCGCCATGCGGCCCATCCCCGGCCAGGCGAAGATCTGCTCGATGATCACGGCGCCGGCGAACAGCGTCGGGATCTGGACCGCGACGACGGTGACCAGCGGGATCAGCGCGTTGTGCAACGCGTGCCGGCCGATCACCCGCCGTCGCGCCAGGCCCTTGGAGCGGGCCGTCGTCAGAAAGTCCTGGCCGAGGACCTCCAGCATCGCCGCGCGTGCGTAGCGCACGTACGGCCCGGCCAGCGCGAGGCCGAGGATCGCGGCCGGCAGTACCAGGTGCCGGACGGAGTCCACGAACCCGCCGCCGCCGGGGCTGTTGATCCCGGCCGTCGGCAGCCAGCCGAGCTTCAGGCCGAACACGTAGATCCCGATGAGCGCGACGAAGAAGCTCGGGATCGAGATGGCCACCAGGCTGAGCACCGTCGCGCCGTAGTCGACGGCGGTGTTGCGCCGCATCGCGGCGAGGATGCCGACCGGGATGCCCACGAGCAGCGCGATGACCAGCCCGGTCCCCATCAGCCGTGCCGTCGGCCCGAACCGCTCCAGCATGACCTCGGTCACCGGCCGCTGGGTGCTGTAGGAGAAGCCGAGGTTGCCCTGGACGAACTCCCCGATCCAGCGCACGTACTGCACGAACATGGACTGGTCCAGGCCCAGTTCCTCGCGCCGCTGCTGGACGGCTGCCGCGCGGTCGCCGCTGAAGCTGAACGGGTCGACCATCATCTCCGCCGGGTCCCCCGGCATCAGCTGCAGCAGCACGAACAGCAGCACGCTGATGCCGGCGAGGACCACGACGGAGATCGCCAGGCGGCGGACGATGAAAGCGAGCACGTCAGCTGCTCACGGTCCAGTCGGCCGCGTTCCAGAAGGCGTCGACCACTGACGGGTTCAGCTCGAAGCCCTGCAGGCGGTCGCTCGTGGCCGCGAGCGTGTTCGGCACGTAGAGCACGAAGATCGGCACCTCCTCGTTCACGATCTTCTGCGCCTGCGCGTAGATGGACTCGCGCTCGGCCTGGTCCGTCGTGGCGATGCCCTGCTGGAGCAGCGCGTCCAGCTCCTCGTTGCAGTACGCGGAGATGTTCGCGCCGCCGACCTGCGCGCACATCAGCCGGGCGTTCATCGACGCCGGGTCGATGGTGAACAGACCGTAGCCGGAGATGAGCAGGTCGAAGTCGCGGTTGCCGATCGACTCGGACAGCTGTGCGGCCTCGTACGGCTGCACCTGAGCGTTGATGCCGACCTCCTGCAACTGGGCGGCGACGATCGTCATCGTGGTGTCCCGGTCGCGCTGGCCGGGGACGATCTCGAGGCGGACCGGGGTTGCCGGGTCCCAGCCGGCCTCGGCCAGCAGCTCCCGCGCCTTGTCCGGGTCGTACCCGTAGTGCGTCAGGTCGTCGGGCATCGCCCACTCCGGGCCGTGCACCAGCGTGTCGACGACCTTGCCCTCGCCGGCCAGGACCTCCTCGACCAACGACTCGCGGTCGATGGCGTACATGATCGCCTGGCGGACGCGCGGGTCGGCGAGCTTGCCGGAGTCGATTGCGGTGTGCAGCGCCAGCACGCCCGGGCCGTCGGCGCGGTGCAGCGTGACGCCGTCGAGGCCCTCGACCCGGGCGACGTCGGGCGCCGCCACCTGGGCGAAGTCGATCTCGCCGGTCTCCAGCTGGGCGGTCGCGACGTCCGTGGTCACGTACTGCGTGAAGATCCGGTCCAGGCCCAGCTCGTCGCGGTACTCCGGGTTGGCCGCGAACTCGACCTGGTCGTCGGTGACCCAGCGCTGGAACACGTACGGCCCGAGGCCCACGGTGGGCTCGCGGAAGAACGGGTTGTCCGCCAGGCCCTCCAGCGGCAGTTCGCCGACCACGTGCTGCGGCAGGATGAACAGGATCGGCTGCACCAGCTCGTCCAGCAGCGCCACGTTCGGCGCGTCGAGCTGGATCACGAAGGTGTGCTCGTCCGGCGCCTGGAAGCCGGCGACGGCGTCGGCCGTGCCGTCGGCCAGTGCGGCGGCGCCGGTGACGGTGCCGAACTTGCCCGCGTAGGCGCTGCCGGTGGCCGGGTTGGCGTACACGTTGTAGGTGAACAGCACGTCTTCGGAGGTGAACGGCTCGCCGTCGCTCCACAGCACGTCGTCGCGCAGGTGGAAGGTCCAGGTCTTGCCGTCCGGCGAGACCTCCCAGCTCTCGGCCAGGCGCGGGCCGTACTCGCCGTCGGCGGTCGCCGACACCAGCGAGTCCCAGTGCAGCTGCTCCATCAAGTGGTCCGGGCCGATCGAGGCGAGCAGCGGGCTGAAGCCGCGCGGCGCCTGGTAGAGCTGGACCGTCACTTCGCGGTCGCCGGCGGGCGCGCCGGACTCGCCGCCCGTCGAACCGGTGTCCTCGTCGGGACCGGAGCAGGCGGCCGCCGCCAGCAGGGCCAGGCCGGCCAGTGCTGCGGCGATCGACCGATTACGTCGTCCAATCACGGTAGTGCCCCTCCAATGTCGAGCCGGGCGCCTCAACGGCGCCGGCTGGCGAACTCCACGTTGACGTCAGCGCGCGCGTCGGCCAGCACGAAGCTGTACGACGTGGTCGTGTGCGGCTGATGGATCTTCAGGTAGCGGTCGGTCACCGCGAGGCCGTCGAACCGGTGCACCACCCGGCCGTCGACCACGCGGGAGCTGAACGACCAGCCGGTGATCTCGGTGTAGGTCTCGTTGTCCGGGCTGCTGAACAGCCGGTAGTCCGCGCCGGTGAGCCGGGTCGCGGCATCCCGGTCGCGCAGTTCGACGGCGCTGATGCCGTGGGCGGCCGGGATGCGGACGTCCAGGCCGAGCGAGCGGGCCCGGTAGTCCAGCGCCAGGGACGCGGGCGCGCAGGCCCGGTCCCAGCCGTAGACGTGCCGGGTCTCCGGTGCGGTGTCCAGTTCGGCGAACCCGACCCGCCACGGCCGGCTCGGCGGCGGCCCGCTCAGTTGCAGCACCGATCCGTTGCCGACACCGGCCGCGGCCAGGGTGTCCGACCGGTCCAGGGTCCGGCCGTCCAGGGTCAGCCGGAGGCCGGGGCCGGCGCAGGACAGGCCGGCGGCGGTCGCATCGATCACGGCGCCGACGGTGGTCGTCGCCGGGTGGCTGACCTTGCGGCTGGCGAACGGCCAGGCCCACTGGTCCCGGTCCGCGCGGTCGACGAAGAACGTGGGTGTCGTCTCCGCGGTCGCGGCCGCGGCGTCGGCCTGCGCCTGGCAGGTCGCGGCGTCCGAGGCGTCCTCGACGACGTTGGCGACGACCTTCGACGGCTGCCCCGGCAGGAAGACCTGGAACAGCACGAGCAGCCGGTCGTCGGAGAGCCGCAGGAAGTCCGGCTCGCCGGTGGCGGCACCCAGGTTCGTCGCGCCGGACGGGTCACGCAGCCGCACCTTGCCGGTCCACGTCACGCCGCCGTCGAAGGAGGTGTGCAGGGCGGCCTGGCCGATCCGGGTGCCCGCGGCGTCGAGCTCGCGATGGCCCATGATCAGCTTGGCCTGGCCCTCGGCCAGCCGGTCGGTGCAGGGCGCGTACGTCAGCGACAGCGCCTCCGCCTGCTGGCCGGTGGCCACCGGCGCCGTCCAGGTCGCGCCGGCGTCGGACGAGTAGGACAGGTACACCTGGGCGCGGTTCGGGCCGACCCCCGTGGCATAGCGGACCACCGCGACGATGCGGCCGTCCGGCAGCTCGTGCAGGGCCAGCTCGTTCGCGCCGCTGGTGTAGTTGGCGCTGTGGAACGGCGGGAACTGCGGCGGGTTGTTGGGGTCGTAGGCGATCGTCCGGTAGTCGGACCAGGTCTGGCCGCCGTCGAAGGAGCGCAGCACGCCGGAGCGCCAGCGCATCGGGTCGGTCTCCCACCCGTCGACCAGCTCGAGCGCGCCCCAGATCGGCAGCAGCAGGGTGCCGTCGTCCAGTTCGAGGATCCGGCTGCCGCCGACGTGCGCCTCGCGGATCGGGATCGGCAGCGCGACCGGCTCGTCGCGCCCCGTCCAGGTCTGTCCGCTGTCGGTGGACCGCGCCACGAACAGCACCGACTCGCGGTTGTTGTAGTTCGTGTGGTTCACCGCGTCGTTGTACGGCAGCAGGATGGTGCCGTCGGACAGCGTGGCGATGCCGCGGGTGGCCGAGATGCTGCCGCGCGGGCCGAAGAGCCTCGGCTCGGCCACGACCTCGGACGGTCCCCAGGTCCGGCCCTCGTCGGTGGACCTGATCATCCGCAGCTGACCACCCGGGTGGGCGTCGCCGGAGGTGTTGAACGCGGCCAGCAGGTCGCCGTTGGGCGCGCGGGTGAGCGCGGGGCGCTGGGCCGGCAGCGGCGCGGGCTCGTCCGGGAAGGTCTCCGGGCCGGTCACGTCCCAGGCGTCGACGACACGCAGCGCCGGGTCGGGCGCCTCGACGGCATCGGCGGCGATCGGAGCGGGCGCGGCACCGGCGAGCGCGAGCGCCACGCCGGTCGCCAGCGCGAGAAGAGCGGGCGAACGCGTCATCGGGTTCCTCCCAAGCGCAGGGTGTTCCAGGCCAGGAACCGGCCTCGGCCGGGCGCGTAGCTGTAGAAGACGGTGAGCACGGAGCCGTCGGCGAGATCGGCCATCGCCGGGTAGCCGCACTGGTACTCCGCCGTGTGCTGGTAGCCGTGCGGGTCATGCAGCGGCAGCGGCGCGGACCAGGAACCGCCGGCATCCCGGCTGACCCGCACCTCCACGCCCGGCGGCGTCGGACCGCCCTCGGGCGCGAACCGCCGAGTGGCCAGCAGGATCGTCCCGTCCGCCGCGCGGTGCAGCAGCGGCGACATCCCGGCGAAGCCGATCAGCTCCGGCGTCGTCCAGGTGGCGCCGTCGTCGGCCGACTCGGAGCGGAACAACTGCATGGTGTCGTCACCGCCGACGCCCTGCTGGCGCAGGACGGCCAGCAGCCGGCCGTCACCGGTGGGGACCACCGTGGTCTCGGTGAAGCCGTCGATCGGGCTGTGCGGGCGGAAGTCAGGGTCAGCGGCGCGGGCGACATCCGGGTTCCCGTCGGCGCCGAGACCGCCCTCGGCCGGCGTCGCGTACGCGCCGGCCAGCCGGGCGTCCGGGTCGTAGCCGATGGTCGGGCCGACGGACCATTCGTGGCCGCCGTCGGCGGACTCCAGCAGCGCCGACCGCCACCGCTCGGCGACGCTGCGCTGACCCCAGACGGGCCAGAGCAGCCGGCCGCCGGGCAGCTCGATCAGCCGTCCGTAGACGCACGGCCCGTGGAAGCCGAGGTCGATCGGCGCGCCGCCGGTCCAGGACCGGCCGCCGTCGGCCGAGCGCAGCAGGTGCAGGCTGATGACCCGGCCGCCCACGCCCTCCCCCGGCGTCCAGCGCACGCCGTTGTACGGCAGCAGGACGGTGCCGTCACGCAGGGTCGTCAGACCGACGGCGTTGAGCACGGCATCGAGGCCGTCCGCCGGCTCCGCGACGGTGTGCGGCGGCGACCAACTCTGGCCGCCGTCAGCGGACCGTACTACGCCGACGGTGCCGCCCGGCCAGCCGTCGGGCACCGTGGAGTAGCTCGCCAGCAGCTCGTCGCCGGCCCAGGTGAGACCCGGGAACATGGCCGGCACGGCGTCGACGACGACACCACTCCCGGTGACCTCCACCTCAGACGTCAGGGCCGTCATCACGGCGTCCGCGCCTGCTGGACGAGGTCCGTCACCGCCGCCACGAACGCGGCGTCGGGCTGCGTGAACGGCGCCGTCGTGCCGGGCGCCGGCAGGTCGAGGACGACGGCGGCGGCCACCTTGATCGCGGCGATCGCGCGGGCCGAGAACCCGGCGCCGTCCAGCGGCACGTCCAGGATGCCCAGCAGCCGCTGGTAGGTGCGCTGGGCCTCGGCGGCGCGAGCCGGGTCGCCGGAGCGCGCGGCGTCGAACACCGTGACCGCGGACCCGGGCAGGATGTTGGCCAGTCCCGGCACCACGCCGTCGAAGCCGAGGTAGGCGGCGAGGTCGAGGGTGATCTCCGACCCGAGGTAGGTGGCGAAGCCGGCCACGTGCTCGGTGGCCGCGCACAGCTGCCGTCCCGCCGTCAGGTTGCCCGACGAGTCCTTCAGGCCGCGCAGCACGCCCTCCTCGGCGAGGTCGCGCACGAGCGGCACCGGCAGCTTCCGCGGCGCTCGCGCCGGCACGTCGTAGGCCAGCACCGGAATGCCGATGGCCGCGGCGACCGTGCGGAAGTGCTCGGCCAGCTCGTTGTCGCTGGTGTCGAAGAACAGCGGCGGCAGCACCAGCGCGGCGTCGGCGCCGCCGTCCTCGGCCTCGCGGGCGGCCGTCACGGCGTCGGCGGTGCCGAGCCCGGCGACGCCGGCCCAGACCGGCACCCGGCCGGCCGCCGTCTCCACGACGGCGCGCAGCACGGCCGACCGCTCGGCCGGGGCCAGGTTGCCCAGCTCCCCGGTCGAGCCGTTGACCAGCAGGCCGCGGACGCCCGCCGCGATCTGGTGCTCGACCAGGGCCTTGGTGGCGGCGCGATCCGGCGCGCCGTCCTCGGTGCGGAACACCACCAGCGGAGTCACGACGCCGGTCGGTAGGGCTCGGTCGGTCATGTATCTCTCCACACGAAGATTCGGTCGGACGGGGGACACTTCAAGGTCTTGCGACCGACACCTGCGTTCCACCAATCAGAACGGGTTGTTTCAGTAGTCTGTCGACCCGGGCTCCGGTGTCAAGAGTTCCGGGCGCACGAAATTGGACCGTTACGTTTCGCTTACTGGAACCTCGTCGCCGACGTAAGCGACGCACTCCAGCTCGATCTGGAGGAAGTCGAACCCCATCGACGAGGTCGTGCGGGCCGGCCGCGGGTGTTTGAACGTCTCCCGGTACAGCTCGTTGTAACGAGGCAGGCTCGCCTCGTCGCGAACGAAGGCGGCGATCTTCACGATCTGGTCCTCCCGCCCACCGGCCTGCGCCAGCACGCGACGCAGATTCTCCACGCTGCGGGCGAACTCCTCGTCGAAGGTGCCCGGGACGAACACACCGGTCTCCGGATCGGTCGACGCCTGGCCGGAGATGAACAGCCAGCCGCCCGCCCGTACCGCCGGCGAGTACGGCGCCTCGGGATCCGGCGCGAAATGCTCGATCAAGATGGTCCATCCTCTCTACTGCGTGGCGAGACGTTCGCCACGGGCTCGGTGCCGGGCCCGGTGTCGACCGGGACCGGCGCGCCGCTGGCCAGCGAGCGGTAAGCGGCGTCGATGGTCGCCACCGCGATCGCCGCGTCGGCGCAGTCGTAGGACGGCCGGCGCCCGGTGCGGATGCTGGCCTGCAGGTCGTCCAGGACCGCGGCCACGGGCGGCCGGTCGATCGGGATCGGCTCCGCGCCGGCGGCGGAGTACAGGTGCACGGCCGGCGCGCCCGCGTCCACCTCGGCGTGGCCGTGCGAGCCGATGACCCGCAGGGTGTACGTGCCCGGCCCCGGACCTGGCGCCACGGGCACCCGGCCAACCACGATCGACACCGCCAGGCCGTGGGTGAACCGCGCCGAGACGACGGCGACGTCTTCCACGCCGTACGACCGGTGCTCGTCCCAGAACAGCGTCCCGGCCTCGGCGAACACGTCGACGGGCTCGCAGCCCGTGATGGCGCGGATGTCGTCGACCGGGTAGCCGAGGACGTTCATCATCTCGCCGCCGCCGGACAACCGCGGGTCGGTCAGCAGTTCGGGCCGCTCGACCGAGGCGGCGAAGTGCGTCCCGCTGGACAGGAACTCGGCGTCGACGCTGCGCGGCAGCCCGAGCCGGCCGGCGTCGACCCAGGCGCGCAGCCGGCGCACGGGTGGCGCCAGTGCGCGGGTCACCACGGCACAGTGGCGTCCGGCGGCGCGGGCCGCCTGGACCACGCTCCGGGCCGAGGGGACGTCGGTGGCCAGCGGCTTGTCGACCAGGACGTGCAGGCCGAGCCCGAGCATCCGCTCGGCCAGGACGGCGTGCCGGGTGGGCTCGGAGCAGATCACCGCGACGTCGGCCCGGTCCGGCGAGAGGTCGTCGAGCCGCCACAGCGGCACCGACCGCGCGGCGGCGAGGGCACGGGCGTCGGACCAGGCGTCCGCACCGGCGTCGTCGCTCTCCGCGACGCCGGCGAGGGCGTAGCCGGGGTGCGCGCTCAGCAACTCGGCGTACCCGGCGGCGTGCCGGACCGCGCTCACCAGCACCGTCCGCAGCGGTCCCGGTTCACTCATCGCCCACTCCTCCCCCGTCCGGACCGTCCGGCACGTCCACCGGCCGGCCGGTGTCCAACGACCGCTGGGCCGCGATCGCCGCCGCCAGCGCCCACCTGGAGTGCCGCAGCTCGATGAGCGGCTCGGCGCGCCCGGAGACGACGGCGGCCGCGTGCTCGGCCTGCCGTTGGACGGCGTCACCGACCGAGGCAAGCGGCACCGGCGGCCCGCCGTCCGACGGCGCGGCGTCGTCGGACGTGTGGTGGCCCAGCGTGCCCTCGGTGCCGCAGAGCACCATCCGGCGCAGCACGTCACCGGGGTCGCGCAGCCCGTAGGAGACCTCGATCATGGCCAGGCCGCCATCGGCGAAGCGGACGGTCAGGTGGAAGCTGTCCGGCGTCGGCATGTCGGGAGCGTGCGTGCACCAGCCGCGGGTGAAGACCCGGACCGGCCGGGCCCTGAGCAGCCAGATCGCCAGGTCCAGCGGGTGCATGCCGTTGTGGACGAGGTGCCCGCCGGACTGCCGCGGGTCCAGCTGCCAGCTGCGCCACGCACCCGGCCAGACGTGCCCGACGTACCAGTTCAGGTGCAGCAGCCGCGGGTCGCCGACGCGTCCGGACCGGCTGGCCGCCTCCAAGGTCGCGACGGCCGGCTGGAATCGGACCGTCTGCCCGACCATCAGGCGGACGCCGGCCGACTTCGCCGCACGCACCATGGCGTCGAAGTCGGCGACGTCGCGGGCCGGCGGCTTCTCCACGACGACGTGTTTGCCCGCCGCGACCGCGGCCAGCGTGCGGCCGGGATGGTCCTCCGTCCGCCCGCAGACGTACACCCCGTGGGTGCCCGGGTCGGCCAGGACGTCGTCCAACGAGGTGGCGGGACGGCAGCCGGGCGCCAGCGCAGCGACCTCCGCCGCGCGGGCCGGGTCGGAGCCGAGCACGTGGGTGACCCGCACCCCCGGCACCCGGCTGAGCGCCGCGACGTGCGCGCGGGCGATGCCGCCCGATCCGAGCACCGCGATCCCGGCCGGCCCCGGGTCCGGCCCGCTCACCGCGCCGTCCAGCCGCCGTCGACCGGCAGCGTCGCGCCGGTGACGTAGGCCGACGCGTCGGACGCCAGGAACACCAGCGCGCCGGTGACGTCGTCCTCGGTGGCCATCCGGCCCAGCGGGACGCGGGCCGAGTAGGCGTCGACGAAGGCCTGCTCCTGCCCGCTGTACAGCCCGCCCGGGCACAGGCAGTTGACCCGCACCCCGGACCGGCCGAGGGCCGAGGCGAGGTACCGGGTCATGCCCACCATGCCGGCCTTGTCGTAGGCGTAGAACAGCGGCGAGGTGATCTCGGTGCCCTCGTACATCGGGAAGTCCGGGCCCACCAGCCCGTAGATGGAGCCGATGTTGACGATGGACCCGGAGCGCTGGGCGGCCATCGTCTCGGCGACGGCCTGGGTGAGCAGGAACATCCCGCGCGAGTTGACCGCGGAGGTCGCGTCCCAGTCCGCCGCCGTCGTGCCGAAGAGATCGCCGCCGGCGCGGTGCACGGCGTTGTTGACCAGCACATCGACTCGGCCGTGCGCGTCGATGACGGAGCGGTGGAACGCCTCGATGGAGGCAGGGTCGGCGAGGTCCAGCGGCAGGCCGCTGGCCGACCAGCCGCGGTCGCGCAGCTCGCCGGCCGCCTTCTCGGCGGTCTCGGCCCGCCGCGAGGTCACGACCACGTGCGCGCCGGCCTCGGCCAGTGCGGCGGCGAAGGGCTGCCCGTAGAGTCCGGACCCACCGGTCACCACGGCGACCCTGCCCGTCAGCCGGAACCGCTCCAGCACGCTCATCCGCCGTCCACCTCTCGTTGACGTGGCAATGGCGGGATGGTAGCAGTGAGTTCCAACAGTCAGTATGGATTGTTTCATTCACTGGAACTGGAGGCGGCACATGCCAGTGGCGCGGGTGGCGGTCAGCGGGCTTGGATCCATCGGTCGGCAACACCTCGACGTGCTCGTGGGACGCCCCGGCGTCCGGGTCGTCGCCTTCGACCCCGACCCGGAGTTGCGCCAACGCGCGACCGACCGAGGCGTCGAGCGGACCGTCGACGACTTCGACGCGCTGCTCGACCTGCGCCCGGACGCGTTGGTGATCGCCGCGCCGGATCAGTTCCACCTGCCCCAGCTCGAGGCGGCGGCCGGCCGGGGCATCCCCACCCTGGTGGAGAAGCCGCTGGCGCCGGGGGTGACCGAGGCCGCCGTCGCGGCCGAGCGCATCCGCGCCACCGGGACGCCGGTGCTCGTCGGCTACGTCCTGCGGCACCGGCCGGTCGTGCGGGCGGTGCGGTCGGCCCTGCACGACGGCCTGGTGGGCACGCCGACGTCGTTCCAGGTGATGCTCGGCGCCTACACGACGATCACCGCCGCGGTATCGCGGTTCGCAACCCCGGAACCGGATCGCCTCTACCGCGACTACTCGCACGAGTGGGACTACCTGCGCTGGTTCTTCGGCCCCGTCACGCGCTGCCTCGCCGTCGCCCGCACTGTGTCCGGCGTGCCGCACATCGAGGAGCCGAACGTCGTCGACGGCCTCCTGGTTCACGCCGGCGGGGTGACGGGCGCGTTCCACCTCGACTACGTCGAGCCTCGGGGCACCCGGACGATCCACGTCCTGGGCACCGGCGGATCGCTGCTGGCCGACGTGGGCCGCGGCACCCTGACGCTGCGCCGCGCCGGCGACGACGTCGACCGGCTGCAGAGCTTCTCCGAACCGCCCGCCGCCGCGCTGGGCCGCCAGCTCGACCACCTGCTCGAGGTGGCCGCCGGCACGGCCGCACCCGTCGTCGGGCTGGACGACGGCCTGGCCGCGCTCGCCGTGTCCGACGCCCTGCGCGCGTCCGCCGCCTCCGGCGAATGGACCAACCCGAGCCATTGACAGGCCGACGTCGGCCCGCCAAACTCGCCTCCACGTTCTGAAACCCAGCGTTCCATTCACTGGAACGCGGCCCGCTGGACCTCCGCCGTCAGGCGCACCGCAGCTTCAACGGACCGAATCGAGGCGCAGTATGGCTCAGCCGTCGCAGCACGTCAGCCGCCGCTCGTTCCTGGCTCTCTCCGCCACCGTGGGCGCCGGCGCACTACTCCCGTCCCGGATCGCGACCGCCGCGACGCCACCCGCGGCCGGCACCGCGCTCGGG
The DNA here is from genome assembly GCF_001270745.1 of Jiangella muralis. Classification (GTDB taxonomy): domain Bacteria; phylum Actinomycetota; class Actinomycetes; order Jiangellales; family Jiangellaceae; genus Jiangella; species Jiangella muralis. Next base: position 43,434 of record NZ_LFXL01000030.1, read on the forward strand.
GCCGCCATCGGGTATGCCGATGCCGACTTCGCCGCGCCGCGATCGCCGCTGGGCAGCTGGGGTGAGCACCTGAAGGTCGCGCTCGACCACAATCGGCGCAGCGTCGGCGCCGACCTGGGCTCCGTCCAGGACCTCAACGCCATCGAGCTCGCGAGGGACCTCGCGAGCGGCGACACCCGGCTGCCGGCCGCGATCGGCCTGCTCACCAATGACGCCGCACCGGCGACGGGCGCCTTCGCCAACTTCTCGGTGACCACCGCCGCCGCGCTGGACTTCCAGCGTCGCAGCCTCGGGGTGGACACCTTCGGCGCCGCCACCGTCCGGCGGGTCGAGCTGGTCGCCCGGGACGCCGCCACTCGGCTGACCGAGGCCGACTACACGCTGTGGACCAGCCAGGACAACGTCACCTACCAGCAGCTGACCGGCTGGTCCTTCACCGCGAGCAGCGAGGGTGGACGCGCCGTGCACACCTTCGGCGGGTTCGAGGTGCAGGCCCGCTACCTCAAGGTGCACACGCGCTACGCCGACTCCGCGTTCACCTTCGTGCTGCAGGACCCGCCCGCCGACGTCCGGGTCCACGGCACCGCCCCGCCCCCGGCCGCCGGCCCGGCGCACCGCCTCGGCCGCCGCGACGTGTCGGTCTACGTCAGCGATGACAACGCGACGTGGACCAAGGTCGGCGGCGTCGAACTGGTCGACGCCGGCGCCAGCCTCTGGCTGTACGGCTTCCGGGCTCGTGGCCGCTACGTCAAGGTGCACTGCCACCGGGCCGAGGTCGCCGGCTGGACCTTCACCCTGACCGATCTCCAGACCGGGGTGCGGGTGCACCGCCTCCCGGCGCACACCTTCGTCGGAGCCGGCGGCGGCTCCTGGAGCCACCGCACGCAGATCCGCATCCGCAACCCCCACCACCGGTCGCTGCGCGACCGCGCCGCTCACGTCAGCTTCGCCGACCTCGGCACCGAGGCGCTGATCGCCGCCGGACGGCTCGAGCCGGACCTGCGCGACCTCCGCTTCGCCACCCGCGACGGTGCCGAGCTGCACGCCTACGCCGACGCCACGGGCGTCCACATCCGCATTCCGGAGATCGGCGCCCGGCGCTCGGTGCTGATCTACGCCTACAGCGGCAACCCGGCGGCCGCCAACCGCGTCATCCACGACGGCGGCGCGTTGCAGGTCGAGTACGGCCGCCGGACGCTGCTGGAACAGCAGGGCATGACCCACCCGGACGGCCCGGCCTGGGGCGAGGGCATCAAGGTCGTGCGGCTGCCGAACGGCACCATGATGGCGGCGGCCGCGGCCGGGTCCGCCCAGAGCATCCACGCCCGCTTCAGCACCGACGGCGGCTGGACGTGGTCGGAGCTGGAACGCATCCTGCCGCCGCTCGACGTGCCCAAGACCCGGACGGCCGGCCCCGGCGGCTTCATCGTCGACCCGCGGACCGGCGTGCTCAGCTTCTTCTTCCTGGTCGCCACCGCGTACACCCCGACCGGCGACTTCATGGACCCGGAACAGAACGAGGTCCAGCAGTGGATCGCCCAGGCGGAGACCTACACCGGCGACGGCCGCCCCGTCTTCGGTACGCCCCGCCGCATCCCGCTGCGCACCGTCGGCACCGACCAGCCGGTGAGCTGGGGGCTGGCCTACGCCAACGGCATCGTCACGCGCGCGGGCAGCCACCTGTACCCGATGGCGTACATGATCCGCTCCGACGGGACGTTCGCCAGCAACGTCATCCGTTCCACCGACGCTGGCCGCACCTGGGTGCAGAGCACCAGCGAGCTGACCCTGCCGGACACGTTCGGCTTCGAGAAGGGCGTCACCGAGGTCGCGATCAGCGAGCTCGGCGACGGCCGGATCCTGCTGCTCGCCCGGCAGCAGGCGCCGAAGCGGCACTACCTCACCGCCAGCTGGTCCGCCGACGACGGGCGCACCTGGACGCCGGTCACCGACAGCGCGATCCTGTCCAGCAACACCGCGCCGGGCCTCTTCCCCGACTCCAGCGACGGCCAGGTGCTCACCTGGTCCGGGCACAACGCCTTCGGGCAGACCAGCTACTACCGGAACAACCTCACCGCCGCCTACACCGACGACGACGGCGAGAGCTGGCACGGCTACCAGGACCTGCTGGCCGGATCGGCGCTGTCCACGCCGGGATGGGCGCACATCAGCGAGGTCCGCACCGCCGTCAACGCGGACTCCTGGGCCGCCGCCGGGACCGACCGGATGTTCGCATGGACCCGCCCGTCGAAGCCGGCCCAGCTCATGCTGGTCGAGGACTTCGACGCGTTCGTGCGCGACACCCACGGTGCGCTGGACGTCATCGCGCACCGCGACACCGCCGGCGCCGCCAACGGCACCGAGCTGGCCGCGCACCGATGGTGGCGCACCACCCGGACCGGGGCGCTGGACCTCGCCGTCGGCGCCCGGACGCACCGGCAGGCGGTCCGGCTGCGGGCCGCGCCGCAGGGCGAGGCCGGGGCGTCTCGCCTCTTCCCAGCTGTGCGGCAGGCGCGGATCAGCTTCGGGCTGCGCAGCTCGCAGCTCGCCGGCGGACTGCACCTGTGCCTGCAGGAGGGGTTCGCCGCGCATCACAACGCCCACGGCACAGTGCTGTCGCTGGTGCTCGGGCCCGACGGCGAGCTGCTGGCCACCAGTGACGACGTCTTCGGGACCTTCCCCGACATCGGGCACGCCAACCTCGACGCCGACCCGGCCATCGGCAACCTGATCGCGCTGGGGCTGCACCAGCTCGTCGCGATGGACTTCCAGCACCGCAGCGTCGGCGCCGACCTGTTCGAGGTCCGCGAGGTCACCGGCGTCCAACTGGTCGACAACGACCTGATCGGCACGGGTGCCGGAAACCGGGTCAAGCCGGAGGACCTGAGCGTCTGGACCTCCGACACCAACCGCGGCGACTGGCAACGGGTCGAGGGCTGGAGCGGCAGCAAGGACGGCGCGGTCATCACCCTCGCCGGCCCGGCCGTGCGCGCCCGCTACGTGAAGGTCGCGCACCCGTACGCCGACAGCGCGTTCACGCTCGCCAACGACGAGCAGCGCATCATGCGCGTGCTCCCGGACGGCAACGACGAGCAGGTCTTCAGGCCGCTGGAGGTCCCGACCCGGCTCACCCCCGGCGAGTGGCACGCCATCGTCGTCGATCTCGATCTGCCCGGCGGCACCGTCACCGTCAGCGTCGACGGCACCCGGCGGGCCACGCTGCCCCCGCTGCACGCGGCCGAGGTGGTCACCCACCTGCTGCTCAGCACCGGCGCCGCACCGGCCGGCGAGATCAGGCTGGACGAGCTGATCGTCCAGGACACCGCCCTCGGCCTGCCCGAGCCGGCCGGCGTCGGCCCGACGACCGCTGTCCCCCGCTGAGATCCCGCCGCACCGATCGGAGGAGCCCATGACCGATGTGACCCGCCGTGGACTGCTGAAGGCCGCCGGAGTGCTCGGTGCCGGGGCCACGCTCAGCGCCGCCCCCGCGGTAGTGGGAGGCCCGGCCACGCCATCCGCCGCCGCGGCGCCCGTCAGACCGGACGGACGCCCGATCGAGCTCGGCGACCGGCTGGAGCTGATCGCCGGGACGTCGACCGTCGATCATCTGGACGGCGCCGCGTTCCGGCTGCACCAGCCGGTGCGCCGCGAGGTGGCGATGACCACCGACCGGCCGTGGGAGGGCAGCGCCTGCCACTACCGGCACGTCTTCAGGGACGGCGACACGTACCGGATGTACTACACGGCGCTGGACTACAACGTCGGCGGCGGCAGGGTCGACATCCCGCATCCGAGCCGCGTCGCGATGGCCGAGAGCACCGACGGGCTCACCTGGAGCCGGCCCAGTCTGGGCCTGGTCCAGGACGGCGGCAGCACGGACAACAACCTCACCGCCGGCACCGGTGACGGCCACGCCTTCGTGTTCAAGGACACCAGGCCGGACACCCCGGCCGACGCCCGGTACAAGGGCATCGAGCTGGCCGACCGGGCCACCGCCATCTACGCGCTGAAGTCGGCGGACGGCACGACGTTCACCCGGATGAGCGGCACGCCGATGATGACCTGGGGCCCGTCGAGCAGCCACGGCCTGGTCAACATGGCCTTCGACACCCTCAACGTCGCGTTCTGGGACCCGTCGGCCGAGACGTACCGGCTCTACCTGCGCTACTACCACGACCGGGCGGAAGACGGCGGCACGTACCGCGGCACCATGGTGTCGACCTCGGCGGACTTCCTCACCTGGACCACGCCGGTGCCGCTGGAGTACCCCGGCTCGCCCGCGCCGGAGGAACACCTCTACACCAGCAACGTCGTCCCCTACTACCGATCCCCCGGCGTCCTCCTCGGCTTCCCGATGCGCTACGTCCAGCCGCAGGGCTGGCAGGAGTCGCACTTCCGCCTCCCCAACCCGGAGCATCGCCGGGAGCGGGCGCTGGCCAGCGAGCGCTATGGCACCGCGATGACCGACACGCTGTTCATGAGCAGCCGGGACGGCGTCGTCTTCGACCGCTGGGACGAGGCGTTCATCCAGCCCGGCCCCGGCACGGAGAACTGGAAGTACGCCGACAACAGCACCGGCTGCGGCATCGCGGTCACCCCGTCCCACATCCACGGGGCGCCGGACGAGCTGTCCGTCTACGCCACCGAGGGCTACTGGACCGGTGACGAGCTGGACGTCGTCCGCTACACCCTGCGCGTCGACGGGTTCGTGTCGCTCAACGCACCTCGCTCCGGCGGCGAGGCCGTGACGAAGGCGGTGCGGTTCATCGGGGACCAGCTGGTCCTCAACCTGGCCACCTCGGCCGCCGGGCACGTGCGGGTCGAGGTGCAGAACCCGGCCGGGACGCCGATACCGGGCTTCGGCCTGGACGAGTGCGATCCGCTGTTCGGTGACGACCTGGCCCGGGTGGTCTCGTGGCGAGGCGGCGACACCGACCTCGGCTCGCTGGCGAGCCGCCCCGTCCGGCTGCGGTTCGCCATCAACGACGCGGACGTGTACTCGTTCCGGTTCCGGGCCGCCATCACCTTCGACAGCACGAAGACGCAGATCACGGCGTACCACCAGGACGGCACGCTGACCACGGACCAGCGGGACCGGCTGCTGGCACACCTGTCGGACGCACAGAGCAGCGCGGAGCAGGGCCAGGCCGAGGAGGCCGGTCAGGCCCTCGACGACTTCGCCGAGGTGGTGCGGGAGATCCCCGACGACGCCGCCCGGGACGTGCTGGCCACCGCCGCCGCGGAGCTGCGCCGCATCGTCCGGGAACTGACGGCCGAGCCGTGGCCCACCCGGTACGGCTGGCTGGGCAACGACGTCGATCCGGCGACCGGGAACCTGGAGAACCTCGGACTGTCCACGTCGCTGATCGCGCTGGACTACCGGAACCGGAGCGTCGGTGCGGCGTTCTGGGAGCCGGTGACCATCACCGCGCTGACGCTGCGCGACGTCGACGGCAGCACCCGGCTCGCCGCCGGGGACCTCTCGGTCTACGTCAGCGACACCAACGACGGCGACTGGCGCCGGGTCGAGGGCGTCCAGGTCGCCCGGATCTCCAACGGCTTCACCTTCACCGGGCTCGACGTGACCGCCCGCTACGTCAAGGTCGTGCAGCCCTACGCCGACGACGCGTTCACCTTCACCAACCAGGTGGCCCGGATGCTCGAGGTCACCACCGCCTAGACGCAGCCCGAGACGAGGTGGACCATGTCCCAGCCCATCGCCCGCCGCACCTTCCTCGCCCTGTCCGCCACCACGATGGCCACCGCGGCGCTGCCCGCCGTCACGGCCGGCCGGGCCGCCGCCGCGCCGACGGCGCTGGCCAGCACCAACGGATGGACAGCGACCGACGTGAACCCGTTCGCGTCGTCGCTGACCGGCCTGGGCGCCGCCTCCCGGCTGGCGCTGGACTACGACCACCGCAGCGTCGGCGCCGACCTCGGCAGCGTCAAGGCGTTCACCGCCGTCGAGATCGTCCAGGAGAGCACGCTGTCCCGGCTGAACAGCCGCGACCTGGCGTTGTACGTCAGCAACGACAACGCCGCCTGGGAACGCGCCGACGCGGAGCACGTCGACCTGGGCGGCAGCACCTGGCACTACCTCGGCACCGCGCGCACCGCCCGCTACGTCAAATTGCACTCGCACCGGGGCGACACCACCGGCTTCACCTGCGTCATCACCGACCTCCAGGCCGGCCTGCGGGTGTACGACCTCGGCCCGCACGAGTTCGTCGGCGGCAACGGCGGCAGCTGGGCGTACCGCACCCCCGTCGTCATCACCAACGCGAATCCCGCGACGTTGCGGGACCGGGCCGCGTTCCTGTCCTTCCAGACGCTCGGCACGGCCGCGCTGATCGCCGCGGGCAAGCTCGCGCCGGACCTGCGCGACCTGCGCATCGCCGACGCCTCCGGGCGGGAGCTGCACGCCTACTCGAACTCGTTCGGCGTGTACATCCGGGTCCCGCAGATCGCCGCCGGTAGCTCGGTCACCGTCTACGCGTATTCCGGCAACCCCGGCGCGACCAACCGGATCGACCGGGACACCGGCGCCCTGCAGGTGCAGTACGGGCACCGGATCCTCCAGAGGCAGCCGGCCTCCGCCGACGCGATCAAGGTCGCCCAGCTGCCCAGCGGCCGGATGATCACGGTCTCGACCGCCCCGAGCCTCGGCGGGATCAACGCCCGGTACAGCACCGACGGGGGCCGGAGCTGGGGCGCGCTGGAGACGTTCAAGGCGTTCACCGGGGCGCCCGGCGCGAAGGGCGAGGGCCCGCAGGGCCTGCTCTGGGACCCGGTCCGCGGCGTGCTCACCTTCTTCTTCCGGATCTCCTTCGCCTACACCGAGGGCGGCGACTTCACCGACCCGGCGCAGAACAACGTCCAGACCTACGTCATCCAGGCGAGCTCGTTCACCGCGACCGGACGGCCGGTGTGGGGCACCGCACGGCACGTCCCGCTGGTCAACCAGGCCACCGGGAGCCCGGTCGCCTGGGCGCTGTCCTACACCAACCCGATCCGCACGTCGTCCGGCGCCTACCTGCACGCGATGTCGTACATCGTGCGGCCGGACGGGACTTTTGTCAGCAACGTCATCCGGTCTGCCGATGGCGGGCTCACCTGGACCCAGAGCATTGACGAGCTGGCCCTGCCCGGCCAGTTCGGCTTCGAGAAGGGCATCACCGAACCGGCCATCGCCGAGCTCGGCGACGGATCGATCGCGATCCTGGCCCGGCAGCAGCTCGGCCGGAAGTCCTACCTCGCCGCCAGCCGGTCCATCGACGACGGCGTCACCTGGAGCGCCGTCACCGACAGCACCGTGCTCTCCAGCAACACCCAACCGGCGATGTTCCCCGGCACCGCCGCGGGCAGCCACGTGCTCACCTGGTCCGGGCACAACGGGTTCAGCCAGACCAGCTACTACCGGAACAACCTCACCGCGGCGTACAGCGACGACGACGGCGCCAGCTGGCACGGCTACCAGGACCTGCTCGGCGCCACCGAGCTGTCCGCGCCCGGCTGGGCAGCCGTGACCGACCTGCGCCAGGTGCAGAACGCGGACTCCGCGCCGTCCGGGACCGGGGACCGGCTGTTCGGCTGGATCACCCCCGGCGACACCCCGAAGACCATGCTGGTGGAGGAGTTCGACCGCTACGTCCGGGACAGTCAGGGCGCGCTGGACACCGTCAACTACCGCAAGGCCACTGGCACGGCCAACGGCACCGAGCTGGCCGACTGGCGCTGGTGGCGCTCCAGCCGGACCGGCACCCTCGACTTCATCACCGGGCAGCGGGCCAGCCGCCGCGCGGTCCGGCTGCGGTCGTCGGCGAACGCCGACGCGAGCGCGTCCCGGCTGTTCCCGGCGATCCGCCGCGGCTACGTCCGGGCCGCGATCCGGCTGACGGCCAACGGCGGCGGCTTCCGGCTGTGCCTGCAGGAGGGCTTCTCCGACTCGGACAACGCGCCGGGAACGGCGCTGTCGCTGCTGGTCACGCCGTCCGGCGAGGTGCGGGCCACGACCTCGGACACGTTCGTCACCACCGCCGACATCGGGCACCAGAACGACGACACCACTCCGGCCGACGGGCGGCTCATCGCCCTCGGCCAGTACGGCGCCGTCGGGTTCGACTACCAGAACCGCAGCCTGGGCGCGGACCTCTACACGACCCGGACGGTCTCGTCCATCGAGGTGGTCGACAACGACCTCGTCGGGCCGGCCGGGAACCGCCTCGATCCCAGCCAGCTGCGCATCTGGCGGTCCTCGGACAACGCGGCCTGGACCGAGGTGACCGGGTGGACCGGTGTCGAGACCGGCTCGGTGATCACCCTGTCCGGGCCGTCGTTCAGCGCACGCTACGTCAAGGTGTCCCAGCCATACGGCGACACCGCGTTCACCTTCGCCAACGAGCGGTCACGCATCCTGCGGGTGCTGCCCGACCTCGGCAGTCCCCAGGCGTTCGCGCCGCTGACCACCCCGACCAGCCTGACCACGGGGAGTTGGCACCAGCTGTTCGTCGACGTCGACCTCCAGGGCGGCGCCATCGCCGTCTCCGTCGACGGCACGCTGCGGGCCACCCTCCCCCTGGTCCACCCAGCGCAGGTGGTCAGCCACCTGTTCCTCGCGTTCGACGCGGCGTCGACGGCCGGTGACGTGGCCGTCGACGAGCTGATCGTGCAGGACACCGCCGGCGGGATGCCCGCGGTGAGCAGCGTCGGCACCACCGTCCCCGTCCCCTGAAGGGCAGGAGTGAGACACCCATGACCAGGCTCTCGCGACCACGCTCGATCGTTGCGCTGCTGCTCGCCACGCTCACCACGCTGGCCGCCGTCGCCGTGACGGCGCCGGCCTCCAGTGCGGCCGATGCCGAGGACGAGCGGCTGACCGCGAGCTTCGCCGTCCTCGGCCCGGACCCCTATCCCGCGACCGGCCGGATCGGCGGCGCCTTCAGCACCACCGCTGCCGTCGCCCTGGACTATCTACGTCGCAGCCTGGTGGCCGACCTGGGCACGGTCTCGGCCGTCGACCGGATCGAGCTCGTCGACCGCGACGCCACCAGCCGCCTCACCGCGTCGGACTACACGCTGTGGAGCAGCCGCGACAACCAGGCCTACCAGCAGCTGGACGGCTGGACGCTGCAGACCCGGCAGCAGGGCGGCCGGCTCGTGCACGAGTTCACCGGGCTGTCCGCCGAGGCTCGCTACGTCAAGATCAACACCCGGTACGACGACACCGCCTTCACCTTCGCGGTGAACAACCCGGTGGAGGACGTCCACCTCTTCGGCACCGCCGGCGAACCGGACCCCGGCGCGGCGCTGGACGTGGTCGACTCCTGGAAGGTGACCAGCGAGGCCACCTACCCGGACGTCGAGCACCCGGACACGATGTCGGCCTTCCGCCCGGCCATCGCAGAAGCGCCCAACGGGGACTTCCTGCTCACCTTCAACACCTCCACCGACGCCAACCCCGGCGGTGAGATCCGCCTGATCCGGTCGACCGACCGAGGCCGCACCTGGAGCCCGTCGGAGGTCATCGCCGGCCCGAGTGACCGGTACGAGAACGGCAGCATCGCGTCGTCGCGCGGCATGACCACCCTGCGCGACGGCACGATCGTCATGACCTACGGCGAGGCCGTCAACCACACCCGGTTCAACAACCGGGAAGGCGTGAAGTTCGTCGCCCGCTCCACCGACAACGGCCACACCTGGGAAGGCACCGACGAGCCGATCGAGTTCCCGGTGCCGTTCCGCGAGCAGTTCGACGCCGGCGGCCGGATGATCGAGACCGCGGACGGCACCTTGCTACTGCCGGTCTGGGGCACCCGGGAGCTCGCCGACGACTGGGAGACCAACCCGCGGCGCAGCGAGTCGGGTGTGCTGCGCTCCTTCGACGGCGGCAGGACGTGGACCGAGTTCTCGGTCATCGGTTACGACCCGCACGACCCCGTACACTCGCCGCCGTTCTACCCGTACGTGTTCGGCGCCAGCGCGACCGAGTTCGCCCTGCAGCAACTGCCGAGCGGCCGCATCGTCGCCGAGATCCGCTACGAGAACGCCGTCGACCCGGTCCGCTGGCAGCTCTACCGCACCTACTCCGACGACGACGGGGCCACGTGGTCGGCGCCGGAGCCGGTCGGCTACGTCGCGCCGGCGTACTCGTTCGCCTTCGCGCCGTGCACCGATGAGCTGGCCGGCGGGCAGACCAAGCTCGTGCTCGGCGCGCGGGGCATCACCCGGCTCGGCAAGGCCATCATGGCGGTGTCCTTCGACGAGGGCGTGACCTGGCAGGACCCGTTCCCCCTCGAGCACCCCGACGGCAACGACTTCTACGGCACCCTCGGCGGCGAGCCCGACTTCCTCCGGCTGGACGACCGCCGGGTCCTCGTCGTCTTCCAGGCGTCCGACGACGACCGGCCGTACATCCCGCCGGGTGACCCGGGCAAGCCGTGGCACATCATGGCCAACGTCCTCGAGGACGCCACGCCCGACGAGTGCCGGGCGCAGGCCGCCGCGGCCGGCGAGCGGCAGGAGAGCAGCCCGAACGTCTTCGTCCACCGGGCCGACCGCGCCGAGTGGACCTGGGCGCTGTCCGCGAAGAACGCGGTCCAGCCGGCCGGCACGACCGTCGGCGAGTTCGTCGCGACCCAGGCGGGGGCGTTGAGCTGCCGTCCCGACCAGCCGCTGCGACTGCGCGACGAGGAGAGCCGGATCCTCGATCCCGGTGACACGTTGGCCGAAGCGGGCGTCCGCAACGGCGACTCCCTCGAGCTGGCCGGCGCGGAGCCCACGGCCCGGCCGTTCCGCATCGGCGCGTCCGAGCTGGACGTGTCACCAGCCACCCGGCACGTCGCGAACTGGGACGACGCCTGCGCACCCACCCCGATCGCGCTGGACTACCGGTCCCGCGGCCTGGGCCTGGACGTGGCGATCCCGGCCGGCGAGGTGATCTCCGCGCTGGAGCTGCGTGACAGCGCCGGCACCACCCGGCTGAAGCAGGCCGACTACCGGCTGTGGACGAGCCCCGACAACGTGCACTTCACCGAGGTGACCGGCTGGTCGTTCACGTCCGGCGTGGAGGACGGCCGGATCGTGCACCGGTTCGGCGACCTCGCCGTCACCGACCGGTACCTCAAGGTGTCGCACCCGTACACCGACGCGGCGTACACGTTCGTCCTGGACGATCCGCGTGAGGACATCTCCCTCGAGTTCGCCGCGCGGGCCTGCGACACCGTCGTCACCGGGAGCGTGACCGGGCCGGTGAGCATCGACGGCGACGGCACCACCTGCGTCACCGGCGCCACCATCGCCGGGCCGGTCACCGTCGAGGCCGGCGCGTCCGCGTCGGTGCGCGACAGCCGCATCACCGGGCCGCTGACCTCCGGCGGCGCCGCCGCGATCTCCGTCTGCGACTCGACCCTGACCGGGCGGGTCGCGGTGAGCGGCAGCACCGGCCCGGTGCTGATCGGCCAGGCCGACGGGCACGACTGCGGGCCGAACACGATCACCGGCCCGGTGAGCCTGGATGCGAACACGTCGACGATCCGGGTGGCGGGCAACCGGATCGTCGGGGCGGTCACGCTGACCGCCAACACGTTCGCGTCCTCGGCCTACCTCGGCGGCAACCGGATCATCGGGCGGCTGAGCTGCGGCGACAACACGCCGGAGATCGACGGGGACGACAATGTCGTCACCGGCCGCAGGAGTGGTCAGTGCGCCGAGCTGTGAGGTTCCGATGAGGATCACGGGCGCCGTGCTCGACGAGCCCGGCCGCGGGCGCCCGTACGGGTCGACTCGGCCGCTGACCGTGGCCGAGCTCGACCTGGCTCCGCCCGGTCCGGGCGAGGTGCTGATCGAGATCGAAGCCGCCGGAGTGTGCCACTCCGATCTGTCGGTGGTCGACGGCCAGCGCCCTCGCCCCACCCCGATGCTGCTCGGGCACGAGGCGGCCGGACGGGTCGTGGACGTCGGGGACGGCGTCGACGACCTGGCGGCGGGCCGGCGGGTGGTGCTGGTGTTCCTGCCGGCCTGCGGCGCGTGCGCCGGATGCCGGTCCGGCGGGCGGATCCCGTGCGAGCCGGGATCGGCCGCCAACGCGGCGGGGACACTGATCGGCGGCGGCACGCGCCTGTCCCGGCACGGCCGCCCCGTGTTGCACCACCTCGGTGTCTCCGCGTTCGCCACGCATGCGGTGGTGGACCGGGGTTCGGTCGTCCCCGTCGACGACGACGTGCCGGCGCCGGTCGCCGCGCTCCTCGGCTGCGCGGTGCTGACCGGCGGCGGCGCGGTGGTCAACGCGGGCCGGATGCGATCAGGCGACCGGGTGGCCGTTGTCGGGCTCGGCGGGGTGGGGCTGGCCGCGGTGCTCGTCGCCGCCGCGGCCGGGGCGTCCCGCCTCGTCGCCGTCGACCCCGTCGAACACAAGCGCGACCTCGCGCTGCGGCTCGGCGCCACCGCGGCGATGACGCCAGATCAGGCGGCCGCCGCGGGGCGGCTCGCCGATCTGGTCGTCGATGCGACCGGCTCGGTGCCGGCCTTTGAGGCGGCGCTGGCGGCCACCGCACCCGGCGGGCGCACGGTGACCGTCGGGCTGCCGCCGCCGGACCGGCTGGCCCGGATCTCGCCGCTTGCGCTGGTGGCCGAGGGACGCAGCGTGATCGGCAGCTACCTCGGCTCCTCCGTCCCGTCCCACGACGTGCCGATGTACGTCAGCTGGTGGCGCGACGGCCGGCTGCCGGTCGAACGGCTCGCGACGGCGGAGCTAACCCTCGGTGAGATCAACCAGGCGATGGAGGCGCTGGCCACCGGACAGGCCGTTCGGCAACTCATCAGGCCCTCGTGACCATGCAGGACGCTCAGGTCGCGGTCGGCAGCGGCCAGCCATGATCATCAACCTTTTCGGCTGTCATAGCAGCTCAAAAGGTTGATGATCATGGTGGGCGACGCCGCAGCGACCGGCCGGGCCGCCGGCCGGTCAGCCGGCCGTCCGCCAGCACGACGACGCCGTTGACCAGCACCGTGGCGATGCCGGCCGCCGGCTCGCGCGGACGGTCGTAGGTGGCCCGGTCCGAGACCCGCCCGAGGTCGACGACGGCGATGTCGGCGGCCTGCCCGGGCGCCAGGGTTCCCCGTCCGGCCAGCCCGAACCGCCGCGCGGCCCGGCCGGAGAGATGCTCGGCGGCCTGGTCCGGCGTGTACGCCCGGCCCGGGCCGGTGTGCTCGGCCAGCAGCCGCGCGAACGTGCCCCACGCGCGTGGGTGCGGCGCGCCTCCGACGAAGATGCCGTCGGACCCGGCCAGGTGCCAGGGATGGGTCAGCAGGCCGGTGTAGTCGGCGGCGGTCGTGTGCCGCGACGCCGCGAAGATCGCCGTGGCCGTCAGCTCGGTCGCGACCAGCACCTCGTGCACCAGCGCCGCGGGGTCGGCCCGGCGCGCCGCGGCGGCCGTGGCGATCGTCCGGCCCTCCAGGTCCCGATGGTCCGCGGAGGGGACGTGCGCCAGCCGGGTCTGGAGGAACCGGCCGCCGGTGTCGGCGAGCGTGCGCGGGAACCACTCCTCCACCAGCCTGGCCCGCCCGCGCGGCCCGGCCAGCGCGGACCGCACCGCCGCGGCTGCCCCCGTCAGCCAGTCCTCGGGGACGATCGGCATCGCGAGCAGGGAGAAGCCGCGCCGGTACGGGTAGGCGTCGAAGGAGCCGTCGACACCGCGGCGCTCGAGGCCCTCGATGGCCTCCTCGATCAGCGCCTGGCGCGCGTGCAGGTGCGAGACGTGCAGCGGCACACCGGCCGACAGCGCGATGCCCGCGGCCTCGTCCAGGCCCTCGCCGGAGCGCTCCTCGTAGCCGCCGCGCAGGTGGGTGACGTAGACCGCGCCGGTGCCGCGCATCGGGGCGAGGACGGCGGCCAGCTCCGCGGCCCCGGCGAACCGGCCGGGCACGTAGTCGAGGCCGGACGAGGCGCCGACGGCGCCGTCCTCCAGGCCCTGCTCGACCAGTCGCCGCATCGCGCGCAGAGCGGCGTCGTCCGGCGCGGCCGGGTCGTGGCCCAGCACCTCGTGCCGCACCGTGCCCAGTGGGACGGTGTAGGCGACGTTCACCGGGACGGCGCCGTCATAGCCGGCCAGCAGGTCGGCGACGCGATACCCCTGGTAGCTCGGGTGGACGCCGTTCAGCGCGCCGAAGTAGGTCTGGCCGTAGCGGCCGTCGCCGGGCGCCAGCGAGACGCCGTCCTGGCCGAGCACGATGCTGGTCACGCCCTGACGCAGCAGCGCGAGCTGCACGTCGTCTCGGAAGATGCTGCCTTCGGCGTGGCTGTGCGCGTCGACGAACCCGGGGAACAGGGTGCCCCCGGCGCAGTCGATGACGGTGCTGGCGGCGGCGCCGGCGAGGTCACCGATCTCGGCGACGAGCCCGTCGCGGACGCCCAGGTCGGCGGCGACCGGCGGCGTGCCGTCGCCGCGCACGACCGTGCCGCCCGCGAGCAGGCAGTCGAACCGGCTCACCGCGACTCCAGCGTGGCGCGGGCCAGCAGCGTGACGTCCTCGCGCGGCGGCGCCGGCGTGCCGTCGTAGAGCAGCCCACAGCGGATCACGGTCCTCGTCACGCTTCTCCCCCCACCCGCGCCGAGCGGTCCTCGAAGGTCGACGCTACGACGGGCTGCGTCCCGGCCCGCACGCAACCCGTGAACTCGTCGAGCAGCCGGGCGAACGGCTGTGTGAACATGTCGTCGGGCCAGCCGATCAGTGACGGCTCCGGCTCGAGGACGCGGGACTCCTCCGGGTCCTTGCCGCGGGTGAGGTGCACCCCCTACCGGTCGACCAGCCGCCCGAGGATCAATGGGAGGCCCCCCGGCATGCGCCTGGAGTCGTACTCGCCCGGGTCAGGCGACGCTGCCGGCGCGGTGGCCGAAGACCGCGCCCGCGGCCAGGCCGGTGCCACCCGGGTAGTTGCCGCTGAACAGGCCACCGAGCATCTCGCCGGCGACCAGCAGGCCCGGGATCGGCGAGCCGTCGTCGGCGAGAACGCGACCGTGGGTGTCGGCCCGCAGCCCGCCGAAGGTGAAGGTGATGCCGCACGTCACCGGGTAGGCGTAGAACGGCGGCGTCAGCAGCGGCGCGGCCCAGTTGCTCTTCGGCGGGCGGACGTCGGCGCGCCGGCCGTCCTTGACGGTGGGGTCGAACCGCGCCGTGGTGTCGATGGCGGCGTTGTACTCGGCAACCGTCTTGCGCAGTCCCGCCTCGTCGATGCCGGCCTCCCGCGCGAGCTCGTCGACCGTGTCGGCGACGACGACGCTGATGCCGGGCATGTCGTACTCCTCGGCCCGCAGCATGGGCCGCAGTTCGGCGTCGAACAACTGGAAGGCGACGGAGCCGGGCTGCTCGAGGATCTGGCTCCCGTACTTGGCGTAGGTGTAGTTGCGGAAGTCCTCACCCTCGTCGATGAAGCGCTCGCCGTCGACGTTGACGACGATGCCGAGCGGGTAGCTCTGCCGGGTCAGCCGGTTGGTCAGCTCGCGGTTGCTCTCGTTCTGCGGGTGTCCGGCGTCCCAGGCCACGGCGTGGCAGGTGGACCAGTCGCCGGCCCTCCCGGCGCCGATCCGCAACGCCTCGACCAGCACTTCACCGGTGTTGTTCGACGTGCCGCGCACGCGCGCGTTGGCCCAGCCGCGGCCCAGGTGGAGTTCGCGCAGCCGCGGGTCCGCCTCGAACCCACCGGCGGCGAGCACCACCGACGCGGCCGCCACCTCGCCCTCGACACCGTCGCTGGTCACGTAGCCCACCCCGGTGACGGCGCAGTCGTCGACCAGGAGGTCACGCACGGCGTGCCCGTAACGGACGTCGACGCCGAGAGCGGCGGCCGCCCGGGCGTGGTCGGCCATCAGGCCCTGCCCGCCGTCGACGTTGCCGACGTGCAGGCCGCCCCAGAACAGGTATGTGCCGTCGTCGCGCTGGTACGCCTGGCGCTCGTACATCAGCCGGTAGCGCAGCCCGTGACCGTGCAGCCACCGCACGACGCGGCGGCTCTGCGCCACCAGAACGCGGGTGAGATCGGGGTCGTTGCGCCCGCCCGTCACCTTGGCGAGATCGGCGGCGTACTCCTCGGCGGAGTAGGGCGGCACCTCGGTGGCGTCGTGCCGGTCGTCGGGCTCGACGATGTCGAGCAGGTCGGGCAGCCCGTCGTGCACGATGCGGGTCGCGCCAGCCGTGTAGTAGCTGTTGCCACCCGCGTGCTCACGGTCGCCCTTCTCCAGCAGGACGACCGAGCGGCCACGCTCGGCGGCGGCGAGCGCGGCGCAGAAGCCGGCGTTGCCGCCGCCCACGACGACGACGTCGGCGTACGGCCGGGCGGTTCCCAGTCGGTTCAAGGTGTTCTCCGCTTCTCCGTGGACGGGCTGACGCGCGGGCGCGGCGTCATGGGCCGAGCGTCAGCAGCGTCTCCTCGGTCATGTCGCGGATGGCGTACGCCGGGCCCTCGTGGCCGAATCCGCTGGCCTTGACGCCGCCGAAGGGCATGAGGTCGACGCGGGCGCTGGAGGTCTCGTTGACGTGCACGGTGCCGACCCGCAGCCGGCCGGCGACGTGCAGCGCTCGCCCGATGTCGGAGGTGAACAGGCCGGCCGCGAGGCCGTACGGGGTGTCGTTGGCCTCGTCGATCGCCTTGTCGACGTCGGTGAACGGGCGGATCGACACCACCGGGCCGAAGATCTCGCGGCACATGACGTTCATGTCCGGCGCGACGCCGGTGAGCACGGTGGGCTGGACGACGGCGCCGCTGCGGGTACCGCCGGTCACGATCTCGGCGCCGTCGCCGGCCGCGGCCGCCACCCAGCTCTCGACCCGTTCGGCCGCCTGCTCGTCGATGAGCGGGCCGATGAACGTACCCGGTTCGCGCGGGTCGCCGACCTTCCGCCCGTCCAGCGCCGCCCGCAGCGCCGCCGTGAAGTCGGCGACGACGGCGTCGTGCACGTAGAGCCGCTGCACTGACGTGCACACCTGGCCGGCCTTGCGGAAGGCGGCGTTGACGCACAGCTGCGCCGCCCGCGCGAGGTCGGCGTCCTCGCAGACGATGGTGCTGGCCAGGCTGCCCAGCTCGAGCTGGGCACGGCGCACGCCGATGGTGCGCTGGATGTGCTCGCCGACGGCCGTGCTGCCGGTGAACGCGTAGTACGCCGGCACCTCGTCCTCGAGCAGCCACTGGCCGACGGTCGGACCGTCGCCGTACAGGACGCTGATCAGCCCGGGCGGCAGCCCGGCGTCGAGCAGCACGCGCAGCAGCAGGTCCGCGGTGAGCGGCGTCAGCTCGGCCGGTTTCAGCACGACACCGTTCCCTGCTGCCAACGCCGGCGCGACCTTGTGCGCGACGGTGTTGAGCGGCGAGTTGAACGGGGTGATGGCGCACACGACACCGACCGGGCGGCGCACGGTGAACGCGACCCGCGCGGGCCGGCTCGGGTCGGCGTCGATGGGCACCATCTCGCCGCGCAGCCGCTTGGCCTCCTCACCGGACAACAGCAGGGTCTGCGCCGTGCGCTCGACCTCGCGCCGGGCGTCCACCGTGGTGAAGCCGGTGTCGGTGACGATGGACTCGACCAGCTCACCGGCCCGCTCGAGCACCAGCTCGCCGGCGCGGGCGAGGATGCGGTAGCGGTCGTAGGGCGAGAGCGACGGACCGGCCTGCGCGGCGGCGACGGCCCGGACGGCCGCCGCGACCTGCGCGCGGCCGGGCGACTGGACCTCGGCCACCGGCTCGCGCGTGTACGTGTCGCGGGCGACGGCGCTCTGTTCGCCGTCGGTCCAGTCGCCGTCGACGAACGGGCGCAGCTGCTTCATGGTTCTCCTCCGTGTCAGAACTGCGACGCGTACTGGGCCGGGTCGATGCGGGCCTCGACGACCAGCGGCCGGGTCAGCCCGGCGACGCCCTCGAGGGCGCGGTCGAGCTCGGCCCTGGACTCCACCCGGACCCCGTCGCAGCCCATCGCCCCGGCCAGCTGGACGAGGTCGGTGTCCTCGATGCGGGTCGCGACGCTCGGGTAGCTGACGGCCATCTGCTTGAGCTCGATCCGGTTGAGGCTGCCGTCGACGAACACGACCACGACGATCGGCAACCCGAGCGCCGCCGCCAGCCGCATCTCCGTCGCGACCATGGCGAAGCCGCCGTCGCCGACGAGCGCCGCCACCGGCTGGTCCGGGCGCAGCAGCTTCGCGGCGATGGCGGCCGGCACGCCGAAGCCCATGGCCGAGAGACCGTTGGTCATGAGCACGCTGCGCGGACGGGTGGCCGGCCACCCCTGGCCCACCAGCAGCTTGTGCGACCCGACGTCGGAGGTGACGATCGCCGTCGCGGCCAGCCGGCCGGCGACCACGTCGACGACGTCGGTCGGGTTGAGCCGACCGGCCACCCGGCCGTCGTAGTAGGCGTCGCGCAGCCGGGACCGCTGCTCCTTGACCTCCCGCTCGGTCCACCGCGGCTCGCCGGTCCAGCCGTCGGCCAGCAGGTCCAGCCCGGCCGCGATGTCGCCGACCACTTCGGTGGCGGCGGCGTAGATCTGGTCGGTGTTCGGCGTGGTGTCGACGTGCAGCACCGGGGTGGTCAGCCGCCACGGCTTGATCAGCTCGACCGGGTCGAACCCGGCGGCCACGATCAGGTCGGCCGAGCCGAGGAAGTCCCAGACCACCTGGTTGCAGGCCATGTCGAGCACGCCGGCGAACATCGGCGAGTCCTCCGGCACGACGCCCTTGGCCATGGGCGCCACGACCACCGGCATCCCGGCGGTCTCGGCCAGCCGGAGCAGCTGCTCGGTGGCCTCGCAGCGGGCCGCGCCGATACCGGCCAGCAGCACCGGGCGCCGCGCCGCCGCGAGCACCCGGGCGGGGTCCGGGCCGGTGACCCCGGCTCCCCCGCGCGCCGGGCCGAACGGCGGCACCGCCACCTCGGCGTCGCGCGCGGTGGCCTTGAACGTGTCCGAGCCGACCGTCAGGTGCACAGCGCCGGGCCGTTCGGCCGTCGCCGTGCGCAGCGCCTTGCGCATGACGGTGGCCACGGCGCCGGCGTCCATGCGACCGGCCCATTTGGTGACCGGCCCGAACAGCGCCTGGTGATCGACCACCTGGTGGGTGAAGAACGGCTCCCTGGCCGAGTCGATCTGGCCCGACACCGCGAGCATCGGCACGCGGTCCAGCGTGGCCGCCGCGACGCCGTTGACCAGCGCGGTGGAGCCCGGGCCCAGCGTCGACAGGCAGACGCCGGGCCGGCCCGTGACCATGCCGTACGCCTCGGCCATGAACGCCGCCGTGCCCTCGCGGCGGGCCAGCACGACGTCGATGCCGCGCACCCGCGAGCGCTCCATGAACTCGATGATCGGATCACCGGGATAGGCGAAGATCGCCTCGGTGCCCGCCTCGGCGAGGTAGGCCGCCATCACGTCCGCGGTGCTCGCCGCTTCGGTCGTCATCGGTCAGGCCGCCAGCTCGCGCAGGCGCGGCAGCACGTTCTCGCCGATCAGCTTGATGGTGCCCACCGGGTCGTTGCTGGCCACCTGGATCGAGACCCACTCCGCGTCGATCTGCTCGACCAGCGGCCGGTACGCCTCCACCAGCGCGTCGGCGTCGGGGACGACCGTGTAGCTGCCGAGCACCTCGCTCCGGTCCATCGCGTCGGCCCGCTCGCGCAGCACGGCCGGGTCGGCCGCCTCCAGCCGGCCGGGCGCCCGCAACCCGCGCATCGGGCCGAGCGCGCGCCAGGCTTCCTCGTCGTCACCGGCCAGGACGGTCCACCGGGTGGCGAGGATCCGCGGGTCGGGGTTACCGCGCTCGGCGGCCGCGGCCCGGAACGGCTCGATGACCTTGGTGATGGTGTCCTGCGGGTTCTTGACGCTGGTGATGAGGCCGTCGGCGTGGGCGCCGGCGAACGCGGCCGACTTCGGCCCACCGGCCGCGAGCAGCGTCGGCACCGGCGCCGTCGGCGGGCTGTAGAGCTTGGCGGTGGTCGTCGTGTAGTGGTCGCCGGCGAAGTCCAGCTTCTCGCCGGCGTGCAGCCGCCGGATGATCTCCAGCGCCTCGCGCATGCGGCCCATCCGCTCGCCGTAGCCGGGGAACTCCCAGCCCAGCGGCGTCTCGTTGATGGCCTCGCCGCTGCCGACGCCCAGCAGCAGGCGGCCGCCGGACAGCCGCTGGACGGTGGCCGAGGCCTGCGCCACCAGGCCCGGGTGGTAGTGGAACAGCGGGCAGGTGACGGACGTGCCGAGCTCGACCCGCTCGGTGCGGGCCGCCACCGTGCCCAGCCAGCTCCACACGAACCCCGCGGCGGAGGTGTCGTCGACCCACGGGTGGAAGTGGTCGGATCCCAGGACGGTGTCGAACCCGGCCTGCTCGGCCAGGACGGCCTGCTCGACCAGGTCCTCCGGCTGGTAGGACTCGTGACTGCACAACCAGGCGAACTTGACCATGCGCTCTTCCCTTCAGACCCGGCCGACGGTGATGGCCGACGGGCCCTGGTCGGCCGTGCGGGCCACGACGGACAGGAACTCCGTCCGGTTGGTGACGATCTTGGCCAGGCGGGTCGTGTAGTCGACGCCGACCGCCCAGCGGTATTCGCCGACGCCGTAGCCGATGAGGATTTCGCTGCCCCGCGGGCGCATCACGAGCGTGCCCGGGTAGATCGACGTGACCGGGTTCTCCAGTTCGGCGACCTCGCGCAGCGGGCCCTCGCCCGGGTGCAGCACACCGACATCGCCGGACCACTTGGCCGAGATCAGCCTGCGTTCGATCGGCTCGGCCAGCATCTCCCACAAGGCGGCGGTGGCCTTCGGCGCGTTCGCCTCCAGCAGCAGCGCCTCCGCGGTCACGCCGCCGGACTCCAGCCGGATCCGCTTCTCCGTCATCGTCGCTCCCCCTGCTCGATCAGCACGTCCAGCGCTCCACGGTCGCGGGTGTCCTGGAGCTTCCCCGCGAGCTCGGCGGCGTTCTCGACGACGTCGCCCAGGTAGGTCACCCAGTGGGTGCCGGTGTTGCTGCGCGCCTGGCCCTGGCCGTAGGCGAACACCAGGTAGCCGCGGACGGGGTCGTAGGCGACCATGCCCGGGTAGTACATGGAGACCTGGCCCTCGATACCGGCCGTCTCGTCGCGCAGCGCGGCGTCGTGCACGACGGCGCAGTTGCCGCTGCGGCTGGCGTGCACCACCCGGGTCCGCAGGGGCAACGCGGCGAGGACCGCGGCCACGCCGTTCGGCGCGGCGGCGTCCTTCAGCTCGGCGACGGCGGTGATGCCGTCGATCGTGATGCGCAGCTTCGTCACGACTCGTCCTCCGCTCGGGTGATCGACACCTCGGTGGAACCGTCCCGCCAGGTGGCGCCGAAGGCGGCCAGCAGCTCGGCGCCGTCGCCGTCCAGCTCGGCGACCGGTGTGGCGTAGGTGCGGCCCACCGGGCCGCGCGACTCGGCGACGCCGTACGACAGGAACAGCTCGGCGACGCCGCGCGGGTTCGGCCGCATCACGATCGTGCCCGGATAGATCGACGTCACCGGCAGCTCGATGTCGTCGAGCGCGGCGATCGGCTGGTTCGGTGTCTTCACCCACACCGCCGACCCGGCCCACCGGGCGTGCGTGATGGTGCCCTCGATCGGCAGCGACTCCCAGAAGGCGTCGGCCGTCTTCGGCGCGTCCTCGAGCAGGGTGTAGCGCGCGGCGGCGCCGCCCACCCGGACTTCGATCCTCTTCATTCCCCATCCCATCGGTCGTCTCGATGCGTGTGTGCCGGCGGCGTTACGCGAACTGCGCGATGACCTCCTTCCCGAGCAGCTGGATCTGCTCGAGCACCTGCTCGGGGGTGTTCCCGCTCGGGATGAGCCCGACGTGCCGCATGCCGGCCTGCTCGTACTCGCGCAGCCGGGCCACGACGTCGTCCGGCGACCCGACGATGTACGACGTCTCCGCGGACCGGCCGCGGGCCGCGCCCAGACCCCGGGCCAGGGAGTTCTCCCACCGCTCCTGCGCCTGTGCGCGCGTCGGCGCGACGAGCACGTCGAACTGCAGGCTGACCTCGATCTCGTCCGGGTCGCGGCCGACCTGCGCGCACGCGGCGTGCAGTGCCTGGATCCGCTCGGTCAGCTGTTCCGGCGTGATGTGCATGTGGATCCAGCCGGCGCCCCACCGGGCGGTGCGGCGCAGCATCTCGTCGCCGGCTCCGGTCATGTACAGCGGGAACGGACGCTGCACGGGCTTCGGGAAGACCTCCGCGCCCTGCACGCTGAAGTACTCGCCGTCGTGGTCGACGACCTGCTCGGTGAGCAGCTTCTCCAGCAGCTCCAGCGACTCCTCCAGCCAGCGCCCGCGGTTGATCGACGAGCTGAACCGGCCACGCAGGCGGTCGAGCTCAGTGCGTTTGCCGCCCAGCCCGAGACCGAGCGCGTACCGCCCGCCGGACAGCACGTCGAGCGTGGCGACCTGCTTGGCCAGCAGGATCGGGTCGCGCAGCGGCACCGTGACGGCCGACGTGACGAACCGGATCCGCTCGGTGCGAGCGGCCAGGAACGCCAGCGTCGTCTGGGCCTCGAAGAAGTTCGGCGTCGCGCGGGCCTGGCCCGACAACGCCTCGTCGAAGGTGGACTGCAGGTCGTTGGCCCAGAGCGAGTCGAACCCGCTCGCCTCGGCGGTCACCGCGATGTCGGTGAGCACGTCGGGCGTCGTGAACCCGGGCGGATAGACCTTCCCTTCGCGACAGTTCGGTATGGCTGCTCCGAAACGCATGCGCTCGAACCTCCGTGTCTACGATTGCATCCCAATGTATACCGTCGCGCGCAATGACGTCCAGGCCCGCCCGGAGCGCGCCCCGCGGCCTAGCTCAGGTCGGTCTCCCAGAGCTTCAGCCGGATGTCCCGGGCAGCGGTGAAGTGCTGCCCCGCCAGCTCGGCGGCGAGCTCGCCGTTGCGGGCCTCGATGGCGTCGACCAGCTGCTCGTGCTCGCGGTTGGAGGTCTCCCACCGGCCCGGGTAGGCCAGCGTCGTCGCCGGGTACCGGCCCAGGTGCATGCTCAGCCGCCCGAGCAGGTCGATGAGCGAGCCGTTGTGGCTGGCCCGCCAGACCAGCCGGTGGAAGTCGGCGTTGATCGCTGCCTTGGTGGTGGCGTCGGCATCGGCGAGCGCGGCCATGCGCGGGATCATCCGGCGCATGAGCAACAGGTCGTTCTGGTTGCGGCGGTCGGCGGCGAACCGGGCCGCCGTGGCCTCCAGCACGATGCGGGTCTCGTAGATGTCGAGGATCTCCTCGGGACTGCTCTCCCGCACCACCAGGCCGCGGTCGCCGCGGCGGATCAGGCCGTCCTGTTCCAGGCGGGTCAGCGCCTCGCGCACCGGCGTGCGGCTGACCTGGCACCACTCGGCCAGCGTGGCCTCGACGAGCGGCTGCCCCGGCTCCAGTTCCCCGGAGAGGATGGCCTGCCTGATCTTCTCGTAGGGGTTCGGCCGGCGGTCCGGTGGCGGGAATCGTCGCTGATCGTCGCTTGGGACCGTGACCATCGGGTGCTGCCTTTCTCAGGATGAGCATTTGAGAGTAGCCGATCTTGCCTGATCGTCACGGCTCCAGCGCACTCCAGGTGAGGTCGCCGGAGAGCGCTCCGGACAGGAACTCGTCGATGCCGCCGAAGCTCGAGCGGATGGCGTCGGGCTGATCGGCCTGCAGCAGCGTGAGCGCCGGCAGGTCCGCGGCGATGATCTCCTGGGCCTGGGCGTAGATCTCGGCCCGGGCCGCCTGGTCCTGGGTGCGGGCGGCCTCGGCGAAGAGGGCGTCCAACTCCTCGTTGCAGTAGCCCGTCGGGTTGTTGAACGCCAGCTTGTCCGGGTTGCACTTGTAGACCCTCCCGATGCCGAACTCCGGGTCCGGGCGCGTGTCGAGCGAGAGCAGGTTGGTGCCGAAGTCCTGCTGGGCGAAGAGCGCGTCACTGTTGACCGTCGCCTCGTCCTGGGTGGGCTCGGTCTCCACCCCGATGGCCCGCCAGTTGTCCGTGATGATGGCGGCCAGCGCCTGCGTGTACGGCTGGGTCGCCACGTAGCGGAGCCTGACGCTGAACCGGGTGCCGTCGCCCTGCTCGGGGTACCCCGCCTGGTCCAGCAGCGCGGCGGCCGCGTCGGGGTCGTAACCGTACTCGTCGAGGTAGTCGATCCCGGTGTCGGTCGCCCAGAGCCCGGTCGGGAACGACCCCGCCGCCGGCTCGGTGAACTCCGGGTCGGCCGACTTCGACATCAGCTCGCGGTCCAGCGCCAGGTACAGCGCCTTGCGCACCTCCGGGTCGTTCAGCGGCTCCTCGTTCTGGTTGAGCCACATCGTCATGAACGTCGCCGACACCCGGCCGTTCTGCAGGGTGATCTCGTCGTTGCCCTCGAGGGCCTTGACGATGGTGTCGTCGACGTCGAACTTGTTGATGTAGTCGATCTCGCCATTGACCAGTGCGTTCGCGCGCGAGTTGCTGTCCGGGATCACCTTGTAGATCAGCCGGCCGATGGCCGGTGCGCCGTCCCAGTAGTCCTCGTTGGCGGTCAGCGTGATGGTGTCGCCGCTCCAACTGTCGAAGACGAACGGACCGGTGCCCACCGGGGCGCGGTTGTTCGGGTTGGTCAGCAGGTCGGTGCCGGCGTAGATGTGCTCGGGCTGGATGCTGAAATCCTGCGGGCCCAACGCCAGCAGCAACGGCGCCAGCGGCTGCTTCAGCGTGACGACGACGGTGGCGTCGTCAGGCGCCGCGACGGAGGCGATGGTGCTGGTCAGCACCGCCCCGGTCGGCGAGAGCGGCAGCACCTCCTGGAAGCTGAAGAGGACGTCGGCCGAGGTGAACGGCTCGCCGTCGTGCCAGGTGACGCCTTGGCGGAGGTGGAAGGTGTAGCTCAGGCCGTCGTCGGAGATGTCCCAGCTCTCCGCCAGCGCCGGCACGACCTCCTTGTCCTTCGTCGTGCGCACCAGGCCCTCGCCGACGGCCAGGCCGACCGTGGCCGTCAGGGCGTCGGAGGTGAAGCTGCGCACGAGCATCTCCGGCTGGCTGGCCAGGCCGGTGACGAACGTGGTCTCGCCGTCGCCACCGGTGGATTCGGTGCCGGAGCCGCCGCAGGAGGCCAGGAACAGCGCCGCGGCCGCGATGGCCGGCACGATGCCGGCCCGCCGCGCAAACGTGATGGTCATGATCTGTCGCTCTCTGCCGCACCGACGGTGCGGCGGTCATGGGCCGGCGGTACCGCCGGCTCGGACAGCAGATGACACGCGGCCAGCCCGTGATCCGGGACCGGCAGCAACGGGGGGTCGACGCTCGCGCAGACCTCCATGGCGTACGGGCAGCGCGGGTGGAACCGGCAGCCGCTCGGCGGGGCGAGCGCTGACGGCGGGTCACCGGACAGCGTGCGCCGGGACGGTGTGGAGCCACCCCGCCGGATCCGCGGGGTGGCGGCCAGCAGGGCCTGGGTGTACGGGTGCCGGGGCGACTGGAAGACCCGCTCCGTCGGACCCTGCTCGACGATGCGGCCGAGGTACATGACCGCGACGTCCTGGGCGGTCGACGCGACCACCGACAGGTCGTGGGTGATCAGCAGGACACTGATGCCGCGTTCGGCGCGGATGTCGGCGAGCAGGTTGAGGATCTGGCCACGGATGGACACATCCAGCGCGGAGACCGGCTCGTCGGCGATGATCACGTCCGGCTCGACCGCCAGCGCGCGGGCGATGCCGACCCGCTGCAGCTGCCCGCCGCTGAGCTCGTGCGGGCGCCGGGCCAGGAACTGGCGTCCCGGCTGCAGGCCCACCTGGTCGAGCAGCCGGGCCACGTCGTCCTGGGCCGACCCGCGCGACGTGTGGCCGTACAGCGCCATCGCGCTGTGCAGCGTCTCGAAGACGGTCTTGCGGGGGTTGAGCGCCGAACCGGGGTCCTGGAAGACCGCCTGCACCTTCGGCCGGAACGCGCGCCGGTAGTCGCGGCGGCTCAGCTGGTCGATCGGCCGGCCGTGCAGTGCCACCGTGCCGGTGTCGGGTCGCAGCAGGCCGAGCGCCACCCGCGCGGTGGTGCTCTTGCCGCACCCGCTCTCCCCCACGAGCCCGAGCATCCGGGCGCGGTGGAGCTGCAGGTCGACGCCGTCGACGGCGAGGGCATGGCCGGGCCCGCGGGACAGGATGCCGCGGCGGACGCCGTAGCGCTTGCTCACGCCGGACAGGCTGAGCACGGGTTCGCCGGTCACGAGGCCTCCCCGGCGGTGTCGGACGGCAGCCAGCAGCGAGCGGTCCGGTCGCCGTCCAGCCGTACGACCGGCGGGTCGGCGGCGCACCGGTCGTGGGCGGCGGGGCACCGCGACCGGAACCGGCAGCCCGTCGTGACGCTGCCCGGCGGCGGGACGACCCCGGGGATGGTGCGCACCCGCTGCTCGACCGGCTCGTCGACGTCGAGCACGCACGCGAGCAGCCCCTGCGTGTAGGGGTGGCCGGGGTCGTCGAAGACGGCGTCGACGAGGCCCGACTCCACGATCTGCCCGGCGTACATGACGTACACGAACTCGCAGGTCTCCGAGACCACGCCGAGGTCGTGCGTCACCACCAGCAGCGCCATGCCGCGCTCGCGCACCACGTCGGTGATGGTGTCGAGGATCTGCGCCTGCACCGTGACGTCGAGCGCCGTCGTGGGCTCGTCGGCCACCAGCAGTTCGGGGTCGCCGGCCAGGGCGATCGCGATCAGCACCCGCTGGCGCATGCCGCCGCTGAGCTCGTGCGGGTAGCGCCGGCGGAACGCGCGCGAGTTGTCCAGCCCGACGGAGCGGAACAGCGCGGTCACCTGGGTCTCTCGCGCCCGGCGGTCCCGGGTGGCGAGCACCTCCTCGACCTGCGCTCCGACGGTCATCGTGGGATTCAGCCGGGCCAGCGCGTCCTGGAAGACCATCGCGATGCGGCGACCGCGGTAGTCGCGCAACCGGCGGTCGTCCAGCTGCGCGAGGTCCACCCCGTCGTAGCTCGCCTCGCCGCTGACGCCGTCCAGCACCGACGGCGGGATGAACCGCAGGATGCCGCGCAGCGTCATCGACTTGCCGCAGCCGCTCTCCCCCACCAGCGCGACGCGCTGGGACGGCCGCACCTCGATGCTCACCTCGTCCACCGGCCGGATCACCCCGGCCGGCGTCTTCAGCGCGACCGAGAAGTCGCGGACCGCAAGTCCTGTGCTCATCGCCGGCTCCGTCTCGTCGAATGGTCAGAGGTGACTGCTCGTCGGCCGCAGCGCGCGGTTGAGCCCGTCACCGACGAAATTGGCGGCGAGCACGACGAGGAAGATCACGACACCGGCCGGGACACTCATCCACCACGCGGAGAGGTCGCGCTGGGCCTGCTGGAGGATGTCGCCCCAGCTGAGGTTGCTCGGGTCGCCCAGGCCGAGGAACGCCAGCCCGGCCTGGAGCAGGATCGCGCTGCCCAGATCGATGGTCGTCTGCACGATCAGCGGCGGCAGCGCGTTGGGCAGGACGTCGGACATGATGATCCGCCGGTTGGAATGGCCCACCGTCCGCGCGGCGGCCACCATGTCCGTCGTCATGATCCGCAGGACCTCGCCGCGCACCAGCCTGGCCATCTGCGGCCACAGCGCCATCACGAGGGCGGCGCAGATGTAGGCGAGGTTCGCGCCGAGCACGGCGACGATGATCAGCGCCAGCGCGAAGCTCGGGATCACCTGGAAGACCTCGGCGATGCGCATCAGCACGGCGTCGACCCGGCCGCCGTAGAAGCCGGCGACGGCGCCGACCAGCGAGCCGATCACGAGGGTGCCCAGCCCGGTGACCAGCGCGACGATCAGCGAGACGCGGCCGCCGTGGATGATCTGGGAGAGGATGTCGCGGCCGACGGTGTCGGTGCCCAGCAGGTGCTCGCCGCTGGGCGGCTCGAGCAACGCCTGCGAGACCGCCTGCGGGTCGTACGGCGCGATCCAGTCGGCGGCCACGGCGACCAGCACGACGACGATCAGGATCACCAGTCCGGCGACGGCCGGCGGGTGACCGAGGAAGCGGCGCCAGGCCTGCCGGCCGCCCGGGACCGGTGGCCGCCGGCCCGTCCTCCACCGCCGGGTGCCCGGGACGACGTCTCTGGTGAGGCTCATGCGCGACCTCCCGCGCCGGCGCCGGCCCGGATCCGCGGGTCGACGAGGCCGTAGACCAGGTCGGTGAGGAGGTTCACCACGACGACCGCGACCGCGATGAGCAGGACGATGCCGATGGTCACCGCGTTGTCGCGGTTGCGGATCGACTCGTAGAGCAGCTGGCCCATGCCCGGCCAGCCGAACACCGTCTCGACCAGCACCGACCCGGCCAGGATGAAGCCGAAGTTGTAGCCGATGACCGTGACGGCCGGAAGCAGCGAATTGCGCACCACGTGCCGGCGGATGATCGTCGCCCGGCTGAAGCCCTTGGCCCGGGCGGTCTCCACGTACGGCAGTGTCAGCACGTCGTGCACGCTGGTCCGCACGATGCGCGCCACGACGCCGATCTCACGCATCGCCAGCACTAGCGCCGGCAGCAGCAGGTGCGTGAGCAGGTCCGGCAGCCGGTCCAGGCCCTCGGCGGTCGACCGCGTCGAGTACATGCCCTGCGACGGCAGCACCGACAGCTTGATCGCGAAGATCAGCACCAGCATCTGGCCGAGCCAGAACATCGGGATCGAGAGCGATCCGACGGCGACGCCGGTGACCAGGTGGTCGAGCGTGCGGGAGCGGGAGACGCCGGCCCAGACGCCCACGGCCACGCCGACGATCGCGGCAAACGTCATCGCGGTGACGGTCAGGATGAGCGTGTTGCCGAGCCGGTCGGCGATCAGGTCGGCCACCGGGACCCGGCCGGCCAGCGACTCGCCGAGGTTCAGCGTGAAGATCTGCTGCAGGTACTCCCAGTAGCGCACCAGCAGCGGCTGGTCCAGGCCGTAGGCCTCGGTGACCTGGGCGATGTACTCCGGCGTGGCCGGGTAGTCGCCGATGAGCGCCTGGATGGGGTCACCGGGCGCGAGCTGGAGCAGGAAGAACATCAGTGTCACGACGCCGAAGAGCAGGGGGACTGCGTGCAGGAGCCGGCGTGCGGTGAAGCGGAGCATGAACACCTCGCTCTCGCCTGACGGTGGGGATCTCGATCGGCGAGCGCGTCCTCGCCGCGCCGTCCGTAGACCATTGCATACCGAAGTATGCGGCAGCGTACGGCGGCGCCGCCGAGGCGTCAAGAGGTCTCCGCGGCCCAGCGCATACGGCGTGCTGCCGCCTCGGCGAGCCACGGCTCGACGCCGGCCGCCGACACCGTCCTCGCCACCTCGTCCAGCTCGACCGCCCGGCGGCCGCCGTGCTCGCGGACCCGGGAGTGCAGGTAGGCCGACAGTGCGCGCCAGTCCGACGTGTCCGGCGTGCCGTCCAGCGACAGCAGCACCTCGTCGGTGACGCCATAGTGATCGGCGGCCGCGACGCACTCCACCACGAGCGATTCCAGGCCCTTGACGATCAGGCTGCGCAGCATCTTCACCGCCGCCGCCTGCCCCGGCTCGGCGCCGATGACCCGCAGGTTCATCCCCAGGCCGGCGCAACGGCAGCGCAACTCCTCCGCCCCGCCGCCACTGAGCAGCACCGGCACCCGGTGGCCGTGCGCGGGCACCGCCGCCATGACGGCGCCGTCGGCGAACCGGGCACCGCTCGGCTCGACCACGGCGGCCACTCGCCGCTTGGTGTCCGGACTGGCGGAGTTCCAGTCGGCGTAGACGTGCTCGGGCCGCAGCGCACCGGCCAGCTCCTCCGCCACCGTCACGGCGGACGCACCACTGGTGAGAGCGATGACGACCTCGCAGCGCTGGGCAAGCTCGGCCGGGGTGCTCACCAGCGCGACGCCGCCGGCCGTGGCGCGCTCGCGCACCGTGGCGTCGTCGGCCCTGGCATCGAACGCGTACACCTGCGCCGCCGGCCCGGGCAGGCCGGCGGCGATCGCACCGGCGGCCTCGCCCAGACCGACGAACCCCAATCGGACGACGTCATGCGCGAGTTCCATGCAGCCCCTTCCGCCACCCGAACGTGGCGGACACGATCGCATACCGACGTACACAAGGGAAGCCTCACCGGACCCAGGCGGCCAGCAGTCGAGCCGCCCTACAACGGGTACATCCCGGCGTCAGCAGCAGCCGGTCTCGTCGCAGCAGTCCGTGATCTGGTCGTCACAGCAGTCCATCGAGGTCACCCCCTCGCGCACTGGCTGGTGGGTGGAGGTTCAGACGGTCGCGCAGCAGGCGGTGCCGCGGCGAGCGGACCGCGCGGGCCAGGCGTCGCGCACCCGCGACACCGCGCGACCCAGGGCGCTACGGCGGCAGCAGGTCGCCACCGCGACGAGCCGTTGGCGAGCAGCCTCGGCGAACAGGTCGCGCCGGCGCTCGGCAGCCATCGTCTCGGGCAGATACGGATCCATGACGCCTCCTTGTTTCGATGTTCATCTCATCACTGATTCGAAAGATATCAAAACAAACTTCGACAATCATGGAATCAGCCGGCCGTCCCGGGTAGCCTTGGAGCCACGATGACCACCGTGACCATCAGCCCCGCCGCACCGGCGAGCACCCGAGCCTTGCCGGTGCTCAATGACTGCTGCGCCCCGAGCTCGGCCATGAGCGACGACGACGCGTCGCTGCTCGCGGGCATGTTCAAGGCGCTGGCCGATCCGGCGCGGGTGAAGATCCTGTCGATGCTGCTCAACGCCGACGAGGTCTGCGCCTGCGACTTCTCGGCCAGCATCGGCAAGACGGCCGCCACCACCAGCCACCACCTGAAGCTGCTGCGCGACGCCGGCCTGATCACCGGCGACCGCCGCGGCACCTGGATCTACTACCGCGTCATCCCCGAGCGTCTCACCGCGATCCGCGACGCCCTGACGCTGGGCCAGTGACGCCCGAGGCGCTGGACGGAGCTCAGCAGCAGACCTTGAGGTAGTTCTGCAGGTCGTCGAGGGCGCGTGCCATGCCGTCCTTGTCGGCGCGGTAATAGACGGTCTTGCCGTCGCGGCGGGAGGTGACGATGCCGCCGCGACGCAGGAGTTTGAGCTGCTCCGATGCGGTCGACTGGCCGATGTCGGCGAGCTCGGCGAGCTCCCCCACCGACAGTTCGGCCCCACGGGCGAACAGGAGGAGGATCTTCTGCCGGGCCGGGCTGGCCAGCGCCTTGAGGAACTCGAGAGTGGTGGCGCTGAGCTCGGCCAGGTCGTCGGTCACCAGCGGCAACGACCTGCGCTCCCCCGCCGTCACGACATCGCTCACACCACCGAGCATACGCAACGTATCGTCATTTTGACATATCGCGATTCGACGATACGTTGGCGTGGTGACCACCCCAACACACCCCGTGATCGTCATCGGCGCCGGCCAGTCCGGCCTCGCCGCCGCCCGCGCCGTCCGCGACGCCGGCCTGCACCCCGTCGTCCTCGAGGCGAGCGACCGCCCGGCCGGGTCCTGGCCGCGCTACTACGACAGCCTGCGGCTGTTCTCCCCCGCGCGCTACAGCGCCATGCCGGGCTTCCCGATCGACGGCGATCCCGGCCGCTACCCCACCCGCGACGAGGTCGCCGACTACCTCGACCGGTACGCCCAGCACCTCGGCGTCGAGATCCGCACCCGCACCCGGGTGAGCGCGGTCGAGGCCGACGGAACCGGGTTCGTCGTGCACACCGCCGACGGCGACGCTGTCCCGGCCGCGGGTGTGGTCGCGGCGTCCGGGTCGTTCGGCAACCCCACCGTCCCCGTCCTGCCCGGGCAGGACGGGTTCACCGGCGAGCTGCTCCACGTCGCCGCCTACCGCCACCCGGCCCCGTACGCGGGCAGACGCGTCGTCGTGGTCGGCGGCGGCAACTCCGGTGTCCAGATCGCCGACGAGCTCGCCGGCGTCGCCGACCTCACCCTCGCCACGCTCGCGCCGATCTCGTTCCTCCCGCAGGTGATCCGCGGCCACGACCTGCACCACTGGCTGGAAGTCACCCGCTTCGACCACCTGCCGGCGGCCTGGCTGCGCCGCATCGTGCGCAAGCCGCTGGTGCTGGACACCGGCCGCTACCGCGAGGGCATCGAGTCCGGCCGCATCGACCGGCGGGCGATGTTCACCGCCTTCGACGACGACGGCGTCGTCTGGCCGGACGGCGAGCGCGAGCACGTCGACGCCGTCATCTTCGCCACCGGGTACCGGCCGAACCTCGCCTACCTGGCACCGCTCGGCGCCCTGGACGACAACGGCCTGCCGCTGCACGCCGAGGGCATCTCCACCACCCACCCCGGGCTGGTCTACCTGGGCCTGGAGTTCCAGCGCTCCTTCTCCTCCAACACCGTGCGCGGGGTCAGTCGCGACGCCGACCACGTCGTGCGGCCACTGACCGCGCACGTCCAGCAGGCACACGCGATCATCGGCCTGTGAGACCAGCCCACCCGGCCGGGGACCAGCGCAGCAGCCAGCGCGCTGGTCCCCGCCGCGTGCTGGCCGCGCTGTGCCTGACCCAGATCGTCGGCTGGGGCGTCCTGTACTACTCGTTCCCGGTCGCGCTGCCGGCCATCACCACCGACACCGGCTGGTCCGAGTCGTCGACGACGGCGGCCTTCTCGGCCGCCCTCCTCGTCGCGGCCGTCGCCGGCATCGCCGTCGGCCGGATCATCGACCGACACGGCCCACGCTGGGTGATGACGCTCGGGTCGGTCGCCGGCGTCGCCGCGACCCTCGCCGTCGCCGCCGCACCGAGCGTCGGCTGGTTCGCCGCCGCCTGGGTGGTCGCCGGCATCGCCCAGGCCGGAACGCTCTACGCGCCCGCGTTCACCGCGCTGACCCGCTGGTACGGGCCGGCCCGGATTCGCGCGCTGACCGCCCTGACCCTCGTCGCCGGCCTGTCCAGCACGATCTTCGCCCCAGCCACCGCGGCCCTGCTCGACCACCTCTCCTGGCGGCAGACCTACGTCGCGCTCGCCGTTCTGCTGGCGGTCACCACGATCCCGGGCCACGCGCTCGGCCTGAACGCGACCTGGCCGGCCACCGACCATGCGGCACGCACCCGGCTGCGCAACGGCCACGTCCGTGCGGTGGCCACCAGCCGGGCGTTCGTGTGCCTCACCGTCGCCTCGGCGCTCACCGCGTTCGCGATGTTCGCCGCGACCATCCACCTCATCCCGCTACTCACCGACCGCGGCCTGTCCATGACGCTCGCCGCCTGGGCGCTCGGCCTGTCCGGTGCCGGGCAGCTGCTCGGCCGCATCGGCTACGCCCCGCTCTCCCGGCGCACCACCCCACGCCTGCGGTCCGTCCTCATCCTGACCGCCGTCGCGGCCACCATCGCCGGCGTCGGCCTGCTCCCCGGGCCCGCCGCCGCGCTGGTCGCCGCCAGCATCGTCCTCGGCATCGCGCGGGGTGCGTTCACCCTGCTGCAGTCCACCGCCGTCAGCGACCGCTGGGGCATCGCCGGTTTCGGCACCCTCTACGGCATCCTCAACGCCCCGACCACCATCGCGATGGCCATCGCCCCCTGGGCCGGCAGCGCCCTCGCCTCCGCCGTCGGCTCCTACCCGGCCATGTTCGCCGTGCTCACCGCGACCGCGTGCGTCGCCGCCGTCGTCGCAGCCGGGACGACGACGAGATCTCAGCGCGCGACCTGAGCCACCTGTCCCGGTAGGAGGTGTTCGCGCACCCACGCCTGGGTGGCCATCTGGGTGGCGTCCCACGGCGAACCGAGCGGCGGGGTGTAGGAGAGATCGAGCTCGCTGAACTGCTCGACGGTCATGTCGTGGAACAGGGCCGTCGCGTACGTGTCGACGCGCTTGGCGGTCTCGGTGCCGCGCGGCCCGACGAGTTGCGCGCCGAGCAGCCGGCCGGTGTCGGTGTCGCCGGTGATGCGGATGGTGATGGGCTGGGCGCCCGGACGACGGTGACCTCGGCCGTCGGGTCCAGCTCGCGGGCGCGCAGCGCGGCGGAGATGCCGGCGTCGCTGCCGCCGACGGCGACGATGTGCACGGGTTGCCTCTCAGGCTCGGGCAGGTTCGGGCTCGACTGCGTCGACGGCGTCAGCCCTGCGGGCGGTAGCGGGAAACAGGGCGAGAACGAGCAGCACGCCGACGGCGCCACCGACCAGCTGGGCGCCGACGAACGCCGAGACCGACGACGGCGCGATGCCGGCAAAGGTGTCGGTGAACGTCCGCCCGACGGTGACGGCGGGGTTGGCGAACGACGTCGAGCTGGTGAACCAGTACGCCGCCCCGATGTAGGCGCCGACGGCAGTGGCGACCAGCGTGGCGCGGCCGGACCTGACGAGCGCGAAGATCATCAGCACCAGCCCGGCCGTCGCCACCACCTCACCGACCAGCAGCCCCGTGCCGGTGCGCTCGGTCGCCGCCAGCCCGGCGTCGACGGAGAACATCACGTTCGCCAGCAGCGCCCCGCCGATCCCGCCGGCACACTGCGAAACCACATACGCGGCCACCTCCGCCGGCGGCCGGCCAGCACTGGACCGCCGGCCCAGCCACCAGTCGGCCAGCGTCACCACCGGGTTGAAGTGCGCCCCGGACACGGGCCCGAACAGCAGGATCAGCACCGCCAGCCCCAGCACGGTCGCGGTGCTGTTCTCCAGCAACTGCAGCCCCACGTCGTCCGGCGACAGCCGCTGCGCGGCGGTCCCGGACCCACCACCACAGTCACCAGCAGACCCGTGCCGAGGAACTCGGCCAGCAGTCGTCGCGTCATCACGGCGCCAAGCCTTGACGACGTGGGATAGCTCAGTCAAGATTGAGGCAATGAGCGCTGAGCGAACAGCCCTGGAGCGGCGAGCCGCCAAGCACGCGGCCCTGGCCGACCCGTCCCGGCTGCACATCGTCGACCTGCTCAGCCTCGGCGACCTCTCCCCCAGCGAGCTACAGGCCAGACTCGGGATGCCGTCGAACCTGCTCGCCCACCACCTCAAGACCCTTCAGGCCGCCGGGCTGCTCGCCCGCGACCGGTCCGAGGCCGATCGGCGGCGCAGCTACGTCCGGCTCACCCCCGGTGCGCTCGACGGGCTCATCCCCGGCGCTGCCGGCGACGCCCATCGGGTCGTGTTCGTCTGCACCGCCAACTCCGCCCGCTCCCAGCTCGCCGCCGCGCTCTGGCGGCAAGCCAGCCAGATCCCCGCCACCTCGGCCGGCACCCATCCCGCCGAACGGGTCGATCCCGGCGCCGTCGCCGCCGCCCGCCGGCACCGCCTCGTACTGCGCGCGACCCGGCCCCAGCGCCTGGCCGACATCGCCGCCGACGACGACTTCGTCATCACCGTCTGCGACCACGCCCACGAGGAGCTCGGCGACCGCGGCGGACTGCACTGGTCCATCCCCGACCCCGTCCGCGCCGGCACCGACGACGCCTTCGACACCACCGTCACCACCCTCACCGACCGCGTCCACGCCCTCGCCCCGCGCCTCGCCGCGTCCTGACAGGAGACCCGCCATGTCGCATACCGACGAAGGACCGCCACTCACGCTCGACCAGCAGGTCGCCCTCACCACCGCCGCCACCCGGCTGGCCGGCGAGTTCGACGGAACCTTCGGGCAACAGACCATCGAACGGTTCCTGCACACCTCCTACGACCAGTTCGCCGACCGCGCCGTCGTCGCCAACTTCTTGCCGCTACTGGCCGAGCGGTTCGCCCGGCAACGCCTCCGCGCCCTCGCCCGTGTCGAAGGCCGCGGCCACGACGGCCGCCCCACCGTGCTGTTCCTGTGCGTGCACAACGCCGGCCGCTCGCAGATGGCGCTCGGCTTCTTCCAGCACCACGCCGGCGACGCGGCCATCGCGTGGTCGGGCGGCTCCGAACCCGGCGACCAGGTCAACCCCGTCGCCGTCGCGGCCATGGCCGAACGCGGCATCGACATCTCCGCCGAGTTCCCCAAGCCCTGGACCGACGAGATCGTCCGCGCCGCCGACGTTGTCGTCACCATGGGCTGCGGCGACGCCTGCCCCGTCTTCCCCGGCAAGCGCTACGAGGACTGGACCCTCGACGACCCCGCCGGCCAGGGCCTCACCGACGTCCGGCCCATCCGCGACGACATCGAGCGCCGCGTCCTCGCCCTCCTCGGCGAGCTCCAGGTGCCAGTCTCTCGGTAGCGAGCGCGGCCACTTCCCGTCAGTTGCCCGAAAGTGGCATGGTGCCGCCATGGAGCGCGGCGAGGTCGTTGACGTGCTCGTCGTCGGCGCTGGGCCGACCGGGCTGGCGCTGGCTGCCACGCTCCAGCAGTACGGGGCGCGGTTCCGGATCGTCGACCGCGCGCCGGACCGGGTGCACGAGTCGCGTGCACTGGCCATCCAGCCCCGGACCTTGGAAGTCCTCGCCGGCCTCGGAGTGTCCGACCGGCTGGTCGCCCAGGGCAACCGGACCGTTCGCCTGCGCATACACATGAGCCGCCGCACGGTGTCGATACCGCTGTTCGACATCGGCCTCGACGACACCGCCTACCCCTACCTGCTGTTCCTCTCGCAAGCCGAGACCGAACGCATCCTCGTCGACCACCTCACCGGACACGGCATCCAGCCTGAGCGCGGGACCGAGCTCATCGCCCTCGACCAGGACGACGACACAGCGACGTGCAGACTGCGGTCGGCCGGTACGGTGGAGTCTGTCATCGCCCGGTACGTGGTGGGCTGCGACGGCGCGCACAGCGCCGTCCGCCGGCTGACCGGCATCGGCTTCGAGGGCCTCGCATATCCGCAGACGTTCGTGCTGGCCGACCTGGAAGCCCACGGCATCGAGCCCGGCGCCGCCCACGCGTTCGTCGGCGGGAGCGGCATCCTGTTCTTCTTCCCGCTCGCCACTCCGGCGTCGTGGCGACTGCTCGCCATGCGTCCGCCCGATCAGCTCGCGCCCAGCGGCGGGCCGGTGGCGTTGACGGAGCTGCAGGCGCTGGTCGACGCCGCCACCACGATCCCGGTGCGGCTGCACGATGCGATCTGGAGCACCGACTTCCGGATCGCCAACCGCGGCGCCACCCGCTACCGCTCGGGCCGGGTCTTTCTGGCCGGCGACGCCGCACACATCCACAGCCCGGCCGGCGCGCAGGGCATGAACACCGGCATCCAGGACGCCGTCAACCTCGGCTGGAAGCTCGGCCTCGTCGTGACCGGCCACGGCACGCCCGAGCTGCTGGACACCTACGAGCCGGAGCGCGCACCGGTCGGGCGTCGCGTGTTGCGCTTCACCGACCGAGCCTTCACCATCGGCACCTCGTCGAGCCCGGTGATCCGCACCGCGCGCGCCCGCATCGTCCCGTCAGTCGCGCCGCTGGCCACCCGATTCCGGCGGATCCGCGGCTACGGCTTCCGCATCCTCGCCCAGCTCGCCATCCGCTACCGGCGCAGCCCGCTCTCCGCCGGCCGCACAGCCCGGCTCGAGCGCGGCCCGCGCCCCGGCGACCGGCTCCCCGATGCTCCCGTCATCCGCGATGGCCGGGCGACGACGCTCCATGCCGAACTCGGCGCGCCCGGCTTCCACCTCCTGCTGTGCGGATCGGCGGGTCAGTGGCCGCCGTCGACCGGAGACGGCCTGGCGGCCCGCTACCCCGGCCTGCTCACGGTTCACCGGCTCAGCCGCACCGACGGCAACGACGGCATGCTCGACCGCACCGGCCGAGCGAGCCGACGACTCCACGTCGGCTCCTCAGCCGCCCATCTCCTCGTCCGACCCGACGGGCACCTCGCACTCCGCGGAGACGCCGACCTCAGCGGCGTCCACGCCTACCTCAGCCGGTGGTTGGGCGCCGCCTGACGACTTCGCCACGCGGCCCGGTCAGTTCGACGTGCGGACCGGCGCGCCGAGCGTGATCAGCTCCGGGCCGGTCGACGTGCCGCAGCAGCCGCCGTCGTCGTCGTAGCCGCCGGAGCCGCCGCAGACGCCGGACTCGGGCAGCACCAGCTCGACCCGCTCGGCGGCGGCGCGGTCGCCGGCGAAGTCGGCGGCGATGCTGCGGACCTGCTCGTAGCCGGTCATGGCCAGGAACGTCGGCGCCCGGCCGTAGCTCTTCATCCCGGCCAGGTAGACGCCCGGCTCGGGGTGGGCCAGCTCGCGGACGCCGTGCGGCGAGACGCTGCCGCAGGAATGGACGTTCGGGTCGATCACGGGCGCGAGCTTCACCGGTGCCTGCAGCGTGGCGTCCAGCTCGAGCCGCAGCTCGGACAGCCAGGAAAGATCCGGGCGCATCCCGGTCAGCGCGATCACCTGGTCGACGTCGTCGATGCGCTGCCCGCCGGACGACACCAGCGCGACCCGCCCGTCGGGCCGGGCCTCGACGACCTCGGTGCGGAAGCCGGTGACGACGCGGACCCGGCCGGCCTCGACCGCCGTCCGTGCCCGCTGGCCGAGCCGCCCGCGGGCCGGCAGCTCGTCGGCGTCGCCGCCGCCGAACGTGTCGCCGATGGCGCCGCGGCGCAGCACCCAGGTGATGGCGGTGCCGTCGGCCAGACCGGTGAGCGACACCAGCGCGGTGAGCGCGGAGTGCCCGCTGCCGGCGACGACGACGTGCCGGCCGGCGAACCGCTCCCGCTCCTCCGGCACCGACAGGTCGGGACCGCGGTAGTCCAGCCGGCCCGCCGCCACGGCAGCCGGCTCCCCCAGCGCCGGCAGTCCGTCGCCGCCGAGCGGGTTCGGCGCGACCCAGGTGCCGGACGCGTCGACCAGACCGCGCGCGAGGATGCGCGCCTCGCGGCCGTCGTCGTACCGGACGTGGACGGTCAGCGGCTCATCGTCGCGGCCATCGTCGACCACCCGGTCGCGACCGCGCCGCGCGACGCCGACGACCTCGGCACCCGTGCGTACCCGCTCCCCCAGCGCGTCGGCGAGCGGGGCGAGAAAGTCGCGCACCCACTCGCCGCCGGTCGGGTAGCCGTCGCCGGCCGGACGGGCCCAGCCGCGCGCCTCCAGCATCCGGCCGGCCGCGGGCGCCACCAGCTCCGACCACTGCGAGAACAACCGGACGTGCCCCCACTCGGACACCGCCGCCCCCGCC
This sequence comes from Jiangella muralis, assembly GCF_001270745.1. Classification (GTDB taxonomy): domain Bacteria; phylum Actinomycetota; class Actinomycetes; order Jiangellales; family Jiangellaceae; genus Jiangella; species Jiangella muralis. The sequence goes on from NZ_LFXL01000030.1 coordinate 82,419, forward strand.
GACGCGCCACGCTCGAACACCAGCACGTCGACGTCGCGCTCGACCAGCTCGGCCGCGGCCGCCAGGCCCACCGGGCCGGCGCCGACCACCACTACGGGGTACGCCATCACACGACTCCTTCATCGAACTTCATCGATCGTTGCCGCCGACTCTATCGACGCGTATCGATGATGGCAACCATCGACATTGGTCGATAGACTCCCGGCATGACGACACTGGCCGGTCCGCTGCAGCTGCTCCCCGCCGACGCCGCGGCGGACTATGCCGAGTGCTTCACGGCCCTCTCCGACCCCACCCGGGTGCGGGTGCTGCACGCCGTCGCCGCCTCGAACGGCGGCATGACCGTCGGCGAGCTCACCGACCTGCTGGGCATCAGCCAGTCGACCGCCTCGCACCACGTGCGCAAGCTCGCCGAGGCGCGCTTCGTGCACGTCGCCAAGGTGGGCACCAGCACGCGCGTCACCGTCAACGAGGCCTGCTGCACCGGCCTGCCGCACATGGCCGACGTCGTCATGGGCATGACCGCCGCCGACCGCCCCTGCTGCCCCGACGACATCCCCGCCGACGTCACCGTCCGGGCCCTTGCCGACGACGACTGGGCCGATGTCCGGCGCATCTACCGCGACGGCATCGACACCGGCATCGCCACCTTCGAGACCCAGGTCCCGGCCAGCACCCGCCTGGCGGCGAAGTGGCTGCCCGGCCACCGGTGGGTCGCCGAGATCGACGGCGCCGTCGCCGGCTGGACCGCCATCACGCCCACCTCCGACCGCGACTGCTACCGCGGCGTCGGCGAGACCTCCGTCTACGTCGACACCGCGTTCCGCGGCCGCGGCGTCGGCAAGGCACTGCTGCGGCAGCAGGTCACCGCCGCGGACAAGGACGACATCTGGACGCTCCAGACGTCGATCTTCACCGAGAACCGCGCCAGCCTCTCGCTGCACCACCAGGCCGGCTACCGCACCGTCGGCATCCGCGAGAAGATCGCCCAGCGCGACGGCGCCTGGCACGACACCGTCCTCCTCGAACGCCGCCGCACCACGTAGCTCGGGCGGCGCAGCGCCGATCCCGGCCCACGCCACCGCTGGTCAGGCGTTTGCGCTGGTCACCACTGGTGGCGTAACTCCGGCGTAATCTGTGATCGCCTAGCGTGGGAGGCGTGAGCCAGTACAGCGAACGGTCGATGCGGCCGCGGGCCGAGCGGGCCCGGCAGGTCGCCGACCTCCTCCGCCAGCAGATCACCGCAGGCGCCTACCCCGGCGGCCTGCTGCCGGACGAAGGGACGCTCGGACGCCGCCTGGGCGCGTCGCGCAACGCCGTCCGCGAAGGGCTGGGCCTGCTGCGCGGCGAAGGACTCATCACCCGGCGGCCCGGGGTCGGCACCACGGTCGTCGCCGCCAAGCTCGGGCACGGACTGGACCGGCTGGCCGGACTGGCCGAGACCCTGGCCGGGCACGGGACCGTCACCAACGAGGTCCGTGTCGCCGCGGCCGTGGCCGCGCCGGCGGCGGTCGCCGACCGGCTCCAGGTCGAACCCGGCGACGGCGTGGTCCGGATCGAGCGCCTGCGCCGCCTCGACGACCAGCCGCTGTCGCTGGACACCAGCTACCTCGTCGCGGACCTCGGACGCCGCGTGCTCGACGCCGACCTGGTGCACCGCGACCTCTTCGCCGTGATCGAGGAGGTGGCCGGCACTCGCCTGGGCCGCGCCGAGGTCGCCGTCCACGCCGTGAACGCCGACGCCGACACCGCCCGGCTACTGGACATCCCCGCCGGCGCCGCGGTGTTCGCCATCGAACGCAACACCTCCCTGCCCGACGGCCGGGTCGTCGACGTGGAGTCGATCCGCATCCGCGCCGACCGGCTGACCCTGCGGGCCACCATGTACCGCGGCCCGGCCGCCGGCTGATCCGGCATGCCGGTGTCCCTGCTCGTCCTGCTGGCGGCGTTCGGGCTGATCGGCGGCATCGGCATCGCCGCCGTCGGCCCCGGCGGCGTGCTGCCCACGATCGGCCTGTTCCTGCTCACCGACCTGTCCCCGGCCGAGGTCGCCGGGACCGCGATGATCACCCACGTCGCCACCGGCGCGCTGGCAACAGCGGCCTACACCCACTCCGGTCACCTCCGGGAGCCACGCACCCGGCGCACCGCGCTGATCCTGGCCGGCACCGCACTCGCCGGCGCTCCCGCCGGTGTGCTGATCAACTCGGCGGTCGGCACCCAGGTCTTCGGGCTGATCCTGGCGGCCCTCATGATCCTGGTCGCCGCGCTGGTCTGGCGGCGGCAACTCGGTTCCACGCGGCAGGCGCCGTCGAACCAACCGCCGCCGGCCGTCGTGGCCGGGATCGGGCTGGGCGTCGCCACGACCGCGGGCGTCGTCGGCATCGGCGGCCCCATGCTGTCGGTACCGCTACTCGTGGCCGCCGGCGTCCCCCTGCTCGAATCCCTCGCCGCCGCCCAGGCCCAGTCCATCGTCATCGCCACGACCGGAACCCTCGGCTACCTCGCCAGCGACGCCATCGACTGGCCGCTCGCCGCGATCGTCGGCATCCCCGAACTCGGCGGCGTCCTGCTCGGCTGGAAGATCGCGAGGACCCTGCCGACCCGCCACCTCACCACCACACTCGTCGTCTCCCTGCTCGTCCTCGCACCGTTCATCGCCTTCGGCTGAGCCCGGCGCTCAGGCGGTGGCGCGGTCGATCTCGGCAACGATCGCCGTGTAGCCGCGGCCGGCGGCGAGGCGGCGCGGGGAGACACCGTCGCGGTCGGGGATGGTGACGTCGGCGCCGGCCGCGATGAGCAGGCGAACCGTCTCGACGTGGCGGTCGGAGCCGTTGCCGAGGACGATCGCCTCGTGCAGGGCGGTCCAGCCCAGGTCGTTGACGTGGTTCACGGGCACGCCGGCCGCGATGAGCGTGCGGACGGTCTCGACGTGGGCGTGCTCGCTGGCCGGGATGAGGGCGGTGCCGCCGAAGCGGTTGGTGCTCGTGACGTCGGCGCCGTGGCGCAGGGTCGCCGCCAGGATCTCGTCCAGTCCCTCGGCGCCGGCGTAGAGGAACGCGGAGTCCTCGATGTCGTCCTTGGCATTCGGGTCGGCCCCGGCCGCGAGCAGTTCGAGTGCGGCCTCGACGTGGCCGGCCTTCGTGGCGACGACGAGCGGCGTCCGCCCGGAGCCGTCGCGCACCTCGAGGTCGGCGCCGTTGGTGACGGCGGTCGCGATGGAACCGGCGTCGTTCGCGGCGGCGGCGTCCAGGAGCATGGCGGTGGCCTGTTCTTCGGTGTAGGCGGGCGTGGTGGGCGTCGGGGTCGGCGTGGCCGTCAGGGTCGGCGATGGGGTCCGGTCGGGGGTCGTGGCCGACTCCCCCACCGGCTCGTCGGCGGGCCCGGCGGCACAGGCGGCGAGCAGGACGGCCGTCAGCGCCGCCACGAGGGTCCGGGTTCCACGCATGCAGATATGGTATACCAAGTCCATGACAGAGCTCAGTGGCTCCGGCTCCGAGGTCGCGCGCGTGACGAGGCGCCTGCGTGACGACATCGTCGACGGCGTGCGGGCGCCGGGCAGCCGGCTGGTGGAGCGCGACCTGGCCGCCGAACTCGACGTGAGCCGGGTGCCGGTGCGCGACGCGCTGCGCACGCTGGCCGGCGAGGGTCTCGTGACGATGCGGCCACGGACCTGGGCCATCGTCCGCGAGTTCACCCCGGGCGACGTCGCCGACCTGATCGAGGTGCGCTCGGCGTTCGAGACGCTGACGTTCACCCTCGCGGCCCAGCGACGCACGAGCGCCGGCCTGGTGCGGTTGCGCTCGGTGCTCGACGCCGAGCTGGCGGCCGCCGGCGGCGGTGACGCGGTGACCGCACGCCGGCGCGCCGCCGACTTCCACGAGACGGTGACGGAGCTGGCGGCGAACGACCTGCTCAGCGAGCTCGAACTCACGCTCCGCAGCAGGATGCGATGGTTGCTGGCCCAGCACGACGACCTCCTCCGGATCGCCCGCGAACACGAGGCGCTGTACGACGCCATCGCCGACCGCGACGCCGCCGGCGTCGACGCGCTCGTCCGGGCCCACGTGGAGACCGGCCGGGCCGCCGCGACCTCTCGGCGCGAGACGTCCTCCTGATTTGGTATACCGTCGTGGCATGGCAACCGTGAGACTGACCAACGTCCGGCCGTGGGGCGGCGCGGCCGCCGACATGGTGATGGCCGGGGCGCGGATCCTCGACGTCGTCCCTGCCGGCACGGCGGCGAACGACGGCGAGACCACCATCGACGGCGGCGGGCGGCTGGCCCTTCCCGGACTCCTCAACGTCCACGCGCACGTGGACAAGAGCTGGTGGGGCCGCCCCTGGGTAGCCGCCGGCGGCGCGCCGGGGACCGCCGGCCGAATCGCCCACGAGCGCGCCGAACGCGACGCGCTCGGCATCCCGAGCGTCGAGTCGGCCACCGCGGTGCTGCGGGAGCTGGTCCGGCACGGCACGACGGGGGTGCGCACCCACGTCGACGTCGACCTCGGCGTGGGGCTGCGTGGCATCGACGTCGTCCGTACGGCGGCGGCCGCCCTCGGCGACGCCGTCCAGGTCGACGTCGTGGCCTTCCCGCAGGACGGCGTCATGCGCCGGCCGGGCGTGCTCGACCTGCTCGACCAGGCGGCCGCGGCCGGCGCCACCCACGTCGGCGGCATCGACCCGGCGTCGATCGACCGCGACCCGGTCCGTCAGCTCGACGGCCTGTTCGACATCGCCGAGCGGCGCGGCGTCGGCATCGACATCCACCTGCACGACGGCGGCGAGCTCGGCGCCTTCCAGCTCGAGCTGATCGCCGAGCGGACCCGCGGCGCCGGGCTGCACGGCCGGGTGACCATCTCGCACGGCTTCGCCCTCGGTGAGCTGCCACCGGGTCGCCAGACCGAACTGCTCGACGTCCTCGCCGAGGCCGGCATCGGCTGGGCGACGGCCGCGCCAGTGCGCAGCACGCCGCTGCCCTGGCGCGAGATGCGCGAGCGCGGCATCCCCATCGGCCTCGGCACCGACGGCATCCGCGACCTGTGGTCCCCGTTCGGCGACGGCGACCTGCTGCGCATCGCGCTGGGGTTCGCGCGGCTGCACGCCCTGCGCGCCGACGACGACCTCGTCGACGTGGTGCGGCTGGCGACCTCGCACGCCGGCGGGTACCTCGGCCGCGCCGCCCACGACCTCGCACCCGGATCGCGGGCCGACGTGGTGCTGCTCGAGGCCGAGAACGTCCAGGACGCCCTGGTCCGCTGCCCGCCGCGCGCCCTCGTCGTCGCCGGCGGCCAGGTGGTTCAGCGCGCCGGCGACGTCCTGATCTAGCATCGCCGTGGCCGCCCGGTCCCGGGTCGGACCACTGAGGCGGCTGACGGCGGCTCGTGCGCTGTGGCAGCGTTGAGGCGAGTTTGCGGCGGTTCGCCGTTTGCGGCAGTGGGCCGTCCCCGGGGGAAGTGCGGGCACAGCCCGCCCGGGTGCACCGTTCGCCGATGTCCGGTGGCCGTTCACCCGTCCAGGCCGTCGACGTCACTCGCGTGGGGAGCACGTCACCCGCCGCAGCGCCGGATGACGGTCGTCGGCGGCGGTTGTGCGGTGCTTTCGCGGGTGAGGTGCATCCGGCGCGGGTGAAGTGAGGCGTGCCCAGACTGCGTCGCTCGGCGACCACCTGAAGCTGACCCCGATGGGCCGTAGGCTCGACTGGTCCGACTTCGCCTCCGTCGAGTACGCGTGGCGCCAGGCTGCCCGACCGACTGCCAGGAGACACGACATGAGCCTCCCCGACCCGACCCAGCCCTGGCACCCGGCCCGCGGGTGAGCCGGCGATGAGCAACGACCTCGTGGTCGTCGGCGCCGGCATCGCCGGCGCCTCGGTGGCCTATCACGCGGCCCGGGCCGGTGCCGTCGTGACGCTCGTCGATGCCGGGCGGCCGGGCGGCGGCGTGACGGCGGACTCGTTCGCCTGGATCGGATCGGCCGGCCTCCGCACCGGTCCGGCCGCCGCGCTGCGGACCATCGCGACGGACGAGTACCGGCGGCTCGAGGCCGAGCTGCCGGGGCTCCCGGTGACCTGGTCCGGCTCGCTGTCCTGGGGGACGACGGACGCAGCGCCGGAGGCGGGGCCCGGGCAGGAGATCGTCGACGCGGCCACCGTGGCGACGCTCGAGCCCGCCCTGCGGCAGCCCCCGGAGTGGGCCGTCTGGACACCCGGCGACGGCGCCGCCGACCCGGTGGGCGTGACCGAACGGCTGGTCGCGGGTGCCCGCGCCCACGGCGCCCAGGTCCATCCGGACACCCCGGTCACGGCGATCCGCCGGGACGCCGCGGGCCGGGTCACCGGGGTCGAGACCGCCGCGGGGCCCCTCTCCGGCGCGACGGTGGTGCTCGCGGCAGGTGTGGCCACGGCCGCCTTGGCCGCGTCGGTCGGCGTCCGCGTCCCGGCCGGCCCGTCGCCGGCGACGCTCTTCCGGTTCCGCGCTCCGGCCGGCCTGGTCCGCACCGTGGTCAACAATCTGGACTTCGATCTCCGGCAGGTCGCCGCGGACCGCCTCATCGCCGCCGCGGACTCGCCCGAACGGACGCTCGCCGCCGTCCGGTCCACCTTCCGCGGCGCCGCGAACGTCGAGCTGCTCAGCACCCGGGTCCGCCAACGCCCCATGCCGGCCGACGGCGAGCCGATCGTCGGGCCCGTCGCCCAGGCGCCCGGCCTCTACCTGGCGGTGTTCCACGCCGCGGTCACGCTCGCCCCGGCGGTGGGCCGCCTGGTCGCGCGCGAACTGGTCGACGGCGCCGTCGAGCCGCAGCTGGCCGGCTGCCGCCTCGACCGCTTCTAGCCTCGCTTGGTCTCCGGCACTCGAACCGAGTTTGAGCGGGCGTCGAGTGGCTGGTCCCGGTTCTACAGGTGTAGACGCAGCATCTGACCAGCCACGTTCGGTCGCCGGCCCGGCGCAACGGTGTGGATCGATGTGGGAACACTGTCGTGTCAGCGACAGTGATGCCGCGTCGTTTCCGCAGCGATCTCACATCGATCCCCGCATCGTTGGGCCGCGACGACTGTGCGCCCCCTGGTACGCCGCTGGGTGGGATCACTGTGCTTGCTGGGTGGCGTTGCTGTTGCCAGGGGAACAGTGATCCGCCCCACTCGACGCAGCGAGTCCACACGGTGAGGTGGGGATCGCGTAACGGTTCGCCGTTGTCCCGCAGTTCGCCGTTTTGCGGCAGGGGGACGGCCAACGGCACGGAACCCGGCGAACGCGGCAGGCCCGGGCGCACGGCCGGCCAGCCAACGTGAGGCGACGGTCGCCCGGCGACAGTGGCCTCACCCGGTCACCGGCCATCACCTTGGCTAGGCTGACCACCGCCCGAACGTCCGGTTCATCCCGGTATCCAGCATGGCCAGCAGTGCCAAGGCACCCGCGGCGATCAGCCCACCAAGCTGCATAGATCAACAGGTCCCGTTCATCTAGGGATCCTGGCCGACCGTCAGGCGGCGTCCGCGGCGCGCAGGTGCGGGACGAGGTGCTCGAGCACGAGCGCCGGGTCCTCGATCATCGGCAGGTGCCCCACCCCGGGCAGCGGCACGTGCACGCCGGCGGCGAGCAGTCCGGCGATCCGCTCGCTCTCCGCCAGCGAGCAGGTGACGTCGTGCTCGCCGGTCGCCCAGAGGGCCGGGCAGCGCACCTCTTCCAGCCGGCCGGACGCGTCGGCGGCGTAGGCCGCGCGCAGGACCCGGGTCACGACGTCGGGGCCGTGGCGGTTGGTCAGCAGGCGGACGGTGTCGACGACGTCGTCGGGTCGGCCGGGCGCCACGGCCTCGCGGGCCAGCCCGGCGAACAGGGCGTCGACGGCGTCGTCGTCGGCCGGGGCGGGCGAGTCGCCGGTCGCGGAGGCGACGCTGCTGCCCAGCCCGGTGACCGACCGGACGCGGTCCGGCAGGGCGGCCGCGAGCCCGACTGCGATGGCGCCGCCGAGTGACCCGCCGGCCACGTGCGGATCGGTCAGGTCGAGCGACCGCACGACGTCGACGCAGTCGCTCACCCACGCGTCGAGGGAGAAGTCGTCGTCGGTCGACTCGCCGTGGCCGGCGAGGTCCACCAGCACGCAACTGCGCTCCGCCGCGAGCGCCGGCAGCAGGCCGAGCCAGCACTCCTTGCGCATGTTGATGGGGTGCAGCAGCAGGATCGGCGGGCGCGCGGCGCCGTCGCGCAAAGGCGACACCGTCGCGACGCTCAGCGAGTTGCCCCTCGTGGTCCGGATGGTGCTCAGCCGCAGCATGTAATCAGATTACAGATTGTCGGCCGACGCCGCCAGCTTCGCCTCGAGCATGTCCTTGAAGACGGCGAGCGAGCGCTCGGCCTGCGGCTGGTCGGAGGTGATGAGCAGGTCGGCCATGAGGCCGCGGACGGTGGCGAGCACGAGCCGGGCGATCGCCTCGGCCTCCTCATGGGACGTGACGTGGCCCTGGAGGCTGCGCACGAAGTACGCCTCCCACTGGCCGACCGCCGTGCTGGCGAACTCCTGGAACTTGTCCGGCTCCTCGAAGCTGCGCGACGTCAGGTGGAAGAAGAACTGCATGTCGACCGGGTTGGCCCGGTAGTGGTCCCACCAGCGATCGACGGCCTGGGTGATGGTGCCGACCGGCTCGTTCTCCAGCTGGGTGACGATGTCGTTGCGCAGCGTGTAGACGATGCGGCCGAGCAGTTCGTCCTTGCTGCCGAAGTAGTACACGAGCATGCGGCTGCTGGTGCCCAGCTGGGGCGCCAGGTTGTCCAGCGAGAAGCCGGCCAGGCCCTGGCTGCGGACGATCTCGATGATGCGGCCGAGCAGTTCCTCGGCCTTGACGTTGTTGAGCTGTGCGCGTGTCATGGCCTGGGCCGAGTCGTCGTCATGCCGTCCCGTTCGTTGCCGCGGTGAGCCGTCCGATGGCGAGTTCCGCCAACAGGCTAGACATATCAGGCACCACGGAGTCATCGAATCGCGCTTCCGGCGAGTGGTTCGCCGGCAGCGAGTGCGACGGGTCTCCGACGGCGGCGCCGACCAGCACGAACCCCCCGCCGGTCTCCGTGAGGAACAGGGAGAAGTCCTCGGCGATCATCTCGGGCACGACCAGCTCCCGGTAGCGGCCGGCGCCGAACAGCCCCGTCACCGTCGAGCGCACCAGCGCCGCGTCCTCGGCGCCGGTGATGGTCGGGCCGACATCGGGGCCGACCTCGGCCCGCAGCCGCAGCCCGTAGCTCTCGGCGATCGCCGTCGCGATGCCGCGGACCTTCTCGTACGCCGCCCGCGCGGTCTCGTGGCTCGCGGCCCGCAGGCTCACCTTGAGCAGCGCCCGGCTGGGGATGACGTTGGCCGCGGTGCCCGCGGTGATCGAGCCCACCGTCACCACGATCGGGTCGCCGGGCGAGCTGTTCTGCGCCACGAACGTCTGGATCGCCTGCACCACCAGCGCCGCCGTGGAGACCGGGTCGAGCGCGGTGTGCGGCCGGGCCGCGTGGCCGCCGCGGCCGAGGAGCTCCAGCTCGAACAGGATGACGGCGCCCATCACCGCGCCCTCGCGGCAGAGGAACGTCCCCGGCTCGACGAACGACAGCACGTGCAGGCCGTAGGACGCGACCGGCTTCTGGCCGGTGATCAGGTGCGTCTTCTCGCTGATCATCAGCTCGGCGCCACCGGCGCCCTCCTCACCCGGCTGGAAGACGGCGAGGACGTCGCCGCGGAACTCCGCGCGCCGCTCGTGCAGCTGGTGCACCGCGCCGACCAGCCCGGCCATGTGCAGGTCGTGGCCGCAGGCGTGCATGGCGCCGTTGTCGGAGGCGAACTCCTCCCCCGACTCCTCGACGACCGGCAGGGCGTCCATGTCCGCGCGCAGCAGGACGGTCGGGCCGGGCCCGGCGCCGGGCACGACGACGGCGAGCGACGAGCAGGTCGTGCTGGTGTGGATCGCCAGCCCGAGCGGCGCCAGCGCGTCCATCAGCAGCTGCCGGGTCCGCGGCAGGTCGAGGGCGAGCTCCGGGGTGCGGTGGAGGGTCCGGCGCAGGTCGATCAGGTCGATCACGTGGTCGCTACTTTCTGGGGGTCGTCGGCCTTCGTGCAGCCGGCCACATGGTCAGGGCCGACCTCGTGCAGTCCGGGCCCGTGCTCGTGACACGGCCCCGGCACGGGGCAGGACGTGCGGGGCAGCGCGACGACGCCGTCCCAGGACACTCGCGGGTCGGCGACCGGCACGGCGGAGATGAGCGCCCGCGTGTAGGGGTGCCGCGGGTCGGCCAGGACGGCCGGCGCCGGGCCGCTCTCCACGATCAACCCGCGGTACATGACGGCGATCCGGGTCGCGAGCCGCCGCACGCTGGAGATGTCGTGGGTGATCATCAGGTAGCCGACGCCGGTGCGCTGCTGCAGCTCGGCGAGGAGCGCGAGGATCCGGCCCCGGACGGTCTGGTCGAGGCTGGCGGTGGGCTCGTCCAGGATGACGATCTGCGGGTCGGCCACCAGCGCCCGGGCCACCGCCACGCGTTGCGCCTGGCCGCCGGAGACGTCGCGCGGGTAGCGGTCCAGGATCTCCGGGTCGAGGCCGACCTCGGCGATCAGCCGGTGCACCCGCCGGTCCGCGTCGTCGCCGGTCACGCCCAGGTACCGCAGCGGCTCCTGGACGCTGCGGCGGATCCGCCACGACGGGTCGAGCGACTGCACGGGGTGCTGGAAGACCATGTGCACGCGCTGCGGCCCGGCCGGGCCGTCGTCGCCGGTCGCCCGCCAGGACACCGTGCCCGACGTGGCCGGCTGCAGGCCCGCGGCGACCTTGGCGATGGTGGTCTTGCCGCTGCCGGACTCGCCGACGACGGCCAGCGTCTCGCCCCGGCCGACGCGCAGGCTCACGCCGCGGACGGCGTGGTTGCGGCGGCGCTTGCCGTACACGACCTCGATGTCAGCGAGCACGAGTTCCATCGGCCACCTCCTCGTCGGCGAGCGGCTCGTCGTGCGCCGACGCCAGCAGCTCACGGGTGTAGGCGTCGCCGGGCCGGTGGAAGATGTCGTCCACCGGGGCGAACTCGCGGACCTCGCCGTCGTACATGACGGCCACCCGCTGGCACAGCTGCGCGATGACGCCCATGTCGTGCGACACGAACAGGACGCCGATGCCGTGCTCGGCGACGGTGGCCCGGATCAGGCCGAGGATCTGCGCCTGCACGGTGACGTCGAGGCCGGTGGTGGGCTCGTCGGCGACCAGCAGGGCGGGCCGGGCGGCGATGGCCATCGCGATCATGACGCGCTGGTTCATGCCGCCGGACAGCTGGTGCGGGTAGCGGCCGAGCACGGCCGCCGGGTCGTCGATGCCCACGGACGAGAGCAGGCCGGCCGCGCGGTCGCGCACGTCACCGCCCCGGCGGCGGCCGTCCGGACGGTCGAGGAACCGGAGCAGCCGGGCCAGCTGGGCGCCGATGCGCATCGTGGGGTTCAGCGCCGCCGTCGGGTTCTGGAAGATCATCGTGGCGTTCGGCCGGGCGAGCAGCCGCGGGCCGTCCAGGAACCGCCGTCCCGCCAGTTCGGCCTCGCCGGCGGACACGTGGACGCCGTCGGGCAGCAGCCCGAGCAGCGACAGCGCCGTCATCGTCTTGCCCGACCCGGACTCCCCGACGATCCCGACGACCTCGCCCTCGCCGACGTCGAGGGAGAGGTCGCGCACCAGGCTCGTCCCGGTCCGGGTCTGGATGCTCAGGCCGCGCACACTCAGCAGGCTCATCGCAGCCTCCGGTCCAGCCAGTCGCCGATGACCTGGAACGACGCCGCCGTCAGCAGGATCATCAGGCCCGGGAAGAAGGACGGCCACCAGGACCCCAGCAGGTTGTCGCCGACGCCCTCGGCGATCATCGCGCCCCACTCCGCGTCCGGTGGCTGCACGCCGACGCCCAGGAACGACAGCGCGGCGAAGTCGAGGATCGCCCACGACGCGACCAACGTCGACTGCACGAACGGGTACTTGAACGAGTTCGGCAGGACGTGCCGGACCGCGACCTGCCAGGTGCTGGCCCCGCTGAGCCGGGCGGCGGCGATGTAGTCGGCCGAGCGCACCTCCAGCGCCTTGGACCGGGCCAGCCGCACCAGCAGCGGGACGAACGCGATGACCACGGCGATCGCCGCGTACCACGGGTTCTTCCCCAGCGACGCCGTGATGACCAGCGCGAGGACGACACCCGGGAACGCCAGCAGCACGTCGGTGGCGCGCATGACCACCGCGTCGACGCCACGCCCGAACGTCGCGCTGACGGCGCCGATCACCGACCCGATGATGAGGACCGCCACCGCGACGGACAGTCCCAGCGCGATGTCGATGCGGGCCGCCGCCATGCAGCGCAGGAACACGTCGCGCCCGTACTTGTCGGTGCCGAACGGGTGGTCCAGCGACGGCGGCAGCAGGCTGGCGTACTCCTGGGCGACGTCGCCGCTGCCGGCGACGATCGGGACGACGATGCCGAGCAGCAGGATCGTCCCGAGCATCGCGAACGCGGCCACCGCGACCGGGTTGCCCACCCGGAGCCGGGAGACGACGTTGCCGCGCAGGGCGGTGCCGGCGTCGGCGACGGCCATCAGCTCCTCCCCTCCGCGAGGTTGACCCGCGGATCGGCCCAGCCGTAGACGAACTCGAGCGTGGTGTTGATGAGCACGTAGGCGACGCCGATCGCGATGACGTAACCGCGAAGCGCGAACAGGTCGTTCTCCTGCAGCGACGAGTACGCGTACCCGCCGATGCCCGGCCAGGCGAACAGCTGCTCGATGATGACGTCGCCGCCGGCCAGCACGAACCCGGCGACCAGGCCGATGTTGGTGATGACCGGCAGCAGCGAGTTGCGCAGCCCGTCCTGGACCAGGATCGAGCGGGCCGGGTACCCGAAGGAGCGCGACGTCCGGGCGAAGTCCGACTCCAGCGCCCGGATCGTGGCCGAGCGGACGATCTTCACGATGGACGGCGACGCCAGCACGCCCAGCAGCAGCGCCGGCAGCAGCAGCGTCCGTAGCGCCGCCCCCGCGGTCTGGGGGTCGCCGGCGAGCAGCGCGTCCAGCACGTAGAAGCCGGTGATCTGGTCCGGCGGCGTGAACCCGCGGGGCAGCCGCCCGGTCGGGCTGGTGAACACGCCCAGCCCGTTGACCAGCGTCGTGATCGCCACCAGCGCGATCCAGAACACGGCGGTGGCCGAGGCGAGCACCACGAAGACCTGCACCAGCCGGTCACCGAGGCGGTACCGGTACACCGCGGCCGTCACGCCCAGCCCGACGCCGAGCAGCACGGCGATCAGCAGCGCGGTGAGGCCGAGCTCCAGCGTCGCCGGCAGCCGGCTGGTGAGCTCGTCGCGGACGGGCTCGCCGGTGCGGATCGAGGTGCCGAGGTCCAGCCGGAAGAAGTCGGCCACGTACTGGCCGAACTGCACGGGGACGGACTGGTCGAGCCCGTACGTCGCACGCACCTGGGCGACCTGCTCGTCCGAGGCGTACTGCCCCGCCGCGATGCGGGCCGGGTCGCCCGGGAGCAGCTGGGTGATGAAGAACGTCAGGACGGCCACGCCGAGGATGCTGAGCAGCGCGACACCGGCCCGCTTCCCGGCGGTGGTCAGCATGGCGTCCTCCCTCGCTCGCGGACCGGCGGGCTCAGTTGGCGACCCGGAGCTGGTCGAAGCGCAGGTTGGCGTCGTTGGAGTGGGTGATGCCCTCCACCCCTTCGCTGGCGCCGACCAGGTAGTCGCGGGTGAACAGGAACGCCCACGGCGCCTCGTCGATGATCAGCTGCTGGGCCTGCTGCGACAGCTCCCGCCGCTCGTCCGGGTCGGTGGTCGCCATCGCCTGCCGCACCAGCTCGTCGACCTCGGCGTTGCTGTAGTTGGTGTAGTTGGTGAACACGCCGCTCGTGAGCAGGAAGAACATCTGGTAGACGGAGTCCTGGCCCCACGAGTACCAGGAGTCCAGGAACATCTGCATGGACCCGAGGTTCTCGTTGTAGTCGGCGTCGCTCATCTCGTTGACCTCGATGTTCACGCCGCCCTCCTGCAGGGCGCTCTGGATGAACACCGCCGACTGGCTCAGTGCCTCGTCGGTGGCCGGCACCGACAGCGTCAGCGACAGCTCGCCCGGCCCGTAGCCGGCCTCGGCCAGCAGCTCCTTCGCCTTCTCGACGTCGGTCGGGTACGCCACCTTCTCGCCGGACTCGTCCAGGGCGTCGCGCATCGGGTACGGCACCGCGCCGTAGGCCGCGCCGGCGTACCCCTTCATGACGTCCTCACGCAGCGCGTCGTACGGCATCAGGTACGACAGCGCCTGACGGATCCGCACGTCCTGCAGCGCCGGGTCCTCGTAGTTGAAGCCGACGTAGGCGACCAGGCTGTACTCGAGGTCGTAGAGCCGCAGGCCGGGATCCTGCTCCAGCGCCTGGGCGGTGTCGGGGGTCATCCCGAAGATCACGTCGACGGCGCCGTTCTGCAGGGCGAGGAACGCCTGCTGCGGGTCCGGCATGCTCTGGACGACGATCCGCTCCGGCGCGTCGGCGAGGTCGGCGGCGGTGAAGTCGGGGTTCTTGGTGAGCGTCATGCTCTGGCCCGGCACCCGGCTCTCGACGACGTACGGGCCGGACGCGGTGGCCTCGTCGGCGAGGTAGACCGCGCCCCACGGGTCGTCGGGGCCGGCCTGCGCCTCGACCGCCGACTTGTCCAGAATCGCGAAGATCTGGAACGCGAGGAACTGCTCGATCAGCGGCGAGTAGTGCGTCACGTGCAACTGCACCGTGCGCTCGTCGGTGGCGACGATGTCGGTGGCCGGGTCGGTGACGTTCAGCCACTGGCCGATCGCCTGCACGTAGCCGACGTCGGAGAGCGCCCGCTGCAGCGACCAGACCACGTCCTCGGACGTGACCGGCTCGCCGCCGGCGAAGGTCAGCCCGTCCTTCAGCACGAACGTCAGCGTCGTCTGGGCATCGTCCCAGGTGGCCGACTCGGCGAGGAACGGCGCGCTCTCGCCGGCGTAGGACAGGACGCCGTCGCCGCCGTCGGTGTAGCTCTCCTGCAGCAGCGTCCCGTAGATGTTCCCGCCGACGCCATAGCCGGCGTCGGTCTTGAACTGGTGCGGGTCGAGCGTGTCGATGTCCTGGCTGTAGGCGACGACCAGCTCGTCGGCGGCAGCGCTGCCGCCGTCACCGCCGCCACCGTCGTCGTCGGAGGCGGCGCCGCCTCCGCAGGCCGTGGCCGCCAGGATCAGGCCGGAGGCGGCGAGCGCGCCGAGCGTGCGACTTCTGTGCGCCATGAGGGAGTCTCCCGATGAGTGTCAGCCGGCGTCGACGGCCGCGCTGAGCTTCTTGATGTCCCCGAGCAGGGATTCGGCGTGGATGGGGGCGAGGGCGACCTCGTCCGAGCCGGCGGCGAGAAGTGCCTGGATCCGGCCGGCGCAGGTGTCCACGTCGCCGCAGACGCTCAGCTGGTCGATCCACTCGTCCGGCATGTCGGCGGCGAGTCCCTCGGGACCGCCGGTCCGCGCGAGCGCGCGTAGCTCCTCAGTGATCCCGATCGCGTCGGTCATCGCCGTGCTCTCGCCGTCGGCCAGGTAGGTGCCCAGCAGCGGACGGATGCGAGCGCGGGCCTCGGCGGTGGTCTCGGCCACCGACATGAAGGCGAACGTCGTGATCGGAAGGTCCGCGCCGCCGGCCGCGGCCAGCAGGTCGCGTTCGACGCGGACGAAGGCGGGACTGCTGAAGACGGAGAGCACCAGCCCGTCGGAGATCTCCCCGGCCAGCGCCGTCATCTTCGGGCCAGTCGCGCCCAGCTGGATCGGCGGCGGCTGCGGCGGCGGGTACTCGAGGTGGATCCCCTCGAATGCGAACCCGCCGTGCTCGCCGGTGAGGGTCTGGCCGGCCCACAGCGCCCGTACCGCTTCGATGGTGCCGCGCACGGCGCCCAGCGGCCGCCGGTGCTCGATACCCTGCTGGTCCAGCCACCAGCCGCCGCCGGCGCCGACGCCGAGGACGAACCGTCCGGGGTGGATCGACGCGAGCGTGCCGGCCTCCATGGCCAGCAGGCCGGGGTGCCGCGCGTAGACGGAGAGCACGCCGGTGCCGACCCGGATCTCGTCGGTCACCCCGAGGATGGTCGCGGCCCCGGCGACACCGCCGGTGGCGAAGTAGTCCTCGGACGACCAGATGCTGGCGAAGCCGTTCTCCTCCACGGCCCGGGCGACGGGCACCAGCTCGCTCGGGTGGAAGGTGCTGCCCAGGGCGAATCCAACACGCTTTCTCATCGATCGGCCCTCCTCAGGATCTCCGCGGAGCCGGCCGGCAGCATCCCGGTCGCGGCCATCCCGTCGACGAAGCGGGCGAACCGCGGCCGGGCGGCGATGGCCTGCGCGATCAGCGCGGCGCCCTCCTCGACCCGTCCGGCCCGCACCAGCAGCACGCCGCGCCACAGCGTCGGCTCGAGGTCGTCGCCGAGCTCGCGCTGCGTCGCGGCGAGGCCGGCCAGCGCCTTCTCCAGCTCGTCGCCCAGCACCGGTTCGGCGCCGGTGACCAGCCCCGGTTTGAAGACCGACTCGAAGAAGACGCCGTACGCACGGTGGATGCGCAGGCTCTCCGCCAGCCGCCGCACCGGGTCGGGGTCGAGGTCGACCCGCAGGTCCACGACGGTGCCCTGCCACGGGTGCGCGGGCTTCTCCCCCGTCACCACCCGAAGCGCGGCCGACATCCGGCCGCGCACGTCGCCACCGGCGTCGTCGCCGGCTTCGAGGCCGGCCAGCAGCCGGTCGGCGAAGTCGCCGCCCGCGCCCCGGAACGCCTCGACGACCGCGGGCAGCACGCCGTCGTTGTCGAGCATGTTGCCGACAGCGACCACCGGCCCGTCCACCACGGCGCCGCAGGACGGCACGCAGCGAACGCCGGTGTGGTGGGCGACGGTGCCCGCCGTGTCGACGTACGCCACCTGGCGGATGTCACTGTCGGGGTCGTCGGCGACCAGCTTGGCCAGCGCCTCGTCCGCGCGGGTTCCCCGCTCGATGAGGTCGAGGCCGAGCGGCCCGTACGACACCTCGACGAACGACTGGGTGGCGACGACTCCGACGCCGGGCCGGGTGTGGTCGGCCACCGGCCCGACGCCGTACGCGTGGGTGGCGGTCGCCAGCCCGAGCCGGCCGGTCGCGTCGTCCCTGGCGAGCAGCGAGAACGTCATGGCTCAGCTCGCGGGTGCGCCGGCGAGGGCGGTGTAGTCGGTGCGGACGCCGCGGGAGTGCGGCGTGTTGCCCATCCCGCGCCGGTCGGCGGCGTCGTCGCGGGTCTTCGCGGCCGGCGCCTCGTCGTCCGGCGGCCGGGTCGAGCAGTGGAAGTGCCACATCCGCCACTCCGGGTTGCCGTCGCCGTCGTCGCGCTTGTAGACCTCCGTCGAGCGGTAGTACGCCGGCCGGTCGATCCGCTCCGGCAGCTCGCCGCCCTCGTCGTCGCGGACCCGCCAGGCCGGGAAGCTGCCCTCGGAGACGACGTAGGCGAGGTCGCCGCTCACGTCGACGCGCATGACGTAGTCCTCGCACAGCCCCCACTCGTCGGTCCGCGCGTAGAACGACCACAGGTTCGCCAGGTCGTCCACCCCGAAGTACGGGTGGTCGTTCAGGTTGAACATCAGAAAGCTCTCGTCGCCCGTCGGGAAGACCGTGCGCATGAGCGGGATGTTGATCTGGAAGTTCGAGAAGTACCAGTCGCGGTGCAGGCGGAGGATCTGCTCCTCGTCCGATGCCTGGGTGGCCATGCGACGTCTCCTTCCGGCCGAAACTTGTAATCACATTACATACGTTGGCGGGTGCTGACTAGCCCTCTGGAACGCGGGACCGTTGATGATCACCGACGTTCATTGGTGTCCTGGCGCCAGCGATCGCCGTTGATCATGGGGAGAAAGCTAGAGGGGCAGGGCGGCGCAGTCGTCGGCGTCGGCGAACCCGGTGAGGGCGTCGAACGCCCCCGCAGCGCCGCCGAGGCGGACGAACTTGGCCCGCAGCTCGTCGCGGGTCGCGGGGTCGCTGTGGTGGCCGTGCGGGTTGTCGACCCGGACCTCGGCGACAGCGCCCGAGGCGAGGCTGATCCGGACCCGGGCCGGCGCGGCGTCGGGCCATCGGGCGTCCAGCTCCGGGTCGGCCCGGACGCGGACGCGGGCGGCCAGCGCGGCCACGTCCGGCCGCCAGTCGAAGGCGGCGACCCCCGTCGCGCCGGTGCGGATCGCGGCGGCGACGGCGTACGGCAGCGAGAACCGGGTCGACAACGCGTTGGGCGCGGCCTGACGGTCGACCCGCAGGTTGGCGCTGACGGTGTCGACGACGACCTCGGCCACCTCGTCCGGGTCGCCGGACAACCGCGACCAGGCCCGGACGGTGGCGTCCAGCGCGCTGTGGGTCAGCGCGCACGCGGAGTGCAGCTTGACGTAGTTGCGCCGGATCCGCAGCGTCGATGGCTGCACCGGATCGCGCAGGCCGCCGGGGTCGAGAGCGTAGGGCGCGACGACGGAGAGGTGCGAGCTCAGCGAGCCGGTGAAGCCGGCCCGGTGCAGCATCGACGCCTGGACGCCGGCGCGGTTGGCGTGGCCGGTCCAGCTGTTGCGCGCGGTGGCGCCCTCGTAGCAGGCCGACCAGCCGGTGAGCAGCGGCTGCGTCGCCGCGACGCGGACCAGGGCGACCGGGTCGTCGCCGCGCAGCATCGCCACGGCGGTGGCGGCGCCCAGCGCGCCGAAGTGCCCGTGCGGGTGCATCGGCTGCGGGAGGCGGAACGACTCGAACAGCCGCGCGGCCACCTCGTACCCGGCGACCAGCGCGGCGCCGAGCCGGGCGCCGTCCGCGTGCACGGTCTCGGCTGTGGCCAGCGCCGCCGGCAGGACGTGGATCGCGGGATGCCCGGTCGGCCGGTAGCCCTCGTCCAGCTCCAGGAAGGTGCCGGCCGTGCCGTTCACCCAGGCCACCGTCGCCGGGTCGCCGCGCGGCCGTCCCGGCCCGAGGGTGCGGGCCGGGCCGGCCGGCCCGAGGCCGAGGAGCGGGTCGCCGACGAGCGCCCCGATCTCGGCGGTGCCGGCGCCCGCGGCCATGACGCCGACGGTGTCGGCCAGCACCATTGCGGCGTGCTCGCGCAGGTCGTCCGGCAGGTCGGTCCAGCGCAACGCGGCGGCCTCCGCCACGCGGCGCTCCAGCAGCGCGATCAGCTCGTCCGTCACGCGACCGGCGCCTCGTGCCGGGCCGCGACGAAGCGGCCGCGGCGCTCACCGACCGGCTCGCCGTCGCGCATCGCCAGCTCACCGCCGAGCAGCGACGCGACGACCCGGCCGCGCAGCTCCCAGCCGTCCCACGTCGTGACGGGGTTCAGCGCGTGCATCCGCTCGTTGGCGATGCGGGCCGAGCCGCGCGGGTCGACCAGCGTGAGATCGGCGTCCGCGCCGGGGCGCAGGCTGCCCTTGCGCGGCCACAGGCCGTAGAGCCGCGCGGTCCCGGCCGAGAGCACCTCCGCCAGCCGCGACGGCGTGATCCGGCCGCGCACCATCGCGTCCACCATGAGCGGCGCCAGCGTCTCGACCCCCAGCCCGCCGGCGGGCGCGTCCTCGAACCCGCGCAGCTTCTCCTCCAGCAGGTGCGGCGCATGGTCGGAGCCGACCGAGCCGATCGTCCCGTCGGCGATCCCGGCCCACAGCGCGTCCTGGTCGGCCTGCGACCGCACCGGCGGATAGACCTTGATCGCCGGGCCGAGCCGATCAGCGTCCGCGTCGGTCAGCGTGAGGTACTGCGGACAGGTCTCGGCCGTCACGGCGGCGCCGGCGGCCCGCGCCTCGCGCACCACGGTCGCGCCCGCGGCCGACGCCATGTGCACGACGTGGAACCGGCAGCCGGTGGCGAGCGAGAACTGGGCGCCGACGGCGATCGAGGCGGCCTCGGCCACGGCCGGACGCGCGGCCAGCAGGTCGTCGTAGGTCGTGATCGGGTGCCCCAGCAGCTCGGCCGACCGGGCGAGGACGTGCCGGTCCTCGCAGTGCGCGGCCAACAGCCCGCCGTAGCCGGCCACCGTGCGGAACAGCTCCAACACCTCGCCGTTCTCCGGCGGCAGCAGCAGCGACTCCGGCGGCGCCGCCGCGAAGTTGTAGACCAGCCCCTTGGTCTCCTTGTCCAGCGCGTAGCCCCAGAAGAACTTCACCGCGACGGCGCCGGCGGCGTGCAGGAGCGGGACCTGGTCGAGGTTGGCCGGGCCCAGCGCCATCCCCCACAGGCCGAAGTCGGTCCAGGCGCGGGCGGCGTGGGCGGCCCGGCGCTGCTCGAACGTCGCGACGTCGGTGACGGCGGGCACGGCGTTGGGCATCTCCAGCACGGTCGTGGTGCCGCCGCACAGGGCGCCCAGCGTCGAGTGGTGGAACGTCTCCTTGTGCGTGTGCCCCGGGTCGCGGGAGTGCACGTGCGGGTCGATGAAGCCGGGGAACACCAGCAGCCCGGCCGCGTCCACCCGCTCGTCGGCCGCGACGGCGGAGCCGCGGTCGAGCCATGCCTCGACCCGTCCGTCCGCCAGCAGCAGGTCGGCCGGGATCGGCCCCTGCTCGGTGATCAGCTCTCCCCCGGTCACGACCGTCCTCACGACGCACCTCCGGTGGGCTCGAGAACCGCGGCCGCGGCCCGGGCGTCCAGCCGGAGCAGCGCGGCGAGCAGCAGGTCGGCGCCGGCCGCCAGCTGGGCCGGCTCGGTCCACTCCTCCGGGACGTGGGACAGTCCGTGCCGGCTCGGCACGAAGATCATCGCGGTCGGCACCAGGCGGTTCACCATCTGCGCGTCATGGCTCGCGCCGGAGGTGAGCACCCGGTAGCGCAGGCCCCGGTCCGTCGCCGCCGCGGTCACCTCGGCGCGGACCCAGTCGGGCAGCACGACGGCGGACGTGTCGGCGAGCAGCCGGGCGTCCAGCCGGGTGCCGCGACGCAGGCACGCGGCCCGCATGCGGGTGACGATCTCGGCCGCGGAGTGCCGCTGCCGGTCCGCGTCGACGTCGCGCACGTCGAGGGAGAAGGTCGCCTGCCCGGGGATGGTCGTGATCGAGCCGGGCAGCACGCTCAGCCGCCCGACCGTCGCCCGGGTCCCGCGGTGACGGGGGTCCAGCGCCACCTGCTCGGCCAGCAGCACCGCCTCAGCGGCCGCGGCCAGGGCGTCGGAGCGGCCCGGCATCGGTGTGCCCCCGGTGTGCGACGCCTGCCCGGTGACGGTCAGTTCGATGCGGGTGGAGCCGGAGATGAGGTCGACGACGCCGACGTCGAGCTTCGCCCTCTCCAGGACGGAACCCTGCTCGACGTGCAGTTCGACGAAGGCGGACCACTCGGCGGCGGCCCACGCCGTCCGGGCGGCGGCGTCGGGGTCCAGCCCGACGCCGGCCATCGCCTCGGCCAGCGAGACGCCGTCACGGTCGCGCCGGGCATCGAGCTCGTCCCGCGACGACAGCCCGGCGGCCAGCTTCGAGCCGCAGCAGGCCTGGCCGAAGCGGGCGCCCTCCTCACCGGCGAACGCGACGAAGCGCAGCGGCAGCGCGGTCTCGACGCCCGCCTCGTGCAGCAGCCGGGCGACTTCGACGGCGGCCATCGTGCCGGCGATGCCGTCGAAGCGGCCGCCGTTGTAGACGGAGTCGAGGTGGCTGCCGGTGCCGGTGGCGGGACCGGCGGCGCGGCCCGGGCGGGTCGCGATGGTGTTGCCGGCGGGGTCGACGGCGATCTCGCAGCCCGCGGCGGCCATCCACTCGGCGAAGCGGGCGTGCGCCTCGCGTTCCAGCGGCGTGTAGGCGAGCCGGGTCACGCCGGGACCCGGCTCGCTCAGCGCGGCCATCGTCTGCAGCGTCGACCAGAGCCGGTCCGGGTCGGCCGGGCGCACCGTGCTCATGACGCCGTCCGGCCGCGGTTCGCGGTGTGCCGCAGCTCGTCGTCGGAGAACAGCCGGTCCAGCGTCACCGCGACGCCCTCCAGCAGCTCCGCGGCGCCGTGGCCGCGGTCGACGGCCGCCAGCACGCCGGCCACGACGGCGCCGCACTCGCGCACCGCGCGCACCGCCTCGGCGGCCGAGGCGCCGGTGCCCGTGACGCCCTCGACGACGAGCACGCGCTCACCGGCGTGCAGTTCGCCGTGCAGGCCCAGCCGCGGCCCGTCGCCGGACTCCACCACGCGGGCGACGACCAGCGGCAGCCCGGTCTCCAGGGCCAGCGCCGCGCCCAGCACCAGCGAGTGCGGATCGCGGCCGACCAGGCGGTCGACGCCGGCCGGGACCCGTCCGGCGAGGATCGAGGCCAGCCGCCGCAGCACCGTCGGCTTGGTGAGGAACTGGTCGGCGTCGATGAACTCGCCGTGGGTGCCCCACGCGGCCGCGACGAGGTCGGCCAGCAGCTCGTCGCGCCGCACGTCGTCGGGCTGGAAGACGCTGAGATCGCCGACGGCCAGCGCGGTCAGGAAGTCGGGTGGACGGGCGGAGGTCATGCGGGGGTCCTCTCGATCGGCGGCAGCACGCCGGCGGCCTCGGCCGCGTGCCAGAGACGGTCCACCGCGGCGGCGGCCTCGTCGACGACTCGGCGCTCGTCGCAGCCGGCCACCGTGCCGCCGTCGACGACCATCCGGCCGTCGGCCATGACGAAGGCGACGTCGGCCGGGGTCGCGTTCCAGACCAGGTTGCGCAGCGGGTCGCGGACCGGCTGCAGGTGCGGCGCGGACAGGTCGACGCCGATGAGGTCGGCGAGGCGGCCGGGCTCGATCCGCCCGGTGTGCCCGCCCAGCGCGGCGCCGCCGGTGCTGGTGGCGGCGGCCAGCAGCGTCGGCGCGTCGGCCACGGCCCCGTCGCCGCTGGTGAGCTTCGCGATCAGGCCCGCGGCGCGCAGCTCGCCGAAGTGGTCGAAGCGGTAGGCATCGGTGCCGATGCCGGTGCGCACCCCGGCGCGGTGGAACCGCTCGAACGCGACCGTGACGCCGCTGCGGGCGAACGTGAGCGGACAGTGCGCCAGCGTCGTGCCCGAGTCGCGGAGCAGGTCGAGATCGCCGTCCTCGACGTACACGCCGTGCGCCACCACCGTGCGCGGGCCGAGCAGCCCGGTGTCGTGCAGGTACTCGACGGGGGTGCGCCCGTGCCGGGCCCGCACCCGCTCGACCTCGTTGCGGCTCTGGGCGACGTGGATGGTGACGAACGTGTCGCGCTCGGCGGCCAGCGCGGCGATGCGGCGGAGCAGCCGCGGTGAGCAGGTGTCCGTGGCGTGCGGCCCGAACCCGACCCGGGTGCGCCCGCCGGGGCCCTCGTCGTACCGGTCCGCGACGGCGAGCGCGGCGGCCAGCGAGGCGTCCTCGTCGATGTCGTCGTAGCGCGGGCGGCCGCGGTCGTCGAGGCCCCGGCTGGGGGTACTGAAGATGTACGGCGCGGCGAAGAGGCGCAGCCCGAGCTCGGATGCCGCGTCCAGGAACCCGTGGTGCTGGGCGCGCGGCATGTCCAGGACGCTGGTGGTGCCGGACCGGAGCAGTTCGAGCACCGCCAGCCGGTACACCGCCCGCAGCTCGTCGTCCGTCAGCACCTCGCTCGCGAGGTCGCCGAGCGGCAGCAGCAGGCCGTAGACGATGGCGTCGGCCGCGACCCCGCCCGGCGTGCCGGCGCCGACGTCGTCGACGATGCCGCGGAAGACCGGGCCGTTGAGCGCGTGGTTGTGCAGGTTGACGAAGCCGGGCAGGACGACGCCGTGCGGCAGCTCGATCCGCCGGTCCGCCTCGACCACCCGGCCGCGGACGACGTCCTCGACGCGGTTGCCGCGGACCAGCACCGTGACGTCCTCGGCCGCCTCCACTCCCCCGGACGGCGACGGCAGCAGGGTCCAGCGCGCGACCACCGCGGTGAGCTGGTCCGGCATGACGGCTCCCTTGCGCAGGGTTTTGTAATCCGATTACATTAGCACTCGTGAACCAGCTCTGTGTCATCCGGAACGGCCACGTCCACGCGCCCGGCGACATCGGCGTCCGCGACCTGCTGCTCGCCGGCGGGCGCGTCGTCGCGATGGAGGACCGCCTCGATCTGGGCGGCCTGGAGGCCGTCGAATTCGACGCCGCCGGCCGCCGGGTGGTGCCCGGTCTCGTCGACGGTCACCTGCACGTCATCGGCGGAGGCGGCAACGAGGGCTACGCCTCGCGGATCCCCGAGTTGTGGGCCGGTGAACTGGCGCTCGCGGGCATCACGACCGTCGTCGCGCCGCCGGGGCTGGACATGGTGGCCAAGAACCTCGAAGGGCTGCTGGCGAAGACGTACGCGCTGGAGAGCGAGGGCATCTCCGCCTACGCGATGGCCGGCGGGTTCCAGCGGCCGTTCCGCACCGTCACCGGCTCACTGCTCGGCGACCTCTTCACCATCGAGAAGTTCATCGGGGTGAAGGTCGCGCTGGGCGAGGTCAAGGCCACCCCGTTCCGCGACGAGGAACTGGTCCAGCTGGCCGGGCAGCTGCACTACCTCGCCGGCGCCACCGGCAAGGCGTGCCTGCTGCACGCGCACCTCGGCCAGTCGCCCGACCCGGCCGGGCAGTTCCTGCACGCCATGCGCACGTCCGGCGTTCCGGCCCACCGGTTCCAGGCGACGCACGGCAACTACACCGAGCACACCATGCAGGCGGTGCTCGACGTCGCGGCGGCGGGCGGCTACGTCGACTTCAACCCGATCCTGACGCCCGCCTTCGGGCACCCCCGCGCGGTGCCTGCCGCCGAGGCCGTCGTCCGGACCCTCGCGGCCGGCGTCGACCCGAGCCTGGTGACGATGACGACCGACGGCAACGCCAGCGTCCCGATCCTGCGGCCGGACGGCACCCGCGACGTGTACGAGAAGAGCCTCGGCTGGCTCTGGGACACGGTGGTCGAGCTGCTGTGCGAGCATGGGGTGCCGCTGGAGCTGGCGCTGTCGTTCGTGACCAGCAACCCGGCCCGGGCGCTCGGGCTGGACCGCAAGGGCGGTATCCGGGTCGGCGGCGACGCCGACCTGCTCATCGTCGACGACGAGCTACGGATCGTCGACGTGTTCGCCCGCGGCCGCCGCATGGTGGCCGGCGGCGAGGCGCTGGTCCGCTCGATGTACGAGCCCGCCTGAACCGTTCGCCGCTTTGGCTGCCGCGTTGGCCGTTGTGCGGCCGTTGGCCGTTGTGCGGCCGTTGGCCGTTGTGCGGCCGTTCGCCGCTTTGCGGCAGTGGGCCGTCCCCCTGCTGCCCATTTTCTTAGCCGCGGCACCGCGCCTCAAGCGGAGCCCAGTGGCGCTTCGCGCCGGCGAAGGTCCGCTTGACCCGCGGCACCGCGGTCTAGGTACGGGCAGCTATCAGGGGGACGGGGAAGTGCGGGCAGAGCCCGCCCGGGTGCACCGTCGGCTGGCTGGCGTTCGTCGTTGCTGCCGGTGCACCGGTTGTCCTCGACTCCCGGAGCCGTCTTCGATGGCGGGGGTCGTGTTCGAGGGGCCTTTCGGACGTTTCTCGCCATCGAAGACGGCCCAGGGCATCGACGTCACTCGCGTGGGGAGCACGTCACCCGCCGCAGCACCGGATGACGGTCGTCATCGGCGGCCATGCGGTGCTGACGCGGGTGAGGTGCCCCCGGCGCGCGTGAAGTGAGGCGTGCCCAGACTCCCCCCGTCCCCCTGATAGCTGCCCGTACCTAGACCGCGGGACCGCGGGTCAAGCGGACACCCAACGCGCGAAGCGCCACTCGGGTCCGCTTGAGGCGCGGTCACGCGGCTAAGAAAATGGGCGCCAGGGGGACGGCCAACGGTAGGGAACCCGGCTCACGCGTCCAGCAGGGCGATCGTGTCGGCGAAGCCGTCCAGCGCATCACCGACCGCCTCCGCGCTGACGCCGGGGAGCTGGAACCGGACCAGGCACTCGGTGACGCCGAGCTCGGACTCGTAGCGGCGCAGGTCGGCGGCCACCGTCTCCGGGGAACCGACGAGGAAGCGGCCGTCGGCCCAGCGGCGGAGGTTGTCGAGGGAGTCGTCGTCGGGGTAGGTGGGGTGCAGGGGGCGGTAGACGGTGCCGTACTCGTGCCGCAGCCCCGGCGCGAACAGCTCCCATGCCCGCTCGTCGGTCTCGGCGACGAAGCCCTCGCGCCGCAGCGGCTGCTCCAGCACCGGCGGGAGCCCGGCCGCCTCGCGGTCCGCGCGGAACAGCGCGAGTTGCCGATGCAGCCGGTCGAGCGAGTGACCGGGCGGCATCACCCACGCGTCACCACTGGCCGCGGCCCGCCGGACGCCGGGGTCCTCCAGGGCGCCCAGCCACAGCGGAACGCCAGCGGGGTTGACGGGCAGTGGCCGCACCCGCGCGCCGCGGAACGTGTAGTGGCCGTCGCCGTCGACGACCTCGCCGGCCAGCAGCCGGCGGACCTGGCCGATGGACTCCTGGTAGATCCGGGCCCGCCGCCGGTACGGCACGCCGAACCCGTCGAACTCGGCCTCGACCCAGCCCAGGCCGACGCCGAGGATCGCGCGGCCGCCGGACATCAGGTCCAGCACGGCCGCCTCCTCGGCCACGGCGACGGGGTGGTGCAGGGCCAGGATCACGATGTCGGTGCCGATCCGCATCCGCGTCGTCACCGCGGCGGCCGCGCTGGCCAGCAGCATCGGGCGCGGCAGCCAGCCGTCGTCGAGGAAGTGGTGCTCGGCGAAGAGGACCGACGAGAAGCCGCGCGCGTCGGCGGCGGCGATGTCGCGCAGCCCGCGCTCGACGACCCGGTGACCGGACTCGTCCGGTCCGACTTGGAAGCTGTAGTGCAGCCCGATCCTCACGAGCGTCCCTCCGGGGTCAGGAACCGGCCGGACGGCGGTCCGGGCAGCAGCTCGCCACCGCGGGCGATCTCGCGGCCGCGCAGGTAGGTGGCGACGACCGCGCCGGCGAGGCGACGTCCGTCGAACGGCGACCAGCCCGCGCGGCTGTGCAGCCGGGCCGCGTCGACGGTCGTGCTGGCGGCGGGGTCGACGACGACGAGGTCGGCGTCCGCGCCGGGAGCGATCGTTCCCTTGCCGGCCAGGCCGCACAACCGGGCCGGCGCGGCGCTGGTCAGCTCGGCCAGCCGGGACCAGCTCAGCCGTCCGGCCAACACGGCGTCGACCAGCAGCGGCAGGACGGTCTCGACGCCCGGGTAGCCCGGCGGGGCCGCCCACACGTCGGCGCGACCGGCCGCCTTGTCCGCCGGCGAGTGCGGCGCGTGGTCGGTGGCCACCAGGTCGACCCGCCCGTCGGCGAGCGCCGACCAGTAGGCGGCGGCGTCGTCCGCGGGGAAGGCGAACGGCACCCCGAAGACGCCGAGGCGATCGAGGTCGTCCTCGAGCAGCGCGGGCGGGCCGCACTCGGCGGTGACGCGGACGCCGGACCGGCGGGCCGCGGCGATCAGGTCGAGGGCGGCGACCGGAGCGAGCGACGCGTGCGCGATGTGGACCCGGCAGCCGGTGTCGGCCGCGGCCGCCAGCACCCGGGCGAGCGCGTCGAGGACGCCGTCGCCCCGGTACGACCGGCACACCAGCCGCGCGTCGGACGTGCTCGCGGCCCGCAGCCGCGCCCGCAGCACGACCTCCCGCTCGTGGTCGGCGACGTGCACCGCGACCGGCAGCGCGCGGTCCACGCCGGCCCGGAAGACCGACCGCAGGGTTTCGTCGTCGGGCGTCGACAGCTCGTCGGCGTAGGGGTCGTCGTCGCGGTGCGACCGGTTCAGGTACACCTTGACGCCGACGGCGCCGAGCCCGGCCATCGCCGCCAGCTCCGCGACGTCGGTGCCGCCGGCCCACAGCCCGAAGTCCACGTGCGACGTGCCGCGCACGAGGTCGCGCTTGGCCCGGAACCGCTCGGCGCTCGTCACCGGCGGGTGCGTGTTCGGCATGTCGCAGACCGTGGTGACGCCGCCGCAGGCGGCCGCGGCGCTGCCGGTGCCGAAGTCCTCCTTGTGCTCGAACCCCGGCTGGCGGAAGTGCACGTGGACGTCGACGGCGCCGGGCAGCAGGACGCGGCCGCGGACGTCGACGACCTCGGCGGCGTTCAGCGTGCCCGGTCCGCCCACGGCCGCGATGACGCCACCCGTCACGGCGACGTCCGCGAGCGCCGTCCCACCGGGCAGCACCGCCGTGGCGCCGCGGAAGACGACGTCGGCGCTCACCCGAGCACGCCCAGCTCGCGCAGGCAGCCGAGGAAGACGTCGCGGCCGATGACCAGCGCGTCGTCGTCGACGTCGAAGCCCGGCGCGTGGTGCACGTCGCCGAGCCGCGACCCGAGCCCGAAGTAGACGGCCTGGCCGCCGGCGGCCTGGACGGCGTTCATGAAGCTGCTCATGTCGTCGCTGCCCTTGAAGTCCGCGGTGTCGCGCACCCGCGTGACGCCGTCCACCCCGGCCGCGGCCCGGGCCACCACGGCGGCCAAGGCAGGCGTGCTGTCGGCGCCCGCCGCTCCCCCGGCGGTCTCGACGCTGGCCTCGACGCCGGTGACGGCGGCGGCCCCGAGCACGACGCCGTCGACGCGGTCGCGCAGGTAGCCCAGGATGGCGTTGTCGTCGGCGCGCACCTCGCACCGCAGCAGGGCGTGCGCCGGCACCGAGTTGCGGGTCTCGCCGCCCTCGATCGTGCCGACGTTGACCCGGGTCTCGCCGTCGCCGTGGCGGCTGATCGCCAGCAGGTTCTGGACGGCGATAGCTGCGGCCTGGACGGCGTTGCGGCCCTCGTGCGGGGAGATGCCCGCATGCGCGTTGCGGCCGCGGAAGCGCACGTCGAACTTGTGGCTGGCGAGGATGCGCCGGTAGCCGGCGACCACCTCGCCGGTCGCGCGGGCCTGCACCCCGATGTGGCAGCCGAGCAGGACGTCGATGCCGTCGGCGACACCGGCGGCCACCATCGCCGGGCCGCCGCGCAGCCCTTCCTCCGCGGGCTGGAAGATCAGCCGGATCTCTCCGGACAGCCGGCCGGCGGCGACGGCGTCGGCCAGCTCGCGCGCCACCGCGAGGCCGATGGCGGTGTGCGCGTCGTGGCCGCAGCTGTGGTGCACGCCGTCGGTGCGGGAGCGGTAGCCGCCGCGTTCGGCGGTGTGCGCGGGGTCGGCCGACTCGTGCCCGTAGTTCGCGTCGATGTCGAACCGCAGCGCCACGACGGGTCCGGGGCGCCCGGTCGCCAGCGTCGCCACCACGCCGGTGAACCCGTCGCGGACGAGCGCGGCGTACTCCGGGTCGGCCCCGGCGGCGAGCGCGCGGTCGTAGGCCGCGGTCAGCTCGGCGGCGGACGGCAGGCCCGGCCGGTCCGCGGCCACCACCTCGCGCCCGACCCGCAGGGCGTAGCCGAGGCCGGCCAGCCGGCGGGCCACCAGCGACGCGGTCCGCACCTCGCACCACCCGGGCTCGGCGTGGGCGTGCAGGTCGCGGCGGTCCGCGATCATCGCGCGGACGGCGTCGGCTGGGCTCATGTCCGGTCCCTTCTCAGGCGATCCCGGCGCGGCGCACCACAGCCCGGGCGCGGTCCAGCGCCTCCGCGACGATCGCGTCCTCGTCCACGCGGACGCAGCGGCCGTCCTCGACCACCACCTCGCCGCCCACGATCGTCATGCGCACGTCCGACCCGCGGGCCGCGTACACGAGCGCCGCCGGGACGTCATGGTGCGGCGTCAGGTGCGGCGCGCCGAGCCCGACCACGGTGACGTCGGCCAGCCGCCCGGGCGCCAGGACGCCCGCGTCGACGCCGAGCAGCCGCGCGCCCTCGCTGGTCGCGAGCGCCAGTGCCTCGCCGCTGTGCGACGCGTCGGGGTCCAGCCGGTGCAAGCGCTGCACCAGGACCGCCTGCTTCATGCACTCGAACAGGTCCTGACGGTGGTTGTAGGCCGCGCCGTCGGTGCCCAGTCCGACGACCGCGCCGGCCGCACGCAGCTCGCGCAGCCGCAGGACGCCGTCGGCGCCGTACTGGTTCGACACCGGGCAGTGCGCCACCGCGGTGCCGGTCTCGCCCGCCATCCGCACCTCGGCGTCGCTCAGGTGGATGCCGTGCGCGAGCGTCGTGCGCGGTCCGAGCAGGCCCTGCTCGTGCAGCCAGGCGACCGGCGTCGTGCCGTAGGCGCCGCGGTACACCTCGGGGTCGCGCGGCGTCGACGCACAGTGCGCGTGCCAGCCCGTCCCCAGCTCGCGGGCCAGCTCGGCGGACCCGCGCAACAGCTCCTGATCGGCATAGGTGACGTTGTGCGGGCCGGGCCACACCCCGACGCGGCTGCCCGGCGGCCGGGCGGTGACGCACTCGCGCGTCAGCTCGACCTCCGCACCGGTGGTGTGCGCGAACAGGCCGCCGGCCAGCCCGTTCTCCCGGGCCACCGCGCTCGGACTGCCCGCCATCCCGCGGGCGACCACACCCCGCAGCCCGACCTCCTCGACGGCCGCGGCGACGGCGAGCACGGTCTCCGGGTCGGCCGGGGCGTAGTGGTGGTCCAGCAGCGCCGTCGTCCCGGCCCGGGCCGCCTCCACCGCGCCCAGCAGCGCCGCCACCCGGGCGTCCTCCCTGGTCAGCGCCGCGGCGTAGGGCCACATGAAGTCGGCCAGCCAGGACCACAGCGGCATGCCCTCGCCGAGGCTGCGGGCCAGGCCCTGGTAGAGGTGCGTGTGGGTGTCGACGAGGCCCGGCAGCACCGCCGTGCCGCGGCAGTCGACGGTGCGCACCGGCCGCAGCCCGGCCAGCTCGGCGGCCGTCCCGACGGCGGTCACCCGGTCCCCGAGGACGGCCACGGCGCCGTCCTCGACCACGCCGGTCGCGGGGTCCATGGTGACGACGGTGCCGCCGGTCAGCAGCAGGTCGCACTCCGTCGCGTCGGACACGGCTCAGTACTCGACGAGGGTTCCCTGACTGTAGGGCGTGTTGCCGAGCCCGCGCCGGCGCGAGGTGTCCTCGGCGGTCTTCGCGTCCGGGACGGCGTCGTCCTCGGGCCGGGTCGAGCAGTGGAAGTGCCACATCTTCCACTCGCGCCCGCCCTCGCCGTCGTCGCGCTTGTAGATCTCGGTGGAGCGGTACCGGAAGGTCACGTCGACCTCCTCGGCCAGCGGGTTGCCGTCGTCGTCCTTGATCACCCAGGACGGGTAGATGCCTTCCGACACGACGTAGCCCATGTCGCCGGCGACGTCGACGCGCATGACGTGGTCCTCGCAGAGGCCCCAGCGGTCGGTGCGGGCATAGAAGGACCACAGCGCGTCGAGGTCGTCGACCCCGAAGTACGGGTGGGCGTTGAGGTTGAGCATGAGGAACTGGTCGCGCTTCGGCGGGAAGAGCGTCCGCATCAGCGGGATGTTGATCTCGAAGTTGGAGAAGTACCAGTCGCGGTGCAGCTTCAGCAGCTGCTCCACGTCGTCGGCCTGCCCGGCTGCCTGGTTCTGCACGTGCCTTCCCCTTCCGGTCGAACGAGTCCTTGTAATCAGATTACATAGGCTGGCGGGGCGGCACCAGAGGTGCCAGACTGTAATTTGATTACACGGCCAGCGAGGAGGGGCACATGTCGGTCCAGGGATTCGCCGGCGACGGCTACAACGGCGTCACCGAGCTGCTGACCAGGTTCGTCGCCGAAGGGCAGGAGACCGGCGCGGGCCTGTCGATCTGGTCGGGCGGCACCGAGGTCGTCAACCTCACCGCCGGCTGGAGCGACGCCGGCCGGACCCGGCCGTGGTCCCCGGAGACCCTGGCGCACACCTACTCGACCTCGAAGCCGTTCGCCGCCCTGGCCACGCTGACGGCCGCGGCCACGGGCGCGCTGGAGCTGGACCGTCCGGTCGCGGCCTACTGGCCCGAGTACGGCCGCTCCGGCAAGGACCGGACGACGCTGCGCGACGTGCTGACGCACCGGGCCGGCCAGCCGGCCTTCCCGCCCGCCGCCGAGACCGTCGACCTGATCGACGAGGACGTCTTGCGCGAGACCCTCGCCGCGGCACCGCCCGAGACGCCGCCCGGCACCGTGCTGGCCGAGCACGCCCTCACCTACGGCCACCTGCTCGACGGCGTGCTGCGCGCCGCCACCGGCCGGCCGCTCGGGCACTGGTTCAACGACGTCGCCCGGCCGGCGCTGGGCATGGACGCCTGGTTCGGCGTCCCCACGAGCGAGCTGCCGCGGGTGGCCGAGCTGGAACACGGCCTGCCCGGCGGCGCCGCGCAGATGCTGACGGACGTCTGCCCCACCTACGACCGCACGCTGTCCCGGCCGCACGGCGCGATGGACATGGAGCGGATCAACTCGACGGCGTTCCGGCAGTCGACGTTCGGCGCCATCAACCTGCACACGTCGGCGCGGGCGCTGGCCGGCTTCTACGCCACGGTGACCGACCCCGACGGCCCGCTGCGCGAGCTGCTCGGCGAGAAGCTGCACGCCGAGTTCGTCACCACCCAGGTCACCGACGTCGACCAGACGGTCCAGGAGCGGGTGAACTGGACGCTCGGCATGTTCCGCACCGAGAACTTCATCGGCATGGGCGGCCTCGGCGGCTCCGCGGGCTACTGGTCGTTCAGCAACGACCACGCCGTCGCCTACGTGACCCGCCGCCTGCACGACCACGCCCGCATCGGGCAGATCGCGTTCTCGATGGGCGACAACCTGATCAAGGCCGTCTGAACGCCGTCATCGCCGCCGCCAGCTCGGCGCGGTACCGCTCGACGTTGCCCAGCTTGACGTCCTCGTAGCCGCGCACGATGTCGGGCAGTCCCGCCACGTGCGCCGCCGGCCCGAGCGACCCGGCGTCCAGCCGCGCCTCCAGCTCGTCCAGCACCGCGAGGTACTCCCGCGCCAGCTCCCGTTCGACCCGGCGCACGTGCGCCCGGCCGAACGGGTCGAACGGGGTGCCGCGCAGGAACCGCATCGACCGCAGCACCCGGAAGACCACCCGGAACCACGGGCCCAGCCGCAGCTTGCGCTTCATGCCGAGAGCGCGCAGCACCGGCGGGTGCAGGTTCCACGACGCCCGGGCGCCGGCGCCGAACCGCTCCTCGATCTCCGCGCCGGCCTCGGGCCGCAGCGCCAGCCGGGCGACCTCGTACTCGTCCTTGTAGGCCAGCAGCTTGTGCAGGTTCCGCGCCACCGTCTCGGCCAGGACGGTCGAGTGCGGGTCGGCGGCCGCCTCCGCCCGGCGCACCCGCTCGACCCGCGCCTCGTACTCGGCGGCGTAGGCGGCGTTCTGATAGTCGGTCAGCTCGGCCACCCGCAGCGCCACGACGTCCGCCAGCGTGCCCGCCTCGGCCCGCCGCGCCCCGGCCAGCGCCGTGACGACCTCGGGCGCGACGACGTACTGGCGGCCGCGGCGGAACGCCTGCAGGTTGGCGTCGACGGCCACGCCGTTGAGCCGGATCGCCTCCTCGACGGCCGCGGCGGGCAGCGGCAGCCCGCCGGCCTGGAAGCCCGCGCCGACGAGGAACAGGTTCGCGTACTGGTCGTCGCCGAACAGCCCGAGGGTCAGCTCGCGGGCGTCCAGCAGGTGCGTCGTCCGGGACTCGGCGTCGACCCGCCCGGCCAGCTCGCCGACGTCCGGGAAGGTCACGGAGACGTCGCTGACCATGCGGCCGGTCGGCAACTCGGCGACGGAGAGCACCGCGGTGGTGCGCTCGGGCGCGGCCACGGCCAGGTGGACGGGGTCCGCGGCGACCAGCAGGTCGCAGCCCAGGTACAGGTCGCACTCCCCCGCGGCCAGCTTGTTCGCCTCCTGGCCAGCGCGCCGGAACCGGACGTCGGACACCACCGCGCCGCCCTTCTGGGCCAGCCCGGTCTGGTCGAGCGAGCGGACGTTCCAGCCGGCCAGCAGCCCGGCGGTGGCGAGGATCTGCGACGCGGTGACCACGCCGGTGCCGCCGACCCCGGCGAGCCGGACGCCGAACCCGTCGCGCTCCCCCGCCACGACCGGGTCGGGCAGCTCGGCCGCGTCGATGCCGCCGACCGCCGCGCGGCCGCGGGCGCCCGCGGGCACCGTCACCGTCAGGAAGGCCGGGCAGTCGCCGTCCAGGCAGCTGTAGTCGAGGTTGCAGGAGCCCTGGTGGATCGCGGTCTTGCGGCCGAACTCGGTGGACACCGGCTGCACCGACAGGCAGTTCGACTTGCGGCCGCAGTCGCCGCAGCCCTCACAGATCCGCTCGTCGATGACGACCCGCGTCTCGGGCCGCGTGTCTGTCGAGCGGCGACGGCGACGGCGACGCTCGGTGGCGCACTCCTGGTCGTGCAGGAGGACGGTCACGCCGGGCGTCTCGGCCAGAACCCGCTCGGCCTCGGCGAACCGGGACCGGTCCCACACCGCGACGCCGGGCGGCAGCTTCCGGTGCCGGCCCGGGTCCTCGGTGGTGACGATGACGCGCGCCACGCCCTCGGCGCGGAGCACGTCCACCACCTGGGCGACGCTCATGCCGCCGGCGGGACGCTGGCCGCCGGTCATCGCCACCGCGGAGTTGTAGAGCAGCTTGTAGGTGAGGTTCACGCGGGCCGCGACGGCGGCCCGGATCGCCAGCGAGCCGGAGTGGTCGAACGTCCCGTCGCCGAGGTTCTGCACGTAGTGCCGCCGGTCGACGAACGGCGCCATGCCGATCCACTGCAGCCCCTCGCCACCCATCTGGCTCAGCCCGGTGACCGTCCCGACCTGGGCCTCGTCCATCAGCAGGACCATGGCGTGGCAGCCGATCCCGGCGCCGACCAGCGAGCCGTCCGCCGTCTTCGTCGAGGTGTTGTGCGGGCAGCCGGAGCAGAAGTACGGCGCGCGCCGCAGCAGCGGCAGCTGGGTGCGGCCGGCCACCGCCGACGGGCTGCGGTCCGGCTCGGCGGTGGTCAGGCCGTGCGCGGCGAGGCGGCGGGCGAGCCTGGCGGTGACGAGGTCGACGTCCAGCTCGCCGTAGGCCGGGAACAGCTCCGCGCCGCCGGGGTCGGTCTTGCCCGTCACGACCGGCCGGCGGTCGAGGTCATAGAGCGCGTCGCGCAGCGCCGTGGCCAGGAAGGACCGCTTCTCCTCCACGACCACGACCTCGTCCAGGCCGGCCGCGAACTCGCGCAGGGTCTCGTCGTCGAGCGGGTACGGCATGGCGACCTTGAGCAGCCGGACCGGGCTGTGTTCGAGCGCGTCGGCGGGGAGGCCGAGCTTCGCCAGCGCCGTGACCACGTCGAGGTAGGTGCGTCCCGCCGCGACGATGCCGAGGCGGTCCGCCGGGCCGCGTCCCACCGTCGGGTTGAGGTCGTTCAGCCGCGCGTACTCGCGGGCCAGCCGCAGCCGGGTGGTGAGCTGGTCGCGTTCGAGCGGGCCGAGCGTCGGCTGCAGCAGCCGCGCCGTCGGCACGTGCCGGCCCGACCCGGCCGGGCGCACCGGCGCGGGGCCGTCGTCGCCGAGCACGACGGTCGAGGTGCCGTCGGCCACCGACGTCACGATCTTCAGGCCGGTCCACAGCCCGCTGGCCCGGGACAGCTCGACGGCGTGCAGCCCCAGCTCCAGCACCTCGGCGCTGTCCGCCGGATACAGGAACGGCATCGCGAGGTCGGCGAGGGCGAACTCGGAGGCGCACGGCACGCTGCTCGACTTCGCCGCCGGGTCGTCGCCGACGAGGACGAGCGCGCCGCCGCGCGGGTGCGCGCCCATGAGGTTGCCGTGGCGCAGCGCGTCGGTGGCGCGGTCCAGCCCCGGCGCCTTGCC
Organism: Jiangella muralis; assembly: GCF_001270745.1. Classification (GTDB taxonomy): domain Bacteria; phylum Actinomycetota; class Actinomycetes; order Jiangellales; family Jiangellaceae; genus Jiangella; species Jiangella muralis. The sequence continues at coordinate 118,046 of NZ_LFXL01000030.1, forward strand.
GTACCAGATGCCCAGCACGCCGTCGCGGGTCGCGCCGTCGATCGTCGGGGCGAGCTGGCTGCCCTGCACGGACGTCGCCGCCGCCTCCTCGTTCAGCCCGGGCACGAACGTCACCGCGTTCGCGTCCAGCAGCTCGCGGATGCGGTTCAGCTCCAGGTCGTAGCCGGCCAGCGGCGAGCCCTCGTAGCCGGAGACGAAGGTGGCGGTGTCGAGGCCCGCGTTGCGGTCGCGGCGGGCCTGCTCGATCGGCAGCCGGGCCAGGGCCTGGACGCCGGTCAGTTGAACCCGGCCCTGAGCCGCCGTGTAGCGGTCCCGGGGCCGGACGACGGTCACAGTCACGTCGAGCGTCCTCCGAGTCGTGCCGATGGTGCGCCCACTCTGGTGATCGGCGTACCATCGGGTCAAGACCCGACCGCTTTCGTTGGGCCAATGGCCCACCATCCAGGCGCTTCGAGCGCCCCGAGCCGACCAATGGCCAGGTGCCCGTGACCCCCTCGCTCGACCGTCTGGACCTGTCGATCCTCCAGCTGAGCCTCGACCGGCCCCGAGCCGGTGTCCGCGAGTACGCCCGGCTGCTCGGCGTCGCCCGCGGCACCGTCCAGTCCCGCCTGGACCGCATGGCCCGGCTCGGCGTGATCACCGGGCACGAGCCGGGCGTCGCGCCGGCCGCGCTCGGCTTCCCGGCGCTGTCCTACGTGCGGCTGAACCTCGCGCAGGGCGTGCTCGACGAGGTCACCGACCGGCTGGCCGCCATCCCCGAGGTGATCCAGGTCGACTCCATCGCCGGCGACGCCGACCTGATGTGCCACGTCGTCTCCACCGGCCCGGAGAACACCGAGGAGGTGCTGCAGCAGATCCTGGCGGTGCCGGGGGTACTGCGCACCCGCACCGAGCCGGTGCTGCGGCACCGGATCGCGCACCGCGTCCGGCCGCTGATCGACCGGATGGCGCGCGACACCGCCTCCTGACGGCGCCGCGCCGCCGGCCGGTCAGCGCGGGAACGCCGCCGCCAGGGACCGCAGCAGCTCGGTCCCCCGATCGGTGTCCGGGAGCAGGTAGGACCCCTCGGTCCACTCGTTCCAGGCGTTGACCGTCACGATGGGCGGCGCGTCCGGCTGCGCCGCGAGCAGCTCCGTGGCGTCGGCGGCCGCCTTCGCGATCGACGCGGCCGAGCACTCGAACACCGGGGTCCAGCCGTAGCCGGGGTTGTTCTCCCACGGCCCGTCCGCCGAGGTCCGCGGCGAGCTGTCCCAGCCGACGGAGATGTTCGGCAGGAACGGCAGCGACAGCTCGCCGGGGTACGCGCGGTAGTGGTCGAACGCCTCTTCCCTGACGCGGTCCCAGTCACCCACCGGGAACGGGTGGGTGGCGAGGTCGACGTGGTGCATCCAGGTGTAGGAGCTGGTGGACGACACCGGCAGGGCGCCCAGCAGCTCCGCCGGCCGGTCGATGGTCACGTGGTTGGGAAGGACGCCGGTCCCCCACACGACGACGTCGAGGTGGACCCCCGGCAGCCCGGCCCGCCTGGCCTTGTCGTCGAGGGAGCGCAACGCGTCGGCGGCGGCGTCCACCCCGCCCATGGCCGCGACGAACGTGCCCAGCTCGTAGATGGAGAAGAACGGCCGGCCGGCCACCGTGTAATAGTCGGGCCGGCTGAAGTACGCCGCCACGATGTGGTCGGTCATCGCGTCGAAGGCTTCGCGGCCGACGGCCCCCGGACGCAGCAGGCGGGGCCGGGTCCTCGACGTGGGCGCGGGCAGCGGGTACACGTCGAGCAGGTCGTGGTTCGCCCACATGAGCGCGAACCGGAACGGGGAGCCGTCCGCTGCCCGGCCGAGGAAACCCCGGTCGAGGGCTCCCTGCAGGTAGGGCCCGTCGTCGTACCAGTAGAAGTCGAAGATGAAGCCGTCGATGCCGTGGTCGCCGGCCAGGCGCACCTCGGACTCCATGACGACGGGATCGCTCTCGTCGCGGTGGCCGAGCACCGGCACCCGGGGCTGGCGATGGCCGGGGAAGCGGGGAACGGCCCGCTCGACCAGCTCCCACTCGGTGAAGCCCGGCGAGATCCACGCGGCATCGCGCTCGTCGGCGTGCCAATGCGGGAAGTAGTAGGCCAGTACATCGGGTCTCACGCGGTCCCACTTTCTGGTGTCGGTCACTTGATGGCGCCCGCGAGGAAACCGGCCCGCACCTGGCGCTGGAACACCAGATAGAGCGCGACGATCGGCAGGCTGATGAGCAGGTTGGCGGCGAACACCTTCGGCAGGTCGATGTGCCGTTCGCTCTGGAAGTAGCCGGGGATCTGCGTCACCACCTGCGCGGAGTGCTCCTGGAGGAAGAGCAGCGGCAGGAAGTACTCGTTCCACGCGGCGAGGAACGTGAAGATGACGATGACGGCCATGATCGGCCTGGCCAGCGGGACGACGATGCGCGCGAAGAGCTGCCAGGCGCCGGCACCGTCCAGCCGGGCGGCCTCGTGGATCTCGCCGGGGATCCCGGTCAGGTAGTTGCGGGCGACGAGCACGCCGAACGGGACGGCCAGCCCGCTCAGCGGGAGGATCACCGCGATCGGCGAGTCGAACAGGCCGAGCCGCTGCACCGTCACGAACAGCGGCACCGTCAGCGCCATGCCGGGCAGCGCCAGCCCCGCGACGATCGCCAGCTGGCTGGTCCGCCCGAAGGCGGCCCGCAGCACGACCATGCCGTAGGCGGCGGCCATCGCGACCGCCGTGACGACGGCGACGGTGCTGCCGGCGATGACGAGGCTGTTGAGGAAGAAGCGCACGAACGGCGTGTCGGCGACGACCTCGACGTAGTTGCGCCAGCCCTCCCCCTTCAGCGACTCCCTGACCACAAGCAGCAGCGGGAGCATGAGCACCAGCAGCAGGACGACCACGAGGAGCTGGCTGACGACCCGTCCGGTCGTCGACTGATGACGGAACATGGCTCAGACCTCCCGGAGCCGCGAGAGCCGGACCTGCAGCACCGCGAACACCAGCGCGATCGCGACGAGCACGAGGGACAGCGCGGCGCCGTACCCGGCGTGGAAGCGCAGGATCGTCTGCTCGTAGATGTGCAGGGTGAGCAGTTCGGTCGACGTTCCCGGCCCGCCTGCCGTGGTGAGCATGACGAGGTCGAACGTCTTCAGGGAGCTGATCGCGGTCAGCACGATGAGGACCAGGTGCGCACCACGCAGGTGCGGCAGGACGACGGAGGTGAACATCCGCAGGTTGCCGGCGCCGTCGATCTGCGCCGCCTCCAGGGTCGCGGGGTCCACCTGGGAGATCGCCGCGTCGTAGATGACGAAGCTGTAGCCGGTGTACTGCCAGACGGTGATGACGACCAGCGTGGCCAGCGCGAAGCTGGAATCGGCCAGCCACGGCCTGACGAGGTCGCCCAGGCCGGCCGCGCGGAGCAGCCCGTTCAGCGCGCCGTCCTGGTCGAGCAGGTAGCGGGCGGTCGTCCCGATGATCGCCGGCGAGAGGACCACCGGCACGAAGATGAGGACGCGCAGCAGGTTCCGCCCGCGCGCCTGGGTGCGGACCAGCACGGCCACCGCGAGACCGGCGCCGAGCTGCAGCACCGTGACCGCGACGGCGTAGACGGCCGTGTTCCGCAGGGCGGCGAGGAACACGTCGTCCGAGAGGATCGCGGTGTAGTTGTCCAGACCGACCGGGTTCCTGGTGGGCGCGATCCCGTTCCAGTCGGTCGTGCTGATGACGGCGTTGTAGACGATGCCGACATGGACGACACCGACGACCAGGACCAGCGCCGGGAGCAGCCAGAGGAATCCGGCCAGGCGGGCTCGCCGGTCGTGGCGGCGGCGGGCCCGCGCCGGTTCGCCGGCCGGACGGGCCCGGGCCGGCCCGGGCCCGTCCGCCGCTCGCGTCAGCTGGGACGGGGTGGTCAACGGTCGAGGCCCGCCGACACCTGCTCGACCGCGGCCAGGGCGTCCTCGATCGAGCCCGGGTCGGCGATGATGCTCGACAGCGCCTGGCCCAGTGCCGCCTCGAGGTCCGGGTACGGGATCTGCCGCGCCCCGACCAGATCCGCCAGGCCCTCCTGCTGCGCCTCGATGTTCTCGACCTGGTCGGGAACCACGACGTCGGCGGTGCTGATGGCGACCTCGGTGTTCGCCGGGAAGTTGGCCAGCTCCGCCTGGACGTCCTGGCCGCCGCCGTGGGTCAGGAACTCGACCAGGTCGTAGGCCTCGTCGGGCTGCGCGCTCTGCGCCGACACCGCCCAGCCGTTGTCCGGGCCGCCGAACAGCGCCGTCGGATCGTTGCCGCTCTGCGGGGCCGGGAACGGCGCGGCGTAGAACGGGCCGGACGGCTCGCCCGAGATCCCCTCGGCGGACAGCGCCAGCCCCTCGGTCGTCATGGTGCCCGCGGTGTTCCACGTTCCGAGCGCGATGAACGCCGCGTTGCCGGCGACGAACTCGTTGAACGCGTCGGGGTACTCCGCGCGCGACGCCGCGCCCTCGGCGATGACCCCGTTCTGGAACAGGGAGACGAACTCCGTGGCGGCGGTCACGAACTCCGGCGCGTCCCACGCGACGTCGCCGGCGATGGCGTCGTAGACGACTCCCGGCGCGTCGGAGTTGATGACGGCCAGGAAGACGTCGATGTTCGCCCACGCGTCCTTGGCACCGTGGGCCAGGCACTGACGGCCGGTCGCGACGACCGCGGCGCAGGCCGTCTCCCACTCGTCGAACGTGGTGGGCACCTCGACACCGGCCTCGTCGAGGACCGCCTGGTCGTAGTACACGAGTCCGGCCGCGCTCATGATGCCGGGCAGGGCGGCCTGTTTGTCGTCGTAGGCGAGTTGCTCGAGGCCGGCCTCGTAGTAGGCGTCCTGCCACTGCGCGCCCAGGCTCTCCTCCAGGTGCGGACGCAGGTCGACCGCCAGCGGCTCGTAGTTCGTCAGCATGCCGCCGGGCTGCACCTGGAAGACGTCCGGGCCGTCGTTGCCGGTCAGGGCGGGGCGCAGCGCCTGGAGGTAGTCGTTGTAGGCGTACGGGCGGAACTCCACCGTGACGCCGGGGTGCTCGTCCTCGAAGGCCGCGATGGTCTCCTCCGCGGCCGCGATGTTCCAGCCGACCATCGTCAGCCGCACGTCGTCGGAGGCGTCGCCCGACGTGTCGCCGGACCCGCTCCCGCAGGCGGCCACGCACAGCAGGACCATGGCGGCGGCGGGCGCGACGAACCGCCGCTCGGCGTGGGGTGTTCTCATCGGTCGAGCTCCTTTGCTGAAGTGATGGTGGCCGGCCGCAACTCGATCCCGTCGACGAGGAAGGTCCCGTTGCTGTCGCCCTCCTCCGGGTCGAGCCGGAGCTGTCGCAGCACGCCGGTCCAGCCGGCGACCGTGCTCAGGTCCAGCTCGTAGTCGACGTATCCGGTCTCACCCGGCACGAGCGGGATGCGGATGCTGTTGGCCTCGCTGAAGTTCGGTTTGGCCTCGGTGGTGAAGTACAGGGTGCCGTGCGTGGCGCTGGCGTCGACGGCCATCCGGATCGACACCGTGGTGAGCTCGGTGAGGTCGAGCCAGAGATCGGGCGCGGAGTAGAACTGCGGGTCCGGGCCGGTGATCGTCCCGCCCACTGCTCCGTCGCGCCACCCGAACCCGTCGATGTTGCCGGCGCCGCCCCACCCCTCGGCGGACTCGTCGAAGGTCCAGGTGCGCTTCGTGTTGAGCGAGGTCAGCACGAACGGCTCGACCCGGACGGTGTCGACCCGCAGGTGCTCGCCCGGCTCCGCGCCCTCGACCTCGACGGTGAGGCGCTCCAGCACGCCCTGCCAGGCAGGCACCGCGTCCATGCTCACCTGGTAGGTCGTGAACGTCTCGTCGTGGGCGGTGAGCTCGAACGGGACGGTGTGTTCCGTGCCGTCCGGGTCGCCGGTCGTGCTGAACCGGAGGACGCCCTGGTGGGCGGACGAGTCGTTGCGCAGCCGCAGGGTCACGGTGTCGGCGTTGGTGAGGTCGGCCCGCAGCTCCGGCGACCGCAGCACGTCGCCGTCACCGTCGAGCGGGACGTCGACGGAGCCGTCGGGCTGCCAGATCGCGCCCTGCGCCGTCCAACCGTCGAGGTCGTCGGCGGCGAAGTGCGCGGCATACACCGCGTGGTCCGGCGCGAGCCGCACGTGGCCGAGCTCCAGCCGGCCCGCGTCGGCGGAGACCTCGACACCGAGCTGGTGGATCGTGCCCGCCCAGTCCGGGGCGTCGGTCAGGTCGACGACGTAGGCGGTGTGGCCGCTGTTCGCGGCGATACGGAACGGACGGCGTCCCTCGACGGTCCGGCCGTCGGGCGTGGTCGCCACGTAGCGCAGCTGGGCCTCGCGGGCCGTGGTGCGGTTCTCCAGGTCGACGAGGACGGAGCGGAACTCACCGGCGTCGATCTCGAGGTCGCCGGCCGAGAGGAGAGCCGCGCCGGGACCCGCGACATCGCCGCCGATGGTGCCGTCGGCCGACCAGTCCGGGCCGTCCACCGGCCCGGCCCCGGTCCAGCCGTCCGTTCCGTTGGTGAACTCCCACGAGGTCCCCGACGGCGACGGCGCGGTGTCGCGGGCCGAGCGGACACCGAGCTCGGCGACCTCCGGCCCGCCGCCGGTGGTCCCGGTGACGACCAGCTGGACGGCGTCGGCGCGCGTCATGCCGAGCTCGATGGTGGTGGCGGCATCCAGCGCCGCGCCCCGGTGCACGGTGCGCCAGCCGCGGGCGTCGTGCAGGCGCAGCTCGAACGAGGTGATCGTGGTGTCGGCGGTCCGGGGCACCACGTCGACGCGGTCGAACGGCACCGTCCGGCCGAAGGACAGGCCGACGTGGTCGCCGGACGCCTGGGTGCCGCGCCAGTACGTCCCCACCCGGCCGTCGTTGACCTGCCCAGCATTGGTCGCGAACCACTGCGCGGGGGCGAACGACGACGCGGTGGCGTACGCGCTGCTCATGAGGTCGGCCGCGTCGCCGTCGCGTCCGGCCGCGCCGATGCCGTACTCGAAGTAGTCGTGGTAGTAGGTGCCGCTCTGCGCGAGGAACACCACCATGATCTCGTGCTGGCCCTCGGACAGGCCGCGCACCTCGAACACGGTGCGCTGCGGCTCGTCGCGCTCGCTGTAGAGGGAGACGACGCCCTGGGACAGCCCGTCGACGAACACCTCGGCCTCCGTGCCCTTCGGGCCGGCCGGAGCCACCCAGCGCACGGCGTTGCCCTCGAAACCGGCCCGGATGAAGCTGCGGAAGAAGGCGTCGGGGCGGCCGCCGGGGTTGTAGAGGTAGCTGTGCGTGCCGCCCGAGCTGGCCGGGTCGGCGACCGTCACCCAGTTGCTCGCCGCCGGGGTGACGTGCGCCTCGTAGTCGGTCGTGTGGTCGTCGTCCTCGATCCGGTGCCAGCCCGGAGGCTGCTCCGGCAGCGGTTCCACCGCCGGCGGTCCGGCCTGCTCCCCCGCGCTGGGGTGGTCGCCGGTGTCGTAGCGGTAGCTGAACCGGCCGTCCGGTGCGGCGTCGCCGGAGACGTACGCGTCCATGATGTCGTCGCTCTGCTGGTGGTCCCACCACTTGAAGTCCAGCCGCAGCGGCTGGTCCGGCCCGTCCAGCGCGGCCCGGGGCACGGCCACCATCAGCTCGTCCTTCGCGGTCCGGTACGGGAGAGCCGCTCCGGCCGTCTCCCAGCCGTCCCCCGTGAAGCGCTCCAGCCGTGCGTCGTCCTTGCCGTGCCAGCGCACCCGCTGGTCGTAGCCGGACCAGCCGGTGGAGCCGTCGGAGTCGGAGTCGAGGTACAGCGTCATCCAGCCGTCGCCGGACACCTCGGTCAGCTTCTCCTGGGTGCGCGCGTAGAAGTAGACGTTCTCGTCGTCCCTGGTCACCTTCGCCGAGACGATGTCGTTGCGGCCGGTGCGGTTGACGTACGTCTGGGCGTCGACGCCCGCGTGCTCGCGCGGCGCGGTGTCGCCCTGGTGGTCGGCGTACTCCGGCGCCACGTCGCTCCACTGGTCGAACCCGCTGCCGAGTTCGATGGTGCGCTCGGCCCCGGTGCCGGCGGGCGGCGCCACCCCCTTGTACCGGCGGATGTTGTCGACCAGCTGCAGGTAGTAGTTGTCGCCGTAGCCGCCGGCCATCGGCGCGAGGTCGCGGCTCCAGCGGGTGTTCACGACGTCGTAGAAGACGAGCGGGTCGGTGGCCCGCGCCGCCCAGTTGCCGGCGATCCATTCGTTCCACTCGAGCACGAGGATCGTCTCGGGGTCGGCCTCGATGGCGTGGTCCCACTGTTCCTGGAAGTTGTACCCGGCGTTCTCCGCCCCGGGTGACTCGTCCTCCGCACCGTCGTGGAAGCTGCGGCTGCGCGACGGCGGGTCGTCCAGCCCGTACCAGGCGGTGTAGCTGAAGATCGACGAGCTCCCGGAGTTCTGCGCCGGCGACACCGCCATCTGCTCGAGGTTGCCGTCGGCGTCGTGGTTGCCGCGCTGCGGGCGGTCGAAGCTGATCCAGTCCCACCCGCCGGCGGGCTGCTGCGGCTCGTTGGGCCACTGGGCGTGGCGGAAGGTGAAGAAGTCCCGCACCTCCTGGGACGGATCGGCGCCCATGATCAGCGGCCTGCCGTCCCACTGGAACCAGGTGCTGGGATACCGGTGCGGCGCGTCGTCGGCGTAGAACGTCCGGTAGAGCTCGTCCATGTTCCGGGTCGAGTCGCTGTGCGTCATGAAGACCACCTGCGGCGCCCGGACGCCCTGGGCCTGGAGCTCGACGATCGTCCGCATGAGCAGGATCGCCTGCGGCTTGTAGATCTCCCAGTTCGACGCGTCGAGGACCAGGTAGTCGACCTGTGCGGCGGCGAGCAACTGCAGGTCGCGGCGGACCACCCACGCGTCGTCGCTGCGGAAGAAGCCGTAGAGCGGCTCGCCCCAGTAGGCGAAGTGGCCCGGCCCGGGGAACGCGCCGCTGCCGGGCGTCTGCCACGCGAGCGGGTCCTCGGCCAGGGTGGCGTTGTTGTCGAAGACGTTCTTGTACTCGCGCATGTCGTTGGACCCGTGCCAGAGCACGTAGAACACGCCCACGGTGCGGTCGTCGCGTGGCGCCGGCGCCGCGGTGTGGTCGGTCAGCTCGCGGCCCAGCGCGTCCGTCGCCACCAGCGGACCGCCCGGCGCCATGACGTTCGTGGCCGTCTCGGCCGGCCCGCCGACCGTCTCGCCGTTCTCCGGGCCGGCCGCGGATTCCGGCCCGGACAGGGCGAGCACGATGGCCGCCGCGGCAGCGACCACCGCCATCGGCCGGCGCCAGCGCATCGAGCGGGTGTCAGTGCTCACCGTGACCTCCTTGTCCGGTCGGCTGCGGACCGACTTGCACGTATTGCGCAATCATTGCCCCGGCAGGAGCCTAGAGCTAGCATGATCTGGTCCTGAAGTAGCACGAAACACTCAGGGGTGCCATGATCACTCGCTATCGACGCCGCGAGACGCTGCCGGCCGTGGGCCCGGCGATCGCCGCGGAGCTGATGGACGGCCTGGGCGAAGTCGGCCCGCACAGCCACGAGTTCATCGAGATCGTGGTGGTCGAGAGCGGCCGCGCCGACCACGAGACCCGCTCGTCCCGGCGGTCGGTGCGCCGGGGCTACTGCGCGGTGCTGCGGCCCGGCGAGTGGCACAGCTGGCGCGACTGCCACGACCTGCGCGTGTGGAACATCTACCTCGGCACCGAGGTGCTCCAGTCGGCGTTGAGCTGGCTGCGCGACACCCCCGAGTGCAGCAGCCTGATCAGCCCGCCCGCTCCCGGCCGGGTCACCGAGCGCGCCCTGGCCGGCCCCGCGCTCACCAGCGTCATCGACTGGCTCTCCGCCGTGCCGCCCCGGCACCCCTCCGACGGCATCGCGTCGTCGTCCCAGCGGGTCGGCCTGCTGACCGCCGCCCTCGGCGAGATCGCCGCCGCACCGGAGCTGGACGAATCGGCCGCGGGCCTGCGCCCGGCGCCGCACCTGCCGACGTCCATCGCCAACACCCTGCGGCTGCTCGAGCACGACGTCGCCCACCCGTGGACCCTCGACGAGCTCGCCGACCGCACCCACCTGTCGCCGTCGCACCTGTCGAGGCTGTTCTCGCAGGCCACCGGCATGGCGCCGATCACCTACCTCGCCCGGCTCCGAGCCGAGCACGTCGCGGCCGACCTCATCAACGGCGACGACCCCATCGCCGAGATCGGCGGTCGCTACGGCTGGCCCGATCCGAACTACCTCAGCCGGCGGTTCCGGCACGTGTTCGGCATCTCGCCGCGGGCGTACCGGCGCCGCTACGGACAGGCGGCACCGGCCGGCTCGCGGAGCCCGACGCCACCATGGCAGTGACCGGCCGCGGGCGGGAGCCCGGGCGCCGATCGTGCTGGTCGCCGTATACGCTCGGCGTTCGATGAGTGACGACACCTCGGCGCCCGGCGTGCTCCAGCGGATCGGCTGGCCGGTCCGCACCGCCCGCCTCACGCTGCGCCCCGCCCGTCCGGACGACGCCGACGCCGTCTGGGGGTACCGCCGCCTGGAGCCGGTGGCCCGCTGGCTGACCGACCTCCCGGACGACGCCGCCACCTTCCGCGCCCGGTTCGCGACGCCCGACCGGCTGGCCACGAGCGTGCTGGTCGAGCACGACGCGACCGTGATCGGCGACCTCATGGTGCGGGTCGAGAACGCCTGGGCCCAGACCGAGGTGGCCGACGCCGCCCGCGGCGTCCAGGCCGAGCTGGGCTGGGTCTTCGACCCCGCCCACCAGGGCCAGGGCTACGCCACCGAGGCCGTCCGCGAGCTGCTGCGGCTCTGCTTCGCGGAGCTGGGCCTGCGCCGCGTCACCGCGCTCTGCTTCGCCGACAACGAGCCGTCCTGGCGCCTGATGGAACGCATCGGCATGCGCCGCGAGGCGTACAACGTCGCCGACTCGCTGCACCGCTCCGGCGAATGGCTCGACGGCCTCGGCTACGCCCTCCTCGCCGAGGAGTGGAAGCTACCCTGACCCGTCCGCGGTGACGCGGCGTGGGCCGGTACCGTCCGCGCCGAAGACGTCGTCCGGGTTGAGCAGGTAGCACGCCTTCATCGACAGGCAGCCGCAGCCGATGCAGCCGGTGAGCTCGCGCTGCAGGTTCTCCAGCTCGCGCTTCTTCGCCGCCAGCTGGGCCTGCCAGCGCTTGGACAGCCGGTGCCAGTCGTGGGAGTCGGGCATCCGCTGCATCGGCAGCGTCGCGAACACCTCGGCGACGTCCGCGAGCGAGATGCCCAGCCGCTTGGCCACCAGGATCAGCGAGATGCGGCGGATCATGAACCGCAGGTAGCGGCGCTGGTTCCCGGACGTGCGCGACGACTCGATCAGGCCGAGCTGCTCGTAGTAGTGCAGCGCCGAGACCGCCACGCCGGTGCGGCGCGACACCTCGCCCACCGTGAGCAGATCGTCGGGCTCCAGCGCGCTCACCTCCACGGTTGACCTCAAGCTCGCTTGAGATCCTAGGTTCCGGACCATGACGACAACAGACGAGCGCCCGGCGAGCTTCCGCGAGCTGTTCGGCGCGGGCCGGGCCACGACCTCGCTGGTCCTGGCCGGCGGCATCGCCCTGCACGCCGTGAACATCTTCCTCACCACGAGCCTGTTGCCCACCGCGATCGACGAAATCGGCGGCGAGCGGCTCTACGCGTGGAGCACGACGGTGTTCATGATCGCCTCGGTGATCTCGTCGATGCTGGTGAGCCGGACGCTGGCCCGGCGCGGCCCGGTCGCCGCCTATCTGATCGGGCTGGCGCCGTTCGTGCTCGGCGCCGTCATCGCCGCCGTCAGCCCGACGATGACGCTGCTGCTGGCCGGCCGGGCCGTCCAGGGCATCGGCGGCGGCATGCTGGCCGGGCTCGGCTACGCCGTCATCCAGGCGGCCTACCCCGAGCGGCTCTGGGCGCGGGCGACGGCGCTGGTGTCGGCGATGTGGGGACTCGGAACGCTCGTCGGCCCGGCCATGGGCGGCGCGTTCGCCCAGCTGGGCGCCTGGCGGTGGGCGTTCGGCCTGCTGGCGCTCGCGGGCGTCGCGCTGGCCGTCCTGGTGCCGCGGGCGCTGCCCCGCTCGGGCGGCGGAACCGCCGCCGAGCCCGTCCCGTACGTCTCGCTCGCCCTGCTGACCACGGCGACGGCGCTGATCAGCGTCGCGAGCCTGCGCGACGACACGGTGCAGATGGTCGGCGCGGTCGCCGCCGCGGTAGTCGTGATCGGCGCGTTCGTGCGCTGGGAGCGGCGGTCGCCGGTGCGCGTGCTGCCCCGGTCGACCTACGTGGCCGGGTCGCCGTTGAAGTGGCTGTACATCGGCATCGCGATCCTCGCCGTCGGCACGGTGTCCGAGGCGTTCACGCCGCTGTTCGGGCAGCGCCTGGCCGGGCTGGAGCCGGTGGTCGCCGGGTTCCTCGGCGCGGCCGTGTCGCTCGGCTGGTCGGCCAGCATGCTGGTCAGCTCCGGCGCCCGGCGGCCCGCGGCGGTGCGGCGGCTGCGCGTCGCCGGGCCGGGCGTCATGGCCCTCGGTCTCGCCGTCACGGGAGTGTTCCAGCGCGAGGACGCCGGCCCGTGGCTGGTGGCCGTCTGGGTGATCGGGCTGGTCGTCGCCGGCGCCGGGATCGGCCTGGCGTTCCCGCACGTCGTGGTCGCGGTGATGGGCAGTTCGGCGGACCCGGCCGAGGCGGGCAAGGCCAGCGCCGGCGTCAACACCGTCGAGCTGATCGGGCTGGCCATCGGGTCGGCGGTGGGCGGGCTGCTGCTCAACCTGGGCGCGCCGTCGATGCTGGTCTCGGCCCGATACCTGCTGTTCGGGCTGGCCGCCGCGGGGGTCGTGGGCGTCGTGGTGGCGCTGCGGGCGTCGGCTGTCAGTTCGGCAGCGACCCCAGCCAGCGAGTCAGCAGGGCGCTGACCTCCCCGGGGCGTTCCTGCTGGATCCAGTGACCGGCGCCGTCGAGGAGGTGCGAGCCGCCGAGGCCGGGCAGCGTCGTGGGGAACGCGTCGATGGCGCCGGCCAGCGCGACCACGGCGGCGTCGAGCGCGCCGGCGACGAACAGCGACGGCTGGGTGATCGGCGCGCCGGCGTACCCGGCGAGGTCGGCCCAGTCCTGGTCGAAGTTGCGGTACCGGTTCAGGGCGCCGGTCAGCCCGGTCCGCTCGAACTCCGCGGCGACGACGTCGAGGTCGGCGTCGCTCAGCCAGTCCGGCTGGGCGTCGGGGAACCGCTCGCGCATCGCGTGGCCGGCCCGGATCAACGCCCATGGGGGCGCGTCCGGGCCGGGCATGGTGCCGGCGGACAGCGACGCGTAGAAGCCGCGGAGCCAGCCACGCACGTCCGGCTCGATCTCGGACTCGGCCCGGCCCGGCTGCTGGAAGTAACTGACGTAGAACTCGTGTCCCGGCGGCACCATCCGCGTGAAGACGTCGCTGGGACGCGGGCCGCCCGCCGGCGTGTAGGGGACGCTCAGCAGCGCGACGGCGCGGAAGACGTCCGGGCGGATCAGCGCCGAGTTGGCCGCGATGACCGACCCGACGTCGTGCCCCGCGATCACCGCCTGCCGCTCACCGAGCGCCTCGACGACCGCCACGTTGTCCTCGACGAGGTCGCCGATGCGGTACGCGTCCACCTCACCCGGCCGCGACGACCGTCCGTACCCGCGCAGGTCGATCGCGACGGCGCGGTAACCGGCCGCGGCCAGCGCCGGCAGCTGGTGCCGCCACGAGTACCAGCCCTCGGGAAAGCCGTGCAGCAGCAGCACCAACGGGCCGTCGCCCTGCTCGACCAGGTGGATGCGGCCCGCGGGCGAGCGCACCAGCCGATGCGTGAGACCGGCCGCCGCTGTCGTCGTCATGGATGTCACGCTAGTAGACCCCTGGAGGAGGCCCTCGACGTGGCCGGCGACTTCGAGCGCGCAGGTAGACCCGGCCAGGAGGTTCGCCACCATGATCATCAGTGTTTTGGGCTGCTCTGACACCCCAAAAGTTGGATGATCACGGCCGCGACGACTGTGCGCCCCGGGCGAGATCACTGGGTGGGATCACTGTGCGTGCTGGGTGGCGTTGCTGTTGTCAGGGGAACAGTGATCCGCCCCACCCGGCGCAGCGAATCCACACGGTGGGGTGGGGATCGTGTAACGGTTCGCCGTCGTGCGGTGGTTTGCCGTTTTGCGGCGGTGGGCCGTCCCCCTGCTGCCCATTTTCTTAGCCGCGCGCGTTCGCTGTTCCTGCCGGTGCACCTTTGGTCGTCCTCGACTCCCGGAGTCGTCCTCGATGGCGAGAGTCGTGTTCCGGGCGCCGTTTGGACGACTCTGGCCATCGAAGACGTCCCAGATCGTCGACGTCACTCGTCTCGTGGGCACGTCACCCGCCGCAGCACCGGATGAGCGCCGTCCCCGGCGGCCATGCGGTGCTGACGCGGGTGAGGTGCACCCGGCGCGGGTGAAGTGAGGCGTGCCCAAACTGCCCCCGTCCCCCTGATAAGTGCCCGTTCTTGGCCGCGGGACCGCGGGTCAAGCGGACACCCAGCGCGCGAAGCGCCCCATGGGTCCGCTTGAGGCGCGATCACGCGGCTGAGAAAATGGGCGCCAGGGGGACGGCCAACGTGCGGACCACGGCGAACGCGGCAGACCCGGGCGCACGGCCGGCCACCCAGGCTGCGTAACCATGATCAATCGGACTCACCCAGCCAGGTCACGAGGCCGGGATGCCGTGGGCGGTCAGCACGGCGGAGACCGACGCCCAGTCGGCGCCGGCCGGGATGGGTTGGTAGCGCAGCGCGTTCTTGTCCTTGAAGCCGCTCGACGTGCAGATGCACACGACCGGCCCGTCGAACGTGGCGCCGGCGGCGAGGCGGCGACGCAGGGCGGCCACGCCGATCACGCCGGAGAGCTCCTGCCACATGCCGAACCGGGCCAGCAGGTCCTGCGCGGCCAGCATCCCGGCGTCGTTCACGCCGACGACCGAGCCGGTGGTGTGGGTCATGACGTGGGTCGCGCGGTAGCCGCCGGTGGTGGTGGCGACGGAGTAGGCGTCTGTCGGCGTCGCGGGCACCGTCACGGCGGGCCGCCGCTCGCGCAGCGCCGTCGCGATGACGTCGCGCCCGGCCACCTCGGACGCGTAGATCGCCGGCGCCGCGGTGGCGACGCCGAGGGCGCGCAGTTCCTCGAAGCCCTTCCACACGCCGTAGAGCAGCTCCCCGTAGCCGGCCGGGACGAAGACGGCCGCGGGGACCCGGTGCCCCAGCTCGACGAAGAGCTCGTAGGCGATCGTCTTGTAGCCCTCGGGCCCGAACGGATGGCCGGTGTGCGTGACGGTCTGGTTGCTGACCGGCTGGAAGCCGAGCCGGTCGACGATGTCCTTGACGACGCTCCAGCGGGCGTCCCGCGGCACCGACAGGACAGTGGCGCCGTACGCCCCGACGAACGACTCCACGGCGGGCGGGCCACCGGCCGACATGACGACGACGCACGGCAGCCCGACCGCCGCGGACATGGCCGCCGCGGACGCGCCGTGGTTCCCCGATGACGCCACGACGACGCCCGGCGCGCCGGACAGGGCGGCGGCGCTGACGGCGCACAGGTTGAGCCGGTCCTTGTGGCTCCACGTCGGGTTGCGGCTCTCGTCCTTGAGCAGCACCGGCACATCGGTGTCGAACAGCGCCGACGCGTCGAGCAGGGACGTCCCGCCGATGCCGCGGACCAGGCTGGGGTGCAGCGGCGGCAGCAGCGGCGCCCAGGCCGACGCGTCGGCGGGCACGTCGGCGCGCCCGAACAGCGCGTCGACGACGCCCGGCGCGAGCGCGGCGTAGTCGTAGGCCACCTCGAGCGGGTACGCCATCGTCTCGGTGCTCGATCGCGGGCAGCCCGCGACCAGCGGCGGCCAGAGCGGATAGGTGAGGTCGTGGTCGTGGATCGCCCGCTGACCCGTCGCCACGGAGGGCGACAGGTCAGCGGCGGCGACCGCCGGTTCGCTCAGGCTCATCGCTTGAGCGAGACGTAGAACGCCGTGACGGGGCCGTCCTCGGACGAGCCCCAGATCGAGTGGCGGACGCCGGCGGGGATCACGAACGCCGAGCCGCCCCTGATCGGGACCCGCTCGCCCGGCAGGCCGACGACGCCGGACCCGGAGATCACGTAGTAGTACTCCGGGTGCTCGTGCGCGCCGCCGAGCTGCTCGTCGGTCGGCTCCTGCGCGCGGGGCTTGTAGTCGATCAGCCCGCCGCGCGCGCCGTAGTCGACGCCCAGTGTGTCGGCGTTGAGCAGCCGCCAGCTGGTGCGGGTCTCGTTGTCGTTGGTGTCGACGTCGTCGGGCGTGATGATCTGCATGGTGCTGTCCCTTCGGTGGTGGGGTGTGGTGACGGGTGCGGCGTCAGGCCCGGGCGGCTCCCTTCTCCGTGGCCGCGGCGACGGGGTGCCAGCAGGCGGCGCCGTGGCCCGGCGCCAGGTCCAGCAGCGGCGGGTCGTCGCCCGCGCAGGACGGCGACGCGACCGGGCAGCGGGGGTGGAAGGCGCACCCGGTCGGCCGGTGCCGCAGCGACGGCGGCTCGCCGTCCAGCAGGACGCGGGCGCGCCGTTCCCCCGGAACGCGGGACGGGACGGCGCGCACCAGCGCCTGCGTGTAGGGGTGGCGTGGGCCGTCGAGGACGTCGCGCGCGGGCCCCTGCTCCACGATGCGACCCAGGTACATGACGGCGACCCGGTCGCAGACCCGCCGCAGCAGCGACACGTCGTGCGAGACCAGCAGCACGGCGACGTCCAAGCGCCGGGCGAGGCCGGCGAGCAGCGCCACGACGCCGGCGGCGGTGTGCTCGTCGAGCATCGACACCGGTTCGTCGGCGAGGATCACCCGAGGCTCGACGACCAGCGCGCGGGCGATGGCGACCCGCTGCCGTTCGCCGCCGCTGAGCTGGTACGGATATCGGTCGAGGTAGTCGGACGCGGGGGTCAGGCCGGCGTCGTCCATCGCCCGGGCCACGCGGCGGTCCCGGTCGGCGTCGTCCGCGGCGAGGCGCTGTGCGACGAGCGGCTCGGCGACGGCGTCGCGCACGCGCAGCCGCGGGTTCAGCGAGTCGTACGGATCCTGGAAGATCATCTGCACGTGCCGGCGCAGCGGCCGCCAGTCGGCGCGGTCGCCGGCGGCGAGCTCGTGCCCGGCGACGCGGATCACGCCCTCGTCGACGGAGGTGAGGCCCACGAGCGTCCCGGCCAGCGAACTCTTCCCGCAGCCGCTCTCCCCCGCCAGCCCGACGACCTCGCCCCGCCCCACGGTGAGCGAGACGTCGCGCAGCACGGTCAGCTCGCTGGACCGGCGCAACGCCGCCAGCCCGCGCCCGCCGGCGAAGCTCACCGTCACCCCGGACACCTCCAGCGCCGGCACCGGCTCGCGCTCCGGCCGCGGCAGGACCACGCCTGCGTCGGCCGGCCGGCCCAGCACCTGCGCCGGCGTGCCGGCCGCCCGGACCCGGCCGTGCTCCAGCGCGACGACGTGGTCGCACAGCTCGTTCGCCACCCCGAGGTCGTGCGTGACGACGAGCAGCGCCAGGCCGAGCTCCTCCTTGGCCCGGACCAGCAGCTCCAGCACCCGGTCCTGGACGATGACGTCCAGCCCGGTGGTCGGTTCGTCGGCGACCAGCACCGACGGCTCCAGCACGGTGGCCATGGCGATCAGGGCGCGCTGGCGCATGCCACCGCTGAACTGGTGCGGGTAGGACGACGCGCGGTCGGCGTGGATGCCGACCCGCTCCAGCGCCTGGTGCGCCAGCGCGAGCGCCGCCTTCCGGCCGACGCCGCGGTGGGCGCGGACGACCTCGGCGAGCTGCGCGTCCACCGCCATGACGGGGTCGAGCGCGCTCATCGCGGCCTGCGGGACGAGCGCGAGGTGCTCCCAGCGCAGCCGCCGCCGGTGCCGTTCCGGCATCGCCAGCAGGTCCTGGCCGTCGAAGCGCACCTCGCCGGACACTGTCGCTGTGCGCGGGAGCAGCCCGAGGACGGCCTTGCCCGCCGTCGTCTTGCCGGAGCCGGAGCGCCCGATCAGGCCGACGGTGCGCCCGGGCGCGACGGTCAGGTCGAGGCCCTCCAGGGCCTGACGGTCACCGTCGGCGCTCCGGTAGGTCACGGCCAGCCCGCGGACGTCGAGACCGGGCCCCGTCACGGCTGCCGGCTTTCCCAGCGATGCGCCTGCGCTGACTCGTAGGCGCGGCCGAGCAGCGACATGCACAGGACGAACAGCATGATCGCGAGGCCCGGGAAGAACGCCCACCACCAGGTGGTGTTCAGCTCGGTCGAGGTGAACGCGTCGAACATGATCGTCCCCCAGGAGATGGAGTCGGGCGGGGCGAGGCCGAGGAAGCTCAGGCTGGCCTCGGCGATGACGGCCTCGGTGACGAGGAACAGGCCGTAGAGCATGGCCAGCGAGACGACGTTCGGCGCGATGTGGCGGTAGAGCACGCGCCGCGGCCGGGCGCCGCCCACCACGGCGGCGCGGACGAACGGCCGCTGTTTCAGGCTCAGCACCTGGGCCCGGACCACGCGCGCCGTCGTCCGCCAGAACAGCGTCGCGATGGCCAGCAGCAGCACGACGTCGGACCGGCCCAGGATCCCGACCAGCACGATCGCGAACGGCAGGAACGGCAGCGCGTAGGCGCTGTCGGTGATGCGCATGAGCAGCGCGTCCGTCCGCCCGCCGGCGAACCCGGCGACGAGGCCGACGTTGACTCCGATGACGACCGTCACCAGGGCGCCGACGAAGCCGACGACGAGGGTGCGGCGGGTTCCCCAGATCACCTGGCTGAGCACGTCGCGCCCGTAGCTGGTGGTGCCGAACGGGTGCTCCAGGCTCGGCGGGACCGAGCGGGCCGGCTCGCCGTTCGCGAGCTGTAACCGGGCGAACGGGTCGTACGGCGCGATCCAGGGGCCGATCAGCGCCACCAGCACGAACAGCCCGAACCCGATGAGCGCGAGCTTCGCGCCGGGGGTGCGCCAGAGGCGCTGGGCCGCCTGCCAGCCGACCGTCGCGATCGTCGCGCTCATGCCAGCCTCACCCTCGGGTCGAGGTAGGCGTACGCGACATCGATGACCGCGTTGACGACGATGACCGTCACCGCCGTCAGCAGGAAGATCCCCTGCATCATCGGGTAGTCGTAGTTGTTGACGGCCTCGACGACGCCGCGGCCCATGCCGGGCCACGAGAACACCGTCTCGACGATCACCTGGCCGCCGATGATGTTGTCGACGAGCGCCGGCGCCAGCGTCACCACCGGCAGCGCAGCGTTGCGGGCGCCGTGCCGGTAGACGATGCGACGCCGCGGCAGCCCTTGGGCCCGGCCGAGCTCGATGAACTCCTGGTCGAGCACCTCCTTCATCGACGTGCGCATCGTCAGCGTCGGCTCGACCAGGTAGTAGAGCACCAGGATGGTCAGCGGCAGCGCGAGATGGTGCAGGAAGTCCAGCGACAGGAACCGGGTGAGCCCGTCACCGCCCTCGCCCGGCGAGAACATGCCCAGCGACGGCACCCAGCCCAGCGTCAGCCCGAACAGCGTCAGCGCCAGCGTCGACACCCAGAAGATCGGCGAGGCCTTGATGACGAACGCGGACGTGCGCACGCCCTCGTCGAACCGGCGGCTCGACGTCGCGGCGAACGCGCCGAGCGCGACGCCGAGGGCGACCGCCAACAGCACCGCCGGGACCACCAGCACCGCGGAGTTCACCAGCCGGTCGGCCAGCACGTCCACGACCGGCACCTTGTACTGGAAGGACGTGCCCAGGTCGCCCTGCAGCAGCGCCAGGCAGTACGACAGGAACTGCTGGGGCAGCGGCTGGTCCAGGCCGTACTGCTCCCGCAGCTGGTCGGCGACGGCCGGGTCCATGTCCGGGCCGACGACCGCGGCGGCGGGGTCGCCCGGGACGGCGCGGAAGAGCAGGAACGTCAGGGGAATCAGCACCGCGAGCGTGACCAGCATCTGCAGCAGCCGGCTCAGCAGGAACCGGGCCAGCGGACGGCTGCTCCGTCGCCGGTTGGACGGCGGTGGCTCCGCGGTGACGCGTGGGGTGGTGTCGGTCGCCATGGCTACGCACCTCCGCTCAGGAACCGGTCTCGGGGTAGTAGAGCCGGCCGTCTGGCCCGAACGCGTAGCCCGCGTCGGCCAGCGCCTCCATCGCCGCGCCCGCGTCGTACTCGAACGGCGCGAGGTCCGGGTCGTGCCACTGCTCCAGGCTCGGCGCGATCACCGAGCCACCCGGCTCGGCCGCGCCCTCCATGACGACCTCGACCAGGTCGTCGTACGGGACCAGCGAGCGCAGCGCCGCCCGGAAGGCGCGGTCGTCGAACGGCGCCCGGGACGTGTTGAAGTGCAGCCCGCGCCAGCCGTGGCTCTGGGTCTCGACGACGGTGACCCCGTCGGCGTCCTTCAGCGACTGGTACTGCGTGGCCGGCTGCACGTCGTCGTAGAGGTCGATCTCGCCCGACGTCAGCGCGCTGATACCCGCCTCGAAGCTGCCGAGGATGGTCAGCTCCAGCCGCTGCACCGCGGGCGCGTCGTAGTGGTCCGGCCGGGCCGCGAAGCTCAGCGACTCGCCGATGCGGCGCTGCTCCAGCACGAACGGCCCGGACCCGACCGGCGCCTCGTTCGTGAAGGTCGTCGGGTCGGCCACCGCCGACCAGACGTGCCGCGGCAGGATCGGCAGCTGCGTGAGCGTCACGTCGGTGAAGGCGGCCGCGGGCGCGGCCAGCGTGATCGTCACGGTCTGCCCGTCCGCCTCGACGCCGCTCACCCCGGCCAGCCCGGCCGCGTAGAGCGGCGCGGCGGTGTCGCGCAGGTACTCGACGGTGAACGCGAGGTCCGCGCCGGTGACCGGGGCGCCGTCGCTGAAGCTCAGCCCGTCGCGCAGCGTCAGCGTGACCTCGGAGCCGGACACCTCGACGCTCTCGGCGGCCCGCTCGACGGTCTCGCCGGCCGCGTCGATCGCCAGCGGCGTGTCGTAGACCAGCGACAGCGGGATCTGGCTCTCCAGCGTGTCGACCAGCACCGGGTTGAGCGTCGGCGGCTCGAAGACGGTGCCGACGACCAGCGTGTCGCGCTCGTCCAGCGGCGTCGCCGCGGTCGCGTTCCAGACGTTGAACAGCGGATAGCCGACGGACGGCTCGACGCCTTCCCACCGGTCCGACCGGTAGGCGGCGCCGACGACCGGATAGATCAACGGCACCACCGGCACCTCGTCGTAGAGGATGCGCTGGGCCTCCTCGACCGCGGCCCGCCTGGCCTCGGCGTCGGCCTGGTTCTGCTCGAGGTAGGCCGCGTCGTAGCCGGGGTCGACGAACATCGAGACGTTCGACCCGGCGTCCGTCGCGCCGTCCGACTGGAACCGGCTCAGCAAGTTGTCCGGGTCCAGACGCTCCGGCGTCGGCCCGTACGACACGACGAACGCGTCGTAGTCCTTCCCGGTGAACGTGCGCGCGTTCAGCTGGGCGTCGTCGACGGGGAGCAGTTCGGCGTCGATGCCGGCCTCCTGCCAGGCCTCGACGATCATCCGCGACAGCTCGAACCGGGACGGATCGTTGGCCGCCGTCTTCGTCAGCAGCTGGATCGTGGGGACGGGCTCCCGGCCCGCGACGTCGTCGATGGTCGGCGCGTCGGCCGGCCCGCGGTCGTCCACCGGCACGCTGGTGCAGGCCGCGACGGCCAGCGCGGTGCCGAGCAGGAGTGAGCACGAGGTGAGGCTGGTGTAGCGACCACGCATGATGGTCTCCCTAGGAACGAAGCGTTCTCCGGGTGAAGGCTTGAGCCGGCCCACCGCCCCGTGGGCGCCGGCCCCTGGCGTCACGACCTCCGGTCGGTGCTGCCGAAGATCCAGTCCTCGATCGAGCGGATGAGCTGCGCCGTCGCCTCGGTGCGCAGCGAGTACCGCGTCCCCACCCGGTCGCGTTCCTGTCGCACCATGCCCGCCGCCCGCAGCCGGTGGACGTGGTGATGCACCGTCGGCTGCCCGAGCCGCAGCTGCGCGGCCAGCTCGGCGGCGTACATCGGCCGCTCCGCCAGCATGCGCAGCAGCGCGAGCCGGTTGGGATCGGACATGGCCTTGAGCGCCGTGACGAGATCCTGGCGGATCGGCACCGGGTCGTACCCGTCGAAGAAGGCGCTCGGCACGCCGTACACGACCAGCGCCGCACGAGCGGCCTGGTCGACGCGTGCGGACATGTAGGGGTGCGCGAAGACCGACGGCGCCAGCGTCACCGACCGCAGGTCGAGGTCCTCGCCGAGGGTGTAGCCGCCGGTCAGCTGCTCGATCACCGTCGGCGCCGGCACCACGTCGAGCATCGCCCGTGCGGCGCCGGCGGCGTCGTCGAGCAGCGCCGTGAGGTCGTCGGCCTGCTCGGCGAACACCCGGTCGAGGTAGTTGCTCAACACCCCGACCAGCTCGGCCTGGACGACGTCCGGCTCGCGGAGCACGCGGCGGCACCGTGCCGCCCAGCCGGGCAGCAGGCCGGCCACCGCCGCCGTCGCCCGCGTCGCAGCGCCGTCCAGCACCTCGCGGTAGGCCGCGAGCCGCGCCGCGTCGGCCTCGCCGTCGTCGAGCATGAGCATCGCGAGGTCCGCGGCCGGCAGCGCCGCGACGGCGTCGATCAGGTCGCGAGGCCCCGCCCCGGGCTGGAGGTCCGTGATGACGCGGATCGCCCCGTACCCCAGCGCGGTCTCGAACCCCTGGAACAGGAACCTGGCCGCCTCGGTGTGCTCGTCCCCCAGCCGCTCCAGCTGTTCCGACGTCCAGCGCCGGGACCGCGTGAACGTGCGCGGGTTGTAGAGCGCCCGCAGGCTGACCACGAAGTCGAAGCAGACCGAGGCGTCGACCCGCACGTCGCCGTCGAACCCGCGGTCCACGGCCTGCGCGTCGGTGCCTTTGATCAACTTCATGGTCACCAATCGGTAGAAAATCGATGGTGGTCGAAAAACTATCGATGCCGACGAATGCCGTCAAGGGGTCGAGCGCGGCCGATCCGGGCGATAACCGATACTGAGGCCATGCGGCTGGTCTCCATCGGCGACAGCTTCACCGAGGGTGTGGGCGACGTCCTCCCCGACGGCACGCCCCGCGGGTGGGCCGACCTGCTGGCCGGCGGGCTGGCCCGCGACCGCGGCGAGCCGGTCGAGTACGCCAACCTCGCCATCCGCGGCCGGCTGGCCGGGCAGATCGTCGACGAGCAGCTGGAGCCGGCGCTGGCGCTGGAGCCGACGGCGCTCACCTTCAACGGCGGCGGCAACGACCTCATGCGCGCGCGGGCCGACCTCGTCCGGCTCCGCGCGCTCACCGAACACGTCATCCTGCGCTGCCTCGAGAACGGCGTGCGGCCGATCATCCTCAGCGGCGGCAACCCCAGCGGCGGGCTGCCGATGGGCCGGCGCATCCAGCGGCTGGGCGACCTGCTGACGGCGGTGGCACGGGAGCTGACCGCCCGGTACGACGTCACATTCGCGGACAACTGGAGCGACGCCGAGCTGGCCCGCGCCGACTACTGGTCCGCCGATCGGCTGCACCTGAACACCGCCGGCCACCGCCGGGTCGCGGCCCGCACGTTGGCGACGCTGGGCGCGTCGTACCCGCCGGAGTGGATGGCGCCGGCCGGACCCACGCGCACCGCGCCGGGCCTCACCGAGAACGTCCGGTACTACCGCCAGTACGTCGCGCCGTGGGTGCGGCGGCGGCTGACCGGCCGCTCGTCCGGCGACGACCGCACCGCCAAGTACCTCGACTGGACCGTCGTCGCGCCCTGAGGGCCTGTCACCGTTCGGCGCGGACGATCCACGCGCGGGCGTCGAACAGCACACCGTCCGGGGTCGCGTGGGCGGCGACGTGGTCGCGCAGGCGCTCGTGGGCGCGGGCCCGCTCGTCGCCGTCGAACCGGGCCAGCTCCGCCCGCGGCTCGCTGAGCTGGAGCACCGCGGCCAACGCGGCGTCGGTGCCGGCGCCGTACCAGACCGGCCGCGCCACGCCGGTGAGCTCGACGCCGCCGTAGCCGGCCGCCGCCAGCAGCGCCCGGGTCGCCTCCGGAACGGCCAGCGAGAACGCGCCGTCGTCGGGCCGCGTCCGCACCTCCCCCGCGACCGCGTCGAGCAGCGGGCCGGCCCACGCGTTGGCGGCGCGACCCTGCCAGACGATCATCGCCAGCCGCCCGCCGGGGCGGGTCGCGCGGGCCAGGTTGGCGAACGCGGCCGCCGGGTCGGCGAAGAACATCGTCCCGAACCGGCTCATCACCAGGTCGAACTCCCCGTCGCCGAACGGGTGCGTCTGCGCGTCGGCGACCTCGAACGCCACGTTGCGCAGCCCTTCGGCGGCGGCCCGCCCGCGCGCCTCGTCGACGCGCGTCGCCGACACGTCCACGCCGAGCACCGCCCCGTCCACCGCCACGCCCGCCGCGTCGCACGTCGTCCGGCCCGCCCCGCACCCGACGTCGAGCACGCGGTCGGCGCCGCGCAGCTCGAGCGCGGTGCGGAACGGCGGGTCGAGGTGGCGCAGCTCCGCGTCGTAGTCGAAAGCCACGGCTCAGACCGTAGCGGCTCGCGGCTCGCATACGATCGAAAGCGATGGACGAACCAGCCCTCCCGGCCCCCGACGACACCGCCGTGCTGCCCGCGAACGTCGTCGCCGAGTTCCGGCAACTGCGCGACGAGTTCTCGCGGTTCATGCTCTCCTACAAATTCGGCATGGACGAGATCACCACGAAGATGCGCATCCTCCAGGAGGAGTTCCGCACCGTCCACGTCTACAACCCGATCGAGCACGTCTCGGCGCGGCTGAAGACGCCCGAAGGGGTGCTGGAGAAGGCGCGGCGCAAGGGCTGCGAGCCGACCTTCGAGCGGCTGCGCGAACAGATCACCGACATCGCCGGCGTCCGCGTCACCTGCTCGTTCGTCTCAGACGCCTACCGCGTGTTCGACCTGCTGACCGGCCAGCGCGACATCGAGGTCGTCACGGTGAAGGACTACATCCAGAACCCGAAGCCCAACGGCTACCGCAGCCTGCACGCCATCGTCGAGGTGCCGGTGTTCCTGTCCGACGGGCCGACGCCGGTGCCCGTCGAGGTGCAGTTCCGCACCATCGCGATGGACTTCTGGGCCAGCCTCGAGCACAAGATCTACTACAAGTACGACAAACACGTGCCCGACGCGCTGCTGCTCAGCCTGCACGAGGCCGCCACCACCGCGGCCAAGCTCGACGAGGACATGGAGCGCCTGCACCGCGAGGTCCACGGCGACGACCGGCAGCAGCCGCCGCTGGAGTCGTCGCCGGGCGGGCTGGAGCTGACCGAGCGGGTCGTCGCCCAGCTGCTGCAGCAGCGCGCCGCCCTCCCCGAGCCGTAGGCCGAAGGTCCCGCCGGGCGAGCGCCAACGACTCTGGGGCAGCCGCCGCCGCGCGCGTAGCGTCGGAGGTGTTCCGGAGGTGATCCCCATGCGGGTCCTGTTGTCCGCCACCACACCGAGCGGCGACGCGGCCGACGTCGCCGGCCGGCTGCGCCGCGCCGGGCACACCGTCTACGGCTGCCGCGGCGGCGAGCACTGCACCCTCGCGATGGGCGGCACCTGCCCGCTGGCCGACCACCTGGTCGACGCGCACGTGCACGTCCGCGAGCGCCCGGGCCCGCCGTCCGGCCGCGACCGCCCGTTCCTGTGCGCCGTCGTGGCCGGGACGCCGCTCGTGCTGTGCGGCCCGCCGTCGCCCGAGGGCCCGTGGTCCCGCGCCGTCGCCGTCTGCTCCCCCGCCGGCGTCGTCGACGCGCTCGATCAGGCCGTCCGGCGCCGCGCCACGACGGCGAGCGCTGGCGGCAGGTGGGACCAGCCGCGGTCTGCTTGACGCCTGCCCCGGCAGGGGCCGCCTGAAACCCTGTCTCCCGCTCTTACCTCACGGCTCGGCCAGCGCACAGTGTCGAGTACCCACCCGAGCGGAAAGTGCACAGCTCGCGGCGCTCAGGCGCTGCGGGCGTCGGCCGCGACGATGAGGTCGTCGAGGCGGTCGAGGGCGGTGTGCAGGGCGGCGATGCGCTCGGCGATGCGGGCCCGCTCGTCGTCGAGCATGGTGCGCTGGGCGGCGGTGGTCGTGCCGGTGTCGACGCAGGGCAGAAGCTCGGCGATGCGGCGGCTGGACAGCCCGGCCGCGTAGAGCTGCTGGAAGAACCGGACCCGCCCGACGGCGTCGTCGGCGTACTCGCGCTGACCGCCGGCCGTGCGCTGGGACGTCAGCAGGCCCTGCTGCTCGTAGTAGCGCAGCGCCCGCACACTGACGCCGGACCGCCTCGCGACCTCACCGATGCGCATCGTTCTCCCTCACTACTTGACTCTGACGTCAACGTCAGGTTCTAGCCTGCCACACATGACTCAGAGCTTCCCTCTCGACGGCGCGGTCGCGCTCGTCACCGGCGCCAACCGCGGCCTCGGCCGACTGTTCGCCGCCCACCTCCTGCAGCGCGGGGCGGCCCGCGTCTATGCCGCCGCGCGCCGCCCCGAGACCATCGACCTGCCGGGCGTCATCCCGCTGCGCCTCGACATCACCGACGCCGCGGACGTGCGGGCCGCCGCCGACCGGGCCGGCGACATCACGCTGCTCGTGAACAACGCCGGCATCAGCCGCTGGACCAACCTCCTCACCAGCGACGTCGCCGACCTACGCGCCGAGGTCGAGACCAACCTGTGGGGCACGCTCGCCATGGTGCGCGCGTTCGCCCCGGCGCTGGCCCGCAACGGCGGCGGCGCGATCCTCAACGTGCTGTCGGCGCAGTCGTGGTTCGCCTACCCGGGGACGAACGGCTACCACGTGGCGAAGGCGGCCCAGTGGGCGCTCACCAACGGTCTCCGGCTGGAACTGGCGGGGCAGGGCACCCGGGTGACCGGCCTGCACCTCGGCGCCGTCGACACCGACTTCACCGCCGCCTACGACGGCCCCAAGGGCGACCCGTCCGACGCGGTCCAGGCCGGGCTGGACGGCCTCGCCGCCGGCGCCGCCGAGGTGCTCGCCGACGACTGGACCGCCCACGTCAAACGCTCCCTCGCCGACGACCCGTCCCTCCTCGACGACCAGATCCGCGCCGGCGTCGCCTGAGGCCCGCTCCGGGCGTCGTCCGTGCCCGCGCACACTGGTTCGCCGGTGTGCTCGCCACGTGTCCTCGACTCCCGCGACCGTCTTCGATGGCGGGAGTCGTGTTCCGGGCGCCGTTCGGACGGTTCTCGCCATCGAAGACGGCTGCGGACGTCGAGGTGTGCCCAGACTGCCCCCGCCCCCGGATGGCTCACGACCGCGTGGCCGTCGATAAGCTTAGGCATGCCTAAATCCCTGACGATCTCCCGCCGGTCCGCCCTGACGGCGCTGGGCGCGGGCGCGGCGCTCGCCGTCCTGCCGGGCTGCGGCGGCGGCTCGTCCCGCGACGAGTCCGGCGGCGAGACCCGCTCGATCACCGGCGCGCTCGGGACCATCGAGGTCCCGGTGTCGCCGCGGCGGGTCGTGTCCGTCGGCCAGTACCGCGACACCGACGCGGCCGTCGCGCTCGGTGTGGTGCCGTTGTTCAGCCCCGACCTCAGCCAGTTCGTCCAGGGCGGCGTCGCGCCGTGGGTGCTCCCGGAGCTGGGCGGCGACGAGCTCCACATCGTCGACGTCGCGGAGCTGCCGTACGAGGCGATCGCCGAGCTGGGGCCCGACCTCATTCTCGCGACCGACCGCCAGCGGCTGGCCGACGAGTACGACCAGCTCAGCCAGATCGCGCCGACGCTGTCCTGGGCCGAGGGCTACAACCAGGACGACTGGACCACCACGACGACGCGCATCGGCGAGGCGCTGGGCCGGGCCGACGAGGCGGAGCGGCAGCTGCGGCAGACGAACGACGCCATCGCCGCCGCGATCGACGCGCACCCGCAGCTGGCCGGGCTGACGTTCACGCTCGGGCCGGTGACCGCCGACGGCGCCGTCAACACCATCAACAGCACCGCCGACGCGTCGGCGGAGTTCCTCGCCCAGCTCGGCATGGAGCTCTCCCCCGCCGTCACGAGCCTGCCCAGCTCCGGCATCCCCGGCCGGGCGATCATCAGCCCGGAGGAGCTGGAGCTGCTCGACGCCGACGTGCTGCTGCTGACCTTCAACACGCCCGAGGCGCGGACGACGCTGGAGGCGAACGAGCTCTTCCAGCGGGTGCCAGCGGTGCGCGACGGCCGCTACGTCGCGCTGGACCTGCCGACCGCGCTGGCCATCGGCTTCCCGTCGGCGCTGAGCGTCCGCTACGGCCTGGAGCAGGTGCTGCCGAAGGTGGCCGCCACGCTCGCCTGACGACGCGGCCGGGTCAGCCGCCCGGCCGGTCGCCTGACTGACGCAGCAGCCAGGCGTCGGCGTCGTGCAGGGCGTGCAGCGTGGACTCGCCGACCACGTCGGTGGCGGCGACGGCGCGGACCGGGCCGTCGAGGTCGACGCCGGCGCGGCGGGCCTGGTCCAGCAGGTGCGGGTCGAGGCCGGACAGGTACAGCCGCCCGCCGGCGTCGGACAGCCGCCGCGCGTAGCCGGCCACGACGCGGTAGAAGGTGGCGCCGAGCGCGGTGCGTCCGCGCAGCCTGATGACGACGGCGGTCCCGCGGGCGCCGGCCGGGTCGGGCAGCCGCGCCTGCAGCGTCCGCGCTCCCGCGTAGAGCAGGCTCCCGTACACGTCCAGCGCGACGACGACACCGGCGTCCAGCCGCTGCGGCGCCGGCCGCTCGCGGAACCTGCCGTCCGGCAGCGGCTCCAGCTGGACGACCTTGAGGTCCATCGCCTCCTGGTTCAACTGCAGCAACAGCGACAGCGCGACGCCGATCCCCACCGCGGCCGCCACCGGCAGCACCAGCGTCGCCGCGAACGTCGTCACCAGCGCGATCTGCGACGTCGCGCCCGTGCGCCAGATCGCCGCGACGACGCCCGGCCGGATCGACGTGATCGCGGCGTAGATGAGCACCGCGGCCAGCACCGGCGTCGGCACCAGCCCGACCAGCCCGCCGAACAGCAGCACGATCGGCAGCAGCAGCGCACCGGACAGGATCGCCGCCCACCGGGTCCGGGCGCCCATCGCGACGTTGAGCGCCGTCCCGCTGACGGAGCCGCCGACCGGCTGGCCGCGGAACAGCCCGGCGGCGACGTTGGCCACCCCTTGGGCGACGAAGTCGCGGCCGGCGTCGGACGGCGTTCCGTCCGGGTTGGGCGCCGCCTCGCTGACCCCGGCGCCCTGCACGAGGACGATGACGGCGACCGCCGCGGCGCCCGTGAGCAGGTCGAACGTGAACATCCCGAGGTCGGGCAGCACCGGCAGCGGCAGCTCCCGCGGGATGTCCCCGGCGTCGCGCACCTGCTCGACGCTGTCGAGCCCGAACACGACCACCACCAGCGTCGGGACGACCAGCGCCGCGAGCGCGCCGAACGTGCTCCAGCGGCTGTTCATCAGCCCGAACAGGATGCCCAGTGTCGCCAGGCCGATCCCGAGCGACGCGACGTTGATCCGGCCCAGGTGCGTGACCAGGTCGAACGCCTTCGCGACGTTCGTCGAGCCGCTGACGTCGGCGCCGGCGAACCCGGACAGCTGGCCGAAGATGATGCTCGCCGCGACGCCGGTCAGGAACCCGGTCATCACCGAGTGCGACACGAACCGCGCGTACCGGCCCAGCCGCAGCAGCCCGGCCGCGATCATCAGCACTCCGGCGACGATCGTCAGCAGGAACAACGCCGCCGGACGGTCCGCCGGATCGACGCCGTCCAGCGCGGACGCCGCCGCGAGCGCCGCCGCCGTCGTCGTCGCGACCACCATCATCCGGGTGCTGGTGGCCAGCCCGCCGGCGACCGGGCCGACGATGCTCGCGTACAGGCCGAACACCGGGTTCACCCCGATCAGCGCCGCCGACGCCATGCCATCGGGAACGCTGCCGACCGCGCTCGGGACCGCCGCGACGACGTCCGCGCGCAGGTGTCGGCGGCTCGGCCGGACCGAGCGGAGCCAGCCACGCACCGCCGTCGCCGCCCGCGCTGCACGCTCCCGCGAACCGGCCATGCCCCACCGTGCGCCACCGCCCGCCGGCCGGTCCTCACCCCGTTGGGGTGAGGGCGTCACCACCCGCGGCCGCCACGATGACGTCATGACGCAGGCGGAGCGCGACAGCGTGACCGGGTGGGTGGGCTGGGTCTGGTTCGGCGGCATCATGCTCGTCACGCTGGGGTTGTTCCAGGCGTTCCAGGGGCTCGTGGCGGTGTTCGACGACGAGTTCACCGCCGCCGTGGGCGACCGGCTGATCGTCGTCGACCTCACCACGTGGGGTTGGGTGCACGTCGCGATGGGCGCGCTGCTGGTGATCGCCGGCGCCGGGGTGCTCGGCGGCACGCTCTGGGGCCGGGTGCTCGGCTCGGCGGTCGCCGCGCTGAGCCTGCTCGCGCAGCTGACCATCCTGCCGGTCTACCCGATCTGGGCGCTGATCGTGATCGCGCTGGACGCCGTCGTGATCTACGCCCTGATCGTGCACGGCGGCGAGGCGGCCGCGGTCTAGGGGTGTCTATGGGCGACCTCGTCCTCGAGCTGATCCCGTCGATGATCGGCCTGCTGATCACGCCGATCGCGATCGCCGGCGGGATCCTGCTGCTCGGCACGTCCCGGCCGTTCGCCAACGCGCTCGCGTTCATGGCCGCGTTCCTGCTCGCCTACTCGATCCTCGCCGCGGTCGTCGTCGGGCTCGCGGCGGCGAGCTCGGAGCCGCTGCTGTCGGTGCGGGCCAAGAGCGACGTCGAGATCGGCGTCGGAGCGCTGCTCCTGCTGCTCGCGGTGCCGCTGATCGTCAAGCGACGGGACCGGCGCCGGGCCCGCCGGGCGAAGAAGGGCCTCGCCGCCCGGCTGCACGACGCCACACCGCGGTTCGCGTTCGGGGCCGGGCTCGCGCTGGCGATCCTCAACCCGAACGTGCCGATCCTGGTCGCCGGGCTCGCGGTGGTGGCCGCGGCCGACACCGGCCACGTCGTGGGCGCCGTCCTGCTGGTCGTCGCCGCGGTCTCCGGCATGCTGATCCCGATCCTGTGGCGCTGGCTCGCGCCCGGCAGCGCGCCCCGGGCGCTCGCGCGCATCACCGCGTGGATCACCGCGCACGACCGCACCATCAACATCACCATCCTGCTGGTGTTCGGGACGACGTTCCTGGTGAAGGGCCTGGCCGGGCGCTGACGTGAGCACCACGCCGCCGGCGTTCGCGGTGAGCATGGGTGTGCACGATGATTCTGCCCATGCCGACGACGCGAGCAACCGCGGCTGGCCGGCCGCAGTTGTCACACGGCTGGCGTGCGGCCGCGTCCCTGCTGGCGGCGGTCGTGCTGCTGGCCGGCTGTGGCGGGGACGATGACGGCGACGGCGTGCGGCTCCCGCCCGAGGGTGGCCGCGTCGACTACCAGCTCGGCGGCCCGTATCCGCCGTCCGACGAGGTGGAGGTGGTGATCCGCGACGTCACCGCCGAGCCGGCGCCGGACCGCTACGGCATCTGCTACGTCAACGCGTTCCAGACCCAGCCCGGCACGCTCGAAGGGTGGCAGCGCGAGCACGAGGACCTGCTGTTGCGCGACGACGGCGAGTTGGTCACCGACCCGGACTGGCCGGACGAGGCACTGCTCGACACGTCGACCGAGGCGAACCGGGCGGCGCTGGCCGAGGTCGTCGGCGCCGAGCTCGAGCGCTGCGCCGAGGCCGGCTTCGCCGCCGTCGAGCCGGACAACCTCGACTCGTGGACCCGCTCGCACGGTCTGCTGGACGACGCGGACAACCTGGCGTTCGCCGCGCTGCTGGCCGAGCGGGCGCACGAGCTCGGCCTGGCCATCGCGCAGAAGAACGCCCCGGAACTGGGCACCGCCGGGCGCGACACCGCGCACCTGGACTTCGCCATCGCCGAGGAGTGCGAGGTCCACGACGAGTGCGCCGCCTACACCGACGTCTACGGGCAGCACGTCATCGAGATCGAGTACACCGACAACGGCAGCGCCGCGTTCGCCGCCGCCTGCGCCGAACGCGGCGACGAGATCGCGGTGCTGCTGCGCGACCGCGACGCCCTCCCTGCCGGCGCGGACGGCTATGTGGCGGAATGGTGCTAGCAGCGGAGCGGTCCGAGCGCACCCTAGAGACGCGGGTCGACGTGCACCTTGGGGGCGGGACCGGTGGGGTGCGTCCCGGCCAGGACGGCGGCGACGTCCGAGAGCCCGACGGTGGCGCCGACCAGCGGCCGCGGGTCGACCGCCCCGCTGGCGTACGCCTCGATCGTCGCGGCCAGGCCGGGCGACGCGGACAGGATGCCGACCGCGGTGACGTCGCCGAGCACCAGGGTCCGGGTGTCGAGCGTGCTCGGCGTCGCGGACAGCCCGATGTAGACGACCCGCCCGCCGGGCTCGACCAGCTCGACGGCGCGCGCCGGCAGCTGCGCGGCGTTGGTCGCGTCGATGACGGCGTCGAACGGCAGGTCCGGCAGCTCGTCCTCGGTCCACGCGTGCTCGAATCCCAGTGAACGGGCGAACCGCAGCGACGCCTCGGTGCGGCCCATCAGGTGCACCTCGGCGCCGTCGGCGCGGGCGAACATCGCCGCCATCAGCCCGATGGTGCCGGGCCCGAACACCAGCACCCGGTCACCGGCGCCGGCCCCGGTGGCCCGCGCCGCCCGCAGCGCGTTGCCGCCCGGCTCGACCAGCGCCCCCAGCACGGCGTCGACGGAGCCGGGCAGCGCGTGCAGCGACGACGCCGGGACGGCCAGCTGCTCGGCCAGCGCGCCGGGCCGGCCGTCGCGTACGCCGACCTCCTGCCGCGCCTCGCAGACGTGCTGGAGGCCGCGGCGGCAGCGCCGGCAGGTCCCGTCGCCGATCATGGTGTCGCCCATGACCCGCCGCCCCAGCCACGCGGCGTCGACGCCGGAGCCCACGGACGAGACGACGCCGGCCCACTCGTGCCCGGGCCGCAGCGGGTACGTCGTGTGCCCGGACCGCAGGTAGGCCATGTCGCCGCTGAAGAACTCGGCGTCGGTGCCGCAGACGCCGGCCCGTTCGACGTCGACCACCACCTCGCCGGGTGCCGCCACCGGCCGCGGCACCTCCCGCACCCCGCCCGCGCCGGGACCGGTCAGCACGAACGCCCTCATCTACTACTCTCCCCCAGCCGGCCGAGCACGCCGCGGATCTCGTCGACGGCGTCGACGAGCGTGGCCAGCGGTGTGCGATAGGTCAGCGCGCTGACGCTGAGCGCGCCCGACGGTGTGCCCGGCGCCAGCGCGTACACCGGGAGCGCCAGGCAGGCGACGCCGGTCTCGTTCTCCTCGTCGTCCAGGGCGTAGCCGCGCTCGCGGACGGCCGCCAGCTCCGTGGCCAGCTCGTCGGCGGTGACGCGGGTGCGCGCCGTCCGCCGTTCCAGCGGCCCGGCGCCCACCCATCCCGCCACAGCGGACGGCGTCGGCAACGAGTGCGCCAGCAGCAGCTTGCCGACGCCGGTCGAGTGCGCCGGGTTGCGCCCGCCGACGACCGACGTCAGCCGGGCGGCGCCGCTGGGCGGGTCGACCTTGGCGCGGTACACCACCTCGCGGCCGTCGAGCACCGCGTAGTGCGTGGTCTCGCCGAACCGGGCCGCCAGCGCCTCCAGCACCGGCCGCAGCCGGACGTGCTCGGGCCGGGCCTCGTGGTGCGCGAACGCCAGCCGCAGGAACTCGTCGCCCAGCAGGTAGTGGCCGCGGGCGTCCTGACCGGCCAGGCCGGCCCGGCGCAGCGACCGCAGCGCCCGGTGCACCGTCGGCTTGGGGCTGCCGACGACGCGGGTCAGCTCGTCCAGCCCGACGCCGCCGGGGTGGGCGGCCAGCTCCTTGAGCACGGCGAGCACGCGGTCGGAGCCGACGACCCGGCCGCCCTCTTGACCGGGACGGCCGTCGCCCGCCACCATGTCTGCGTCCCGCATGTTCCAGATAGTAGAGCGTCGTTTCGATAATCGGAAGGTTCTGCCGTGACCGAGCTCCGCAGCGCCCAGTGGTACGGCGGCGACGGCCGCGACGCCTACATCCACCGCGCCTGGATGCGCCGCGGCCTGCCCGACGACGCGTTCACCGGCCGGCCGCAGATCGCCATCGCGAACACCGCGTCCGACCTCACGCCGTGCAACCGGCACCTGGACGAGGTGGCGCGATCCGTACGCGACGGCGTCCACGAGGCCGGCGGCATCGCGCAGGAGCTGCCCGCGCTGTCGCTGGGCGAGACGCAGCTGCGGCCCACCGCCATGCTGTGGCGCAACCTCGCCGCCATGGCCACCGAGGAGATGCTGCGCGGCAACCCGGTCGACGGCGTCGTGCTGCTCGGCGGCTGCGACAAGACCATCCCGGCGCTGCTCATGGCGGCCGCGTCGGTCGACCTGCCGGCCGTCGTCGTGCCCGGCGGGCCGATGCTCACCGGCACGTTCCGCGGCGCCCCGCTGGGCTGCGGCACCGACGTCTGGCGGCTGTCCGAGGAGGTCCGCGCTGGGACGCTCTCGCGCGACGACTTCACCCGCTCGGAGTCGGCGATGATCCGCAGCAAGGGCCACTGCAACACCATGGGCACCGCGTCGACGATGGGCCTGCTGGCCGAGGCGCTGGGCATGGTCGTCCCGGGTGTCGCGGGCACCCCGGCGCCGGACAGCCGGCTGCTGGCCGCCGCGCACGGCACCGGCCGGCTCGCCGTCGAGCTGGTCGCCGCGGACCGCCGGCCGAGCACCGTCCTGACCGGGGCGTCGTTCCACAACGCGATCGTGACGCTGGCCGCCATCGGCGGCTCGACCAACGCGGTCGTGCACCTGCTCGCCGTCGCCGGGCGCCTGGGCATCGACCTCACGCTGGACGACTTCGACCGCATCGGCTCGCGCGTCCCGGTGCTGGTCGACCTGCTGCCGGCCGGCCGGTTCCTGATGGACGACCTGCACCGCGCCGGCGGGCTGCCGGCGGTGCTGCGCGAGGTGCGCGACCTGCTCGACCCGGCGGCGCTGACGGTGACCGGCCGGCCGCTGGTCGACTACCTGGACGACGCCGAGATCTGGGACACCGAGGTCATCCGGCCGCGGTCGGCGCCGCTGGTCGACGAGGGCGGTATCGCGGTGCTGCGCGGCAACCTCGCGCCCCGCGGCGCGGTGATCAAGCCGGCCGCCGCGTCGCCGTCGCTGCTGCGCCATCGCGGCCCGGCGGTCGTGTTCGACAGCATCGAGGACCTGCACGCCCGCATCGACGACCCGGACCTCGACGTGACGGCCGACTCCGTCCTGGTGCTGCGCGGCTGCGGCCCGAAGGGCTACCCCGGCATGCCGGAGGTGTCGAACCTGCCGCTACCGCAGAAGCTGCTGGCCCAGGGCGTGCGCGACATGGTCCGGGTGTGCGACGGCCGGATGAGCGGCACCGCGTACGGCACCGTCGTGCTGCACGTCGCCCCGGAGGCCGCGGACGGCGGGCCGCTCGCGCTGGTGCGCACCGGCGACGTCGTCAGCCTGGACGTCGCCGCGCGGCGCATCGACGTCGAGGTCAGCGACGACGAGCTGGCCGCGCGCTCCCCCAACGACGCCACCGTCGACGGCTACGCCCGGCCCTTCCGTGGCTGGGAACGGCTCTACGTCGACCACGTACTCCAGGCCGACACCGGCGCCGACCTGGACTTCCTCCTCGGCTCCAGCGGATCGGAGGTCAGCCGTGAATCGCACTGACACCAGG
This sequence comes from Jiangella muralis, assembly GCF_001270745.1. Taxonomy (GTDB): domain Bacteria; phylum Actinomycetota; class Actinomycetes; order Jiangellales; family Jiangellaceae; genus Jiangella; species Jiangella muralis. The sequence goes on from NZ_LFXL01000030.1 coordinate 153,740, forward strand.
ACGGCGCTCGTCACCGGCGGTGGCAGCGGGCTCGGCGCGGCGGCGGCCGAACGCCTGCGCGCCGGCGGATACACCGTCACCACGCTCGACCTGCACGGCGCCGACGTCGCCGCGGACGTCACCGACGAGGCGGCCCTGGCGCGGATCGGCCCGGTCGACGTGCTGGTGAACTCGGCCGGCATCGTCGGCCCGAACCGGCCACTGGACGAGACGACGGCGGACGAGTGGCGCCGCGTCTTCGAGATCAACGTCATCGGCACCGTCAACACCATGCGCGCGTTCGTCCCCGGCATGCGCGAGCGCGGCTGGGGCCGGGTCGTCAACGTCGCCAGCATGGCCGGCAAGGACGGCAACCCGAACCTGTCCGTGTACTCGGCGTCGAAGGCGGCCGTCATCGGGCTCACCAAGTCCGCCGGCAAGGAGCTCGCCACCAGCGGCGTCCTCGTCAACGCCATCGCGCCCGCCGTCATCGCCACGCCGATGAACGACAACACCGAGCCCGGCGTGCTCGCGCACATCACCAGCCTCATCCCGATGCGGCGGGTCGGCCGCCCGGAGGAGGTGGCCGAGCTGATCGCGTTCCTCTGCTCCGACCGGGTCAGCTTCTCCACCGGCGCGGTCTACGACATCAGCGGCGGGCGCGCGACCTACTGAAGGACGGCGGCCCGCTCGCGCAGCACGCGGCGCTCGAACCAGACCGTCATGAACGGCGGGATGGCCGAGGCGAGGCCGAGAATCGTCGTCGTGAAGGACCAGCGCTCCGCCCGCCAGGCGGCGATGACGGTGACGATGTAGACGAGGAAGACGACGCCGTGGATCGGGCCGAAGATCTGCACCCCGATCTCGTTCTCGACCACGACGTACTTGAAGAACATCCCTGCCAGCAGGCCGGCCCAGGAGATGCCCTCGGCGACGGCCGCGACCCGGAACCAGCGAAGCGCAGCACTCACCCCGTCACCCTACGGGCGCGACCCCGCCCGGCCCCGGGCGGGGGGCCGGGCGGAGCGGTCCCGGGGGTCAGGACCCGGCGGCCGCCGCGAACGTGAGGCGGTGGATGGCGCCGGCGCCCGGAGCGACGGTGTCGGTGACGAAGTAGACCTCGCCGTCCTCGTCGGCCCCGAACGAGGTGATCCGCGGCGGCAGCTGGCCGACCGCGTCGTTGGCGACGTGCCGGCCGCGCCGCTGCTCCTGGACCGCGAACGCCTGTCCGGTGCAGTAGTCGGCCGTGACGTAGGTGCCGTCGGCGAGGTCCTCGAACTCCTCGCCGCGGTAGACGACGCCGCCCATCACGGCGCACCGGTCGTTGCCGGCGAGGCCGTAGGAGAAGACCGGGTCGGTGTACTGGGCGCGCGGGTTGCAGCGGACATCGAGGAACGGGTCGGGGCCCTCCCCGGCGTTCTCGGGCTGACGGTGGATGTCGTCACCCTCACGGCAGGACCAGCCGAAGTTCCAGCCGTCGCGCGGCTGGTCGTCGTCGTCGAGGGAGACGTGGTTGATCTCCTCCCAGCGGTTCTGGCCGACGTCGCCGATCCAGATCGACTCGGTCGGCTTGTCGATGGAGAACCGCCACGGGTTGCGCAGGCCGTACGCCCAGATCTCCGGCCGGCCGACGGCGCTGCGGGCGAACGGGTTGTCCCTCGGGATGCAGTAGAGCCGGCCGTCGCACTCGCGCATGGCGTCGATCCGGACGATCTTCCCGAGCAGCGTGCTGAGGTTCTGCGCGCCGAACAGCGGGTCGTCCGCGCTGCCGCCGTCGCCGGTGCTCCAGTACAGGAAGCCGTCGGGGCCGAACATCAGGTCGCCGCCGTTGTGGTTGCCGTTGAGGTTGTGCTGCTGACGGAGCACCCGCTCCTCGGTGGCCGGGTCGACGACGGCCTGGCCGGCGCCGTCCAGCACGAACCGCGAGACGGTCAGCGCGCCGTTCTCGACGCCGGTGCCGATGGCGGTGTACGAGACGAACAGCGTGTGCGTGCGGGCGAAGTCCGGCGACGGCGCCACGCCGAGCAGGCCGCGCTCGTTGCCGGCGGTGCTGACGCGGCTGGTGAGGTCGAGCAACGGCTGCGGGTCCAGGACGCCGGTGTCCGGGTGGAACACCAGCACGCGGCCGGCCTTGTCGACGACGAACAGCCGGCCGCTGCCGTCGTCGGGCGTGCCGATGGCGGAGAGCCGCAGTCCGGTCGTCGCGACGACCTCGCTGCCGACGCTCAGCTGATCGACGGGGAGAGCGCGGTCTCGGTCGGACGGCGCCGCCGCGCCCGCCGTCGCCGTCGCGGCGATCAGGACGAGGGGCAGCGCGAGGGCGAGCCGGAGCCGGCGGGTGCGGGGGACGGATGGAGCGGACATGACACTCCTCACTGACGATGAGTTGTTGCCAGGTCAGGTACCGGGCCGTAATACGGCGGCGGAGATCGAATGGATTGCGCCGGCCGGCATGCAACTCCACGTCCGTGGCTCGCGTCTTCAGGGGTGACCGAGGGGTGGGATGGACATCGACGCAGACGCGGCGCCGGTCGCGATGGACCGCGACAGCGCGTTCGAGCAGTACGTCGAGGTGCGGCAGGCGGCGTTGCTGCGCCTCGCCTACCTGCTCACGGGCGATCAGCACGCCGCCGAGGACCTGCTGCAGACCGCGCTGGCCAAGCTGTACCTGGCCTGGAACCGGGTGGAGCGGGCCGGCTCCGTCGACGCGTACACCCGCCGGATCATGATCAACGAGCGCGCCAGCCGGTGGCGGCGAGCGGCGCGGCGGTTCGAGCGGTCTACCGACGCCGTTCCGGAGCGGCCGGTCGTCGGCGACTTCGACCACATGCTCGCCGAGGGCGACGCGCTGTGGTCCGTCGTCCAAGGGCTGGCGCCCAGGCAGCGGGCCACCGTCGTCCTCCGCTTCTACGAGGACCTCGGCGAACAGGAGGTCGCCGACCTCCTCGGCTGCTCCGTCGGCACAGTGAAGTCGCAGACCAGCCGGGCGCTGGCGACGCTGCGCGCCCGGCTGGAGGAACGGAAGGGGCACGACCGATGAACGAGTTCGACGATCTCGAGAGCGCCCTGGCCGCGGAGTTGCGCCGCCGTTCCGGTGAGGTGCTCGCCACCGCGGGGCTGGCCGGCCGCGCCCGCCAGCGCGCCCGCGTCGTCCGGCGGCGCCGCGCCGTCGCCGTCCCGGCCGCCCTCTCCCTGCGCGGCGTCCCGCAGACCGCTCCCCCGGCCGACCCGCCGACCGGTGGCACGACACAGCTGGTGCTGGACGGGCTGCCGAGCGGCGCGCCGCCCTCGATCGGCTGGTTCGAGGACGCACGGTTCCACGACCCCGGCGGAACCACGGCCGGGTTCCCCGAGATGTGGACCGACGTGCTGCAGGTGGACGGCGGCTTCCTCGCGAGCAAGGGCGACGAGATCGCCCGGCTCGGCCCGGATGGCGAGGTGACGGACCGCCGTCCGGGTGCGGGTCCGGTGCTGTCGCCCGACGGCGTCCTGGCCGCCTACTACGACCGGGACGCGGGCATGCTGGTCGCCGCGCAGGCCGACGGCGGCGGGATCCGGCCCGGCGGGCGCGCCGTGCCGGACGGCCAGCGGCTCGAACCGGCCGGGTTCCTCGATACGCACCGCGTGGTGTCCAACGTCGCGACCGCCGCCGGAGCGCTGACGGGCGTCCGGATCGACGACCTCGCGCCGGACGCCGAGATGGCCGCGGCCACACCGCCGTGGGAGCTGGCGCTGGTGAGCGCCGTCTCGCCGGCCGCCGGACTGGTGACCGGCCCCACCAGCCTCGCCGACGACGCCTGCTGGGCGGTCTACGAGGCGGACGCGGACGAACCGCTGTGGGAGACCTGCGCGTACGCGCTGTTCCGTTTCAGCCCGGACGGCCACCACCTCATCGGAACGACCGCCCGCCCGGAGGCCGAGGCCCACTCCCAGGTCATGGTCGTCGACGCCCGCACCGGCGAACTCGTCCACGACTACAGCGGGCGGCACATCTACGACGCCGTGTTCGAGGACGACGACCACCTGATCCTCGATGTGCGCCTCGAGGACGGCGACGACCGCCTGGCGACGCTGCTGCGGTGCGACCTGGACGGCGGCTGCGAACTCACCAGGCCGGTCGCCGGCCAGGACGGGGTGACGTACTCGCTGACCCGGCCACGCTGGTGATGCCGCGGCCTTCCTGCGCGCCGGCCGTCCTGCGGGCGATAATGCGACAGTGACCGACGCTGCGACACCGCAGGGCGTGCTGGGCCCGCTGACCGAGGCCGCGATCTTCCTCGTCGTCACGGTCGAGGAGGGTGGCGAGGACGTCGCGCGCGACCTGCTGGCCGACCTGTCCGGGCTGACCCGCGCCGTCGGCTTCCGCGGCCCCGGCGACGGCCTGACCTGCGTCGCCGGCATCGGCGCCGCCGCTTGGCCCCGGGTCGTCGGCGACGAGCCGCCGTCCGGGCTGCACCCGTTCCAGGAGGTCGCCGGCGCCCGGCACACCGCGCCCGCCACCCCCGGCGACCTGCTGTTCCACCTGCGCGCCCGACGCATGGACCTCTGCTTCGAGCTGGCGACGCTGATCACCGGGCGGCTGGCCGGCGCGGTCACCGTCGTCGACGAGGTGCACGGGTTCCGCTACTTCGACCAGCGCGACCTCCTCGGCTTCGTCGACGGGACGGAGAACCCGACCGGCGCGGCCGCCGCTGCCGCCGTCCTCTCCGACGAGCCCGGGTTCGAGGGCGGCAGCTACGTCGTCGTGCAGAAGTACGTGCACGACATGGACGCCTGGAACGCGCTGCCGGTCGAGGAGTAGGAGCGGGTCATCGGCCGCCGCAAGCTCTCCGACGTCGAACTGTCCGACGCCGAGCAGCCGGCGAACTCGCACGTCGCGCTCACCACCATCGTCGACGACGACGGCGAGGAGCGCGAGATCCTGCGCGACAACATGCCGTTCGGGCAGCCCGGCGGCGGCGAGTTCGGCACCTACTTCATCGGCTACGCCGCGCACCCCGACGTCATCGAGCAGATGCTGGACAACATGTTCATCGGCCGGCCGCCGGGCAACCACGACCGCATCCTCGACTTCTCCGTCGCGGTCACCGGCGGCCTGTTCGCCGTCCCCACGGTCGATGCCCTCGACGGCCTAGCCGACCCACCGAGCCCGACGCCCGCGACCGACGGCAGCCTGAACGTCGGCAGTCTCAAGAGGAGCGACGCCTCATGAACAACTCTTCTTCTCCCTTGCAGGACTCGTTGCCGCCTGGGACCTCGCGGTCGGCTCGAGGGAACCTACACCGCGAACTCGCGCCCGTCTCGGCGGCCGCCTGGGCCGACATCGAGGCCGAGGCGCGCCGCACGTTCGTCCAGTACGTCGCCGCCCGCCGCGTCGTCGACGTCATCGGCCCGGGCGACGGCGTCCTGCACGGGGTCGGCACCGGGCACCTGCGCCGGCTCGACGCGCCCGGCGACGGCGTGCTGGCGCGCAGCCGCGAGGTGAAGCCGGTGGTCGAGCTGCGCGTCCCCTTCACCGTCGACCGCCAGGCCGTCGACGACGTCGAGCGCGGCGCCAAGGACGCCGACTGGCAGCCGGTGAAGGACGCGGCGAAGCGCATCGCGTACGCCGAGGACCGCGCCATCGTGGCCGGCTTCGCCGCGGCCGGCATCGAGGGCATCGTGGCCGGCACCACCAACACCCCGATCGCCCTGCCCGGCGACGTCCGCGACCTCCCCGACGTCGCCGCCCACGCCCTCACCACCCTCCGCCTCGCCGGCGTCGGCGGCCCGTACAGCCTGCTGCTGTCGGCGGACGTGTACACGGCGGTCGAGGAGACCACCGACCACGGCTACCCGATCCGCGAGCACGTCGCCCGCGTCCTGCACGACGGCGAGATCGTCTTCGCCCCCGCCATCGACGGCGGCCTGCTGCTCTCGGCCCGCGGCGGCGACTATGAACTGCACCTCGCCCAGGACCTCTCCATCGGCTACCTCTCCCACGACGACGACACCGTCCAGCTCTACTTCGAGGAGGCCTTCACCTTCCTCGTCCAGACCGGCGAATCCGGCGTCGCGCTGGAGAGCTAGGACGGTTATCCACAGCCTGGCCTTTCAGCCGCGCGGTGCTGCCGGGTGAGTGCCTAGACTGATCCCATGACGGACCGGGCCGAGGAACTGTTGCGCGCAGCGCTTGCGCTGCCCCGCGGCGACCGTGCCGACGTCGCGGCCGAACTGCTGGCGAGCCTCGATGAGTCCGGCGACGCGGATCGACCGGGCGTCGAAGCCGCCTGGGCTCGCGAGATCGAACGGCGAGCACGTCGCGTGCTCGCGGGTGAGTCCAGCGCCGACGACTGGGGCGCCGTCCGCGCTCGCCTCAGCGACCGTTGACCCGCAAGGCCCGGATCGAGCCGGAGGCCGGAGGCACCGTGCCAGCTACTGGCGCCGCGACCGGCCCGAGTCGTAAGCGGCCAGGAATCGGGCCGGGCGTCGCAGGTGTCATCCGGCCGGGAGACCACCCCGGTCCTGGACGCCCACGACCGGGTGGTGCATCGTCGGAGGCATGGAACACCCCGGCCACCACCACGCGCCCGACCACCCGCCCGCCGCGGCGCCGTTCCCGACCGACCCGGCCGGACTGCCCGAGGCCACCGCGCCCGCCACGCTCGAGCCCGGCGACGGCGACACCGTCGCCCTGACCATCGCGCCGGTGGCGAAGCGGCTGGACGGCGCCACCGTCCGCATGCTCGCCTACAACGGCTCGATCCCCGGCCCGGCGCTGACCGTCCGCCAGGGCAGCGAGCTGACCGTCGACGTCGCGAACGAGGGCGACCTGGAGACGACGGTGCACTGGCACGGCCTGCGGCTGGACAACAGCAGCGACGGCGTCCCGGGCGACACGCAGGCGCCCATCGCCGTCGGCGGGCGGCACACGTACCGGCTGCGCTTCCCCGACCCCGGCCTGTACTGGTACCACCCGCACGTGCGCGAGGACTACACCCAGGAGCTCGGCCTCTACGGCACCATCCTCGTCCGCCCCGCCGACGAGGACTACTGGCCGCCCGCGCACCGCGACGTCGTGCTGACGCTGGACGACCTGCTGGTCGAGGACGGCCGCATCGCGCCGTTCAGCCCGGCCGAGACGACGCACGCGGCCATGGGGCGGTTCGGCAACGTGTACCTCACCGGCGGCGAACAGGCCCCGGCGCTGACGGCGGACGCCGGCGAGGTGGTGCGGTTCTGGCTGGTCGACACCGCCAACACGCGAGTGTTCGACGTGCGGGTGCCGGGCGCGCGGATGAAGCTGGTCGGCGGCGACTCCGGCCGCGTCGAGCACGACGAGTTCGTCGACGGCGTGCTGGTCTCGCCGTCCGAGCGGGCCGTCGTCGACGTGCTGTTCCCGGCGCCGGGCGAGTACGCGCTGGAGCACCACACCCCCGTCGGCACGCACCGGCTGGCGACGGTGACGGTCGGCGCCACGCCGGCCACGCCGGACCTCACCGCGCGGTTCGAGACTCTCGGCGGCGCGCCCGACCTCGCCGCCGAGCGGGCCGGGCTGGGCCCGTGGCTCGCGGCCGAGCCGGACGAGGTGCTGTCGTTCATCGCCGAGCTGACCATGGGCGAGGGCGGCCACGGCGGCCACCACGAGCACCATGGCCACGACAGCCATGACGGCCTCAGCGCGACCGCCGACGGCATCGAGTGGGAGGACGAGATGGCGGGGATGAACCGCGCCTCGACCAACGCCACCGTCACCTGGCGCATCGTCGACCCGGCCACCGGCGGCGAGCCGGACTGGCGCTTCACCGTCGGCCAGCGGGTGAAGATCCGGCTGGTCAACGAGCTGGAGTCGGACCACCCGATGCAGCACCCGTTCCACCTGCACGGCGCCGGCCGGTTCCTCGTCCTCGCCCGCGACGGCGCCACCGAGCCGAACCTGGTGTGGAAGGACACCGTGCTGGTCCGCACCGGCGAGACCGTCGACATCCTGTTCGACCTGACCAACCCGGGCCGCTGGATGGCGCACTGCCACATCGCCGAGCACCTGGAGAGCGGCATGATGTTCAGCTTCACCGTCGACGCCTGACGCGGCTACCGCGGCACCGTGAACACGTCGACCAGCGCGCCGGACTGGTCGATCGCCCGCCCGACCAGGCGGTCGGCGTAGACCAGCAGGTCCACGTAGTGCAGGGTGGACGAACTGACGGCGGTGAAGCCGGCCTGGCCGGTGGGCCGCAGCTTCGCGCCCGCCCCCGACACCACGTAGACGACGCCGTCCAGCACGTCCGAGCGCTGGTAGTCGTGGTCGTGGCCGGCCAGCACCAGCGGCACGTCGTACTCGTCGAACAGCGGCACCCAGTCGGCCCGCACCCGCGGGTCCGAGCCGTGCTGCCCGGCCGAGTAGGGCGGCCGGTGCAGCGCGACGACGGTCCACGTGCCCGCCGGCTGCGGCGCCGCCAGCCGCTCCTTCAGCCAGGCCGTCTGCGCCGCGTCGCCGGTGCGCTCGGTGTCGAGGACGAGCACCCGCACCGGGCCGACCCGCTGCTCGTACCAGGCGTCGTCGCGGCCGAGCGCCGCCATGATCTGGGTCTGCTCGTCACTCTCGTAGTCGTGGTTGCCGAGCACCGGCAGCAGCGGCACGCCGTCGTCGAGCAGCGGCGCGAACGGCTCGGTGACGGCGTCGTCGACCCGCGCGGCGTCGCCGTCCTCGTAGACGAGGTCGCCCAGCAGCAGCACCGCGTCGTATCCGCCACCGCCGCGGTCCGCCTGCGACACCATCTCCGCGACGGTGGCCCGCTCGGCCGCGTCGCCGGTCCCGGTGTCACCGGCGACGGCGATGCGCGCCAGCGGGTCGTCGGTCACCGGTGGCGCCGGCTCCCCCGCCACCGCGGCCGGCGCCGGGTCGGACGGCGGTCCCAGCACCAGCCGCACCCCGACGACGCCCGCCACCACCAGCAACGTGGCGACGACGGCGTAGCCCAGCAACCTGCGCCCCGGCACGTGGTGCACGCTACCCCCACCTCGCCCCGCCCCGCCCCCGCCGATTCCACGTTGATCTTGGAGATATTGGCGGAATCCGGTGGCTTTTGCCCGGCGGATTCCATCGGTCGTAGCAACGCCTGGTGGAAGGTGTTGTCCGATGCCGAAGGTGTT
>NZ_LFXL01000031.1 GCF_001270745.1 Jiangella muralis
GCCGGTCGCGGTCACCACGATGTCCGCCCGCTCGATCGCCTCGTCCAGCGTGGTCACCTCGTAGCCGTCCATCGCCGCCTGCAACGCGCAGATCGGGTCGATCTCCGTCACCACCACCCGCGCGCCCTGCCCGCGCAGCGACTCCGCGCACCCCTTACCGACATCGCCGTACCCGCACACCACCGCCACCTTCCCCCCGATCAGGACATCGGTGGCCCGGTTGATCCCATCGATCAGCGAATGCCGGCACCCGTACTTGTTGTCGAACTTGCTCTTCGTCACCGAATCGTTCACGATGATACCCGGGAACAACAACGCGCCGTCGCGCATCATCTCGTACAACCGGTGCACCCCGGTCGTGGTCTCCTCCGTCACACCACGGATCTCCCGCGCCATCGCCGTCCACCGCGAGTCCGACTCGCCCAGGGTGCGCTTCAACAGCCCGAGCACGACCCGCCACTCCTCCGGATCATCCGCCGCCGGGTCCGGGACCGTGCCGGCCTTCTCGAACTCCACCCCCTTGTGCACCAGCAGGGTCGCGTCGCCACCGTCGTCGAGGATCATGTTCGGGCCAGCGGCGCCGGGCCAGGTCAACGCCTGCTCGGTGCACCACCAGTACTCCTCCAACGACTCACCCTTCCACGCGAACACCGGCACCCCCGCCGGCGCGTCCACCGTCCCCGTCGGGCCGACCGCGATCGCCGCGGCCGCGTGATCCTGGGTGGAGAAGATGTTGCACGACGCCCACCGGACATCCGCGCCCAACACCGTCAACGTCTCGATCAACACCGCCGTCTGCACCGTCATGTGCAGCGAACCCGTGATCCGGGCGCCAGTGAGCGGTTTGCTGTCACCGAACTCGGCACGCATCGCCATCAAACCCGGCATCTCATGCTCAGCCAAACGAATCTCACGACGACCGAAATCAGCCAACGACAGATCAGCGACCTTGAAATCAAGGGACATGGAACGGCTCCTCAAGTCGATTCAGGTGGTGAAGTAGACGGCCTCGGGGTGGTGCACCACCAAGGCATCGGTCGACTGCTCGGGGTGCAGCTGGTGTTCCGCCGAGAGCGTGACCCCGATCCGGCCGGGGTCGAGCAGCGCGACGACCTTCTCGCGGTCGCGCAGGTCGGGGCAGGCCTCGTAGCCCAGCGAGTACCGGGCGCCGCGGTACCCCAGCCGGAAGAACTCGGTGACGTCGTCGGCGTCCTCGGCCGCGACGGACCCGCCGCCGGGCAGCCGCAGCTCCTGGCGGACCCGGCGGTGCCAGTACTCGGCCAGCGCCTCGGTGAGCTGGACCCCGAGCCCGTGCACCTCGAGGTAGTCGCGATAGGCGTCCGCGGCGAACAGCTCGTTGGCGAAGTCGGCGATCGGCTGCCCCATCGTCACCAGCTGCAGCGGCAGCACGTCCACCCGGCCCGAGCTCACGGCCAGGTCGCGGGGACGGAAGTAGTCGGCCAGGCACAGCCGCCGGTCCCGGCGCTGCCGCGGGAAGGTGAAGCGGCACCGTTCGCCGGCGTCCGGCGCCGGAGCGTCCAGCACGACGAGGTCGTCGCCCTCGGAGACGCACGGGAGGTAGCCGTACACGACCGCGGCGTGCGCGACGACGCCCCGAGTCGTCAGCTCGTCCAGCCAGTACCGCAGCCGCGGCCGGCCTTCGGTCTCGACCAGCTCCTCGTACCCGGGGCCCTCGCCCGCCCGGGCGCCGCGCAGCCCCCACTGGCCGAGGAACGTGGCGCGCTCGTCCAGCAGTGCCGCGTACTCGGCCAGCGCGATGCCGCGCACCACCCGGGTGCCCCAGAACGGCGGCTCGGGGACGGGGACGTCGGCGGCGACGTCGGACCGGCCGCCGGGCGGCTGGGCCGCCTCCTGCTCGGCCCGGCGCGCCTCGGCGAGCTGCTTCGACCGCTGCCGGCGGGCGCGTCGTTCGGCGCGTTTGGCCTCGGCCTCCGGGTCGGCCTCGACGACGCCGCCCCGCTTGCGCTTCATGATGGAGTCCATCAGCCGCAGGCCCTCGAAGGCGTCGCGGGCGTAGCTGACCTCGCCCTTGTAGACCGAGGCGAGGTCGTCCTCGACGAACGTGCGGTTCAGCGCCGCACCGCCCAGCAGCACGGGCCAGGTCTCGGCCACGCCGCGCGCGTTCATCTCCTCGAGGTTCTCCTTCATGACCACCGTCGACTTCACCAGCAGCCCGGACATGCCGACGGCGTCGGCCCGGTGCTCGCTCGCCGCGTCGAGGATCGCGCCCACCGGCTGCTTGATGCCGAGGTTGACCACGTCGTAGCCGTTGTTGGAGAGGATGATGTCGACGAGGTTCTTGCCGATGTCGTGCACGTCGCCCTTGACCGTCGCCAGCACGATCCGGCCCTTCCCGCCGGAGTCGTCCTTCTCCATGTGCGGTTCCAGGTGCGCCACCGCCGCCTTCATGACCTCGGCGGACTGCAGCACGAACGGCAGCTGCAGCTGGCCCGACCCGAACAACTCGCCGACCGTCCTCATGCCGGACAGCAGCGTGTCGTTGACGATCTCCAGCGGCGGCCGCTCCCGCATGGCCGCGTCGAGATCGGCCTCGAGGCCGTTGCGCTCGCCGTCGACGATGCGCCGCTCCAACCGCTCCCCCAGCGGCAGCCGGGCCAGCTCCTCGGCCCGGGTCTCCCGGTTGGACGCGGCGGTGGCGCCCTCGAACAGCTCCATGAACCGCTGCAGCGGGTCGTACCCCTCGCGCCGCCGGTCGTAGATCAGGTCGAGGGCGACCGCACGCTGCTCGTCCGGGATCCGCGACATCGGCAGGATCTTCGAGGCGTGCACGATGGCCGTCGTCAGGCCGGCCTCGACGCACTCGTGCAGGAAGACGGAGTTGAGCACCTGCCGGGCGGCGGGGTTCAGGCCGAACGAGACGTTGGACACGCCCAGCGTCGTCTGCACGGCCGGGTACCGGTCCCGCAGCCGGCGGATCGCCTCGATCGTCTCGGCCGCGTCGCGGCGGACCTCCTCCTGACCCGTCGAGATCGGGAAGGTCAGGGTGTCGACGATGATGTCGTCGAGGGCGAGCCCCCAGTTCGCGGTGAGGTCCTCGATCAGCCGCGAGGCCACGCGCACCTTCCAGTCCGCCGTCCGCGCCTGGCCCTCCTCGTCGATGCAGAGGGCGACGACGGCGGCGCCGTGCTCCGCGGCGACGCGCATCGCGCGCTGGAACCGCGAGTCCGGCCCGTCACCGTCCTCGTAGTTCACCGAGTTGATCACGCAGCGGCCGCCGAGGCGTTCCAGGCCCGCCTCGAGCACCGCCGGTTCGGTGGAGTCGAGCATCACCGGCAGCGTCGACGCCGTGGCCAGCCGGTACGCCAGCGTGTCCATGTCGGCGACGCCGTCCCGGCCGACGTAGTCGACGCACAGGTCCATCAGGTGGGCGCCGTCGCGGGTCTGCGCCCGGGCGATCTCGACGCAGTCGTCCCACCTCTCGTCCGCCATCGCCGTCCGGAACGCCTTGGAGCCGTTCGCGTTGGTCCGCTCGCCGATCACCAGCACGCTGGTGTCCTGGCGGAACGGCACGCTCTGGTAGACGGATGCGACGCCGGCCTCGCGCTCCGGCGAGCGCTCGGCCGGGGGCAGGCCGTCCACCGCGGCCACGACGGCCCGCAAGTGCTCGGGCGTCGTGCCGCAACAGCCGCCCACCAGCCGGGCTCCGTGGTCGCGGACGAACCCGGCGAGCGCCGCGGCGAGCTGGTCCGGGCCGAGCGGGTAGACCGCGCCGTCCGGGCCGAGCTCCGGCAGCCCCGCGTTCGGCATGACCGAGATCGGCACCCGGGCGTGGCGGGCCAGGTAGCGCAGGTGCTCGCCCATCTCGGCCGGTCCCGTGGCGCAGTTCATCCCGATCAGGTCGACGCCCAGCGGTTCCAGCGCCGTCACGGCCGCGCCGATCTCGCTGCCGACCAGCATGGTGCCGGTGGTCTCGACGGTGACCTGGACGACGATCGGGACCTCGTGGCCCGCCGCCCGCATCGCCCGCTTCGCGCCCAGGATCGCCGCCTTCGCCTGCAGCAGGTCCTGGCTGGTCTCGACGAGGACGGCGTCGATGCCGCCGGCCAGCATGCCGGCGACCTGCTCGGCGTAGGCGTCGCGGAGGTGGGCGTAGCGGACGTGGCCGAGGGTCGGCAGCTTCGTGCCCGGCCCGACCGAGCCGAGGACGAACCGCGGCCGGTCCGGGGTGGCGAACTCGTCGGCCGTCTCGCGGGCCAGCCGGGCGCCGGCCTCGGCCAGCTCGCCGATCCGCCCGGCGATGTCGTACTCGGCGAGGTTGGCCCAGTTGGCGCCGAAGGTGTTCGTCTCGACGAGGTCGGAGCCGGCCTCGTAGTAGGCCCGGTGCACCGACCGCACGACGTCGGGGCGAGTGACGTTCAGGATCTCGTTGCACCCCTCGAGCCCGACGAAGTCGTCCAGCCCGAGGTCGTGGCCCTGCAGCATGGTGCCCATGGCGCCGTCGGCCACGAGCACCCGCCGGTCAAGGGCCTCGATGAAGGTCTCGGTCACGCGGTCCCCTCTCAGGCGGCGGGCAGGAACGGCAGGATCTCGGCCGCGGCGTCGTCGCCGTAGGCGTCGGCCATGCGGCGGTGGAAGGCCACGGAGTCGACCAGGTACTCCTGCGGTCCGCGCGCCTCGATGGTGAGGGTGGCGAGCAGGCACCCCGTCTGCATCGCGCGTTCGAGCGGGACGTCCCACGACAACGCGGCCAGGAACCCGGCCCGGAACGCGTCGCCGATGCCGGTCGGGTCGAGCTCCCGCTTCGCCGGCACACACGGGACCACCACCGGCGCGGCGCCGTTCGCCTCCAGGCGCGCGCCGCCGGCGCCCAGCGTCGTCATCCAGCCGCCGACCCGCTCCAGCACGTCCGCGTGCGACCAGCCGGTCTTCTCGCACAGCAGCCCGGCCTCGTACTCGTTCGTGAACAGGAACCGGGCCCCGGGCACCAGCGACGCGACCTCCTCGCCGCTCATGCGGGCGATCTGCTGGGAGAAGTCCGCGACGAACGGCAGGCCGAGATCGCGGCACTGCTGGGTGTGCCGGATCATGCCGTCCGGGTCGCTGGCGCCGACGTGGACGAGGTCGAGTCCCCCGGCCCGCTCGGCGACGGCGCCCAGATCGATCTCGCCGGTCTCGGCCATGGCGCCGGAGTAGAACGAGGCGATCTGGTTGTTCATGCTGTCGCTCGTGCACAGGTAGCGCGCCGTGTGCCGTTCGTCGGACACCCGGACGTGCGAGGTGTCGACGCCGTTGAGCTCCAGCCAGGAGCGGTACTCGTCGAAGTCCGGGCCGACGGCGCCGACCAGGAGCGGGCGCAATCCCAGCGCGCCCATGCCGTAGGAGATGTTGGCCGCCACGCCGCCGCGGCGGACGTCGAGCCGGTCGATGAGGAAGGACAGCGACACCTGCTCGAGCCGGTCGGCGACGAGCTGGTCGGTGAAGCGTCCGGGGAACACCATCAGGTAGTCGGTGGCGATGGAGCCGGTCACGGCGACGCGCATGGCAGGGCCTCCTCGGGTGATCAGGCTCGGGCGGCTTCGCGCAACTGGTCGACCCGCCCGGTCCGCTCCCAGGGGAGATCGAGGTCCGGGCGGCCGAAGTGCCCGTAGGCGGCGGTCGGCGCGTAGATAGGACGCAGCAGGTCGAGGTCGCGGATGATCGCCGCCGGCCGCAGGTCGAACACCTCCTCGATGGCCAGCTGGATCTTGGCCGGGTCGACGGCCTCGGTGCCGAACGTCTCGACGAACAGCCCGACCGGCGCGGCCTTCCCGATGGCGTAGGCCACCTGCACCTCGATCCGTCCGGCCAGGCCCGCGGCGACGGCGTTCTTCGCCACCCACCGCATCGCGTACGCCGCCGACCGGTCAACCTTGGACGGGTCCTTGCCGGAGAACGCGCCGCCGCCGTGCCGGGCCATCCCGCCGTACGTGTCGACGATGATCTTGCGCCCGGTCAGCCCGGCGTCGCCGACCGGCCCGCCGACCACGAACCGGCCAGTCGGGTTGACCAGCAGGCGGGTGTCCGCCGTGTCCAGCTCGACGCCGGCCAGCACCGGCGCCATGACGTGATCGTGCACGTCCACGGCCAGCATCCGGTCCAGGTCGATGTCCGCGGCGTGCTGGCTCGACACCACGACGGTGTCGAGCCGCACCGGACGCTCGCCCTCGTACTCGACGGTCACCTGCGTCTTGCCGTCCGGCCGCAGGTACGGCAGGACGCCGTCGCGTCGCACCGCCGCGAGCCGGCGGGACAGCCGGTGCGCCAGCGCGATCGGCAGCGGCATCAGCTCGGGCGTGTCCGAGCAGGCGTAGCCGAACATCAGCCCCTGGTCGCCCGCGCCCTGGGCGTCGATGGCGTCGGTGGCGCCCTCGACCCGCAACTCGTGCGCGGTGTCGACGCCCTGGGCGATGTCGGCGGACTGCGCGTCGATCGCGACGTTCACGCCGCACGACTCCCCGTCGAAACCCTTGGCCGAGGAGTCGTAGCCGATGCGCAGGATCCGGTCCCGCACGATCGCCGGGATGTCCACGTAGCCGCTGGTGGTCACCTCGCCCGCGACGTGCACCTGCCCGGTCGTGATCAGCGTCTCGACGGCGACCCGGGACCGCGGGTCCTGCGCCAGCATCGCGTCCAGGATGGAGTCGCTGATCGCGTCCGCCATCTTGTCCGGGTGGCCCTCCGTCACCGACTCGCTGGTGAACAGCCGCCGAAAGGTCATCGCTGCGCTCCTTCTTCGCGTCGGGCGGTGAAGATCCCCCAGGTCAGCTGCCCGGCCCGGCCGCCGTCGATCCAGTGCCGCAGGCCGGCCTTCATCCGGACGAGGTAGTCGTCGCCGACCACTCCGTTCAGCTCGGCCGCACGCCGCTCCGTCTCGGCCAGCACGCGCTGGTAGTGGCTGACCAGGTCGTGCGAGCGGTCGTGGAACTCCACCGACGTCAGGCCGAGGCGGCCGAGCTGGTGGGTGTAGAAGGCCGGCGAGGCCATCGACTCCAGGTGCAGGCGCTGCAGGATGGGGGCCAGGCTCGCGGCGGACGCGTCGTCGGCGCTCATCGGGTCGGTGAACACCATGACGCCGCCGGGCCGGAGCACCCGGGCGGCCTCCTCCAGCACGCGCGCCCGGTCACCACTGTGCAGGAACGCGTCCTGCGACCAGACGACGTCGAAGGCCTGGTCCTCGAACGGCAGGTCCTCGAACGACCCGTCCACCACGTCGACCAGGCCGTCCAGCCCTTGCGCGGCGGTGAGCCGGCGGTTGCGGTCGTTCTCGACCTCGCTCAGGTTCAGGCAGGTGACGGAGCAGCCGAACGTGCTCGCCAGGTACCGGCCCGCGCCGCCGTAGCCGGAGCCCACGTCCAGGACGCGCAACTGCGGGCCGACGTCCACCAGGGCCGCCATCGTCTCGACCGTCCGCCGGCTGGCCACGGCGATGTCCTCGTCCGCCTCGGCGTACGTGCCGACGTGGATGTCCTCGCCACCCCAGACGGTCGCGTAGAAGCCGTCGGCGTCGGCGGAGTTGTAGTAGTCCCGCGCGGTCTGGACCGCGGCGGAGTAGTGGTCGGTGAGCTCCTCGTCAGGCACGTAACTCTTCTCCGCGACGTGGATGTAGAAGTCCGGGCGGTCGTCGGCGTACGTCTGCTGGAAGTCGCCGTAGGTCTCCACCTTCTGGAAGCCCACCTCGCGCATCAGACGTCGCACGTAGTCCTTGCGCAGCGGGAACATGTTCAGGTGGTACTCGGAGCCGTCCGAGAAGCGGTACCGGAACCGCGCCAGCCCCGGGTCCACGTGCTCCGGCTCGGCCGAGACGTCCTCGCCGCAGTAGTAGTAGGTGTGCTTGCTGGCGAAGCCGTCGTCCAGGATCGCGTCGTAGTTGCGCTGGTCCAGGATGAGGACGCCGTCGTGCTTCAGCATCGCGTAGAACTCCGCGAGCGCCTTGCGCCGGTCCCGCTCCGAGAACAGGTGGGTGAAGGAGTTCCCCAGGCACACGATCGCGTCGTACTCGCCATGGACGTCCCGGTTCAGCCACCGCCAGTCCGCGTGCACGACCCGCAGGATGTGGCCGCCGTGCGTCAGGCCGTTCGCGAACGCCCTGGCCAGCATGTCGGGGCTGCCGTCCGCACTGACCGTCTCGAACCCCTCTTCCAGCAGGCGGACGGAGTGGAACCCGGTGCCGGTCGCGACGTCCAGGACCTTGCGCACCCCACGGGAGCGCAGCTGGTCGATGAAGAAGCTTCCCTCGCTCTCGTAGCGGCGCTTCCAGTCGATCAGCTCGTCCCACTTCTCGACGAAACTCGCGACATATTCGGCGGTGTAGTGGTCGGTGGCGCGAACCTCGAGTGGATTGTCGCCGAAATCCTGTGGCGCGTCTGGGATCCCCGTGGTCTCGGCAATGTGTTGAAGGCCCTTCTGGTCACTTCCGGGCATACAAACTCCCTACGATTGCTCGAGTGACACGTGCGCGTGCGCCATTGCACTGGACTCGGACGGCCGGCACCTACATCACCGCAGGTAAACAGGCTTATCTGGCATCGGGCACCCGCCCGCGCCGCGCCCGCACATCCACGGCAGATCGCCACGGCCCACCAACCGCGCATTCCCCGCGGCGGGCCCTCATGGCGCAATCCACGCTAGGGGGTTCGTATCGATATAGCAAGATCCTGACAATATTCGTCGTTGACCAGTGCATTTACTCCGAATTTCATGATTTCGGCGCGCCTTCGACCCCCACGGATCGAGTGTCGAGACCGATACGGTATATTCGGTGCGTTACGCACTTTTGCCTCGATCATTTCCGGCCGGGCGTCCTCGCATTCCCACGGCGAGCGCCACGGGTGTCGGCGAACGCGTTGCGGGTCGCCGGAGGTGGGGGTATGAACGTCGGTGGGAGCGCTGTTCGAGCCGCACCAGGCGGCCCGACGGCCACGTCAACGAGGGGAAGTGCCGATCATGGGCTTCGACGAAATCAAGAACAAGGTCACCGACATGCTCTCGGACAACGCTGACAAGGTCGGCGACGGTGTCGACAAGGCCACCGACTTCATCGACGACAAGACCGGCGGCAAGTACAGCGAGCACCTCGAGGGCGTCGACGACAAGGCCCGCGACCTCATCGACGGCCTCGACGGCGAGAAGGGCGAGGACAACCCGCCCGCCTGACGCCGTCGACCGGTCGAGCTGGGAGCGGTACGCGCGTCAGCCGTGCCGTTCCCAGACGCCGACCAGGTAGCCGACGCCGTACGGGGCGGCGTCGTAGCCCACCTCGGCATCGAACAGCCCGTCGTCGGCGGCGCCAGCGAGCACCCGCAGTGCCTGGCGCCCCGGCGACCCGGCCTCCGCGTCCGCGTCCGCGTCGAGGCCCAGGAGGCCGCGCGGATCGCCGTCACGCAGGGCGGCCGCCAGTGCGGCGTCGTAACGCTCCGCCCGCCCGCGCAGCGCGTCCGGCGTGGTGTCCGCCCGCAGCGGCGAGCCGTCCGCCATCACCAGCAGCGCCACCCGGTCGGCCCGGTCGGCGAGCCGCCGGCCCAGCTCCACCCCGTCACCGTCGCCCGCGTCGCCGGCCACCGTCGCCGTCGCCACCGGCCCCTCCCAGCCGTCGCGCTGCAGCAGCCAGGCGCCGACGCTGAGCGAGAGCGGCATCGTCCGGCCCTCTCCGGCGCCGGGGAGCGCGACCGTGACGTCGAGGCCGTACCCGGCCAGACTGCCCGCCCGCCCCGCCTCGTCGGCCGTCGTCTCACCCGGCCCGACGACGACCAGGAGGTCCGGGCTGGCCGCCCGCAGGTCGTCCAGTGCGGACCAGCAGGCCGCCCGGACGTCGTCCATCCGGGCGTCGTCAGAGGCCACCATAAGCGGCGGATACGGGCAGATCGCAGCGGCGATGAGCACACTAGAGCCTAGCTGCGGCGCGGCCCGGCTGCGCCACCGGCCTTCTTCATGGTCGAATGTCGGATATGTTCGACGCCGACAACAGCTTCCTCCTCACCGTCGCCGGTGTGGTGCTGCTGCTCGGCCTCGGCACCGTCATCGCCTGGCTCCCCGCGCGCCGCCACGACACCGCCGGACTCCCGGCCCGGCTGCTGGTGACGACCGGCCTGATCATGGGCATCGCCGACCTCGGCGGCCTCGGCAGCGTGCTCGGCTTCGCGCTGGCGGCGATGGGCGGGCTGATCGCGTGGGAGGCCCAGCCGCCGCCCGAGGTTCCGCGCCCGCACCGCGGCGGCATCGTGGTGGCGGCCGTTCTCGCCGGACTCGCCGCGCTGGGGACGTTCGAGGGCTGGGGCCCACTGGTCCGGCTCCCGTCCGAGCTCCGCGCCGTCGGCACCCTCGTCGTCGGGGTGACGGGGGCGCTGGCGACCATGGCCATCGCCGATCGGGCCCGGGTCCGCCTGCGGGTGGCCGTCCGGCGCCGCTTCGGCCCGCCCCAGCGACCGTCCCCGCCATCGGCCCCGCCAGCCACCCTGCCATCGGCCCAGCCGGCGGACCTGCCCGCTGTCGGCCCAGCGTCCATCGGTGCTGCCGCTGCTCCCGCGCCGGTCGGTGCTGCTGGCGCCGCGAGTGTCGTCGCGGCGCACCAGGCGCCCAGCGAGCCCACTCCCCCACCGGCGGCAGTTGAATCGGCGACCGCCGAGCCGCAGCCGGCCGAGGCGAGTCCTGCGGCCGCCGAACCGGAACCGCCGCCGGCCGAGCGCGAACCTGTCGCACCAGTGCCCGAGACTCAGGCACCGCCCGCCAGCCCGGCCCAGCCGCCGCCCGTCACCCCGGAGCCGGAGCCGCAGGCGCGGTCCGCAAGCGTCGCCGCGCAGTCGCCGAGCCGCCCGTCCGGCGTCATCCGGCGCCGCTACGCACCGCCACGCACGCGAGACGCGTCGCCGGAGGCGGCCGAGGCAGAGGCGGAGGCGGCCGAGGCAGAGCCGGCGGCAGCCCAGGCAGAGCCGGCGGCAGCCCAGGCAGAGCCGGCGGCAGCCGAGGCAGAGCCGGCGGAGCCGCGGGGCCGCCATCGCGAACCCCCGGCGCCGGCCGAGACCGCCGGGTCCGGGTGGACCCGGCTCCGCGCCGCGGTCGCGCACCGGCTCGGCGGCGCACGACAGCAGGCCGAGTCCGCCGCACCCGCCGCGCCCGCCACCGCACCGCTCGCGTCCACCGAACCGGCCGGCGCCGAGGCGGCGCCGACCGGCCGCACGCGCTCGAGACTGGAGTTGCGCCGTGCCGTCAGCCGGCGCATCGCGGCAGCTTGGCCCGACCCGGCCGACGACGCCGGCGAAGCTGGGGCCGGGAGCGAGCAGCCCGTCGCGGCCGGGCCGGCCGTGCCGTGGCGGACCCGGATCCGGACCGCCTTCCGCCGCGCCACGTCCGCACCACCGGAGCCGGACGCCCGGCCGGCGCCCATCGCCGAGCCGGCGCCCGTCGCCCAGTCGGAGCCCACGCCGGAGCCCACTCCCGAGCCGGCCGAGGAGCAGACCGGGCCGGCGTGGGTGCGTGCCCGCGACACCCTGCGGCGCCTGACCACGACGCGACTGGAGCAGGCCGAGCAGAAGCCGGCCGGGCCGGAGCCGAAGGCCGAGCCGCGCGAGGAGCAGAGCGGACCGGCGTGGGTCCGGGCCCGCGACGCGCTGCGCAGGCTGACGACCACGCGACTCGAGCAGCTCGGCGAGGACCGGCCGGCCGATCCGCCGCCGCCGGCCGAGGAGCCCGGTCCGCTGCACGACGCCCAGGAGGTCGTGCCGTGGGCCCGCCGCGACGCGCTGCGACGGCTGACGGTGATCAGGCTGGAGCGGCTCGACGAGGACGAGAGCACGAACGGCCAGCAGACCACGCCGACGATCCGGAAGAGCAAGCCGCCGAAGGGATCGGGGACGGCGCCGGGCAAGGGCGGCGGCTCGGTGCCACGCCGCGTCGAGCCGGCCGGCCCGGTCGAGCCGAGCGGCCCGGTCGAGCCGAGCGGCCAGCTGGACAGCCGGCCCGGACCGGCGCAGTCCACGACACCGCGCGAGCCCTCGCACGACGCCGGCCCGCCGTGGGGACGGCGGTTGCGGGTGAACGGGGCGGAACTGCCGCCTCCCCCGCCGCCACCGCCGGTGGCCGCGAAGCAGCGCGCGCCGGTACGGGTGGTCGGTGTGCCGCCCGGCACGCCGCCGCCGCCTCAGCCTCCCCCGCCGCCACCCGCCGCCTGACGAGCGCGGCGCGCCAACGGCGTAGCCGCCATGATCATCAACCTTTTGAGCCGCTATGACCACCAGAAAGGTGGATGATCTGCGGCTCTCGTTGCCGTTGCTCTCGGTGACCTCATCCACGGCGCCGAACCCGCTGCGGGCCGCGTTGTTCAGCACGCCGCCGCAGCCGGCGAACCGCCGGGCGATCTGGACGGACCGGACCCTTGACCACCTCGGCAACACCCCGGTAACGTCGGCCGACACAGGAAAGCGTTTTCCACCGACGTACTTCCGCAAGGAGGCGCGAATGGCCGCATCCTCGACCGTACCGAACGCACCCGCCACTGCCAGGCTCGATGCGATCGAGCCGCGCTCGTGCTCATGCGGGCAGACCCGCCGGGCGTTCGTCGACGTGGAGCCGGGGACGGCGAGCGTGCATCTGCTCGACGTCGACGCGGCGATCAGCCACTACCACCGCCGGGCCACCGAGATCTACGTGGTCCTGGAGGGCGAGGGCCAGGTGGAGCTGGACGGCGTCACGCACGAGGCCGGCCCGCTGAGCGCGTTCCTGATCCCGCCGGGCACCCGGCACCGCGCGATCGGCGAGCTCCGCGCGCTGGTCGTCGCCATCCCCGCCGCCGACGACGAGGACGAGTACTTCGATGCCTGACGTGATGTCCCCGGCCGCTCCCCCATCGGCCGAATCAGAGAACGACGAGGCGCCCGCCCGGCGGACGGCCGCCCAGCGCGCGATCCAGCTCCTCGACGCCGCCTGGCGACCCGCCCTGCTGCTGGTCCTGCTTGGATTCGGCTGGTGGGCGG
Organism: Jiangella muralis; assembly: GCF_001270745.1. Taxonomy (GTDB): domain Bacteria; phylum Actinomycetota; class Actinomycetes; order Jiangellales; family Jiangellaceae; genus Jiangella; species Jiangella muralis. Next base: position 12,987 of record NZ_LFXL01000031.1, read on the forward strand.
TCACGGCGGCCGAGGTCTTCCCCGCCTACCTGGTGCCCACACCGGGCGACGTCGCGAACGAGCTGGTCGAGGAGCGCGAGATGCTCGCCCGGCACACCTGGGTGACGACGTACGAGACGGTGCTGGGCTTCCTGCTGGCGGCGGCGATCGGGCTGCTCGCAGCGGTCCTGATCGTGTACTCGCCCACGCTGGAGAAGGCGCTGTACCCGCTGATCCTGTTCGCTCAGGTGATCCCGAAGATCGCCATCGCGCCGATCCTCGTCGTCTGGTTCGGGTTCGGGCCGATGCCGAAGGTGATCCTGGCGGTGCTGATCGCGTTCTTCCCGATCGTGGTCTCCGGGGTCGCGGGCCTGCGCTCGACCGATCCGGAGCTGCTGGACCTGTCCGCGACGATGGGCGCCAGCCGGTGGAAGACGTTCCGGAAGATCCGGTTCCCGAACGCGCTGCCGCACCTGCTGTCGGGCCTGAAGGTGGCCGTGACGCTGGCCGTCGTCGGCGCGGTGGTCGGCGAGTTCGTCGGCGCCGACGAAGGGCTCGGGTACGTGCTGCTGCTGGCCAGCGGCAACCTGAACTCGTCGCTGCTGTTCGCCGACCTGATCCTGATGTCCGCCCTCGGCGTCGTGCTGTTCGTCGCGGTCGAAGTGGCCGAGAAGCTGCTCATCCCCTGGCACGCCAGCCGGCGGCAGGGCGTTCCCCTGACCACGTCATGAAGAAACCCACGAAAGGGCCCACCATGCGACGCAGCCTGCTGGCCACCGCGGCCGTGGCACTCCTCGCGCTGTCCGCCTGCGGCGGCGACGACGAACCCACCGCGGCAGGTGACGGCGAACTGACCGAGGTGACCCTGACCCTGAACTGGGTCCCGTACGGCGAGCACGCGCCGTTCTACTACGGCGTCGCCGAGGGCATCTACGAGGAGGAGGGCATCGACCTGGAGATCAAGCCGGGCAGCGGCTCCGGGACGACGGTGCAGCAGGTCGCCCAGGCGCAGACCGACTTCGGCTGGGCCGACACGCCGCCGCTGCTCAACGGCGTCACCGAGGGCATGCCGATCAAGAGCCTCGGGGTGTTCCTGCAGACCGGCCCGGCGTCGGTGGAGTTCTTCACCGACCAGGGCATCAGCGAGCCGGCCGACCTCGTCGGCAAGGTGGTCGCGGGGACGCCGGGCGACGCCATGTACGCGACGTTCCCGGCGTGGCTGGAGCTGAACGGCGTCAACCCGGACGACGTCGAGGTGGTGAACGTCGACCCGGCCGGCAAGATCGCGGCGCTGGTCGAGGGCCGCGCCGACGTGATCATGGGCTTCTTCCACGACCAGGGCCCCACCATCGAGGACCTCAGCGGCAAGGACGTCGACGCGCTGCTGTACACCGACTGGGGCATGAACCTGCTCGGCACCGGCATCATCGCGCACCAGAAGACGATCGACGAGAACCCGGAGCTGGCCGAGGCGTTCGTACGGGCGACGGCGCGCGCCTGGGAGGCCGCCGCCGAGGACCCGGACGGCGCCGCCGCGGCCATGGAGGACGGCGCCGACGAGACCCCGCCGGCCGAGGTGCTGCGGGCCCAGCTGGAGCAGAGCATCGGCCTGCTCCGCCTGGACGAGGCCGGCACGCCCGGCGTCAACACCGAGGAGCAGTGGCAGGAGACCATCGACCTGCTGTCCGACGCCGGCTCGCTGTCCGACCCGGGCGACCCGGCGACGTACTGGGAGTCGTCGTTCGGCGAGGCCGGGTGAGCACGGAGATGACGGAGACCATGACGACGCAGCCCTCGGCCGCCGCCGGGCAACGGCCCGCCACGACCATCGACATCAAGGACCTCACCTGCAGGTTCAGCAGCAAGCGGAAGCGGACGACGGCGCTCGTCGACGTCTCGCTGTCGGTCCGGGCGGGCGAGTTCGTCAGCATCGTCGGGCCGTCGGGCTGCGGGAAGTCGACGCTGCTGAAGATCGTCGCCGGCCTGGTGCCGCCGAGCAGCGGGCAGGTGAAGCTGCTCGGCAACGAGGTCAACGGGCCGCAGCGGGAGATCGGCTTCGCCTTCCAGCGGGCCGCGCTGCTGGAATGGCGCGGCGTCCGGGCGAACATCCTGCTGCAGGCGGAGATGCGCAACCTGGACAAGCGCGCGGCCGCCGCCCGGGCCGACCAGCTGATCGAGCTGACCGGCCTGACCGGGTTCGAGTCCGCGCTGCCGCACGAGCTGTCCGGCGGCATGCAGCAGCGCGTCGCCCTGTGCCGGGCGCTGCTGCACGAGCCGCCGGTGCTGCTCATGGACGAGCCGTTCGGCGCCCTGGACGCGCTCACCCGCGAGCACATGAACGTCGAGCTGCACCGCATCTGGCGCGAGACCGGCACGACGGTCGTGCTGGTGACGCACTCCATCGCGGAGGCGGTCTACCTCGGCCAACGGGTGGTCGTGATGACGCCGCGGCCGGGCCGCATCGAGCGGGTCTACGACGTCGACCTGCCGGCCGTCCGCGAGTACGGCGCCACCATGTCCAGCCCGACGTTCGAGCAGCTGGCACGCGAGATCCGGGCGCTGCTGGGGGCCAGCGGCCAGCACGGATGACGCCCGAGCGCCGCTGGTGGAACACCGCCGGCGCGTGGCTCGCGATCGGCACCGGCCCGGCGGCGCTGGTGCTGGGCGCCGGGCTCGCCGACCGGCACGGCGGCCCCGTGCCGGTCGGCGCCCTGCTCCTGGGCGGCGTCGCGATGACGGTGCTGCTGATCGTGCCCGGACGGCTCGGGCTGCGGCCGCCCTACGGTGAGGGCCGGCCGCTGGCGGAGCTGCTCGAGGCGTACCTGCCGCGCGGCGACCGGACGGTGGTCGGCGCGCTGATGGCACTGGCGATGGCCGGCTGGCTGGGCTTCAACGCGGGCCTGGGCGGCGCGGCGCTCGGGTCGCTGCTGGACGTCCCGAAGTGGGCCGGCGTGGTCGTACTGGGGCTGCCGCTGCTGGCCATCGCGGCGGCCGGCCAGCACCGCTGGAACGCGCTGGCGCTGGTGACGACGGCGGCGGCGCTCGCGCTGATCGTCGTCATCGCGACGCACGGGTCCCCCGCCGGCGAGCCGCCGCTGGACGCGGGGTTCGGGACGTCGACGACGCTGCTCACCGACGTGGCGGTGTTCGTCGGGTACGTCGCGGTGTTCGGGCTGCGGGCGCCGGACTTCACCGCCGGGCTGCGCGGCCGGAGCGACCTGTGGGCGTGTACGGCGATCCTGGTGCTGCCGACGCTGGTCGCGGCCACCGCCGGGACGATGATCGCGCTGCGCAGCGACTCCGCCGACCTCGTGGCGCACCTGCGCACGTCGGACCTGGGGACGGCGCTCGTGGTGGTGGCGGTCGCCGCGCCGTGCCTGACGTCGTTCCACTCGGGCGGGCTGGCGCTGCGGTCGGTCACGGGGCTGCGGGACCGGCCGGCCGCGGCCGTCATCGGCGTGGCCGGGCTGGCCGTGGCGACGACCGGGTTCGAGAACGCGCTGCTCCCCTGGCTGACGGTGCTCGCCGCGGTGCTGCCGCCGCTGGTCGTCCCGCTCGGCTGGGAGGCCCGGGTGCGACGGCGGCAGCGGCGCCCGCCGCGCCCCGTCAGCGCGGCGATGTGGCTGCCCGCCGCCGCGCTCGGCGTCGCGCTGACGATCGCCGGGGTGCCCGGCGCCCCGCTCGCCGGCCTCGCCGCGGCCGTCCTCTGCACGGCCGGAACGCACGGATATCACCGGTTCCGATCCAGGCGTTGACTCGGCGCGTGCCCCGCCGTTACGGTACGGTCACCCGCTCGGAAAGCGCTTACCACCGCGAGAAGTTCATCGACGAACAACGAAAGGTGGAGTCGCCTCATGTCCCGACGCCTGCTCGACCGCCGTGCGTTCCTGCGTACCACCGCCGCGACCGCCCTCGCCGCAGGAGCGGCGACCGCCGGCGTCCTCCCCGCGGCCGCGGGCAGCGGCCGCCGCCCGATCCCCCGGCCCGCGATCGGCATGCACCTGTACACGATGCGCCGCGGGCTGGCCGCCGACTTCGCCGGCACCGTCCAGGCGCTGGCCGACATCGGCTACGCCACGGTCGGCGTCAGCGGCCGGCACGGGCACAGCGCCGCCGCGATCCGCGCCATGCTCGACGACGCCGGGCTGACGGCCGTGCTGGAGCACGTCGGCTACGACCGCCTGACGAACAACCTGGCCGGCGCCTGTGAGGACGTCCTGACGCTCGGCGGCCAGTGGGTGGTGACGTCCAGCCTGCCCGGCTCGCTGTACACGCTCGACGGCATCCGCCGGGCCGCCGCGGAGTTCAACCGGGCCGGCGCCGTCGCCGCGACCTACGGGCTGAAGGTGCTGCACCACAACCACGACGCCGAGTTCCGCACCGACGGCGGCCGCGTGCTCTACGACGTGCTGCTGGAGGAGACCGACCCCGACCTCGTCGGCTTCGAGCTGGACGTGTACTGGGCGGCCCGCGGCGGCTACGACGCCGGCGACTACTTCGTCCAGCATCCCGCGCGGTTCCCCGCGCTGCACGTCAAGGACATGGCGCCGGACGGCGGGTTCGCCGACGTCGGCTCCGGGACGCTCGACTTCCCGGCGATGTTCGAGCACGCCAGCCGCGGCGGCGTCCGCCAGTTCCTCGTCGAGCACGACAACCCGGCGGACGAGCTGAGCACGGCCCGCAACAGCTTCGCCTACCTGCGCGATCTGCGCTTCTGACGGGAGGCCACGCATGCTGAGAGCAGGGCTGGCCGCCGCGCTGGCGGCCTCGGCGCTGACCGGCGGCGGTCTCGCGACCGCCGCCGTCGAGCCGACGGCGGAGAGCTTCGACGCGCTGGTCTTCTCGCGCGTCACGAACTTCTACCACGACTCCATCCCCGCAGGTCAGGCTGCGATCGAGCAGCTCGGCGAGGAGAACGGGTTCAACGTCACCATCTCCGACGACCCGGCGAACTTCACCGACGAGGCGCTGGCCGAGTACGAGGTGGTGATCTTCAACAACACCAACTCCACCCCGCAGGCCGGCGACCTGCTGAACGCCGAGCAACGGGCCGCGTTCGAGCGCTACATCCAGGGCGGCGGCGGGTACGTCGGCATCCACTCCGCGTCGGGCACCGAGCGCGACTGGGACTGGTACGGCGAGCTGGCCGGCGCGTTCTTCCTCAGCCACCCGGCGGTCCAGGAGCTGGAGGTCGAGGTGGACGACAAGGTGCACCCGTCGACCGCGGGGCTGCCGCAGGAGTGGATCCGCACCGAGGAGCCGTACGACTTCGTCACCAACCCGCGCGGCGACGTGCACGTGCTGGCCAGCTACGACACGACGTCCTACAGCGGGCACCGGATGGGCGCGGACCACCCGATCAGCTGGTGCCAGAACTTCGACGGCGGCCGGTCCTGGTACACCGGGATGGGGCATGCGCCGTCGGCGTTCACCGACGAGCCGCTGTTCCTGCAGCACCTGCTCGGCGGCATCCAGTGGGCGGCTGGCGTGGTGGACGGTGACTGCGGCGCGACGTCGGAGCACAACTTCGAGAAGATCCAGCTCGACGGCAACACCGACGACCCGCTGGCGATGGACATCGACGACACCGGGCGGGTGTTCTTCGTGCAGCGCGGCGGCGACGTCAAGGTGTACGACCCGGCGACGGCGCGGACGGAGCTGGCGGCGCGGTTCGACGTGCTGGTCGAGCACACCCACGGCATGCACGGCATCGTGCTGGACCCGGACTTCGCCGCGAACCGCTGGCTGTACCTGTACTACTCGCCACGAGACGAGCCGAACACCGTCGTGGCCCGGTTCACCTACGACGAGGCCACCGGCACCGTCGATCCCGAGTCGCGGGTGACGATCTTCGAGCTGCCGTCGCAGCGCGCGGTCAACGCGCACGAGGGCGGCGGCATGGACTTCGACGCCGACGGCAACCTCTACGTCGCGACCGGCGACAACTCCTCGCCCTGCTGCGGCGGCTACGGCGCCACCGACGAGCGGCCCGGGTTCGAGTACAACGACGCGCAGCGGTCGTCGGCGAACACCAACGACCTGCGCGGCAAGGTGCTGCGCGTGCACCCCGAGGACGACGGCACGTACACGATCCCCGACGGCAACCTGTTCCCGCCCGGCACCGAGCGGACCCGGCCGGAGATCTACGTGATGGGGCTGCGCAACCCGTACCGCATCCACGTCGACCAGGAGACCGGCTGGCTGTACTGGGGCGACGTCGGCCCGGACGCCCGCGTCGACAGCCCGACCCGCGGCAGCCGCGGCTACGACGAGTGGAACCAGGCGCGTGGCGCCGGCAACTTCGGCTGGCCGCACTGCGTCGGCGCGAACCAGGCGTACAACGACCACGACTTCGCCACCGGCCAGTCCGGCCCGCTGTACGACTGCGCGGCCGGGCCGGTCAACGACTCGCCGAACAACACCGGCCTGACGCAGCTGCCGCCGGCCCAGGCGGCCTGGCTGCCGTACCAGTACGACCTCACGCCGGAGTACCCGGAGCTGGGCACCGGCGGGCGGCTGGCGATCGGCGGCCCGACCTACCACTACGACGGCGCGAACCCGTCGGAGGCGAAGTTCCCGGAGTACTACGACGACACCGTCTTCATCGCCGAGTGGACCCGCAACGCGATCTTCGAGGTCCAGCTGGACGAGGACGGGCAGCCGGCCGTGCTGAACCGGTTCCTGCCCGGCGTGGAGTTCCTCCGCCCGATCGACCTGCAGTTCGGCCCGGACGGCTCGCTGTACGTCATCGAGTGGGGCTCGAACTACGGCGGCTCCGGGCGCGGCGACCCGAACACCGACTCCGGCATCTACAAGATCAACTACGCCGAGCCGGGCGAACGGTCGCCGGTCGCGCGGGCGTCGGCCGACCCCACCTCCGGGCAGCCGCCGCTGGCCGTCCAGTTCTCCAGCGAGGGCTCCGGCGACCCGGACGAGCACGAGATCACCTACGCGTGGGACTTCGACTCCGACGGCGCCGTCGACTCCACCGCGCCGAACCCGTCGCACACGTACACCGCGAACGGCGACTACACCGCCCAGCTGGTGGTCACCGACCCGACCGGCCGCACCGGGGTGGCGAACGTGCCGGTCAGCGTCGGCAACACCCGGCCGGAGGTCGAACTGGTCGAGCCGCTGGACGGGCAGGTGTTCGACTTCGGCGAGCCGGTGCCGTTCGAGGTGCGGGTCGACGACGCCGAGGACGGCGTGAGCGGCGCCGGCGTGGCCTGCGCCGACATCGTCACGCAGCCCGCGCTCGGCCACGACCAGCACGGACACCCGCTGGAGCAGTACACCGGCTGCAGCGGCGAGATCCAGGCGATCGTCGACGACGGGCACTCCGAGGTCGACAACATCTTCTACATCGTCGACTCGACGTACACCGACAGCGGCGGCGCCGGCGTCTCCCCGCTGACCGGCGGCGACTCGGCGATCCTGCAGCCGCGGCACAAGCAGGCCGAGCACTGGACGTCGGCCGGCGACGTCGTCCTGTACGACACGCAGGAGGACACCGGCAACCGCATGGTCGGCCAGATCGGCCACGGCGACTTCCTGTCCTACGAGCCGGTGAACCTGCGCGGCGTGAACGAGCTGACCGTCCGGTACGCGTCATCCGGCACCGGCGGGACGGTGACGGTGCGGCTGGACGCCGCCGACGGCCCGGCGATCGGCAGCGGCCGGCTGGAGCCGACCGGCGACTCGTACGCGTTCGAGTCGGTGTCCATCCCGGTGCAGGATCCGGGCGGCAGCCACGAGCTGTTCCTCGTCTTCACCAACAACCCGGGCGACGACTACCTGGTCAACGTCGACGCGTTCGAGTTCGGGCACACCCTGCTCGACGGGGTGCGCGCGGCGCGGGCCGCGGTGCGGGAGTTCGCGGCCGCGGCCGACGCGGCGGAGCTGACCGACGAGCAGGCCGCGTACGTGGCCAGCGCGGCGGAACGGATCGGCGCCGAGCTGGCCACGGCCATGGACACCGCGACCGACGACCCGGCGTTCGCCCGGTCGCTGGATCGTGCGCTGATCTTCGTCAATCAGACCCGGCAGTGGGTCGCCGAGCAGGGGTTGCCCGCGGCGCTGCTGGCCCCGCTGGACGAGGCGGCGGCCGCGCTGGAAGGCGTCATCGGCACGGTCGACGGGGTGAGCGCGGCGCTGGCCGGTGGCGCGGTCACGGCGGGCGAGACGGTCCGGGTGACGGCGACGCTGACCAACGGCGGCGCCTCGGCCGTCCGCGCGGCGGCGGTCGAGCTGGCGGTGCCGGACGGCTGGCAGGCCGCGGCCGCCGGGCCGACGTCGGTGTCGTCGCTGGCGGCCGGTGCGACGCTGACCGGCGCCTGGGACGTGACGGTCCCGGCGGACGCGACGCCCGGCGAGGTGACGCTGTCCGGGTCGGCGGGGTACGCCCACGTCGGCCGCGAGCGGGTCACCGTCCCGCTGTCGGCGCCGGTGACGGTGCGGCCGGCGGTGTCGGCCGACGGGGTGACGGTGGCGGCGCCGCTGTTCGCCGGCCGGGAGTCGGTGGCCGCGGTGACGGTGACGAACCACCGCTCGGCCGCCGCGGCTGAGGTGACCGCGACGGTGAGCGTGCCGGCCGGCTGGACGGCGGGCAGCGCCACGGCGGCGGTGCCGGCCGGCGGGTCCGCGACGCTGGAGGTGCCGGTCACCGCGCCGCCCGGCGGTGTCGCGGCCGGGCCACTCGCTGAGGCGACTCTGACCGCGTCGGTCACCGCCCCCGGTGTCGTCGTGGCCGGGACGCCGGGCGCCCGCACCTACGCCGTCCCGCATGGCGACGACCTCGTGCTGGCGCTGGACGGCGGCTCCGACACCAGCCCGGTGCTGGAGTCCTACGCCGCGCTGGCGCCGTCGCACGCGTGGGATGCCGCCCGCGGGTACGGCTGGGTGACCGGCGCGCCGCTGCAGCGCGACCGCGGCGGGCCGGATGCCCTGCGGCGCGACTTCGTGCTGGACAACCGGGGTCCGGGCGTCCTGCGGGTGGCGCTGCCGCCGGGGCCGCACACGGTGTCGCTGCTGACCGGCGACCCGGGCTTCTCCACCAGCGGGTTCGTCGTAGAGGCGGACGATGCCGTGGTGGTGCCCGCGCGGGCGACGCTGCCGGCCGGGCAGTACGCGTGGGAGCAGTTCACGCTGGACGGCGGCGAATCGGGGCGGACGGTGGACCTGCGGCTGTCCAGCCCGACCGGCAACTACTGGCGGATCCTCGCGCTGCTGGTCGAGGACGGCGCGTAGTCAGGGCTCGGCCGGCGGCGGGACGATCCGCAGCGTCCCGTCGCCGGCCGGCTGCGTCGATGCTCCGCGCCGGGACCTCTCGTCGCGCGTGTTGACCTCAGCGCCAACATGTGGCGCTGAGGTCAACACGCCAGATCGCACCAGAGGTGCCGGCGCGGGCGCCGGGCGCTCAGGCGTGGCCGCAGGCGGGCGCGGCGTCGGCGACGGGCAGGGCGGCCGGAGCGCCCACCGTCGGCATGCCGAGCAGCACCCCGGGCGCGGCCGCCCCCGGCGCGGCCGCGGCCGGCGCCGTCGTCGCCCGCTCGTAGGCGTCGCCGGCGCGGGTGCGGCGCAGGTCGTACGTCGGCCCGTCGGCCACGAGGTGGTGCGGCGCGGCGTAGCTGACCTGCACCGTCACCATGTCGCCCGGCCGCGGACGCTCGGCGCCGCCGGGCACCGCGAAGTGCACCAGGCGGTTGTCCCGGGCCCGGCCGGACAGCCGGTGCGTGGCGCCGTCCTTGCGGCCCTCGCCGTCGGCGACCAGCACCTCGACGTCGCGGCCGACGAAGGCGCGGGACTCGGCCCAGGCCACCTCCTCCACGAGCGAGGCCAGCCGTTGGTAGCGCTCGCGCACCACCTCGGGCGGGACCTGGTCGTCCATGGTGGCCGCCGGGGTGCCGGGGCGCTTGGAGTACTGGAACGTGAACGCCGACGCGAACCGGGCCTCGCGGACGACATGCAGGGTGTCCTCGAAGTCGGCGTCGGTCTCGCCCGGGAAGCCGACGATGATGTCGGTGGTGATGGCGGCGTGCGGCATGGCGTCGCGCACCTTCTCGACGATGCCGAGGTAGCGCTCCTGCCGGTACGAGCGGCGCATGGCCCGCAGCACGCGGTCGGACCCGGACTGCAGCGGCATGTGCAGCTGCGGCATGACCGTCGGCGTGGACGCCATGGCGTCGATGACGTCGTCGGTGAAGTCGCGCGGGTGCGGGCTGGTGAACCGGACCCGCTCGAGCCCGTCGACCGCGCCGACGGTGCGCAGCAGCTTGCCGAACGCGTACCGGTCGCCGAACTCGACCCCGTAGGCGTTGACGTTCTGGCCGAGCAGCGTGACCTCGATGACGCCGTCGGCGACCAGCGCCTGCACCTCGGCCAGGATGTCGCCCGGACGGCGGTCGCGCTCGCGCCCACGCAGCGCCGGGACGATGCAGAACGTGCAGGTGTTGTTGCAGCCGACGCTGACGGCGACCCAGGCGGCGTACGGGCTCTCGCGCCGCGACGGGAGGTCGGACGGGAACGTCTCGAGCGCCTCGACGATCTCGACCTGCGCCTCCTGCTCGATGCGCGCGCGATCGAGGAGGGCCGGGAGCGAGCCGACGTTGTGGGTGCCGAACACGACGTCGACCCACGGCGCCCGCCGGGTGATCTCGGTGCGGTCCTTCTGCGCCAGGCACCCGCCGACGGCGATCTGCATGCCGTCGCGGGCCGCCTTGACCGAGGCCAGGTGGCCGAGGTTGCCGTACAGCTTGTTGTCGGCGTTCTCGCGGACCGCGCAGGTGTTGAGCACGACGACGTCGGCCGTCGCGCCGTCGCCCGCGCGGGCATAGCCCGCGTCCTCCAGCAGCCCGGACAGCCGCTCGGAGTCGTGGACGTTCATCTGGCACCCGTAGGTGCGGACCTCGTACGTGCGCGCATCCATGTCGCCACCCAGGATAAGCGCTCGCCCCGACAGCCTCACCGGGGCGAGCGCTCACCTCTCAGCGGACGCGGACGGTGAAGCGCTTGTGGTTCTCGACCTGGCCCTTCACGTCGACGGAGATCCAGCGGAACGTCGTGGTCTCGTCGACGACGATGACCTCGCCCGGCTCGCGCATGTTGGCCGCCTCGTAGACCGGCGACTCCGCCGTCGGCGTGCTGCCGTCGGTCGTGTAGTGGATCGACGCCGGCTCGCTGGGCTCGAACGTCACGTGCACGGTGCCGTCGGACTGGCGTTCCTGCACCAGCCGCGTGGTGGCCGGCCGCTGGTCCTGCCCGTACGCCATGGCGATCTCGAACATCTCGATGACGCCGCTGGCGTACTCCTGGTACTGCAGGTCCGCCTCCGGCCACTCCGGGATGAAGCCGCCGCCGGAGTCGAACTCGCCGGTCTCCGGGTTCCACTGGACGCCGCCGATCTCCCAGCCGAACGCGTAGATGCCGTAGTTGAAGTACAGGTCCTCGCGGACGTTGCCGGCCGACGAGTACAGCACGTCCGACGAGCCGCCGACGTTGCCCGGCTGGACGACGGTGTCGCGCAGCCCCTTGACGTTGGAGAGGATCTCCTCGGCCATCTCCCAGTAGTACGTCTCGTCGCGCAGCGGCGGCCGCGGCGTCGTGATGCGGCCGTCGGCGATGTAGGCGCCCGGCTGCCAGAACAACTGCCCGCCGGAGCTGTGCACCGTCATGAAGAACTTGAGGTTGTCGAAAGTGTCCGCCAGCCAGACGATGTTCTGCGCCTCGGGCTCGGACAGCTTGTCCGGGCCCATGAACGTGTCGCTGGTGCAGGAGAACGAGGCGCCGTCGTACCCGTCCAGCGCCGAGCCGACCCGGTAGTTCCGGTTGAGGTCGACGCCCCAGTTGCCGCGCGCCAGCACGTCGGCCGATCCCGTCGTCGGGCAGTGGTTGGTCATGTTGCGCCGCTGGCCGGCCCGGTCGAAGAAGTTGTAGTGCCCCCCGTCGGGGTTGTTCGACGGGACGATGAGGATGTCGACGTTGTCCAGGATCCGCCGGGTGGTCCGGTCGTTGTCGCGGTTGGCCAGCAGCCGCTCCGCCGCCTCCAGCGCCACCAGCGGCGTCACCCGCTCACGGGCGTGGTCCTGGGCGATGATCAGCACGCCCGGCCGGGAGCCGTCGCGGTGGTTGCCGATCCGCAGCGCCCTGATCGGGAACGGGTCGCGGGAGATCTCCGGCGGCGCGGCCAGGTTGTCGCTGAGCAGCGTCGGCACGGCCGGCTCGACGACGCCCGCGCCGGCGTTGCCGCGGTAGGTGTAGGCCCGGACCAGCGACCCGGCCTCCTCGTTCAGCGCGGCCACGACCTGCGCGGCGGTGCTGCTGACGGCGCCGGCCGCGTCCGTGCCGAGGTGGACGGTGACGGCGTCGCCGGCGACGGTGACGTCGAGCGCACTGTTCGCGACGCCGGGGGCGGCCAGCTCGACGGAGATGTCGTTGCCGCCCTCGTGCCCCCAGGCCAGCGAGTCGACGCCGACCCGGCTGGCGTTCGCCGTGCCGAACAGCGCCTGGGCCAGCCGGCGGTAGCCGTTCGTCTCGTTCGGCAGCTCGACGATCTCGGTGACGTCCGGGTGCTCCTCGTGCAGCCGCTCGAGCCGCTCGTAGACCTCCGTCGGATTCAGGTAGCCGTCGATGAACCCGTACTCGTACCCCGGGCGCTCGATGTCGGCGTCGGTCTCGTGCAGCCAGTCGGTCACCGGCGCCGCCGAGCTGCCGCCGAGCGAGCTGGTGACGGTGATCTCGTCCGGCCGCGGGCCGTCGACCCTGGTCAGCACCCGGTGGTAGAGGTACTCGCCGGAGTCGTTGTACGCCGGGACGTCCACCGAGCCGCCGTCCCAGCTCAGCGTCAGCGTGGCGGCGTCGAGCGCGTCGGACTTCACCTCGACGGAGAGGAAGCCCTGGCCCTTCGTGGTGAACCAGTCGACCCGGCCGACCACGACGGTGTCCGCGTCGGCGCCGGCCGCGGCCGGGGCCCGGGCACCCGTCGCGCCGGGCGCCGCCACCGGCAGCGGGTCCGCCGCCGCCACCGTCGCGCCGTACGCGTCCAGGCCGGCCAGTTGCCCGGCCGTGAGCAGGGCGTCGACGACGACGCCGTCGGGCACCCGCTCATAGTCGCCGGTGAAGTCGTAGCCGGCGTCCTCCATCGCCGTCAGCGCCTCGCTGCCGGGGACGTGCACCCGCACCACCCGCTCGTCGGGCAGCGCCAGTTCCTGCCGCACCGGCGCCACGTCCGGCGACGGGTCGTTGGCCTGGGCGGACAGCCCGGCCGCGGCGAGACCGGCGGTCGCGGCGACGACGATCACCGCCCGTGCCGTTCGTCGTGTGAGCCTCATGATGTGACCTCCTCGGGGAAACCCCACGCAAGCAGCCCGGCCACGGTCGCCGGAAGCCACTTGAGCAGGTCTTGAGCAACCGTCATGGCTTGAGCTCCCGGTAGTGCCGCAGCGCTCCCGGATGCAACTCGACCGGCCCGGTGTAGATCGCCCGGCGGCCGTTCAGCCGGGCGGCGGCCCCGACGTCCGCGGCGATCACCGCCCGCCGCTCGAACAGCGTCGCGGTGACCTCGGCGATCAGCGCCTCGTCGGCGTCCGCGGCGGTCACCAGGAAGTTCGGCACGGCCAGCGTGGTCACCGAGGCCGTCAGGTCGTACGCGCCGGCCGGCACCACCGCCTGCCGGTACACGCCGTCGTAGGCGCGGCTGACGACGGCGGCCTCCGTCGTCAGCTCCAGCAGCCGGATCGGCAGCGTCCGCGCCAGCTCCGCCACGCCCGGCGTCGGCAGCCCGCCGGACCAGAAGAACGCGTCCAGCTCGCCGGCCAGCAGCGCCGCGATCGACCCGTCGATGCCGAGCGGCTGCGCCACCAGCTCGCCCTCGTCGACCCCGGCCGCGGCCAGCAGCCGCCGCGCGATCACCTCGGTGCCGGAACCGACGGCGCCCAGCGACACCCGCCGGCCGCGCAGGTCGGCCAGCTGGTCGACGTCGGACCCGGCCGGCACCACCACGTGCACGAGGTCGTCGTAGAGCCGGGCCACCGCCCGGATCGGCAGCGGCGCGTCGAACGGGGCCCGCCCCGCGACGGCGTCCGCGGCGGCGTCGGCGGCGGTGAAGCCGAGCAGCGCCTCGCCCGCCGCCACCCGGCCGAGGTTCTCCACCGAACCGGCCGTCTCGACCACCCCGGCGTCGACGCCGAGCCGCCCGGCCAGCTCGCCGGCCAGCCGGTCGCCGTACGCGTAGTAGACGCCGGTGGTGCCGCCGCCGGCCACGACGACCGGCCCGGCGGCGGGCGACGTGTCGTGCAGGCACCCGCCGGCGAGCGCGACGACGGCGGCGACGACGGCCAGCACCCGCCTCATGCCGGCGCCGCCTCGATCGGGACCCACAGGGTGACGGCGAGCCCGCCGCCGTCCGCCGCCGCGACCTCGAGCCGGCCGCCGCAGGAGTCGAGGAACTCGGTGGCGATGGCCAGCCCCAGCCCGGCGCCGCGGGCGTTCTGGTGCTGCGGGCTGCGCCAGAACCGGTCGGCGACGTGCTCGATCTCGTCCGGCGCGAGACCCGGCCCGTGGTCGCGGACGGTGATCCGGGCGCGCTCCCCCGCCGCCTCGACCCGCACGTCGACGACGCTGCCGGGCGGCGCGAACTTCAGCGCGTTGTCGACGACGGCGTCCAGCGCGCTCTCGACGACGATGTCGTCCACCTCGCACCAGACCTCGGCGCGGGCGTCCAGCGCGACGGCGACACCGGCGTCGCGGGCCACTGGCCGCCACGCGTCCAGCCGGCCGCGTGCCAGCGCGCCCAGCTCGACCGGCGCGACCGCGCTCGGGGCGCCCTGGTCGCGGGCCAGCACCAGCAGCGCCTCCAGGATCCGAGCCATCCGCCGGCCCTCCTCACGGACGTGGTCGACCTCCGTCGCCGCGGTGTCACCGAGTGCGAGCTGCAGGTCCTCGATCCGCAGCAGCAGCGCGTTGAGCGGGTTGCGCAGTTCGTGCGAGGCGTTCGAGACGAACTCCTGCTGCTTGTAGATGAGCTGCTCGACCTTCTCCGACATGCCGTTGAACGCCGTCACGACGCGGCGCAGCTCCGGCGGGCCGGACGCGTCGGCGATGCGGGCGCCGACGTGGCCGTGCCAGATCTCCGTCATCGCGGCGTCGACCATGCGCACGGGCCGCAGCACCCAGTGCGCCAGCCGGCTGGCCAGCAGGACGCTGACCACCAGCGCCGCGAGGCCGCCGAGCAGCAGGACGCTCAGCTGCCGCCGATGCTGCTCAGCCAGCTGCCGGCTGTTCGACGACGTGACGACGGCGCCGAGCAGGTCGCCGCTGTCGAACACCGGCTCGGCCACCAGCAGCTCACCCGACGACCACGGCGACATCTCGTCCAGCGTGCTGTCCGAGCGGCCGGACAGCGCCGCGTCGACCGCCCGCTGCCGCGGCGACCCGGGATCGTCCAGGCGCAGCCCGTTGGTGGCCCAGATGCCGCCGGTGTTGTCGAGGACGGCGGCTTGGATGCCGTAGACGTCGCGGTAGCGGTCCAGCTCGCGGTCGACCAGCTGCGGGTCGCCGGCCGCGAACGCCTGCCGGGCCGTCGCGACGAACAGGTTCGCGTCGGCCAGCCGGTCGAGGTAGAGCTGCTGGTGACCGGCGTCGGAGAGGCTGCGGGCGTAGGCGACGCCGAGCACCACGAGCAGCGCGGCCAGGGGGACGACGAGCACCGCGATCAGCCGGGCGCGCACCGCGGCTACCGCGAGGCCAGGCGGTAGCCGACGCCGCGGACGGTCTCGATGACGTCGTCGGGGCCGAGCTTGCGCCGGATCGACGCGACGTGCACCTCCAGGCTGCGGCCCAGCCCGCGCCAACTGGTCTGCCACACCTCGCGCAGGATCCGCTCCCGGGGCAGCGCGACGCCCGGGTGCCGGGCCAGCAAGGCGATGACGTCGAACTCCTTCTTGGTCAGCGTGACCGGGCGCGAGCCCGCCTCGACCCGGCGCGCGGCGAGGTCGATGACGACGTCGCCCACCCGCACCAGCGCGCCGCCCGGGCCGGCCCGGGACCGGCCGCGCCGTTCGACGGCGCTCATCCGCGCGATCAGCTCGCGGACGTCGTACGGCTTGACCAGGTAGTCGTCGGCGCCCACCTGCAGGCCCTTGACCCGCGCGTTCACCTGCGAGCGCGCCGTCACCATGATGACCGGGACGTCGGACACCCGGCGGATGCGCCGACACAGCTCCAGGCCGTCGAGGTCGGGCAGCCCGAGGTCGAGCAGCACCATGTCGGTGCCGCTGTCGACGGCGCGCAGCGCGGCGGCCGCGTCCTCGGCCCGCACGGTGTCATAGCCGTGCCGGGTGAGCACCGCGGCCAGCGCCCCGGCCACGTGATTGTCGTCCTCGACCAGCACCACGCGCATGGGCTCACGCTCCTGGCTCGGGGGCGATATGCGGCAAATACTGCCATATCACACGCCACCTGACAGTGGCCGTGACAGAGCTGGACGCCGCCGAGCTGCGGTCTCGGCGGCGTCCAGCGACTCAGTGGATGACTAGCCCACGTTCGACTGCGTCGCCGACCGGACGATGGCGCCGCCCTCGCGGCCGGACAGCACGCCGTCAGCGCGCAGTTCGTTCACCACCGCGGTGACGTGCCGGACGAACTGGCCGTGGTTGCGCCACTCGGCGTCCTCCTGGATCCGGTTGTTGACGGTGCAGCCGTCGGCCAGCGTCGCGTTCGGCACGCCGCTGTCCACGTCGCCGACGACCACGGTGCCGCGCAGGTCCGGGTACTCCCGCCGCGCCTCGACGATCGGGTAGCGCGCGTCGGCGTCGAACAGCAGCGGGACGATCGGCCGGGCCTCCTGCGCCATCGGGACGAAGCCGCGGCCCGAGTCGTAGTCGTCGACGCGGAACAGGTCGCGGTGCAGCTCCGTCGCGGCCAGTTGCTCATCGGTGAGGACGTACGCACAGGCGGCCGGCGACAGGATCTCCTCCGGCGCCGGCGGGCGGTTGTCCTGTCCACCCCAGAACACCGGCGCGGCCGACGCGCCCTTCACCAGCTCGTTCGCCCGCGCCGCGTCGATCGCCGCCTGCACCTCGTCGCCGTTCTCGATGGCGAAGTCCAGCGTCGAGTAGAAACCGAGCTCCTGCATCCGGACCCGCTCCAGCGGCGGGTTGGCCGTGCTGCTCTCCGTCAGCAGGCCGACGCCGCCGCGCAGCCCCGCGACGTTGCGGAAGATCCGCTCGTCGCCCTCGGTGTTCGACGTGTACCAGTCGACGACGTAGTCCTCGTCCTCCAGCACGTCCCGCATGCTCTGCGCCAGCTCGCCGGAGAGCGCCCGCAGCGGGTCGTCGACGTTCAGGTTGCGCGGCCACAGCATCGCGAAGTCCAGCGTCCGCGAGCCCATCTCGTGCGCGTCCCACGAGATCGTCGGCCGGACGTCGCGCAGCACGCCGCCCATCGCCTGCGACTCCAGCTCTTCCAGATAGTGGTGGTCGCGGTTGATGTCGGTGCCGTTCGAATTGCCGCGGGTGTTCGCCTCGCGGCCGTCCGGGTTCGCCGTCGGCACCACCAGCACCGTCGTCGTCCGCAGGAACTCCAGCAGCTCCGGGTCGTCGGTGAGGGCGAGGTCGCGGATCTCCTGCAGGCACATCTCCCGCGGCGCCGGCTCGTTCCCGTGCTGGCTGCAGACGATGAACACCGTCTTCTCGCCGTCCAGCTCGTCCACCGGCGGCGGCGCCGGGTTGCCGATGCGGGCCAGGTGCAGCGGGCGGCCCTGCAGCGTGGCGCCGATCGGCTCGATCTCCAGCCGGTCCGTCAGCGCGTCGAGTTGCTCCAGATAGGCCTGTTCCTCGGCGAACGTCGTCCAGCTCGTGCCGTCGCGCAGTTCGAACCCGGTCCGCGGCGGCTCCTCGGCCGCCGTCGCCGCGGTGGCCGGCAACGCCGCCGTCGTCGCCACCACCGTCAGCCCGGCCAGGGCCGCGCACACGCGGCCACGTCTCGTCGTCATGGAAACCTCCTCGATGGGGCTGTCCCCGCACCCGCATGCAAGCAGCGCCAGGACGCGGGGTGAACCCGTGTTGAGCAGGTGCTGAGGTTCCGGCGCCTACGCGAGCAGTCACGCGGGCAGTCACCAGTTCGTTACCAAGAGGTGACCTCAACCGCAGCTCAAAGGGCATGACAGGCGGTCTTCTCCCCCATACCGTTGACGCTTGTCCCGGGATCGTCGTGAAGGTGGTGGTGTGAGTCCATGAGCGTCGAGACGGCCGGCGGGCCGCTGGTCGAGTTGCGCGGCGTCAACAAGTACTTCGGCGCGCTGCACGTGCTGCGCGACATCGACCTCAGCGTCGCCCGCGGCGAGGTGGTCGTCGTCATCGGGCCGTCCGGTTCGGGCAAGTCGACGCTGTGCCGAACCATCAACCGCCTGGAGACCATCGACTCCGGCACCATCGCCGTCGACGGCCGGCCACTGCCGGCCGAAGGCAAGGCGCTGGCCCGGCTGCGCGCCGACGTCGGCATGGTGTTCCAGGCGTTCAACCTGTTCGCGCACAAGACGGTGCTGCAGAACGTCACGCTGGGCCCCGTCAAGGCCAAGGGCGTCAAGAAGTCCGAGGCGGAGAAGACGGCCATGGAGCTGCTCGAGCGCGTCGGCGTCGCCGACCAGGCCAGGAAGCTGCCCGCGCAGCTGTCCGGCGGCCAGCAGCAGCGCGTCGCCATCGCCCGGGCACTGGCCATGAAGCCCAAGGTCATGCTGTTCGACGAGCCCACCTCCGCACTCGACCCCGAGATGATCAAGGAGGTGCTCGACGTCATGACGGCCCTCGCCCACGACGGGATGACGATGATCGTCGTCACCCACGAGATGGGCTTCGCCCGGCGCGCGGCCAACCGCGTCATCTTCATGGACGCCGGCAGCATCGTCGAAGAGGCCACCCCGGAGGAGTTCTTCACGAACGCCCAGAGCGACCGGGCCCGCGACTTCCTCAGCAAGATCCTGACTCACTGAACGTCGAAGTAACCAGAGGAGAAACACCATGCGTACCACCCGACCCAGACTGCGCCGCTTCGGCGCGCTGGCCGCGACGGCGCTGGCGGCGTCGCTCGTCCTGGCCGCCTGCGGCGACGACGACGGCGACGACGGCGGCAGCGGCTCCGAGCCCACCGCCGACGCCGCCGACTTCCCCGAAGGCAGCACGATGGCCGAACTCGCCGAGGCCGGCGAGATCACCGTCGGCACCAAGTTCGACCAGCCGCTGTTCGGCCTGGTCGGCCCCGACGGCACCCCGGTCGGCTTCGACGTCGAGATCGCCAAGATGATCGCCGGCGAGCTCGGCATCAGCGAAGACAACATCAATTGGGTCGAGACGGTCTCGGCCAACCGCGAGCCGTTCATCGAGGACGGCCAGGTCGACATCGTCGTGGCCACCTACACGATCAACGACGAGCGCAAGCAGCTCGTCGACTTCGCCGGCCCGTACTTCAACGCCGGCCAGACGATCATGGTGCTCGAGTCGAACAGCGACATCAACGGCCCCGACGACCTCGCCGGCCGCAACGTCTGCTCGGTCGAGGGCTCCACGCCGGCCGAGAACATCCGCACCAACTACCCGGAGGCGGTGCTGTTCCCGACCGGCGCCTACTCCGACTGCCTCGAGCCGCTGCGCAACGGCCAGGTCGACGCCGTCACCACCGACAACGTCATCCTGTCCGGCTTCGTCGACCAGAACCCGGGCGAGTTCAAGCTGGTCGGTGACACCTTCACGGAGGAGCCGTACGGCATCGGCCTCGCGCTCGGCGACACCGAGTTCCGCAACTGGATCAACGACGTCCTCGAGGCCTCCTACGAGGACGGCCGCTGGGCGGAGGCGTGGGAGGAGACCGCGGGCGCGGTCCTCGAGACGCCGGACCCGCCGCAGGTCGACCGCTACTGACGGCCCGCATCGGACGGACCGCCGCCACCAGCTGGCGGCGGTCCTTCCGTTCTGAGTCCGACCGTCCGAGAAGGGCTGCCTGATGGACACCGTGATCGACGAGCTCCCGCTCTACTGGGACGGGTTCACCACCACACTCGCGCTCACCCTGCTGTCCGCCGTCATCGCGCTGGTGGTGGGGACGATCCTCGGCGCCTTCCGGGTGTCGCCGGTCCCGACGTTGCGCTGGTTCGGCACCGTGTACGTCGAGATCGTGCGGAACACCCCGCTCACCCTGGTCTTCATCTTCTTCGTGTTCGTGGCGCCGCAGCTGGGCTGGACGCCGTCGGGCTTCTTCGCCCCCGCCGTGGTGGCGCTGTCGGTGTACACGGCGGCGTTCGTCTGCGAGGCGGTGCGGTCGGGCATCAACAGTGTCGGACTGGGCCAGGCCGAGGCCTCGCGCGCCATCGGCCTGACGTTCCCGCAGACGCTGCAGCTCATCGTGCTGCCGCAGGCGTTCCGCACCGTCATCCCGCCGCTGATCAACATCTTCATCGCGCTGACCAAGAACAGCTCCGTCGCCGGCGGATTCTTCGTCGCCGAGCTGTTCGGCGTCGGCAAGCAGCTGGCCAACGCGCACCCGACTGACGTCATCGCCGTCCTGCTGGGCGTCGCGGCCTGCTATCTGGTCATCACCATCCCGGCCGGAATCTTCGCCGGCTACGTCGAGCGGAAGGTGGCGTTCGCCCGATGAGTTCTATCCTGTACGACGCCCCCGGGCCCCGCACCCGGCGCCGGACGACGATCTACTCGATCCTCGGCGCCCTGTTCGTGCTCGGTCTGCTGTACTTGGCCTACCGGCAGCTCGACTCGCGCGACCAGTGGGACCCGGAGCGCTGGCAGGTCTTCACCGATCCGCCGCTCGGCCAGAGCGCCAACGACGTGTGGACGTCACTGCTCATCGACGGCCTCGGCGCGACGCTGCGGGCGGCCGGCATCGGCGCCGTCTTCGCCCTGGCCATCGGCGTGCTACTGGCGGTGCTGCGGATGTCGGGGACGCGGTGGGTGCGCTGGCCCGTCACGACCGTCATCGAGTTCTTCCGCGGCCTGCCGGTCGTGCTGCTGATGTTCTTCGGCGTCATCGCGATCGGCCTGCCGATCTTCTGGGGCGTCGTGTTCGGGCTGGTCATCTACAACAGCGCGATCTTCGCCGAGATCCTGCGGGCCGGCATCGTGTCGCTGCCGAAGGGGCAGTCCGAGGCCAGCTACGCGATCGGGCTGAGCCGCTGGCAGACGCTGTTCACCGTCCTACTCCCCCAGGCCGTGCGCCGCATGCTGCCGTCGCTGGTCAGCCAGCTGGTCGTGCTGCTGAAGGACACGTCGCTCGGGTTCATCATCGGCTACGCGGAGCTGCTGCGCCGCATCCAGCTGAACACGCAGTTCTTCGGGCAGAAGTACTGGTTCCAGTTCTTCGTGGTGGGCGCGGCCATCTACATCACCGTCAACTTCACCCTGTCGCGAGTGGCGGTCTACCTGGAGCGCCGGGGCACGAAGAAGGCGGCCGGCGGAGTGGCGAAGGCCGACGACGCGGCCATCGGCGGCACCACCGCCACCGGCGTCTCCATGTGACGGCGTCCCGGCCGGGACGCCGTCAGCTCAGCGGGCGAACTCCGTCGACCGGGACTCGCGGACGACGGTGATGCGGATCTGGCCGGGGTAGGTCAGCTCCTCCTCGACCTGCTTGGCGATGTCGCGGGCCAGCACCTGCGCCTGGATGTCGTCGACGACGTCGGGCAGCACCATGACCCGCACCTCGCGGCCGGCCTGCATGGCGAAGACCTTCTCGACGCCGTCGTGGCTCATGGAGATCTCCTCGAGCCGTTCGAGCCGCTTGACGTACGCCTCCAGCGACTCGCGGCGGGGGGGCGGGGGGCCGCCGGAGATGGCGTCGGCGGCCTGCGTCAGCACCGCTTCCACCGTGCGCAGTTCGACCTCGTTGTGGTGCGCCTCGATGGCGTGCACGACGTCGTCGTTCTCGCCGTAGCGGCGGGCGATCTCGGCGCCGATGAGCGCGTGGCTGCCGTCGACCTCGTGCGTCAGCGCCTTGCCGATGTCGTGCAGCAGCGCGCACCGTTTCGTCAGCTTCACGTCGAGGCCCAGCTCGCCGGCCATCATGCCGGCCAGGTGCGCCGACTCGATCAGGTGCTTGAGCACGTTCTGCCCGTACGACGTGCGGTAGCGCAGCCGGCCGAGCAGCAGGACGAGGTCGGGGTGCATGTCGGTGACGCCGACCTCGACCAGCGCGTCCTCGCCGGCGCGCACGCACAGCGCCTCGACCTCGGCCTTGCTCTTCTCGTACTGCTCCTCGATGCGGTGCGGGTGGATGCGCCCGTCCAGCACCAGCTCTTCCAGCGTCAGCCGGGCGACCTCGCGGCGGACCGGGTCGAAGCACGACAGCAGCACCGCTTCGGGCGTGTCGTCGATGATCAGGTTGACGCCGGTGACCTGCTCGAACGCGCGGATGTTGCGGCCTTCGCGGCCGATGATGCGGCCCTTCATCTCATCGCCCGGCAGGTGCAGCACCGACACGACGGACTCCGCCGTCTGCTCGGACGCGAGCCGCTGGATGGCGAGCGTGATGATCTCGCGGGCCCGGGCCTGGCCGTTCTCGTTCGCGTCCTTCTCGATGTCGCGCACCCGCATGACCGCGGCGCGCTTGGCCTCGTCCTCGACGGTGGCGACGAGTTCGGCCTTCGCCTGCTCCGCGGTCAGCTGGGCGGTCCGTTCGAGGACGGCGCGGCGTTCGGCCTCGAGCGCCGCCAGTTCCTCGGTGCGGGCGGCCAGTTCGCTCGCCTGGGTCTCGACCTCGGCCAGCCGCTCTTCCAGCGACTGGGTGTCGGCGGTGACGCGTTCTTCGCGTTCGACCAGCCGCTGCTCGCGGCGGTCGAGGTCGGCGCGCTGCTCGCGCAGCTCCGCGGTGGCCTCGTCGGCGCGTCCGCGGGCCTGGTCGGCGTCCTCGCGGGCCTTCTCGGCCTCGGCGGTGGCGCGGGTTTTCAGCTCGTTGGCTTCGGTGGCGGCGGCCGTCCGCAGTTCGTCGGCTTCGCGCCGCGCCTTCGCGCGGACGTCGTCGGCCTCGCTCTGGGCGGCCGACCGCAGCCGCACGGAGTCGGCTTCGATCTGTGCGAACAGCTCAGCGGAGTTGGCGCGCGTGCCCTCGACGCCGCGGAGCCGGCTGAACAAGGCGTAGAGCGCTACGGCCAGTAGCGCCACGACCACCAGTCCGACCAGCAGAATTGCCGTTCCGGTGTTCATCGGCGGGCTCCCTCACATATCGCGGTCTGCGCAGGCCAGACCGGCTGACGGCGGGGAACCGCACCACGACCGCGCCCGCACCCTGGACGATGCGAGCCCCTCGAACCACCGACGTGCCACATCAGTGCTGCTGTACGCACACCTCGACGAGCCGCTTCGGCCTGCCCTGCGCCGGCCTCGGCGGTGCTGTGGTGTCGAGCGTTGCCATGTTCGCTATGTCCGATCCGCGGTCGCGGAGTTGTTCTCCACCTTTGAAGTTGAGGTTACGTAAGGGTGTACAGCCGGTCAAGCAGCGCGAACGCGCGCCACGCCCCGTTTTCGCGCCTGTGCGCTGCGACGATACCCCGTTTCGCCGAGCTGCCCGGTGGCCGACGTGATCATCAACGATCAACGACACCATGGTGTCGCCACCGGTTGATGATCAAGGAGAGCGGCGCGTCCTCGATGGTCACGGTCGTCCTCCGCGCCCCAGAACGCGACTTCGGCTGTTGAGGCCGGCCGAAGCCCGCGAGGCCCGCAACGAAACGGGGGGATCCGAATCGCACATCGCGCACCCGGCCCGGTTCGGGGCGGCGACGTGACGCCTGGGCCGAGGCCGGGGCCGGGGTCAGTCGGCGACGTAACGCCTGGGCCGGGACCGGCGCCCGGGGCCGGTCAGCGACGTAACGCCTGGGCCGGGACCGGCGCCCGGGGTCAGTCGGCGACGTGACGCCTGGGCCGGCACCGGCGCCCGGGGTCAGTCGGCGAGGAAGTCGTCGGGGAGGTCCATGCCGGCGACGCCGTCGGACTCCAGTGCTTCGCGGACCACGCGGAAGGCGAGGCCGGGCGGGTAGCCCTTGCGCGCCAGCAGGCCGGTGAGCCGGCGGGTGCGGGCGACCGGATCGAGGCGCCGGGTGCTCGGCAGCCGCGCGGCGACGAGGGCGCGGGCGGTCGCCGCTTCCTGCTCGGGATCGAGGGTCTCGACCGCGTCGGCGGCGACGGCGGGTTCGACGCCGCGTTTACGCAGTTCGTAGCCGAGCGCGCGACGGGACAGGCCGCGGCCCGTGTGCCGGGACTCGACCCACGCCCGCGCATACGCCGCGTCGTCGACCAGGCCGACGTCGGTGAAACGGTCGAGCACGCCGTCGCGGACCTCTTCCGGCACGCCCTTGCGCGCCATCGCCGCGTCGAGCTGGGCCCGGGTCTGCGGCGCGACCGACAGCCGGTTCAGCGCGACCGTCCGCGCCACCGACTCCGGATCGGCGTCGACATCGGCCGTGGCATCGGCACGAACCTCGCCACCACGGCCACCGCTACCGTCGCCACCGCCACCGTTGGCACCGCCACCGCCACCGTTGGCACCGCCACCGTTGGCACCGCTGCGGCCACCGCCACCGCCGCCGTCGGCGCCGCGATCGTCGGCCCGGTCACCGTCGACACCGCGATCGTCGTGCTCGTCGGCGGCGCTCATTCGATCCGCGGACGCCGAGCGGGCGGACTCGTCCTCCCGCTCGGGACCGTCCGGGCGGCCGCGCCGCGACCGCCCGGCGTTGCTGCTCACCATGACCGGCTCAGAAGTCGGCGGGGGTTTCTTCCACGGCGGTGTCGAGTTTCGGGCCGACGCCGAGCTTCTCCTTGATCTTCTTCTCGATCTCGTCGGCGAGGTCGGGGTTGTCCTTGAGGAAGTTGCGGGCGTTCTCCTTGCCCTGCCCCAGCTGGTCGCCCTCGTACGTGTACCAGGCACCGGACTTGCGCACGATGCTCTGCTCGACGCCGAGGTCGATGAGGCCGCCCTCGCGGCTGATGCCCTCGCCGTAGATGATGTCGAACTCGGCCTGCTTGAACGGCGGGGCCACCTTGTTCTTGACCACCTTGACGCGGGTGCGGTTGCCGACCGCGTCGGTGCCGTCCTTGAGCGTCTCGATGCGGCGGACGTCGAGGCGTACGGAGGCGTAGAACTTCAGCGCCTTGCCGCCGGTGGTGGTCTCGGGCGAGCCGAAGAACACGCCGATCTTCTCGCGCAGCTGGTTGATGAAGATGGCGGTGGTCTTGGACTGGCTCAGCGCACCGGCGATCTTCCGCAGCGCCTGGCTCATCAGCCGGGCCTGCAGGCCGACGTGGCTGTCGCCCATCTCGCCCTCGATCTCGGCCTTGGGCACCAGCGCCGCCACCGAGTCGATGACGATGATGTCGAGCGCGCCGGACCGGATGAGGGTGTCGGCGATCTCGAGCGCCTGCTCACCGGTGTCGGGCTGGGAGACGAGCAGGGAGTCGGTGTCGACCCCCAGCGCCTTCGCGTAGTCGGGGTCGAGCGCGTGCTCGGCGTCGATGAAACCGGCGACGCCGCCGGCGCGCTGGGCGTTGGCCACCGCGTGCAGCGCGACGGTGGTCTTACCGGAGGACTCGGGGCCGTAGATCTCGACCACCCGGCCGCGCGGCAGGCCACCGATGCCGAGAGCGACGTCGAGGGAGATGGCGCCGGTGGGGATCACCTCGATAGGGACCCGGGCCTCCTCGCCCAGCCGCATCACCGAGCCCTTGCCGAACGAGCGCTCGATCTGCGCGAGCGCGGCCTCGAGCGCCTTGTCGCGATCCGCGGAAACAGCCATGGGCACCACCTGGGGTCGACGGGCCGGCGCACGGCCCTGCGTTTTCTTGGTCATCGCCGGAGACGTTACGCGGTGCCACTGACAAAGATCGAGAACGAATTCCGAACCTGTGGATAACCGCGCTGACTGATCCCCGGTGTGGACAGAAGAGACTCTATGCCGAACGGGTGTTCGAGAGCGAGCGACACGCCGGAATCAGCATCGCGATGACCGGGGCGACCAGCACGACGGCCGCAGCCGCGTTCAGCACGCCGTACCCGTACGACCCGACGACGACCCCGGCCAGCGCTCCGCCGCCGGCCGCCGCCAAGCCCATCAGCAGGTCGGAGGCGCCCTGCACGGCCGGCCGATCGGCCGCCCCGACGGCGTCGGTCAGCAGCGTCGAGCCCGCCACCATGCACGCCGACCACCCCAGGCCGAGCAGGAACAGCCCGGCCGTCAGCCCCGGCGAGTGCCCCTCGTGCGCCGTCCCCGCCAGCGCCACCGACCCGAGCAGCACGATGACCCCGCCCAGGATGACCGGCACCCGGCCGACGTTGTCGGCCAGCCAGCCCATGACCGGCGAGAAGGCGTACATGCCGGCCACGTGGACGCTGATGACGAAGCCGATGATCGAGATGGACGCGCCGCCGTGCGTCATGTGCACTGGCGTCATGACCATGACGGTCACCATGACGGTGTGCCCGACGACGACGGCGACGAGCCCCAGCACCGCGGGCGGGCTGGCCACGATGGCCGCCCATCCGGCTCGGAGCACACCCCGGCGCCGTACGGGCGGATCGCCGGACGCCCCGCCCAGCCGGCGCGCGGTCAGCAGCGGATCGGGCCGCAGCCCGGCCAGGATCACCAGCGCGCCCACCCCGAGAACCACGGCGCCGATGAGGAACGGCCCGGCCAGCGGCTCGATGCCGAGGGAGCCGGCGAGATCGCCCGCGGGCCCGGCGAGATTGGGCCCGGCCACCGCGCCCACGGTCGTGGACCAGACGACGACGGAGAGCGCGCGGCCCCGCCCGGCGGCCGGCGCGAGGTCGGTGGCGGCGTAGCGGGCCTGCAGCCCGGCCGCCGTCCCGCCGCCCAGCAGCGCCGTCCCGACCAGCAGCAGCGGGAAGAACTGCAGCTGCGTGGCCACGACCGCGATGAGCGCGCCCACAGCGCCGATCGCGTACGTGACGCCGAGCCCGACGCGCCGCCCGAACGACACCGCCAGCGACGCCGCCGGCATGGCCAGCAGCGCCGCACCGAGCACCTGCGCGCTCTGCACCAGGCCGGAGAGGTCGTCGCGGCCGAACACCTCGGTGACGACGACGGCGCCGACGGCGATGGCCGCGGACACACCGAGCCCGCCCGCGACCTGGCTGGCGACCAGTGTGCGGACCGAGTGCCGCTGGATCGCCGCGGCCTCGGCCGACTCGGTCCCGTCGCCGATCCCGTCCCTGCCGCTCTCGTCCCTGCCGCTCTCGTCCTTGCCGGTCCCCTCGCTGCCCGTCTCGTCCATCCCCGCCGTCACCGGAGCAGCAGCCGTTCGATGCGGTGGGCCGCGAACAGCAGGCCCACGACGCCCATCACCGCGAGATATGCCACGTGCGCCAGGATGCCCCATGCGACGTCGCCGAGCATGAGGTCCCTGATCATCGCGACGCCGTGGTAAAGCGGCGTCGCCTGCACGATCCACCGGATCGACTCGTCGTACGTCGACAGCGGATAGAACGTGGCCGAGAACAGGAACATCGGCAGCAGCGCCAGCTGGATGTAGTCGAAGTCCTGCCAGCTGCGCAGATACGTCGTGACGGACATGCCGACGGCGGCGAACGCGAGCCCGATGAGGCTGGCCGCGGGCAGCGCCAGCAGCGACCACCACGAGTGCACGACGCCGGCGGCCGCGGCCACGACCAGGAACGTCGTGGAATACAGCAGCCCGCGCAGCAGCGCCCACCCGATCTCGCCGACGGCGACGTCGCGCGGCCCGAGCGGCGTGGCCAGCACGGAGTCGTACAGCTTGGCGTACTTGAGTTTGAAGAACAGGTTGAACGTGGAGTCGAACACGGCGCCGTTCATGGCGGCGGCCGCCATCATGGCCGGCGCGACATATGCGGCGTACTCGACCATGCGCCCGCCGCCGGCGTCGACGTCGCCGATCAGCGCGCCGAGCCCGACACCGAGCGAGAACAGGTAGAAGATCGGCTCGAAGACGCCGCTGACCAGCGTGATCCAGCCGTGCCGGAACGCGCGGGCGTTGCGTTCGATCAGCGCGCGGGCCAGCCCCGCGCCGGCCGGGATGGGCAACGCGCGGGCGACGGCGGCGACGGCGCTCATGCGACCAGCCGCTTGCGGAAGCTCGCGAACGCCAGCCACAGCCCGCCCACGGCCCAGAGCGCCAGGTGGGCGACGTGCCCGAGCGACCCGGCCGCCGTGGCCGTGCCGAGGACCAGGCTGCGGCACAGTTCGACGCCGTGCCACAGCGGCGTGACCTTGGCGACGGCCTCGAGCACGCCGGGCAGCTGTTCGACCGGGAAGAACGTGCCGGAGAACAGGAACATCGGCATGACGATGAACCGGAACAGCACGTTGAAGCCGGCGTCGTTGTCCTGCCGGGCGGCGAAGGCGAAGACCGGCGTGGTGAACGCGAGCCCCGTGAGGATCGCCGCCGGCACCGCCAGCAGCACCCACCAGGACGTGATGGCGCCCAGCGCGACGGCGACGACGGCGAACGCGACGCTGGTGATGGCCACCCGCATGGCGACGAACGCGACGTGCCCGAGGACGAGGTCGGCGACGCCCAGCGGCGCGGCCAGCATGGCGTGGTACTGCCGCTGCCACTTCAGCGCGCCCATGACCGGGAACGTCGACTCGCCGACGGCGGTCTGCATGGCCTGGGCGGCGAGGATGCCGGGCGCGATGAACTCGACGTACCCGGGCGCGCCCAGCCCGCCGCCGTCGACCAGCGAACCGAGCCCGAAACCCATGGCGGCCAGGAAGAACAGCGGCCCGAGGAAGCCGCTGATGATGGTGCCCTGCCACACCCGCCGGTAGTTCGTCAGCCAGTAGGCGAACGCCCGTCCGGCCATGCGCCCCTCGCGCGGCTGCGCGTGCGTCGTGGCCATCAGTCGACCAGCGTCCGGCCGGTGAGGTGCAGGAACACGTCCTCGAGCGTCGAGCGGCGGGCCAGGACGGACAGCGGCGCGAGCCCGCGCCGCTGCACCGCGGCGGCCGTGGCGTCGCCGTCGTCGGTGTAGAGCAGCAGGCGGTCGGGCAGCACCTCGACGCGCTGGGCGAGGTCGGTGAGCTTGGCCGCGTACGGCGCGTGGTCGTCGGCGGCGAAGCGCAGCTCGAGCACCTCGCGGGTGGCGTGCAGCGCGATGAGCTCGCGCGGCGACCCCTCGGCGACGATGCGGCCGCCGTCCATGACGACCAGGCGGTCGCACAGCTGCTCGGCCTCGTCCATGTAGTGCGTGGTGAGGACCAGTGTGACGCCCGAGCGTTTCAGCCGGAACAGGCGATCCCACAGGACGTGCCTCGCCTGCGGGTCGAGGCCGGTGGTGGGTTCGTCGAGGAGCAGCAGTTCGGGGTCGTTGACCAGCGACCGCGCGATGGTCAGCCGCCGCTTCATGCCGCCGGACAACGGCTCGACGACGCTGTCGGCACGATCGGTGAGCTGGGCGAACTCGAGCAGCTCGTCGGCCTTGGCCCGCACGTGCGCCCGCGACAGCCCGAAGTAGCGGCCGTACACGAGGATGTTCTCGCGCACCGTCAGCTCTTCGTCGAGCGTGTCGCGCTGCGGCACCACCCCCAGCCGCGCCCGGATGGCCGGCCCGTCCCGCGCCGGATCGAGACCGAGGATGCGCAGGCTGCCGTCCGACGGCGGCGACACGCAGCCGATCATGCGCATGGTCGACGACTTGCCCGCGCCGTTCGGCCCGAGGAACCCGAACGCCTCGCCCCGCCGCACCTCGACGTCGATGGAATCGACCGCGGTGAACCCGCCGAACCGCTTGGTGAGGCGGTGGGCGCTGATCATCGGCTGGTCGGTGGTCACGATTCGCAGACGTTACCCCGCCGGCCCGACAACCAGCATCCGAGTTATCGGTCACCTCTCCGGCCACCGATGGTTGGCGGATTACTGGCGCCCTGGGCCCACCAAACCGCCAGCCATCCGTTCGACGAGAGCCCGGCCAGCCGAGACCCCGGCGAGGTCAAGCGCCGGGACGGCGCCCGTCCTAGCGCTGGCCCGGCGGCAGCCGCAGGGCGTCGCAGACGGCGCGCCAGACCACCTTGGTGTCCTCACCCGCCGCGAGCGCCTGGTGCACCGTCCGCCCGCCGAGGCCCTCGATGACGTAGTCACGCGCCCATGAGTCGGCGTAGGAGGAGCCCAACTGGCGCTCCATCCGCTCCCAGAAGTCCGTCAACCGCACGCCGTCAGTATTCCTCACCCGCAACCACGCCGACCTTGTCGGTGGGTCGCGCGATGATGGGTCCATGAATGACGTCCTCGAGCTGTTCGGCCCGGCCACGCGCGCGTGGTTCGCCGGGTCGTTCGCTGCGCCCACGGCGGCGCAGGAGGGCGCCTGGCGTTCGGTCGCGGCCGGCCACAACGCGCTGGTGGTGGCGCCGACGGGGTCCGGCAAGACGCTCGCGGCGTTCCTGTGGGCGCTCGACCGGCTGGCCTCCGAGCCGGAACCGGACGATCCCACCCACCGCTGCCGCGTCCTCTACGTCTCGCCGCTGAAGGCGCTGACGGTCGACGTCGAGCGGAACCTGCGCTCGCCGCTGGCCGGCATCGGGCACGCCGCGGCCCGGCTGGGCGTGCCGTCGCCGGGCATCAGCGTCGGCGTCCGCACCGGCGACACCCCGGCCGACGAACGGCGCCGGTTCGCCAAACACCCGCCCGACATCCTCATCACCACCCCCGAGTCGCTGTTCCTGCTGCTCACGGCGCAGGCACGCGAGTCGCTGCGCTACGTCGAAACGGTCGTCGTCGACGAAGTGCACGCGGTCGCCGGCGGCAAGCGGGGCGCGCACCTGGCGCTGTCGCTGGAACGGCTCGACGCGCTGCTGGAACGGCCAACGCAGCGCATCGGCCTGTCCGCGACGGTCCGCCCCATCGAGGAGGTGGCCCGGTTCCTCGGCGGCAGCCACCCGGTCGAGGTCGTCGCGCCGCCCAGCGAGAAACGGTGGGATCTCAAGGTCGTCGTCCCGGTGCCCGACCTCGACGAGCTCGATGCGGTCGCGCCGCCGGTCCCGGCCCCGGTCGGCTTCGACGAAGAGGGCGACGGCGGCACCGCGTCCATCTGGCCGCACGTCGAGCAGCGCGTCGTCGACCTCGTCGAACAGCACGAGTCGACCATCGTGTTCGCCAACTCGCGGCGGCTGGCCGAGCGGCTGACGGCGCGGCTGAACGAGATCGCGGCCGAGCGGGCCGAGGACCGTCCGGCCGACGAGAAGCCGGCCACGAACCATCCGCCGCCGGCGTCGCTGATGGCGCAGGCCGGGTCGTCGCACGGCGCGGCGGCCACCATCGCCCGGGCGCACCACGGCTCGGTCAGCAAGGAGCAGCGGGCGCTGATCGAGGACGACCTCAAGTCCGGCCGGCTGCCTGCCGTCGTGGCCACCAGCAGCCTCGAACTGGGCATCGACATGGGCGCGGTCGACCTCGTCGTGCAGGTCGAGTCGCCGCCGTCGGTGGCCAGCGGGCTGCAGCGGGTCGGCCGGGCCGGCCACCAGGTCGGCGCGGTGTCCAGCGGCGTGCTGTTCCCGAAGTACCGCGGCGACCTCGTGCAGACCGCCGTCGTCGCCGAGCGCATGGTATCCGGGCAGATCGAGCAGCTCACCGTCCCGCGCAACCCGCTCGACGTCCTCGCGCAGCAGGTCGTCGCCATGGTGGCCATGGACGACTGGCCGGTCGACGACCTCCTGGCGCTGGTCCGGCGGGCGCACCCGTTCGCCACGCTGCCGCAGTCGTCGTACGACGCCGTCCTCGACATGCTGGCCGGGCGGTACCCGTCCGACGAGTTCGCCGAGCTGCGGCCGCGGCTGGTCTGGGACCGCACCGGCGGCGTGCTCAAGGGCCGCCCGGGCGCCCAGCGACTGGCCGTGACCAGCGGCGGCACCATCCCCGACCGCGGCCTGTTCGGCGTGTTCCTGGTCGGCTCCGATCCCCGCCGCGGCGGGGCGCGGGTCGGCGAGCTGGACGAGGAGATGGTGTACGAGTCGCGGGTCGGCGACGTGTTCGCGCTGGGCGCTACCAGCTGGCGCATCGAGGACATCACGCACGACCGCGTCATGGTCTCCCCCGCGCCCGGGCACCCGGGCAAGCTGCCGTTCTGGCACGGCGACACGCTGGGCCGCCCGGCCGAGCTGGGCGCGGCCGTCGGCGGTTTCGTCCGCGAGATCAACCGGCTGCCCGACCCGAAGGCGCGCGAGCGGGCCGCGAGCGCCGGGCTGGACGAATGGGCCGTCGACAACCTGGTCGACTACATCCGCGAGCAGCGCGAGGCCACCGGCCACGTGCCCGACGACCGCACCCTGGTGGTCGAGCGGTTCCGCGACGAGCTCGGCGACTGGCGGCTCATCGTGCACTCTCCGTACGGCGCCCGGGTGCACGCGCCGTGGGCGCTGGCCATCGGGGCGCGGCTGCGCGAGCGGTACGGCGTCGACGTCCAGGCCGCGCACGCCGACGACGGCATCGTGCTGCGCATCCCCGACACCTTCGACGGCGTGGGGGCCGGCTGGAGCGGCGGCGAGGAGCCCGACGGCGCTGGCGGGCGGCTCGATGGGGGCGGAGACAGGCCCGGCGCCGAGGCGCCCGACGCCCGGCTGGTGGTGCTCGACCCCGACGAGCTGGACGACATCGTCACCGGCGAGGTCGGCGGGTCGGCGCTGTTCGCGTCGCGGTTCCGCGAGTGCGCCGCGCGGGCGCTGCTGCTGCCCCGTCGCTCCCCCGACCGCCGGTCGCCGCTGTGGCAGCAGCGGCAGCGGTCGTCGCAGTTGCTGCAGGTCGCGTCGAAGTACGGGTCGTTCCCGATGCTGCTCGAGACCATGCGCGAGTGCCTGCAGGACGTCTACGACCTCGATGGCCTGCGCGACCTCATGCGCCGCGTCGCCGGCCGGCAGATCAAGGTGGTCGAGGTCGAGACCCCGACGCCGTCGCCGTTCGCGCGGTCGCTGCTGTTCGGGTACGTCGCGGCGTTCATGTACGAGGGCGACTCCCCGCTGGCCGAGCGGCGGGCGCAGGCGCTGACGCTCGACTCCGCGCTGCTGGCCGAGTTGCTCGGGCAGACGGAGCTGCGCGAACTGCTCGACCTCGAGGTGGTCGAGCGCACGGAGGCCGAGCTGCAGCGGCTGGTCCCGGAACGGCGGGCGCGCGACACCGAGGGGGTGGCCGACCTGCTCCGGCTGCTCGGCCCGCTGGCATCGGACGAGGTGGCGGCGCGATCCGCGGAGCCGGCCGACGCCGCCGGACACCTCGACGAGCTGGTGAAGCAGCGGCGGGTCATCGCGGTGCGCATCGCCGGCCAGGAGGTCTGGGCCGCCGTCGAGGACGCCGCCCGGCTGCGCGACGCGCTCGGCGTGGCGTTGCCCGGCGGCGTGCACGACGCGTTCACGGCGCCGGTGCCCGACCCGCTCGGCGACATCGTGGCGCGGTACGCCCGCACGCACGGCCCGTTCCACGCCGCCGAGGCGGCCGAACGGTTCGGGCTGGGCGTCGCGGTGGTCGTGTCGACGCTGCGCCGGCTGTCCGCCGAGGGCCGCGTCGTCGAGGGCGAGCTGCGGCCCGGGCGCACCGGCACCGAGTGGTGCGACGCCGAGGTGCTGCGGCTGCTGCGGCGGCGGTCGCTGGCGGCGCTGCGCAAGGAGGCCGAGCCGGTCGACGCCGCGACGCTGGGGCGGTTTCTGCCGGCGTGGCAGTCGGTGGGCAGTTCGCTGCGCGGCGCCGACGGCGTGCTGCGCGTGGTCGAGCAACTGGGCGGGGCGGCGGTGCCGGCCAGCGCGCTGGAGTCGTTGGTGCTGCCGGCCCGGGTCGCCGGCTACTCGCCGGCCTGGCTGGACGAGCTGACGACGGCCGGCGAGGTGGTGTGGTCGGGGCACGGCACGCTGCCGGGGTCGGACGGCTGGGTGTCGCTGCACCTCGCCGACGGCGCGCACCTCACGCTGCCCGACATCGATCTCGCCGACGCCGATGGCGAGCTGCATCAGGCGGTACTCGAGACGCTGACCGGCGGCGGTGCGTACTTCTTCCGGCAGCTCAGCGACGCGGTGACGGCGCTCGTGCCGGCGCCGCCCGAGGACGCGGCGCTCACGACGGCGCTGTGGGATCTGGTGTGGGCCGGGCTGATCACCAACGACACGCTGGCGCCGTTGCGGTCGCTGCTGACCGGGCGGCCGGCGCACCGGTCCCGGCCGGCCCGGCCGCGGTCGCGGTATGCGCGCGGCCGGCCGGCGATGCCGTCGCGCACCGGTCCGCCGGCGGCGGCCGGCCGGTGGTCGCTGCTGCCCGGCCGCGACACCGACACCACCCGCCGGGCGCACGCGGCCGCCGAGGCACTGCTCGACCGGCACGGCGTCGTGACCCGCGGCGCGGTGCAGGCCGAGCGGCTGCCCGGCGGGTTCGCGGCCGCGTACCGGGTGCTGTCGGCGTTCGAGGACACCGGCCGGGCCCGCCGCGGCTATTTCGTCGCCGGGCTGGGCGCGGCGCAGTTCGGCACGCCCGGCGCGGTCGACCGGCTGCGCACGTTCTCCCACCTCGACGACGCCCGGCCGGCCAGCGCGCTGGTGCTGGCGGCGACCGACCCGGCCAACCCGTACGGCGCGGCGCTGCCCTGGCCGGAACGCGGCGAGTCCGGGTCGCCGGGGCACCGGCCGGGCCGCAAGGCGGGCGCGCTGGTCGTGCTGATCGACGGCGAACTGTCCCTGTACGTCGAGCGCGGCGGCCGGACCCTGCTGTCCTGGACCGACGAACCCGACCGGCTCCGCGCGGCGGCCGACGCGCTGGCGCTGTCGGTGCGCGAGGGTGCGCTCGGCGCCCTGCGGGTCGAACGTGCCGACGGCGCCCAGATCACCGCGACGCC
This sequence comes from Jiangella muralis, assembly GCF_001270745.1. Lineage (GTDB taxonomy): Bacteria > Actinomycetota > Actinomycetes > Jiangellales > Jiangellaceae > Jiangella > Jiangella muralis. The sequence goes on from NZ_LFXL01000031.1 coordinate 47,814, forward strand.
CCTCGGCGAGGCCCTGACCGCCGCCGGCTTCCACATCACGCCACGAGGCCTCCGCCTACGCGGCTGACCGGCACGGCCCCGATGTCGGCGCCCTGACCGCCGTCGGCTTCCACACCACGCCACGAGGCCTCCGCCTACGCGGCTGACCGGAACGCCCCCGATGTCGGCGACGCCCTCGATGTCGGCGCCGCCGCTCCGGCCGCGACTGGCCCGGCCGGAGCGGCGCTGCGCGGCGCTGGCCCGGCCGGAGCGGCGCTGGGCGGCCGGCGCACGAAGCGGCGCCCAGAACCCGACCCTCGGCACCCGGGACCCGGCGCGCGGCGCACGAGGTAGCGATCGGCGGGCGGTCGGCCACAACCGGCCGAGCATCGGAGCTCGTTCGGCCGGGTTGACCTGAGAGCCAACATCTGGCGCTGAGGTCACCCCCGCGATACGGAGCTCCTGACCCCGCCGGCTTCCGCATCACCTCATCCGGCCTCCTCCGCCGCCGCGAAGCGCGCCGGCGCTGGGTAGCCTGGCCGGATGATCCTCGCGACCCACGCCGGCTACGAGGTCGACGACGACCCGGAGCGGCTCGATCTCGACGTCATCATCGGGTTCCTGCTGACGACGTACTGGGGCAAGCACCGCTCGCGCGAGACGTTCGAGCGGGCCCTGCGCCGCTCCGTCGGCGTCGGGCTCTACGCACCCGGCGGCGCGCAGGCCGGGTTCGCCCGCGTCGTCGGCGACGGGGCGACGTTCGCGTGGCTGGCCGACGTGTTCGTGCTGCCGGAGCACCGGGGCAAAGGGCTGGCGCGAGTGCTGGTCAGCGCCGTGCTGGAGCACCCGGACCACGCCGAGATCGAGCGGTGGCTGCTGGCCACGGCCGACGCGCACGGGGTGTATGCGCCGCTCGGGTTCGGGCCGATCGAAGCGCTCGACAAGTTCATGATCCGCTCCGGCCCGACCGCCTCGTCGCTGATCCGCTGACGGCGCCCGAAGGGCAGCCTCAGGCGACCTCGGGGCCGGGCTCGTAGTAGCGCCGATCGACGTGGACGAGGGGCACGGCGCCACCGGCGTCGCGCGCCACCGCGGTGACGCGGCCCAGGGCGATCGTGTGGTCGCCGGCGTCGACCAGGTCGTACGGCGCGCACTCGACGGCGGCGACGGCACCGGTGAAGATCAGTTCGCCGCGGGCCGAACGGCGGGTCGGCCAGGGCGAGAAGTCGTCGCGAGCGCCAGGGTGACGCTCGCGTGCCCCGTAATCGGACAGCGCCAGCTGGTCGGCGGCCAGGAACGAGAGTGACCAGCCGTCGGCGACGAAGAGGGCGTCGTGGATGAAGCCGTCCTTCTTGACGCACGCCAGCACCAGCGGCGGCTCCAACGACACCGAGGAGACGGCCGTGACGGTGAGGCCGCAGTCGCGCCCGACCGGATCGAGCACCGTGAGCAACGCCACACCGCCCGCCAGGCGGGCCATGGCGTCACGGAACTCCGGCGCAGGCTTCGACCGCGGCAACGACTCCGGCAGCAGCGTCAGCCGACCCGGACGACGTCGCGAGGCCGGACGGACTCCCGCGGCCGCAGCTCGGTGAGCGCGCCCACCGCCGCCGCCTCGACCCGCATCATCTCGTCGCTGACCTCGCGGAGCACCTCGGACATCGGCAGGTCCAGCGCCTCGCAGATGGCTGCGAGCAGCTCGGACGACGCTTCCTTGCGGCCGCGTTCGACCTCGGACAGGTACCCGAGACTCACGCGCGCCGCAGCCGAGATCTCGCGAAGGGTGCGGCCCTGCTCGATCCGGCGACGTCTCAAGACATCGCCGACGAGCCGTCTGATGAGAACCATCGGCTACCCCTCTCGCGATTCGTCTCGACTGTGCTTGAGTCCACCGTACCTTCTGTTTCGTACGTTTGCGTTTCCAGCCTCGCCGGGAAAGACGGGGTGCACAGAAGAATTCATCTCACCGTCTGGAACGCCCCGGCACGCCTCAGGATTCCCGGCCGCCGGGACGGCATCTCACACCTCGGACAACAGCTCCAGGACGGCGGCCACGGTCGCCGCGCGCACCGCCGAACGATCGCCGCGCAGCGCCGACGGACCCGTGAACGACCGCACCCGCACCCCGCCGTCGGACGCCACCGCGACGTGCACCGTGCCCGGCGGGTGACCGTCCTGCGGATCCGGCCCGGCCACCCCCGTGGTCGCCACGCCGACGGACGCGCCCAGCCGCGAGCGGACGCCCTCGGCCATCGCCGCGGCCGTCGACCCCGCCACCGGCCCGTCCGCCGCCAGCACCGCCGGCGGCACCCCGGCCAGCGACTCCTTCAACGAGGTCGCGTACACGACCACCCCACCCCGGACCACCGCGGACGACCCGGGCACCGACGTCAGCGCGGCGCACACCAGCCCGCCGGTCAGCGACTCCGCCGCGGCGACCGTCAGCCCGCGCGCGACCAGCCGGGCGACCACCGAGGCGGCCGAGACGCTCACGGCGTCGCGCTCCGCCGCAGCCGGATCGCCGACAACACGTAGTCGACGCCGGTGACGACGGTGACGATGACGGCGGCCGCCATGACCGTCCCCTCGATGGGGTCGAACCAGCCGGGCAGCGGCAGGATGTACAGGCCGAGCGCCAGCGCCTGCAGGACGGTCTTCAGTTTGCCGCCGCGGTTGGCCGCCATGACGCCGTACCGGATGACGGCGAACCGCAGCGCCGTGATGCCCCACTCGCGGACCAGCACGACGACCGTCACCCACCAGGGCAGCTCACCGAGGATCGACAGCCCGACGAACGCCATGCCGGTGAGCGCCTTGTCGGCGATCGGGTCGGCGATCTTGCCGAAGTCGGTGACCAGGCCACGGCGCCGGGCGAGGTCGCCGTCGAAGCGGTCGGTCATCATCGCGACGCCGAACGTGAAGAACGCCGCCACCCTCGAGGCGTCGTCGTCGCCGCCGTGCCGCAGCAGCAGCCAGCCGAACAGCGGCACCAGCACCACCCGCAGGACGGTCAGCGCGTTGGCGATGTTCCACGGGCTGGGCGGAGAGGTCGACTGTTCGGCCACGGGGCCAAGGCTAGGGCACGTGGACGGGCGCGGCGACGAGGTCGGCGCCGTCGCTGCCGGTGACGGTCGCGGTGACGATGTCGCCGACGGCCGCGCCGCCGGACACCACGGTGCTGCCGTCGACCTCGGGGCCCTGGTGCTCGGCCCGGCCCTCGACCCGGCCATCGGGCAGCACCGACTCGACCAGCACGGACACCGTCTCGCCGACGCGGTCCTCGGCCCGCTGGGCGACCAGTTCCTCCACGAGGTCGCCGACGCGTTCGACCCGTTCGGAGATCTCGTCGGCGTCGAGCTTGCCGTCGAACGACGCGGCCTCGGTGCCGTCCTCGTCGGAGTAGCCGAACACGCCGACGACATCCAGGCGGGCCTGGGTGAGGAACGACTCCAGCTCGGCGACGTCGTCCTCGGTCTCGCCGGGGAACCCGACGATGACGTTGGACCGGATGCCGGCGGCCGGCACCCGGTCGCGGACGGACGAGATCAGGTCCAGGAAGGACTCCGTGCCGCCGAACCGCTTCATCCGGCGCAGCAGCGGCGTGCTGGCGTGCTGGAACGAGAGATCGAAGTACGGCACGACGCCGGGCGTGGACAGCATGGCGTCGACCAGCGTCGAGCGCATCTCGGCCGGCTGCAGGTACGAGACCCGCACCCGCTCGATCCCGTCGACGGCGACCAGCTCGGGCAGCAGCGTCTCCAGCAGCCGGATGTCGCCGAGGTCCTTGCCGTACGACGTCGAGTTCTCGCTGACGAGGAACAGCTCGCGCACGCCCTGCCCGGCCAGCCAGCGCGCGTCGGCCAGCACGTCGGACGGGCGGCGGGACAGGAACGAGCCGCGGAACATCGGGATGGCGCAGAACGTGCAGGCGCGGTCGCAGCCGCTGGCCAGCTTCAGCGGCGCCATCGGCCCGCCGTCGAGCCGCCGCCGCACCGAGCGTGGGCCGGATGCGGGCGACATGCCGGCCGGCAGGTCGGGTGCGGCGTAGGCGGCGGCCTGCCGCTCGACCGGCGTGACGGGGAGCAGCGTGCGGCGGTCGCGGGGCACGTGCGCGACGTGCTCGGCGCCGCCGAGGATCCCCCGCAGCCGCTCGCCGATGGCCGAGTAGTCGTCGAAGCCCAGGACCGCGTCGGCCTCGGGCAGCTCCGACGCCAGCTCGACGCCGTACCGCTCGGCCATGCAGCCGACGGCGACGACGGCCTTGGTGGCCCCGGACGTCTTGAGGTCGGCGGCGGCCAGCAGGGAGTCGACGGAGTCCTTCTTGGCCTGCTCGACGAAGCCGCAGGTGTTGACCAGGACGGTCTCGGCGGACGCGGGGTCGGCGACGAGCTCGAAGCCGTCGGCGTCGAGACGGCCGGCCAGCTCCTCGGAGTCGACCTCGTTGCGGCTGCAGCCGAGCGTGACGATCGCGACGGAATGTTTGCTCATGTCGCCGGTCACTCTACCGTTGTCCACCATGCGCGAGCTGATCCCGCTCCCCCTGGTCCACGAAGCGCGCCCCGGCGCCTTCCCCATCGACGACGGCACCATCATCGGCGCGGACGACGACGCCCGCCGGGCCGCCTGGCTGCTGCACGACGTCCTGACCGGCGCCGGGGTCCGCGCGCCGGTCGTGCCGGCCGCCGACCCCGCCGCGACCATCGTCCTGCGCATCGGCGACGTCGTCCGGGACAGCCCGGAGGGCTACCGGCTGACGGTGACGCCCGAGCGGGTGACGATCGACGGCGGCACCGCCGCGGCGCTGGCGCGCGCCGTCCAGACGTTCCGCCAGCTGCTGCCGCCGGCCGCGCTGCGCCGGGCGCCGGTGGCGGCCGGACCCGTCGAGGTCGGCTGCGCCGAGATCGAGGACGCGCCGCGGTTCGAGTGGCGCGGCGTGCACCTCGACGTCGCGCGGCACTTCCAGCCGGTCGCGTTCGTGCTGAAGCTGATCGACCTCGCGGCGCTGCACCGCCTCAACGTCGTGCACCTGCACCTCACCGACGACCAGGGCTGGCGGGTCGAGGTCCCGGCGCACCCGCGGCTCACCGAGGCCGGCTCGTGGCGCGCCGAGACCGTCATCGGCCGCACCGACAGCTTCGACGGCACCCCGCACGGCGGCTTCTACACCCTCGACGACCTGCGCGAGATCGTCGCCTACGCCGAGGCGCGCGCCATCACCGTCGTCCCGGAGATCGACCTGCCCGGCCACGTGCAGTCGGTGCTGGCCGCGTACCCGGAGCTGGGCAACACCGGGCAGCCGGTCGAGGTGCGGCGCACGTGGGGCATCTCGGACAACGTGCTGGCGCCGACGGAGCAGGCCCTGGCGTTCGCCCGCGACGTCCTCGACACAGTCCTGGACGTGTTCCCCGGCCGGTGGGTGCACCTCGGCGGCGACGAGGTCCCGCGGACGGAGTGGCGGGAGAGCCCGGCCGCGGCCGCCCGCGCCGCCGAGCTGGGGCTGGCCTCCGTCGACGAGCTGCAGAGCTGGTTCCTGCGCCGCCTGCACGACCACATGACGAGCAACGGCCGGCGGGTCGTCGGCTGGGACGAGGTCGTCGACGACGGCGGCATGCCGGCCGACACCCTCGTCATGGCCTGGCGCGGCAGCGACCACGGCGTCAAGGCGATGGCGGTCGGCCACGACGTCGTCATGTGCACCAAGGAGGTGGCGTACTTCGACTACCACCAGTCCGGCGGCGCGGACGAGCCGCTGGCCATCGGCGGCCTGATCACCGTCGAGGACGTCGCCGCCTGGGAACCGGAGGCGGGCAACGGGCCGGGCCGGCTGATCGGCGTGCAGGGCCAGCACTGGACCGAGTTCCTGCCGACGTCGTCCGCCGTCGAGTACGCGGCGTTCCCGCGGCTCAGCGCCCTGGCCGAGGTCGCGTGGACGGCGCCGGAGCGCCGCGACGCCGCCGGCCTGCTGCGCCGCCTGCCGGCGCACCTGGAGCGGCTGGACGCGCTGGGGGTGAACTACCGGCCGCTGGACGGCCCGCGCCCCTGGCAGCGCGGCGGCACCGGACGCCGTCAGCGGGCCTGATCGGCGAGCCCCGTCCGGGCCAGCACGAACCGGGTCACCTCGCGGTGCCAGACCGACGGGTGGCGCAGCATCGCGTGCCGGTCGCCGGCCACCGGGACGTACCGGCAGGACGCGGCGACGCCGTCCAGCGCGGCCGCCAGCGCCGCCGTCGCCCGCGGATCGGTCATTCTGTCGGCGCTGCCGTGCATGAGCAGGACGTGCTTCCCGGCCAGCAGCGACGGCGGCTCGGACGGGGTCAGCCACGGCGCCAGCGCGGCCACCGCGACGACGCCGCCGGACGATCCCGCGACCCGCACGGCGGCCCGTCCGCCCATCGAGTAGCCGACCAGCGCCACCGGCACGTCCGGGTCGCGCTCCGCCACCGCGGCGAGCGCGGCCCGGACGTCGGCCAGCGGCGACTCGTCGGCGCCGTTCCAGCCGCGGACCGCGTACCGCAGCCGCCACACCGTCAGCCCCCGGGCGGCGCCGGCCCGCCGCAGCGCCCGCGCGAACGGCCGCAGCCGCAGCACCGACGGCTGCCGCGGCCGGACCGGCTCGCGGCTCTCCGACCGGCCGCCGTGCAACAGCAGGACGGCCGCGCGGACGTCGCCGCGCGGCCGGTCCTCGGTCAGGACGTACCCGGGCTCAGTCACCGCGCAGGGCGTCCAGCACCTCGTCGAGGTCGTCGGGCTTGATCAGCACGTCGCGCGCCTTCGACCCCTCGGACGGGCCGACGATGCCGCGGCTCTCCATCAGGTCCATCAGCCGGCCGGCCTTCGCGAACCCGACCCGGAGCTTGCGCTGCAGCATCGACGTCGAGCCGAACTGCGTGTTGACCACCAGCTCGGCGGCCTGGCAGAGCAGGTCGAGGTCGTCGCCGATGTCCTCGTCGACCTCGCGCTTCGCGGCCGCGGGCACCGTGACGTCCTCGCGGTAGTTCGGCTCCAGCTGCTCCTTGCAGTGCCCGACGACGGCGGCGATCTCGGTCTCGGTGACCCACGCGCCCTGGACGCGGATCGGCTTGCTCGCGCCCATCGGCAGGAACAGGCCGTCGCCCTGGCCGACCAGCTTCTCGGCGCCCGGCTGGTCGAGGATGACGCGGGAGTCGGCCAGCGACGACGTCGCGAACGCCAGCCGCGACGGCACGTTCGCCTTGATGAGACCCGTGACGACGTCGACCGACGGCCGCTGCGTCGCCAGCACCAGGTGGATGCCGGCGGCCCGGGCCAGCTGCGTGATGCGGACGACGGAGTCCTCGACGTCGCGCGGGGCGACCATCATGAGGTCGGCCAGCTCGTCGACGATGACCAGCAGGTACGGGTACGGCGTCAGCACCCGCTCGCTGCCCTCGGGCGGCTTCACCTTGCCCGCGCGGACCGCCTTGTTGAAGTCGTCGACGTGCCGGAAGCCGAAGTTGGCGAGGTCGTCGTAGCGCATGTCCATCTCGCGCACGACCCACTGCAGCGCCTCGGCCGCCTTCTTCGGGCTCGTGATGATCGGCGTGATCAGGTGCGGGATGCCCTCGTACGCGGACAGCTCCACCCGCTTCGGGTCGACCATGATCAGCCGCACCTCGTCAGGCGTCGCCCGCATCAGGATCGACGTGATCATCGAGTTGATGAAGCTGGACTTGCCGGAGCCGGTGGCGCCCGCCACCAGCAGGTGCGGCATCTTCGCCAGGTTCGTGACGACGAAGCCGCCCTCGACGTCCTTGCCCAGGCCGGCGATCATCGGGTGGTGGTCCTTGCGGGCCACCGGCGAGCGCATGACGTCGCCGAGGCTGACGATCTCCTTGTCGGTGTTGGGGATCTCGATGCCGATGGCCGACTTGCCCGGGATCGGCGACAGGATTCGAACATCGGCGGAGGCGACCGCATAGGAGATGTTCTTCGACAGCGCCGTGACGCGCTCGACCTTCACCGCCGTGCCCAGCTCGACCTCGTACCGCGTCACCGTCGGGCCGCGGGTGTAGCCGGTGACCACGGCGTCGATGTTGAACTGGTCGAACACGCCCATCAGGGAGTCGACGACCAGGTCGGACGCGGCCGACTTGGCCTTGTGCGGGCTGCCCTGGCGCAGCAGGTCGCTGTTGGGCAGCGTGTACGTGATGTCGCCGGACAGCGCCAGCTGCTCGACCCGCTGCGGGATCGGGGTGTGCGGCGGCGGCTCGGCCGGGCCGTCGGCGCCCTTCTTCTTCCGCTTGCGCAGCTCGCGGTCGACGACCGCCGGCTCCGTCGGGGTGTCGTCCTCGGCGCCGAGGCCGGCCAGTTCGGCGGTGTCGTCGTCGGCGTCGGGCTCGGGTTCGGGCTTGCGCCGGCGCTTCGGCTTCTCGCGCAGCACCGGCGAGTCGTACGGCTCATCGTCGGTGGGCGCGAGGCGGCGGCCGTGGGCGTCCACCTCCTCGCCGTCGGCGGCCGGGGGCCGGAAGCCCAGCCAGCCGCCCACGACCAGCGCGCCGGCACGCAGCTGCGCCGTCACCTCGTACAGCGGGATGCCGGTGATGACCAGCACGCCGAACAGCGTCAGCAGGCCCAGCAGCGGACCCGCCACGTACACCGTCAGCAGGTCGGCCAGGATGGTCGAGGAGACGTAGCCGATGGCGCCGCCGGCCCGCTCCATCGCCACCTGCCCGTCGACCGGGCGCGGCATGCCGCCGGCGACGTGCGCGAGGCCCAGCGTGCCCAGCGCGAGGCACACCCAGCCGATGACCTGGCGGCCGCCCGGGCCATTGCGGTCGGGGTGGCGCAGCGTGCGCCAGGCCGCCATCGCCAGCAGCACCGGCGCGACGTACGCGCCCGTCCCGATGGCGCCCGCGATGCCCTGGTACACGGCCTCGTAGATCTTGCCGTCCAGCGTCCACCACACCGACGCCGCGACGATGAACGCCGTCCCGATGAGGAACAGCCCCATCCCGTCGCGGCGCTGATCGGCCTCGAGGCTCGTCGCCGTGCGTCCCACACTGCGGGCCACGCCGCCGACGAGGTGCGCGATGCCCATCCAGATGCCGACGAACATCCGGCCGATGCCGCCGAAGAACTGCGCGGCGAGACTCGGCTCCGGAGGTGGCGGCGGTGGGGGCGGCTCAGGTGTGCGACGCTTCCGGCCGCGAGCCGGGGTACGCCGCTTGGGGGTACCCGACGAGCTTCGCGACCGTGCCGTGGCTGTTCGGGTCGCCATGGAGATCATGCTACATCCGACACAGGCGCATCTTCAGTCACACGAGCCCCGGCGCGTCGGGTGAAATGTCCGTTGCCGCAGGTGGGTTCCATGATCATCAACCTTTTGGGCTGCTATGACGTCTCAGAAGGTTGATGATCATGGAACGTGAGTTGACGCGTAGGAAAAATCCTACCTATGGTTCCGGCATGAGCCTGACGCAGATCCGGACCCTGACCATGTTCGTCGACGACCAGGAGCGGGCCCGGCGGTTCTATGCCGACGTGCTCGGCTTCGAGGTCCGCACCGATCTCGCCATGGGCGACAACCGCTGGCTGGAGGTCGCCCCGCCCGGCGCGGCGACGGCGATCGTGCTGCACCGGCCGTTCCCGGGCGCCACGGCGGGGACGTCCGGCGGCACCATCCTGGCGTCGTCCGACCTCGACGCCGACGTCGAGCGGCTGCGGGCCGCCGGCGTGGCCGTCGACGGGCCGAACGAGCTGCCGTGGGGCCGCCAGGCCACGTTCGCCGACCCGGACGGCAACGGCTACGTCCTCTCGTCCGCGGGCTGAGGTAGAACGGAGCCATGCCGCAACGGGGCAAGACGTCGCCGGCGGACCGGTTGTTCGGCGCGCTCGCCAACCCGACCCGCCGCGACATCCTCGACCTGCTGCTCGACGGCGAGCAGACGGTCCAGGACATCGCCGACCGGTTCGACATGGCCCGCCCGAGCGTCTCGGAGCACCTGCGCGTGCTCCGCGACACGGACCTCGTGCGCGAGGAGCAGCGCGGCCGGCACCGCTACTACGCCGTCCACGCGGGCCCGCTGGTCGGCGTCCGCGACTGGCTGTCGCCGTACGAGCGGTACTGGCGGGCCCGGCTCACCGACCTCGGCGACGTCCTGGACGACATCGCGGGTGAGGACGCGACGTGACGCGCACGACGATCGAGCTGGACCAGTTCTACCCGCACCCGCCGGACCTGGTCTGGCGTGCCCTGACGACGCCGGAGTTGCTGGCCCGCTGGCTGATGCGCCCGGACGGGTTCGAGCCGCGGGTCGGCGCCCGGTTCACGATGGCGGCGAAGCCGATCGGCGCGGTCGGCTTCTCCGGCACGGTCGCCTGCGAGGTGCTGGAACTGGTCGAGCCGGAGCTGCTCAGCTTCAGCTGGGACGACGCCGCGGCGGACGGGCCGAGCGGCTGGGTGGTCAGCTTCGAGCTGCGCCGGGAGGGCCGCGGCACCCGGGTGCTGTTCACCCACCGCGGCTTCGACCCCGACTCCCCCAGCGCCCAGTTGTCCCGCACGATGATGGGCAACGGCTGGCCCCGCATCCTGGCCGCGCTGGGGGCGGTGGCGGCTACGACTCCACGACCACCGGAATGATCATCGGACGGCGGCGCAGCCGGCCGCCGACCCAGCGGCCGATGGTGCGGCGCACCGTCTGCTGCAGCTGGTAGGTGTCGGCGTTGCCGCCCTCGGCCGCCTTCTCCAGCGCCGCCACCAGTTCGGGCCGGATGGCGTCGAAGACGCTGTCGTCCTCGGCGAACCCGCGGGCGTGGATCTCCGGCCCGCCGGTGACCTTGCCGGTGACGGAGTCGACCACCACGACGACGGAGATGAAGCCCTCTTCGCCGAGGATGCGGCGGTCCTTCAGCGACGCCTCGGCGACGCCGCCGACGTTGGAGCCGTCGACGTAGACGTAGCCGCACGGCACCGCGCCGACGACGCTCGCGACGCCGTCGAGGAGGTCGATGACGACGCCGTCCTCGGCGAGCGCGACCCGCTCGCGCGGCACCCCGGACGCGACGGCGATGTCGGCGTTGGCGAACAGGTGCCGGGTCTCGCCGTGGATCGGCATGACGTTGCGCGGCTTGACCAGGTTGTACACGAACAGCAGCTCGCCGGCGGAGGCGTGCCCGGACGTGTGCACCTTGGCGTTGCCCTTGTGCACGACGGTGGCGCCCTCGCGGGTGAGCCCGTTGATGACCCGGGACACGGCGTTCTCGTTGCCCGGGATCAGCGACGACGCCAGCACGACGACGTCGCCGGGCTCGATGCGGATGGCCGGGTGGTCGCGGTTGGCGATGCGCGACAGCGCCGCCATCGGCTCGCCCTGCGAGCCGGTCGACATCAGCACGACCTTGTCGGGCGGGAGGTCGTCGATCGACTTGAGGTCGACGAGGGTGCCGCCGGGGACGGTGAGGTAGCCGAGGTCGCGGGCGATGCCCATGTTGCGCACCATCGACCGGCCGACGAAGGCGACCTTGCGCCCGTGCGCGACGGCGACGTCGAGGACCTGCTGCACGCGGTGGACGTGGCTGGCGAAGGAGGCGACGACGACGCGGCGCGGCGCGCGGGTGAAGACGCCGTCGAGGACGTCGGCGATGTCGCGCTCGTGCGGCGTGAAGCCGGGCACCTCGGCGTTGGTGGAGTCGGTCATGAACAGGTCGACGCCGGCGTCGCCGAGCCGGGCGAACCCGTTGAGGTCGGTGAGCCGGCCGTCCAGCGGCAGCTGGTCCATCTTGAAGTCGCCGGTGTGCAGGACGACGCCGGCCGGGGTGCGGATGGCCAGCGCCAGCGCGTCCGGGATGGAGTGGTTGACGGCCAGGAACTCGACGTCGAACGGGCCGAACCGCTCCGACTGCCCCTCGCGGACCTGCAGCTGGTAGGCGTCGATGCGGTGCTCCTTGAGCTTCGCCTCGATCAGCGCGAGGGTCAGCCGGGAGCCGACGACGGGGATGTCCTGCTTCTCGCGCAGCAGGAACGGGACCGCGCCGATGTGGTCCTCGTGCCCGTGCGTCAGCAGGATCGCCTCGACGTCGTCGAGGCGGTCCCGGATGTACTCGAAGTCGGGCAGGATGAGGTCGACGCCGGGCTGGTTGTCCTCGGGGAACAGCACGCCGCAGTCGACGATCAGCAGCCGGCCGCCGTACTCGAACACGGTCATGTTGCGGCCGACCTCGCCGAGTCCGCCGAGCGGGATGACGCGCAGCGCGGCGGGGTCGAGCGGAGGCGGCGAGGGGAGCTCGGGGTGCGGATGGCTCATGCGAGCCCCGCCTCGGCGAGGTCGGCGCGCAGTTGCGCGACCTGCTCGTCGGTGGCGGGGATGAGGGGCGAGCGGACCGTGCGGCTGCGGATGACGCCACGCAGCTCGACGGCGGCCTTGGCCATGGTGGCCCCTTGGCCGGTGCCCATGATGCCGCGCACGGCCGGGATGAGCCGGCGGTGCAGCTGCAGCGCGCGTACGAGGTCGCCGGAGTCGAGGGCGCGCACCATGGTCGCGTACTCGGCCGCCGCGACGTGGCCGACGACGCTCACCATGCCGACGGCGCCGTGCGTGAGCAGGGCGAGGTTGAGCGCGTCGTCGCCGGAGTAGTAGGCCAGCCCGGTGCGGGCCATGACCTCGGACGACGCGAACACGTCGCCCTTGGCGTCCTTGACGGCGACGATGCGGTCGTGCTCGGCCAGCCGGACCAGCGTCTCGGTGGCGATGGGCACGCCGGTGCGGGCCGGGATGTCGTAGAGCATGACCGGCAGGTCGGTGGCCGACGCGACGGCGACGAAGTGCTGGTACAGCGCCTCCTGCGGCGGGCGGCTGTAGTACGGCGAGACGACCAGCAGGCCGTGGGCGCCGGCCTTCTGCGCGGCCTGGGCCAGCTCGCCGGTGTGGCGGGTGTCGGAGGTGCCGACGCCGGCGACGACGCGGGCACGGGAGCCGACGGCCTCGACGACGGCGCGCAGGACGAGGTCCTTCTCGGCGTCGGAGGTGGTGGGGCTCTCGCCCGTGGTGCCGGCGACCACCAGGCCGTCGGCGCCGTCGGCGACGAGCTTCTCCGCCAGCGCGGCGGTCCCCTCGAGGTCGAGGCCGCCGTCGTCGAGGAACGGGGTGACCATGGCGACCGACACGCGGCCGAAGGGTGCGGCCCCCGGCGCGCCGGATGTGGCGGCGGCGAGGGTGAAGAGCTCGTCAGGCATGGATGAAGGTTACCGTGATCCTGGCCCGCGAGCCGACTCGCCTCACCGTCCGGCGCTGGTCAGCGCGACGGCCCGGGCGCGGGTCTCGCCGACGAACGCCAGCACCTCGGCCAGCCGGGCGTTGGCGCGATGGTCGCCGCGGCCGTGCCGCGGCCGGTTGACGAGGAACGCCAGCTCGGTGACGGCCACCTGGTAGGCGCGCACGGCCCGGGCGGCGTCGCGGCCGTACTGCGACTTCATCGCCCTGGTCCAGCGGCGCCGGCTGCGCATCGTCGACAGCAGGTCGACCTCGTACCACGGGATCCACCCGGCCTGCACGAACTCGTCCAGCCGGGCCGCGACGACGCGCTGCTCGCGGCGGCGCTGCCAGAGCGCGATGCTGAGCATCGCGGCGAACACCGGCACCATGACGACGACGTAGACGGCGATGAAGCCCTGGCCGTCGTCCCACAGCGCCGACGCGTTCCACAGCGCGTGCACCCCGGCCGCCAGCAGGTACCCCACGAGCGGCAGCAGCACCCGCGCCGCGACGGAGCGCCGGCCCGCGGCGAGGCCGACGGCGATGCCGATGAACACGGTGAACAGCGGGTGCGCGAACGGCGAGAAGATGCCGCGCACGACGAACACGCTGTAGCCGTCGATCGACGCGGTGTCGAAGGCCCGGCCCAGGTAGAGGATGTTCTCGACGAACGCGAACCCGGCCGCGACCAGCCCCGCGTAGACGATGCCGTCGACCAGCCCGTCCAGTTCGTCGCGCTGGCGCCACAGCAGGCCGACGAGGAAGGCGCCCTTCAGCGCCTCCTCGGCGAACGGCGCCGACACCACGGACGACGTGTAGTCGCCGTACGTGACCGCGACCAGCGAGTTCACCACCAGCGCGCCGAGTGTCGCGACGCCGCCGCCCCACAGGAACGCGGCCAGCATCGTCCGTCCCGGCTCGGGCTCCCAGCGGTCCAGCCAGAGGAAGGCGCCGACGACCACGACGACCGGCAGCAGCGCGAACAACGTGGCGACGGCGATGGTGGACGGCGCGAGGTCGCCGACCGCGAGCCCGAGCACCACGACGGCGCAGCCGGCCGCCGCGACCAGGCCGAGGATCGGCCAGAGGACGCGGCGGCGCTGCTGCCGGCTCCACGGCTGGTGCGGCGCGAGTGCGGTGGTCACTGAGCTACGACGTCGACGAGCAGCGGGCCGGTTCCGTCGATCCGCAGGTGAGCGGGGCTGCCGGCGACGAGATCGGCCTCCAGCTGGCGCGCCTCGTGCGTGGACACGATCCCGACGACGGCCATGCCGGCCGCCCGGGCCGCGGCGATGCCGCTGGGCGCGTCCTCGACGACGACACAGCGGCCGGGCTCGACGCCCAGCCGCTGCGCACCCAGCAGGTACGGCTCCGGATGCGGCTTGCCGCGCAGCACGTCGTCGGCGGTGACGACCACGCCGGGCGGCGTCAGCCCGGCGGCGCGCATGCGGGCGGCTGCGATGACGGCGCTGCCGGACGTGACGACGGCGCGGCGATCGGCCGGGATGGACGCCAGCAGCTCGGCCGCGCCGGGCATGGCCCGGACCGTGCCGGCGTCGGCGATCTCCAGCTCGTCGACGCGGGCCAGCGCGGCGCTGACCATCGGCCCGGGCAGCAGGTCGGCGACGATGTCGGCGGTGGTGCGGCCGTGCGCGTCGGCCAGCCGGGCCGGGTCGACGTCGTACTGACGGCACCAGCGCAGCCAGCAGCGCGCGATGGAGTCGGTCGAGTCGACCAGGGTCCCGTCGAGGTCGAGCAGGATCGCATCGGCTTTCAGCACCACCACGGCAGCGTACCGGGCGCGCGGCCCGGGTCAGGCGTCCCGGCGGCGCTGCACGGCGGCCGCGACGGCCAGCAGCGCGACCGTCCAGGCGGCCATCACCAGCCCGCCGGGCAGCGGGGCGAGCGCGTCGTCGATCGCGATCCGGTCGTCGCCGGCGAGCATCCGCATGCCGGCGAGGTCCGGCAGGTACCGGGCGAGCGGCGTCACCAGGTACAACAGGAACGCCAGCGACACGACGGTCCCGTTCGCCACCAGCACGATCAGCGGGACGACGGTGCTGCGGGTCAGCGTGGTGATGCCGAGTGCGATGAGCGCGATGAGCGCCGCGTAGACGGCGACGCCGAGCCAGCGCCCGGGCTCGGTCTCCCCCGGGCCGCCGCCGGCCGCCCGCGCGGCGAGGAGCGCTCCCGGCATCGCGACGGCGGAGCCCACCAGGACCAGCCCGGTCACGACCACTGCCTTCGCCACCAGCACGACGGCGCGGCGCGGCATGACGGCGAACGTGACGGCGACCGGCCGGCCGGCGCTGTACTCGCTGCCGGCGGTGACGACGCCGAGGACGATCGCGCCGATGGTGAGCAGCGGCGACGCGGCCAGAACGGCCTCGGCGGCGGAGTCGGTGGCGTTCTGGCTCGCGTTGAGGGCGGCCAGCGCGACCGGCCCGGCGACGGCGACGGCGAGCGCGATGAGCGTGGCGGGCAGCGTGAGCGCCTTGCGCCACTCCGCCGCGACGGCGTCGAGCGCCGCGCTCATCGCGCGCCGCCGCTCGTAAGCGCGAAGAAGGCGTCCTCCAGCGACGGGTACCCGGCGGTGACCCGGTCCAGCGGGCCCGTCGCCACGATCCGTCCGCCGGCGATCACCACGAGGTCGTCGGCCAGCGAGGCGACCTCCCCCATCAGGTGGCTGGACAGCAGCACCGTCCCGCCGTCGTCGGCGAAGGAGCGCAGTAGCCCGCGGATCCACCGGATCCCCTCCGGGTCCAGCCCGTTGACCGGCTCGTCCAGCACCAGCGCCGACGGCGTGCCGAGCAGCGCGGCGGCCAGCCCCAGCCGCTGGCCCATGCCGAGCGAGAGCCGCCCGGCCCGGACGCGCGCCGCGTCGGCCAGCCCGACCTGCTCCAGCACCTCGCCGACCCGCCGCCGCGGGATGCCGTTGCTGCGCGCCACCCAGGCCAGGTGCTGCCGCGCCGGCCGGGACCGGTGCGCCCCGGACCCGTCCAGCACCGAGCCCACCACCCGCAGCGGCCGCCGCAGCGACGCGTACGGCTGCCCGTCCACCAGCGCCGTCCCGGACGTCGGCCGGTCCAGGCCGAGCAGGATCCGCAAGGTCGAGGACTTGCCCGCGCCGTTCGGGCCGAGGAAGGCTGTGACGCGGCCCGGCTCGGCCCGGAACGTCACGCCGGAGAGGATGTCGCGCGAGCCGCGGCGCTTCACCAGATCGTCGAAAGTGAGCATGCGCCCATGTCAGCCCAGCGGGCGCGCGTTGTCATCGGACCACGGTCGCTCGGACCGTGGTCCGATGCCCGGCGCCGACGACTTTCCTAGACTCGGGGCATGGAGACCGGCCGCCCGACCTGGCGCTCCCGGGCCTGGCCGATCGCCTGGGCGGCGCTGTTCCTGCTGGTGTCGGGGCTCATGACGATCGGCAACCAGAACCCCGCGACGCAGTTGCTGCCGCTGGTCGTCGTCGGACTCGCGGTGCTGGTGTCGGTGTGGGCGGTGCTGCGTACCCGCCGCGACCGGCGCGCTCACGAGGACCGGCTGGCGGCCTGGGCCGGCGAGCGGTCCGCCCAGGCGGAGCGGCTGCGCATCGCCGGTGACCTGCACGACCTCGTCTCGCACGGGCTCGGCCTGATCACCGTCCGCGCCGCCGTCGCCGCCCGGCTGGACGACCCGTCCGAACGGGCGACCGCGCTGGTCGACATCGAGGAGGTCAGCCGCGAGACCACTACTGAGCTGCGCCGCATGCTCACCGTCCTGCGCACGCCGGACGCCGCGGCGACGCTGCGGCCGGCGGAGTCGCTGGCCGACCTCCCCGGCATCGTCGCGGCGGCCCGCGGCGCGGGATTGGACGCGACGCTCGAGGCGGCCGCCGGCGACGGCGTGTCGCCGGGCACGCAGCTCACCGTCTGCGCCGTCGTCCGCGAGGCGCTGAGCAACGCCGCCCGGCACGCCGGCCCGACCCGGGTCCGGGTCGGCGTGCGCCGCGACGGCGGGTCGGTCGTCGTCACGGTGGGCGACGACGGCCCGGCCCCGGGCTGGGAGCCGCGTCCCGGCGCCGGGCACGGGCTGGCGGGCCTGCGGGAGCGGGTGACGGCGCTCGGCGGCACGCTCGCGGCGGGCCCGGCCGGCGCCGGGTTCGGCGTGACCGCCGCCCTCCCCGACCGCGGGCCGTCGTCGTGACCCCCGTCCGCGTGCTGATCGCCGACGACCAGCCGCTGCTGCGGCACAGCCTGGCGCTGCTGCTCGACGCCACGCCGGACCTCGCCGTCGCCGGGACGGCCGCGACCGGCGCCGAGGCGGCCGCCCTCGCCGCGGACCTGCGCCCTGACGTCGTCCTGATGGACATCCGGATGCCCGGCGGCGACGGCATCGAGGCGACCCGCCGCATCACCGCCGACCCCGAGCTGGCCGCCGTCCGCGTCCTCGTGCTGAGCATGTTCGAGCTGGACGAGTACGTGTACGCCGCGTTGCGGGCCGGGGCCAGCGGCTTCCTGCTCAAGGACGCCCGGCCGGAGCAGCTGCTGGACGCGGTCCGGCGCACGCACGCCGGCGAGTCGCTGTTCGCGCCGAGCATCCTGACCCGGCTGGTCGAGCACTACCTCGGCCGGCCCGCCGCGGGCCCGGCCGGCGCCCGGCTGGACGTGCTGACCGAGCGCGAGACCGAGGTGCTGGCGCTGGTGGCGGCCGGGCTGTCCAACGACGAGATCGCGGCGGCGCTGACCATCTCGATCAAGACGGTGAAGACGCACATCGGTCACCTGCTGGCCAAGCTGGCCGCCCGCGACCGCGCGCAGCTGGTCATCGCCGCGTACGAGAACGGGTTGGTGGGTCAGGCGTCGTAGTCGACCTCGAGCGTCGGCGTCGTCGGGTGCGACTGGCAGGTGAGGACGTAGCCGGCCGCGATCTCGTCGTCCTCCAGCGCGTAGCGGCGCTCCATCGTGACGGCGCCGTCGAGGACCTTCGCCCGGCACGTGCCGCAGACGCCGCCCTTGCAGGCGAACGGCGCGTCGTTGCGGACCCGGAGCACGGCCTCGAGCACGGTCTCGTCCGGGTCGTCGACGGTGACCTCGGTGCGGCGGCCGTCCAGCGACGCGGTGACGGCGCAGGTGACGGCCTGCTGCCGGGCCTCCTCGCGGATCGCCGGCGGCGGGTCGCCGACGTGGTACAGCTCGGCGTGGACGTGCGCGCGGTCGACGCCGCGGGCGGCCAGCACCCCGCGGGCGGTGGTGATCAGGTCGTACGGGCCGCACAGGTACCAGTCGTCGACGGTGTCCGGCGGCAGCAGGGTGTCGAGCACCCGGCCGAGGCGGTCGCCGTCGAGCCGGCCGGACAGTAGCTGCGTCGACCCGGGCTCGCGGGACAGGACGTGCACCAGCTGCAGGCGGCCCGGGTGGCGGTCCTTGAGGTCGGCCAGCTCGTCCAGGAACATCACCGACGACGACGTCCGGTTGCCGTAGAGCAGCGTGACCCGGCTGCCCGGTTCGGTGTCCAGCGCCGTCGCGACGATCGACAGCACCGGCGTGATGCCGCTGCCGGCCGCGACCAGCGCGTAGTGCTTGGCCTGCCCCGGCTCGAACGGCGGCGTGAACCGCCCGGCCGGCGTCATGACGTCGACCTCGTCGCCGGCCGCCAGCGTCTCCAGGGCGTGCGACGAGAACGCGCCGCCGGGGATGCGCTTCACCGCGATGCGCAGCACGCCGGACCCGGCCGGCGAGCAGATCGAGTAGCTGCGCCGCACGCCGTCGCCGCCGGGCAGGGCGACGTTGACGTGCTGGCCGGCGGCGAACTCGTAGTCGGCGGCCAGCTCGGCCGGCACGGCGAACGTGACCGCGACGGCGTCGTCGGTCAGCCGGTCGACGGCGGCGACGCGCAGCCGGTGGGTGACGGAGTGCCGTCGCCGTTCGCGCGGCGCCTCGGTGGTCGTCGTCATAGCGCCTTCACGTGGTCGAACGGTTCCTGGCAGGCCCGGCAGACCCAGAGCGCCTTGCACGCCGTCGAGCCGAACCGGGCCAGCTCGCGGGTGTCCGGCGAGCCGCACTGCGGGCAGCGGACGCTGAGCGTCAGCGCGACCGTCCCCGCCGGGTGCGGCGGGGCGATGCCGTGCCGCTCCAGGGCGGCGCGGCCGTCCGGGGTGATCCAGTCGGTCGTCCAGGCCGGCGCCAGCACCGTCCGCACCTCGACGTCGCCGACCCCTTCCCCCGCCAGCGCCGCGACGATGTCGGCGCGGATCGCGTCCATCGCCGGGCAGCCGGAGTAGGTCGGCGTGATGTCGACGGTGACGGCGCCGGCGTCGTCGACGCGGACGGCGCGCAGGATGCCGAGCTGCTCGATCGTGACGACCGGCAGCTCCGGGTCCGCGACCGCGGCGACGATCTCCCGCACACTCACCAGGTCACCCCCGGGTGGGAACGGTGCAGGTGCTGCAGTTCGGCGAGCAGGTAACCGAGGTGCTCGGTGTGCAGGCCGGCCCGGCCACCGCGTCTCGCCGCCGTCGGCTCGGGCACGTCGAGGCCGGCTTCGGCCAGCACGCCGTGCACGTACGCCGTCCAGGGCTCCCGCAGCGTCGCGGGGTCGACGTCGGCACCGTCGAACGGCTCGAACAGCTCGCCGGCGTACGGCCAGACGGCGTCGAGGGCGGCGACCATGCGGCGGCGGCTCTCGTCCGTGCCGTCACCGAGGCGGAGCACCCACTGGGTCGCGTGGTCGCGGTGGTAGTGGACCTCCTTGACCGCCTTCCCCGCGATGGCGGCCAGCGTGTCGTCGGTGCCGGCGCGCAGGCGGTCGTACAGCTCGTACTGGTAGGCGGCGAAAACCAGCTGGCGGGCCATGGTGGCCGCGAAGTCGCCGTTCGGCAGCTCGACCAGCAGCACGTTGCGGAACTCGCGGTCGTCGCGCCAGTACGCGAGCGCGTCCTCGTCGCGGCCCTCTCCTTCCTGCTCGCCCGCGTAGCTGAGCAGGGTGCGAGCCTGGCCCAGCAGGTCCAGCGCGATGTTCGCCAGCGCGATGTCCTCCTCCAGCTCCGGTGCGCGGGCCACCCACTCCCCCAGCCGCTGGGCCAGGACCAGGGCGTCGTCGCCGAGCGCCAGGGCGTACTGGCCCCTCACAGGTGCTTCGCCTCCGCCGGCACCTCGTAGAACGTCGGGTGCCGGTAGACCTTGTCGGCGGCGGGGTCGAAGAACGCGTCCTTCTCGTCCGGGCTGCTCGCGGTGATCTGGCCGGACGGCACCACCCAGATCGAGACGCCCTCGCCGCGACGCGTGTAGACGTCGCGGGCGTTGCGGACCGCCATGGCGGCGTCGGGCGCGTGCAGGCTGCCGACGTGCTGGTGCGACAGGCCGCGCCTGGCCCGGATGAAGACCTCCCAGAGTGGCCACTCGCTCATGCCGCCGCCTGCTTCCTCTTGCTCGCGTACGCCGCGGCCGCCTCGCGCACCCACGCGCCGTCCTCCTGCGCGGCGACCCGGTGCCGCAGCCGCTGCTCGTTGCACGGGCCGTCGCCCTTGATGACGCGGAACAGCTCGTCGTAGTCGGGCTGGGTGAAGTCGTAGTGGCCGCGTTCGTCGTTCCAGCGCAGGTCCGGGTCGGGGACGGTCAGCCCCAGCACCTCCGACTGCGGCACCGTCATGTCGACGAACCGCTGCCGCAGCTCGTCATTGCTGAACCGTTTGATGCCCCAGCGCATGGACTGCTCGGTGTGGCCGCCGGACACCTGCTCGCCGGTGTCGGGCGGGCCGAACATGGCCAGGCTCGGGTACCACCACCGGTCCAGCGCGTCCTGGGCCATCGCCTTCTGCGCGGGGGTGCCGCGGGTGAGCGTCAGCAGCGACTCGAACCCCTGCCGCTGGTGGAAGGACTCCTCCTTGCAGATGCGGACCATCGCCCGGGCGTACGGGCCGTACGAGCACCGCGTCAGCGGCACCTGGTTCGTGATCGCCGCGCCGTCGACCAGCCAACCGATCGCACCCACGTCCGCCCACGTCAACGTCGGATAGTTGAAGATCGACGAGTACTTCTGCTTCCGCGTGTGCAGCAGCTCCAGCAGTTCGTCGCGGGAGACGCCGAGCGTCTCGGCCGCGGCGTAGAGGTAGAGCCCGTGCCCGGCCTCGTCCTGCACCTTGGCCAGCAGGATCGCCTTGCGGCGCAGGCTCGGCGCGCGGCTGATCCAGTTGCCCTCCGGCTGCATGCCGATGATCTCGGAGTGCGCGTGCTGGGCGATCTGGCGGACGAGGGAGCGGCGGTACGCCTCCGGCATGTCGTCGCGCGGCTCGATGCGCCCGTCGGAGTCGACGATCGCGTAGAACGCCGCCTCGCGGTCGTCGGTTCGCTGGTCGGTTGGCGCCATGGTCCCAGGCTAGGTCCGGATGTGACACCTGTCCAGCATTACTGCTGTCATTATGTAACACCGTTGACGCGTCACCGGCGGGCCGCCGCCAGGCGGTCGATGCCGAGGCCGCTGATCAGCAGGCGTTCCTTCTGGTTGCTGAGCAGCTCCCGGCTCCAGCCGGTGAACCCGCCGTCGCCGACCTCGGCCCATTCGCCGTCGAGCCGGGCCATGACCTTGAAGCAGAGGCCCTCGTAGTAGCCGCGCCCGGTCGGCCGGCCCGGATCCGGCACCGCGGTGACGGGGACCTCGCCGGCGTCGCCGCTCGCCAGGTCAACGCGAGCCAGGTCACCGCGCGCCGCGTCGGCGACCGGCGCGAACCGTGGATCGAGGACGGTCAGCCGCACCTCGACCGCCTCCGCACCGAGCAGCGGCAGCGCCGACACGAGGACGGTCAGCTGCTCGACCAGCGCGGCCCGCTCGAACCCCAGCCCGCCGACATCGCGCCCCGCGGTGACCTGCGCGAACAGCGAGAAGTGCGCGAACATCGCCGGGCCGCTGACGTACTGGGCGCGCACGACCCGCTGGATCGCCGCCAGCCGCACCACCCCCGTCGACGGCGCATCGCCCTCCCGCCGCCGGACCGCCGCTTCGAGCGCCAGCCCGTTGGTCGGATCGGCCGCGACGTCGGTCCCGCGGACCGTCGACACCACCTTGTTCTGGTCGACCGTCGCCAGCGCGGAGTGCGTCCCGAGCGGCGCCAGCGGGGCCAGCGTCACCACCTCGACCGGCTCCGGCCGGGCCGCGAGCGTCGCGAGCAGCACGTCCTCCACCCGGCGCAACGCGGCGAAGGGCAGCGGCGACGGCGTGGTGAACCGGTCGCGCCGATACCGCTCCAGCACCGTCGCCGGCGACAGCCCGGCCGCCCGGCGCCGCGCCAGCTCGAGCTGCAGCGTCGTCAGGTCCGATCCCGGCAGCGCCGCCAGCGCCTCGAACACGCTGGTGCCGCCGGCCCGCCGTACGACCCGGTCGAGCGCCGCGCGCGACCCGCTCTCCGTCATCCCCCATGACTAACCGGCGCCGGCCGCGACGGTCCACCGGTTTTCGCCGCGACCGCGCGCACCGTCACGCAGCGTGACGGCCGTCACGGTCCCGCCTGCGAACGGCCCCGGCCCTGGTCACCGCGCCGCGCGCAGCTCGTCACTCCAGTGACCTGCACCGATCGACGAACGCCCGTTTAGGCACGACTTCAGCGGATTCCGTGGAACACCCGACGACGCCGTCCGCCTTCTGAGATCATTCGTGACGGTGCGTCATTTTCACGGCACGATGATCATGTTCGGGGCGATTTGCCGGAAATGTCTGCATCTGGAGAGCCGGTACCCGCCACCCGTGACCTCGACAGCGGAGGAGCTGACCCTGTGACGACCGATGGGACGCACCACCATCCAGGCCTTCCAGACGTTCCGATCCACTCCGTCGACCTCTGCGAAGCCGAGACGTTCTTCCGGCAGCACGCCGCCGAGAACCCGCACGCCCCCGATCCCGACGAGCGGTTCAGCGAAGCGCTGGTCGAGTTCGGCCGGCGCGGCACGTTCAGTCACACCACCGCGGAACTGGAGTTCGGCGCCCAGCTGGCCTGGCGCAACGCCAACCGCTGCATCGGCCGGCTCTACTGGCGCAGCCTGATCGTCCGCGACCGCCGCGACGTCCGCACCGCCGACGGCGTCGCCGCCGAGTGCGTCGAACACCTGCGCGTCGCCACGAACGGCGGGCGGATCAGGCCGGTCCTGACGCTGTTCGCCCCGGATCAGCCCGGCCGGCCGGCGCCGCGGCTGCGCAACGCGCAGCTGATCCGGTACGCCGGCTACCAGAGCCTGGACTCCGTCATCGGCGACCCCGCGCAGGCCGAGTTCACCCGCTGGGCCGAGAGCCTGGGCTGGTCGGGCAAGGGCACCGACTTCGACGTGCTCCCGCTGGCCATCGAGACCCCCGAGGACGGCGTCCGGCTGTTCGACATCCCCGGCGACGCCGTCCTCGAGGTACCTCTCACGCACCCGGAGTTCCCGTGGTTCGGCGAGCTCGATCTCCGGTGGCACGCGGTCCCGGCGATCTC
The DNA here is from genome assembly GCF_001270745.1 of Jiangella muralis. GTDB lineage: Bacteria > Actinomycetota > Actinomycetes > Jiangellales > Jiangellaceae > Jiangella > Jiangella muralis. The sequence goes on from NZ_LFXL01000031.1 coordinate 71,442, forward strand.
GTCGATGCCGCTGCGCATCGGCGGCATCACCTACCCGACGGCGCCGTTCAACGGCTGGTACATGGGGACGGAGATCGGCTCGCGCAACCTCGTCGACGCCGACCGGTACGACCGCATGACGCAGGTCGGCCGGCTGCTCGGGCTCGACGTCGACGACGTGCGGTCGCTGTGGAAGGACCGCGTCCTCGTCGAGATCAACCGCGCGGTGCTGCACTCGTTCGACGCCGCCGGGGTGAAGATCGCCGACCACCACCACGAGTCCGAGCTGTTCATGCGGTTCGTGGAGAAGGAGGAGCGGGCCGGACGCACCCCGCGCGCCGAGTGGTCGTGGGTCGTCCCGCCGCTGGCCAGCACGACGTCGCCCGTCTACCACCGCTACTTCGACAACGCCACGGCGCTGCCCGGATTCCTGCCCAGCCCCGGCTGGACGCCACCGCAGGACGACGACGCGCCGGCCGGGTGCCCCCACCACGCGCAGACCGGCGCGTAGCCGCGTCGTATCGTAGGGCGGGTGTCCGAGCCGCCCCAGATCGTCGCCGATCGATCCGTCCGTCTTGCCTGGGCCGCCGACACCGACGCCATCGGCGCCGTGCAGGCCCGGGCATGGACGGCGTCCTACGCTCCGCTGTTGCCGCCAGCCCTGCTGGCCGACGTCGACGCCCCGACGTTCGCGGCCGCGTGGCGCGAGGCCGTCACTCGTCCGCCGTCCGCCCGCCACCGGGTGCTCGTCGCGCTCGAGGTGGGGCGGGTGGTCGGGTTCGCCGCCACGGCGCCGTCCGAGGACCCCGACACCCAGCCCGGCGACGGCGAGGTGGTCGCGTTCCACATCGACCCCGCCGCGCTCGGTGAGGGGCACGGCTCCCGGCTGCTGGCCGCCGTCGCCGACACCCTGCGCGCCGACGGCTTCACCCGCGCCCGCATCTGGCTGGTCGTCGGCGACGACGCCCTTCGCCGGTTCCTCGAGCCGGCCGGCTGGGCGCCCGACACCGCGCACCGCACGCTCGACCTCACCGGCGACGGGACGGCGACGCTGCGGCAGGTGCGGTTGCACACGTCGCTCGCGGACGAGGAGGCCGGGACGTGACGTTCGCCGGCATCCCGGTCGAGGCGCTCGACTTCTACGAGGACCTCGAGAACGACAACACCAAGTCGTTCTGGGCCGCCCACAAGCAGGTCTACGAGCAGTCCGTCCGCGACCCGATGCGCGCCCTCGCCGACGAGCTGTCCCCCGAGTTCGGCGACGTCCGGTTCTTCCGCCCCTACCGCGACGTCCGGTTCGCCGCCGACAAGTCGCCGTACAAGACGCACCAGGGCGTCGTGGTCGGTGGCCACTACGTGCACGTCGGGGCGGCCGGCCTGTTCATCGCCGCCGGCCACTACCAGATGGCGCCCGACCAGATCGCCCGCTACCGCGTCGCCGTCGACGACGCCCGGCGCGGTTCGGCGCTGGCCGAGATCGTCGAGTCCGTCCGCGACGCGGGGTTCGTCGTCGACGGCGAGGCCCTCAAGACCAGGCCGCGCGGCTACGACGCCGACCACCCGCGCATCGAGCTGCTGCGGCAGAAGGCGCTGGTCGGCTGGATCGACGCCGGCGCGCCCGACTGGCTGCACACGCCGTCGGCGGCGGTCCGGGTCGCGGCGGCGTGGCGGGAGCTGGCGCCGCTGAAGGGGTGGCTCGACGACCACGTCGGGCCGTCCGACCAGCCGCGCCGCTGAGGCCGTCGCGCGCGCGTGCGCCGCGTCGGCGGTTCGCCGTCGTGCGTCCGCCGCGTCGGCCGTCAGTCGGCCGCCGTCGCGTCGAGGTAGGTGCGGCCGCGCGGCGAGATGCGGTAGCCGATCGGGAAGCTCTGCGTCAGCCCGAGGTTCTTCAGCTTGCGCACGTCCAGCTTGAACGGCGCGCGTTCGCGGCCGACCAGGTCGGCGAGGTCGCCGGCCCGGCGTTCGGGATGCTGCTCGATCAGCCGGAGCGTCTCGCGGGTCCAGGCGCCGTAGGACGAGGCGCGGTCGAGGCGGTCGAGGCGCTTGGTGATCTCCGCGATCTCGGCCGGCTCGAGGTCGCCGCCGGCGGCCAGCTCGGCCCGCGGGTCGGCGTCGGAGGCGGGCCTGAACTCGATGCGGTAGGTCGGGTTGGCGGGGTCGCCGGGGAGGTCGGCCAGCAGGCTGGCGGCGTCCGGATGACCGGCCGCGCGAGCGTCGTCGTCGCTGATGGCGGCGGGGTCGACGACGGTGACCGCGATGACGTCGATGCGGCCGGCCGGCGTTCGGTACGGGCGGCCGGGCAATACCTGCTGGCGGGCCCAGCGCCGGAACGCCAGCGTCACCGTCCCGTCGGCGATGCCCGCCCAGAAGCGCTTCTGGAACAGCACCGGATCAGCGTAGCCGTCGCGCCGGCCGTGCGGCCCCAGGAAGCGGCGAGTCCGGCGTCAGAGGGAACCGGCGGTATCGCGATGCGGAATCGGTTCATCACTGTCGGCGCGGTTCAGTACTGTCTGCCCGCATGAACGAGGAATCGCGCTCCGCGATCCGGCGCGACGCCGCCGGCATCGCCGCGTACGCCGCCGCGTTCGGCGCCTCCTTCGGCGCCGTCTCCGTCGCGTCCGGCCTGAGCGTGTGGCAGACGATGGTGCTGAGCCTGGTGATGTTCAGCGGCGCGTCGCAGTTCGCGCTGGTCGGCGTCATCGGCGCCGGCGGCGCGGGGCTGGCGGCCGTGCCCACGGCGCTGCTGCTCGGCGTGCGGAACGCGTTCTACGGGGTGCCGCTGACGCGGATTCTCGGCCGGCGCTCGCTGACCGGACCGCGCCGGCTGGCGACCGCGCACCTGGTCATCGACGAGACGACGGCGATGGCGGTCGGGCGGGAGGGCCGGGCGGCGCAGCGGTACGCGTTCTGGGCCACTGGCGTGCTGCTGTTCCTGCTGTGGAACGCGGGGACGCTGGCGGGCGCGCTGGGCGGCTCGGCGATCGGTGAACCGGAGACGCTCGGACTGGACGCGATGATCCCGGCGGCGTTCCTGGCGCTGCTGTGGCCGCGGCTGCGGACGACCGAAGGCCGCTGGGTCGCGGCCGGTGGCGCGCTGGTGGCGACGGCCCTGATCCCGCTGGTCCCGGCGGGCGTGCCGGTGCTCGCGGCCGCGCCGATCGCCGTCGTCGCCGGTCTGCTCCCCCGTCGTGACCAGGAGGCAGCGCGATGACCGGAGTCTGGATCGCCGTGATCGTCGCCTCCGTCGGCTGCTACGCGCTCAAACTGGCGGGAGTGTCGCTGCCCTCGTCGATCCTGGAGCGCGACGACGTGCAGCGGGTGGCGACGCTGCTGCCGGTCGCGATGCTGGCCGGCCTCGTCGCCGTCGAGCTGTTCGATTCCGGCGGTTCGCTCGGCCTCGACCTGCGCCTCCTCGCCGGCGTCGCGGCGGGGGTGGTGGCGCTGCTGCTGCGGCAGTCGTTCCTCGTCGTCATCGTCGTCGCCGCCGCGGTGACGGCGCTGCTGCGGGCGCTCACCTGACCCGATTCCTTGATCATGTTCCCTGGCGGCGCCCATACGACAGGCGCCCATACGACCGTCAGGGAACATGATCAGCGTGTCCGACGGCGTTCGCCGTCAGTCCCGTGGCCAGCGCATGGGCACGAGGACGCCGGCGCTGCCGCCGCCGCGGCGGACCGGCTCCGCGACCGCCTGCAGCCGATGCCGTCCGAGGAACTCGATCCCCGTCGCGGCGCCGATCTCCGCCGTCGCCGCGAGCGAGTGCCCGTACTCGTCACGCAGGAGGGCGCCGAGCGGGCCGGTCGCGATGGCGTTCTCGGCCGACGTGTTCACGGCGTTCGGCTGGAACAGGCGCGGGGCGGCGAGCGCGCCGGGCAGGTCCATGCCGAGGTCGATGCGGTTGACCAGCGTCTGCAGCACCGTACCGATGATCGTCGCGCCGCCGGGGCTGCCGACCGCCAGCAGCGGTTCGCCGTCCTCGTCGAGCACGATCGTCGGCGCCATCGACGAGCGCGGCCGCTTGTCCGGGCCGGGCAGGTTCGGGTCCGGCGCGCTGCCCTGTGTCGGCGCGAAGTTGAAGTCGGTCAGCTCGTTGTTGAGCAGGAAGCCGCGGCCGGGGACGGCGATGCCGCTGCCGCCGGTCTGCTCGATCGTGAGCGTGTACGCGACGACGTTGCCCCAGCGGTCGGCCGTGGTCAGGTGCGTGGTGGAGCCCTCGTCGGCGACGGCGGCCGGGTCGGGGGCGGTCGCGCAGCCGTCGCCGTAGTCGCCGTCCGGCACGCCCGGCGCGACCGGTTTCGGCGCCGCCGCGTCGGGGTCGAGCAGGCAGGCCCGCTCGTCGGCGAACTCCTGCGACAGCAGCTCGTCCAACGGCACGTCGATGACGTCGGGGTCGCCGACGTAGCGGTTGCGGTCGGCGAACGCGAGCGCCGTCGCCTCGAGGTAGTGGTGCAGCGCCTGCGCCTCGTCCATCGCGCCGAGGTCGAAGCTCTCGAGGATGTTCAGCGCCTCGCCGACGGTCGAACCGCCCGACGACGGCGGCGGCATCCCGTAGACCTGCAGGCCGCGGTAGTCGACGACGGTCGGCTCGCGCTCGATCACCTCGTAGCCGGCCAGCTCGTCCGCCGTCAGGTCGCCGGGGCGGACGATGCGCGTGGCGCCGTCGCGGACCGGTGGGTCCTGGACGGTCGCCGCGATCTCACCAGCGATCGGGCCCTCGTAGAAGACGTCGATGCCGTGGCGGGCGATCTGCCGGTAGGTGTCGGCGAGATCGGGGTTGGGCAGGACGGTGCCGACGGCGGGCGGCGCGCCGGCCGGCAGGTAGAGCTCGGCCGTCGCCGGGAAGTCGGCGAAGATCGCCTCGTTCGCCGCGACCTGCGACCGGAACGTCTCGTCGACCACGAACCCGTCCTCGGCCAGATCGATGGCGGGGCGTAGGTTGCGGGCGAGGTCGAAGCGGCCCCAGCGCTCCAGCGCCTCGGCCCACGTGGCCAGCGTGCCCGGCGTCCCGACCGACAGCCCGCTCACCCGCGCGTCGGCGAACGCCAGCGGCGTGCCCGTCGCGGGGTCGATGAACCGGTCCTCGGTGGCCGTCGCCGGCGCGCTCTCCCGCCCGTCGAGCGTGCTGACCTCGCCGGACCCGGCGTCGTAGTGGACGAAGAACCCGCCGCCGCCGATGCCCGCGGAGAACGGCTCGCTGACGCCCAGCGCCGCGGCCGCCGCCACCGCCGCGTCGACCGCCGTCCCGCCCCAGCGCAGCACTTGCAACCCAGCCGCCGTCGCGTCGGCGTCGACGGTCGCGACCGCACCGCCATACCCCGTCGCCGTCGGCCGCTTCTCCGGCTGCGACGGGCGCCGCTCGGACGACCCCGCCCGCTCGGACACCCCCGCCCGCTCGGACAGCCCGGCCCGCGCCGACGACCCGGACTGCGCGGACGACCCGGACCGCTCCGACCACCCCGCCCGCTCGAACGCCTCTGTCCGCTCGACCTGCCTGGCGCGTTCGGCCTGCCTTGCCGGTTCCGCCGGCCCGGAACGCTGGGTCTCGGTCGCCTGCGCGGGTGCGAGGAGCCCGGCTCCCGCCACCGCGATCGCCCCGGCCAGCACCGCGGCCGCTGTCCGTCTGCTCCGCTGCACACCCATCACCCGGCTCCCTCGGCTCACCCCCGTCCGCCTACCTTGCCCGGTTTCGATCACCGTGAGAAGAGGGTCGTCACCACCAGTCGTCCAGCTGGTCACACAACCCGTCGCGCATCCGGTCGTGCATCCGGTCGCGTCGTCCGGCCGACCCCGGCGGCATCCCCACCAGCCCCACACCAGCGAGCGGGTAGCGACCAGCAACCAGCAGGCAGCGACCAGCCGGCAGCACGCAGCACGCAGCGACCAGCAGGTAGCCGGCAGCACGCAGCAGGCAGCGACCAGCAGGTAGCGGGCAGCTGGCAGCAGGTAGCTGGCAGCGGCAGGTCGCCGGCCTGCACGGCCTGCTCCTCGCGCGAGATGCTGGCAGCGAGCCGCCGTCAGCCGTGCAGGGCGACCGCTCGCCGGGCGGCCTCACGTGCGCGCGACCGATCGCCGGCGTCATCGTAGGCGAGCGCCAGCCGGAACCAGACCCGCCAGTCCTCCGGATCGGCCTCGGCCTCGGCGCGCCGCCGCTCGAACAGCTCGTCCGCCGCAGCCCGCTCGGCTCGTCCGCTCGGCCTACGCGGCAGGTCGTCGACCGGCAGGCCACCCTCGCTCTCGAGCTCGCGCGCCAGCGTCTGCGTCCGGAGCCCGAACCGCACCGACCGCCACAGCACCCACGCGCCGACCGCCGCGATCACCACGACCGCCACACCGATGCCCACGCCCGCCGCCGTTCCGGACCCGATCAGCAGCACACCCCGCCACAGCACCAGCACCAGCAGTGCGCCGACCAGCGCCGCCATGCCGCCGGCCCAGACACGGTCGCGCCGTTCGCCTGTCACAGGTCGAGGATCTCCTCGAGTCCGACCGTCAGCCCGGGCCGATCGACGACACCGCGCACACCGGCCAGCACGCCCGGCATGAACGACGCGCGGTCGAAGGAGTCGTGCCGGATCGTCAGCGTCTCGCCGGGCGATCCGAACAGCACCTCCTCGTGTGCGACCAGGCCACGCAGCCGGACCGCATGCACCGGCACTCCCTCCACGCGAGCACCACGGGCGCCGTCGAGCCCGCTCGCCGTCGCGTCGGGCGCCGACGGGACGTCCGCCGCCCGGCGTGCCTCGGCGATCACCTCGGCCGTCCGGATCGCCGTCCCGCTGGGAGCGTCGACCTTGTCGGGGTGGTGCAGCTCGATCACCTCGACCGACTCGTAGAACCGGGCCGCCTGTGCGGCGAACCGCATCGTCAGCACCGCCCCGATCGCGAAATTCGGCGCGATCAGCACGCCGACCTTCGGCTGCACGGCCAACGCCGCCCGGACCTGGCCCAGCGACACGTCGGTCCAGCCGGTCGTGCCGACCACCGCGTGCACGCCCTGCTCGACGCAGTGCAGCACGTTGGCGAGCGACGCGCCCGGCACGGTGAACTCCACCGCGACGTCGGCGCCACCCAGGTCGCCGAGGTCGTCGCCCACGTCGAACCGTCCGGCCAGCTCCAGACCGTCGGCCTGTTCGACCGCCTCGACCACCTGCTGACCCATTCGACCGGCCGCGCCGATCACCGCAACCCGCAACGTCATGGGCACAGTCTCTCGTATGTCAGTGATCACCTCCCGCCCTGGTCGGCCGTACCGTTCGCCAGGTCATCGCACCGGCTGCGCACTCGACCGCTCCACGCTCGCCGGTTCCGCGGCGGCGAGGGAGAGGAAGCGCTCCCGGTCGAGCCCGTTGCTCGCGTGGGCCAGCGCCCGCCACATCACCGCGTAGGTCGGGCCGACCAGCCGTCGCCGTACCTCGGCCTCGACCCCTGGGTGAGCGAGCGCGTCGGCCGCGCGGAAGGCATAGGCCGGAGTGGAGCCCTCGTCGACCGCGTACATCGCCACGAGCGACTGCACCTCCGCGAACTGCTCGGCCGCCAGCCGATCGAGCCCCTGCTCCATCAGCATCAGCACCCCGGCAGCCGGCTCACCGTCGTACTCCTGCGGCGTCTGCAGATACCTGAAGCCGGACCGGACCGCCGCGCCGAGCGCGATGCAACGATCGGAGAGGTGCAGCTCGGCCGCGGGCAGCTGTGCCAGTTGGTCGGCCGCGGCCGCGTCGATCACGACGGGTGGATCGGCGAAGACCGCCTCGGGCACGCCGGGAACCCGGAGGATGCGCCCGTAGAGGAGCGCATCGGACGGCAGGCCCACAGACTCGCCCAGATGCCGCACGACCTGCCACTCCCCCGTCTCGCGATCGCGGACACGTAGCTCGACCCCGGTGACGCTGCCCAGCTCGTACGCCCGCGCGGAGGTGCTGGCCCAATCCTGGCCGCCACCGCCGCGGCGATCGAGACCGGGCGCGACCCGGACCAGGAACAGCTCGAGCAAGAGTTCGTCGAACAGCAGCACGTTCGCGGCGGTGCGAGCGACGGCGCCGTGCTCAGCCACCGCCTGCCAGGAATGTTCGGCGGCGTCGGGCACGAGTGCGATCTGCGCGCCGGCGCAGACGTCGCGTTCGACCTTGGCGGCGACCGGGCTCGGGATGACGCCGGCCCACCGCTGCGCCGCGGCCACGGCGAACCTGGCCCACTGCCAGACCTCGACCCGGTCGCCCAGCGTCACCATTTCGGCGAGCTGATTCGTCCACGAACTGCCGAGCCGATGAGGTGTTCGCACCAGGCAGCCAAGGGCGTGGTCGATGTCGCCGTCCTGTTCGGCAAGCATGGCCTCCACGACCAGTTCGCGGTCGCGTGGCTTGAATCGGATCTCGCCGCCGGCTTCGGGCCGGCGGGTGGTTCGCCGCTTGTTGCGGCGCTTGTGTGCGCGTGTCTTCGTCATGCCTCGACCCTGCTCCGCTGGGCTGACCGGCTCAACGGCGATCCGCCGGAATGTGGACAACTCCGCGGATCCGACGAGCCTGTGGACAAACGTGGCCAGCGGACCGCCGGGCAATCGGCCGGATCACTCGGGCAACCGTTCTGATCTGCGTACACCCCGTTCGGGCAAGTTTCCGGGCAAGTGCCATTCGCGAGCGTGGAGGCGTCCCACCCCGGAGGGAGCCACCGTGTCCGCAGCCACCACTGCCCCAGCGCCCGCGAGGGGCGGCCATGGGGTTGCCACCGATGCCATCGATGCAGTCGGCAAGGCGCCGCCGGTCGAGGTCGGCGACGGCCTCCACACCGAGACAGAGGCCGGGCCAGACCACGTCCCGACCGGGGCCGGGGGCGACCACGTCCGGACCGGGCCCGGGCCCGACCACCTCTCGACCGGGGCCGGGCCTGGCCACATCCAGACCGCGACCGGTGCGCCGAACCAGTTCGGCCGAGACAGGCTGGATGCCGACGTAGAAGGCGTACGCCAGAGCGCTGGCTACCGGCGTCCGAACGGTCCGGCGCGGCGCAACGACGACAGCCTGATCGGGCAGCTGAACGCCGAATGGCTCCGGCTGTGCTCCGACCCGGCCTCCCGTTCGGCGGCCGGGCGTTGGCGGCTGGCCGGAGTCCGTTCGCTGGACGACCTCGAGGCGGCTGTTCGGCGCGACGCCGACGGGGTGTTGCTGCCGATGCTGCGAGCCGGTCAGAGCGGCGACGGGCTGGCACTGCGGTCGGTGTTCCAGCTCATGCTGGGGAAGGCGGTCCGCATCGCCGGCACGCACGCCGGGCGCGACTCGCGGGCCAGCCTCGAGCAGGCCGCTGTGACGGCGCTGTGGACGGTGATCGCGAGGTATCCGGTCGAGCGGCGGCCGGTGAAGGTCGCGGCGAACATCGCGATGGACACGCTGCGGCTGACGGTGAACGAGCTCGCGCACCAGCGGCACGAGACGCCGTCGAGCCCCGAGCAGCTGCACCCGGCCGATGACGACGGGACGCCGCCTGATCGAGCCCGTGCGGGCGGCCCGCCTGACTTGGAGCTGCTCGACCTGCTCGCCTGGGCGGTCGGCAACGGAACGGTCAGCCGAGAGGATGCGGCGTTGCTGATCGACATCTACGCGCCCGCTCCCGGCCACGCGGGCGGCAGCGCGGCAGCCGACCGACACGGCATCAGGTGGGCCGCCGCTCGTCAACGCGCCAGCCGGGCGACACGACGCATCGCCGAGGCCGTGCGCGCGGACGGCTTCTAGGACGGAGTCGGGGGAACGCGGGGTCAGGCGCTCGCAGGGTCAGGCGCTCGCGGGAGTCAGGCACGCTCGGGGACGGGCGGACGTGGGGCGCGACGTCGGATGGCGAGGGCCATCGCGGCGGCCATGGCGCAGAGGGCGCCGGCGCCGATCCAGGCCAGGTCGTAGCTGCCGTAGGCGTCACGCGTCAGGCCGGCGCCGAACGCGACCAGCGCGGCGCCGATCTGGTGCGATGCCAGGACCCAGCCGAAGACGATCGGGCCGGAAGCGCCGAAGTGCTCGCGGCACAGCGCGATCGTCGGCGGGACGGTGGCGACCCAGTCGAGGCCGTAGAAGACGATGAAGAACAGCATCGGCGGGTGCACCTCCCCGGCCAGCAGCAACGGCAGCACCATCAGCGACACCCCGCGCAGCGCGTAGTACACGCCGAGCAGCAGCCGCGGATCGAACCGGTCCGTCAGCCAGCCGGAGGCGACGGTGCCGATGAGGTCGAAGATGCCGATCACCGCGAGCAGTCCCGCGGCCGTCGTGACCGGCATGCCGTGGTCGTGGGCGGCGGGGACGAAGTGGGTGCCGACGAGGCCGTTGGTCGACGCGCCGCAGATGGCGAAGGTGCCCGCCAGCAGCCAGAACGCCTTGGTGCGGGCGGCCGTCGTCAGGGCGGTGATCGCCCGGCGGCCCGCGCCCGGCGCCGACGAGGCCGAGCGCGGGACGGCCGAGGGCGGCGCGGCGGACGATCCGGACGAGGATGAGGTGGGCAGCGAGGCAGGGCTTGCGACCGCCGCGGATGCGACGGGCGCAGCAGTCATAGCGGGCCCAGCAGGCCCAGCGGGTCCAGCAGGCGCAGCGGACGCGGGAGTAGCGCCAGAACCCGGCGCGGAGGCGCCGTACGGGAGCAGCCCGACGTCGGCGGGGTGGTCGCGGAGGAGGAACCAGATCAGCGGCACAGCGGCCAGCGCCACCCCGCTGACCAGCAGCGAAGCGGGCCGCCAGCCGTGGTCGGACACCAGGACGGCCAGCAGCGGCAGGAACACCAGCTGGCCGGTCGCCGTGCCGGCGGTGAGGATGCCGGAGACGAGGCCGCGCCGGGCGACGAACCAGCGGTCGGTGACGGTGGCGACGAAGGCGAGGGCCATCGAGCCGGTCCCGATGCCGACGAGCAGGCCCCAGCAGAGCACCAGCTGCCAGCTCGCCGTCATGAAGACGGTCAGCCCGCTCCCCACCGCGACCAGCGACAGCGCGGCGGCGACCACCCGGCGCATGCCGAACCGCTCCATCAGCGCGGCCGCGAACGGTGACATCAGGCCGTACAGCATGATGTTGACGGAGATCGCGAACGAGATGGTGCCGTGCGACCAGCCGAACTCGTCACGGAACGGCTCGATCATCACGCTCGGCGTCGCCCGGAACGCCGCCGCCCCGACCAGCGCGACGAATGCGACGAGCGCCACCCACCAGGCGCGGTGCACGCGGCCGGGGGAACGCTGGGAGGTCGGGCGGGCGGCCACGGTCTGCGTCACGACGACGATCGTGCGGCATGACCACCGAAGCGCACCAGTGGCCCGGCAGCCACTCTGTGAAAGGATCCAGCCATGACGCATCGCGTGGTCGTGCTGGCGCGGCACGGCGTGATCCCGTTCGAGTTGTCCATCCCCGCGCGCATCTTCGGCGCGGCCCGGACGGCGGACGGCCGGGCGCTGTACGACGTGCGCACCTGCGGCCTCGCGACGGGGACGGTGCGCACCGAGGCCGACTTCGACGTGGTCGTCAGGCACGGCGCCGAGGCACTCGAGGCGGCCGACACCGTCGTCGTCCCCGCGTCGTACGAGACGACGAGCATCTCACGCGAGGGCACCCTCCCGGACGACCTCGCGGCGGCCTTCGCGGCGATGCCGCCGGGAACCCGCCTCGTCTCCATCTGCACCGGCGCGTTCGCGCTGGCCGCCGCCGGCCTGCTCGACGGGCGCCCGGCGACGACGCACTGGCGCGGCGCCGCGCGCTTCGCGGAGCTGTTCCCGCAGGTCAAGCTCGACCCCGACGTCCTGTTCGTGGACGACGGCGACATCCTGACGTCCGCGGGGGTCGCCGCCGGCATCGACCTGTGCCTGCACATCGTCCGCCGCGACTTCGGCACCGCCGTCGCCAATCGCGCCGCCCGCCGCTGCCTCGTCCCGCCGTGGCGCGACGGCGGCCAGGCGCAGTACGTCGACCAGCCGGTCCCGGAGCCGGCCGCGACCACCACCGCCGACGCCCGCGCCTGGGCGCTCGCGCATCTCGACCAGCCGCTCACCCTCGACGACCTCGCCGGACGGCAGGCGATGAGCGTCCGCACGTTCACCCGCCGGTTCCGCCAGGAGGTGGGCGTCAGCCCCGGCCAGTGGCTGATCCAGCAGCGCGTCGACCGCGCCCGCCACCTGCTCGAGGACAGCGACCTCGCCGTCGACGAGGTGGCCCGCCGCTGCGGCTTCGGCACGGCCGCCTCCATGCGCCAGCACCTGCGCGCCAGCCTGGGCGTGTCGCCGTCCGGCTACCGCCGAACGTTCCGGTCGTGAGATCGTCCCGTCGTGTTCCACGTCGTCTTCTACGAACCGCGCATCCCGCCGAACACCGGCAACGCGATCCGCTTGGTCGCGGCCACCGGCGCGCACCTGCACCTGATCCGTCCGCTCGGCTTCGACCTCGATGACGCCAAGCTGCGCCGGGCCGGCCTCGACTACCACGACCTCGCCGACGTGACGGTGCACGACGATCTCGCCGCGGCCTGGGCGGCGCTGACGCCGGACCGCGTCTACGCGTTCGCCACCACGGGCAGCACCAGGCACAGCGACATCGCCTACCAGGCCGGCGACGTGCTGCTGTTCGGCCCGGAGCCGACCGGCCTGCCGCCCGAGGTGCTCGCCGACCAGAAGATCACCGACCGCGTCCGCATCCCGATGCTGGCCGGACGGCGCTCGCTCAACCTGTCGAACTCGGCCGCCGTCGCCGTCTACGAGGCGTGGCGCCAGCACGACTACGCCGGCGCCCAGGGTGTGCCTCCCGGGTCTCGGCCGTAGCGAGCGGCGTCCAGGTGGATGCCTCGCAAGGCCGAGGAAGGAGTCATAGCGGGGTTCTATGGCGACCGACGAGAACGCAGCGAGGCGCCGCCTGGGCGCCGCGCAGTAGGCCACGGACCTGGGAGGCACACCCTTGGTCACCCGGTCCGTCACACGCCCCCGGGAGTACGGTCGGCCCATGGAACGTCCCGAGCCCCTCCCCGACCTGGACTGGACCCCGGACCGCGCCGCCGAGTTCGGCCAGAGCGCGCTGGAGTTGTGGACGGAATACCTGCGGCGGCTGCCCGCGATGCCGGTCACGCACCCGCACACGCCGGCGCAGACCCGGGCCGCCGTCCTCGCCGGGCGCGACGTGCCGGACAAGCCGCTCGGCGACGACGAACTCCTCGACCACCTGCGCACCGTCGTGTTCGAGCACGGCGCGCAGACGGGCCACGGCGGCTTCATGGCGTTCATCACCGGCGCCGGCACGGTGCCGGGCGCGCCGGCCGCGCTGCTGGCGGCCGGCATCAACCAGAACCTCGGCGGCTGGCCGCTCGGTCCCGCCGCGACCGAGATCGAGAACCACGTCCTGGCCTGGTTCGCGGCCAGGCTCGGCCTGCCCGCGCAGTCGTCCGGCGCGTTCGTCACCGGCGGCGCGACCGCGAACCTCATGGCGCTGGCGGTCGCCCGCGACGCGCTGGCCGGCTGGGACGTGCGGCGCGACGGCGTCTCGGCCGGGCCGCCGCTGGCGATCTACGCCTCCGACGACGTGCACGAGACCGTCGACCGCGCCGCCGACCTGCTCGGGCTCGGCACCGCGGCGGTCCGGCGCATCGCGACGGACGACCGGTTCCGGCTCCGCCCGGACGCGGTCGCGGCGGCGATCGAGCGCGACCTCGCCGACGGCGTCCGCCCGCTGGCCGTCGTCGCCACGGCCGGGACGACCGAGCTGGGCGCGATCGACCCGCTGGAGGCACTGGCCGACGTCGCGCGAGAGCACGGCTGCTGGTTCCATGTCGACGCCGCGTACGGCGGGCCGGCGGCGATGGTGGACGAGCTACGCCCGGCGTTCGCCGGCATCGAGCGGGCCGACTCCATCACCTGCGACCCGCACAAGTGGCTGAACATGCCGATCTCGGCCAGCCTCGTGCTGTTCCGCGACCCGTCCCGGCACGTCGCCGCGTTCACGCTGCAGCCCGACTACACCAAGCTCGACGCCGAGGTCGAGAGCGACATGATGCTGCGCTACCAGTGGACGCCGCAGTTCACCCGTCCGTTCGACGCGCTGCCGGTCTGGGTGTCGCTGCTCGCGCAGGGCTGGGACGCGAGCGCGCGGCGCATCCGCCACGACGTCGAGCTGGCCGGCTGGCTGCACCACCTGGTCGGCGAGCACGACGAGCTGGAGGCGCTGGCCGACCCCGAGCTGTCCATCGTCTGCTTCCGCTACGTCCCGCCGGGCCCGCACGACGCCGCCTACCTCGACGACCTCAACGAACGCATCCTGTACGCCGTCCAGCGGGCCGGCCGGGTCTACCCGTCGAACGCCGTGGTCGCGGGCCGGTACGCGATCCGCGCCTGCCTGATCAGCTACCGCACCGAGGCCGAACACGTCGAGGCCCTGGTGGACGACGTCGTCGCCCACGGCCGGCGGCTGCACGCCGAAGGCTAGGAGGGGCGGGCTCGCCGCGCGTACGTGCGCAGCGCCCGCAGGAAGTCGACCTGGCGGAAGCCGGGCCAGTAGGCGTCGCAGAAATACAGCTCGGCCTGGGTGGACTGCCACAGCAGGAAGCCGGACAGCCGCTGCTCGCCGCTGGTCCGGATGACGAGGTCGGGATCCGGCTGACCGTGCGTGTACAGGTGCCGGGCGATGTCGTCGGGCGTGAGCCGGTCGGGGTCGCCGCCGTCGTCGAGGTACGAGCGGACGGCGTCGACGATCTCCTCGCGGCCGTCGTAGCCGATCGCGACCGTCAGCGCCGGCCCGGTCCGCCCGGCCGTCTCCCCGACGGCCCACTTCAGCGCCAGCCGGGTGGAGTCGGGCAGCAGGTCGAGCCGGCCGGCGACGTGCAGCCGCCACTCGTGCGCGGGATCGGCCAGCCGTAGCGCGACGACCTCCTCGACCATCCGCATGAGGTGATCGACCTCGTCCGACCCGCGTTTGCGCAGGTTGTCGGCCGACGCCACGTACACCGTCACGTGCCCGACGCCGACGGCCGAACACCAGCCGAGCAGGTCGTCGACGTGCTCGGCGCCGAACCGGTGCCCGATCGACGGGTCCGCGTAGCCGGCCGCACGGGCCCAGCGCCGATTGCCGTCCATGACGACGGCGACGTGCCGCGGCAGCCGGCCCGCGGCGAGCGACGCCGTCAGCCGCCGCGCGTACCACCGATACAGCAGCTCGCGCGGCGACAGCGCCATCAACCCAGCACGGCCTCGAACCGGCCGGCCGAGTCGAACGGCCCGACGACCGCCAGTGTCGGCGAGGCCGGCAGCAGCGCCCGGGCGAGGTCGGTGACCTGGTCGATCGTGACGGCGTCGACCCGGGCAAGCAGTTGGTCGACGCTGGGCAGCTCGTCGTAGACCAGCTCGGCCTTGGCCAGCCGGCTCATCCGCGCGCTGGTGTCCTCGAGGCCGAGAACCAGCCCGCCGCGGGCCTGGCCCTTGCCGCGCTCCAGCTCCTCGGTCGTGACGCCGCCGCTGACGACCTCGGCCAGCACGGCGCGGCACAGCTCCAGCACCTGGTCGATCTTCTTCGGCTGGCAGCCGACGTAGACGCCGAGCAGCCCGGCCGCCGCATGCTGCGCCGCGTACGAGTAGACCGAGTACGCCAGCCCGCGCCGCTCGCGGACCTCCTGGAACAGCCGCGACGACATGCCGCCGCCGAGCGCCGCGTTCAGCACGCCGAGCGCGAACCGGCGCTCGTCGTTGCGGGCCAGCCCGGGAACCGCCAGCACGACGTTGGCCTGCTCGGTCGGCCGGTGCAGCAGCGTGACGCCCTGACCGGACGGCGGCGCGACCCCGCCGGTGCGCGGCGCCGCCGGCTCGTCGTCGCTGTCGAGGAAGCCGGCCGCTCCGAACGCCTTCTCGACCAGCGCAACGACGTCGTCGTGGCGGACGTTCCCGGCCACCGCGACGACCATGTTCCGGGCCAGGTAATGCTGCCGGTAGTAGTCGTCGACGGTGTCGCGGGCCATGCCGGTGATGCTGTCGACCGTGCCCAGGATGGACCGGCCCAGCGGGCTGTCGCCCCACATGTGCCCGGCCAGCAGATCGTGCACGGCGTCGGACGGGTCGTCGTCGCGCATGGCGATCTCTTCGAGGACGACCTCACGCTCGCTCTCGACGTCGGCCGGCGTGATCAGCGACGACGTGACCATGTCGGCCACGACGTCGACCGCCAGCGGCAGGTCGGCGTCGAGCACCCGCGCGTAGTAGCAGGTGAACTCCTTGGCGGTGAACGCGTTGATCTCACCGCCGACGGACTCGATGGCCGCGGAGATGTCCAGGGCGGTGCGCTTCGGCGTCCCCTTGAACAGCAGGTGTTCGAGGTAGTGCGTGGCGCCGGCCTGGGTGGGCAGCTCGTCGACCGAGCCGACGCCCACCCAGATGCCGAAAGCGACCGACCGGACCGTCGGCACGGCCTCGGTGACGATGCGCAGCCCGCCGGGGAGGACGGTACGGCGGACCAGTCCGCCCTCGTCCTCGCCCAGCAGCGTCCGCGTCGACGTGGTTGTCACGCGATCGTCAGGACTCGCTCGCCTCGCCGGCCGCGGCAGGAGCCTCGTCCTCGACGATCGGCGTCAGGGCGAGCTTGCCGCGGTCGTCGATCTCGGTGATCTCGACCTGGATCTTCTGCCCGACCGAGACGACGTCGTCGACGTTCTCGACCCGCTTGCCGCCCGCGAGGGTCCGCAGCTTGGAGATGTGCACCAGGCCGTCCTTGCCCGGCAGCAGTGAGACGAACGCGCCGAAGCTCGTCGTCTTGACGACGGTGCCGAGGTAGCGCTCGCCGACCTCGGGCATCGTCGGGTTGGCGATGGCGTTGATCTGCGTCCGGGCCGCCTCGGCGGACGGGCCGTCGACCGCGCCGATGAAGATGGTGCCGTCGTCCTCGATGGCGATCTCGGCGCCGGTGTCGTCCTGGATCTGGTTGATCACCTTGCCCTTGGGGCCGATGACCGCGCCGATCTGGTCGACCGGGATCTTGATGGAGATGATCCGCGGCGCGTAGGGGCTCATCTCGTCGGGCTCGGAGATGGCCTCGGCCATGACGTCGAGGATGGTCAGCCGGGCGTCGTGGGCCTGCTGCAGCGCGGCGGCCAGCACCGAGGCCGGGATGCCGTCGAGCTTGGTGTCGAGCTGCAGCGCGGTGACGAACTCGCGGGTGCCGGCGACCTTGAAGTCCATGTCGCCGAAAGCGTCTTCGGCGCCGAGGATGTCGGTCAGCGTCACGTACCGCGTCTCGCCGTCGATCTCACCGGAGATCAGGCCCATCGCGATGCCCGCGACCGGCGCGCGCAGCGGCACGCCCGCGTTCAGCAGCGACATCGTCGAGGCGCAGACCGAGCCCATGGACGTCGAGCCGTTGGAGCTCAGCGCCTCGGAGACCTGCCGGATGGCGTACGGGAACTCCTCGCGCGCCGGCAGCACCGGCAGCAGCGCCCGCTCGGCGAGCGCGCCGTGGCCGATCTCGCGCCGCTTGGGCGAGCCGACCCGGCCCGTCTCACCGGTCGAGTAGGGCGGGAAGTTGTAGTTGTGCATGTAGCGCTTGGACTTCTCGGCCGCGAGCGTGTCGAGCTTCTGCTCCATGCTGAGCATGTTCAGCGTGCTGACGCCGAGGATCTGCGTCTCGCCGCGCTCGAACAGCGCCGAGCCGTGCGCCCGCGGAATGGGGCCGACCTCGGCGGACAGCGTGCGGATGTCGGTGAGGCCGCGGCCGTCGATGCGGACCTGGTCGCGCAGCACGCGCTCGCGGACGACCGCCTTGGTGACGGACCGGAACGCGGCGCTGATGTCCTTCTCGGCGCCTTCGAACTGCTCGGCCAGCCGCTCCTTGACCTCGGACTTGAGCTCGTCGAGGCGCTCTTCGCGCTCCTGCTTGGCGGCGATCGTCAGCGCCTTGGCCAGCTCGTCGCGGGCGGCGTTCTCGACGGCGGCGTAGATCTCGTCGGTGTAGTCGAGGAAGACGGGGAACTCCGCCGTCTCCTTCGCCGCGGCATCGGCGAGCTGCTTCTGCGCGGTGGCCAGCGCGGTGATGAACGGCTTGGAGGCCTCGAGCCCGGCGGCGACGACGTCCTCGGTGGGCGCCGTGCGGCCGGCCTGGACCAGGCCCCACGTCTCGGCGGTCGACTCGGCCTCGACCATCATGATGGCGACGTCGCCGTCGGGCAGCACCCGGCCGGCCACGACCATGTCGAAGACCGCCTCGGCCAGCTGCGAGTGGTTCGGGAAGCCGACCCACTGGTCGTCGATCAGCGCGACCCGGACGGCGCCGATGGGGCCGGAGAACGGCAGCCCGGCGAGCTGGGTCGACGCGGACGCCGCGTTGATGGCGACGACGTCGTACAGGTGGTCGGGGTGCAGCGACATGACCGTCATGACGACCTGGACCTCGTTGCGCAGGCCCTTGGCGAACGTCGGGCGCAGCGGCCGGTCGGTGAGCCGGCAGGTGAGGATGGCCTCTTCGCTGGGCCGGCCCTCGCGGCGGAAGAACGAGCCGGGGATGCGGCCCGCGGCGTACATGCGCTCCTCGACGTCGACCGTCAGCGGGAAGAAGTCGAGGTGTTCCTTCGGGTTCTTCGACACCGTGGTGGCGGAGAGCAGCATGGTCTCGTCGTCGAGGTAGACGACGGCGGAGCCGGCCGCCTGCTGGGCGAGCTGACCGGTCTCGAAACGAATGGTGTGGGTGCCGAACTTGCCGTTGTCGATGACGGCTTCGGCGCTGTGAATCTGGGGACCCGTCATGGGTCGTCCTCCTGGAGCTGGCGGGAGGCCGCTCGAATGAGATCTCGTACGCGCCGGTCTTCGATGGAAGCCCGCGGGTCTGTTCCCGAGGGCCACAACCGAGGACCGGCCTGCCGCGTTCAAGTCGGCCGCCCTGATCGGTTGGGCGTTGTTCAATTGTCGCTGAAATGCCGAGGGAGCGGATCCGGTCTCGGAGTCCGCTCCCACGGCGTCAGCTCATCGGCGCAGGCCGAGCTTCTCGATCAGCGCACGGTAGCGCGCGATGTCGACCCGCTGCAGGTACTTGAGCAGCCGACGGCGCTGGCCGACCAGCAACAGCAGCCCGCGGCGGCTGTGGTGGTCGTGCTTGTGCACCTTCAGGTGCTCGGTGAGGTGGTTGATGCGGTGCGTGAGCAGCCCAACCTGAACCTCGGGCGAGCCCGTGTCGCCGTCACCACGAGCGTGGTCGGCGATGATGGCCTGCTTGGTCTTCGTGTCGGTCGGCACGGAACTCCTTGTCGAATCGTTGCGCGGCGCATCCGGGCATGTCCACCGGTGCACTATGAAACCGCGGCCGTTCTGACGGCGGCGCCAAGGATACCAGCGCGGCCCAGCCAGGACCCAATCGACCCTAGGCTGACCTCCGTGACCCCGCGACCGTTCTCGGGTACGGCACCCAGCTGCCGCAGAGCATCGAGACGCGGACGGCGGGGTACGAGGCGCAGGCGCGCGACGGCGGAGTTCGTGATGCTGCTGGCGCCGGAGGCGCGTGGGCAGGGGTACACCGCCGACGCCGCCATGCTGACGCTGGACTGGGGCTTCCACCTGGCGGCGGTGCGGATGGTGTGGCTCAAGGTGCTGGAGCCGAACGCCCACGCGATCCGCGCCTACGAGCGGGCCGGGTTCCGGCCGGCCGGACGGCTGCGGCAGGCCGGCTGGTGGTACGGCGAATCCTGCGACGAGCTGCTGATGGACGCGGTGCGGGCGGACTTCCCCGGCCCGAGCCGAGTCCCGGGCCGGGACGCCTAGCCTTCGCTTGGCCTCCGAAACTCCGACTCGAACCGAGTTTGAGTGGGCGTCGGGTGGCTGGTCCCGCTGCGCAGGTGTAGACGCAGCATCTGACCAGCCACGTTCGGTCGCCGGGCCGGCGCAGCGGTGTGGGACTACTACTGCGTGATCGATGTGGGAACACTGTCGTGTCCGCGACAGTGATGCCGCGTCGCTTCCGCAGCGATCTCACATCGATCTCGGCCGCGACCACTTGTGCGCCCCCGGCACGTCACTGGGTGGGATCACTGTGCGTGTTGGGTGGCATTGCTGTTGCCAGGGGAACAGTGATCTACCCCACCCGACGCAGCGGATCCACACAGTGGCGTTGGGGATCGTGTAACGGTTCGCCGTTGTCCCGCAGTTCGCCGCTTTGCGGCTCGTGGGCCGTCCCCGTTCGCCTGGCTGGCTGCCGTTCGTCGTTCGTGCCGGTGCGCCGTTGGGTCGTCCTCGACTCCCGGAGCCGTCTTCGATGGCGGGAGTCGTGTTCGAGGCGCGTTTCGGACGTTTCTCGCCATCGAAGACGACTCCGGGCATCGAGGTGTGCCCAGACTGCCCCCGTCCCCCTGATAGCTGCCCGTTCTTGGCCGCGGGACCGCGGGTCAAGCGGACACCCAACGCGCGAAGCGCCGATCGGGTCCGCTTGAGGCGCGGTCACGCGGCTAAGAAAATGGGCAGCAGGGGGACGGCCAACGCGGCAGACCCGGGCGCACGGTCGGCCACCCAGGCCGCGTAGCCAAGATCAAGAGGACTCGCCTAGGCGCCAAGCACGACGCGAGCTTTGGCGGCGTCGTCGTGCATGGTGGCGACGAGGTCGTCGACCGAGTCGAACTTGAGCGTGGGGCGCAGCCGCTCGACGAACTCGAGCAGGATCTCGTCGCCGTAGAGGTCGAGGTCGGTGCGGCCGAGCACGTACGCCTCCACCCGCCGGGACACGCCGTCGAACGTCGGGTTGGTCCCGATCGAGATCGCCGCGGCGAGCCGCTCCCGGTCCGAGACCCGCGACAACCAGCCCGCGTACACGCCGTCCGCCGGCACCATCCCGTCGGCGTCCGCGGCCAGGTTGGCCGTCGGGAAGCCGAGCTCGCGGCCCCGTTTGTCGCCCTCGACGACGAGGCCGCGCAGGCGGTGCGGGCGGCCGAGGATCTCCCCCGCGCCCGACACGTCCCCGACGGCGAGCAGCTCGCGCACCCACGTCGACGACCACCGGCGCCCGCCGTCGGGGGTGGTGACCTCGGGGATCACCTCGACGGTGAAGCCGTACCGCGACCCCAGCGCCAGCATCGTCGACAGGTCCCCCGCGTTCTGCCAGCCGAACCGGACGTCGTGGCCGACGACGACGGTGACGGCGCGCAGGCCGTCGACCAGGAAGCGGCGGACGAACTCCTCCGGAGACTGGCGGGCGAACTCCCACGTGTACGGCTGGACGAGCACGGCGTCGAGGCCTGTGGACGCGAGCAGTTCGAGCTTGTCGCGCACGCCGGTGATCAGCGGCGGCGCGTCCTCGGGCCGGTGCAGCTGGCGCGGGTGCGGGTCGAAGGTGACGGCGACGGACTGCGCGCCGGCGGCCGCGGCGTCGGCGACCATGCGGGTCAGGACCTGCCGGTGGCCGAGGTGGACGCCGTCGAAGTTGCCGATGGTGACGACCGACGGGCCGAACCCGGGAGGGACCTGGTCGAGATCGGTCCAGCGGTGCACGCGTGTTCTCCCGGGCTCGATGTCGATTGCCTACACATTATGCCCGCGCGCTGGCCTCCTCCAGCTCCGCCAGCTCGGCGTCGCCCACCGTGGTGCGCAGCGACGTCTCGCGCATGAACAGCACGGCGACGAACGCCACCAGTGCGATCGCCCCGGAGATGAGGAACACCAGCGCCGTCGCGTCGCCGTAGGCGTGCTCGACGATGGTCCGCACCGGGCCGGGCAGCTGGCTCAGGTCCAGCGACGTCGACCCGCCGTTCTGGGTGGCGGCGCCCGCGCCCGGGATGCCGGCCAGCCCGTCCGAGATGAGGTTCGTGACGTGCGTCGCCAGGATCGCGCCGAGGACGGAGACGCCGGCCGCGCCGCCGAGCGAGCGGAAGAACGTCACCGTGGACGTGCCGGCGCCGAGGTCGCGGTAGTCGAGGCCGTTCTGCACGGCCAGCACGAGGTTCTGCATGCTCGACCCGACGCCGACGCCCAGGATGGCCATGTAGACGCCGATCAGGACCAGCGACGTCGCATGGTCGATGGTGCCCAGCAGCCCGAGCCCGACGACGATCAGCCCGGTCCCCATGACGAGGAACCTCTTCCACCGCCCGAACCGGGTGACCAGCTGGCCGGTGATGGTCGACGCGAGCAGCAGGCCGACGATCATCGGCAGCGTCAGCAGCCCGGCCGCCGTCGGCGAGTAGCCGCGGGAGATCTGGAAGTACTGGCCGAAGAAGACCGACGAGCCGAACATCGCGATGCCGATGGCGACGCTGGCGATGATCGCCAGGATCATGGTGCGCTGGCGCAGCAGCCGCGGCGGCACGACGGGGTCGGCGACCCGCCGCTCGACCAGCACGGCCAGCGCGATCAGCAGCACACCGCCGGTGACGAACGCGGCCGACACCCACGACAGCCAGGCGAAGTTCGACCCGGCCAGCGTGACCCAGATCAGCAGCACGCTGATGCCGCCGGGGATCAGCATGGCGCCCAGCCAGTCGATCTTGGTGTCGGACGACAGCACCGGCAGCTTCAGCGTCCGCTGCAGCAGCACCAGTGCGGCGATGCCGAACGGGACGCCGACCCAGAAGCACCAGCGCCAGCCGAGGCTGGAGTCGACGAGGAAGCCGCCCAGCAGCGGGCCGCCCACCGTCGCCACCGCCATGACGGCGCCGAAGTACCCCATGTACCGGCCGCGCTCGCGCGGGCTGACGATCGACGCCATGACGATCTGTACGAGCGCCTGCAAGCCGCCGAGGCCGAGGCCCTGCAGGACGCGGAAGCCGATCAGCTGCTCGGTGCTCTGCGAGAACCCGGCGAGGACGGAGCCGAACACGAAGACGGTGATCGACAGCTGCACGAGCAGCTTCTTGTTCATGCGGTCGGCCAGCTTGCCCCAGATCGGGGTGGTGGCCGTCGCCGCGAGCAGGGTCGCCGTCACGACCCACGTGTACTGGTCCTGGTTGCCGCCGAGGTCGCCGATGATCCGTGGCAGCGCGTTGGCGACGATCGTCCCGGACAGCATCGCCACGAACATGGCGAGCAGCAGCCCGGACATCGCCTCCAGCACCTGTCGATGGTTCATCGTCGTAGGCGCAGCAGCCTCTGTCGTCATCGGACGCGTTCCCTTCCCCCGCAGAGCTCCTCGCGGAGATCGCCGTTCAGCTTGGTGAGCAGGTCAACCAGCTGCCGGGCCTCGGCCTCGCTCCAGTCCTCGAGCGCGGCGGCGACGATCTCGCCGCTGCGCTCGCGGGCACGCTGGAGGACCGCGTGACCGTCGGCGGTGAGGGCGAGGATGCCGGCGCGCGCGTCGTCCGGGTCCGGACGGCGCTCCACCAGCCCCCGCTCCACCAGCTCGGCCGCCTGCCGACTGGCGACGGACGTGTCCACCTGCAGCTGGTCGGCGAGTGCCGTCAGCCGCATGGGGCCGCCCTTGCTCAGCGCGGCGAGCATGCCGCCCAGGGTCGGACCCACGCCCTCGTAGATCTCGACGTGGCGGTGGGTGAGGAGCTTCCCCAGCCGGACCAGGAGACGTCCCTGGTCGACCAGCTCGCTCCAGACATCGCTGCGCATGGCGCGCGTCACCGCCTCAGTTGGTTGGTCGCTGCAACTATAGGGGTTAATGGTTGCAGCAACCAACTTATTCCTGAGAGGTTACTCCTGCGCGAGCGACTCGTTCAGCCGTTCGAGCAGAACGGCAAGGGTGTCGACGTCGGCGTCGGGCCAGTCCTCCAGCGCCGCGCCGAACCAGCGCCCCCGGGCGCCGCGCAGCTGCTGGACCCGGGCGCGGCCCGCGTCGGTGATGTGCAGCAGCCGGGCCCGGCCGTCCTGCGGGTCGGGCACCCGCTGGATCAGGCCCATCGACTCCATCTGCGTGACCTGTCGGCTGATGGTGGACTTGTCCAGCCCCAGCCGCTCGACCAGATCGGCGGCGCGGATGTCGCCGCCGTCGGCGAGCAACCCGAGCAGCCCGTACGCGGCCGCCTCGAGGCCTTCGTCGACCTGCCGGGCGAGGTCGATGGACAGCCGGCGCACCCGGCGCCAGAGGAACGCGAGCTCGGCCTCGAGCTGCTCGTTGACCTGCTGTCGATCGCTCATACGAACACCGCCAGGTGCTTCGCGCGGGAACCCCGGTCCTCGACCAGGGACAGCAGCGTACCGTCTGGCCCGAACACCCCGACCGGCCCGGGCCCGAGCCCGGTGGCCGGCAGTGGCATGCCGTGCGCGACCCGCCCGGCGGTCTCGGCGTCGACGTCCAGCCGCGGGAACGCGGCGGCCGCGGCGTCGGCCAGCGACAGCAGGGTGAACTCGGCGCCGAGCTGGTCCAGCGTGCGGGCGACGTCGAGGCGGTACGGGCCGACGGCGGTGCGGCGCAACGCCGTCAGGTGGCCGCCGACGCCCAGCGACGCGCCGAGGTCGCGGGCCAGCGCCCGGACGTAGGTGCCGGACGAGCAGGCCACCGACACGTCGAGGTCGGTGTGCTCCCCCTCGCGGCGGGTGGCCAGCACCTCGAACCGGCTGACGACGACGGCGCGCGGCGGCAGCTCGACGTCCTCGCCGGAGCGGACCCGGTGGTACGAGCGCACACCGTCGATCTTCACCGCGGACACCGCGCTCGGCACCTGCTGGATCGGCCCGGTCAGCGCGGCGACGCCGGCCGCGATGGCGTCATCGGTCACCGCGGACGCGTCGGCCGTCGCCGTCACCTCGCCCTCGGCGTCGTCGGTGACCGTGGCGGCGCCGAGCCGGATGGTGGCGTCGTACTCCTTCGCCGTCAGCGCCAGGTGCCCGAGCAGCTTGGTGGCCTTGCCGACGCCGACCACCAGCACGCCGGTGGCCATCGGGTCGAGCGTGCCGGCGTGGCCGACGCGGCGGGTGCCGGCCAGCCGCCGGATGCGGGCGACGACGTCGTGCGACGTCCAGCCGCCGGGCTTGTCGACGACGACGAGGCCGTCGGGGTCAGCCACGGTGGTCGTCGTCCTCGTCCCCGGAGTCCGCCGCGGAGTCCTCGGCGTCGTCCACGTCGTCGTCCTCGTCGGCCGGCTTGCGGTACGGGTCGGGGTCGCCGGCGTACTGCGCCTCGGCCGCCGTCCGGGCCACCCGCTCGTCCGACTCGCGCGCCGTGCGCAGCAGGTCGTCGATGTTCGCGGCGTTCTCCGGGATGGCGTCGGCCACGAACTCCAGCGTCGGCGTGAACCGGACGCCGGTGCGCCGGCCCACCTCGGAGCGGACCAGGCCCTTGACGCTCTCGAGTGCCGCGGCCGTGGCCGTGCGCTCCTCCTCGTCGCCGTACACGGTGTAGAAGACGGTGGCGTCGCGCAGGTCACCGGTGATGCGGGCGTCGGTGACCGTGACGAACCCCAGCCGGGGGTCCTTGACCCGGCGCTCCAGCGTCTCGGCCGCGATCTCGCGGATGCGGTCGGCCAGTTTGCGCGCCCGCGCTGGATCGGCCATGACTACTCCTCGTCTTCGTCGTTGTGGATCCGTCGCCGGGTGGAGAGCAACTCGATCTCCGGCCGGTACGCGACGTGCCGCTCAACGGCGTCGAGCACGTCGATGCACTGCCGGGAGTCGCCGGCGACGACGGCGACCCCCACCTCCGCGCGGCGGTGCAGGTCCTGGTGACCCACCTCGGCGACGGCGACGTCGAAGCGGCGCCGCAGCTCGGCCACGATGGGCCGAACCACGGCGCGCTTCTGCTTCAACGAGCGCACGTCGCCGAGCAGCAGGTCGAACACGATGGTCCCGACGAACACATCAGTCCCCGCGGGCGGCCGTCAGCCGCGCGGCTTCTCCTTCATCTCGTAGGTCTCGATGCGGTCGCCGACCTTGATGTCGTTGAACGAGCCGAGGCTGATACCGCACTCGAACCCTTCGCGGACCTCGGTGGCGTCGTCCTTCTCGCGCCGCAGCGACACGACCGTGAGGCTGTCGCCCACCACGACGCCGTCGCGGACCAGCCGCGCCGACGCGTTGCGCCGCATGATGCCGTTGAGCACCATGCAACCGGCGATGTTGCCGATCTTGGACGACCGGAACACCTCGCGGATCTCCGCGGTGCCGAGCTGGACCTCCTCGAACTCCGGCTTGAGCATGCCCTTGAGGGCCGCCTCGATCTCCTCGATGGCCGAGTAGATGACCGAGTAGTACCGGATCTCCACACCCTCGCGGTCGGCCAGGTCCTCGACCGTCCGGCTCTGCGGCCGGACGTTGAAGCCGATGATGATGCCCTGGTCGATGGAGGCGAGGTTGACGTCGTTGGCCGTGATGGCACCGACGCCGCGGTGGATGATGTTGAGGTTGACCTCGTCGCCCACGTCGATCTTGAGCAGCGCGTCCTCGAGCGCCTCGACCGAGCCGGACACGTCACCCTTGAGGATCAGGTTCAGCGTCTCGACCTTGCTCTCGGCCATGAAGCTCTCGAGCGTGACCCGCTTGCGGGCCTTGGCCAGGGCGGCGTTGCGCTCCATGGCCTCGCGCTTCTCGGCGATCTGGCGCGCGGTGCGGTCGTCGTCGGCGACGAGGAACTTGTCGCCGGCGCCGGGCACCGCCGTCAGGCCGAGCACGAGGACCGGACGCGACGGCTCGGCCTCCTCGACCGGCTTGCCGTACTCGTCGAGCATGGCACGCACCCGGCCGTAGGACTGACCCGTGACGATGGCGTCGCCCGGGCGCAGCGTGCCGCGCTGCACCAGGACGGTCGCCACCGGACCGCGGCCGCGGTCGAGGTGACCCTCGATCGCGACGCCGCGCGCCGGCATGTCGGGGTTGGCCCGCAGGTCCAGCGCCGCGTCGGCGGTGAGCAGGACGGCCTCGAGCAGCTTGTCGATGTTCAGCCCCGGCTTCGCCGCGACGTCGACGAACATGGTGTCGCCGCCGTACTCCTCGGCCACCAGGTTGTACTCGGTGAGCTGCTGGCGGATCTTCGCCGGGTTCGCGCCCTCGACGTCGATCTTGTTGACCGCGACGACGATCGGCACGCCGGCCGCCTGGGCGTGGTTCAGCGCCTCGATGGTCTGCGGCATGACGCCGTCGTCGGCCGCCACCACGAGGATGACGATGTCGGTCACCTGCGCACCACGGGCACGCATGGCGGTGAACGCCTCGTGACCCGGGGTGTCGATGAAGGTGATGGCCCGCTGCTCGCCCTCGTGCTCGACGGAGACCTGGTAGGCACCGATGTGCTGGGTGATGCCGCCGGCCTCGGACTCGACGATGTTCTCCTTGCGGATGGCGTCGAGCAGCTTCGTCTTACCGTGGTCGACGTGGCCCATGACGGTGACCACTGGTGGCCGGGCCGCCAGCGCGTCCTCGTCGCCCACTTCGGCGTCGAAGTCGATGTCGAAGGACTCGAGCAGCTCGCGGTCCTCGTCCTCGGGCGACACCATCTGGATCTCGAAGCTGAGCTCCTCGCCCAGCAGGCGGAAGGTGTCTTCGTCGACGGACTGGGTGGCCGTGACCATCTCGCCCAGGCCGAACAGCACCTGGACCAGCTGCGCGGGGTCGACGTCGATGCGCTCGGCGAAGTCGGCCAGCGACGCACCGCGGGGCAGCCGGACGACCTGTCCGTTGCCGCGGGGCAGCCGCACGCCGCCGATCGTCGGGGCCTGCATGTTGTCGTATTCCTGGCGCTTCTGACGCTTGCTCTTACGGCTCCGCGCCGGCTTGCCGCCGGGACGGCCGAACGCGCCGGCCGTGCCACCGCGGCCGCGGCCACCGCCGCCACCCGGACGGCCACCGCCGCCGGGGCCGCCGAAGCCGCCGCCACCGCCCGGACGACCGCCGCCGCCCGGACCGCCGCCGAAGCCGCCACCGGGACGGCCACCGCCGCCGCCACCGCCGGGACGACCGCCGCCGCCACCGCCGCCGGGACGACCGCCACGGTCACCGCCGCCGCCACCAGGACGACCGCCACGGTCACCGCCGCCACCGCCACCGCCGCCGGGCCGCTGCGACGGGCGCGGCGGCATCATGCCGGGGTTGGGGCGGGGGCCACCGGAGCCCGCACCACCGCCCGGACGTGGCGCCGGGGAATTGGGCCGCGGACCACCCGGACCGGGCGCGCCACGACCCTCGCCGTCGCGGCGCGAGCCGGGACGCTGCATGCCGGTGGAGCCACCGGACGAGAACGGGTTGTTGCCCGGACGCGGGCCGCCGCCGGAACGAGACCGGCCCATGCCGGTGTTCTCGCCGCCGAACGGGTTGTTGCCCGGACGCGGGCCGGCCTGCCGCGGCGCGGCCGGACCCGGCTTCGGGCCACTGCCCTGGCGCGGACGGTCACCGCCCTGGCGCGGACGGTCGCCGGCCGGACGCTGGCCGCCGTCGGGACGCGGCCCCTGACCGGAGCCGGGGCGCGAGCCCTGACCCTGGCCCTGGCCACGGCCGTCGCCGCCACGGCCGTCGCCGGCACCCGGGCGCGGGCCCGGCGCGGGCGCCGGGCTGGGTCGCGGACCGGGGGTCGGACGCGACGCCGGAGGCGCGGAGGCCGCCGGCTGCTCGGGCGCGGCCGGCTGCTCCGGCGCGATCGGCTGCTCCGGCGCTACCGGCTGCTCGGACGCAGCCGGGCGCGGGGCAGGCTTGGCCGACGGCGCGGCGGGCGCCGCCGCGGCCGCACTGGGCGTGCTGGGGATCGGGGCTGCCGGCCTGGCCGATGGGCCAGGGCGACCGGGAGACCGCTTCGCTCCCTTGCCGGTTCCTTGATTGGTGAACGCCTCGCGAAGCTTGCGGACGACGGGGGCCTCGACAGTCGACGATGCCGACTTGACGTACTCCCCGAGGTCGCCCAGCTTGCCGAGGACATCCTTGCTCGTCACACCGAGCTCTTTCGCGAGCTCGTGTACCCGGACCTTTGCCACTGCTCTCCTTCTCGGCCCGGGCGTGTCGGCTCGGACCGGCTAGGTGGTGCGCGTGCTCATCGCTGCTTGCTCATCGAGCGCTCGTGAGCGTCACGTCGTGTCTCCTTCATCCATTCCGTCCGGCCGTCGCGGCCGATCGGGTCGATCCTCGTGCTCTGCGAGCCACCGACGCAGCCCAGTATCGTCGAGCGGCCCCTCGGCGCGTAATGCGCGCGAGAACGCCCGACGACGCTCGGCTTGGTCGAGACAGCCCTGACGCGGGTGCAGGTACGCACCTCGGCCCGGGAGCCGGCCGTCGCGGTCGGGAACCAGCGCCATATCGGCGCCGGCACCGCCCACGACGACGCGGAGCAGTTCGGACTTCACCACACGAGACCGGCATCCTACGCAGGTGCGCACAGGTGACCGGCCGGGCGCGCGGTCATTCACTCGAACAGTTTAGCGTCTCTCGGGCCTGAACGGTCACGCGGGCGTGTCGGCGCCCGGATCGGGGGTCTCGGGCTCGGTGTCGGGGCGGATGTCGATGCGCCATCCGGTGAGCCTCGCGGCCAGCCGCGCGTTCTGTCCCTCCCGGCCGATGGCCAGCGAGAGCTGGAAGTCCGGCACCGTCACGCGGGCCGACCGGGCGGCCAGATCGACGATCTCGACGCGCTGCACCCGGGCCGGCGAAAGTGCGTTGGCCACCAGCTCCGAGGGGTCCTCGGACCAGTCGACGATGTCGACCTTCTCACCGTGCAGCTCGGTCATGACCGCCCGCACCCGCGAGCCCATGGGCCCGATGCAGGCGCCCTTGGCGTTGACCCCCGGCACCGTCGAGTAGACGGCGATCTTGGTGCGGTGGCCGGCCTCGCGGGCGATGCCGGCGATCTGCACCGTGCCGTCGGCGATCTCGGGCACCTCGAGCCCGAACAGCTTCTTCACCAGGTTGGGGTGCGTGCGCGAGACGGTGATGACGGGGCCGTGCTGGCCCTTGCGCACCTGCACGACGTAGCAGCGGATGCGGCTGCCGTGCTCGTAGCGCTCCCCCGGCACCTGCTCGGCCGGCGGCAGCACCGCCTCGACCTTGCCGAGGTTGACCATGACGGTGCGGGGGTCGCGGCCCTGCTGGATGGTGCCGGAGACGATCTCGCCCTCGCGGTCGAGGAAGTCGCCGAACGTGTTCTGGTCCTCGGCGTCGCGCAGCCGCTGCAGGATCTCCTGCTTCGCGGTGGTGGCGGCGATGCGGCCGAAGCCGTCGGGGGTGTCGTCCCACTCGCGCGTGACAGCGCCGTCCTCGTCGACCTCCTGGGCCCAGACGGTGACGTGGCCGCTCTTGCGGTCCAGCTCGACGCGGGCGCGCGGCTGGTGGGTCTCGGAGCGCTGGTAGGCGAGCAGCAGAGCGCGCTCCGTCGCCTCGACGACCAGGTCGAAGGAGATGTCCTTCTCTCGCTCCAGTGCTCGCAGGAGCGAAAGGTCGATGTCCACGCTCTCAGTCCTCTTCCTCGAAATCGTCGAGATCGGTGTCGTCGGTCTTGCGGAACTCGACCTGCACCTTCGCCTTGCGGACGTCGGCGTAGGCGAGTTCGCGGGTGGCGCCGTCGACGTCGAGCACCACGGAGGTGTCGCCGGCCGACACGACGCGCCCGGTGACGTCGTCGCCGTCGTGCAGGACGGCGCGCACCAGCCGGCCGGTGGCGCGCGACCAGTGCCGCGGCAGGGTCAGCGGCCGGGAGACGCCCGGCGAGCTGACCTCGAGGGTGTACGGGCGGTCGCCCATGACGTCGCTCTCGTCGAGCGCCTTGGAGATGTGCCGGGACACCTCGGCGCAGCGGTCGAGGTCGACCCCGCCGTCGGCGTCGACCATGATGCGCAGCCGGCTGCGGCGTCCCGCCTGGGTCATGTCCAACTGCTCGAGGTCGAGCCCCTCCGACACCACCACGGGCTCGATGACCTGGTGCAGAAGGTCATGGGAGGCCGATGTCATCGGATGCCCCTTCCTCGATGTCGAGTTGTCTCACGCAATGACCGTGTTCTTGACGTCCTGCCGTCAAGAGTAGCCAAGACTACAGCCCGGACCGGCGATCCAACGGCACGTTCGCACCGGTTACGGTGTGCTCCGTGAAGCAGAGGGTGGACGAGGGCCGGCGGCGGCTGCTCATGCTGGTCGCCGGGGCTCCGGCGCTCGGCGTGGCACTGGCCGCGTGCGGCGCCGAACCGCGTCCGAAGGCGGCGCCCGGGCCGCGCGCGACCCTCGACGCCGACGTGAAGCTGCGCTGGCGCGCGGTGCACGGCGAGCAGACGTTGCTGGCGCTGCACGCGGCCACCGTCGCGGCGCATCCGGGCCTCGCCGAGCGGCTGCAGTCCCTGACCGCGCACCACGACGAGCACCTGGCCGCGTTGCGGGCCGACGGGCCGCTGCCGTACGGCCCCGGCCCCGGCGCCGGCACGCCGGCCGCCGCCCCGTCCGTCGCCGCCGATGCGGATGCCGCACTGGCCGCCGTCGCCGACGCCGAGCGGGCCGCCGCCGACGCGTGCGTCGTGGCCGCGCTGGGCGCCGCCGGGCCGCGGCTGGCCGCCGTGCTGGCGTCCATCGCCGCGTCCGAGGCCGGTCACGGGGTGGTGCTGGCGTGACGACCACCCCGGCGCCGACGCCGCCGCCGTCCGCCGCCTCCGCCGAGCCCGCGATCGAGGCCGCACAGGCGGCGCTGGCCGGCGAGCATGCCTGCGTCTACGGCTACGGCGTGGCCGGCGCGCACCTGCCCGACGACGCCTCGGCCGCGCTGGCGGCGCTGACGTCGCACCGGGCCCGCCGCGACGCACTGACCGCGCTGATCGCGGCCGCGGGCGCCGAGCCGGTCGCGGCCGAGCCCGGCTACGCGCTGCCCTCCCCCGTCACCGACGAGGCGTCCGCCCTGGCCCTCGGGGTGCTGCTGGAGGAGCGGCTCGGCGCGCTGTACGCCGACCTCGTCGGCGCCGCCACCTCGCCCGAGCTGCGCGAGCTCGCCGTCCGCGGCGTCGTCGCGGCCACCGTCCAGGCCGTGGCCTGGGGTGGCGCGCCGACCGCGTTCCCCGGCCTCGACGGCCGCATCTAACGTCGCTGGGTCTCCGAAGCTCCGACACTCGAACCGAGTTTGAACGGGCGTCGCGTGGCGGCGCGCCCCGTGTGGCCGGTCGACTCGGTCGGGCCGGGCTTCTCGTTGGCTGGCCGACCGTGCGCCCGGGTCTACCACGTTCGCCGCTTTGCGGCAGTTGGCCGTCCCCTGCTGCCCATTCTCTCAGCCGCGTGACCGCGCCTCAAGCGGACCCGGATGGCGCTTCGCGCGCTGGGTGTCCGCTTGACCCGCGGTCCCGCGGCCAAGAACGGGCACCTATCAGGGGGACGGGGAAAGACTGGGCACACCTCGATGCCGGCCGACGTCTTCGATGGTGAGAACCGTCCGAACGACGCCTCGAACACCACTCCCGCCATCGAAGACGACTCCGGGAGTCGAGGACACCAAACCATGCACCGGCACGAACGACGAACGCCAGCCAGCCAGGCGAACGGTGCATCCGGGCGGGCCTGTGCCTGCACTTCCCCCGTCCCCCTGATAGCTGCCCGTACTTGGCCGCGCGCGTGCGGGTCAAGCGGACCTTCGCCGGCGCGAAGCGCCCCACAAGTCCGCTTGAGGCGCACGTGCGCGGCTAAGAAAATGGGCAGCAGGGGGACGGCCCACTACCGCAAGGCGGCGAACTGCGGGACAACGGCGAACCGTTACATGAACCCACCTCACCGTGTGAGATCGCTGCGCCGGCTGGGGTGGATCACTGTTCCTC
Organism: Jiangella muralis; assembly: GCF_001270745.1. Lineage (GTDB taxonomy): Bacteria > Actinomycetota > Actinomycetes > Jiangellales > Jiangellaceae > Jiangella > Jiangella muralis. The sequence continues at coordinate 103,998 of NZ_LFXL01000031.1, forward strand.
TGGCAACAGCAACGCCACCCACCAAACACAGCGATCCCACCCAGTGACGCGCCGCCACCCGACGCCCGTTCAAAACTCGGTTCGAGTGCCGGAGTCTCGGAGACCAAACGGAGCTAGAGATCGAAGCGGTCCAGCGCGCGCAGCTTGTTGGTGACGTCGAGCGCGGCGACCTTGTACGCCTCGGACAGCGTCGGGTAGTTGAACACGGTGTCGACGAGGTAGTCGACGGTGCCGCCGCAGCCCATGACCGCCTGCCCGATGTGCACCAGGTCCGCCGCGCCCGTCCCGAACACGTGGACACCGAGGATGTGCCGGGTCGCCGGGCTGACCAGCAGTTTCAGCATGCCGTAGGAGTCGCCGACGATCTGCCCGCGGGCCAACTCGCGGTAGCGGGAGATGCCCACCTCGTACGGGACGGCGTCCTGCGTCAGCTCGACCTCGGTGCGGCCGCAGTAGGAGATCTCGGGGATGGTGTAGATGCCGATCGGCTGGATCTCGCGCAGCTCGTTGGCCGGCTCGCCGAACGCGTGCAGCGACGCCAGCCGGCCCTGGTCCATGCTGGTGGCGGCCAGCGCCGGGAAGCCGATGACGTCGCCGACGGCGAAGATGTGCGGCACCGTCGTCCGGTACTGGCCGTCGACGGTGATGCGGCCGCGGTCGTCCGCGGAGAGGCCGGCGTTCTCGAGCCCCAGTTCGCCGGTGACGCCCTGCCGGCCGGCGGAGTACATGACGGTCTCGGCCGGGATGCGCTTGCCGCTGGCCAGCGTCGTGACGGTGCCGTGCGACCCGATCTCGACCTTCTCGACCTCCTCGCCGAACCGGAACGTCACCGAGAGGTCGCGCAGGTGGAACTTGAGCGACTCGACCACCTCGGGGTCGCAGAACTCCAGCATCTGCGCCCGCTTCTCGACGACGGTGACGCGGGTGCCGAGCGCGGCGAACATCGACGCGTACTCGATGCCGATGACCCCCGCGCCGACGACGACCATGGAGTCGGGGATGCGCTCCAGCGTGAGGATGCCGTCGGAGTCGACCACCCGGCCCTCGTCGAACTCGACGTGGGCCGGGCGGGCCGGTGTCGTGCCGGTGGCGACGACGACGTTCGCGGCGGTGATCTGCCGGTGCTCCCCCGGCCCGTCGACGGCGACGGTGTGCGGGTCGACGAAGCGGGCGGTGCCGACCACGAGATCGACGTGGTTGCGGAACAGCTGCGCCCGCACCACCTCGATCTCGCGGCCGATGACGTGCTGCGTGCGGGCCAGCAGGTCCTGCACGGTGATCTCGTGCTTCACGCGGTACGACTGGCCGTACAGCTCACGCATGGACAGGCCGGTGAGGTACAGCACGGCCTCGCGCAGCGTCTTGGACGGGATGGTCCCGGTGTTGACGCACACGCCGCCGATCATGTTCCGGCGCTCGACGACGCAGGCTCGTTTGCCGAGCTTGGCGGCGCCGATGGCGGCCTTCTGCCCGCCCGGGCCGGAGCCGATGACGAGGAGGTCGTAGTCGTACTCGGGTTCGTCCATGCACACGCTCCAGCTCGCCGGTACCTCAACGCTATCGAGGGCGACCCCTCACCGTCATCAGCACCGCCGTGCCGATGAGCACCGCGCCGGCCAGTCCGGTCGCGCCGAGCCGTTCGTCCAGCACGACGGCGCCCAGCGCGGCCGCCGTCAGCGGCTCGAGCAGCGAGAACAGCGCCGCCGAGCCGGTCGCGACGGTGCGCAGGCCGGTGAAGTACAGCCCGTAGGCCAGCGCCGTCGGGGCCAGCCCCAGGTACACCAGCAGGCCGAGCGTCCCGGCGTCGAGGTCGACGGAGACGCCGCCGGCCAGCGCCGCGAGCGGGAGCAGCAGCAGCCCGCCGGCGCAGAACGACAGCCCGGCTGTCGGCAGCGCCCCGAGGTGGTCGACCGGCCGGGCGCCGAGCATCGTGATGGCGGCGAACCCGGACGCCGAGGCCAGCGCGCACGCCGTCCCGGCCAGCACCTGCGCCGGGTCACCCGCCGACGGCGTGCCGAGCAGCAGCGCCAGCCCGGCGAGCGCCGTCACGATGGCCGCCAGGACGCGCCCGTCCGGCCGCCGCCGCCCGACCACGCTCTCGGCGGCGACGACAAGGATGGGCGCCGCGCCCAGCGTCACCAGCGTGGCCAGGCTGACCGACGTCAGCGAGACGGCGGCGAAGTAGCAGCTCTGGTACAGCGCGGCCAGCGCGCCGAGCAGCAGCAGCCGGCGGACGCCGCGGGCGGACGTCCGCAGCCGGTGCAGGCGGCCGCTGGCCAGCAGCCAGAGGACGACCAGCCCGCCGCCCACCAGCAGCCTGAACGCGGCCACGGCGAGCACGCCGAGGCCGGTGCGGTCGATGAGCAGCACCCCCGTGAGGCCGCCGGTGCCCCAGAGGACCCCGGCGCCCATGACGGACATCAGGTCGGCCCGCGACGACGGGGCCAGAGTTCGAGTGTGTTCCACGGATCAGCTCCTGCGACGAGGGGAAGACGGCGCGCGGGAGCGGGACACGCAGGAGTGCGCGAAGAAGCCGGCCGCCCGTCAGAGGGGCAGCCGGCGCGCTGGAACGCGCCCCGCTAGAGAGCGGGGGGCGGGGTGATCGGGTGAGTCCGATGCATGAACGGGATCATACGGGAACGACGGACGTACCGCGCCGCTCGGCCGCCAGCTGCGACGGGGTGCAGCCGGCCAGTGCATGGAACTCGCGCACGAGGTGGCTGTGGTCGGCGTAGCCGGTGTCGGCGGCGAGGTCGCTGAGCGACGGCGCGGTGTCGAGGCGCCGTACGGCGCGAGCGAACCGCAGCACGCGGGCCGCCTCCTTCGGGCCGAGGCCGACCTGCCGCCGGAACCGTCCGGCCAGGTGCCGCCGGCTCCACCCGACCTCCGCGGCCAGCGTGCCGACGCGCACCCGCCCGCCCGAGCGCCACAGCCGCTCCCACACCCACCCCACCTCGGCGTCGACGGGGTCGGCCCGGCCGGACGACGCGACGGATCGGCGCAGCAGGAACGCGTCGGCCAGCGCGAACCGGGCCGCCCAGTCCGGCGCCTCGACCAGTCGCGACACCAGTTCGTCGCCGGAGCGCCCGAACACGTCCCCGAGCCGCAGGGCGCCGTCGCGCAGGTCGTCGCCGGCCAGGCCGAGCAGGCGGTGCGCGCCCAGCGGCGTGAGGTCGACCTGCAGCCCGCACTGGGCGCCGACGAACTCGGTGACGGCGAAGGTGTCGTGGAACCCGGCGACGAACGAGGTCAGCTCGCCGCTGACGCCAGGCGACCGCACCGACAGCGGGTCGCCGAAGCTGATGATGACCGGCACGCGTGGGCCGGGCAGCTCGCGCCGCCGCACGGGCGTCGCCGAGTGCTCGGCGTACCCGCAGTACCCGACGACGTCCCCGGCCAGCGCGGGGTGCGCCGCGCCGGCCGGGTACTCGCCCAGGTTCATGCCCCTATTCTGCGACGATCTCCCGCAGCCGGTCGACGGCCTCGGCGACGGGGACCTCCTGACGCTCGCCGCTGGCGCGGTCCTTGATCTCGATGACGCCGTCGGCCAGGCCGCGGCCCACCACGACGATCGTCGGCACGCCGATCAGCTCGGAGTCCTTGAATTTCACGCCCGGGCTCACCCCGCGCCGGTCATCGTAGAGCACCCGCACGCCCGCGGCGTCCAGCTCCGTGGCCAGCGAGGACGCGGCCTCGAACACCGCGTCGTCCTTGCCGGTCGCGATCAGGTGGACGTCGGCCGGCGAGACCTCGCGCGGCCAGATGATGCCGGCGTCGTCGTGGGAGTTCTCGACGATGGCGGCGACGGCGCGCGACACGCCGACGCCGTAGGAGCCCATCGTGACGGTGACCAGCTTGCCGTTCTCGTCCAGCACCTGCAGGCCGAGCGCCTCGGCGTACTTGCGGCCGAGCTGGAAGATGTGCCCCATCTCGATGCCGCGGGCGGTCTCGAGCGGGCCGGAGCCGTCCGGCGCGGGGTCGCCGGCCCGCACCTCGGCCGCCTCGATGGTGCCGTCAGGCGTGAAGTCGCGCCCGGCGACGAGGTCGACGACGTGCCGGCCGGGGGCGTCGGCGCCGGTGACCCAGCGGGTGCCCTCGACGACGCGCGGATCGACCAGGTAGCGGATGCCGGACGCGTTCTTCTCCCCCAGCACGCCCGGCCCGATGTACCCGCGCGCCAGCGCCGGGTGCTTCGCGAAGTCGGCCTCGGTGAACGGCTCCAGTTCGGCCGGCTCGATCTGCGCCTGCAGCCGCTTCTCGTCCACCTCGCGGTCGCCGGGGACGCCGACGGCGAGCGGCTCGCGGGTGCCGTCGGGGTGATGCACGACCACCAGCACGTTCTTCAGCGTGTCCGATGCCTGCCAGGGCCGGTCGGCGCGCGGGAACCGCTCGTTGAGGTGGTCGACCAGCGTCTGGATGGTCGGCGTGTCCGGGGTGTCCTCGACGTGCGCCGCGGGGACGTCGTCGTACGGCAGCGGGTCCGGGACCGGGGTGGTGACGGCCTCGACGTTGGCCGCGTACCCGCCGGGCGAGCGGACGTAGGTGTCCTCGCCGTTCTCGGCGGTGGCCAGGAACTCTTCGCTGGCCGAGCCGCCCATGGCGCCGGACGTCGCCTTGACGATGACGTAGTCGAGCCCGAGGCGGTCGAACAGCTTGATGTACGCCCCGCGGTGCGCGAGGTACGACGTCATGAACGCCTCGTCGGAGACGTCGAAGGTGTAGGAGTCCTTCATGACGAACTCGCGGCCGCGCAGGATGCCGGCCCGCGGACGGGCCTCGTCGCGGTACTTGGTCTGGATCTGGTACAGGTACAGCGGGAGGTCCTTGTACGACGAGTACAGGTCCTTCACCAGCAGCGTGAACATCTCTTCGTGCGTGGGACCGAGCAGGTAATCGCCGCCCTTGCGGTCCTTCACCCGGAAGAGGTTGTCGCCGTACTCCTCCCACCGGCCGGTCGCCTCGTAGGGCTCGCGCGGCAGCAGCGCCGGGAAGTGCACCTCCTGCGCGCCGATGGCGTTCATCTCCTCGCGGACGATCGCCTCGATGTTGCGCAGCACCTGGTAACCCAGCGGCAGCCACGAGTAGATGCCCGGCGCGGCGCGGCGGACGTAGCCGGCGCGGACGAGCAGTTTGTGGCTCGGCACCTCGGCGTCGACCGGGTCCTCGCGCAGGGTTCGCAGGAACAACGTCGACATGCGCAGGATCACGGGACTCTCCAGGCTTCCACGGACGGAACGGGCAACGAAGGACGAGGATACCGGCCGGTCACGTCGGATTCAGCAAGGTCAGCCCGGCGGCCGCGCCGCCCCGGCCGAGCACGATCTCGGTCGTGCGGTCGCGCGCCTGCCGCAGCCGGGCCGCCGTCGCCGTGCCGGTGTCGCCGCTGGCCAGCGCCGCGGGCACGTCGAGCACCTCGACCGGCGGCTGGTAGGTCTGGTACAGCGGCAGGTACTCGGCCGCCGTGACGGCGAACTCTCCCGCGCCGCCCGCGGACTCGGTGAAGGTGAACCGGGTGAGCAGGCCCTCGGCCTTCGGGCCCTCCGGCTCGGCGTGGTTGGCCATCAGGTTGCCCATGCCGTAGACGACCCACTCGCCGCCGATGTTCTCGATCGGCTGGACGACGTGCGCGTGGTGGCCGAGCAGCAGGTCGATGTCCGGCGACGCGATCAGCTCCGGCGCCAGCGATGCCTGCAGGTCGTTCGGCTCGTGCACGTACTCGTCGCCCCAGTGCAGCGCGGTGACGACGACGTCGGCGCCCTCGGCCCGGGCGGTGGCGGCGTCGGCGAGGATGCGGCCCGGGTCGATCTCGTTGCCGCGCCACGTCTCGCCGTCCGGCGCCGGGATGCCGTTGAAGCCGAACGTGTACGAGAGCAGCGCGACGTCGACGGGGTCGCCGTCGGTGCCGGCCTCGACGTGCGTGATGGTCTGCGACTCCTCGGGCGTGCGGGCCGAGCCGGCGTGCGCCAGCCCGGCGGCGTCGAGGGTGTCGAGGGTGCGGTCGACCCCGCCGGCGCCCTGGTCGAAGGTGTGGTTGGACGCGGTGGTGCAGGCGTCGTAGCCGGTCTCCGCCAGCGCGGTGACGACCTGCGGCGGGCCGGAGAACGTAGGGTAGCCCTCGTACGGACCGCCGGCCGGCGCCAGCGGCGTCTCCAGATGACAGACGGCGAGGTCCGCGCCCTGGACGATCGGCGCGATGTTCGCCAGTTGCGGCGCGAAGTCCATCTCCTCGCCCGGCCCGGCGTCGTTGCGTGCCTGCGTCCACAACCGCTCGTGCAGCAGCACGTCACCGGTCGCGACCAGCGTGAACGTGCGCGGGTCGGGTGTCGGCGACGGGGTGGGGCTCGGCTGCTCGGACGGCGACGTCGTGGCGTCGGCCGGGGTGCTGGGCGGGGCGGCGCCCGGGTCGTCATCGCCGCAGCCGACGACGACGAGCAGGACGGCGGCAGCGGCAATGGTGGCGAGGCGGCGGTTCATCGCGGTCCAGTGTGCCCGCGGTCAGAACATGATGGTGGCGAAACGACCGACCTCGGTGAAGCCGACCCGGCGATACGCGCCCCGGGCCGCGGCGTTGAAGTCGTTGACGTAGAGCGTGACGGCCGGCGCGATCTCGCGCTGCGCGTACTCGACGACCGCCGCCATGCCGCCGACGGACAGCCGCTCACCCCGCCGGTCCGGCCGCACCCAGACGCCCTGCACCTGGCAGGCGTGCGGGGTGACGGCGCCGATCTCGGCCTTGAACACGATCTCGCCGTCCTCGAACCGGGCGAACGCGCGACCGGCCCGGACCAGCTCGGTGAGCCGCGCCCGGTAGTAGGCGCCGCCGTCGGTGCCGGCCGGCGAGACGCCGACCTCCTCGGTGAACATCGCGACGGCCGCGGGCAGCAGCACGTCGACCTCGTCCGGCCGGACGGGGCGCACCAGCGGGTCGGCCGGGACGGCCGGCGCCGTGTCGATGGCCATGACCGGCTGGCAGGAACGCACCTCGCGGGCCGGGCCCCACTCGGGGCGGATGAGGTCCCACATCGACAGCACGGCGTCGGCCGGCCCGACGATGGACGAGCAGCGGCGGCCGCGGCGGACGGCGAGGTCGGCGAACGTGCGGGCGGCCCGGGCCGACGCGGCCACCGGGACGAGGTTGGCGCCGGAGTAGCACAGCGACCGCAGCCGGCTCTCCTCGTAGTAGCCCCACAGCTCACCGGCCAGCCTCGACGGCGCCAGGCCGGACGCGTGCACGCGGGCACCGACGAAGACGTCCACGTAGGGGTCGCGGCCGAGCAGCGCGACGGTGTCGTCCAGGTCGGCCTGGCTCAGCGGCCGCACCGCCGTCGACGTACCGAGCACGTCACCCCCTTTCCCCCGGTCGCCGCCCTCAGGCGACGGTGACCACCGGCCCGCCGTCGCCGGCGTCCATCGACTCGGCGATGCGCATGGCCTCCTCGATCAGCGTCTCGACGATCTCCGACTCCGGAACCGTCTTGACGACCTCACCCTTCACGAAGATCTGGCCCTTGCCGTTGCCGGATGCTACGCCGAGATCGGCCTCGCGCGCCTCCCCCGGCCCGTTCACGACGCAGCCCATGACCGCCACGCGCAGCGGCACCTCCATGCCCTCGAGCCCGGCGGTGACGCGGTCGGCCAGCGTGTAGACGTCGACCTGGGCGCGGCCGCAGGACGGGCAGGACACGATCTCGAGCTTGCGCGGGCGCAGGTTCAGCGACTGCAGGATCTGGTTGCCGACCTTCACCTCCTCGACCGGCGGCGCGGACAGCGACACCCGGATGGTGTCGCCGATGCCCTTGCTCAGCAGCGCGCCGAACGCCGTCGCCGACTTGATGGTGCCCTGGAACGCCGGGCCGGCCTCCGTCACCCCGAGGTGCAGCGGCCAGTCGCCGCGCTCGGCCAGCAGCTCGTACGCGCGGACCATGACGACCGGGTCGTTGTGCTTCACCGAGATCTTGAAGTCGTGGAAGTCGTGCTCCTCGAACAGCGACGCCTCCCAGACGGCGGACTCGACCAGCGCCTCCGGGGTGGCCTTGCCGTACTTCTGCAGCAGCCGCGGGTCCAGCGAGCCGGCGTTGACGCCGATGCGCAGCGAGATGCCGGCGTCCTTGGCCGCCTTCGCGATCTCGCCGACCTTGTCGTCGAACTTCTTGATGTTGCCCGGGTTGACGCGGACGGCCGCGCAGCCGGCGTCGATGGCGGCGAACACGTACTTGGGCTGGAAGTGGATGTCGGCGATGACCGGGATCTGCGACTTCTTCGCGATGATCGGCAGCGCCTCGGCGTCGTCGGCGCTGGGCACGGCGACGCGGACGATGTCGCAGCCGGCCGCGGTGAGCTCGGCGATCTGCTGCAGCGTCGCGTTGATGTCGGTGGTCGGCGTGGTCGTCATGGACTGCACGCTGACGGGTGCGTCGCCGCCGACCTCGACCTTGCCGACGCGGATCTTGCGCGACGGCCGGCGCGGCGCGAGCACCGGCGGCGGCAGCGGCGGCATCCCCAGGGCGACGTTCATGCGGTTCACTCTCTCCTAGCCCAGTAGCCGGACGGGGTTGACGAGGTCGGCGTAGATCAGCAGCGCGCTCATGCCGATCAGCACGACGGCGACGCCGTAGGCCAGCGGCAGCGCCTTGGCGACGTCGACCGGCTGCGGCTCGGGCCGGCGGAACACCTTGGCGAAGGCCCGCTTGATGGCCTCCCAGATGGCGCCGGCCGCGTGGCCGCCGTCCAGCGGCAGCAGCGGCACCAGGTTGAAGATGGCGATGGCCATGTTGAACGAGGCCAGCATCATGATGAACGTGGCCACCCGCTGCGCCGCGGTGAGCCCGTCGGCCGACGCGATCTCGCCGCCAATGCGGCCCGCGCCGACGATGCTGACCGGCGTCTCGGGGTTGCGCTCGCCGCCCCCGAACGCCGCGTCCCACACGTCGACCATGCGCTGCGGGATGCGCGACATGGCCTCGGCGGTGTTGCTGATGAAGCCGCCGGTCCACGCGAGCGTGCCGCCGACGTCCTCCTGCTCGAAGTGGTCGAGCGTGGGGGCGATGCCGAGGAAACTGGTGTCGACGGTGGCGCCCTCGGCGCCGTCGGGGTCGGGCCGCTCGGCCATGATGAGGTCCGGCGCGAGCTCCATGCGCTGTCCGTCGCGCTCGATGACCATGGGCATCGGGCCGGCGCCGGCGTCCTGGATGGCGGCGGAGACCTCGGTCCAGCTGGTGACGGCGTTGCCCTCGATCTCGAGGACGCGGTCGCCGGGCAGCAGGCCGGCCGCGGCGGCGGGCGCCGCGGGGTCGGTGTCGCCGCACTCGGTGCGGTTCTCCGACGCCGGGATGACGCACTCGTTGACGACGCTGACCACCGGGGCGAACACCGGCTTGTCGGGGTTGCCGAACGTCATCAGCACGCCGCCGGCCAGCACGATCGCCAGCACGACGTTCATGGCCGGGCCGCCGAGCATGATGATGAGCTTCTTCCACCACGCCTTGCGGTAGAAGACGCGGTTCTCGTCGCCGGGGCCGATCTCCTCGCGCGACGCGGTGCGGGCGTCGCGGGCCATCGTCTGGAACAGGCCGGTGCTGGACTGCCGCAGCGTGCTGCCGTCGCCGCCGGGTTCGGGCGGGAACATGCCGATCATGCGGATGAAGCCGCCCAGCGGGATGGCCTTGACGCCGTACTCCGTCTCGCCCCGCTTGCGCGACCACACCGTGCGGCCGAAGCCGATCATGTACTGGCTGACCTTGACGCCGAACAGCTTGGCCGGCACGAGGTGGCCGATCTCGTGCAGTGCGATCGAGACGACGAGCCCGACCGCGAACAGCAGGATGCCGACGACGGCGAGCAGGTCCATCAGTGTTCCTCTTCCGATCCGGCGAGCTCGCGCGCCCGGGCCCTGGCCCAGTGCTCCGCGGCCGCCACGTCGTCGACGCTGCGTGCGTCACCACCACCGTACTCGTCAAGGATACGGTCGATGGTGTCGACGATGCCCACGAACGGCAGCCGGCCGGCGACGAACGCGGCCAGGCATTCCTCGTTCGCGGCGTTGTAGACGGCGGGCGCCAGGCCGCCTCGCTGCCCCGCCGCCCTGGCCAGCTCGACCGCCGGGAACGCCTCGTTGTCGAGCGGCTCGAACTCCCACGTCGAGGCTGTCGTCCAGTCGCACGCGGGCGCGGCGTCGGTGACGCGATCGGGCCAGGACAGCGCGAGGGCGATGGGGATGCGCATGTCGGGCGGGCTCGCCTGCGCGATCGTCGACCCGTCGATGAACTCGACCATCGAGTGCACGATCGACTGCGGGTGCACCACCACCTCGATCGCCTCGAACGGGACGTCGAAGAGCAGGTGCGCCTCGATCAGCTCCAGCCCCTTGTTGACCAGGTTCGCCGAGTTGATGGTGACGACCGGCCCCATGTTCCAGGTGGGGTGCGCGAGCGCCTGCTCCGGCGTCACGTCCTGCTGTTGTGTGCGGGTGCGGCCGCGGAACGGGCCGCCGCTCGCCGTCAGGACCAGCTTCCGCACCTCCTGCGGGCTTCCGGAGCGCAGGCACTGGGCGAGCGCGCTGTGCTCGCTGTCGACCGGGACGATCTGGCCGGGCTTGGCCCTGGCTTTCACCAGCGGCCCGCCCGCGATGAGCGACTCCTTGTTGGCCAGCGCCAGCATCCGCCCCGCGTCCAGGGCCGCCAGCGTCGGAGCCAGGCCGATCGACCCCGTGACGGCGTTCAACACGACGTCGGCCTCCTGCGTGGCCGCCAGCTCCGCCGCCGCGTCGGGGCCGGCGAGGACCTTAGGGACGCGGTACTGGCCCGACTCGTAACCGCTGTTCCTGGCCTCCTGATAGAAGGCGAGCAGCAGGTCCTCAGCGGCGCCCGCCTTCGCCACGGCCACGGTCTCGGCGCCCAGCTCCAGCGCCTGCCTGGCCAGCTGCGCCGGGTCGGACCCGCCCGCGGCCAGCCCGGTGACCCGCAACCGGTCCGGATTCCGCCTGATCACGTCGATGGCCTGCGTGCCCACCGACCCGGTCGAACCCAGGATGACGACGTCGCGGACGCTAGGCATGGCCCCATTCTCCACGGCGAACCTGAGAGAAGGGTGATCGTGCCGCCCCGGCCGGTCGCCGCCTTCTTCATGATCATCAACCTTTTTGGTCGCTATCACACCCCGAAACGTGGATGATCATGAAGAGGGCGGGTCCCATCGCCCTCGCAGGGCGGCGCATTTCCGGGCAACGCACGCAAACGCGTCCGTTTCCAGTCGTTTCCGCGCCACACAGTCGAATGTCCTGAATGTTTCCGGAGTCACGGGAAGATCTGCCGTTCGGTTTCGATCCCGCAAAGGCCGCTGGACATTCACCCGCGCCAGAGGTCCAGACCATTGACGCCACATCCGGGCCAGTGGTAGACCAACCGGCCAATAGGTCTACTGGCGCGACTCTCTGCGTGTCGAATGCGAGGTACCCCCATGGCGACATCCGTTCCCCGCGTCCGAACGCACCGGACGCAGCACCCCGAGCGGGCATCCGGCGGCCACCGGACCCGTCGAGGAAGGGCCGCAAGGTTCGCCGCCGGCATCGCGGCCGCCGGGCTGGCCGTGTCCGGGCTGGCGGCCGCGGGGCTGCCCGCGAACGCCGCCACGGACGACGCGACCGACGACGCGGAGCCGACGTCGTTGACGATCGCGGTGTCGCAGGAGGTCGACTCGCTCAGCCCGTTCATCGCGGTGCGGCTGCTGACGACCAACATCGGCCGCTGGATGTACGACTTCCTCACCAACTATGACCCGAAGACCGGTGAGACGATCCCGGCGCTGGCGGAGTCCTGGGAAACGTCCGAGGACGGACTCACCTGGACCTACAACCTCCGCGAGGACGCCACCTGGACCGACGGCGAGCCGGTCACCGCCGACGACGTCGCGTGGACGTTCAACACGATGATGACGGACCCGGCCGCCGCCGAGGCGAACGGCAACTTCGTCGAGAACTTCGCCTCCGTCACCGCCACCGATGAGCAGACCGTCGAGATCGTCCTCAACGAGCCGCAGGTCACCATGCTCGCGCTGGACGTGCCGATCCTGCCGGAACACATCTGGTCGCAGGTCGACGACTTCGGGGCGTTCAACAATGACACCGAGTTCCCGATCGTGGGCAGCGGCCCGTTCATCCTCACCGCCTACGAGCCGAACGTGTCGGTCACGCTGGAGGCCAACCCGGACTACTGGCGCGGCGAGCCGAAGTTCGACCAGCTGATCCTGCGCTACATCGACGACCCGGACGCACAGGTCGAGGCGCTGCGCAGCGGCGAGGTCGACTTCGTGTTCAACCTGACGCCGGCGCAGTACCAGTCGCTGCAGAGCGAGGAGAACATCACCGTCAGCGCCGCCAAGGGCAAGCGGTTCCAGGCCATCACGCTGAACCCCGGCGCCCGGCTGCAGGACGGCACCCCGTTCGGCGACGGGCACCCGGCGCTGCAGGACCCCGTCGTCCGAGAGGCGCTGGTGCACACCATCGACCGCGACGCCATCTACGAGGTCGCGTACGGCGGCCTCGGCGAGGCCAACGGCGGCTACATCCCGTCGCGCTACGACACCTTCCACTGGGAGCCGTCGGAGGACGAGCAGACCGCGTTCGACATCGACGAGGCGAACCGGCTGCTCGACGAGGCCGGGTACGCGCCCGGCGGCGACGGCATCCGCGTCGGCCCCGACGGGCGGCCGTTGTCGTTCCGCTTCAACGTGCACGGCGACAACCCGCAGTACATCCAGGCGGCCGAGATGATGGCCGAGTGGGCCCGCGAGGCCGGCATGGAACTGCGGGTCGAGCCGGTGTCCGAGGTCGGCTCGCTGCTCGACGAGGGCACCTACGACATCCTGACCACCGGCTGGAACGTCAACCCGGACCCGAACTACGTCCTGTCGATCAACCTGTGCAGCGGGCTCCCGACGGAGCTCGGCGGGCCGTACCTGTCCGACGCCTACTACTGCAACGACGCCTACGACCAGCTCTACGCCGAGCAGCTGTCCGAGCTCGACGTCGACGCCCGCGCGGAGATCGTCAAGGAGATGCAGCAGACGCTGTACGACGACAACGTCTTCGTGGTCTGGGGCTACGCCGACGCGCTCGAGGCCTACCGCAGCGACGTCATCGCGTCGATGACCCCGCAGCCGGACCCGGGCGGCAACTACTACGGCCAGGACGGCTACTGGAGCTGGTGGTCCGCGGTCCCCGTCGGCGAGGAGGACGACGCCGCCGGCGGCTCCGATGACGGCGGCAGCGACGACGACGGCGGCTCGAACACCGGGCTGATCATCGGCATCGTCGCAGCCGCGGTCGTCGTGCTGCTGCTGGTCGTACTGCTGCTCCGCCGGCGGACGACCACCGCCGACGACCGCGAATAGCGGCCGGATGGCTGATTCGGCACTGCCGACCGCACCGGTCCCGCAACTCACCCCGAGCGTGCGGGACCGGTCCGGCGTCCGGCGCAGGCTCCGGTACTACGGCGAGAAGCTCGGCGGGTCGCTGATCTCGCTCTTCGCCGTCATCCTGACCAGCTTCTTCCTGTTCCGCGTCATCCCGGGCGACCCCGTGCGGACGATGACGCACGGCCGTCCGGTGAGCATCGAGCAGCAGGAGCAACTGCGCCGCGACTTCGGCCTGGACAAGTCGCTGGCCGAGCAGTTCTGGTCGTACCTGACCGGCGCGCTGCGGCTGGACTTCGGCGAGTCGTTCCAGTTCAACCGGCCGGTCACCGATCTCATCAGCGACCGGATCTGGCCGACGGTGCTGTTGGTCGGCACCAGCGTGGTGATCTCTGCGGCGCTCGGGCTGTGGCTCGGCGTCCGCGGCGCCTGGAACCACGGCAGCCTCAGCGACCGCGTCAACACCGGCGTCGCGCTGACGCTGTGGTCGGTGCCGAGCTTCTGGCTGGGGCTCATCCTCATCGTGATCTTCGCCTCCGGCCTCGGCTGGTTCCCCACCAGCGGCATGGAGAGCACCGGCGTCGAGGGCTGGGAACGCATCCCGGACGTCGCGCACCACATGGTGCTGCCGCTGGCCACGCTGGTGGCGGTGGTCTACGCGCAGTACCTGATGATCATGCGGTCGTCGCTGCTGGACGAGATGGGCAGCGACTACATCGTGACGGCGCGCGCGAAGGGGTTGCGCGACATCGTCGTGCGCCGCCGGCACGCCGTCCCGAACGCGCTGCTGCCGACCGTGACGCTGATCTTCGTCAACCTCGGCTTCGTCGTGTTCGGCGCGGTGCTGGTCGAGACGATCTTCAGCTGGCCGGGCCTGGGCCAGCTGTTCTACTCCGGGCTGAGCGTGCCGGACCTGCCGCTGGTGCAGGGGCTGTTCATCCTGTTCTCCGCGGCGGTGATCCTGATGAACCTGGTGGCCGACCTGCTCTACCCCGTCCTCGACCCGCGAGTGCGGCCGTGAACGCCCTCGTGTGGGCGCGGCGCCGGCGCACCGTCGCGCGGTTCTGGTCGCAGTTCCGGCAGAACAAGGCCGGCGTGTTCGGGCTGGTCGTGCTGGCGTTGTTCGTGCTGACGGCGCTGCTGGCGCCGGTCATCACGGCCGACAACGCGCTGAGCGTCACCCGTCCGCCGGGGTCGCCGCTGGAGGGGCCGAGCGCGGACTTCCCGCTGGGCACGGACCGCTCCGGCCGCTCGATGATCGACATGATCATCTGGGGGTCGCGGGTCTCGCTGACGGTCGGGTTCTGGGCGACGTTCATCTCGATCACGTTCGGCACCCTGTTCGGGATCCTGGCGGGGCACTTCGGCGGCTGGCCGTCGATGGTGCTGATGCGGGTGACCGACTGGTTCCTCGTCATGCCGTCGCTGGTGCTGGGCGTCGTGCTGGCCGCGGTCATGGGCCGCAGCCTCACGACGATCATCGTGGCGATCGGGGTGACGTCCTGGCCGACGACGGCCCGCTTGGTGCGGGCCCAGACGCTCGCCGTCGAGGCGCGTCCGTACATCGAGCGGGCCAAGGCGCTGGGCGGCGGGCACCTGCACGTCATGTCGAACCACGTGATGCCGAACGTGATGCCGATCGTGCTGGCGCAGACGACGCTGATGGTGGGGACGGCGATCCTGGTCGAGTCGACGTTCGCGTTCCTGGGGCTGGGCGACCCGACGACGGCGTCGTGGGGCGCGACCATCCAGGCGGCGCGCGACGTCGGCGCCGTCAGCTCCCGCATGTGGTGGTACATCCTGCCGCCGGGCATCGCGATCGTGCTGGTCGTGCTCGCCTTCACGCTGGTCGGCCGGGCCATCGAGGGCGTACTGAACCCGAAGCTGAGGGAGCGCCGCTGATGGCCCTGCTCGAGGTCGAGGACCTGACCGTGACCTACCGGACCGCCGGCGGCGACGTGCCGGCCGTCCGCGGCGTGTCCTTCGCGCTGGAGGCCAGCCAGAAGCTCGGGCTGGCCGGCGAGTCCGGCTGCGGCAAGTCGACGATGGCGCTCGCGCTGCTGCGGCTGCTGCCGGGGACCGCCCGCTTCACCGGTGAAATCCGTTTCAATGGTGAGGATATCCTGACGATGCCGTGGGGGCGGCTGCGAGCGGTCCGCTGGGCCGGCGCGTCGATCGTCTTCCAGGGCGCCATGCACTCGCTGAACGCCGTCCAGCGGATCGGCGCGCAGATCGCCGAGCCGATCCGGCTGCACTCGAAGGCCACCGACGCCGAGGTCCGGCGGAAGACCGGCGAACTGCTGGAGCAGGTCGGCCTGCCGGCCCGGCGCGCCGACGCCTACCCGCACGAGCTGTCCGGCGGGCAGCGGCAGCGGGTGATGATCGCGATGGCGCTGGCCTGCGACCCGCAGCTGATCGTCGCCGACGAGCCGACGACGGCGCTGGACGTCATGATCCAGGCGCAGATCCTGACCCTGATCGAGTCGCTGGTCGCCGAGCAGGGCATCAGCCTGCTGATGATCAGCCACGACCTGTCCGTCCTCGCCGACACCTGCGACCGGCTGGCCGTCATGTACGCCGGGCGGATCGTCGAGGAGGGGCCGGCCGCGGCGGTGTTCGGCGCGGCCCGGCACCCGTACGGCGAGGCGCTGGCGGCGGCGTTCCCGCGCATCGGCGACCCGGCGTCGCGACGGCGGCCGCAGGGGCTGGCGGGCGACCCACCCGACCCGGCCGACCTGCCGTCCGGCTGCGCGTTCCATCCGCGCTGCGCCGTGCGGCTGGAGCACTGCGACGCCGTCGACCCGTCGCTGTGGCCGGCCGGCGCCGGCGAGCGGCGGGGCGCCCGCGTCCGCGTCCTCCCCGACGAAGGGCTGTCCCTGGTGGCGAAGGAGTCCGCGTGAGCGAGCCGACACGGAGTGCACCGATTCTGGCCGCCGAGGACGTCCACGTCGAGTTCGAGGCCCGCCGGGGCGGCGGCCGTGCCCGCGCCGTCGACGGCGTCAACCTCGACATCGCGCCGGGCGAGATCGTCGCGCTCGTCGGCGAGTCCGGCTGCGGGAAGACGACGCTGGCGCGGACGCTGCTCGGACTGGAGAAGCCGACCTCGGGCCGGGTGCTGCACCGCGGCACTCCCCTGGCCTACACCTCGAAGGCGCTCAAGGCGTTCCGCCGCGACGTCCAGCTCGTCCTGCAGGACCCGAGCGGCTCGCTGAACCCGCGGCACACCGTCTACGACGCCGTCGCCGAAGGGCTTCGCATCCACGGCGACGTGCCGAACGAGCGGGAGCGGGTCGCGGACGCGCTGTCGCGGGCCGGGCTGCGTCCGCCGGAACGGTTCTTCCTGCGCTTCCCGCACGAGCTGTCGGGCGGGCAGCGGCAGCGCGTCGTCATCGCCGGCGCGCTGGTACTGGACCCGAACGTGATCGTCGCCGACGAGCCGGTCGCCTCCCTCGACGCGTCGGTGCGCGGCGAGATCCTGGCGCTCATGCTGCGGCTGCGGGACGAACTCGGGCTGGCCGCGCTCGTCGTCACGCACGACCTCGGGCTGGCGTGGAACATCGCCGACCGGGTCGCCGTCATGTACCTGGGCCGGATCGTCGAGACCGGGCCGGTGGAGAAGATCCTGACCGCGCCTGAGCACCCGTACACGCAGGCGCTGCTGTCGGTGCTGCCGGACGCGCCCGGCTCACCCGTCGTGCTGCAGGGCGAGCCGCCCGACCCGACCCGGATCCCGTCCGGCTGCCGGTTCCACCTGCGCTGCCCGGTGCTCGCGTCCGGCGCCGCGGCCGCCGCCGGTGTCGACGGCGCCTGCCGCGGCGCCGACCTCGGCGTGCTGGCCGGTGGGACGGCCACCCAGGTGGCCTGCCACTACGCTCTGGCGGTCACCGACCCGGCTGCGGCAGCCCGGCCCTGATCTGCGCGAACCCGTCGGCCACCAGCTCGTGCAGCGAGCGCTCGGGCGGCCCGGACGCCCAGATGTCGACGGCCGTCTTGAACGCCAGCCCGGCGGCGCCCGCGATGAGGTGCGGGTAGAGGTCGCGGGCGGTGTCGGTGCCGGTGCGGACGGCGATGGCCTCGGCGAACCGGCGGCGCATGGTGTCGAGCGCGGCCAATTGGTTCGCGATGACCGACGGATGGGCCAGCACCATCTCGATCTGTGCCATCATGCGGGCGTGCGCCGCGGCGCCGTCCTCGACCGACTCCATGAACACCGCCAGCAGGCTGTCCCAGATCGGCTCGTCGGCCGGCCGCGCCTCGATGTCGTCGGTGAGTCGCTCGGCCCAGTCGATGATCGAGGCCACAATGGCCTCCTCGCGACTGGAGAAGTAGTTGTGGAACGTCCGCGGCGACACGTCGGCGGCCGCGGCGATGGCCTCGACGGTGACGTGCTCGACCCCCAGCTCGACGGCGAGCCGGTTGGCGGCGCCGGCGAGGGCGGCACGGGTGGCCGCCTTCTTGCGCTCACGCAGACCCACTTCGGCTGTCATGTCAAATAGTTTAACGAAAAATTGCAGATACCGCAAAAGTTCTGAGTAAGAAAAGTTGCGCGCCGGCCAGGTGGGTGCCCGGTCGTGATCAGGGGTGTTGACGGCCTCGCCAACAGTTGGCGTCTACGTCACCGCGCCGGCAGCGACGCCGGACAGGCGGACGGGCGGCCGGGACCTCTCCGTCCGGCCGCCCGTCCTCTTTCACCGGGGGTCTAGCGTTGCGCCGGCTCCGGCTCCGGTTCCGGCGCGGGTGCCGACTCGTCCCGGAGGTGGCGGGCCAGCTTCTCACCCTCGACGTCGACGTTCGGGAGCAGGCGGTCCAGCCAGCGCGGCAGGAACCAGGCCCGGCTGCCCAGCAGCGTCATGACCGCCGGCACGATGGTCATGCGGACGACGAACGCGTCGAAGGCGACCGCGGCGGCCAGCGCGAGGCCGATCTGCATGATGACGTCCTCGCCGCCGAAGATGAAGGCGGCGAACACGCTGATCATGATCATGGCCGCGGCGCTCACCACTCGCGCGCCGTGCTGGAAGCCGATGACCACGGAGTCGGTCGGCGACGCGCCGTGGACGTGTTCCTCGCGCATCCGTGTGACCAGGAACACCTGGTAGTCCATGGCGAGACCGAACACGACGCCGATGAGGAAGATCGGCAGCATGCTGATGATCGGCCCGGTCTGCTCGATGCCCAGCACTCCGTTGAACCAGCCCCACTGGAACACCGCCACGATGGCGCCGAACGTCGCGCCCATCGTCAGCAGGAAGCCCAGCGCGGCCTTCAGCGGCACCAGGAGCGACCGGAACACCAGCATCAGCAGCACGAACGACAACCCGACCACGAGCGCCAGGTACGGCAGCAGCGCCTCGGCCATGCGCTCGGAGAAGTCGATGTTGATGGCCGTGGTGCCGGTGACCGACACGGCCGCGCCGGCATCGTCGCCGACGGCGCCGACCTGGTCGCGGATGTCGGCGACGAGATCCTCCGTCTCGGCGCTGCCCGGGCCGAACTCGGGCACCACGTTGATGATCGCGGTGTCGCCGGCCTCGTTCGGCACGGGCTCCGTGACGCTCACGACGCCGTCCAGGTCCTGAAGCGACGCCGCGACGGCGTCGGCGGCAGCCTGCGGGTCGGGGCTGTCGGCACCGTCGACGACCACCATGAGCGGGCCGTTGAAGCCGGCGCCGAAGCCCTCGACGGTGAGGTCGTAGGCCTGACGCTGCGTGCTGGCTGGCGGCGAGCTGCCTTCGTCGGGCAGGCCGAGCCGCAGATCGAGCAGCGGCGCGGCGAGCGCCAGCATGCCGACGACGGCGACGGTGAGCACGGCGACCGGCCGCCGGGTCACCAGGTTCGCCCAGCGCCGGCCCAAGGTGGGCTTACCGTCGTCGTCCGCCCGCTCGCGGATCCGGCGCAGGCCCGGGATCTTGCCGCCCAGCACCCGGTGCTTGGCGAAGCCGAGCAGCGCCGGCAGCAGGCTGAGCGCGATGATGACGGCGATGCCCACGGTGAGCGCGGCGGCCAGGCCCATCTCCGTCAGCATCGGGATGTTGACGACGAACAGGCCGGCCAGCGCGATCATGACGGTGAGGCCGGCGAACACGACCGCGGACCCGGCGGTGCCGACGGCGCGGCCGGCCGCCTCCTCACCGTCGCGGCCGACGGCCAGCTCGTGCCGGAACCGCGACACGATGAACAGCGCGTAGTCGATGCCGACGGCCAGGCCGAGCATCAGCGCCAGGGTCGGTGTGCTGGAGCCGATGTCCATGAAGCCGCTGGCCGCGGTGATGGCGGACATGCCGATGACGATGCCGAGGATGGCGGTGAGCAGCGGCAGTCCGGCGGCGATCAGCGAGCCGAACGTGAGGATCAGCACCACGGCGGCGACGCCGATGCCGATGATCTCGGTGCCGGCCGGCTCCTCGTCGCTCATGGCCGCCTCGCCGCCGAGCTCGACCGTCAGGCCGGCGTCGCGGCCGACATCGGCGGCCTCGGTGAGCGCCTCGCGCGCCTCGTCGGTGAGGTCGAAGAACGGGACGGCGTAGGTGACCTGCGAGAACGCGATGGTGCCGTCCTCGGACACGGTGCCCGCCTCGAACGGGTCGGGCACGTCGGCGACCTGCGGCGCCGTCGAGAGATCGGTGAGGACGTCCTCGACCGCGGCCTGGTTGGCCGGGTCGGTCAGCGTCTGGCCGTCGGGGGCGGCGAACACCACACGCGCCGTGGCGCCGTCGGTGTTGCCGCCCGGGAACCGCTCCTCGAGGAGGTCGAACGCCTCCTGGGACTCGGTGCCGGGGATGGAGAACGTGTCGGACGTGGGCCCGGACAGCGTCGAGGCGCCCACCCCGAAGAGCGCGACGAGGCCGAGCCAGATGGCCAGCACCACCCCGCGGCGCCGATAGGAGAACCGGCCGAGCCGGTAGAGGAATGTCGCCACCAAAGACTCCAAGCGTGTGAGAAGAGCGACGTCAGAACACCACGGCAAACCTGTGAACAGCCTGAGAGCGACGTGTGCCGCGGCCCACTCCGATGTGAGACTGCAACTACCAGCCTGCCCCGTCCGCAAGATGACACTAACTGACTTCTTGCACATCACGCAAATCTTCTTATCGGGCAAGTTTTCCCGACCGGCAGGACGGCCGCTGGTATCGCTGCTATGACGGGGCCGCCCGGACGGTGGTGTCCGGCCGCCGTCGACGAGATCCTGGCCGACCGCGAGCCCCGCGACGACTGAGCCCGCCGCGCCTCATGATCATCAACCTTTTGAGCTGCCAGGACGACACAAAAGGTTGGTGATCATGGAAGGGGGCAGGTCAGGCGAGCGTGCTCAACCCGAACGCCACGCTGAAGCCGAGCACCGTCACCAGGCCGGTCGACGGGCCACCGAATTCGTAGGCTTCGGGGACCATCGTGTCGGTGAGCATGGTCAGCAGCGCGCCCGCCGCGAACGCCTGCACCAGCGCCACCGTGGCGCCGCCCGACGAGCCGACGAAGTACCAGCCGGCCCACGAGGCGACGCCGGCGACGGCGGTGGTGCCCAGCCACAGCAGGAGGACGGAGCGGCGGGACGTGCCGGACTTCAGCAGGCCGGCCGAAGCGGACATCGCCTCGGGCAGGTTCGACAGGAACACCGCGGCCAGCATCGCCACGCTGACGCCGCCACCACCGGCCAGCGTCGTGCCGAGCACCACGGACTCCGGGATGCCGTCGAGCACGGTGCCGAACGCGATCGCCGTGCCCGCGCCACCGGCCTGGACGCCGGTCGAGCGCTTCCGGTCCGCACCGCCGAGACGGTCGATCAGCAGGTCACCGGCGTAGAACGTGACGGCGCCGGCGGTCAGGCCGGCGAGCAGCACCCGGCCGTTGCTCTGCTCGAACGCGTCCTGGACGAGGTCGTACGCGACGGCGCTGATGAGGACGCCGGCGCCGAACGCCATGACCAGCGCCACCACCCGCTGCGGCAGCGGCCGCGCCATGACGATCAGCGCTCCGATGATCAGCGACGAGCTGGCCAGCAGGCCCCAGAGCAACGCGCTCACAGCACCGGACGATAGCCCGTCCGGCCGCCGCCCACCTCAGATTTCGATCACCTCGACGAGGCGGACGACGTCGGCGAAGTCGGCCGGGTTGCGCGTCAGCAGGGGCAGGCCATGGATTCCCGCGGTCGCGGCGATCTGCAGATCGAGGCGCCGGGGACGAGGATCGCGTCCGTTGTGCCGCACGAGCGACGCCAGGGTTCCGTGGAGCCGGGCAGCCTCGACGCCGAACGACAAGATCTCGAACGCGGTGAGCGCCCGCTCCAGCCGCCGTGTTCGGGCCAGTCGCTCGACCGGGTCGTCGACGTCGACGCCGTAGGACAGCTCGGCGATGGTCACGGCGCTCAGCACGGAGGTGTCGAGCAGGTGCTACGGCTCGACCAGTGCGTCGGCGTCCAGGGTCAGGGTCCCGGCCTCGGCGTCCAGCGTCGCCGGCACGCCCAGCGGGACGGTGATGCTGGCCGGGCCGTGGCCGAAGCCCAGGTCGGTCAGCACGGGCACGCCCAGCCCACCCAGCCGATCCAGCAGCAGCTCCTCCACCGGCTCGCAGTCGTGCCACGATCCCAGCGCGATGCCGGCCGCGCCGGACAGCCAGCCGGACCGCAGCAGATGGGTGAGGAACCCGTCCAGCCGGTACGCCTTCTCCCCGACGTCCTCCAGCAGGACCAGCGCCCCGGCGGCGGACGGCAGCCCGGTCGGCGTCCCGATCTCGGCGGCCACCAGCGCCAGGCATCCGCCGACGGTGACGCCGGACGCGACCCCGGGGACCAGCGCCCGGGCCGGCGGCGACGTCAGCACGGTGCCGGCCGCGCCGCCGAACAGCATCGACCGCAGCCCTTCGGCCGTGGACGGGGAGGTGACGAACGCCTCCGTCCCGATCATCGGGCCGTGCAGCGTCGCGACTCCGAGGAGACGCGCGAAGGCCGAGTGCAGCGCCGTGATGTCGCTGTAGCCGACGAATGCCTTGGGCGCGGCCGCGGCCATCGCCGTCCAGTCCAGCAGCGAGGACACCCGCTGCACGCCGTACCCGCCCCGCGCGCACAGCACCGCCGCGAAGTCCGGCGAGCACCAGGCCTCCTGCAGGTCGGCGGCGCGCTCGGCGTCGGTGCCGGCGAGGTACTCGAACGAGGGGTGGACGGACAGCACGTGCGGCATGACGACGACGTCGAGGCCCCAGGAGCGCAGGATCGCGCACCCCGAGTCCAGCCGGTCCTTCGGCACCGGACCGGCCGGGGCGACGACGGCGACACGGTCGCCCTCGACGAGGCGGCGGGGCCGCCGCAGCGGCACCACGGACGGCCGCCCCGTCACGAGGCCGTGAACCCGAAGACCTTGGCGTACAGCCCGAGTTCCTTCTCCAGTGCGGTCACGATCGTCTCCTTGCGCCGGAAGCCGTGTTGTTCCCCCTCGAATGCGACGTACTCGTGCTCCACCCCGAGCTCTGCCACCCGCTCCGCGAACCGTGCCGTCGGGCCGGGCGGGCAGACCTCGTCCTCCAACCCCTGGAGCAGCAGGAACGGGACGGTGAACTTCTCCGGGACGTTGATCGGCGACCGTTCGCGGTACCGCTCCTCCGTCTCCGGCCACGGCCCGACCAGGCCCTCCAGGTACTGCGACTCGAAGTCGTGCGTCTCGCCGGTGCGGAACGCCACCAGGTCCAGCACCGGGTACATGATCGTCGCGCAGGCGAACACGTCGGTGAACGCCAACGCGGCCGCCGCGGTCCAGCCCCCGGCCGAGCCACCGCGGATCGCCAGCCGCGCGCCGTCCGCGATCCCCTCGTCGACCAGCGCCTTCGCCGCCGCCACGCAGTCCTCGACGTCGACGATGCCCCACTGCTCGCGCAGCCGGTCGCGGTAGGACCGCCCGAACCCGGTCGACCCGCCGTAGTTGACCTCGACGACGCCCAGGCCGCGGCTGGTGAAGTAGGCGACCTCGAGGTCGTGCACCATCGGCGTCCGGCCGGTCGGCCCGCCGTGCACGAACACGACGTACGGCGGCTTCTCCCCGCCGACGCCGCCGAACCGCGACCCCGTGGGCGGGTAGACGATGGCGTGGACGTCGCGCCCGCCCGTCCCGGCGAACGTCCGCGGCTGCGGCCGCGGCAGCGACGTCGCCGGCACGGGCAGCGTCGACCGCGCCACCGCCGACACCGTGCCGACGGACGCCGCGACCACTTCGAACGGCGACACCGGCGAGGCAGCTACGCCGTACACCGTGCGTCCGGACACCGCCAGTGTCGG
The DNA here is from genome assembly GCF_001270745.1 of Jiangella muralis. Taxonomy (GTDB): domain Bacteria; phylum Actinomycetota; class Actinomycetes; order Jiangellales; family Jiangellaceae; genus Jiangella; species Jiangella muralis. The sequence continues at coordinate 127,666 of NZ_LFXL01000031.1, forward strand.
CGCCCACTCGGTGTGAGCGTCCTCGAGCAGGTCGTAGAGCAGGCCGGTCGTGGTGTCGAGCAGGTTCAGCCGCGCCGACGCCCGGCCGCGGATCACCGCCACCTCACCGTCGCCGAGCGGTGCGAACCAGCGCAGCCCCAGCTGCCAGAGCGGCCCGGCGAACTCCTCGGCCCGCTCCCCCAGCACCTCCGGCTCGGAGCCGTCGAGCCGGACGCGGTGCAGGTTCCACCAGCCGGTCCGGTCGGACGCGGCGAGCAGCGCGTCCGGTGTCTCCCACTCGATCTGCGGGATCGACTCCGACTCCCCGCCGGCGACGGTCACGGGCGCGCCCACGGACCCGTCCGGCGCCACGGGCGCGACCCGCACGAGCGTGCCGTCCCACGGCATGTCCGGGTGCTCCCAGCCGATCCACGCCAGCCGCTGCCCGTCCGGCGACGGCCGCGGGCAGGCGAGGAAGTGGGTGTCCTCGACCAGCACCCGCACGTCGCCGGAGCCGTCCAGCGGCACCGCCACCAGCGCCCGCCGCAGGTCCGTCGGAGCCGGGCCCGTGTGCTCCTCGCGGATGCACCAGATCTCGGTGCCCGACGGCGCCGGCACCGGCTCGGCGTACCGCAGCCCCGAGGGGATCGCGGGCGACGGCGTCAGCGGCACGGGATCGTCGCCGGAACCCGGGAGGAACCGGTACAGCCGCTGGTCGGAGAACTCGGCGAACACGACGGCGCCGTCGGCGAGAGCGACGTACGCCAGCCCGCCGTACTCGTGCACGCGGGTGCGCACGTTCCACGGCGCCGGCAGCACCATCTCGGGCTCGTCGGCGCCCGGCGGCAGCCGCAGCAGCGCGACCCGTCCGCCCTCCGCCGGCTGCGGCAGGGTCCACCACAGCGCGTCGCCGGCATGGCTCACCCAGCCGGGCCGGCCGTCGTTCTCGGCGACGATCTCGGCGGTCACCGGCGACGGCCAGCTACCGTACGGTGCGGATTCGGGCACGGACTCCCCCAGGGAGAAAGACGAGGTCAGGTGGTCAGGAACCGGTCAAGTACCCGGACGCCGAACTCCAGCGCGTCGACGGGCACGCGCTCGTCGACGCCGTGGAACAGGGCCGAGTAGTCGAGGTCGGGCGGCAGCCGCAGCGGCGAGAAGCCGTAGCCGGTGATGCCGAGCCGGGAGAACTGCTTCGCGTCGGTGCCGCCGGCCATGCAGACGGGGACGACGTGCGCGCCCGGGTCCTCGGCCAGCAGCGCGCCGGCCATCGCGGCGAACGTCGGCGACGCGGGGTCGGCGGACAGCGCGACCTCGGCGTGCTCGTACTCCCAGCTCACGTCCGGCCCCACCAGAGACGTGACGGTGGCCTCGAACTCGTCGCGGGCCTCGGGCACGACCCGGCCGTCGACCAGCGCCGTCGCGGTCTCGGGGATGACGTTCACCTTGTAGCCGGCGCTCAGCACGGTCGGGTTGGTGCTGTTGCGCAGGACGGCCTCGACCAGCTCGCGCGCTTCGCCGAACCGCGCGATCGTCCCGGCGACGTCGGAGAGGTCGACCGGCACGCCCAGGGCGGCGCCGATCGACTCCAGCGACGCACGCACCGTCCGCGTCAGCCGCACCGGCCACTCGTACTCGGCCAGCCGGTGCACCGCCCCGGCCAGCGCGGCCACCGCGTTGTCGCCGTTGACGCGCGACCCGTGCCCGGCCCGGCCGCGCGCCGTCAGCCGCAGCCAGGCGGTCCCCCGCTCACCGGCAGACACGGGGTACAGCCGCGTCCCGCCTGCGTGGAAGGTGTAGCCGCCGGACTCGCTGATTCCCTCGGTGACGCCCTCGAACAGGTCGGCGTGCTTGGTGACCAGCCAGGTCGAGCCGTGCGCGGCGCTGGCCTCCTCGTCGGCGGTGAACGCGAGGACGACGTCGCGGGCCGGCCGGCGGCCCTCGCGTGCCCAGGCCCGCGCGACGGCGAGCATCATCGCGTCCATGCCCTTCATGTCGATGGCGCCGCGGCCCCACAGCATGCCGTCGCGGACCTCACCGGAGAACGGGTGCACCGACCAGTCGGCCGCCTCGGCCGGGACGACGTCGAGGTGACCGTGGACGAGGATCGGGTCGCGGCCGGGGTCGCTGCCCTCGATGCGGGCGACGACGTTGGCGCGGTTGGGCGCCGACTCGATCAGCGTGGCGTCGATGCCGGCCTCGCCCAGCTTCGCCGCGACGTACTCGGCGGCGGGCCGCTCCCGGCCGGTGCCGTCGCCCGGGTTGGTGGTGTCGATGCGGATGAGGTCGGCGGCGAGGGTCAGGACGTCGGGGTCAGCCATAGTGGTTCTCGATGCCGTTGGAGATCAGGGTCGTGACCGCCTTGAAGCAGCGGATGAGGTCGTGCGCGGTCGCGGCGGTGTAGCGCACCCGGCGCTCGGCGACGCGTTCCACCGTCGGGACCATACCGGCGAAGTCGGCCAGCTGGGTGGCGTCGACCTCGATCTCGACGGTGTACGGCCCGCGGCCCGTGGCCGGTTCGTGCCGGAGGGCGAGCGCGGCGGCCGCCTTCGCCTCGGCGCGGACGTCCTCGAACGTGCGCGCCGGCGGGCGGCAGCGGGCCGCGTACCGTGACACGTAGTCCTTGACGGCGACGGTGCGGGCCAGCGGCGCGTACGTGACGGCGTCGGCGCAGGCGCGGTCGTCGCCGGTGACGAGGATGACCGGCGTGCCGTACTCGGCCGCGACCAGCGCGTTCAGCCGGCCCTCGCTGGCCGGCTCGCCGTCGACCCAGACCCCGGTGATGGAGTTCGGCAGGTACGTGTGCGCCAGGACGCCCTCGGCGCCGGCGCCCGCATGGTAGCCGAGGAAGACGACGCCGTCGACGTCGCCGCTCTGGATGCCTTCGACCATCGTCAGCGCCTTGTGCCGCCCGGTGATCATGGTCGCGCGCTCGTCCAGCTGCTCGAGCAGCAGGTTGCGCATGGTGGCGTGTGCCTCGTTGACCAGCACCTCGTCGGCGCCGCCCTCGAACAGGCCGGCGATGGCGCCGTTGACGTCGGACGTGAACATCGTCCGGCAGCGTTGCCACTGCTCCGTCCCCGGCTCGACGTCGGCGGGCCAGGTGACGCCGGTGGCCCCTTCCATATCGGCCGAGATCAGCACCTTCATAGGGGGCTACGGTACATCGGCCCCCGGCCGGTCCTCCGCACCGAACCGCTGGGTGAGGTCGCCCAGCAGCGTCTTGAGCAGCCCGGCCAGAGCCGCGCGCTGGGCGGCGTCGATGCCGTCGAGCAGAGTCTCCTCGTGCCGCAGCAGGTCGGCGACGACCCGCTCGTTCAGCGCCCGCCCCTCGTCGGTGAGGACGACGACCGCCGAACGGCCGTCCGCCGCGGACCGTTCGCGCCGCACCAGCCCGGCCGCCTCGGCCCGGGCGATGCGCTGCGACACGGCCCCGGCGGTGACGAAGCTGCGCGCGGCGATCTGCCCGGGCGTCAGCCGGTACGGCGCACCGCTGCGGCGCAACGTGCTGAGCAGGTCGAGCGTCGGGTTGTCGATGCCCAGCCGGTCCAGCGTGCGGCGGCGCTCGTCGGCCAGCAGCTGGCCGATCCGCCACACGCGGGTGATGACGCCGATCGACTCGACCGGAACGCCGGGCAGTTCGCGGCGCCAGGCCGCCTGGATGCGGTCGGAGCCGTCATCGCCGGGTATTCTCTCCACGGAGATAGTTTAGCGCTTAAGGAGTTTTCGATGACTACACGCACCATCGTCGTCACCGGCGGCGGCACCGGCATCGGACGGGCCGTGGCCGCGGGCTTCGCGGCCGCCGGCGACACCGTCGTCGTGACCGGGCGGCGGCGTTCGAAGCTGGACGAGGCGGTCGCCGGGCTGGGCCCCAGGAGCAGCGCGGTCGACTTCGACGCGGCCGACCCGGCCGCCGTCACCGAGGCGCTGGACCGGCTGCCCGCCACGATCGACGTCCTGGTCAACGCGGCCGGCGGCAACACCGGCATGGGCCAACCGGCGCCGGAGCCCGGCGACCTCGCCGCCGAAGCGGCGGCCTGGCGGGCCAACTTCGACGCCAACGTGCTGACGGCGGTGCTGGTCACCACGGCGCTGCTGCCGCGGATGCCGTCCGGCGGGCGCATCGTCACCATCGGGTCCATCGCCGCCCGGCGTGGTGGCGGCGACTACGGCGCGGCCAAGGCGGCGATCGAGGCGTGGACGGCGTCGCTGGCGGCCGAGATCGGGCCGCGCGGCGTCACCGTGAACGTCGTCTCCCCCGGCCTCACCGTCGGCACCGAGTTCTTCCGCGGCCGGCTCACCGACGCCCGCCGCGAGCGCCTGGTCGGCGAGACCATGACCAAGCGCGAGGGCACCACCGAGGACGTCGCGGCGGCCGTCCAGTACCTCGCGGCGCCCGCCGCCGGGCACGTCACCGGCCAGGTGCTGCACGTGAACGGCGGCGCGTACCTCGGCCGCTAGGGCGCGACGACCTCGACCTCGTAGCCGTCCTCGTTCTCCATGTAGGCCGCGTAGTGGTGCGGGCCGCCGGCGTGCGGGTGGCGGTCGGCGAACATCAGGTGCCAGCCGTACGAAGGCGCCTCGGACACGATGCGGTCGACCATCCACTGCTCCGGCACCGCCAGCGCCAGGTGGTTCAGGCCGGGGGCCTTGCGGTCGTAGGCGACCCAGCTGAGGTCGGGCGAGCACTCGATGACGACGTACGGGCCGCCGCCCGGCGCCTGCCAGGACCGGCCGTTCTCCCACGCCTGGAACAGCGTCCAGCCCAGCCGCTCGAACAGCCAGCCGAACGAGCGGGTGGCGGCGTCGAGGTCGCGGACCCAGATCTCGATGTGGTGCAGGCCGGTCGACGGCGTGCTGGACGGCGCCAGCGAGGCGTCTTCGGGGCCCGGCTCGGGCGCCCGCTGGTACTGCTCCTGCTGCTGCGGCGGCGCGGCCGGCGGGGGCGTCTGGCCGTAGGACGGGTCGAGCGCGCGCAGCACGGGATCGAGTTCGCTCACCGCGGAGTCTGTCAGCGGGTCGTACGCCTGGGTGTCGTACTGGCTGTTGCCGTGCGCTGTGCCGTGCGAGGTGTCGTAGTAGGCCGCCTGGTAGGACGGGTTCGACGGCGGGCCGGCCGGGGCGGGCGGCTGGCCGTAGCCGGCGGCCGCGGGCGGCGGCATGACCGGCGGCGCGGCGGGCGGCTGCGCCACCGGCGGCGCGGCCGGGGCGCCCATGGACGGCGCGCCGGCGGGCAGGCCGGGCGATCCCGGCGGGAGCCCGGCGCCCTGCGCGTACGCGTTCGCCGGCACCTGCTGGTGCTGCTGCGACTGCTGCGCGGCCGCCTTACGGCGCGCTCGCAGCTCCGTCGCGGCGACGTCGAGCCAGTCGTCGACGTCGTCCATGACGTAGCCCTCACGCATGCGGACGACCTTGAACTCCTCGGCCTCGATCTGCTCCGGCGTCACACTGCGCCCCGAGGGCCGGCCATCGAGCGCGTCGATCACCAGATCGACGAAGTCGTCGACGGCGTCGAGGTCATAGCCCTCACGCATACGAGTGGTACGGAACTCAGGCTCGCGACTGACGGCCACCAGGTGTCACTCTCCTCCCGAACACAGAACGGCCGGCTTCGGGCGATTCCGCGGGTGGCGAGTCCAGCCAGCTCACCACTCGCGAAGCCGATATCCCCCGAGACCGGCCGAGCAAAGCGCAATGCATACTAATCACCAACGGTAGCCAACTGACCACATGCCCCGTCGATGTCGCTTCCGCGGGTGTCCCTGATGGTCACCGGAACACCCCTTTCCTCCAGCGCGGCGACGAACGCCGCCTCGTCCTCCGGGCGCGACGCGGTCCACTTCGAGCCCGGGGTCGGGTTGAGCGGGATCGGGTTGACGTGCACCCAGCCGCGGCCGCGCTCGTTCAGCAGCTTGCCCAGCAGGTCACCGCGCCACGCGTGGTCGTTGATCTCGCGGATCAGCGCGTACTCGATGGACACCCGCCGCCCGGTCTTCTCGAAGTAGGCGCGCGCGGCGTCCAGCGCCTCGCCGACCTTCCAGCGGGTGTTCACCGGCACCAGCTCGTCGCGCAGTTCGTCGTCGGGCGCGTGCAGCGACAGCGCCAGCCGGACGCCGAGGTTCTCGGCGGCCAGCTTGTCGATGGCCGGCACCAGCCCGACGGTGGACACCGTCACCCCGCGCCGGCCGATGCCCAGCCCCGACGGCGCGGGGTCGGTCATGCGGCGCACGGCGGTGACGACGGCCTTGTAGTTGGCCAGCGGTTCGCCCATGCCCATGAAGACGACGTTGGTGACCCGTCCAGTTCCCCCGGCGATCTCGCCGCCGGCCAGCATGCGCTCGGCCGCCACGACCTGTTCGATGATCTCGGCCGCCGACATGTTGCGGGTCAGCCCCTGCTGGCCGGTGGCGCAGAACGGGCAGTTCATGCCGCAGCCGGCCTGGCTCGACACGCACAGCGTGACCCGCGGGCGGTCGCCGGTGTAGCGCATGAGCACGCTCTCGACCAGCGCGCCGTCGAACAGCCGCCACAGCGTCTTTCGGGTGGTGCCGCCGTCGGTCTCGAGGTGCTTCACCGCGGTGGTCAGCGTCGGCAGCATGGTCGCCGCCAGCGTGTCGCGCACGGCCGCCGGGACGTCCGTCATCTGCGCGGGGTCGTTGACGTGACGGGCGAAATAGTGCCGCGAGAGCTGGTCGGCCCGGAAGGGCTGCTCGCCCAGTTCGGCCACCGCCTGGCGGCGGGCATCGACGTCGAGGTCGGCGAGATGGCGGGGCGGCTTGCCACGCCGGGCGGGAACGAGCGTGAGCTCACCGGGTCTGGGCATGATGTCGACCATTGTCCCACGTTCGGTGCGCTGATGCCGTATGTCGAGGTCGAGGGGGCCGATCGGCCGGTACCCCGCCGCCTGAACGCCCCAGGGGGTGTCGGACACCGGCTGGATGAGTGAGTCCGATTGATCTTGGCTACGCGGCCTGGGTGGTCGGCCGGGGTTCTCGTTGGCTGGCCGGCCGTTCGCCCGGGTCTGCCGACCGTGCGCCGGGGGTCTGCCGCGTTGGCCGTCCCCCTGGCGCCCGTTCTTGGCACCTATCAGGGGGACGGGGGCAGTCTGGGCACGCCTCACTTCACCCGCGCCGGGATCACCTCACCCGCGCCAGGACCGCATGGCCGCCGATGACGACCGTCATCCGGTGCTGCGGCGGGTGACGTGCCCACGAACGACGAACGGTGCACCGGGCGCGGGGCGGGCTCTGCCCGCACTCCCCCGTCCCCCTGATAGCTGCCCGTTCTTGGCCGCGGTGCCGCGGCTAAGAAAATGGGCAGCAGGGGGACGACCCACTACCGCACAACGGCCAACGGCGGGACAACGGCGAACCGTTACACGATCCCCCACGCCACCGTGTGAGATCGCTGCGCCGAGTGGGGCGGATCACTGTTCCCCTGGCAACAGCAACGCCACCCAGCAAGCACAGTGATCGCACCCAGTGCCGAGCCGGGGGTGGGCGCACAGTTCAAGTGTCGGAATTTCGTAGACCAAGCGGAGCTAGGTCGCGACGACGTACTCGAGCACCAGCCACACCAGCGGCGCCGTCGGCAGCAGGGAGTCGAGGCGGTCCATCAGGCCGCCGTGGCCGGGCAGCAGTTGGCTCATGTCCTTGATGCCGAGGTCGCGCTTGATCAGCGACTCCCCCAGATCGCCCAGCGTGGCCCCGATGACGCCGGTGACGCCGAGCACGACGCCGGTCCACCAGGGCGCGTCGAACGCGTACACCGCCACCGCGACGGCCACGCCGATGCCGAGCAGCAGCGAGCCGCCGAACCCCTCCCACGACTTCTTCGGGCTGACGCTCGGCGCCATCGGGTGCCGCCCGGCCAGCACGCCGGCCAGCAGGCCGCCGGTGTCGGACGCCACCACGACGACGAGCAGCGCGAACACCCGCCAGGCGCCGTCGTCGGGACGCAGCATGAGCATCGCGAACCCGGCCAGGAACGGCACGTAGACGCTGGTGAAGATGCCCGCCGATACGTCGCGCAGATAGCCCGGACGGGGATCGCCCAGCCGCCACGCGCACACCGCGGCCACCGTCAGCCCGAGGCCCACCAGCAGCGGCGAGCCGCCGCCGAGGTACGCCCCGGCCAGCATGAGCACCGTGCCCAGTACCACCGGGACCACCGGGACCTGGATGGCCCGCCCGCCCAGCGCCGTCGCCAGCTCCCAGACCGCCACCACCATGACGATGACGACGAAGCCCGCGAACGCCTGCTCCAGCAGGAACAGCGTGCTGAGCACGATGGCGCCCAGGCCGAGCCCGACCAGCGTCGCGGCCCTGAGGTCGCGCCCGGTCCGCCCGTGCCGGCGTGACCTGTTGCCCGGCGCTTCGTCCGTCATCACCACGTGTGTATTCGCCGGCACCCTCAGACCTCGAGGAGCTCGGCTTCCTTGTGCTTGAGTAGGTCGTCGATCTGCTCGACGTAGGTCTTGGTCACCGACTCCAGCTGCTTCTCCGCGCGCGCGACCTCGTCCTCACCGGCCTCGCCGTCGCGGGCCAGCTTGTCGAGCGTCTCTTTGGCGTGCCGGCGCACGCTGCGGATGGACACCTTGGAGCCTTCGGCCTTCTCTCGCGCCAGCTTGATGTACTCGCGGCGCCGCTCCTCGGTGAGGGCCGGCAACACGACGCGCAGGATGTTGCCGTCGTTGGTGGGGTTGACGCCGAGGTCGGAGTCGCGGATGGCCCGCTCGATGGCCCCGAGCGAGCCCTTGTCGTAGGGCTGAATGGTGATCATGCGGGCGTCGGCGACATGGAACGACGCGAGCTGATTGACCGGGGTCGGCGCACCGTAGTAGTCGACCACGATCTTGTTGAACAGCGACGGATGCGCCCGGCCGGTGCGGATGGTGGCGAAGTCATCCTTGCCGACGGTGACGGCCTTCTCCATCTTCTCCTCGGCCTCGAGGAGGGTCTCGTCGATCACCACTACTCCTTCGCTTGCTGTGTGGCGACGATCCTAGAGGACCGCCCTGGCGCTGCCGCCGTCTTTCAGCCCTCGACGACCGTCTCGATGTTCGAGGCGACCAAGGTACCGATGCGCTCGCCCCGGATGGCGCGCGCGATGCCGTTCGGCTCACCGAGCCCGAACACGACGATGGGCAGCTGGTTGTCCATGCACAGGCTGAAGGCGGCCGGGTCGGCGACGTTGAGCCGCTGCCGCAGGACGTCGGCGTAGGTGATGCTGCTGTACTTGCGGGCCGACGGGTCCTTGCGGGGGTCGGCCTCGTAGACGCCGTCGACGCCGTTCTTGCCCATGAGCAGGCGGTCGCAGCCGATCTCCAGCGCGCGCTGCGCGGCGACGGTGTCGGTGGTGAAGTACGGCATGCCGGCGCCGGCGCCGAAGATGACGACGCGGCCCTTCTCCAGGTGCCGGGCGGCGCGGCGCGGGATGTACGGCTCGGCGACCTGCCCCATGGTGATGGCGGTCTGCACCCGGGTGTCGACGTCGAGGTGTTCGAGGAAGTCCTGCAGGGCCAGGCAGTTCATCACCGTGCCCAGCATGCCCATGTAGTCGCCGCGGGCGCGGTCCATGCCGTGGTGCTGCAGCTCCGCGCCGCGGAAGAAGTTGCCGCCGCCGACGACGATGGCCACCTGCACGCCGTCCTTGACCACGACCTCGGCGATCTGCCCGGCGATGCCCTTGACCACCTCGGGGTCGACGCCGACGGCGCCGCCGCCGAACACCTCGCCGGACAGCTTCAGCAGCACCCGGGTGGGCGGCGCCGTCGCGGGCTCGGGGTCGGGCGCGGCCGAGGCCGGCACCGGTGCGGTTCCGTCTGTCTCCGTCACGGTGCCGGCCTCCTATGCGTCGAGATGGGCGGGTCCTGGGGTCGCCTGGCCGTCAGGCCTCGAGGCGGACGATCCGCTGGACGGTGACGCCGGCCTCGGCCAGCACCGCGCCGACCGACTTCTTCGACTCCTTCACGGACGGCTGGTCGACCAGCACGGTCTCCTTGAAGAAGCCGTTGACCCGGCCCTCGATGATCTTCGGCAGCGCCTGCTCGGGCTTGCCCTCCTCGCGGGCGGTGGCCTCGGCGATGCGCCGCTCGTTCTCGACGACGTCGGCGGGGACCTCGTCGCGGGTGGCGTAGGTGGCCTTCAGCGCGACGACCTGCATGGCGGCGTCGCGGGCGGCCTGCTGGGCCGCGTCGGAGCCGTTGGAGGTGTACACGACGTACGAACCCACCTGGTACGGCAGGTCGGCGGCGCGGCGGTGCAGGTAGGTGGCGTACTCGCCGTCGACGACGGCCACGCCGCCGATCTCGATCTTCTCGCCCATGACGACTGCGGCGGCGTCGACCGCCTCGCCGACCTTGCGGCCGTCGGCCAGCGGCGCGCCCAGCAGCGCGTCGACGTCGGCCGGCTTGGCCTGCGCCGCGGCGGCCACGATGTCGGCGGCCAGCTTCTGGAAGTCCTCGTTCTTCGCGACGAAGTCGGTCTCACAGGCCAGCACGATCATGGCCGGGCCCTCGGCCGCGACCAGCCCGTTGGCCGTGGTGCGCTCGGCGGCCCGCTTGGCCGCCTTGGCCGCGCCCTTGATGCGCAGCCCTTCGATGGCCTGGTCGAAGTCGCCGCCGGCCGCTTCGAGCGCCTTCTTGGCGTCCATCATGCCCGCACCGGTGGCATCGCGCAGCCGCTTGACGTCGGCCGCAGTGACGTTCGGCATCCTCACACTTCTCTCTGAATCAGTTTGCTGGCGTGGTCTGGTGACCGGCCCGGGCGGACGTCCGCCCGGGCCGGGATGATCGTCAGGCCTGCTGAGTGGCCGGCTCGTCGGCCGGGGTCTCAGCCGCGGCCTCGGCCGGCGCCTCGGCGACCGGCTCGGCGGCGGGCTCAGCGACCGGCTCGGCAGCGACCGGCTCGTCGGCGGCGGGAGCCTCGGCCGCGGGGGCCTCGGCCTCGGGAACCTCGGCAGCCGCGTCGGCCTCGGGGGCCGGCGCCGCCTCGGCGGCCGGAGCTTCGTCTGCGGCCGGTGCCTCAGCCTCGGGAGCCGCGTCGGCCTCGGGAGCCGGAGCCGCCTCGGCGGCGGGCGCCTCGGCCACGGGCTGCGACTGGAGCAGCTCCTTCTCCCACTCGGCCAGCGGCTCGTCGGACGCCAGCTCGGCGCCCTCGGCCGCCTCGCCACGCTGACCCGAGCGGCCCAGCAGGCCGTCGGCGACGGAGTCGGCGACGACGCGGGTCAGCAGGCTGACCGCGCGGATGGCGTCGTCGTTGCCCGGGATCGGGAAGTCGACCTCGTCGGGGTCGCAGTTGGTGTCGAGGATGGCCACGATCGGGATGCCGAGCTTGCGGGCCTCGTCGACGGCCAGGTGCTCCTTCTTGGTGTCGACGATCCACACCGCGCTGGGCACCTTGGCCATGTTGCGGACGCCGCCGAGGGTGCGCTCGAGCTTGTCCTTCTCACGCTTGCGCATGAGCAGTTCCTTCTTCGTGAAGCCGGAACCGGCGACGTCGTCGAAGTCGAGCTCCTCGAGCTCCTTGAGCCGCTGCAGGCGCTTGTTGACGGTCTGGAAGTTGGTCAGCATGCCGCCCAGCCACCGCTCGGTGACGTAGGGCATGTTGACGCGGGTCGCCTGCTCCTTCACGGCCTCCTGCGCCTGCTTCTTGGTTCCGACGAAGAGCACCGTGCCGCCGTGGGCGACGGTCTCCTTGACGAACTCGTAGGCGCGGTCGATGTAGGACAGCGACTGCTGGAGGTCGATGATGTAGATGCCGTTGCGCTCGGTGAAGATGAAGCGCTTCATCTTCGGGTTCCAGCGGCGGGTCTGGTGCCCGAAGTGCACGCCGCTCTCGAGCAGCTGACGCATGGTGACGACGGCCATGGCCTCGTCCCCTCCTCTCGCGCCGGCGCGAAGACTCGCACTCCGGCACGCTCGTTCCGGTTCATCGCGACGGTGGTCGACCGCCGCGCCTGGTGCCCACCGGCCTACCGCCACCCGCCGTCCACTCGAATGCGGACGTCAGGACCGACGACGAAGACCGTGCTCAGGGCACGCGAATTTGACCCAGGGAAACTGGGCCGCTCACCAGTGTACCGGGCGTGGAGGCGCCACCCAACCGCGCAGCAACGCGCCCATGATCATCAACCTTTTGCGACGCTATGACGGCACAAAGGGTTGATGATCATGGAACCCGCAGCTGGTCGCCGCCGAGGCGACCGCCCCGGTCACAGGTCCGTGACGCCGTGCAGGTGGCAGGCCGCGGCCTGCTCCGGCCCGGTCGGCTGCAGGACGGGGTCGTGGTCCGGGCACGGCTCGAACGCCTTCGGGCAGCGGGTCCGGAACCGGCAGCCCGACGGCGGGTCGGCCGGGCTGGGCACGTCGCCGCGCAGCACGATGCGCTGCCGGGTCCGTTCCCGCGTCGGCTCCGGGACCGGGACCGCCGACACCAGCGCCTCCGTGTACGGGTGCGCGGGAGCGGACGACACCGAGACCCCCGCGCCGAGCTCGACCACGCGGCCCAGGTACATGACGGCGACGCGGTCGGCCACCTGCCGCACGGCCGCGAGGTCGTGCGAGACGAACAGGTAGGTCAGCCCGAACTCGCGCTGCAGCCGCACCAGCAGGTTCACCACCTGCGCCTGCACGGACACGTCCAGCGAGGCGATCGGCTCGTCGCACACGACGAACTCCGGCTCGCCGGCCAGCGCCCGCGCGATGCCGACCCGCTGCCGCTGGCCGCCGGAGAACTCGTGCGGGTACCGGCCGCCGTGGTCCGGGTTCAGCCCGACGACCTCCATCAACTCGCCGACCCGGGCCCGCCGCGCGGTCCGTCCCTTGTGCAGCCCGTGGATGGCCAGCGGCTCGCCGATCGACTCGGCGACGGTGCGCCGCGGGTCCAGCGACGCGTACGGGTCCTGGAAGATCATCGCCGTGCGCCGGCGCAGCGCCCGCAGCTCGCGCCGTCCGGCCGCCGTCACGTCCAGGCCGTCGAACTCCACCGTCCCGTCGGACGGCTCGACCAGCCGCAGCAGGGCGTTGCCCAGCGTCGACTTGCCGCAGCCGGACTCGCCCACCAGCCCCAGCGTCTCGCCGCGGCGCACCTCGAGGTCGACGCCGTCGACGGCGCGGACGTCGCCGAAGTGGACGCGCAGGCCGCTCGCCCGCACCAGCACATCACTCACCGCTGCTCACCCCGCCGACGGCGTAGAAGGTCGCGGCCCGATGCGCGGCGGCGCTGCCGGGCACGGGCGCAAGCGGCGGCGGCTCCGTCGCGCACCGGGCGTCGGCACGGACCGGGCAGCGCGGGTGGAAGGCGCAGCCGGGCGGCAGTGCGGCGGGGTCCGGTGGCAGGCCGGGCATCGTCACCAGCTCGTCCCGCTCGCGCGCCGGCCGCGGGTCGTCCACCACCGGCAGCGCGCCGAGCAGCCCGCGGGTGTACGGGTGCGCGGGCCGGCCGAACAGCTCGTCGACGGCGCCCTCCTCGACGCAGCGGCCCGCATACATGACGACGACGTGGTCGGCGATGCCGGCGACGACGCCGAGGTCGTGGGTGATCCAGACGACGCCCATGCCGTGCTCGTCCTGCAGCCGCTCGATCAGCTCCAGGATCTGCGCCTGGACGGTGACGTCGAGCGCCGTCGTCGCCTCGTCGGCGATCAGCACCTTCGGGTTGCCGGCCAGCGCGATGGCGATCATCACCCGCTGCCGCATGCCGCCGGAGAGCTGGTGCGGGAACGCGCGCAGCCGGGCGGACGCGTCGGGGATGCCGACCTCGGTGAGCAGCTCCGCGGCGCGCGAGCGGATACCGTCGTCGGACACCTTCTCGTGCGCCCGCAGCGCCTCGCCGATCTGCCGCTCGATCGTCAGCACCGGGTTGAGCGAGGTCATCGGGTCCTGGAAGACGACGCCGATGCCGGCGCCGCGGACCTTGCGCAGCTCCTCCTCGGACCGGCCGATCAGCTCGTCGCCGTCGAAGATCGCGCTACCTCGCACCTGCGCGGTGCCCGGCAACAGACCGAGGAGCGCGAGCGAGCTGACGCTCTTGCCCGACCCCGACTCCCCGACGACGGCGAGCGTGCGGCCCGGGTGCAGTTCGAACGAGAGCCCGTTGACGACGCGGGCCGGGCCGCGGCGGGTGCGGAACGCGACGTGCAGGTCGTCGACGGCGAGCAGCGGCGTCGTCATGCGGTGACTCCCGTCCCGGCCATCGCCTGACGTTGCCGCGGGTCCAGCACGTCGCGCAGCGCGTCGCCCAGCACGTTGAACGCGAGCACCGTCACGAAGATCGCCAGGCCCGGGAAGACCGCCATCCACCAGGCCTGTTCCACGAAGCCGCGGCCCTCGGCCAGCATGCGCCCCCACGACGGGTCCGGCGGCTGGGTGCCGAGGCCGACGAAGCTCAGCGCCGCCTCGGACAGGATCGCGAACGCCAGGCTGATCGACGTCTGGACGATGATCGGCGCCGTCACGTTCGGCAGCACGTGCCGGCCGATGATGCGCAGGTCGCCGGCGCCGGCCGAGCGGGCCGCCTTCACGTAGACCTCCTCGCGGACGCTGAGCACGCTGGCCCGGGTGATGCGGGCGAAGATCGGGGTGTAGACGATGCCGATGGCGATCATCGCGTTCGTCGAGCCGGGGCCGAGGATCGCCAGCACGGCGATCGCCATCAGCATCGCCGGGAACGCGAACAGCACGTCCGAGATCCGCATCAGCACGTCGTCGACCCAGCGGCCGTAGTAGCCGGCCAGCAGGCCGATCAGCACGCCCGCGACCAGCGAGATCCCGACGGCGACGGCGCCGACCCGCAGCGACACCTCCGCGCCCAGGATCACCCGCGACAGCACGTCGCGGCCGAGCTCGTCGGTGCCGAACCAGTGGTCGGCGCTCGGGCTCTGCAGCCGGTTGCTGACGTCGGTCGCGGTGGCGTCGTACGGGGCGAGTTGCTCGCCGAGGAACGCCGTCACGATCAGGACGACCAGCACCGCGGCCGCCACGATCGCCGTCGGGCCGCGGAACAGCAGTTTGACGGTTTCGGCGGCTCTCATCGCGCGCTCCGATACGTGATGCGCGGGTCCAGCCGTGCGTACGCAAGGTCCACGACCAGGTTGACCAGCAGGAAGATGACGGCGAACAGCAGCACCGTGCCCTGCAGCACCGGGTAGTCGCGCGACTCGACCGCCTGGAAGGCCAGCTGACCGAGCCCCGGCCAGGCGAACACGTACTCGACCACCACGACGCCGGACAGCAGGTAGGCCAGCTGCACGCCGCCCACCGTCACCAGCGGCACCAGCGCGTTGCGCAGCACGTGCCACGTCAGCACGTCGCGGGCGCGCATTCCCTTCGCCCGGGCGGTCCGCACGTGGTCCTGGCCGAGTGACTCCAGGACCGACGAGCGGACGAACCGGGTGAGGATCGCGCCGCTGGACACGCCAGCCGCGATGGCAGGCAGGATCAGGTGCCGGGCCCACTCGACCGGGTCCTCCGTCAGCGGGACGTAGCCCGACGACGGCAGCCAGCCCAGCGTCCCGGCGAACACCAGGATCAGCATGATGCCGAGCCAGAAGTCGGGCACGCTCAGCCCGGCCTGGCTGGACAGGCTGGCGAACCAGTCGACCGGCTTGCGCGGGTTGAGCGCCGACAGCGTGCCCAGCGGGATCGCGATCAGCAGCGCCACGATGATCGCCGCGACGGCTAGGCTCAGCGTGGCCGGGAGGCGCTCCAGGATCAGCGACAGCACCGTCTCGCCGGAACGGAAGCTGACCCCGAAGTCGCCGACCGCCGCGTTGCCGATCCACGTCACGAACTGCACCGGCACCGGGTCGTCGAGGCCCGCGCGCTCGCGCAGCGCCTCGTACGTCGCCGGGTCGGCCTGCTGGCCCAGGGCGGCACGGATCGGGTCGCCCGGCACCAGCTGCATGATCGCGAAGGCCAGCACGCTGACGCCGAGCAGCACCGCGATCGACTGAGCCAGCCGCCGCAGGGCGTAGCGAGTCACTCCGGCAGCCTCACGGTCTCGAAGTTGATCGCCTTGTCCGCGCGGATCTCGTAGCCCTCCATCCCCGGCGCCCACGCCTGCACGACGTCCGGGTTGTACAGGTACAGGTAGCTGACGTCGTCGACGATCAGCTCGGCCGCCTGGTCGTAGAGCGTCTTGCGGGCGTCCTGGTCGGTCTCGGCCGCCGCGCTTTGGAGCAGCGTGTCGACCTCGGGGTTGCAGTAGCCCTGGAAGTTCGAGGTGCCCTCGCAGACGTGCTGGGCGTGGTAGAAGCCGAACGGGTCCAGGTTGCCCAGCCAGCCGAGCAGGAACGCGTCGTAGTCGCCGGCGGCCTGGCGGTCCAGCCAGGTGGCGAACGCCTCCTGCTCGATGCCGACCTCGACGCCGACCTCGGCCAGCTGCGCCTGGATCACCTGGGCGGCCTGGACGGTCTCGGGGTATTCGTCGGTGACCATGAGCGCCATCGGCTGCGGCGTGGCCGCGGCGTTGGCCCCGATGAGCTCGGCCGCCTGGTCCGGGTCGTGCTCGAACGGGGCGTACTCGTGGTACCAGCGGCTCTGCTCCGGGATCGCCGCCTGGTTCGTCGTCGCCGCGCCGAACCGGGCCGCCTCCGTCACTTCGTCACGGTCGATGCCGAACGCGACGCCGCGGCGGAAGTCGCGGTTGTCGAACGGCGGCTTCGTCTGGTTCATCGCGAGGTACCAGTAATCGACGCTCGGCGTGACGCCCAGCTCCACCTCGTCGTCGCCTTCGAGGCCCTCGATGTCCTGCGGCGGCACGTTGTCCGTCCAGTGGACGTCGCCCGAACGCAGCGCCGTCAGGGCCGCCGCCGGCTCGCTGACGTACTGGAACTCCACACTGTCGACCAGCGCGGGGTCGCCCCAGTAGTCGTCGTAGCGGGCGAGGGTGACGCCGTTGGCGCCGGTGTCCTCCAGCGTGAACGGGCCGGTGCCGACCGCCGTGGTCGCGAGGTCGGTCGCCTCCGCCGCGCCCTCCGGGATGATCGACATGCCCTTGAAGCCGCCGATGTTGTCCAGCAGCGCCGGGGTCGGCGCGGTCAGCGTGATCGTCACCGTCTGCGGGTCGGTCGCCTCGACGCTCGCGACGCTGGCGAACCGGTAGGCGTTGGCCAGCTGCTCGTCGATGATGCGGTTGTACGAGTAGACGACGTCCGCGGAGTCGAAGCTGCTGCCGTCGTGGAACGTGACCCCCTCGCGGAGGGTGAAGGTCCACGTCAGGCCGTCCTCGCTGGTCGTCCACTCGGTCGCGAGGCTGGGCTGGAACTCCCCCTCCGCGTCGGGCACGACGAGGGTGTCGTAGACGTTCTCGAGGATCTGGAAGCTGGCGTAGGCCTGGGTCTTGTGCGGGTCGAACTGGTCCGGCTGCGCCGAGATGGCGGCGATGAGGGTGCCGCCGTCGCCGCCCTGGTTGTCGCCCGCGCCACTCCCGGCGCTCTCGCCGTCGCCCCCCGGATCGTCGACGTTGACGTCGTCCCCGCCGCCGCATCCCGCGCTGACCAGCGCGATCACCGCGAGAGCGACCGCATGACCACGGACCTTTCCACGATTCATAGCAGCACCCATACCCGTTCTTCTCGCATCGCTCACGTCGGTCTCGTCACACCGGTCTCACCCTCGACCCTTCCGGCCCGGGGGGTGGGGTCGTCCAGTCGAGCCCCGCGCCGCCCCGCCTTCGTTGCGACTTCGTGATGCACCTGTGAGCGGATCGCCCGGCGTGTCGCTGGCGCTCCGTTATCCACAGCCCCGTCCAGTTCGCCGAGTTGTCCCCAAATCCGCTCCGCCCCGCTGCGCCGCCCCGGCTCGCCGCGTTGGCTCGCAGACATGACCCCACTTCTCGCCGCAGTCCTCGCCCTCGCCGCCCTCGTGCCCGCCGCCGCCCCGGCGGCCGCTGGCGGCCCTCCATCGGCCGCCTCCCCGCCGGCTGCGCCCAGCCCACCCCTCGCCGCCCCACCGGCCGCTGGCGCCCCGGCCGCCGCTCCAGCCGTGGCCGCGGCCGCCGGCGACCCATGGCCCGCCGCTGCCCCACGCTCCTCGATCCCGCCGGCCGCCGGCTGGGTCCATCCCGTCGGCCCGCCGGGCGGTCCAGCCGAGGTCGTCAACGGGTTCGATCCGCCGGAGCACGCCTGGTCCGCCGGTCACCGCGGCGTCGACCTCGCCGCGACCGCCGGCGCCGAGGTGCGCGCGGCCGGCCCCGGCACGGTCACGTACGCCGGCCCGATCGCCGGTCGGGGGGTCGTCGTCATCGATCATGGCGGGCTGCGCACCACCTACGAACCCGTCACGCCGACCGTCGGCGTCGGCGACGAGGTGGGCGCGGGCCGGCCGGTCGGCGTCCTCGAGTCGGCCGGCAGCCACTGCGCGCCCGCCGCCTGCCTCCACTGGGGCGCACGGGAGGGCGAGCGGTACACCGATCCGCTCGCACTGGTCGGCGGCGGATCGGTGCGGCTGCTCCCGCTCGGCCCGCGCACCCTCACGGGCGACCCACCGCCGCCACCGTCGCAGCCACCCCAGTCGGGCGGGCTGGCCTGGCCGGTCGCGGCGCCTCGCATCACGTCGCCGTACGGCATGCGGGTGCACCCGATCACCGGCGAGCACAAGTTGCACGACGGTACCGATCTGGCCGCTGCGTGCGGGGCGCCGATCCGCGCGGCCGCCGCCGGGCGGGTGACCGACGCCGGGGAGCGGGGGGCGTACGGACTGCAACTCACCGTCGACCACGGCCGCATCCACGGCGCCCCGCTCAGCACGTCCTACAGCCATCTGTCCGCGTTCTCGGTGACCGCCGGCCAGTCGGTCCGGGCCGGCCAGGTCATCGGGCGCGCCGGCACCACCGGACTCTCGACCGGCTGCCACCTGCACTTCATGCTCTACGCCGCCGGCCGGGTCACCGACCCCGTGCCCTGGCTTCCCACGGCCTCGACCGCCGCGACAAGTTACCTTGCGAAGGCCCTTCGCGAAGGGTACCGTCGTTGACAGACCCATTCATCGCACCCAGCGCCCGCAAACACGGGATCGCCGACGACGACATGCTCCACGCCTACCGCTGCGCGATCAGCTTCGAAGAGCAGGACGAGCAGATCTTCCTGCTGATCGGGCCTGACGGGTCAGCACAGCTGCTGGAGCTGGCCATCCTCCGAACCACCAGCGGACCAGTGATCATCCACGCGATGGCCGCCCGACCGAAGCACCTGTGGTGATGCCCATGCCCATGTCCCTCCAGGAAGCCCTGGACCACGCCGATGAACTCGCGCGCCGCGTCGAGGAGCGCGAGCCCGATCCGAGCGACTTCAAGGACGCGCGGTCGCTGGCCGCCATGTACCAAGCGGTTCAGG
The DNA here is from genome assembly GCF_001270745.1 of Jiangella muralis. Taxonomy (GTDB): domain Bacteria; phylum Actinomycetota; class Actinomycetes; order Jiangellales; family Jiangellaceae; genus Jiangella; species Jiangella muralis. Next base: position 146,983 of record NZ_LFXL01000031.1, read on the forward strand.
CGCGCGCCCGGGCCGATCGCGACATCGTCGAAGCCGTGACCGAGGCCCGGAGCGTCGGGCTGCCCTGGTGGCTGATCGGGTCGTATCTGGGCACGTCTGGTGAGGCCGCTCGTCAGCGCTACAGCAAGCTCATCGCCGCCTGAGCCGTGTCACCGGCGTTTCGGCGCCGTCACGTTCGGACGTATCGAGCCGAATCGGTTGTGCGGCGGGTCGCTGCTGGGCACTCTGGAGAGATCCAACGATCTTCGCGGGGCACGACTGCGTCCGCGACTCTCGCGTCCGGAGCTGACGTCCGCCATGTCCGTCCCTGTGTCCCCGACCCTCGCCCTCAACGAAGCCCTGGCGCAGAAGCGGCGCCACGGCCTGCCCGTCCTGCCGCTCGGATTCGGCGAGGCCGGGTTGCCGGTCCACCCGGCGCTGCGCGAGGCGCTGGCGATCGGGAGCAGCCGCAACGCCTACGGGCCGGTCGCGGGGACGGCCGAGCTGCGCGAGGCGGCCGCCGGCTACTGGGCGCGCCGCGGTCTGCCGACGGACCCGGAGCTGGTCGTGGCAGGCCCCGGCAGCAAGCCGCTGCTCTACGGACTGCTGCTCGCCCTCGGCGGCGACATCGTCGCGCCGTCGCCGGGCTGGGTGAGCTACCGGGCGCAGGCGCGGCTGACCGGCCACCGCCCCATCCACGTGCCGACGGTGCCGGGCCAGGGCGGTGTACCGCAGCCCGATCTCGTCGCCGATGCGGTGCGCGCGGCACGGGCGGCCGGGCGCACCGTCCGCAGCGTTGTCGTCACGACTCCGGACAACCCCACTGGCGACGTCGCGTCGCGCAACGCCGTCGAGCGGCTCACCGACGTGGCTCGCGAGTTGGACCTCGCCATCGTCTCCAACGAGATCTACCGCGACCTCGTCCACGATCCCAGCACGTTCGTGCACAGCCCGGCCGAGTTCGCGCCAGAGCGGACGATCGTCACGACCAGCCTCTCGAAGAGCCTCGCCCTCTGCGGCTGGCGCCTCGGCGTCATGCGCTTGCCGGACGGCCCGCTCGGCCGGTCGCTGCTGTCGGACCTGCTGGGCGTTGCGAGCGAGGTGTGGTCCAGCCCAGCGGCGCCGGTTCAGTACGCCGCCGCGTACGCGTTCGGCGAGCCCGAGGAGCTGACCGAACGGGTCGAGCGCAGCCGCCGCCTGCACGGCGCCGTGGTTCGGGCCGTGGCCGACCGGCTGCGGCGCGCGGGCGCCGACTTCCCGACTCCGCGGGCCGGCTTCTACCTCTACCCCGACTTCGGCGGTTGGAGCGGCTACCTCGAGCGCGAGCACGGCATCACGACCGGCCGGCAACTGGCGGCGCACCTGCTCGACGCGTACGGGCTCGGCGGCCTGCCCGCGGCCGACTTCGAGGGCGGCCACGACGCGCTGCGGCTCCGGCTGGCGACCAGCCTGCTGTACGGCGACACCGACGTGCAGCGCTACGCCGCCCTCGCCGCCGACGACCCGACGCGGTTGCCCTGGATCCGGGCGCACCTCGATCGCCTCGACGAGATCTTGACCGACCTCGCTCGCCACGCCGACCCGGTCCAGGCTCGCGGCTGGGCCTGCTGACTCCGATCGGCCGACGCCTCGACCAGCCAACGCTTCGACCGGCCGACGCCCCGGTCAGGCGACCTCGACCCGGCCGACGTCGCGATGAACCGGTGCCACGCTCAACCGGTGCCACGCTCAGCCGACGCCAGGTCGGCTGGGTGGGCGGGCCGTCGCGGTCGCGGTCGTCTGCCGGCGGGTTGGGGTGAGTCGCCGGCGTCTTGGGAGCCGGCCGCTCCGGGGCGCGAGCCGCCGCCGTCCCGGGCGTCCACCGGCGAGTGAGGGTTGAGTCGCCCGGTGCCTTGGGAGCCGACCGCTCCGGAGCGAGCCGTCGCCGTCCCGGGCGTCCGCCGCCCCCGCAGCGCCGTCGCCGTCCCGGGTGTCTGCCAGCGCGTCGTTGAGCCGTCGGCGGGGTCAGGCGCGCGGATGAGCCTGCTTGTACGCCTTGCGCAATCGGTCGACCGAGACGTGGGTGTAGATCTGCGTCGTGCCGAGGGAAGCGTGGCCGAGCAGTTCCTGGACGCTGCGCAGATCGGCGCCGCCTTCGAGGAGATGCGTCGCGGCGGTGTGGCGGAGCCCGTGCGGGCCGAGGTCGGGCGCGCCGGGCACCGCTCGCAGCCGACGGTGCACGATGGTGCGGGCAGTGCGCTGGTCGAGCCGGCCACCACGGACGCCGACGAACAAGGCGGGGCCCGCGGCGGGCGTGGCCAGCTCCGGCCGGCCCGCACGCAACCACGCGTCGAGTGCCTCGGCCGCGGGCACGCCGTAGGGCACCGTCCGCTCCTTGCGCCCCTTGCCGAGAACGCGCACGACCCGACGGCCGTCGTCGAGGTCGTCGACGTCCAGGCCGACCAGCTCGCCGACCCGGATGCCGGTGGCGTACAGCAGTTCCAGCAGCGCGTGGTCGCGCAGGTTCACCGGATCGCCGTCCGAGGCGTCGTCGGCAGCCGCGTCCATCAGCGTCGAAGCCTCGCCTGCGCGCAGCACCTCGGGCAGCGCGCGGCGCGCCTTCGGTGTCGCGAGCGCCGCGCCGACGTCTTCGCCGAGCAGCCCGCTGCGGTGCGCCCACGCCGTGAACACCCGCGCCGCCGACGCCCGCCGGGCGATCGTGGCGCGCGACCTGCCCAGCGTGCTCTGCCGCGCAAGCCAGCTGCGCAGCGCGGCGAGATCGAGTTGGCCGACCTCGCTGCGCCCCAGCTTCGCCAGGTGCTCCATCAACGCCGCGATGTCGCCGGTGTAGGCGCGGATCGTGTGTTCGGACCGATCGCGCTCCGACTCCAGATGCCGCGCGAACTCCACGATCGCGCCGGCCAGCGCCTCGGGCAGCTCCACGTCGGCGTCCATGCCTCAAGGATCACCCGCCGACGCGTTCGGACGGCGCCGCCACGCGGACGGCTGCCGGCCCACCCTGCCGGCTGACCGTGACCTCACCAGCGGACCACCACCCGGAACGGCGGCCGACTGACCTCACCGGCCGACCGTGACCTCACCGGCGAACCGCGCACCGCGGCCGGCCACGGGGTAACGGGGTAGCGGGGTAGTTGTCAGCGGCGGTGCCGACCAGCGTCAGCCGACACCGCCGGGCGAGCAGCGGTGTCAGTCGTCGAGGACGAAGGTGACTTCCAAGGCCACCTGGTACGCGACGATCTCGCCGTCGCGGATCTCGACCTTCTGGTCCTTGACCCAGGCGCCGGAGACGTTGCGCAGCGTCTGGTTGGCGCGCGCGATGCCCAGGCGCACCGCGTCGTCGAAGCTCGTCTCGGAGCGAGCGCTGATATTGGTGATACGTGCGACAGAGCCCATGAGCGGTTCCCCTCTCCCTGCCGGCGCCGCCCGATGGCGTGGCGCCCATTGCGTCCATGCATACCCCTTCCAGGCTGGTCATGTGCGGGTTTCCGGCGGACTGATCGTCGAACCGAGCCGCCAGCCACCCTCCTCGCGGGTCACCCAGCCGACGGCGGCCAGCTCGCGCAGCGCCGTCGCGACCGTCCGGGCGGGCAGACCGGTGCGGCGGGCGAGAACTGCGGCGGTCTCGACGGCGCCGGCCTGCATCCACTCGCGGACCATCGCGTGCGCGGGCAGGAGGTCGTCGATGGGCCGGGACTCGCGCTCGGGATCGGGCGACATGTGCTCGCCGATGCGGCCGATCGCCTCGAGGACGTCCGCCACGCCGGTGACCAGCGTGCCGGCGCCGTCGCGGACCAGCCGGTGACAGCCCGCGGAGAGCGCCGACGTGACGGGCCCGGGCACGACGAGCGTCTCGCGGCTGAGCTTCTGTGCCCACCCGGCCGTGCTGAGCGCACCGGACCGCGGCGCCGCCTCGACGACGACCGTGCCGGCGCTCAGCGCGGCGATGATGCGGTTGCGGGCGAGGAACCACGCGCGCATCGGCCGGCTGCCCGGCGGCACCTCGCTGATGATCAGCCCGTCGGCCGCGATGCGTTCGAGCAGCTGGGCGTGGATGCGCGGATACGGCACGTCGACGCCGCAGGCGAGGACGGCGATCGTCGGGCCGCCGACGCCGAGGGCGCCCCGGTGCGCGGCGGCGTCGATGCCGTACGCGGCGCCGGACACCACCGTCCGGCCGGCCAGCGCGAGGTCCGTCGCCAGGTCGGACGCGACCCGCCCGCCGTAGCGCGAGCAGGCCCGCGATCCGACCATCGCGACCGCCGACTCGGCCAGCGCCGCGAGGTCGCCGTCGCCGAACAGCCACAGCCCCAGCGGCGGCGGGACGCGGTCGGCGTAGTCGAGCGTGGACGTCATGTCGTCCAGCGGCGGCGGCCACCCCGGCTCGCCCGGACACAGGTAGCGGATGTCGAGGTCATCGGCCCGTTCCAGCACCTCCGCGCCGTCGACATACTCGGCCCGCCGCCGCAACATCCGGGACAGGTCGAGGGAGTCGTCGCCGCCGAGGACGGCCTGCCACGTCGCCTCGGCGCCGTCGTCGCGCACACGGAGGGCGATGCGTACGTCGCCCGGCTCGGTGACCGCGGACAGCGCGGCCCGGGCAGCCCGTTCGGCGGACGACTTGGCAACGTGCAGCTGTTCGGGGCTCATACCGCCTCCCCCAGCCGGAACAGCAGCGCCGCGCCCACGTCGTCGGCGGTCGGACGGTCGCGGCCGGCGAGGTCCGCGATGGTCCAGGCGACCCGCAAGACACGGTCGACGCCGCGCAGGGTCAGGCTGCCGTTGCGGACCCCGGCGAACGCCGGAGCGGTGACGTCGCCGGAGAGTTTCAGCTCGCGCCGCAGGTAGGGGCCGGGCAACTCGCCGTTGCAGCGCCACGGTGTGCCGCGCAGCCGCCGCTCCTGACGCGCGCGGGCCTCGGCCACGCGATCGGCGACGACCTTGCTGGGCTCGGCGTCGGTGTCGAGCTCGGCCATGGTGGGCGGTTCGACGCCGACGCGGAGGTCGATGCGGTCGCGGACCGGGCCGGACAATCGCCGGCCGTACCGGCGGACGGCGTCGGGCCTGCAGGTGCACTCGCGGACGGTGCTGCCGTGGTTGCCGCACGGGCACGGATTCTGCGCCATGACCAGCAGGAAGCGCGCCGGGAACATCGCCGTCGCCTCCGAGCGGGACAGCGTGAGGACGCCGCTCTCGAGCGGCTGGCGCAGGGCGTCGAGCACGCGCGCCTGGAACTCCGGGACCTCGTCGAGGAACAGCGTGCCGCGATGCGCCAGGCTGGCCGCGCCGGGATGCGGGATCCGCTGGCCGCCACCGACGATCGCGACCGGCGACGCGGTGTGGTGCGGGTCGACGAACGGCGGCCGGACGACCAGCGGACGGCCGGGTGGCAGCACACCCGCGATCGAGTGGATGGACGTGACCTCCAGCGATTCGTCGATGGACAGGTCGGGCAGCAGCGACGGCAGCCGCCGCGCCAGCATGGTCTTGCCGGAGCCCGGCGTACCGGAGAGCAGCAGGTGGTGATGGCCTGCGGCGGCGATCTCGACCGCGCGCTTCGCGGTGTCCTGGCCGGCAACGTCGGCGAGGTCGAGCGTGTCGTCGTCGAGCGGCGCCAGGATGTTGACGCTCCCGTCGAGCTCGTCGAGCGGCTCGTCGGGAATCTCGACGCCGCGAAGATAGGCGAGCACCTGCCGCAGCGACCGGGCGCCGAACACGCGCATGCCCGGGATCAGCCGCGCCTCAGCTGCGTTGGGCTCGGGAACGACGGCGTGGGTCAGGCCGGCCCGCTCGGCGGCCAGGACGGCGGGCAGCACGCCACGGACCGGGTGCAGGCGCCCGTCGAGCGCCAGTTCGCCGAGGAACAGCACGCCGTCGGCCGCGGCGAGCGGCACCCGTTCGGCCGCGGCGAGGATGGCCACGGCGACGCCGAGGTCGAAGTGGCTGCCGCGTTTGGGCAATGCCGCCGGCGACAGGCTGACGGTGATGCGCTGCAACGGCCACGTCTCGCGGCTGGACAGGACGGCGGCGCGGACGCGGTCGCGCGACTCGTACAACGACGCGTCCGGCAGCCCGACCAGCGAGAACCCGGGCATGCCGCCGAGGTGCACCTCGATGTCGACGATGGTGCCGCGCACGCCGACGATCGCCACGCTCCGACAACGGGACGGCCGTGTCATTGCGCACCTCGCACGTGGACGACCTGTGGCTCGCCAGCTGGACGGCAGTGCACCGCTATGACGTCCACCCGCAGGTCGGTGGTCGCGCGCCCGGTCTCGTCGCGCCAGCGGCGGGCGAGGCGATGGAGCCTGGCCAGCTTCCGCGGCGTGACGGCCTCGAGCCCCGAGCCGAACCCCAGAGCACTACGTGTCTTGACCTCGCACACGACGACGGTGGCGCCGTCGAGCGCGACGATGTCGATCTCGCCGATGTCGCAGCGCCAGTTGCGCGCCAGCACGACGAACCCGGTCTCTTGCAGATACGCCACGGCGACCCGTTCGCCGTAGACGCCGACGCTGTCCTTGAGTCGCACCGGCCTCACCTCCGCCACGAGCCTCGCCGGATCGGGCGGCCGGTTCGACCCCGAAATCGCCGAATGTGGATAACCGGAGGAATCGGGTGAGGCTGTGGACGAGCGGCTACCGCGACGGCGCCGCGGCCATGTGGAGGCACGGTGTCGTGCTGGCGACCCCACGGAAGCACGGCGCCGCCCGGGCAACCACGGGGCCGCTCGGGCCGAGCGTTCGCCACGGAAGCACGGCGTCGCCCAGGCCCGAGCGCTCGCCCCGGAACGGGCCGGCCGGCAGGACGACCAGGGCGGCGCGGCTCGTCAGGTCTTGGGGATCTCCAGGTCGCTCTTCGCCAGCTCCTCGACGTTCACGTCCTTGAACGTGACGACCTTGACGTTCTTGACGAAGCGGGCCGGGCGGTACATGTCCCAGACCCAGGCGTCGCTCATGGTGACCTCGAAGTAGACGTCGCCGCCTTCGCCGCGTACCTGGAAGTCGACGTTGTTGGTGAGGTAGAAGCGGCGTTCGGTCTCCACCACGTACGAGAACAGGCCGACCACGTCGCGGTACTCGCGGTAGAGGGAAAGCTCCATCTCGGTCTCGTACTTCTCGAGATCCTCAGCACTCATAGGTCGGGTTCCCCTTTCCAGCCTTCGTCTCCAAGGGATACCACGCGCGCGACGTTGGCGTAGGACCGACGGTGAACGGGGCTGGGCCCGTTCGCGGTCAACGCCTGCTGATGATCGTCGGTCACGTAGCCCTTGTGTGCGTCGAACCCGTAGGCGGGCCACTGTTCGTGCAGGTCACACATGATCCGGTCGCGGGTGACCTTGGCGATGACGGACGCCGCGGCGATGCAGGCCGCCACTTGGTCACCCTTCCACATTGCGAGCCCGGGCACGCCGAGTCCGGTGACCGGGAAGCCGTCGGTGAGAACGTACGACGGCGCGGGGTCGAGGCGGGCGAGGGCCCGGCGCATGGCGATGATGTTGCTGCGGTGCAGCCCGACGCGGTCGACCTCGTCGGGCGGGACGATGATGACGGACCAGGCGACGGCGCGGGCGAGGACGTGGTCGTAGGCACGTTCGCGGGCCGCCGGCGTCAGCAGCTTGGAGTCGGCCAGGCCGGGCACCTCGCCCCGCTTGCCCGGCGCGAGGACGGCGGCGCCGACGACGAGCGGGCCGGCGCAGGCGCCCCGTCCGGCCTCGTCGGCGCCCGCGACCGGCGCGAACCCGGACCGGGCCAGCGTCCGCTCATAGGCGTACAGTCCGGCGTCGCGCCGGACCAGGATGCGTCGTCGGGCGAGTGTGGGCATGACGGATCAGGATTCGGGGACGTCGTCGAACACGCCGTTGCTGCCGAGGCCGCCCCAGCGGCTGAACGGCCAGGCGATGGCGAACGCCCGCCCGACGACGAGGTCGGCGGAGAACGTGCCGTGGATGCGGGAGTCGCCGGAGTTGGAGCGGTGGTCGCCCATGACGAACAGCTCGCCGTCGGGGACCGTGCGCTCGAACTCGTTCAGCGACGGGGAGTCGCCCGGGTACAGGTACGACGTCTCGTCGATGGCGGTGCCGTTGACGGTGAGCTGCCCGGCGTCGTCGCAGCAGGCCACGGTGTCGCCGCCGACGCCGATGACGCGCTTGATCAGGTGCTCCTCGGAGTCGTCGGGCAGCACGCCGACGAACTCGAAGACGTCCTTGATGGCGCCGCCGACGCCGGTGCCGCCGGACGGCGCTTGGTCGCCCAGCCAGCGGTCGGGGTCCTCGAACACGACGACGTCGCCGCGGTGGATGTCGCCGAACTGCAGGCTGATCTTCGACACCAGCACGCGGTCGCCCACCAGCAGGGTGTCTTCCATCGACCCGGACGGGATGAGGAACGCCTGCACGAGGAAGATCCGCACGACCGTGGCGATGAGCAAGGAGAGCGCCACCACGATGGCGGTCTCCTTGAAGAAGGCGGCCAACCCGTTCCGAGTGCCGCCGCCGGGCGTCTCGGTGTCGTCGCCGCCGCGACGCGGGCTCCCGTCGCCTTCCCGAGGCACGTTCTCCTCGGTCACGGCATCTCCCTGGGGTTTCCGGGGCGAGCCCGGCGAAGAGTCGAACGCTTCCGGTGGCACGTGAGCAACAATACGTGCCTCGGGCACGCTACCCGGTGGCGGTGCCGTGCCACCGGGTTCCCGTCAGGGGAGCGTCAGACCGTCTCGCGCTTCTCGCGGATCTTGGCGGCCTTGCCACGCAGGTTGCGCAGGTAGTAGAGCTTCGCCCGGCGGACGTCGCCGCGGGTGACCAGCTCGATCCTCTCGATGACGGGGGTGTGCACCGGGAACGTGCGCTCGACGCCGACGCCGAAGCTCACCTTGCGGACGGTGAACGTCTCGCGGATGCCCGAGCCCTGGCGGCGGATGACGACGCCCTGGAAGATCTGGATACGGGAGCGGTTGCCCTCGACGACGCGGACGTGGACCTTGAGGTTGTCGCCGGCGCGGAAGGCGGGGATGTCGTCGCGCAGCTGCGCGGAGTCGACGGAGTCGAGCAGGTGCATGATGGGTTCGCTCTCTCGCGGGGCGCCACAGGTCGCCTGCGGATTCAAGTGTTGTCAGGGTCGACGTGCCCGGACCTTCGCGTCGGCGCTCCCCCTGTGGCAGGGGCGTCGCGAGCCGGGCACCAGCGGGTCAGTCTGCCACAGACGGCGGCGGAACCGGAAACCCGGCCGCGTCGAGAACCTCGCGGTCGCGGGCGTCCAGCACGGCGGGGTCGAGCCGGGCGACGAGGTCCGGACGGCGCTCGGCGGTGCGGCGCAGCGCCTGGTCGCGCCGCCACCGGGCGACGTTGCCGTGGTGGCCGGAGAGCAGCACCTCGGGGACGTCCAGCCCGCGCCACGTCGGCGGCTTGGTGTAGACGGGGTATTCGAGCAGGCCGTCGGCGCCGTGCGACTCCTCGACCAGCGACTCCGGGTTGCCGACGACGCCGGGCAGCAGCCGCGCGACCGCCTCGACGACGACCAGCGCGGCGACCTCGCCGCCGTTGAGCACGTAGTCGCCCAGCGACAGCTCGGTGACGGGCAGCCGGGTGGCGGCGTCCTCGACGAGGCGCGCGTCGATGCCCTCGTACCGCCCGCAGGCGAACACCAGCCACGGCTCACCGGCCAGCTCGTGCGCGATGTCCTGGGTGAACGGCCGGCCGGACGGCGTCGGCACCAGCAGCCGCGGCACGCGACCGGACGCGCCGGAGCCGATGACGTCGTCGAGCGCCGCGCCCCACACGTCGGGCTTCATCACCATGCCGGCGCCGCCGCCGTACGGGGTGTCGTCGACGGTGCGGTGGCGGTCGGTGGCCCAATCGCGCAGGTCGTGGACGCGCAGGTCCAGGACGCCGGCTTCTCGGGCCTTCCCGACCAGGGAGAGGTCCAGTGGCGTCAGATAGTCCGGGAAGATCGTGACGACGTCGATCCGCATGCGAACAATCAGTCCTCGAACAGTCCGGGCGGCGGGTCGACGACCAGCCGGGACGCCGCGACGTCGACCTCCGGCACGATCTCGGTGACGAACGGCACCAGCGCCTCGCCGCCGCCGGGCCGTCCGATGGAGATGAGGTCCTGGCCGGGTCCGTGGATGATCTCGCGGACGACGCCCAGCTCGGCGCCGTCGACGCCGACGACGGCCAGCCCGACCAACTGATGGTCGAAGAACTCGTCCGGGTCGTCGGTGGTGGCGCCGTTGGGGATCTCGGCCAGCAGCAGCGTGCCGCGCAGCCCTTCGGCGACGGTGCGGTCGGGGACGGCGTCGAACGTCACCAGCAACCGCCCGCTGTGCCAGCGGGACCCGAGAACAGTCAGCGGGCCCCGCTGGGCGGGATCGGTGGCGAGGACGGCGCCGTCGGCGAACCGCTCGTCGGGGGTGTCCGTGCGGACGTCCACGGAAACCTCGCCGCGGACGCCGTGCGCGCGCCCGATGCGCCCGACGGTGACGATCACCGCGGGGTCAGCGCCCGTCGACGTCGACGAAGTCGATGCGGACGCCGCCGTCGGACGACAGCGCCGCGACGACCGTGCGGAACGACGTGGCCGTGCGGCCGCCGCGGCCGATGACCTTGCCGAGGTCGTCGGGGTGGACCCGGACCTCGAGCAGCCGGCCGCGGCGGAGCTGACGCGTGCGCACGCTGACGTCGTCGGGGTGGTCGACCACCCCGGCGACCAGGTGCTCCAGCGCCTCGGCCAGCATCAGGACTCGTCAGCCTTCGCCTCGGCGGCCGGCGCGTCGTCGGCCTTGGCCTCGGGCGCCTCGTCAGCCTTCGGCTCGTCGGCCTTCGGCTCGTCGGCCTTCGGCTCGTCGGCCTTCGGCGCCTCGGCCTTGGCCTCGTCGGCCTTGACCTCGTCCGCCTTGGGCTCCTCCGCCTTCGCGTCGGCCTTCGGCTCGTCCGCCTTCGGCTCGTCGGCCTTCGGCGCCTTGGGCTCGTCGGCCTTCGCGTCGGCCTTGGCCTCGGACTTCTTGGCGGCGGACTTCTTGGCCGGCCTCTTCTTCGCCGTGGTGGCCTCGGACTTCGGCTCGCCGTGCACCTCGGCCAGCGCGGCGTCGAACGCGGCCCGCTTCTCGGCCTTCGGCTCGGCGACCTTCAGCGTGCCCTCGGCGCCCGGGAGGCCCTTGTGCTTCTGCCAGTCGCCCGTGACCTTGAGGATCGCCAGCACCGGCTCGGTCGGCTGCGCGCCGACGCCCAGCCAGTACTGCGCGCGCTCGGAGTCGACCTGGATGAGGCTCGGCTCGAGCTTCGGGTTGTACAGGCCGATCTCCTCGATGGCCCGGCCGTCGCGCTTGGTGCGCGAGTCGGCCACGATGATGCGGTAGTGCGGCGCGCGGATCTTGCCCATCCGCTTCAGCTTGATCTTGACAGCCACTGGGGTGGAGTCTCCTTGGAATGTTCACGCACGGGTGAGCCGCCGTCACCTGAGTGGGGCACCGGCCACGACGGTTCGATGGATCCGGTGTTCGAGGGTGAGAGGGCCGCACGTCCGCCGGTTCAGCAGGCCATTGTGCCAGATCGTGGCGCGCGGACCCAACTCCTACACCGTCTGGGCGGCCGGCTGCTCGTCTGTGACGGCGGCGGGCGCGGCGACGCGGCGGGCGAGGAGGACGACGCCGCAGGTCAGGACCGTGGCAGCCATGGCGGCGACGAGCAGGCGGAAGTCGACGACGGAGATCAGCGCGGCTCCCGCGGCAGTGCCCGCGACCTGCGGCCCGTTCAGCACCATGTTCGTCGCGGCGGACGTGCGGCCCTGCAGCCGGGTGGGGGTGAGCCGCTGCCGCAGCGTCACCATGCCGACGACCGCCCACACCACGCCCAGCCCGAGCACGACCGCCCCGGCCACCACGACGGCGACCGACGGCGCCAGCGCGGCGGCCAGCCCGGCGGCGACCGCCGCGAGCCCGACGCCCACCGCCGTCCGCTCCCCCGTCCGCCTGATCAGCAGCGCCACCGTCAGCCCGCCGACGATCGAGCCGCCGCCCTGGATGCTGGCGAGGACGCCGAAGAACTCGCTCGGCAGGCCCAGCGCCTCGACGATGGCGAACGTCGTGGAGTTCGCGATGCCGGTGATCGCGACCGCGATGGCCAGCAGCAGCATCAGGTCGGCCAGCTGCGGCGTGGCGCGCAGGTGCCGGAACCCGGCGGTCAGCTCGCGCCGGAAGCCCTCGCGCTCGGCGGCGGGCGTCGGCGCACTCTCGTCGACGCGCACCGTCAGGACCACCAGCGCGGCGATGACCAGCATGGACGCCGTCAGGACGGCCACCGCGCCGCCCCCGTAGAGCGCGTAGACGCCGGCGCCGGCCAGCGGTGTGAGCAGCCGCAGCCCCTGGTCGAGCGTGGTGAGCAGCCCGTTCGCGCCGGCCAGGTCGTCGTCGTCGAGCATGTCCTTGAGCAGCCCGGACTGCGCCGCGCTGGTGACGTAGCCGACCCAGCCGTACCCGAACGTCACCAGGTAGATCAGCCACAGGTCGGCGGCGTCGTCGACGGCCAGCAGCGCCAGCACCCCGGCCGCCGCGACCACGTTGACGCCCGCGACCAGCCGCCGGCGCGACAGGCGGTCGGCCAGCTGCCCGGCCAGCGGCGCCAGGAACACCGGAAGGCCGAGCATCAGGAACACCATGCCCGCGGCGGCGTTGCTGCCGGTGAGATCCTTGGCCCAGATCGCGACCGTCAGGTACAGCGCGCTGTCGCCGAAATTGCTGAACGTCCAGGCGACGGTGAGCCGGCGGAACGGCCGGTGCGCCAGCGCGGACGGCACCGGCTCAGGCCGCGCTGATCAGCCGGATGACGGCGGACGGCGCGCCCGCCGCGTCGGCTCCACCGCGCGCGGAGCTGGCCTCGCGATCGAGGCGGGCGGCGAGCCGGGCGGACCGGTCGGCCCAGCGGCGTAACCGGCGCGCCCGGACGAGGTCGCGGCGGGCCCGGTAGCGGGCGGCGGACGTGCGGCGCTCGGCGTGCGTGTCGTGGTGGAGGCTGGGCTCGATGAACATGGCGGTCTCCTACTGCTCGTCAGGGGCGGTGTCGGCCGCGGCGTCGGCTGCGGCGGGTGCTGTGCGGTGGGAGTCGAGGTCGGGGTCGGGGCTCAGGGCGCCGAGGAAGTGCACGACGCGGGCGTCGTCGGGCCGGGACGCGGGATCGTCGCGGCGCTGCCCGTACCGCGCCACGATGTCGTCGACGAACCCGCCGAGCCGCTCGATGGCCTCCTCGAGCTCGTCGCGGGTCAGCCAGAAGCTGGACGTGTTGATCACCATGGACTGGCCCCACCCGGGCCCGAGATCCGCCGCCCGGCCGATGGTGCGCAGCAGGCGGTCGGCCTCGCGCTCGACGACGATCCGCGCGAACGCCGACGCCTCCCGCACCGACTCGGGGTTCTCGACGTCAGGCCCGACGGTGCGGTTGCGGCTCACCAGCTGCCACGGCTTCTCCCGCCCGCGCGGCTCCCCCAGCTCGACGTAGCCGTACTTCGCCAGCATGCGCAGGTGGAACGAGCAGCTGGCGACGCTCTCGCCGGTGCGTTCGGCGCACTCGGTGGCGGTCAGCTCCGGCTCGATGCCCAGGAGATCCATGAGCTGGAGGCGGAGCGGGTGCGCGAGAGCCCGCATCGACTGCGGGTCGGTGACCTTCTGCGGGTGTTCGCTGGGCATGAGGTAAAGGTACCTTGCTAAAGAGTTCTTTAGCAAGGGTTGTTGAGCAAGAAGTCTTGCTCAAGGTTGGCCGACCAACCCCATGATCATCAACCTTTTGCGACGCTATGACGTCGCAAAAGGTTGATGATCTCTCTGTCAAG
>NZ_LFXL01000032.1 GCF_001270745.1 Jiangella muralis
GCCACACCGCGCTCGGCGGCATGTCACCAGCAGACCTCGTGCCCAACCTCCGTGGACAGAACAGCTAGCGGAGGCTGTTCAGGCGTAGGACCAGCCGGACCAGGCGGTGATCTCGATCAGGATGATCGGCCCGCGCGGCGGATCGGCTCGGTACTGGCTGTAGCGCATGCTCAGCGCGACGAGCGCACCGTCGCGGCCGTTGCCGTTGTCGAGGATGATCGCCCGGCCGTCGGCGCGGGCCCACCAGAGTTGCGTCCAGTCCTCGTCGTAGTGGTCGCACATGAGCGACACCAGCGGGTTCTCTGCGATGTTGCGCAGCCGCCGCAATGCGAGGGTGGTCTTCGGCTTCTGGTCGACGGCGATCACGATGCGGTCGGTGCCGGACGACGTCACGAGTGCGAACGTCACGGGGACCAGGTGCGGCTGACCGTCGGTGCCGGTCGTGGCAAGGTGGGCGACCCGAGCCGCCACCATCCGCTGCCTGCACGTTTCCGGCGTCAGCCGCACGACGCATCACCCCGGGGTCGAGGCTACCGGTGCGGCATCAGAGCAGCAGCGGTCCCGAGGTCGCGATGATCGGCACGACTCCGACCAGCACGAACGCCGGCAGGAAGCAGAGCCCCAGCGGCGCGGCGGCCCGAGCGCCCAAGGACCGGGCACGCGCCTCTCCGGCCCATCGGGCAGCATCGCGGGCGTCGGCGGCAACACGCTCCAGAACCGGCGACGGCGACGTTCCTCTCGTCATTGCCGCTGTGAGGGCTCTGGCCAGCGGCCGGACCGCCGGCTCGGCCGCGAGGCCGGACCAGGCCCGGTCCGGTTCGACGCCGACGCTGGCCGCCGCCGCGGCGTCGATGAGCGCGCGGCCGAGTGGTCCACCGATCGCCGCTCCGACGGACTCAGCAGCCGCCGCGGGCGGGCAACCGGCCGACAGCGCCGCCGTCATGAGGTCCGCAGCGAGCGGCAGCATCGCGACGATCCGTTCTCGGTCGCGCTTCCGAGACGCCGGTTCGAGCCGGCCCAGCCCGACCCAGGCCGCCGCAACGACGCCGGCACCGAGGACGAGTCCGGTCGCGTCGCCGAACACCAAGAACGCGGCGACGCCAGCAACCGTGGCCGCAAATCCACGACTCGTGTTGGAGACCGTGGCCGGGCCGGGAGCTTCGGGACCACCGACCCTCCCGTGGCCTTCCGCCCCGCCCCGTGGGCGCGAGCGGCCAGACCGACCGGGTTCTGTGGTACCCGCCCGCGACCTGGTCCAGCGCTGCTCACGTTGGCGCAGAACGGTACGGAGCCGGACCACTCCGGGCGCGGGCGCGAACGCCACGGCGGCTGCGAGCGCGGCGCACAGGATGGACAACAGCGTCACGGTCGGCTCACCGGCCTCGCCTCGGGCGCACGCGGAGACGACGCACGGCTCGCGGCCGCCGGCAAGCCGTGCCCAGCGCCGTCACGGCTCCCACGTCGACCTCGTCTGCCGCGACACCCGGTCGACCCAGAACAGCCCGGCCGCGACGAACAGCACGGCGAGCACCAGGCAGGCGAGCCCGTATGGCGTCCCGGTCAGGAAGCCGACCGCGGCGCCGTCACCCGCCGAGAACAGCAGCAATGTCACCGCTGGCAGGCACGCCATCAGCCGTGCCGTCGCCCGGACGGAGGCCAGCTGCGCATCGGACTCGCGCCGGACGGTCGCCTCGGCGCGTACCGAGTCGGCCACCGCGACGAGCGCCGAGGACGGTGCCGCACCCGTACGCTCCGACACCTCCCAGGCCGCCGCGACCGCGTGCAGCGCGCCAGCTCCCGGCAGTACGCCGGTGACTCGCAGGGCGTCCGAGGGATCGCCGCCGAGCGCAGCACGTCCCGCCGCGGGGCCGAACAGTTCGGGCCACTCGTCGGCGACCGCGCTCAGCGCCCGGGCAGGCGGAACACCCGAGGCGAGCTCACCCGCGAGCGCCACGCAGCCTTCTGCGACGTCGGATTCACGATGTCGCCGGGCCAGTCGCTGCCGCCGACGCCGCAGCCACACCCGTCCGAGCGGGACGGCGAGCAGACCGGCCACCAGCCCAGCCGATCCCGCGACCATGAGGCCGGTTGCCCCGGTCACGATCGCCCCGCCGATGAGTAGTACTCGCGGCGAGAGCCGCCGCAACGCACCCACAGGACGACCCGCGGGCCGGCCGAGCCGCGTCTCCAGCAATGACGGACGCCCGGCCCACACGACCGCCGCCAACCCGCCCAGCACGATCGCCAGCAGCCCCGTCACGGCTCCCACCCCCGCCCCGCGAGCAGATCGGCCAGCACACCGAACCCCGGACCGCGCGCCACCGCACCGTCGCCGTCCACCCGGAAGGCCGCCGCCGTCGCCAGCCCACCGCCACCCGGACCACCCTCGCCGCCGGCCGCACCCACCCCACCCGCACCGTCACCGCCGACCACGTCGACCTGCACCACTCGGCGCCGGCCGTCGTCGTCTCGGATGAGGTGAACCACGACATCGAGAGCCGCCCGTGCCTGTGCGTGCACCGCCGCCCGGCCCAGTCCGGCAGCCAGCCCGAGCGCCTCCAGCCGCGCCGGCACGTCCGCCGTCGAGTTGGCGTGCAGCGTGCCGCACCCGCCCTCGTGACCCGTGTTCAGCGCAGCCAGCAGGTCGACGACCTCGGCACCGCGGACCTCGCCGACAACGATCCGGTCGGGCCGCATCCGCAGCGCCTGCCGGACCAGCACGTCGAGTCCGATGCGACCGGCGCCTTCGACATTGGCCGCCCGTGCCTCGAGCCGGACCACGTGCGGGTGATCAGGACGCAACTCGCCGGCATCCTCGACGAGCACGATGCGCTCGCGTGGATCGCAGGCGCCGAGCAACGCCTCGAGCACCGTGGTCTTGCCGGAGCCCGTCCGACCCGTGATCAGGAACGCCAGCCGGGCCTGCACGAGCGCCGTCAGCCAGGGCTCCAGTGCGCCGGGGACCGTGCCCGCGGCGACGAGGTCGGCGAGGCTCAAGGCGCGCCCGGATGGGACCCGCAGCGAGATGACCGTGCCGTCCGGCGCGACCGGCGGGACGACGGCGTGCAGCCGCACGCCACCGGCCAACCGGGCGTCGACATACGGGACCGCATCGTCGAGCCGGCGGCCGGCCGAGGCGGCGAGCCGAACCGCGAGCCGCCGCACTGCGGTCTCGTCCCGGAACCGCGCGGGCTCGCGCCGCAAGCCGTCACCGTCGTCGATCCAGACCTCGTCCGGCGCATTGACGAGCACGTCCGTCACGCCGGGACGGCGCAGCAGCGGATCGAGCGGACCGGCGCCGATGATCTCGGCCCGCAGCGCCTCGGTGACCTCCAGCACCGCGGCGTCGCCGAGCACGGCGCCCTCGGAGCGCAGCAGTGCGGCGACCCGAGCGGGCGTTGGCGCCTCAGCGGCCTGCGCGAGGGTGCCCCGGATCCGGTCGAGCAGCGTTTCGTCGAACCTCATGCGCCGACCAGCCGATGGTCGCGCAGGAGCGATTCCAGTAGCCGGCCGCACCCTTGGACCAGTGGCCCCTTGTTGTCCAGGCCGGGCGATTCGCCGCGATCGAGCTGCGTGCCGAGCCGGTACTCGGCGGGCAGATGCTGGGCGAACGGCAGCCCGAGCGCCATCGCGACGTCCGGCCCACGCAGCCCGGAGGACGACGGTCCACGCGTCACCACACGCACGTCGGCGGCGAGCGTGGTGAGGCTCGCCGCGACCCGCGTGGCCGACGCGACCGCCCGCACCTCGGCCGGCACGACCAGGAGCACGGAAGCACACAGTCCGATGGCGTACTCGGCGGCAGCATCGGGCCAGCGCGGCAGATCGAGCACGACCAGGTCGGCGGCCCGTTTGGCGGCGGCCAGGACCACGTCAGCGGCGTCGGGCGCGAGCGTCAGCAGGTCGCCGCGATCCCAGGACAGGACGGCCAGCCCGTGGCGTCCGGGCAGTTCTGACCGCAGCGCCCGAGCGCCGAGCCGGCCCTTGCTGTCGGCGAGGTCGGGCCAGCGCAGGCCGGTGACGTCCTCGGCGCCGAGGACGAGGTCGAGGCCGCCGCCGAGGGGATCGAGGTCGGCCAGGATGACCGCCATCCCCTGCCGGCTTGCCGTCACCGCCAGGCCAGTGGCCAGCACGGATGCGCCAGCTCCGCCGCGACCACCCATGACGCCGACCACCAGCGCCTCCCCGTCGCCGCCCTCGGCCGCGTCGGCGAACCGGCCCGCCAGCCAGGGTTCGCCCGCCGGGAAGAACAGCACCTGTTCGGCCCCGATGGCGACGCCGCGCCGCCAGATACCGGCGTCGTCCTCGTGATCGCCGATCAGGATGACGCCCGGCCGACGTGGCAGCGACATCGCCGCGACCGCGTCGGCCTCGTCGTCGCCGACGACCACCAGTGGGACGTGTGACCAGCGTGATCGTGCAGATTCGGGGCGGTCGACGACCTCGAGCTCGACGGAAGCGGCGGCCGCGAGCCGCAGCAGATCGTCGAGGACGGCATCGTTGCGGGTGATGACCAGCGGCCGTGGTGGCGGCGGCACGTCGATCGGCCTGGCCGGGCGGCGGCGGGGGTGGGTGGCGGTGCGGGACACGGGGACCTCCGGGGATGGGTGCGGAACTCCCTTCCACCCTTGCTGTCGCGAGCGGTTCGTTCGCGGGCCGATTCGCCGAATGTGGACAACTCGGCGAATCCGCTGGGCTTGTGGACAACTGCTTGTCTGGGTGTGGGTCGCAGCCGCCGATCGGGAGGCCCTTGGCGCTGGTAACGGGCGGTGGGCGGTACGGCCGACAGCCGCAAGTCGACGGCGGACCGCTCAACGGCGCGGCCATCGATTGGGCGGAAGCCCCGCGCCCCGGCGCGTCGCGGCCAGCCAAGGGCGGGAACGGCGGCGGGCTGGGCGGGCTAGTGGGGTCGCCGACCGCGCCAACGCGTGTGGAGGTGGCGGACGACCTGACTCGTCCGGAGCACCGACGCCGCCAACGTCAGGTGCCCGGCGCCACCACCTCATGTGCCCGGCGCCCTCCAGCGCCCGGCCCAGCAGGCAACCGAGCGGCCGAGTGATCCGGAAACCGTCCCCCTCGCCCGAGGGTGGGTGACCGGCACCGGAAAAAAGACACGGCCCCTGCCGGGTGGGAGGCAGGAGCCGTGCG
This sequence comes from Jiangella muralis, assembly GCF_001270745.1. GTDB lineage: Bacteria > Actinomycetota > Actinomycetes > Jiangellales > Jiangellaceae > Jiangella > Jiangella muralis. Next base: position 5,149 of record NZ_LFXL01000032.1, read on the forward strand.
GACCCGGCCAGGGGGGCGGGCCGGGTCAAAAGGCGGCGGGGGGGTGCCGCCAGAACGCATCGTCCCCAACGGCGGCTGGGGCCAAACCCACGCGACGACTTTTAATCCGCGCCCGCCACGGAGTCGCCTGGGGCGCGGCTCCGGGCACACGCGGATATCCTCGTTACTCGTGGACAACGACGACCGCCCTCCGACCGCGGCGTTCTTCGACCTCGATAAGACGATCATCGCGAAGTCGAGCACGCTGGCCTTCTCCAAGAGCTTCTACCAGGGCGGTCTGATCAACCGTCGAGCTGTGCTGCGCAGCGCGTACGCCCAGTTCGTCTATCTGGTGGGCGGCGCCGACCACGACCAGATGGAGCGCATGCGCGAATACCTGTCCGGCCTGGTCACCGGCTGGGACGTGCAGGTGGTCAAGGACATCGTGGCCGAGACGCTGCACACGATCGTCGACCCGATCGTCTACGACGAGGCGGTCACGCTGATCGAGGAGCACCACCTGGCCGGCCGCGAGGTCGTCGTGGTGTCGTCGAGCGGCGCGGAGGTGGTCGAGCCGATCGGCGACATGCTGGGGGCCGACCGCGTCATCGCGACCCGCATGGTCGTGGGCGACGACGGGAAGTACACCGGCGAGATCGACTTCTACGCGTACGGCGACAACAAGGCCGAGGCGGTCCGCGAGCTGGCCAAGGACAAGGGCTACGACCTCAGCCGCAGCTACGCGTACACGGACTCGGCGACCGACCTGCCGATGCTGGAGGCGGTCGGCCACCCGTACGCCGTCAACCCCGACCGCGCGCTGCGCCGTGCCGCCGCCGACAACGGCTGGCCGGTGCTGGTGTTCTCGAAGCCGGTCGCGCTGCGCCAGCGGGCGTCGATCCGGGACGCGCCGAAGCCGGCCATCGCGGCGGCGGCGATCAGCGCGGGGGCGGCGGCCGCGGGGCTGGCCTGGTACGCCGTCCGGCGGCGCCGCTCCTGAGACCTGTGGATTGACGGAATCGGCTGGGACCTGCTGCCCCTCGGGCTAGACGAGAGCCGCGCGGCCGTCCTCCGTTGCCGCGGCGTCCCCCGCGGGTCCTCAGCACGCTGGACGTCAAGCAGTCGGCGAGCGCGATGACGGCCGGCGCGGCCGTGACGCCGCGTCGGCAAAGAAGGGCAGCGCCCGCCGAGCACCAGCGTGCACCACGGCCGCAAGTCCGCCGACGGCCCGCCTCCGGGCCGAGGCCCCCGCCGAAAGCCCGCCCGCCCCCGCCGCCCCGCAAGCGACCAGCCGACCACCGCGTCAGCACATCTCCCCGATCGACCGGCCAACGTGCGCCGAGGCGACCGATCAGCCGCCGAGTTCGTGGCCCTTCTCGCGGTAGTACGACGCCTCGTCGTCGCGGCCGAGCTCGTAGAGGACCTCGCCGAGACGGGCGATGGCGGGACCGTGGCCGGCGTCGGCGGCGCGGCGGTAGAACCGTTCCGCGGAGTCGTACTCCTGCCGCTCCACATAAGAGTCGGCCAGGAACATCCAGTTGGAGATGTTGCCGGCGGACGGGTCGGTGACCTGCGTGGAGTCGACTGTCTGGCCCGTACTAACCACCGGCTGCTGCGCCAGTGCCCGCGATCCGACCACGAGCGCCCCGGAGACGACACCACAGACGGCGAGGATCGTCGCCGACGCGGCGGTGGAGATCTCGACGTCCATGGCTATCGCCACGATCAGGGCAGCGAGCAGCACCACGACGCCGGCCAGAACGAACCACATGACGTATCTGAGCCGGTTCCCCCGGTTCACCATAATTTCCGATCATGGCCTCGATGAGCAGACCTCGCAAACGGAACGAACCGTGACCGCCGCGTGATGTCCCGATGACCAGGTAGCGGGACACAATCGGTTCATGCAGCCCGACGACGAGAGCGACGTGCCACTTGAGCTGGGCACTGTCGGTCCGACGCCCGTCGCCGACACCCCGGAGACGGACCGTCCGACGCCGCGATGGAGGGTCTGGAGCGGGCTGGGCGCGGCGCTGATCGTCGGCGCCGTCCTGGGCGTCGTCGCCAACAACGCGCGCAACGACGCCGCCGAGTACGCCGAGGTCGACCTGGTCCGCGGCTCGGTGGACGCCGAGTTCGGCTCGCCGCTGTCATCGAACTCGCAGCGGCTGTACGTCAACCTGATCAACACCGGCCCGCGTGAACTGGAGATCCTCTCCGTCGACGTCGAGGGGTTCACGTCGCTGGACGACCCCGAGGGCGGCGGATCCGTCACCGCGGCGCCGGGCGAGTGGGTCCGCGTCGGCGCGGTGGTCGAGGCGGACTGCGGCACCCGTCCGCCGGGAACGCTGCAGGTCCGCGTCCGCACGGCCTCCGGCGAGCAGACGGTCGTCGTGACCGGTCAGCCCGGCGACGACCAGCTGATCTGGGCCTGGCAGGGCGGATGTGAAACGGCCGACGGCACCGGCGTCTACGTCGGCGACACCCGGACCGTCTCGGCCGACGCGAGCGGTGCGCGCATCGTCCTGCCGGTGTCCAACGGCAGCGAGGAGCCGCTCACCGTCACCGCGCTGGAGACGACGACCCCCGGCTTCACGATGAGCACCGATCCGCTGCCGATCGACATCGGGGCCGGAGAGACCGTGCAGGTCGAAACCGTATGGACGGTGACCGACTGCGACGGCGCCGCACAGTTCGCCGAGGCGACCGTCGCCGTCAACATCCGCAACGAGAGCATGGACACCCGCGTCTCGCAGCCGCTGGGCAACCCGACACTGATCGAGCTGGTCCGCCTGGCGGTCCGCGTCTGCGAAACGTAAAGATCTGCCCGTTGCCCTATCGCGGAGCCCTCGCGATGGCCTAGAAACGAAGTATGGACCGCAAGGTCCACAGCACGGCGGAGGGAACCCACGCGGCGATCAACCCATGTACGGGCAGTCGTCCCCGGGAATGCCGGGGCGACGGACGAAAAGCACGCACTGGTAACCCGTCTCAGCTGTGTCAGCGGCGGCGCCCTACCTCACGCGGGGCGCCGCTCGCATGTGCGTGACGCCACTCCCGCGCGTCTGACACCACCGGGCCAACGCGGCGCCGCCGCTCGACATCGTTCGACCGCGACGCGCCTCCACCGCTGCACGCCGCCCGGCCCTGCGCGCGACCCATTCGGCCGGTCTGACGCCGCAAGCCGGGCCTGTCGCAGCCGCGCCGCCGCCGATCAGGTCAGCCCGCCTCGGACACCGCCGTCCGCACCCGTTCGGCCAGCGTGAGCCCCACCTCGGCGCCGCGCGCGTAGGCGTCCGCACACTGACGAATCCAGGCGCCGACGCCGTCGGGCGCGCCACTCGCGTACGCCTGTGCCACCGGTTCGTACGCCCGCTCCAACGCGCGATGCCCGGCCTCCGGCACGCTCACAGCCTTGGTGTCGACGCCCAGCGACACCAGGACGACGCGTTCGGCGGCCCGCGCGACTACGCCGTCCGCAGCGCCGAACGGACGCATCGCGAGCAGCTCACCGTGCACCAGCGCCGCGACCACGACGCCCGGCGCCTCGGTCGGTGCCGTCGCGAGCCGCAGCAACTGGTCCAGCCGTGCGGCGTCGACGGTGGCGAGTGGCCGGCCCAACTGCGACGCATCGGTGACGAGATCGCGCGCCGCCAGCATGTGCAACCGGGCCAGGGCCTGCCGTGGCGACCGTCCCCACACCTGGGCCAGTTCGGGCACGGCCGCCGTGACCCGCAGCGCGCCCTGCAGGACGGGATCGTCGACGGCCTCGGGGTCGCCGCCGTCGAGGGCCGCCGACGCCTGGGCGCCGTGGAGCGCGGACAGCGCCGCCACCCGTCCGGCGTCGCGGCGCATGACGGGATGCCGGAGCAGGGCGTCGACAGAGCTACGGGCCTGCGCGGCAGCCGCGCCGACGCCGGTCAGGGTGAGCACCCCCGCGAGCGGATCGTCCATGCCGTCAGCCTAGCCAGAAAACCCCATTGACAAAAATCTACTTTACATACAAGAATCTCTTCACATGAAGGACGTGCTGTACCTCGACGAGGTCGACAGAGCCGAAGCGCTGATGAAGCCGCAGCGCGTCGAAGTGCTGCGCCAGCTCGCCGAGCCGCACTCGTGCACCGAGGTCGCGAAGGCGCTCGGCCAGACGCCGCAGTGGGTCTATTACCACGTGAAGCGCCTGGTCGACGCCGGCCTGGCCACCCGCGTGAGCGAGCGTCGGGTGCGCGGCATCAACGAGGGCGTGTACCAGGCGACGGCGCGGTCGTACTGGCTGTCGCCGCGGCTGGTCGGCCGGCTCGGGCCACGCCGCGCCCGCGACGCGCTCAGCCTCGGCTACCTGCTCGACCTCATGGAGGACGTGCAGGACGACGTCGCGACCATCGCCGAGCTCGCCGGCAGCCCGGCCGCGCCGGAACTGCCGTCGATCGGCGTGTCCGGCGAGATCCGCGTGCGCCCCGACCGGCGCCAGGAGTTCCTCGCCGACCTCCAGTCCACCCTTCAGGACCTCTTCACCCGCTACGGCGGCGCCGAGGGCGACGAGTTCCGCCTCGCGGTCGCGCTGTACCCACGCCTCGTCAAGGAGACCCCACGATGACCCCGCCCACCCTGTTGCGCGCCCGCGCGCAGGCCCCGCTGGCCACGGTCCACCGCGCGCTCACCGACGCCGATGCCCTGCGCAGCTGGCTGGCCGAGCATGCTGACGTCGACCCCGTGCGGCAGCGGTACGTGTTCTGGGGCCGCTACACGCCCGACGGCGCCGACCCTCGGCAGCGCCTCGTCCACCTCGACGACACCACCATCCGGTTCATCTGGCCACTCGGCGACGAGGACACGACGACGGAGATCTCGCTGGCCGAGGACGGGCCGGACGCCACGCTCATCACGCTCACGCAGAGCCATGTGCCGCCGTGGAGCGTCGCCCTGGCCGAGACGCACATCCGCGGCATGCTCCCGACGTTCTGGGCGCTCTCGATCGCCAACCTCATCGACTTCGTCGAGGGCCGCGACCTCACCCCGAAGTGCGACTTCACCACGCTGCGCATGCGCGGCGAGGTGACCATCGGCGCGACGCCCGGCGAGGTCTACGACTCGCTGATCGATCCCGAGAAGTACCGCCAGTGGTTCGGCGCGAACGTCGACATCGAACAGCGTGTCGGCGGCCGGTTCGCGATGGGCAGCTTCGACCTCGACGACGAGCCGGCGATCATCGCCGAGCTGGAACCCGACCGCAAGGTGGTGCTCGAGTGGCCGTCGCTGGTCGCCACCTGGGAGCTCGAAGGCACCGACGGCGGCACTCGGCTGACGTTTGTGAACAGCGGCTTCGACGAGAAGCACCCGCCGTACGGCGGCTGGCTCGGCTGGCTCGGCGGCGTCGCGGCGCTGCGCCGCTATCACGAGGTGCGGCCTGACGTCATCTGGGTCGACATCCGCCTGCCCGGTCTCCCCGACGGCATGCTGGCGGACTGAGCCATGACCACCACCGACGTCGCGCCTCGGGCCGGTCGCCGCGAGTACGCCGGGCTGGCCGTCCTCACGCTGCCCACCACCCTCGTATCGCTGGACATGAGCGTGCTGTACCTGGCGCTGCCGCATCTCGGCGCCGACCTCGGCGCGAGCAGCCTGCAGCAGCTGTGGATCACCGACGTGTACGGGTTCATGGTCGCCGGGCTGCTGATCACGATGGGCACCATCGGCGACCGCATCGGCCGGCGCCGGCTGCTGCTCATCGGTGCCGCCGCGTTCACCGTCGCGTCGGTCGTGGCTGCCTACTCCACCAGCGCCGAGATGCTCATCGTCAGCCGCGCGCTCCTGGGTGTCGCCGGCGCGACTCTGATGCCGTCGACGCTGACCCTGATCAGCACGATGTTCCGCGACCCACGCCAGCACGGCATGGCCATCGCGATCTGGATGGCCTGCTTCATGGGCGGCCTGGCGCTCGGCCCGATCATCGGCGGCGTGTTGCTGGAGCATTTCTGGTGGGGTTCGGTGTTCCTGCTCGGCGTGCCGGTGATGCTGCTGCTCCTGGCCACCGGGCCGGCGGTGCTGCCGGAGTACCGCAACCCGGTGGGCGGGCGGCTCGACCCGGCCAGCGTGGCGCTCTGCCTGGGGACCGTGCTGCCGCTGGTCTACGGGCTGAAGGAGATCTCCCGCGACGGTGTCAGGGTGCTGCCCGCGGTGGCGGTCGTCGTCGGGCTGCTGGCCGGACGCTGGTTCGTCCGGCGACAGCGGCGACTGGCCGAGCCGATGCTCGACCTACGGTTGTTCGGCAATCGGACGTTCACCGCCGGGCTGACCATCTCGACGATCGCCGGGGTCATGGCCGGCAGCCAGCTGTTCGTCTACCTGTACCTCCAACTGGTGGCCGGCCTGTCGCCGCTCGACGCCGCGCTGTGGCTGCTGCCGTCGGCGCTGGTGACGATCGTCAGCCTGCAGGTCGCGCCGCTGCTGGCCCGGCGGTTCGCGCCGGCACGGGTCATGGCGGCCGGTCTGGTGCTCGTCGCCGCGGGATACGTCCTGCTCACCCGGGTCGATGGATCCGGCTCGCTCGGGCTGCTGATCACCGGTCTCGTGGTGACGGCGGTCGGCATCGGGCCGATGGCCGGGCTCAGCATGGGGCTGGCGCTCGGCTCCGTCCGGCCCGAGCAGGCCGGCTCCGCGGCGGCCATGTCCGAGACGGCGGGCGAGTTCGGCATCGCCGCCGGGGTCGCCGTCATGGGGGTCATCGGCACCGCGATCTACCGCCACGGCGCCGACGCCGACCAGCTGCCCGCGCCCGGCGGCGACCTGGCCGCCGGCGTACGCGACGCGCTGGCCGGCGCACTCAACGGCACGGCCACCGTGAGCGCGGTGATCGCCGTAGGCCTCGGCGTGCTCGCGCTGGCCGGCCTACGCCACGTCCGGCCGGTCGGCGCCGAGGAGTCGACGTGACCCCAGGCGGCGCGAGCCTGAGCGACCCTGCGCCCATTCAGCGGAGTACCGGCACGGGGCAATCGGCCGGACGACGCCAGGCTGGACCACCGGCGCACCCACGACAAGGCGCCGGTATGGGCCGAGCGACCGGACGACGCGAGCCCGAGCGGCCGGCACCCTTACGACAGAGCACCGGCACGGGTCAGCGACCCAGCCCGACGCGAACCCGAGCGACCGCCACGGGTCAGCGACCCAGCCCGACGCGAACCCGAGCGACCGCCACACGCACGACGAGGCACCGGCATGGGCCGAGCGACTGGACGACGCGCGGCCCGGGCGACCCGGCGGCCCCCGACGGGCCGCCGGCATGGAGTCAGCGACCCGGCGACGCGAGTCCGGGAGACCGGCGCCCACACGACGGAGCGCCGGCATGGGCAAGGGATCCTGCGACGCGAGCGCGGACCAGGGCAGCAGCGTGAGCACCACGGTGTGGTCGTCCGCGGCGTGGCTGACGGAGGCGACCGGCTGGCTCGACGACCGGCTCGCCGAGGCAGGCCGGGTCCGCACCGGTCCAGTGAGCCGGCCGCACCTGCGCCCATGGGGCACGGTCCTCACGGCGCCGACCGACCACGGCCCGGTCTGGCTCAAGGCGCCGGGCCCGGAGACGGCCTTCGAGGTGCCGTTGTACGGGCTGCTGGCGCGAGTCGTGCCTGACCACGTGCTGGTGCCGATCGCCGCCGACGCAGAGCACGGCAGGCTGCTGCTCCCCGACGGCGGCCCGCCCGTGGGCGACGGGCCGAAAGCCGAGGACCTGCCGGACGTGCTGGCGACGATCGTGCCGCAGTACGCCGCACTGCAGCGCGTCCTCGCCGGCCACGTCGACGACCTCGTCAGATTCGGCGTGGCCGACATGCGGCCGGCGACGTTGCCCGACCGGCTGGACGAGGCCGTCGATGCGATCGGGCGCTACCTCGGCCGGCACGCCTCCGACGACGACCGCGCCGCCCTGCGCCGGGTCGCCGCCGCCCGGCCAGCGGTCGTGGAGTGGTGCGATCGGCTGGCGGGCGGGGTTGCGCCGGCCAGCCTGGACCACAACGACCTGCACGTCTGGAACATCCTGACGACGCCGTCGGGCCGGCCTCGCTTCTACGACTGGGGCGACGCCGTCGTGGCGCACCCGTTCGCCAGCATGCTGGTGACGCTCGGCTTCCTGCGCTCCGAACTACGGCTCACCGACGACGACCCACGGCTGCTGCGGGTGCGCGACGCCTACCTCGCGGAGTTCGCCGACCTCGGCTCGCGGGCGGCGCTGGTGCCAGAGCTCGAACTGGCCTGCCGCGTCGGCTCCATCGCGCGGTCGTTGGTGTGGCTGCGGGCGGTCCGGACGGAGGACTTCGAGCAGGCCGGCGCATTCGGCCGGGCGCCGTTGGAGACACTGGCCGCACTGTTGGCGGAGTCGCCGTTCGACCTCGGCTGACGCAGCGATCCGGCCCACCAGACCACGTTCACCGGACGACTCCGGCCAGGACGTTGCGCACCTCGGCACCGGACCAGCCGAGGCCGGCCGAACCCTTCGGGGTCGCCGGTGACGCTCGCCAGGCGACCGCGCTGGACGGCCACGTCTGCCGCCGTCGATCGAGCCATGACGCACCTCCTCCGGGCGCAGGTCGGCTGGCCGGCACCGTCCGCAGCACGGGCGGCGACGGCCAGGCATGGACTTGCAAAGCGGCTGGACACCCAGCGCCGCTCGGCGGACCGGCGCGACCGCTCAGCGGACCGGTCCTCGCGGGCCGGCGACGCCCAGCCACGGGCTTGCTCAGCGGCTGGACACCCAGCCGCCGCGACGCTGCGGCCCCCAGCCGGGACGCGCCGGCGGCCAATCGCGCCGCTCAGCGGACCGGTCCTCGCGGCCCGGCGACGCCCAGCCACGGGCTTGCTCAGCGGCTGGACACCCAGCCGCCGCGACGCTGCGGCCCCCAGCCGGGACGCGCCGGCGGCCAATCGCGCCGCTCAGCGGACCGGTCCTCGCGGCCCGGCGACGCCCAGCCACGGGCTTGCTCAGCGGCTGGACACCCAGCCGCCGCGACGCTGCGGCCCCCAGCCGGGACGCGCCGGCGGCCAATCGCGCCGCTCAGCGGACCGGTCCTCGCGGCCCGGCGACGCCCAGCCACGGCGGCTCGGCTCGTCCGAACCCGCCTGACTCGAACCGTCGCGGCCGAAATCGTCCCAGCCACGGCGGCTCGACCCGTCCCAGCGACCACCGGGCGGACCCCAGCCACGACGACCGGGCGAACCCCAGCCGGAAGCTCCCCAGCCGGACCGCGGGCCGCCGTCGTGCCCGTACCAGTGCCGACGCCGTCCGGGCGGCCCGCCGAACAGGAACAGCAGTCCGAACACGAACAGCAGCCACGGCGCCGTCCAGACGATGAGGAACAGCAGCCCGCCGAACGCCATCATCGCCACGGGCGCCAGGAGCAGCAACCGGGGCAACGACCGCGGCCCACGCGCCCGCGGCTCCGGCGACGAACCGGCCCGGACGGCGATCGGCTGCGGCAGGTCGGTGAAGAGCTCGTCGAGGTCGTCGGCGTACCGCGCCGACCAGGCGCGGCCGGACCGCTCGTCGAACTCGTCCTTGGTGAGCCGGCCCGCGGCGAAGTGCTCGCCAAGGGCGGACACGGCGGCGTCGCGTTCGGCGTCGCCGACCCGGAAGGCCGGCCCGCTCATCGGGGGCCACCTTCCTGGTCGTCACCGTCGGCCAGGATGCCGTACAGCTTGCGCCGGGTGTCAGCCAGCACCTCGCGGGCGCGGGCCTGCTGGTCGGCGCTGCCCGTGGCCATGATCTGCCACAACGCCTGTGCCGTCTGGCCGACGAGCGGACGCAGCCCGGCCGCGTCGTCGTCCTCGGCGTTGGCCGACATCGACTCCCACGGCGCGTTGACCTCGGCCTCGTGCTCTTGGACGTACGTCTCGCCCTCGGAGGTCAGCCGGAACGTGCGCCGGCCGCTTGCCTCGTCGGCCTGGATGAGCCCCTCGTCCTCGAGCTGCTGCAGCGTCGGGTAGATCGAGCCGGGGCTCGGCTTCCATGCGCCGCCGCTGCGCTCGGCGATCTCCTGGATCATCTGGTAACCGTTCATCGGCCGGTCGGCCAGCACGCCCAGGATCGCCGCGCGGATGTCGCCACGGCGCGCCTTCGGGCCTCGCCGCGCCCAAGGCGGCCCACCCCACGGGCCACCGCCCCACGGCGGTCCACCCCAGGAGCCGCGGCCCCCTCCGAACATGTCCCATGGCCCGGAGCCGTGTCCTCCGCGTCGTCCGTGCATCGCCCTCACCCACTCTTCCGTTGAACGGTCGCGATACTTAGACGATATATCGCGATCGTTCAGGCGACAACCCCTTGGGCGGAGTTACGCTCACGAGGTGACGACCGACGAGTTCCATCTGCGCGCCAGTTCCTTCGGCGGGGTCGCCGACGTCTACGAACGCGCCCGGCCCGGCTACCCGGACGACGCGGTGCGCTGGCTGACCGGCGAGCGGCCCGTGCGGGTCCTCGACCTCGGCGCCGGGACCGGCAAGCTGACCAGGTCACTCGTCGCCGCCGGACACCAGGTCGTCGCGGTCGACCCGTCCGAGCCGATGCTCACCCAACTGCGGACGGCGCTCCCCGAGGTCGACGCGCGGGCCGGGACGGCGGAGCGGCTGCCGCTCGATGACGCGTCGGTCGACGTCGTGACGGCGGGCCAGGCGTACCACTGGTTCGACCCGGCGACGGCGCTACCCGAGATCGCCCGCGTGCTGCGTCCGGGCGGACGGCTCGGGCTGGTGTGGAACCTGCGCGACGACTCCGTCGGCTGGGTCGACGAGCTGTGGTCGATGTTCGGCGACCACGAGGGCCGCCGCGCCGACGACCCGCAGGTCATCCGGCCGTTCGGGCCGATCGAGCAGCGGACGTTCCGGCACGAGCAGCGACTGGACCGCGACGGCCTGCTCGGCCTCATCGCGTCGCGCTCGTATGTCGCGATCCTCGCCACGCCCGAACGCGAGACGCTGCTGGCCCGGGTCGGCGCACTCTACGACCGCGTCGCCGGCCCCGGCGGCGTCGTGCTGCCGTACCGGACGCACTGCTACCGCTCGACCCGCGCCTGACGGAGTTCGCGGCGGCCGCACCCACGCCGGACGAGGCATCCGGCACACCGCATCCGCGCCAAGACAACGCGACCTGCGGGGACATTCCACGCCGGACACGGACGGACGGGGTGGATTCGCGCGGCCCGGGTAGGTAAGGCTAGCCTCTGCTCATGCCCGCACCCGCCGTCGCCCGGCCGCCCGAGCCGTCCGGCAGCAGCACCGCCGCGACCGGCTCCGGCTCCGGCAGCACCGCCCGGGACGGCTCCGGCAGCACCGCCCGGGAGAGCGCCCGCGCCGCCGGCACGACCGGTTCCGGCAGCGCAGCGACCGGCACCGCCGATCCGACCAGCGCCGCCTCCACGACCGACGACGCCGCGAGGGCGGCCGCCGGGCTGGTGCGCACGACCCGCGGCCGCCTGCTGTGGCTGGGCGTCTGCGTGGTCGTGCTGGCCGTGACCTGCCTGGCCAGCATCGCGATCGGTGCGAAGTACATCCCGCTGGACGAGGTCGTGCGGGCGCTGTTCGACTCCGGAGACGCGAATAACCAGGTCATCGTCGGAGACATGCGGGTCAACCGGACGCTGCTCGGCGTGATCTGCGGCATCGCGCTCGGCCTGGCCGGCACGCTCATGCAGGCGCTCACCCGCAACCCGCTGGCCGACCCCGGCATCCTCGGCGTCAACGCCGGTGCCGCGTTCGCCGTCGTGCTCGGCGTGACGCTGTTCGGCTCGATGAGCCTGTACGGCTACATCTGGTTCGCGTTCGGCGGCGCGGCGCTGGCCAGCGTCGTCGTCTATGCGCTGGCCTCGCTGGGACGGGGGCAGGCGTCGCCGGTGCGGCTGGCGCTGTCCGGCATCGCGCTGGCGGCGGTGCTGCTCGGGTTCACCCAGGCGATGGTGATCATGGACCCGGAGGTGCTCGACGTCTACCGGTTCTGGCAGGTCGGGTCGCTGGCCGGGCGCGACGTCGAGACCGTCGGGTCGGTGCTGCCTTTCATCGTGGTCGGAGTGCTGCTGGCGCTGGGACTGGCCCGCACTCTGGACGCGATGGCGCTCGGCGACGACACCGCGGCGGCGCTCGGCGTGAACGTGCTGCTGGCCCGCGTGATCGGCGTGCTGGCGGTGACGCTGCTGTGCGGCGCGGCGACCGCGGCGATGGGCCCGGTCGCGTTCGTCGGGCTGATCGTGCCGCACATCGTGCGCGCGTTCACCGGACCCGACCAACGCTGGATCCTGCCGTTCTGTCTGGTCGTCTCGCCGATCCTGCTGCTGGCGTCGGACATCGTCGGCCGGGTGGTGCTGTCGACCGGCGAGCTGCAGGTCGGCATCGTCACGACGGTCATCGGCGGGCCGGTGCTGATCGCGCTGGTGCGCCGCCGCCGGATGGTGGCCTCGTGACCGCCCCGACGACGCCCGCCCCGGCCGACGCGGGCCGGGCGACCCGGCGGATCACGGTCGCGCCGACCGACCTGTCGCCCACCGGCTACGTGCTGCGCGGGCCGGGCGAGTTGTCCGTCCGCTTCGACCGCCGCGTCGTACTGATGTGCGGGCTACTCGTCGCGCTGCTGATCGCGGTGTTCCTGACGTCGCTTGCGGTCGGCGACTTCACCATCTCGCCGGGCGACGTGGTCCGGACGTTGTTCGGCAACCCGCCGGACCCGCTGGCCGACTTCATCGTCAACGGCCGCCGGCTGCCACGCGTGCTGGTGGCGTTCCTGGTCGGCGGCGCGCTGGGCGCGTCCGGCGCGGTGTTCCAGAGCCTCTCGCGCAACCCGCTGGGCAGCCCGGACGTGATCGGCTTCACCTCCGGCGCGTCGGCCGGCGCGGTGTTCGTAATCCTGGTGACGGGCGGCAGCATGCTGCAGGTCGCCGGCGGCGCCGTCATCGGCGGGCTGGCCACCGCGATCGCCGTCTACCTGCTGGCGTACAAGCGCGGCGTCCAGGGCTTCCGGCTGATCCTCGTCGGCATCGCCGCCGGCGCCATGCTGACGTCGGCGGTCCACTACATGTTGATGCGCGCGGAGCTGATCCAGGCGGCCAGCGCGCAGATCTGGCTCACCGGCTCGCTGAACACCCGGGCCTGGGACCACGTCATCGCCGTCGGCGTCGGCGTCGCGCTGGTCACGCCGATGCTCGCCGTCCTGTCGCGGCCGATGCGGCTGATCGAGATGGGCGACGAGGCGGCGACGGGCCTCGGTGTCAACGCGGAGCGGACGCGGCTGGGCATGCTGCTCGCCGCGACGGTGCTCGCGGCCATCGCCGTCGCGGCGGCGGGGCCGATCGCGTTCATCGCGCTGTCGGCACCACACCTGGCCCGGCGGCTGACCGGGGCGTCCGGCGCGGCGACCGGCGCGGCCGCGCTGATGGGCGCCGCACTGCTGGGCGTCAGTGACCTCGTCGCCCAATGGGTGCTGCCGACACCGCTGCCGGTCGGCGTGGTGACGGTGTGCATCGGCGGCGTGTACCTCGTCTGGCTCCTCGCGCGAGAAGGGCGGCGCAACCATGTCTGAACCCCGGCTGCACGGGAACGACCTCACGCTCGCGTACGACGAGCGGGTCATCTCCCGCGAGCTGTCCGTGTCGATCCCGGACGGGTCGTTCACGGTCATCGTCGGGCCGAACGCGTGTGGCAAGTCGACGCTGCTGCGCGCACTCGCCCGCATGCTCAAGCCGTCGGCCGGCGCCGTGCACCTGGACGGCCAGCTGATCACCCAGTACTCGACGAAGGAGGCGGCGCGCCGGCTCGGGCTGCTGCCGCAGTCGTCGATCGCGCCCGAGGGCATCACCGTCGCCGACCTCGTCTCGCGCGGCCGGTACCCGCACCAGCGGCTGTTCCGGCAGTGGTCCGCGGCCGACACCGAGGCGGTCGCGGACGCGATGGCGAACACCGGCATCACCGACCTGCGGCACCGCCGGGTGGACGAGTTGTCCGGCGGGCAGCGGCAGCGGGTCTGGCTGGCGATGGTGCTGGCGCAACAGACGCCGATCCTGCTGCTGGACGAGCCGACGACGTTCCTCGACATCGCGCACCAGATCGAGGTGCTCGACCTCTGCCACGACCTGCACGTGTCGCACGGCCGCACGCTGGTCGCCGTCCTGCACGACCTCAACCACGCCTGCCGCTACGCGACCCACCTGATCGCGATGCGCGACGGCGAGATCGTCGCCGAGGGCGCGCCGTCGGCCATTGTCGACGAGACGCTGGTGCGCGACGTGTTCGGGCTGGCCTGCCGCATCATCGACGACCCCGAGACCGGGACGCCGCTGGTCATCCCCGCCGCGAAGCAGCGGGTCGTCACCACCGCGTGAGCTCGGCGGCCGCTGAGCGGCCCGGGGGGTCGTCGCCGCCCCAGTAGGGTCCGGTGCATGGAGCAGCCGGTCATCGTCGTCGCCGTGGCGGTCGTCGCGGTGTCGCTGGCCGCCGTGCTGCTGACCCGGCTGGTTCGCTCGCGGCTGGTGCTGGGCACCACCGAGGACCAGACGACGTACCGGATCCTGCACACGACGAGCCTCGCCTCACCGGAGCTGCGGGCCGGGCTGGCCGCGGGCGCCGACAAGGCGGTCCGGCACCTGCGCGAGCTACTGGCGACGCCCGCCATGGCGCTCACGGACGGTGACGACGTCGTGACGTGGGACGGCGCCGGCGCGAACCAGCACGTGCACGACGTCCGGCGGCATGCGGCCCGCGCGCTCGACGGCAACACCGACGTCCTCGGCCCGCCCGTCGTGGAGTGCGACCGGCTCGACTGCCCCATCCGGCACGCCGTCGCCGCCGCCCTGACGACCGACGAGCGGGTGGCCGGCGCGCTGATCGCGTACACATCGACGAGGCCGTCCGCCGGGCTCGTCCGCGCCGTCGAGGAGGTCGCCCGGTTCGTGTCCGGTCAGCTGGAGCTGGCCGAGTTCGACCGCGAGCGGGCCAAGCTGGCCGAGGCGGAGATCCGGGCGCTGCGGGCGCAGATCTCACCGCACTTCATCTACAACGCGCTCGGCGCCATCGCGTCGTACGTCCGCACCGACCCCGAGCACGCCCGCGAGCTGTTGCTGGAGTTCGCCGACTTCACCCGGTACTCGTTCCGGCGGCACGGCGACTTCACGACGCTGGCCGAGGAACTGCGCTCGATCGAGCGGTACCTGACGCTGGAGAAGGCGCGCTTCGGCGACCGGCTCTCGGTGACGCTGCGGGTCGCGCCCGAGGTGCTGCCCGTCGCCGTCCCGTTCCTGTGCCTGCAGCCGCTGGTCGAGAACGCCGTCCGGCACGGGCTGGAGGGCCACGCCGACCCCGGCCACATCACGATCATCGCCGAGGACGCCGGCAACGAGGCCCTGATCAGCATCGACGACGACGGCGTCGGCATGGACCCGGAGCTGGCCCGCGGCCTGCTCACCGGCGACGCCGGCGACCGGGTCGGCCTCGGCAACGTCGACGAGCGGCTGCGCGCCGTCTTCGGCGACGAGTACGGCCTGGTCATCGAGACCGCGCACGGCGCCGGGACGAAGGTCAGCCTGCGAGTGCCCAAGTACCGCCCCGGCGTGCACGCGACCTAGCGTCCGGTGGACGCACACGCATCATGCGACGCAATCTATACACGTGACCATGGAGAAGCGCCTCGCCAAGAGCGAGGTCTGGCAGGCTCGCATCCCCACCAAGCTGGCTCGCGATCTGGAGCAGGACGCCGAAGTGTTCGGCTTGAACGGCCGCAGCGAGATCGTCCGCGAAGCCCTAACCATGCTGCACCGGCGCGCGGATGAGCAGCGCATGGCCGACGGGATCGCCGAGTACTACGGCGGGAAGCAGGCTCCGCTGCCCGCCGGCATCGACCGCTGATGTCGGGCTGGCTCCCCAAGCGCGGGGAGATCTGGGACGCGGACATAGCCGTGGTCGGCGTGCACTCCGCGGTCGTGCTCTCGGCCGCCGGCCTCAACGAGCGACTCGGGCACCTCACGGTCGTCCCGATCACCGGCACCCGCGGCCCCGCCGTGACGCATGTCCGTCTCGACAAGGCCGGGCTGACCGGTTCTCAGCCATCCTATGCCGACGCGACCTACCTGCGGCAGGTGAAGAAGGAGCAGTTCATCGAGCGGCGAGGGCTGTGTTCGGAGGAGGAGATGTACCGCATCGAGAGCCTGGTCCGGGTGTACCTCGGCCTGTAACCTCGCCGCCATGCTCAGCGTTCTGGCGGTCGATGACGAGCCACCGGCGCTGGCCGAGCTCGCCTACCTGCTGGAGCAGAACGAGCACGTCGGCCAGGTGCTGACGGCCGGTGACGGTGCGGCGGCGCTGCGTCTGCTCGAGCAGCAGCACGTCGACACCGTCTTCCTCGACATCCGGATGCCCGGCCTGTCCGGCCTCGACCTCGCCCGCGTGCTGGCCCGGTTCCGCCGTCCGCCCGCCGTCGTCTTCGTCACGGCGTACGACGACCACGCCGTGGCCGCGTTCGACCTCAACGCCGTCGACTACGTGATGAAGCCGTACCGGCGCGAGCGGCTGTTCGAGGCGATCCGGCGGGCGACGGACGCGGTGAGTGACGCGCGGGCGGCCGGCGACGACGGGGACGACGAGACCATCTCGGTCGAGCTGGGCGGCGTCACCCGGTTCATCCGGCGCAGCGAGGTCGCCTACGTCAGCGCTCAGGGCGACTACGCGCGGCTGCACACCGCCGACGGCGGCAGCCACCTGCTGCGGATGCCGCTCGCGACGCTGGAGGACCGCTGGGCGCCGGTCGGGTTCGTCCGCATCCACCGCAGCTACCTGGTCGCGCTGACGTCCATCGAGGAGCTGCGCGCCGACGCCGGGCGGTACACCGTCGTCATCGGCGACACCACGCTGCCGGTGAGCCGCCGGCACACGCGTGAGCTGCGTGACCGGCTGGTCCGGCGGGCCGGCGGAACCCGATGACCGAGCGCGTCACCGTCACCGGACCGCGGCGGCGCCGGCCACCGGCCCGCCGTCGCGCCGTCACCGCGGAGATCGACGCGCAGACGCAGCTCGGCGAGGTGTACATGCGGGCGCTGCTGCGCGCCCAGCTGCGGCTCAGCCTGGCCGTCGCCGGCGTCGTGCTGGGGCTGCTGGCGACGCTGCCGCTGCTGTTCGCCGTCGCCCCGCGGGTCAACGCGATCGAGCTGGCCGGCGTGCCGCTGCCGTGGCTGGTCCTCGGCGGTCTGGTCTACCCGGCACTGGTCGCGGCCGCCTGGTTCTACATCCGCGCGGCCGAACGGGTCGAGCGCGACTTCGGCGACATGGTGAACCGCCGGTGAGCACGACCGCGGGCATCGTCGCGGTCGTCCTGACGGCGGTCGCGACGGTGCTGATCGGCATCTACGGCGTCCGCGCGGCGCGCACGACCAGCGACTTCTACGTCGCTTCCCGCACGGTGACGCCGTGGTGGAACGCGTCGGCGATCGGCGGCGAGTACCTGTCCGCGGCGTCGTTCCTGGGCGTGGCCGGGCTGGTGCTGGCGTACGGGACCGACATGCTGTGGTTCCCGGTCGGCTACACCGCCGGGTACCTCATGCTGCTGGTGCTGGTGGCGGCGCCGCTGCGGCGATCCGGGGCGTACACGCTGCCCGACTTCGCCGAGGCGCGGCTGGAGTCGGCGGCGGCGCGGCGAGTGGCCAGCATCCTCGTCGTCACGATCGGCTGGCTGTACCTGCTGCCGCAGTTCCAGGCCGCCGGGCTGACGCTGCGCACCGTCACCGGGGCGCCGCAGTGGGCCGGTCCCGTCGTCGTCGCGGTCGTCGTGCTGGTGAGCGTGCTCGGCGGCGGCATGCGCAGCATCACGTTCGTCCAGGCGTTCCAGTACTGGCTGAAGCTGACCGCGCTGCTGGTGCCGGTGATCTTCCTGCTGCTGGTGTGGTCCGGCGACGGACGGCCCGAGCTGGCGGCCCCGGGCGAGCCGGTGTTCGAGCAGCCGACGTCGGTCGAGGTCACCATCGACGTGACGGTGGACGTGCCGTCGCGGGTGGTGGTGACGGCGGACGGGTCACCGCTGGTGCTCGAGGAGGGGTCGCACGACATCGAGGCCGGGACCGTGCTGGACTTCCCGGCCGGCGCGCCGATCCCGCACGCGTCGTCGCTGACACCGATGACCGGCGAGGCGTGGGCGCTGCCGCTGACCTCGGGCGGCGACCATCCGCTGTACGGGACGTACTCGCTGATCATCGCGCTGTTCTTCGGCACGATGGGGCTGCCGCACGTGCTGGTGCGGTTCTACACCAACCCCGACGGACGGGCCGCGCGGCGGACGACGCTGGCGGTGCTCGGGCTGCTGGGCGTGTTCTACGTGCTGCCCGGGTTGTACGGCGCGCTGGGCCGGTTGTACACGCCGGAGCTGCTGCTGACCGGGCGGACGGACGCCGTCGTGCTGGTGCTGCCCGGGCGGCTGATCGACGGGGTGGCGGGCGAGGCGCTGTCGATGCTCGTGACGGCGGGCGCGTTCGCGGCGTTCCTGTCGACGTCGTCGGGGCTGACGGTGTCGGTGGCCGGCGTGCTGTCGCAGGACCTGCTGCACGCGCGGGTCCGCAACCCCGTCACCGGGTTCCGGCTGGGCGCGTTCCTGGCGCTACTGGTCCCGATCGGGCTCGCGTTGACCAGCCCGTTCCTCGGGATCGCCGACGTGGTCGGCCTCGCCTTCGCCGTCGCGGCGTCGTCGTTCTGCCCACTGCTGCTGCTCGGCATCTGGTGGCGGCGGCTGACCTGGCCGGGCGCCGTGGCGGGGTTGCTGGTCGGCGGCGGCGCCTCCACCGTCGCCGTCGTCGTGACGATCCTCGGCGGGCCGCAGTCCGGGTGGATCGGCGCCCTCCTCGCCCAGCCGGCCGCCTGGACGATGCCGCTCGCCTTCCTCGTCATGATCGCCGTGTCGCTGGCGACGCGGCAGCACATGGCGCCGGGCGTCAACCGCACCATGGTCCGCCTGCACACCCCCGAGAACCTCGACCTCAACCGCGGCGACTGGGACCCCGAGGACCGCTGGCGCACGTGACGCCGGTCAGCTTTGTCCGGCCGCGCGCCGACTCGAGCAGTCGCGCGGCGGCGCGTGCCGCCTTCCTGACATCGGCCGCGCTTGCGCCCAGGTGGCTGTAGCCGGCCTTCGTCTTCATCGACAGGAGCGCGGCGAGGTGCCCGCTCGACCCGGAGTCGGCGGCCTTCAGCAGTCCGATCGCCTCGGCATGGTTCTCCCCCGTCGAATGCTGCCCGAGCCGCGCACAGCAGATGACGTCCGACGCGGCGATACCCGCATGCACGTAGAGCGTGACGACAGCATCGTTCAACTGCTCGATGTCGTCGAGCAGTTCGATGTCGTCGGCTGCTTGGAGGAAGCATCGCGGCCGAGCACGAACGTGTTCCCATCGCTCAGACCGTCCCCGGTCGCAGTCGCCTGCCCAGCCAGGATCGATCGCCTGCGATGGTCAAACCCGTCCGCAGGACCTCGCGTAGCACGGGCTCGCCTCGCGACGGGCCCAGTTCGGCGACGGTGTACTCCAGCGGCCTGACGTCATTGCCCGTCCACCCCACGACCGATTCGACGAGGTCGCCCACCTGCTGCTCCCAGATCGTCTCGTCGGTGTCATTCGCGCGGACCAGTAGCAGGTCGATGTCGCTGTCCGGTCTCATCTCGCCCCGACCGGCCGAGCCGAACACGGCGGCATACACGGGCCGCTGTTCCCAACCGGCGAGCTTCTGTTCGATCCGGCTCAGGAAGGTGCTTCGCAGGTTCGCCAGGCCGATGATGTGTTGTGCCGCGAGGTGGTGGTGGTTCAGCCGGTAACTGACCGCCGGCCCGACCCGTTCCGCCGCGACGACCCCTTGCTCGGTCAGCCGGTGCAGGACCTTGCGGATGCCTTCCGCAGACCCTCGGCCCAGCACTCGCCCGAGTTGCCCGGTGGTGAAGGCGCGGTCGGCCAGGGCGAGAGCCGTCAGCACCGGGCCGTCGAGGGTCGGCGTCACCACGGCCAGCGGCTGCGACAACTGCATGAGGTCCTCCGTGTGCCAACTATTGTTGCTCCACACCAACAATAGTACAGTTATCCCCACTATTGTTCGCCTAGCGGCGTGGATCCGGACGACCGTTCGTCGCAGCTCATCGACCGTTCGTCGCAGGGCGTGGACCCGCACGCCGCAGGCTCGAACCGCTCACCGCACGCCTCCGTGCGGCATCTCCCGAGGCCGGAGCGCGCCGCCCTACCGTGGCGCCCCACAACCGGATCACTGTGAGCCGGACCACATGACGACGAGGAGGTCGGAGCGTGGCCAGTCTCGAGACACCCCCGCCCGAACGCGCCCTGCCCACCGCCGACGAATACGAGCGCATGCAGGCCAGCCCGGAGTTCGCCGAGCTGCGCCGGCGGTTCCGCAACTTCGCGTTCCCCATGACCGCGGCCTTCCTGGCCTGGTACCTGCTGTACGTGCTGCTGTCGACGTACGCAGTCGACTTCATGTCGCAGCGGGTGGTCGGCAACATCAATGTCGGCCTGCTGTTCGGTCTCGGCCAGTTCGCGTCGACGTTCCTGATCACGTGGCTGTACGTCCGGCACGCCAACCGGAACCTGGACCCGATCGCCAAGCAGATCCGTGACGAGCTGGAGGGGGCGCGCTGATGGAGACCCATGTCGGCAGTCCCGGCGTCAACATCACGATCTTCGCGCTGTTCGTCGCGGTCACGCTGGTCATCGTGCTGCGGGCGTCGAAGAACAACAAGACCGCGGCGGACTTCTACGCCGGCGGCCGGGCGTTCACCGGCCAGCAGAACGGCATCGCGATCGCCGGTGACTACCTGTCCGCCGCGTCGTTCCTCGGCATCGCCGGGGCCATCGCCATCTACGGCTACGACGGCTTCCTGTACTCCATCGGCTTCCTGGTGGCGTGGCTGGTCGCGCTGCTGCTGGTCGCCGAGCTGCTGCGGAACACCGGCCGGTTCACGATGGCGGACGTGCTGTCGTTCCGGATGCGGCAGCGCCCGGTGCGGATGGCGGCCGCGACGTCGACGCTCGCGGTGTCGTTCTTCTACCTGCTGGCCCAGATGGCCGGCGCCGGCGGCCTCGTCGCGCTGCTGCTGGGCGTGACCGACCGCGGCGGGCAGGGCGTCGTCATCGCCGTCGTGGGTGCGCTGATGGTGTTCTACGTCCTGGTGGGCGGCATGAAGGGCACCACCTGGGTGCAGATCGTCAAGGCGGTGCTGCTGATCACCGGCGCGTTCGTCATGACGATCTGGGTGCTGGCGCAGCACGACTTCAACCTGTCGCAGCTGCTCGGCGCGGCCGTCGACAGCGCGGGCGGCGCCGCCGGCCTGCTGGACCCGATGAACCAGTACGGCGCGTCCGACACGTCGAAGCTGGACTTCATCTCGCTGGCGCTGGCCCTGGTGCTCGGCACCGCCGGCCTGCCGCACGTCCTGATGCGCTTCTACACGGTGCCGACGGCGCGCGACGCCCGGCACAGCGTGACGTGGGCGATCGCGCTGATCGGGCTGTTCTACCTGCTGACGCTGGTGCTCGGGTACGGCGCGGGCGCGCTGGTCGGCCCGGAGGAGATCCTGGGCGCACCGGGCGGCGTGAACTCCGCGGCCCCGCTGCTGGCCTACGAGCTGGGCGGGACAATCCTGCTCGGCGTCATCGCGGCCGTTGCGTTCGCGACCATCCTCGCCGTCGTGGCGGGCCTGACGATCACCGCGTCGGCCTCGTTCGCGCACGACGTGTACGCCAACGTCATCAAGAAGGGCGAGGTGGAGCCGAACGACGAGGTGCGGGTCGCCCGCATCACCGCCGTCGTCATCGGCGCGGTGGCCATCGTCGGCGGCATCTTCGCCAACGGCCAGAACATCGCGTTCCTCGTGGCGCTCGCGTTCGCCGTCGCCGCCAGCGCGAACCTGCCGGTGATCCTGTACTCGCTGTTCTGGCGGCGGTTCAACACCCGGGGCGCGGTGTGGAGCATCTACGGCGGCCTGGCCACGGCGGTGACGCTGATCGTGTTCTCGCCGGTGGTGTCGGGCAAGCCGGTGAACCCGGCGACCGGCCGCAGCCCGTCGATGCTGCAGGACGTCGACTTCCACTGGTTCCCGCTCGACAACCCCGGCATCATCTCGATCCCGGCCGGATTCTTGTTCGGTTTCCTGGGCGCCCGGCTGTCCAAGGAATACAACAAGGCCAAGTACGCCGAGATGGAAGTCCGGTCCCTGACCGGCGCCGGGGCCGAGAGGGCCACCTCCGCGCACTGACACCGGAGCGCGCTGCCGCCGACCCTTGTCGTCCTTGCCCAGCAGGGCCATGCGATGGTGAGGTTAGACGGCAGCGCGCCCCGATGCGCCGCCGGGCAGTCGCGGTTGCCCAGGATCACTGACACGAGGAGCAGACCGAACGTGACCAATGACGCTCTCTCCAATCTGCTACACGAGGACCGGAGCTTTCCCCCGTCCGCGGAGTTCGCCGCTCAGGCCAACGCCAAAGCAGACCTGTACGAGGAGGCCGCGGCGGACCGCCTGGCGTTCTGGGAGCGCCAGGCTCGTGAGCTGCTGAGCTGGGACACCGAGTGGTCCCAGGTCCTCGACTGGAGCAACCCGCCGTTCGCGAAGTGGTTCGTCGGCGGCAAGCTCAACGTCGCCTACAACTGCGTCGACCGGCACGTCGAGGCCGGCCACGGCGACCGCGTCGCCATCTACTGGGAGGGCGAGCCCGGCGACAGCCGCACGCTGACCTACGCCGACCTGCAGCGCGAGGTCTCCAAGGCCGCCAACGCGCTGACGGAGCTGGGCGTCGGCCACGGCGACCGGGTCGCGATCTACCTGCCGATGATCCCCGAGGCGGCCATCGCGATGCTGGCCTGCGCCCGCATCGGCGCCATCCACTCGGTGGTGTTCGGCGGGTTCTCGGCCGAGGCGCTGCGCAGCCGCATCGAGGACGCGCAGGCCAAGCTGGTCATCACGGCCGACGGCGGGTTCCGGCGGGGTAAGCCGTCGGCGCTGAAGCCGGCCGTCGACGAAGCCGTCGCGAAGTCGCCGTCCATCGAGAAGGTGCTGGTCGTGCGGCGCACCGAGCAGGAGGTCGCCTGGGACGACAGCCACGACGTGTGGTGGCACGACATCGTCGACCGCCAGTCCGGCCAGCACGACCCGCAGCCGCACGACGCCGAGGACACGCTGTACATCCTGTACACGTCCGGCACCACCGGGAAGCCCAAGGGCATCAAGCACACGTCGGCCGGCTACCTGCTGCAGTCGGCGTATACCCACCTCAACGTCTTCGACCTCAAGCCCGAGACGGACGTGTACTGGTGCACGGCCGACGTCGGCTGGGTCACCGGGCACAGCTACATCGTCTACGGGCCGCTGGCCAACGGCGCCACGCAGGTGATGTACGAGGGCACGCCCGACTTCCCCGAGGCCGGCCGCTGGTGGGACATCGTCGAGAAGTACAAGGTCAGCATCCTGTACACCGCACCGACGGCCATCCGCACGTTCATGAAGCAGGGCGACGAGATCCCCGGCCGCCGCGACCTCTCGTCGCTGCGCGTCCTGGGCAGCGTCGGCGAGCCGATCAACCCGGAGGCGTGGATCTGGTACCGCCGCGTCATCGGCGGCGACAGCACCCCCGTCGTCGACACGTGGTGGCAGACCGAGACCGGCGCCATGATGATCAGCCCGCTGCCCGGCGTCACCGCCGCCAAGCCGGGCTCGGCGCAGACGCCGCTGCCGGGCATCGTGGCCGACGTGGTCGACGACGCCGGCAACGTGGTGCCCGACGGCCACGGCGGCTACCTCGTGCTCACCGAGCCGTGGCCGTCCATGCTGCGCACCATCTGGGGCGACGACCAGCGCTTCATCGACACCTACTGGTCGCGCTTCGAGGGCAGCTACTTCGCCGGCGACGGTGCCAAGAAGGACGACGACGGCGACATCTGGCTGCTCGGCCGCGTCGATGACGTCATGAACGTGTCGGGCCACCGCATCTCCACGACGGAGGTCGAGTCGGCGCTGGTGTCGCATCCGAAGGTGGCCGAGTCCGCCGTCGTCGGCGCCACCGACCCGACCACCGGCCAGGGCATCGTCGCGTTCGTCATCCTGCGCACCGCCGCGGGCGACGGCGGCGCCGACGTCGTCCAGGAGCTGCGCAACCACGTGGCCAAGGAGATCGGCCCGATCGCCAAGCCGCGGCAGATCATGATCGTGGCGGAGCTGCCGAAGACCCGGTCCGGCAAGATCATGCGCCGCCTGCTGCGCGACGTCGCCGAGAACCGCGAGCTGGGCGACGTCCAGACGCTGGCCGACCCGACGGTGATGAACCTCATCAGCGACGGCCTGTCGAAGGACTCGTCCGAGGACTGACGCCGCGACGTCCTGCCCCCGCGAGGTTCATCGCGGGGGCAGGAACAGCGTGCCGCGGGCGCCGGCGCGAACGGTGCGGGTCGCGACGGTGGCCCAGGCGGCGAGGAGAAGGACGAACAGCGCGACGGCGGCGACGGTCAACGCCGTCGAGTTCAGGCGCAGGGCCAGGGTGCTGGCCGCGGTGACGCAGGTGCCGACCGGGAAGGTGAAGCTCCACCAGGTCAGCGCGAATGGCAGCTCCGACCGGGCGGCGCGCAGGGTCAGCGCCGCGGCGAGCGCGAGCCACAGCATCGCGAACCCCCAGGCGGGCAGGCCGTACAGGACCCCGAAGACCTCCGCGCCGGTGGCGTACGGACGGGGCAGCGCGGCGGCCGCGACGTCGCCGAGCAGGTTCGCGGCGGTCACCGACTGTCCCAGCGGGCCGAGCACGATCCACAGGGTCGGCGCCATGACCGCCGCGCCCGCGCCGTGGTGCATCAGCCGGGCCCAGATCTGGGTGATGAGGACGAGGCCGGCGATCAGGCTGGCGCCGAACATCGCGTAGCAGGCGACGAGCAGGGTGAGCCGGGGCTGGCCGGCCGGCACGTGCGGGATCAGCGCGGCTCCGGTGGCGGCGGAGACCATCGGCGGGACCACCGGCATGAGCCACCCCCCGAAGGCGGCGTCTGCCGTGACGGTGTGCCCGGTCATCGCGCGGTAGGGAATCCAGACGGACGTGAGCAGCCCCAGCAGGGTGCCGGCGGACCACAGCGCGACCGCGACGGCGACCGACGCCTGGTGGCCGATCCAGTCCCGTCCCAGCGCCAGAGTGCCGGCGCCCACGGTGAGCAGCGCCATCGCCGGGGCACCCCAGAAGTGCGCCAGCACGGGGTTCGCGGCGTGGCCCTTGGCGCGGTCGCGGTGCCGGGTCCAGTGCACGGCCCAGGCCGCGGTGAGCACCAGCAGCCAGGCCGCGGCGAGCGCCCACACCACCGTCGCGGCCGGGCGTAGTCCCGGCGGCTGCACCGGCAGGCCGGCCGCGGCGACGGCCACGATGCCGGTGCCCATGACCGAGGCGAACCAGTTCGGGCCGAGGTGCTCGAACACCCGGGCGGGGTGGTCGAGCTCGCGCAGCAGGCCGAGGGGCCGGCGGGGGCCGGCCGGCCAGCGAGTCCCGGTGGTGCCGTCGGCCGTCATGGTCCCACCGTCACGCAGCACGCGGCCGCCCGGTAGAGCCGGATCGCCGATGGCCTCATAGGCTCGCCTTATGCCGTTGTCTCCCCGCGTGAGCGATCTCGCGACCTTCGACCTGCTGCTGTCGGTGGCCCGCCTGGGTAGCGTCGGAGCCGCCGCGCGGGCGCACGACGTGACGCAGCCGGCGGCCAGCGCGCGCCTGAGCCATCTGGAGCGCAAGCTCGGACTGCGCCTGCTGGACCGCTCCGCGCGCGGGTCCCGCCTGACCGAGCACGGGGCGCTGGTGGCGGACTGGGCCCGTGCGGCCGTCGACGCCGCCGCGGCCATGGACGCCGGCCTGCGGTCGTTGCGCGTCGGCGCGCACAGCCGGCTGCGGGTGGCTGCCAGCCTGACCGTCGCCGAGTACCTGCTTCCGCACTGGCTGGTGGCCCTGCAGGCAGCCGCGCCGGACATCGCCGTGGCGCTGGTCGCGGGCAACTCCGACGACGTCGCCCGGGCCGTGCTGGACGACGAGGTCGAGCTCGGGTTCGTCGAAGGCCCGCAGGTCCCCGCCGGGCTGACCAGCCGGCGGGTCGCCCGGGACGAGCTGACGGTGATCGTCGCGCCCGGCCACCCGTGGGCCCGGCGCCGGTCCGGCATCACACCGGCGGAGCTCGCCGCCACGCCGCTGGTCAGCCGGGAACGCGGCTCCGGCACGCGCCGCCACCTCGAGCGCGCCGTCGGCTCGGCGACGGACGTCGCGGTGGCACCGCCGCTGCTGGAGCTCCCGTCCACCACGGCGATCAAGACCGCCGTCGCGGAGGGCGTCGCTCCCGCCGTCCTCAGCTCGCTGGCCGTGGCCGCGGACCTCGCCGCTCGCACCGTCGTGGCGGTCCCCGTCCGGGACCTCGACCTCACCCGCGACCTGCGCATGGTCCACCGCCGCGGGCGCCGGCTGATCGGACCGGCGCTGGAGTTGTCGGCCATCGCCCATCGCGGGGTCCGCGCCCGCCCGCGCTGACGGCTCACGCGTTCCTGGCCGCCACCTCGAGGGCGACGGAGCGGAGGGCGGCGCGCAAGGAGACGGGCTCGAGCACCTCGACGCCGGTCATCAGGGCGAACAGCTGGGAGGCGGCGACCTGCTCGGACTCGGTCCACAGGTCGGTCTCGGACCAGCCGTCCGCGTCAGGGTCGGACGCGGCGTCGCGGGCGCGCGTCGCCGCCAGGGCGCCGACCGCCGTGTGCAGCCGCCGCAGCGCCGGCGCGGACAGCCGGACGCGGCACCGGTACCGCAGCAGCGACCGGTCGAACTGCGCCGACGACGCCGCCCACCAGCCGCCGAGGTCGAAGTCGTCCGGGCGCCAGGCGGCGTCGGGCCGCACGGCGGCGGCGTCGATGCGGCTCACGCGGTACGTACGCACCTGCTCCCGGTGCGCCGCGACGAGGTACCAGGTGCCGGCCTTGAGCACGAGGCCGAGCGGGTCGAGCAGCCGCGACACCGTCCGGTCGGAGCGCCGGTACGAGACGTCGAGCTGGCGGCCGGACCACACCGCGTCGGACACCGTGGCCAACGCCTCCGGCGGCGCGACCTCGCCGAACCAGCCGGGCGCGTCGACGTGGAAGCGCTCGCGCAGGCGGGCGGCGCGGCCGCGCAACTCGGGCGGCAGCATCGCGATGACCTTCGTCTGCGCCGCGACGAGAACCGTGCCCAGCCCGAGATCCGCCACCGCGCTCGGGACGCCGCCGACGAACAGCGCGGCCGCCTCGTCGCCGGTGAGACCGTCGAGCGTCGTGCGCCAGCCCTCGACCAGCCTGACGCCGCCGCCCGGCCCCGACTCCGTCCACAGCGGGACGCCGGAGGCCTGGAGCGCCGCGATGTCGCGGTACACCGTGCGGACCGACACCTCGAGCTCGTCGGCCACCTCGGCCGCCGTCATGGTGCGCCGCTGCTGCAGCAGCAGCATCATCGCCATCAACCTGCTGGCTCTCACGGGATCGAACCTACGCCAGAACACTGACAGCGGATGTCAGCAATGGACCGGCAGCATAAGGGTTATGACGACCTGGAAGCAGTTCGACGACGAAGTACCCGAGCTGGCGGCGATCGTGCGCACACAACTCACGGCCACCAAGCACCATGTCCTCGCGACACTGCGAGCGGACGGCTCGCCGCGGGTCTGCGGCACCGAGGTCGCCTTCGACGGCGACCATCTCACGCTGGGCTCGATGCCCGAGGCCCGCAAGGCGCACGACCTGCAGCGCGACCCGCGCTACGCGGTGCACAACAACCCCGGCGACGGATCGATGACGGTGCCGGACGTGAAGATCTCCGGCCGAGCGGTCGAGGTCGTCGGCGCGGAGATGGAGGCGTACCGCACCGCGCGCGAGGGCGCCGTGCCGCCGGGACCGTTCCACCTGTTCCGGCTGGGCATCGACGAGGTGGTGCTGGCCGGCCTGAACGACACCCGCACGGGCATGGCGATCACGCTCTGGCGGCCCGGACAACCGGTACAGACATTCGCCCGCGGCTGAAGGGGCGCCGCGGACCCGCTAAAATGTCCATCGGTGTGCCGGGAAGTCTGGTCGGCGTGACATCGCCATGCCCACCACCAGATGAGGTGACGCCGTGCCCCGCCGTCTGTTCGCCCGCTCCACCTGGCCCGAGGCCCAGTACGTCGCGTCCGTGCTGCGCAGCGAGACCACCGGCGGGTTCCTCATGCTGGTGGCCGCTGCCACCGCCATCGTCTGGGCGAACATCGGCACCGACTCCTACGAGGCGCTGAGCACGGCGACCATCGGCCCGTCGGCGCTGCACCTCGACCTCGACCTCGCGACATGGGCGGCCGACGGCCTGCTGGCGATCTTCTTCCTGGTCGCCGGGCTGGAGCTGAAGCGCGAGCTGGTCGTCGGCAGCCTGCGCCGGCCGGCCGAGGCGGCGCTGCCGATCATCGCGGCGGTCTGCGGCATGGCCGGCCCGATCCTCGTGTACGTCATCGTCAACGGCATCGGCGGCGGCCCGATGACGGGCTGGGCGGTGCCGACGGCCACCGACATCGCGTTCGCGCTGGCCGTGCTGGCCGTCATCGGGTCACGGCTGCCGTCGGCGCTGCGGGCGTTCCTGCTGACGCTGGCCGTCGTCGACGATCTGCTGGCGATCCTGCTGATCGCGATCTTCTTCACCACCGACCTGCGCATCTGGCCGCTGCTGGGCGCCGCCGCCATTCTGGTCGCATACGACCTCATGCAGCGCCGCGACATCACCGCCTGGTGGCTGTACGTGCCGATGGGCGTGGTCGCGTGGACGCTCATGCACGAGAGCGGCGTGCATGCCACCGTCGTCGGCGTCGCGTTCGGCCTGCTGACCCGCGCGCACCGCAAGGAGGGCGAGGCGCAGGCCCCGGCCGAGCGCATCGAGCACCGCGTGCGGCCGTTCTCCGCCGTGTTCTGCGTGCCGATCTTCGCGCTGTTCGCCGCGGGCGTCACGATCTCGTCGGACTCCCTGCGCGAGGTGTTCACGCAGCCCGTGGCGCTGGGCGTCGCGCTCGGACTGGTCGTCGGCAAGGCCGTCGGCATCTTCGGCGGCACCTACCTCACCGCGCGGTTCACCCGGGCCGAGCTCAGCAACGACCTGACTTGGGGCGACGTATTCGGCCTCGCGACCATCGCGGGCATCGGCTTCACCGTGTCGCTGCTGATCGGCGAGCTGGCCTTCCGCGACGACGCGCACAACGCGGAGCTGGTCAAGATGGCGGTGCTGGTCGGTTCGCTGCTGGCGGCGGTGCTGGCCACCATCGTGCTCGGGCGGCGCAACGTCATCTACAAGCGGCTGGCCGAGGAGGAGTCGCGCGACGACGATCACGACGGCATCCCGGACGTCTACCAGGCCGAGGAGCGGGGTACTCAGCCGTGACCCGTCGGCCCGTCTAGGCGCCCATGCCTGCCGACCTGCTCTAGAGTCGAAGTCGAGGCCACGCCGGCAGCCCGCCGCCGGGGCCGACGTGATTCGTGACTACTGCGACGAGGGGGTTCCGGATGGCCGCGCGGGCAACCAGTGAGGCCGACGGCTCGGCCTCCATCGGCCAGCTCGTGGCCTCCATCAAGGACGACCTCACCGGGCTGGTCCGGGACGAGATCGAGCTGGCGAAGGCCGAGCTGAAGCAGGACGCCAAGGAGGCCGGACTCGGTGTCGGCCTGATCGCGGCGGCCGCGCTCCTCGGCCTGCTGATGGCGATCCTCGGCTCGTTCGCCCTGGTATACGGCGTCCACGCGCTCGGACTCGGCCTCGGCTGGTCGTTCCTCGTGGTCACCGGGTTCTACCTACTCGTCGCACTCCTCCTGCTGCTGGTGGCCCGGGGCCGATTCGGCAGGATCTCCAAGGCCGAGCGGACGAAGACCACCGCCCGCGCGGCCGCCCACGCTCTGAAGAGGTCCAGCAACAGCACGTGATCACCAACGACGCACATCGCCAGACGGTCGAGATCCCCGGCCCCTGGACGCATCGGACCGTCGCCGCCAACGGCGCGCAGTTCCATGCGGCGGAGATGGGGGACGGCCCCCTCGTCCTGCTCCTGCACGGGTTCCCGGAGTTCTGGTGGGCCTGGCGGCACCAGCTGCCCGCGCTCGCCGCGGCCGGCTGGCGCGCCGTCGCCCTCGACCTGCGCGGCACCGGTGGCAGCGACAAGACCCCGCGCGGGTACGACGCGTTCACCTTCGCCGCCGACATCACCAGCGCGATCCTCTCGCTCGGCGAGCGCCGCGCGGTGCTCGTCGGGCACGGCTGGGGCGCCTACGGTGCGTGGACGGCGGCGGCGATGCGGCCCGCGCACGTCGACGCGCTCGCCGTGCTGTCGATGCCGCATCCGCTGGTCCTGCGCCGGCACCTGCTGAAGGGCCGGCTCCGGCGCAGCGGCTCGCTGGCCTGGGTGCAGACCCCGATGGCGCCGGAGCGGCGGCTCATCGCCGACGACGGCGCGCACGTCGAGACGCTGCTGCGGCGCTGGTCGGCACCGGGGTCGACGTTCCCCGACGACGAAGCGTCGCGCCACTACCGCGCGGCCATGCAGCTGTGGCCGGCCCCGCACTGCGCGCTGGAGTACCAGCGCTGGCTGTTCCGCTCGCTGTTCCGCGGCGACGGCCGCCGGTTCGCCAAGCGCGTCCAGGACCCGCTCACCATGCCGGTGCTGCAGGTACACGGCGTCCAGGACTCCAATTTCGACATCGAGCTGGCGGCGGCGTCGCGCGAGCTGGTGGCCGGCGAATACCACTGGCTGTCGCTGGAGGCGGCCGGGCACTTCCCGCACGAGGAGACGCCGGACGCCGTCACCGACGCGCTGCTGGACTGGCTGGAGAAGCAGCGCGACCGGACCGACTGACCGTATGATCGTCGACGTTCGTGTCGCTGCGAGGAGCTGAGAGGACGTGGGGTTGATGTCGGCGCGCCAGGCCGCGGCCTGACTTCACCCTGACCTCAGTCACCCGAACACGAACGGGATTCCTTTCTATGCACTCGCAGTGGATCACGCGCGCCGAAACCGGCGCCGACATCGCGGCCATCCGCGACATCACCATCGCGGCGTTCGACCGCCCGGCCGAGGCCGACCTCGTCGACGCGCTCCGCGCCGACGTGTCGTGGATCGACGGCCTGTCGATCGTCGCGGCCGCACCCGACGGCCCCGTCGTCGGGCACGCCCTGCTCACCCGCTGCCACATCGGCGACACTCCGGCGCTCTGCCTCGGGCCGTGCTCGGTGCGGCCGGGGCAGCAGAAGTCCGGGGCCGGCTCGGCCGCCATCCGGGCCGCGCTGCGGGCCGCCCACCAGCACGGCGAACGCTTCGTCACGGTGCTCGGGCACCCGGAGTACTACCCGCGGCTCGGCTTCGAGCGCGCCTCGGCGCACGGCATCGGGGCGGGCTTCGACGTGCCCGACGACGCACTGATGGCGCTCACGCTGGACGACGCGCACCCGCTGCCGTCCGGCACCATCCGGTACGCCGCACCGTTCGGCGTCTAGACCGACCGGCCGGCGCGGAGGGTGTGTCTCCCGGGTCTCGGCCGCGCAGTAGGCCATGGACCCGGGAGACCCACCCTAGGTGCAGGAGCCGGTCGACACCGGCTCCGTCGCCTCGGCCGCGCCGGCGGCGACGTCGGCGAACTCGCTCGGCGCCAGCGCGTAGCCGGTGTCGGGATCGGTCAGCGACGCCGCGAACACCACGCCCAGCACGGTGCCGTCGGGCGAGATGAGCGGGCCGCCGGAGTTGCCCGGCCGGATGCTGCCGCGCAGCGAGACGACCTCACGGGTGATGGTGTTCTCGTCGTAGATGTCGTGCCCGATCAGCTCGTGGACGTCGCGGACGCGGACCTCCTCGCTGCGCAGCGGGCCGTTGTTCGGGTAGCCGATGACGGCGGCGTCGTCGCCGTTGCCGGGGTCGTCGGAGGCCATGGTGAGCTGGTCGAGCGGCAGCCCGGGGACGGCGAGCACGGCGAGGTCGGTCTCGGGGTCGAACGCCACCACCTGGGCGGCCAGCGGGTCGCCGTCGGGGAAGGTGACGACCGGCTCGCGGACACCGGCCACCACGTGGGCGTTGGTGAGGATGCGCTCGGGCGCGACCACGAAGCCGCTGCCGGTGATGACCCGCTCGCAGGCGTCGGCCCGGCCGGTGATCTGGACGACGCTCTCGGCCGCCGTGCGCACCTCCGGGTCGCGGCGCAGCAGGCTGCCGGGCGGGCCGACGTCGATGATCGGCTCGGCCGCCCACGGGACCACGACCTGCGGGAACCCACCGGCCGCGACGACGTCCTCGAAGGCGTCGCGCAGGCTGTCGGGCGAGATCGGGACGGCTTGGTCGACCAGGTGCAGCAGCCGCGACTCGCGGACGCCGGGCGACGCGTACGGAACCGCCGCGGTGGAGATGGCCAGCCCGACGGCCCAGGCGGCCAGCAGCAGGCCGGCCACGCCGAGGACGGCGCCACCGGCGGCGTCGAACTTCTTCGCCGGCTGCGACGACACCTTCGACCGCACCCAGCCGCCGGCCCAGGCCAGCACGCCCTGCCCGATCGACGCGACGCCGAGCACCAGCAGGACGGCCAGCACCGACACCCCGAGCCCGGGGTCGAAACTGCCGAGGACCAGCGGCACCAGCAGCAGCCCGGCGACCGCGCCGCCGACGAAGCCGACGAACGACAGCAGGCCGACGACGAAGCCATGGGTCCAGCCGGTGTAGCCGACGACGACCGCCAGGATGATGATGATGAGGTCGACGGCGTTCAAGCCCAGCGTCACGACCCACCTCGACCTTCACGGCTCAGGCCCGCCCCCGTGGGCAGCGGCTCGACCAGAGTACGATCCCACGGCTCGGCGATTCCGGCCGCATCGAACAAGGCGGACAGAACCCCCGCGGTGAACCCCCAGATGAGCAGGCCGCCGGCGCGGAACGCGGGCCCGGACTGGCCGGACGGGTAGCGCAGTTGGAGCCGGTGGGCGGGGTCGGTGAGCTCGCTGACCGGGATGCGTTGCACCGACGCCACCTCGCCGGGATCGGCGACGCGCACCTCGCACGGTTCGCGCCACCACGCCAGCACCGGCGTGACCGAGTAGTTCGAGACGGAGATCCACAGCGGCGGCAACGTGGCGACGACCTCGACGCCGGCGGGGTCGACACCGGTTTCCTCGGCGCACTCGCGCAGCGCCGTGCCGACCGGGCCGGCGTCGCCGGGCTCGGCGCCACCGCCGGGGAACGCCGCCTGACCCGCGTGGGTACGCAGCCCGGCCGCCCGCTCGATCAGCAGGACGTCGAGCCGGCCGTCGGTCTCGCCGAACAGCAGCAGGACCGCGGACTCGCGCGCGGTGTCGTCAGGGGCGGACCAGCGGCCGGCGTGGTCGGCCCACACGCCGGTGGCGGCGTCGGCGACGCGCCGCAGCCATGGTGGCGGGCCGTCGGCAATCGTCATGCACGCGGCCCTTCACGGACCAACTTGGCGGCCACCTTGGGGTCGGTAGGGCCCTCGCCGTAGGCCGGGCACAGCCGGGCCAGCGGGCACGCCCCGCAGGCCGGACGGCGAGCGTGGCAGCGGCGGCGTCCGTGCCAGATGACGCGGTGCGACAGCATGGTCCATTCGCTCTTCGGGAACAGCGCGCCGATCTCGGCCTCGACCTTGTCGGGGTCGGTCTGGGTGGTCCAGCCGAACCGGCGCACCAGCCGCCCGAAGTGGGTGTCGACGGTGATGCCGGGGACGTCGAACGCGTTGCCGAGCACGACGTTGGCGGTCTTGCGGCCGACGCCGGGCAGCGTGACGAGGTCCTTCAGCGTGCCGGGCACCTCGCCGCCGAAGCGCTCGACCAGCGCCTGCGACAGCCCGAGGATGGACTGGGTCTTGGCCCGGAAGAACCCGGTGGGCTGGATGATCTTCTCGACGTCGTCGCGCTCGGCGGCCGCCAGCGCGACGGCGTCGGGGTAGCGCGCGAACAGCGTGGGCGTGACACCGTTGACCCGGACGTCGGTGGTCTGCGCCGACAGCACCGTGGCGATCAGCAGCTCGAACGGTGTGGTGAAATCGAGCTCGCAGTGCGCGTCGGGATACAGGGCGTCGAGCTCGCGGTTGATCTTGCGGGCCCGCCGCGTGCGGGCGAGCGGGGATTCGGTAGCGGCCATCGACACCACTTCACTCTACGGTCTGGGACCGACAGGCCGACGTTTGCGCGGGGAAACGCTGCTGTGGGGGCGAATGGTCCGCCATGATGGCCCCACGGCACAATGGGTTGCGGCCGACGTGACGCGAAACACCAGACCGTTGACCGCGCGTGGCTCGACGGCAGGGAGGATCTGGCAGTGGTTGACGACGTTCTACGGAGCGCTCTTCTGTTCCGCGAACTCGACGACGAAGCGGCCGGCGCGCTACGTGCGTCGATGACCGAAGTGCACCTGAGCCGGGGCGAAACCCTGTTCCGTGAGGGCGACGAGGGCGACCGCGTGTACGTCGTGACCGAGGGCAAGATCAAGCTCGGCCGTACGGCCCCCGACGGCCGCGAGAACCTGCTGGCGCTGCTGGGCCCGGGTCAGATGTTCGGCGAGCTGTCGCTGTTCGACCCCGGCCCGCGCTCGGCCACGGCCACGGCCGTCACCGACACCACGCTGTGGAGCCTCAGCCACAACGACCTCACGCCCTGGCTGACGGGGCGGCCCGAGGTGGCCCGTGGCCTGCTGCTGCAGTTGGCGTCGCGGCTGCGCCGGTCCAACGACATCCAGACCGACCTCGTCTTCTCCGACGTGCCGGGCCGGGTGGCCAAGCAGCTGCTGGACCTCTCGACCCGGTTCGGCGTGCCCTCCGAGGAGGGCATGCGGGTGGTCCACGACCTCACGCAGGAAGAGCTGGCCCAGCTGGTCGGCGCGTCCCGCGAGACGGTGAACAAGGCGCTGGCCGACTTCGTGTCGCGCGGCTGGCTGCGGCTCGAGCAGCGCTCGGTCGTCGTCCTCGACGTCGACCGGCTGCGCCGCCGGGCCCGCTGAGGTCGTCCGCTCAGCCGAGCGCGCGCAGGTAGACGAGCGTGGCTTCGACAGTGCGCTCGGCGGCCGGCCAGAGCGCGCGATCGACGTCGGCGTAGACCACCTCGACGACGTCGCGGGCGGTCCGCGCGCCGCCGGCCAGCGCGGCCCGGACCTGCTCGATCCGCTGCAGCCGATGCGCCACGTACTCGTCGACGACGCCCACGGCGCCGGCCCGCAGCGGGCCGTGTCCGGGCAGCAGCAGCGCGTCGCCCGGCACGGCGGTGCGCAGCAGCTCCAGCGACGCCAGATAGTCGCCGAGGTCGCCGTCGGGGTGCGACACGATCGTGGTGCCGCGGCCGAGGACGGTGTCGCCGCTGAACAGCAGCACCGACTCGCCGTCGTCGGCGACGAACGAGACGGAGTCGGCGGTGTGGCCGGGCGTGTCCAGGACGGTGAGGCCGAAGTCGTCCAGCCGCTGCCCGTGCGGCGGCAGCTCGGCGTCGGCGCCGCTGGCGGCGGGGTCGCGGGCCAGCACCGGCGCGCCGCCGGTCAGGTCGCGGAACAGGTCGACGCCGCCGCAGTGGTCGGGGTGGTGGTGGGTGATCAGCCCGACCGACACCGGGCCGAGCGACATGAGCGCGTCGAGGTGCTCCTCCAGCCACGGACCGGGGTCGATGACGACGTTGCCGTCGCCGGTCCGCAGCACGTAGGTGTTGGTGCCGTCGAGGGTCATCGGGCCGGGGTTGTCCGCCCGCACCAGCCGGCACCACATCGGCAGCGCCACGTCGGTCACTGAACGTCTCCTGGGTCGTCGCCGGGGAAGTCGGGGTCGCCGGGCAGCAGCGCCCACACCCGCTCGCCGTCGTCGAGCCAGCCGGGGATGACGGTGTCGACGGCCCGGCCGGCTCCAGCGGCCAGCGCCTCGGCCGTCGTCGCGAACCCGGTGAGCGAGGCCAGCACGACCGCCGTCGGCGGCAGCATGACCCACTCGCCGGCGTCGCCGCGGGCCAGCGCGTCGGCCGGCCGCACCCACTCCACCGCCGACGCCTCGCCGGACACGTCGGCGGTCTCCTGGCCGGACGGCAGCGCCGCCAGATAGAACCAGGTGTCGTAGCGGCGTTCCTCGAACCTCGGCGTGACCCAGCGCGCCCACGGCACGAGCTCGCCGGGCGTCAGCACGACGCCGGTCTCCTCGTGCGTCTCACGGATCGCCGCCCGGACGAACGCCTCGTCCGCGTCGGCGCCGTCGGCCGGGTCGACCTTGCCGCCGGGGAACGCCAGCATGCCCGCGGCGAAGGCCATACCGACATGCCGGACGTGCACGTACGCCTCCACCCCGGCGGCGGTGTCGCGCAGCAGCACGACCGTCGACGCCGGGCGGGCCGGGACGACCGGCAGGGTCCCGGCGGCGAAGGCCCGGGCCCGCTCCGCGATCGGAGCGGGCAGGGCACGCCGGTCCGTCAGCCCACCTCGACGATCATCTCGACCTCGACCGGCGCGTCCAGCGGCAGCACCGTCAGGCCGACCGCGCTGCGGGCGTGCTGGCCGAGGTCGCCGAAGACCTTGCCGAGCAGCTCGCTGGCGCCGTTGATCACCTGCGGCTGGCCGGTGAAGTCCGGCGACGACGCGACGAAGCCGAGCACCTTCACCACGCGCGTGACGGCGGACAGGTCGCCGACCTCGGCGCGGACGGCGGCCAGCGCGTTGAGGGCGCACTGCTGAGCACACTCGTACGCCTGCTCCGGCGTGACCTCGGCGCCGACCTTGCCCTTGTGCAGCAGCTCGCCGTCGCGGAACGGCACCTGGCCGGACGTGTACACGAACGAGCCGCTGCGCACGGCCGGCACGTACGCCGCGACCGGCTTGATGACGTCGGGCAGGCTCAGGCCGAGTGCGGCCAGCCGCTCTTCCGGGGTGCCCGTCATTCCGCCCTCTCCCGCTTGAAGTAAGCCACCACGTTCTCGGGGTTCATGCCGGGGACGATCTGGACCAGCTCCCAGCCGTCCTCGCCCCAGTTGTCCAGGATCTGCTTGGTCGCGTGCACCAGTACCGGTGCGGTCGCGTACTCCCACTTGGCCATGGGCGCGAGCCTAGCTGGGCCGCTGCTGGGCCCAGCGCGACCCCTGGCCGAGGTGCTCGTCGAAGACCAGCCAGGTGCGGGTGCTCTGCACGCCGGCGACGTCCTGGATGTGTTCGAGCACGACGTGGCGCAGCTCGCTGTTGTTGGGCGCGCGGACCAGCGCGAGCACGTCGAAGTCGCCGCCGACCAGAGCGAAGTGCTCGACGTACGGCAGCGAGCCGAGCGCGGCCGACACCTCGCGCCAGGCGTTCTGCTGGATCGACAGCATGACGTAGGCGCTGGTGGCCAGCCCCGCCCGTTCGGGATTCACCTGGGCGGAGAAGCCGGTGATGACGCCGTCGGCGAGCAGGCGGTCGACCCGCGCGTAGGCGTTGGCGCGCGACACGTGGGCGCGTTCGGCCAGCTGCCGGATGGACAGCCGGCCCTGGTCGACGAGCTCGGCGAGGATGCGGCGGTCGACGTCGTCGAGATCGCGGGCAGACGAACGGCCGGTATTCCAGGTGTGACCGCCATCACTAGGAGACGTTTGGTCGCTCATGAGCGTTCCTCACTGCCAACTGTCACGGCTTTCGGCCGTTTGTAGAGATGACCATCTCACGAGGAGCACTATCTGGGGATAGAGCGTCCGCCTGCCGAAGAGGTGACTGAGCCATGACCACGCAGGCCGAACACCGGATGCCCCCGGCCTCGCCGCCCGCCGAGGCCGGCCTGCTGCCGTCCGCCGAACCGGTCCGGTTCCTCGACGACGACGGCGCCGCCGCACCGGGCGACGCCCACGGCCGGTACGAACGGCCGCCCAGCGAGCTGCTGCGCCGCGCCTACGACGCGATGGTGCTCGGCCGCCGGTTCGACGCCCAGGCCACCGCGCTGACGAAGCAGGGCCGCCTCGCCGTCTACCCGTCCAGCCGCGGCCAGGAGGCGGGCGAGATCGGCGCCGTCCTCGCGCTGCGCGAGACCGACTGGCTGTTCCCGACCTACCGCGACTCGATGGCGCTGATCGCCCGCGGCATCGACCCGGTCGAGGCGCTGACGCTGCTGCGCGGCAGCTGGCACTGCGGCTACGACCCGATGGCGACCCGGACGGCGCCGCAGTGCACGCCGCTCGCGACGCACGCGCCGCACGCCGTCGGGGTCGCCTATGCCGCCCGCCGGCGCGGCGAGGACACCGTCGCGCTGGTGCTGATCGGCGACGGCGGCACCAGCGAGGGCGACTTCCACGAGGCGCTCAACTTCGCCGCCGTCTTCCACGCGCCGGTCGTGTTCCTGGTGCAGAACAACGGGTTCGCGATCTCCGTCCCACTGTCGCGGCAGACGGCGGCGCCGTCGCTGGCGCACAAGGGCGTCGGCTACGGCGTGCGCAGCGAGCGGGTCGACGGCAACGACCCGCTGGCCGTCCTCGCCGTACTTAACGACGCCGTCGAGTCCGCGCGCGCGGGCGGCGGGCCGGTGCTCGTCGAGGCGCACACGTACCGCGTCGAGCCGCACACCAACGCCGACGACGACGGCCGCTACCGCGACCACGACGAGGTCGAGACGTGGAAGCGGCGCGACCCGATCGCGCGGCTCGAGGCGCACCTGCGCGCGGCCGGTGAGCTGACCGACGACGACGTCGCGGCGGCGCGGTCGGCGGCCGAGGAGTACGCGGCGGACGTCCGGAAGCGGCTCGGCGAGGAAGCGACCGGCGACCCGGCCGAGCTGTTCGCCCACGTCTACGCGTCGCCGACGCCGCAGCTGCGGGAGCAGGCGGCGTGGCTGGCGGAGGAGCTGGCGCGATGACGGTGACGATGGGCAAGGCGCTCAACGCGGCACTGCGCGACGCGATGCGCGAGGACGAGACCGTGCTCATGTTCGGCGAGGACGTCGGCCCGCTCGGCGGCGTCTTCCGCGTCACCGACGGCCTGACCGCCGAGTTCGGCGAGGACCGCTGTTTCGACACCCCGCTGGCCGAGGCCGGCATCGTCGGCCTGGCCGTCGGCATGGCGATGAACGGCTTCCGGCCCGTCGTCGAGATGCAGTTCGACGCGTTCGCCTACCCGGCGTTCGAGCAGATCGCCTCGCACGTCGCGAAGATGCGCAACCGCACCCGCGGCGCCGTCGGCCTGCCGATGGTCATCCGGGTCCCGTACGCGGGCGGCATCGGCGGCGTCGAGCATCACTCCGACTCCTCCGAGGCGTACTACGCGCACACGCCCGGCCTCAAGGTCGTCACGCCGGCCACCGTCGCCGACGCCTACTCGTTGCTGCGTGAGGCGATCGCCGACCCCGACCCGGTCGTGTTCATGGAGCCCAAGAAGCTGTACTGGGCCAAGGACGAGGTGTCGCTGCCGGTGCGGACGTCACCGTTCGGGACCGCGGAGGTGCGGCGGCCCGGGACCGACGCGACGCTGGTGGCGTACGGGCCGGCGGTGCCGGTCGCACTGGAGGCGGCCGCTGCGGCAGAGGCCGAGGGACGCTCGCTGGAGGTCGTGGACCTGCGGACGCTGGTGCCGTTCGACGACGCGACGGTCGCGTCGTCCGTGCGCAGGACCGGGCGGTGCGTCGTCGTCGCCGAGGCGACCGGGTTCGCCAGCGTGTCCGCCGAGATCGCGGCGAGAGTGCAGGAACGCTGCTTCCACTCGCTGTGGGCGCCGGTGCTGCGGGTGACCGGCTGGGACGTGCCGTTCCCGCCGCCGGTGCTGGAGAAGTACCAGCTGCCCGGCGTCGACCGCGTCCTCGACACCGTCGAGCGGCTGCAATTCGACGACGCGCCGGACCCGCGCTTCCTGGTGGCGCGATGACGGACTATCCGATCCCCGGTGAGGAGCGCACGTTCCGGCTCCCCGACCTCGGCGAAGGGTTGACCGAGGCCGAGATCGTCGCCTGGCGGGTCGCGGTCGGCGATCTCGTCGATGTCGACGACGTGGTGGTGGACGTCGAGACCGCGAAGGCGACGGTCGAGGTGCCGTGCCCGCACGCGGGGCGGGTGGTCACGCTGCACGGCGCCGCGGGATCGACGATCGAGGTCGGCGCGCCGCTCATCACCGTCGCCGGACCCGACGCGCCTGCTGGGGTGGGGGCTGCCGGCGGCGCCGCGAGTGGTGCGGCGGCCGATGGAGTGGTGGGTGGGACGGGCGGCGCCGCGAGTGGTCCGGCGGCCGATGATGCGGCGGAGTCGGGCGCGGTGTTGGTCGGCTACGGCACCGGGAACGCGACGTTGGCCCGGCGGGCACGCGCGCGAACGGCGACGGTTTCGGCCGACGCGGCGACGGTTTCGGCCGAGGTGACACCCCGCCCGGCCGGGAGGGCCCCCACCCTACGGGCGGGCACCGACAACCTCGAACGCGCGACAACCGGCGACCCGGCGGCCAGCGGCCCAGCCACAACCCGCGACCCGGCCACAACCCGCGACCCGGCGACCAGCGGCCCAGCCACAACCGGCGACCCGGCCACAGCCGGCGGCGCGCCACGGGTGCTCTCGCCGGTCGTGCGCCGGCTGGCTCGCGACCACGGCGTCGATGTGCGGGTGGTCAGCGGCTCGGGTCCCGGCGGCGTGATCCTCCGCCGCGACGTCGAGATTGCCGCGGCGAACGGGACGGCGACAGCGAGCGGCGCGGCCACGGGCGACGTCGCCCCGGCGGCACTCCAAGCGCCACCACAGCGGACCCCGCAGCCGATTCCGTCAGACCAGAGAGAACCCCTGCGGGGAGTGCGCCGCGCCGTCGCGGAGAAGCTGGCGCGCAGCCGACGCGAGATCCCCGACGCCACCACGTGGGTGGACGTCGACGCGACGGCGCTGATGGAGGCGCGCAACGCGCTGCGGGCGGCCGCGCCGGACCGTCCGGTCGGGCTGCTGGCGCTGCTCGGACGCATCACGGTCGCCGCGCTGGCCCGCTTCCCCGAGCTCAACGCCTCCGTCGAGCACGACGGCGACGACCTCGTGCTGGTCCGCCACGGCACGGTGGGCCTCGGCTTCGCCGCGCAGACCGACCGCGGCCTCGTCGTCCCCGTCGTCCACGACGCTCAGGACCTGACGACGGCCGAGCTGGCCGCGGAGCTGGCCCGCCTCACCGACGCCGCCCGCGCCGGCACGCTCACCCCGGCGGACCTCACCGGCGGCACCGTCACCCTCAACAACTACGGCGTCTTCGGCGTCGACGGCTCGACCCCGATCATCAACCACCCCGAGGCGGCGCTGCTCGGCGTCGGGCGCATCGTCGACAAGCCCTGGGTGGTCGACGGCGAGCTGGCGGTCCGCAAGGTCACCCAGCTCTCGCTCAGCTTCGACCACCGCGTCTGCGACGGCGGCGTCGCCGGCGGCTTCCTCCGCTACGTCGCCGACCGGGTGGAGTCGCCGCTCGGGCTACTCCTCGACCTCTGACGTCAGTCCTGATGATCAGTGTGCTCGGCGCGGTGCTGCCGCCAGCGCTCGATCATCAGCGGGAGTTCCCCCCGCATGAACTGCATGTAGTCGATGGTCTCGGTGATCCGCCGCGCGCCGCGGCCGTCGCCCAGAGCGTCGATGCCCTCGGAGAGGACGCCGATGTAGCGGAGCAGCAGCGGCTCGCGCTGCATGATGATGTGCGCCCAGACGTCGTCGTCGTAGATGCGGTAGTGGTCGGCCCGCGACCCCGGCTCGCGCTCGCGGGCCAGCAGGCCGGCCTGGACCAGGGCGCGCACGGCGCCGGAGATGGCGGCCGGGCTGACCCGCAGACCCTCGGCCAGCTCGGACGCGGTGTAGCGCTCGGCGTCTTCGGCCAGCACGTAGGCGAACACCCGCGCCGGCATGCGGGGAAGTCCGGACTCGGTGAGCACCAGGGCGAACTGCTCGACGAACCGCAGCAGGGCGTCCTGGTCGTCGTCCGCGGCCGGACTGGTCATCGGGGCGTCCTCCTTCACAGCGAGACCATCATACGTTCAGCTATTTCACAACTTCGTGAATGCACGCTAGGTTGTCCTGCAGGCGGGGGTGCCGAGGCCGCACGCCCCGGCGAACCACCGTATTCTCAGTGGAGCCGTGGGCGTTGCGGTCGAGCCGCGTCACGGCCCCGGATTGGGGGACGGCGGTGAGTAGCACGGGTTTCGCGGTGGCCTTCGCCGCCGGCGCCGCGAGCCTGCACGCACTGGCCGCCCTCGGCATGGTCGCCCAGCGCCGCTGGTGGTATCCCACCGTGCTCACCGTCGCCGCGTCCGGGCTCCATGTGGGCGCGCTGCACTTCGGCCCGCTGACGCTGGTCCAGCCGCTGGGCGTGCTCAGCCTCGCGTTCGCGCTGGTGCTCTCGTGGGCGCTGACGCGGCGCCGGGTCACGCCGCGCGAGTGGCGCGGCATGGCGCTGTGCATGGCCGGCCTCGCCGGCCTGTTGCTGCTGGCCGCGCCGACGCGACCACGCAGCGAGCTGACCTCCACGCAGATCCTGCTCCTCACCCTCGCCGTCGTCGGGCTGATCTCGGTCGCCGTCGCGGGCGCCGCCCGGCTCCGGCTGCGGCCGGTCCGGCGCAGCCTGCTGTTCGCGCTCGCCGCCGGCGCGACGTTCGGGGTCTCGTCGGCGCTGACCCAGACGGTGACGATCCGGGTCAGCGACGCCGGCATGTCCGCCGCCCTGCAGCCGGCCAGCGCGGTGGTGCTGGTGCTGGCGGCGACGGGGCTGCTGGTGGCCCGCCGGGCGTACCGCGGCGGGCTCGGCGCCCCGCTGGCCACCGCGACCATCGTCAACCCGGTGGCGGCCTCGGCCATCGGCATCGGGCTGCTCGGCGAGCGGTTCACCGGCGGGCCGGTCGAGGTGACGCTGTCCGTGGCGGCCGCGCTGACCGCCGCGGCCGGGGTGGTGCTGCTGGCCCGCGGTAGCCGCGCGCCGCTCACTCGCCCGACACGGCCCGCGCAGGTTCCGGCGACGCCGTGACCTCAGCCCGGTGCGCCCGCCACCGCGCCGTCAGGGTGCCGATCTGCGAGTACATGAAGCGGTAGAACTCGCGCGTCTCACCGACCCGCCGGCGACCGGGCCCCGGCTCCAGGACGTCCAGGCCGTTGGTGAGCTGTACGTCGATGTGGCGGAACATCGGCTCCTGCCGGTCGATGATCGTCGACCACACGTCGTCGCTGTAGACGCGGTAGTGATCCGAACGGTCGCCCGCCACCCGCTCGCGCACCAGGACCCCCATGTCGATCAGCGGACGCACCGCCCCCGAGATGGCGGCCGGGCTGACCTGCAGGCCGTCGGCCAGCTGGGTGGCGGTGTGCGAGTCGGCGTCGGAGGCCAGCACGTAGGCGAACACACGGGCCGGCATGCGCTGCATGCCGGCGTCGTTCAGCACCATGGCGAACTGCTCGACGAACCGGCTGCGTGCGCGCTCGCGATCGTCAGCGGACACTCCGCACCACCCCCTGTGCACCCGACCATAACGGACTTAAATCAATTCACAAAACTGTGAAGAGTGTGTAGTGTCGCCAGCATGACAACTGCGATCGACGTCGCCGGCGTCGTGAAGACCTTCGGGACGGTCCGCGCCCTCGACGGGCTCGACCTTCGGGTCTCCACCGGCGAGGTCCACGGTTTCCTCGGCCCCAACGGGGCCGGCAAGTCGACGACGATCCGCGTCCTGCTGGGGCTGCTGCGGGCCGACTCCGGCACCGCACGGCTGCTCGGCGGCGACCCCTGGGACGACGCCGTCTCGCTGCACCGGCGGCTGGCCTACGTCCCGGGCGACGTGAACCTCTGGCCCAACCTCACCGGCGGCGAGGCCATCGACCTGCTCGGCCGGCTCCGCGGCGGACTGGAGGAGAAGCGCCGTCAGAACCTCCTCGAGCGGTTCGACCTCGACCCCACGAAGAAGGGCCGCACCTACTCGAAGGGCAACCGGCAGAAGGTCGCGCTGGTCGCGGCGCTCGCCTCCGACGTCGAGCTGCTCATCCTCGACGAGCCCACGTCCGGCCTCGACCCGCTGATGGAGTCCGTGTTCCAGGACTGCATCGACGAGTGGAAGGACGACGGCAAGACGGTGCTGCTGTCCAGCCACATCCTGGCCGAGGTCGAGAAGCTGTGCGACCGCGTCAGCATCATCCGCACCGGAAAGATCGTCGAGAGCGGCACGCTGGCCGAGCTGCGCCACCTCACCCGCACGTCCATCCACGCCGAGACCGAGCGGTCCGTCACCGGCATCGAC
The DNA here is from genome assembly GCF_001270745.1 of Jiangella muralis. Taxonomy (GTDB): domain Bacteria; phylum Actinomycetota; class Actinomycetes; order Jiangellales; family Jiangellaceae; genus Jiangella; species Jiangella muralis. The sequence continues at coordinate 49,331 of NZ_LFXL01000032.1, forward strand.
CAGCTGCCCGGCATCCACGACCTCGTCGTCGAGGACCACCGCGTCACCTTCGACGTCGACACCGCCAAGCTCGACGGGGCCGTCCGGCACCTGAGCGGGTTCGGCATCCAGACCCTGACCAGCCAGCCGCCCACGCTGGAAGAGCTGTTCCTGCGCCACTACGGCGACGAGCTGGCCGCCGAGGGCGTCACGGCCGAGGCGGGTGCCCCGTCGTGAGCGTCACCACCGCCGAGCGGCCCCACCAGCACGCCGCCCAGCGGCGTCAAGGCGGGTCCACGCTCACCGGCACGGCGACGATGATCCGGTTCATCCTGCGCCGCGACCGCGTCCGGCTGCCCATCTGGATCGGCGCCATCATCCTCGGCGTCGTCGGCAGCCTGCCATCCTTCACCGAGACCTACCCGACGGCGGCCGACCGCCAGGCCCGCGCCGACCTGCTCGACAACCCCGCCACCATCGCCCTGACCGGGCCCGCGTACGGCACCGACAACTACACGTTCGGCGCCATGACGGCGAACGAGCTGCTCGGTTTCGTCGCCATCACCATGGCACTGATGAGCATCCTGCTGATGGTCCGGCACCTCCGGGCCGAGGAGGAGACCGGCCGCACCGAGCTGCTCCGGGCCGGAGTCCTCGGCCGGCATGCCTGCACCACGGCCGCGTTCACGGTCGCGGCCGGGGCGAACCTGCTGATCGGCCTGCTGCTCGGCCTGCTGATGCCGAGCGCCCTGGACGAGCTGTCCACGTCCAGCTCGCTGCTGTTCGGGGCCGCCGTCGCCTCGGTCGGCCTCGTCTTCACCGGCGTCGGCGCGCTCACGGCGCAGGTCACCGAGCACGCCCGGGCCGCCACGGGGCTCGCCGCCGCCGCGCTGGGCGTGGCGTTCGCGCTGCGCGCCATCGGCGACGTCGGCACCGAGTGGCTGTCCTGGCTGTCGCCCATCGGCTGGGCGCAGCGCACCCGGGTCTACGTCGACGACCGCTGGTGGCCGCTGCTGCTCTCGGTCGCCCTCACCGTCATCCTGATGGCCGTCACCTACGCCACCACCAGCCGCCGCGACGTCGGCGCCGGCCTGGTGCAGCCGAGCCCGGGCAGCCCGCGCGCCGGGAGGAACCTGTCGTCGCCGCTTGGCCTGGCCGTCCGGCTGCAGCGCGGCGGCCTCATCGGCTGGGCGGTGGGCCTGCTGGTGTTCGGGGTCGCCTACGGGAGCCTCGCCCCGTCGATCGAGGAGTTCGTCTCCGACAACTCCAGCATCCAGGACTTCCTGGGCGACGCCGGCAGCCTGATCGACGGCTTCATGGCCATGGTCGTGATGATGATGGCCCTGCTCGCGACCGCCTACGGCCTGGCGTCGCTGCTGCGGCTGCGCGGCGAGGAGACCTCCGGCCGCGCCGAACCGGTGCTGGCCACGGCGGTCTCGCGCACCCGGTTCGCGGCCAGTCACCTGATCGTCGCGCTCGGCGGCAGCCTGCTGCTCATGCTGGTGGGCGGGCTCGGCCTGGGCATCACGGGGGCCATCGCGCTCGACGACGGCAGCATGGTCGGCAAGCTGTTCGGGGCCGCGCTGGCGCACGTCGTGGGCATCTGGCTGGTGATCGCGATCGTCGTCGCGCTGTTCGGGTGGGCACCTCAGCTGGTGCACCTCGGCTGGGTGGTGCTGACCTTCGGCGTCGTGGTCGGTGTGCTGGGCGGATTCTTCCAGTTCCCCGACTGGGTGACGAAGATCTCGCCCTTCCACGCCGCATCTACTCTTCCAGGAGGAGACCTCGGCACGGTAGCGGTTGTCATAATGGGTGTGCTAGCGGTCGCCCTTGTCTGGATAGGTCTGCTCGGCTTCCGCCGGCGTGACCTGACGACGACCTGAACCGGTACTGGGGGAACCAGGGTGGCACATCCGTCGCTCGTGGACGAGCCGGCGCGGGAGACGCCCGCGTCGGCCCGTCCGCGCACCCCGTCCGAGCTGTTCCGATGGGTAGTGCGCCACATCCGCACACCGCGACGCCCCATCCTCATCGTCGAGCTCGGCGTCCTCGCCGTGGTCTACGCGGTGTACTCCGTCATCCGCAACAGTGTGCCCGATGACCGCGCGCGGGCCGTGGCCAACAGCGTCCGCATCTGGGACACCGAGCAGAGCATGAGCATCGACTTCGAGCTCTGGCTGAACCACACCGTGCACGCCGTGCAGTGGCTGACCGTCACCGTCAACTACTTCTACGTGTCCCTGCACTTCGTGGTCACCGGTGCGGTGCTGATCTGGCTGTTCGTCTGCCATCCCGGCCGCTACCGGGCGTCCCGCACGGTGCTGGCGTTCACCACCGTCCTGGCGCTGTTCGGGTACTACCTGTTCCCGCTCGCGCCGCCGCGGCTGCTGCCGTCCGGCACGTTCTACGACACCGTCGCCATCCACCAGACCGTCGGCGCGCTGACGTCCGGCGACCTGCAGAGCCTGTCGAACCAGTACGCCGCCATGCCGTCCATGCACGCCGGCTGGTCGATGTGGTGCGGCATCACCCTGTTCATGTTCGCCCGGAGGAAGTGGCTGCGCGTCCTCGGCGTGCTGTATCCGCTGGCCACGGTGCTGGTCATCACGGCCACCGGCAACCACTACGTGCTCGACGCGGTCGGCGGCTGGCTCACGCTGGCGGCCGGGTTCGGGCTGCAGCGGCTGCTGCACGGCCGCTCGATCCGAACCTTCACGCAGCACGTCCCCGCGGTTCCGTAGGCTCTGGGGGTATGGGCGACTGGGAGGGCGTGCGGCTGCACGTCGTCACCGGGAAAGGTGGCACCGGCAAGACGACCGTGGCGGGGGCACTGGCCATGGCGCTGGCGGCCGGCGGCCGCCGCGTGCTCATCGCCGAGGTCGAGGAGCGGCAGGGCCTGGCCCAGCTGTTCGACGTGCCGCCACTGGCGTACGAGGAGCAGCGGGTGGCCTCCGCGTCCGGCGGTGGTGAGGTGTACGCGCTGGCCATCGACGCCCGCGAGGCCATGCACGAGTACCTCACGATGTTCTACCGGCTGGGCCGGGCCGGCCGCGCGCTCGACAAGCTCGGCTTCGTCGACTTCGCCACCACCATCGCGCCGGGCCTGCGCGACGTCCTGCTCACCGGCAAGGCATACGAGGCGACCCGGCGGCGCACCGGCGACCACTTCGCCTACGACGCCGTCGTGCTCGACGCGCCGCCCACCGGCCGGGTGGTCCGGTTCCTCGACGTCACCACGTCGGTGTCGTCGCTGGCCCGGGTCGGCCCGATCAACCGGCAGGCCAACTCCATCACCGACCTCATCCACAGCCCGCGCACGGCCGTGCACGTCGTGACGCTGCTCGAGGACATGCCCGTGCAGGAGACCGCCGACGCCGTCGCCCAGTTGGAGGCCGCGCATATTCCGGTGGGCGCCGTCATCGTCAACCAGGTCCGGCCGCCGCACCTCGCCGCGCGGTCGCTTCCCGCCGCCCGTCGCCGCCGGCTCGACCACGACGAGGTGCTGGCCGGGCTGCGCGCGGCCGGGCTGCCCGCCACCGACGCCGTCGTCGGCCTGCTCACCGGCGAGGCCGCCGACCACGCCGAGCGCGCGGCGCTCGAGAAGACGCAACGCGCGCTGGTCGACGACCTCGGCCGGCCCGTCTACGAGCTGCCGCGCGTCGCCGACGGCGTCGACCCCACCGCCCTCTACGAGCTGGCCGACACGCTGGCCGAGCAGGGTGCCGTGTGAACCCCGGACCACGGGCCGCCAAGCCGCCGCACTTCGACGTCGACCGCCTGATCGACGACCGCCGCATCCGCATCGTCGTCACCTGCGGCTCCGGCGGCGTCGGCAAGACCACGACGGCGGCGGCCATCGCGCTGCGCGCCGCCGAGCGGGGCCGCAAGGCCGTCGTCCTGACCATCGACCCGGCGCGGCGGCTGGCGCAGTCGATGGGGCTGTCCGAGCTCGACAACACCCCACGCGCCGTCAAGGGGGTCGACGGTGCGGCCGGCGGCAGTCTCGACGCGATGATGCTGGACATGAAGCGCACGTTCGACGAGGTGGTCGAGGAACACACCACGCCGGACCGCGCCAAGCAGATCCTGGCCAACCCGTTCTACCAGGCGCTGTCGTCGTCGTTCGCGGGGACGCAGGAGTACATGGCGATGGAGAAGCTGGGCCAGCTGCGGGCCCGGGCCGACTGGGACCTCATCGTCGTCGACACCCCGCCGGCGCGGTCGGCGCTGGACTTCCTCGACGCGCCGGAGCGGCTCGGCTCGTTCCTCGACGGACGGCTGATCCGGCTGCTCGGCGGCACGGCGCGGGCCGGCGGGCGGACGTACCTCAAGCTGCTGCACGCCGGGTTCAACGTCGTCACGTCGGCGCTCACCAAGATCCTCGGCGGCGAGTTGCTGCGGGACGTGTCCACCTTCGTCAACGCGCTCGACACCATGTTCGGCGGTTTCCGCGAGCGGGCGGAGCAGACGTACGCGCTGCTCAAGCGCCCGGAGACGGCCTTCGTCGTCGTCGCGGCCCCCGAGCACGACGCCCTGCGCGAGGCGTCCTACTTCGTCGACCGCCTCGGCCGCGACGCGATGCCGCTGGCCGGCCTCCTGCTCAACCGGGTGCACGCCTCCGACGCGGCGGGCATCGGCGCGGAGCAGGCGGTCGCCGCGGCCGAGCGGCTGGAGTCGTCCGGCTCGCACGCGCTGACGGCGGCCCTGCTGCGCCTGCACGCCGACCGCCTCAAGCTGGCCGCCCGCGACGAGCGGATCGGCGAACGGTTCAGCGGGGCGCACCCGGACGTCCCGGTCACCCGCATCCCCGCCCTGGCCGGCGACATCCACGACCTCGACGGCCTACGCCAGATCGGTGCCCTCTTCGACGCCCGCTGACGGCGCCGCCGCTGTCCTGCCGCCACTGATACCGGACCACGCCGACGAACGTCGCGACGAGCAGGATCAGGGCGATCAGGAGGCCCGCCAGGACCCGGCCTAGGGCTCGTATCGTCCCGGTGGCCATGACGGGCGCCTGCCGCGGCTGCCGGTCGCGCTACTGCGCCGGTTCGACCTCGCCCGGCAACAGCTCGCCGGGGGTGAATCCGTCGCGCCAGCCATCCTCGCCGCCGCCTTCACCGTCTTCGTCGCCGAAGACCGGCGGTTCGGTGGGCACGCCGGCGGTGAAGTCGTCAGAGGGCTCTTCCGGCTCGCCGTTGCTGACCGTGATCGCGATGCTCGAACCCGAGCCGACCTCGGCGCCGGCACCAGGTTCGGTGCTGACGACGAGGCCTTCCTGTAAGTCCGAGTTCACCTCGCCGGCCACCGAGGCGCTGAGGCCCGCCTCCTGGAGCGTCTGGATGGCCTCGTCGGAGCCCATGCCGCGCACGTCGGGCACCGGGACGGTGACGCCCTGGATGGTCTCGGGGTCAGGCGCGGTGAACGAGACCTTCTCGGCGCCGTCGAGCGCGCGGTCCATCATCGACTTCCAGATGGGACCGGGGATGCAGCCACCGCATGCCTCGGGGATCTCCTCGCCGTTGAAGGTGCGGCCGTCGAGCGATTGCAGCTTGCCGTCGACGTCGGCGACGGCCACGGCGGTGGACAGCTGCGGCGTGTAGCCGACGAACCAGACCGCGATGGCGCCGTTCGTCGTACCGGTCTTGCCGGCGGCGATGCGGCCGTCGGCGAGGCGCATCTTGTTGCCGGTGGCGCCGGGGTTGTGGACGACACCCTGCAGGACCGAGTTGACGGCGTCGGCGACCTCGGGCTTGACGACCTGCTCGCAGGTCGGCTGGGTGTGGTCGACCAGGACGTTGCCGGCGGCGTCGGTGACCCGGACGACGGACGTGGTCGGGCAGTGCGCGCCGCGGTTGGCGAACATCGCGTAGCCCGCCGCCATGGACAGCGGCGACACCTCGTTGGCGCCCAGGGTGAACGACGGCACCTGGCTCAGCGGCTGCACCTCGCCGTTCTCGTCGAGGTCGGCACGCATGATGCCGGCGCCCTGCGCGATCGTGACCGGCAGGCACAGCCCGGTGCGCTGCTCGAGCTGGGCGAAGAAGGTGTTGACCGAGCGCTCGGTGCCGGTGCGCAAGTTGAACGTGCCACTGCCGGTGGAGTTCTTCGGCGACCAGGTCTCGCTGCTGCGGATGCGGCCGTCGCAGGTGCTGAAGGAGTTCACACGCAGACTGACCGACGGCGGGGAGTTGATCGAGGTGTTGAGCGGGATGCCTTGGTCGATGGCGGCCGCGAGCACGAAGGTCTTCATGCTGGATCCCGGCTGCATGCCGTTGCCGCCGCCCATGACCTCGTCGACGGCGTAGTTGATATTGCTGACGCCGTCGCCCTCGACGCCATAGGTGCGGGAGTTGGTCATGGCCCGGATGTAGCCGTTGTTGGGCTGCACCGTGGCCAGCGAGCCGATGGCGGTGTCGGTGGGCGCGATGCGGTCGGAGACCGCGGCCTGGGCCGCCTGCTGCGCGGCCTGGCTGAGGGTGGTCTCGACCCGCAGGCCGCCGCGCTCGAGCATGGCCGCACGATCGTCGCGGGTCTCACCGAGCTCCGGCATGGTGAGCAACTCCTGGCGCACGTAGTCGCAGAAGTAGCCGGCGTCGGCCGACACGCAGCCGTTGGGCGTGGCGCTGAGGACCAGCCCGAGGTCGGTCGCGCGTGCCTCGGCGGCCTCCTGCTCGGTGATGCGCCCGGTGGCGGCCATGCGGTTGAGGACGACGTTGCGGCGGCCGAGCGCGGCCTCGGGGTCGTTGGTGGGGTCGTAGGCGTTCGGTTGCTGGACGATGCCGGCCAGCAGCGCCGCCTGCGGCAGCGTCAGCTCGGCGGCCGAGGTGGAGAAGTACGTGCGCGCCGCCGCCTCGATGCCGTACGAGCGGGCGCCGAAGAAGGCGATGTTGAGGTAGCGCGAGAGGATCTCGTCCTTGCTGAGCTCCTGCTCGACCTGGACGGCCATGCGCAGCTCTTCCAGCTTCCGGCGGTAGCCCTTGGTGCCGGAAGCGGCCTGGACCTCCTGGACCTCCTCGGGCGTGGTGGCCTGCGAGACGCGCACCTGCTTGACGTACTGCTGGGTGAGCGTGGAGCCACCGCCCTGGGTGGAGCCGGCCTCGACGTTACGCAGCAGGGCGCGCAGCGTGCCCTGGATGTCGATGGGGCCGCGCTCGTAGAAGCGGTCGTCCTCGATGGCGAGGATGGCGTCCTTCATGATCGGCGAGATGGCGTCGAGCCCGATCTGGACGCGGTTCTCCTCGAAGAAGGTGGCCAGCTGCTGGCCGTCGGCGTCGTACATGTACGACGTCTGGGCCATGGGGCCGGGCTCGAGGTCGGCCGGCATGGCGGCGAAGGTGTCGGCACTCTCACGCGCGGTGAGGCCCAGGCCCGCGACCACGGGCAGGGCAAGGCCAGCGAGCAGGACGCCGCATAGCGCAGCGACGCCCGCAACAAGGAGCACACGGCGTACCGTGGCTACCACGGCCGAGGGACGTATCGCCATGGACGGCAAGCTTACGTGCTTATGCCACACTGGCTCTCACCGAGTGTCCGCGCGCCGTGAAGTACCAGAGTTTCGCGGCCCCCACCATCGGCCAACCGGTTGATATTAGTTTCGGTCAATCAGGGTCTGGTCATGACCCTCGTGTTTGCATAGCGTCACGTCATCGGGGTGAACTAGAGAGGGTTTGGTGTGTTCACCGAGTTGACGGGGGTGACAGCCGGATGACGTGGATCGATGACTGGACCAGCCTGGCGGCGTGCCGGAGCAGCGAGCCAGACGAGCTGTTCGTGCAGGGCGCGGCGCAGAACCGGGCCAAGGCGGTGTGCCTCGGCTGCCCAGTGCGCACCGAGTGCCTGGCCGACGCGCTGGACAACCGCACTGAGTTCGGCATCTGGGGCGGCATGACGGAGCGAGAGCGGCGCGCCCTCCTCCGCCGTCGGCCCGAGGTCGACTCGTGGCGTGGGCTGCTCGAGGCCGCACGCGACGATTACGCCGTCAAGGCGGGCTGACACCACTCACAGAACGCTGAGGCCCCGGGCGTCGAGCCCGGGGCCAGCGTATGTTCAGGCCCGGTAGTCGCCGACGAGCGTCCGGTGCCACCACGCGCCGGTGTCGCGGCGTTCCCGCCGGTCGGTGAACCGGTACCGGTAGAGCCTCACCCGCACGTGCGCGGGCGGCAGGTGCGGGAACGGGTTGTGCCGCAGCAGCGCCACCAGGTCCGGGTCGTTGTCGCGCAGTTTCGCCAGCAGCGCCGGGAACCACGGCTGGGCGTAGCCCGGCGAGATCGCGGCGAACCACATCAGCCAGTCCAGCCGCAGATGGTACGGCGCCACCTGCGGCGGCCGCCGCCGCACGTCGCCCGGCTTGGCGCGGAACCCGTACTCCTGCCAGACGGTGTCCGGGCCGGGCACCGGGTCGGCGGTCCCCTCGATGACGATCTCGCGCCGGACCCGCGTGATGCTGCCGAACGCGCCGTACGTGTTCGCCAGCAGCAGCGGGTTGAAGCTGGTGTTCATCACCTGCCCGCGGGAGAGCAGGTTCCGCACCGGCCAGTAGCTCAGCACCGCCAGCACCGCGGCCAGCGCGACGACGGCGACGGCGTACCAGGCGGGCGGGTCGTCCAGCCCGGCCGGCGCGTCGACCGGCAGCAGTGCGCCCCACAGCCCGCCGCCGGCCGCCGTCGTCGCCACCACCATCGTCAGCACGTTGAGCCAGGCGAAGTTGCCGCTCAGCAGCAGCCAGCCCTGCGTCAAGATGACGACGACGGCGGCGACGCTGCGCACCGGCTGCGGCGCGAACAGCAGGAACGGGACGACCAGCTGGGTGACGTGGTTCGCCGCCGCCTCCGCTCGGTGCGCCCACCGCGGCAGCCGGTGGAACCACCAGCTCAGCGGGTTCGGCAGCGGCTGCGTCTCGTGGTGGTAGTACAGGCAGGTCAGGTCGCGCCAGCAGCGGTCGCCGCGTAGCTTGATCAGCCCGGCGCCGAACTCCAGCCGGAACAGCACCCACCACAGCGCGACCAGCACCAGCAGCGGCGGCGCCAGGTCCGCCGGCCCGAGGAAGATCGCCAGGAACCCGGCCTCGCACAGCAGCGACTCCCAGCCGAAGCCGTACCAGACCTGCCCCACCTGCACGATCGACAGGTACAACGCCCACGGCACCGCCCAGGCGAGCAGGTTCGCCCACACCGGCAGGCCGTCGGCCAGCCCGAGCGCCAGCCCGGCCGACCACGCCACGCCCAGCCACCCGACGGCGGCGAAGAAGCGGTCGGAGTAGTGCCACTGGAACAGGCTCGGCGCCCGCCGGAACGGCACCCGCGCCACGTAGCGCGGCACCGGCGTCAGGCCGTGCTCGCCGATCAGAGCCCGGAACTGGCGGACGGCACCGACGAACGCCAGCAGGTACACGACGGCCAGAGCCCGCTGGAACACCAGCCGGCTCAGCCAGTAGCCCTCGGCGGAGAACCAGTCCATGTCACCGTAGGGATGCCCGGCGACGGGCCGGTCAAACCCCTGGCAGCATGGACGCGTGGCCGACCTCGACTTCGCGGGCGCGCTGGTCTACGCGATCCCGCTGCGCACCCGGTTCCGCGGCATCACCGTCCGCGAGGGCATGCTGATCGAGGGCCCGGCCGGCTGGGGCGAGTTCTGCCCGTTCGCCGACTACGACGACGCCGAGTCCGTGCCCTGGCTGCTGGCCGCCGTCGAGCAGGCGACGCGGCCGCCGCCGGCGCCGGTGCGCTCGCGGATCCCGGTGAACTGCACGGTCCCGGCGGTCGGTCCGGAGCGGGCGCACGAGCTGGTCGCGGCGTCGGGGTGCACGACGGCGAAGGTGAAGGTCGCCGACCACGCGGACTCCCTGGCCGAGGACGTGGCCCGGGTCGAGGCGGTACGCGCGGCGCTGGGTCCGGCGGGACGGGTCCGGGTCGACGCCAACGCGGCGTGGGACGTGGCGACGGCGGTGCGGTCGCTGCGGCTGCTGGATGGGGCGGCGGGTGGGCTGGAGTACGCGGAGCAGCCGTGCCGGACACTGGACGAGCTGGCGGCGGTGCGGCGGGCGGTGGACGTGCCCATCGCGGCCGACGAGTCGATCCGCCGCGCCGACGACCCGCTCCGCGTCGCCGTCGCGGGCGCCGCCGACATCGCCGTCATCAAGGGGACGCCGCTGGGCGGGGTGCGGCGGGCGCTGCGGGTCGCCGAGGCGGCCGGCCTGCCGTGCGTCGTGTCGTCGGCGCTGGAGACCAGCGTCGGGCTGGCCGGCCAGCTGGCGCTCGCGGCGGCGCTGCCGTCCCTTCCCTATGCCTGCGGGCTCGGCACCCTCTCGCTGTTCACCGGCGACCTGGTCGGCGACGGCGTCAGCCTGCGGCCCGTGGGCGGGTCGCTCCCCGTCCCGCCGGTCCCGCCGTCACCAGACCCGGAGAAGGCAGCCGAGTTCCGCCACCCCGACCCAGAACGGGAGCGGTGGTGGCGGAACCGGCTGTCGGGGGTCCGGGCGCTGGCCGGGCCGGGCTGATCATCCCCCGAGGGCGGCGTGGCCCTGGCCGAAGAAGCCGTCCGGGTCGTAGGCCGCCTTGACGGTGCACAGCCGGGCGTAGTCGGCCGGGGTGTAGGCGGCCGACGTCCGGGTGGTGTCGGCGAGGAAGTTGAGGAACGCGCCGCCGATGCCGTGCGGGCGCAGCCGGTCCACGAACTCGGGCGTCGGCCGGTCGAGGATGACGCTGAACGGCACGCCGCGGTGGCTGACCGGACCGGCGTCAGGTCCGGGACGGGCGGTGGCGCCGCCGTAGTTGCGGATCTCCACCGCCGAGCCGGCCTCGGCCGCCGCGACCACGGTGTCGACGACCTCGTCGCCGACGGCCGGGAGAAAGTCGAAGAACCGGGCCGGGGTGCCGCCCATCGCGGCGTCGGCGTACTCCATGCTCCGGTAGCCGTCGACCAGCGCCGGACCGGCGGCCAGCCGCAGCGGACGGAGCAGCCGCTCGGCGTCGTCGGCGCGGCCGGTGTAGAGGGCCTTGACGCCGAGCGCGCGGCGGCCGCGCAGTTCGGCCGGCATCGCCTCGACGTCCGGGATGGTCGTCAGCACGACGGCCGAGCTCATCTCGTCCGGCGCGGCGGCGGCCCAGTCGCGGTAGACCCGCAGCGCGTCGCCGGCGCGGGACACGTCGAACCACGAGATGCCGCCGTAGACCTGCGCCACCGGGTAGACCCGGAACTCCAGCGACGTCACGACGCCGAAGCCGCCGCCACCGCCGCGGATCGCCCAGAACAGGTCCGGGTGCCGGTCGGGGCCGACGGTGAGCAGCTCGCCGTCCGCGGTCACGATGTCGGCGGAGAGGACGCTGTCCGCGGCGAAGCCGTGCTTGCGGGCCAGCCAGCCCATGCCGCCGCCGAGCGTGTAGCCGGTGACGCCCACCGCCGGCGACGAGCCGGACAGCGGCGCCAGCCCGAACGGCCGGGTCGCGGCCAGCACGTCGCCCCACACCGTGCCGGGACGCACGCGGACGACCTGCCGGGCCGGGTCGACGAAGACCGACGACATCGCCGTCGTCTTCAGCAGCAGCCCGTCGTCGTTGGGGACGTAGGTGCCGTGGCCGGTCGCCTGGACCGAGAACGGCAGCCCGTGCTCGCGGGCCGCACGCACCGCGGCCTGCACGTCCGCCGTCGACCGCGCCTCGACGACGACATCCGGCCGCGGGTCGAGCGTGGGCAGCAGCGGCTTGCGGTGCGCGTCGTACCCGGCGTCGCCCGGCTCGTGGACCGTGCCCGCGATGGCGCCGCGCAGGGCGGTGGCGGCGGTGGTCTGCTGGTGCTGGATCGTGATGGTCATCGTCGTCTCCTCTGGGCGTCTCACCCGGTACGTCGATGCCTGTGGCGAGTTCTCGACATCCGCGGCGAACTTTTTTGCGATGACTTCACGATCGGCCCGCGAGGTGGGTCCGGACATCCGTGGAGAGCACGGATCGACCACGGAAAGCGCTCAGTGGGCTAGGGGGTGGCTGACGGATATTGGTGGATGCGGGCGGCGTCCAGGGGCCGGTCCAGCAAGGCGGAGGAGGAGGTCGATGCGGTGCCATCGACCGACGACGACAACGCAGCTGGTCGGTTCCTGGACGCCGATCCGCGCCGCCGAAGATCCGTCAGCCACCCCCTAGCAGCAGGCTGCGCTCCCACTGGTAGCGGCAGGCGGCCGCGTCGAGCGTCTCGGCGGCCGCGAGGACGCCGTCGCGGTCGCCGGCGGCCAGCGCGGCGGCGCGGTCGACGATCGCGGCCGCGACGACGTTGTCGGTGGTGAACGGGCGGGCGCGGGCGATCCGCTCACCGGCGTCGGGTAGCTCGGCCAGCACGGCGGCCTCCGCCCAGAGCGCCGCGTACCAGGGTCGCCAGATCAGCTCGAACCAGCTGCGGAACTCCTCCGGCGGACGGTGCAGGACGGCGACCGCGTCGGCCGGGCGGTCCAGGTGCAGCGCCTCGAGGGCGGCGAAGAAGCTCTCGACGGAACGCTGGTCGTGCGGCCGCCGCTCGGCCGAGCCGATGCCCACCTCGACGTCGCGCCAGACGGCCTGTACGGCGGCGTCGCCGCGGGCACCGTGCACGGCGCCGAGCGCGGCCGCGACCCGGCGTAGCGACGGGATGCGCGGCCGCCCGGCCCGCTCCCAGCTCTCCCGGAACAGCTCACCGACGCCGACCGCCTCGGCCCAGTCGCCCGTCAGCACCATGACGACGATCAGCCGGGCGGCGCCGGCGTGCGCCACCTCGCGCTGCGACGGCAGGTCGCGCAGCGTCTCGGCGGCCTGCCGGGCCTGCCGGAGGTCGCCCGCCGCGATCGCCGACTCCGCCGCCATCCCGTAGGCGTCGGACAGCTCGAAGCCCAACTCCGGGTCGGGCGGACCGGCCAGCAGGGCGGTCCGGCGCAGCGCGCTCTCCAGGGCGGCGCGGGCCTCGCCGCGGGCGAGGCGCAGGCCGGTCAGCTGGTCGAGGGCGGCGCTCTCGACGACCGGGTCGCCGCTCTCGCGGGCCAGCTCGATCGCCCGCTCTGTGGAGGCGACGGCGCCCGGCTGGTCGTCGACGGCGGCGAACGCCTCGACGACGGCGCAGCGGGCCCGGGTGCCGGGATCGTCGGCGAGCGTCCGGGCGGTGGCCAGCCAGCCGGCGGCGGTCGCGGCGGGCGGGACCTCGGCCAGGATGCCGGCGGAGCGGTGCACCAGCTCGGCGGCGTGGGCGTACTGGTGGGCGGCGAGGACGTGATCGCCGGCGCCCTGCGCGGCCTCGGCGGCGGCGAGGTGCAGCCGCAGGGCGTCGGCGCCGGCCAGCCGGGACCGCGCCGACCCGGCTGCCAGCCGCAGCGCGGCGGCCGCGGCGGCGCCGTCCGGGGTGAGCGCGGCGGCCTGCTCGAACCGGCGCTGCGCCTCCGCCGGCAGCCCGCGCCGGTGACACAACCGGCCGACGAGCAGCGCCGTCTCCGCGGCCGACGGGCCATCGTGGGTGACGATCCAGGCGAGGGCCGCGTGCAGGTCGTCGGCGAGACGATCGACGTGAGCGCGCCAGCCGGAGGTGGCCGGGTCCGCGGCCAGCAGCGCGGTCCCCTCGGCGGTGCACCAACGCAGGTGCGCCTCGTGCACCTGCGCCGTCTCACCGGCGTCGGCGAGCAGCTCCGCGCCGTACTGCCGGATCGTCTCCAGCGCCTGGTACCGCGTCCCGTCCCCGCCGGCCACGGGCACCAGCAGGCTGTCGTCGGCCAGGGCGGCCAGCACCGCGGCGGAGCCCCCGGCCACCGCGGCGGCATCGGCGGCGCGGAACGGCGCCGCGAACACCGACACCCGCCGCAGCACCGTCCGCCCGGACTCGTCGAGGAGGTCGTGGCTCCAGTCCAGCGCCGACCGCAGCGACCCGTGCCGCCCGCCGCCGCGGCGCGCGCCGTCGAGCAGCCGGAGCCGGTCGCCCAGCCCGCTCTCCAGCCCGTCCAGCCCGACGGCCGGCAGCCGGGCCGCGGCCAGTTCGATCGCCAGCGGGTTCCCGTCGAGCGCCGCGCAGATCGCCGCCACGCGCGCCTCCGACCCGGACGGCAGCGGGGCACCGGCCGCCCGCGCCCGCGCACCGAACAGCGTCACCGCGTCGGCACCGAGGCCGCCGACCGGCACCACCCACTCGAACGGCAGCAGCAGCCGCGACCGGCTGGTCGCCAGCACCGTCAGCCCGGGCGCCGCGGCCAGCAGCGGCTCGACGAACCCGGCGACGCCGTCGAGCAGGTGCTCGCAGTTGTCCAGGACGAGCAGCGCGGACCGCCCGCGGGCCCACCCGGCCACCGTCTCCGGCACGCCGCGGCCGGGCTGCTCGCCCAGGCCCAGCGCCGCCGCGACCGCGGCCGGGACCGCGTCGCCGTCGGGCACGGGGACGAGGTCGGTGTACCAGGCGCCGCCGGAGAACCGGTCCGCAACGTCGGCCGCGACGGCCAGCGCGAGCCGGGTCTTCCCGACGCCGCCGGGGCCGACCGCCACCACCAGCCGCTGCTCCGTGACGGCGGACAGCAGCGCGGCCCGCTCGGCCTCCCGCCCGACGAACGAAGTCAGCGGCGCGGGCAGCGCCGGCGCGGCGGCACCGGCCGACACCACGGACGGCGCCAGCGCGGCCAGCGCGCGCCGGTCGCTCGCGCCGAACTTGCGCAGCAGCGCCGACACGTGGCTCTCGACGGTGCGCACGGAGATGACGAACCGGGCGGCGATCTCGGCGTTCGTCAGGTGCTCGCCGAGCGCCGCGAGCACCTCAGCCTCGCGCGCCGAGATCTCCGGAGCCGCCACCCGGCCATTGTGGCGCAGCCGCCCCATAGAGTCGGGGAGATGACGCCGCACCCCGACATCGAGGCGATCGTCTTCGACATCCTCGGCACCATGGTCGACGAGCCCGGCGGTATCCGGCGGGCCCTCCGCACGGCACGACCCGACGCCGACGACGCGGCGGCCGCCGACCGGTGGGCCGTACACGTCGACGAGCAGCAGCGCGAGATCGTCGCAGGCCGCCGGCCGTACGCCGCCAGCACCGTCATCGACGGCGAGGCGGCCGCCGCCGCGACCGGAACCGCCGACGGCGCCGACGCCGTCGCGGCCGACGCGCTCCGGCTGGAGCCGTGGCCCGACTCCGTCGCCGCGCTGGACCGCCTCGCCGCCCGGTACCCCGTCATCGGCCTGTCGAACGCCAGCCCGGCAGCGCTGACCCGCATCAGCGCGCACGCCGGGCTGCGCTGGCACCAGCTGCTCTCCGGCGAGGACGTCCGGACCTACAAGCCCGACCCCGAGGTGTATCGGCTGGCGATCAGGGCCACCGGCGCCGCGCCGGAGCGCCTGCTCATGGTCGCCGCCCACGCCTGGGACCTGCGCGGCGCCCAGGCCGTCGGCATGCGCACCGCCTACGTGGCCCGCCCGGTCGGCGACCCGCCCGCGCCCTCGGATTCCTTCGACCTGACCGCGACCGGCCTGGACGACCTCGCGACCCAGCTGGGCGCCTAGCTCCGCTTGGTCTCCGAAACTCCGACACTTGAGCCGAGTTTGAAGCCGGTGGCGGCGCCTCGCCGGCCCGGCGCAACGGTGTGGGATGGCTGCGTGATCGATGTGAGAACGCTGTCGTGTCCGCGACAGTGATGCCGCGTCGTTTCCGCAGCGATCTCACATCCATCTCGGCGGCGACTGTGCGCCCCGAGCGCGTCACTGGGTGGGATCACTGTGCTTGCTGGGTGGCGTTGCTGTCGTCAGAGCAACAGTGATCCACCCCACCTGGCGCAGCGATCTCACACAGTGGCGTGGGGATCGCGCAAAGGGGACGCGCGGCCACGGTTCCGCCCGTTTGCGTACCTCACCCACCGGTTCGGCGGTCCGAGGCCAACCTCGCTGGCTGAGTGAGTCCGATTGATCTTCAGCGGTCGTACGCGGGGTGAGGCCACCGTCGCCGGGGACGGCAATCTCACCCATCGATGGTGCGCGCCCAACCGCGGCCGTTGCTGCCGGGAGGGACCGCGGTCGGCCGGCCGGTCTTCGCGCCGGTCTACTCGGTCGGCCGGGCTCGCGTTGGCCGGCCGGCCGTGCGCCGGGTTCCGTGCCGTTCGCCGTGGTCCGCACGTTGGCCGTCCCCCTGGCGCCCATTTTCTCAGCCGCGTGACCACGCCTCAAGCGGACCCATGGGCGCTTCGCGCGGGCGGGGTCCGCTTGACCCGCGGTCCCGCGGCCAAGAACGGGCACCTATCAGGGGGACGGGGAAAGACTGGGCACACCTCGATGCCCGCTGCCTTGGTCCCGGCCAGCTGTGGCCGCCACCGCCGTGGGGTAGCGGCACGGCTTCACCCGCGCCGGATGCACCTCACCCGCGAAAGCACCGCATGGCCGCCGAAGACGACGCTCATCCGGCGCTGCGGCGGGTGACGTGCTCCCCACGCGAGTGACGTCGACGATCTGGGCCGTCTTCGATAGCCAGAATCGTCCAACGGCACCCGTAACACGACTCCCGCCATCGAAGACGATGGCGGGAATCGAGGACGACCAAACGGTGCACCGGGCGGGCTGTGCCCGCACTTCCCCCGTCCCCCTGATAGCTGCCCGTACTTGGCCGCGCGCGTGCGGGTCAAACGGACCTTCGCCGGCGCGAATCGCCCCACAAGTCCGCTTGAGGCGCACGTGCGCGGCTAAAGAAAATGGGCAGCAGGGGGACGGCCCACTGCCGCACAACGGCCAACGCGGCGAGCAGCCCGGCCAACGCACCGCACCCGCGCCAGCCGGCATCGCCGACGAGACGTCCACCCGATCAGTCGAACCCATTATCTAGCCGCGTGGGGCCGTGCTCGCCCGGGTGATCAGGCTGGTGGCCAGCTCGATCCGCAGCGGCTGGTCGGTGCCGGGCGGGTCGAGGACGGTGCGGATGGCGATGCGGGCCATCTCCATCAGCGGCTGCCGCACCGTGGTGAGCGCCGGCGACACCCACTCGCACAGCGCGACGTCGTCGAAGCCGACGACGCTGAGGTGGTCGGGGAGGCGCAGCCCGCGCCGGTGCGCCTCGGCGTAGACGCCGGTGGCCTGCAGGTCCGAGCCGGCGAAGATGGCCGTCGGCGGGTCGGGCAGGTCCAGCAGGGCGCGGGCCTGAGCCGCACCTCCGCCCGGGCGGAAGTCGCCGTAGCGGACCAGCGCGTCGTCGGACGGCAGCCCGGCCCGGCCGAGCGCCGCGCGGTAGCCCTCGACCCGCTGCTGGCTGCAGACCAGTTCCGGCGGGCCGGTGATGACGCCGATGCGCCGGTGCCCGAGCCCGATCAGGTGCTCCGTGGCGGCCAGCGCGCCGGCCCAGTTCGTGACGCCGACGGTGGGGATGGCGGGGTCGAACCCGCCGACCGGGTCGACCAGCACGAACGGGATGCCGGCCGCGGTCAGCCGGCGAGCGCCACCGGCCGGCAGCGGCGCCAGCGCGAGCAGGACGCCGTCGGAGCGGCGGGCGGTGACGCGGTCGAGCCAGCTCGCGTCGTCGCGGCCCTCGGTGGCGGTGACGACGATGGCGGCGCCGGCCCGGCGCGCCTCCTGCTCGGCCCCGCGCAGCACGTCCATCGACCACGGCGTGTTCAGCTCGGAGATGACGAGGTCGATGAGGCCGGTCCGCTCCTCGACCCGGGTGCCACGACGTTCGTAGCCGCGGGCGTCGAGCAGGTCCTGGACGCGGGCGCGGGTGGCCGGCGCGACCTCGGTCCGGCCGTTGAGCACCTTGCTGACCGTCGCCTCGGAGACGCCGGCCTCGCGGGCGATCTCCGCGATCGTCACCCGGGTGGTCGTCACCGCGCCGCACGCAGCCTGACGTCGTCGCGCGCGCCGACCAGCCACGACATCGCCTCGACGCCTTCGACGACGGGGTTGGCCAGCGCACCGACGCCGCCGGCCTCGATGCGCACGACGTCGCCGGCCCGCAGTGTCCACGGCGCGGCCGGGACCAGGCAGGTGCCGGTGGACAGCACGGCGCCGTCGGGGAAGACGTCGGCACGCACCAGGAACGACACCAGCTCGTCGAACCGGCGGCGCAGCTGCGACGTGCTCGCCGTGCCGGACCAGTCGTCCGCGCCGTCCCGGGTGATCGACATGGACACCGGCAGCGCGTACGGGTCGGGTACCTCCCACGCCGGCCGGACGCCGGGGCCGACGGCGCACGCGCCGAGGTAGGCCTTGGCCTGCGGGAGGTAGAGCGGGTTCTCGCCCTCGATGGTGCGCGACGAGACGTCGTTGCAGACGGTGTACCCGGCGATCTCGCCGTGCGCGGTGACGACGACCGCGACCTCGGGTTCCGGGACGTCGAGGCGGGAGTCGGCGCGGACGGCGATGGGCTCGCCGTCGCCGACCACCCGCCACGCGACCGACTTGAAGAACAGCTCCGGGCGCTCGGCGTCGTAGACCTGCTCGTAGACCGACGCGGCCCGCTCGCTCTCCTCGACCCGCGCCTCCTCAGACACCTTGTACGTGACGCCGCAGGCCCACACCTCGGTGTCGTCGTCGACGGGCGGCAGCAGCGACACGCCGGCGACGGGGAACGCCGGCCCGGACGCGCCCTCGACGACGGAGCGCAAGGACGCCAGGGGCAGCCGCCACAGCGCACCGAGCGACCCGACCCCGTCGAGCGTGGTGACGGTGTCGCCGTCGAGCACTCCGACGCTCGCGGCCGGGGACGACCGGGTGGCGAATCTGACCAGCAGCACAGCGACTCTCCATCCGACGACTGCCGAAAGTTTCGGCGCGACCACGGTAACGACCGTCACACACGCACGTCAACGGCCCGCCATCAACCCACGTCCAACCCTTGCGATCGTCGCCGACCCCGGCCTAATGTGGCGAGGTCGACCGGAAACTTTCGGCTGGAGGCCGCCGCATGAACGACTACACCCCCACCCGCGAGGACAGGTTCTCCTTCGGCCTCTGGACGGTCGGCTGGGAGGGCGTGGACGTCTTCGGCGGCGCCGTCCGGCCGCGGCTCGACCCCGCGCTCGCCGTGCACAAGCTGGCCGAGCTGGGCGCCTACGGCATCACGTTCCACGACAACGACGTCATCCCGTTCGGCGCGTCGCCGTCCGAGCGCGACGCCGCGCTGAAGCCGTTCCGCGCGGCCCTCGACGAGACCGGCCTGCAGGTCCCGATGGTCACCACGAACCTGTTCTCGCACCCGGTCTTCCGCGACGGCGGGTTCACCAACAACGACCGCGACGTGCGCCGCTTCGCCGTCCGCAAGGCCGCCGACCAGATCGACCTCGGCGCCGAGCTGGGCGCGAAGGTGTTCGTCGCCTGGGGCGGCCGCGAGGGCGCCGAGTCGGGCGCCGCCAAGGACATCAGGGCCGCGCTCGACCGCTACAAGGAGGCGTTCGACCTCCTCGGCCAGTACATCCTCGACCGCGGCTACGACCTGCGGGTCGCCATCGAGCCGAAGCCGAACGAGCCGCGCGGCGACATCCTGCTGCCGACCATCGGCCACGCCATCGCGTTCATCAACGAGCTCGAGCACCCCGAGCTGGTCGGCCTCAACCCCGAGGTGGGGCATGAGGAGATGGCCTCGATGAACTACGCGCACGGCATCGCCCAGGCGCTGTGGCACGGCAAGCTCTTCCACATCGACCTCAACGGCCAGACCGGCCCGCGCTACGACCAGGACTTCCGCTTCGGCGCCGGCAACGCCCGCGGCGCGTTCTGGACCGTCGACGTCATCGAGTCCGGCGGCTATGACGGCCCGCGGCACTTCGACTTCAAGCCGCCGCGCACCGAAGACATGGACGGCGTCTGGGCGTCGGCCGCGGGCTGCATGCGCAACTACCTGATCCTGCGCGACAAGACCGCCGCGTTCCGCGCCGACCCGGAGGTCCAGGAGGCGCTGGCCGCGGCCCGGCTGGACCAGTTGGCCACGCCGACCGCGGCGCCGGGCGAGACCGTCGACTCGCTGCGGGCCGACGCGTTCGACCCTGAGGAGGCGGCGCAGCGCGGCATGGCCTTCGAGCGGCTCGACCAGCTGGCCCTGGACTACTTGTACGGGGTGCGCTGAGATCGAGGGATGAGCTGGTTCCTGCTCGGCGCTCCATGGGACTGTTCCGCGTCCGGACGGGGTGAGGCGGCGGCGCCCGGCGCGTTGCGTGCCGCCGGGCTGGCGTCGCTGGTCGAGGCCGACCTCGGCGACGCCGACACCGTCATCGAGGGCGGCACGCGCGACCCGGAGACCGGCGTGCTGGCGCTGCCCGCGACGGTCGCGGCGGCCCGCGCGCTGACGGCGTCCCTGACGGCCGCGCTGCGGGCGCGGCCCGGGTCGCGGCCGCTGGTCGTGGGCGGCGACTGCAGCCTGCTGCTCGGCGTGATCCCGGCCCTGCTGACGGTGGCCGGGCCGGTCGGGCTCTGGTACGCCGACGGCCATCCGGACTACCTCGTCGGCGCGGCGTCCGACACCGGCGAGACCGCCGACATGGACCTCGCGATCCTCACCGGCGACGGCGCGCGGGAGCTGGTGTCGCTGGCCGGGACGGTCCCGATGGTCGAGCCGTCCGCCGTCGTCCTGCTCGGGCACCGCACCGCCGGTCTGGACCCGGCGTCGGCCGCCGAGGTCGGGCGGCTGCCCGCCGCGCTGCACCAGATTCCCGCGCCGGAGTTGCTGGCCCGCCCGGCGGCGGCCGGCCGCACGGCCCGCGACCTGGTCGACGGCGCCGCCTGGCTGCACATCGACCTCGACGTGCTCGACCCGGCGGCGCTGCCCGCGGTGACGTACCCGCAGCCCGGCGGCCCATCGTGGGAGCAGCTGGCCGTGGCGCTCGCCCCGCTGGTGGCGTCGCCGCGACTGCTCGGCGTCAGCGTCACCGATTTTCGCGCCGACCTCGACCCGAGCGGCGAACACGCCAAACGGATCGTGGCGTTGCTGCGCGGGATCGTACGATGAGCGCGAACCGCATGGAGTAGCTCAGTGGTAGATCGCCCGGCTGCTTACCGGGAGGGCGCAGGTTCGATTCCTGCCTCCATGTCCACCTCAGCCGACCCGGACGGAGTGCTCGTGGCCGACGAGCGGCAGCAGACCTCGTCCGGCTATGCCTTCGGCCAGCTCGAACGCGCTCTGCGCATGGCCGCCGAGCAGGACGACCCCGCGGCGCGCGAGCGGGCCCGGGCCAAGGCGGAGCGCTGGCGGGCGGTGATCGGCGGCATGGCCGGCGGCCGGCTGACCGTCGGGTCGCGCACGCCGGTCGCCGGCACTCCGGCCTGGGTGACGCTCGAGGTCGCGCACGGCGGCTTCGCGACCGGCCGGCTGCTGGCCGAGCTGCCGCTGAGCGACGACGAGGCCGCTCGGGTGGCCGGACTGCCGGCCGAGGCGCCCGGTGCGAACGACCGGGAACGGCTCAACCTCTGGTACCTCGGCGACGCCGGGCAGGCCGAGCTGCTGGCCGCGCTGGCGTCGGAGCGGTACCGCGTCGAGCTGCCCGAGGACGCCGCCCTGCCGACCGTCGCCTGGCTGCTCCGGCACGGCCACCACGAGGCGGCGCTGGACCTCGTCGCCGAGCTGCGGCCATGGCTGGGCCGGCTGCGCCTCACCCCGCCGCCGGCCCCCGGCGCCCGCCCGGTCACCGGCACGTCGGTGCACCTGGAGCCGGTGGGACGCGTCCGCGAAGGACTGCGCACGCGGGCGGTGCCAGAGCAGGTCACGGTCATGCGCGAGACGCTGGGGGTCTGGCATCCGCTGTACGACCGGCTGGTGGAACTCTGGGCCGAGACCGTCGACGGCGACCTCCCGGAGCTGACCGGTGACGGCGCCGTCCGCGGCGGCTGGCCGTGCCGGCGGTGGCCGGAGGACTGGGCGCCGCGACGGGAGCAATGGCTGGCCGACCACGCCGCGGCCACGCGCGAGCGCCCCGACGCGACCGCGCACCCCAGGAGCAACCTCGCCCGGCTGCACGCCGCCCTCGAACGCTGCCCCGACGGCAGCTCGCTGCTCACCGGCCGCGAGGTCGGCTGGATCCGGCGCGCGCTGGCCAACACGGTCACGGCGCACGGCGCGCCGGGGTCACCGCGGCGGGTCGCGCTGCGCGCCGTCCAGGCCGAGGTCGCCGACCGGCCGACGCACGCCGCCATCGCGCAGCTGCTGGCCGACCGGCTGGAGCCGTTCCCGGCCGACGGCGGGCTGCCCTCCATCGAGGCCGTCACGGCCGATGTCGCCGACGGGCAGCCGGTGCCGCGAGGGCTGGTCCAGCAGGTCGAGCGGGCGCTCGACGCTCCGGTGGACGTGCTGGTCGAGCACGGCGTCATCGGGTCCGGCGAGGTGCTCGCGGGCGTGCTGCCGCGCCTGACGTCACAGCTGCTGGCCGCCGGCCTGGACGACCCCGCGCTGCGACAGCTGTACGCAGCGACCTACGCCGCGTTCCGCCGCCGGCGCGGCCTGCTGCTGCTCGACCTCCAGCACCAGGTGCGATTCGGGGAACTGCCGTGGGCCGCCGCGCTCGACCCGCTGCGAACGCCGGTGAAGGGCGCCGCACGGGAGGCGCTACGGGAGACCAGCCGACTGGCGCTGACGGCGTACCCGCAGGCGATCCTGCCGAACCCGCTGGTGCGCGAGCTGACGGCGCTGGCCGCGGAGGCGAAGGTCGGCGTACCGCTGGTCGAGGAGGTCGCGGCCGACATCTTCATGGGCACGTTCAGCCGCAAGTGGCACGACGCCGCCGCCGTCACCAGCACCGCGCTGGCAGGCACGCTGTACGCCCACTACTACGACCTCCCCGACGCCGCCTACTGGGCCGCGCACACCCCGCCGCCGGAGCCGCCCGGCCCGCGCGACCCGAACGCCGTGCCGGTGACGGCGGCCGCGCTCGGCAGGCTCTGCGTCGAGCGGGCGGCCGAGGCCCGAACGAGCACCGAGCGCAACCCGGTCGCCGTCAGCGGCACCATGATCGAGCAGAGCCAGATCCTCACCACGCACAACCTCGCGGCGTTAGTGCACGTGCTGGACCTGCGCGACGAGCTGCGGCCGGTCGCGCCGGACCTGACCGGCCGGGTGTTCCACTGGGTGGTTCGCCGGCTGACCCAGCCTTCGGCCCACCGGCACGCCGCACTGATCGCCGTCAAGAACGTCGCCTACGCCTGGCGCCAGGCGATCTTCTTCGCGTCGTTGTGCGACGACGGCGAGCAGCACGCCGCCGTCGAACGGCTGCGCTCGTTCGTCGAGGACGCCCGGCTGACGCGGTTCCACCCGGCCGTCGACGGGCTCGCCCACGTGGTCGCCGGCGGGCGGTTCCAGCCGAACGGGACGGCGCCCGGCGGCGGGCGGCGGCTGCTCGGCTGGGCCGCCGGCCCGCACTGGTACCTGGCGCCGTAACCCCGGGACACACGCCGGGAGCACGTCACTCGCATGAGTGCCGCGCGGCCGTCGTGGCAGCGGGATGTGTCACCTGATCGTTCCGGTGAGGATGATCGGGTGACCTGGACACCGGACGACCGTACGTTTGGTCACCTGATCGTCTCCACGATGTGGGCACGAAACGATCAGGTGAACTTCCTGGCGCGAAACGTGCCGGTACGTCACCTGATCATTTCCAGGGAGCGCCCTGTCAGGGCAGCGCGGCCGGGTCGAATCCGCGCGCCGCGATGACGTCGTGGCACGTGAACTGGACGTTGGGGTGGTGCTAGCTCGATCAACGATCGGGTCGAGATGGCCGTGAGCTTCCACGTGGTCGCCGTGACGACACCAGGCCTCCACATGGCTATGGGGTTGGTCGACGCCGGCCTCACCCGGCAGCGGCCCGGGCCAGGGCGTCGAGGCCGCGGGCGACGTCGGTGTCGTCGGTCGACCAGTTGCTCACCGAGATCCGCAGCACCTCGCGCCCACGCCACCGCGAGCCGGTCATCCAGACGGTGCCGTCGGCCATCAGCCGCCGGCCGACCTCGCGGGTGCGTTCGTCATCGCCGAAGGCAAGGCAGACCTGGGTGAACACGACGTCGTTGAGCACCTCCGCGCCGGGGATCGCCCGCGCCCCGTCGGCGAAGGCGGCCGCGTGCCGGCACAGGCGGTCGACCAGCTCGGCCAGCCCGGACCGGCCGAGCGAGCGCAACGCCGCCCACACCGGCACCGACCGCGCCCGCCGCGACAGCTCCGGCACCCGCTCGTACGGCTCGAGGTAGGTCGCGTCGGTGACCAGGTAGTCCGCGTGGTAGCTCATGGCCGACCGCAGCGCCGCGGGGTCGCGGACCGCGACGATGCCGCTGTCGTACGGCACGTTGAGCGTCTTGTGCGCGTCGGTCGCCCACGAGTCGGCGGTCTCGGCGCCGGCGAGCAGCGCGCGGGTCCGTGGTGACGCGCCCGCCCACAGCCCGAACGCGCCGTCCACATGGACCCAGGCGCCGACGGCGTGAGCCGCCGGTATCGCCGACGCGAACGGGTCGAAGCCGCCGGAGTGGATGTTGCCGGCCTGCAGGCAGACGATCGTCGGCCCACCCGAACCGGCGCCCAGCGCCGCCACCAGCGCGTCCGCCCGCACCCGGCCCTGGTCGTCGACGGCGACGGCTTCGGGCGCGCCGAGCCCGAGGTAGCGCAGCGCCGAGTCGACGGAGTCGTGCCGTTCCCGGCCCACCAGCACCCGGACCCGTGGCGCCCCGGCCAGGCCGTGCTCGCCGACGTCCCAGCCGGCCCGGGCGAGGACGAAGTCGCGCGCTGCCGCCAGGCCGGCGAAGTTCGCCATGGTCGCGCCGGTGACGAACCCGACGCCCGCGCCAGCCGGCAGCCCCAGCAGGTCGAGCAGCCAGGCCGCCGCGATGTCGTCGACGGCCGTGCCGGCCGGGCTCGCGGCGCGCAGGGCGGCGTTCTGGTCCCACGCGCTGACCAGCCAGTCCGCGGCCAACGCGGCCGGCAGCGTGCCGCCGATGACGAACCCGAAGAACCGGCCCGACGGCGTCGCCACCAGGCCCGGCTCCGCGGCGTCGGCGAGCAGCCGCACCACGTCGGCCGGGTCGCTGGGACCGCTGGGCAGTTCGGTGCCGAGCGCCGCCCGGACGTCGTCCGCACTCGCCGTGGCGCGCACGGTCCGCTCGCCCAGCCCCGCCAGCCAGGCCCGGGCTCGGTCGCCGGCCACATCCAGCGCGGCGTCGAAATCCTCTCGGGCAGCACTCATGTCGAACCCCCTGCCGCGGAACACGACAATTCAGTCACCATCATGATCTTCTCATTCCGCAACCGCGGCGATACGCTCCGTGATCAAGGGGGCGTTATGCAGGGCACCTGGGTGAAAGCCGAAGCGCCGGACGCGACGACCGCACTGCGCCACGCGATCACCCAAGTGCCCGTTCCCGGTGCGCCGCCACCCTCCGCACTGGACGAGGCGGAAGTCGGATTGTCGTTCCTCGACCTGGCGTTGGAACAGAACCACGTCCGCCGCATCACCGAACGGCTGGCGTTGGTCGAACACCTGGCACCGGAATGCACGACCGAGATCGATGTCAGTCTCGGGCTGCTCGACCAGGAGCAGCGCATCGCCTGCGAGTCCTTCCAGCAACTGCGTCAGCGCAACCCGGCGAAAAGCCGCGACGAGCAGGGCCTCTGGGTGCCGGTCGCCCGGCTCCCACGCCAGTTCAGCTTCCCCATCGACGTGCGCGACTACGACGGCTCCCGGGTGCCGCGGCTGGCCCAGCTCGAGCTGGCCGGGCCGGTGGCCGCGGGTCTCTACCAGTTGCTCCGGAACGCGCTCGGCAGTCACCCGGACGCCAAGCTCACCGACAGCGACCTGGCGGATTTCCTGTACACGACCGGTGAGCCGAGATGGCTCGTGCAATCGGCATTGACCATGCTGATCTCCAGCCGGTCGCAGGCGACTCCGCCGAACACCGGCGCGTCCACGAACAGTCACGGACATCGGCACACGGCTCTGCGGATCCTCGCCGGCTATGAGGACACCTTGCGGCAATTCTTCCATCTCCTCGGCGTCGCTCTGAACGAATACCTGCTGGTCGTGAATCTCGATGAGGGTCGCGACAATCACCTCCTCAGCTACGACGTCCCGCTACTGCGGAAACCGGTGCGCGGCCGGCCGCTCAACGCGCGCGGCGTCTACGTCGTGCGCTACCAGACCGAGGTACCCAGCAGCCTGCGCTCGTATCACCTCGTCGCGGCGACGGAGCAGTCGCTGCAGATCTCGGACATGTATCTCACGTCGATGGCCGGCACGGACGACGTCGATCGAATCCAGCGCGACCTCGGCTACCTGGCCACCCTGGTCGACCCGGCCGGCGGCCAGAACGTCGTGCCGAGAAGCATGGTGGAGCACGAGCTCGAGACGACCGTCGGCGCGCTGGCCGAGCTCACCCGCCGGCGGCGCTGGGAGGCCGCCGAGGCCGGGATCCCGTGGCCGATCGAGAGCCTGCGTGCCACCGAGACCCTCGCCGCCGCCTGGCACACCAGGTCCGGGCCGTTCCTCGACAACGCCCGGGTCGTCGCGGACCGACTGCGGCGCGCCGCGACGGAGATCACGACGCAACAGCTGGGCTCGGACTACTTCCAGACCGACGTGGTCTCGGCGTCGCGGAACCATGCGTACTGGCGCCGGCTGGAGGAGCCGGTCGCGACGACGGAGCGCACGCAGATCGAGGTCGGGATCCTCGTCCAGGACGCGACCCGGTCCGGCCCGCGCGCCCTGCTCGCCTACGCCGGCACGGTCCTGGTCCTGTCCTACGCGACGATCGCACTGCTCGCCGGCGAGTTCTGGTGGCCGTTCCGGGACCGCCCCGGCCTGCGGGGCGGCATCGAGCGGGACGCGCTCGTGGCCGTGCTGCTGCTGGTCCCCGGGTTCCTCTACACCCGCCTGCAGCTGCCGCCCCGGCACTCGATCGCGGCCAGGGTCCGGGAACGGTCCCGGTACCTGGCCTACGCCACCATCGCCGTCGCCATCGCGGAGGCGCTCACGATCGCCGCGGTGACCTCGGACGACACCCTGGTGGTCGTCTTCTCGATCGGCGTGGCCTGTCTGGCCGTCCTCGTGGTGCTCAGCATCGTGGTGGACCTGCCGCGCCGCGAGCTGCGCCTGACGACGCCGACGGTGCCGACGTGGGCGCGGCGGCAGGGCTGGGGAAGCACCTACACGCCCGACGTCGAGTTCGCCGCCCTGGGGGTGATGAGGAACCATGGATTCGAAGGGAGCACCGGCTCCGGAGCACGAGATTCCGCTGCCCGACTCCGTCTATCGCTCCGGCGTGCGCGCCGTTCAGGTCAACTTCCAGGTGCACCATCTGCGTGATCGGCCCGGTTACCTGCTGCCCGTCCTCCGGACTCCACGCCAGCCGTTCAGCCTGGACGAGACGCTGAGCGCCAGCCTGAACGGCGCCGCCGTGGTCGCGGGCACGCGCCGCGGCCCGCTCGCGCCCACCCTGTGGACGAGTCACCAGGGCCGCGCGGTGCCGGTGCGGATCTCCGTGCACCGCAAGCAGCCCGGCACGCTGGTCTTCGTCGGCTCGGCCCGGCCGAACCCGAGCTTCCTCTACGAGGACACCGAACGGTTCGAGCTGCTGATCGTCATCGATCCGGACCGGTCGACGACGCGGCTGACGGACACTCGCGCCATCGTCGAAGCGCTCAGCGTCATCGCACGGTCGGCCGTCGAGGACGCCGACGCGCCGATCCTGTCGCTCCAGTGCCCGGTCCAGCTGCCCGTCGCCGACGCCTCGGGTGACCCCGCCGCGGAGCGCCTGGAGTCGTGGCCGGAGCCGTCCCGCGTCGCCATCCGCGCCATGCTCGCGCTGCGGAACGCCAGCAGCGAGCTGCGCTGCCGGGTCGTGGCCCGGATCGCGCGGCGGTGCCGTGCGAACGGGTTCGGTCTCTGGATCAGCGATCTGCGCACCGGCCACGGACCGGGCAACTGGATCAACCTCGTCGCCGTCGACGACGCGGCCGCCGCCCGGTTCCGGAAGACGGTCGACGCCGGCACCGACGAGGACGTCGACTTCGTCGTGCCGGTGACGTTGGTCGGCCCGGCCCGCGTCGGCACCACCAACGCCGTCCTCTCCTACCTGGCGCAGTGCGACGGCATCGGCGTCGCCGCTTGCGCGATCTCGGCCCTCGACGACCTCGCCTTCATCCACCTCCAGCTGGCCCGGTCGAACTCGCGTTTCGACGAACCGCTGCCCAGCCACGAGCAGTGGTTGGAGTTCAACGAGACGGCGGCGGCCGAGCGGTCGCTGGAGATCCGGCTGCACGACCTGGTCACCAGGCTGGGCGGACGGCCGGCCGCCGTCAGTGAGCTGGACGGGCAGCGCGACGAGTTGTCGCCCAACAGCCGGGTCGGCCTGAAGATGACGGACTACCAGCTGCTGGCCGGGCCGACCATCCGGACCAGTCGCGGAGCGGACGACCGGAAGGCGCTCTGGTTCTCCTGGCGGCAGGACTCCGAGCAGGAGCTGTCCCACGTCCTCGACGCTCTCGCCGAGGCGGTCCGCCTGAGCGGCATGTCCTCGGCCGACGACTTCGGGCCGGACGGGTTCAACATCGACTACCTCGTGTGCCGGCGGATCCGGGGCACGAGCTTCCGCGCCAAGGGGAAGCTCATCATCGACCGCCGCACCGCCAAGGGCAGCGTCACGCCGTCACCGCACGAACCGGCCGAGACACGGCTCAGCGTGCGGCTGGAGGACGCGTGGCGCGACCTGCTCGACCACCGGCGTATCGGCGGCATCCAGGACATCTCCGTCGCGTGGCGCGAGTACTACCTCAGCGGCCGGCGGCGCTGAGCCCGTCGTCCAGCGCGGCGAGGTGCGACGCCACCGGGCCGGCGGTGAGGACGCCGCTGCCCGCCCCGGCCAGCTCGCCGGCCGCCGGCGCCAGGGCGGCCCGGGCCCGGGCCGCCAGCGCATGGTCGCCCACGGCCAGCGCGGCCCGTCCGGTCAAGCACCAGGTCGCCTCCAGCAGCAGGTCACGCGGCGGCTCCGGCACCACCCGCAGCGCCGCGGCGGCGTCGTCGCGGCGGCCGCGGGTCACCAGCAGCAGCGGCCGCACCCACGGTGCATACGGGCCCCAGTCGGTGTCGTCGGCGAACACCAGCGGCCGGTCGTGCCAGACCCGCAGGCAGAGCAGCGCCAGCGGCAGCAGCCCGCGCTCCAGGCCGGGCATGCCGGCGCCCTCCAGCCGGGCCGCCGCCGCGCGGTAGGCGGCCTCGGCGTCACCGGCGGCCGCGGCGCCGCCCACCGATGCCAGCCGGACCGCCCGGTACCAGCGGGTGAACACGTCGACCAGCGGCCGCTCGTGCCGACGGCCCAGCTCGTCGGCCGCGGCGGCGTGCTCGTCGGCGGCCGCGAAGTCGCCCAGCGCGGCTCGCGCCTGCATGCGCACCAGCCGGCCGAGGATCTCGACCTCCGGCAACCCCTGGGCCGAGGCCAGCGTCACCAGCTCGGCCCCGATGGCGTCCCGCGACGGCGCCAGTCCGGCCCGCTGGAACGTCTGCAGGAAGGTCGCGTTCAGCGCGAACGCCAGCAGCGCGGGGTCGTGCAGGCGACGGGCGATGCGCTCGGCCTCGGCGGCGGCCTCGGCCGGACGGGGCGAGCCGGACCCGCGCGACTCCATCGCGACGGTCGCCAGCAGCCGGGCGCGGGTCGCGGGCGGGGCGGGCGGCGGCAGCGCGGCCAGCGTGCGCTCGGCCGCCGCGACGACGCGGGCGGAGCGGTCCGGATGGTCCGACCGGGTCCAGACGCCGGGCACGTCGTAGCTGCCGATGACCCGCGCCGTCAGCTCCGGGTCGCCCAGTTGCTCGGCGGCGGCGACGGCGGCCACCCGCTGTTCCTGCGCCGCCGCCAGCCCGTGCCCGCCGGTGAGCGCGAGCACCCGCAGCAGCCCGACGGTCGACTCCAGCCGCCCGGGCGCGCCCGCGGCCACCGTCTGGTCGTACGCCGCGGCGGCGTCGGCCCACACCCGCCCGACGGCGTCGACCGGCAGCTGCTGGCGGAGCAGGTCGGTCTCCAGCTGCCGCAGCCGCGGCCCGGGGTCGACGCCGAGCTGGTCGCCGAGCAGCGACCGGGCCCGCCGCAGCACGTCCAGCGCGTCGGCCTGGCGCCCGCTGCGATAGAGCGCGAGCGCCAGCAGCCGCCACGCGTCCTCGCGCCACGGATGCTCGGCGACGTGGGCGTCGAGGTCCGGTACGGCGTCGGCGGGCCGGCCCAGCGCCAGCAGCGCCTCGGCCCGCCGCTCGACCGCCGTCAGCCGCAGCTCGGTCAGCCGGGTCCGCTCCGGCGCCGCCCAAGCGGCCGCGGCGAAGTCGGCGTAGGCCGGGCCGCGCCACAGCGCGAGCGCGGCGTCCAGCAGCGGCAGCGCCTCGGCCGGCGCCGCACGGCCGGCCGCCTCGACCCCGGCCGCGAACCGCCACGCGTCGACGGCGTCCGCGGTGGCCCGCAGCGCATAGCCCGGTCCCTCGGTGACCAGCAAGGTCGCCGCCGAGCGCGGCGCGCGGTCCGGCTCCAGCGCCCGGCGTAGCGCGGCGACGAACGTGCGGACGGCGACGACGGCGCCGTCCGGCGGCGACTCCCACAGGTCGGCGACGATCCGCCGCACCGGGACGACCCGGCCGCGCGCCACGATCAGCCGGGCCAGCACCTCGCGGTGCCGCGGCCCCTTGAGGTCGACGTCGGCGCCCTGCGACCACGCCACCACCGGCCCGAGCACGCCGAACCGGGTGTTCATCGAACGCTCATCGGCGGGCCGGACGCTGGAAGACACACCCAAGGATCACCCAGAGGAGAGCCATGACGCCCACCATCCCGGACTTCGAGTACCGGCGAGTGCCCGGAGACGGCGACGTCGCGCTGAACGTCGCCGTCGGCGGCGCCGGCCGTCCGGTCGTGCTGCTGCACGGGTTCCCGCAGACCCACCTGATGTGGCGGCACGTCGCCGCCGACCTGGCCGCCGACCACACCGTCATCGTGCCCGACCTGCGCGGCTACGGTGGCAGCGACAAGCCCGGCGCGGACGACGACGCCAGCTACGCGAAGCGGACCATGGCCGCCGACGTCGTCGCGCTGGCCGCGAACCTCGGGCACGAGCGGTTCGCGCTGGCCGGCCACGACCGCGGCGCGCTGGTGGCGTTCCGCGCCGGTCTGGATCACCCCGGTCGCGTGACGCACCTCGCGATCCTCGACGTGCTGCCGACGCTGGACATGTGGGACGTGCTGCACGGCGCGTCCGCGGCGGTCGCGTTCCACCTGTACCTGATGGCGCAGCCGCCGGGCCTGCCGGAGCGGCTGATCGCCGGGGCGCCGGACGAGTTCTTCGGCTTCTTCCTGGACCAGTGGGGCGCCGATCCGGCCGCGATCCCGGCCGACGTGCGGGCCGAGTACCTGCGGGCCTGCGCGGCCGCCGTCCCGTCGATCGTGGCCGACTACCGCGCCTCCGCCGGCATCGACGTCGAGCACGACGCGGCGGACCGGGCGGCCGGCCGGCGACTGGCGATGCCGGTGACCGTCGTCCAGCAGGACTGGGGCGCGGCGCTCGGGTACGACGCGGCCGGGCTCTGGGGCGCGTGGGCGGCGGACCTGCGGCATGCCACCACGACCGCCGGTCATTTCATGGCCGAGCAGCACCCGGCCGCGATCATCACCGAACTGCGGGCGCTGCTGCGTCGCTGAGTCCGTCATGCCGGGCGCTACCGTGCCCGGCATGACAACCGACCTCTGCTGCCCCATCGTCGAGCTGCGGCAGTACACCGTGCACGCGGGCCGTCGCGACGACCTCGTCACGCTGTTCGACCGCGAGTTCGTCGAGACGCAGGAGGTGCTCGGCGCCCGGCTGATCGGCCAGTTCCGCGACCTCGACGCGCCCGGCCGGTTCGTCTGGATCCGCGGCTTCGCCGACATGGCGACGCGGCACGAGGCGCTGACGGCGTTCTACTCCGGCCCGGTGTGGGCCCGGCACGCCGCGGCCGCCAACGTCACGATGATCGACTCCGACGACGTCCACCTGCTGCATCCCGTCGACGCCGGGTCGGGCTTCCCGTTCCCCGGCGTCGGCGGCGCCGTCGTCCGGCCGCCAGCCACCGATTCGTCCGCACTCGTGGGCGTCGAGGTCTACCCCGTCGCCGGCGACCTCCGCGAGTTCGCCGAGTTCTTCACCGCCGAGGCCGAGCCCGCGCTGGGCGTCGGCCCGATCGCCCGCCTCGAGACCGACCCGTCGCCCAACACATATCCGGCGCTGCCCGTGCACGACGACGCCAACGCGTTCGTGTGGGTGGCGCGCTTCCCCGACGCCGACGCCTATGCGGCGCACCGGGCCGGGTGGGCCGAGCGGCCCGGCCTGCGTGCCGAGCTCCGGCGACGGCTGTCCGCGCCGCCCGTCGCGCTGCGGCTGGCGCCGACGCCGCGGTCGCTGCTGCGCTGACCCGCCGATTGGACCAGTTGCCGCCCACGTACATACAAAAGCCCGTGGCCTGCGGCATCGCCGCGGGCAACCGCCGAACCACTGGTCTACTCGGGCTTCGCCCGCGCTCTGGTGCAGTCCAGCCGCGCGGACTATAAAGGTGCGCACCTCACCTCTCGTCGAGGAGCTCACACCATGGCGAACGACGGCTTCGGGTCCGCGACCGGCAAGGTCGCACAGGTACGCGGCCGCCTGCTGGAGCTCATCGACCACGGAGACGAGGGTGTCGCACTCCCGTCGGAGCGCCGGCTGGCGCACGACTGGGGCGTGGCCCGCATGACCCTGCGGCGGGCCCTCGACGACCTGGCGACGGCTGGGTTCGTCGTACGCGAGCACGGCCGGGGCAACTTCGTCGCGCGACCGAAGTTGACCCGACGTCTCGCGATCACCTCGTTCTCGCAGGAGATGCGCAACCGCGGCCTGGTGCCGGGCAGCGTGACGCTGGAGTTCCGGCGGCTGCCGGCCGGGCCACGCCGGGCCCGGACGCTGCGCATCCCCGTCAACACGACGATCGTCCGGTTCACCCGGCTCCGCACCGCCGACGGCGACCCCATCGGCGTCGAGACCACCTGGGTGGCCGACGACGTCGTTCCTGGCCTGACGCCGGCGGATCTGAACGGGTCCTGGTACGACCTGCTCGCGGACCGCTACGGCATCCCGATCCTGACCGGCCGCACCACCATCGAGCCGACACTGCTCGACGAACGGATCGCCGCCGTGCTGCACACGGAACCGGGGCGACCGGCATTCCAGCTCGACGTCGTCACGTTCGGCGCGAACGGACGGGTCGTCGAGTGCGGCACCGACCTGTTCCGCGGCGACCGGTTCCAGTTGACCGCCGAGCTCCGGCCGGTGCCCGCCCCGGCACTGCGCCGGCACACGCGGCGTTCCGCCTGACCTTCCGCGCCGCCCACCCGGGCGGACCGATGAAAGCGAGCAACCCATGAGCGTACGAGCGCGCGCCCGCGCGGTCCTGATCCCGGCCGCGGCCGTGCTGGCGGTCGCCGCCGCCTGCGGCTCCGACGGCGGGTCGACCGGCGGCGGCGACACCATCGAGCTGACCTACTGGACGCACACCCATCCGCCGATGACGGAGCTGAACGAGCAGCTCATCGCGGAGTACGAGGAGGCGAACCCGAACGTCGACATCACCTACGAGACCATCCCGAACAACGACTTCGGCACCAAGATGCTGACGTCGCTGAGCAACGGGTCCGGGCCGGACATCATCAACATGGACGACAGCGCGCTGCGCGGCGAGTACATCCCGAAGGAACTGCTGGCGCCGATCGACCCGGCCGCGTTCGGGGTCGAGTCCGCCGAGGAGCTGGAGGCGCTCTACGTCGACGGCACGCTCGACGGCGCGAAGGGCGACGACGGCACCCTCTACGGCGTCCCCAGCGAGTTCAACGCGACCGCCTTCGCCATCAACACCCAGCACTTCGCCGACGCCGGGCTCGACCCGGCCAGCCCGCCGGAGACCTGGGACGACGTGTCCGAGTACGGCCAGCAGCTGGTCGCGGCCGGTCACGAGGGCTTCAACTTCGTCTACCTGCACTCCGGCTGGTACACCCAGCAGCTGCAGACGCTGCTGAACGAGACCGGCGGCTCGATCCTGAACGAGGACGGCACCGGCTCGGCGCTCACCGAACCCGAGTCGGTCGAGGCGCTGCAGATCTGGCACGACCTGATCCGCGAGGACCAGGTCGGCAACGCCGACACCGCCTCGCGTGAAGCGACGTCGCCGTTCGAGGACTTCGCCTCCGGCCGCCGGTCGATGACGATGATCTACCCGTGGGCGGTCGAGCAGATCGCGCAGGACAACCCCGACACGTTCGAGAACCTGGCGGTCGTCCCGCTCCCGCAGGTGGACCCGGCGAACCCGTCCGGACGCTGGTACGGCTACTACTTCGCGGTGAACAAGGCCTCCGAGCAGCAGGAGGAGGCGTGGAAGTTCATCGAGTACATGACCTCGCAGCACGAGCGCTGGCTCACCGACGTCAACTTCGTCCAGCCGCTGCAGGGCTGGGAGCAGTCCGAGGCGGCGGCGAACATCCCGTTCCTCGACGTCTGGTCACAGGCCTACCAGCAGGGCAAGTTCGACGAGGTCGGGCCGCACTGGAGCGAGGTGCAGGACGCGATCAAGGCGGCCGTCGAGCGGTCGGTCTTCGACGGCCAGCCACCGGCGGAGAGCCTCGAAGAAGCCTCCGAGTCGGTCGACCAGAGCGTCTCGAGCTAGTCCCGTGGCGTTGACCAGAACCGCTCCGGACCGGGCCCGCGGCGCGCGGGCCCGGCCGCCGGGCTCCGGCCGGCCCGGCTGGCGACGCCGCCGCGACGCCGTCGGGCTGGTGTTCGCGCTGCCGGCGCTGGCACTGTTCGCGGCGTTCGCCATCTACCCCATGCTGCGGGTGTTCCAGCTCAGCCTCTACGACTACAACCTGACCAGCGCACCGGTCTGGGTCGGGCTGGACAACTTCCGCTTCCTGTTCGGCGACGAGCGGTTCCTCGCCTCGCTGGGCGCGTCGCTGTTCTACGTCGTCGTCACGTACGGGCCGGCGGTGCTGCTGGCGCTGGTGCTGGCGCTCGGGCTGAACACCCGCATGCGCGGCAGCGCGTTCGTCCGGCTGCTGTACTTCGCGCCGGTCGCGACGTCCTGGGTGGCGGTGTCGGTGATCTGGCGCCTGGTGCTGCAGCCGGAGGGCCTGCTCAACCAGACGCTGAACACCGACATCCCGTGGCTGACGTCGTCGACATGGGCCAAGTGGGCGATCGCGATAGCGGCGGTCTGGAAGGAGGTCGGGTTCTTCCTGATCATCTTCCTGGCCGGGCTGCAGAACATCCCGAAGGACCTGCAGGAGGCGGCCGCCCTGGACGGCGCCGGGTCGCTGCGCCGGCTGCGCTACGTCACGCTGCCGCTGCTCAAGCCGATCACCGTCGTGGTCCTGGTGATGGCGGTGATCCGCGGCTTCCAGTCGTTCAGCCCGCAGGTCGTGCTCACCGGCGGCAGCTTCGGCACCGAGGTGATCAACCTGTTCGTGTACAAGACGGCCTTCGCCAGCGCCCGCATGGGCCGCGCCTCCGCCGTCGCCGTCCTCATGTTCGTCCTGCTGCTCGTGGTGACGTTCGTGCAGTTGCGCGCGCTGCGGAGGTCGGCATGAGCGCCGTGGTGGTCGCGGGTCCGGCGCCGCCGTCGCGGAAGCGGCGCCCGGTCGGCAAGGTCGTCGTGTTCGTGCTGCTGCTGGCCGGCGGCCTGGTGTTCGCGTCGGTGTTCGTCTACGCGGCGCTGTCGGCGGTGAAGCCGGCCGACGAGGTGCTGGCCAGCCCGATGCGGTGGCTGCCGACGCAGTGGCTGTGGGGTAACTTCACGCTGCCGTTCGAGCAGGCGCCGTTCGCGCGGTACTACCTCAACAGCACCGTCGTGGGCGTCGCGGTGACGCTGCTGAACGTCGTCACCTGCACGCTCGCCGGGTACAGCTTCTCCAAGTTCGCCTACCGCGGCCGCAACCTGCTGTTCTTCGTCGTGCTGGCGACGCTGATGGTGCCGCTCGAGGTCATCTACGTGCCGCTGTACGCGCTGGTCTTCGACCTCGGCTGGGTCAACAGCTTCGCCGGCCTGATCGTCCCGTCGGCCACCAGCGCGTTCGGGATCTTCCTCATGCGGCAGAGCATCGACGGGCTGCCGGACGAGCTGCTGGAGGCCGCGCGCATCGACGGCGCCGGCGAGCTGCGGATCCTGTGGAACGTCGTCGCGCCGATGATGGCTTCGCCGATGGCCGCGCTGGCGCTGTTCATCTTCATGACCAACTGGGACAGCCATCTGTGGCCGCTGCTGGTCGGCAACGACGAGGAGCACCGGACGCTGCCGGTCGGGCTGGCCGCGATGCAGGCCAACAACCTCGGCTCCGGCGGCATCCCGATGATGATGGCCGCCGCGCTGCTGGCGCTGCTGCCGACGCTGCTGCTGTTCCTCGTCCTCCAACGCAAGTTCGTCGAAGGGATCACGATGACGGCGGGGATCAAGTGAGCCTGGAACTGGCCGTCGACGGCGGGCAGACGAACCTGCGGATGGCGCTGGTGCGCGACGGTGTCGCCGTCGAGATCACGCACGCCGGCGGGTTCGCCTACAGCGCCGAGACCGACCTGCTGGACAGCGTCGCCAACGCGGTGACCGAGGCGTACGAGGGGCTCGGGTCGCCGGCCGGGGTGCGGCGGATCTGCCTCGGCCTGACGGCGGCGCCGCTGCAGCCGGACCGGCGGCGCCGGCTGGCGGCACGCATCCGGGACCGCCTCGGCGACCCGGAGGTGTGGCTCGGCCCGGACATGGTGACGGCGCACGCCGGGGCGCTCGGCGGCGCCGCCGGGGTGGTCACGACGGCCGGCACCGGTGTCGTCTGCCTGGGCATCGCCGCCGACGGCGGGACGCACCAGGCCGACGGCCACGGCTACCTGCTCGGCGACTCCGGCAGCGGGTTCTCGATCGGTCGGGCGGCGCTGCGGGCGGTGCTGGCCGCCCGGGACGGCCGCGGCCCGGCGACCGCGCTGACGGAGGCCGCGCAGGACGCGCTGGGCGACCTCGCCGGGCTGTCGCAGCGTGTCTACACCTCGCCGGCGCCGGTGCGGATGGTCGCCCGGTGCACGCCGTGGGTGGCCGCGGTCGCCCGGGACGGCGACCCGGTGGCCCGGGGCATCTGGGCCGACGCCGTCGACAGCCTGGTCGCGACGACGGCGGCCGTGCTGGCCCGCTCGTTCCCCTCCCCGGCGCGGGTCCCGGTGTCCTATGCCGGCGGCCTGTTCGCGATGGAGGACCTCGTGCGGCGGCCGTTCGCCGACGCCATCCGGGCCCGCTGCCCGGGCGTCGAGGTGCGCGAGCCGCTGGGCAACCCGCTCGACGGCGCTGTCCGGCTGCTGGCCGGGCTCGGCCCCTACACACCGCTGATGCTGACCGCCGGGAGTGACGCCCATGTCTGACGCCGTGTTCCCGTTCCGCTCGATCGTGGTCTCGTGCCAGGCCGCGCCAGCCAACCCGTTGCACGGTCCGGTCCCGATGACGTTGATGGCGCGGGCCGCCGAGGCCGGCGGCGCGGCCGGCATCCGGGCGAACGGCCCGGCCGACGTCGCCGCGATCAGCGCGGCGGTCTCGATCCCCGTCCTCGGCATCAACAAGACCGGCGACCGGGACGGCGTGTACATCACTCCGACGTTCGAGGCGGCCGAGGAGGTGGTGCGGGCCGGCGCGACGGTGGTGGCGCTGGACGGGACGCGGCGGCCACGTCCCGGCGGCGACCTCACCGAGCTGATCGCCGCCATCCACGACCGCCTGGGCGTGCCCGTCATGGCCGACGTCGACACGCTCGCCGCGGGCCGGTACGCGCGGGCGGCCGGCGCCGACCTCGTCGGCTCGACGTTGTCCGGCTACACCGGCGTCCCGCTGCACGGTGACGGGCCGGACCTCGCGCTGGTGCGGGCGCTGGCGGACGAGCTGGACTGCCCGATCGTCGCCGAGGGCCGATACTGGACCCGCGACGACGTCCTGGCCGGGTTCGCGGCCGGCGCGCACGCCGTCGTCGTCGGGACCGCGGTCACGAACCCGATGGCGATCACCCGGCGGCTGGTCGAGGCCGTGCGATGAGGGCCGGTCACGGGTCCGTGCCGCTGTCCGTCCCGGACGGGACGCCGCTGGGCGGGTACGCGGCGCGGGTGGCGCCGTCGGACGGGACGCTGGCGCCGCTGCGGGTCGACTGCGTGTCGATCGCCGCCGGCGCGGACCGATTCCTGCTCGTCGTCGCGGAGCTGGCCGGGGTCAACACTGATCTGGTCACGGAGATCCGGCGGCGGGTCGACGGCGAGGTCTGGATCTGCGCGACCCACACCCACTCCGGCCCCGACGTCGGCACCCGGGCCGGTGGCGGGACGACGCCGGACGCCTGGCTGACGGCCGTCGCCGACGCGGCGGCCGAAGCGGCCCGGCTCGCGGTGGCGAGCGAGGCCGAATGTGTCGCCAGCCATCACGACGGGATGCTCGACGGCGTCGGCTCCCGCCGCGGCGCCGACGACGGCGACCGGCGGGTACCGGTGGACGTGCTGCGGTTCGGTCCGGCCGGCGCGCCCCTGGGTGTGCTGGCCGTGGTGCCGGTCCACCCGACCGTCCTGCCGGCGTCGTCGTCGGTGGTCAGCGGGGACCTCACGGCGTGGATCCGGGACGAGCTGCGGTCCCGGCTCGGCGGGTCGCCGTGGGTGGTCGTCGCCACCGGAGCGGCCGGCGACGTCAGCACCCGCTGGACCCGCACCGCACAGACCGCGGACGAGGGGCGGCGGCTGGCCGGGCTGGCGGCGGACCAGCTGGCCACGCTGGTCGCCGCGCCGGGCCGGACCTGGAGCGCGGACGACGGGATCGGCGCGGCCCGGGCGACGCTGCCGCTGCCGGTCCGCCACGAGGACCGCGACCGGCTGGCCGGACTGCGCACGGAGTTCACCGACCGGCTGACTGGACTGGCCGACGGCGATCCGGCCGGCCGTGCCGCCGTCACCGCGCTGCAGGGCGTCGACGCGGCCGCCGGCCGATCCGGTGACGCGACGGTGCCGCTGGAGCTGGCCGCCGTGCGGCTCGGCGGGCTGACGCTGCACGGCATCGGCGGCGAGCCGTTCCTGTCCCTGCGCGACAGCGCGACGCCGTCGGTGCTCCTCGGGTACGCCAACGGCTACGCCGGGTACCTGCCCGCCGCCGCCGATTTCGCGACGCCCGGCTACGAGGTGCTGATCTCACCGTTCCGTCCCGACGCCGCCGAGCGCGCCGCCGGGGTGCTGCGCGACCTGTCCACCGATCCGACCCACGGAGGCTGACACGATGACCACCGACGCCGAGACGATCGATCAGAACGCCGCCGCGCGGATCCTGCTGGCCGCGGCCGACCGGCTGATCGCCACGCAGGCCGACGCGATCTCCGCGGCCGCCCGGCTGATCGCCGACGGACTGCGCGGCGGCGGGCTGATCCAGGCGTTCGCCACGGGACACTCCCGCTCCATCACCGCCGAGATCGTCGGCAGGGCCGGCGGGCTGGTCCCCGCGAACGCGCTGTCGATCAAGGACCTCGTCATGTACGGCGGTGCCGACCCACGCGAGATCCTCGACCCCACGGTCGAACGCGACCCGGCGCTGGCCCAGCGGATCCTCGACCTCGCCGAGCTGCACCCGAGCGACGTCTTCGTCATCACGTCGAACTCCGGCGGCAACGGCAGCGTCGTCGAGATGGCGCGGCTGGCCAAGGCCGGCGGGCACCCCGTCATCGCGATCACGTCGGCCGAGCAGAGCCGGCGGACCACGTCGCGGCACCCGTCCGGCCTGCGACTGTTCGAGCTGGCCGACGTGGTCATCGACAACGGGTCGGCGCGCGGCGACGCCGCGCTCGAGCTGCCCACCGGCGCCCGCATCACGCCGACGTCGTCGCTGACCGGCGTGCTGATCGCGCAGT
This sequence comes from Jiangella muralis, assembly GCF_001270745.1. Lineage (GTDB taxonomy): Bacteria > Actinomycetota > Actinomycetes > Jiangellales > Jiangellaceae > Jiangella > Jiangella muralis. The sequence continues at coordinate 89,149 of NZ_LFXL01000032.1, forward strand.
TGCTGATCACCGAGGTGTGCGGGCTGCTTCTCGCGGCCGGCGCGGACGTGCCGGTGCTGGTGTCGGCGAACGTGCCGGAGGGCGACGCGCACAACGAGGAGTTGTTCGCCCGCTACGGCTCGCGGCTGCGCCCGTCCGAGCCGTGAGTGTGCGGCATCGAGGCACCGGCAGGCCGACGCGGTTTCACGTCCTATCCGAATAAGGAGAGGGATCACCATGCAGGAGCTCAGCAGGCGCGACATCTTGAGACTCACGGGAGCGGCCGGAGCAGCGGGCCTCATCGCTGACTCACCCATCGGCGAGTTGGTGGCTCCGGCGCAACCCGCCACCTCCGCGGCAGCGACGACGTCCTCATCGGCGGGGATCGGATCACGCGGCTACTACCTGACATTCTGCAGAATCCCCACCGTCACGTTCGAGACGTGGCGGTCGATCATCGACACCTTTGCCGACGATGGCATCGACCATGTGATCCTGTACCTGAGCGGCGCATTCAAGTCACGGAAGTACCCCATCACCTGGCAGTACAACAAGAACCACGAAAACGTCCGCAACGATTTCGTCGGGTCGCTGATCGACCATGCGCACAGCCGCGGCATCAAGATCCTGCTGGGCTTCACCCCGTACACCTACGACGGCACCAACCAATACGCACTCGAACGACCGGACCTCAAGGGGATACAGGCCAACGGGACCCTGGCCCGCATGCAGGGCATCCATTCCTGGGGCTACAATCTCGATCCCACCAAGGCGGACGCCAAGACGTTCATGCTCGAGTACGTACGCGAGCTGTACTTCGAGTTCTACCCGAACGCCGATGGGCTGCTGATCGAATCCTCGGACATCGACATCTGCCTCGGCGGCGACTGTGGTGGGCGCTCGCGCTATTACGAGATCGAGTACGAGTTCGTGCAGCAGATCTCCGAAGAGGTGTGGGCGCACGACCAGGACGCCGACATCCTGGTCTACCCACACTATTTCACCGGCGCTCCCAACGGGGCGGACATGCCCTACGACCCGCGCTGGGGTCTGTTCTTCACTCCATGGACAGTCGACCTGGAGTTGCTGAAGCGAGCGTCGTACGGGCACTATTTCGACCTCGACGTCCTCGACAAGTCGCCGCGGTTCACGCGGGCCAGCGTCAGGTACGCACGCGACAGCGGCTTCGTCGGATATCTCCCCTCGCACGAGTTCTTCACCTACGTGCCCGAACACGCGGAAATCGGCGACACCAGTGTCATCGGGCGGCAACTCCATCCGTTCGGAATCGAAGCCATCGGGCTGGACGAGAACCCCTATGTCGACCCACTCGTGGCCGTCAACCGCACGGCGTATCGCGAGTACTCCAACGATCCGGACCTTTCTGACGACGCCTTCCGTGCACGTCTCGGGCAGGCGGTCTTCGGTGACGGCGCAACTGATCAGAACATCGACGATCTGCTGTTCCTGCACGATGCGCACTACCTCGGCAGATCGTTGTTCTCGCCGGCCGCCCAGGCCGACCCACTCGTACTCCGGCACAACCTTGCCCGCGGGCTCACGAGCTCCGACGATCTGCGGCGCATTCAGGCTGGACTGGACACACTGCCGGCACTGACCCGTCGGCTGCGCAGCTCGCGCAATCCAGCGGTGCGCGGCCTGTCCCGCCACGCGGACCTCATCACCCGAAGGTGGGGCCCTGCGGATCGACAGCTGCTCGCGGCCCATCTCGGCGGCTAGGTGTACACCAGCTCAGGTCCAGGTGAGTGCGGACCGGGTTGCCCAGTTGACCTTCGGGTCCTCCGCGACATCCGGCAGTTCCTCTACCGGGCCGCCGGTGGTGGCGCCGCTCAGCGCGGCAGCACGGCGGCCGGCGCCAGCGCGTCGACGACGACCTCGGTGGCGGCGGCGATGAGTGCGGGGTCGGACTCCGCCTCTGGGTCGAGCCGGTTGGAGTAGACCGCCAGCACGATCGGCGCGGCGCCCGGTGGTTCGATGACGGCGACGTCGTTGCGCCCGCCGTGCGTCGCGGAGCCGGTCTTGTCCGCGACGACCCAGCCGTCCGGCACGCCGGCCCGGATCAACTCGTCGCCAGTGGTGTTGGCCCGCATGGTGTCGTGCAGCAACGTCCGGTCCTCCTCCGCCAGCAGGTCGCCGAGCAGCAGCCCTCGCACGTTCGCCGCCATCGCCCGCGGGGTCGTCGTGTCCCGCGTCTCGCCGGGCACCCAGTCGCTGAGGTCCGGCTCGATCCGGTCGAACGACGTCGTCTCGTCGCCGAAGCCGCGCACCGCCGCCTCCAGCCCGTCCGGCCCGCCGACCTGCTCGAACAGCAGGTTCGCCGCGGTGTTGTCGCTGACCGTGACGGCCGCTTGGATGACCTCCAGCAGAGTCAGCCCGGCGCCGACTGCCGGCTCGGTGACCGGCGACCAGCCGACCACCTCGGCGGCGTCGACCTCGATCAGCTGCTCGAGGTCCGCGGGCTCGGTGGCCAGCAGCACCGCCGCGGCGGACAGCATCTTGTGCGTCGACGCGAACGCGAACCGCTCGTCGGGACGGTGCTCGATGGTCCGGCCGGTCCCGGTGTCGATCGCGTAGACGCCGAGCCGGGCCGCGTAGTCGCCCTCCAACGCGGTCAGGGCGGCCGCGACCGCCGGATCCGTCGTCGGCGCGGTGGAGCTGCTCGGGGCGGCAGGGCTGGTCGCCGCCGGCGCCGGCGGAGCGTCGTCGGAGCCGCAGCCGGCGAGGAGCGCGGCGGTGACGGCGGCGAGGACCGGCAGGGTGGTGAGTCGCATGCGGCCAGCCTCGCCGCCGCACGTCATGCGCGCAAAGACGGATACGGGCGATTCCATGCTGATCCGGCATAGTACGGTCGCGGCATGGACCTCGTCGCCGCCTGCGCCGCGTTCGTCGCGGTGAGCGAGCGCGGCAGCTTCACCCAGGGCGCGGCCGCCATCGGCATCCCGCAGCCGGTCGCCAGCCGCCGGGTCGCCGCACTCGAACAGCACCTCGGCGGCGTCGTCTTCGACCGCACGACCCGCCGCGCCGCGCTCACCGACTTCGGCCGCACCATGCTGCCCGCCGCGCGCCGCGTCCTCGACGCCGCCGACGACCTGCGCGCCGGCGCCGCCCGGGCCGATACCGCGCCGGTCGGCCTCGCGCTGCCCGTCGACCTCCCGCTCGCCACGCTGGTCGACCTCGTCGCCGACGCCCGCGACGCCGGTGTCGCGCTGGTCGTCGAGCACGCCGAGCCGGACCGCCGGCGCGAGCTGGTCCGCGACCGCGCCGTCCGCGCCGCCGTGCTGCCGGTGCCCGAGCCGGAGGCGCGGTGGACGGTATCGCTCGGCCTGGCGACGCTGCGGCCGTCCGGCGCCCGGCGGGTGTTCCTCGCCTCCTTCCGGCCATCCCGCGACGCCGGTGTGCCCGACCGCCGCATCTGGCGGCGGCCCGAGGACGACGTGCCGCACGTCGGTGACGCGCTGACCCGGCTCGCCGTCGCCGGTGGGCTGCGCCCGTCCCAACTGCGGGTGGCGTCGCTGGCCGGCGCGGTGGCCGAGGTCATCCGCACCGACGACGCGCTGCTGTGCACGCCGCGCGAGGCGGACGCGTGCGGGCTGACGTGGCGGCCGATCGGCGACGCGCCGCTGGTCCGCGGGTACGCCGTCGCCGCCGCCTCGGTGCTCGACGCCGATCGCATCGCGACGACACTCGGGCCGCTGCTGGCCCGGTGCCTGGGCGCGTCGTGACCTCCCTGCGCGAGTGGCGCGACCACCTCGACGACGCCGGGCTGGCCGGCTCTTTCCTCGTCCGCGACCTCGACGACGGCGCCGAACTGGCCCTCGACGCCGACGTCGAGCTGCCGATCGCGTCGCTGGTCAAGCTGCCGCTGGCGCTCGCCACGCTGGACCGCGTCAGGCGCGGCGAGCTGGACGGCGCGGCGCCGGTCGAGGTCGCGCCCGGCCGCGTCGAGACCCCCGGACCGACCGGCATCACCCGGTTCCAGCACCCGGCCCGCGTCGCTGTCGCCGACCTCGTCTACCTGAGCACGTCGCTGAGCGACAGCGCCGCCACCGACGCGCTGTTCGACCTCACCCCGCCGTCGCAGGTGGCGGCGGTCCTGCGCGACCTCGGCGTCGACGGGTTCACGCTGCGGCACCGCATGGACGTGCTGATGGCGACTCCGGCCGAGGCGCTGGCCGGCGGGCTGCGGCACGACCTCGCCATCGGCACGACCGGGCCTGGCGGCGGCAGCCCGATCGCCGAGCTCGACGTCGCCCGGGCCAACACCGCGACGGCGCGGTCGCTGGCCGCGCTGCTGACCGCGGTGTGGAGCGGCGACGCGATCGACCCCGGCGTAGCGACGCGGCTGCGGCGGCTGCTGGCGGCGAACGTGCACCGCAACCGGCTCGCGCCGGAGTTCGTCAGCGACGCCTCGACGTGGTCGTCCAAGACCGGGACGCTGCTCAACCTGCGGCACGAGGCCGGCGTCGTCGAGCACGCCGACGGCGGCCGCTTCGTCGTGGTCGCGCTGACCCGGTCCCGCGTCGCGGCGGCGGCCCAGCCGGCCGCGGAGATCGCGATGGGCCGGGTCGCCCGCGGCCTGCACGATGAACTGCGTGGCCGCTGACCTCCGTCATGACCCCGCCCCTCGCCAAGTTGATCTTGGAGTAGCCGTGGAATCAATCGGGCATTTCGTGCGACAACTTCTCAGTTACTCCAAGATCAACTTGGCGAAGGGCTAGGTCCAGACCAGGGCGGAGCGCGCGGCCCAGTACGAGGTCGGGTCCTCGGCGAGGTCCGGGAGCTCCACGGGACCCGCCGAGAGCGCGGCGAGGTTGCTGCGCAGCTGCTCGACGGTGGTGGCGCCGCTCAGCGCGACGTCGGTGAACGGCTGGCGCAGCACGGCGGCCAGCGCCAGCGCGTCGGGGCTCGTTCCGGCCGCCTCCGCCGCCGCGCCGAACCGCGCGACGTCGCCGCGGCCGGTGAGCCGCCCGTTCGCCACGGCCTCCTTCACGACGACGTACCAGCCGGAGTCGTGGGCCCGGGTCAGCGCCGGCCCGGCCGACGGCTCCAGCAGGTTCCACGTCGCCTGGACCGCGCGGAACGGCGCCCGGCCGTCCGCCGTCAGGGCTAGCGCGCGCTCGATGACGGCGCCCTGGTCCGGGCCGCTGGCCGAGAACCCGACCGCGACGCCGTCACTCGCGAGCCCCGCCAGCGCGGCCAGCAGCCGGTCGTCGCCGAGGGCCGGGCTGTCCGAGGTCAGGCTGTGCACCAGGTACACGTCCGGCGGCCCGCCCAACGCGTCGAGCGTCTCCTGCCACTGCCGCTCGAACGTCGCCGTCGAGTGGTCCTTGATCTCGTGCACGTCGGCGTCGACGCGCCACTCGGCGGTGTAGGTGTAGCCCCACTTCGAGCCGACGGTCAGCTCGTCGCGGCGGCCCGGATGCGCCGCCAGCCACTCGCCGAGGAACCGCTCCGCCAGCCCGTACGAGCGCGCCGCGTCGACGTAGCGCACTCCCGCGGCCCACGCCGCGTCGAGCACCGCGTGGGTGCGCGCCCGCAGGTCGTCCACCGCCGCGCCGTCGCGGAAGTCGCCGCCGTGGCCGAGCGTGAGGTAGCCGGGCCGGCCCAGCGCGGCCAGCCCGAGCCCGATGCCGCGTGCCGCCGGCCGCGCCCCCTGCGTCGTCACCCGGCCAGCGTAGCGACGGCGGCGTCACACCGGCGTCAGCGGCAGCGCCACCTCGACCCGGGTGCCGTCGCCGGCCGGGCTGCTCACCACGATGCTGCCGCCGAGCGCCTCGACCCGGTCGTACAGGCCGGTCAGCCCGGTGCCGCCGGTCTGGATGGCGCCGCCGCGGCCGTCGTCGCTGACCAGCAGCCGCAGCTCGCCGTCACGCTCCTCGACGGCCAGCCGCGCGTGCGTCGCATCGGCGTGCTTGACGGTGTTGGTGAGCGCCTCAGAGGCCACGTAGTACGCCGCGACCTCCACCGCGTCGGCATAGCGATGGTCGAGGCGGAGCGTCAACTCGACCGGGACCGGCGAGCGGCGGGCCAGGGTGCGCAGCGCCGGGCCGAGCCCGCCCTCGGAGAGGATCGCCGGGTGGATGCCGCGCGACAGCTCGCGCAGCTCGTCCAGCACCGCCGTGACCTCGCCCGCGAGCCGGCCGAGGTCCGCGCTCAGGCCGGGCTGCTCGTCCGGGATCTCCGCCTGCACGTTGCGCAGTTCCAGCGCGAGGGAGACCAGCCGTTGCTGCGCGCCGTCGTGCAGGTCGCGCTCGAGGCGGCGGCGAGTGGCGTCGGCCGCGGCGATCACCCGGGCGCGCGACGCGGCCAGCTGCGCCCGGCTCTCGGTGTTGGCGATCGCGATGGCGACGATCTCCGTGAACGCGACCAGCCGTTCCTCGGTGTCCGGCGGCAGCGGCCCGGTCCGCGACGCCACGCCGATGCTCCCCCACAGCCGCGACTCCACGACGATCGGACTGGCCACCGTCGACGTGACGTCCTCGCCGGACAGGCTGGGCGGCTGCTCGCCGGTCTCGGCGTAGTCGATGCGGGCGGACCGCGCCGTGCGCAGCACCCGCTCGATCACGGACGGCGTCTCCGGCCGCCAGCGCGCGCCCGGCCCGCGGCGGGACGCGTCGCGCCAGCCCCGCGCCGCGAGATACGTCGCCGTCCCGTCGCTCTCGAACCGCAGCAGCGACGCGCAGTCCGCGCCCAGCAGCGCGCCGATCTGGGCGGCGACCGCCCGGACGACCGGGCTCGGGTCGGCGCCGCCGCGCGCCGCCAGCGTCGCCACCCGGCGCAGCACGGCCTGCTCGTCCGCATTCCGCAGCAACGCCTCGCTGGCCTCGGCATTCGTGACGGCCGTGGCCAGCAGCTCGGTGAAGTGCAGGATCCGTTCCTCGGTCTCCGGCGGGAACGCCCGCGGATTCCGTGCCGACACCACGACGACACCCCACAGCTCCCCGCCGGTGACGACCGGGCAACCGATGGACGAGCGGATGCCCAGCTCGCGGGCCAGCGGGCCGCCGGCGCCGTTGGTCGCCGCCGCACCGGAGACCCGGACCGGCGCGCCGGTCCGCAGCACATCCCGGGCGACGCGCGTCTCGTCCACCGGGACCCGCGAACCGACCGGCAATCGCGTCGGCAACCGGGTCCAGGCGGCCACCCGGACCACCGTCCCGCCGTCCTCGTAGCGCCCCAGCCGGGTGAGGTCGGCCCCGCAGAGCTCGCCGATCTCCCGGGTCACGGCCTCGAACAGCTCCGTGGCGGACACCCCTTTCGCCGCCAGCGTCGCGACCCGCCGCAGCGCCGACTGCTCGGCGGCGAGCTCCTCAGACCGCCGCACACTGCGTCGCAGCCCTGCCGCCAGCCCGGCCACCACCCCCGCCGTCGCCACGAACACGGCGAACGCCAACACGGCCGGCCCTTCGCTCTGCGGCGGCGCGATGAGCAGCACGAACGTGATGACGCTCAACGCCGACACCAGCGCCGCGAGGCCCACCCCCCACCAGAGCGCCACCGGCACGACGGCCAGCAGGTACAGGATCAGCAGCGCGCGCGTCGGGAGGTGCAGGTTCAGGATCGCGACCAGAGCGGTGACCAGGCCGACCAGCCCGACGCCGATCAGTGCCCCACCCGCCCACCGCCGCAGCGGCGGGCCGGTCAGCAGTTCTGACGCCTCACTGTTCTCCTGCCGCCACCACATCTCGCACGGCTCTCGCCGAAAGGTCGGCCTTCCAGACGAACCCGGCCGCAGGGCTGGCCGACACCAGCTCCGCGACGTCGTCTTCGCGGCGAGTCGAGATCAGGATCACGTGCGGGCCGGCGAACGGCTCGGCCGCGGCGATCCGGTGGACGAGGTCGAAGCCGCTCTCGGTGCCGAGGGCGATGTCAACCAGCACGACGTCCGGTCGAAGGGCGCCGATGAGCTCGAGTGCCTGTGTCGTCGTGGTCGCTGTCCCCACCACCTCCAGGCCGCCGCGTTCGAGGCTGGAACGCGCCACGGCCAGGAATCTCTCATTGTCATCAACGATGACACAGCGCCGTACCACCGCACCAGCATTGCACCAGAGCATGAGCCCGGCATTGCTGCTAACCGGAAACCCGGCCAGGGCCGAAGGTCCGCTCCGAATGGAACTCGCGCATCGCCGCGGCAGCGTCGCGCAGCCGCTGCGCAAGGTGCAGCGCCTGCTCGACGTCCAGGTCGTACTCCCCCACCTCGCCGCCGTCCCCGGCCAGCCGAACCCGCAGCAGACCGGTGTGGTGTTCGCCGTTCACGGTCGCCGACAAGCGTGGGTCGGCCGTGGGGACGGCGGCGAGCGGGCCGGCTTGGAGGGGGGCGCCGGCCGTGGGTGAGCCGGCGCGGGGGTGGCCGGCTCCGGGGTCGTGGCGCCAGGGGTCAGCGTCGGGGGAATCCGGCTTCCGGCCGGGCATCACGACATCATGGGGGCGATCCGGCCGGGCGTGGGTCGCGACGGCCGTCGCCGGGCCGTGGAAGACGTGGACCACGCGGCTCATCGGGACCTCCTCACACTCGAACGAACGCTTCCACCGAGCCTCGTCCCGGGCAGGCGGACGGCACATCGCGGCCAGCAGGAGTTCTGGGCTTGCAGCTAGCCGGTAGACGAGGCACCCGCTGCCCCTGACGACACCGCCGCCGGCTCGGCGCGATGCTGGCCAGAGGGGGTGAAAGGAGCCGAACATGCTGGCCCACCGTGAGGATGTCTCGACCCGCGATCTGCTGTCGATGCTCAACGTGCCGCTCGAAGCCGTGCCGGCGGTCGTGGAGGAGACCGGCCGGCTGCTGGCCGCGCGCCTCTCCGTCGCGTCCGCCGACGACGCTAGCGCTGCTCCAGAAAGGTGAGCACCGCCAGCACCCGCCGGTGATCGTCGTCGCCCTCCGGCAGGTCGAGCTTGGTGAGGATGCTGCGCACGTGCTTCTCGACGGTGCCCTCGGTCACCCACAGCCGGCGCGCCACGCCGGCGTTGGAGCGTCCCTCGGCGACCAGCGCCAGCACCTCCCGCTCGCGCCCCGTCAGCACGGCCAGCGGATCGTGCCGCCGGTTCGCGCCGACCAGCTCCTGCACCAGCGCCGGGTCGACGACGGTCGCGCCCTTGGCCACCCGCTCCACCGTGTCGACGAACTCGGCGACGTCCGTCACCCGGCTCTTCAGCAGGTAGCCGATGCCCTCGCCGCTGGCCAGCAACTGCATCGCGTGCTCCACCTCGACGTGCGCCGACAGCACCAGGATCGCCGTCGCCGGATGGTCGCGCCGGATCGCGTGCGCCGCCTCCAGCCCTTCGGTCCCGTGATCGGGCGGCATCCTGATGTCGACGACGACGAGGTCGGGCTCGCTGCCCGCCACCAGTGCCATGAGTTCCGGCGCGTCGCCCGCCTGACCCACGACCGCGAATCCGGAACGGTCGAACAGGCTGGCCAGCCCTTCGCGCAGGAGGATGTCGTCGTCGGCGATGACGACGCGTGTCCCGCCCGTTCCGGTCATCTTTGCCCCCCGGGCCCGCGCACGGACCCTCACCTCCAGTCTGACAGCGAACCGGCCGATGGGGCGTGCGGGTTTCCGGAGGGCTAGGCCTGGGTCAGGTCCTGGACGAAGACGACCGTGTTCCCGGCCGGGTCGGCCGCTTCGGCCGATTTCACGAACCCGTAGTCGGCGACCTCGCCCACGGCGACGCCGGCGGCCGCGCAGGCCGAGCGCTGCACGTCCAGGTCAGCGACGCCGACGACGACCGTGGTGCGCCCGGAGGCGGCGGGATCGACGGACACCTGGATCCACGCGTTCTCGGCGAGCTGCCACTCGGCGACGCCGTCCGTGGGCTCGATGTCGGGGCCGCGCCCGATCCACTTCTGGTACCAGGTGACGGCCGCCGGGTGATCGGTGACGGGCAGCACGCCGACGACACTGACGAGATTCGATTCCATGAGGTCTACCGTAGGGACGTCGGTGAACGCCGTCTTGGAGAAAAGTCCGCCCGCTCAGTCGGTCAGACTCGACGATTCCGGGAACGGGGTGGCGGCCAGGAACTGACGGGGCGAGACCCCCGCGAACTCCCGGAAATCCGCGTCCATGTGCGAGTGGTCGTAGTAGCCGTACGCGAGCGCCGTCTGGCTCAGGCTGTCGTCCGCGGCGGGAAGCGCGGCCGCCAGGCGGCGGAACCGGACGATCCGGGAGAACAGCTTGGGCTTCACGCCCACCTGGTGCTCGAACGAGGTGGCGAACCGCTTCGGGGAGGCGCCGACGCGCTCGATGAGGCCGGCGATGGGCGCCGTGCCGCCGGTCCGCTCGATCTCGGCGACGGCGTAGGCGACGCCCGGGTCCGTTCGCGGACCATCCCCGAGCCGATCCACGATCCAGCGCAGCACGAGGTGCAGGCGGGCCTCGTCGGAACCGGCCGCGGCGAGGCGCTCGGTGAGCCGGCGCGCCTCGCCGCCGCCGATGACGTCGTGCAGGTCGACGGCGGCGCCCGTCAGCTGCTGCTGAGGCAGGCCGAAGAGGGCGAGCGCGCCCGCGGGACGCAGGCGCACGCCGAGCAGGCGGGACCGCGCGGCGGACGTCTCGATCACCAGCGGCGCGACGAGGAGCCCAGTGAGGCATGCCGGCGGACAGGCGGCCGCGGGCTGTCCCTCGACGATGTGGAACGGCTCGGACGGCTCGTCCAGCCGCACGATCAGGTCGAGCTCGCCCGTCGGGTAGTAGCGCTCCCGCCGGCTGAGCCGCCCGTCGAACAGCCAGATGGACTCGACCAGCCCGGCGAGCGCGCTGGGCCGGCAGGTGAGCTGCGTCCACGCGCCCAGCTCCGACTCTTCACGCCGGGAGACGACGTCCATACGGGCAGGCTACCCGGCGTGTGCGGCCCTCCGGACGACTCGATGCTCGACTCCTGGATCCCCGTTCCCGCGCAGGGGTCGGGCGGGTGCGCCCGGTCGAGGCCCCGGCGGAGCCAGATCGGGTGGTCGCAGACGGTCGCGAACCGGACGTAGTCCGTGCCGAGCGCCGCCGCGACGCGGTGGTCGGCGTCCAGCCACCACGTCCCCAGGGCGTCCCAGCCGACGACCCAGGTCGGGGCGCGGCCCGGATCGGTCAGCGTCGCGGCGAGCAGGTCGAGCTGCGGGTCGATGGTCCGGATCGGGAGGCTCCACGCGTACGGGTAGACGGGGCGAAGGCCGGAGGCGTTCACGACGTTGGCATGGGTGTAGAGGACCACCACGGAGTCTCCGCGCCCCGCCGCCCGCGCCAGCCATTCGCCGGTGGCCTGCACGGTGTTCTCCCTGGTCACCTGGACGGCGGCGGCCGGAGAGGCGATCAGGGTCGCGACGACGGGCGCGACGACGAACAGCCGCACCAGCCAGCGGCCGCGGCCCGGCTGGACCGCGAGCACCCCGGCCGCCAGCGCCAGCATGGGGGCGATGCCGACCAGATAGTGCGGCGAGTAGTTCCCGCCGAGGGCCACGCCCGCGATCTCGACGAGCCCGCCGGCCACACACGCCAGGAACAGCGGCGAGCGCAGGCCGACGTGCCGGCGTCCCGCGACCAGAACGGCGACCGCGAGGGTGGCGATGCCGCTGAGCAGCGCGATTCCCAGCAACCCGCGCAGGCGGCTGTCCGGCCCGGCGTGCGCCCACTGCGCGATCACCATCGACGCGTCCACCCTGAATCCGTACATGGCGTAGACGAGGTCGCCGAGACCGGTGTGCGTGTACGCCCACCCGGCGGCGACCGACACCGGCAGCGCGAATCCGGCCCCCGCGGCGCCCGCGATGGCCAGCAACCGGCGGCGGCGCCGGCGCTGCGTCAGGCCCTCCGCGAGCCCGAGCACCAGGAGGAACACGGCCGCGTCCGCGAAGTTCTGCTTCGCCAGCAGGGCCGACGCGGCGGCGGCACCGGCCAGCGCGCCGAGCGCCAGCGCGGCCCGGTACGACACCCGTCCGCGGACCGCGTGGATCCCCGCGGCGACGCCGACCATCGTCCAGGTCGCCGCCACCAGTTCGCCGTTCAGCGCGAAGGTCTGCGTCAGCGGGGTGTTCATCAGGAAGAACGCCGCCCAGGCCGACCACACGGCGGCACGCGCCCCGCGGGCGGCCCAGCCGGCCCAGCCCGCGGCCAGGACGAAGGCCGCCGCCATCAGGCCCGCGACGATGCGGACCCCGTGCGGGCCCAGCAGGTTCGCGACCCAGAACGTGGCGATCAGCCCCGGCGGCCGGTCGACCCACTGCGGGCCGTACAGGTAGTCGCCGCCGCTGCTCCACCAGCGCGCCACCATCGCGAAGCCACCCTCGTCGGACAGCAGCGGGCCGGTCACGTAGAGCAGGTGCAGGGCGAGCGTGAGCAGGCAGGCGAGCGCGACGATCGGGCCGGCCGGACGCCTGACGCCGACGCTCTCGCGCGCCACCCCCGGCGTCACCTCGGCCGTGCCGACGACACGATCAGTGACCACGATGACCCCGATACCCACGGTAGCCGGACATGGGCGTCAGTCGTCCGGAGAAACGCCAGAGCCTCGTCTAGGCTCGGGGTATGCCGGACACGCAGTACGAAGACCTGCTCCGCCACGTGCTCGACACCGGTTGCCGCAAGGGCGACCGCACCGGTACGGGCACGCGGTCGGTCTTCGGGCACCAGCTGCGCTACCGGCTGTCCGACGGCTTCCCGCTGGTCACGACGAAGAAGGTGCACTTCCGCTCCATCGCGTACGAGCTGCTGTGGTTCCTGCGCGGCGACTCGAACGTCACCTGGCTGCGCGACAACGGCGTCACCATCTGGGACGAGTGGGCCGCGCCCGACGGCGACCTCGGCCCGGTCTACGGCGTGCAGTGGCGCTCCTGGCCGACCCCCGGCGGCGGGCACGTCGACCAGATCAGTGAGGTGCTGCGCACGCTGCGCGAGAACCCCGACTCGCGGCGCATCATCGTGTCGGCCTGGAACGTCGCCGACATCCCGCGCATGGCGCTGCCGCCGTGCCACGCGCTCTTCCAGTTCTACGTCGCCGACGGCGAGCTCTCCTGCCAGCTGTACCAGCGCAGCGCCGACCTCTTCCTCGGCGTGCCGTTCAACATCGCCAGCTACGCGCTGCTGACGCACCTGATCGCCGCCCAGGTGGGCCTCGGCGTCGGCGACTTCGTCTGGACCGGCGGCGACTGCCACATCTACGACAACCACGAGGAGCAGGTCCGCACCCAGCTCGCCCGCGAGGCGCGGCCGTTCCCCACGCTGGGCCTGAAGCCGGCGGACAGCCTGTTCGACTACACCTACGACCACTTCACCCTCGACGGCTACGACCCGCACCCCGGCATCAAGGCCCCGGTAGCGGTGTGATCGGGCTCGTCTGGGCACAGTCCGCCAACGGCGTCATCGGCCGCGACGGCACGCTGCCGTGGCACCTGCCTGAGGACATGAAGCACTTCCGCACCCTGACCGCGGGCGCGACCGTGCTGATGGGCCGTCGCACCTGGGAGTCGCTGCCGCCGCGGTTCCGGCCGCTGCCCGGCCGGCGCAACCTCGTGCTGTCGCGCACGCCGCAGGAGGGCGTCGAGACCTTCCCCGACCTGCCGCGGGCGCTCGCCGCGGCGTCCGGGGACGTATGGGTCATGGGCGGCGCGGCCGTGTACCGGGCGGCGCTGCCGTTGGCGGACCGCGTCGTGGTCACCGAGCTCCGCGAGCCCTTCGACGGCGACACCCACGCCCCGGACGTCGGCCGCCCGCCCGACTCCGTCGGCTCGTGGCAGGAGTCGTCGACCGGGCTGCACTACCGGTTCCTGACCTGGGGCTGAGGCCGGCCTCCGGCGGGGTGGAACGAGCAACGGCTGCGTGCTCGCGACTTTGGCGTACCTGCGGCCGTGATCGTCGGCATTCGAGGTTCGTGGGTACTCAGTTGTGGTAGAAGTACCAGCCGGTGCCCCAGCTTCCCCACTTCATCCAGCGGCAGGCCGTGGTCTCGTAGCCGGCGTTGATCTTCTGCGTGCGCATCATGTTGCATTGCGACTTGTACTTGTGTGGTCCTTTGATGCACGTCACGGGCCAGATGCCGCCAGGTGTCGACCAACACGCCGTACCCATCGGCGCTACCGTGGCATTCCGATCCAGCGCGTGCGCAGAGGCCGCTGCCGTCGCCGTCGGCCCCGCAGACGCCGCGACCGTCATCGGCGCGGCAAGAGCACCGAGCGTCACCGCCGCCGTGACTGCCAAGCGGGTCATCGTCTTCATGACTTCTCCTTCAGTGTGAACCCGTCATGATTCGCGTCGGAAACCTAGCGACGCGCGTTTCACAATTGCTTCATCCCGAGGAAGGCTGAGCAGCGTTCGGCGAGACCTGTGGGCAATTGGTCGCATCGCCGCGCAGCTCAGGGTCGGTTTTCGATGCCGGGACAGATGATGGCTTCTTTCGCCGGCGCGCGCTCCAGGCCACCCCGTCCGCCGGACTGTGACCTGCGATGACGCCCTTGTCGCTCGGTCACGTCCGCAGACCTAGAAATGTCATGGCGCGACTCGGCCAACGCCGTGTGACGGTTCAGGTAGACCATATGCTCGTCGGGCGGCCCTCGAAGAGGTACACATTGGTCCCGGGGCAGCTCATCGGCGGTCGACGTAGATGACTTCGATGGCGTTGTTCCCGTAGCCCAGGCGGTTCCAGGGTGGCACGTCGGGCTGGACGTTGCCGGCGGCGTCGGTCGCCCTGGCCCGCAGGGTGTGCCGGCCCACGCTGATCGATTCCCAGGTGAAGGTCCAGTCCTGCCAGTGGTAGTCGCCTCGGGCCGGTTCGAGTCGCGCGGGTTGCCAGTCGCCTTCTCCGGTGAGGCTGACGTCCACGCGGGTGATGGGGCCGGTGCCGGACCATGCCTTCCCGCGGACCGTGTAGGTATCGACGTCGACCGTTGCGCCGGGTGCCGGGTCGGTGATCCGGGCGCGGACCCGCATCAGCGAGACGGGCTCGTGGGGCCGGTCGGGCCATTGATACATGTAGTGACCGGTCTGGAACTCGCCGGTGTGGGGCTCGGTGAGGACGTCGATCCGTTTCAGCCACTTCACGGACGCGACGGCGTACCAGTGCGGGACGAGCAGCCGGAACGGGGCGCCGTGGTCGGGCCCGAGCGGCTGACCGTTCATCTCGTAGGCGATGAGGATCCCCGATGCCGGGTCCGTGGCCTGTGCGATCGGGAGGGAACGGGTGAAGGAGAGATTGTCCTGGTCGGTCTCGGGGAGGATGGCCTGGAGGTGGTACGGGCCGTGGTCGGCTCCTTGGGCGAGCACCTCGATCCCCTGCGCCGACGGCTCGGCCTCTGCCAGGACTTCGTGCAGGAGGGCACCGGTCCAGCGGGCTGTGGAGACGGCGAAGTCGCCCCAGGGCTCTCCGGTCGGTAGCGGCCTCATGTCCAGGCGCCCGTTTCCGGCGCACTCGAGGGTGACCGTGTGGTCGTGGGCCGGCATCGCGCGCAGGTCGTCGAGGGTCAGGGTCGTGGGGGCACCGACCGCGCCGCCGATCTCCAGGGTGCCGTCGTGTTCCGGCACGGCGAAGTTGCTGCGTATGTAGTGCAACTCGGTGGGAGTGATCTCGTCGATGAGTGCGGCCGGCGGTGCCTCGGCGTTGTAGGGCGCGGGGTTGATCATCACCAGCGCGGCGCGTCCCGCCTCGAGCTCATCGGAAATGGTCATGTCGTTCAGCCTCCTTGGGCTGGCGTGAGGGGCGCGTGGTACTCAAAAGTCGGAGTCGTTGAAGGTGGGTTCGCGGCCGTCGTTGAAGGCGCCGATGCCCTCGACGCGGTCCGGGTGGACCGCGGAGCGCCAGTGGGCGTCCATCATGATCGCGATCGCCTGCTCGATCGGCTGCCCTTCGCCCAGGTGCACCGCGCGCTTCACCGCCTGCACGGCGGTCGGGGAATTGCCGGCGATCTTGTCCGCGATGCGCTGTGCAGCGCTCATCAGCTGGCTGGGGTCGTGGAGCTCGTTGACCATGCCGAGCCGGTACGCCTCCTGGGCCGGGACCGGGTCACCGGTCATGAGCATCTGCAGGGCCTTG
Source organism: Jiangella muralis (assembly GCF_001270745.1). Taxonomy (GTDB): domain Bacteria; phylum Actinomycetota; class Actinomycetes; order Jiangellales; family Jiangellaceae; genus Jiangella; species Jiangella muralis. Next base: position 105,157 of record NZ_LFXL01000032.1, read on the forward strand.
CCGCGCGGCAGGAGGCGGGGCAGCAGGGCGGGCGAGCCACCACCGGCTGCCAGGCCGAGCATGGCTTCGGGTTGGCCGAAGGTCGCGTCGGCCGCGGCGATGATGAAATCGGTGCTCTGGGCCAGCTCGCAGCCTCCGCCGTAGGCGAGACCGTTGACGGCGGCGAAGATCGGCTTGCGCAGCTGCCGGACCGTGTACAGGGTGCGGTCGAAGGCCTGGCGCTGGCGTAGCCAGTCCTCCTTGGTCATGGTCTTGCGTTGCCGCAGGTCGCTTCCGACGGAGAAGGCGCGGTCACCGGCTCCCGTCAGGATCACGACCCGGACGGCGGTACGGACCGCGAGGTCCTCGACGACCTCGGTCAGCCGGGCGCCCATCTCAGTGGTGATCGCGTTGTCGGCATGGGGCCGGTTCAGGGTGATTCGGGCGACCCGGCCGTCGGAGAAGTAGTCCAGGAGAACGGGCGGTTCGGTCTCTTCGACGTCGGGTGCCGGTGGGGCGAAGTCGAGCGCTGCCCAGCGGTCCGTGCTCGAGAAGCTCATCATGCTTCCTCTCTCGGGTGGCCTACCGTCAGGTGTCCAGCTCGGCGAGCCAGCGCAGCGCGCTCAGGCTCGGCGCGAAGCAGTACTCCCCGCCGCGGGTGACCACGAACGGCGGCAGATCCTGCAGCCTGCGGCGGATCGGTCGCTGCGGGATCGTGAAACTGCTCGAGTCGTCGTGAGGTCCGACGAGCGGGTCGGACTCCCGAGGGGCGCCGATGAAGATGCCGTCGTTGAGCCACTGAGTCTTCACGAACTCGAACTGTCGCCGGAGATGGGCGCCGGCGAAGACGAAGATGATTCCGCGGTCGATCCCGTCGTCCTCGGTCACGCCTTCGGGCAGCATCGGCCCGTAACTGGTGCCGCGCCGGATCATCCGGTGGAGCCGGACGTCCACGCTGCCCTCCTGGTCCAGTGCGTCACGAGGGTTGGCCCGACGGGCGTGAGCACCCACGGGGCACTTGAAGCCGCGAGGGTCGTCGCCGAAGGCGAAGTCGTTGTTGCGGTGCGGGTCGGAGCCGAGCTCGGGGTCGTCGTGATCGGGTGCGAGCGCGAGCGGGGCGCCGCTCTGCCAGCGGCCGACGATCTTCGCCCCGAGGACGTCTTCCTCCGCCCGGCTGGCTGACCTGGCGCGGAGGTAGCTCCGGTAGGCCGCCACCCTGGTGTGCAGCTTGCGGAACACGACGTAGGTGCCGTTGCGACCCAGGACCTCCGGGGCAGGCATGGGCGGCAGCTCGCCTGTCTCGTCGGGGTAGCCCAGGATGATCTCGCCGGCCTTGAGTGGCCGCTCACGGGGATTGGTCGAGGCTCGGCCGCTTCCCTCGACCGCTGGTTGGCCGATGCCGTCCTTGAAGCCGAACGACGTCCGCCCTGTTGCGAGTTGGTAGCAGTCCTGACGCCAGATCAGCTCGATCCCAGGGAGTTCGGCGTGGGCTGCGCGGGCCTTCTCCGCGACGGTGTGAAGTCGAGCCTCGTCGGAAGAGAGGACAGCGATGGCCACATGCACATCGGTGCTGCCGAGAGGTTCCTCCCACTGGTCGGGACCGCTTGCACCGGTGTCTCCCAGGATCTCGGCCCGGGCGGCCATCCCTTGCCGGAACTCGGGCGCGAAGCTGTCCAGGGACGTCTGGGGCACCCCGAGTGCCTCGAGCCCGTGGTAGGTGAAGGCGACCGTGAGCGAGGTCTCGTCCGCCGTACCGATGGTGCTTGCGGGGTCGACGATCCGGTGCAGTCGCCGCACCAGCTCGCGTCCGTCGGCGCGGTCACGGATGCAGAGCAGCAGGTAGACGCCGACGTAGGGCGAGGGCCGCTCGTACAGCGCGCCGGCCTGGATGTCGTCGAGCTCGAGGGACGCGCCCATTGTGCCATCCATCGAAGTCACCCGGTTTCCATGGTCAGTGATGCTCGGGGGGTTCGGGCGGGTTCGGGTTCGGCGCTGCCAGGTATGGAAAGCTGACCGTGCCCGGCCGGGTGGCGGAGTCGACCCCGTCGCGGATGGTGGGGCCGCGGCCCGCGTTGACGAGCTGGGTGAAGATCGTGTCCATGACGTCGTCGTTCAAGGTCCGGCCCCCACACGTCACGTGAGACTCGCCGCGCCGGGCAGCCAGTTCGATCTCGAGGAACGACCCTCGCTCGACATAGGGCTTGGTGACGTCGACGACCAGGTAGTCGGCGAGGATCAGATCGGTGAGCGGGTGACTGCCGTCCCCGTCGATGGGCCAGTCCATCGTGCCGTCGAGGCCGTCCCAGAATGCGAGGTTGGCGTCCAGCCGCGCTCGGTAGGCGCCGGCGTAGGAGTCTCCGAGGTGAAACGCGTCATCCATGTTGTACAGGTCGCGGATCTCGAGGTCCCGGTTCACCAGGTCGAAGTCCTTCGGGGCGAGCATCATGTTCTTCACCTCGGGGCGACCCACCCGTTCGATCCTGACGTTGAACTCACCGCGGGTCAGAGTCTCGGCGACAACGCCGACGAGCGTCCCGCCCGGCAGGAAACCGGTGTCGATCTCGACGACGATGCTCAGCACGTTCTTGCCGTCGAGGAAGATCGATCCGGAGTCGGTGAAAGCGAGCTTCCGGGTCGCAATGGTGGCCAGGGCGGCGCGGGCGTCCATGATGAACGGGTCCCACCGCACGCCGGCGAAGACCCGCATGCCGCGCCCCGCCCCGCCCTCCTCGGCGTTGACGCGGAAGGACGCCTGTTCCCCGTTGGGTATCAAACAGGTCCCCTGCTGCTCATGGTCCGGCTGGCCCGCGCCCGGGCCCGCGATCTGGTCCGACACGTGCTCCGGCGCGCCGAAGACGCAGTCGAGGACCAGCTCCTCGTCTCCTGGGACGAACTGCCAACCGGACCCTTCCCTCGTCGGCGGGGTGAGAGATCGCAGCCGGAAGCGATACATCAGCCCCGCGGAGAAGAGGTCCGAGGGCTTGGCCATCGGCAGCGTGTTCAGGACGAGGACGAGGCGCCCCGGGCTCTCGGGACTCGGGAACGCGTACACGTCCGTGATGTCCGCGATCGGATCGGCCAGGGCACGCGGCCCGGAGATGTGATCAGACATGACGGTGCCTCGTCCCACCCGCGCGGCTAGTCGGCGGCCTCGTCCAACAACGGCCGAAGGGCCGGGTGCTCGAGTATCTCGGCGGCCTGCGCGTGATCGAGCACCTGCTGGAACGCGCGGTTGACCCGCTGCGACTTCCGGATCTCCTTGACTGTCCCGCCGTAGTTGCGGGCATACGCGGCGGCCGTCTGCTCGGCGTCGAGGACGAAGGCTCGCACGGCCGCGACATCCGGCAGCCCGTCGTACCCCTCCACGTGACCGAAGATGGCGTCGAACAGCGCCAGCGTCGGCCCCGAGGTGAAGAAGTCCTCCATGTAGGCATCCCATGGACCGTCGAAGCTGGTGATGAACGCCAGGCGCGTGTCGTCGTCGAAGAGCACGAACCGCGCCTCGTGGATCGTCTGGATCGCCATCCCGTAGTCACCGGGCCGGTAACCGGGTGTGTCCTGCAGGCTGAGGAGCGCGGCCCGCAGAGGCGGCGCCTGGCCGTCCTTGACGCGGAAGAACAAGCTGAACTCGCTCGTCGGCCCGACGCTCAGGCCGGGCCGGGTGACTCCACTGTCCGGTGCGGCCATCGGTTGCCTCCCCCGCTCCCCCGGCTCGACCGGAGCACGCCGCGGATCAAGCCAGGTATCCAGAGCTGGAGCACTCCAGCCACCCGGACCATAGGTCCGGTTCCGGCGGGCCCGCCTCACCCACCATGGGTGAACTGCACTCAAGGCCGCCCCGATCCGACATGACCAGAACGTGTACGACAGCACCTTCGCCGGCTACCGGCACGGAATGACAGGTGCGCCTCCGCCCCAGCAGGCTCCGGAGTCGCTTCGAATCACTCATTGCGCGTGATGCCACGCCGTCCGGCCTGTGGTGACGATGTCGTAAGAAGGGCAGTCCGACCGTGGTGGAGGAATGATGGCCAGCGAGCCGAGAGCCAAGCGCAACGTCCATCGGCGGCCGTGGACGGTCGTTGCGGTCGTGATCGCGCTGTGGGTCCTGGCGGGGTGCGACTCCGCCGGGAACTCGTCGAGCACCGCCTCGCGCTGTCCGGGCCGTCAACGGCCTCATCGAGCGTGAGGTTCGTGCGTTCATCGCCTCGGACGAGTTCGCCGACTTATGGACTCGAGTCAACTCCCGAGCGCAGCAGGGCCCTGCAGCGGGTCCTGACCGGCGACAGTTCCGGGGCGGTCACGCTCGAGGGCGATCAGCCGGCGCACCTGCGGCACGCGCAGTTCGCGATCACGATGGAGATCTACACCGAGGTATCGTCAGCGGCGACCCGCGCCGGATTGAAGCGCCTGAGTGAGAGCTTGGAGGGGTGAGGCCGTTGCTGTACTTCGCTGCTGTACGCGGCCCATTCTGGCCAGCTCAGCTGACGTTTCTGCTGGTCGGGGTGACAGGATTTGAACCTGCGACCTCTTCGTCCCGAACAACGTAACCCCAAGGCTCTCACCTGGCAGCGATGGAATCGCTGCAGGTCAGCGACCTGACCTGACCCAGGGTCACCCGGCCTGACCGCGTCTGACCATCAAGATCATCCCATGGATATCCCATGATCTTGCTCCTCGGTCGAAGGTACCAAACCGTGCTTCAAGCACCTAGGTTTTGACTTCGACCATGGGTGCGATCTGTCCGGCGACGGGGGTCCATAGGTCGACTTCCACCTCTGGCGACTCGATACTCACAACAAGTGAGTAGTCGACACCTTGATCACTCTGGTCATAGTCACGCCGGTTCTTCCACCAGCCCGCGACTGGATAGACAGCGATAGCACCCTTGCTTGCGAGATCCGCCGCCGTGCCGGTCCAGATGTCGGTGTGCAGTGAGCCCGGGGCTTGCTGCTGGTTGCTCCCGAAGAGCCAACCTGTCTCGGTATCGAGAGTTGGAGGACGCTGCCCGTCGAGGCGGGCGCGCGTGTTGAGCCGTTGGCGGAAGGACTCGAGGCTCTCCTCGGGGCGCTTTGTTGCGAACCGCAGCCCATGCGATGGATAGATATATCTGCCCGTCCAGCCGCGACTGGACGGGTTCGGCTCGATGAAGTACGAGAGCGTCACACGGAGCTGGACCTGGGCTCCACCCAACGCCTCCAACTGCTCGATCGGCCACGGGAGCTGGTGGAGGTTCATCTCACGCACTTTGCCCGTGCTGCTGCCCTGCTCTCGCTCATACGGGTGTATCTGCGCCTCCGCTATGAGCGTCAGCGCGTCGGCTGCGCTGCGTAGCGCTCGGGTGGCGTCGGGCACGCCCATGCCGTACCGGCGCAAGAGGCTCACACGGCGGGCCCTGCTCGTCTCACCGCTGAAGCGGTCGCCCATGGCTTCGGTCCACTGTGCTGAATGGACGATCAGCGCGCGGACCGTCTCGGGCCGGAAGTCGGGGTAGGTCGCATAGACGTCGGCCGCGATGGCAGCCACCCGTGCCGTAGCTGCTGAGGTATCGCGTGTCGTGGTGAAGAACCCCTCACCGGGCCGTTGGAGTCTGGTCGTTAGCAGGGCCAGGTTCGGGGGCGTATCGACATCGGTCCGGTCCGGAGAGGCGGCGACATTGCCTCCGTTCGCGACCACGTCGGGCTTGAATGGCCACTTCTTGCGATCGAATACTACTGAGGTACGACTGACAGGCGAGAGCTCGCCGCGCTGCGCGATCGGTACGTAGCCTGCAAAGTGACCGGGCGCACCCGCCATGTCGTCATGCGCCGAGTATGCGCCGACTGTCAGGGCGTTCCAGGACTGGGCGGGGTCTTCGACTGGCTCAACGTCGCTACGGGCGAGATGGTCATCCGCGGCAATGATGCCTCCGATGTTTCCCGCAGAGATAACAAACAGTCGTGGTCGGCGCACCTCGTCGCGGTCAAGGTAGGTGAACTTGGGGTCGGTGTCGTCGATGGCTCTTCCGAATGCGAGGGCATCGATAGTGGCGGACCACGATGTGGGGCGACCGGCCTCAGGGCGCTCGGCAGGCTCAGACTCCGGGGAGCTCGTCACCGGGCGGGGAGCAGTCACGGCAAGCATGAACACCCGTGCGCGATGCGCCGCCTGAATCTCAGGGCGATCGACGGAGCGGGCTGTGACAGCACCGTAGAGGTCACGGTCGTTCTCGCCATGGTCGGGGAGAAGCTTCACGGACTCGAGGCGGTGACGTAGATGGACGGTATGCGTGTCCGTGATCGCGCCCTGCAGATCGCTGTAGAGCGCGAGCCCGGCCATCTCTGTGCCGTGTGGCTGGATAGGGCGGCCATGCCAACGTGCGTCCGCGACATGGACGTCGGCCGGCGCAATCGAGTCGGTGAGAAGCGGGTGACCGTCCTGCACGCCTGTGTCCAGGATGCACACTACGGGAGCGTCTTCTCCCGCAGCCCGAAGGCGCTGCCGAAGGTCCTCCACCCATTGCGCTTGCTCTGACGCCGGAGTCCGGTGAGGAAGCTCGCTACATCGTGCGGCCGTCGCAGCTCGGCGATGTCATCGAGCGACTCGAACGTCTCAGCGAGCTGGCCCGCGGTCGCACGAAGTAGCACAACGGTTCTGTCGCCAAAGCCGAGGTAGTGCTCGCTGGTGCGGAGTCCTTGTTGCTCGACGAACGCCGTGAACTGGTCAAGCTCGTGACCGTCTCGCTTCCGCAGCCAGACCTCCCACCATCGAGGTTCCGCATGGTCGTCGGGGAACAGCTCTTCGGGGTCTGTCCACAGCTCCCGAATCGTGGCTCGGCGAATCGACTGGATACCTTCTATCAACGCGGCGTGCCGGGCTTTGTCATTGGAAGCTGTTTCGACATACCGGGCGAGGCGCTGAAGGAAGTACTGCTTCTTGCCGTCGGGAACGAAGACGGTGGCCACCTGGACAGCGCCGTCCTCGGTCTGGGTCTCACGCACAGCGACCAGCTCAGGCTGGGCGCCGCTGCTTGTGGGTCGAGACTCTCCAGCGCCAGTTCAAACCCTGGGAACGACACGAAGGTGATGTATGTCCCCTCCGTCTCGGCTTCGGCACTCGTCGGAGTGAGTGCTTCCTCAAGTTCCCTGGTGAGCCGGCGGCCATGTTGCGTCCGGTTCCCGGTGAATCCTTCCTTCTCGCTGCCACCTCCGCTGCTCGCAAGCGTGAATGGCTCTGGCCTTGGTGGGGTTGGTACAACGATGTGCGGCCGGTCGCGTTCAGCCATGCTGCCTACGCGCTCGCCACGGATCGCGGAGGACTCGTTCGTGGCCGCCCTTCGAGCGCGGCCACAAGATCACCAGAGAGGATTCGAGTTCGCCCGGACAGGACAGTGCGCTTGGCAGCGTTCTCGGCCGCTGTCGCGACCTCCGCGTGGCTGAGGCCCCGCGCAGCAGTGATCACGCGCCCCCAACTCAGGTTGCCGGTCTGGAAGGTTGCGAGCCGGTTCTTGATCACGGCACGCACGCTGTCGTCGTCGGGGAGCGCAAAGTCCATGACTGTGTCAAACCGGCGGAAGAGCGCGTTGTCGAGCAACTGTGGATGATTGGTGGCGGCGATAACAATGCTCTCGGATGTGTCTTCTTCGAGGAACTGAAGGAACGAGTTCAGAACACGACGAATCTCGCCGACATCGTTGGGCGCTGCACGATCACCTGCGAGGGCGTCGACTTCGTCAAAGAGGTAGGCGCCCCTCGTCTCGACGAGTGCATCGAAGATCAAGCGTAGTTTCGCCGCAGTCTCCCCCATGTACTTCGTAATGATCGTGTCCAGCCGGATAGCAAAGAGCGGTAGCCCCAGCTCCCCGGCGACGACGCGCGCCGTGGAGGTCTTCCCCGTCCCTGGTGGGCCAATCAGAAGTAACCGCCGCGCTGGGCGAAGCCCGTGGCGTGCCAAGACATCACGCTGACGCTGTTCAAGGAGGACATGCCTCAGCCGCTCGCTGAGTTCCGGCGCCAGCACGAGATCCGCGAGGCGCGCATCGGGGTACGTAACGGTCAGTAGGGAACCTAGCTCGCCACGCGGCTGCGCGACGGGCACAACGGAGGCAACGCGGGACTGGGCCGGCCCTCGCTTGCGAAGGTCCTCAACCAAGTCGCGCAGTTCCTGCGCGAACTTGGACTGCCCCGCGCGGGCAGCTTTTGCTGCCACCTGCATGGCGACGGAGTAGAACTGGGGATCATCGCCATCGGCGTGACTCTTCACCAGAGCCTTGAGCTGGTCATTTGTCGCCATTGGCCCGACCTCCCTCCAGTTCGATGATCGTCCTGTACCGGGTTCGACAGACCTTAGTCTGAGCCTACCGACCGCGGCTAGATGTAGCCTCTCGGGTGCCACGCCAGAGCTTCGTGTGGCCGCCCCGTGGCTGTGGATCCGTTCGTCGACACCAGCGGACTTCGACGGTTCAGATGTGGTTGGCCGCGACCAACGCTTCGTCGAGGAGCTCGGTGAGGGGCCGGGCTTGGTTGTACAGGTGAGCCATGTGTTCTTGGCCGCGATGAGGCACGACAGGGCTGCGCCGACGAGCGCGGCATTCTCGGGTTGCCCCGGTCGTGCTCGCCGGTGCGGCTGCCGAAGATTTCGAGCCAGTGGTCCACTCCGCCGCTTGGCGGGCGCTCCCAGGACGGCTGCGGCTGTCATCGAGCGGGTCTTGACCGCGCGTCGTTGAGCTGTTGGCCCGTACAAGCGAGCATGTCTCATCCATCGGCGATCGACCGGCTCTTACACCCAATCGAGCAGTGCGACAAGGTCGCGGGCGTCGACGATTTCTAGGACACGGCCCGAACCGTCCGAGGCGGAGACCAGCCACCTGCCGTCGTTTGTGCGGCTCACGCGACGTTCCATGACGGCCTCATAGATGCCGGCGCCCTGCAGGCTGGCGGGGCGCGTCTCTATGCGGCAGTCCCAGTCGTAGCCGCCCGGCCAGATCGTTTCTTCGGGAAAGCCGATGTCAACGAGGTCTTGCTTGGTCAGCAGGTAGCGGACGTGGGAGGGCAGTTCGGCACGATTCCGTGGCAGCGGTGCTCGTTTTCGCATCAGGATCTCCATGCCTCGGGGTTAGCGCGGAGGCGGCAGGGTGCGAGAGCGCCAGGCGTCGCCGGTCTGAATGTCCGGACTCGCCAGTTCGATCGTGAAGTGGTCACTGGCATCGGGACCAGGTACTGGTCGTAGCGTCAGCGGGCGGCCGGCTCGCACCAGATGCGCCATCTCCTGGTAGCTATCGATCTGGACTTCGGCCGACCCGCCGCCCTGGTGTATCAGCGCAGCGAGCACCACCGATGCAAATCGATCCGGAGGAACCTCGACGCCGCCGACCGGCACGTCAGGTGTGTCCGCCGTCCGCCTGGCCCTGACTGGTGCCGCGACGGCGCGCACCGTCACCTCGGTCCCGTCGCGGCTCTGGTCGTAGTCGAAGAGCCACTCCGAGCGCCCATCGTGTGTTGCGCTGGCGTCGATTGCCGCGTCGAGTTCCGCTCGGGTGAATGTCACCGATCCGCCAGCCCGTCTGATGAGAGCGGCGAGAAGACACTCGAGGAGGCCAGTATCGTCACCCGTCACGTTATCCGCACCCTCCTGCCGCAGATCCACAGATGGGCGCAGCGCCTGGATCTGCCAGCAGCGGGCTGCCACTCCTCTGCGGGGGATGGACAGAGCCCAGCTCGTCACGATCCCACACAGCGTGGACCCGTGGAGAACAACGAACTAGCCGCGGCATCGCACCTCCCGGGACTGTAACCCAACCATGGCCCATAGTAGACGCTGTATTTGTTGTAATCGCTGCATCCGCTGCAAGCAGCGGTAAACGTCAGCTTTCGTGGCCGACGGTTGTTCTGTGGCTACCAATCTTGTGTCGACCGGCGTCGCCGCGAAGCAGCTCGGCATCGACCGAGGCACACTGTTGCGCTGGTGGCACAAGGGTCTCGTGACCGCTGCCTACGTGACGCCGGGCGGTCATGCCCGCTGGAACCTCGAAGAACTCGAGGCTGAGTTGCGCAGCCAGTGGAAGCGCGAGGAGTAGGGACGCTGCTCGCCACCAGCTCGGTGACGTCTGCCGGACGGCGCTCAGGGCCGACGGCATCGCGTGACGGTTGGTTGAGTAGCCATTTCCCCTTGCTCCCGGGCCGCATCGTCACGGTCACCACACCTCGGTGCTCGGCGAAATCCCGGTAATTGCGACGGCCCGGCTGCCGCCGCGTCGTCGTGCCTCACCATGAAGGCGACCGGGTTAGCGCCGGCTGCGGCGCGCAGCTGTGTATCTCATGCCAATGAGTGTCAACGACCGTGCAGACACCACCCGGGTAGCCGGGACGCTGAGACTGTCCACCCGGCACATCGCGGACGTTGCGGACGAGACCGGCGGGTTCCGCCGCCGGTACGGATACCTCGTCGAGTCCACCGATTCTGGCGCGACATATGAAGGTGACGACCTGAGATCGGGTGTAGGCGCGCCGGTGGACGCCAAGGCCGCCGTGCGCATGCTGGCGTCGTTCCTGTCAGCCGCCGGCGAGTCCTATCGGCACGTTTTGGAGCACCCAGAGAGTGAGCCGGAGAACCTCGATCTGTTCCCGTTGTGGGTGGCCGAGGCGGCGTACCTGAACGCGGACGAGCTGGCAATCTTTGATCTTGATGACGAAGACCCTGATGACGGCGTGGGTGTGGCCGAGCCGGCGAAGTTCATCGGCGTGGTCTTCCAACAAGGTGACGACGCTGCGGAAGCGTTGGAGATCCTGAACGAACGTGGCTGGCATGCCGCAATCGAGTACCTGGCCCAGTGGGACTTGGGGCGTGAGACCGAGGAAACCGCCAAGATCAACGGTCAAGTTTACGACGAGGTGCAGCTCGGTGAGCGCGACACCATCTGCGTCAGCGGCGACTACGTGATGACCTACGACGAGGCCCTCGGCCATGTCGGCCTTGTCCGCAAGATCGACCGTGCGCCGAGTAGTTCTCCCCTGCCCCCAGTCGACGCACCAGGACCGGCGGCTCGACGCGGCGCTATCCCGAGCGGCACAACGCCCGAAGTCTGGAGCTTGGGCGAATCACCCTGGGCACGGCCCTGGTCGTCGCCGCACCAGACCGGCAGGCCAGCTCATCCGCCGCCAGGCATCTAACGCCGAGTGTTTCCCGCTTCACGAGCCAGCGCCACGAGAGCACTGAGCATCGCGAAGCGCGTCCGACCCCAAGTGTGCATCGGCCGGGACTCCTACAGTGTCGAGGCAGCCTGTCGTGTCCGGCGTCGTTCGGCCTTCCGGACGCGGGCCAGCGCGAGGACGCCGAAGGGTCCGTTGATCAGGAACTTGAGTCCGTTCCAAACGAACAGCAGGACCAGGACGTGCAGCCATCCAGGACCGCCACGATCGATGACTGTCGTCACGGTGGCGGCAGCCCACAGGTAGACAACCCCGATCAACATCGCCGGCATGGACCACTTGAGACCGCGGCGGGTGCGCAGTCGGGCCAGGAGCACGTTCGAAGGACCACGCTGAAGTGGAGCGCCGACGGCGCTGGCGAGGTGTATGGCGAGGCCGAGCATGGTGGCGTCCCTTTCGCGCGAGCACGATTCATGGGTGCTGGCGGCAGTAGCAGTGAAGCCGTAAGGGACACCCGATGCCGGGGTAAGCCGCCAAGGCTATTACTGGGTCGGCCCGCAAGTACTACCGTTCGAGAATCCAGTGTACGACCGCTCGGTGACAGCCTGTGGATTCAAAGCGAGCGGCGGACGCTGCTGTCTGGCGCAGTATGGCTGACCGAACCCCGTTCACCGTTTGGCGGGGCGGCGGCGAGTTCCCTGGCCGCGCGAAGAGCGGCGCGCGCCAGGGTGGCGTCGGCTTGTTGGCTGGTCGATTCGACCGTCACGCCGAGCGGGTTGGCGGTGGTGATCTGGTAGCGGTCTCGGTAGGCGGCTACGACCCTAACCTCAGCGAACCAGGCGCGACGCAGTTGTGAATCGCGCGGTGTGACGCCGAGGGCTCGGGTCCAGGGTTGGCCGTCGGCGATGGCGGTCTCGGCGAGCGCCGTGGCGCGGGCTTCGATGAGGTCGCGGCGCTGATCGAGCGCGTCGCGCATGTCGTCGATCATGGGGCCGACTGCCTCCGGGATGAGTCTGGCGATCAGCCCTGCCTGTGATCCACGGCCGTGCCGGTGGCCGGTTTTGCTCGGTCGGCTCGTGGCTCGGGTGATGCGGTAGTGCAGGACTGCGGCAATGTCCTCAGCGTCGTCGAGTGGCCGCGCTGTGGCTAGGCGTGACAGCACGACGTCGACGTCGTGCCCATGCGCTTCGGCCCTGCGCAGTGCAGCCGTCAGGGGACCGAACGCCTCCGAGCTCAGAACCGCGTCGACCTGTGCAGCCGTGAGCCCGCAGTCGCGGATCAGGGCTGTCCAGCGATCATGCTGCGCCGCGGCGGCGAGCGTCTCATACTCGGCGGCCAGTTGAGCGATGCTCGACCACCGTTCCTGCTCGACCTCGAGCGTCTCGTGTGCCGACAGCTCAGCGCCGACGTGCCTGAGCACGCCGTACAGCACCGATCGGCCCGTGACGTCTTGGTCGTCTGGAGGACGCCGGTGGTCCTCGAGGTCGGCCTTGTCGGTGACGACGTAGGCGATGTTGGCGTCGCGGCCGCGGGTCATCGCCACGTACAGGTTCTCCCTCGTGGTCGAGGACTCCACGAGCGCATGCGCGGTGTCGACCGTGAGGCCCTGGGCCTGGTGCGTGGTGACGGCGTAGCCAAGGTCGACATGGTCGGCCACGTACCAGGCGGGCAGCACGACCCTGGCGCCGAACCGACGGCCAGCCTGGCGGACGGTGAGCGACCCGTCGCGGTCGGTGGCGGTGACGATCCACCGGTCTCCGTTGCGGACCCATCCGTGCCCCGTCGTCAGGCGCCGCTCGTTGAGTCGGGTGACGATCACGTCGCCCTTCGACGCCTCCGTGTCGTCGTGCAGCCGCACGGGCCACGTTCCAATCACCTGGCCGGCGACGATCCTGTCCAGCCTGGCGCGGATGTTCAATGTAGTTACTAGGCCGCGGGTGTCGGCGATGAGTACCGACTGCCGACCGGCGGCGGTATCGGCCCGCCAGGCGTTGTATGCCTGGTCGAGTATCTGCTCGGCGTCGCCGGCGCGGATGCGGTCGTGCTCGAGATAGGTGTCTATGACGGTGACGTCGCCGAGGCGCAGGCGTAGCGAGGCGTGTTTCTCCCAGTCGTTGCGGAACCGGTGTACCTCCGCCAGCTCGGCGACGTCGCTGCGCGTGTGGACGAGCATCCGGAACGCGCCACCTGCGTCGACGGCGTCCAGCTGGTGCGGATCACCGACCAGGACCAGCTTTGCTCCCGCTTCGGCTGCATGGGATGCGATGACGTCGAGGGTGTGGGTGCCGGCGAGGGATGCCTCGTCCAGGATCACCAGCTGCCCAGGCCCGAACTCCACGACACCCGCGGTGTGGTCGTGGAGCCACTTGGCGGTGTTCTCGGTAGGGACGCCGAGATCGTCAGCCAGCACCTGAGCGGCCGCGGCCGAGGGCGCCAGCCCGATCACCGACGCCTCGCCGTGGACCTGCTCCCACACGATCCGGAGCGCATTCATCGCGGTGGTCTTGCCAGAACCAGCCGGGCCAATCAGCACGTCGACGACCCGACCGGACGACGCTACGGCGGCCACGGCCCGCGCTTGATCATCCCCGAGGCGTCGGCTGGCCCGTCGACGAGCAATCACCTCCACCGCAGCGGCGTCGACGGCGGGGGCGGCCGTGGACTCGGCGAGCTGCAGGAGACGGTCTTCAGCGGCAAGCAGCGCGGTGGAGGAAAACACGACTGAGTGCTTGGGACGGAACACCGACGACCCGTCTTCGCGTCGAAACTCCTCCGGCGACGACACCAGGTCCAACGGCGTCAGGGCGAGCGATGTTCGTTCGGCGGCATCGACGATCGAACCGACGACAGCCTCCCGATCTTCGATCGTGGCGAACCGGACTCCCATCGTCTGGCGGGAGGCCTCGGCGTGCAGGTTCCAGTACCGCCAGGTCGAGCGCCGGTCCCCCACCGCCGCAACCACGGCGTTGCCCAGCTCGGTTACGGCGTCGTGCGGAACGTCCTCAGCCCGCACGATCGTCGTTGCGGCTGCCTTCGCACCGACGCGGGCTGCCCAGGTCGTAGCGTCGCCGCCAAGCACGTGTGATGCGCGCACACGCCAGGAAGCTGTGAGTTCGGCCAGCGATCGATCCTGCTTCTCCGGCCGCGTCGCCAGCGTGGCATGCGCACGCAACCGGATCACTGTCGTCGCCGACGGGCGCCGGCCATGCTCAGCCATGTAGGAGTCGATGAGCTTCGCGGTCGCTGCGTCGATGTCGCGGCCGCGTGACGAGAAGGCCGCGATGAGCTCGTCCGGGACCGCGGCGAGCTCCCAAGCCGGGTTGCGGTCCTTGCCCCGCCCGCGTTGCTCCCATGCCACGCTCAGCTCGCGGGTGAGTCGATCGGCAAGCAGCGCGTTGTAGTGCTCGGACAGTGCAACGACGGCGGCGTGCATGGGTCGACCGTCCAGGCTGCGCCACCGCCCGTCGCGAACGGCGCGGACTTTGTTCGAGATGACGACGTGGGTGTGCAGTTGCGGGTCGCCGGCGCGGGAATCGTAGTGATCGAACGAGGTCCCCACGAGTCCGGTCACGTCGACCTGCGCAACCGCACCATCGCGTGCGCTGAATCCAACGCGCGTTGCAGCGACGTCACGTTCCATCAGCGCAATTACGTCCGCAACCGCCGCATGATGCGCCCGCACGATCGCCGTCTGCGTGTGGGTGTCGGCCACCGCCCATAGGGCGGATACGCTCTTCGGCACGCTGAACGTAAAGTCGTACCCGGCCACCGCCCGCCGCTGACCGCGGGCGGTCTCCTCGGCCTCGATCAGGGTTACTGCAGCGGCCCGCTCGTCTCCAGAGATGTCGGGATCCAGCGCGGCAATCCGGGCATGAACGCGCTCGCTCCTGGTGGCGTAGGTCGGGAAGGCTCGGCCCAGCGGGTTGCCGGTCACCGGGTCGTGCCCGGTCCCGAGCAACAGACCCAGCTGCTGCTCAGTCACGACGTCACCCGACGCGAGTTCACCAGAACCCAGGTCTGGCATGGCGTTGCCGATCCATCGTCCCGGCGGAGCCCCCGTCTCTGCGTAGTAGCGGGTCAGCGGCGTGGACAGGTCACGATCGCCGTCGCCTGCGGCGACGGACTTCAGCAGGTATCTATAGCCATCGCCGGCCGACACCACCCGCATCGACACCGTCACCGCGACCACCCGGCCCAGCCGTCCGCCATGCTGGAGAGGTGCGCCCGGCCGACCGCAGATCACTGAGCCGACCTCGCGCTGCAAGATGTGTGTCGAGATCGAGGCGGGTGAAGGTCCGAAGGGCTTCGATGCTGAGCCGATAGCCCGGGAGGGGGCGGGTGCCGGGCGTGATAGCGGATGGCAAGACCGGGACGGTGCGGAACGTGCTGAGGCCCGGCCGCCGTCGTGGGTGGCCGGGCCTCAGGATCAGTGTCGCCGGTTCAACCGCAGCCGGAGATGAGCGCGACGACGTCGTCTGCGCCGGTGACGAGGTGGGTCTCGCCATCTTGGATCAGCCGGTGGCACCCGACGCTCGTAGCGCTGGTGACAGGCCCGGGCACCGCCGCGACGACGCGGAACAGCCCGATCGCGCGGTGGGCTGTGACGAGAGCGCCAGATCGCTCGGCTGCTTCGATGATGACGGTTGTTCCTGCAAGCGCGGCGATGATGCGACAGCGCTGGACGAACCGCGTCCGCGATGGTGGCGTGCCGGGTGGTGACTCGCTGAGCAGAACGCCGGTGGCGGCGATGTCGGCGAGCAAGTCAGCGTTGCCCTGCGGGTAGGGACGGTCGAGTCCGGTCGGAAGCACTGCGACGGTTGCGGCGCTGGCGAGGAGTGCTGCCCGGTGAGCAGCGGCGTCGACGCCGTAGGAACCTCCAGTGACAAGCGCGTGCCCGTGCTGCGCGAGCTCGTACGAGATGTCGTGTGCGGTGTGCTGACCGTAGTGGCTGGCGGCGCGCGAGCCGGTCACGGCGACGCGGTCCGTGAGCGACTCGGCGAGAAGCGCGGTGCGGCCGTGTGCCCATAGCGCCAGCGGCTGGGCCGGACCGAGGTCTGCGAGGCAGACGGGCCAGTGCTCGTCGCCGGGAATGAGCACGTGGAACCCGAGCCGCTTCGTTGCGGCCAGCGCCTCGTTGAGCCGGTCGGCCGTCAGTGTTGACCGGCCCTGGCCAAGGGTCGAGTGGACGACGGTCGTGGCGGAGTCGGCGTCGAGTCGGCGGGTGTCGACCTCGCCCGGCTCGGTCGATAGGGCCAGGGCGACACGGGCGAGGCGTTCGGCGTCGCCGGCCGTGATGATGTCGAGGATGCGGCCGGTGTCGGTCGTCGTAGGTGTGATCATGACTCAGTTCTCCAAGCTCATTTGTGGCCTGGTGGCCGGGCGCCGCTGATGAGCGAGACGGGCGCGCCCGGCCACCAGGTGTGCGGTTCGGCGGTCAGGCGTCCGGCGCGTTCTCGCTGTCGTCGCCGTTGACCTCGGATTCGTCGCCCGAGGCGGGATCAGGCTCTTCCACCTCGGCGGCCGGGGCGCGCTCGGCCGGATCGGCGGTGACGAGCTGCTCGACCTCCGAGAGGGCATAGCCCCACGCCTCCAGTTGGCGGAGGTACTTGCGAGCGGTGCTCGTCGGGTTCCGCCAAGTGTGCTTGCCGATGGAGGCTTCCAACGCACCCAGCGCGACGGCCAGGACGACCTGCGCCGCCTTGGTCGGAGTGTTCGCGACGAGATCGGCGAGCGGCTGCTGCCCGTAGGTGTGCTCGTAACCGAGCAGCTCCTCGGCCAGCGCGTGGTCACCGTTCGCCGCCCGGCCGACCTCGAACGTGTTCGTAACCAAGGTGACGGCGGCGAACGGCAGTGCGTCGGCGGGGAGCCGCTTGCGTCCGAGCAGATCGGTCACCCAGGCACGACGGACCTTCTCCGCTTCTCTGCACTTTGCAAGTCCGGTGTGGGATCGGGGTGGGGCCGGCTTGTCATGGCTGGTGGTTGCCGAACAGCTCTTCGCCGTCACTGTGGCCAAGGAGGAAGGTGAAGCGGGCCAGGTCGGCGTGGAGTTCGTCGGTGTCGTAGGCGTCGACGCCGATGAACCGCTGGAGCGATTGGGCGAGGAGTTCGCGGTCGGCGCCGGTGAGCCAGTCGCTGAGGAGGGTGAGTAGCTCGGCGAGTTCGGTCGCGTCGGCACGGTCGAGTTCGATGCTGGTCATGCGGGTGCTCCGATCGCGGGCATGCCGAGGACGGTCACGGTGTCGTGGTCGTGGTGGGCGAGTCGTTGGGTCTCGGCGCGCTTGTCGACCAGGAACCGCAGGGTGAGGTCGATTCCTTCGATCTCTCCGAGCCACCCTTGGGCTTCGGCGTGGGCACGTCGGGTGAGCAGGTCGGCGTGGATCTCGTCGAGCCGGCCGAGCATTTTGGGGTCGACGTGCAGCATCGGGCAGCGGATGCAGGCGTGTTCGTGTTCGCAAGGGGTGGCGTAGGGGCGGCCGCATTGGCCGAGTTCGATCTTGCGTTTGTCGAAGTGCTCCTCGAACTCGGCCCACTCCTGGTCGGTGACGGGCCGGTAGTCGGCTGCTGGGCGGGCAGCGCGGCGGTTGGCGAGGTGGGCCTGGTAGTGGCGGATGACGTCTTCTTGGAACACCGTCACGTAGCCGTGGAAGGTCTGCACGTCGAGATGCCCGAGCAGCGCGGCTCCGATGTGGACGGGCAGCCCGTTGTTGGCCAGGTCGGTGGCGAACAGGCGGCGGAAGTCGTGCGGGGTGAACCTGATCTTCTCCAGTTCCGGGTGCTGCTTGGCGAGGCTCTTGCTGAGCCGGATCAGCATGGTGCGCAGCGTCGAGGGGGTGATGACCTCGGTGCGCTGCCCGATGGTGCGTTGGAACAGGAACGGCTGCGGTTCGCTGGTGACGTGCTCGTGCCGGTCGTAGCGGGTGGCCAACGCGATGCTCGGGCGGTCACGGGTCAGGCGCCGGATGATGGTGGCGATGACGTGGAACAGCTCGGCGGTCATGGGGATGACCCGTTCCCGGTCGCTCTTGGACGGGGCGATGACCAGCAGCGCGATCACCTCCCCGTTGGGTCGGACGTATTGGCGGATGCTGAGCTGGGACAGCTCGAGCAGCTCCTCGTTGCGCACGCCGGTGTGGCGCAGGGTCTCGATGCAGGCCCAGGTCCAGAACGCGGCGTCCTCGGCGTCGGTGAGGTTGATCGCCGTGCCGTTGTGTTCGTCGTGGACCCGGACGTTGGCGATCCCGTGGTAGCGCTGATGGCGGGCGTCGCCAGCGCTGAAGATCCTGGTGTAGTGCCGAGCGTCGACGACCAGGCGCTGGCCGTGCTCGGCGTCGGTGGCGGCGGCGAGCAGAGCGGCGAGGTGGTCGCGTCGCTGCTCCGCGGCCGCGACCAGGACCGGCAGCAGCGGTTGCAGGGTGCGGGTGCGGTGGTCGGTGCGTTCCTTCGCGCGTCGGTTCGCCTGGGTTCTGGCGCGGGCATCGCGGCCGCTGATCGGACACGGCGCGGCCCAGCGGGCCCACTGTTCGGGTTCGTGGGCGGCCCAGCCCTGGATGTCGAGGTATAGGGCGCGGACGTTGGTGACGATCCCGGGGGCGCCCAGGCGTGGCTTCCCGTCACGTCGGACCTCGACCGCGGCCCGCCACGCCTGGTAGGTCTCCTCGGACAGGGACTGTCTGAATAACGGTGTGTGGGGTCCGGCCTGATCCGAGAGGAGACGGCCGTGGCTGA
>NZ_KQ434760.1:0-4099 GCF_001270745.1 Jiangella muralis
CCGCCAGGACCTCACACCCCTGACCTGCCAACAATCAGCACCTTGACATAGAAGCGTCATGGTTCAGCGGACGACGCGGCCTCGGAGGATGATCCGGACGGGGTCGAGGAGCGTCTTCGGCGAGAGGCGGGGGTCGTCGGCGTAGACGCAGAGGTCCGCCGTCACTCCCTCGTCGAGGAGGCCACTGCCGCCGAGCAGGTACGAGCGCGCCTTCCACGAGGCGGCGGCGACGGCGGCTTCGGCGGGGATGCCGGCGGACACGAACTCGAGCACCTCGCGCGCGATCAGACCGTGCGGCAGTTGACCGCCGGCGTCGGTGCCGGCGAACACGGGCACGCCGGCGTCGTAGGCGTCGCGGACGTTGTCGTAGCGCCGCGCGTGCAGCGAACGCATGTGCGCCGCGTACCCGGGGAACCTGGCCTCGCCCTGGGCCGCGAACGTGGGGAAGTTGGCGATGTTGACCAGCGTCGGCACCAGCGACACCCCGCGCGCGGCCATCAGCGAGACGAGGTCGGACGACAACCCCGTGCCGTGCTCGATGCCGTCGATGCCGGCGCCGAGCAGGTCGGGAAGGGCGTCCTCGCCGAAGACGTGCGCCGTGACCCTGGCCCCCAGCTCGTGCGCCCGCTCGATGGCGGCGTCCAGCGCCCACCGCGGCCAGCAGGGCGAGAGGTCGCCCTTCTCGCGGTCGATCCAGTCGCCGACGAGCTTGACCCAGCCGTCGCCGCGGCGGGCCTCCTGCTCGACATAGGCGACGAGTTGGTCGGGCTCGATCTCCCAGCCGAAGTTGCGCAGGTAGCGCTTGGTGCGGGCGATGTGACGGCCGGCCCGGACGATGCGCGGGAGGTCGTCGCGGTCGTCGATCCAGCGGGTGTCGGCGGGCGAGCCGGCATCGCGGACGAGGAGGGCGCCGATGTCGCGGTCGGTGAGTGCCTGCTGCTCGGCGACGTCGTCGGGGACGGCGCCGCCGGCGGCGAGGCCGACGTGGCAGTGGAGGTCGACGAGGCCGGGCAGGATCCACCCGGTGCCCACGGTGACGGCGTCGGGCACCGGCTCGAACGTGACGAGGCCGTCACGCACCCACAGGTCGCGGTGCTCGGTCTCGGGCAGGAGCACGCCCCGCAGGTGCAGGGCAGGCGACGGCGTCACCGCCGCTTGAGGAACTGCGCGATGTCGTCGGGGAGTTCGAGGTTGCCGTCGCCCTCGGGCGCGCCACCGAACGCGGACGGCAGCTGGCCGGGCTGCGGCTCGGCCGAGCGCTTCTCGTCGGCGGCCGCGAGCTGCGCCGCCCGCTTGGCCGGGTTGCCCGACCGCGCGCCGCGCTTGCCCTTCTTGCCCTGCTTCGGCTGCTTGCCCTTGCTCTTCTTGCCGCCGATGGCGGGCATGCCGGGGATGCCGCCGGCCATGCCGGGCATGCCCGGGATGCCGCCGAGCTTGCCCCGCGCGGCCTGGCTCATCATCTCGCGGGCCATGAAGAACCGCTCGACCAGCTGGTTGACCTCGCTGACCTGGCGGCCGGAACCCTTCGCGATGCGGGAGCGGCGCGAGCCGTTGATGATCTTCGGGTTGGCCCGCTCGCCCGGCGTCATGGAGTGGACGATGGCCTGGACGCGGTCGAGCTCGCGCTCGTCGAAGGAGTCGAGCGCCTCGCGCATCTGGCCGGCGCCGGGGAGCATGCCGAGCAGGCTCTTGAACGACCCCATCTTCTTGATCGCCTGCATCTGCTGCAGGAAGTCGTCGAAGGTGAAGTCCTTGCCGCCCTTGGCCTGCAGCTTGCGGGCCATGTCCTCGGCCTGCTCGGCGTCGAACGCCTTCTGGGCCGACTCGATCAGCGTGAGCATGTCGCCGAGGTCGAGGATGCGCGAGGCCATCCGCTCGGGATGGAACACGTCGAAGTCGGTGAGCTTCTCGCCCGCAGACGCGAACATCACCGGCTTGCCCGTGACGGACGCGACGGAGAGCGCGGCGCCACCGCGGGCGTCGCCGTCGAGCTTGGTGAGGACGACGCCGTCGAACCCGACGCCGTCCTGGAAGGCCAGCGCGGTGTTGACGGCGTCCTGGCCGATCATGGCGTCGACGACGAACAGCGTCTCGTCCGGCTTGACGGCGTCGCGGATGTCCGCGGCCTGCTTCATCAGCTCTTCGTCGACGCCCAGCCGGCCGGCGGTGTCAACGATGACGACGTCGTGGAGGCGGCTGGTGGCGTGCTCGATGCCGGACCGCGCGACGGAGACGGGGTCGCCCACGCCGTTGCCCGGCTCGGGCGCCCACACCGCGACGCCGGCCCGCTCGCCGACGACCTGGAGCTGGGTGACGGCGTTGGGGCGCTGGAGGTCGGCCGCGACGAGCAGCGGCTGCTTGCCCTGCTCCTTCAGCCAGAGCGCGAGCTTGCCCGCCAGCGTCGTCTTACCGGCGCCCTGCAGGCCCGCGAGCATGATGACCGTCGGCGGCTGCTTGGCGAACCGCACCCGGCGCGTCTCGCCGCCCAGGATGCGGACCAGCTCGTCGTTGACGATCTTGATCATCTGCTGGGCCGGGTTGAGCGCCTGCGAGACCTCCTCGCCCCGGGCGCGCTCGCGGACCGCCGCGATGAAGTCCTTGACCACCGGCAGCGCGACGTCGGCCTCGAGCAGCGCGACGCGGATCTCGCGGGCGGTGGCGTCGATGTCGGCGTCGGAGAGGCGACCCTTGCCGCGCAGGTTCTTGAACGTCGCGGTCAGGCGGTCGGTGAGGGTGGCGAACACGTCTGCTGATGTCCTCGGGGTCGTCGGCAGGGTACGGGAGTCCATCGCAAGCCTAACGCGCCGCCCTCGTCCGCGGCATGCGCCAGACTGCCCCCATGGCTGGCGACGTCCGGATCCACCCCGTCACGGCGGATCGCTGGGACGATCTGCGCGTCCTGCTCGCGCCGCGTGGCGAGGGCGCCGACGCCTGCTGGTGCCTGGCCTGGCGGCTGCCGTCGGGCGAGTTCGGGCGGCTGCCCGGCCCGGACCGGGAGGACCGGCTGCACGAGCTGGTCGATGGGCCGGTGCCGCCCGGCCTGCTCGCCTACGTCGACGACGAACCGGCCGGCTGGTGCCACGTCGGGCCGCGGACGGCGATGGCACGGCTGGTCCGCTCGACGACGATCCGGCCGGTCGACGACCTCCCGGTCTGGTCGGTCGTGTGCTTCGTGGTGCGGACGGGCTACCGGCGGCGCGGGCTGGCGGAGGAACTGCTGCACGAGGCGGTCGCGTTCGCGGCGGCGCACGGCGCGCCCGCGCTGGAGGGCTACCCGGTCGAGACCGGCGGGGCCCGGCTCAGCACGTCGCTGGCCTACGTCGGGACGACGGGGATGTTCGAGCGGGCCGGGTTCGCGCGGGTCGCCGCGACCGACGCGACCAGCGCCCGGCGGCCGCGCTGGGTCATGCGGCACGACCTGGGCGGGGCGGCGCGTGCGTGACCCGCGGGAGGTGCTGACGCGGGCCGCTCCCCCGCCGCGCTGGACGGTGGCGTATGGCGACCGGCCCGACCAGGTGATCGACGTGTGGCCGGCGGACCGCGACGGGGCACGGCCACTGGTCGTCGTGGTGCATGGCGGGTTCTGGCGGGCGGAGTACGACCGGCGGCACACGTGGCCGGAGTGCGCCGGGTTCGTCGCGGCCGGGTACGCGGTGGCGGCGATCGAGTACCGGCGGACGGGCGCGGGCGGCGGCTGGCCGGCGACGTTCGACGACGTGGCGGCGGCGCTGGACGCGGCGCCTCTGCTGGCCGCCGAGGTCACGGACGTGGACCCGGGCCGGGTCGTGCACGTGGGGCATTCCGCGGGCGCGCACCTCGCCGTCTGGGCGGCGTCGCGGGGACGGCTGCCGGCCGGGGCCCGCTGGGCGGCGCCCGCCCCGGAGGCGCGGCCGGCCGGCGTGGTGTCGCTGGCCGGGGTGCTCGACCTGCGGGCGGCGGCCGGCCTGCGGCTGGACGGTGGCGCGGCGGACGAGCTGCTCGGCGGCGGGCCGGGCGAGCGGCCGGAGCGGTACGCCGTCACCGACCCGCTGACGCTCGCGCCGCCCGGGCGACCCGTCGCGCTGCTGCACGGCACCGAGGACCGGCAGGGGCCCCCCCC
>NZ_KQ434760.1:4120-116766 GCF_001270745.1 Jiangella muralis
CAGGTCCCGCCCGCGTTCAGCCGCCGCTACGCCGCCGCGGCCGGGCCGGGCGGCACGCTCCGCGAACTGGAGGGCGTGGAACACTACGGCCTCATCGACCCCGAATCGAGTGCCTGGCCGGCCGTCCTCGACGCCGTCGCCGGCCTGCTGGAGCCGCCCGCATGACCGCCACCCGCTACCTCTACCTCGCCCGCCACGCCGAAGCCGCGCCCGACGAGACCGGCCTGACGCCGGCCGGACGTGAGCAGGCCCGCCTCCTCGGCGCGCGCCTCCGCGATGGCGCCGCCACGATCGACGCCGTGCAGCACGGGCCGCTCCCCCGCGCGGCCGAGACCGCGCGCATCGTCGCCACGGCCCTCGGGGTCGAGCCGCGGGAGCACCCGGCGGCGGGCGACTACGTGCCGCACCGCGACGGCGTCCCCGTGGCCTACCAGGGCTTCGTCGACCAGTTCGACGACGACGACGGCGATCGGCTGGCGGCGGAGGCGGTCGAGCGGTTCACCGGACCGGCCGGCGGCGACACCGACCGGCACGAGCTGGTGGTGACGCACGCGTTCACGATCGGCTGGCTGGTGCGGCACGCCCTCGACGCCGCGCCGTGGCGGTGGCTGACGGTGAACCAGGGCAACGCGGCGCTGACGGTGATCCGGTACGCGCCGGAGCGCGCGCCGTCCGTCCTGGTGCACAACGACACCAGGCACCTGCCCGACGAGCTGCGCTGGACCGGGTTCCCGGACGCGCTACGCGTCTAGGGCGTGACTCCGGGGCCGGCTCAGGGACCACCCCGAGATGTCCCTGAGTCAGCCCTGAAACCACCCTTGAACTGCTGTTTTATCGCCAGCGATGGTCGTAGCGTGTCCGCCATGATCACAGCGGAACGGCTGACGAAACGCTACGGAGACAAGACCGCGGTCGACGCGATCGACTTCACGGTCCGGCCCGGCGCGGTCACCGGCTTCCTGGGCCCGAACGGCGCCGGGAAATCCACGACCATGCGCATGGTGATGGGCCTCGATCACCCGTCCGGCGGCCGCGTCACCGTCAACGGCCGCGCCTACCGCGACCTCCCCGCGCCGCTGCACGAGGTCGGCGCGCTGCTGGAGGCGAAGGCGATCCACGGCGGCCGCACGGCCTACAACCACCTGCTGTGGCTGGCGAAGACCAACGGCATCCCGCGCCGCCGCGTCGACGAGGTCATCGGCATGGTCGGGCTGGAGGCCGTCGCCCGCAAGCGGTCCGGCGGGTTCTCGCTCGGCATGGGCCAGCGGCTCGGCATCGCTGCCGCGCTGCTCGGCGACCCCGGCGTGCTGCTGTTCGACGAGCCGGTCAACGGCCTCGACCCGGAGGGCATCCGGTGGATCCGGAACCTGATCCGGTCGCTGGCCGCCGAGGGCCGGACGGTGTTCGTGTCCAGCCACCTGATGTCGGAGATGGCGCTGACCGCCGACCACCTGCTGGTCATCGGGCGCGGCACCATCATCGCCGACACCGACATGTCCGACTTCATCGCCCGCAACTCCGCCGCCCACGTCCGGGTCCGGTCGCCGCAGGGCGGCGTGCTGGCCGAGGCGCTGCGCGAGCGCGGCTGGGCCATCCGCCGCGACGACGACGGCGCGCTGCTCGTCGACGGCGCCACGCCCGAGCAGATCGGCGACGTCGCCGGCTCCCGCGGGCTGTACCTGCACGAACTGAGCACGGTCAGCGCCTCGCTCGAGGAGGCGTTCATGCGCCTCACCGCCGACAGCGTCGAGTACCACGCCCGCACCGACCAGCCCGTCCCCGCCGGAGTGTGACCACCATGACCACGTCCTCGACCCTGACCCCGCCGGCGTCGCCGCCGGTGGCCCGCCACGACGGCAGCGGCGGCGCGCGGCTCACGTTCGGTCGCATCCTCGACGCCGAGTGGACCAAGATCCGCACCGTCCGGTCCACCGTCTGGACGCTCACCTCGCTGTTCGTCCTCAGCGTCGGCCTGACGGCGCTGATCTGCTTCGCCGCCGCCGGCGAACTGGCCGGCGAGGCCGCCGACGAGCCGATCGGCGCGTTCGCCACCTGGGGCCTGATGTTCGGCCAGATCGCCGCGCTCGTGCTCGGCATCCTGGTGGCGACCTCCGAATACTCCAGCGGCATGATCCGCACCACGCTCGCCGCGGCGCCGCGCCGGTGGTCGGTGCTGGCGGCCAAGACGACCGTGATCACCACGCTGCTGCTGGTGCTCGGCGCCATCACGTCGACCGTCGCGATCCTGGCCGGCAACTTCTTCCTCGACCGCGAGGGGATCGGGCTCACGCTCAGCGACCCCGACGTGCTGCGGACGATGGTCGGCGGCGGCCTCTACCTCGCCGTGCTGGGCGTGTTCGGCCTGGGCCTCGGCCTGCTGCTGCGGCACACCGCCGGTGCGGTCACCGTCGGCATCGCGCTGATCTTCGTCGTCGGCAACCTGGTCGGCCTCATCCCCGGCGCGGCCGGCGAATGGCTGACGAAGCTGATGCCGGGCAACGCCGGCACGACGATGGCCACCGTCGAGTCCTTCAACCCCGACCTGCTGGGGCCGTGGACCGGCATCGGGGTGTTCGCCGGTGAGGCGGCGCTGCTGCTGCTGATCGCCGGCTGGCTGTTCAAGCGCCGCGACGCCTGACAGCGCTGCCTGAAAGGGGGGCAGTGCGTGACGGCGGTCGCGTCGGTTTGAATACCGGCGTGACCGCCTTCCGCATGCCCACGAAACTGTCCGAGTTCGCGCCCGCGGTCAGGAGCCACGGCTCACGGAGTGGGCGGCGACGCTGCCGTCGGTCGTGCCGGCGGTGGTGGCGCGGTGGGAATTGAACGTCGGCGAGGCGTACGAGCCGGGCGGGCAGTGCTCGTGGGTGGCGCCGGCCACGACGGCCGCCGGTGACCCCGTCGTGCTGAAGGTGGGCTTCCGGCACGCCGAGGCGGAGCACGAGGCCGAGGGGCTGCGGTTCTGGGCCGGCGACGGCGCCGTACGGGTGTACGCCGACGAGAAGTCCGGCGACACCAGCGCGCTGCTGCTGGAGCGGGCCGAGCCGGGGACGCCGCTGGCGCGGTCGCTGCCGCCGCTCGAGCAGGACGTCGTGCTGGCCGGGCTGCTGCGCCGGCTCTGGCGCCGTCCGCCCGACGGCCACCCGTTCCGCTCGCTGGCGTCGATGTGCGAGTTCTGGGCCCGCGACTTCGACCAGCGCGTCGAGTCGGCGCCGCCCGCGTTCGACCGCGGCCTGCTCGGCGAGGGCGTCACGCTCTACCGCGAACTGCCCCTCGGCAGCGACGACGACGTCCTGCTCTGCACCGACCTGCATCCCGAGAACATCGTCGCGGCGCAGCGCGAGCCCTGGCTCGTCATCGACCCCAAGCCGTACGTCGGCGACCGCACCTACGACGCGACCCAGCACATGTTCAACATGGACCGCCTCATGGACGACCCCGGTGCGCTGTCCGACCGCATGGCCGGCCTGCTCGACCTCGACCCCGGGCGGCTGCGGCTCTGGCTGTTCGCCCGCTGCGCCCAGGAGGCGCCCGAGTGGCACGACCTCTACGACGTCGCGGTGAAGCTCGCTCCGTAGGGTGCGTTGCCCGGGTCCGTGGCCTGCTGCGCGGTGTGCGGGCGGCGCGTCGCCGTGTGTGTCGGCGCCAGCTGCCGACGATCAGGTGACGTATCGCTCGGATTCGCCGCGGCTTCGTCACCTGATCGTTCTCGTCGGTCGTCCTTCCTCGCACCTTGCGCGGCATCCACCTGAACGCCGCTCGCTACGGCAGAGACTTGGGAGACGGCCTCAGCCGCGTTGGGTGAGCGACTGCGGGAAGTCGGTGATGATCCCGTCGACGCCCAGGTCCCGCATCCGCCGCATGGCGCCGGGCTCGTCGACCGTCCACACGTTGATCTCCATGCCCAGCTCGTGGACGCGGTCGATCAGCGCCTGGTCGGTGACGGTGAACTGCGGGTTCACCTGATCCGCCCAGGTCGCCAGCTCCAGCAGCTCCGCCTCGGTGGGCCGGTCGGCGTCGAGCAGGCCGACCGGCACCTCCGGCAGCGCGGCCTGGAACGCGCGCGCGTCCGCGACCACGAAGGACTGCACGCCGAGCCGGCCGTCCTCCAGCGCGTCGTCGACGTAGCCGGGGATCGCGCTCAGCTCGGCGGCCAGTTGCTCGGGCAGGCCGGTGTCGGCGTAGTGCCCGCACGGGCTGATCTCGGCCAGCAGGCCGGTACGCCGGCCGAGCAGCCGGATCACCTCCCGGACCGTGATGATCGGCTCACCGGCGAAGCTCTCGTCGAACCACGAGCCGGCGTCGAGGGTGCGCAGCTCGGCCCAGGTGAAGTCGGACACCCGGTACGACGCCCGGCCCGGGAAGCGCTCCTCCACGTCGGTGGTGCGCTGCAGGGTGCAGTCGTGGAAGTTCACCAGCCGGCCGTCCCTGGTGCGCTGGACGTCGATCTCGACGACGTCCGCGCGCTGGCGGACGGCGGCGCGGACGGCGGCGGCGGTGTTCTCCGGCGCGATGCCGGACGAGCCGCGGTGGGCGATGACGGCGGGCCCGTCGGCCTCGTCCGCCGCGACGGCGGCTGCTGGCGAGACGGTCAACAACGAGATCACGACGAGCCCGGCGATCCTGGCGTTCCGCACGATACGTCCTCCGATTCGGGTGGGTGTGCACCAGGCTGTCCGATGGACGTGACGCGGAGTCGGACCCCGGCTGACAGCTCGGTGAAGACCACCCCGCGGGGCCCGGACACGGGGTGCTTGGATGTCCTCCATGGACAGCGACCCCGATTCGATCGGCGACGAGCGCGTGCCGGTCGCTCAGGTGCTCAGCGGCCTCGAGGTGCACCCGCTCGCGCCGGGTGAGACGGCCATCGAGGCGTTCGTGCTGATCAAGGTCCTCGACGCCGACGGGCGGCCCGCGTGGTCGTACCGCACCACCAACCGGCTGAACCGCGAGGAGCTGCTCGGTGCGCTGATCGTGCAGGTCGACGTGCTGCGCAAGGAACTGCGCGACGAGTGGGACGACTCCTGAAAGGGGCCGGTCCCACTCGCCGCGCGTTGCTGCGGCCTACCGGGTGCGGATCCGGTGGACACCGCCCAGCTGGGTGCCGGCGTAGAGCCAGCGCCCGTCCGGGCTGATCTCCAGCGACACGACGTTCAGGTTCTGCAGGCCGCTGGACACGTTCACCCAGGTCTGCCCGCCGTCGGTGCTGCGCAGGACGCCGCGGCCGCCCTTGACCAGGCCGTTCGCGGAGAACGACGTGGTCGCCGCGTACCAGGTGTCCGGATCGGCAGGCGACACGATCAGGTCGCCGACCGACATCGGCACCCCGCCGGTGTCGGCGGTGCGGAACGTCTGCCCGCCGTCGTCGCTCACCTGGATGGCGGCGCCGCCGGCGACGACCCGCTCACCGTCCACCGCGACGGAGGTCACCTGGCCGTCGGCGACCTTCCGCACCGTCCGCCCGAAGTCGTCGGAGCGGTACAGGCCGGACGCGCTGCCCAGCCAGAGCCCGTCCGGGTCGGCCGGGTCCATGGCGACGGTCGTGAACATCTCGCTGTGGAACTGCTTGCGCCAGCTCTTGCCGTCGTCGTCGGTGACGTACACCCCGACGCCGCCGAGGCTCCAGAACGGGATCACGACGCGGCCGCTGTCGGCCGGCGAGACGGCGAGGTCGAACGGCACCTCGTTGGTGCTGGCGAGGTGCTCCCACTCCTGGCCGCCGTCGGTGCTGCGGTAGACCCAGAACTGCGACAGCGCGTCCTTGCGGATCTTCCACACCGTCTCCGGGTCCTGCGGGTCGGCGGCCAGCTGCGCGACCCGGGTGCCGACGTAGGCCTCGTAGCCCGACAGCCCCCACTCGGTGCCGCCGCCGGGCAGCTTGGGCCGGGTGGGCAGGCCGGTGGCGTAGACGTCGAAGTCGGTGCCGGCCAGCAGCGTCGGCGTGCCGCGGTCGACGATCTCCAGGTCGTAGGGCGTGGCCGCCTGGACGCCGATGCGCTGCGGGTCCTCGCCGTTCTCGTCGACGGCGAACAGGCCGGCGCCCGGCGACGACCACAGCAGGCCGTCGTCCCAGGCCACGACGTCGTCCTCGATCGCGCCCACCACCGGTTGCGGCAGCTCGGCCCAGGTCTGCCCGCCGTCGCGGCTGACGTGCTGCACCGGCCGGTAGGTGGTGACCATCAGCAGGTCGCCGCTGAGGACGATGTCGAGCGCGCCGCCGTCCGGGATCGGGTAGTTGACGTCCCAGCCGCGCCCGCCGTCGTGCGAGCCGATGACGACGTCGTCGACCAGCAGCGCGAGCAGGTCGTCGTCGGCGGCGATGCCCTCGACGAAGCCCTCCTTCGGCGCGTAGATCTGCTCGGTGCCGGTCGGGTCGCCGGCGATCAGCCCGCGCACCGCCCAGACCCCGCGCAGGTCCGCCAGGAACAGGTCGTCGCCGGAGACGGCGGCGCCGGTCAGTTCGCTGCCGGCGAGGTTGGGGTGGCTGACCCACGTGTCGCCGCGGTCGCGGCTGACCAGCAGCGCGTCAGCGGTGACGGCCACCAGCACCTGCGTCTGCGGGTCGCTGACCAGCGCGATCGTAGAGACGTCCGGGACGTCGAGCTGCCGCCACGTCTCGCCGCCGTCCTCCGTGCGCAGGATGCGGCCGCGGTACGCGGGGTCGGCGGTGGTGTCGAGGAACCCGCCGGTGGACCCGTTGACGGCGTACCACATGACGTCCGGGTCGTCGGCGGCCACGACGAGGTTGCCGTTGCCGGTGCCGCCGGCGACCGGCAGCCGGTTGTGCTGCCGCCAGCTCTCGCCGCCGTCGTCGGTGGTCCACGGGCCGGCCTTGAGGTACTGGGTGATGGCGGCGACGTCCGGGTCGGCCGGGGTCGTCGCGATGGGACCGGAACCCGAGTTCGGCCCGATCGGCTGCCAGGAGGCGGGGCTGTTCGAGTTGCCCACCGGCGCCACGACCTCGAACGTCGCCGAGCCGACCAGCCCGATGCCGTCCTGCGTCGTCGCGGTGACGTCGACGGCGTAGGCGCCGGTCTTCGGGCCGGTGAGGGCGGCGCGGTACCAGCTGCCGTGGTCGTGCTCGGCCTGGACGGTGACCGGCCGGCCACGCGGCGGCGTCACCGTCACCGTCGGCGGCTCATCGAGCGGGCCGGGCGTCCAGATGAACGCCTCCGACGCGCCGTCGCTGGGGTCGGGCGAGGTCTGCACGACGAGGCTGCGCGCCGCCAGCAGGTACGGCACCCGGACCTGCTCGTCGCCGGTGGTGGCGACGATCCAGCCGGACAGGTCGGCGTCCTGCTCGGGCCGGTCCGCGGACACCGCGACCTCGACCTCGAGCTCGCCGCCGGCCGGGATGGTCGCCTCGGCCGGCGTGACGGTGGCCGTGCCGGCGCTGCCCGGCGCCTGCTGCGCCGTCAGCGCGACCGTGACGTCGGCGTCCGACGTGTTGCGCAGGGTGGTCGTGCCGCTGCCGCCGATGACCGGGGTGGAGAGGTCGGCCAGGCCGAGCGACACCGAGGCCGGCGAGGCGATCACGTCCGCCGCGGCCGCGGCGGCGACGTCGAGCCGTCCCGCGCCGGAGATGGTCGGGCCGGCCTCGACCGGCGCCGCCGACCCGGTGAGCCGCGCGTTCACGTCGGTGGCGGCGTCGTCGGGACGCAGCTGGCGCACCAGCGCCGCGGCCCCGGCGACGTGCGGGGCGGCCATGCTGGTGCCGGACAGCCGGTACTGGCCGGGCGCCCACCACTCGGTGGGGATCGCCGACATGATCTCGAAGCCGGGAGCGACGAGGTCGGGCTCGATCGAGTAGTCCGGCGACGGGCCGCGCGAGCTGAACCCCAGCACCTGGTCGGTGACGTCCTCGCCGGAGATCTCGACCTGCACGGGGCCGGCCCCGAGGTCACGCTTCAGCACCTCCCACTGCGACTCCAGCAGGCCCATGACGACCAGCTGGTCCATCCGGAAGTCGTCGCCGGAGATCGCGTTGCTCGGCAGCGGGACGTCGACGACGCCGGGCTCGGCCGCGGCGCTGTCGAGGGCGGACGGCGCCCCGGGGTTCTCGCCCATCAGCACCGGGCCGCCGTAGTTGTCGATGTAGGCGAGCAGCGCGACGGCGCCGCGCTCCTCGGCCAGCCGGGCCTGCTCGATCATCCACGGCGCGACGTCGGTGATCAGGGCCGGCAGGTTCTGCCGGTAGGCCACCACCTTGCCGGTGACGTCGCCGACGCGGTCGTAGTCCTCCTCGTTGCCGTCGCCGACATCGACCAGCTCACCGACCACCGGCGCGTCCGGCGCCGGTGCGGAGAACGGCACCCGGAAGGTGGCGATCGGCTCCTGACGGGGCGCGGCCAGCCGGGCCGTCGGCAGCACCAGGGCGCTGGCGGACGCGCCGACCGACAGGACGCCGTCGGCCAGCGCCGGGCTGCCCATGGTGTGCGCGCCGGGGCCGGAGTTGCCGGACGACGCGACCACGACGACGCCGGCCTCGGTGGCGGCGGTGGCCGCGAGACCGATCGGGTCGGTGCCGTCGCCCGGACCGCCGAGGCTCATGTTCACCACGTCGGCCCGGTAGGGGTTGTCCGGGTCGGTGGCGGCCTCGAGACCGGCGATGATGTCGGACTCCCAGCCCTCGCCGCGCGCGTTCATCACCTTGTAGGCGGTCAGCTGCGCGCCGGGGGCGACTCCGGTGACCGGTGCGGCCGGATCGCCGGTGCCGGCGATGATGCCGGCGACGTGGGTGCCGTGGCCGTTGTCGTCCATCGGGTCGTCGTCGCCGTTGTAGAAGTCGTACCCGGCGACGACCTTGTGGTCCGGGCCGAACCCGCCGCCCAGCGACGGGTGCGTGTAGTCGACGCCGGAGTCGAGGACGGCCACGACGGTGCCGGTGCCGTCGGCGGGCCCGCCGGCCGGCGCCTCCTGCTCCCACACCTCGGGGGCGCCGACGAGCGGCACGCTGACGTCGGTGCTGGCCCTGACCCGCTGGTCCGGGACGACGTCGGCGACGCCGGGCAGCGCCCGCAGCGCGTCGACGTCGTCGGCCGGGACGGTGAGCGCGACGGCGTGCACCAGGTCGGTGAACTCGTGCTCGACCTCGGCGTCGATGCCCTGGTCCGCGGCCGCCGACAGCATCGTGCGCTGGGCGGCGACGGCGGCCCGCTCGGTCTGTGCGCTCGCGGCCGCGAGTTCGGCGGGCGCGACGGGTTCGCCGTCGGGCCCGGCCATGAGGACGATGACGCGGGTGTCCTGTCCGGCCGCCGGGTCGGTCTCGGCGGCCGCGCCGGTGGCGAACGGGGCCAGGCCGGCCGCGGCGAGGGCGACGGCCAGTGCGGCGCCGGATCCGGCGCGGAGTCGTCGAGCAATCATCATGCTCCCGAGGTCATACCGCGGGCGGGGGTTCCGCGGGTTTGCCACATTCGTAGTGGTTGTGACTCCGGGTATCAATGGCTGTGGCTGGCCGCTTGCGGCCGGTGGCACAATCCGGCCACAATCGCCGGACGCCGGCCGCGAGGTCCCCAGCAGCGGCGAGCCCTTCAAGGGAAAGGGGGAAGGGGACGATGACGACCGACGACGACTCCTCGCTCGCGCCCGTGGGCCTCGCCCCGTTCGACGAAGAGGTCTACCGTGCCCTCCTGACCTGCGTCGATGCCACTCCGGCGACGCTGGCGCAGCAGCTGGGGCAGCCGGAGGGCCGGGTCGACCGCGCGTGCGGGCGGCTGCACGGGCTCGGGCTGGTGATCCGGATGTCCGGACGGCGCCGCCGCTACACCGCCGTCGACCCCGAGTCGGCGCTCGACGCGCTGGTCCGCGAGCGCGCCGGCGAGCTGGACCAGGTGCGCGGCTCCGCCCTCGCACTGTCGTCGATCTTCCACGCCGCCCGCCGCCAGGCCGGTGGCGGCAGCACCGTCGAGCTGCTCAACGGGCCCGAGGAGCAGGGCCGCTGGTTCGTCCGGCTGCAGCACCAGGTGCGCTCGGAGATGATGGTGATGGACCGCCCGCCGTACGTGCTGGCCGCCGTCAACCCGGTCGAGCCGGTGCGCCTCGACAGCGGCGTGCACTGGCGGGCCATCTACGCGCCCGAGGCGCTGGAGATCCCCGGCGCCATGGACGAGATCGACGACTTCACCCAGCGCGGCGAGCAGGGCCGCGTCCTGCCCGGCCTGCCGATGAAGCTGGCCATCGCCGACCGCCGGGTCGCGCTGCTCCCGTTGTCGATGGAGGTGGGCCACGCGCAGGGACTGGTGATCCGCGAGTCGACGCTGCTCGACGCGCTGGTGGAGCTGTTCGAGGTGTACTGGGCCCGGGCGACGCCGCTGACGTCCCCGACCGCGCCTCTCGCCCCGGACGCGCCGGACGAGGACCGGCAGCTGGTGCGGCTGCTGGCGGCGGGGCTGACGGACAACGCGATCGCGCGGCAGCTCGGGTTGTCGACACGGACCATGCGGCGGCGCACCCGGCGGCTGTTCGACCAGCTGGAGGCGACGAACCGGTTCCAGGCCGGCATCCAGGCGGCGCGGCGCGGGTGGTGGTGAATGGCAGCGGCGGACGGGCGAGCATGCCAGGATGTGCGCCGTGCCACGGATACCCACTGCTGCCGCTGCCGTCGCCCTCGGGCTGCTCCTGCTCACGGGCTGCGGCGGGGACGACCCGGCCGGCGACGCGCCCGCGACGACCGCCTCCGCGACCAGCCCTGAGACCAGCGAGCCGCCGGCGACCCCGTCGGACCCCGAACCGACACCGACCGGCACGGACGGGTCCGACGGCTCGGACGGGCCGGCCGACGACCCCCTGGCCGCGCTGGACCCGTGTGCGATGGTCGACGCCGCCGGGCTCGCGTCGCTCGAGCTGACCGGCGGCGAGGCGAAGGAGGTCGGCGAGGCGCGGGCCTGCCGCTACCGGTTCGAGGGGCCGACGCTGGACGAGAGCTTCACCGTGTCGATCGAGCTGTTCGGCGGCCACGGCGCCGCCGACATCGTCGCGACGGACGTCCAGCCACTGCCTGCGGTCGGGTCGCACGAGGCGGTCACGTTCACCGGCACCACCGGCGGCTGCGTCGTCAGCCTCGCCGTCACCGAGACGTCCCGCCTCGATTCCACCGCCGTCGGCGGCGATGCCGCGCTGGCCTGCGACCACGCCGCCGCCCTGGCCGCCGCCGCCGAGCCCGCGCTGCCCTGACGGACGGACGCTACTCGGGCGTCGCGTCGCGCTCCCCTCTCCGGGCGAGGCTGTCGCGTTGCCCGGTGTGCACGTCGACCGCCCACTCCCAGCCGGGCTTGGGCGACGGGCCGATGCGCGGGTCGCTGGGTTCGCGGCCGTCGCGCAAGGCGTGCACGTACGCGCGATCGAGGTCGATCCGCGCGCGTAGCTGGTCGGCCCCGCCGACGGAGCCGTGGCCAGGGACGACGACCTCGACGTCGTCCGCCACGTCGTCGAACAGCCGCAGCGCGGCGAGGTAGTCCTCGATCGGGTCCGCGGTGGCGCCCACGTCGAGCATCGGGACGAGGACGTCGGACAGCATGTCGCCGGCGACCAGCACACCGGGCTCCTCGACCAGCAGCGCGGCATGGCCCGGGGCATGCCCCCGATGCTCGAGGATCCGGACCCGCGGGCCGTCCCAGGGAAGCTGCGCGGTTCCGGCGGGCAGGCCGGTGATGCGGCCGAAGAGGTCCAGCGGCACGTCGTCGGCGATCTCGGGCGGCAACCCCTCGGCGGCGCGGGCCCGCCACTGCGCGTCCGCCAGCAGATCTCGCATGAAGGCCGCGCAGCCGGCCGTGCCGTAGCGGGGCGCCTCGCCGAGGTCGGCGTGCCAGAGCACGTGGTCCCAGTCGGGATGCGTCGCGAAGCCCGCCACCACCGTCTGGCCCGCCGCGGACAGGTCGGTCGCGAGGCAGGTCAGCTCGTCGGTCGTGAGGCCGGGGTCGACGAGCAGGACGCCGTCGCGGCCCTGCACGACGACGGCGTTGTTCTCGAGCAACGCGCTCTGGTGAACGTGCACACCCTCCGCGACCTGCGTCAGCATGGTGCCGCCTTCCGCTCGTGGTTGGCACCGGCTGGTCGCGACGCTAGCGCACTCCCCTGGGCCGGAACTGGACGCTGATGCGCGGGCCGACCGGCTTCGCCGTCTTCGGGACCGCGTGCTCCCACGTGCGCTGGCAGGACCCGCCCATGACCAGGAGGTCGCCGTGGCCGACGGCGAAGCGGAGGGTGGCGCTGCCGCCGCCGCGCTGGCGCAGCAGCAGGGCTCGCGGCGCGCCGAGCGAGACGATGCCGACCATGGTGTCCTCGGTGCGGCTGCGCCCGATGGTGTCGCCGTGCCACGCGACGCTGTCGCGGCCGTCGCGGTAGAAGCACATGCCGGCGGTGGTGAACGGCTCGCCCAGCTCGGCGGCGTAGTGCCGGCTCAGCGCCTCGCGGGCGTCGGTGAGCAGCGGATCGGGCAACGGCTCGTCGTCGCCGTAGAAGCGCACCAGCCGCGGGACGTCGACCACCCGCTCGTACATGGTGCGACGCTCGGCCCGCCACGGCACCGACTCGACCAGCCCGGCGAACAGCTGGTCGGACCCGGCGACCCACCCCCGCCGGACGTCGACCCAGGCGCCCCGGGTGAGCACGGTGCGCTCGACGGCGGCACCGAGCGGGCCGAGTGTGGCACCGCTGACGGCGTCGAGCAGGGAGGCTTGGAAGGCAACGCTCATGCCGCCACGCTACCCTGATTCGAACGAACGTTCTACAGGTGAACCAACCACGAACTGATATTCCTTGACACGAATATTCTTGTTCGTGAATACTGCGGGCATGGACGTGATCCTCTCCGCACTGGCCGACCCGGCCCGCTGGCGGCTCGTGCGCCTGCTGGCCGAGCGGCCCCGCTCGGTGGGCGTCCTCGCCCAGCTCGCCCATGCACGCCAGCCGCAGACGACCAAGCACCTGCAGACCCTCGAACGCGCCGGCCTCGTCACCTCCCAGCGCAGCGGCCAGCGCCACATCTACGCGTTGCGCTCCGATCCCCTCCGCGACCTGGCCGCCGCGCTGGGTCAGCTCGCCGACGCCGCCGAACAGGCGGCCGGCCCGCACGCGACCTTCGACCGCTACGGGCTCAGCCTCCAGGCCGAACGGCTCGCCGCGGACGAGTCGGGGTGGGCCGACGGCCGCTCCTTCCGGTTCTCCAGGCAACTGCCGGGACGCTCCGAACTCGTCTGGCGCCACTTGACCGAGCCGGACCTGCTCGCCCGCTGGTGGACGCCCGAGGACCTGCGCGTCTCCGAGCTCGCCTTCGAGGCACGGCCGGGTGCGCCGATCATCCATGAGTACCGCGACGCCGAGGACGCCGACGGGTCGGACCCGGTCGCCGGACGCGCCGAGGGCATCGTCACCGAGGTACGCCCCGGCGAGCGTCTCAGCTACCGGCTCGCCCCGCTGCTGCCCGACGGCGGACACGCCTTCACCGCCCACGTCGAATACGACCTCCGGCCCACCGGCGCCGGCACGGACCTCGACGTCGCACTTCGCATCGCCGACAGCACGGTCGAATCCGCGGACTTCATCGCGGGCATCGAGATCGGCTTCGGCCAGAGCCTCGACACACTCGCGGCGACCCTCGCCGCCGACCCCCACGACGACCTCGACGCCAACGGCCTCGAGCACGACACCAACCCGAGGAGCACCGAATGACCCCGCAGACCGACCGCCGCCGAGTCGTCACCAACATCGCGCTCTCGCTCGACGGCCACTACAGCGGGCCGGACCCGCAGGACATGCGGTGGGTGCTGCCCTACGCCGTCACCGACGTCGCCCGCGACCACCTGACCAGCCTCTGGGAACCGGCCACCACCGCCGTCATGGGGCGGGTCAACGCCGAGGGGTTCCTCGGCTTCTGGCCCACCGTCATCGGCGCCCCCGGCGCCGACCCGCGCGACGAAGCCTTCGCCAAGTGGCTGGTCGAGACCGACAAGGTGGTCTTCT
Organism: Jiangella muralis; assembly: GCF_001270745.1. Classification (GTDB taxonomy): domain Bacteria; phylum Actinomycetota; class Actinomycetes; order Jiangellales; family Jiangellaceae; genus Jiangella; species Jiangella muralis. Next base: position 18,077 of record NZ_KQ434760.1, read on the forward strand.
CCTCCTCGCTCCGCGAGGCGCCGTGGGAGCGGACCACGATCGTCGACCGGCCGGCCGCCGAGGCGATCGCGGAACTCGGGGCGACCGAGGGAGGCGACCTCCTCGTGCTCTCCAGCGCGAGCGTCATCAAGGCCCTGCTGGCGGCCGACCTGGTCGACCGGCTGGCGCTCACCCTCTTCCCGGTCTTCCTCGGCGGCGGGCCGCGCCTGTTCGACGACGGCCTGCCGACCGCCGAGTGGACTCTGGTGAGCGAGGTCCCGGGCGAGCACGGCATGGTGTCCCTCGTCTACGACCGCATCCGCTGAACCGGCGTCCTACCCCGACTCCAGCCGGTCGCGGCGACGGGTCAGGGCGGCGGACTCGGCGGTGTTGCCGGCCAGCGCGATGGCCTCGTCGTACGCCGCCCGCGCCTCCTCGGTCCGGCCGAGCCGGCGCAACAGCTCGGCCCGGGTCGCGTGGAACGCGTGGTAACCGGCCAGCGAGGCCCCGAGCCGGTCGACGGCGGCCAGGGCGACGGCGGGGCCGTCGAGCTCACCGACCGCGACCGCCCGGTTCAGGACGACGACCGGCGACGGGTCGACGGCGGCGAGCTGGTCGTAGAGGGCGATCACCTGCGACCAGTCGGTGTCGCGGACGTCGCGGGCGGACGTGTGCACGGCGTTGATCGCGGCGAGGAGCTGGTAGCGGCCCGGCGCCACCCCGGAGGCCAGCCGCTCGCGCACCAGCCGATGGCCCTCGGCGATCAGCGCCGCGTCCCACGTGCCGCGGTCCTGCTCGTCGAGGGAGACCAGCTCGCCGCCCGGCGACACCCGGGCGGTGCGGCGGGCCTCGGTGAGCAGCATCAGCGCCAGCAGGCCGGCCACCTCGCCGTCGTCGGGCAGCAAGGTGCGGATGAGGCGGGCCAGCCGGATCGCCTCGGCGGTGAGGTCGTGCCGCACGGGGTCGGGGTCCGGGCCGGTCGCCAGGTAGCCCTCGTTGTAGACGAGGAACAGGACGGCCAGCACGCCGGAGACGCGGGCCGGGAGGTCCGCCGCGGACGGCACCCGGTACGGGATGCGGGCCGCCTTGATCTTGGCCTTCGCGCGGCTGATGCGCTGTCCCATGGTGGCCTCCTGCACCAGGAAGGCCCGGGCGATCTCCGGCACCGTCAGGCCACCGACCATGCGCAGCGTCAGCGCGACCCGGGTCTGCATCGCCAGCGCCGGGTGGCAGCAGGTGAAGATCAGCCGCAGCCGCTCGTCGTCGATGGCGCCGAGCGGCTCGGGCGGGTTGTCGCCGAACACGAGCCCCGCCTCCTTCTGCTTGTCGTCGCGCTTGGACTCGCGCCGGAGCCGGTCGATCGCCCGGCGGTTGGCGGTGGTGGTCAGCCAGGCGCCCGGGTTGGCCGGAACGCCGTCGGACGGCCACCGCTCGACGGCGGCCGCGAACGCCTCGGCCGCCGCCTCCTCCGCGACGTCGAGGTCGCCGAACCGCTTGGTCACCGAGGCGACCACGCGCGCCCACTCCTCGCGGTGCGCCCGGGTGATCTCCGCGCGGACGTCGGCCCCGCTCACAGCAGCGGCCGGACCTCGACCCTGCGGTTGCACGCCTTCGATCCCTCGGCGGCGAGCCGGAGGGCGACGTCGAGGTCGGGCGCCGCCATGATCCAGAAGCCGGCGAAGTACTCCTTCGTCTCCAGGAACGGGCCGTCGGTGATCAGCGGCTCGCCACCCCGGTTGTCGATGACGGTGGACGTCTCGGGCCCCGCGAGGCCGCTGGCGAACACCCAGTTGCCGTCGGCCTGGAGCCGCTCGTTGAACGCGTGGATGGCCGTCATCTCGTCGGCCGTGGCCGAGCCGGTGCGGTCGTCGATCACGGAAACCATGTACTTCATCCCGGCATCATCTCCTGTGTCAGCCGGTGGCGTAGCGCGGACGGCCGGCCGGTCGGTAGACCTGGAGCAGGAAGCCCTTCGGGAAGGCGCGCGACTCGACCAGGTCGAGCGCGAGGTCCGGGCCGTCGTCGGGGAACAGCCGCGTGCCCCGGCCGACGACCACCGGTGCGACCAGCAGCGTCAGCTCGTCGACGAGGTCGTTCGCGAGCAGCCAGCGGGTGAGCTCGCCGCTGCCGTGCACCTGCAGCTCGCCGCCCGGGGCGGCCTTCAGCTCCCGGACGGCGTCCGCGCCGGCGACGACGGTGGCGGGCGCCCAGCTCGGGTCGGTGAGCGTGGTCGACGCGACGTACTTGGGGCGGTCGTTGAAGGCGCGTCCGATGCGGGTGTCCGCCATCTCCTCGATGGCGCCCCACGTGCTGGCGAAGAACTCGTAGGTGCGGCGGCCGAACAGGAACGCCCCGGCCCGCTCGCACAGCTCGTCGACGTAGCCGAGCGCCTCGTCGTCGAACAGCGGCAGCGCCCAGCCGCCGCGGTCGAAGCCGGGGTCGAGGTCGGGGTGCGCCCCGCCGTTGGCCTGCATGACGCCGTCGACGGTGACCTGCATGACGGTGGTGAGCTTCATGATCGCCTGCCCTCTCAGTTCGTGGCGTACTGCGGGCGTCCGGCCGGCCGGTAGACGTGCGCCGTGATGCCGTTGGCGAAGGCCCGCGCGTCGGCCAGTTCGAGCGCCGCGTCCGGGCCGTCGTCCGGGAACAGCCGCGTGCCCTGGCCGACGACCACGGGGTAGGTCAGCAGTGTCAGCTCGTCGACGAGGTCGTTCGCGAGCAGCCAGCGGGCCAGCTCGCCGCTGCCGTGCACCTGCAGCTCGCCGCCCGGCCGCGCCTTCAGCTCCCGGATCGCCGCGACGTCGCCGGCCAGGACGGTGGTGTCCGCCCACGCCGGGTCGGTGAGCGTGGCCGAGGCGACGTACTTGGGCCGCGAGTTCAGCGCCGTCCAGATGAGGCTGTCGCCCGGGTCGGCCCACGTCCCCCAGGAGGCGGCGAAGATCTCGAACGTCCGCCGGCCGAACAGGAACGCGTCGGCGCGCCCGTAGATCTCGCTGAGGTACGTCTCGCCCTCGCCGTCGAACAGCGGCAGCGCCCAGCCGCCGCGCTCGAACCCGCCGCGGCGGTCCTCGCCCGGCCCGCCGAGCCCCTGCATGACGCCATCGACGGAGACGTTCGTGGTGATGGTCAGTCTCATGATCGCGGTTCCCTCTCGTCGGAGCGGCCCTTGGTGGGCAGCCTCTCACCCCTGCTACGAACGCGACCGCCCCGTTTCGACATCGCTCCCGGAGATTTCTCGCGACGACGGTGACGGAGGACACCTCCACGACGGGTTCAATTACGAGACTCGCAGGTCTAGTATCTACTTTCAGAACTCGTCAGTCTCGGAATCACCCGGAGTGGTCATGACCCTCGCACCGCCCGACACCGAGTACGCCACCTCCACCCGGCACCAGCGCCGCTGGGCGACGCTCGGGGTGCTGTCGTTGAGCCTGGTGCTCATCGGCATGGACACCACCGTCCTGAACACGGCGATCCCGACCATGCAGCGCGACCTCGGCGCGACCGCCAGCGAGTTGCAGTGGATCATCGACGCCTACACGCTGGCGTTCGCCGGGCTGCTGCTGACGGCCGGCGCGTGGGGCGACAAGTACGGCCGCAAGCTCGCCCTCGCCGCCGGGCTGATCGTCTTCGCCGCCGCGAGCGTCTGGGGCGCCATGGCGAACGACCCCACCACCGTCATCGCCGCGCGGACGGTGATGGGCATGGGCGGCGCCCTGATCATGCCGAGCACGTTGTCGATCCTCATCGACGTGTTCCGCGACCCGAAGGAGCGCAAGCGGGCCATCGGCGTGTGGGCGGCGATGGCCGGCATCGGCATCGCGGGCGGCCCGGCCGTCGGCGGCTGGCTGCTCGAGCACTTCTGGTGGGGCTCGGCGCTGATGATCAACGTGCCGATCGCCGGCGCCGCGCTGCTGCTCGGGTTCTGGCTGGTGCCGGAGTCGCGGGACCGGACGGCGCCGCGGCTGGACCTCGTCGGCGCGGCGCTGTCGTGCGCCGGGCTGGTCGCGCTCGTCTGGGCGCTGATCGAGGCGCCTGCACGCGGCTGGACGAACGGCGTCACGCTCGGCGCGGTCGCGGCGTCGCTGGCGATCCTGGCCGGCTTCGTGCTCTGGGAGCGCCGCCACCCGCACCCGATGCTGCCGGTCGAGTTCTTCCTGAACCGCCGCTTCAGCGTGCCGGCGATCTCGATCACGCTGGTCTTCTTCGCGATGATGGGCGCCGCGTTCTTCCTGTCCGTCTACCTGCAGACGGTGCTCGGCTACACCCCGCTGGAGGCCGGGTTGCGCATCCTGCCGCTGGCGATCGGGCTGGTCATCGGCGGTCCGGCGGCCATGGCGGTCGCGCAGTGGGTCGGCGAGAAGTGGCCGACGGTGTTCGGGCTGGCGCTGCTGGCGGTGTCGTTCTGGATCTTCACCGGGACGACGGTCGGCAGCGGCTACGCGCCCCGCGGCCTCACCGCCACGATCGTCATGGGGTTCGGCATGGCGTTCGCGATGGGCCCGGCGACGGAGTCGGTGATGGGCGCGGTGCCACGGGCCAAGGCCGGCGTCGGCTCGGCGGTCAACGACACCGTCCGGCAGGTCGGCGGCGCGCTGGGCGTCGCGGTGCTGATCTCCGTCCTGAACTCGGTCTACTCTGCGCAGGTGGACGACGCCGCCGCCCAGCTCCCCGCCGAGGCCGCGCACGCCGCCGGCGACAGCATCCAGGGCGCCTACGCCGCCGCCGGCGAACTGCCCGCCGAGCCCGCCGCCGCCCTCGTCCACGCCGCCGACGCCGCGTTCGTCGACGCCATGACCACGACGACCGCCGTCGCCGGGATCGTCGTCCTGGTCGGCGCGCTGGTCGCGCTGCTGTGGCTGCCCAACCACGCCCGCGATGAACAGGCCTGACGAGCCGCGCCGCGGCCGGCCGCGCGACCCGGAGGCGGACCGCCGCATCCGGGAGGCCGCGGCCGGCCTGCTGCTGGAGCGCGGCGTCGACGGCATGACGGTCGACGCGGTCGCGGAGCGGGCCGGGGTCGGCAAGGCGACCCTCTACCGGCGCTGGGCCAGCAAGGACGAGCTGGCGCTGGCCGCCGCCGAGACGTTGTTCGAGCTGGAGGTCCGGGTCCCCGACACCGGCTCGCTGCTCGGCGACCTCGCCGAGATCTACACGGACGTGCTGCGCCTGGCCGGCAGCGACAACGGCCGGGCGTTCTTCCGGCTGGCCGCGACGGAGGCCGGCCGCGACCCCCGCGTCGGCGAGCTGTACCGCGCCTCGCTGGCCACCCGGCTGGCCGAGTCCGGCGTCGTCTTCGACCGCGCGATCGCCCGCGGCGAGCTCCCCCCGGACGTCGACCGCCAGCTGATGTTCGACTGGTTCGGCGGGATCATCGTGCTGCGCATCCTCACCAACGTCGCGCTCCCCCGGCCCGAGGACGCCGAGACGCTGGCCCGAGCGACGATCTACGGCTTCGGCGCCCGCAGCTGACCCGCGGCCGCCGCGACGACGGCGTCGGTCAGCTCGTCCAGCAGCGGCGACGCCAGCTTCCAGCGCTGCCAGTACAGCGGCACGTCGAGGTGGCGGCCGGGCGCGATCTCGACCAGCCGGCCGTCGTCGAGGGCGGGGCGGGCCATCGACTCCGGCAGCAGCGCCCACGCCAGCCCCAGGATCGTCGCCTCGGCGAAGCCGTGGGAGGTGGGGACGACGGTGACGGGGAGGACGATCCGGCGGCCGGTCAGCTCGCGGACGAACCGGTCCTGCAGCGCGTCCTTCCGGTTCAGCAGCAGTGACGTCGCCGCCGCGAAGGCCGCCGCCGCCGGGCCGTCCGGGAACCAGCGCCGGGCGAACGCCGGGGTGGCGACGCCGAGGTAGCGCATGCGGCCGAGCGGGCGCACGCCGCAGCCCTGCACGGCGTGCGGGTCGGCGGTGACGGCGGCCATGACGGCGCCCTCGCGTAGCAGCGTCGCCGAGTGGTCCTGGTCCTCCTGGTGCAGCTCGAACCGGGCGCCGCGCCCGTCCGCCAGCCCCGTCAGCGCCGGCAGGAACCACGTCGCCAGCGAGTCCGCGTTGACGGCGACCGCCAGCCGCACCTCGACGTCGTCGGAGGCCAGGCCGGACAGCGCCTCGCTCTCCAGCAGCCGCACCTGGCGCGCGTACCGGGCCAGCAGCTGCCCGGCATCCGTGGCGCCGGCCGGGCGGGTGCGGCTGACCAGCACGCGGCCCAGCCGCGACTCCAGCGCCTTGACCCGCTGGCTCACCGCCGACGGCGTGACGTGCAACCGGCGGGCGGCGGCCTCGAAGCTGCCCTCCTCGACGACGGCGGCGAACGCGCTGAGCTGGGCGAGGTCGATGCGCATCATGAAGCCATGCTAAGGAAGGCGTAGAAACTTTAGCTGGCCTATGGTCCACGCCGGCCCTAGCGTCGACGGCGTGTCCAGTGCCGTCGTCGGGTTCGCCACGTCCCTCTCGCTGATCGTCGCGATCGGCGCCCAGAACGCGTTCGTCCTGCGCCAGGGCCTCGCCCGCCGGCACGTCGTCCCCGTCGTCGCGGTGTGCGCGGTGGCGGACGCGGCGCTGATCGGCGCCGGGATCGCCGGGCTCGGCGCCGCGTTGACGACGCACCCATGGGCGCTGGACGTGGCCCGCTACGGCGGGGCGGCGTTCGTGCTCGGGTACGGCGCGCTGGCGGCGCGGCGGGCGCTACGGCCGTCGGCGCTGGTCGCCGGGGCGGGAGCGGCGGCGACGGCGCGGGCGGCGGTGCTCGCCTGCCTCGGCTTCACCTTCCTCAACCCGCACGTGTACCTCGACACCGTCGTGCTGCTCGGCGCGCTGGCCAACCAGCACGGCGACGACGGCCGCTGGCTGTACGGAGCGGGCGCCATGGCGGCGTCGCTGAGCTGGTTCACCGCGCTCGGGTTCGGCGCCCGGTCGCTCAGCGCGGTGTTCGAGCGGCCGGGCGCCTGGCGGGTGCTGGACGGCCTGATCGCCGTCGTCATGCTCGCGATCGGTACCCGCCTGCTGATTGGGTGAGCAGCGACTCGATCGCCTCCGACGGGTCGAGGCCCAGCTCGTCGGCCAGCAGCCGCCGGTACTCGCCCAGCTGGTGCGAGGCGACCGACCGGTTGCCCTCGGCCAGGTGGGCGCGGATCAACGCGCACCACGCCGACTCCCGCAGCGGCTCGGCCGCGATCGCCCGGTACGCCACGTCGATGGCCGCGCCGAACCGGCCCGCCGTGGTGAGGCGGCGGCTGAGCGCCTCGAGGGCGTGGATGCGCAGCTGACGGTGCCGCTCGCGCTCCAGCTGCAGCCACTCCTCGTCCCAGCCGGGGAGGATGTCGTCGGTGAGCAGGTCGGCCGAGTCCGGCAACCGGTCGCGGCCGGCCGGGTCGAGCAGGACGCGCGCGAGCCCCGCGCTCTCAGCGAGGTCGACCCGGACCGACGGCCGCAGCTGGAGCTCGTCGCGGCCGCTGTGCACCAGGCCGGCCGGGAGCTGGCCGATCCGCCACAGCGCCGTGCGCAACCTCGCCCGCGCCTGCGCCTGCGGCACCCAGCCCCAGAGCTGGCCCGTCACCGCGTCGCGGCGCTGCGCACCGCCGTTGACGGCGAGGTAGGCCAGCAGCCGCCGCGGGCTGGTGGGCAGCGCGACCGGGACCCCGGCGACGAGGACCTCGAAGGCCCCGATGACGTGGAGGTCAGCCATCTGTTCCACCGCAGCCATATCGACACCCCCCGGTTGGCCGGACCCACGCGATGGCTCGCGGGTCCGGCCTAGTCAATGTTGTACTCGCATGATCGCGACTCGCCTAGGGTGTGCCGGCGCCTACTCCAGGAAGTCCTCCGCGTAGCAGCTGTAGATGCTCGCCTGGTCCTTCAACCGGTCGATGATCCACGCGTTGAACTGCTTGAACGCCTTCGGCAGCGCCAGCAGCCCCAGTCCCCACTCGGCGCCGGAGGCGTAGGCGATGATCTGGCTCATCTTCACGATCCCGCCGGCGATGTCCTCGTCGAGCAGCCGCAGGTTGGTGGTGAGCCGGTCCTCGGGCACCTGCGGGCCGAACAGGTCCGGATGCAGCAGCCGGCTCAGGACGCGGCTCCACTCCTCGGCCCTGGGCATCTCGTTGTCGCGCTTGATGAGGAACACCTGGGTGTCGGTGGCGAACCGGTCGTCCATGCCGGGCTGCTTGATCTTCTCCAGCACGCAGCTCAGACGCTTGGCCGCCTCCGGTGTCAGCGTGGGCAGCAGCGGGGTGACCCGCACGATCACCTCGTCCAGCACGAGCGGGTCCGGCGGTGGCGTGTAGTCGCGGTACACGGTGATCTCGACCCGGCGGTTCAGGGTGTGCAGGCGGGTCGAGAACGGCCGGTCCTCGCCGTAGCTCTCGATGACGTATTCGATCCGCTCCACCGTCCCGACGGGCAGCCGGCCGGCCTGCTGGGCGACCAGCTCCTTGAGCCGGGCGGCCACCGCCTGGGCCCGGCGGCGGCCGAGGTCGAGGTTGTAGGCACGGGTGCCGACGGGGTCGGTGTGGCCCTGCGCGACGATCTTCGTCACGATGCGCCGCGAGTACCAGCTGCGGACGATCTCGCGCGCCAGCGAGGCGATCAGCCGCTCGTGCTCCTCGGTCAGCGTGGCCTTCGCGAACGGGAACCCGCGTAGCGACCGCTGGTCCACCGGCGCCACGACCGCCCCGACGGTCCGCGGCAGCAGCGCGTACACGACCAGCTTGTAGGTGGCCGCCTGGTCAGCCGTCAGCTGCGTGGACAGCCCGGCCGCCGCGGCCAGTGAGCCGGGCGCGAGCTCCAGCGCCTCCTCCAGCCAGCGGTTCAGCGTCCACGGCCCGACCGAGACGGCATCGAACGGCGGCACCTTCGACGGGTGCGCCTTCTGGCAGAAGCGGTGGAACGCCCGGAGCTTGTCCTGCTCGACGACGTCGAACGGCACCGTCTCGACGACCAGGACGTGCACGGTGCTGCTGGGCCCGGCCTTGGGCAGGTCCGGCAGGTCGACCAGCAGGCGGTCGCCCCAGCCCGGCTCCGCGCCCACGTTCGCCCGTGCCCCCGAGATCATCCACAGGATCCGTTCGGTCCGCACCGTCACCTCGGCGCTCACCAGCGGCTTGGCCCGCAGCACGTCGGGCAGCTCGGCGAGCGCCTCGGGCGGGAAGGTGCGGGTGAGCCGCGACAGGGCCGGCGCGGCCTGCTCCTCGAAGGCCGGCTCGCCCGGCGCCTCCTCGTAGAGGTGCCCCCACGACTCCTGCGCCTCGGCCGGCTCGGGCGCCGCCTCGGCCGGCGCGAACGGCGACTCCAGGAGGGCGGTGGTGAGCGGTTCGCTCGTCATGACGACCTCCGTCTCAGCCGCGGCCGTTGGTGGCGGCGACGGTGGGCGGCGGCGACGGCACGGGCGGCGGTGCTGCGGGGATGCGCAACGGCTGGGCGCTCAGGCTCCCGGCCACGCCGCCGACGGGCCGGTCCTTCACCCGGTCCCCGGTCGCGGACTGCCACAGGTCGATGATCCGGTTCATGTCCTGCAGCAGCTGGGCGTTCACGCCGCCGGCCAGCGGCACGTAGAGGGTCTCCGCCTTCTCGCCGGTGTCGAACGCGCCCAGCTCGATCGCCCGCAGCATCGCCGACATCAGGTCGGCCAGCTCGAACAGCTCGCGCGATCGCGCGGCCGGCTGCATGCCGACCCGCTGGGCGATCTTCGCCAGCCGGTCCGCGGCGCTGGTCGCGTCGGCCCGCAGGTCGACCACGATCGGCGTGTCCGGAGTCTCGAGCGTCAGGTGGAACCAGCTCATCGTCGTGACGTACACGAACTCCTCGCGAGCGAGCTGGCCGCCGCGACGGCGCATGGTCATCATGTCCTTGAGCGCGCTGCACAGGAACGCCACGTACTCCTTGTCGGTGGCGTTCGGGCCGCTCTCGTTGCGGGCGTTCTCGATGCCGAGCCACACCTGCCGCAGCAGTTCGGTCCACTTCTCCCGGAACCCGGTGTTGACGCCGCTGCCGGTGTCGGACTTCCAGTCCTGCTCGCCGGCCGACCCGGGCCGGGCCCAGCGGGCCGGGATCGGATGCGGCAGGTCCATGCCGAACATCCGCCACATGCAGTTGCGCCGGTTGACCCGGTCGTCCGGCCGCACGCTGCTGGTGACGCCGCCGATGGAGAACAGCGGCGGGTCGCGGAAGAACAGCTCCTCGGTGGCCCGCAGCCAGCGCAGCCCGCCGGCGGAGAGCGTGTCCAGGGTCTCGCCGGTGACCAGGCGGCGGACCACCTCTGCCAGCACCTCGAACACCCCGGTCGACTCCACGAGGTACGCGTAGGCCGCGTGGTCCCACGCCAGCCCGCTGGCCTGCAGTCGCAGCGGCTGGCCGCCGAAGACGTCGGGATCGGCCAGCACCACACCGGACGGCGCGACCTCGGCGCCGCCGATCACCTGGGGCCGGGGCAGGTTCAGCGTCTCCACGACGTCGGCGGCGCCGAGGAACGGTTCGAGGGTGGACGGGTCGCCGAACGCGGGCACCGTCCGGGCGCTGTCCCATGCCTCGTCGAGCCAGCGGCTGAGCTGGATCGGGTGGACGAGGAACACGTCCCGGCGGTCGCGGCCGGGTGTTGCGGCGAACAGCTGGGCAAGGTTTCTGAACATGTCGTGGGCCCCCTTCGGCAGGTCAATCGACCGGGGTCTGGGCCGGCAGCCGCGGCAGCCGGGGTCCCAGCCGGATGGGCTGGCCGGCGCCGTTCCACACCTCGAGCCGCGCGATGTCCTTGCCGCGGGTGCGGTCCAGCGTGACGGTTCCGGAGGAGCCGGAACCGCGGTCGATGCCGAGCAGTTCCGGCTCCTCCTCGCCGGCGGCCTGCACGGCTACCCGGGCCGCCGTCGCCGGGAGCGGCTCCAGCTCGACCCGCTCCCGGTCCTTGTCCTGGAACCGCCGCGCGCTCACCAGGACACCGCCCGGCGCGAGCCGGCCGGTCAGGGCGCCGAGCACTCGATAGTCGAGGGCGGTGCGCCGCTGGGCCACGGAGGCCGGTCGATCCCCGTCGCCGCGACGCCGGTCATCGTGCAGCTCGGTGGTGTGCTGGGTGATCGCGGTGGCGACGTCGTGCAGCGCCGTCACGAACTCGCGCAGCGTCGCCTCGGACGGCAGGCCGCCGTCCGGTGGGCGGTCAGCGGACATGTCGATCTCCTCCTCCAGTGGGTCAGGCGGCCCGCGCGGGCGCCCCGGGCGAGAGCCGGGCCAGCCAGTCGAGCAGGTCCCGGCGATGGGCCGGACCGTTCACCGGGTCCGTGACCGGCCTGATCGCCAGCCACGCCAGCACCGCCAGCGGTTCCCGGCGGGCGAGGTACTGCGAGGTCAGCAGCGACGGCCCGGCCCGGCGGGCCAGGGCGTCGAGCGCGTCCGGCGACCGGCGGGCCGGGTCGGCGACGGCGGACAGCGGCCGGCCGCCGAACGCGGCCATCGGCTGCCGGGTGCAGACCCGGACGATGTCGTCGAGCGCGTCCACGCTCAGCCGGGCCAGGCCGGCCGTCTCGGACGGCGCCCGTTCCGGCGGGTGGCGGCGCGCCCAGGCGACGGCCAGGACGTCCCACGGCCCGGCGCCGAACCAGCTCCGGCACAGGGCGGCGTTGACGATCACCCGGATCCACGGGAACGGGTGCGGATCGCCGTGAACCGCCTGGTAGACCGCCGCGGTGTCGCCGTCGACCACGTTGGCCAGCGCCGGCAGCGGCGCCCAGCCGGCCTGGGCGAACGCGTGGACGTCGGCCGCCAGCTCGCTCGCCCACGCCCGCCACGCCTCGGCCAGCTCGCGGGACCGGGGCGCCAGCGCGACCGCGAGGGCGTCGGCCAGCTCCGCGTTCCAGCCGGTCAGGTGGCCGACCTGATGGCCGCATTCGTGCAGGATGGCGGTCGGGTAGCTGAGGTTGTGCCGGGTGAGCTTGATCGCCGCGACGGGCGACGGGCTGGTGCGGTCCCAGAGCCGGACGTCCGCACGCAGGATCGCCGCTCCCAGGCCCTTGTCGACGTAGACGACGGCCGGCGGCGCCGCGATGCCGACCCGGCCGAGGATCACGTCGAGGCTGTCGCCGGCGATCACGTCCAGTCCGCTCAGCACGGCGGCGAGCGCCGGGTTGGTGCGCGAGCCGACCGCGTCGCCGTAGAAGTCGAGGATGGTCTCGACCTGCAGGTAGCGGCGGCGCAGCGCGAGCACGCTACGGCGCACCGCGACGGTGTCGTCGCCGCGGGTCAAGGCGGTCGAACAGTGCGCCGCCTCCAGTGAGAGGTCCGCGACGACGGCGGCGAGCCGGTCGCGTACCCGCATGCGCAGGTACTCCTCCAGACCCGCCCAGGCGGCGGGCGCGGCGATGGTGTCCAGGTCGGCCAGCGCGTCGACGGCGTGCCGCCAGTGCGCGATCTCCGCCGCCAGCTGCACGCGCTCGGGCTCGGCCGGGTCCGGCTCAGCCATGGCGCAGTCCCGGGCGGATCGCGAGCACGGGCGTTCCGGGCGTTCCGGCCGCGAGCGCGTCTCGGCCGGCGAACGGGAACGTGAACGTCAGGGTCAGCCCGGCGGCCGGGTCCTGGGCGGCGCCCGCCAGCGTCGGACCGGCGGCCGGCAGCTCCTTGGCCAGCGCGGTGATCATCCCCTCCGCCAGCGCCTCCGCCAGCGCGCGGCGGCGCTCGGGCGGCATGGGGCGCGGCGCGTTCAGGGCGCGGGACCGGCCCAGCCGCTGCGTCAGCCAGTCCCGGGCCGGCGGACCCAGCAGCCGCCGGACGGCCGCGATGACCTGGGTGTGCGCCCGGCGGTCCAGCTGCGCGGCCAGCGTGTGCGCCATCCGTTCGCCGATCCGCAGGTGCACCCGCAGCCGCGGTGCCGGGCCGGACAGGTCGACGCGGACGGCCAGCCGCCGCACCCGCCGGGCGTGCCCGGGCCGTCCGGGGACGACGACGCGGAACAGCCGCTGCCCCGGCGCGGCGGGAACCCGGGCGCCGGTACGGGAGCCGGCGGCGCCGAGCGCCGGGCGCCGCAGCAGCGCACCCGCCACCTGCGGCGTCAGCTCGCCGAACTCGTCCGGCGACAGCGTGCCGTCCTCGTCGGCTGCGGCCAGGTGCCCGCGCCGGGTGCCCGGCATCGCCTCGAACAGGTGCACCTCCACCTCGGCCGGCCAGCTGCCGACGCCGTCGTCGAGCAGCCGCTCCTCGAGCGTCTCCTCGCCGCTGACGACGATCGCCCGGGCCGTGGGGCGGCTGAGCAGCACCCGGTACGGGTGGCTGTACGCGCGGTAGCGGTAGCGCGGGCGCGGGCCGCGCGGCATCATGATCCACCCGCCGGCCTCGGTCTCGCCCTCGTCCTCCCCCAGGTCCGCCCGGAGCACCCGCGGCGGCAGGTACCGGGCGGCCGCCTCGGCGAACGCCTCCTGGACCTCGGCCGCGACGCGGACGTCGTCGGCCAGCGACTCCGCCGGCAGCGAGAGCACCTGCCGCACCGTCTCCTCCAGCGTCGACACCAGCGCCTCCGCCCCGAGCACCGCGGCCTCCTCGTGCTCCAGGCGCAGCAGCCGCAGCCCGGTGTCCGCGATCGGCGGGGCCAGCGACTTCGCCGCCTGCCGGCCGACGAACGGCGCGATGAACGTGGCCAGCGGCCCGGCCAGCAGCCGCTTCACGCGGTCCCGCCCGATCAGCCGGACCGCCGTGCGGACCAGGGGCATCGCGGCCGTGACGGCGGGGATGAACTGCTCCACCGGCGCCACCGGCGCCTCGCCCGGCGTCGCGTCGGCCAACTCGGCGGCCAGCCGGGCCCGCGCGGCGTCGAGGTCGGCGACCGGGTCCTCACCGGCCGCCCGGCCGGCGTCGGCGGCGGAGAGCAGGAGCTCCTCGGCCGCCGCCTCGTCGGTGACGGTGAGCGCCTGCGCGTACTGGCGGTCGAAGTCCTCCGCGACTTCCCGGCCGGTCTCCGGGGCGCGGATGCCGAGCTTGGCCGCCAGCGCGGCAGCCGGACCCTGCAGCGACGCCGGCAGCCGGTTGCGTGCGGCGTTGAGCACCCGCTTGACCAGCGGCTCGACCAGCTTCTTGAGGATGCCCGTCAGCTGGCCCAGGCCGGTGATGCTGCCCAGCACGCCCAGGCCGGTTCGTGCCACCGCCGTGGCGGCGGTCTTGACCTTCGCGAAGCCGCTCTTCACCTTGGCGACCAGGCCGCCCAGGAACTGCTCGGCGGCCGGGCTCATCGGGTCGGTCCGCGCCTGCGCCGCGGCGAGCTCGATCTCGTCCTCGGCCACCGACTCCGGGGTGCGGCCGGCGAACGTCTCCTCGAGATGGTCGAGCACCCGCCGTGCCTCGTCGAGCAGCCGGGCCGACCACGCCTCCAGCTGGGCGTCCCGGCCGTCCGCCTCACCCTCCGACGACGTGGTCAGGTGCACGGCCGCGGCCTCGTCGACCAGCGCCTCGACGGCGTCGTCGAACGCCTCGTCCTCCAGCTCGGCGAGCAGGTCCTCGAACAGCTCGCCGTCGTCGCCGGCCGCTTCGAGCCGGCTGGTCGAGAACGGGGAGAGCAGTCCGGGCAGCGTCAGCTCGGCCGCGCCGGGCTCGGCCGGTGGCCCGGGCGGCCGCTCGGCCTGCAACGCGCTGCCGACGAAGGGCGACACCATGGCGGGCGTGTTCATGACGACCTCCAGGGACGACTACGGGAGGGACCGTAGGCGGCGCCCGTGTGCGTGATCGTCACCGTGGCGTCTCCGGCCCGTCTCGGCTGTCGTCATCGGGCCCGGGGTCGAGCGCCAGCAGCGCGGTCAGCCAGTGGCCCAGCTGCTCGCCGGCCGCCGCCGCGGAGCCGCGCACCAGGCGGCCCTCGACGTCGCCGGTCGCCAGCATCCGTACCTTCAGGTCATCGCCGTCCACCCAGCAGCGGACGACGACCACACACCAACGCGGACGGGGCATGGGGGCAGCCTGCCGCCGCGGCGTCTGCCGGCCGTATGCCCACCCGTCACCCGCGCCGTCGCCGGGACCGGTCGGTCAGGCCGGCGGGCGGGCGCTGACCAGGCCGGTCTGGTAGGCGATGACGACGAGCTGGGCGCGGTCACGGGCGCCGAGCTTGATCATCGCGCGGCTGACGTGGGTCTTGGCGGTCGCCGGGCTGAGCGACAGTTCGGCGCCGATCTCGGCGTTGGACCGGCCGGTGCCGACGAGGGCGAGCACCTCGCGCTCGCGCTGGGTGAGCACGCCGAGGCGATCCTCGGCCACCTGGTACGCCGTCCGGGCCGCGGTGAACTGGGCGATCAGCCGCCGGGTGATCTTGGGGGCGAGCAGCGCCTCGCCGGCGGCGACGACGCGGATGGCGTGCAGCAGCTCCTGTGGCCCGGCGTCCTTGAGGAGGAACCCGCTGGCGCCGGCCTCGAGCGCGTCGAACACGTACTCCTCGGTGTCGTACGTCGTGAGGATCAGCACCTTCACCCGGTCCAGCCCGGGGATGGCGGCAATGCGGCGGGTCGCCTCGATGCCGTCGAGGCCGGGCATGCGGATGTCCATCAGCACGACGTCGGGACGGGACTCGCGGCAGCGCTCGATCGCCTCGGCGCCGTCGGCCGCCTCGCCGACGACGTCGATGTCCTCTTCGACGTCGAGGAGGACGCGGAAGCCGGTGCGCACGAGCACCTGGTCGTCGGCGAGGACGACGCGGACGGTGGCGGACGTCATCGGGCGGCGACCTCGACGCTGTTCAGCGGCAGCCGGGCGCACACCTTGAAGCCGTCGCCGTCGGGGCCGGCCTCGAACGTCCCGCCGAGCAGCTCGCACCGTTCCCGCATGCCGGCCAGCCCGCGGCCCGGCTCGACCGGCGGGCCGGGCGGGGCGCTCAACTCGCCGCCGTCGTCGGCGATCGAGACGCGCAGTTCGCCGCCGCCCAGCTCGAGGCCGACGGCGACGCGGGCCGGCCCGGCGTGCCGGATGACGTTGGTGATGCCCTCCTGGACGATGCGGTAGGCGGCGCGGTCGACGTCGTCGGGGACGACCCCGGCGGGCACCGCCCCCGTCACCGTGACGTCCAGGCCGGCCCGCCGCCCGACGGCGACCAGCTCGTCCAGCGCGCCCAGGCTCGGCCCGGGCGAGCCGTCGTCGTCGCCGCGCAGCACGCCGAGGACGGAGCGCATCTCGCGCAGCGCCCGGGCGCTGGTCTGCTCGATCGTCAGCAGCGTCTCGCGAGCCCGCTCCGGCCGCTTGTCCAGCACGTGCGCCGTCACCCCGGCCTGCACGTTGATGATCGCGATGGCGTGCGCGACGGTGTCGTGCACCTCGCGGGCGATGCGCAGCCGCTCGGCGTCGACGCGGCGGCGGGCCTCCTCCTCGCGGGTCCGCTCGGCCACCTCGGCCCGCTGGACGGCGTCGGTGGCGATGACGCGGCGGGAGCGGACCGACTCGCCCAGCGCGGCGGCCATGATGGTGGCGCCGATGCGGAACGCCAGCCAGCCGATGCCCTCGCCGCCGGTGTCGGCCGTGGCGATCCAGACGACGGCCAGCACCGTGAGTCCGTTCGCGACGACGACCAGCGAGCGCCGCCCGTCGCCGTGCGCCGTCACCGTGTAGATGGCCACGAACAGCGACAGCCAGCCGGGGCCGTCGGGGAACCCGGAACCGAAGTAGGCGACGCTGACCAGGCCGGTCACGATGAAGACGGGGATCGGCCAGCGCCGCCGCACCAGCAGGACCAGGCCGCTGAGCATGAGCAGCGCGTTGCCGGGGATGCCGAGCGCCTCGGCCGGCCCGCCCAGCTCGGGCTCGCGCTCGATGGCCGAATGCGTGCCCTGCACCTGCAGCAACGTGACGAAGCCGGCGATCAGCACGTCCTGGGTGCGCGCCGACAACGTCGGGAGGCGCTGTACCAACCGCTCCATGGCAGCGATCGTAGCGACGCGCGCCCACACCCGGCGTCGTCCACCCGGTGCGGCGGGCTACTCCCGGTGGCGTAGCCGGACGCGCTCGGCGGCGGACGACGGCGGCCGGGCCGTGCTTCCAGGATCACGGTATGACGACTACACCGATGCACAGGCCGGGGCCGCTGGGGCGGCTGGCCGGCGTGGCGTTCCGGCACCGCTGGCGGGTGCTGATCGGCTGGGCGGCGGCGCTGGCCGTCGCCGTGGGGCTCGCGGCGGCGTTCGGCGGGGACTACGAGGTCGACTACTCCAGCCCGGGCAGCGACTCGCAGCAGGCGCAGCGGCTGCTCACCGACCGGTTCCCGGCGCAGGCCGGCGAGCCGGTGGACGTGGTCGTGCGCACGGACGCGCCGGTCACCGACCCGTCCGTGCAGGCCGAGGTCGGCGCGCTGCTGGCCGAGCTGAGCACGCTGCCGCACGTCACCGCCGTCGACGACCCATACACGACGCCCGGCGGGCTGGCGCCGGACGGCCGGACGCTGACGGCGCGGCTGAACCTCGGCGTGGACGCGCCGGAGAACATGCCGGTCGAGGACACCGAGCGGCTGCTGGCCGCGGCGGAAGCGGCCGAGCGGCCCGGGCTGGACGTCGCGCTGGGCGGCGACACGATCCGCATCGCCGAGTCCGGCGAGTTCGGCAGTGAGATGGTCGGGCTGGTCGCCGCGGCCGTCATCCTGCTGGTGACGTTCGGGACGGTGGTGGCGGCCGGGCTGCCGATCGGCGTCGCCGTCGCCGGGCTGGCGATCAGCTCGACGCTGGCCGGACTGGTCGCGGCAGTGATGGACGTGCCCGACTGGGCGCCGATCCTGGCGTCGCTGCTGGGCATCGCGCTGGGCATCGACTACGTGCTGCTGATGGTGACGCGGTTCCGCGAATGGCGGGCGGCCGGGCTGGCGCCGCCGGACGCGGCCGTGGCGACGCTGGACACCGCCGGGCGCGCCGTCATGGTGGCCGGCAGCACGGTGATGATCAGCATGTTCGGGCTGTTCGCGATGGGGCTGTCGTTCATGCGCGGCGCGGCCGTCGTGACGATGGTCGCCGTCCTCATCGTGATGGCGGCCGCGGCGACGCTGTTCCCGGCGCTGCTCGGCTTCTTCGGGCACCGGATCGAGCGGTGGCGGCTGCCGATCGGGCGGCGCCGCGGCGCGGTGACGGTCGCCGAGGGCGGCCACGTGCAGCCGTCTCGGGCGTGGCTGCGATGGAGCCGGCTGATCGAGCGCCGCAACGTCCTCGCCGTCGTGCTGGGCGGCGGGCTGATGCTGGCGCTGGCGGCGCCGTTCCTGGGCGCCCGGTTCGGCTTCCCCGACGCCGGGAACGACCCGGCGAGCCACTCCAGCCGGCAGGCGTACGACCTGCTCGCCGACGGGTTCGGTGCGGGCGCGAACGGGCCGCTGCTGCTGGTCGCGGACCTGCCCGGCGGCGGGGCCGACGCGAACGCCCTGCCGGAGCTGGCCGACACCGTCGCCGCCACGCCGGGCGTCGCCGCCGTCCTGCCCGCCGTCGTCACCGAGGCCGGCGACGCCGCGCTGCTCACCGTCATCCCGTCGGGCGGGCCGCAGGACGCCGCGACGGAGGATCTCGTGCACACCCTGCGCGACGACGTGCTGCCGGGCGCACCCGTCGACGTGCACGTGGGTGGCGTGACGGCCGCGGCGATCGACGTCAACGAGTCGATGGCCGACGGGCTGCCGCTGCTGATCGGCGGCGTCGTGACGGTGTCGATGGTGCTGCTGCTGGTGTCGTTCCGCAGCGTCGTCATCATGCTGACCGCCGCGGTGATGAACCTGCTCTCCGTCGCCGCCGCGTACGGGGTGGTGGCGCTGGTGCTGGAGGGCGGCTGGTTCGGGCAGCTGGTCGGCGTCTCGACGGAGACGCCGATGCCGGCGTACGTGCCGGTGGTGATGTTCGCGGTGCTGTTCGGGCTGTCGATGGACTACGAGGTGTTCCTGATCAGCCGCATGCGCGAGTCGTGGCTGCGCACGTCCGACAACGCCCGCGCGATCGTCGACGGGCTGGCCGGGACCGGCCGGGTCATCACGGCGGCCGCGGCGATCATGGTGACGGTGTTCGCGGCCCTGGTGCCGAGCCCGGACGTCGTGCTGAAGTCGCTCGGCGTCGGCATGGCGGCGGCGATCCTCATCGACGCGACCATCGTGCGCATGCTGCTCGTCCCGGCCGTCATGCACGTGCTCGGCCGGGCCAACTGGTGGTCGCCGCAGTGGCTGGACCGGCGGATGCCGCAGCTCTACGTCGAGGGCCGGCCAGAGCTCTTCCTCCCGGCGGCCGAGCGCGAGCGTGAGCCGGTGGGGACGATCTAGCCCGTCCACGAGACGTCAAGAAGCCCCGACGCGGAGTCACAGCAGCACGCGTCGGGGCTCAGCTGGGATCATCGGTGTAGACGCACCTCCCCCAGCCAAGACCAACCCTACTCCTTGACGGGCCACTTGTCTCAGTGTCACTCTGGCGGGCTAACTACATCGGGAATCCGCCCGGCGTAGTCCAGAGATGGGCTACCGGGCGGACTGTAGACGCGGTTCACTCGGCGCCCTCGGCACTTGGGAGGAATCCGAGTGAGTCGCGGCAACAGGCAAGAACGCACGACGTTGGAGCGCTTGGAGAGGCTTCATCGTCATACCAGTCTCATCGGTCAGATCCTGCGGGATCTCTGGCCGCTGTTCGTGGTGGCGTTCTTGATTCGGATGTGACCTCGGATCGGGTCGGCTGAGGCCGGGCCACCAGGGAGCGAACGGGGACCGGCGAGAGCCGGTCCCCTTCGTGCGTCCGGCTCGCCCGATCACTCAGCCCAGGATGCCGTCGACGAAGGCCTCGGGGTCGAAGGGGGCGAGATCGTCGGGCCCCTCCCCGAGGCCGACCAGCTTGACCGGGACGCCCAGCTCGCGCTGGACGGCGACGACGATGCCGCCCTTGGCGGTGCCGTCGAGCTTGGTGAGGACGATGCCGGTGACGTCGACGACCTCGCCGAAGACGCGCGCCTGCACGAGGCCGTTCTGCCCGGTGGTGGCGTCGAGGACGAGCAGGACCTCGTCGACCGGGCCGTGCTTCTCGATGACCCGCTTGACCTTGCCCAGCTCGTCCATCAGGCCGACCTTGGTCTGCAGCCGCCCGGCGGTGTCGACGAGGACGGTGTCGGCCTCCTGCTCGATGCCGGCCTTGACGGCGTCGAAGGCGACGCTGGCGGGGTCGCCGCCCTCGGGGCCGCGGACGGTGACGACGCCGACGCGGTCGCCCCAGGTGGTGAGCTGGTCGGCGGCCGCCGCCCGGAACGTGTCGGCGGCGCCGAGGACGACGTCGCGGTCCTCGGCGACCAGCACGCGGGCCAGCTTGCCGACCGTGGTCGTCTTGCCGGTGCCGTTGACGCCGACCACCAGCACGACGGCGGGCCGGCCGTCCTCGACGTGCCGCTCGGTGCGCAGCGCGCGGTCCAGCGCCGGGTCGACGAGGGCGATCAGCTCCTCGCGGAGCAGGGTGCGGGCGGCCTCGGGGTTCTGCACGCCCTCGACGCGGGCCCGGGTGCGCAGCCGCTCGACCAGCTCCTGCGCCGGCGCGACGCCGAGGTCGGCCATCAGCAGGGTGTCCTCGATCTCCTCCCACGTCTCGTCGTCGAGGCGCTCGCGCGAGAGCAGGCTGAGCAGGCCCTTGCCGAAGCCGGACTGCGAGCGGGCCAGCCGCGAGCGCAGCCGGGCCAGCCGTCCGGCGGCCGGCTCGGGGCGTTCGAGGACCGGTTCCTCGACGACGGGCTCGGCCGGCGCTTCGGGCAGCTCGACGTCGGTGATCGGCGCCCGCTGCTCCTCGACCGGTGTGGTGGCGTCGTCGCCGACCCCGGGCAGGACGTCGGCCCCGTCGGCCCCGGGCCGCGGCGCGGGCGCCTCGACCTGGCCGCGCCGGCGGCGGGGCACCAGGAACGCTGCGAGGGCGATGCCCAGGACGACCACGACGGCTGCGACGATGACGATGTACTCCACGGCCGCCATCCTCGCACGTTCTCAGCGGCCCGCCGGACGATGCCCGGCGGCTCCGCGGCTCGCGGCTCCGCGGGTCAGGCGGCCCGGTGCGTCACCTCGGCGGCGCCGCCGATGCGGGGCAGCGCCGCGGGAACGCTCGCCGGCTCCGCCTCCGAACCGTCCGCGGCCTCCGCGGCGGACGACGAGGACGACGAGGAGGACGCGGGCCGGGCCAGGCGCCGGGCGATGCCGCGGCGGGCGACGCGCAGAGTGTGGAAGGCGGCGTCGCGCCAGTCGTCCATGCGGGCCACCGTGAGGAACCGCCAGTGGCGCAGTCTTCGCCGCACCACGGCCGAGCTCGCCAAGTGGTAGTACGCGCCGACTGCGGCCAGCACGGCCGTCGCCACCATCACGATCACCAGCATCGCCACTACTACTGCCGTCATGTGACACCCCCGTTGGTCACATCAGTAACATCTTTCACACCTGCACCACCGACGGTAGCGCACGTGCACCTTGGTCACTGCACATTCATGACGCGCGGCGTGTCCGTCCGGTTGCCCCACGCGCCACAGGGACCATTCCAGTACCCAGGAGCGCGCCGGCCATGCCCGGCGGGTCAGACCGGCTCGGTCTCCCGGATGCGCTGCGAGATGACCGCGGTGACGCCGTCGCCGCGCATGGAGACGCCGTAGAGGGCGTCGGCGATCTCCATGGTCCGCTTCTGGTGCGTGATGACGATGAGCTGGCTGCGCTCGCGCAGTTCCTCGTAGATGCTCAGCAGCCGGCCGAGGTTGGTGTCGTCGAGCGCCGCCTCGACCTCGTCGAGGATGTAGAACGGGCTCGGCCGCGCCTTGAACAGCGCCACCAGGAACGCGACGGCCACCAGCGAGCGCTCGCCGCCGGACAGCAGCGACAGCCGCTTGACCTTCTTGCCCGGCGGCCTGGCCTCGACCTCGATGCCGGTGGTGAGCATGTCGTCGGGCTCGGTCAGCACCAGCTTGCCCTCACCGCCGGGGAACAGCCGGGAGAACACGTCGGCGAACTCGCGGGCGGTGTCCTCGAACGCGGACGCGAACACCTGCTGGACGCGGTCGTCGACCTCCTTGACGATGTCGAGGAGGTCGGCGCGGGTCTTCTTGAGGTCCTCGAGCTGCTCGGTGAGGAACGCGTGCCGCTCTTCCAGCGCCGCGAACTCCTCCAGTGCCAGCGGGTTCACCTTGCCCAGCGCCGTCAGCCCGCGTTCGGCCGTCTTGAGCCGCTTGAGCTGCTGCTCGCGCACGTACGGGATCGGCTCGCGCGGCTCGCCGTCGTCGCCGGGCGGGACGGGGACGAGCAGGTGCGGGCCGAACTCCTCGATCAGCGTGCCCGGGTCGACGCCCAGCTCCTCCAGCGCCTTGGTCTCCAGTGTCTCGACCCGCATGCGGTGCTCGGCGCGGGCCAGCTCGTCGCGGTGGACGCTGGACGTGATCTCGTCCAGCTCCGTGGACACCTCGCGCACGCGCACCCGCTCCGCCGTCAGCGCCTGCTCGCGCTCGGCCCGCAGCTCCTGCATCTCGTCGCGCTCGGCGGCGGCCAGCTCCAGCGACCGTTCCAGGTACCGCAGCACGACGGCGGCCCCGCGGCCCACGGCGGCGGCGACCCGGGCCTCCGCGGCGCGGCGGCTGGCGGCGGCGACGGCGGCCTCGCGGGCGGCCCGTTCCTGCCGGGCGGCCCGCTCGAGGCTCTCGGCCCGGCCGGTCAGCGCGCGGGCCCGTTCCTCGCCGGTGCGCAGCGCCAGCCGCGCCTCGGTCTCGGCCTGCCGGGCGGCGCGGGACCGCTCGGCCAGCCGGTCGCGCTCGTCGGTGGACGGCTCGACCTCGTCGTCGCCGATCTCCTCGGCGGCGGCCAGCCGCTCTTCCATCTCCTCCAGCGCGCCGAGGTCGCGGTCGCGGGTCTCCTCGGCCTGCGCGACGGACGCGGCCAGCCGCTCTGCCTCCTCGGACGCGGCCCGCGCGGTGCCGCTGAGCCGGCCCAGCTGCTCGGCGACGGAGGACAGCTCGGCGTCGGACTCGCGCAGCTTCGTCAGCGCGGCGGACTCGGCGGCGGCCGCCTCGGCCCGGGCCCGCTCGGCGGCGGCCAACTTGCGGCCGAGGTCCTCGGCCTTGCCGGTGGCGATGGCCAGCCGGTCGGCGGCTTCGTCGACGGCGGCCTGCACCTCCAGCAGGCTGGGCGCGCTGCTGGACCCGCCGAAGGCGCGGTCGCGTCCCAGCAGGTCGCCCTCGCGCGTGACGGCGATCAGCTCGGGCAGCTCGGCCACCAGCGCGCGGGCGGTGGCGAGGTCGTCGACGGCGGCGATGCCGCGCAGCAGGTTGGTCAGCGCGGGCCGCAGCTCGGCCGGCGTGGTGACGAGGTCGACCACGTAGCGCAACCCGCCAGGCAGCGGCTGCCAGGACGCGGGATCGTCATACGGTGCGCCGCCGACCAGCAGGCCGGCCCGGCCGAGATCCTCCTCGCGCAGCAGCCGCAGCGCGGTGACGGCGTCGTCGACGGACCCGACGGCGACGGCGTCGGACGCGGCGCCCAGCGCGGTCGCGACCGCGGCCTCCCAGCCGGACTCGACGGTGAGCAGCGCGGCCACCGACCCGAGCACGCCGGACAGCCGGTCGGACGCGGCCAGCAGCGCCTCGGAGCCGTCGCGGCGGGCCAGCCCCATCTGCAGCGCCTCGTGCCGGGCGCCCAGCGCGGACCGCTCGCCCTCGGCGGCCCGCTCCTGCTCGCGCAGCTTCGTCAGGACGTCGTCGGCGGCGGCCAGCGCGGCGGCGGCCCGCTCGTGCTCGCTGTCGAGGCCGTCCTCGCCGACGGACAGCCCGGCGACGGTGGTCTCGATGACGGTGTGCTCGTGCTCGGCCGCGGCGGCGCGGCGCAGCGCCTCCTCGCGGGCGGCGCCGAGGCGGGTCAGCTCGGCTTCGGCCGCGGCGGCCCGGCGGCGGGCGCCCTCGAGCTGGCCGGACAGCCGGGCCACGCCCTCGCGGCGGTCGGCGCTGGCGCGGGCGGCGGCGGCCAGCCGGCGCTCCTCGGCCTCGGCCGCCTCCTCGGCGCCCCGGCGGGTCTCCAGCGCGTCGTCGAGCGCCTCGCGGGCGGCGGCGATCTGCTCCTCGAGCTCGGCCTCCTGCTCGCGGACGGCGGCCGCCTCCTGCTCCAGCTCGTCGGGGTCGCGGCCGGAGCGCGGCGCCTCGCCGGCGGCGGACAGGTGCCGGGCCCGCTCGGTGGCCAGCGACGCGGTGCCGCGGACCCGCTCGCGCAGCCCGGACAGCTGGTACCAGGCGTCGGAGGCCTGCGTCAGCCGCGGCGCCACCTGGGCGACCTCGGCCTCCAGCCGGGCCTCGGCGGCGCGCGCCTGCTCCAGCGCACGGGCCAGTTCGGCCTGCCGGGCCTTCAGCGCGGTCTCGTCGGCGACCTCCTGCTCGAAGCTCGCCCGGGCCTGCACCAGCTCGTCGGCGAGCACCCGCAGCCGGGAGTCGCGGAGGTCGGCCTGGATGGTGGCGGCCCGGCGGGCCAGCTCGGCCTGCCGGCCCAGCGGCCCGAGCTGACGGCGCAGCTCCGCGGTGAGGTCCTGCACGCGGGTGAGGTTGGCGGCCATCGCCTCCAGCTTCCGCAGCGCCTTCTCCTTGCGCTTGCGGTGCTTGAGGACGCCGGCCGCCTCTTCGATGAAGCCGCGGCGGTCCTCGGGCGTGGCCGACAGGACGGCGTCGAGCTGGCCCTGGCCGACGATGACGTGCATCTCGCGGCCGATGCCGGAGTCGGACAGCAACTCCTGCACGTCCAGCAGCCGGCAGGACTGGCCGTTGATGGCGTACTCGGAGCCGCCGTTGCGGAACATCGTCCGCGAGATGGTGACCTCGGAGTACTCGATCGGCAGCGCGCCGTCGGTGTTGTCGATGGTGAGGACGACCTCGGCGCGGCCGAGCGCGGGACGCCCCGCGGTGCCGGCGAAGATGACGTCCTCCATCTTGCCGCCGCGCAGGCTCTTGGCCCCCTGCTCGCCCATGACCCAGGCCAGGGCGTCGACGACGTTCGACTTACCCGAACCGTTGGGCCCGACCACACAGGTGATGCCCGGTTCCAGGCGTAGCGTCGTGGACGACGCGAAGGACTTGAATCCCCGTAACGTCAAGTTCTTCAGGTGCAATGGACCGACTCCCCTGCTGAGGGGGCCAGCCTACAACCGCTAAAGGTCAGGTCAGGGCAGGTTGCGGCACATGCGTGTCGCTGAGCACAGCGTCGTCGAGGAGCCGACCGTGCTCGACCGCTGCCTCGGCAAGCTGGTCGTTCTCGACCTGCAGCCGCAACACCTGCGCTTCGAGGTCGGTCACCCGCCTGCGCAAGCGCTGTACCTCGGTCGTGAGCCTCGGATCCGTTCCCCCGACATAACCCAACAGCGCCTTCGCCATTGTCGAAGCCCTCCAGAAGGCCTGAGAATGTGATGATCACTTTTCGTGTGTGACGCGGCACCCGTCTGAACGTAGACGCACAGGCCGCAACGCATACCAGCATCTCACCGGACGTACCTCTCGGTCAACTCGTTCGGAGGATTCCCTCAGCGGGTCTCACCAGCGCGCATGCCGTGGCCGAGGCTGGCAGCGAGGACAGGTGTACGACGATCTGTTCATGAACGGGTCACGCCGGATCGGGGTGCCGCAGCGGCGGCACGGACGCCCCTCCTGCCCGTAGGCGTCCAGCGAGCGGTCGAAGTACCCGCTCTCGCCGTTGACGTTCACGTAGAGGCTGTCGAATGACGTGCCGCCCTGCTGGAGCGCGGCCGCCATGACCTCACGGACGGCCCGCAGCACTCGCGTGACGTCGGGCCGGCGCAGCGTCTCGGTGGGCCGGGCGAAGTGCAGCTTCGCCCGCCACAGCGCCTCGTCGGCGTAGATGTTGCCGACGCCGGAGATCAGCGACTGGTCCAGCAGCGCCCGCTTGACGCCCGTGTGACGGCGCCCCAGCGCCAGCCGGAACGCCTCGTCGTCGAACGCCGGGTCCAGCGGGTCGGGCGCGATGTGCGCGATCGGGACGGGCACGCCGTCCGGCCCCAGCCCGGCGACGGCCAGGCCGCCGAACGTGCGCTGGTCGACGAAGCGCAGCTCGGGGTCGCCGTCGGCGAAGACGAACCGGACCCGCAGGTGCGTCTCGTCCGGCGCGGCGCCCGGCTGCACCAGCAGCTGGCCGCTCATGCCCAGGTGTCCGACGACCGCGCGGACGCCGTCGTCCAGCGGCAGCCACAGGTACTTGCCACGCCGCCGGGCGTCGGTGAAGGCCGCCTCGACCAGTGAACCGGCGAAGTCGGCGGGGCCGGCGACGTGCCGGCGGACGGCGCGGGCGTGCGCCACCTCGACGTGGTCGATGACGCGGCCGACGGCGTGCGCGGCGAGGCCACGCCGGACGACCTCGACTTCAGGGAGTTCGGGCACCGGAGTCGCCGGCCGCGGCCTGTTCGGCCTCGGCGGCCTCGCTGAGCGCCTTCCAGGCCAGCTCGGCGGCCCGCGCCTCGGCCTCCTTCTTGCTGCGGCCGGTGCCGGTGCCGCGCACCTCGCCGCTGACCACGACGTCGGCGGTGAACGTCTTCGCGTGGTCGGGGCCGTCCTCGGCGATGCGGTACTCGGGGACGCCGAGCGCGTGCCGCGACGTCAGCTCCTGCAGCGACGTCTTCCAGTCCAGCCCGGCGCCGAGCAGCGCGGACGCCTCGATGAGGTCGTCGACCAGGCGGTGCACCAGCGCCGACGTCTCGACCAGGCCGCGGTCGATGTAGACCGCGCCGATCAGCGCCTCGACGGTGTCGGCGAGGATGGACGACTTGTCCCGCCCGCCGGTGGTCTCTTCGCCGCGGCCGAGCCGGACGAACCGGCCCAGCTCGAGCTCGCGGCCGACGGAGGCGAGCGCGCGCATGTTGACCACGGCGGCTCGCAGCTTCGCCAGCTGCCCCTCGGAGAGATCGGGGTGCAGCCGGTACAGCGCGTCGGTGACGACCAGGCCGAGCACGGCGTCGCCCAGGAACTCCAGCCGCTCGTTGGTCGGCAGCCCGCCGTTCTCGTACGCGTACGAGCGGTGGGTCAGCGCCAGCTGCAGCAGCTGGGGCTCGATGGGCACGCCAAGACGCCCCTCCAACACGGACAGGGATGGGGCCTCGGACGTCACCAGGAAGCTCCTACGTGAGCCCTCAGACGTCGCCGACCTGGCGACCGTTGTACTCCAGGAACAGCGGCGTGCCCTGGGAGTCCTCGACCACGGTGGCGCGGTGAGCGACGACCCAGGTGGTGCGCCCGTTCACGGTGCGCTGCTGGACCTGCGGCAGCTTCGCCTTCCACTGCGAACGGCGGTGGCGGGTGTTGCTGCGCGACATCTTCCGCTTCGGGACGGCCACGGCTAGCTCTCTTCCATCGGGCCGGCCCTGTGCGAGCCGGACTCTTGCGTTTCGTCGATGGTCAACCCGGCCAGGGCCGCCCACCGTGGATCTGTGGCGTCGTGCGCGTGATCCGGGTCGTCGGCCAGCCGGGCGCCGCAGTCCGGGCACAGGCCCGGGCAGTCGTCCTGGCAGACCGGCGACTGCGGCAGTGCGAGCACCACCGCGTCCCGGACCGGTTGTTCGAGGTCGAGGAGGTCGTCCTCGACCCGCAGTTCTTCGTCGTCGGTCTCGGTGTCGGGGTCGTCGGCCCGTTCCGGGTAGACGTACAGTTCCTGGACCTCGGCGACGACTTCGCCGTCGACGGACTCCAGGCAGCGCACGCACTCGCCCGTGTACGGGGCCCGGACGGTGCCGGACACCAACACGCCCTCCATGACCGACTCGAGCCGCAGGTCCAACTCGATTCCGGTCCCTTCGGGCACCCCGACCACCGCACCGAGTCCGAGATCGGCAGGCGCCGGAACCGTGAGAGAGACGTTCTGGGTCGACCCCGGCCGTCGTCCGAGCTCGTGGGTGGCGAGTACGAACGGGGCGCGCGGATCGAGCGTGCTCAGCGTAGTCAACTCTCGTGCTGGTTTGGGCATGCGAACCTCGGCCTCAGCGTGAGGCCGACGACCGATGGTACTAGACGGCGGCCCGCTACCCCAAACCCGACGTGAGCTTGTCGGGCTGCGGGTCGCGGCCGCCGGATCCTGGCTCGTCGGGCGAGTCGTCGGCGTCCGCGCCGAACCGCTCGGCCCGGCCGTCCGAGCCGGCGCCGAAGTCGTCCTGCGCGCCGTCGAGCTGCGGCACGACGACCGGGTTGCCGTTGCGCCGTTGCGACAGCTCCTCGTAGGCCGTGGGGTGGCGCAGCTGCTCGCGGCCGTCGCGGACGGTCTCGACGATGCGGGCCGCCGAGATCTCCAGCCGGGCCAGCTTCGCGTCGACGTAGTCGTCGGCGTCGCTGCGGATGTTCTCGGCCTGCTCGCGGGCCTGCCGCAGGATCTCCTCGGCCTCCAGCCGGGCCGCCTGGGTGACGGCGTGGTCGGCCACCAGGCGGGCCTGCTCGGCGTTGGCGTTGGCGAGGACGCGCTCGGCGTTGCCGCGCGCCTCGATCAGCAGCGCCTCGCGTTGCCCCAGGACCGCCTCGGCCGCCTGCAGGTTGGCAGGCAGCCCTTCGCGGACCTCGTCGAGCAGGGCCAGCAACTGCTGTTTGTTCACCATTGCGGTGGACGACATGGGCATCGTCCGCGCCGAGTCGACGAGTGCGACGATCTCGGCGATCTTGTCATGAACCTCCATGACCATCCCCCTAGGTGTGCCGGCGCGGGATCACCGGCGTCCCAATCTCTCCTGAAGCCGCTGGAGCACCACGTCGGGCACCAGCCCAGCGACGTCACCGCCGTAGGACGCTACCTCTTTCACCAACGAGGACGAAAGGAACGAGTAGTCGGGATTGGTCGCCACGAACAGCGTCTCCAATCCCGTCAGGCGGTGGTTCATCTGCGCCATCTGTAGTTCATAGTCGAAATCGGTGACCGCGCGCAGGCCTTTCACGACAGCCGGGATCTCGCGTTGACGGGCGAAATCGACCAAGAGCCCCTCGAAGCTCTCGACCCGGACGGCGGGCAGGTGCCCGCACGCCTTCTCCAGCAGGTCGATGCGCTCGTCGACGGAGAACAGCCCCTTCTTCGACACGTTCACCAGGACGGCGACGACGACCTCGTCGAACAGGCTTGCGGCCCGCTCGATGACGTCGAGGTGACCGTTCGTGACCGGGTCGAACGAGCCTGGGCACAGACAGCGGCGCACATGTCCTCCTGTGTCATTTCACCGGGCGCGACCGTACCAGAGCACGGTCTCGCCGTACCGCCGTTCCCGGCCCGGATCGATGTCGTCGGGCCAGGTCACCGGCGCGCTGCGGCGGTCGCGTTCGACGACGACCACCGCGTCCGGTGCGAGCCAGCCCGCCGTCAGTGAGACGAGTACCCCACTCAGCTCGGCGTCAACCATCGCGTACGGCGGATCGGCCAGCACGACGTCGTACGGGGCGTCCGGCGGCGCGGCCAGCACCCGCTCGACCGTAGACGCGACGACGACGGCGCCCGGCAGCCCCACCGCCTTGACGTTCGCCCTGATCACGGCCGCTGCGCGGGCGTCGGATTCCACCAGCAGGCAGTGCTCCGCGCCGCGCGACAGCGCCTCCAGGCCGAGGGCGCCGCTGCCCGCGTAGAGGTCGAGGACGCGCAGCCCGCCGAGGCCGCCGGGGCCGCCGGGGCCGCCGCCGAACGTCGCCGCCAGGGACGAGAACAGCGCCTCGCGCACCCGGTCCGACGTCGGCCGGGTGCGGTTGCCGGGTGGTACGGACAGCCGCCGGCCGCCCGCGGCGCCGGCCACGATGCGCGTCACCGGCGGACCGCCCCGGGTGGTACGGACCTCAGAGCCAGCCGCTGCGGCGCAGCTTTCGATGGAGCAACAGACACGCGCCTATCATGACGCCCACGACCAGCGGGTAGCCGAAGGACCAGTGCAGTTCGGGCATGTGGTCGAAGTTCATGCCGTAGATCCCGGCGATCATCGTCGGCACGGCCACGATCGCGGCCCACGCCGAGATCTTGCGCAGGTCGACGTTCTGCTGCATGGTCACCAGCGACAGGTTGGCCGCCAGCACGCCCGTGAGCAGCTCGTTCTGCGCCTCCACCATGCGGTCGACGCGCAGCAGGTGGTCGAGGATGTCGCGGAAGTACTCGCTCAGGCCGGCGCACAGCGCGACGCGGCCCCTGGTGAGGTCCTCCATGACCGGCACCAGCGGGTCGACGGCGATGCGGAACTGCAGGACCTGCCGCTTCAGCGAGTAGATCGCCTCGGTGGCGTCGGCCGCGCCCGGCTGGAACACCAGCCGCTCGGTCTCGATGACGTCCGCCTCGACCTGCCGGGCCAGCCGCGTGTAGCTGTCCGCGACGAGGTCGCTGACGGCGTACAGCACGCCGGCCGGACCCGCGTCGACCAGCCACTTCTCCGACTCGACGCGGTCGCGGACGGTGTCCAGCGGGTTGATGGCGCCGTGCCTGACGGTGATGACGAAGTCGTCGCCGATGAACATCATGATCTCGCCGACGTCGAGCGTGGCGGCGTCGTCGCGGTGCTCGAGCGTCTTGAACACGGCGAAGACGGTGTCGCCGTACAGCTCCAGCTTGGGCCGCTGATGCGCGTTGACGGCGTCGTCGACGGCCAGTGGGTGCAACTTCAGCTCGTCGACGATGAGGTCGAACTCCTCGTGCGTGGGCTCGAACAGGCCGATCCACAGGAAGCAGTCGCCGCGCGCCTTGGCACGCTCGAACGCCTCGCTGATGTCGCCGTCGATCTCCTCGCGCGCACCGTCTCGGTAAATGGCCTTGTCCACGATCACGCCCCGATTCCAGCACGGCCGCGGCGCCCGATCCGGCCGCCAGGCGTCAAGAAAGCGTTGAGATTCGGCCGCGCGGCGTCAGGACCGCGCGCAGGCCCGTCTCGGCCCGGCCCGTGACCAGCTCCCCTCCCCCGGTTCGCGCCGCCGGTTCGCGCCGCCGGGCGACTCCGTTCGGCTCGCTGGTGCTCTGCCGCCACATCCGACTGCAGAGCACCATCGCGCGATGGAGGTCTGCGGTCGGATCGGACTGCAGAGCACCAGCGGGGTTACTGACCTCCCTCACCTGCGGATTCGTCGCCCGGCCCGGCTGGTGGCCCGCGGCCGGCCCGCGCGGCCCGGGCTCAGGCCTTGTCGAGGTAGTCGGCCTCCTGCTCGGCCAGCGCGGCCTCGACGGCGTCCAGCAGCGCCGGGTGCGCGGCGAGATCCGGGTCGGCCTCGACGACGGCGGCGGCGTCCTCGCGGGCCTGCTCGATAATGTCGACGTCGCGGATGACCCGGAGCAGCTTCAGGCTGGACCGGTGGCCGGACTGCGACGCGCCGAGCACGTCGCCCTCGCGGCGGTGCTCGAGGTCGACCTGCGAGAGCTCGAACCCGTCGCGGGTACGGGCGACCGCGTCCAGCCGCTCGCGCGCCGGTGTGCCCGGCGGCGCCTCGGTGACCAGCAGGCACACGCCGGGGATCGAGCCACGGCCGATGCGGCCACGGAGCTGGTGCAGCTGCGAGACGCCGAACCGGTCGGCGTCGACGACCACCATCATCGACGCCGCCGCGACGTCGATGCCGACCTCGATGACCGTCGTCGCGACGACCACGGGCGTGGTGCCGGTCGCGAACGCCGCCATGACCGCGTCCTTCGTCTCCGCCGGCAGCCGGCCGTGCAGGACGTCCAGGCCGACGCCCTGCAACGGGCCGGTGCGCAGGTACTCGGCCAGCTCGAGGACGGCGGCCGGGCGGCGCTTGTCGTCCTCGGCCGGCGGCGGCTCCTCCTCGGCCGAGCCGGTGTCGTCGTCGCCGATGCGCGGGCAGACGATGTAGACGCGGTGCCCGGCCTCGACCTCCTCGCGCACCCGCTGCCAGGCCCGGTCGAGGAAGTGCGGCTTCTCGTCCACCGGGACGACGTGCGTGGCGACATCGGCGCGGCCGCGCGGCACGTCGGACAGCGTGGAGATCTCGAGGTCGCCGAAGACAGTCATCGCGACCGTCCGCGGGATCGGCGTCGCGGTCATGACCAGCACGTGCGGCCGCGTGCCGTCGCGGCTCTTGGCGGCCAGCGCGGCCCGCTGCTCGACGCCGAACCGGTGTTGTTCGTCGACGACGACCAGGCCGAGGTCGAAGAACTGGACGTTCTCCTCCAGCAGCGCGTGGGTGCCGACGACGATGCCGGCGTCGCCGGTGACGATCTCGTTCAGTGCGGTCCGGCGCTGCGCCGTCGACATCGAGCCGGTGAGCAGCGCGACCCGGGTGCCCTGGTCGGCGCCGCCGAGCATGCCGGCCTGCGCCAGCTCGCCGAGCATCGCCGTCAGCGAGCGGTGGTGCTGCTGGGCCAGCACCTCGGTCGGCGCCAGCAGCGCGGCCTGTCCCCCGGCGTCGACGACGGCCAGCATCGCCCGCAGCGCGACGACGGTCTTGCCGGCGCCGACCTCGCCCTGCAGCAGCCGGTGCATCGGGTGCGGGGTGTCCAGCTCGGTGGCCAGCTGGTCGCCGACCTGCCGCTGGCCCTCCGTCAGCTCGAACGGCAGCCGCTCGTCCAGCGCGTCGACCAGCCCGCCCGGCGTGGCCCGGCGCGGCTTCGCCGGCAGCGCGGCGGTCGACAGGCGACGCCGGGCCAGCTCCGTCTGCAGGACGAACGCCTCTTCGTACCGCAGCCGGTGCTGCGCCCGCTTGGCCTTCTCGATGGCCTTGGGCCGGTGCACGGCGTGCAGGGCCTCGGTGAGACCGGGCAGGTGCCGCCCGCGCAGGACCTCGGCGGGGATCGGGTCCGGCGGGTCGCCGAGCTGCTGGAGCACGACGTCGACCGTCTTCGCGATCAGCCAGGAGGGGACCTTCACGCTGGCCGGATAGACCGGGATGATCTCGTCGGCGTACTTCTCGGCCGCCTCCTTGATGTCGCCGGCGTCCTCGGGGAACATCTCGTACTCGGGGTGCGCGAGCTGGCGCTGGTCGCGGAACGTGCCGACCTTGCCGGCGAACAGACCGATGCGCTCCGGGCGAAGGTCACGCTCGCGCCATGCCTGGTTGAAGAACGTCAGCCTCAGCTCGCCGGTGCCGTCGGTGACGACCGCCTCCAGGATCGAGCCGCGGCGGTTCTTCATGCTCCGCCTCGAGACGCTCTTCACCATGGCGACGACGGTGACCAGCTCGTCCTCGCGCAGTGAGCTGAGCTCGGTCAGCTCGCCGCGCTGCACGTAGCGGCGCGGATAGTGGCGCATGAGGTCGCCGACGGTGTGCAGGTCGAGCGTGCTCGCCAGCGCCTTCGCGGTCTTGTCGCCGACCACGGGGGTCAGCTGTGTGTCGAATCCGACCATCACTCGACTCCGAGCAGTAGCGGGTAGCGGGGTTGGCCGCCGCGGTACACGACGGTGTCGGCCTCGGGGTGGCCGCGGCGGACGGCGCGGGCGACGCCGTCGGCGAGGCCCTGGCCGGCGCCGTCGCCGGTGACGACGGTGACCAGCTCGCCCCCTGCCGCGAGCATACGGGCGACCACCTCGGTGGCGACCTCGAGCAGGTCGGCGCCGATCACCGCGAAGTCGCCGTCGACCACCCCGAGCACGTCGCCCGGCCGGCACACCCCAGCCATCGTGACGGCCTCCCGTGCGGCGATGGTGACGGCGCCGTGACGGGTCTGGCCCGCGGCGGCCGTCATCGCGACGACGTCGGCGTCGAAGGCGCGGTGCGGCTCGTGGACGGCGAGCGCGGCGAGGCCCTGGACCTGCGCGACCGTGGGGATGACGGCGGCCCTTCTGCCGTGGGTGCGCAGCTCGGCGGCGGCCGCCTCCGCGACCGGCACCGCGTCGCGCTCGTTCGGCAGGATGACGACGTCGCCGGTGCGGCCGGCGTCGCCGCGGTCGACGGCGGCCAGCATCTCGCCGGTGGACGGACGATGCCCCGTCGCCGTCGCCACGACGACCGCTCCGGCCTCGGCGAACAACTCGGCCAGCCCGTCGCCGGCGGCGAACGCGACGATGACCCGCTGGTGGGTCTCGGGCGCGGGCCGGGCGTGCTGGACCGGCAGGTAGGTGACGCTGATGCGGTGCGGCCGGCCGGCGGCGATGCCCGCCTCGATGGCCGCGCCCGCGTCGTCGGTGTGGACGTGCACGTTCCACTCCTCGCCGGCGCCGCTGACGACCAGCGAGTCGCCCAGCCCGGCGAGCGTCTGTTTCAGCGTGTCGACCTCGCGCCGGGTGGCGTCGAGCAGGTACATGACCTCGTAGGCGGGCTCCGGTGCCGGCGGCTCCGGCCGGGCCGGCGCGGGGACGGTGTGGGCGCCGACGGTGCGCGGGCGGGGCAACGGCCGCCGTCCGGTCAGCACCGTGTCGAACGCGTCCAGCAGCACCGTCAGCCCTCGCCCGCCCGCGTCGACGACGCCCGCTCTGCGCAGGACGTCCAGCTGGTCGGGGGTCCGGTCGAGGGCCTCGTGGGCGGCTGCCGCCGCGGCCAGCGCGACGGCGGCGAGGGTGCTGTCCGTCGCGGCCGCGCGGCGTTCGGCAGCGTCGGCTGCGGCACGGGCGACCGTGAGGATGGTGCCTTCGACCGGCTCCGCGACCGCCCGGTGCGCCTCGTCGGCGGCGTTGACGAGCCCGCTGGCCAGCGCGCGCCCGTCCGCCAGCGTCGTGCCCGGACGGCTCAGCACGTCCGCCACCCCGCGCAGCATCTGCGCGACGATGATCCCGGAGTTGCCGCGAGCGCCCATGAGCGCTCCGCGTGCGGCCGCCTCGGCGGTGGCGGCCAGCGTCGGCTCGGCGTCCTCGGCCTGCTGGAGCGCGGCCTCCACCGTGAGGTACAGGTTGGTCCCGGTGTCGCCGTCGGGCACCGGATACACGTTCAGCGCGTCGATCTCCTCACGGGCCGCCGCGAGCGCGTCCAGGCCGGCACGGCACCACCGCAGCAGGATCTCAGCGTCGGGAACCGGTGGCACCCGGCGAGACTACCCCGCGCCGGTTTGTTATCTGGCGCGGCGGCCCGGTACGCTGGGGCGGTTGTTCGCGCCGGGTTCCCGGTGCGGGCACGTTGACCGTTGTCTTCCATCATCCGTCTCAGTAGGAGTCTCCGTGGCTGCCACCTGCGATGTCTGCGGCAAGGGCCCGGGCTTCGGCAACTCGATCTCGCACTCGCACCGCCGGACCCCGCGTCGCTGGAACCCGAACATCCAGACCGTGCGCACGGTCGTCGGGGGCACCCCCAAGCGGCTGAACGTCTGCACGTCGTGCCTCAAGGCCGGCAAGGTCGCGCGCCGCTGACGCTTGCCTGAACGACCATGAACCGCTCCCCTGGTGGGGGCGGTTCATTGTCTTTTCCGCAGGTGGTTTCGGTTGGCCGGGCAACGGTCATCCCCCGGCGAAGTGGTCGTGCCCTCCCGGCGCGTCGTACTCCGCCCCGCCGACGGTCACCCCCGAGCCGGCCGACACCGAGCCGATCACCGTCCACCGCTCCGGCAGTTCCACCTCAGCGGGGAACGTCGCCACCAAGGCGTTGTCGTCGCCGCCGGTGAGCACCCAGGCGAGCGGATCGGCGCCCAGGGCCGACGCGACCTCGCGCAGCGGCCCGGCCACCTCGAGCAACGTGGGGTCGACGTCGATGGACACCCCGCTGGCGGCGGCGACGTGGCCCAGATCGCCCAGGAGCCCGTCGCTCACGTCGCACATCGCCGTCGCGCCCAGCGAGGCGGCCTCAGCCCCCGCTCCGTACGGGACCCGGGGCCGCCGGTGCGCCTCGACGACGGCGCGCGGCGTGCGGAAGCCGCGGCTCAGCACCTGGAAGCCGGCCTCCGCCCAGCCGAGCCGCCCGCACATCGCGACGACGTCGCCCGCCCGGGCGCCGGCCCGGGTCACGGGCTCGGCGCCGGAGAGCGTGCCCAGCGCCGTCACCGAGACGACGATCAGCGGCGAGCGCACGACGTCGCCCCCGACGACGGAGGCGCCGACCAGGGCGGCCTCCTCGCCCAGGCCGGCGGCCAACGAGACCGCCCACGACGCCGGGAGGTCGGCCGGCAGGCCCAGGCCCACCACGAGGGAGGTGGGCCGCGCGCCCATCGCCTCGATGTCGGAGAGGTTCTGCGCGGCCGCCTTGTGACCGACGTCGGCAGGGTCGGACCAGTCGCGGCGGAAGTGCCGGTTCTCCACCAGCAGGTCGGTCGTCACGACGACGCGGCCGTCGGGCGCCGCGACCACGGCGGAGTCGTCGCCGGGGCCCAGGAGGACGTCCGGGCCCTGCGGCAGCCGCGCGGTCACGGCGTCGATGAGGCCGAACTCTCCCAGTTCGCCAACGCTGTCGGGCATTCTCTGCGCTCCCTCTTCTCCCGCACGATTCCTCGACCAGGTAGGTTGACCCCTTCGCACACAGGACGCGTGAGAGGGCAAACCCGTGGTCGTACAGGCTTACATCCTGATCCAGACCGAGGTGGGCAAGGCCGCCGAGGTCGCCCGGAGGATCGCCGAGATCGACGGCGTCACTCTCGCCGAGGACGTCACCGGGCCGTACGACGTCATCGTGCGGGCCGAAGCCAGCAACGTCGACGACCTGGGGAAGCTCGTGGTCGCCCGGGTGCAGACGGTCGACGGCATCACCCGCACGCTCACGTGCCCAGTCGTCCACATCTGACGCCGGCCGTCATCCTCCTCGCGACGGTGCTGGCCGGCTGCGGGTTCGGTGCCGTCGACGTCACGCCGCACGAGCCCGAGCCCGGCAGCGCCGACGTCTGCGCCGCCCTCCAGGATGCCCTCCCCGACACCGTCGACGACGCGATCCGGCGCGACGTCGACCCGTCCTCGGAGTACGTGGCCGCCTGGGGGCAGCCGGCGATCGTGCTGCGCTGCGGCGTCCCGATGCCCGCCTCCTACCGCCCGGACGCCCAGCTGTTCGACGTCGAAGGCGTCGGCTGGCTGGCCGACGAGGGCGAGGGCGGCATGTTCTTCACCGCCGTCGACCGGGAGGTGCTGATCGAGGTCGCCGTCCCCGACGACTACGCGCCCGAGGCGAACGTGCTGACCGACCTCGCGACGGCGATCCTCGACACCGACCCGGAACGCGCCCTGCGCTAGCGTCGGATAATGCCCACCACCCTGACGACGGACCGCCTCACCCTCCGCCCGATCGAGCAGCGCGACGCCGACGCGTGGGCCGCCATGAACGCCGATCCGGCCGTCATGGAGCACTTCACCACCGGCCCGCTGGACCGCGCCGCGGCGGACCGCATGCTCGCCAGGATGCGCGAGCAGCATCTGCAGGAGGGGTTCGGCCTGGCCGCGGTCGAGCGGACGGCCGACGGGGTGTTCCTCGGCTTCACCGGCATGCACCGCCACCCGTGGTTCCCCGGCGAGGTCGAGATCGGCTGGCGGCTGACCCGGCACGCCTGGGGCCACGGCTACGCCACCGAGGCGGCGACCGCCTGGATCGAGCACGCGTTCGGCGAGCTGGGCCTGCCGCGGCTGATCTCGGTCACCGTCCCGGAGAACGAGCGGTCGATCGCCGTGATGCGCCGGCTCGGCTTCACGCTCTGGCAGGAGACGACGCACGACGGCCTCGACGTCGTCGTGTACGCGCGCGACGCCACCTAACGCAGCCCGGTCGGCCGGCGCAGCGCGGTGTCGACGAGGCGGTCGACCAGCGACGGGTAGTCGATGCCGGTCTTCGCCCACAGCTGCGGGAACATCGACGTCGGCGTGAAGCCCGGCATGGTGTTCAGCTCGTTCACCACGAGCGAGCCGTCGTCGCGGAGGAAGAAGTCGACCCGGGCAAGGCTCTCGCAGGACAACGCCTGGAACGCGTCGATGGACATCCGGCGGACCCGTTCGGCGACGTCGGCCGGGAGGTCGGCGGGGATGTCGAGCGCGACGTCGTCGCCGGGCAGGTACTTGGCCTCGAAGTCGTAGAGGTCGTGGCCGGCGCCGAGGCGGATCTCGCCGACGACGCTCGCCTCGGGCTCGCCGCCGCCCTGGCCCTCCAGCACGGCGCACTCGACCTCGCGGCCGGTGACGGCCTCCTCGACCAGCACCTTCGGGTCGTGCTCGCGGGCGGCCAGGACGGCGGCCTCGAGCTCGGACTCGTCGTGCACCTTGCTGACGCCCATGCTCGATCCGGCGCGGGCCGGCTTGACGAACACCGGGTAGCCGAACGCCTCGACCTCGGCGACGACGCGGTCGCGCTGCGGCTCCCACGCCGACGGGCGCACCAGCACGTGCCGGGTCACGGGCAGCCCGGCGCCGGCCAGCAGCAGCTTCATGACGTGCTTGTCCATGCCGACGGCCGAGGCCAGCACGCCGGACCCGACGTAGCGGACGTCGGCCAGTTCGAGCAGCCCCTGGATGGTGCCGTCCTCGCCGTACGGGCCGTGCAGCAGCGGGAACACGACGTCGACCGTGCCCAGCGCGTGCGGCACCTCGCCCGGCGACTGCACCGACAGCGCGCCCCGCCCGGGCAGCACGACGGTGCCGCCCTCGTCGTCGACGGCAGGCATGGTGTGGCCGTGGATGGCCAGCCGCTCCGGGTCGGCGGTGGTCAGCACCCAGCGGCCGGACGTCGTGATGCCGATCGGCAGCACCTCGTACCGGCGCGGGTCGAGCGCGGCCAGGACGCCACCGGCCGTGACACACGAGATCTCGTGCTCGGAGCTTCGGCCGCCGAAGACGACGGCGACCCTGATGCGACGGTCCTGCGAGTAGTTCACCGCGCCGACCCTACCGTTCTCAATGTCCGTGCCGTTCGGGCTTGGCCGAGCGGGACAGCAGCGACCCCACCATCTCGGCGGGCGTGAGCTCGCCCCGGACCACCCCGGTGACGTGCTCGACGATCGGCATGTCGACGCCGTGGCGTCCGGCGAGGTCGAGGATCGACTCGCACGACTTGACCCCCTCGGCGACCTGCCGGGTGCCGGCGACGATCTCGGCGACGGTCTTGCCGCGGCCCAGCTGCTCGCCGAACGAGCGGTTGCGCGACAGCGGCGACATGCAGGTGGCGGCGAGGTCGCCGAGCCCGGCCAGCCCGGAGAACGTGTACGCGTCGGCGCCCAGCGCGGCGCCGAGCCGGGCGGTCTCGGCCAGCCCGCGGGTGATGACGCTGGCGCGGGCGTTGTCGCCGAAGCCGAGCCCGGCGGCGATGCCGACCGCGAGCGCGATGACGTTCTTGACGGCGCCGCCCAGCTCCGCCCCGACGAGGTCGTGGTTGGTGTACGGGCGGAAGTGCGGCGAGTGGCAGGCCCGCTGGATGGCCTTCACGAGGTCGTCGTCGGCGGCCGCGACGACGCTGGCGGCGGGCTGGCGCTGGGCGATCTCGCCGGCGAGGTTGGGCCCGGAGACGGCGGCGATACGCTTCGGGCCGGCGCCGGTGACATCGTCGATGACCTCGCTCATCCGCTTCGCCGTGCCGAGCTCGACCCCCTTCATCAGGCTGACCAGCGCCGCGGACGACGGCAGCGCGGGCGCCCACTCGGCGAGGTTCGAGCGCAACGACTGCGACGGCACCGCCAGCACGACGAGGTCGGCCTCGTGCGCGGCCTCGGCGGGTTCGTGGGTGGCCCGGATCGCGAGCGGCAGCCCGACGCCGGGCAGGTAGTCGGGGTTGGTGTGGGTGGCGTTGATGGCGTCGCACAGCTCCGGGCGGCGGCCCCAGATGGTGACGTCGGCGCCGGCGTCGGCGAGCACGAGCGCGAACGCCGTCCCCCACGAGCCGGCCCCGAAGACGGCGGCGCGGGTCACGGCTGCTCCTCCGGTTGCTGCTTCGGGTCGCCGACCGGCGGCAGCCCGACCGCCTTGGGGTCGAACCGCTCGGCCGGCGCGACCTCGCCGCGGATCTGCGCCAGCTGCGCGGTGATGGCGGCCATGATGCGGTCGGTGGCGATGCGCAGGACGGTGGAGTCGACCGGCCGGCCGCGCAGGTCGTCGAGCGGGATCGGCGGCCCGGCGATGACGGACATCGTCTTGCGCGGCAGCAGCCGGATGCGCTTGGAGTACGGCGCCAGCACGTGGTTGGCGCCCCACTGCGCGACCGGGATGACGTCGCAGCCGGTCTCCAGCGCGACCCGCGCGGCGCCGGTCTTGCCGACCATCGGCCAGAGGTCCGGGTCGCGGGAGATGGTGCCCTCGGGGTAGATCGCGACCAGCTCACCGGCCTTGACGGCGGCGACGGCGGCCCGGTACGCCTGCGACGCGTCGCGCGACTCGCGGTACACCGGGATCTGCCCGGCGGCCGTGATGAGCCGGCCGAACACCGGCACCCGGAACACGCCGGACTTCGCGAGGTACCGGGTGGCGCGGCCGTTGTCCCACAGGAAGTGCGCGAACGACAGCGGGTCGAAGTGCGAGATGTGGTTGCCCGCGACGATCACTCCGGTGCCGCCCGGCGGAATGTTCTCGCCGCCGCGCCAGTTCTGCCGGGTGAAGGTCATGAGGAACGGACGGATCAGGGTTGCGATGAACTTGAACGCGAACCCCACCCCCGCCGGCCCGTTCGCACTCGGTCCCGCCACGTACCTCTCCCTCCGCCCACGTGAATGCCCGCAGACAGTGTCGCTCCACCGGGGTGCGCGCGTCGAACCGGCCACCGGCGCGCCGCGCGAGCCGATGCGCCAGACTGGATCTCGATGACGACACCGCAGCGCTGGACGATCGTGATCCCCGTCAAGCGACCCGAGCACGCCAAGACCCGCCTGGCCGACGCCGTCGGCGAGCACCGCCCGCGGTTCGCCCGCGCGTTCGCCGCCGACACCGTCCAGGCCGCCCTCGACTGCGCGCCGGTGGCCCGCGTCATCGTGGTGACCGACGACGACGAGGCGGCCGCCGAGGCGCGGACGCTGGGCGCCGAGGTCGTGGCCGACGCGCCCGACGCGGGGCTGAACGCGGCGCTGCGGCACGGCGCTGCGGTGGCCCGGCACGCCGACGCCTCGGCCGCCGTGGCGACGCTCTCCGCCGACCTCCCGGCGCTGCGCCCGGCCGAACTGGCCCGCGTGCTCGACGCGGCCGCGGCGCACCCGCGGTCGTTCCTCGCCGACGCCGCGGGCGTCGGCACCACCAGCTACGCCGCCGGTCCGGGCGCCGCGTTCGAGCCGGCCTTCGGCGGGCGGTCCCGGGCGGCGCACCGGCTGGCCGGCGTCGTCGAACTGGACCTCGACGACGTCACGACGGTCCGCCGCGACGTCGACACCGCCGTGGACCTCTGGGACGCCCGCCGCCTCGGCGTGGGCCCGCGGACGGCCGCGTTGCTAGCCGAGCTGGACGTCGCGCTCTAGACCCGGGACGGCGACGAGCCGGGCGGGGGCTCGCGGCCGCCGCCCGGCTCGGGCGCCTGCTCGGGTGCTGCTCGGGTGCTGCTCGGTTCAGCTGCGCGTCGACGGCGGCGTGGTGGTGCCCGGGGCCGACGTCGAGGCCGGGGCCGCGCTGGTCGTCTTGGCGGGGGCCGCGGTCGTCTTCTTGGCGGCCGTGGCGGCGCCGGCGGCCGGGGCCACGGTCTTCTTCGCCGCCGTGGCCTTGCGGGCGGTCGTGGTCTTCTTCGCCGCCGCCGTCGTGGTCTTCTTGGCCGCCGTGGCGGTCGTCTTCTTCGCGGCGGTCGTCGTCTTCTTCGCCGCCGTCGCGGTCGTCTTCTTCGCGGCGGTCGTGGTCTTCTTCGCCGGCGTCGCGGTCGTCTTCTTGGCCGCCGTGGTCGCCTTCTTGGCGGCCGCCGCCGTCGTCGCCTTCTTGGCGGCGGTGGTCTTGCGGGCAGCCGGGGCGGCCGTCTTCTTCGCCGCGGTGGCCGTCGTCTTCTTCGCGGCCGGCGTGGTGGACTTGCGGGCCGGTCCGGCTGCCTTCTTCGGCGCCGCCGGGCGGCTGGCCGGCACCTTGCGCGCGGTCGACGCCGCCTTCTTCGCCGGCGCCGCGGCCGTGGTGTCCTTCGACTCGCCGCGAACCGCGACGGCCGCCTTCTTCGCCGCCGACGACACCGAGCGTGTCGCCGACTCCGCGGCTGCGGCGGCCTGGGCCGGCACCAGCGACAGCGACTCCTTGACCCGCGTGCTCGCCTTCTTCACGCCGGCGACGACGTCCTGCAACTCGTCGGCCGGGCTGAACGTGGCCACCGTGCGCTTCTTGGACTTCTTCTTGGCGCTCTTGTCCTTGTCGCGGTCGAAGACGCCGAGCCCCTTGACGGCGACCTTCTCGCCCGCGGCCAGCGAACGCTGGATGCCCTCGACGACGGAGTCGAGCGCGTGCTGCGCCACCTCGCGGTTGCCGTCGAAACCGTCGGCAATGCGGTCGATCAGTTTCTTCTTCCCCACCGTTGCTCCTCAGCCGTCTCGCCCGGCGGGCGAGTTCATCTCACCCACCATAGACGGCTGAGGGCAGCGGATCAGGGACTTCAGACCAGCGTGCGCGGCTTGTGCGACGGACGGGCCGCCTCGAAGTCGTCGATCGCGTCGGGGTGACGCAGGGTGAGCCCGATGTCGTCGAGGCCCTCCATCAGCCGCCAGCGGGTGTAGTCGTCGACCTGCAGCTGCGCGACGATGTCGCCGCACGTGACCACGCGCTGATCGAGGTCGACGCTCACCTCGGTGCCGGGCGCGTTCTCGAGCGCCTTCCAGATCAGCTCGACGTCGTCCTGGCTGAGCTCGCCGGTGAGCAGCCCCTGCTTGCCGGAGTTGCCGCGGAAGATGTCGGCGAACCGCGACGACAGCACGGCCTTGAAGCCGTAGTCCTTGAGCGCCCAGACGGCGTGCTCGCGCGACGACCCGGTGCCGAAGTCGGGGCCCGCGACGAGCACCGAGCCGGCCGCGAACGCCGGGTTGTTCAGCACGAACGTCTCGTCGCCGCGCCACGCCGCGAACAGGCCGTCCTCGAACCCGGTGCGGGTGACCCGCTTGAGGTACACCGCCGGGATGATCTGGTCGGTGTCGACGTTGCTGCGCCGCAGCGGGACGCCGACGCCGGTGTGCCGGATGAACTTCTCCATGACGTCTCCTACGATGCCGGCTCGAGGTCGGCGGGCGACGACAGCGTGCCGCGCACGCTCGTCGCGGCCGCCACCAGCGGGCTGACCAGGTGGGTGCGGCCGCCCTTGCCCTGACGGCCCTCGAAGTTGCGGTTGGACGTGGACGCGCTGCGCTCGCCCGGCGCCAGCTGGTCGGGGTTCATGCCCAGGCACATCGAACAGCCGGCGTGCCGCCACTCGGCGCCGAACGCGGTGAAGACCTCGTCCAGGCCCTCCTCCTCGGCCTGCAGCCTGACCCTCGCCGACCCGGGCACGACGAGCACGCGGACGGTGTCGGCCTTCTTGCGGCCCTTGACGACGGCGGCCGCGGCGCGCAGGTCCTCGATGCGGCCGTTGGTGCACGACCCGATGAACACGGTGTCGACGGCGATGTCGC
The DNA here is from genome assembly GCF_001270745.1 of Jiangella muralis. Taxonomy (GTDB): domain Bacteria; phylum Actinomycetota; class Actinomycetes; order Jiangellales; family Jiangellaceae; genus Jiangella; species Jiangella muralis. The sequence goes on from NZ_KQ434760.1 coordinate 61,290, forward strand.
GCAGCGGCGTGCCGGCCTCGAGCGCCATGTACTCCAGCGCCCGCCGGGCGGCCGCCTTCTCCGACTCGTCGGCGAAGCTGTCGGGGTCGGGGACGGACGCCGACAGCGGCAGCCCCTGGCCCGGGTTGGTGCCCCATGTGACGAACGGCTCCAGCGCGTCGGCGTCGATCGTCACCTGGGCGTCGAACACGGCGTCGTCGTCGGTGTAGAGCGTGCGCCAGTACTCCAGCGCGGCGTCCCACTCCTTGCCCTGCGGCGCGTGCGGGCGGCCGTCGATGTAGGCGAACGTGGTGTCGTCGGGCGCGATCATGCCGGCGCGGGCGCCGGCCTCGATGGACATGTTGCAGATCGTCATGCGCGCTTCCATGGACAGTGCGCGGACGGCCTCGCCGCGGTACTCCAGGACGTAGCCCTGACCGCCGCCGGTGCCGATCTTGGCGATGACCGCGAGGATGATGTCCTTCGCGGTGACGCCCGGCTTCAGCGTTCCCTCGACATTGATCGCCATCGTCTTGAACGGCCGCAGCGGCAGCGTCTGGGTGGCGAGCACGTGCTCGACCTCAGAGGTGCCGATGCCGAACGCCAGCGCGCCGAACGCGCCGTGCGTCGACGTGTGCGAGTCACCGCAGACCACCGTGAGACCCGGCTGCGTCAGGCCCAGTTGCGGCCCGACGACGTGCACGATCCCCTGCTCGGCATCGCCCAGGGAGTGCAGCCGCACACCGAATTCCTGACAGTTCCGCCGCAGCGTCTCGATCTGCGTGCGGCTGGTGAGGTCGGCGATCGGCTTGTCGATGTCGAGTGTCGGGGTGTTGTGGTCCTCGGTGGCCAGCGTCAGGTCCGGACGGCGGACCGGGCGGCCGGCCAGTCGCAGGCCGTCGAAGGCTTGCGGACTGGTCACTTCGTGGACAAGATGAAGATCGATGTAAAGGAGGTCGGGCTCACCCTCGGCTCGACGCACGACATGCGCGTCCCATACCTTCTCCGCCAGGGTCTGGCCCATCACCTGCTCCGTTCGTCGGTCTGATCTCGGTGGATACACACCACTTGCGATCTCGCATGTTGAGATGGCAATATCGAGTCATGGACAACTCTAGCGGAGTCGGCGTTCTAGACAAGGCGGCACTCGTCTTGTCCGCCCTCGAGGCGGGCCCGGCCACCCTCGCCAACCTGGTGGCCTCCACCGGACTCGCCCGGCCGACGGCCCACCGTCTCGCCGTTGCGCTGGAGCACCACCGGCTCGTCTCCCGCGACCTGCACGGCCGATTCGTCCTGGGGCCACGCCTCGGCGAACTGGCCACCGCCGCAGGTGAGGACCGTCTACTGGCCGCCGCGGGCCCCGTCCTGGCCCGGCTGCGCGAGGCGACCGGCGAGAGCACGCAGCTCTTCCGCCGCCAGGGCGACCAGCGCATCTGCGTCGCCGGCGCCGAGCGCCCCAGCGGCCTGCGCGACACCATCCCCGTCGGGGCGACCGTCACCATGCTGGCCGGGTCGGCGGCCCAGGTGCTGCTCGCCTGGGAAGAGCCCGAGCGCATGCACCGCGGCCTCCAGGGGGCGCGCTTCACCGCGACGATGCTGGCCGCCGTCCGCCGTCGTGGCTGGGCGCAGAGCGTCGGCGAGCGCGAGCCCGGCGTCGCCTCGGTGTCGGCGCCCATCCGCTCCTCCAGCGGCCGCGTCGTCGCCGCCGTCTCCGTCTCCGGGCCGATCGAGCGGCTCACCCGGCAGCCGGGGCGCGTGCACGCCCCCGCCGTCCTCGCCGCGGCCGAGCACCTCACCGGCGTGCTGCGAAGCGCCGAGGACGGCTGACGGCGACGGCCGCGGCCACCGTCACCAGGGCGGCGCTCACCCACAGCGGCGCCCGGACACCCGCCGTCAGCGCGGCGCCGGCCAGCCAGGGGCCGGCCGCGGCGCCGGCGTTCATCGCCGCCGTCGCGTAGGCGCCGGCCAGCCGCGGCGCGCCCGTCGCCGCCCGGAGGGCGCGGGCGATCAGCGCCGACCCGACGGCGAACGACAGCGTCCCCTGCACGACCAGCAGCGCCAGCAGGACCGGCTGACGGTGCGCCAGCAGCGCCGTCAGCATCCAGCCGGCCAGCAGCGCCGTCGTGAGGGCGGCCAGCGCGCGCCGCGGGGCGGGCCGGTCGGCCACGCGGCCACCGATCGTCACCCCGGCGAACGACCCGAGCCCGAACAGCGCCAGCGCCGGCGGCACCCAGCCGTCGCCGAGGCGCGCGACCTCCGTGACCACCGGCGCGAGGTACGTGAACGCGCCGAACGTGGCGGCGTTGACGAGCGCGCCGAGCAGCAGGATCAGCCGGAGCCGGGGACGGCGCAGGACGGCCAGCTCGGCCCGGGCACCGGTCGCCGCCGGCTGGTCGGCGGGCGCGCGGGGCACGGCCCGGACGATGGCCACGAGCGCCGGCACGCAGGCGGCGGCGACCGCCCAGAACGGCGCCCGCCAGCCCCATAGCTGGCCGAGCAGCGCTCCGCCCGGCACCCCCGCGATGCAGGCGACCGTCACCCCGCTCAGCAGCACCGAGGTCGCCCGCCCGGTGTTCCTGGGCCCCGCCATCGCGGTGGCCGTTCCCAGCGCGACGGCCAGGAACCCGGCGTTCGCCACCGCGGCGACCACGCGCGTCGCGACCAGCACCCCGTAGCTGCCGGTCGTCGCCGCCACGACATGCACGAGGAGGAAGGCGGACAGGAAGGTCAGCAGCGCCGACCGCGGCGACCAGCGGCGGCTCAGCAGCGCCATCGCCGGCGCCCCCACGACCATGCCGACGGCGTAGGCGGACGTCAGCGACCCGGCGGCCGCGACGGAGACGGACAGGCCGGCGGCGATCTGCGGCACCAGGCCGGCCAGCATGAATTCGGACGTGCCCTGGGCGAACACGGCCAGGGCGAGCAGGTAGACGACGGGCATGACGGACTCCACGAGACCCGGAACGGCGATGGACGCGTCTGGCCGGGGTCCGGTGGAGTCTGCGGATGCGAATGCGGGCAGCGTCGAGCCACGCCACCGGCCGGCCGGTGGCGGTTAGCGGGACGCTTCCGGGCTGCGCACGCCGCGAGCCTACGGCGCCGGCCGGCCCGCGTGCGACGGGTTTTCCGTCGCCGCCGTCCCGCGCTGGCCGAGCGCCGCCCAGCTCGCGTCGTCGGCCCAGAGGGAGCCGGGGTCGACGTACGGGCGCAGCAGGCCGGCCAGCTCGGGGTCGTGCGCTCCGGCGAGCTCGTCCTCGGCGATGCGCCGGGCCACGCCGGCGAGGAAGTCGGCGACCTGCACGCGCGGCTCGGTGATCGAGTCGGCGAAGCGCAGGCCGGCCAGCCGCCCGTTCAGGGTGCCGAGCGCGGCGATGCGCTCCGGCGTGAGGATCCGCTGCTCGTCGTGCAGGACCCGGACCGGCCGGCCGCCGGAGCTCCAGTGCTCGACCACGCGGGCGAAGGCGGGCACGAGCGGGTCAAGCGACGGGACCGCGCCGGGCCCGCGGTCGAGCGCGTCGCGCAGGTCCGCGGCCCGTTCCCGACCGGCCAGCAGGGCGGCCACGACGTCACCGGCCGCGCCGGTCGCCGGCCGCAGCTCCGACACCGCGACGGTGAACGCCGCCGCCGGATCGTCCGGCGCCGGTCGCCGCCCGGCCGCGCGCAACAGGTCGTTCGACGCCGTCAGGAACGTTGTCCACCGCGCTGTCCCGAACGCGCGCGGCCCGGCCCGGTACAGCGCGGCCGCATCGGCCTCCGACCCGTCCGCCACCGCCGCCACCACCCGCGTGACCAGCAGGAACGGCTTGTCGACGAGATGGACGTGCGCGCGTCCGGCGATCGGGCCGCCGGCGCCGAGGAACCACGCCAGCGCGTCGCGGTGCTTGCTGCGCAGCAGGTGGTTGGCCTTGTACTCGACGGCGGGCGAGCGGATGCGGGCGCGCAGTTCGGCCACGCATGCCGCCGCCGCGGCGGCGTCGACGCGGACGCTGCCGTAGCCGAAGACGTCGGTGTTGCCGCCGGCGAGCCGCTCTCCCTCGGAGCCGGACTCGTCGCAGGCGATCTCGACCGCCGCGGACCCGTCCATGCGCACCGACCCTAGCGCCGTCCCAGCACGGCGACGGCGGCGATCGGCGCCAGGAGCAGGGTCAACGCCCCCGACAGCACGAGGCCGCCGGTGACCCCGGCCAGTTCGATCAGCGGCCCGCCGGCCAGCAGCCCGAGCGGCGCGGCCACCGTCGCGCCGGTGGTCCAGAGCGTGACGACCGGCTGGTGCTCGTCGGGTGCCAGCCCGGACTGCACGAAGCAGTACACGACCGGCGTGAACGGCGCCCACACCAGGCCGCCGAGCCCGAACACGATCATCGCGACGGTCAGGTCCCCGGTGACGGAGAGCGCGATCGGGCACAGCGCCCACAGCGCGACGATCGCGACGAGGACGTGCCGCTGCGGCAGGTTGCGCAGCTGGTTCACGAGGGCGGCGCCGACGAACGCGCCGGCGCCCAGCGCGCCCCACAACAGGCCCAGCGCGGACGCCCCGGCGTCGAGCGTCCCGCGGACGTACAGCGGCAGCGCCACCTCGATCGGCATGTACAGGAAGTTGAAGAAGAACACGACGACCAGCAGCCGTGCGGCGACCGGCCGGCGGCGCAGGATCCGCCAGCCCGACTCCCCCGCGACCTGCCGGCGCCGTGGGCGCACGTCCCTCGGCGCCGACAGCAGCACGGCGGCCAGCAGCACCAGTGCCCCGGCGGCGTCGGCCAGCAGCGCCACCCCGGCGCCGGCGGAGGCGACGACGATGCCGCCCAGCACCGGGCCGACCACGTACAACGCGACCGACGTGTTCAGGCCGAGCAGCCCGTTGACGGCGAACCTGCCCTCGTCGCCGGCCATCGACGTCGCCAGCAGGCGGCGGCTGCTCGACCCGGCCAGCCGGAACAGCGACCCCACCAGGAGCCCGCCGATCAGCACCGGCAACGTCAGCCGGTCCGTCACCGCCAGCACGCCGAGCGCCGTGAACGTCACCGCCCGCAGCACGCAGTCGGCGAGCAGCAGCGTCCGCGGCGGCACCCCGGCCCGGCCCAGCCCGATGACCGACGCCAGGATCGTCGACAGCACGAACGGCGCCGCCGCGACCAGCCCGATGGCGACGGCGCGCGGCACGCTCCCGTGGATCGACAGCGTCTGCACCGGCATCGCCACCAGCAGCATGCCGGTGCCGGCGCCGGCCAGCAGGTCGCCGGCGAGCAGCCCGGCCACGCCCCGGTGCCGCAGGACCTCGCGGTAGGAGCGGTTGCGCGTCAGGTTCAGGACGCCTGGTTGATGCGGATGACGTTGCCCGACGGGTCGCGGAACGCGCAGTCGCGGATGCCGTACGGCTGGTCGGTCGGCTCCTGCAACACCTCGGCGCCGCTGGCCTGCAGCCGGTCGAAGACGCCGTCGAGGTCGGGGGTGGCCAGCGTGAGCGCGCCGTAGGTGCCCTTGGCGATCAGCTCGAGGATGGTGCGGCGCTCGTCGTCGGTGATGCCCGGGTCGGCGGCCGGCGGGTGCAGGACGACGGACGTGCCCGGCTGGTTCGGCGGACCGACGGTGAGCCAGCGCATCCCCTCGTAGCCGACGTCCATGCGCAGCTCGAAGCCGAGGACGTCGCGGTAGAACGCGAGTGCGGCGTCGGGGTCGGTCTGCGGGAGGAACGTGTTGTGGATGGTGATGTCCATGGACGTCACGCTAGTTGTGCGCCGGCGGCGGGCGCTTCTCGTTTCCTGATCGGACGCGTGACCTGCTTGGTGATGCACGACGGCATCTCCGGCGCCGGTTGGGCGGTGCGGGCGCGGTACGTGCTGGGCGGGATGCCGACCAGCTCGGTGAACCGGGTGCTGAACGTGCCCAGCGACTGGCAGCCGACCGCGAAGCACACCTCGGTGACGCTCTGGTCGCCGCGCCGCAGCAGCATCATCGCCCGCTCGATGCGCCGCGTCATGAGGTAGGTGTACGGCGACTCGCCGTAGGCGCGCTTGAACTCACGGCTGAGGTGACCTGCGGACATGTTCGCGCCGCGGGCGAGCGCCTCGACGTCGAGCGGCTGGGCGTACTCGCGGTCGATGCGGTCGCGGACGCGGCGCAGCCGGGCGAGATCGCGCAGCCGCTGAACGTCGTCTGCATTGCTGGTCACCCTCAGAATCCTGCCACGCCCGCCCGGCGGCGGCCAGCGGGGAGCCTTCCGCGGCGGCCGGCGCCGGAGGTCCGGACGCCGTCGAGTTGATCTTGATCCGCGGCCGGAGTAAGATCATCTACATGTTCGAAGAAGCGCTGTCGTCTGCACCGCCACCGGGTATCGACCCGGTGGTGGCGCCGGACGCGGTGGCGTGGCCTCCTGAGCTGGACGGCTGGGAGCCGTTCGACCCGGTCGCCGAGATCGACCCGGCGCTGTTGCGAGAGCTACGCACCCAGCAGCCCGCTCCGTCGATGAGCGAGGCGAGCCAGGGGCCGGCGTTGGCGGAGCTGCTGGCGGTGTTCGACCCGTCGGAGGCCGACACGTACGACCTGGTCGAGGCCGCGGCCGGATGGGCGCGGCTGACGGCCTGGGCGGCCGCCGGTGAGGCCGCCGCGCTGGCCGAGCTGGCGTCGCGTCCGGAGCTGCGGCCGGGCGCCTCGGGCCACAGCTCACTGAACCCGGTCACCAACACCGCCGTCGAGCTCGCCGGACGCTGCCAGCTCACCACCCGGCAGGCCGAGAACCAGGTCGGCCACTCCCTCCAGCTGGTGCAGGACTTCTCGGACACTCACGCGGCGCTCTCGGCCGGCCTGATCGACCTGCGCCGGGCCCGGGTGATCACCGACGAGCTCGGCGGCCAGGATCACGAGGTGCGCGCCCGGGTCGAGACCGCGGTGCTGCCGGAGGCGCCGACGCTGAACGCGGTGGCGCTGCGCAAGCTGGTCAAGCGGCTACTGCATCAGCTCGCCCCGGTCGAGACCGCCGAACGCCACCGGCTCGCCCGCGACGGCCGTTATGTCGCCGTCACCCCCGCCTCGGACGGCATGGCCTTCCTCGAGGCGCTGCTGCCCGCCGAAGACGCCGTTGCCCTCAACACCACCTTGAACGCCGCCGCCACCGACGCCAAACGCGCCGACGCCGCCGCCGGCGCACCAGTCCGCACGCAGGACCAACGCCGTGCCGACGCCCTCACCGAACTCGCCTGGGCCGCCCTCGCGACCTGCTCCGGCACAGTTCCTGAGGCCTCCGGCCACGCCACCGAGCGGGCGACGTGCCCAGTGACCCGCCCAGCGACCCGCCCAGTGACCCGCCCAGCGACCCGCCACCCGGACAGCGCGCCCGGCAGGGCCCGGCGGCGGCGGCCGGTCGCCGTGCAGGTCACCATCCCGTTCACCACTCTCATCGGCCTCGACGACCAACCCGGCGACCTCGACGGCTACGGACCCATCCCCGCCGCGACCGCCCGCGAACTCGCCGCCGCCGGAGTCTGGACCTGGCTGAGCACCGAACCCGGCACCGGGCAACTCCTCGAACACGGCCGCACCAGATCCCGGCCCACCGTGCCGCTCGCCGACCTCATCGTCGCCCGCGCCCGCACCTGCCGCGCACCCGGCTGCCACCAGCCGGCGCACACCGGCGACCTCGACCACGTCGTCCCCTTCGCGCAGGGCGGCACCACCTCGCCGGGCAACCTCCACGCCCTCTGCACAACGCACCATCTGCTCAAACACCACGGCGGCTGGTCCGTCACGCGACATCGCGACGGCACCACCCGATGGCGTAGCCCCACCGCCCACGAGTACACCCGTGCGCCGGAACGGGTCGGCTCGGCCGCCGGTTCCGCGTCGCCTCCCCGGTGAGGCGAAGCGGAGACCGGCCGCGGGAGAGCGCGGCATGAGCTGGGTGGCGCCGCACGCCGTCGCCCGCTCGCAGCGCGACCAGTCGGCCCGGATGACCACCACGGCGACGATCCTGCCGGCCGGTCGAACCACCAGGGCTTCGGCGGTGTCCACCTCACCGACGGCCGCCTGCGCTGATAGCGTCGAAGCATGGCGTCGGACCGCCGGTGGAGCGACTTCTCCACCGCGCAGCGCACCGCGATCGTCGCGGCGGGCGCGGTCGAGGTCGTCCTCACGACCATCGCCGCGGCCGACCTGGTGCGCCGTCCGTCCACCCAGGTCCGCGGCCCGAAGGCGCTGTGGTGGCCGGTGTTGGCCGTCCAGCCGGCCGGCCCGGTCGCGTACCTCCTCTGGGGCCGCCACCGCTGATCCCCGCCGCCACCGCTGAATCCGGCCGCTGCCTCTGCTGCCAGCAGATTCTTTTGGAACGGTGCTCCCGCCCGGCGAATGATCGAGGGCAGAAGGGAGACACACATGACGAACGCGGGACCGCTCGCCGGGACGCTGGACGACCAGCTGGCCACCCGGCTGCTGCACCAACGGATCATCGTCCTGGGCGCCGAGGTCGACGATCCGATCGCCAACCGGCTCTGCGCGCAACTGCTGCTGTTGTCCGCGGAGGACCCGCGCAGCGACATCAGCCTCTACATCAACTCCCCCGGCGGCTCGGTCAGCGCCGGGCTGGCGATCTACGACACGATGCGGCTGATCCCGAACGACGTCAGCACGCTGGCCATGGGGCTGGCGGCGAGCATGGGCCAGTTCCTGCTCACCGCCGGAACCCCGGGCAAGCGGTTCAGCCTGCCGCACGCGCAGGTGCTCATGCACCAGGGTTCGGCCGGGTTCGGCGGCACGGCGGCGGACATCGAGATCTATTCGCAGCAGCTGGCCTACACGTCGGAGCTGATGACGACGCTGACGGCGGAGCACACCGGCCAGTCGCCGGAGCGCATCGAGGCGGACAGCCAGCGCGACCGCTGGTACACCGCCGAGGAGGCGCTGGCCTACGGCTTCATCGACCACGTCGTCGAGCACATGAACGACGTCCGCCCGGCGTCCGGGCGCCCGGTCGTGGGGGTGGGCGCATGAGCCAGTACACGATCCCGACGGTGATCGAGAAGACGCCGTCGGGCGAGCGGGCCTTCGACATCTACTCGCGGCTGCTGAACGAGCGGATCGTCTTCATCGGCACCCCCATCGACGACGGTGTGGCGAACGTCGTCATGGCCCAGTTGCTGCACCTGGAGTCGGTCAGCGCGGACCTGGAGATCGGGCTGTACATCAACTCCCCCGGCGGGACGTACAGCGCGCTGACCGCGATCTACGACACCATGCAGTACGTGACGCCGCCGGTGGCGACCACCTGCATGGGCCAGGCGTCGGAGACCGCGGCCGTGCTGCTGGCGGCCGGCGCGCCCGGGCGGCGGTTCGTGCTGCCGCACGCGAAGGTCATGCTGCACCAGCCGTCCAGCCAGGCCCGCGGCACGCTGCCCGACCTCGCCGTCCAGGCCAAGGAGGTGGCGAAGGTGCGGGCGGAGATGGACGCGGTGCTCAGCCGGCACACCGGCCACCCGGTGGAGAAGATCCGCGCCGACACCGACCGCAACAAGACGTTCGACGCGGCCGAGGCGGTCGCCTACGGCCTGGCCGACCAGATCATCTCCAGCCGGAAGGGGGTGCCGGCCGGCGCGACGTTCGGCTGACGGGACCGACCACGCGCGCCCGGCTGCTCACGCGGCCGGGCGCGTCGTCACGCCGCGAGCAGGAGGACGTCGCCGCCGCGGCCGGTCGACGGGCGGCGGACGGGGTCGCGGCGGCGCAGCGCGCGGACGGTGTCGAGCCGGATGACGGTGGCGCGGTGCTCGACGAGGTCGTGCCGGACGGCGCCGAGCAGGTCGGACAGCTCCAGGCCGAGCGCGTCGCAGACCGCCGCGAGCACCTCGGACGAGCCCTCCTTGCGGCCGCGCTCCAGCTCGGACAGGTAGGGCATCGAGACCTTGGCGTCGGACGCGACGTCGGCCAGCGTGCGGCCCTGCTCCTGCCGCGTGCGCCGCAGGACGTCGCCGACCATCGTGCGCAACAGCGGCTTCGGCCGCTCGTCGAGTTCTTCCGGGCCGCTCATGAGCCCACGCTAACGGCGCGGCCCTGGTTCCGGCAGTCCGGTTCGCCGCCGGCGAAAGCGCCCTTGCGCTCGTCGCGTAGCCGCGCAACGGCAGGCGCGCGACAGGGTGGCGCCGACGCTTGGAACCGGCGTTACGGTGTCCCGATGACGCTGCGTTCCGGGCTGTGGCTGCCGCTGTTCGATGAGCTCGCCGACCCCGCCGTCGTGGTGCGGCTGGCGGCCGAGGCCGAGGAGTCCGGCTGGGACGGCCTGTTCGTCTGGGACCATCTGCGCTGGCGGGCGCCGGTGCGCGCGGCGGCCGACCCGTGGATCACGCTCGCCGCCGCGGCCGCGGTGACCGAGCGGCTGCGGCTCGGGCCGATGGTGACGCCGCTGGCCCGCCGCCGCCCGACGAAGCTGGCCCGCGAGACCGCGTCGCTGGACCGGCTCTCCGGCGGCCGGCTGATCCTCGGCGCCGGCCTGGGTAGCGACCGGTTCGGCGAGGAGTTCTCCCGCACCGGCGAGGAACTCGACGACCGCGTCCGGGCCGCGATGCTGGACGAGTCGCTGGCCGTGCTGCGCGCCGCCTGGACCGGCGCGCCCGTCCGGCACCGCGGCGAGCACTACGTCGTCGACGACATCACGTTCGAGCCGGCGCCCGGCGACGTCCCGGTGTGGATCGCGGGATTCCCCGGCAACACCGCGCCGTTGCGCCGGGCCGCCCGCCACGACGGGTTCTTCCCGGTGCACCTCGACCACCCCGACCAGCTCGCGGAGGCCGTCGAGACGGTCCAGCGGCTGCGTGCCGAGGCCGGTGCGGACGGGCCGTACGACGTCGCCGTCGGGCTGCCCGCCGACGCCGACCTCGGCGCCTACGCCGCGGCCGGCGCGACGTGGTGGCTGACCGACTTCGACCCGCACGCCATCACCGTCGACGAGGTCCGCGGGGTGCTCCGCGCCGGGCCGGTCGCGCCGTGACGCCGCGCATGCACGCCGGCCAGGTCGCGATCGACGACGCGCTGGTGCGCCGCCTGGTCGACACGCAGTTTCCGCGGTGGGCCGGGCTGGCGCTGCGCCCCGTCCGGTCGGCGGGAACGGTGAACGCGATCTACCGGCTCGGTGACGAGCTCGCGGTGCGGCTGCCGCTGGTGCCGTCGTGGGACGGGGACCTCGAGGCAGAGCTGGAGTGGCTGCCGCGGCTGGCCGCCGCCGGGCTGCCGCTGGCGATACCGGAGCCGGTCGCGACCGGCGCACCGGTCGAGGAGTACCCGCTGCTCTGGGCGGTGTACCGGTGGCTGGACGGCGTGCCGGTGGCGCCCGGCGGACCGGTGGACGACGTCGCCGCGGCGGCCCGGCTGGCCGGGTTCGTCCGCGCGCTGCGGTCGGTGCCGGCCGGCGGCGTGCCGGACGGGCGGGGCGTCCGGCCGCTCGCCGATGACGACGACACCGTGCGGACCGCCGTCGCGACACTGCCCGACCCCGCCGCCGCGACCGCCGTCTGGGACGCCGCGCTGGCCGCCGAGACGTGGGACGGCGAGCGGGTCTGGGTGCACGGCGACCTGCTGCCGGTGAACCTGCTGGCGTCCGGCGGCGGGCTGGCGGCGGTGCTGGACTTCGGCGCCGCCGGGGCCGGCGACGGCGCGTACGACCTGCTGCCCGCGTGGTGCGTCTTCACCGGCGCCGCCCGCGACGTGTTCCGCGCCGAGCTCGCCGCCGACGACGACGCGTGGGCGCGGGCCCGCGGCTACGCGCTGGTCAAGGGGCTGATGGCGGCGCCGTACTACCGCGAGACCAACCCGGCGTTCGCCGCGCTCGCCCACCGGCTCATCGACGCCTCGCTCGCGTGGGAGTAGGGGCGGGGGTAGATTGTGTCGTGGCGCCGTCCCGCGCCCAACCCTCGGTTCCGGTGCTCACGCCACCGGCGATAGCGGGGGCAAAGGGGGCTCGAGTCCTCGGGATGCCGGTTCGGTGTGTCCTTTCCGGTGGACGTCGCGAGCGTGAGTCGCGTCGCGCCGCCGACGAGAGGAACACCGATGACCAGGCAACGATCCTTCAAGCACCTCGTCCGCTCGCGCATGGCCAAGACCGGCGAGAGCTACACCGCCGCGCGGGCCGTCCTGCTCGCCGGCGCCGCCGCCGCACCCGCCGAGAAACCCGTCCTCGCCACGTCCGACGAGACCATCCGCGAGCGCACCGGCCGCGGCTGGGAAGAGTGGTTCGACCTGCTCGACGAGTGGGGCGCGGCAGAGAAGTCGCACCGTGAGATCGCCCGCTGGGTCGCCGGCCAGCTCGGTGTCGTGCCGCTGGCGTGGAACGCGCAGGCCGTCGTCGGCAGCTACGAGCGGGCCCGGCTCGGCCGCGCCGTCGGCCAGAAGGACGACGGCTTCACCGTCAGCGTCTCGCGGACCGTCGCCGTGGGGGCCGAGCGCCTCTACGACGCCGTCGTCGACGAGCCGCGGCGGGCCGAGTGGCTGCCGGAGGGCAAACTGACCGAGCGCACGGCGACCCGCCCGGCGTCGGCCCGGTTCGACTGGGACGGCGGCCCGTCGCGCGTGCAGGTCGTGTTCGACGTCCGCGACGCGGGGCGCACGCGGGTCACCGTCTCGCACGTCCGGCTGGCCGACGCCGACGCGGCGACCGCGATGAAGGCGTTCTGGCGCGAGCGGCTCGACGCTCTGAAGGCCCGGCTGGAGGGTGGTTCCGATGCCTGACGTGTCGCTCGCCGCCGTCGCGCTCGGTGCCGTCGCGGCGTTCCTCCTGGGGTTCGTCTACTACGGCGTGGTGGGCGCGCCGGTCGCCGCCGGCGGTCCCCCGCCGCGGCGGGCGGCCTGGCAGCTGCCGGTCGTCGAGCTGGCCCGTTCCCTCGTCTTGGCCGCCGTCGTCGTCGGCGTGGCGGCCGCCGCGGACGTCACCTCGGCGGGCGGCGGGCTGCTGCTCGGCCTGGTGCTGTGGATCGGGTTCCCGCTGGTGCTGTGGACCGGCGCCAGGTTCCACGAGGGCGTGCCGTGGCGCACCGCCGCCGTCCACGCCGGCGACTGGCTGCTGAAGCTGCTGGCGATCGGGCTGCTGGCCGGGGTGCTCGCCTAGCCTCGGGGGGCTAGAGGCGGGTCTCGTCGCCGGCGGTGAACTCGCGGACGTCGGCGCCGGTGAGGAGCGCGCCCTGCTCGTCGCCGGCGCCGTCGCCGCGGAACGCGTCCAGCGCCTCGCGCGACGCCCAGCGCTCGCCGACGGCGACGCAGGTGGCGAGGTATGCCTCGCGGCCGGCGGCGTCGACGCGCAGGTGACCGGCGACGATGATCACGGTTCCTCCAGGAGCTCGGCGGACACCGACGATACGCGCGCGCCTCCCCCGGTGACCTGCCCGGCGGAACCGGTCGCCGCGGGGCCCGACCGGCGGCATACTCATCGCAGATCCGCGACGTTCTCGCCGCGCCCGACCGAGAGGCACACCATGGACATCGACGACCTGCTGGCCCGGCTCCCGATCGACCAGATCGCGGCTTCTCTCGGCGTCGACGAGGACACCGCCGAGCAGGCCACCCGGCAGGCGCTGCCAGCGCTGATCGGCGGCATGCAGGCCAACGCGCAGGACGCCGACGGCGCCGCGTCGCTGGCCGGCGCCATCGACAACCACGACGAGGAACTCGTCAAGGGCGGCGTGAACCTCGACGACGTCGACACCGACGACGGCGAGAAGATCGTCAGCAACGTCTTCGGCGGCAACCGCGACCAGGTCGTCAACCAGCTGGCCGGGTTCAACAGCAAGGGCGGCGGCTCCGACCTCATCGGCAAGCTGCTGCCGATGCTCGCCCCGATCGTGCTGTCCTACCTCGCCGGCCAGGTCAAGGGCGGCGGCGGTGCGGCCCCGTCGCAGCAGGCGCAGTCCGGCGGCGGGCTGGCCGACATCCTCGGCGGCCTGCTCGGCGGCGGTGGCAGCGGCTCCGGCTCCGGCGGCGGCCTCGGCGACCTCCTCGGCTCCCTCGGCGGCCTGCTGGGCGGCGGCAAACGCTGACACCGTCGTAACGACGACGTCACCGGGCCGGCCGAGACTGGCTGGGTGAGTGGAGCACGAAGAGACATCGCCCTCGTGGCGCACGACAACAAGAAGGTCGAGCTGCTGAGCTGGGCCGCGTTCAACCGCGACACGCTGGCCCGGCATCAGCTGTACGCGACCGGCACCACCGGCACCATGCTCGAGTACGAGCTCGGCCTGCCGGTGACGCGGTTCCTGTCCGGACCGGTCGGCGGCGACCAGCAGATCGGCGCGAAGATCGCCGAGGGCGTCATCGACCTGCTGATCTTCTTCTGGGACCCGCTGGAGCCGCAGCCGCACGACCCGGACGTGCGGGCGCTGCTGCGGCTGGCGGCGGTCTGGAACATCGGCGTCGCGTGCAACGTGATGAGCGCCGACCTGATGATCTCCTCGCCGCTGCTGTCGGGGTTCTACCAGCGGATGCGGCCCGACTTCGGCGACCGCGAGTGGCAGGCGGCGAAGGCCGGCTGACGGCCGGCCGCGCCGCGCCGCGCTGATGGACGGACCTCAGCGGTAGAGCAGCGCCCGGCCGGCCTGGCCGAACAGCACCATCCGCTCCTCCAGCAGCCGCTGCGCCGACTCGCGGCCCGCGGCCAGGTAGCCGGCCGGGTCGACGGAGGCGGGGTCGGCGGCGAGAGCCTCGCGGACGCCGGCGGTGTAGGCGAGGTAGTGGTCCATCCCCTGGTTGATCTTGCGGACGCCCAGCTCGATCGCCCGCACCTTCTCCTCGTCCGCCACGCCCCACGACGACGGCACGGCGCCCCCGCTCCCGTTCACCCGGGACCGCAGACCGGCCGGCAGCGACGACGACCCGTGCAGGACGAGGTGGGTGTCCGGCACCAACGCGGCGATCGACGCGACGAGGTCGAGCCGCAGCATCGGCCCGTCCGGCGGGGCGGAGAACTTGTACGCGCCGTGCGACGTGCCGACGGCGACGGCGAGCGCGTCCACGCCCGTCGCGGCCACGAACGCCAACGCCTCGTCCGGATCGGCCAGCACGATCTCGGCCCGCGCCGTCCCGTCCTTCGACCCGCCGATCGTGCCCAGCTCACCCTCGACCGAGACACCCCGCTCGTGTGCGTACGACACCACCCTGCGCGTGACGGCGACGTTGTCCGCGAAGGATGCCGGGTGACCGGACGAATCCAGCGACCCGTCGATCATCACGCTCGTGAAGCCGGCCTCGATCGCCCGCACGCAGGTCTCGAACGTCGGCCCGTGGTCGAGGTGCAGCGCGACCGGCACCTCCGGGTACCCCTCGATCAGCCGCAGCAGCGCAGCCCAGAACACCGGATCGGACCCATGCGGATGCGAGCCGGCCAGCGTCTCGACGATCACCGGCGACTCGGTCGCGCGGGCGGCGTCCAGCACGGCCTGCGCCATGGTCAGGTCGGCGACGTTGAAGGCGCCCACGCCGAATCCGGCACCGGCGGCGACGTCGAGCAGGGTACGGTTCGTGACGAGCGTCATGGCAGCTCCGGGGACAAGGATCGGGAGAAGACGGGGGCGGTGCAGTGGACGGTCCGCACGTGACAGGGGCCGGCGAGCGCACCCTGCGCCTGGCCGACATCGCGACCCGCGCCGGCGTGTCCGTCAAGACGGTGTCGCGGGTCATCAACGCCGAGCCGCACGTCGCCGCGGCCACCCGGCAGGCGGTCGAGGCGGCCATCGAGGAGCTCGGAGCCGGCGGCGAGGGCCGTCCGCGCGGACGCAAACGGCGCACGGGCGTCGTCGGGCTGATCTTCCCGGACGTGCGCAACGACTACTTCGCGGCGGTCAGCCGGGCGCTGCAGGAGCGGTTGGCCACCGTCAGCCCCACGCTGGTGTCCAGCGACTCCGACGACGACCTGCACATCGAGGAGGAGATCCTGCAGGCGTACCGCCGGCTCGAGGTCGACGGCCTGGTGATCTTCCCGACCGGCGCGCCGGGACTGCCGGACTTCGCCCAGCAGATCCCGACGGTGGTGGTCGACCGGACGGTGCCGTCGGTGCGCGGGCTGGTCGACCACGTGCTGCCTGACAGCCGCCGGGCGGCGGAGTCGCTGACGCTGCACATGATCGAGCAGCACCACGTGCAGCGGGTCTGCCTGGTGGCCGGCAACCTCGGGGTGTCGACGCTGCGCAACCGGCACACCGCGTTCCACCGCGTGGTCGGCCGGACGGGGACGGAGAACCACGTGCTGGCCGGCTTGACCACCGCCGAGGAGGCCGAGACCGCCGCGTACGCGCTGTTCCGGACGTTGGAGCCGCCGTTCGGGGTGCTGTCGACGAACAGCCTGATGTTCTGGGGCGTGCTGTCGGCGGCGGTCCGGCTCGGGCTGAAGATCCCGTCCGACCTCGTGCTGACGACGTTCGACCAGATCCCCGGCGTCGGCACGACCGGCATCGTCCCGACCAACGCGGTGGCGCCGGCGACGACGCTGGCGGCGCGGGTGGTGCAGCTGCTCACCGAGCGCATCAACAACCCCGGCCTGCCGCCGCGGCTGCTGGAGATCGACTACGACATCGCCTATGGCACCACCTGCGGCTGCATCCCGCTCGACGCCGCCCGCAACGTGCTCGGCTGAGCGCGCCGCCGTCACAGCGTGTGCGTGATGCCGAGCGAGGCGTAGTCGAGGACGATCGGGTCGGACGTGATCGCGCGGGCGTGCGTGAGCACCTTCGCCGCGCTCTCCACCGCGACCGTCGTCTTGAACGCGTCGCGCAGGCTCGGCCCGACGGTGAGCAGCCCGTGGTTGGCCCACACGACGGCGTTGCGGTCCCGCAGGTAGCGGGCCATCTCGTCGCCGAACTCGGTGGAGTTGCTCAGTGCGAACGGCATGATCGGCACGTCACCCTTGGTGTAGATGACCATGTTGACCAGCGCGCCGCGGATCGGCTCGCCGAGCACGCCGAACACGTTGGCGAAGGTCGGCTCGGTGTGCACGATCGCCTGCACGTCCGGCCGCGCCGCGTACACCGCCAGGTGCACCGTCACCTCCGACGACGGCTGCAGGCGCCCGTCGACGACGTTGGCGTCGGCGTCGACGACCACGAGGTCGTCTGGGCTCATCCGGTCGTACTCGAGGTCGGTCGGGGTGATGAGGAACATCGACGTTCCGGGGATGCGGATGCTGATGTTGCCCTGCGTGTTGAAGTTCAGGCCGAGTTCGACCGACTCCAGGCAGTAGGCGAGCACGCTCTCCCGGGCGGCCTGCAGGTCGAAGGTGTCGAGCGTGGTCATGCGGTCTCCTCGAGTGCGGTGAACGAATCGTTGACGGTCCGCAGCAGCGGGTAGAGGCTGCCGAAGGTCTCGCGCTGGCGGGTGTACCAGGCGGTGTGCTCGGGTTCGGGCTGGGCGTCGTGCAGGACGGGGGGCGCGGGCAGCGCGCCGACGCCGTCGTGCACCCCGACCCCGACAGCGGCCAGCAGCGCGGCCCCGCGGGTCGACGCCTCCTTCGTGACGGCGCGCAGCCGCAGCCCGGCGGCGTCGGCTCGGGCCTGCAGCGCGCTGGGGTTGGCCGACCCGCCGCCGACGGCGTAGACGTCGGTGCCGGCGATGCCGCGCTCGGCCAGCGCGGCCCGGATCTTCGCCAGCTCGTACCCGGACGCCTCCACGAACGCCCGCGCGACCTGCGCCGTCGTCGTCTCCAGCGTGAGCCCGAGCAGCGCGCCGCGGGCCTTGGGGTCGTTGTCCAGCGTGCCGGACCCGGCGAGGTACGGCAGCACCAGCAGCGCGGGCGGCGGGGTCGCCGTCAGGTCGAACAGCGACGCCCACGGGT
The DNA here is from genome assembly GCF_001270745.1 of Jiangella muralis. Classification (GTDB taxonomy): domain Bacteria; phylum Actinomycetota; class Actinomycetes; order Jiangellales; family Jiangellaceae; genus Jiangella; species Jiangella muralis. The sequence goes on from NZ_KQ434760.1 coordinate 79,054, forward strand.
CGATGCGGTCGTGGTGCACCAGCGAGGCGAACCAGTCCAGCGCCCACCCGCCCGCCGCGGTCCCGGCCAGCGTCACCCATAGCCCGGGCCCGACGGGGTACGTCGCCAGGCCGGTGCCCAGCAGCGTGTCCGGCCGCGCGACGGTGCCGACGGTGAGGCAGTCGCTGGAGCCGAAGGAGAACACCGAGCGCTCCCCCGCCCGCCCACCGCCACCGAGGAACGCGGCGGCCTGGTCGTGCGCCCCGGCGACGACCGGCACGCCGCGACGCAGCCCGGTCGCCGCGGCCGCGTCCGCCGTCACCGCGCCGATCACCGTCCCGGCCGGGACCGGCTCGGACAGCAGCGCCGCCGGGACGTCCAGCGCGCCGAGGATCTCGTCCGACCAGCGCCCGGCGCCGACGTCGTACGCCCCGGTCCGCGCGGCCATCGTCAGGTCGATCGCCGGGGCCGCGCCGAACCAGCCGGCCACGTGGTCGTCGACCGTCCGCACGGCCGCCGGCAGCGCGCCGCCGGGCAGCAGCTCGCGGATCTTGTGCACCGAGAACATCGGGTGCAGCGGCTGGCCGGTGAGCCGCTGCACGTGCTCGTCGCCGAGCGCCGCCGCCAGCTTCTCCGCCGACGCCGAGCCACGCTGGTCCATGCTCAGCGGCGCCGGCCCGAGCGCCGCGCCGTCCGGCCCGACCGGCACGATCGCCTCGCCGAGCGTCGCGAACGACAGCGCCTCGACCGGGTCGGCGGCGGCGACGGCCGGGTCCGCGACGACCTCGCCGACCAGCCGGACCACGGCGGCCCGGACGGCGTCGGCGTCGATCTCCGCGCGCCCCGGCGCTGGGCGCACGACGGCCGTGCGGTGCGAACGCGCCGCCAGCTCGTGGCCGTCCGCGTCGTACGCCGCGACCCGCGAGCCCGTCGTGCCGAGATCGATGCCCAGGAAGCTCACTTGACCGACCCCGCCAGCCCGTTGACCAGGTAGCGCTGCACCGACAGGTACACCACCACGATGGGCACGGAGATCAGCACCAGCACGGCGAACAGCGCGCCCGGCTGGCTCAGGTAGATGCCGCGGTAGGCCAGCGGCACCAGCGTGAGCGGCTTGAGGTCGTTGTCGCCGATCGCGACCAGCGGCAGCAGGAAGTCGTTCCAGCTCATCATCAGCTGCCACACCACGACGACGGCGGCGGCCGCCTTGCCGAGCGGGAAGTAGATGCGCCAGAAGATCGTCCACGTCGACGAGCCGTCCACCAGCGCCGCTTCGTACGTCTCGTCCGGGATGGCGAGATAGGTGGTGCGGATCATGATGACGGCGAACGGCAGCCCCAGCGCGGTGTAGGCGAGGACGAGGCCGAACAGGTTGTCGTACAGGCCGAGCCGCTGCAGGATCTTGAACATCGCCGTCACGACGCCCGCCATCGGCAGCACCAGCGCCAGGATCAGCCCGACGAACACCACGCCCTTGAAAGGCACCCGCAGCCGGGCCAGCGCGAACGCCGTCATCGAGCCGAGCAGCAGCACCAGCACGATCGACGGCACCGACACCAGCAGGCTGTTCACCAGGTGCCGGGCGATCGGGTTCGTCTCGAAGATCGTCACGTAGTTGCGCAGCGTCGGCTCCTCGGGCACCAGCCCGAGCCCGGTCGTCGACGGGTTCGACGTCGGCAGCAGTGAGATGCCGATGACCATGACCACCGGGATCATCCACAGCACCGCGAGCGGGCCGAGCACCCAGTGCGCCCACCGCGGCGGCGCGTCCACGTCCCGTATGCGGCGCCTCATGACCGGTCTCCCGTGATGAATCCGGAGCCGAACGTGCGCAGCATCGCCAGCGACGAGCCGACCGCGACGACCAGCAGGACGACCGCGATGGTGGCGCCGTAGCCGAACGACTGCAGCTGGAACGCCTGCTTGAACAGGTACGTCGGCATCAGCTCGGACGCGTGGTTGGGGCCGCCCTCGGTGAGCACCCACACCAGCTCGAAGGTCTTCAGCGAGCCGATGATGCCGAGCAGCAGCAGCGCCAGGTGGGTCGGCTTGAGCAGCGGCAGCACGATGCGGCGGAGCAGCTGCCAGCCGGTCGCGCCGTCGATGCGGGCCGCTTCGACGACGCTGTGGTCGACCAGCTGCAGCCCGGCGAGGTAGAAGAGCATCGAGAACCCCGTCCACATCCAGACGTTCACCACGATCACCGCGAAGATCGCCGTCGACGGGTCGGACAGGTACGACCGCGTCAGCAGGTCGATCCCGGTGGCCCGGCCGAGCTGGGCGAGCACGCCGTTGAACGGGTCCAGCAGCCGCTGCCACACGATGCCGACGACCACCGGTGACAGCACCGCCGGCAGGAAGAACAGCGTCCGGTACACCGTCCGGCCGCGCAGCCGGGTGTTCAGCAGCCACGCCAGCGCGAAGCCGAGCGCGGCCTGCGGGACGATCGTCAGCACGATCCAGAACGCCGAGTTCCGCAGCGTCGTGTGGAAGGTCGGGTCGGAGAACAGGTCGCGGTAGTTGTCCAGGCCCACCGGGGTGCCTGCGCTGACGCCGTCCCAGTCGAGCAGGCTGGACTGGACGTTGAAGACGATCGGGTAGACCACGAAGACGGCGAACAGCACGACCGCCGGCGCGATGAAGCCCAGCGCCACCAGGCGTTCGCGGGTGAGCCGGCGGGCCGGGCCGCGCCGGCCGGTCCCGGCGACCCGGGTGTTCCGGGTCGCCGGGGCGGGCGGGGGGTAGGCCGTCATCAGCCCTGCTGGTCCTGCACGGCCTGGACCGACTCGGCGGCCTGCTGCGGGGTGAGCTGACCGGCGGCGACGCCGGCGAGCGCGTCGGCGACGGCGGTGTCGATCTCCGGGCTCTCGAAGTAGCGCGACCACTGCACGTTCGGCATCCAGTCCTGGGTGAGCTGGTTCCAGATCTGCTCCTGCTTGTCGCTGGTGAACTCCTCCGGGTCCAGGCCGGTCACCGCGGGCAGGTCGTTGAACGTGTTGATCAGCACCTGGCCGCCGTCGCCGGCGATCCAGTCGGTGAGCACCTCACAGGCGAGGTCCGGGTTGGCCGCGTCGGCGGAGATGCCCAGCGCGACGTCGATGCCGCCGACCAGCTGCGGCTCGGCCGCGCCGCCGGGCAGCGTCGGGAACAGGAACGGCTCGTAGCCGGACATGCCCTCGGACAGCGGCGCGATCTCCGTCTTCGACGGGTCGGACTGCTGGATCCACCAGGCGCCGAGCGGGATCATCGCCGCGTTGCCGGCCTCGAACTGGTTGACGCCGTTGGGGTACGAGTCGAGCGCGAGCGCGCCGTCCTGGGCGATGCCCTCGGTGAACAGCCGGCTCCAGTAGTCGAACGCCTCGACGATGCGCGCGTCCGTCCACGGGACCTCGCCGTCCTCGGCCTGGTAGACGCGGCCCGGCTCGAGGTTGTTGGCGATCTGCAGGAACACGACGTTGCGCAGCCAGGCGTCCTTCGCCGGCAGCAGGAACGGCGCCGCGTCACCGGCGTCGCCGAGCGTGGCGACGGCCGCCGTCAGGTCGTCCCACGTCGCCGGCGGCTCGACCCCGGCCGCGTCGAGCAGCTCCGAGTTCGCCCACAGGTTCACCGTCTGCACCAGCAGCGGCAGCGCGTAGTAGTGCTCGTCGCCGTCGGGGTTGCCCATGCGGGCCTGCTCGAGGCCGACCGGGTGGAACTTGCTCTCCCAGTCGTCGCCCCAGGTGTCGGCCGCGCACTGCTCCAGCGGCATCAGCTTCTCGCGGTACTGCTGGGTCAGCGCGCCCGGCTGCAGCCCGACGATGTCCGGCATCGTCCCCGACGACGCCCGCGTCTGCAGGTCGACCACGTACTCCGGATAGTTGAAGATCGTCGCGTCGATCGAGACGTCCGGGTTCGACTCGGTGAACGAGTCGATCATCTGCCGGGTGGTCTGCTCGATCGGGCTCCAGGAGCGGAACGAGACGGTCTGCGCGTCCCCGCCGCCATCGGCGGACTCCTCGGGGTCGGCGCTGCCGGCGCAGGCCGCCAGGGTGGCGCCCAGGCAGAGCGCCAGGCCGGCCTGGATGCCGCGGCGGGCCGCGAGGCGGCGTGCCGTGGGTGGGAGCGTCATTGCTTCCGTCCTCTCAGTGGATCGGCTGCTGCTGGGGCCTGCGGGCGGACCGGGGCTGGCCGCCAGTAGAGGACGGGCCGCTGACCAGTGTCAACGCCGTCACCCGCCGCCCGGCGCGACGTGCGGAGCAGTGTCGGCCGATATGCCCGCGGCCCGGGCGGACAGGTGTTGTCCGCTGTCGCGGCGGTCGTTGTCCGGTCGCTGACAACCCGCCGGTCCGTGTCTGACACACCCGGGCCGTCACGCTGCGCGGGCGCCGGTCGCGGGTGTGACGGCGAGCCGCTGACACCGTGGACGGCCGCCGCTGTCCAGGACCGGCCCCCGTCCACGGTCGCACCGGCGACCGCCGCGGGTCAGCCCGGTTACGATTTCGTTAACGTGAGCCGGTTCTCACCATGCGAGACGTTCGCACCGGAATTGGGGCTCGTCGACCTGATCCGTGGGCCTGCACGTTGCTGGGCACCAGCCGGGTGAACCTCGGAGGCCCGCGGCGCGCGGGTCGCACTACGCTGACGGGTATGGCGCACCGGACGCCCGCCGCCGTCGTCGCGGCCGTACTGGTCCTCGCCGCCTGCTCCGACCCGGAGTACGGGGCGGACGACCCGGCGCCGTCCGCCGCGGCATCCGCCACGACGTCCTCCCCGGCGCCCGCCGCCACGGTGCCGCCCGGCATCACCGACTCCGCCCAGCTGTCCGAGCCGGTCGCCGTCCGCGGCGTGATCACCCGCCCCGGCGGCGCCCCGGTCGTGGACGCGCTCGTCCAGCTGGTCACCGAGCCGGCGGACGAGCAGCCGGCCACCGGCGGTGCGGTCGCCACGGCCCGGACCGGCGCGGACGGGGCGTACGAGTTGCGCATCGCGGCCGAACTGCGGGCTGCGCTGCCGGCGGACGACGCCGGGCTGGTCGGGTTCGCGGTCGTCGTCGACTCGCCGGACGGTGCCGCTCGGACGTCCTGGACCGGGCCGGCCGAACTGACCCATCCGCACAGCGCCGACCTCGAGGTGGTCCCGGACGGCTGAGCCGGGACGTCGCGGGTCAGGAGCCGACGGACCCGGTGACGGCGTCCAGTTCGGCGCGGGTGGGCGGGTTGGCGCCGGCCCGCGAGACGGTGACGGCGGCGGCCTGGGTGGCCCGGCGCACCACCCGTTCGACGACGCCCGTGGGTACGGCGCGCAGCAACGGCCGGGCGGGGCCGCCGAGCAGACCCTCGTCCCAGAGACCGTCGAGCAGGCCGGCGGTGAACGAGTCGCCGGCGCCGACGGTGTCCGCGACGGCGACCGGGGCGGCCGGCACGTGCACCTCTCCCCCGGCCGTGACGGCGACCGCGCCGTCGCCGCCCAGCGTGACGACGACGAGCGCCGGGCCGAGCCGCAGCCAGTCGCGGGCGACCTCGACGGCGGCGCGGCCGGGCGCGAGGAACGCGGTGTCCTGGTCGCTGGCCTTCACGACGTCGCTGCCGGCCACCAGCCGCTCGACCCGGCCGCGCAGGCCGTCCGCACCGCCCATGAGGTCCGGCCGGATGTTCGGGTCGTAGCTGACCGTGCTCCCACCGCGTACGTCGCGGGCCAGCCGCTCGACCGCGGCCGCGCCGGGCTCGACCGTCGTCGCCAGCGAGCCGGTGTGCAGCACCAGCGGCGGCTCCGCCACGGCGACCGGCCCCAGTTCCCAGGTCAGCTCGAACCGATAGTCCGCCGATCCGTCGGCGCCAAGGCGGGCGATGGCCGACGACGTCCGCGCGGCGGCGCCCTGGGTGCGGACCTCGACGCCGGCCGAGGCGAGGTGCGCCCGGATCGCCGCGCCGTCGGCGTCGTCGCCCAGCTCCGTGACCAGCGCCGTCCGCCGGCCCAGCCGCCCGAGCCCGTACGCCACGTTCGCCGGGCTGCCGCCCGGGTGCCGGGCCTCGGCGCCGTCGCGCTCGACGATGACGTCGGTCAGCGCCTCGCCGACGACGACCGCCAGGCCCGCCGTCACCGGGCCTCCGGCGCGATCTCGCCCGAGCCGCGCGGCACCGTCGTGGTCGGCAGCAGCAGCCGCCGCGACCGGCCGCGGTCGCCGTCGAGCCGCTGGAACAGCAGTTCGGCGGCGGCCCGACCCATGGCGGCGGGGTCCTGCGCGATGACGCTGACCCGCGGCTGGAGGAGATCGGCCAGCGGGAAGTCGTCGAACCCGATCAGGGCGACGCGGTGTTCCAGCCCGAGCTCCTGCAGCGCGGTGATGGCGCCGATGGTGACGAGGTTCTGGCTGGCGAACAGCGCGGTCGGCGCGTCGGCGGCGCCCAGCAGGGCGGCGGTGGCGCGGGCGGCGTCGTCGACGGTGTGGAGGTCGTGGACGACGTGCGCGGGGTCCGGCGCCAGCCCGCGTTCGAGCAGCGCCCGCTGGTAGCCGGCGAAGCGCTGCTGGGCGGTCGGGATGAGGGCGAGGTCGCCGAGGTAGGCGATGCGGCGGTGACCGGCGTCGGCCAGGTGGTGCACGGCGTCGCGGGCGCCGGCCTCGTTGTCGGAGAGGACGCAGTCGGCGAGCAGGCCCTGCGGCTGGCGGTCGACGAACACCAGCGGCGTGCCGGCCTCCATCTCCGCCCGCAGGTAGCCCTGGTCCTCGCCGACCGGCGCGATGATCAGGCCGTCGACGCGGCGCTCGGTGAACGCGCGGACGAGGGTGCGCTCGCGCTGCTGGTCCTCGTCGACGCTGCCGGTGAGGATGAGCACCCGCCGCTCGTTGGCGACGTCCTCGACGGCGCGCAGCAGCACGCTGGAGAACGGGTTCGCGAGGTCCTCGAGCACGGTGCCGATGGCGGCGGTGCGCCCGCTGGACCGGCGCAGCGCGCTGGCCGACACGTTCGGCCGGTAGTCCAGCCGGCTGATCGCCACCCGCACGGCGTCGACCTTCTGCGGTGTGACCCCGGCCTCGCCGTTGACCACCCGCGACACCGTCTTCATGCTGACGCCGGCCATGGCGGCGACCTCGCGCAGCGTCGCCCGCGGCCGGTACGGCGTGATCGCCGGATCGGCGTGTTCGGTCATGGACCCCTCCGATCGAGAACAGTACCGCCCGGCCCCGACGGAACCCGCACCACAACCCTCCTTGACAACATTGTCAGACCGATCCACCGGGCCGCATCATCACCCCGTAACACCGCAGAAAGCAAGTATTGACACGCCCGGCACGAACCCCCAGACTCCCCTGACAAGGTTGTCAGAGCGCATCCAAGGACGATCACTGGCAAGGGAGCTGGGACGTATGCGCAGGAGAGTGCGGACCGCCGTGGCGACGCTCGCCGCGGCCGCCGGCATCGCGGGTGTGATGGTGCAGTCCGGTTCGGCCGGGACGGTGCAGGACTACCCGGAGTTCCCCTACCCCGTCACGAACTACCAGGAGGACAACCGCGGCCAGTTCCACTTCAGCTCGCGCGGCGGCTGGATCAACGACGTCAACGCGCCGCTCTACTACGACGGCGAGTACCACCTCTACTACCAGCACAACCCGCACGGCCTGCAGTGGGACACCATGCACTGGGGCCACGCGACCAGCACCGACCTCGTGCACTGGAAGCAGCAGCCGATCGCGCTGGAGCCGGGCGTCCACCCCGGCAACCTGTTCTCCGGCGGCGGCGTGGTCGACACCGGGAACGTCAGCGGACTGAAGGACGGCGAGGACGACCCGATCGTCGTCTACTCCGGCACCGACGGCGTCACGGTCTTCTACTCCACCGACGGCGGTGACACGTTCCAGACCTACGACGGCGGCACGCCGGTCGCGAAGCCCGCGGGCACCAGCCGCGACCCGAAGGTCTTCCGGGACGAGGCGACCGGCACCTGGGGCATGGTCGTCTGGTCCGACGAGGGCGGCAACGGCGTGAACTTCTACACCTCCGACGACCTGCTGACCTGGACGTTCGCCTCGCGCTACCAGGCCGGCTGGCTGTTCGAGTGCCCCGACTTCGTCGCGATGCCGCTCGACGGCGACCCGGAGAACGTCCAGTGGGTGCTCAGCGACGCCAGTGGCGAGTACGTCACCGGCGCCTGGGACGGCACGACGTTCAGCACCGAGCAGACCACGCCGCAGCGGTTCAACCAGGGCACCAGCCAGTTCGGCGGCTCGTACTACGCCGGGCTGACGTTCATGAACCTGCCCGACGACCGGGTGGTGTCGATGGCCTGGCAGCCCGGCAACGCCGGCACGATCTGGACCGGCAACATGACGTTCCCGGTGGAGATGCGCCTGGAGACGGTGGACGGCGCGCCCACGGTGCTCAGCACGCCGGTGGACGAGGTCGAGGGCCTGCGCACCGGCACCCAGACGTGGAAGGCGCGCATGCTCGACGCCGACCGGGCCCGCGAGCTGCTGGCCGGGGTCGAGCTGGACACCACCGAGATCGAGGCCGAGTTCGAGGTCATCGGCCGGACGGAGTCGCGGTTCGGGTTCCGCCTCGGCACCGGCGACGACGGCTGGTTCGACCACGAGGTGGTCTACGACGCCGCGACGCAGACGCTGGACGGCGTGCCGCTGCCACTGGAGGACGGCAAGGTGAAACTGCGGCTGCTGGTCGACCGCGGCCAGCTGGAGATCTACGGCAACGACGGGCGGCTCTACCGCAGCCTCAACGTCAACCTCGACAGCATGCCCGGCGACGACGCCATGGAACTGTTCGTCGACGGCCGGGTCCGGCTGACGAACCTCGCCGTGCACCAGCTCGGCTCGATCTGGGGCGGCGAGTCGACGCTGAACTCGAACCTCGGCGGCAAGTGGTACACCGACTCCGGCGTCTGGTCCGACACTTCCGGCGGCAAGCAGGGCACCAGCGGCGGCGACGCGTTCTACCTCAACACCACCACCGGCACCGACTTCACCTACGAGGCCGACGTCACGCTGAACTCCGGCACCGCGGCGGCCCTCACGTTCCGCTCCAACCGCGACGCCAGCCGGCACTACACCGCCAACGTCGACGCGCGGGCGAACGTGATCAAGCTGTGGCGGCCCGGCCGCGACATCGCCACCTACCCGCTCGCCGTCGAGCTCGGGCGCACGTATCACCTCAAAGTGGTGGCCGTGGGCCCGCGCATCCGGGTATACCTCGACGACGCCGCGGAGCCCGTCATCGACGCCGTCGACGACACCATCCCCAGCGGCCAGTTCGGCCTGAACGTGTTCAACGGCACCGCCGTGATCGACGACGTGCAGGTGAGCGAACCGTGAGCCGCGCCATTCAGGAGGAAGCGTCATGACCACATCCCGACCGCGCCGGACCCGGTTCGCCGGTGTCGTCGCCGTCACCGCCGCCGCCCTGCTCACGGTGGGCGCCTGTGGTGGGGACGACGACGGCGGCGGCGCGACGGCCGGCGAGGGCGACACCGTCGCCGTCACCCTCATCACCAAGGACTCGATCAACCCGTTCTTCGTCGCCATGCAGGACGGCGCGAAGGAGGTCGCCGAGCAGGAGAACGTCGACCTCACCATCGCCGCGGGCGCCGAGGACGGTGACGAGGAGGGCCAGATCCAGGCCATCGAGAACGCCATCGCCGCAGGCGAGCAGGGCATTCTCATCGTGCCGAACGGCCCGGGCGTGAACCCGGCGATCGAACGGGCCCGCGACGCCGGCCTGTTCGTCATCGCGCTGGACACCCCGCCCGACCCCGCCGACATCGTCGACATCACCTTCGCCACCGACAACTTCGAGGCCGGCGAGCTGATCGGCCAGTGGGCGGCGGCGCAGCTGGGCGGGCAGCCGGCGACCATCGCGCTGCTGGACCTGTTCAACGACAAGATCGTCTCCGTCGACTACAACCGCGACCAGGGCTTCCTGTCCGGCATGGGCATCGAGCTCGGCGACGACAAGCGCAACGGCGACGAGGCGGCCACCGGCCAGTACTCCGGCGGCACCTACGAGATCGCCTGCAACGAGCCGACCGGCGGCGCGGAGGACGGCGGCCGCACGGCCATGGAGAACTGCCTGACCCGCAACCCGGACATCAACGTCGTCTACACGATCAACGAGCCGTCCGCCGCCGGGGCGCACGCCGCGCTGGAGGCGGCCGGCGTCGCCGACAACGTGCTGATCGTCTCCGTCGACGGCGGCTGCGACGGCGTCCAGGCGGTGACGGACGGCCGCATCGGCGCCACCGCGCAGCAGTACCCGCTGCTCATGGCGTCGGAGGGGGTCAAGGCGATCGCCGACATCGCCCGCGGCGGCGAGCCGCCGACGCCCAGCGACGGCCTCGACTTCTTCAACACCGGGGTCGCGCTCGTGACGGACACGCCGGCCGACGGCGTCGAGAGCATCGACACGACCGAGGGCACGGACAAGTGCTGGGGCTGACCACCGACGAACCGGGCGGGGCGGCGGCGGAGCTGGAGCGCCGCCGCCGTGCCCCCGCCCAGCGGGTGCAGCATGTCCTGCACACCCATCCGGCGCTCAGCCCGGCCATCATCCTGCTGCTGACCTGCGTCGCGTTCACGCTGCTCAACGACCGGTTCGCCGCGCCGGCCGCGCTGTCGCTGCTGATCCAGCAGACGGCGGTCGTGGCGGCGCTGGCGATCGGTCAGACGCTGATCATCCTGACCGCCGGCATCGACCTGTCCGTCGGGGCCATCGCGGTGCTGTCGTCGATGCTGGCCGCCATGCTCGCCGCGGAGCACGGCGTGCCGGCGCCGCTCGCGCTGGTCGTCGGCGTCGCGACGGGCATGGCGGCGGGCAGCCTCAACGGGCTGCTGGTGACCCGGGTCGGACTGCCGCCGTTCATCGTCACGCTCGGCACGCTGAGCGTGTTCACCGCGATCGTGCTGATCTACACCGGCGGGCAGAGCGTGCCCGGCGCCGACCTCCCCGACTGGCTGACCTGGACCGGGACGACGTTCCCGCTGGGCGACTTCCGGCTCACCTACGGCGTCGTGCTGGTGGCGCTGATGTACCTGGTGGTCGGGTGGGCGCTGAGCCAGACCGCCTGGGGGCGGCACGTGTACGCCGTCGGCGACGACTCCGACGCGGCGCGGCTGGCCGGCATCCGGGTCAGCCAGGTGCTGTTCAGCGTGTACGCGGTCGCCGGGCTGATCTACGGGCTGGCGGCGTGGGTGCTGATCGGGCGGGCCGGCGCGGCCAGCCCGAACGCGATCGCCGACGCCAACCTGGAGTCGATCACGGCCGTCGTCATCGGCGGGACCAGCCTGTTCGGCGGCCGCGGCGGCATCCTGGGGACGCTGCTCGGCGCGCTGATCGTCCAGTCGTTCGCCGTCGGGCTGTCGCTGGCCGGCGTCGACGACCAGTACCGGCTGCTCGCCGTCGGCATCCTCGTCATCGCCGCGGTGTCGGTGGACCAGTGGATCAGGAGGGTGCGGGCATGACGACGACGCGGACCCCGGTGCTCGCCGCGCGCGGGCTGGTGAAGACGTTCGGCCGGGTCGTCGGCCTCGACGGTGTCGACGTCGACGTGTACGAGGGCGAGGTGCTGGCCGTCATCGGCGACAACGGCGCCGGCAAGTCGACGCTGATCAAGTGCCTCACCGGCGCGCTGATCCCAGACGCCGGGACGATCATCTGCGACGGCCGCGAGGTGACGTTCCGCCGTCCGCAGGACGCCCGCGACGCCGGCATCGAGACCGTCTACCAGACGCTCGCCGTCGCGCCGGCCCTCGACGTCGCCAGCAACCTCTACCTCGGCCGCGAGGAACGCCGTCCCGGCCCGCTCGGCTCGGTGTTCCGGATGCTCGACAAGCACGGCATGCGCCGGCGCGCCGCCGACGCCGTCCGCGACCTCGGCATCAGCACCATCCAGAACATCACCCAGCCGGTCGAGTCGCTGTCCGGCGGCCAGCGCCAGGCCGTCGCCGTCGCCCGGGCCGCCGCGTTCGGCAGCCGCATCGTCGTGCTGGACGAACCGACCGCCGCGCTCGGCGTCAAGGAGTCCAACCTGGTGCTCGCGCTGATCGAGCGGCTCCGCGAGAACGGCCTCGGCATCGTCCTGATCAGCCACAACATGCCGCACGTGTGGCAGGTGGCGGACCGCATCCACGTGCAGCGGCTGGGCCGCTCGGCCGGGGTCGTCACGCCGTCGTCGCACACCATGGCCGAGGGGGTGGCCATCATGACCGGCGCCGCGGCCGCCTGACCCCACGGCGCCGGGGCCTTACACTCTGGTCCCGTGATGACCGAGTCGGGGGGCCGGCTGCGGCGCCTGGGCTCGCGTGCCCCGCGCCAGCACCTGCCGCTTGCGGGCAGCGCGGCCGGCGCGATCGTGCTGGCCGTGCTGGTCGCCGGCGGCTTCGATCCGATGGAGAAGCCGGCCGCCGAGGTCGAGCCGCTGGCCGTCGGCGAGTCCGTCGACCTCGGCCCGTTCGTCGTCACGGCCGACCGGCTGCGGGTGGTCGACGAGCTGCCGGGCGTGTCCGAGGGCGACGACGGCACCCGCGTGCTGGCGCTGGTCGCGACCGTCACCGCGACCGGCACGACGACGCAGTACGGCGCGATGCTGTCCGAGAGCGTCGCGCTGGACGGGGTGCCCGGCGTGCCCGCCGACGGCGACGGCCCCGTGCCCGCCGACGCCGTCTACGTCATGGCCGACGGCACCCGCCTCGACGCCGTCCAGCCGGGCCTGGAGTACGAGGTCGCGCTGGTGTGGGAGCAGGACGTGCGCGCCGACGCCCCGTCCGAGGCGCGGCTGGTGCTGGTCGGGCGGACGCTGCGGGAGAGCTCCATCGACCGGTCGATGGAGTGGCTGGACCCCGCGCCCGTCGTCGCCGGCGACCTCGAGGTGACGGCGCCGGCCGAGGAGGAGTCCTGATGGGCGGCCGTCGCGTGGCGCACCCGGCGTCCGGCCGGCGGACCGGGCTGCCGCGGCAGGCGGCGTTCGCCGTCCTGCTGGTCGCGGCGCTGGCGACCGGCCGCGCCGTCGAGGGCCTGATGCCGGTCGACGACGAGACGGAGGCGCCGTTCGAGCGGACCGGCGGCGTCGGCGACCGCGTCGAGACCCGCTGGGGCGACGTCGAGGTGACCTCCGTCGCCGGGTCCACGCGGATCGAGGACCCGCACGGCACGATCCACGTGACCGGCGGCGTGTACGTCGTCGTCGACTGGACGTACACCGCGGCGGGCGAGCCGCAGGTGCCGACATACGTGGCGATCCGCGACGCCGAGGGCCGCGAGTTCCGCACCAGCGTCGAGCGCAACCCGTACAGCTCCGGCGGCGCGGCGCAGCCCGGCATCCCGCGCCGGGTCTCCGCCGCGATCGAGCTGCCCGCCGACGCCGTCGACGGCGCCCGGCTGATCGTCACCCTGCAGCCGAACCCCGAGGACCACCGCCGCGACGACATCGCCGTCATCGACCTCGGCCTGACCGGCGACGACGCCGGCGCCTGGGCCGCGTCGGACGAGCCGGTCGAGGTGGCCGGCGCCGCCGACGGGCCCGGGGACGCGCCGTGACGCCGCCCGGGTGGTGGCGGCGCAACCGCTGGGGGCTGGTGGCGCTGCCGGTGACGATCGTGGCGGCGCTCGCGGCCAGCTCGTACCGCGTCGAGACGTACTGGTGGATGGAGAAGCCGCGCGACCTCGTCCACGCCGAGCGAGGCGAATGGGTGACGTTCTCGGCCAGCCAGTACGACCGGGGCGGCGACCGGCCGTTCACCGTGCGGGTCCGGCTGGACGACGTCCGCGCGGCCGAGGCGCCGTTCGGCGAGGACGACCCGCTCGAGCCGCCCGCGGGCGTCCAGGCCGTCGCCGTCGACCTCACCCTGTCCGCCGCCCCGGACGTGCCGCTGTCGAGCTGCAACCTTGTCGTCCGCGACGCGTCCGGCACCGAGTACGCCTACCAGTCCACGTCGCCGTCGATCAGCCAGGCGACGTCGCCGTGCGTGCCGCCGGACGCCCGCGGCCCGGACCTCGACCTGTTCGAGGGGATCGACCCCGACACCGGCCCGCGCCGCCCGGACGAGTGGACCGTCAGCCCCGTCGTCCTCCTTCCCGACGGCGTCGAGGTGGCGGAGGTCGTGCTCAGCTGGGGGCCGCCGGACGGGCTGCTGATCAGCGCAGACTGACGGGCTCGCGGGCCGCGCGGCCGAGGACGCGGTCGATCGCCGCGCCGAGCAGGCACACCACGGCGACGGTGCCGACGACGTGCGACACCATGCCGGTGTGCGGGACGAAGGCCAGGTAGGCGCCGAGCGGCAGCGGCCCGAGCAGCTCGCGCCAGATCAGTTCGACCGCGTACTCCAGCCGCTGCGCGATGACGAACGCGAGCGCGAACAGCAGCATCGGCGCCAGCCCCGCCACCGCGAGCCGGCGCAAGCCGCTGGCCAGCGCGCCGAACCGCTCGCCGAGGCCGCCGGTGAGCTCGTTGCCGACCTGCCGGGCGGGCGCGTGCATGCGCCGGACCAGCCCGCCGCGCTGCCGCCGGTGTGACGCCTGCCGGCGCCGCTCCGGTTCGCTCAGCTGCTGCCCGTACACGACCGCGCCCACCGTCAGCCACGCCACCGGGATCACCAGCAGCGCGTCGGCGTCGCCGAGCAGGTCGAACAGCCACCGGCTGCCCGTGTCGACGGCGTCGCCGACCGGGCCGAAGAACGCCACCAGCGACCGCCACCCGTCCGCGACCGCCTGCGTGACGGCCCGCTCCTCCAGCCACGCGAACGCCGCCTCCTGGTGGCTGGCGAGCATGCGGGCCAGCGTGACCAGCCACAACACCTCGACGTACGCGGCGACCCACGGGATCCACCGCATCGGGCGGCGCTGCGCCAGGGCGCCCAGCCCGTACCGCAGCACGATCGCGATCGCCACCAGCGCCATCGCCAGCCAGCCGGTCGCCAGCGCCGTCCGGTTCTCGTCCACCTCGCCGGTGCCCAGCAGCAGGTCGGGGTTGTTCAGCAGCTCGTCGGTGACCGCCGTGTTCACGAACCGGAACACGTCGTCGGACAGGTAGCCGTAGGACGCGTAGATCGCGAGGAACGGGATCATCACGCTGCCCAGCACGGAGACCACGCTCGCGTGCTCGCGCCCCGGCCGGTCGCCGGCCGCGTCGTCGGCGCCGGCCGCATCGTCGGCGCCCGCCTGCAGCGACGGGAGCGAGTGGCGCAGCGCGTAGAGGGCGGCGATGAGGGCGCTCACCGCCGCCAGCGGGCCCAGGACCAGCACGAGGACGCCCAACGTGCCGCTGAACTCGCTCAGCTCGACCGCCGCCCACAGCGCCGCGTACCGGCCCGCCTCACCGGCGAACAGGATCGCCAGCAGCACCGGCCAGTGCCCGGCCAGCAGCCGGCCGGCCCGCCCCAGCACCGCGAACAGGTCGGTGGCGGCAGCGCGCAGCGTGCCGCCCAGGCCGCGCCGGGCCGGTGTCTCGGTCAAGGTCATCGCAGGTCATCCCGGGTCAGAACGGACGCCTCAGGATAGTGGCCGAACGGGACGAAGTCGCGCCGGGACCGGTGCGCACCCGCGATGTTCGCCGACCCGGCGGTTACCCGAGAATCCGGCGGATGCCGGCCAGATCGGGCCTGCACGCGTCGGAAATTCGGGTATCCGCCCGCGACTTGGGCATCGGCCGGTTCTGGGTGGTGTGCGGCCGCACCACCCCGTGCCCGGGTGCGGCCTTGGCGCGGCTGGTCACGACCAGGACGATCACAGCGCGAGCGTGGCGAGGAGCGGCAGGTGGTCGGAGCCGGCGCGGTCGAGGAGGTAGTCGATCGGTTCGGCGGGGGCGGACGCCGGGTAGGAGGGGACCGGCGGTCAGCGTCAGCAGGCGGTCGAGCGCGGCCGACCGCGCCGCCACCCCCGCGCGGGCGGTCGGAATCGCCGTGGTGGACGGTGGGCGGGAAGACCCAGGCGTAGCCGAACCGATCGGCCAGCGAGGCCAGCACGGACGCGCTGCCCCAGGCCTCCTCGACCTCGACCAGTGAGACGACGTCAGGGGCGGTCGCGGCGAGCAGCGAGGCCACCGCGTCGACGTTCGGGGCACCGTCGTCGTCGCGCCAGGAGTGGATGTTCCAGTGCAGGATCCGGATGTCCGGCATGGCTCGCCACGCTAGCGGAGCGGCGCCGTAGATTGGCGGCGTGACGACGGCCGGCTCGCGCAGCCACGACGTCTTCCCCGGCTGGGCCGCCGCCCTGGGCCGGCCGGACTGGACGTTGCGCGGCGTCGACCTCCCGCTGGCGGCGCACGAGGTGAACACGCTGGTCCGCGGGCCGGGCGGGGTCGACGGGCAGGCGCGCGACCCGCTGGCGCTGTCCGCCGTCCTGCAGGGCGACGCCGCCGACGTCGTCGTCTACGGGGCCGGCGTGGCGGGGACGGCGCTGCTGCTGGCGCTGACGCTGGACGTCGAGGCGACGCTCATGTCCGGCCGGCGGCGTCGTGACAGCCGTCAGGCCCGCAGCCGGGCGTTGAGCCGGGCGGCCTGGCGAGTGAGGTGGTCGCGCTCGGCGAGATTCGGCGCCTGGCCGGCCGCCTCGGCGTACAGCCGGGCCGCCGTCACCAGGTCGCCGTCACGCTCGTGGAGGTACGCCGCCACCGCCGCGTACCGGGGCAGCGAGTCGTCGAGCTCCGCGAGCGCCGCCAGGCCGGCCCGCGCACCGTCCGCCTCCCCGACGGCCACCGCGCGGTTGAGCCGGACGACCGGGCTGCCGGTCAGCCGCTCCAGCTCGTCGTACCACTCGACGATCTGCACCCAGTCGGTCTCCTCGGCGGTGGGCGCGTCGGCGTGCAGCGCCGCGATGGCGGCCTGGGCCTGGAACTCGCCCAGCCGGTCCAGCGCGAGCGCCGCCTGCAGGATCTCCACCCCCTCGGCGATCGACCGGGTGTCCCACCGGCCGCGGTCCTGCTCGGCGAGCGGCACCAGGCTGCCGTCGGGCGCGATGCGGGCGGCGCGCCGGGCGTGGTGCAGCAGCATCAGCGCGAGCAGCCCCGCCACCTCGGGGTGCTCGATCGCGGCCGCGAGCTGCCGGGTGAGCCGGACGGCCTCGGCGGCGAGGTCGACGTCACCGGAGTAGCCCTCGTTGAAGACCAGGTAGAGGACGCGCAACACGGTGGCGACGTCGCCGGGCTGGTCGAGCCGGACGCCGGACACCGTGCGCTTCGCCCGGCTGATGCGCTGCGCCATGGTCGCCTCGGGCACCAGGTAGGCCCGGGCGATCTGCCGGGTGGTCAGGCCGCCGACGGCGCGCAGCGTGAGCGCGACCGCGGACGACGGCGTCAGCGACGGGTGCGCGCAGAGGAAGTAGAGCTGGAGCGTGTCGTCCGCCGCGGGCGCCGGCCCGGGCGCCGGTTCGTCGTCGACGAGGTCCTCACGCCGGCGGCGCGCGGCGTCCGCCCGGGTCGCGTCGAGGAACCGGCGCCACGCGACCGCGACCAGCCAGCCCTTCGGATCGCGCGGCGGATCGTCCGGCCAGGTGTCCAGCGCCCGGATCAGGGCCTCCTGCACGGCGTCCTCGGCCGACGCGAAGTCCGCTCCGCGCCGGACGAGGACACCGATCACCGCGGGCACCAGCTCCCGCAGCAGGACCTCGTTCACTCAGTCACCGTGGGCAGCGGGCCGAGGAGCGGACGCAGCTCGAGCCACTCGTGGATCGGCTCACCGCCCGCCCCGGGCGCGGCGGACAGCTCCCCGGCCAGCTCGACGGCGCGCTCGTAGCTGTCGACGTCGATGACCATCCAGCCGGCGACGAGGTCCTTGGTCTCGGCGAACGGGCCGTCGGTGACCGGCGGCCGCCCCTCACCGTCGTACCGGACGAAGGTGCCCTCGGGCGCGATGGCCTGCTCGCCGACGAACTCGCCGGTCGCCTGGATCCTGGCCGCGAACTCGGACATGTACCGCAAATGCGCCGCGATCTCCTCCGGCGTCCACCGGTCCATCGGTACGTCGTTGACCGCAGCCGGGGCGCCGCGGTAGTGCTTGAGCAGCAGGTACTTGGCCATCGTGTTCTCCTCGGTCCTGATGCGACCCATTGTGGTCGCGTTCACCCCGGGGACGGAGCCGGGCGCCGGTTCTCGACATCGCCGCCGGCAGCCCGGGACCGGATGCATCCGATTTCGTCCGATGTGAGGGATTCGATGGCGTGTCAGGGTGGTTGTCACATACGGTCAACATGACGCTGCCCTGACGAGAGGACGACGATGTCCGACCGCCACGCCCTGGCACCACTGCGCCGCCGGCTCCTCGAGACCGGCACCCCGGCGAAACTCGCCGTCCTGCTGCTCGTGGCCGTCCTGATGATCGCCACCTCGGTCCTCCTGCTCAACAGCGGCGCCGGTGGCGGCGACTCCGGCCTGATCGAGATCGAGACGCCCGCCGCCGGCTAGGGCCGCAGCTCAGCCGGTGCGATGACGCGTCGCCGGCCGCGTCGCGGTGCGGATCCGGTACAGGCTGGTGGTGGCCGCGACGAACAGGTCGGAGCCGTCGTCGCCGCCGAAGCAGAGATTGGCGACGGTCTCCGGCACCGGCACCACGGCGACCCGCTCACCGTCCGGCGCGAACACCTGCACGGAGTCCGCGCTGGACGCCCACACCCGGCCCTCCTCGTCGACCCGGATGCCGTCGGCCGCGCCCGGGCGCACCGTCGCGAACACCCGGCCGTTCCCGCACCGGCCGTCCGCCACGTCGTAGGCGCGGATCGACCGCTCCGCGGGGTCACCCGGCCGCGCGCCGGTGTCGGCGACGTAGAGCACCGACTCGTCCGGCGCGAAGGCCAGCCCGTTCGGGTGCTCCATGTCGGTGACGACGGCGGTCAGCGCGCCGCTCGCCTCGTCGTAGCGGAACACGTGGCAGCCGCCGTACTCCTGCTCGCCCGGGTTCCCCTCGCGGCCGCTCTCGTGGATGCCGTACGGCGGGTCGGTGAACCAGATCGCACCGTCGCCCGCCACCACGACGTCGTTGGGCGAGTTGAACCGGCGGCCCTCGACGGAGTCGACGATCGGGGTGACGACGCCGCCGACGTCGCGCTCGACCCGGCGGCGGCCGTGCGAGCACTGGACGACGTGGCCGTCGAGGTCGAGGGTGCGGCCGTTGGTGTACTCGACGCCGGTGCCGTAGACGGTGGTCGCGCCGGTCGCGGCGTCCCATTCGAGGATGCGGTCGTTGGGGATGTCGCTCCAGCGGACGCGGCGGGCGCGGGGCAGCCAGACCGGGCCCTCGGCCCACTCGGTCCCGGTGTACAGCCGCTCCAGCGCGGCACCGTCGGCGAGGGGGCTCGTCACGCGGACAGGATGCCACGCCTCAGTAGGCGCGCACCCGGGTGGGCGTGACGCGGATGACGGTGGAGTAGTCGCCGAAGAACTCGTCGCGGGTGATGCCGACCAGCTCCATCATCGCGCCGTACTTGGCGACGTAGCGGTCGGCCTCGGCGCCGGTCAGCGGCCCCGCCTCGACGACGGCGTCGCCCTCGACGGTCAGGACGCCGCCGGTGGTCTGCGCGGTGCGGTCGAGCTCGAGGTGCAGCGAGACCCGGGTGTTGCCGCCGAGGTTGCGGACCTTGCCCGCGCCGGGCCGGCTGAGCACGGTGAAGCGGGCACCGTCCCAGAGGAACCCGACCGGCGACGTCTGCGGCTGCCCGCCGTCGCGCACCGTCGTGATCCAGATCTCCTCCTCGGCGTCGAGGCGGTGTAGCGCGGTCTCGGTGGCGGCGTCGTCCAGACCCGGCAGCATCGTCGATCCCTTCGTCGAGTGATGGCGATCACAGCACAGCATCGGCGCAAGCTATTCCGCCGGATCCCCGCGGCACGCCGCGGAGCTGATCCTGCACCCGGACGTCGCCGAACCGCGTCGCCAGCAGCAGGCCGGCGACGACGACAACAGCGGCAATGGCGACGCGCTGCACGATCGACGTGATGATGCGCGGCGCCGCGCTGGCCGGCTCCGCCCGGGCCAGCTCCTCCCACCGACCGCGGCTGGCCGCCACCAGCCCGCGCGCCAACACCACACGCGCACTGCGCGACCGCCGCCAGTCGACCGGATAGTCCGCCGCGACGGCGACCCCGGTGGCGCTCGCATACGTCTCGAAGAGCGCCTCGATGACGAGGTCCCTCGGGTCCGAGGGGTGCCGCGCCAGCACGATCAACTCCGCGAGCAGTGCGAGTACGACGATCGCCATCAGGCTCGTCAGCGCCGGCACGACGACGTTCCAGTCGCCGTACGGCTCGCAGGGCCACAGCACCAGGGCCGTGACGCCGAGCACCACGACGTTCAGCAATGGCGTGAACATCGTCAGGCGCTGTTCCTGGCGGTCATCCGGCCACTGCCCGAGCGACTGCCACAGCTCGGCGAGGGCGGCGCCGGCGGACTGCCCGGGGCGGCGCCGGAGCACCCGCACCACGAGCAGCACGACAACACCCCGGTCGCGACCGCGACCACCACCCACGCCGTCGCGAGCAGCGGCGCCACCACGTCCCACAACCAGCCCCACGACCGCGGCTCAGGCCACTCGCGCGCCAGCCCGATGCCCAGCCAGGCCACACCGAGGGCCAGAAAGACGCAGGCCTGGAGCTCGCTGCGCAGCCTCTCCCGGTTCGCCGCCGCCTCGCCCAGCGACTCGAGCGCGGCGTTCACCGCCGCGGCCACGTCAGCCGGGGCGTCCGGTCCATGCGCGACGATCTCGTCACTGGTCTCCACGAGCTCGACCGCACCGGGCTCGTCGCCAGCGTCGGCGGCGATGTCCGCGGACGGATCACTCGGCATGGACGCATGGTGCCAGCGCCCCCGGAGTCATCCGTCTCACATTCTGACCGAATTTTGTTCACAATATGAGATCACACCGCGTTCCGTTTGGAGACCACTGGTCCAATCGGGAAGATGGACGCATGTCTCGCGCATCGTCCGACACCGCCCGGATCGTGACCACGGCCACCGGCCGCGGCATGTCCCTGTGTCCGATGCGAATGCGCCACTGCCGCTGACGTCGTCCTGACGTCACCTCGCGGCATCCCGCCCCGGTCACCGGCCGGCGACCCCGCCGCGCCCGGACCCGGCGGCTCCCCGCGCCCACCCCGCGCGAACCACACCCTCATCAAGGAGACACGCACGCCATGAATCGCCGCATCGCCCTGCCCCTCGCCCTCACCGCAGCCGCCGCCGTCCTGGCCGCGTGCGGCGGAGGCGACACCGAGACCGCGTCCGGCGAGTCCGGCGACCCGATCCGCATCGGCGTGGTCGGCGCCAGCGAGGACTACTGGACGGCCTTCACCGAGCTGACCGACGCGGAGGGCATCGACGTCGAGCTGGTGAACTTCACCGACTACACGCAGCCGAATCCGGCGCTGTCGCAGGGCCAGCTCGACCTCAACCAGTTCCAGCACCTGCAGTACCTGGCCGCCTACAACGTGGCGAACGACGACGACCTGGCGCCGATCGGGGCGACGGCGATCTACCCGCTCGGCCTGTACTCCCAGCAGCACGAGTCGCTGGAGGACATCCCCGAGGGCGGCGAGGTCGCGATCCCGAACGACGAGACCAACCAGGCCCGCGCGCTGCTCGTCCTGCAGGACGCCGGGCTGATCACGCTCGAGGGCGGCGGCAGCTCGACGTCGCTGCCGTCGGACGTCGTCGAGGCGGAGTCGCGGGTCAGCGTCACGCCGGTCGCGGCCGAGCAGACGGCGACGGCGCTGAACAGCGTCGACGCGTCGGTGATCAACAACGACTTCGTCGCCGACGCGGGGCTGGAGCCCACCGACGCCCTCTACCAGGACCACGCCGACAGCCCGGGCGCCCGCCCTTACATCAACGTGTGGGTGGCGCGGTCCGACGAGGTCGACAACGAGACGTTCCAGCGGCTGGTCGAGCTGTACCACTCGCCGGAGGTGGAGGCGGCGTCGTCGGAGGCGTCCGGCGGCACGGCGGTGTTCACCGACAACCCGTCTGACCAGCTGTCGGAGATCCTCGACGGCATCCAGACGGACCTCGCCGCGCACTGATGGCAGCCCTGATCAGCTTCCAGGACGTCAGCAAGGTCTTCGGGTCCGGCGACCGCGCGGTCCGCGCCGTCGACGGCGTGACGCTGGACATCGAGGCCGGCGAGATCTTCGGCGTCATCGGCTACTCCGGCGCCGGCAAGAGCACGCTGGTCCGGCTGGTCAACGCGCTGGAGCCGGTGACGTCCGGCCGCCTGCTCGTCGACGGGCAGGACGTCACCGCGCTCGGCGAGTCCCAGCTGCGGCGGGTGCGGGCCGGCATCGGCATGGTGTTCCAGCAGTTCAACCTGCTCAACTCGCGCACCGTCGCCGGCAACGTCGGGTACCCGCTGAAGGTGGCCGGCTGGCCGCGGGACAAGCGGGCGGCGCGGGTCGCCGAGCTGCTCGACTACGTCGGCATCGCGGACAAGGCGAAGTCGTACCCGCGGCAGCTGTCCGGCGGCCAGAAGCAGCGCGTCGGCATCGCCCGGGCGCTCGCGACGTCGCCGCGGATCCTGCTCGCCGACGAGGCCACCAGCGCGCTCGACCCGGACACCACGCAGGACGTGCTGGCGCTGCTGCGCCGGGTCAACCGCGAGCTGGGCGTCACCGTCATCGTCATCACGCACGAGATGGACGTGATCCGCTTGCTCGCGCACCGGGTCGCCGTCATGGAGGCCGGGAGGGTGATCGAGCACGGCCCGGTCTACGACGTGTTCGCCGCGCCGCGCGAGCGGGCCACCCGCCGGTTCGTCGCGACGACCCTGAAGGACCGGCCGACGCCGGAGGCGCTGGATCGCCTGCGGCACCGGCACCCGGGCCGCATCATCACCGTCGGCATCCGTGAGTCCGGCGTCGACGTCACGGCGGCGCTGCGCGAGCACGGCGTCGACGGGACCATCGTGTTCGGCGGCATCACCGAGATCGACGAGCGGCCGTTCGGCTCGCTGACCCTGGAGCTGACCGGCGCCGACGGGGCCGTCGACGCGCTGATCGCGCGGCTGCGGGAGACGACCGACGTCGACGACCTCGGGACGGCGGGGGTGCGAGCGTGAACCGCGACTGGTCGGAGCTGTCGCCGATCCTGTGGGAGTCGGTGCGCGAGACGCTGTACATCGTCGGCGTGACGGTGGGCGTGGGCGGCGCACTGGGGCTGGTGCTCGGCGTGCTGCTGTACGCGACGCGGCGGGGCAACCTGCTGCAGAACGTCGTCGTCTTCACCATCCTGAACGTCGCGGTGAACGTCGTGCGGCCGATCCCGTTCATCATCTTCATCACCGCGGTCGGCCCGGTGACGCTGGCCGTCGTCGGCACCACCATCGGCAACGACGCGGTCATCTTCGCGATGGCGATCATGGCGACGTTCGTGACGGCACGCATCGTCGAGCAGAACCTCGTCGCGACCGATCCGGGCGTCATCGAGGCGGCCCGGGCGATGGGCGCGTCGCGGCTGCGGATCCTGGTGACGGTGCTGGTGCCGGAGGCGCTCGCGCCACTGATCCTCGGCTACACGTTCCTGCTCATCGGCATCGTCGACATGTCGGCCTTGGCCGGCTACGTGGGCGGCGGCGGGCTGGGCAACTTCGCCATCGTGTACGGCTACCAGCGGTTCAACTGGGAGGTCACGCTGGTGACCGTGCTGGTGATCATCGGGATGGTGCAGCTGGCGCAACTGCTCGGGAACTGGCTGGCGCGCAAGGCGCTGCACCGCTGACGTCGCCGGGCGACGGGGAACCGGCACCCGCGACGCCTCACCCCGCCGCACCGGCGGCCTCCTCCAGGTAGGGCCGCAGCCGCTCCAGCGCGTACGGGACGGACAGCGGCGACGGCGTGTTCAGCCCGACGATGGCCGGGTAGTCGAGGACGGCGACGGTCCCGGGCAGCTGGTCGAAGCCGGGGATGTCGGCGAGGTCGCTCTCGTCGCCGCCGTTGACGAGGAACGCCAGCAGGTCGGCGCGCAGCAGGTCCGAACGCTCCGGGCTGACCATGATCCGGGTGTCGCCGGTCGCCTCGCCCTCGTCGCGGACCGGCGCGTACATCACCATGCCGAGCTGCCGGAAGAACCCGCTTGACCCGTCCTGCTCGTCGGCCACGACGTAGAGCGAGTCGCCGACAACGTACTGCGCCAGCGAGAAGGTCTTGCCGGCCAGCCCGGGCAGCGCGCCGGCGACCGCCGCCACCTCGCCGTCGACCTCCTCGATGACCTCCTCGGCCCGGTCCGGCTCGCCGAGGAGCTCCCCCGCCGTCCGCACCAGGTCCTGCCACGGCGTCACCTGCAGCGGGTCCTCGCCGGCGATGGTCGGCGCGATGCCGGACAGCTGGTCGTAGACGCCCTGGTCGGCGATCGTGTAGCTGCCGAGGATGAGGTCGGGCTGCAGCTCGGCGATCCGCTCGATCGGCGGGCCGTCGTCCAGCGGCAGCGGCTCGGCGTCGCCGGGCAACTCCTGCCACGGCACGCCGGACTCCGGCATGAACGCGTCGACGGCGTACCCGACCGGCTCGGCACCCAGCGCCAGCATGACGTCGGTCCACTGCAGGTCGAGCGTGACGATGCGCTGCGGCACGCCGGTGATCTCCGTGCTGCCGAACTGGTGCTCGACGGTGACGGTACCGGCCGTACCGGCGGCCGGCGCGGCGTCGCCGTCGCCGTCACCGCCCCCACAACCGGCCAGAACGACGGCGAGGCCGAGCACAAAGGGCGCGATTCTCATGAGGCGACCCTAACTTAGGGCCGCCTAACCAAATATACCCGTCTCATGACCATCATGGGTATCCACAGGCGACGACATGGGACTGGTGCGACGGCGCCGGGTCGCGCAGGCTGGCAGGCGTGGATCTCGACGACCTGATCGCCGTTCAGCACGGTGTGCTGAGTCGTGCTCAGGCGCACGCGTGCGGCCTGACCGACCGCCGCATCGAGTGGCTGGTCGCGTCGGGGCGGTGGCGGCGCGTTCACCTCGGCGTGTACGCGGCGTTCACGGGTCCGCCGACGTTCGAGGCGCGGGTGTGGGCGGCGATCCTGCGCGCCGGGCCGGGCGCGGTGGCCAGTCACCGCACCGCCGCCTACCTCGACGGCCTGTGCGACGACGCCGGTCCGGTCATCCACGTCACCGCGCCCGCCGAACGGCACGTCCGCACCAAGATCGACGGCGTCCGCGTCCACTACGCACACCGACTGCCGCACTCCCGGCACCCGTCCAAGAACCCGCCACGCACCCGCCTCGACGACACCGTCCTCGACCTCGTCGACGTCGCACCCCACCCACGCGACGCCGAAGGCTGGGTCACCGCCGCCTGCCAACGCCGCCTCACCACCCCCGAACGACTCGCCGACACCCTCGGACGGCGCAAGAAGATCCGCTGGCGACCCATGACCGAAGCCATGCTCGCCGACGTCACCGACGGAGCACAGTCGCCGCTGGAGCTGCGCCACCTGCGCCGAGTCGAACGCGCCCACAGCCTGCCCACCGGCCACCGCCAACAACGCATCACCGGCCACCGCGTGACCTGGATCGACGTCGACTACCCGCCCTACCACCTCCGCGTCGAACTCGACGGACGCCTCGGCCACACCGGCGAGGGCCGGTTCCGTGACCACCACCGCGACAACCACGCCACCATCGACGGCCACGCCACCCTCCGCTACGGCCACGCCGACATCTACGCCAACCCCTGCACCGTCGCCGCCGAACACGCCCACGTCCTCACCGCCCGCGGCTGGACCGGCACCGTCCGCTCCTGCCGGCCCGGCTGCAGCGCCCCATGATCATCGGCGATCGACCACACTATGACGTGGTGGATCGCCGATGATCATGGGCCGAACGCCGTCAGGAAGATGCGGACCGCGTCGGCGACGTGCCGGCGCAACTCGTCGTCGCCTGGGACTGCGGCGTCGCCGAGCATCATGGCCCGGTTCAGCGGCGCGGCCATGACCAGCCAGTTGAACCACTCGGCCGCGGCGGCGGGCTCGGCGCCGGTGAGCAGCCCGCGCTCGTCCAGCACCTCGAACATCGCCGTGAGCTCGCCGATCGCCCGCTGCGGGCCGCGCTCGTAGAGCACCTTCGCCAGCTCCGGGAACCGGCCCACCTCGCCGATGACCAGGCGGCGCAGCTGCAGCAGCTCGGGCTCGGTGACGATGCGCAGCTGCCGCTCGGCGAACGCGCGCAGGTACGCCTCCAGCTCGGCGTCGTCGCCCAGTTCGGGGCGCTCGTGGTGGACGCGGTCGCCGGCGTCGCCGGTCATCGAGCCGACGATCTCGACGAACAGCGCCTCCTTGCTGCCGAAGTGCGTGTAGACGGTCTGCTTCGACACCCCGGACCGGGACGCGATGAGGTCCATGTTCGTGCCGAGGTAGCCGTTGCTGAGGAACACCTCGCGGGCGGCGCGGAGGATCGCCCGGTGCTTCTCGTCGGACCTCGCCCACGGCCGAGCGCCGGTCTGCGCCATCGGCGCTCCCTCCTCGCGGATCAACCCTGGCCGGATCGACCTGTTGACGTCATCATACTGGACAGTCTAGTCTGACCACACTGGACGGTCCAGTTTGAACGAAACCGGAGGTGAGAGCGGTGTCCGCTACCGCAACCGAGACCGGCCCGATCGACGTCAGGTTCGGCGCCACGCTCACGCAGGGCGGCGTCAACGCGCCGGACAGCTGGACGGTCGTCGTCATGGCCGACTCCGCGCGGGTGTTCGGCACCCGGCAGCCGGTGAAGGTCGCCGGCACCATGGACGGTCACCCGTTCGAGGCCACGCTGCTGCCGCTGGGCGACGGGACGCACATCGTCCCGGTCAAGGCGGCCGTGCGGAAGGCCATCGGCAAGGGCGCCGGCGACGACGTCACCATCCACCTCCAGCACCGCCGCTGATTCCGAAGGAGCACGTCATGACCGAGTACGTCACCACCGCCCTGGGCGACCGCGTCGCCTTCGACCGCTACGGCGACGGCCCCGGGCTGGTCTTCGTCGCCGGCGCCGGCCCGTTCCGCGCCATCGACCCGGTCACCACCGCGACCGCCGAGCTGGCGGCCGAGCAGGGCCTGGCCACGATCGTCTACGACCGCATCGGCCGCGGCGAGAGCGAGACCACGAACACCCCCATCGGCCTGGACCGCGAGTTCGCCGCGCTGCGCGCGCTGATGGACCTCCTCGGCGGCAAGGCCGCGCTGTGCGGGCACTCGTCCGGCTGCTCGATCTCGCTGGCCGCGGCCGCGAACGGGCTCCCGGTGACGGCGTTGGCGCTGTGGGAGGCGCCGATCGCGCCGGTCGGCACCGTCGCCGAGTGGATCGGCGAGGTGGAGCGGCGCATGGACGCGGGCGACTTCGACGGCGCGCTGACCCACTACATGAAGGACATGCCGCCGGAGTGGCTGGCCGAGGCCAAGAAGGACCCGATGTACGACATGTTCGCCGCCCAGGTGGTCAGCTACCGCGCCGACGGCGAGTCGCTGGTCTGGGCCGACTCCGGGCCGCAGGCCGAGCTGTTCGCGAACGTCCGAGTGCCGACCGAGTTCCTGCTCGGCGAGAAGACGTTCGACGAGATGCACGCGGCCGCCGCGTCGGTGCTGGCCACCATCCCGGGCAGCGTCAAGAAGGAAATGCCGGGCGCCGACCACACCTGGGACGTCGCGCCGATGGCGGCCGAACTGGCGCGGTTCGTGACGTCGGCCTGACGGCGGCGGCGTCAGGCCGGGCGGGTCGCCTCCTCCAGCAGCTCCAGCACGTGCCGGTACGGCTTGCCGGTGGCGCGGGTCATGCCCAGTTCGCAGGTGCGGTTGCAGGACGCGTACCCGTCGGCCTCCCCCAGCGCGGCGACGGTGGCCGCCTCGGCCTCGGTCGCGCCACGGGTCAGCTCGGGGTGCAGCAGGCCGCGGTCGCCGGCGAAGCCGCAGCAGCCCCAGTTCGAGGGCACGACGGCCTCGCGGGCGACGGCCGCGCCGAGGGCGGCGAGGTCGTCGACGTCGCCCAGGTGGACGCTCGCGCAGGTCGGGTGCAGGACGACGCGGTCCAGCCGGCGGTCGTCGGCGACCGGCGCGAGCCGCGGCAGCACCGACGACCGGACGAACGCCACGGCGTCGACGACCGTCACCCGCTCCCACTTCGCCGCGTCGGGCGCAGGCAGGGAGGACGCCAGCCCGGCCAGCCCGTGCGAGCAGGACGACGCGTCGGCGACGACCGGCAGCCGGCCGTCGTCGGTGAGCGGCCAGAGCGCGGCGAACACCTGCTGCGCCATGACGGCGGCGCCCACCGTCAGCCCCTTCGACGCCCACGGCGTGCCGCAGCACAGCGACGGCGTCCGCTCGGCGATCGCCACCGCCACGCCGGCCCGCGCCGCCAGCGCGAGGAACGCCGCGGTGACGCCGTCGCCGTCACCCTCGGGGGCGAACAGCGCGCCGATGCAGGCCGGGAAGTACACCGCCTCGGCCGCGTGCGGCACTGGCCACGACGACGACGGCCGCGGCCGGCCGGGGCCCGGCAGCGAGCCGTCCGCCGCCGGGATCCACTCGGTCCCGAACACGGCCCTGGCCAGCGACGACGCACCTGACACGACGGGGCCGGGCACCACCGACGCGACCCGCAGGCCGGCCCGGGCGGCGGTGACGCCGGCGCCCCAGTGCCGGGCGGCGGTCTTCCCGGCCCGCTGCGCGACCGGGCCCAGCGACTCCGCCCGGCGGGCCTTCATCGCCTGGCCGGTGTCGATCTGCACCGGGCAGGCCGTGACGCAGAGCGAGTCGGCGGCGCACGTCTGCACGGCGTCGTAGCGGTACGCCTGCTCCAGCTCGGCCCGCACCTCGGGGGTGGCGACGGCGATCTCGCGCAGCAGCGCGATCCGCTGCCGGGGCGTCGTCGTGACCCCGCGCGACGGGCAGACCGGCTCGCAGTAACCGCAGTCGACGCAGGTGTCGAGCGCGGGGTCGACGGGCGGGACGGTCTTGAGGTGGCGCAGGTGCGCCCGCGGGTCCTCGTCCAGGACGACCCCGGGCGCCAGCACGCCGCGCGGGTCGCACAGCTCCTTCACCTCGCGCATGACGGCGTACAGCTCGTCGCCGTACTGGCGGCGCACGTACGGCGCCATGATGCGGCCGGTGCCATGCTCGGCCTTGAGCGAGCCGTCGGCGCCGAGCACGAGGTCGACGAGGTCCTCGGTGAACGCCGCGTAGGCGTCCAGCTCGCGCGGGTCGTCGAGCCGCGGGGTGATCATGAAGTGCAGGTTGGCGTCGCGGGCGTGGCCGAAGATGACGGCGTCGCCGTACGCGTACCGGTCGAACAGCCCCTGCAGGTCGCGCACGGCCGGCCCGAGCGCGGGCGCCGGGACGACGATGTCCTCCAGCAGCGCGGTCGTCCCCTGCGGCCGGGCGCCGGCGACCGTCGCGTAGAGGCCCTTGCGGACGTGCCAGGCGGCGGCTCGCTGCCCCGGGTCGGTGGACAGCCCGCCGGGCGCGGTCAGCGGCAGCCGCTGGATGACCGCGCCGACGTCACCGGCCAGCGCGACCAGCTCGGCCGCCGACTCGGCCGCCACCTCGACCAGCAGTGCGGTGTGCTGCTCGATCCGCAGCGACCGGATCGTCTCCGGCGCCCGCGGGTCGGCCGCGGCGACCCGCAGCGACGTGGAGTCCATCAGCTCGACGGCGCCCGCACCGGCGCCGACCAGCGCGGGCAGCGCCGCGATGGCGGCGTCCAGGCGGTCGAACACGAGCAGCGCGGTCGCGACGTGTGGCAGCACCGGCAGCGTGTCGAACGTCGCCGACGCGACGAACGCCAGCGTCCCCTCCGACCCGACCACCAGGTGCGCCAGCAGGTCGGCCGGGCGGTCGTGGTCGAGGAACGCGTTGAGGCCGTAGCCCATGGTGTTCTTCATCGAGAACTGGTGCTCGATGCGCCCGCGCAGCACGGCGTCGGCACGCAGCCGGTCGCGCAGCCGGACCAGGCCCGCGTGCAGCTCGGGCTCCAGGGCGGCCAGCCGGCCGTCGGCGTCCGGCTCGGCGGTGTCGAGGTACGTACCGCTGGGCAGCACCAGCTCCAGCCCGGCCAGCGTGCGGTACGCCGTCGCCGTCGTCGAGCTGGTCATGCCGGAGGAGTTGTTCGCGACGACGCCGCCGACGGTGCAGGCGGCCTCGCTGGCCGGGTCCGGCCCGAGCCGGCGGCCGTACGGCGCCAGCGCGGCGTTGACCCGGCGCACGACCGCGCCCGGCTCGGCCCGCACCCGCACCCGCACGCCGTCGTCGTCGTCGAGCACCGTCACGGCGCCGAAGTGCCGCCGGGTGTCGACGAGGACGGCGTCGGTGCCGGCCTGGCCGGACAGGCTGGTCCCGCCGGAGCGGAACGTCAGCGCGACGCCGTCGCGGTGCGCGGTCGCGAGCAGTGCGGCCACCTCGGGCACCGACGCCGGCGTCACCACCGCGGCCGGCGTCAGCAGATAGTGCGACGCGTCGTGCGCCATCCGGGCCCGGTCCGCGATGCGGTCACTGACCTGGGCCGATCCGACCGCGGCTCGCAACGCGTCGACGTCGATGACGGGGGTCACGAGGCGAACCTACCGGTGTGGCCTGACCACGCGTGCGGCGGTCCCTCCCGCCGTCGGCCCGGGGTCGCCCCGGACTCGGCTCAGCCGCGGACGAGGTCGCGGGCCCGCGCGGGTGCGTCGGCGTGGTCGTCGCGTTCGTGGATGACGTGGCGGACGCCGCGGAGGCGGGCCAGTTCGCGGCCCATGCGGGCCGCCGTCTCCTTGGTGCCCGCGCTGACGATGAGGCGGTCACCGTCCTCGAAGACGTTGGCCCACCGGTCGCCCCGTGGCACCGTGTGGATGTCCCCTGCAGCCATGCCGACCCCCTGCTTTTCCGCGCTCACCACCATCGTCGTCCCGGAGCGGGGCCGCGCGCTGGCCTTTCGTCGACCTTTGCCGGTCCGTTCGGCAAACATGGTCGTCACCTGCGGCAGGTGTCGAGGGCGTCCTTCGTGGGTATCGGCAGGTACGTCCAGGAGATCACCACCGTCTGGATTGGTCGGTAGCATGGCATCCCTGAGCTCGAGACGACCGCTCGGCGCGGGCGGAGTGGGGGGCGCATGAACACGCCGGCGCGGCCGAAGCCGTCCGACCCCGAGTGGGACGGCGACGACCGCGACCTCGACGCCGTCGGGCTGGCGGCGCACTTCACCGAGTATGCGCAGCGCACCGGCATCCCGGCCGGCGACGGTGACGACGACCCTCGCGCTCAGCGGCGGGCCATCGGGGCCTGGCTGGACGAGCTGATCGCCGAGCTCGAGCGCGAAGCCGGCGACGCGCGGCCCTGACGCGGGCCGCGGCGGGGCCCGTCAGCGAGCATCCGCGGGCGGCCGGAGCAGCGCCCGCACCGACGCCGTCACGAGGCCCGGAACGGAGGCGGCGTCGAGGCGGCCGGCCCGCGCCTCCTCCGCCGCACCCTTAAGCAGGTAGTGGGAGGCACTGACCAGCCAGCCGATCGGGAGGTCGGCGCGGAACGCGCCGGAACCCTGGCCGCGCCGGATCAGCTCCTCCAGCCGGGCCGCCGGCGCGCCGTGCAGCTGCCGCACCCGTCCCGGCGGCAATACCTCCTGCGCGGCCGCGAGCAGCGACGACGACTCCGCGACCAACGACCAGCTGGACGCCAGCAGCCGGTCCAGCGCGGCGGCCGGGTCGCCGGCGAGGTCGATGGCGGAGAGCGTGCGCTCACCGTCGGCCAGGGCGTCGACCAGGGCCGCCTCGACCAGCTCGGCCCGGTTCGGGAAGTGGCCGTAGAGCGTCATGCGGCCCACGCCGGCGGCCGCTGCGATCTCGTCGATCGTCGCCGCGGGGTCGCGTCCGAGCAGCTCACGGGCGGCCGCGACGATGCGGGCGATGCTGCGCTCGGCGTCGGCGCGGCGGCGGGTCCGGGTCGTCATGAAGAAATCTTAGCTCGTACGGGAATATACGAGTTAACCGCCTCCGTTCCCTAGTTCGTACTTCTACATACGAGTTAAGGAGGCCGGATCATGACGCACGACGAGACGACGACGGCGGCGGTCGCGCCGCACCCCTGGCGCTGGCGGATCCTGGGCTTCCTCGGGGTCGCCCAGCTGATGCTGATCCTCGACGTCACCGTCGTGGCCATCGCGCTGCCGCAGATCGAGACCGACCTCGGCGCCAGCCGCGAGGCGTTGACCTGGACGGTCAGCGCGTACGCCCTCGCATTCGGCGGGCTGATGCTGCTCGGCGGCCGGCTCGCCGACCTCGTCGGCGCCAAACGGGTCGTGCTCGCGGGCCTGGCGGTGTTCACGACCGCGTCGCTGCTCACCGGCCTGGCCGAATCGTCGGAACTGCTGATCGCCGGGCGCGTCGCCCAGGGCGTCGGGGCCGCGCTGCTGTCGCCGGCGGCGCTGTCGCTGGTCGTCACGCTGTTCGACGGCGACGAGCGCAACCGCGCGCTCGGCGTGTGGTCCGCCCTCGGCGGTGGCGGCGCGGCGCTCGGCGTGCTACTCGGCGGCCTGCTCACCGCGGGCCCGGGCTGGCCGTGGGTGTTCTTCGTGAACGTGCCGATCGGCCTGGTCATCGCGGTCGCGCTGGCTCGCCTGCTGCCCCGTCAGATCGTGCCGGCGCCGCGCGGCCGGCTGGACCTGTTCGGCGCCCTGCTGGTCACGGCGTCGTCCGGCACCCTGATCTACGCGCTCATCCAGGCCGGCGACGGCGGCTGGCTGACGGTGACGACGGGCCTGCTGGTGCTGGTCGCGGCGGCCGGCTACCTGGCGTTCGTGACGTGGCAGCGCCGCGCCGGCGCCCCGCTGATGGACGTCCGCCTGCTGGCCCGGCGGCCGGTGGCGACCGGGACGTTCCTGATCCTGCTGGCGACGGCGCTGATGATCGCGGTGTTCTTCCTCGGCACGTTCTACTTCCAGCACGCGCACTCGTACGGGCCGCTGCGCACGGGCCTGCTGTTCCTGCCGGTCGCGCTGGCCACGATGGTGGGCGCCCAGCTCACCGGACGGTCCATCGCCACGCTCGGCGCCCGGCGGCTCGGGGTGATCGGCCTGCTGGTGGCGGCCGCCGGCATGACGGTGCCCGCGCTCTGGCTGCACCCGGCGGCGGTCGTGGCCGGGGTGTCCGTCGGCGCGGCCGGCACCGGCGCCATCTTCGTCGTCGCGTCGGCGACGGCGCTCGGCCAGGTCGCGCCGCACGAGGCGGGCGTCGCGTCGGGCATCGTCAGCACGTTCCACGAGTTCGGCGCCGCCAGCGGCGCGGCCGTCGTCTCCAGCGTGGCCGCCGCCAGCATCGTCGGCGACACGCTGGACGGCTTCACCAACGCGTTCATCGTGGCCGCCGTCGCCGCGGCCGCGGCCGCGGTGGTCGCGGCGGTGATCACCCCGCGCCCGCAGGGCTGACGGCCCGGGGCTGCTCGCCCTCAGAGACTGTGGGCGAGCAGCTCCAGCCCGATGATGACCAGGCCGAGAACGACCTCGGCGAACAGCACGACGGCCCGCTGCCACGTCGCCAGCCGGGCCCGGCGGGCGGCGAGGTAGCCGATGGCGGCGAGGGCCGCGACCAGGGCGATGCTGGACGCGCGGAGGGCGGTCTCGATCTCCCACACGTCCGCGACGGCCAGGCCGATGAACACGGCCGGCAGCACCAGGGCGCCCAGCGCGCCGAAGCTGACCCGGGCCATGTGCCGCAGCTCGGACCGCACCGGCAGCGACTCGTGGACGGCGATGTGCGACACGATGTCGGCGACGAGCACGGCGAGGACGGTGCCGATGACGACGACGGCGAGCGACACCGCGGCCTCGCCGGCCGACACCGCGTGAGCGCGCAACGCCAGGACGACGGCGAGCGCGGTGAAGGTGATGTAGATGCGCTCCTTGAGGATGTCGGCGCGCTGGCCGGGCGGCAACTCGTCGTCGCGGCCCGGCTCGAGGCTCATCGTGCCAGCGTAGCGGCGCGGGCGGCGGCCACCTCGTGTCCGCGCGGCGTCGTCGGGAAGTCGTCCAGCAGCGCCCGCAGCTCGCCGGCGTCGACGTTCGCGCCGAAGACAGGGCTGAACGGCTCCATCCGCACCCCCTCGGCCAGCGGCCCGGCCACCACCGGGTCGAAGCCGAGCGCGTCGACGATCGCCGCCGCGCTCTCGACGTCGGCGGAGGCGTCGCCCGCGACGGCGATGGCCTTGCGATCCGCCGCGCCGGCGGGCCGCGAGCCGTCCTCGAGGTCGTGGTAGCCCATGTGGTTGAACGCCTTGACCACCCGCGACTCCGGCAGGAACGCCCGCACCAGCTCGCTGGACGACGTCCGCGGGTCGATGAGGTCGTCGCGGCCGCCGTCGACCTCCCACCAGTAGTTCATCGCGTCGAGCACGAGCTTGCCGCGCAGCGCGCCGGCCGGGATCGTCCGGTATTTCCCCAGCGGCAGTGCCAGCACGACGACGTCCGCCTCCTCGGCGGCCTGACGAGCGGTGACGGCGACCGCGCCGGGCGTGACGACGTCGACGATGAGCGCGATCCGCTCGACCGCGCCCGAGCCGGCGATCAGCACCCGGTACCCGGCGGCGACGGCGAGCCGGGCCAGCACCGTGCCGACCTTGCCGGCCCCCAGGATCCCGATGGTCGTCACGAGCCGGCCACCAGGTCGCGGACCAGCGGGACGACCTTCGACCCGTACAGCTCGACGGCGCGCAGCCGCGCGCTCACCGGCTGCGAGCCGGCGGTGTAGATGAGGTCGAACCGGCCGACGCCGAGGGTCTGGACGGCGCCGGCGATCTTGCGGGCGACCGTCTCCGGCGAGCCGACGTAGAGCGAGCCGTGCTCGATCTCCTGCTCGAACTCGCGCGGGGTGATCGGCGGCCAGCCGCGCTCGCGGCCGATGCGGTCGCGGTTCACCTTGTACCGCGGGTAGTAGACCTCCCTGGCCTCCTCGTCGGTGTCGGCGACGAAGCCCGGCGAGTGCATGCCGACGGGGTGCGCGTCGGTGCCGAACTGGCCGGCCGCGCGCCGGTAGAGGTCGAGGTAGGGCGCGAACCGGTCCGGCGCCCCGCCGATGATCGCGAGCATCAGCGGCAGGCCGTAGTAGGCGGTGCGGACGACGGACTGCGGGGTGCCGCCGACGCCGACCCAGGTGGTCAGCCGGCCCGACTCGGTCTTCGGGAACACGTCGGCGCCCTCCAGCGCGGCCCGCGTCGTGCCGCTCCAGGTCACCGGCTTCTCGTCGAGTAGTTGTGTGAACAGCTGCAGTTTCTCCTCGAACAGCTGGTCGTAGTCGGCGAGGTCGTACCCGAACAGCGGGAACGACTCGGTGAACGAGCCGCGGCCCAGGATCACCTCGGCCCGGCCGCTGGAGAGGGCGTCGACGGTGGCGAAACGCTGGAACACCCGGACCGGGTCGTCCGAGCTCAAGACCGTCACGCCCGATCCGAGCCGGATGGACGACGTGCGCGCCGCGATGGCGGCCAGCACCGTCTCCGGCGTCGAGATCGAGTAGTCGGGACGGTGGTGCTCGCCCAGCGCGATCGCGTCGACGCCGAGGTCGTCGGCGAGGACGGCCTCGTCGACGACCTGGCGGATCGCCGCCGCATGGCTGACGGGTACGCCGTCGTCGCCCTCCGGCACGTCGCCGAAGGTGTCCAGTCCGAACGCGATGTCACTCATGCCGTCCACAACATTGATGACATGTCAACTATTTCCCGCGGTGCACCGGGCCGCCGCCGGGCTCCTGTGGGCGGGATGACGATGTCCCGGCGGCGGGGTCCGTGAGCCCCCGGTCGCGGCCCTGGTCCGGCTCTCGCACCGCGCGACCGGGGGACGGAGACCCGGGATGCCTCTCGAATGGACCCGGGTCACGGGCAGCGGGTGCGGATTCCCCCGACTCGTCGCACTGCTGCTACGGCACCGTAAACCGCGCCACTCGCTGCCGGAACAGGAAGGCCGCGCAACCTTGCGCATTCCGGGCAGATCGTGCGTACGCTGGGGCAGCAGGGCCGGGCAGACCCGGGAGTGCCCATGGGGAACGACGCCGCAACGGTGCCGATCGAACGCTCCATGGTGGTCGCGCGCACCATGAACGAGTCGGCCGAGGTCATCCGCCAGCTCTACGTCGGCCACGAGCCGCGCCTCGGCCGCGACCACGCGGGGACGGAGTTCCGGGTCGTGTCGGCGCGCGCGGCGATCCGAGCAGGCCCGCTCGGCGCCGACCGCGTCCACGTCACCGTCAACTTCCGCACCGCCACCGAGCCGTTCGGCTACCTGTTCGCGATGTCCGTCGTGCACGGCAGGTTCACGGCGTCCGCGGGCGGCGAGGAGCGGCAGGCCGTCGCCGGCGACTCCGTGCTGTTCCCGCCCGGCGCGCCGGTGACCGCCCGATGGGCCGACCTCGACGCCGGGATCCTCCGGCTGCCGGTGTCGTGCGCCGCCGACCTCGCCGCGGAACGGTTCGGCATCGACCCCGCCGATCTGCGGTTCGAGTCGATGGCGCCGGTGACGCCGCGGCTCGGGCAGTACTTCCGCAACGTGTGCACGGTGGTCGGCCGCGAGCTGATGGCCGACGACTCCGCGGCGGCGCACCCGCTGGTCGCCGAGGAACTGGCGCGCAGCGCGGCCGCCGCGGCGCTGGCCACCTTCCCGAACACGACGATGACCGTCGCCCACTCCCCCGGCCCGGGCTACGTCGCGCCGCGGGCCGTGCGCCGGGCGGCGGCGTACATCGAGCTGCACGCCGCCGCGCCGATCACGCTGACCGACATCGCCGCGGCCGCCGGGGTCGGCGCCCGTGCGCTGCAGTACGCGTTCGCCCGGCACCTGGGCACGACGCCGCTGGCGTACCTGCGCCGGGTGCGGCTCGAACACGCGCACCGGGACCTGCAGGCCGCCGACCCCACGTCCGGCGCGACCGTGGCCGCCGTCGCCGCGTCGTGGGGGTTCGCGAAGCCGGGCCGGTTCGCCATGGACTACCGGCAGCAGTACGGGCAGGCGCCGAGCCGGACGCTGCGCACCTGACCGGCCGCGTCAGTCCGTGAGGCACATGCCGTTGCACTTGTACGCCCACAGGTCACCGCAGCCATCTGAAGTGCGGCAGTTCCACATCCCGCGGCGGCAGGGGTAGCCGTGGCACCAGACGCTGTACGTACTGCAGTCGCAGTCCGGCGCCCGGGCCGCCAGCGCCGCGCTGCCGTCGTCCGGCCCGAGCGTACCCAGCAGGGCGTACGCGTCCTGCTCGCCGAACGCGGCGACGGCGTCGTCGTGCAGGTCGCGCAGGGCGCCGTCCGGACGACCGTCCGGGTCATGGACCGCCGGGTCGGCGGCGAGCGCGACCGCGGTGTCGATCACGGCGCGCTGCGCCGCCGACAGCCCGGTCCGGGCCGCGCCGAACCGGGTGAGGTGCTCCACCCAGAGCGTGCCGCGCACGGCCGCCGGGTGCGCGGCGTAGATGGCCCGCCGGTACGCCATCGGGTAGGCGGCGAACGCGTCGTAGCCGGCCGGCAGCGCCTCGTGGTGGGCGTCCACCCAGGCCTGCGCGGCGGTGCAGGTGCGCTCGGCGAACGCGGGCGTCTTGCCCGCGACCACCATGCCGGCCGCGACCACCGCACCCGCACCCAGCCGCAGGAACCCGGCCCGGTCGATGATGCCCGGACGGTCCAGCGGATGACCGGCCGCCTCCCGGCGCAGCCGGCCCAGCGCCCGCAGCACCCCCGCCGACGTACGCAGGCCCAGCCGGCGGGCCAGCGGGACGGCCAGCCGGGCACCGGTCCACGCACGCACCGCGTCACCATCGACACGCAGCAGCGTCGGCGCCCACTCCGGGTCGCCCGCACGGCGC
>NZ_LFXL01000035.1 GCF_001270745.1 Jiangella muralis
ACACCGCCGGAGCACACCCACACGCGCCTCGACCCCGGTTGACAAGACCTACAGCCAGCTAGTACGACCGCGCCGCCGCGACGTCGTCCAGGGTCCGGGCCGTCGACCACAGGCTCTCGAACGCGATCTTCAGCGTCGCCGCCAGCGCCTCGTGCTGCACGACCAAGGTCGTCACCGAGCCGTCGCCCTCGGCGGAGTCGGGCATGTTGAACGCCACCGAGCGGCCGTCGACGATGGTCAGCTTGAGCGGCAGCTCGCTGGTGAGCCTGATCTGCTCGCCCAGCGCCGCCCAGGTCCGCACCCGCTCGGTCATGACGGGGTCGTCCAGGATCGACGTCTCGTAGATGGACCGCTGGACGATGCCGGCCGGCACCGCGTCGGTCGACGGCGTCGACGCGCCGAGGTAGGGCGGGTGGACGAACGTCAGCACCTCGTGCCGGGCGTCGGACCACAGCTGTTGCACGCGCTCGACGGCGTGCTCGCGGTCGCGCAGCACGTCGACGTAGTCGAACGGGTCGCCGTGCTCCTGGCCGCGCTGGAACAGCGACCGCAACTGCCCGGCGACGTCCGTCGATGCCTGTGTGAGCCGGTCGAGTTCGCGCCGCCGGACCGCCAGCAGCAGCTCGGTGACGTGGTCGGGCGGCTGCGCGCGGTACCGGACCGCCTGACCGGGGACGTGCTGCACCAGCCCGCGCTCGGCCAGTGTCGCCAGGACGTCGTAGGCGCGCTGCCGCGGGATGGACGCCATGCGCGCGATCTCCGCCGGGGTGGCGTCGCGCCGGCCGATGAGTGCGACGTAGGCCCGCGCCTCGTACCTGGTCAGGCCGAGCTCGACCAGGGCGCCGACGTTCGCGGACGTGTCCATAGGCGCTCACCCTATTGTCACCATTGACAGTGGTGACAAGTTTCGTCTAGTTTCACCGGTTACCGGACACCTTGTGACACTGTGCGTCTCCGCACGTCATCCGTCCGGGAAACGCACGCTCCGTAGGAGGCCGGTGATGCCGACGCCAACGCGTTGTCACCGGCACCGCATCTCCTCCATCCCGTCAGCACGTACGCGTGTACCGCAGACCCGCCGCCACCACACCCCGGGATGGCCGGCGGGTTCGTCGTTGAAGGAGCCCGCATGTTGCGTCGCAGTTTGACCCTTCCGGCGGTGGTGGCTCTCGCCCTGGGACTCACCCAGGGCGCCGGAGCCGCACCCGCGGAACCCCCGTTGCCCGACCAGCTGGAGGCGGTGACCGACGTCTCCATGCAGCAGCAGGAGAAGGGGGTCGCTCTCCGGCTCGGCACCGCCGCCGCGCCGGAGCTGTACATCGTGCAGCTCGAGGCGCCGGCCGTCCCCGCGTACGACGGTGGCGTCGACGACCTCGCGGCCACCGGCCCCGAGGCGCGCGGCGCCGCCCCGCTCGACGCGGACAGCCGGGCCGCCCAGGCCTACGCCGGGCACCTCGAGGAGGCGCAGGCCGAGCTGGTCGCGCGGATCGACGACGAGATCGGCCGCGCGCCCGACGTCGCGTTCACCTACACGTACGCGCTCAACGGCATCGCGGTCGAGCTGACCAAGGACGAGGCGCGGGCGGTCGCGGAACTGCCGGGCGTCACGTCGGTCCAGGTCGACCAGCTGCTGGAGCTGCAGACCGACGTCGGCCCGGAGTGGATCGGCGCGCCGGCGCTGTGGGACGGCTCCGGCACCCCCGACGCCGGCGACACCGGCACGAAGGGCGAGGGCGTCGTCGTCGGCGTCATCGACACCGGCATCAACCCGTCCAACCCGTCCTTCGCCGACGTCGTCGCGACGGCGGACGGCGGCGACGGCCACGACCACACGAACCCGCGCGGCGCCGGCACGTACGTCGGTGTCTGCGACCCGGCGAACCCGGCGTTCATCGCGGACTGGGGCTGCAACGACAAGCTGATCGGCGCGTGGGACTTCACCAGCGTCGACGGCACCAACCCGTACGACTCCGACGGCCACGGCAGCCACACGGCCAGCACGTCGGCCGGCAACCAGGTCTCGGCCACCACGTTCAGCGCCGAGGGCACCGAGCACGAGTTCAGCGCCACCCGCACCATCAAGGGCGTCGCTCCGCACGCGAACGTCATCGCCTACGACGCCTGCAACGCCGACGGCTGCCCCGGATCGGCAACGCTGGCCAGCATCAACCAGGCCATCGCCGACGGCGTCGACGTCGTCAACTACTCCATCGGCAGCCCGTCGGCCTCGCCGGACCCGTGGAGCGACACGGATGCCGTCGCGTTCCTGAACGCCCGCGCGGCCGGCGTCTACGTCGCCACGTCCGCCGGCAACGAGGGCCCCGGCGCGGCCACCACCGGCTCGCCCGGCGACGTGCCGTGGGTGACCGCCGTCGGCGCCGCGCAGCACAACCGCCAGTGGCAGGCCGAGGTGCAGAACCTCACGGCCGACGGCGGCCAGACGCTGCCGGCGATCCGCGGCCAGGGCTTCAGCGCCGCCAGCGAGGCGTTCCCGCTGGTCAACGCCGGTGATCTGGGCAACCCGCTCTGCATGGCGAACGCGTTCCCGGCCGGTACCGACTTCACCGGCGAGATCGTCGTCTGCGACCGCGGCGGGAACGGCCGGGTCGAGAAGGGCCAGGTCGTCGGAGACCTGGGCGCCGAGGGCTTCATCCTCGCCAACGACGCCCCGAGCGGCACGTCGCTGAACGCCGACGCGCACGTGATCCCGGCGGTGCACGTCAGCTTCGACGACGGCGTCGCGCTGAAGGCGTGGATGGCGTCGGTCACCGGCGAGAAGGCATCGCTGTCCGGCGGCCTCGAGGTGATCTCCGATGACCTCGGCGACATCATGGCGTCGTTCTCCAGCCGCGGCCCGAACCGCGCGGTCGAGCTGATCTCGCCGGCCGTCACCGCGCCGGGCGTCGACGTGCTGGCCGCGAACGGCGTCGGCGACGAGGTCTCCTGGGGCTTCATCTCCGGCACCTCGATGGCCAGCCCGCACGTCGCCGGCTCGTACGCGCTGCTCAAGGCGCTGCACCGGGACGACTGGTCGCCGGCCGAGGCGCAGTCCGCGCTGATGACCACGTCCGTCACCGACGTCACCGACGTCGACGGCACGCCCGCCGATTGGTTCGACATGGGCTCCGGCCGGGTCGACCTCAACGTCGCCGCAATGGCCGGGCTGGTC
The DNA here is from genome assembly GCF_001270745.1 of Jiangella muralis. GTDB lineage: Bacteria > Actinomycetota > Actinomycetes > Jiangellales > Jiangellaceae > Jiangella > Jiangella muralis. Next base: position 3,170 of record NZ_LFXL01000035.1, read on the forward strand.
CTGGACGTCACCCCCGCCGAGTACGCGGCCGCCGATCCGTCCGCGGGCGGCGACGTCAAGGCGCTCAACACCGCCAGCATGACCGACCGCCAGTGCCTCCAGACCTGTGAGTGGACGCGGACCGTCACCGGCACCTCGACCGGCGCCGGCACGTGGACCGTCAGCACCGAGTCGGTCACCGACGGCATCACCGTCACCGTGGAACCGTCGACGTTCACCATCGCCGAGGGCCAGGACATCGAGCTGACGATCACGGCTGACGTCACCGGCTCGCCGACCGACGCCTACCAGTTCGGCACCGTCGTCCTGACGCCGGCGGAGGGCTCGGCCGCGCCGGTCGCGCACCTGCCGGTCGCCGCGCTGCCGTCGAACGGCGTCCTGCCCGAGGACATCGACATCGACACCCGCCGCGACGCCGGCTCGCAGGAGTCCGCGCCGATCGAGTCGATCGAGATCGACGACTTCACCGCGACGGTGGGCGGCCTGGTCCCGGTCGAGGAGCAGCAGCTGTCGATCCCCGAGGACGGCACCAACACCGACCCGTACGACGGCAACGGCACGCAGACGATCCTGGTGGACGTGCCGGCGGACACCGCGCGGCTGGTCGCCCAGCTGTCCGACTCCACCGCGCCGGACCTCGACCTGTTCGTCGGCACTGGCGACACCCCGAGCGCGGCGACGATGGTGTGCTCCAGCGCCACCGGCAGCGCCGCCGAGTCCTGCGACGTGGGCAGCCCGGAGGCGGGCACGTGGTGGATCCTGGTGCAGAACTGGGAGGCGTCGGCGCCGGGCGGCACCGACACCGTCACGCTGGGCACCGCGGTCGTGACCGCCGGCGAGGGCAACCTGACGGTCGAAGGGCCGGCGTCGCAGCCGCAGGGCGAGCCGTTCACGATCCGCGCGTTCTACGACGAGCCCGACCTGGACGCCGGCGAGACCTGGTTCGGCGCGGTCGCGCTGGGTTCGTCGCCGGACTCGCCGGGCAACATCGGCGTCATCCCGGTCACCGTCACCCGGCACGCCGACGACGTCACGAAGACGGCGTCCGTCGACACCGCCGGGCCGGGCGACACGGTCAGGTACACGCTGACGGTCGCGCCGAACGTCACGCCGGAGGACCTCGCCTACACGATCACCGACACCCTGCCCGAGGGCACGACGTACGTCGAGGGGTCGGCGACCGAAGGGGCCACCGTCGAGGACGGCGTGCTGACCTGGTCCGGGACGCTGCCGACGCCGGTCGGGGCGGAGGGCGACTACGTCGTCACGACCAGCGCCACCGACGCCCAGTGCGTCAACCCGTTCGCCGGTGACGCGTCGTACACCGACCTGCAGGACTTCGGCATCCTGACGCAGGAAGGGCTCGAGGGCGACAGCATCATCATCAACGCTCTCGCGTCCCGGACGTTCGGCTTCTACGACCGTCCGTACGCCGGCATCGGGATGTCCGACGACGGGTTCCTGATCTACGACTTCCCCAACAACGGCGGCGGCCAGCCGGGCACACCGCAGACCCTTCCGTCGACGGCGCGGCCGAACAACCTGGCCGCGATGCTCTGGCAGGACATGGAGATCGTCTACGACCAGGCCGCCAACCACGGCGTCTCGGTCGCGACGGCCGGCGCCGACCTCGCCGTCGTCGAGTACGACGACCTGCGGCTGGCCGGCGACCCGACCGGTGCGCAGGGCACCTACGACATGGAGGCGTTCCTCTTCACCGGCAGCAACGACCTGGTGTTCGCCTACGACAACCTCACCGGGCCGCTGGCCGGGCCGCTCACCATCGGCACCGAGAACGCCGCCGGCACGTCGGCGACGGCGCTGGTCAACGCGGGCAGCGCGGCCGGCGTCATCGCGAACGGCACCGTCGTCTGCGCGAACTACGCCGGGCCGGACCTCGACCCGGTGGTCATCACCTACGACGTCACCGTCGACGCCGATGTCGCCGACGGCACCGTGCTGACGAACTCGGCTGTGCACGTCACCGACAACCCGGGCGCGCAGGAGGTCACCGTCTCCGACAGCGTGACGGTGTCCCTGCCGGTCGTCACGGTCGCGGCGACGGCGGACGCGGTCGAGCCGGCGACGGACGGCGCGCTGACGTTCACCCGTCCGGCCGGATCGGTGGCCGGTGAGCTGACGGTGAGCTACTCCGTCGAGAACAACCGCTACACCAGGCCGGGCCGCGACTACGAGCCGCTCGACGGCACGGTGACCTTCGCGCCGGGCCAGGCGACGGCGGTCGAGCTGGTCGGCATCATCGACCGGCGCGGACCCGCTCCGAGGGACCGTGCGGTGACGGTGACCATCGAGGACGGCGCCGGCTACCAGGCCGGCGACCCGGACTCGGCCACGGTCGACATCGTCAGCGACGGGCGCTGACGGTCTGATCCGCAGTGACGCCGGCGCGGCGGGCTCCCTCGGGGTCCGCCGCGCCGGCGTTTGCGTTTGTGCCGCGCGTCGTCAGGCCAGGCGGGCGTCCCTGGCCAGGGCGTCACTGAGCTCGCCGACACGGGCCGGGTCGAGGCCGCGGGCGGTGAACCAGCCGCCGACGTTGCGGACGTCGCGGTCGAGGAACTCGCGGCCGTGCGGGTTGCCCACCACGTCCACGATCTGCGGCACGTCGATGACCACCAGCCGGCCGTCCTGCACCAGCAGGTTGTACGCGGACAGGTCGCCGTGCGCGTACCCGGCCAGCGCCAGCACCGTCAGGTTTCCGGCGAGCTGTTCCCACAGGTCGTGCAGCTCGTCCGGGCCGGGCCGGAGCTGGGCCAGCCGCGGCGCCGCGCCCCCGTCGGCGTCGCCGATGAACTCCATCAGCAGTTCGGTGCCGACGATCTGCACCGGGTACGGGACGGCGACGCCGGCCGCCCACAGCGCCGTGAGCGCCGCGAACTCGGCGTGCGCCCACTGCCCGGCGACGGCCTCGCGGCCGAACGCGCTGCCCTTGGCCATGGCCCGGTTGACGCGGGACTCGCGGTCGCGGCGGCCCTCGCGGTAGCCGTCGTCGCGGTGGAACATGCGGTGCTTCGGGTCGCGGTACCGCTTGGCCGCCATCAGCGTGGCTCGTCCCGTGTCGGGGACCGAGCGCTCCAGCAGGAAGACGTCGGCCTCCTTGCCGGTCTTCAGGATGCCCAGCTCGGTGTCGACGGCGCCGAGCTCCGTGACGACCCAGTCCGGGTACGGCCGCGGCCCGCGCTGACCCGCGGTGGAGTCGTCCCAGGTGGTCCACCGATCCCCGTACGGCGGGTCGTCGGTGACCGCTTCCTCGCCGGGCGGGGTGAGCCCGTACTTCGCGGCATACTCCGCGAACACGTTGGGGCCGCGGTCGGCGATGTAGGCGCGGTCCTCACGGGTGCGGGCGCGGCCGCGGGAGCGCATGGGCTGGAACTGATCGTGGTTCGGCACTGCGGTGGTCTCCTGACGAGGAGGTCCCCACCGCGGTGTTCGCTCGGGTCAGGCGGTGGGAACGGCGAAGTGAGGGCCTTCTGGCGCGCAAGCGACAGCGCGCCGCCTCGAGTGGGCAGCCATCGGACACGCCTCCCTTCGCCTCGCCGGGTCAGTGCACCCGGACATCCGTACCGTCCAGCCAACCGTTTCTCCGGCCCCCTGCGCAACCGAATTTCGCGCGGCTCCCCGTCGGCGGCGTCCCCATCCGCGGCAGGACCGGCCTGGCAGCGGTACAGCGGCCGAGCGCGGGTGACGTGCCGCCGCGGCTCGCGAACCGGTCTGTGCCGGCGCATGGCGGGCCGTCTCACCGGTCCCAGCTGGCTGGCAGCACGAGCCCGGTCCGGCGTGGCGACGGCCAGTCGGCCGGCTCGGGCTCCACCGCGCCGACCCTCGGCACCTGCTTCCACCAGCGGACCGGCACCTCGCGCCGAGCGTTGTCGCGGAGCAGGGCGGCAAAGCGGGCCGCCAACTCGGCGCGATCGTGCCAGGCCAGGTCCCAACCGAACCGGACCACGTCGAGTCCCAGCTGCCGCAGCCGCCACTCACGTTCGCCCTGCAGCGCCACGATCCGCGACGCGTCAGACCGGTCGTCATACTTCAGAGCGCCGTCGGCCTCGAACACGGCGCCGTGGAAGGGCCACAGCCCGTCGACCCGGTACTCGGGGCCATCGGCGCCTACCCACGCGTTGCATACCGGCAGTGGCAGGTCGTACTGCAGGCAGGTGAACCTGCCGAGCGTCTCCAGCGGCGACTCCGCCCACGCGTCGGCGTATCGCGCCACCCACCTTGCTCGTCGCACGCCGGGCCAGTGCTCCATGTGCTCGATCGCTCCGGGCAGATCGGCGCCCACGGCCGCGGCCGCGTCCGCGGCGACGAGCGCGGGCAGGATCGGCCCAGTACGGGCGAGGTCGGCCACCGCCCACGCCCGGCTCACGACCTGCACACCGGCGACGCGACGGGCATGGCGCAGCGGGAGTGCAACGGCGCGCAGGTCGCCGAAGGGCGTGTTCCGCACCGAGTGGCCTGCGTCGACAGGGCGGACAGCGCTGTGGCGCGAGGGCGGCCGTCCGATGGCTGGCAGCCGCCACGTGGCCGCGGCCGACCACCCGGACAGGAAGGAGGACGGACCGCAGTAGCCCGCGAACGCACGCGCGCCGAGCCGGAACTCGTCCCACTCGTCCACCGCAACTGAGGTCGTCGCGGCGAAACAGCCGGGCATCAGCAAGGTCAGCAGGCCGGCCGTGCAGAGCCGGTGGAGCCGCCGCGGATCGATCCCCGCGGCCCGCGCGACGGCGACCGTCACCACACCATGCTCACGCGCAATGAGCTCGGCGATGTCGTCGGGAAGTCGGCACGGTCGTCCAGGCATTCGCCCAGCCTCGTCATCGATACGTCCGCACGACAGGGCATGGGGCCGATTTGTGGACGATCACCGAGATTCGGCTGCCCTGTGGATATCGGCAGACCTCACCCGGCCGAGGTACACCTCACTCGCGTGGAGACCGCATGACGAGCCGTTCCCGGGCCCAACCGGTCTTCAGACGAGTGAGGTGTGCCGGGCGCGGGTGAAGTCGGCCGGGTCAGGAGTCGGAGCCGGACGAGAGGCGGTCCCGCAGCGCGGCGCCCTTCGCCGTCGCCGCCTCCTCCAGCGCCACCCGGAAGTCGTCCAGGCGGGCGCGCACCACCGGGTCGGCCGCGCCGAGGATGCGGGCGGCCAGCAGGCCGGCGTTGCGGGCGCCGCCCACCGAGACGGTCGCCACCGGCACGCCGGCCGGCATCTGGACGATCGACAGCAGGGAGTCCATGCCGTCCAGGTACTTCAGCGGCACCGGAACGCCCACCACCGGCAGCGACGTCACCGACGCGAGCATGCCGGGCAGGTGGGCGGCCCCGCCGGCGCCGGCGATCAAGACCCGCAGCCCGCGGCCGGCCGCGTCCGAACCGTAGGCGAGCATTGCCTGCGGCATGCGGTGCGCCGACACGACGCCCACCTCGTGCGGCACGGCCAGCTCGTCCAGCGCCTCGGCGGCGGCGGACATCACCGGCCAGTCCGAGTCGGAGCCCATGACGATGCCGACCAGCGGCGCACCGGAACCGCGCGCCGTCACCAGACCGGAAACCTCACTCATCGATGATCCCTCGGATGTAGTCGGCGGCGTGCCAGGCCCGTTCCCGCAGCGACTCGAGGCCGGCGCCGTACGCCGTGACGTGGCCGACCTTCCGGCCCGGCCGCACGCCCTTGCCGTACCAGTGCACCTTCAGTTCCGGGTCGCGCGCCATGATGTGGCGGTACGTCGAGTACACCTCGGGGAGGTCGCCGCCGAGCAGGTTGACCATGACGGTGTACGGCGCCCGCGCGGCCGGCGAGCCGAGCGGGAGGTCGAGGACGGCCCGCAGGTGGTTCTCGAACTGGCTGGTGACGGCGCCGTCGATGGTCCAATGCCCGGAGTTGTGCGGCCGCATCGCCAGCTCGTTGACCAGCAGCCGGCCGTCCGTCGTCTCGAACAGCTCGACCGCCAGCACCCCCACCACGTCCAGCGCCGACGCCACAGTCAGCGCGAGCCGCTGCGCCTCCACCGCGAGCGACGGGGACAGCCCCGGCGCCGGCGCGACCACCTCGACGCAGATGCCGTCGCGCTGCACCGACTCGACGACGGGGTACGCGACGGCCTGGCCGTGCGGCGAGCGGGCGACGACGGCGGACAGCTCGCGCGCGAAGTCGACCCGCTCCTCCGCCAGCACCGGGACGCCGGCCCGGAACGGCTCCTCGACGATCTCGGCCGGCGTCGACGGCGTGACCAGCCAGACGCCCTTGCCGTCGTACCCGCCGCGCGTCGTCTTCAGCACGACGTCGCCGCCGGCGGACGCGGCGAACGGTGCCACCTCGGCCGGCGACGCCACGATCGCCCACCGCGGGCACGGCACGCCCAGCGCCGTCAGCCGCGACCGCATGACGCCCTTGTCCTGAGCGTGCAGCAGCGCCGCCGACCCGGGCCGCACCAGCACGCCATCGGCCTCCAGCGCTTTCAGCCACGCGGGCGGCACCTGCTCGTGGTCGAACGTCAGGACGTCGCACCCGGCGGCGAACGCGCGGAGGTCGGCCAGCGCCTTCTCGTCGCCGATGACGGGGTCGTTGACCACCTGCGCCGCCGACTCGTCCGGCGCCGCTGCCAGCACCTTCAGGCGGACGCCGAGGGCCACCGCCGCCGGCTGGGTCATCCGGGCCAGCTGGCCCCCGCCGACCATGCCCACCACGGGCCACGTCGCATCATCACCCACGGGCCACGAGCGTACGGCACCCGTCGTCCCGGCCGCCCCGGCCTCGCGCTGAGACGAACGATCACGATCTGACCTGCGCAAACCCGACGGGATATCCCTATCCGGGCGTTGTGCCTTACCCTGGGCGCGTGCTGGATACCGCGCCGCCGAAGCGCCGCGCCCCGCGACTGCCGGGCGCGGTGTCGCGACTCTGGTACGGACTTCACCACCTCGTCCGCGAGGCGGCCAAGTTCGCCACCGTCGGCGGTGTCGGCTTCGTCGTCGACCTCGCGATCTTCAACGCGCTGCTCTTCTGGGGCGCGGACGGCATCGGGCCGCTGCACGACTCCCCGCTCTGGGCCAAGACCATCGCCGTCGTCGGCGCCACGTCCGTCACGTACACCGGGAACCGGCTGTGGACGTTCCGGCACCGCGCCCGCACCGGGCTGGCCCGCGAGTACACGCTGTTCTTCGTGCTCAACGGCATCGGCCTGGGCATCGCGCTGGCCTGCCTCGGGTTCTCGCGCTACGTGCTGGGGCTGTCCGGCCCGCTGGCCGACAACATCGCCGCCAACGTGGTCGGGCTGCTGCTCGGCACGCTGTTCCGGTTCTGGTCGTATCGCACCTGGGTCTTCCCGGCGCACCGGGTTCAGGAGCAGGTCACCTAGTCAGCGGACGGCCGGGCCGGCCCGCAGCACCTGGGAGTCCAGCTTGCGCCCGACCAGCCGCTCGGCCAGCCCGGCCACCTCGATCAGGGCCGGCAGGTCGACCCCGGTGTCGATGCCCATGTCCTCGAGCAGGTACACCAGTTCCTCGGTGGCGATGTTCCCGGACGCGCCGGGGGCGTAGGGGCAGCCGCCCAGGCCGCCGACCGAGGCGTCGAAATCGGTGACGCCCAGTTGCAGCGCCGCGTAGACGTTGGCCAGGCCGGTGCCGCGGGTGTTGTGGAAGTGCAGGCCCAGCGGCAGCGACGGGTGCGCGGCCCGGGTCTCCTCCACCAGCCGGGTCACCCGCGGGGGCGTCGCCATACCGGTGGTGTCGCCGTAGGCCAGGGAGTCCACCCCGGCCAGAATCCCGGACGAGACCACGGAGAGCACCCGCGAGACGGGCACATCGCCCTCGTACGGGCAGCCCCACGCGGTCGACACGATCAGCTGCAGCGTCCCACCCGCGGCGTGCACCAGCTCGGACAGGGCCGGCAGGTCGGCCAAGGACTCGGCCGTCGTCCGGTTGATGTTGCGCCGGTTGTGCGTGTCGGACGCCGACACGACGACCTCGAGCTCGGTGAACCCGGCGGCCAGCGCCCGCTCGGCGCCGCGCACGTTCGGGACGAGCGCCGAGTACCGGATGTCGGGCGAACGGCGGACCCGCGACCACACCTCGTCGGCGTCGGCCATCTGCGGGATCGCCTTCGGGTGGACGAACGACACCGCCTCGATGCGCCGCAGGCCGGTGCGCCCGAGCGCGTCGATCAGTTCGACCTTCGCGTCGGCCGGGACCGGGTCCTCGTTCTGCAGGCCGTCGCGCGGGCCGACCTCGCGGACACTCACGCTGGAGGGGAACGTCATGTCACTCACCTGGCCAATCCGGACGTCGCTTCTCATTGAACGCCGCGACGCCCTCCGTTCTATCCCGGCTGAACGCGGTGGCCCGCCAGGCGGCGTCCTCGATGTCGAGCCCGGCCGCGAGCGGCGCGTCGAAACCCTGCCGCATGGCCCGCTTGGCGTTGCGCACCCCGACGGGGGAATGGGCGGCGATCGACGACCCCAGCGACAGCGCCTCGGCCCGGGCCGAGCCGGCCGGCACCAGGCGGTCCACCAGCCCCAGGCGGTGAGCCTCGGCGGCGTCGAGCCGGCGCGCGGTGAAGATGAGGTCAGCGGCGCGGCTCCAGCCCAGCCGCCGGGTCAGCAGCTGGGTGCCGCCGCCGCCCGGGATGACGCCGACGGACACCTCGGGCAGCCCGAGGACGGCGGACTCGTCGGCCACGATCAGGTCGCACGACAGCGCCAGCTCCAGCCCGCCGCCCAGCGCGTACCCGTGCACGCCGGCAACGACCGGCACCGGCAGCTCCAGCAGCTCGGTGAACATCGCCCGGAACACCAGCCGCTGCGCCCGCAGGCCGTCGTCGTCGATGGAGTTGCGCTCCTTGAGGTCGGCGCCGACGCAGAACGCCTTGGGCGCCGACGACGTCAGGACGACGGCGCGGACGGCGGGGTCGGCGGCCACCTCGCGGACGGTCGCGATGAGCTGCCGCGCGTGGTCGGTGGAGATGGCGTTGTGCGCCTCGGGCCGGTCGAGGACCAGCTCCGTGACACCCGGGACGTCATCGTGCCGGTTGATCGTCACACTGCCCATGCCGAGACCCTACCGGCCCGCGACTGCGGCTCAGTCGCCCAGCCGGGACCGCAGGGCCGCCAGTTCCTTGGCCGCCTCGGAGAGGTCCTTCGCGGTGTCGATGGCCCGCCAGTAGGTCTCGATCGGGTACCCGGCCAGCAGCCGCTGCTTGGCCAGCGACGGGAACGTGGTGCGCTCGTGGTCGCCGACGTCGGGCAGGAGGTCGAGGATGCGCGGCGAGAACACGTACACCCCGCCATTGATGGGGTACGGCGACGGCGGCGACTCGACGAAGTCGGTGACGCGGCCCAGCTCGTCCAGCTCGACGACGCCCCACGGCAGGCGTGGGCGGGCGAGCGCGATGGTGGCGACGGCCTGCCGCTCGAGGTGGTACGCCGTCATGGCGCGGAGGTCGAACCGGGTCCAGATGTCGCCGTTGAGCGCGTACCAGCCGTCATCGGGCGCGGGCAGCTCCTTGCCGGCGTACTTCAGCCCGCCGCCGCGGCCCAGCGGTTCCTCCTCGACGACCGTGCGCACGCGCACCGGCAGCTCGCGGGAGTCGAGGTGCGCCAGCAGCACCTCACTCAGGTGCCCCGCCGACACGACGACGTCGGTGACGCCGGCCTCGGCCAGCCAGTCCAGCTGGTGGTCGATGATGCACCGGCCCGCGATCTCGATCATCACCTTCGGGACGGTGTCGGTGTACGGCTTGAGCCGCGATCCCTGCCCGCCGGCGAGGATCACCGCCTGCCGCACGGTCGCTCCGGTCGTCATGCGCCGGACCCTACCCGGCCGGGCGCGCGTCCAGCACGCCGCGCAGCAGCTCCGGGTAGCGCGGGTCCGGCAGCGTCAGTTCCAGCGCCTCGGCCAGCGTGAACCAGCGCACGTCGTCGTGCTCCTCGGGCGCCCGGTTGGCCGGCGTGCCGGTCCAGCTCAGCAGCTGGACGAAGGTGATGTCCTCGTCGCGCTCGACCCAGCGGGCCAGCTCGCGGTGCGCCGTCCCCGCGTCGATGCCGAGCTCCTCGCCGCACTCGCGCCGCGCGCACTCGGCGGCCGTCTCGCCGTCCTCCAGGTGGCCGCCCGGGAAGTCCCAGACGTCGGGGTACCACGAGCGGTCGGCCCGGCGGTGGCACAGGAGCACGCGCCCGCCGGAGACCAGCACCGCGACAGCGACCTGGTGCTCGATCACGCGGGCGTCCGCGGGTCGCGGCGCGGGGTGACGGTGAACGCGTTGACGACGCCGAGCCCGCGCACCGTCGTCGGCGGGAGGGCGCGCAGCGCGAAGGCCGGCACCGCCGCCAGCTCCTTCGCCGTCGCGTCGTCGACGAGGACGGTGTTGCGCTCGGCCAGCGCGGTCAGCCGGGCGGCGAGGTTCGTCGGGGTGCCGAAGACGTCGCCGAGCCGGGCCACCACGGGACCGGTCGCGATGCCGACCCGGATGTCGGGGAGGTCGGCGTTCTCGCCGATTTCCTCGACCAGCCGGCAGCCGATCTCCGCCGCCGTCTCCGGGTCGTCGGCGGTGAACACGACCTCGTCGCCGAGGGTCTTGATGACCCGTCCGCCGGTGCCGAAGATGACGTCGTTGGTGGTGGCCTCGAACTGCTCGACCAGCTGGCCCAGCTCGTCGACGCTGAGCCCGCGGGACAGCCGGGTGAAGGACACGAGGTCGGCGAACCCGACGGAGGCGGGCGCGGCCAGCAGCGGCGCCTCGCCGATGCGCCCGATCGCGACCAGCCGGTTCACCGACGCGGCCAGCTTGCGCCGCCACGCGTAGATGAGCAGCCGCTCGAACTCGGGCAGCAGCTTCTGCGCCACCAGGTACGCCGACGTCAGCCGGCTGCCGGTGCCGCGGCCGGCGGCCTCGTTGTCCTCGATGATCTCGGCCAGCGTCTCGACGTGCCATTCGGCGAGGCGGCCGGTCATCCGGCCCAGCGCGCGCACCATCTGCACCGCGGTGGCCTCGTCGACGACGCCGTCCTCGATCAGCTCGGTGACGCCGCGCAGCGCCTCCATGTCCCAGACGGTGAACGCCTGCTCCTCGCCGACGTCCGGGAACCCCAGCGCCCGCCAGTACCGCGTCACCTCCTCGACGGTGAGCCCGGCGCCCTCGGCGATCTGTTCCCGCGTGTAGCGGCGGGACGCGCCGAGCAGCAGCCGTTCGAGCTCGTCGGTGGTGGGCTTCCGCGGCGGTTCGGGCGGCAGCGTCACGTGCGTTCGTCCAGGTCGTGCGCCTCACGCACGAGTTCGCTGAGCCGCAGCTGCACCTGGTGCACCCGCGGGACGTCGTGCAGCCGCACCTGGCCCTGCTCGCTGGCGGCCGAGACCACCAGCGTGCCGCAGCGCAGCATCCGGTCGGTGAGCTGCATCTCGTACGCGACGTCATTGATGACGGTGTGCGGGATGTCGCGGCCGGTACGGGTGATGATGCCCTGCCGGGTGATCAGCCGCTCGCTGGTGATGGTGTACGTCGTGGTCAGCCAGGTGAGGAACGGCCAGATGACCCACGCGCCCAGCGCTACGACGGCCACGATGACGATGGCCCAGCGGCCCACCGTCCCGATCAGCTCGTCGTCGGGCAGCGCGCCCAGGCCGAAGCCCACGCCCGCGGCCAGGATCAGCAGCACGAGTACCGGCACGATCAGCGCCTTCACGTGCGTGTGCAGGTGATAGATGACCTGCTCGTCGTCGCTGAGGTGCTTGTCGGAAAACCCCATGGCGTGCATCCTGGCACGTCGGGCCCGCCGGGGAGAACTGGCACTCTCACCGCGGACGGAGATGGACGACGTCGCCGGCGCCGACGGCGACCGGGTCGCCGCCGGTGAACGGCGTGATCAGCAGCCGGCCGGCGTCGTCGACGGCGGTGGCCCGGCCCTCGACGGTGTCGCCGCCGGGCAGTTCGGCCCGGACCTCGCGGCCGAGCGTGTCGCAGCGGGCGGCGTAGGCCTCGGCCAGCCCGGACGCGGACGGGTCGCCCCCGGCGGCGCGCCAGGTCTCGTACCGCGCGGCCAGCCCGGTCGCGACCGCGTCGAGGACGGCGTCGGTCCCCGCGCCGTACGGTGCCAGCGACGCGCCGCCGGGCGGCAGCTGGTCCGGCGTCTGCGCGACGTTCAGCCCGATGCCGACGACGGCGGCCGCACCGGACGGCGTCTCGACCCGTTCGACGAGGATGCCGGACAGCTTGCCGCCGTCGAGCAGCACGTCGTTCGGCCACTTGAGGACGGCGGCCGCGTCGGCCACCGCGTCGACCGCGTCGACCACCACGACGCCGGCCAGCAGCGGCAGCCACGACCACCGGATGACCGGCACGCCGTCCGGCCGGAGCAGGAACGACATGGCCAGCGACGTGCCGGGCGGGGCCTCCCAGCGGCGGTCCAGCCGGCCGCGGCCCGCGCTCTGGTGCTCGGCGACGACGGTGTAGCCCTCAGCGGCGCCGGACCGGGCCGCGGCGGCGACGTCGGCGTTCGTCGACCCCGTGCTGGCGACCCGGTGGACGTCCCACATCAGCCGGTGTTCTGCAGGCCGGCGGCGACGCCGTTGACGCTGATCTGCAGCAGCCGCCGGGTGGCGGCCTCCTCCGCGGAGCCGGCCTCGACGTCGTCGCGCCGGAGCGCTCGCAACGCCCGGACCTGCAGGTACGACAGCGCGTCGACGTACGGGTTGCGCAGCGCGACGGCGCGGCCCAGGACGTGGCGGTCCTCGAGCAGCCGGCTGTGCCCGGTGACGTCGAGCACCCAGCGGGTGGTCAGCGCGTGCTCGGCGAGGATGCGGTCGGTCAGCTCCGGCCGGTCGCCGAGCGCGAGGTAGCGCGCGGCGATGCGGCGGTCGGACTTGGCCAGCGACATCTCCGCGTTCTCCATCATGACCGTGAACAGCGGCCACTCCTCGTACGCGCGGCGCAGCACGTCGAGGTCGCCGACGGCGGCCAGGCCGGAGCCGAGGCCGTACCAGCCGGGCAGCGTGACGCGGGTCTGCGACCACGAGAACACCCACGGGATGGCGCGGAGGTCGTCCAGCGACGACACCGTCAGCCCACGCCGGGCCGGCCGCGAGCCGATGGGCAGCGAGCCGACCTCTTCGAGCGGGGTGACCCGGGCGAACCACTCGGGGAAGCCGTCGGTGCGGACCAGCGCGTGGTACGCCTCGCGGGCCGCGGTGTCGAGCACCGACGCGACCGAGGAGAACTCGACGGAGGCCGCGCGGGCCCGCTCCTCGACCGCCGGCGTGGACGCCAGCAGGACGGCGGACGCGACCTGCTCGATGTGGCGGCGCGCGATGGCGGGATCGCCGTACCGGGCGAAGATGACCTCGCCCTGCTCCGTCAGCTTGAACCGGCCGTCGACCGAGCCCGGCGCCTGCGCCAGGACGGCCCGGTTGGCCGGCCCGCCGCCCCGCCCCAGCGCCCCGCCGCGGCCGTGGAACATCGTCAGCGTCAGCTCGTGCTCGTGCGCCCACGCGGTGAGCCGGTCCTGTGCGTCGTACAGCGCCAGCGTGGCCGACACCGGCCCGACGTCCTTCGCGGAGTCGGAGTAGCCGAGCATGATCTCCAGGCGCCGGCCGGTCTCGGCCAGCCGGGCCCGCACCTCGGGCAGCACAAGCACGCCGTCGAGGATGTCGACGCAGGCCGCGAGGTCGGCGCCGGTCTCGAACAGCGGCACGACGTCGAGCGCCACCGGGCGGCCGTCGAGGGCGTGCCGGGCCAGCTCGAACACGGCGGCGACGTCGTCTGAGGACTGGGTGAACGAGACCACGTAGCGGCGACAGGCGTCGGGGCCGAACCGGGCCTGGATCTGCGCCATGACCCGGATGGTGGCCAGCACCTCCTCGGTGCGGTCGGACAGCACGCCGCCGGCCCGGATCTCCTCCAGCGCCGCCCGGTGCACGGCGCTGTGCTGGCGGACCTCCATCTCGGCCAGGTGGAACCCGAACGACTCGACCTGCCAGATGAGGCCCTGCAGCTCGCCGTAGGCCTGCCGCGCCGCGCCGGCCTCGGCCAGGCTGGCCTGGACGGCGCGCAACTCGCCCAGCAGCTCGCCCGCCGACGCGTAGGCGAGGTCGGCGTCGCGGCGGCGGGTGGCGGCGATGCGGGCGGCCGCGTAGAGGACGGCGATGCGGTGCGGTTCGTTCGGCGAGCGCGACGCCAGCTCGGTGTAGAGGTCGGGCTGCGCGGCCTGCGCGTCGGCCAGGATGCGGCGCAGCTCGGTGGCGGCCGGCGTGCTGCCGGCGTCGAGCGTCAGCCCGCGGCCGACCCGGGTGCACGCGCCCTCGAGCGCGATGAGCACGTGGTCGGACTGGATGGCCATGGCCTGACGGGTGACGGCGCTGGTGACGTGCGGGTTGCCGTCGCGGTCGCCGCCGATCCAGGAGCCGAGCCGGACGAACGCCGGCACCTGCGGCGCGGAGACCGTCTCGGCGCCGCCGGCCAGCGCCATCTCGGCCCGCCGGTACACCTGCGGCACGACGTGGAACAGCACGTTGTCGAAGGCGGACATCGCGGTGCGGACCTCGTCGAGCGGGCCGGGACGGTCGACCCGCAACGGGGCCGTGCGCCACAACACGTCGATCTGCTCGAGCAGGTTCCGCTGCGTCTCGGCGTCCTCGGACGCGCCCAGCCTGGGGTCGTCGCGGCGTTCGAGCAGGTGCGCGATGCGCCGGATGGAGGTGACGATGGCGCGGCGGCGGGCCTCCGTCGGGTGCGCCGTGAGCACCGGACGGAACTCCAGGCCGTCGAGCAGGTGCTTGGCCTTGTCGTGCCCGGCGAGGCGGGCGACGTCCTCGACCGCCTTCGCGACGGTGCCGGCCAGCGGGTGGTCGGCGCGGTCGCCGGCCCGCAGCGAGCGGACCCGGTGGTACTCCTCGGCGGCGTTGACCAGGTGGAAGTAGACGGTGAAGGCGCGGGCGACCTCGTCGGCGCGGGCGAGCGACCACGACGCGACCAGGTGCTCGGCCTGCGAGGCGGCGTCGTCGGCGACCGTCTGGTCCTCGTGGTGCGAGGCGATGGTCAGCTCGCGCAGCCGCTCGACGTCGGCCAGCAGGGCGTCGCCGCCGTACTCACGCAGCACCTGGCCCAGCGCGTCGCCGAGTTGCCGGACGTCGGCACGCAGCCGTTCGGGCATCTCGAAGCGCGCGGCTTCGCGGGATCCGGTGGCAGTGGAGGCCATGCGCCCAGCGTAGACACGCGGCATGGAACGCCGTGGCCGTGCCCCACAGAGCGAGACACCTGTGCTCTACCCTGCTAGGGCTCCACCTCACCACGGAGGCACGACATGACGACGCACGACGGCCCGGACATCCACACGACCGCGGGCAAGCTGGCCGACCTGCGCCGGCGGATGGACGACGCCGTGCACGCCGGCTCCGAGCGGGCGGTCGAGAAGCAGCACGCGCGCGGCAAGGGGACGGCCCGCGAGCGCATCGCGATGCTGCTCGACGACGGCTCGTTCGTCGAGTTCGACGGGCTGGCCCGGCATCGCTCCACCGCGTTCGGCATGGACGGCAACCGGCCCTACGGCGACGGCGTCGTCACCGGCTTCGGCACCGTCGACGGCCGCCAGGTCGCGGTGTTCGCGCAGGACTTCACCGTCTTCGGCGGCAGCCTCGGCCAGGTGTTCGGCGAGAAGATCGTCAAGGTCATGGACTTCGCGCTGAAGACCGGCTGCCCGATGATCGGCATCAACGACTCCGGCGGCGCGCGCATCCAGGAGGGCGTCGTCTCGCTCGGCCTCTACGGCGAGATCTTCCGCCGCAACGTGCACGCGTCCGGCGTCATCCCGCAGATCTCGCTGATCATGGGCCCGTGCGCCGGCGGCGCCGTCTACTCGCCGGCCATCACCGACTTCACCGTCATGGTCGACCAGACGTCGCACATGTTCATCACCGGCCCCGACGTCATCAAGACCGTCACCGGCGAGGACGTCGGCTTCGAGGAGCTCGGCGGCGCCCGCGCGCACAACACTCGCAGCGGCAACGCCCACTACATGGCCGGCGACGAGTCCGACGCCGTCGACTACGTCAAGGCGCTGCTCTCATACCTGCCGCAGAACAACCTCGACCCCGCGCCGTCGTTCGCCGGTGTCGAGGCGTCGCTGGAGGTGAGCGAGTCGGACCTCGCGCTCGACACGCTGGTCCCGGACAGCGCGAACCAGCCCTACGACATGCACGCCGTCATCGAGGCCGTGCTCGACGACGCCGACTTCCTCGAGGTGCAGCCGCTGTTCGCCGGCAACATCATCGTCGGCTTCGGCCGGGTCGAGGGCCAGTCCGTCGGCGTCGTCGCGAACCAGCCGCTGCAGTTCGCCGGCACCCTCGACATCGACGCGTCGGAGAAGGCCGCGCGGTTCGTCCGCACCTGCGACGCGTTCAACATCCCGGTGCTCACCTTCGTCGACGTGCCCGGCTTCCTGCCCGGCACCGACCAGGAGTGGAACGGCATCATCCGCCGCGGCGCCAAACTGATCTTCGCCTACGCCGAGGCGACCGTCCCGCTGGTCACCATCATCACCCGCAAGGCCTACGGCGGCGCCTACGACGTCATGGGCTCCAAGCACCTCGGCGCCGACGTCAACCTCGCCTGGCCGACCGCGCAGATCGCCGTCATGGGCGCGCAGGGCGCCGTCAACATCCTCTACCGCCGCGAGCTCGCCGACGCCGGCGACCCGGCCGAGCGCCGCGCCGAGCTGGTCACCGAGTACGAGGACACCCTCGCCAACCCCTACGTCGCCGCCGAACGCGGCTACGTCGACGCCGTCATCGAGCCGTCGCGCACCCGGGGCGCGGTGACGCAGGCGCTGCGGGCGCTGCGCACCAAGCGCGAGACGCTGCCGCCGAAGAAGCACGGCAACATCCCGCTCTGAGCGCAGCCGTTAGAGTGACGGACGTGAGCGATACGCCGAGCTTCCGAGTCGTCCGCGGGACACCCACGGACGAAGAGCTGGCCGCGCTCACCGTCGTGCTGACGGCGAAGGCGGCGGGCGGGCAGGCGCCGGCCGAGCCGCCGCGGTCGGCGTGGGCGTCGTACTGGGCCCGGCGCCGGGCGCCGCTGACGCCGGGCGACGGCGCGTGGCGGGCCAGCGCGCTGCCGCGCTGACCCCAGGGTGTGTCTCCCGGGTCCGTAGATCTGCCCGTCGTCCGTCCTTTTCGCGGGAAGGATCGCCCGGATAAGGTCGGCTGCGTGACGACTTCGCAGCCGCGCTCCGTCGACGACATCGCTGACGCCTACGTCGACGAGTACGCCGCCCTCGACCCGTACACCGCCACCTACGCCGGCCTGAGCGGCTACGACGCCCAGAGCACGGACCTGTCGCCGGACGGGTTCGCGCAGCGCCGGGCGCTCGTGCAGCGGACCCTCGCCGCGCTCGAGACGGCCACCGCGGCCGACGAGCGCGAGCGGGTCGCGGGCGAGGCGATGCGCGAGCGGCTGTCGCTCGATCTCGAGCTGGACGACGCCGGGCTGAACCGCAACCTCAACGTCATCGAGAGCCCCATGCACTGGGCCCGCGAGAACTTCGACCTGATGCCCACCGACACCGACGAGCAGTGGGCGAACATCGCCGCCCGCATGCGCGCCGTCCCTGTGGCACTGGAGCAGTACCGGCGGACGATGGACGCCGACCTCGCGGCGGGCCTGCCGCCGGCCCGCCGTCAGGTGCTCGCCGTCGCCGAGCAGGCCGGGCGGGTCGCGAACACGTTCTTCACCGGGCTGGCCGGCGGCGGTCCCGAGTCGCTGCGCACCGACCTCGACGCGGCCGCCGCGGCCGCGTCCGAGGCGTTCCGCTCGTTCGGCGGCTACCTCGGCGAGACGGTCGCCCCGGCGGCGCGCGAGCGCGACGCCGTCGGCCGCGACGTCTACGCCGTCGCCTCCCGCTACTTCCTCGGCGCCACCGTCGACCTCGACGAGACCTACGAGTGGGGCATCGCCGAGCTGGCCCGCCTCGAGACCGAGCTGGCCGAGGTCGCGCAGGACATCGTCCCCGGCGGCACCGTCGACGACGCCGTCGCGGCCCTCGACGCCGACCCGGCCCGCCGCATCGTCGGCACCGACGGCCTGCAGGAGTGGATGCAGAAACTGTCCGACCGCACGGTCGAGGCGATGAGCGGCGTGCACTTCGACATCCCCGAGCCGATCCGCCGGCTGGAGTGCCGCATCGCCCCCACCAAGGAGGGCGGCATCTACTACACCGGCCCCAGCGACGACTTCAGCCGGCCGGGCCGCATGTGGTGGTCCGTCCCCGAGGGCGTCGAGGAGTTCTCCACCTGGCGCGAGACCACGACGGTGTTCCACGAGGGCGTGCCCGGCCACCACCTGCAGGTCGCGCAGGTCATGTACCGGCGCGAGGTGCTCAACCGCTGGCAGCGGCTGCTGTGCTGGGTGTCCGGCCACGGCGAGGGCTGGGCGCTGTACGCCGAGCGGCTGATGGCCGACCTCGGCTTCCTCGACGACCCCGGCGACCGCCTCGGCATGCTCGACAGCCAGACCTTCCGCGCCGCCCGCGTCGTCGTCGACATCGGCTTCCACCTGGGCAAGGAGGTCCCGGCGTTGCTGGTGGCGGCCGACGGGCTGCCGGCCGGGGTGTGGACGCCGGAGTCGGCGTACGCGTTCCTGCGCGCCCACTGCCGCATGCCCGACGAGTTCCTCCGCTTCGAGCTGGACCGCTACCTCGGCTGGCCGGGCCAGGCGCCGTCGTACAAGATCGGCGAGCGCATCTGGCTCGCCGCCCGCGACGACGCCCGGCGGCGCCAGGGCGACGCGTTCGACCTGCGCGAGTTCCACCGCGCCGCACTCGACCTCGGCTCCATCGGCCTCGACCCGCTGCGCGAAGCGCTGGCCCGGCTCTGACCACCGCCCCGCTGCTCGACCCGGCGAGTTACCCCGGTGTGCCGGTCACGACCTCCTGCCTCGTGACCGGCGCCGCGGTGCTCCCGCTGCCCGACGTGCGCCTGGACGGACGGCGACCGCTGCTCGCCGTCGGCTCCAACGCCTCACCGAGCCAGCTCCGGCACAAGTTCGCCGCGTCCGGCCGGGACTTCGCCGTCCCGGTCTTCTCGACCCGGGTGGACGGCCTGGCCGTGGGTCATTCGGCGCACGTCAGCCGGGCCGGGTACATCCCGTACGCGCCGTACGCGGCCGCCGGGCAGACCCTGCGTACGGCGATGCTGCTCTGGCTGGACGACGCTCAGCTGGCCCGCATGGACGAGACCGAGCCGAACTACGACCGGGTGCCGCTGGCGTCGGCGGACTACCGGCTCACGCTGGAGTCGGGCCCGGAGGTGGCCGAGTACTTCGTCTACCGCAGCGTCCACGGCGTGATCGTGGACCTGCCGGCCACCACCCAGGCCGACGCCTTCGCGCAGCTCGCGCGGCGGCCGGACTTCCCCGCCGACCCGCTGCCGGTGCTCGCCGGGAGCGCGCTGCGCCGGGCCGCCGTCACCGCTGCCCTGGCCGCCCACGCCACCCCATCCGGCCTGAAAGTCGGAGAAATCTTCCCGAACCGGGAATAGCCAGGTCACACCGGGTCGTTGAGCACGCTGACATGGTGAACATCTGGGGTCTCACTCAGCGCCTGCACGTCGATCTGCGACGTCAGGCCAGCTCTGCCTGTCCGGCCTAGCACCCGCTGCATCCGCGCGCGCCCGGGCGGGGCCCTGTCCCCCGCCGGCGCCGCCGCCTGCCCGCGCGCGGCCCTCGCCTCACCCCGTCCCCTCCTCCGTTCCGGAAGGTTTCCGCATGTCCGAAACCGCGACCGCCGGCGCACCCGCCTCTCGCCGGCTGCGTCTGCCCTCGTTCTCCGTCCAGGTCCTCCTCGGCCTGGCCCTGGGCGTCATCCTCGGGTTGGTGGCCCGCGAGCTGGGCCCGGCCGCCGATGGCAACCCCAACTGGCTGACCAGCACCCTCGACACCGTCGGCGGGCTGTTCGTCGACCTGCTGCGGGCCGCCGTCATCCCGCTGATCTTCACCGCGATCGTCGCGAGCATCGCGAACCTGCGCAACGTCACCAACGCGGCCCGGCTGGCCGGGCAGACGCTGCTGTGGTTCGCGCTCACCGCGTTGATCGCGGTCGGCATCGGCATCGCGCTCGGCCTGATCCTGCAGCCGGGCGAGCACACGTCCGTCACCCAGGACCAGGCGGCCGAGCCGGGCCGCACCGGCGACTGGTGGGCGTTCCTCACCAGCCTGGTGCCGACCAACTTCCTCGCCCTGACGGCGAACACGTCGATCGACCCCGAGAGCGGCGCCGCGGCGACCAGCCTGAGCTTCAACGTGCTGCAGTTCGTGGTCGTCTCGGCGGCCATCGGCATCGCCGCGCTGAAGCTGGGCGAGAAGGCCGAGCCGTTCCTGGCGTTCAACCGGGCGGCGCTGTCGATCGTGCAGAAAGTGCTCTGGTGGATCATCCGGCTGGCCCCGATCGGCACCATCGGCCTGCTCGGGTACGCCGTCGCCGACTACGGCTGGGACGCCATCGGCTCGCTCGGCCGGTTCACCGTGGCGATCTACGTCGGCCTGGCGCTGGTGCTGTTCGTGGTCTACCCGATCCTGCTGCGGGCGCACGGCCTGAACCCGGTCAAGTTCTTCTCCGGCGCCTGGCCAGCCATCCAGCTGGGCTTCGTGTCCCGCTCGTCGATCGGCACGCTGCCGGTGACGGAGCAGGTCACCGAGCGCAACCTCGGCGTCTCGCGGTCGTACGCGTCGTTCGCGGTGCCGTTCGGCTCGACCACGAAGATGGACGGCTGCGCCGCGATCTACCCGGCCATCGCCGCGATCTTCGTGGCGCAGTTCTTCGGCCTCGACCTGTCGATCTCGGACTACCTGCTGATCGTGCTGGTCTCCGTCGTCGGCTCGGCCGCGACCGCCGGCACGACCGGCGCCACCGTCATGCTCACGCTGACGCTGTCGACGCTGGGGCTGCCGCTGGCCGGCGTGGGCCTGCTGCTCGCCGTCGACCCGATCCTCGACATGGGCCGGACGGCGGTCAACGTCGCCGGGCAGGCGCTGGTCCCGACCATCGTCGCCAAGCGCGAGGGCCTGCTGGACCTGGAGATCTACAACTCCGACCGGCGCGGCGACGTGTTCGCCGACGGCGGCGAGGAGCGGCCGGCCGAGCTGGCGACGGCCTGAGCGATAAACCGAGACAGGGTGGCGTACTACGGGTTAATCTCTCCGTGACCATGATCACCCGATGATCGTCGGCGGTCGAACCTGTTTCAGGCATCGACCGCCGATGATCATTTTCGGTAACGTGAGGTCCGTGGTGCGCCTGCTGCTCGCTTCCCAGTCCCCCGCCCGGCTGGCGACCCTGCGCTCCGCCGGCATCGAACCGGTGGTCCAGGTCTCCGGTGTCGACGAGGACGCCGTGCTGGCCGACGCCCGCGCCCGCGGCCCCGTCCCCCCGCACGACGTGCCGATGCTGCTCGGTCGCGCCAAGGCCGAACGGGTCGCCGGCAAGACGTTCGCCGGCATGGTCGTGCTCGGCTGCGACTCCGTCCTCGAGATCGACGGCGAGATCCACGGCAAGCCCGACGGCCCCGTCGACGCCGTCCGCCGCTGGCAGCGCATGCGCGGCCGGTCCGGTGTGCTGCACACCGGCCACTGGCTGATCGACCTGCGCGAGCCCGACGACGGCGGCACCGGCCGATCCATCGGCGACACCGCCAGCACCACGGTGCACTTCGCCGACCTCTCCGACGCCGAGATCCGCGCCTACGTCGCCACCGGCGAGCCGCTGCGGGTGGCCGGCGCGTTCACCATCGACGGCCTCGGCGGCCCGTTCGTCACCGCCATCGACGGTGACCACCACGCCGTCGTCGGGCTGTCGCTGCCGCTGCTGCGGGTGCTCCTCGGCCGGCTCGGCATCTCGATCACCGAACTGTGGCGCACCGACCCCGACCACGAGCCGGTCCGCCGCCGCGCCCGGAGGGCCGCCACCCGCGAGGGCTAGTGACGTCTCACGTCACGTCCTGGTCCCCCGTCGCGCGAATCGCCTGATCCGGGCCGGAAAACGCGACACCAGACCAGGACGCGACGTGAAACCAGGACGCCGGGCCAGCGGGACGTCAGACCGGGGGGACGCCGTGGCGGCGCTCGGTGAAGCCGCGGTCCTTGCCGGCCGCGGCCGCCAGCCGCGCCACCAGCTGGCCCCGTAGCTCCTCCGGCGCGACGATGGCGTCGATGACGAGGTCGGACGCCAGCCGCAGGATGTCGATGTCGGCCTCGTACTCCAGCCGCAACCCCGCCACGTACGCGGCCCGTTCGGCCTCGTCCGAGATCGCCGCGATCTTGTTGAAGTAGACCGCGTTGACGGCGGCCTCCGGGCCCATGACCGCGATCTTCGCCGTCGGCAGCGCGAGGCAGGCGTCGGGGCCGAAGCCGGGACCGCACATCGCGTAGAGGCCGGCGCCGTAGGCCTTGCGGACGATGACCGAGACCGTCGGCACCGTGGCCTCGGCGACCGCCGTGATCATCTTGGCGCCGTGCCGGATGATCCCCTGCCGCTCGACCTCGGAGCCGATCATGAAGCCGGGGACGTCGGCCAGGTAGATCAGCGGCACGTTGAACGCGTCGCACAGCCAGATGAACCGGGCCGCCTTGTCGGCGGAGTCGGTGAACAGCACGCCGCCCTTGACCGCCGGCTGGTTCGCGACGATGCCGACCGGCTGGCCCTCCAGCAGCCCGAACCCGGTCACGAGCTCGGCCGCGAACAGCGGCTTGACCTCGAAGAACGAGTCTTCGTCGATGATCGCGTCGATGACGTCGTGGATGTCGTAGCCGACGGACTCCTCGGCCGGGACGAGGTCGCGGGTGAACTCGCGGACGGCGCCGCCGGCGGCGTACGACGGCGGCGGCTGCCGCCACGAGCTGGGCAGGTAGGAGAAGAACGCCTTGGCCTGCTCGATCGCCTCGGCGTCGTCGGCGGCGAGGTTGTCGCCGCAGCCCGACACCGTGGTGTGCATGCGGGCGCCGCCCATCTCCTCGAGCGTGACCTTCTCGCCGACGACCATCTCGGCCATGCGCGGCGAGCCGAGGTACATCGACGCGTTGCCCTCGACCATGACGACGATGTCGCAGAACGACGGGATGTAGGCGCCGCCGGCCGCGCTCGGCCCGAACAGGCAGCACACCTGCGGCACCCGGCCGGACAGCGCCACCTGGTTGTGGAAGATCCGCCCGGCGCCGCGGCGGCCGGGGAAGAGGTCGACCTGGTCGGTGATGCGGGCGCCGGCGGAGTCGATGAACCAGAACACCGGCAGCTCGTCGCGCAGCGCGGTCTCGGTGACGCGGACGATCTTCTCGACGGTGCGGGCGCCCCACGAGCCGGCCTTGACCGTCGGGTCGTTCGCGACGACCAGCGCCGGACGGCCCTCGACCAGGCCGCGGCCGGTGACGACGCCGTCGGCGGGCAGGCCGGTGGCCAGCGCGTTGGCCAGCTGGCCGTCCTCGACGAAGGTGCCAGCGTCGAACAGCAGGTCGATGCGGTCGCGGACGTAGAGCTTGCCCTGCTTGGCCAGCTTGGCGGCGCCGGCGTCGGACGGGACCTCGGTGGCCTTCCGGGCCGCGTCGACCTCGGCGTAGTGGTCGTGCCCCACTGTCGTCACACCCCGATCATGCCTGAACCGGCAGCCCCAGACCGCGCGCCAGCACGAGCCGCTGGATCTCGCTGGTCCCCTCGCCGATCTCGAGGATCTTCGCGTCGCGGTAGAACCGGGCCACCGGGTACTCCTCCATGAACCCGTAGCCGCCGTGCACCTGCGTGGCGACCCGGGTGGCGGTGACGGCGGACTCCGTGGCGTACAGCTTGGCCGACGCCGCCGCCTGCTTGACCTGCTCGGACGGCGCGCCGGCGTCGCGCAGGGCAGCGGCGCGGTATGTCAGCAGCCGGGCGGCCTCGGCCATGACGTGGAGGTCGGCGAGCTGGAACGCGACGGCCTGCTTGGCGCCGATCGGCACGCCGAACGACGTCCGCTCGTGCGCGTAGCCGAGCGACGCGTCGAGCATGGCCTGGATGCAGCCGACGGCGAGCGCCGCGATGGCGATGCGGCCGTCGTCGAGCGTGGCCAGGAACTGCCTGAATCCCTGGCCGCGCTCGCCGACCAGGTGATCGGCCGGCACCCGGGCGCCGTCGAAGGTCAGCGGGTGGGTGTCGGACGCGTGCCAGCCGAGCTTGTCGTAGGCCGGCTCGACGATGAATCCGGGCGTGCCCGCCGGGACGATGATCGCGGAGATCTCCGCACTGCCGTCGGGCCGATTGCCGGTGCGCGCGGTGATGGTGACGCAGCTGGTCAGCTCGGTGCCGGAGTTGGTGATGAACTGCTTGGCGCCGTCGATGACCCACTCGTCGCCGTCGAGCACGGCGCGGGTGGCCGTGGCACCGGCGTCGGACCCGGCGCCGGGCTCGGTGAGGCCGAACGCGGCCAGCGCCCGCCCGGCGACGAGGTCGGGCAGCCAGCGGGCCTTCTGCTCGTCGGTGCCGTAGGTCAGGATCGGGGTGATGCCCAGGCCGACGGCGGCCTCGAGCGTGATGCCCAGCGACTGGTCGACCCGGCCGATCTCCTCGATCGCGACGCACAGGCTGGTGAGGTCGCCGCCCGCGCCGCCGTACTCCTCGGGGGCGGTGAGGCCGAACAGCCCCAGTTCTCCCATCGCCCGTACGACGCCGACCGGGAACTCGTGCTTGCGGTCCCACTCGGCCGCGTAGGGAGCGATGCGCTCGCGGGCGAAGTCGCGGACGACCGCGCGGAACTCCTCGTGGTCGGCGGACAGCTCGAACATCGTGGCACCTCCAGTGCTTGACGTTTACGTTAACGTAAGTTGAAGGTCCGGGCCAAGGGCTGGAGCGAGGAGACTGCGGTGGACGGCGAGCGGACGTGGAGCATCGCGGAACTGGCCGACGAGTTCGGCGTCACGCTGCGGACGATCCGGTTCTACGAGGAGCAGGGCCTGCTCACCCCGGCCCGCAACGGCACCCGCCGCATCTTCGCCGACGGCGACCGCGTGCGGCTGGGCCTGGTGCTGCGCGGCAAGCGGCTGGGTTTCCCGCTGGACGAGATCAAGACGATCATCGGCATGTACGACGCCGAGCCGGGCGAGGTCGGCCAGCTGCGCTACCTGCTCGACCAGGTCGAACATCGGCGCGCGGAGCTGGAGCAGCGCCGGCGCGACATCGACGCCACCCTGTCCGACCTCGCCGAACTGGAACGCCGCTGCCGCGCCGACCTCGACCGCCTCACCGGCTGAGGCTCACCCGATACAGGTGTGCCCCGCGTCGAGGGCGAGCCGCTGCACGACGTCGGCGTCCCACCGCTCGAACGTCCAGCGCACGCCCTGCGTGGCCGGCGCTCCCGGCAGCGCCGACCCGGGGACCTCGGTGGTGAACCCGGGCTGCGCCGCGGCGACCTGGTCCAGCGTCGACCCGACGCCGACTCCCGCCGGCGTCACCGTCCCGCCCGCCGTGGTGCCGATCGAGCTGACGACGAACTCGTCCTCCGAGACCGCGGGCGCCGGTAGCTCGCCGGTCGAGATGTCCCGCAGCACCGACACGAGGCCGGTCACGTCGCCGGCCCGGAACTCGCCGTAGCAGTACGGGCGGCTGCGCCCGGTCCACTCGGTGATCTCGACGCCGGGTGTGGCGCGCAGCTCGGCCAGTGTCATCCCCAGCCGGACCGGCCCGAACAGGTCGCCGCCGGGAACGGAGAAGTCCGCCGTCGCCGGGGCCGGCGCGGGCACCGGCGCGTCGCCGCAGTTGTGCATGCCCTCGTGGCCGATCGACGTCACGACGTCGCCGTCGAGCTGGAGGTTCCAGACGGAGAAGACGCCGCCGAGGTCCGGGACACCGGCCGACACGACGTCGCCGTCGACCACCGCGTCGGAGTAGGCGGTCAGGACGTCGCCGAGCGTGCTGCCGACGCCGACGCCGGCGGGTGTGCGCACCGGCACGTCCACGACCACCCGCGACACCTCGTACCCACCCAGCAGGTCGGCCGGCGGCTCACCGATGGCGCCCCGCAGCGAGATGTACCCGTGCGTCTGCGCGGTGCGGAACGCGCCGTAACACAGCTGCGGCCGGTCGAGGTCGTCGGCGCGCAGCCGGGTGATCTCGACGCCGGGCACCTGCTGCAACTCGGCCAGCGTCATGCGCACCTGGACGCCGTCGAACGGTGCGGCCGGGTCGAACAGCGGCAGCGCCGAGACGTCCACCGGTGACTCGTCGACGCCGGCCGGCTGCTCGCCGCCGCCGGGGTCGGTGCCGGCGCCGGTGGGCTGCTCCGTCGCCTGGCCGGCCGTGGAGGGGCCGCTCGGCTCGCCGGTCGCGTCGCCGGTGATGTCACCGGACGGGCCGGCCGCGGCCTTGGGCGGCGCCGCGGGGTCGAGCGGCGGCAAGGCCTCCGGCGACTCGGCCGGCTGCGGCTCGTACGTGGGCGCCGCGGTGAACTGCCCGGTGACGGCCATGGAGCCGAACGCGACCGCCGCCACCAGGCCGGCCGAGCCGGCGGTGGAGGCGACCATGCGCACGGTGCGCCGCCGGCGAGCGCCGCGGACGATCCGCCCGACCGCGTTCGCGCCGGGCGGCACCGCGAGCCGGTCGTCGCCGAAGATCCGGCGCAACTCGTCGTCGAACTCGTTCATCGGTCTCTTCCCTCCACCGAGGACAGGCTCGTCCTCAATTTGGCCAGCGCCTTGCTCGCCTGGCTCTTCACCGTGCCCGCGGAGATACCGAGCGCCGCCGCGATCTGCGCCTCGGAGAAGTCCTCGTAGTACCGCAGCACCAGGACCGCCCGCTGCCGCGGCGGCAACTGCGCCAGCGCCTGCCACACCGGCTCGCCGTCGAGCCGGTCGGCCGGCGTGGCCGCGCGCTCCGGGAGCTCGTCGACCAGCACCTCACGCCGTCGCCGCCGCCAGCGGCTCACGTGCGCGTTCGCCATCGACCGCCGGATGTAGGCCTGCGGGTCGACGCCCTGGCGCAGCAGCTTCCCCCAGCGCGACCCCACCTTCTCCAGCACCGTCTGCACCAGATCGGCGCCGTCGTGCGGCGACCCCGTCAGCGCGTGCCCGTACCGCAGCAGCCCGGGCAGACTCGCCCGGACGAAGTCCTCGAACTCCACCGTCGCCTCGCCCGTCTCCGAGCGGCCCACCACCGTCGCGCCCACGGCCGGTGCGGCCTCCCCGCCTGGGGACTGAATGAACATCACGACCCCGCTTCGCCGTCCCTGCCTCGTTGACCAGGAACACGCGCGGACGGGCCGTCCGGTTGCCTCGCTCAGCCCCAGCAGTTCTGCCCGGCGTCGAGCCCCAGGCTCGCGACGGTCTCGCCGTCGCCCGACACGAACAGCCAGCGCACCGCCGGGTTCCCCGGATCGGGCAGGTAGGCGTCGAACGTCGCACCGGTGACGACGTCCGGGTATGCCTGGCGCAGCTGCTCGAAGGTCGAGCCCGGGCCGATCCCGAGCGGCGTCGTCGCGGCCGGATCGCTGGTCGAGAAGTACGTGACGCGGTAGTCGTCGTCCGAGCCAGCCGGCTCCGGTGGGTCGTCGCCGTCGACCCGTCAGCCGGCCTCGGCGCCGACGGGCGGGTCGAGGACCGGCACCCGGTCGCAGGCCGGGAGGCCGTCCATCACGACCTCGGCTACCACGCCGTCGACCGCGGAGAACTCCCACGCCCGGACGATGTTCTGCTCGCCCTGGAACTCGGCGCGGTACCCGTCGGCCAGGTCGAACTGGGCGGCACCCGGGTAGGCGGCGAGCACCTCGTTCGCGGACGAGCCGGCCGTGATGCCCTCGGGTGTCACCACCGGCACGTCGAAGTGCATCGTCGACACCTCGTAGAACGGGTCCAGGTCGTCCGGGACCGAGCCGAAGGCGCCGCGGGTCGAGATGTACCCGTGCGCGCTCGGGCTGCGGTACTCGCCGTAGCAGAGCTCGCTGTAGCCGTCCTCCGGCGTGAACCGGGTGATCTCGACGCCGTCGATGTCCTCGAGGTCGGCCAGCTTCGTGCCGACCGTGAAGCCGTCGATGCCCTCGTTCGGGTAGACCACCACCGGCGCGGCGGCCGTCGGCGTCAGGCTGGGCTCGGGCGTGGGCGTGGGCGTGGGCGTCGGGACGGA
This sequence comes from Jiangella muralis, assembly GCF_001270745.1. GTDB lineage: Bacteria > Actinomycetota > Actinomycetes > Jiangellales > Jiangellaceae > Jiangella > Jiangella muralis. The sequence continues at coordinate 31,297 of NZ_LFXL01000035.1, forward strand.
CGGGGTCTCGGCCGGCTGGACGGGGTCCGGCGCGGCCGTGAACTGGCCGGCCACCGCGAACGAGCCGACCGTCACCGCGGCCACCAGGCCCACGGTGCCCGCCGCCGTCGCGGCCAGCCGGGCGGCGCGGCGGCGCCGGGCGCCCCTGACGATGCGGTCGACGGCGTCGGCGCGCGGCGTCAGCGCCAGCCGGTCGTCGCCCAGCAGGCGGCGCAGGTCGTCGTCGAAGTCGTTCATCGGTCTCTTCCCTCCACCGCGGACAGGCTGGCCCGCAACTTCGTCAGCGCCTTGCTCGCCTGGCTCTTCACCGTGCCCGCGGTGATGCCCAGAGCCGCGGCGATCTCCGCCTCGGACAGGTCCTCGTAGTAGCGCAGCACCACCACCGCCCGCTGCCGCGGCGGCAGGTCCGCCAGCGCGTGCCAGAGCGGCTCGCCGTCGAGGCGGTCCGGCAGGGCCGCGCCCTGGTCCGGGAACTCGTCGACCAGCACCTCGCGCCGTCGCCGCCGCCAGCGGCTCACGTGCGCGTTCGCCATCGACCGGCGCACGTAGGCGAGCGGGTCGGCGTCGTGCCGGGTGATCTTCGACCAGCGGGCGCCGGCCTTCTCCAGCGCCGTCTGCACGAGGTCGGCCGCGTCGTGCGGCGACCCCGTCAGCGCGTGCCCGTAGCGCAGCAGCCCCGGCAGGCTGGCCCGGGCGAACCCCTCGAAGTCCATCGTCGCCTCGTCCGGCTCGATGCGGCCCGCCATCACCGTCGCGCCCACGGCCGGTGCGGTCTCCCCGTCAGGGGACTGTATTAGCATCACACCCCGCTCTGTCCGTATCGCGTCATTGCCGTGAACACGCAGGACCGGCCGTTCGGGTTGCCCGGGGACGGGACGTCCTAGACTCGCCACAGTTCTGGGAGGGAGCCAGCGTGGAGTACCGCCGGATCAGCAAGGTTCTGGTAGCCAACCGGGGCGAGATCGCGGTGCGGGTCATCCGCGCCTGCCGCGACGCCGGCCTCACCAGCGTGGCCGTCTACGCCGACGGCGACCGCGACGCGCCACACGCCCGGCTCGCCGACGAGGCGTACGCGCTGGGCGGCGAGACCGCCGCCGAGACCTACCTCGACATCGCGAAGCTGCTCGACGCCGCCGCGCGCTCCGGCGCCGACGCCGTCCACCCCGGTTACGGCTTCCTCGCCGAGAACGCCGGGTTCGCGCAGGCCGTCATCGACGCCGGACTGGTCTGGATCGGCCCACCGCCGGCCGCCATCACCGCGCTGGGCGACAAGGTCAGCGCCCGGCACATCGCCGCGCGGGCCGGCGCTCCGCTCGTCGCCGGCAGCTCCGACCCCGTCACCGGCGCCGCCGAGGTCGTCGCGTTCGCCGAGGAGCACGGGCTGCCGGTCGCCATCAAGGCGGCCTTCGGCGGCGGCGGGCGCGGCCTCAAGGTGGCCCGCACGCTGGACGAGATCCCCGAGCTGTACGAGTCCGCGGTGCGCGAGGCCGTCGCGGCGTTCGGCCGCGGCGAGTGCTTCGTCGAGCGCTACCTCGACCGGCCGCGGCACGTCGAGACCCAGTGCCTGGCCGACCGATTCGGCGCCGTGGCGGTGATCTCCACGCGCGACTGCTCCCTCCAGCGGCGGCACCAGAAGCTGGTCGAGGAGGCGCCCGCGCCGTTCCTCACCGACGAGCAGAACGCCGAGCTGTACCGCGCGTCCAAGGCGATCCTGCGCGAGGCCGGCTACGTCGGAGCCGGCACCTGCGAGTTCCTGGTCGGCACAGACGGGACCATCTCGTTCCTCGAGGTCAACACCCGGCTGCAGGTCGAGCACCCGGTCACCGAGGAGGTCACCGGCCTCGACCTCGTCCGCGAGATGTTCCGCATCGCCGAGGGCGAGGCGCTGGGCTACGACGACCCTGTCGTGCGCGGCCACTCGATCGAGTTCCGCATCAACGGCGAGGACCCCGGCCGCAACTTCCTGCCCACCCCGGGCGCCGTCACGACGTTCCGGCCGCCGTCCGGGCCGGGCGTGCGGGTCGACGCCGGTGTCGAGGCCGGCAGCGTCGTCGGGCAGAACTTCGACTCGCTGCTGGCCAAGCTGGTCGTCACCGGCGCCACGCGGCGTCAGGCGGTCGAGCGGGCGCGGCGGGCGCTGGCCGAGTTCGAGGTCGGCGGCCTGGCGACGGTCATCCCGTTCCACCGCGCCGTCCTCGACGACGCCGCCTTCGTCCCCGCCGCCGACGACGAGCCGTTCGCCGTCCACACCCGCTGGATCGAGACCGAGTGGGCGAACTCGTTCACGCCGTTCACCGCCGATGCGGCGCCGGAGGGCGACGACGCGCGCGAGCGGATCACCGTCGAGATCGGCGGGAAGCGGCTGGAGGTCGTGCTGCCGGCCGGGCTGGGCTCGTCCAACCTCGTCGGCGCGGGCGTGGGCGCGGCCCGGCGGCCGGTACGACGCTCCGCCGGGCGTACCGGTGCGGCCGCGGCGGGCGGCGACGCGCTCACCTCGCCGATGCAGGGGACGATCATCAAGGTGGTCGCCGAGGACGGCCAGAGTGTCGCCGAGGGCGATGTCGTGGTCGTCATGGAGGCGATGAAGATGGAGCAGCCCATCACGGCGCACAAGGCCGGCACGGTCACCGGGCTGACCGCCGAGGTCGGAGCCACCATCGCGAACGGCGCCGTCATCTGCACGATCGAGGGCTGATTCCGGGAAGCGCCGCGGGTGCGTCCGGCGTTGTCGATGCTGGCAACACTTGAGACGTCAACCTTTCTGAAGGGATGCACCCGTATGCCCGCTCTGTCGGACACCGCCCGTGAGCTGTTCTCCCGCCCGATCCCGGCCTGGGCCACGGTCCTCGACGCCGACGGCCGCCCGCACAACTCGATCGTCTGGGTGGACGTCGACGGCGACGGCATCGTCTTCAACACCGCCGCCGGCCGGGTGAAGGAGCGGCGGCTGCGCGAGAACGACGTCGTCTCGGTGAGCGTGCTGGACCCGGACAACGCGTGGCGGTGGGCCAGCGTCACCGGCCGCGCGACCCTCACCACCGACGACGGCGACGACGTGATCGACCGGCTGGCGAAGAAGTACCTCGACGCCGACAGCTACCCCTTCCGCAAGGAGGGCGAGCAGCGGGTGACGGTGCGCGTCGCCGTCGACCGGGTGCACGAAGAGGCGGCCTGACGGCTCGGGTCACCCCCAGGTGAGCCGCGGCTCGGCGTCGAACAGCTCTCCGTAGCGCCGGGCCGCGGCCGTCGCCGCCTTCGTGGTGGCGGCGCTGACCTGCGCGAACGGCTCGACGGTGATGGTCAGCGCGCCGTTCTTCAGCTCGTGGCTCCACACGCCGCGCACGACGCCGTCGACCAGCAGGACCGGCGAGATCCAGCCGGCGGTGCGCGACACGCGGTCGATGAAGCCGTCGGGCACCGTGTGCGTGCGGTGCCCGATGGGCGCGATGACGTACGGGTCGAAGCCGGGCAGCAGGTGGACGCCGGTGCTCGTGCCGTCGGCCTCGTCGTGCTCGTGGAGGTCGGCCAGCGCCGCCGGCGTCGACCAGCACGCGACGCCGTCGACCTCGGCCTCGACCATGACCTCGGCGTGTTCCTTGAAGACCCGGCGCGCCTTCGCGGCGTCGATGCCCCACCAGCGGCTGAAGTCGACGTGGGTGGCCGGCCCGTAGATGTCGAGGAACCGCTGGATGAGCGTGCTCAGGGCGGTGTGCTGGTCGGGTTGGTCGTCCCACGACACGTCGGGCAGCCAGGTGCGCGGGCTGGTGAAGGTGACGTTGCGGTCGCGCTCGGGCCCCGAGCAGAGCAGGCCGCCGGCCGCCGCGGGCTTGAACATCTGGCCCCAGCCCGACTTCACCGCGTCGGCGATGCCGGGTGCGCGGACCTCGCGGGCGATCTCGGCCAGCAGTTCCTCGCGGGTGAGCACCCGGCCCGGCAGCACCTCGCCGATGATCTCGGTGACCTGGCGCAGCACGGCGAGGTTGACGCCGTGGTAGCGCTCCCAGGCCGCGTTGACGTTGGGCCACTGCCGCTGCGCCCATGCCGCCACCAGCAACGGCAGCTCCTGCGCCGGGAACAGGTGCAGCGTGCCGCGCATGCCCCACGTCTTCACCAGCGTGCGGTCGGTCCACAGCGCCGTGGTGGTGTCGCCGAGCGCGTAGCTCGGGGTGCGGACGGCGGCGATCAGCTCGGCGGACGACGCCACCTGCGCGTGCAGCCCGACCAGCCGGCCCGCCGTGCCGACGAGACCGGCGGACGGGTCGGTGACGTGCAGGCGCCGCAGCCGGCGGGCCAGCACCTGGTTCCAGGTGAGCTTCTCCACGGGTCCATCGAACCACCCGGCGCCGACAACGTCGGCGCGGCTGATCGACTCGGCCGGACCTGCTCGTGGCACGACGCGCCAGACCGTGGATGATGGGTGTATGTCGAGCAGCTTGGACGACGTCGCCGCCGCCCTCCGTGAGAACCCGCTCTACGTCGACCAGACCGGCGTGGACGAACTCGAGGCCGAAGACTTCACGTTCGACGGCGACGCGGAGTCCTCGGTGCGCGACACGATCGAGGCTGCGGACACCCCGTTCTACGTCGCCGTGCTGCCCGGGGCCGACTACGACGCCGATGCGGCGCGGACCCTGGGACAGGACATCGGCACCGGCACCTACCTGGTGATATTCGGCAGCCGCCAGCTCAGCGCCGGATCGACGGAGATCCAGAACGGCGTCAACGAGGCGGCCAGCCAGGCGATCAGCGAGTCGGGCGGCGACCTCGGCGCCGGCATCACCAGCTTCATCGAGTCGGCCGAGCAGGTCATCGCCGACGGCGGCTCGAGCGCTGGCGGCGGCGGGACCTCCGGCGACGGTGGCGGCGGCGGTGGACTGCTGCCGCTGGCGATCCTGGCGGCGGCGGGCGGCGGTGGTTTCCTGCTGTACCGCCGCAACAAGCGCAGCAAGGAGCGCGCCCAGCTCGAGCAGGTCCGCGGCGCCCTCGACGAGGACATCACCAAGTACGGCGAGCGGCTGTCCGAGCTCGACCTCGACCTGGGCAAGGACTCCAAGATCCCGATCGAGGCGCGCAACGAGTACGGCCGCGCCCTCGACCTCTACGAGAACGCCAAGACCTTCGCCGACCGCGCCGAGCGGCCCACCGACCTCAAGCCCGTCACCACCGCCCTCGAAGAGGGCCGCTGGCTGCTGGCCTGCGTCGATGCCCGGACGAAGGGCGAGCCGATCCCGGAGCGCCGGCTGCCCTGCTTCTTCGACCCCGGTCACGGCCCGTCCGCCGAGGACATCGAGTGGGCGCCGATGGGCGGCACACCACGCACCGTCCCGGCCTGCGCCGCCGACGCGTTGCGCATCAGGAACGGCGCCGACCCCGAGACTCGCATGGTCCCGGTCGGCGACGGCGAACGCCGTCCGTACTACGACGCCGGTCCCGCGTACGGCGGGTGGGCCGGCGGCTACTTCGGCGGTCTGCTGCCCGGCATGCTCATGGGCACCATGCTGGGCTCGGCGATGTCCTCTCCGATCTCCGCCGACGGCGGCGGTGACTGGGGCGGCGGCGATTTCGGCGGCGGCGGTGGTGGCGGCGGCGACTGGGGCGGCGGCGACTTCGGCGGCGGTGGCGACTTCGGCGGCGGCGACTTCTGACCGGTGCCGACCCCTGAGTTCATCCTGGCGCTGCGCGAGCGCGTGGGCCACGACCTGCTGTGGCTGACCGGCGTCACGGCGGTGATCGTCGACGACGAGGGACGGGTGCTGCTGCACCAGCGTTCCGACACCGGTCAGTGGGCGACGATCTCCGGGATCCTCGAGCCCGGCGAGCAGCCCGCCGCCGCCGTGGTGCGGGAGGCGTGGGAGGAGACCGGCGTGCACATCGAGGTCGAGCGCATCAGCAGCGTCACCACCGACCCGCCGATCACCTACCCGAACGGCGACGTCGTCCAGTACCTCAGCATCGCGTTCCGGTGCCGGCCGGTGGGCGGCGAGGCGCGGGTCAACGACGACGAGTCGCTGGCGGTCGAGTGGTTCGCACCCGACGACCTGCCGCCGCTCGACGTCACCGCGCGCGAACGTCTCGCGCACGCGCTGAAGGACGACCCGGCGCCGTACTTCGTCAGGTAGCGCTCAGTCGCGGCGGTGCAGCTGCCGCGCCGCCTCGGCCACCGAGCCGGACAGCGACGGGTAGACGGTGAAGGCGCGGGCCATCTGGTCGACGGTGAGGGCGGCCTCGACGGCGAGCGAGATGGGGTGGATCAGTTCGCTGGCCCGCGGCGCCACCACGACCCCGCCGACGATGATGCCGGTGCCGGGCCGGCAGAACAGCTTCACGAAACCGTCGCGGATGCCCAGCATCTTCGCCCGCGCGTTGGTGGCCAGCGGCAGCTTGACGGCCACGGCGTCGATGTCGCCGGCGTCGACCGCGGCCTGGGACCAGCCGACGGTGGCGATCTCGGGGTCGGTGAAGACGTTCGCGGCGACGGTCTTGAGGTTCAGCGGCGACACGGCGTCGCCGAGGGCGTGCCACATCGCCGTGCGGCCCTGCATGGCCGCCACCGACGCGAGCATGTTGACGCCGGTGACGTCACCGGCCGCGTACACGCCGCGGGCGGACGTGCGGGAGACGCGGTCGACCTTGACGAAGCCGCGGTCGTCGAGCGCGACGCCGCACTCGGACAGCCCGAGCCCTTCGACGTTCGGCACCGACCCGACCGCCATGAGGCAGTGCGAGCCGCGCACCGTCCGCCCGTCGGTCAGGCTGACGACCACCCCGTCGCCGTCGCGCCGCACCGACGCCGCCCGCGACCGCGACAGCACGTTCAGGCCGCGCCGCGCGAACACCTCTTCCAGGACGTACGCGGCGTCGGCGTCCTCGCCGGGGAGGACGCGGTCGCGCGACGACACCAGCGTGACCTCGGCGCCGAGCGCGTTGTAGGCGCTGGCGAACTCCGCGCCGGTGACGCCGGAGCCGACCACGATCAGGTGCTCGGGCAGCTCGTCGAGGTCGTAGACCTGCTCCCAGGTGAGGATGCGCTCGCCGTCGGGCTCGGCCTCGGGCAGGATGCGCGGCCGCGCGCCGGTGGCCAGCAGCGCGACGTCGGCGACGAACTCGTGGGCGTCGTCGTCGACGACGACGCGGTCGCCGGGCGCCAGCCGTCCGCTGCCGCGCAGGATGCGCACCCCGGCCTTCTCGACCGTCGCCGCGGTGTCGGCCGACTGCGCCTTGGCCAGTTCGAGCACCCGCTTGTTGACCCGCCGCAGGTCGACGCCGACGGAGTCGTGGCCCAGCTCGACGCCCAGTTCCGCGGACTCCGCCGCGTCGCTGACCACCTCGGCGGTCGCGATGAGGGTCTTGCTGGGCACGCAGTCGGTGAGGACGGCGGAGCCGCCCAGGCCGTCGCGGTCGACCAGCGTGACGTCCGCTCCGAGCTGCACCGCCACCAGCGCCGCCTCGTAGCCGCCGGGTCCGCCGCCGAGAATCGCCACACGTGTCACCCGGCCATTGTCCCGTACGCCGGTACGCCCTGTCGTCCGCCCGGTGCTGGGGCGCGGCGCGCCGACATGGCACGCTTGCCCCGTGCCGACCACACCCGACCCCGAGCAACCCGCGGGCGCACCCGCGCCGGCGAACTGGCGCCTGATCGGCCGGGTCGCCGCCATCGCCGTCGTGGTGACCGGAATCGACCAGCTGACGAAATGGTGGGCCGAGTCCGAGCTGACCGGCCGCGAGCCGATCCAGCTGATCGGCGACCTGCTGCAACTGCGGCTGCTCTACAACTCCGGCGCCGCGTTCTCGATCGCGACCGGGCTGACGTGGCTGCTCACGCTGATCGTGATCGTGGTGATCGTGGTCGTCATCCGGGCGTCGGCGAAGCTGGGCTCCGGCGGCTGGGCGGTCGCGTTCGGGCTGCTGCTCGGCGGCGCGTTCGGCAACCTCATCGACCGGCTGTTCCGCGACCCGGGCTTCCTGGAGGGCCACGTCGTCGACTTCATCGACTACGGCGGGCTGTTCGTCGGGAACATCGCCGACATCGCGATCACCGCCGCCGCCATCCTGATCGCGCTGCTCACCTGGCGTGGCGTCAAGCTGGAGGGCGCCCGCGGTACAGTCGGCCGGTGACCGAGCCGCTGGACGATCCCCAGGCCGTCGCGCGGGCCGCGGCCGAGCACATCGCCGCCGCCACCGGGGTCGAGCGGCACGACATCGCGCTGGTCCTGGGGTCCGGCTGGGGCGGCGCGGCCGACCTCCTCGGTGAGACCGTGGCGACCATCCCCAGCACCGACGTCCCGGGGTTCGCGCCGCCGGCCGTCGTGGGGCACGTGGGCACGCTGCGCTCCGTCCGCATCGACGGCACCGGCAAGCACGCGCTGGTCCTCGGCGCCCGCACCCACCTCTACGAGGGCCGCGGCGTGCGCGCCGTCGTGCACGGGGTGCGGACGGCGGCCGCGGCGGGCGTGCGGACGCTGGTGCTGACGAACGGCTGCGGCGGGCTGCGCGAGGAGTGGCCGGCCGGCACGCCGGTGCTGATCAGCGACCACCTCAACCTGACGGCGACCTCACCCATCGAGGGGGCGAACTTCGTCGACCTCACCGACCTCTACGCGGCCCGGCTGCGCGCCGTCGCCCGCGAGGTCGACCCGGACCTCCCCGACGGCGTCTACGTCCAGTTCCGCGGCCCGCACTACGAGACCCCGGCCGAGGTCCGCATGGCGCAGCGCCTCGGCGGCGACCTCGTCGGCATGTCGACGGCGCTGGAGGCCATCGCCGCGCGCGAGGCCGGCCTCGAGGTGCTCGGCATCTCGCTGGTGACCAACCCCGCCGCCGGCATCAGCGCGACACCGCTGAGCCACGCCGAGGTCATCGAGGCAGGTCAGGCCGCCGGCCCGCGCATCAGCGCGCTGCTCGCGGCGGTCGTCGCCAAGCTCTGACGACCAGCCTCTGACAGCCCTCGTCAGCGCTCTGTCAGCGGCCGGTCAGCCGCTCCTCCGAGCCTTGTTCTCGAGCACTACCGTGCCCGTGAACCTCGGGAGGACCGCATGAGCACACTGGACACCCAAACCATGGCCATCGAGGCGCACGGCCTGGTCAAGACGTTCGGTGAGAACCGCGCCGTCGACGGCGTCGACCTCGCCGTCCGCGCCGGCACCGTGTACGGGGTCCTCGGGCCGAACGGCGCCGGGAAGACCACCACCGTCCGCATGCTCACCACCCTGCTGCGCCCCGACGGCGGCAGCGCGCGGGTGCTGGGCCGCGACGTCGTCGACGACGCCGACGAAGTGCGCAAGTTCATCGGCCTGACCGGCCAGTATGCGTCGGTCGACGAGGACCTCACCGGCACCGAGAACCTGGTGCTGCAGTCGCGGCTGGTCGGCCTGAGCCGGGCCCAGTCGAAGCGGCGGGCGGCCGAACTGCTGGAGAGCTTCGACCTCACCGACGCCGCGAGCCGCCCGGTCAAGCACTTCTCCGGCGGCATGCGCCGGCGCATCGACCTCGCGGCCAGCATCGTCGTCACGCCGGACGTGCTGTTCCTGGACGAGCCGACCACCGGCCTGGACCCGCGCAGCCGCGGGCAGGTCTGGGACATCATCCGCGACCTCGTCGCCGGCGGCACCACCGTGCTGCTCACCACGCAGTACCTCGACGAGGCCGACCAGCTGGCCGACCGGATCGCCGTCATCGACCGCGGCACCGTCATCGCCGAGGGCACCAGCGCCGACCTCAAGGCGTCCGTGGGCCGCAGCTCGCTGCACCTGCGGCTGGCCGACGAGACGCAGCGCGACCTCGCCGAGCGGCTGGTCGCGCAGACGCTGGACACCACGCCGCGCAGCACGCCGGAGGCCGGCGTCATCACCGCGCCGGTCGCCGACCCGGACCTCGTCGCCGACCTGATGATCCGGCTGCGCGCCGAGGGCGTCCGCATCGACGAGATCGGGGTGCAGCGCCCCAGCCTGGACGAGGTCTTCCTCACCCTGACCGGCCACGCCGCGGAGGACGACGACACCGAGAGGACCGCCGCATGACGACCACCACCACCGAGACCCGCGCCGCCGAGCGCTCGGCCAGCCGCGTCGCCGCCCGGGTGGACCGGCCGCAGCCGCCGAGCGCGCTGTCGGCCAGCCTGACGCTGGGCTGGCGCAGCGTGCTGAAGATCCGGCGCATCCCGGAGCAGCTGTTCGACGTGACGTTCCAGCCGGTGATCTTCATCCTGATGTTCGTCTACCTGTTCGGCGGCGCGGTCTCCGGCAGCACCCAGGAGTACCTGCAGTTCGTGCTGCCCGGCATCCTCGTGCAGACCGTCGTGATGGCGTCGCTGTACACCGGCATCTCGCTGAACACCGACATCGGCAAGGGCATCTTCGACCGGTTCCGGTCGCTGCCGATCTGGCGGCCGGCGGCGCTGGTCGGCGCGCTGCTGGCCGACAGCATCCGCTACGTCGTGGCGGCCGCGGTCTGCCTCGCGGTCGGCATGGCGATGGGCTTCCGGCCGGACGGCAGCGTGTTCGACGTGGTCGCCGCCGTCCTGCTGGTGCTGGTGTTCGCGTTCTCGCTGAGCTGGATCTTCGCCTTCCTCGGACTGGTCATGCGCTCGGCCGGCGCGGTGCAGGGCGTCAGCATGCTGGCGATGTTCCCGCTGACGTTCGCCAGCAACGTGTTCGTCGACCCGTCGACGATGCCCGGCTGGCTGCGCGCGTGGGTCGACGTCAACCCGGTGTCGCACCTGGTGACGGCGGTCCGCGGGCTGATGGCGGGTGGTCCGGACGCCGGTGACATCGGCTGGTCGCTGATCGGCTGCGCCGTGCTGATCGCGGTGTTCGCACCGCTCACCGTCCGGGCCTACCGCCGCAAGTCCTGACCCTCACGGGCGGAGCAGCGTCCCGATCTCCCGCGCGACGGCGATGCCGGGGAGGTCGCGGACGCGCTCGCGTTCGGCCGCCAGCAGCTGCTCGTCGGGCTCGGGAAGCTCGACGAACGCCGGGTGGCGGACGTCGCCCAGCAGCTCGACGGCGCCGATGCGACGGCCGAGGGCGATCAGCCGGGCCGCGCGGTCGCCGTCGCCGCGGACGAGGGCCAGCCGACCGTAGGCGACCGCGACCACGCCGATGACCGGCCGGTCGCCGTCGGCCACCGCCAGCCGGTACGCGTCGGCGAGCAGGTCGTCGATGTCGTCGCGGCCGACCCGCAGCCGGGCGAGCGCCGCGCCGGCCAGCGCCATGACCCGCAGCTGCGGCGGCCCGCCGATCTCCTCCGACCGCGCCGCCGCGACCGCGACGTCGTAGTGCGCCAGCATGGACACGGCGTCGCCTAGCCGGGCCGCCGCCTCGGCCAGCCCGGCCTCGGCCATGGTGGCGACCTCGGGGTCGTTCGGGTAGCGCTCCTGCAGCGCGGTCAGCTCGGCGACGCCGCGCGCGACCTCGCCGCTGCGCACCAGCACGATCGCGCGCAGCAGCTGCACCTGGCGGCCGTCCTCGCGGATGCCGAGGATGTCGAAGCTGCGCACCGCCTCATCCAGCAGCTCGATGGCCGAGGCGCCGTCGCCGTCGGCGGCCTCCGTCAGCCCGAGGGTCATCGAGGTCATCGCCACGCCCCACCGGTCGCCGAGCGCGGCGAAGCCGGTCCGCGCCTCCTGCGCGAGCCGGCGCGACTCGCCCCGTTCGCCCTCGTTGTCGGCCAGGATGCTGAAGAACAGCGCCGCCATCGACCGCGCCCACGGGTCCCCGGACGCCTCGACGGTCGCGTAGGCCCGCTCCAGCGCGGCCGGCCGGCCGTTCATCGCGGCGAGCACCAGCTCACCGAAGGCCCGGGCCAGCGGGGTCAGCCCGGTATCGTCGCGGACCAGGCGGCGCAGCCGCCGGATGAATTGCACGCCCATGCGGGTCGGCCCGGCGACCAGCGAGTTCGGGATCATGATGGCGTACAGGACGGCGGCGGTGCTGGGGTCGGCCGGCCCGTCCATCGCGATCAGCTGCTCGCCCCAGGCGGCCACCTCGAAGTGCAGCCCGAGCGCGGCCCAGTACCAGCACATCGTCACCGCGACGGTGTACGCCGACCGGGTGTCGCCGGCGTCGATGGCGGCGCGCAGCCCGGCGACCAGGTTGTCGTGCTCGGCGGCCAGCACGCCGAACCACGTCACCTGGGTGTGGCCGCGCAGGTTCGGCTCGGCCCGGGCGGCGAGATCGGCGGCCCAGTCGACCAGCCGGGCCGTCGTCGCGGCGCGTTCGCCGGCCGCGTCCAGCTCGGCGTCGGCGAACTCGCGGACGGTCTCCAGCAGCCGGAACCACACCGTGCCGCCGGACTCGTCGACGACCAGCAGCGACTGGTCGGCCAGCCCGGTGAGGGCGGCCTCGACGGCGCCCGCGTCGATCGCGCCGAACCCGCAGACGGCCGTGGCCGTCACGGCGTCGGCGCCGACGGGCAGCACGGCCAGCCGGCGCAGCACCGCCTGCTCCACCGGGTCCAGCAGCTCCCAGCTCCACCGGACGACGGCGAGCAGCGTGCGGTGTCGCTCCGGCGCCGACCGCGGGCCACCGACCAGCAGTCCGAACCGGTCGTCGAGCCGGGCTGCCAGCTGCTCCACCGACATCGTCCGCACCTTGGCCGCGGCCAGCTCGATCGCCAGCGGCAGGCCGTCGAGGTGCCGGCAGATCTCGGTGACGACCTCGGGGTCCAGCCGGGCGGCCGGGCGGGCCGCGCGAGCGCGCTCGTGGAACAGCCGCACCGCCGGGTAGTCGAGCGGGCCGGCGCCGTCGGGTGGCAGCGCCAGCGTGGGCAGCGGGTGCACGACCTCGCCGTCGACGGCCAGCGGTGTGCGGCTGGTGGCCAGCACGCGGACCTGCGCCGACGCCGTCACGATCTCGTGCACGACCTGCGCGACGGCGTCGACCAGATGCTCGCAGTTGTCGACGACGATCAGCGCGTCGCTGTCGGCCAGCAGGTCGCGCAGCCGTTCGATCGGCGTCCGCGACACCGGGTACCCGCCGCGGTCGACCAGGCTGACCTCGCGCAGGCCGAGCGCGCCCAGCACGGCGGGCAGCACGTCAGCGTCGTCGCGCAGGCCGGCCAGCTCGACGAGGTGCACGGTGCGGCCGGTGCGGTCCTGCCGGCGCAACCCCAGCTCGGTGGCGAACCGGGTCTTGCCGACGCCGCCCGGGCCCAGCAGCGTGACCAGCCGGGCGTCGTCGAGGAGCGCCTCGACCTGGGCCAGCTCGTCGTCGCGGCCGAGCAGCGGGGTCGCGGAGCGGCGCAGCCGGGGCCGGCCGGACCCGCCCGCCGCCGGGGCATCGGGAGCGTCGGGCGGGTGGGGCGCGGCCGTCGCGATCGGCGGCACGGGGCCGAGCCGCAGCGCCGCGCGGTCGTGCGTCAGCACCGCCAGATGGACGTCGCGCAACTGCACGCCGGGGTCGGCGCCGAACGCCTCGGCCAGCCGCTCGCGGACGTCCTGGAACGCGGCCAGCGCCTCGGCCGATCGCCCGGTCGCGACCAGCGCGCGCATCAGCTGGCCGAGCAGCGCCTCGTCCAGCGGGTGATCGTCGACCAGCCCGGCCAGTTCGGCCGGGAGGTCGGCATGGACGCCGCGGCGCAGGTCGGCCTCGATGCGGGTGCGGCGCAGATCCAGCCACAGCGTGGCCAGCCGGACCGCCTCGACCGGCGCGAACGGCGCGTCGCCGACGTCGGCCAGCGGCTCGCCCCGCCACAGTCCCAGCGCCTGACCGGACTCGGCGGCAGCGGCCGCTGGATCGCCGTCGCGCAGTGCCGCCGCCGCGCCGGCCAGCAGCGCGTCGGCCACGGCGGCGTCGACGTCGTCGCGGCCGACCGCGAGCCGGTACCCGCCGGCCGCCGCCTCGACCGCCACCGGGTGCCCGTTCAGCGCCTTGCGCAGCCGCGACGCCGTCGCCTGCACGGCATTGGCCGGGTTTCCCGGCCGCCCGGTCCACAGGTCGTCGACGATCGTCTCCACCCCGACGACCCGGCCCGGCGCCAGCGCCAGCCGCGCGAGCAGCGCGCGTACACCCGCGCCGGGGATCTCACCGGCCGCGCCGACCCGCACCGGGCCGAGGATGGAGACCTGCATGCTCCTAGGATCTCCTGAACATGGACCGGCGCATCGTCCCGCCCCGTGAGAAGGGGAGCCCCGCCCCGCGAGAAGGGAAAATTGTGCGATGACCGACGTGCTCGAGCAGGCCCGTGCCTGGCTGGCCGACGACCCCGACCCGGCCACCCGGGCGGAGCTGCAAGCGGTGCTCGACGCCGCCGCGACCGGCGACGATGCCGCGACCGCGGATCTCGCCGACCGGTTCGCCGGCATCCTGCAGTTCGGTACGGCCGGGCTGCGCGGCGCCATCGGCGCGGGCCCGAATCGGATGAACCGCGCCGTCGTCATCCGCGCCGCCGCGGGGCTGGCCGCGTTCCTGCTCGCGGCCCGCACCCCGGTGAACGGCACCCGGCACCGCGTCGTCATCGGCTACGACGCCCGGTACCGCTCCTTCGACTTCGCCACCGACACCGCCGCCGTGCTGACCGCGGCCGGCATCGAGGCGCTGGTGCTGCCGCGGCTGCTGCCGACGCCGGTGCTGGCGTTCTCGGTGCGGCGGCTGTCCGCCGACGCCGGGGTCATGGTGACGGCCAGCCACAACCCGCCGCAGGACAACGGCTACAAGGTGTACCTCGGCGGTCCCGACGGCGGTTCGCAGCTGGTCGCACCGGCCGACGCCGAGATCGCCGCACACATCGACGCCGTCCGGTCCGTCGCGTCGGTGCCGCGGGCCGCGGACGGCTGGGCGGAGATCGGCGAGGACGTCGTGACGGCGTACCTGGCCTCCGCCGCCGGGGTGGCCGCCGACGACGGGCCGCGCGACCTGCGCATCGTGCACACGTCGCTGCACGGCGTCGGCGGTGTCACCGCCGGCGAGGCGCTGATCCGGGCCGGCTTCACCGACCTGCACACCGTCGCCGAGCAGGCCGAGCCGGACCCCGACTTCCCCACCGTCGCGTTCCCCAACCCGGAGGAGCCGGGCGCCATCGACCTCGCGCTCGCCCTGGCGCGGCGCGTCGAGGCGGACATCGTCATCGCGAACGACCCGGACGCCGACCGGTGCGCCGTCGCGCTGCCGTCGGCGGACGGGTGGCGGATGCTGCACGGCGACGAGGTCGGCGCGCTGCTCGGCTCGCACCTCGCGGAGCGCGGGCGCACCGGCGTGCTGGCCAACTCGATCGTGTCGTCGCGGCTGCTCGGGCGCATCGCCGCGGCGCACGGGCTGCCGCACGCCGAGACGCTGACCGGGTTCAAGTGGATCTCGCGGGTGCCCGGCCTGACCTACGGCTACGAGGAGGCGCTCGGCTACTGCGTCGACCCCGAGTCGGTGCGCGACAAGGACGGCATCTCGACGGCGGTGCTGGTGGCCGAGCTGGCCGCTTCGACGGCGGCGGCGCGGCGCACCTTGTGGGACGTGCTCGACGACCTCGCGGTGGCGCACGGCCTGCACGCCACCGACCAGCTCTCCGTCCGCGTCGAGGACCTGTCGCTGATCGCCGCCGCGATGGCCCGGCTGCGCTCGGCGCCGCCGTCCTCGCTGGGCGGCTCGGCGGTGGTGACCGCGGACGACCTGCTGACCGACGGCGGGCTGCCGCCGACCGACGGCCTGCGCTACCTGACCGCGGACGCCACCCGCGTCGTCGTCCGGCCGAGCGGCACCGAACCGAAGCTCAAGTGCTACCTCGAGGTCGTGGTCCCGGTCGATGGCAGCGACGTGGCGGCCGCGCGGGTGGCTGCCCGGGACCGGCTGGCCGCCGTCCGCGCCGACGTCGGTGCGGCTCTCGGGCTGCCGTCATGAGCACCGACGAGCCCGACCCCCGCCTGCTGCGGGTCTCGCACGCCGACCGCGACCGGATGGTCGAGATCCTGCGCGACGCGGCGGCCGACGGGCGGCTGGACACGTCCGAACTGGAGGAACGGGTCGAGCGGGCGCTCAACGCGCGCACCTTCGCCGACCTGGAGCCGCTGACGGAGGACCTGCCGGTGGCGGCACCCGCCCCGCCGGCCGTGCCCGACGCGTTGGCGTCGGCGTCGGCGTCGGCCGAGGTTGCGGGCGCGGCGGACGAGGTGGTGCGGTGGCAGGCGGCCGGTCAGCGGTTCCGCCGCGAGGGCGCCTGGACGGTGCCGCGGGTCATCGAGCTCGGCGTGATCGGCGGCTCGGCCCGGCTGGACTAC
This sequence comes from Jiangella muralis, assembly GCF_001270745.1. Lineage (GTDB taxonomy): Bacteria > Actinomycetota > Actinomycetes > Jiangellales > Jiangellaceae > Jiangella > Jiangella muralis. The sequence goes on from NZ_LFXL01000035.1 coordinate 47,498, forward strand.
ACGGTGGCGCGGCTGCCGGAGGGCGGGCGGAGCGCGCTGCGCATCTCGACGTCGGGCACCCGGCTGCGGCTGACGGTGCCACCGGACGTCGCGGTGGACCTGAGCGGGGTCTCGGCGACCGGCAGCCGGGTCCGCGACCACGCCTCCCGGCAGGCCGTTCCGGGCGCGGTGACTCACGTGATCACCGTGACCGGCACCATGTTCGGCGGCAGCCTCCGCGTCGACCCGTCGGGCCGCTCCTAGCCCGGCTGGCCCCAGCCTCCGCAGGGCCTCGCCCACGCCGGCTGCGTGGCTGCGTCGGCTGCGTCCGCTGCTTCGGGCTGCTGCTTCGGCTGCTTCGGCTGCTTCGGCTGCTTCGGGCTGCTTCGGCTGCTTCGGCTGCTTCGGCTGCTTCGGGCTGCTTCGGCTGCTTCGGCTGCTTCGGCTGCTTCGGCTGCTTCGGCTGCTTCGGCTGCTTCGGCTGCTTCGGCGAGTGTGTCGGCGCCCGCCCGTAGGGTGGGCCCCACCCGGGCCGGGCGGGGTCTGCCGTAGCACGCGACGACGTGCACACCGATGAGCATGGCGCTATTTGTGTCGCCAGAGCAGCACAAACAGCGCCATGATCATGGCTCTCATCCAGGGCGGCCCCTCAGGCGGTGCGGGTGCGCCGCAGCACGTGTAGCCGCGTCGACCACCTCAGCCACCCCAGCCGCGTCGGCGAGTCTGTCGGTGCCCGCCCCTAGGGTGGGCCCCACCCGGGCCGGGCGGGGTCTACGTACCACCCGGCGCACGCGGCACCCGGTGCACGCGGCGATCCGTGCTCGCGGCAAACCCGTTGCGACGCCGGCGAGCGGGCTTCGAGAATGGCCGGCGTGGACGAGATCGAGATCGTTGTCGCGCATCAGGAGCGGGCGACGCTACGCGTGGGTGACGTGTTCTTGAAGATCGACGCCGAGCGGGGGCGCACCGACGTCGAGGTCGAGGCGATGGCCCTGGCGCCCATCCCGACGCCGCGGATGCTGTGGCACCAACCGCCCGTACTGGCGCTCGCCGCCCTGCCGGGGACGGAGCTCGGCCGCCTCGGCGAGCCGTCGCCCGCGTCGCCGGCGGCGTGGGCCGCGACCGGCGCCGCCGCCCGGAAGCTGCACGACGCGCCGCTGCCGCCGTGGCCCGGCCGGACCCCCGAGAAGGCCGCGGCGAACCTCGACGCCGAGTGCGAGTGGCTGGTCACGACCGGCGGCCTCCCCGCCGACCTGGTCAAGCGCAACCGCCAGGTCGCCGAGGCCGCGCTCCGGCCGTGGACGCCGGTGTTCGCGCACGGCGACTTCCAGATCACCCACGTGTTCGTCGACGGCGACGAGGTCACCGGCGTGCTGGACTGGTCCGAGGCGGGCCGCGGCGACCCCCTGTGCGATCTCGCCAGCCTGACGCTCGGCCACGAGGAACACCTCGGCGACGTCGTCGAGGGCTACGGCAAGGACGTCGACCTCGACGTCGTCCGCGCGTGGTGGTCGATGCGCAGCCTGCTGAACATCCGCTGGCTGATCCAGCACGGCTTCGACCCGGCGGTGCCCGGCGGCGAGATCGACGTGCTGCGCGCACGGATGTGAATTGGCCGTCCTCGACTCCCACCGACGTCTTCGATGGCGGGAGTCGTCTTCGAGGGGCCGTTCGGACGGTTCTCGCTATCGAAGACGGCGGCGGGCATCGAGGTGTGCCCAGACTGCCCCCGTCCCACTGATAGGTGCCGCGGGGCCGCGGGTCAAGCGGACACCCAACGCGCGAAGCGCCCCATGGGTCCGCTTGAAGCGCACGATCCCCACCCCACCGTGTGGAGCCGCTGCGCCGGGTGGGGCGGATCACTGTTGCCCTGGCAACAGCGACGCCACCCAGCAACACAGCGATCCCACCCAGCGGCGCGCCAGGCGGCGCACAATCGCCGCGGCCCAACGATGCGGGGATCGATGTGAGATCGCTGCGCCGGGCCGTGCCACCCAACGTGGCCGGTCAGACCCTTGCGTCTGCACCTACGCAGCGGGACCAGCCACCCGACGCTCGCTCGAACTCGGTTCGAGTGTCGGAGTTTCGGAGACCAAGCGAGGCTAGGCCGGGCCGGTCGTCGTACGGACGACGAGTTCGGCCGGCAATACCTCGTGCCGCGGCGGCAGCGCGGGGTCGTCGATGCGCTCGTTCAGCAGCGCGACGGAGCGGGCGGCCATCGCGGCCTGCGGCTGGCGCACCGTCGTCAGCCCTAGGGTGGGCCAGGACGCCTGGCGGACGTCGTCGAAGCCGGCGACGGACAGCTGCGACGGCACCGCGACGCCCAGGGCGGCGGCCGCATTGAGGGCGGCGAACGCGACCTGGTCGTTCAGCCCGACGATCGCCGTCGGAGGCCGCGACCCGGTCAGCAGCGCCGTCGCGACCGAAAAGGCGCGGGAGTAGTCGAACCCGGTGTCGACGACGGACGGCGCCGGCAGGCCGAGCGCAGCCAGCCGGGTCCGGATCCCGGCCAGCCGCCGCGCCGACGTGCTCGCGCCGGGCAGCCCGGCCAGCACCGCGAGCCGCCGGTGCCCCAGCCCGGCCAGGTGGTCGACGACGGCGGCGGCGCCGGCCGGGTGGTCGCCCTCGACGGTGTCGCAGGCGGCGTCGAGGACCCGGTTCGCCAGCACCACCGGGAACCGGCGCGCCACCAGGTCCGCCACCGCCGTGGACCCCTCGACCGCGGCGGTGAACACGATCCCGTCGACGCGTTGCTGCAGCAGCAGCTCGACCGACTCCCCGGCGTTCTGCAGCACCATGTGCTGGCGCCGGGCGCCGAGGCAGGCGGCGATCTCTTCCAGGAACTCCGGGTAGAACGGGTTGGTGAGGTCCGAGACGACGACGCCGATCAGCCCCGTCCGGCTGGTCACCATCGACCGGGCGGCCGCGTTGGGGGTGTAGCCGAGCTCGCGGCTGATCGCCAGGATGCGGTCGCGGGTGGCCGCCGCGACGCGCCCGCCGTTGAGCGCCCGCGACACCGTCGCCTGCGACGTGCCCGCCGCCCGCGCGATGTCGACGCTGGTCGGCGGGCGTCCGCGGTCGGCCGGTCTCGCCATACCGGTCAGTCTCGCACGCCCCCGAAGGCGTGGTCGGTCCACTCCAGCGACGCGCCGGTGTGCGCCGCCGCGCGGATGTCGCCGGAGCGGGCGTGCCCCTCGAACAGCTCGACCCGCGACGCGCGGCCGCAGACCTCGCCGAGCAGCGCGCTGGACGCCGGATCGGTGATCTCCTGGTACGTGACGGTCTTGAGGTACTTCCCGACCCACAGCCCGCCGGTGTAGCGGGCCGCGCCGCGCGTCGGCAGCACGTGGTTGGTGCCGATCACCTTGTCGCCGTACGACACCGTCGTCAGCGACCCGAGGAACAGGCTGCCGTAGTTGCGCAGCCGGCCCAGCGCCGCCCGCGGGTCCGCCGTCAGCACCTCCACGTGCTCGAACGCCCGCTCGTCGACGAGCGCGTACGCCTCGTCCAGCGAGGAGGCGACGTGCACCTCGCCGTGGTCGCGCCAGGCCGGCTCGGCCATGTCCTTCGTCGGCATGCCGGGCAGGATCTCCTCCACGTGCGCCATCGCCGCGCGGGCCAGCGCCTCGCTCGTCGTGATGAGGACGGCGGGCGAGTCGGGCCCGTGCTCGGCCTGCGACAGCAGGTCGACGGCGACGGCGAACGGGTCGGCGGTCTCGTCGGCCAGCACCAGGATCTCCGTCGGCCCGGCGAACAGGTCCAGCCCGACCCGGCCGTAGAGCTGCTTCTTCGCCTCGGCGACGTAGGCGTTGCCCGGCCCGGCGATGAGGTCGACGCGCGGAACGGTCTCGGTGCCCAGCGCCAGCGTGCCGACGGCCTGGACGCCGCCGAGCAGGTAGATCTCGTCGGCGCCGGCCAGCGACATCGCCGCGATCGTCGCGGCCGGGATCTCGCCGCGGATCGGCGGCGTGCAGGCCGCCACCCGCGGCACGCCGGCCACCTTCGCCGTCACGATCGTCATGTGCGCCGACGCGGTCAGCGGGTAGCGCCCGCCCGGGATGTAGGCGCCGACGGACGCGATCGGCAGGTGCTTCTGCCCGAGGCGCACCCCCGGCAGCGTCTCGACCTCGAACTCGTGCAGCGACGCCAGCTGGCGTTCGGCGAACCCGCGCACCTGCGCCTGCGCGAACCGGATGTCCTCGAGCGCCTGCTCGGGCACCGTCGCGACGATCCGCTCGATCTCGTCCTCGGTCAGCCGGAACGACGGCGGCGACCAGGAGTCCAGCTGCTCGGAGTACGTGCGGACGGCGGCGTCGCCACCGGCCTCGATCTCGGCCAGCATGCTAGCGACGGTCGCCGTGACGGCGGCGGCTTCGGCCCTGCGATCCACGGCGGCGGAGCGGTCCTTGAGCGTCTTCATGATGTATACGTATACACCCGCCCGCCGCACGGAGTCGATCCGAGCGCCTAGACTCCGAGGTGTGACCATGCTCGACGACGCGCGGCTGTCCGACATCGCCTCCTCCGAGGCGTCGTTGCGCCGCTTCCTGCACGGCCTGCCGGGGGTCGACCAAACCGGCGCCGAGGCCCGGGCGGCCACGCTGGCCACGCGGTCCATCAAGACCACGGCCAAGCAGTACGCCATCGACCTCGCCATCTCGATGATCGACCTCACCACGCTGGAGGGCCAGGACACTCCGGGCAAGGTGCGGGCGCTGTGCGCCAAGGCGCTGCGCCCCGACCCGTCCGACCGCACGGTCCCGCAGGTCGCGGCCATCTGCGTCTACCCCGACCTCGTCGCCACGGCGAAAGAGGCCCTGGCCGGCTCGGACGTGAAGGTGGCCAGCGTCGCCACCGGGTTCCCGTCCGGACGCACCAGCCTGGCGGTCAAAGAGGCCGACACCCGCGACGCGGTCGCGGCCGGCGCCGACGAGGTCGACATGGTCATCGACCGCGGCGCGTTCCTGGCCGGCCACTACGGCGCGGTGTTCGACGAGATCGTCGCGGTCAAGCAGGCCGCCGGCGACGCCCACCTCAAGGTCATCCTCGAGACCGGCGAGCTGGCCACCTACGACAACGTTCGCCGCGCGTCCTGGCTGGCCATGCTGGCCGGCGGCGACTTCATCAAGACCAGCACCGGCAAGGTCGCGCCGGCCGCCACGCTGCCCGTCACGCTGGTCATGCTCGAGGCGGTCCGCGACTTCCGCGAGGCCACCGGCCGCCAGGTCGGCGTCAAGCCGGCCGGCGGCATCCGCACCAGCAAGGACGCCATCAAGTACCTGGTGCTGGTCAACGAGACCGCGGGCGACGACTGGCTCGACCCCGACTGGTTCCGGCTGGGCGCGTCGAGCCTGCTCAACGACCTGCTCATGCAACGGCAGAAGCTCACCACCGGCCGCTACGCGGGCCCCGACTACTTCACCCTCGACTGACCTCCACTCACCCGGCCGTCCGGAAGAACGTACTGGCCGGGTCGGTGCCGTGCGACTGGGAGAAGAACGCCGCGAAGTCCGTCCCGATGTTCGACAGGCCCTCGTAATCGCCGGTGAAGAACCCGAGCGCGAACGGCGCCAGCCGCATGTCGAACGGCGTGTTCGTGAGGCGCACCTCGTCGGCCCAGTTCGCCGCGTCGGCGCAGCTCGTCGGCGTCATCGGGTGGCAGTGCGCCAGCCAGTAGTCGGTGGGCAGCGTTGTGGTCGACGGCGTGTTGTTGCGGAAGTCGTAGTACGTCACGCCGATCGTCCCGTCGTCCGCCACGTGCACCGACGCCGTGAACGCCTGCTGGTTGCCGGGCGGAACGGTGCCAGGCGTCAGGTTCACCTTGATCGGCTCGGACCAGGTGAGCCCGCCGTCGAGCGACTGTGAGAAGGCGACGCTGTCGAACTGACCGCCGCTGAAGCGCGCGTCCTGCCAGACGGCGTACAGCGCACCGCTGTCACGGTCGACCGCGACCTCGGGGATGATATCGCCGGTCCGGATGGGGTCGCCGGTGTCCGGGTCGGTGACCTCGATGGTGCCCAGCCGGCTCACGAAGATCCGCTCGGACCAGGTGACGCCTTGGTCGTCGGAGATCATGACGGCCACGTTGCTGCCGCGGTGGCCGCCGCTGTTGTCGTTGCGGATCTCGTTGAAGATGTCCACCAACGTGCCGTCGGGCAGGACCACGATCTGGTTGCCGATGGTCTGGTCGCGCATGCCCGGGTCGTAGATCTCCTTCGGCGCCTCCCACGTCACTCCGCCGTCGGTGCTGCGGGCGAACCATGCCGGTCCGGTGAACGCCTGGGTGACGAAGCCGGCGATCACGTTGGCGCGCTCGCTGCCCGGGAAGACCAGCCGGTCCCAGACGGCGTACACGAGATCCGGGTCGGTGGGATCGGCAGTGATCGTCTGCTTGTCGTTGAAGACGTTGGCGTCCAGGTCGCGGATCACCTCGACCGGGTCGCTCCAGGTCAGGCCTCCGTCGTCGGACCAGCTGGCCAGCAGCGCGTGGTCGAAGTCACGCGGCTCGAACGGAGGCGCGACGTCGTTGAAGGACAGCGCCAGCTGGTGCAGCCGTCCGTCGGGGCCGAACGACACCCACGGGTCGGTCGCGCGGTCGTACGTCCCGCCGGAGCACAGCGTGATGCCTGGGATCGTCACCTCCGCCCAGGTGCTGCCGCCGTCCTGACTGACCCCGGCCACCAGGCCGCGGGCACCGCCGTTGGACCAGCGGTCGGCCTGCCAGATCCCGGCTACGTTGGCCGGGTCGGCCGGATTCACGTCGATCCAGGGCTCCACCTCGCTGTTGAGGTACACCGTCCCCGACTGGCCGCCGACGGCGTCGGCGGTGCAGTCCAGGAACGGACTCGTCCCCGACACCTGGACCAGCGGCCCGGTGACCAGCGGCCCGGCGATCGCCGGGATCGCGCCGGCCACGATGAGTCCGGCACCCGCGATGAACGTGACAGCTCGCCGACTGGGCATGGAACTCGCCCCCCGAGGTCGATTCACACGGCTCTCGACGCTGGCACCGCGGCCGGGCCCGCGCAAGCACCGGTACGGACATCACGATCGCGCCCGGCAGGCCATGGCTCTCCATCCGGCTCGCGGTGTTGACGGTGTCGCCCCACAGGTCGTAGATGAACTTGCGCCGGCCGATGACGCCGGCCACCACGGGTCCGGTGTCCATGCCGATCCGGAACCGCAGGCCGTCCGGGCCGGGCCCACGACGCTCGCACTCGCGCAGCATCGCCAGCGCCATCTCCGCGACGGCCTCGCAATCGTCACGCGGAACCGGTACGCCGCAGGCCACCATGTCAGCGTCGCCGATCGTCTTGATCTTCTCCAGTCCGTGCTCGTCGGCCAGCCGGTCGAAGGCGGTGAAGACGCCGTCGAGGAGTCGCACCACCTCTTCCGGCGGCAGTGCCGCCGACAGCGGCGTGAAGCAGACGGCGCCCGACGCGGCGAACCGCCGAGCGACCACTGCAGGGCGAACGGCAGCCAGCTGGACGGTACGGAACGGGACGAAGCGCCGGGTTCCGCGAACCACGCCAGCGAACCGGCCGACACCACGAGGTACACCAGCGGGATCAGCGCCGCCACCGGCAGCCCTGGCAGGCGTCCCGAGCGTCTACGCTGGGAAACGTGACGGACATCTACGTGACGCTGGACTGATCGCCATGACGAAGTTCGAGTACGCGCCCGCGCCGGAGTCGCGGGCCATCGTCGACATCAAGAGCTCGTACGGGCTGTTCGTCAACGGCGAGTTCGCCGAGCCCGTCGACGGCTCGACGTTCAAGTCGGTCAACCCGGCCACCGAGGAGGTGCTGGCCGAGATCGCGTCGGCCGGCGCCGAAGACGTCGACCGCGCCGTCCAGGCGGCCCGCCGCGCCTACGAGCGCACCTGGTCGAAGCTCTCCGGGCGCGACCGCGGCAAGTACCTGTTCCGCATCGCCCGCATCATCCAGGAACGCGCCCGCGAGCTCGCCGTCCTCGAGTCCATCGACAACGGCAAGCCCATCCGCGAGTCGCGCGACGTCGACATCCCGCTGGTCGCGGCGCACTTCTTCTACTACGCCGGTTGGGCCGACAAGCTGGCGTGGGCCGGCGCCGGGCCCGGCCCGAAGCCGTACGGCGTCGCCGCCCAGGTCATCCCGTGGAACTTCCCGCTGCTCATGCTGTCGTGGAAGATCGCGCCCGCGCTGGCCGCCGGCAACACCGTCGTGCTCAAGCCGGCCGAGACCACGCCGCTGACGGCGCTGCTGTTCGCCGAGATCTGCCAGCAGGCCGACCTCCCGCCGGGTGTCGTCAACATCCTCACCGGCGCCGGCGACACCGGCCGCGCGCTGGTCGAGCACCCGGGCGTCGACAAGGTCGCGTTCACCGGGTCCACCGAGGTCGGCAAGCAGATCGCCCGCAGCGTCGCCGGCACCGCCAAGAAGGCGACGCTCGAGCTGGGCGGCAAGGCCGCGAACATCGTGTTCGACGACGCGCCCGTCGACCAGGCCGTCGAAGGGATCGTCAACGGCATCTTCTTCAACCAGGGGCACGTGTGCTGCGCGGGCTCGCGGCTGCTGGTGCAGGAGTCGGTGTACGACGACGTCCTGGGCCGGCTGAAGCGGCGGCTCGGCACGCTGCGCGTCGGCGACCCGCTCGACAAGAACACCGACATCGGCGCCATCAACTCCGCCGAGCAACTGGCCCGCATCCGCGAGCTGTCCGAGGTCGGCGAGGCCGAAGGGGCCGAGCGCTGGTCGCCTGAGTGCGAGCTGCCCGAGCGCGGCTTCTGGTTCCCGCCGACGCTGTTCACCGGCGTCACCCAGGCGCACCGCATCGCCCGCGAGGAGATCTTCGGCCCGGTCCTGTCGGTGCTGACGTTCCGCACCCCGGCCGAGGCGGTCGAGAAGGCCAACAACACGCCGTTCGGCCTGTCCGCTGGCGTGTGGACGGACAAGGGCTCGCGCATCCTGTGGATGGCGCAGCAGCTGCGGGCCGGCGTCGTCTGGGCCAACACGTTCAACCGGTTCGACCCGACGTCGCCGTTCGGCGGCTACAAGGAGTCGGGCTACGGCCGCGAGGGCGGCCGGCACGGCCTGCTGGCCTACCTGAAGACGGAGGGATGACGTGGCCGAGCGCCTCGCGGTGAAGAAGACCTACAAGCTGTACGTCGGCGGCAAGTTCCCGCGCTCGGAGTCCGGCCGGTCCTACGAGGTCACCGACGCCAAGGGCCGGTTCCTCGCCAACGCGGCCTGGGCCTCGCGCAAGGACGCCCGCGACGCCGTCGTCGCCGCCCGCAAGGCGGTCGGCGGGTGGTCCGGGGCGACGGCGTACAACCGCGGCCAGGTGCTGTACCGCGTCGCCGAGGTCATGGAGGGCCGGCACGCCCAGTTCGTCGACGAGGTGGCGGCCGGCGAGGGCGTGGCCCGCGCGAAGGCCGTGTCGCTCGTCGACGAGGCCATCGACCGCTGGGTCTGGTACGCCGGGTGGGCCGACAAGATCGCCCAGGTGGTCGGGTCGAGCAACCCGGTCGCCGGGCCGTACTTCGACTTCTCCGTGCCCGAGCCGACCGGCGTGGTCGCCGTGCTGGCGCCGCAGCGCTCGTCGCTGCTGGGGCTGGTCTCGGTGCTGGCGCCGGTCATCGTCGGCGGCAACACGGCGGTGCTGACGGCGTCGGCGGAGCGGCCGCTGCCCGCCATCACGCTGTCCGAGGTGCTGGCGACGTCCGACGTGCCCGGCGGTGTGGTCAACATCCTGACGGGGACGCTCGCCGACACCGCGCCGATCCTGGCCGCGCACATGGACGTCAACGCCGTCGACCTCGCCGGCGCCGCGGGCGATGCCGAGCGGGCGAGCGCCCTGGAGCTGGCCGCGGCCGACAACCTCAAGCGGGTGGTGCGCGCGCCGGAGGCCGAGCCCGACTGGATCGCCGAGCCCGGCCTCGAGCGCATCACCGCCTACCTGGAGACGAAGACCGTCTGGCACCCGGTCGGCGTCTGACCCGTCACTTCAGCGCGTCGGGGTCGCCCGGCGGCACCGTCACCGGGCCCGGCAACTGCGGGCCGAACGGCGCATCCAGCATCGCCTGCTCGCACCGGCCGTCCGGCGACACCCCCACCGTCAGCCGCGGGAAGACGTGGTCGCCCCAGGCGTTGGCGGCGGTGAACGACTGCTCGTCGTAGGCGCCGTCGTAGCAGTCCTCCTGCCAGCCGAGGTCGATCGGGTTGCCGTCCTGGTCATAGAGCCGGACGTTCTCCAGCAGCGCGCCGTCGGCGCCGTACGGGAAGATGTTGGTGACCTGGGCGCCCTCCTGGTCGTAGAAGCCCGGATCGTCGTAGCCACCGTCGACGTACTGCACGTGGGAGCCGGTGGCGGCCTCGAACGCCACGCCGGCCACCACCAGGCCGCCGATCGCCAGCGCGGCGTTGACCGCCTGCACCGCGACCAGCCGCGGCCCGCGGATCTGCCGGGCCGCGGCCCGCCGGCCCAGCCACACCGAGGCGACCGTCGCCACCAGGAACACCGCCATGCCGAACGCCACGCTGCCCGCCACGAGGGCGGTGATCATCCCCAGCGCGACGGCCCGCGCGACCCACCAGGCCGGGCGCAGCGACGTGACCAGCTCGATCGCCGGCCGTCCCCACGGCATGCTGCGCACCCACTCCTCGACCTGCGCCAGCAGCGGCGCCGTCGGCAGTCTCCGCAGCTCGGCCACGGCGTCCTGACGGCCGATGACCAGCAGCAACGCCCCCGCGACGGCGAGCACGGCCGAGATCAGCGCCGGGACCGCGAAGGTCCCGGGCGAGCCGCTCAGCTCGAACACGGTGTCGACGAACGCGAGCGCGGCCAGCCCGACGGCGCTCCAGCCGAAGAAGGCGACCACGAACCGGACCAGCCGCCGGATGAAGCCGGTCCGCTCGCCGCTCGGCTCCGGCTCGGGTTGCGGCAATCCGGCCGCGGCGCGCAACTCGGCCGCGTACGCCGCCGGCGCGCCCAGCCGGTCGATCAGCACGCCGATCGTGACGTCGTCGCCGTACTCGGCCGCGACGTCGTCGAGGTGGTCGCGGACGTCCTCGGCGATCTCCGCGAGCTCGTCCGCCGGCAGGTCGCCGAGCTCGTCGCGGACCGCGGCGACGTACGTCGCGACGGCCGGGTGGGCGGTGGCCCGGGTGGTGCTCACGCTGCCTCCTTGGTGGCGTGGTCGACCAGCTCCGTCAGCACCCCGGCGAACTCGCGCCACGTCTTGGCCGAGCGTCGCAGCAGGTCACGGCCGGTGCCGTTGAGGCTGTAATACTTGCGGTGCGGGCCCTCCTCGGAGGGCACGACGTACGTGGTCAGCGCGCCGGCGTGGTAGAGCCGCCGGAGCGTCCCGTAGACCGAGGCGTCACCGACCTCGCTCAGTCCGGCCGCGCGCAGCCGCCGCACGACGTCATAGCCGTAACCGTCCTCCTCGCGCAGGACGGCGAGCACGGCGAGGTCGAGCACACCCTTGAGGAGCTGACTGGTGTCCATGGCGGACTATTCTGCATGACGCAGTACTGCGCGTCACGCGACACGCCGCCCACGCCCATGATCATCAACCTTTTGCGCTGGTGGAGCAGCACAAAAGGTTGATGATCATGGGCGTGGGGTTGCCGGCGTCAGGCGGCTGCCTTGAACCGGCGCAGCCGCAGGCTGTTCGACACCACGAACACCGACGAGAACGCCATGGCCGCGCCCGCCAGCATCGGGTTGAGCAGTCCGGCCGCGGCCAGCGGCAGCGCCGCGACGTTGTAGCCGAAGGCCCAGAACAGGTTGCCCTTGATGGTCGAGAGCGTGCGCCGGGCCAGCCGGATCGCGTCGGCGGCCGCGTTGAGGTCGCCACGGACCAGGGTGAGGTCGGACGCCTCGATCGCGACGTCGGTGCCGGTGCCCATCGCCAGGCCGAGGTCGGCCTGGGCCAGTGCGGCGGCGTCGTTGACACCGTCGCCGACCATCGCGACGACCTTGCCCTCGCTCTGCAGCCGCTTCACCACGTCGACCTTGTCGGCCGGCAGCACCTCCGCGACCACCTCGTCGATGCCCACCTCACGCGCGACGGACCGCGCCGTCGCCTCGTTGTCGCCGGTCAGCAGGATCGGGGTCAGCCCCAGGCCGCGCAGCCGGGCGATCGCGTCGGCGGACGTCGGCTTGACGGCGTCGGCGACCACCAGCACGCCACGCGCGGCGCCATCCCATGCGACGGCGACGGCGGTGCGGCCCGCGGCCTCGGCCCGCTCCATCGCCACCTGCAGCGACGGCGGGAGCTGGACGGACCACTCGGCGAGCAGCCGCGGCCGACCGGCCAGCACGCCGTGCCCGTCGACGACACCCTGGACGCCGAGGCCCTCGATGTTGCGGAAGTCCTCGACGGCGGGCAGCGCGCCGGCCCGCGAGCGGGCGCCGTCGGCGACGGCCTTGGCGATCGGGTGCTCCGACGCGTCTTCCAGGGCGCCGGCCAGCCGCAGCAGTTCGTCGGCGGACTCGTCCTCGGCGGGCACGACGTCGAGCAGCGTCATGGTGCCGGTGGTGACCGTGCCGGTCTTGTCGAGCACGACGGTGTCGACGCGACGGGTCGACTCGAGCACCTGCGGGCCCTTGATGATGATGCCCAGCTGGGCCCCGCGGCCGGTGCCGACCAGCAGCGCCGTCGGCGTGGCCAGGCCCAGCGCGCACGGGCAGGCGATGATCAGCACGGCCACCCCGGCCGCGAACGCCGCCGCGGCCCCGCCGCCGGTGCCCAGCCAGAAGCCCAGCGTGGCGACGGCCAGCCCGATGACGATCGGCACGAAGATGCCGGAGACGCGGTCGGCCAGGCGTTGCACCTCGGCCTTGCCGTTCTGCGCGTCCTCGACCAGCTTGGCCAGCTGCGCGAGCTGGGTGTCGGCGCCGACCCGGGTGGCCCGCACGACCAGCCGGCCGTGCGCGTTGACGGTGGCGCCGGCGACCTCGTCGCCCGCACCGACCTCGACCGGGACGGACTCGCCGGTCAGCATCGACCGGTCGACGGCCGACGCGCCCTCGGTGACGACGCCGTCGGTGGCGATCTTCTCCCCCGGCCGGACGACGAACAGGTCGCCGACGGCGAGGTCGCCGGCCGGGATGCGCTGCTCGACGCCGTCACGCAGGACGGAGACCTCCTTGGCGCCCAGCTCCAGCAACGCCCGCAGCGCCGCACCGGCCCGCCGCTTCGACCGGGCCTCGAAGTACCGCCCAGCCAGGATGAACGTGGTGACACCGGCCGCGACCTCGAGGTAGATGTCGCCTGCGCCGCCGCCGCGCGAGATGGTGAACTCGAACGGGTGCTTCATGCCGGGCATGCCGGCGGTGCCCCAGAACAGCGCGTACACCGACCAGCTGAGCGCGGCCAGCGTGCCCATGGAGATGAGGGTGTCCATGGTGGCGTTGCCGTGCCGCAGGTTGGTCCAGGCCGCCTTGTGGAACGGCAGCCCGGCGCCCAGCACGACCGGCGCGGCCAGCGTCAGCGACAGCCACTGCCAGTAGTCGAACTGCCAGGCCGGCACCATGGCCAGCACGATGACCGGCACGCTGAGCACGGCAGACAGGATCAGCCGGTCGCGCAGCGGACGCACCGGGTCGGCCTCCGCCACCTCGGCGGCGGACGGCTCGGGCTGCGGCAGCCGCGCGGTGTACCCGGCGGACTCGACCGCCCCGATCAGCTCCGCGGTGGCGATGTCGCCGTCGTAGCTGACCCGTGCCTTCTCCGTCGCGTAGTTGACGGTGGCCGTGACGCCGTCGAGCTTGTTGAGCTTCTTCTCGACGCGCATGGCGCACGAGGCGCAGGTCATGCCGCCGATCTCGAGGTCGACGGTGCTCATGGGTGATCCTCCGCGGCGATCGTGAACTCCGCGGTACGGACGACACCGTCGTGTTCGAAGTCGAAGAACAGCCGGTAGTCGGCCGCGGACGCGGCGGTGGCGAAGAACGAGACGTCCGGTCCGGACGGCGTGACGCCGTCGCCGGGCTCGCCCTCGGGGTGAACGTGCAGGTAGGCGAGGTCGCCGTCGCGCAGCGCCACCAGGTGGCCGTAGGCGCCGAGGTACGGCTCGAGATCGGTGACCGGGACGCCGTCGCGGCTGACGGACAGCGTCAGCTTCGACTCGACCCCGGTGTCCATGTGACCGTCGAGCGTGACGGTGTAGCCGTCGACCTGCGCGGTGGTGCTGGCCGGGGGCAGCGCCGCCGGCTGGTAGTCGCCCGGGACGGACAGGCTGGTCCCGAGCGTCAGGGCCTCACCCTCGGTGGAGAAGTCGGCGAACAGCTTCCACTCGCCGGACGTGAGGTCGAGCGGGACGCTCCAGGTGCCGTCGTCGGCCCGCACCGGGTGGACGTGCTGGTACCCGGTGAAGTCGCGGCGGACGGCGATGAGGTGCAGTTCCTGCTCGTGCTCGACGTCGTACTCGGTGACGGGTCCGTCGGGACCGTCGATGGTGAACTGGAGCGGCTGGGCCGGCCCGGCGGGCAGGGTGTCGGCCGCCAGCGCGAACGTGTAGCCGTTCTCGGAGACCATCAGGCCCCCGGGCAGGTGCTCGGCAGCCTCGGCCGATTCGTCGTGGCCTTCCTCTTCCTCGCCCGCCTCGTCGTCGTGCCCGTCCATGCCGGACTCCTCCTCCGACTCGGCCGCGGCGGGCGCGGTGTCGTCCTCGCCGATCGGGCCGACGACACCGCCGACCGCGGCCGCCAGGCCGAACGCGCCGGCGAGGCACAGCGCATAGACACCGAGTTTGGCCGGCGCGTTCATGGCACTACCTCCGTGGACAGGGGCTCAGGACCCGGTGAGCTGGTAGCCGGCCTCTTCGACCGCGGCCTTGACGTCGTCGGCGCCGAGCGGCGACGCGCTGGTGACGTCGACGTTGCCGGTGGCGAGGTCGACGTCGACCTGGCTGACGCCGTCGAGCCGGCCGAGCTCCTCGCGGACCGACCCGGCGCAGTGGTCACAGGTCATGCCGACGACGGTGTAGGTGGAGGTGGTCATGGCGATGCCTTCCCTCGGTACGGTGGTGCGTGGACGGCGCGAGTCAGGACCGGACGAGCCGGGCGATGGCGTCGGAGGCCTCCTTGACCTTCACGTCGGCCTCGGCGCCGCCCTGACGGGCCGCCTCGACGACGCAGTGGGCCAGGTGCTCCTCCAGCAGGCCGAGCGCGACCGACTCCAGGGCCTTCGTCATGGCCGAGACCTGCGTGAGGATGTCGATGCAGTACTTCTCCTCGTCCACCATGCGCTGCAGCCCCCGCGCCTGACCCTCGATGCGGGTGAGCCGCTTGAGGTAGTCGTCCTTGCGGTGGATGTAGCCATGGGGGGCGTGGCCCTCGTCCTGTGTCTCGGTCATGAGTCCTCCTCGCGTCGACGCCGATCCGTTCCTATACACGGTACCCAGGTGCCGTATCGGCGTCTGCCATATTCATACACTACCCCCCTAGGGTATGTCCACTCCCGCGTGGCAGAGGGGTGACGCCGCGGCGACGCCAGCGTGTGGTTCGCTCGCCCCGCACGGCGTCCGGCACCGCTTGAGCACGAACGGAAGAAACAGGGGGACCAGATCATGAAATTGACGGCCACCATGCAGGTCACGGTCGACGGCGTAGCGCAGGGCAACGGCGGGGCACACCCCGATCTCGACCCCGGGTTCGAACGCGGCGGCTGGGCGCTGCCGCTGTTCGACAGCGAGTCCACGACCCACGTCGAACAGCGCTGCCTGAAGGCCGACGCGTTCCTGTTCGGCCGGCGGACCTACGACTTCTTCGCCAGCACCTGGGGCACGATCGACGACATGGTGAAGAGCACCATCGGCCAGGCCTTCAACACGCGGCCCAAGTACGTGGCCTCGACCACCCTCACCGACCCGGGGTGGGGCCCCGCGACCGTCGTCGCCGATGCGGCCGCCGTCCGCGAGCTGAAGGCCGCCCCCGGCGGGGAACTGCAGGTGCACGGCAGCATCGCCCTGGTCCGCTGGCTGCTGGAGAACGACCTCGTCGACGAACTGGAGCTGCTCGTGTTCCCGGTCGTCGTCGGCGAGGGCACGCGGCTGTTCCCCGACGCCGGCCCGGACCACGCGCTCGACCTCGTGGAGTCACGAACCTTCCCGAAGGGCGTCGTGCTCCAGGTCTACCGGCCGGCCGGGCGCCCGCAGTACGCACCGGTCGCCGGCTGACGCAGGCCGCCGGGCGTCCGCTCGGGCCGGCCGGGTGGTCGTGACAGACTGTGCCTCCGTGCACCGTGTCGTCCTCCTCGCCGGCCCGTCGGGCAGCGGCAAGTCCCGGCTGGCCCGCGAGAGCGGCCTGCCGGTGCTGAACCTCGACCACTTCTACCGCGACGGCGACGACCCGGGGATGCCGCGCCATCCGGACCTCGGGATCATCGACTGGGACGACCCCCGCGCCTGGGATGCCGAGCGCGCCGTCGACACGCTGGTCCAGCTGAGCCGCACCGGCAGCGCCCAGATCCCGGTGTACGACATCGCGCACGACCGCACCGTCGGCAGCGAGCCGTTCACCGTCGGGACGGCGCCGGTGTTCGTCGCCGAAGGGCTGTTCGCGGCCGACATCGTGGCCGAGTGCCGGTCGCGGGGCATCCTGGCCGACGCCATCGTGCTGCACCGCAAGCCATGGAAGAACTTCGTGCGCCGGCTCGCCCGCGACCTCGCCGAGCGCCGCAAGCCGCCGCTGACGTTGCTGCGTCGCGGGCGGGAACTGATGCGCACCGAGCGGGTGATCGTCGACCGGCAGCGCGCCCTCGGTGCCCGCCCGGCCGACGCGCAGCAGGTCCGGGACGCGCTCAGGGATGCCGCCGGTGCGCCCTCCGGGAAGCCCTGACCTGCGGTCTCCGGGTCGGACCATCCGCGAGACGGACGCCCGGCGGGCGCCCGCGGACCTACCGTTGAGGTATGAGCACAAGCAGCTATTTCTCAGAGGCCCGAGGCGGACTGGTCCGCCCGACCGGCAACCGCATGATCGGCGGCGTCTGCGCCGGCCTGGCCCGGCGGTTCGGCATGAAGACGCGCACCGTGCGCATCCTCTTCCTGCTGTCCTGCCTGCTGCCCGGCCCGCAGGTGCTCGTCTACCTGGCGCTCTGGATCATCATGCCGACCGAGGACTGACCCCGGCCGTCCGCACCCGGTCGAACGCCCGCTGGGCGCCCAGCGCGGCGTACCCGGGCTTGACGACATCGTTGATCAGCGCCAGCCGCTGGTCGAACGGGATGAACGCACTCTTCAGCGCATTCACCGTGAACCACTCGAAGTCCGGCAGGTCGTAGCCGAAGGCGTCGGCCAGCAGGGCGAACTCGCGGGACATCGAGGTTCCGCTCATCAGCCGGTTGTCGGTGTTGACGGTGACCCGGAACCGCAGCCGCGCGAGCAGGCCGATCGGGTGCTCGGCGATCGAGCCCGCGGCGCCGGTCTGGATGTTCGACGACGGGCACAGCTCCAGCGGGATCCGCTTGTCGCGGACGTACGCCGCCAGCCGCCCCAGCGTCACCGAACCGTCGGGCGCCACCGAGACGTCGTCGATGATGCGCACGCCGTGGCCCAGGCGGTCGGCGCCGCACCACTGCAGCGCCTCCCAGATGGACGGCAGCCCGAACGCCTCGCCGGCGTGGATGGTGAAATGCGCGTTCTCGCGGCGCAGGTACTCGAACGCGTCGAGGTGGCGGGTGGGCGGGAAGCCGGCCTCGGCGCCGGCGATGTCGAAGCCGACGACGCCGGCCTCGCGGTTCGCGACCGCCAGCTCGGCGATCTCGCGCGACCGGGCGGCGTGCCGCATGGCCGTCAGCAGCGTCGCGACCCGGATGGGCCGGCCCGCCGCGGCCGCCCGCGTCTCGCCCAGCCGGAACCCCTGCTCGACCGCCGCCACGACGTCGTCCAGCGACAGGCCGCCGCCGAGGTGCTGCTCCGGCGCGTACCGCACCTCGGCGTAGACGACGCCGTCGGCGGCGAGGTCCTCGGCGCACTCGGCGGCCACCCGCACCAGCGCGTCGCGGGTCTGCATGACGGCGACCGTGTGCTCGAACGTCGCCAGGTACCGCTCCAGCGACAGCGAGTCGGCCGCGTCGGTGAACCACCGCCGCAGGCTGGCCTCGTCGGAGGCCGGCAGTTCGTGCCCGATCTCACCCGCCAGCTCGAGAACGGTGGCCGGCCGCAGCCCGCCGTCGAGGTGGTCGTGCAGCAGCACCTTCGGCGCGGCCAGGATCTCGGCGTCGGTCGGTCGCATGCTCCGAACCTACCCCGCCGATTGGCTACATCGCCGCTGGGTACGACCCGGATGTGAGCCAGCCTCTCGCGACGCTGCCGAGCAGCCGCGACGCCGTCGCCGCACGCCGCGGCCGGAACCTGCGCCGCGTCGGCATCGTGGCGTTGACCCTCCTGATCGTGGCCGCGCTCGCCGGTCTGCTGGGGCCGCGGGCGGCCACCACGACGACGTCCGGCGGCGGCTACGAGCTGACCGTCCGGCACGGCCAGATCACCCGGCCGGGCCTGCCGATCCCGCTGGAGATCACCGTCGAGCGGTCCGGCGGATTCGACGGTGCCGTGACGCTCACCGTCAGCCGCGACCTGCTGGACCGGCTGGACTTCAACAACTGGTCGCCCAACGCCGACGGCGAGTCGCCGGGTCCGGACCGGGTGGAGTACGTGTTCACCCCGCCGAGCGGTGACGTGCTGCACGTCCTGCTGGACGCCCGCACCGCGCCCGGCCAGCTGCCCGGCCTCGGCCGGTACGCCGTCACCGTCCTCGACCCGGACGGCGGCGTCGCGGCCGAGGCGGCGTTCCGGCTGGCGGTGCTGCCCTGATGGACATCGTCATCCGCGCGGCCGTCGTCTTCGTCCTGCTCTGGTTCGTGCTGCGGGTGTCGGGCAAGCGGCAGGTGACGCAGCTGTCCGCGTTCGAGCTGATCCTGCTGGTGACACTCGGCGACCTGATCAGCCAGACCGTCCTGCAGGAGGATCTGTCGCTCACCGGCGGCACGCTGGCGGTGGCGACGTTCACGCTGCTGTCGGTGCTGCTGTCGTGGCTGAGCTGGCGGTTCCGGCGGTCACGGCGGCTGCTGGAGGGCGAGCCGACCATCCTGGTCAAGGACGGCCACGTCGACGACGCGGTGCTGCGCTACGAGCGGCTGCCGGTCGACGACGTGCTGGCGGCGGCGCGCGAGCACGGCGTGCGCGATCTCGCCGCCGTCGATCTCATGGTGCTGGAGGCCGACGGCACGTTCTCGGTGTTCACGCGGTCGGACGCGGGGGCGCCGGACGACCCGCCGCGACGGGGTTCGGACGTGTCGTGACTCGCCGGGGCGGTCACCGCACGAGGTGCACCGTGGCGATATAGCCTCACGGGGTGGCTCGCGGCGTCTACGTGACATCGGTGACGGGCGAGACCGGGAAGTCGACGGTCGCGCTCGGCGCGCTGGAGGCGCTCACCCGCCGGCTGGGCCGGGTCGGCGTGTTCCGCCCGGTGGTCCGGGCCGGCGCCCAGCCCGACTACGTCCTGGAGTTGCTGCTCGAGCACGACGGCGTCGACCTGCCGTACGACGTGTGCGCGGGCGTCACCTACGAGGACGTGCACGCCGACCCCGACGCCGCGATGAGCACGATCCTCGACCGCTACCGCACGGTCGCCGCGCAGTGCGAGGCGGTCGTCATCGTCGGCAGCGACTACACCGACGTCGACAGCCCGACGGAGTTCTCCTTCAACGCGCGGGTGGCGGCGAACCTCGGCGCTCCGGTCGTGCTGGTGCTCAACGGCCACGACCGCTCGCCGGCCGACCTGCGCGCCGTCGCCGAGCTGGCCACCGCGGAGCTGGCCGCGAACTTCGGCGCGCTGGCAGCGCTGGTCGCCAACCGGGTGCCGCCGGACGCGCTGGACGACGCCTGCGAGGCGCTGGGCGCGCTCGGCCCGGCGTGGGCGCTGCCGGAGGAGCCGCTGCTGTCGGCGCCGACCATGGGCGACCTCGTCGCGGCGTCCGGCGGCGAGCTGTTCCGCGGCGACCCGTCCCGGCTGGGCCGCGAGGTCGGCGGGCTGGTCGTCGCCGGCATGACGCTGCCACACGTGCTGGACCACCTGTTCGACGACGCGGTCGTCATCACCCCCGCCGACCGCAGCGACGTCCTGCTGGGCGTGCTGGCGGCGCACGCGGCGAAGACGTTCCCGACGCTGGCCGGCGTCGTGCTGAACGGCGGGTTCGAGCTGCCGCCGCAGATCGTCCGGCTGATGGACGGCCTCGACGTCGGGCTGCCGATCGTCACCGCGCCCGGCGACACGTTCGGGACGGCGACGGCGCTGGCGGCGGTGCGGGGCCGGCTGACCTACGACGCCACCCGCAAGGTGCAGACCGCGCTGGCGCTGTTCGACCGGTACGTCGACGCCGGCGACCTGCTCGACCGCCTCGACGTCACCCGCAGCGACGTCGTCACGCCGCTGATGTTCGAGCACGACCTCGTCGACCGCGCCCGGTCCGGCCGCCGCCACATCGTGCTGCCCGAAGGCACCGAGGAACGCATCCTGCGCGCCGCCGACACCGTCCTACGCCGCGGCATCGCCGACCTCACCCTGCTGGGCCCGCCGGCCGACGTCGCGGCGGCGGCCGACCGCGTCGGCGTCGACATCGGCGCCGCCGAGATCGTCGACCCGCGCGAGAGCGAGCTGCGCGGCCGGTTCGCGCACGAGTACGCGCTGCTGCGCGCGCACCGCGGCGTCACCCAGGAGGCGGCCTGGGACCAGGTCGCCGACGTCTCCTACTTCGGCACGATGATGGTGCAGCTCGGCCTCGCCGACGGCATGGTGTCCGGCGCCGCGCACACCACGGCGCACACCATCAGGCCGGCGTTCGAGGTGATCAAGACGCTGCCCGGCACGTCGATCGTGTCGAGCGTGTTCTTCATGTGCCTGCGCGACCGCGTGCTGGTCTACGGCGACTGCGCCGTCAACCCCGACCCGACGGCCGAGCAGCTGGCCGACATCGCGATCTCGTCGGCCGAGACGGCGGCGCAGTTCGGGGTGGCGCCGCGGGTCGCGATGCTGTCGTACTCCACCGGCGAATCGGGCACCGGCTCGGACGTCGACAAGGTGCGCACGGCGACGTCGCTGGTGCGCGAGCGCCGGCCCGACCTCGAAGTCGAGGGGCCGATCCAGTACGACGCCGCCGTCGACGCCAGCGTGGCCCGCGCCAAGCTGCCCGGCAGCGAGGTGGCCGGCCGGGCCACGGTGTTCGTCTTCCCCGACCTCAACACCGGCAACAACACCTACAAGGCGGTGCAGCGCAGCGCCGGCGCCGTGGCCGTCGGGCCGGTGCTGCAGGGCCTGCGCAAGCCGGTGAACGACCTGTCGCGCGGCGCGCTGGTCCGCGACATCGTCAACACCATCGCGATCACCGCGATCCAGGCGCAGCCGGCGGCCGCGTCGTGACCGCGGCCGCCGCCGCGCTAGCGCCGGGCCAGCTCCATCACGTCGGCCAGCTGGGTGCGGGCGGTCTCGACGTCGCTGAGGGGGAACAGGCCGACGCTCTGGACACCGGCCTCCTCCAGCGCCTGAAGGTGCGCGGCGGCGTCGTCCATCGTGCCGACCGGCGCCAGCTCGGTCCACCACGCGGACGGCATGGTGGCCAGGCCGTCGACGCCCTTGTCGGCGAAGCGGGCGGCGAGGTCGTCGAAGAACGGCAGCGAGGTGAGAGGCGTGCGCGGCTGCTGGAGCTGCCCCGCCAGCCACGGCGCCATGGTGCGGTAGGCCTCGGCGCGGTCCTTCTGCACGCACAGCACACTGAACGCCGCGAGGTGGAAGTCGGGATCGCCGGGCGTGCGGCCGGCCTGCTCCATGGCCCAGCGCACGTACGACGGACTGGCCGGCTCGGCCAGCACCAGCCCACCGGCGACCCGTCCGGCCAGCGCCAGCGACTTCGGCCCGAACACCCCGGCCAGCACCGGCGGCGGGTCGGCCGGCGGATACTCGAGCCGGACGGCGTCGAGGTCGACGTAGTGGCCGTGGCTGGTGACCTCGTCGCCCGCGAGCAGCCGCCGGACCGCGACGATGACCTCTTCCAGCGCGGTGAGCGGCGACACCGGCCGCACCCCCATCTGCGCCATCCACGACTGCACCCCGTGGCCGATGCCGGGCAGCACCCGGCCCGGGCCCAGCCCGCACAGCGTCGCGATCTCCATGGCCGTGACGGGCGCGGTGCGGGCTACCGCCGGCAGGATGCCCACACCCACCGTGAGCTGCTCGGTGACCGCCAGCGCCGCGGCCGCCAGACTCGGCCCGGCGGTGTAGAAGCAGTCCTCGATGACCCAGAGCTGCTGGGCGCCGCCTGCGTCGAGCGCGCGGGCGGCCTCGGTGACGAAGGCGGGCGGAAAGGTTTGGTCGAAGCTCATTCCGACCTGCAGGCGGTTGGTCATAACCGCACCATAACGGCACCCTCCGACAGGAACGGACTCCCTCGATGACCGTCCTCGTGCTCAACTGCGGATCGTCGTCCATCAAGTACCAGCTGATCGATCCGGACGGTCCGGCGCGCCTGGCCAAAGGGATCGTCGAGCGCATCGGCGAGGACGGCGGCGTACCCGACCACGCCGCCGCGCTGCGCCAGGTCGCCGCCGAGCTGGAGCGCGACTGCGGGCCGCTGGCCGAGCTCGGCCTGGCCGCCGTCGGCCACCGCATCGTGCACGGCGGCGACCGCTTCGCCGAGCCCACCCTCGTCGACGACGACGTCGAACGGGTCATCGAGCAGCTGGCGCCGCTGGCGCCGCTGCACAACCCGCCCGGGCTGACGGCGCTGCGGCTGGCCCGGCGCGAGCTGCCCGACGTCCCGCACGTCGCCGTCTTCGACACCGCGTTCCACCAGACGCTGCCGCCGGTCGCGTACACGTACGCCGTCGAACGCGACCTCGCCGCCCGGTACGGCGTGCGCCGGTACGGCTTCCACGGCACGTCCGTCTCGTACGTCAGCCGCGCCGCGGCCGAGTTGCTGGGCCGCGACCCCGACGACACCAACCTCGTCGTCCTGCACCTCGGCAACGGCGCCTCCGCGACGGCGGTGCGCGGCGGCCGCTCCGTCGACACCTCGATGGGGCTGACGCCGCTGGAGGGCCTGGTCATGGGCACCCGCACCGGCGACATCGACCCCGGCGCGCTGTTCTACCTGCACCGCGAGGCCGGCCTCTCCGTCGACGACCTCGACCGGCTGACCAACCGGTCCAGCGGGCTGCTCGGCCTGGCCGGCGCGAACGACCTGCGCGAGGTGCACCGTATGGCCAAGGCCGGCGACCAGGCGGCGCAGCTGGCCCGCGAGCTGTACTGCTACCGCATCCGGCACTACGTGGGCGCGTACCTCGCCGTGCTGGGCCGGGCGCACGCCATCGTCTTCACCGCCGGCGTCGGCGAGAACGACTCGTGGGTGCGGTCGCACTCGCTGGCCGGCCTTCGCCAGTTCGGCGTCGAGGTCGACCACGTCCGCAACTCCTTCACCAGCAGCCGCGCCCAAGTCATCTCGCCCGACGAGGCCGACGTCGCCGTCCTCGTCGTGCCCACCGACGAGGAGCTGGAGATCGCCCGGCAGGCGGCCGGACTGGTCGAAGCGGCGCCCGCCTGATGCAACCTCCGGCACGGGGCCGGGCGTCCTACCGAGTGACACCGGTCACACGGAAGGATCACCATGCCCCGGATCACCCGCCGCGCCGCGCTCGTCACCGCGCTCGCGGCCGCCACCGCGTTCTCGCTGGCGCCCGCCGCCGCCTCTGACAACGCCGCTCGCGGCGCGCACGACCCGACCTCGCTGTTCTCCGCCGACGTCGCCACCTACAACGTCTACCTGGGCGCCACGCTCGACCCGCTGTTCACGGCGACCAGCCCGCAGGAGCTGGTCCGGCTGGCCGGCGAGGTCTACGCCGGCGTCGAGGCGACGAACTTCCCGGAGCGGGCCGGCGCCATCGCCGACCAGATCGCCGGGCACGACCCCGAGGTCGTCGGCCTGCAGGAGGTCGCGCTCTGGGAGAAGGGCCCGCTCGGCGGCCAGCTGCAGGTCACCTACGACTTCCTCGACCTGCTGCTGGACGAGTTGGCCGAGCGCGGCCACCCGTACCGCGCCGTCGCGACGAACTGGAACTTCGACGGGACGCTGCCGATCTCGGCGACCGAGCAGGTCCGGTTCCGCGACCGCGACGTCATCATCGTCCGCGCCGACCTGCCCAGCCCGTTGCTGCGCGTGACGAACCCGCGGTCGGGCACGTACGGCGCGGTCCTGGAGATCCCGACGGCGATCCCCGGCCTGACGTTCCAGTCACCCCGCGGCTGGTCCACCGTCGACGTCGGGCTGTTCGGCGCGTCGTTCCGGTTCGCCAACACGCACCTGGAGGCGTCCGGCCCGGCCGCCATCCGCAACGCGCAGGCGACGGAGCTGGCCGGCCTGCTGGAGACGTCGCCGCTGCGCACCGTGCTGGTCGGCGACCTGAACTCGCGGCCGGCCGACACCGCGGGTGCGTACGGCATCCTCACCGGCGCCGGACTCTCCGACGCCTGGCTCGCCACCGGCGGCGACCCGGCCACCGGATTCACCGCGGGCCAGTCCGCGACGCTGCTGGACGAGAACCGGCTGCGCAGCCGCATCGACTACGTCCTCGCCGGCACCGGCGTCCGCGCCGTCACCACCGAGATCATCGGCGACGAGGAGGCCGACCGCACCGTCCCGACCGGCTTCTGGCCCTCCGACCACGCCGGTGTCGTGTCGCGGCTGCGCTTCACCCGCTGACCGGGATCCCATGATCATGTTCCCTCGCGGCGTCTGAGCGACCGCTAGGAAACATGATCATGGGACGGCGTGCGGCTTGCGGTGGATGCGGTAGCGCAGCACCAGGAACGGCAGCCCGAACAGCGAGAACGCGTGGTCGGCGCGCAGCTCGCCGGCGTCGGACCAGACCTGCAGGTCCTCGCCGAACCCGGGCACCGTGAGCGTCGTCAGCTCACCGGTGTCGGGGTCGACGACGCTGAGATAGTGCCCGGCGTCGGCGTGGGCGCCGCGGCTGGACAGCGTCAGCCCGCCGCCCGGGCGCAGCCGCGGCTCCAGCGTCGCGGTGAAGCTGCCGCCGGGCAGCGGGAAGCCGACGCTGACGAAGCCGCGCCCGCCGCGCCGGTAGGTCGTGTAGATGCCGACGTAAATCGGCTCGTCGTCGTCGGCGTAGGAGCGGATCCAGCCGCGCACCCGGGTGCCATCGGGCTGGTCGACGGTGTCGATGCGGCTGACGACGCCACGTTGCGCCTGTCGCTGGTTCATCGGCACGTTGGCCTGGCCGAGTGGCCGCGCGAGCGCCGTCCGGTACAGCAGGTAGCCGGGGCGCACCCAGGCCCGCCACTGCGGCTCGATGTCGAGCGCGAACCGGGTCGTGTGCTCGTAGAACTCACGCACCAGCGGGTCGACGGCGGACGGGTAGAAGTCGCCGCCGACCAGCTCGTCCAGCGACGCGATGATGCCGACGTCCGCGGCGTCGCGGGTGTAGTCGCCGTCCAGCTCGGTGGCGAGGGTGCGGACGAAGTCGGTGCCGACGTAGCCGCCCTGCGCGGCCAGTGGCACCACGAACGGCAGGTCGTCGGGCGCGGCCCGCTCGGCCAGCAGCGCCACCTGCGGGTCACGGAACAGCACTGCCGCGGCCAGCCGGTACGCGACGACGGTGACGGCGGCGGCCTGCGCGGGCGTGGCCCTCGCGACGACGGGGCGCATCGCCAGCCCGACCGCCGGGCCGAGCAGCACCTTGTGCGGCCGGACCCCCAGCCCACCGGCCACGCCGCCGGCCGCCAGCGCCACCCGGGCCGGTGGCTGCCGGGTCAGCGCGCCGGCCGCCCAGCCCAGCGGCGCGGCGACGGCGCCGCTGGCGAGGATGCGGTGCGGCAGCGCGGGGATCTCGTCCGGCCGTTGCCGCCGCCGGGCCACGTACTCCGACGCCGCGAGCACGGCCGCGCCGGCCAGCGCCCCGAGACCGGCCGCCCGCCGTCCCCGTCCGGCCCCCAGCGCGGCGCCCGCCAGCCCGCCCAGCACCGCCGCCGTCGACACCTGCTCGGTCAGCTTCCCGGCCACGTCCTGTCCCTCCGTCGTCGACGGGGCCATTCTCCTCGCTCCCGTGCATCAGCGTCAGTGTCGGTGCCCGCCCGTAGGGTGGGGGCCCTCCCGCACGGGGCGGGGTCCACCTACCAGTCGCGGCGCGGCAGCCGTCCGCGTCGCTCGGCCGTCGTTCTGGCCGGCCCGCGTCCAGCGTGAGCTGGCGCAGCTGATCGCCGAGGCCGACCAATGACCCCCGCCCCGTTCGCCGCCGGATCATCGTCGCGGAACGATCAGGTGACGAAACGACGCCGAGCGCGCGGCCTACGTCACCTGATCATCTCCAGCATGTGGACACGAAACGATCAGGTGACAAAGGTGCCGGGTTCCGGGCCGTTCGGTCACCTGATCAACCGCCGTCCACATACTGGAGATGATCAGGTGGCCAACCGGTGTCGACCGGCGCCTGGATCAAGGAAGAGACAACGGTGACGGAGACGTTCGGGCGGCGGCTGCGGTGGCCGGTCCGGGACCGTGGCCTCAGAACACCCGCCGCCACCGCCACGGCCGGTCGCCGCACCGCCCGCGCAGGCAGCCGACCCGCCGCTGCGCCTCGGCCCGGGCGGCGTCGCCGCGCCAGGCGTGCTGCAGCATGTACGAGCAGGCGCGCAGTTCGCGGATGTCGCGCAGCGTCTCGTAGCCGGCCCAGCCGATGACGTCGTGGCCGTAGGCGGCGCAGAACTCGGCGTACCCGGCGGCGTCGAGCGTCCCGAACGAGGTCAGGCGGACCGCCGTCGACACCAGGTCCCACTCCGGCGGGCCGACGGCGAACCGCTCCAGGTCCAGCAGCCAGACGGTGCCGTCGTCGTCGGCCACCACGTTGCCCGCCCACGCGTCGCCGTGGACGACGCCGGCGGCGAGGCCGTCCGGCAGCTCGGCGAGCCGGTCCTCGAGGTCGGCGAGGTACCCGAGCAGCCATGCACGGTCCGCCGCCGGCACCGTCGGCGCCGCCTCGATCCGGTCCCGGATCCGCACGAACGGCGCCAGTTCCGGTAGCGCGAACTCGCCCGGCGGGTCGAGGGCGTGCAACCGGCGCAGGACGGCGGCCAGCTGCGGGTCGGCGGCCTCGTGGTGCGGCGGCAGCGCCCGCCAGAACGTCACCGGGACACCGTCGACGTCGACCGGCTGATCGACGCCGGGGAGGGCGCGGACGGCGGCCAGCCCGGACCGTTCCAGCCAGTGCGCGACGCGGACCTCCTTGCCCGCCGCGGCGGCCTGGCCGGACCGCCCGACCCGGGCGATGACCTGGCCGGGCAGCCGGTAGACGGAGTTCTCGGCGCGCCGGATCAGCTCGGCCGGCGTCGGGTCGAGCCCGGCGCTGAGGCAAGCGTGGTGCAGAACGCGGTGGGTGTCGTCGGCCGTCACGACGCCAGAGCGGTGGTGACCCGATGTCGCAGCTCGGCCACCTCGGGAACGCCGGCGTGCCGCCCGGCGTAGGTGCGTAGTTCGGCGAGGTCCATCGCGGCCCGGCGCGAGTGCAGCTGCCCGGCGTCGGTGACGGCGGCCAGCCCGATGCGCGCGGCCTCGCCGGGGTCGCCGACGGCCATCGTCAGCGACGCGAGCTTGGTCTGCGACATCGCCCGGGAGCGGACGTAGCCGGCGGTGTGGCCGTCGACGGCGGCCAGCAGGCGGGTCGCCGCCTCGGTGTCGTGGCCCTGCACCGTCAGGTCGAACAGCGCGTGCCCGGTGTCGCCGGCGTGCTGCGCGGCGTCGTAGTAGCCCATCCACGGCGGGTCGCCGGCCGGCGCGGTGTGCGCGAACGCGTCGTCGGCCTGTCCGACGGCGCGCAGGGTGTCCTGGTAGCGGCCGAGCTTGGCCAGCGCCCGTGCCCTTGCCGTGTGCAGCATGGCCTGCTCCGTCGCCGTCAGGCAGTCGGCGCGGACCAGCGCCAGCTCCGCGTACGTCAGGCCGAGGTCGTGCTCGCCGCGCCAGATCTCCTGCCGGGCCAGCGACGACAGCACCTTCGCCCGCAGGTGCCAGCTGCCGACTTCTTCGGAGCAGGCCAGCGCGAACTTGAAGATCTGCCGTGCGTCGTCGTACGCGCACGCGTCGAAGGCCATGTGCGCGGTGGCGTGGCCGAGCAGCCCGACCGCCTCGTGCAGCTCGACCCGCACCTCGGGCGTCGCCTGCGCGTTCAGCAGCTGGCCGAACCACCGCAGCTGCGCGTTCGCCGCTTCCCGGACGCCGGCGCCGCCGTGGCTGTGGCCCCAGCTGACCAGCAGGTCGGCGGCACCGCGGACCTGCTCGATCTCGCTGCGCCCGACCCGCTTCGGCGCGTCGCTCGGCCGCAGCGGCGCCAGCAGGTCGAGCAGTGTCGACGGCGAGGTCAGCAGGCCGCCGACGCCGACGAAGGCGGCCCGCAGGAACTCCTGCCGCCTCACGTCCGGCTCACCGCCCAGCGGTTCAGGGCCGGCGTCCTGCTGCTGTGCCGGCCGCAGCACCGGTGCGGCCTGCAGTCGCCGGGTGTTGACGAAGCCGAGGTCGCGGTCGGTCGCGGCGCCGAGCACCGCCCGTAACGCGTCGCGGTAGGCGGCCTGCGGCCAGCGGATGATGCCACGTTCGAGCTTGCCGACGTAGTTGTCGTCCAGCTCGGACAGCCGGCCGGTGCGCTCGAACAGCAGGGCGTTGACGCGGTCCGCCAGTTCCTGGCGGGACATCGCGGTCCCGGGCACGTCGGCTGACGGCGTGCTCTCGCGGGCCAGTCGCAGCTGCTCGTTCGGTTCGCGCACGATGTCTCCACGTACGTGGGGAGGAACATAATGGCATTCTCGGCGTATTGCTGTCAGGTGATCCGTAGAATCCCGAACCATCCCCACTCGCCTCCCCCGATGATCCCACCTCGATGCCCTACTGATCACCCAATTCCGGCGAAATGATCGGTACACGAGTCATGGCCGGTGCCTTTCTCCCGATTCGACACCGATCATGGATGCCGTGACTCGAGGCGGGTTGCCGGGCGACCACCCCGACCCCGGCAACCCGCCGCGAATTCCGGGGGACGCAGGGGGTTCGGAAGGTTGAGGCCGATGCTGCACCGCGACACGGAGTACGTCCTGACCTGGAACGCCGCCGACCACGCCTGGGAGGCGCGCCCGATCCGCCGGGAGGGACGGCGCATCGTCCCGCTCGCCGCCGACGGCGCCGCCGGCCGCCTCCCCGCCGTCTTCCCCGACATCGCCGGCGATTGAATGGCGCCGGCCGCGACACCCGGGACACCAAGGGCGATTCGTCCGAATTGTTCTGGGCGATTTCCACGGGGACGGGACAATCACATGCATGCAATTCCGCAGAACGTCGGGAATGACGGAAAGTCCAGTCGGCCGTTCGGCTGATACGGCGTTGGGGCGTTCGTCCGAGCGCCTCCCGGACCCGCGCGACGGGGATACGGGGAGAAAGGGCCGGGGGATCCGGGCGAAGGCAGCGCCCGGGTCCCCCGGCCCTCTTGCGCGTGATCATCAACCTTCTGGGCCGCCATCACGCCTCGGACCCTTGCTGATCATGGACGCCCCCAGCCGACCTGAGCCCCTGGGGGATCGTCGCGCCCCCGTACGTCGCCGAACGTAGACGCGAGATACGCCCCCAAGCCGACGTGCGAGCAGCACTCGCCTTCGTAGCGTGAAGCCACTCCCCACGGAGTCGGTGAAGGACCGCCGGAGCGGCAACTCCGGCGGTCCGCCGAGAAGGACAGTCCAAGCCGCGGACCCCTCTCTACGAAGGATGGTAGATCATGTCCACCACAGCCCCCGCCCGTCAGAGCACCGGCGTTCCCGCCCGCCGCGACCCGGTCGCCGTCGCCGCTCGGTGGCTGGCGGCGCACGGGATCCAGGCGCTCCAGGTCAGCCTCGGCGTCGTGGTGCTGGCATTCGGCGCGCTGAAGTTCTTCCCCGGCGCGAGCCCGGCGGAGCCGCTGGTCATGCGCACGGTCGACGCGTTGACGCTGGGCCTGGTGCACGGGCAGGCCGCCGTGGCGCTGACCGCGGTTATCGAGACGTTCATCGGGCTCACGCTGATCACCGGCGTGTTCCTGCGCACCGGCCTGGTGGTGCTGTCGGGGTCGCTGCTGGGGATGATGTCGCCGCTCGTGCTGTTCTTCGGCGACATGTTCCCGGACGGCACGCCGACGCTGGAGGCGCAGTACGTCTTCAAGGACATCATCCTGGCCGCGGCCGTGCTGGTGATCGGCGCCAAGGCGCTCGGCGCCCGGCTGGAGCCGAGCGACCGCTGACGCACCCCCTGAACCGGCGAGAGCGCCGGGCTCGCCCCCGCGAGCCCGGCGCTCTCGTCGTCCCCGTTCAGTTGCCGGCCTGCCACTTCCCCGCGACGGCGTCGGGCTCGCGCTCGCCGTCGGCCACTCCCGGCGACGACTCCACCGGCTCGGCGCCGGAATCGTCGCGCGCCGGAGTGCCGACGAGGAATGCGCCCGTCGCCAGCGTCCTGAACACCATGACTCCACGCTTCCAGCCCGGCGGAGTCGGCACATCGGACCTGGAGCCGAACCGCGGCCTACGTCGCTGGGCGTAGGGGCTCTCCCGTAAGGGGTACCCGGAGCGGAGCTCAGATCGCCCCGTGGACGACCTCGCCGCCGAGCACCGTCGCGACGACCGGGACGGCGGCGATGGCAGCCGGTTCGACGGTGCGCGGATCGGCGCCGAGCACGACGAGGTCGGCCTGCTTGCCGGCCGCCAGGCTGCCGGCGACGTCGTCGACGCGGCAGGCGTAGGCGCTGCCGGTGGTGTAGGCGGCCAGCGCCTGGTCGACGGTGACGGCCTCGTCCGGGCCGACGGGGGCGCCGCCGGAGCTGGTGCGGTCGACCATGAACTGGATCGCCCGCAGCGGGGCGCCGTCGGCCACCGGACGGTCCGAGCTGCCGGCGACGCGGACGCCGTGGTCGAGGAAGGACCGGCCGCGGTACATCCAGCCGCTGCGCTCCGGGCCCATGATCGTCGCGTATTCGTCGCCGAACGCGTGCAGGAACGTCGGCTGCACGACGGCGGTCAGCCCGGCCGCCGCCAGCCGCGGCAACTGCTCGGGGCGGACCAGCCCGCAGTGCTCGACGCGGTGCCGGGCGCCGGGCCGCGGGTGCGCCGCCTGCGCCGCGGTGACCACGGTGATCGCCTGGTCGACCGCGCCGTCACCGATGGCGTGGATGGCCAGCTGCCAGCCGGCCCGGTGCGCGTCGAGGATCAGGGCCGCCAGCTCGTCGTCACCGAACGCGAGCTGGCCGCTGCCGCCGTCCGAGCCGTCGGGCGTGAGGTACGGCGCGGTCAGGGCGGCGGTGCGGGCCATCATGCCGCCGTCCAGCCACAGCTTCAGCGCGCCGATCGACAGCCGGTCGTCGCCGAGGCCGGTGCGCAGCCCGAGGTCGACGGCGCGCACGATGCCGTCGCCGTCGGCCGCGCCGGACGGCCGCAGCATGGCCGCCGGCACCATCGTCTGAACGCGGACCGGCAACCGGCCCTGCTCGCGCGCGACCTGGTACGCGGCCAGTTCGACCGGCGACGACCCGGCGAGGTCGGTGACGATGCCCGCTTCGGCGACCGTCGTGATGCCCTGCGCCAGGCACTCGCGCCCGGCGATCTCGACGGCGGCGACGATCTCGTCCAGCGTGTACGGCAGCCGGCGGGCGCGGGCGATCGCCATCGCGCCCTCCTCCAGCAGGCCGGTCGGCCGGCCGCTCACGTCGCGGACGACGCCGGGGGCGTGCGCCGCGAACTCGTCCTCGGTGACGGTGGCGAGGACGGCGTCGGAGACCAGGCAGGCGTGCCCGGACAGGTGCCGGACGTAGAGCCGCCGGCCGGGCGCGGCCACCTCGAGGTCGTCGCGGGTCAGGTGCGCGCCGAGCGGACGCTGGTCGTACCCGGCGAGGTCGACCCAGCCGTCGCCGGGCACGGCGCCGGCCGCCCGGCGGACCGCGTCCAGCACGGAGTCGCGGGTGCGCAGCCCGGACAGGTCGACCAGACCGGCGGCCATGCCCGTCCACGCGAGATGACAGTGCGCGTCGATGAAACCCGGCAGCACCGTGGCGCCACCGAGATCGACCGTCCGCCGCGCCCGCAGCCCGTCGAGCTCCTCGTCCAGCCCGGCGATACGGCCCTGCCAGACGCCGAGCCGCGAGGCGCTCTGACGGGCCGGGTCCATGGTCACGATCCGGGCGCCGGTCACCAGCAGGTCGAGCTCCACGCGACCCTTCACTCCTCGCGACGGGCCAAGTCCGGCGCGAACGCGGGCAGGCAGACGGCGACGTAGTCGGCGCCGGCCGGGCCGGCGGTGTAGCGGACCCGCTCGCCGGCCGCGGTGAAGAGCGCCTGCCCGGCCGCGACCTCCACGCTGCCGCCGTCATGCTCGACGACGACACTGCCGGTGAGGACC
Source organism: Jiangella muralis (assembly GCF_001270745.1). Classification (GTDB taxonomy): domain Bacteria; phylum Actinomycetota; class Actinomycetes; order Jiangellales; family Jiangellaceae; genus Jiangella; species Jiangella muralis. The sequence continues at coordinate 79,926 of NZ_LFXL01000035.1, forward strand.
AGCGTGATCTCGTCGAACTCCGGCGTCTGCGCCGGCTCGTCCCAGCCGGGCGGCGCCTGCATGCGGGCCACCGAGACCGCGCCGTTCTGGGTGGCGACGCGGCCGACGTACTCGTCGATGACCTTGCCGCCGGGCACCGGGATGCGGGCCGGCGCGTCGATCAGTCTCACCATGGCGCCGAGCGTAGACCGGTCAGCCGATGCGGTCGATGACCAGCGGCGGCAGGTCGGGCCGGCTGCCCTCCGGCGCGATGACGTACCCATCGTCCAGCGCCGAGAGCGCGCGGTCGAACCGGGCCGGCTCGTCGGTGTGCAGCGTCAGCAGCGGCTCACCGGCCCGGATGACGGCGCCCGGCTTGACATGCAGTTCGACACCGGCGGCGGCCTGGACGGACTCGTCCTTGCGCGCCCGGCCGGCGCCGAGCCGCCACGCGGCGACGCCCACCTGGTAGGCGTCCAGCCGGGTCAGCACCCCGGACGCCGGTGCGAGGACGGTGTGCGTCTCGCGCGCGACCGGCAGCGGCGCGTCCGGGTCGCCGCCCTGGGCCGCGATCATCCGCCGCCACACGTCCATCGCGGACCCGTCCTTCAGCGCGTCGGCCGGGTCCTTGCCGCCGGTCAGCCCCGCCGCGGCCAGCATCTCGCGGGCCAGCGTGACGGTCAGCTCGACGACGTCGTCGGGGCCGCCGCCGTCGAGCACCTCGACCGACTCGCGCACCTCCAGCGCGTTGCCCGCCGTCAGCCCGAGCGGGGTCTCCATGTTCGTGAGCAGCGCGACGGTGCGCACCCCGGCGTCCGAGCCGAGCTCGACCATGGTCGACGCCAGCTCGCGCGCCGACGAGACGTCCTTCATGAACGCGCCCGACCCGACCTTGACGTCGAGGACGAGCGCGCCGGTGCCCTCGGCGATCTTCTTGCTCATGATCGACGACGCGATCAGCGGGATCGCCTCGACGGTGCCGGTGACGTCGCGCAGCGCGTACAGCTTCTTGTCCGCCGGCGCGAGGTCGTCGCCGGCGGCGCACACCACCGCACCGGTCGAGCGCAGCACGTCCAGCATCTCGGCGGCCGACAGCGACGCGCGCCAGCCGGGGATCGACTCCAGCTTGTCCAGCGTGCCGCCGGTGTGACCGAGGCCGCGGCCGGACAACTGCGGGACGGCGGCGCCGCACGCGGCCACCGTCGGGGCCAGCGGCAGCGTGATCTTGTCGCCGACGCCGCCGGTGGAGTGCTTGTCGGTGGTAGCTCGCTCGACGCCCGCCCAGTCCATGCGCCGGCCGGTGCCGATCATCGCGTCGGTCCAGCGGGCGATCTCGCGCCGGGCCATGCCGTTGAGCAGGATCGCCATCGCCAGCGCCGACATCTGCTCGTCGGCCACGACGCCGCGCGTGTACGCGTCGACGACCCAGTCGATCTGCCCGTCGGACAGCTCGCCGCGGTCGCGCTTGGTCCGGATGACGTCGACGGCGTCGAAGGGTTCGGGTGCTGCCATGGTGGGATCATCGCACCTCCGGCCCGCCCGTACGGGGCCGGTATCCGGCCGCGAGGTCTGACGTCAGTCGCCTAGAGTCACGGGCATGACAACGGTGCGGCAGGCCTACCTCGACGCCGCGGGCGCGGCGCTCGCGCTGCTCGGCGACCCGGCGGTCGCGGCGCGCTGGGACGAGCCGAGCGCGCTCGACGCGTTCACCGTCGGCGGGCTGGCCGGGCACCTCGCCGGACAGGTGCTCGCGGTGCCGGACGTGCTGGCCACGCCGGTGCCGGACGAGCCGCCGGCGGCGCTGCTGGACCACTACACCCGGTCCACCTGGATCGGCGCCGGCGTCGACGCCGCGACGAACGTCGCGATCCGCGCGGGCGGCGACGCCAACGCCGTCGACGGTCCCGAGGCACTCGTGGAGCGGACGACGGCCGCGCTGGCCATGCTGCGGGCGGCGTTGTCCGCCGAGCCGGCCGGGCGGCTCGTCCACCTGACCGGCCGCTGGTCCCTCACCCTCGACGACTACCTGACGACGCGGCTGCTGGAGATCGCCGTCCACGACGACGACCTCGCCGTCAGCGTCGGCGTCGAGACGCCGGAGCTGACCGACGCCGCGCTGACCCCGGTGTTCGCTCTGCTCACGACGCTGTCAGTGCGCAAGCACGGCGCGCCGGCCGTGCTGCGTGCCCTCGCCCGGGCCGAGCGCGCGCCGTCGGACATCACCGCGATCTAGGTCGCGCCCCGGCCGCCGGGTGTCGCCGGCTCCGGGCGGAGGCTGGTGACGGCGACCGCCAGCGCCGCCGCGAGCAGGCCGGCGCAGACGGCGAAGGCCGCGGCGTAGCCGTCAGCCGACGCCTCGGCGGGGTTCGGGTCGATCGACGCCGCGGTGACGGCGATGGCGACCACGTTCAGAACCGAGATCCCGACCGCGCCGCCGATCTCTCGCACGGCGTTGGTCAATGCGCTGGCGACGCCCGCCGTCGCCGGCGCCACGCCCTGCAGAGCGAGGCTGACGATCGCGGTGAGGGCGATCCCGAAGCCGACGCCGAGGACGACCTGCGCGGGCAGGATCAGCGACCAGAACGAGGAGTCGGCGCGCAACCACGCCATCGGCGCCATCCCGCAGACGGCAAGGGCCAGGCCCACGGCGATGACGTTTCGCGCCGGCCAGACCGGCAGCAGCCGGCCGGCCGCGACCGCACCGACGAAGATGCCGACGCCGATCGGGACGAATGCCAGACCGGTGAGCAGTGCCGAGAGGTCCTGGACCCCCTGCAGGTAGAACGTCAGCAGGAGATAGAACGTGGACGCCACGGCATTGACGAGCAGGATGATCAGGAACGCGCCGCCGCGGGTGCGGTGCGCCAGGATGCCCAGCGGCATCATCGGCTCGGACGAGCGGCGTTGGAGCGCGACGAACAAGGTCAGCAGGGCGACGCCGCCCAGGATGAAGGCCAACGTGGTCGGTGCGAACCAGCCGTCCGCGGCGACGTTCGAGACGCCGTAGATGAAGGAGCCGACCCCGGCGGTGGCCGTGACCGCTCCGGGCAGGTCATACCGCGTCGGTCGTGCCGCGGTGCTCTCCTCGAGGTGGCGAAGCGCCAGGACCAGGATGACGAGACCGACCGGGAGGTTGATCAGCAGGCACCATCGCCACGATCCGAACGACGTCAACACGCCGCCGAGCACCATCCCGAGGATGCCGCCGGCGCCCGAGGTGACGCCGAAGATCGCGAACGCCTTGGCCCGGCCGGCGCCGTCGGTGTACGCAGTGGTCAGAATCGCCAGACCGGCTGGGGCGAGGAAGGCGGCCGAAGCGCCCTGCGCGGCGCGGGCCGCCAGCAGCATTGCCTCGTTCACGGCAAGACCGCCGAGGACCGAGGCGAGGGTGAAGCCGATCAGGCCCGCCACGAAGGTCTTCTGCCGCCCGCGGACGTCGGCGACCCGGCCACCGAGCAGCAGCAGCCCGCCGAAGGCCAGCGAGTAGCCGGTCACCACCCACTGCTTTCGCGAGTCGGCCAGGCCGAGGTCCGCCTGTGCGGATGGCAGCGCGATGTTGACCACCGACGCATCCAGCACGATCAGGAACTGAGCCGTCACGACGATCGCCAGGGTGTAGGCCCGTCGCCTTGCCGTCGCCGCTTCGGCCGCCACCCGATCGCCGGGTACGCGGCCCGGCCGGGCGTCATCGTGCTCGTCTATCGCCATGGGCACGACTTTACGACACTATGTCGCAAAGGCAATCGGGAGCACCTCCCGAGCTGGGCGACGGGTCGGGTTTCCGGTCCGGGCCGGGGACGTGCCCGTGGGATAGCGTTGGAGTGGATCGGGCGTCGGAGCTTGGAGTCGGGATGGCAGGCGCGAAGGCGACGCGGCGGATGGGCCGGCCCCCACTGGTCGATCGCGACGCGATCGTGCGAGCCGCCCTCGAGATCGGCTTCGCCAAGCTCACCATGTCCGCAGTCGGCCAGCGGCTGGGAGCATCGCACTCGACCCTCTACCGCTACTTCGCCAGCCGGAACGCCCTGGCCGCGGCCGCCATCGACCGCGCGGTGGACGCGGTCGACTGGCCGGAGCCCGGCGGTGACTGGCGCTCCTACCTCTCCGCCCTGGCGTCGTCGTACTGGGATCTCTACGACACGCATCCTGGCCTGGCCGCCGAGGTGTCCAGCCTGCGCTCGACCTCACGGGGCATGGTGGCCGTGACGAATCGTGCCGCGGTGGCGCTGCTGGGCTTCGGGTTCAGCGCCGCTCATGCCGTGCTGGTTCAGGACATGCTCGGCGAGCTCGTGACCCAGGCATTCCTCGGCGCACCGCCTCCGGCCGACGGCCAGCCGGCCGAGATCGACGGCCCCCAAGCCGGGGCCGACGGCCGGCACACGTTCAGCATCGTGAACGGCAGGCGAATGCGCCGGGCCGAACTGATCGAACCGTGGCTGACGCTGTACGACGAGCGGATCCGGGAGGAGTTCTCCGCCGCCGTCGCCCGCGATCCGCGCGAGCAGTTTCGCACCAAGCTCACCGTGCTTCTCGACGGCATCGAGGCCCTGCGGCGCCAGCCACCATGACCTGTCCTGCTCAGACGAGCCGGACGCCGAGGCGGTCGAGCACGGCGCCGATGGGGTTGCAGTAGGTGAGGCCCTGGCCGTCGGGCCCGCCGGTGTCGCTGCCGGCGAACAGCAGGCCGACCGCCTCGCGGGTGTCGGGCCGGTAGACCAGCGACCCGCTGTCGCCACCCGATGAGAAGCCGCCGGCGCCGCCGCCGGTGACCTCGATCTGGTCGTCGAAGTCGATGACGCCGGTCGGGTACTGGACGCTGATGCCGTCGATCTCGATGGCGCTGACCCGGCCGCGGGTGACGCCGGTGGTGCGGCCGGCCTTCTCGACCGCGACGTCGTCGGTGACGGCGACCCAGCCGGCCAGCGCACCGGCGGGGTACTGCGCGGACACCTCGACGCCGTCGTCGAGGCGCGCGGTGGCGGCGTCGACGAGGTTCGGCGCGACGGGGTCGAGCGAGACGACGCCGTCGAGGACGCCGATGCGGTCGGTGGCCGCCGTGCCGCCGTCGGCCACGCCCGGCTGCACGACGATGTCGCCGGCGGCGCCGCGGCCGGAGTCGGCGAGCACGTGGTTGTTCGACAGCGCCAGCACGGCGCCGGACCCGTCGACGACGAACGCGCCGATGGTGCCCGCCGTGACGTCGACGTGCGAGACGGACAGGCCGGGACGCAGCGGGCGCTGCCGTTGCCGCAGCTCGGCGGGGTCCCACTGGAACGCCCGCACCACCCCGACGTCGCGGACGTCGCAGTCGTCGCCGGCCAGCGAGCGGCCGGCCGCCGCGATCTCGTCGGCCAGCTCGGACGGCCCGAAGATCCGCACCGCCACCCCGTACGTCGCCGGCCCGACGACGCACACACCGACGGCGACGCCGCCCGTGGGGGTGTGCGGCCGCGGTGGCACGGCGAGAGCTGACGTCCGCCGCCGGAGTTCGGCCTTGATCTCACGCGCGGTCAGCAGTTCCATGGCGACTCCCGGGGACGGTCGCGGACAAACCCCGCCGGGGAAGCGTCACGCGCACCGAACGCTCGGGTACGGACCCCGCCCGGCTGGGAGGGCTTCCCACCCTATGGGCGGGCGCTGACACTCGCGTAGCTCGTGCCCACGCGCGGCGGCGGCCGGCGACCACCGAACCGGGCGCCGCGGCGCGGCTGGATGAGTGGGTCCGCTTGATCTTGGCTACGCAGCCTGCGTGGCCGGCCGGGGTCCGAGGACAGGGTGCGTCGCCCGGGGCCGCAGCCGCTGCCAACTGGCCACCGTGCCAGCCGGCCGGTCCGCGCGGCGGTCGGGCAGGTCAAGTCGGTTGGGCCGGGCTTCTCGTTGGCTGGCCGACCGTGCGCCCGGGTCCGCCACGGCCGCCGGAGGCCGTGCCGTTGGCCGTCCCCCTGGCGCCCATTCTCTCAGCCGCCTGACCGCGCCTCAAGCGGACCCATGGGGCGCTTCGCGCGTGGGGTGTCCGCTTGACCCGCGGTCCCGCGGCCAAGAACGGGCACCTATCAGGGGGACGGGGAAAGACTGGGCACACCTCGCCGTCCGCCACCGTGACCCCGGGGCCGCCACGGCACACCCACCGCCGAGTTGATCATGGAGAAATCGGGGTCCCCGTGCGCCGGAACCCCACTTTGCCCATGATCAACTCGGGTGGCGGGGCTGGTGGGGGCCGTGGGGCCGGTGGGGTGGGGCGGCGGCTTCCGCGACCGTGGGCACCGTCGGCGGGAGTCGAGGACGACCGAACGGTGCACCGGCACGAACGACGAACGCCAGCCAGGCGAACGGCGAACGGTGCACCGGGGCGGGCCTGTGCCCGCACTTTCCCCGTCCCCCTGATAGCTGCCCGTACTTAGACCGCGCGTGCGGGTCAAGTCCAAGCCCCCAAGCCCAGCGAACGCCGACCACAGCGGCGCGGACTTGAGGCTCGGGTGGCCGGCTAAGAAAATGGGCAGCAGGGGGACGACCCACTACCGCAAGCGGCGAACCGCGCGACAACGGCGAACCGTTACACGATCCCCACCTCACCGTGTGGATCCGCTGCGTCGAGTGGGGCGGATCACTGTTCCCCTGACAACAGCAACGCCACCCAGCAAGCACAGTGATCCCACCCAGTGACGCGCCAGGGCGCACAGTCGCCGCGGCCGAGATCGACGTGAGATCGCTGCGGAAACGACGCGGCATCACTGTCGCGGACACGACAGCGTTCTCACATCGATTACGCACCGATCCCACGCTGTGCGCCGGGCCGTGCCACCCAACGTGGCTGGTCAGACGCTGCGACTGCACATGTGGAGAGCTAGGGGTGCGGCGGCAGCTGTTCCGGCCCGAAGGCCTGCGGCAGCACCTGGTCCATCGTCTGGATGCCGAGCGGCGTGTCGACCAGCAGCGCCGCCCCGCCGTGCTCCCACAGTAGTTGCCGGCAGCGCCCGCAGGGCATGGTCAGCCGCCGGTCGGCGCCGCCGACGCAGGTGAACGCGACCAGGCGGCCGCCACCGCCCGCGACCAGCGACGACACCAGGCCGCACTCGGCGCACAGGGTGACACCGTAGGCGGCGTTCTCGACGTTGCAGCCGACGACCACCCGGCCGTCGGACACCAGGGCGGCGGCGCCGACGGGGAACCCGGAGTACGGCGCGTAGGCCCGCGCCGCCACCTCCACAGCGGCGGCGCGCAGCAGGGCCCAGTCGACAGCCGTCACGACTTCACGTACGGCTCGCCGTCGGCGGCCGGCGCCCGGACCCGGCCGACCAGCCCGGCGACCGCGAAGATCGTCAGGATGTACGGCAGCATCAGCATGAACTCGCTGGGGATCGGCGTGCCGATGATGCCGAGCACGCTCTGCAGGTTGTTCGCGAACCCGAACAGCAGCGCCGCACCCAGCGCGCCGAGCGGGCTCCACCGCCCGAAGATCATCGCCGCCAGCGCGATGAAGCCCTGGCCGGCCGACATCTCGCGGCTGAACGCGCCGACGTTGCCGAGTGTGAAGAACGCGCCGCCGAACCCGGCCACCGCGCCGCCGAGCAGGACGTTGCGGAAGCGCACCGTGTTGACGCGGATGCCCAGCGTGTCGGCGGCCTTCGGGTGCTCACCGACGGAGCGGACGCGCAGGCCCCAGCGGGTGCGGAACAGCGCGACGTGCACCAGCGCGACGGTGACGTACATGGCGTAGACGATGATCGTCTGCTCGAACAGCACCGGCCCGATGACCGGGATCTCGCTGAGCAGCGGGATCTCCACCCGCGGCAGCGTGCCCGGGCTGTTCCACGTGGCCGCCTCGGGCGCCAGCAACTGCCCGTACAGGAAGTTCGTCACGCCGAGCACGAGCACGTTCAGCACGACGCCGACGATGATCTGGTTGACGACGTACTTGATCGCGAAGACCGCCAGCACGAACGCCACCAGCAGCCCGGCCACGACCGCCGCGACGAGGCCGACGTACAGGCTCCCGGTCAGGGTGGCGACGACGGCGGACAGGAACGCGCCGGCCAGCAGCTGGCCCTCGATGGCGATGTTGATGACGCCGGCCCGCTCGCACAGCACCCCGGACAGCGCGCCGAAGACCAGCGGCACCGACAGCGCCAGCGCACCCTGCATCAGTGACGTGAACGAGATCTGCTCGCCGGCGACGGCCCAGACGAGGAACGCCAGCACGAACGCGATCGCGAACAGCACCGTCAGCCAGGCCGGCGCGGCCTGCCCGGCGCGCACCAGCCAGGCCGAGTACGCCGCGACGACGACGCACACCAGCGACAGCCCGAGCGCGACCGGCTGCGACGACAGCGCCAGCGGGTCGATCTGCCAGGCGTCGGAGCTGGTGGAGATGCCGAACGTGCTGGTCTCGCCGGATTCGCCGAGGACGCCGAACGCGATGACGGCGACCAGCGCGAGCAGGCCGAACACGATCGGCGCCTTCCAGCTGGGCCGGACGGCGAGGTCGGCGCTCACCGCGGGAGAAGCGGTCATGGTCGACGCGCTCACGCGCCCCACCCCCTCTGCAGCCCGGCGACGGGTTGCCCGGCCGACCGGACCGGGACCCGGAAGATGGCCCGGACCAGTGGCGGCGCCGCGATGAACAGCACGATGAGCGACTGGATGACGACGATGATGTCGATGGGCGTGCCGGTGCTGGCCTGCATGGGCACGCCGCCGGCGCGCAGCGCGCCGAACAGCAGGCCGGCGGCCACCGTGCCCCACGGGCTGGCCCTGCCGAGCAGCGCGACGGTGATGGCGTCGAAGCCGATTCCGGCCGAGATGCCGGCCGTGAGGTACCGCTCGGTCCCCAGCACCTGCATGACGCCCGCCAGCCCGGACAGGCCGCCGGCCAGCACCATCACCCAGATGTAGGTGTGGCCGACGGACATGCCGGCGGTGCGCGCGGCGTTGGGGTTGGCCCCGACGGCGCGGAACTCGAAGCCCATCGTGCTGCGCTCGAGCAGCCACCACACGCCGAACGCTGCCAGGATGACCAGCACGAACCCGAGGTGCAGCCGCGAGTCGTCGAAGAACCTGGGCAGCTGCGCGGAGCCGTCGACGATCGGGCTGACGGGGTTGGAGGCGCCGGGCCGCTGGAACGCCGCCGTCGTGAGCAGGTAGGCGATGAGGAACCGCGCTACGTAGTTGAGCATGATCGTGACGATGACCTCGTGCGCCCCGGTGCGCGCCTTGAGCACGCCGACGATGCCGGCCCACAGCGCGCCGCCCACGATGCCGGCCAGCACACCGACGATCAGGTGCAGGCCGGTCGGCAGGTGCCAGCCGAAGCCGACGTAGCCGGCCAGGATGGCGCCCAGGATGATCTGGCCCTCGGCGCCGATGTTGAACAGGCCGGCCCGGAACGCCAGCGCGACGCCGAGACCCGCGGCGATGAGCGGCGCGGCGTTGGTGGCGGTCTCCGCCAGCGGCCGCAGCGCCCGCCCGAGGGTGTACTCGTTGACGTCGATGATCGAGCCGGTGAACAGCGCGCCGTACGCGTCGCTGATGGCGTTCCACGCGGCCGAGAGGGTGTCGCCGGGCCGGGTGAAGAAGTAGTCCGCGCGGTCCTGGACGTCCGGGTCGGACGCGGCGATCAGCACGGCCCCGATGACCAGCGCCAGCAGCACCGAGAGGATGGTCACCAAGATGCTGCCGCCGGTCAGCTCGCGCATGAACCGCTGGAAGACGGTCTCCTGCCGCGGTGGGGGCGGCTCCTCCTCGGACGCGGCGGGCTCGGGCGCCTCGGCGGGTGGCTTGGTGTCGGTCACGACTGTCCGTCCTCCGGGTCACTGACGGCGGGCGCGTCGTCGGCGGCCAGCGAGACCTCCGTCGGGTTCGCCTCGGCCTCGGCCTGCGCCTCGTCCGGCGCGATGCCGGCCATCATCAGGCCGAGCACGTCGCGGCCGGTGTCACCGGGCACGATGCCGACGATGCGGCCGCGGTACATGACGGCGATGCGGTCGGCCAGCGCGCTGATCTCGTCCAGTTCGGTGGAGACGATGATGACCGGCGTGCCGTTGTCGCGCTCGCGCACGATGCGCTTGTGCACGAACTCGATCGAGCCGACGTCGAGGCCGCGGGTCGGCTGGGCGGCGATGAACAGCTTGAGCGGCCGCGACAGCTCCCGGGCGACGACGACCTTCTGCTGGTTGCCGCCGGACAGCGTGCCGGCCGGGGTGTCGATGCCGCTGGTGCGGATGTCGAACTCCTCGACCCGCTGCCGCGCGTTCTTCGCCAGTTCCGCGCCGCGCAGGGACAGGCCGCGGGCGAACGGGGCGCGCTTGTAGAGGTCGAGGACGAGGTTCTCGGCGACGGAGAAGCTGGAGACGATGCCGTCGACGGTGCGGTCCTCGGGCACGAACCCGACGCCGGCGTCGAGCACGTCGTCGACGCCGCGGCCGAGCAGTTCCCTGCCGTCGAGGCGGATCGACCCGGTGACGTGCTCCTGCACGCCGAGGATCGCCTCGACCAGTTCGGTCTGGCCGTTGCCCTGGACGCCGCCGACGGCGAGGATCTCGCCGCCGCGCACGTCGAAGGAGACGTGGTCGACGACGGCGGCGCCGCGGTCGTCGACCACACTGAGGTCGTCGATGGCGAACGCGACGTCGCCGGGCTCGGCCGGCGCCTTGTCGACGGTGAGGCTGACGGAGCGGCCGACCATCATCGAGGCCAGCTCGTTCTCCGACGCGTCCGGCGACGCCTCGCCGACGACGGCGCCGCGGCGGATGACGGTGATGCGGTCGGCGATGGCCCTGACCTCGCGCAGCTTGTGGGTGATGAACACGATCGACGTGCCGTCGGCCTTGAGCTGGCGCATGATCGCGATCAGCTCGTCGGTCTCCTGCGGCGTCAGCACCGCCGTCGGCTCGTCGAGGATGAGCACGTCGGCCTTGCGGACCAGCGCCTTGATGATCTCGACCCGCTGCTGGACACCGACGGGGAGGTCCTCGACCCGGGCGTCGGGGTCGACGTTGAAGCCGTAGCGGTCGGAGATCTCGCGGACGTCGCGCCGGGCGGCGTCCATGTCGAGCAGGCCGGCAGCGCCGACGTGCTCCTGGCCGAGCATGACGTTCTCGGCGACGGTGAACACCGGGACCAGCATGAAGTGCTGGTGCACCATGCCGATGCCGGCCGCCATGGCGTCGCCGGGCCCGGAGAACGCGACCTTGTTGTCGTTGACGACGATCTGGCCGTCGTCGGGCTGGTACAGGCCGTACAGCACGTTCATCAGCGTGCTCTTGCCGGCGCCGTTCTCACCGAGCAGGCAGTGGATCTCGCCCGGCTCGACCACCAGGTCGATGGAATCGTTGGCCACCAGGCTGCCGAAGCGCTTGGTGATGCCGCGCAGTTCGAGCTTCAACGGCCGGACCGCCCTCCTCGTGGTGCGAGCGATGAAGTGAGCACGACGCTACCCCGAACGGCCCACTGAGCGGGCCGTTCGGGGTAGCCGTGACCGACTGTCAGGAGAACGCCGCGTCCGACTCGACGACGAGCTCGCCGGAGATGATCTGCTCCTGGATCTGCGCCAGCTCGTCCTTCGTCTCCTGCGAGACCTCGCCGTCGAAATCGTGGAACGGCGCGATGCCGACGCCGCCGTTCTCCAGCGTGCCGACGTACGGCTCGTTGGTGAACGCGTCGTCCGCCGCCTCCTGCGTCGCCGCGAGGACGGCCTGGTCCATGCCCTTGAGAACGGACGTCAGGATGACGGGGCCGTAGTCGGGCGCGGACTCGAAGCCGTCGGAGTCGGCCCAGACGACGGTGACGTCGCCGGCCGCCTGCGCCGCGATGGCCGCGCTCTCGGCCAGCGGGCCGGCGACCGGGTGCAGCACGTCGGCGCCCTGGCTGATGAGGTTGTCGCTGATCTGGCGGGCGAGGCCGGTGTTGGCGAAGTCGCCGACGAACTGGCCCTCCTGGGTGGCCTTGTCCCAGCCGAGCACCTGGACGTCGCCGCCCTTCTGCTCGTTGAAGTACTGGACGCCGTCGTAGAAGCCGTCCATGAAGATCGTGACCGTCGGGATCTTCGCGCCGCCCCAGGTGCCGACGATGCCGGTCTTGGAGTAGGCGGCCGACGCGTAACCGGCCAGGAACGCCGCCTCCTGAGTGTTGAACACCAGGGGCTTGACGTTGTCGATGGCGATGGGCGCGCCGGTCTCGTCGGCGTACTGGAAGTCGACGATGGCGAAGTTCTCGTCGGGGTTGGCCTCGGCCGCCTCGCTGGTCGCGTCGGCCAGCAGGAAGCCGACCGTCACGATGAGGCCGCAGTCGTCCTGCACCATGGCGTCGACGTTGGGGCCGTAGTCCGCGTCGGTCTGCGACTCGGCGAACTTCGGCTCCGGGATGATGCCCTCTTCCTGGGCCAGCACGAGGCCGTTGTACGACGTCTCGTTGAACGACTTGTCGTTGATGCCGCCCTGGTCAGACACCATGCACGCGGTGAAGTCGGCACTGCCGCCCGTGCTGTCGCCGGTGGCCGTGCCGTCGCCGTCCTCGTCCGGAGCCTCACCACAGGCCGCGACCGCGAGCGCGACGGCGCTCACTGCGGCTGCGAGCCGAAACCTCTTGTTCATCTGCCCCTCCAGGCCCCAGATGGTCGATCGGCCGTGCCACGCGTGTCCGGTGAGGCCGAAATCGCTACGAATCCAAGCCGTAGGCTAACCGCCTATCTCGCCATTTGAACGCAGGGTGGACCGCCGAGATGTATCCGTGACCAAGTCGCTGTCGAACCGCCGCACAGCCTGAACGCCCGAAACGTCCCCTCAGCGGGCGCGTTTGACGATGGTCTGCACCTCGGCGACCGGGACGTTCACCGTCGACTCGCGGCGCAGCGGGTCGAGGTCGCCGCCGACGGTGCTGCCGTCCTGCTCCTGCCCCTCCCACGACGCCGTCCACTCGGTGGCGGCGGTGACGGGGTAGCCGCCCGGGTAGGCGACGGAGGCGCGGGTGAACTGGACGCTGCACCCGCCAGTGTCGGCCGCGCCGGGCGCCCAGGCCTGCTGGGCGAGCTCCGGGTCGCACTGGCGCGACCCGTTCGGCGACGCGATGGACAGGCCGTCGGTGGTCGCGGTGACCTCGGCCCACACGTCGGTGCCGACGACGTCGGCGCGGATGGTGCGGGTGCCGCCGCTGCCGCCGACCATCTCGGGGTCGACCACCCAGAACCAGGTGTTCACGTTGACGAACGTGGCGCCGTCGAGGCTGTCGGCCAGCTTCGGGTTGCGGTCGACCTCCGGCTCGGCGATGACCATGTGCTCGCGCGCCTCGATGGCCAGCGTCTCGGGATCGACGGCCGGCGCCGGCTCCTCACCCGTGACGAACCAGCTGTACATCACGCCGGCCTCGCCGCCGCCGTAGTAGTCGGAGAGCTGCTCCACGTGCGGCGAGCACTCGAGCGGCTCGGGCCCGCCGATGGTGTACCAGGTGACGTCGACGCCGGACTCCTCGAGCGCGATGGCCTCGAGGAACTCGGGCGTGTCCGGGAAGGCCAGCTGGCCGATGGCCGCGTGACCGGAGAGGAAGGGCCGCACTTCCTGGAACCACTCGTAGAACGCCACCGGATCGGTGCCGTCGACCGGCGCACCTTCGATGAACGAGGTCGACACCGACTCCCACCAGCAGATGGGCGGGATCGAGACCGTGTAGCTGCCGCCGTCGCCGGGCGCGCCGTCGCCGGTCAGGACGACCTCGACGCCGACCTCGTAGCCGTCGCCGGTGTCGTCGCCGCCGGAGCCGCCACGGGCGGCGGCCAGCGCGGGCGCGGTCAGCACCAGCGCGGCGCAGGTCAGCACGGCGGACAGACTTCTCACGACGGCCCTCATGGCTCGCTCACTCCACGGTGGTTTCGGTCACATCGGGCGGACCCGGACTTTACCATCGGCAACGGACGCCGTCAGCCGGGTATCTCACTCGCAGGGCTCGGGGTCGGCCTGTTCGGTGTCGGACGCCAGCCAGTCGCCGTCGACGAGGGTCAGCGTCAGCACCAGCCGCTCGACCTCGGGCTGTGGCTCGGCCGTGCCGCGGGTGTACTGCACCCAGTCGCGCATGATGGTGCAGAGGTCGACCTCGGCGGTGGTGTCGGTGACGGTGACGTCGCGCAGCCGGAGCTCGGTCGGCTCGCCGACGACCACCCGCTGCTTCGACACCGACTCGACGAGGTAGTTGAGCAGGCGGCCGAGCTGGGGGTCGACGGCCGTGCGCAGGATGCCGGACTGCTCGTCGCCGGCGCCGAACAGCACAGCGTCCCAGCTGGCCATGAACCGGCCGGCCGCCAGCAGCACCGCGCGCTCGTCGTCGGTGGCGTCGTCGGGCGGCTCGATGGGCAGTTCGGCGCTCAGCTCGACGGTGCGCTCCTCGCCGGGCGGCTGGTAGGGCGGTGTGAACGCGGCGGCCGGCTCGGGCGCGGGGGCGGACGGGACGTCGCCGGCCACCGTCGGCGGGTCGGACGGGACGGTGGACGCGGACGTCGTGACGTCGGCGCTGCCGGTCGAGGAGCCCAGGCCGGTCGGTTCCTCGCCCGCCGCCGAGCAGCCGGCCGGCAGCAGGAACGCGGCCACGGCGGCGCCCACCGCCAGCGCGCGTCGGCTCATGCGTCCCTCCGTCGATGTGCTGATCGGCACATCGTACGTTCCGCGCCGGACAGTCGTCAGATGCCGGCCGGCGGCGTGTACGTCCCCCACACCTCGCGCAGGGCGTCGCACACCTCGCCGACGGTGGCCCGGGCGGCCAGCGCCGCGCGCATCGGGACCAGCACGTTGTCGCTGCCGGCCGCGGCCGCCCGCATGGCGTCGAGCTCGCGGCCCACCGTGTCGCCGTCGCGGGACGAGCGCAGCGCGGCCAGCCGGGCGGCCTGCGCCTCCTCGATGGCGGGGTCGACCCGCAGCGGCTCGTACGGCTCCTCGTCGTTGCTGACGTACCGGTTGACGCCGACGACGGTGCGCGCGCCGGCGTCGATCTGCTTGGCGACGTCGTACGCGGACTGCTCGATCTGGTCCTTCTGGAAACCGCGCTCGATCGCCGCGACGGCGCCGCCCATGTCCTCGACCCGCGTCATCAGCTCGACGGCGGCCGCTTCCAGCTCGTCGGTGAGCGACTCGACGGCGTACGAGCCGGCGAACGGGTCGACGGTGCTGGTGACGTCGGTCTCGTAGGCCAGCACCTGCTGGGTGCGCAGCGCCAGCCGAGCCGCCTTCTCCGTCGGCAGCGCGATGGCCTCGTCGTAGGAGTTCGTGTGCAGCGACTGGGTGCCGCCGAGCACCGCGGCCAGCGCCTGCACCGCGACCCGCACCATGTTCACCTCGGGCTGCTGCGCCGTGAGCTGCACGCCCGCCGTCTGGGTGTGGAACCGCAGCATCTGCGACTTCGGGTTGGTCGCGCCGAACTCGTCGCGCATGACGCGGGCCCAGATGCGCCGGGCGGCGCGGAACTTCGCGACCTCCTCGAGCAGCGTCGTCCGCGACACGAAGAAGAACGACAGCCGCGGCGCGAACTCGTCGACGCCCAGCCCTGCGCTCAGGGCCGCGCGGACGTACTCGCGCGCGTTGGCCAGCGTGAACGCGACCTCCTGCACGGGCGTCGCGCCGGCCTCGGCCATGTGGTAGCCGGAGATCGAGATGGTGTTCCAGCGCGGCAGCTCGCGTTGGCAGTAGCCGAAGATGTCGCTGGTCAGCCGCAGCGACGCGGCCGGCGGGTAGATGTAGGTGCCGCGTGCGATGTACTCCTTGAGCACGTCGTTCTGGACGGTGCCGGTCAGACGGTCGCCCGGCACGCCCTGCTCCTGACCGACCAGCTGGTACAGCAGCAACAACAGCGACGCCGGCGCGTTGATCGTCATCGACGTCGACACCTCGCCCAGCGGGATGCCGTCGAACAGCACGCGCATGTCCTCGACCGAGTCGATCGCGACGCCGACCTTGCCGACCTCGCCGGCCGCCACCGTCGCGTCGGAGTCGTACCCCATCTGCGTGGGCAGGTCGAACGCGACGGACAGCCCGCCGGTGCCGGCCTCGACCAGCTGGTGGTAGCGCCGGTTCGACTCGGCGGCGGTGCCGAATCCGGCGTACTGCCGCATGGTCCACGGCCGCCCGGTGTACATCGTCGGGTAGACGCCGCGGGTGTACGGGTACGCGCCGGGCTCGCCCAGCCGCTGCTCCGCCGGCCAGCCGTCCAGCGCTTCCGGGCCGTAGACGGGCTCGATCGGGAGCCCGGACTCCGTGCTGCTCATAGTGCTGCCCACGGTAGTGACCCGGCCGGGTGTGTGGGTGGTGACATTCTGCACAACGGCCGGACGGCACGACAGCGGCGTCCGGTTCGCCGCGCGCCTGGCCGCTCTTCGTCACCTGATCAACTTCAGCATGCGGACCGAAAACGATCAGGTGACGTACACGCGACGATCGCCGGGGTTGCGTCACCTGATCGTTTCGCGGCCGGCAACTGATCGTCTCGCGGCCGGCGACCCCACCCCGTTCCGGCGAGGACGGCTCAGCCGAGCGGATGCACCGTCGTCTCGCGGTCGGCCTCCACGACGAGGAACCGCTCGCCCCGGCCGACCCGGCGGCCGAGCGGCAGCCGCTGGCGGCCGCGGTCGAGCGGGCCGGTGTAGACGTCGGTCTCGTGCACCCGGTAGAGCGGGTCCAGCCGGGGCAGTGTGACGTCCACGTGGGCGGGTTTGCGCAGCACCAGCACGATGCTGTTGTCGCCGGACTCGTACGCGGCCGCGCCGACGATGCGGGTGTCGCGGTTGGGCGCCGTGACGACCTCGCGGATCTGCGCCACGATGATCGACGGGATCGGCGCGAGGCCGTCGACGACCCGCAGCGTGGGGTTCTGCGCCTTCAGCGACGAGATCATCCGGTCGCGCTTCGGGCCGGTGACGGCCCGGCCGAGCGCCAGGATGTCGATGGTGGCGCCGTCGACGCCGTAGCGGACGCGGTCGGCGTCGGTCTCCTCGCGGACCACCATGCCGGCCTCGCGCAGGGCCCGGCCCAGCTCGTCGAGCACACGCACCCGTTTGCCGACGAGCAGCACGCGTGCCGGAGTCCCGATCTCGGTCGTCACTCGCTACCCCCAGGTCGCCCTGTCACGGCCGAGACGCCCGTGCCAGCGCGAGCCGGCTGGCGCACTCGTAGTATCGATCTTGCGGGTAGGCATCACTCAGCGTCACCGGGCGTCTCTCATAGTGAGAATCTTGCGTCTCGAAACGTCAGTCACGGCCCAGCCGACGCCATAGCGTCGACCGCCGTTCACGCGGGCATCCCCGTCGCGCCACCGGGTGCCCGCATCGTTGCCGGCATGAGGGTAGCGATCGTCGCGGAATCGTTCCTCCCCCAGGTCAACGGTGTCACGAACTCGGTCTGCCGCGTGGTGGAGCATCTCACGCGACGCGGCCACACGGCGCTGGTGATCGCCCCCGGCGAAGGCGTGTCGGAGTACGACGGGCACCAGGTGCTGCGGGTGCCGTCGTTCGCGCTGCCGGGCAACGACGACAGCATCGTCGGCGTCTCCACCCGGCGGCGGATCAGCCGGTTCCTGCGCGACTTCGACCCCGACGTCGTGCACCTGGCGGCGCCGGCCTGGCTGGGCCGGGCCGGCATGAACGCGGCGACCCGGCTGGGGCTGCCGACGGTCGCCGTCTACCAGACCGACCTCGCCGGGTTCGCCCGCGGCTACCGGCTCTGGCGCACCATCGGCGACGACGCGATCTGGTCCTGGCTGCGCCGCATCCACGACCAGGCCGACCTCACGCTGGCGCCGTCGACGGCGAGCCTGCGGCAGCTGGCCGCGCACGGCTTCCCGCGACTGGCCCGCTGGGGCCGCGGCGTCGACCTCGTCCGCTTCCACCCGGCCCACCGCGACGAGGGCCTGCGTCGTGAGCTGGCCCCGGACGGCGAGGTCATCGTCGGCTACGTCGGCCGGCTGGCGCCGGAGAAGCACGTCGCGTCGCTGACGGCGCTGGCCGGGCTGCCCGGCGTCAAGCTGGCCATCGTCGGCGGCGGGCCGAGCGAGGCGTCGCTGCGGGCCGCGCTGCCCGACGCCGCGTTCCTCGGGTTCCGCACCGGGCAGGAGCTGTCGCGCGCCTACGCCAGCCTGGACGTGTTCGTGCACACGGGCCCGGCCGAGACGTTCTGCCAGGCCGTCCAGGAGGCGCTGGCCTCCGGCGTCCCCGTCGTCGCCCCGAACGCCGGCGGCCCCACCGACCTCGTCGACGACGGCTGGTCCGGCCACCTCGTCGACACCGGCGACGGCGAGCAACTGCGGGCCGCGGTGGCGCGGATCGCCGCCGACCCGGTCCGCCGGGTCCGGATGGCCGCCGCCGCCCGCGAATCGGTGTACGGACGGTCGTGGGAGGCGATCTGCGACCAGCTGCTCGAGCATTACGCGACGGCGGTCGCGCGCAAGCGCCTGGCCGCACCCGCGGCGTAGGATCTTCGGCGACTTAGGGTTGCCTAAGTGAGAGATGTCACGGCCGAAACAGGGCTCTGAACAGGCCAGACGTGAGATTGGCCACGGACCCGACCATGACGGCGGGGCTACCATGACCGGCGGCCGGGCACGCTGCCCGGCAGTCCCCCGTCGCAATCGGAAGGCAGCACGTTCGTGCCCAAGGCGCCTGCAGGCACGCTCTATCGCGGCCGTGAAGGCATGTGGTCGTGGGTGGCCCATCGGGTCACCGGCATCGGCATCTTCTTCTTCCTCTTCGCGCACATCCTCGACACCGCGCTCGTCCGCGTGTCGCCGGAGGCGTACAACGAGGTGATCGCCACCTACAAGAACCCGATCGTCGGGCTCATGGAGGTGGGGCTGGTGGCCGCCATCGTGTTCCACGCGTTCAACGGCCTGCGCATCGTCCTCGTCGACTTCTGGTCGAAGGGGCCGCGGTACCAGAAACAGATGTCCGTCACCGTCCTGGTCCTCTGGGTGGCGCTCATGGTGCCGTTCACGATCCGCCACCTCTCCCACGTGTTCGGGGGCTGACCCGATGACGACGACGATTCCCGCCCCGCGCTCACCGCGGCGGCTGCGCGGCCGGACCAACACCGAGCTGTACGCGTGGATGTTCATGCGCGCGTCCGGCGTGCTGCTGGTCATCCTGATCTTCACGCACCTGTTCGTGAACCTGATCACCGGCGACGGCATCAACGCGCTCGACTTCGGCTTCGTGGCCGGCAAGTGGGCCGACCCGCTCTGGCAGGTCTGGGACCTGCTGATGCTGTGGCTGGCGATGCTGCACGGCACCAACGGGCTGCGCACCGTCATCAACGACTACGCCGAGCGCGACCAGCTGCGGCTGTGGCTGAAGGTCGGGCTGTACACGGCCACGACCATCACGATCGTGCTCGGGACGCTGGTGATCTTCACGTTCGACCCGTGCCCGCCGGACGCGGCCGCCGACCTGCTGCCGTCGTTCTGCCAGGTGCCGTAGTTCATCTTCGAGAGGCAAGTCATGCAGACCCATCAGTACGACGTGGTGATCGTCGGCGCCGGCGGCGCCGGGATGCGCGCCGCGCTCGAGTCCGGCCAGCGGGTCCGCACCGCCGTGCTGACCAAGCTCTACCCGACCCGGTCGCACACCGGCGCGGCCCAGGGCGGCATGTGCGCCGCGCTGGCCAACGTCGAGGAGGACAACTGGGAGTGGCACACCTTCGACACCGTCAAGGGCGGTGACTTCCTGGTCGACCAGGACGCCGCCGAGGTGATGGCGAAGGAGGCCATCGACGCCGTCCTCGACCTGGAGAAGATGGGGCTGCCGTTCAACCGCACGCCGGACGGCCTGATCGACCAGCGCCGCTTCGGCGGGCACACCCGCAAGCACGGTGAGGCCGCGGTCCGGCGCTCGTGCTTCGCCGCGGACCGCACCGGTCACATGATCCTGCAGACCCTCTACCAGCAGTGCCTCAAGCGCGACGTCGAGTTCTTCAACGAGTTCTACGTGCTCGACCTGCTGTTCACCGAGGTCGACGGTGTCAAGCGGACTGCCGGTGTGGTGGCGTACGAGCTGGCCACCGGCGAGATCCACGTGTTCCGCGCCAAGGCCGTCATCTTCGCGACCGGCGGCGCCGGCAAGGTGTACAAGACCACGTCCAACGCGCACACGCTGACCGGCGACGGCATGGCCATCGCGTACCGGCGCGGGCTGCCGCTGGAGGACATGGAGTTCTTCCAGTTCCACCCGACCGGCCTGGCCGGCCTGGGCATCCTGCTGTCCGAGGCGGCCCGCGGCGAGGGCGCGATCCTGCGCAACAGCGAGGGCGAGCGGTTCATGGAGCGCTACGCCCCGACGCTGAAGGACCTCGCCCCGCGCGACGTCGTCGCCCGGGCCATGGCCAACGAGGTCCGCGAGGGCCGCGGCTCCGGGCCGAACAAGGACTACGTCCTGCTCGACCTCACCCACCTCGAGCCGGCGCACATCGACGCGAAACTGCCCGACATCACCGAGTTCGCCCGCACCTACCTGGGCGTCGAGCCGTACACGGAGCCGGTCCCCGTCTTCCCGACCGCGCACTACGCGATGGGCGGCATGCCGACGACGATCGACGCCGAGGTGCTGGCCGACAACACGCACGTCCTGCCCGGCCTCTACGCGGCCGGCGAGGTGGCCTGCGTCAGCGTGCACGGCGCGAACCGGCTGGGCACCAACTCGCTGCTCGACATCAACGTGTTCGGACGGCGGGCCGGTCTCGCGGCGGCGGCGTTCGCGGAGAAGGCGCCGCTGGTCGAGCTGCCGGACGCGCCCGCCGACGCGACCGTCGCCCTGCTGGAGGAGATGCGCGACCGCGCCGACGGCGAGCGCGTCGCCGTCCTGCGTCGTGAGCTGCAGGAGACGATGGACGCGAATGCCCAGGTGTTCCGGTCCGAGGCGACGCTGAAGCAGGCGCTCTCCGACGTCCACGCGCTCCAGGCCCGCTACGCCAACGTGTCCGTGCAGGACAAGGGCCGCCGGTTCAACACCGACCTGCTGGAGGCGGTCGAGCTGGGCTTCCTGCTCGACCTCGCCGAGGTCATCGTCGTCGGCGCGCTGGAGCGCAAGGAGTCGCGCGGCGGCCACTTCCGCGAGGACTACCAGAACCGCGACGACGTCAACTACATGCGCCACACCATGGCGTACCGCTCTTCCGCGGACGACGGGGCCGGTGTGCGGCTCGACTTCAAGCCCGTCGTCGTCACCCGCTACCAGCCGATGGAGCGCAAGTTCTGATGACTGCCGTTGCCGAGGCGCCGGTCGCCGGCGCCGTCCCGTCCTTCCAGGTCACGCTGCGGCTGCGCCGGTTCAACCCGGAGAACGACACCGAGCCGCGCTGGGAGGAGCACACCGTCACCATGCACGGCACCGACCGGGTGCTCGACGCGCTGCACAAGATCAAGTGGGAGATCGACGGCTCGCTGACGTTCCGGCGGTCGTGCGCGCACGGCATCTGCGGCTCCGACGCGATGCGCATCAACGGCCGCAACCGGCTGGCATGTAAGACGCTGCTCAAGGACCTGCCGCTGGACAAGCCGGTGACGATCGAGCCGATCAAGGGCCTCGCGGTGCTCAAGGACCTCGTCGTCGACATGGACCCGTTCTTCGAGGCGTACAAGTCGATCATGCCGTTCCTCGTCACGTCCGGGAACGACCCGTCCCGCGAGCGCCGTCAGTCCCCCGAGGAGCGCGCCCGCTACGACGACACCACGAAGTGCATCATGTGCGCCGCCTGCACCACCTCCTGCCCCGTCTACTGGTCCGACGGCCAGTACTTCGGCCCGCAGGCGATCGTGGGCGCCCACCGCTTCATCTTCGACTCGCGCGACGAGGGTGCCGAGGAGCGCCTCGAGATCCTCAACGACCGCGACGGCGTCTGGCGCTGCCGGACGACGTTCAACTGCACGGATGCTTGTCCTCGAGGGATTGAAGTCACCAAGGCCATCCAGGAGGTCAAGCGCGCCCTCCTCTTCCGCCGCGTCTGACCTGCCCGCCCCACGAGTTGATCTTGGAGTAACCGCCGAGTTGACGGGCGATTCGTCCGATTGATTCCCCGAATACTCCAAGATCAACGTGGGACGCGGGGAGGCGGCGTTCTCCACAGGCCGCGCCGGCTCGGGGAGTTGCCCACATTCCAGCGATGTGGCGTGGCATCGCTTCGGGCGTCCAGCGACGGTGGACGCATGCCACCACGACGCCCACTCCCCGGACCGACGCCGGTAGCGGTGCCGGCGCCGTTGCGCGAGACGGCGTTCACGCTGGCAACGGCTCGAGCCCACGGCATCTCAGCTGGGCACCTGCGCGGCCGCCACTACATCCGGATACACCGCTGCGTCTATGCCGAGCGCGATGTGCCATTGGACGGCGACCAGGCCGCGCGCGCCTGGATGCTGGCACTGCCCGACGACGCCGCGATGTACGGAGCCACCGCCGCCACCTGGTACAGCCTGCCCGTCGAGGCACCTGCCGACTTCCAGATCATCGTGCCGTCAGGAACGGTGCCGCGACGCCGGCCGGGCCTGGAGCCGCATGAGGGCCTTCGCCAGGACGAGGCGATCACGTACCGCGGGTTGCGCGTCACCACGCCGGAGCGGACCTGGCTCGACCTGT
Organism: Jiangella muralis; assembly: GCF_001270745.1. Lineage (GTDB taxonomy): Bacteria > Actinomycetota > Actinomycetes > Jiangellales > Jiangellaceae > Jiangella > Jiangella muralis. The sequence goes on from NZ_LFXL01000035.1 coordinate 102,487, forward strand.
CCCTGACCCTCGACGACGCCGAACTGATCACCGTCGGCGACGCGATGGTCCACCGCGGTCTGACAACGCCGCAGCGCCTGATCGAGGGGGCCGACGCGGCTCGGCGGCGACGGAGGATCCTGCGCGCGCGATCGCTGGCCCGGCTGGTCCGCGACCGCGTCGACTCGCCACAGGAGACCCGCCTACGACTGATCCTGACCAGCCACGGTGGCCTGCCGGAGCCCACGGTCAACCCCGAGGTGGCCGACGAGCACGGCGAGTGGATCGGTCGCCCGGATCTGGCGTACGAAGACGCCAGGGTCGCGATCCAGTACGAAGGCGACGTGCACCGGACCAGCAAGAAGCGCTGGCGCGCCGACATCGCCCGCGACGAGGTGCTGCGCGACCATGGCTGGGAGGTCCTACGCGTCACCGCCGACGACTTCCGCCGTCACGACCGCCTCTGCGACCGCGTCCGCAGCGCCCTCGACCGCCGGCGCCACCGCTCCCCGCCCTGACCCACCGCCCTCCCGCCCACGCTCCCCTCACCCCGCCGGCACCTCCAGCAAAGTTGATCTTGGAGCAACCGTGGAATCAATCCGGCGAATCGCCCGGCGGCGTCCAGCGGTGTAAGCAACGGTTCATGCTGCTGCCGGTTTGGCGAGCAGCTCG
>NZ_LFXL01000036.1 GCF_001270745.1 Jiangella muralis
ACCGTCTCGTCCCGACCGAGTAGAGACACGATCCGAAGTGTCCGGACATCCCGGGGCGGTTCAATCCCCAGCTTCGGCGGTCGGCTGCGCATCACGGATCGGTGAATGCTGGCGCAATCTCGAAACTGGGACCGGTGCTCCGGGCCCGGCGGCCACACGAGGCCTGCCGTACGTGACTACACGATGGCCGTCGTCCTGACCTCGTAAGCTCTCGATCATTGCCAGCGCCCAGACTACGAGGTCCTGTGCCAAGCCACTCGACACCGCGGCAGCCTCGGGAGTCGCCGGGTACTGCAGACGCCGCCCCGGATCATCTCTGTTGCTACGGGCCGCCATCCGCAAGATTTGCGTGGCGGCCGATCCGAGCTGCACCCGATACTGAGCTCGTGGAAGGTTCTCAATTCAACTTCGATGCTCCGGATGTCTTGTACATCGACCTGACCGGCAGCTACACGCGCCTCGAAAAGTGGGGAGCGCAACTGGCGAGCTTTGCCGGCGCGTGGATCCGTGAGGAGCTAGGCGACGAGCTGGGGCCAGCCATTGCCGCGGGCATGGCGATGGGCGCGCCGGTCGGACCTGACTTTGATTACGCAGGTTCCATGGACCTGTTCGGCACCCGCCGTGGGCGCGGTCCCCTTTACATAGCCTGGGACACGAATCTACTGATCGACTACTTCGACTTCGGTGCGCGCCTGTGGCGAGGGGAGGGTCTGCCCGAATCCTTGGAAGAAGGGAATTACCTAGCTCTGGAGGGCTTGGAGCTCCTTCTCGCCTTGTGGGTCGTCCGTGACATCCGCTTCGTTCTCCTGCCGCAAGTGATAAGTGACGCGAGGAAGCGACTCAGCGACCAGCGGCGACGCGACCGCATCAACGCCTTCCAGGAATTCGTAGGCGCACTGCGGCTGGTGAGCTCGACGACTGACGGCGACAACCTTGAGGCACCGTCAAGAGCGGGGCTGTTGGAGCTGCCGAACCGGATCATCGACGACACGCTTCAAGCCGTACCCGCCGGTCTGGATCGTCAATTGGTACGCGCTGCCGTCCGCAGCGGAGTCCACGTGATGATCACAAAGGACCGCGGGATGCTTCGTGGTGCCCAAGCCCTCAGGCGCCTAGGGCTTGCGATCACTGATCCTCAGGAACTTCTTGAATGGCTATTCGCCTCAGGTTCGTACCACTGTCTGCTTGATCCACGATTCCTATACTGGCCGATGCCTGACCAGCAGCGCATAGCACACCTGATTGCCGCGATTCCCGACCACGGCCTGTGAGGCGTGGCCGTACGTCGCGCATCGCAATCGGACTCCACGTCGGGGCCAGGCGCGACTCGCGAGCGTACCTAGGCCCCAACCTGGGCCAAGTTGTGCGCACAGCGCCGCTTTATCTGCTTGCGGACGTCTTCGGGTGGTTGTTGGCGGCGGTCAGTGCGTGGAATCCGTAACCATCTGGATCGTGCGGTCGCGGCGCAGCGTTGTGACGAATCCGCTTGATCGACCGGGGCAGTCACGCTCGACCTCACAAGCTGGGTGGAGCCAAGGGTGAACGTCGTCGTCCTCAATAGGCACACCAATGAAGTTCCTTGCGCCGGACGATACTCGCCGTCCGGGTCTCATTGGGTTCATGGCAGGAGCGTCGCGCTGTCGAGTCTGCGTCGCAGGTGTGACATGAGACTGAGTGCGTCGAGGCAATCATGGTGGCTGATGACCCCTAAGGACTTGATCGTCTCCATCGGTTCGTGCGAGAGTGGATTGCGGAACGCCGACCAGATCGCTCTCGCGAGTTCGCGCTGGCCGTTCTCAAGATTCTTGGCGGAGTTATCGGATATCGATGGACTCCTGACTCTGAAAGGCAATGTGAAGTTCAAGCGTCGTCCGGATCCATCGCCTAGGGCCTTCCCGAACAGCGATGCTTCATCTCCGTCGGGCAGCTGAGCGGCGGAACGCAGGTCGGCGACATACTGCTTGCACGCCTCCAAGAGCGCTTGGTAGTAGTCTCCAGCCTTGAAATAGGACTCGCATGCCGCCTGAATGCTGGTGTGGAGATGACGCCAGACAAGATCCGCGTACGGCGGAGCGATGTCCTTGAGGTTTCTGACAGCCTTGCCCCGGTCTTCATCGCTCATATCGGTGTCTTCGGACTCGATGAGGCTGATCAGGTCCCTCAAAGGTTCCTTCTCAGGGCCTTTCACCGTTTCGACCCACTCGTCCGAATCGACGCCAGTCTCATCCTTGATCTGTGCCTTTTTCTTATCGGCGCGCAGTTGTCGTCGGAGCTGGGCGATCTCCTCGACCATTCGCTTGAGCAGCACCCGTATCCTCGCTGCGTCGGCATGCTCCCAGTTTACGGCCCGCCTGTCGGTTGCGACCACGTCCGGCTTGATCGCATCCAGTCCGTCGACGGCGATGTGACCGGTCAGATAGGCATACGCATAGCTGGAGTCTGATGCCCCGAAGAATTCGGGCTCGCTAACGAGGCGCCCGTTGGCGTAGACGGCGACGCCTCGCATCTGTGTGGGGAGCGGCTTCTCGGCAGCGATGATGACGCCGACGACGCCAACGGACGTCAGGTCCCCGGAGCTTTCAGGGTAGATCGCCTGGAACAGCCCACGTGAACTCCGTAGCGACGGATGACATCCGAAGCTCCCGAGTAACCGGAATCGCCGAGCCGTCACGGCCAAGGACTCGGAGGGCAACCTCGTTGGCGCCGTACTGGAAGAGCCTGGACAGGCTCTCTGCCAGATCTGTCGGCGAGATATCGCTGCTACGCGTTAGCTGAGAGACGGTGACCGAGGTCCCGTGTTCGTGCACTACGGCTGGCTCTGAGATAGAGCCGGGTTCATAGTCGCCGTCCTCGGTATCGATCAGTTCTTGCCAGTCCAGCGTGACGATGAGGCGCTCGTCGCTGCCTTGGCGGGTCGTTGCTACTTCGATCTTGTGGCCAATGCCGAAGAGTGCGAGCTTGCCAAGGCCCTTCTTGCCGGAGACTGTCCGCTTGCCACTCTCGGACATCGCGATCAATGACGAGCCCCGGCGGTTCCGGCCGATTCGCAGGTACTTGCCGCGCACGTCGTTGCGAGACATGCCGTGCCCGTTGTCCTCAACTACGATCCGTTGGTCATGGCCGCTACCGATGACATGGACGGTGATCTCGGTGGCGTCGGCATCGTAGGCATTGGCGACAAGCTCTGCCACAGCATTTGGCAGGCGCGAGTACATATTCGAGCCAAGGTGTTCGATCGTGTGGGGGTCGAACTTCAGGACGAGGGCGGATTCGTCAGGCTGGTGAGTGGCGCTCATGGTGGGGATCGCGCTCTCCGGTTCTACTGTCAGGCTGTAGGGAACGCGGCCATAAGGTGCTGGCCTAGAGCCTTACCGAGCGGGATCGGGACAGCGTTGCCGATTTGGCGAGCAATTGCTGTCTTCGATCCCACCCACTTGTAAGTATCACGGAAGCCTTGGATACGCGCTGCTTCCTGGTGGGTTAGCGCGCGGGGTTCTGAGGGGTGTAGGTATCGACCCTTCTCGGGTTTGAAGAACTCCGTCCGGATCGTAACCGATGGCCGGTTCCACCACAGGCGCCCCATCACGTCGGCGGATCCGGTGGTGTGATTTCTCCAACAATTTGACTTGAGGTCTTCCGGAAGCTTAAAACGATTCTCGCCTTCCTTAATGAAGGCGAATCGCTTCAGCGAGATCTCCTCGTAATGGCGGGTTACATGAAGCTCGTCCGTCCGGTAAGCGCCAGCGAGCGTCTCGCCTTCAAACTCGTACCACCGATCCGGGAGGCTCTGAAGCCGCACCGTTTCCGGCAGCTTTTCCAGCACGCTCCGGAGCGTCCGCCAATTTGCTGGATCCTTGAAGCGCGTCTCGACTTCTGGAAAGCCCGGGAAGGGCAGGTCACGATGGTGGCCGATCAAGATGACCCGCTTACGGACCTGAGCGGCGCCGTGCTCGGCAGCGTTCAAGATCTTAGCTTGGAATGCGTAGTCGCGGAGTGCCCCGCCGGGACTACACATCTCCTCGAACTGTGCATACTGGGTCGAACCCAGAAATCTGGGGACGTTCTCCAGTACGAAGAAACGAGGGTTTGCCTTCGAAATCGTCTGTGCGTAGTACTCCCAGAGACGGTTGCGTTGATCGTGGACGTCCTTCTTGCCGAGGGCTGAGAAGCCCTGGCACGGGGGTCCGCCGATGATGAGGTCCGCCTCTGGAACGTCCTCGGTCGCGAGCCAATCTTCGATCGCGCCAGCGAAGACCTTCGACCTGCCATGGTTCGCCTCATACGAGGCGGCGGCGGCACGGTCGAACTCGACCGCTCGAACTGTCGAGTACCTCCGCGTAGCGGTCCGCATCGCGGACGCGCGTTTGAAGCCCTCGCTCAGGCCGCCAGCGCCGCTGAAGAGGTCGAGCACGCGGATCTCGGCGCGCAGGGACGACCGAGATTGCACCATGGTACGGAACTCTAACGGGTCGGTCGGACATCCCGTGTGGCGAGCTCGGTGCGACTCGCCCCAACTGGCTACTCCGATTGTCCGGAGGACGCCTACGCTCGAAGCGTGTTGTGCGATGTGAGGGCTGCAGGCGGCGTCGGCATCTGCGACGCTGTGCTTCCTGAGTCGTTGGATCCGGGCTGTCACTGCCAGCTTGGCGTGGGACTCGACTCCAACATCCTGAATGACCAGCAGCCGTCCGGTCTCGAGCTGCCGCCCGTCAGGGATGAGCTGGGCCTGCCAGCGGGTGCTGACCGGGATCTGATGCTGAAAGAACCGGTTGCCCGGGTGTCATGTTTCCCTGACTCGCGACCGCAACGTGCGACGCAGCGTGAGTCTCAACGGACCAGAAATGAGAGTCCTCGGCAGGCTGAACGCGCTGACGCCCTCATGATGGCGGGCGTGGGCCGGTTCGCGGGTGGCGGCTGCTCGGACCTGAACTACCCGTACCTTGATCCGTACATTCCTGCCCTCGACATCGGTAAGGCTGGCTTGCTCTTTCACGTCGAAGGGAGCTGACCGGCGTGGACCGGCCGCTAACGAACGAGATCACCTCCAGGCGGATGTCGCGGCAGCGGCGTCGAGACACGGAGGCAGAGCTGAGCCTCCGGCGAGTCCTACATGCCCGCGGTCTTCGGTACCGCGTAGACGCTGCCCTTCCCGGACTTCCCAGGAGGCGAGCTGACCTCTCATTCCCGCGTCAGCGCCTCGCGGTCTTTGTCGACGGCTGTTTCTGGCACGGATGCCCTGTGCACAAGACAGAGCCCAAGAACAACGCCGCGTGGTGGGCCGCAAAGCTCGCTCGCAACATCGAGCGTGATCGGGAGACCGACGCGCACCTTGCTGACCTGGGGTGGCGAGTGGTCCGAATCTGGGAGCACGAGGACCCGGAGCTCGCGGCCGATCTCGTCGAAGCCGCTGCTCGATCGGATCAGTTCGGGACATAACGAGTTCTGTCGGGCTCGTCTGGTAGATGTGTGACGGGGCCGGTCGGCTCCGCTCCGTGGCTAAGTTGAGGGAACGGGTTTTGAAGCGCAAGCTCAGGGAAGTGTCGCTGCCGCTGGGAGCGATCAACCGCGAGTCCGCGAACGGACAGTCGGTTTCTCGGCGGGGCCACCCCGTGACCTCGCTTCCCCGGTGGGCGCGTCGGCCGTTCGCGGCAGCGCGAGTGATCCCCTCCGCCCAACTCGTCGACGACCCGAGTGAACGTCCCGACGAGCTCCCTACAGAGGAAGCTCGGGTGTTGGAGCGCGCTCGCCTGCACGGCATCATCCAGCGGATGGTTGCCTGGGAGGGCATTCAAGATCCGAAGGTCTTTGAGGAGGCCAATTGGGGAATTCGAAGGTCTACAGGGGGGAGGTCTCCGACTATCTTGGATCCGTGCGTCGGCGAGGCGACCTTCCCGTTGGAGGCTCAGGGGCTCGGACTTCAGGCACGAGGACGCGCCAGCACCTTCCTTGGTTTCGACAAGAGCGACTTCGAGGATGTCGAGTGGTAGCCGCATCAGGCGACGTCGTCGAGCGAATTCAGCTCGCTCCTGATGCCGGGCTGGTAAAGAGCCTCGGGGCGAATCACACGCTGGAATCCGCCATCGCTGATCTCGTGGACAACAGCATCGACGCCGGTGCAGGCCGAGTCTCAGTTCGGTTGCTGACGCGACAGGACCGGCTCGTTCAGGTCGAGGTCCTTGATGACGGCAAGGGCATGGATGTCAACGTCGTCAATGCAGCCATGACCATCGGCCATCAACGCGACTACAGCGTGGATGATCTCGGTCATTTCGGTATGGGCCTCAAGGTCGCCTCGTTCGGCCACGCTGATGTACTAACTGTGTGGTCGACCAAGTACGGCGCCACACCTGTTGGTCGCAGAATTCGCCGAGCGGACTTCTCAAAGGACTTCACGTGCGAGGTGCTGTCGGCCAAGGTGGCGGAGGAGCATTCCGCGGACAGGAGCGTGATTCTCGGATCCGACGTGGGGACATCGATCATCTGGACGGAGGTACGCAACGCCTACCGTGGCGACGCCGCGGACGAAGCTCGCCGGTGGCTGGCGACCCGAAACGAAGCATTGCGAGCCCACCTCGGAGTTACGTTCCATCGTCTCCTGGCTGACAGACGCCTCCGCATCGACGTCCTGGTCGATGAGCTCGGCGAAGCGTTGGCTGCGCCGGGGGTGCCGGTGCTTCCGATAGACCCGTTCGGATACGCCACCTCAGGGCACCCTGACTACCCGAAGGTTCTGGTTGCGAAGGCTGGCGAGACCCGAGTCAAGCTGCGCTGCCATGTCTGGCCGGCCAGGTCCGACATCACAGGCTTTCGGATCGGGACGAAGCCCGGCGAGCAGTTCCAGGGGTTCTACATCTACCGTAACGATCGGCTGCTGCAGGCGGGGGGATGGTCAGACACCGCTAACCCGAGCCCTGCGCGACAGTTGGCCCGCGTCGTCCTCGAGGACAGCCAGGCCATCGGCTCGTTCCTCACCATGAACCCCGAGAAGAGCGGGCTCAAGTTCGAGCCGATCTTCCACGACGCTCTCGGCCGAGCGGCGGCAGCCGACGGCACCACGTTCATTGAGTACCTGCAGGATGCCGAATCGATCCACATCGACGCCAACAAGCGGAAGCGCCGACGGCGCCCCGTCATTCGGCCAGACAAGGGATTCACTCCTGCTGTCCGCAAGCGCATCGGCAACGAGCTGCAGTTCATCGACGGCGACTCGATCGACCTCAAGTGGCGACGCATGCCCGCTGGGGAGTTCTTCGACGTGGAGCTCCCAACTAAGACCCTCTGGCTCAACAGCCGTTACCGGCCGCTCTTCGCGCCATCCGGCGGAAGTCTCAACGACGCGCCTGTCCTCAAAGCGTTGATGTTCCTGCTGACACATGAGGTCTTCGAGGGACGACATCTCGGAGCGAAGGACAAGGACCAGATCGCACTCTGGAAGAGTATCCTCGGTGCAGCGGTGGTAGCCGAGGAGCGTATGCGCGGCGAGTAGGGACGAGATGGGATGACAGTTCCGCCAGGCGACGCACGACACCTGACGTTCACGACCCTCGACGAGCTCTGGAACAGCAGAACCCCCATGGTGCTGCCCATCAAGGGCGAACCACCATGTCGGCTCCAACTCGATCCCAAGAACGGGTTCATAACGCTCGTCACGACGTACGAAACCCCCGAACCCGACGTCGCCAAACTGAAGCACATCGGATTCAACGCGGTCTCCTCGGGGCACGATGACTTGGCAGAACTCACCGTCCGGGTCGAGGGGAACGTCCACAGCGCCTACGGTCTGCTCGCCACCGTCGCAGACGAACTCCAGGTGGAGAAGCTACCGCTGGCAGCGGCCGTCGCCGCGGGCGTTGCGCGGCATCGCAACGTGCTGGCGAGTCGCGGAGCCCTCACCACTGAGAAGGAGATCGGCTTCTTCGGAGAACTGCTCTTCCTCGAGTTCTTAATCCAAGCAGTCGGTGCCGGTCCTGCTGTCGCAACCTGGCAGGGGCCGATGTCGGAGGAACACGACTTCACGTTCGACTCCGTCCACGTTGAGGTGAAGACGACCAGCGGCGAACGCCGCAAGCATGTGATTCACGGCTTGGAACAGCTTGTTCCACTTCGTGGCGTCCCGCTGAGCCTCCTTTCGATTCAGCTCACCCGAAGCTCGCCTGAGGGTGGACGTACGCTGCCACAGCTAGTGGCACAGGTCCGTACCTTGGCTGGCGGGCACCGAGTGGCCGTCGACGCGATGCTCGACACATTTGCATGGTGCAGCGGCGACGCTGACCTCTACCCGACGTTCTGGGCTCTCCGGACTGAGCCGCGCGCATATGCCGTGCACGGCGATTTCCCGGCGATCACGCCCAACGCTGTCGGGCCGGTCGTGCCGAGCTTCGGGCTTGTGTCGGAGGTTTCGTACAAAGTGGACCTCACTGATCTCGAATACGACTCGCCTCCCGATCCCGTCGGCGGCTTCGTGGAAGCGAAGGAGAACTGACGCCCGTGAACAATCAGCGCCCCGCATGGGCCGACGCCCTCAAGAACGTCTTCATCGCTCTGGCCCACCAGCAGCCGGCCCCGCTAGGCACGCTCCTCGCCGCCCTGTCTGGGGCGGAAGTCGCGAACGACCAGTTGCTGGACTTCATCTGCAACGCCGACGTCAACGACCCGGCGCGCACTCAGATCACGATGGCGCTCGCCAAGTGGGACGCTGACGATGACCCCGCGCTCGAGACCGCACCGAGATCTGCGGCACGGCGTACCGCCATCTACGCCGCGCTGCAGCTCACAGACACTGTGGCCGACGCGTTCTCCGAACACTTCCCGGTCTACGAAGCGCCGGCGATCGTCATCTCGAAGGTGTTCCAGCCGTGGTACGCCGAGGCTAGGAAAGAGCGCACGAACGTCTACTGGGACAACTACGAGGCCTACCTGCGCGACGTTAAGAACTGGGACGCATCGGCCATCGCGTCTCTGGATCAGACGACCACTGAGGTCGTCGAAAGGCTGAGCGATCCTGTTCGAATTGACATCAAGCAGACAAAGGGCCTGGTTGTCGGCTACGTGCAGAGCGGGAAGACCGCCAACTTCACCGGCGTTGCCGCCAAGGCGGTCGATGCTGGCTACCGCCTGATCATCATCTTGACCGGGACCATCGAGATCCTCCGCGCGCAGACACAGCGAAGGATGGATATGGAGCTCATCGGCCGGGAGAACATCCTGCGGGGCCTGGACCCGACCGATCCAAAGGTGGCGAAGGAGCTCGACTACCAGCAGGACAAGGACTGGATCGCTGACAACTTCGTCAAACACGGCGCGATGCTGGACCAGTCCGGTGTGGTCCACATCGACCGGGTCACGACACACCGAAGCGATTACAAACGTCTGCCGCAGGGGCTGACCAAATTACGGTTCTTCCGGACGGACAAACAGAAGCCGTTGAACGATCCGGCCAACCTGTTCAATGCGGACGCCTACGTCGCGGTCATTAAGAAGAACAAGGCACCCCTCGAGAAGCTGCTCGCTGATCTGAAACCACACAAGGGCGATCTCGCTCAGCTGCCAGTGCTCATAATCGACGACGAGTCTGACCAGGCGTCGGTCGACACCACAAACCCGGTCAAGTGGAACAAGAACTCCGTCGAGAATCGTGAACGCACGACAATCAATCGTCTGATCACGGAGATCCTCAAGGTATGCCATCGAGCCCAGTACGTCGGCTACACGGCCACGCCGTTCGCGAACGTTTTCGTGGATCCCGACGACGAGCGTGACCTATTCCCGGCCGACTTCGTATTGTCACTCCACAGGCCCCCGGGCTACATGGGAGTCCAAGAGTTTCACGACATCGGCAGGCGGTGGGACGACGAAGAGAAGACGTTCAACTCCTCCAACGAGAAGGCGCATGTTCGAGCACTCTTCGGTGACGCGTCCACGAACCCGAACGGCAGGCTCGAGGAGCTGCAGGAAGCTCTGGACGCTTGGGTCCTCTCCGGCGCGATCAAGAAGTACCGGGAAGGCAGGGGCCGTAAACCGTACCTGCATCACACGATGCTGGTTCACGAATCCGTCAAGCGGGCGGAGCACGAGGCGACGGCGAACGACGTCAGGGCGCTGTGGAACGGCTCGAAATTCACATCGACCGAGGGACACGCTCGGCTGAAGAAACTCTACGACGCCGACTATCATCCTGTGATGCTGGCGCGGGCAGAGGCAGCCGCCATTCCGTCCTCGTTCGATGAACTGAAGCCGTTCGTTGCGGAAGCCTTGGCCCAGATCATGGTCGATGGTGACCCGATCCTCATCGTCAACTCCGATGCTCAGATCAAGGCGCAGCAGAAGAAGCTCGACTTCGAGGCTGACAAGGTCTGGCGAATTCTGATCGGAGGTACGCAACTCAGTCGGGGCTTCACCGTCGAGGGACTGACCGTATCCTACTTCCGCAGGAAGGCTGGGCAAGCAGACACCCTGATGCAGGCTGGCCGATGGTTTGGCTTCAGGTCGGGCTATCAGGATCTCGTGCGCCTCTACATCCGACGAGACAACAGAGTCGATCTCTACGACGCATTCGAAGCTCTGCTGCTCGACGAGGAGGCGTTCCGCGAAGAGCTTAAGCAATACGAAGGCTTCGACGATGACGGGATGCCTCGCCTGGAACCACGCCAGATCCCTCCGCTGGTCAGTCAGCACCTCCCGTGGCTGAAGCCAACCGCCCGGAACAAGATGTGGAACGCCGTCATTGCCGCTAAGGCAACAGCTGGCGGGTTCCAGGACCGCTACAGCCTGCCGGCGCGGGGAGACGCGGCGAACCTTGCGAACCTGACGGCAGTCGGAGTTCCGCTCTTGGGCGAGGCAGACAAGACGATCTCCTTGCCCTACATCCTGGATAACGGGTCGACCGGAACCGAGAGCTTCAAGATTGGGACGGTCGCCGCCGATGACCTCATGGATCTGCTGCAGCAGTACACGTGGCATCGCGAGTACGACGAGGTGATCAGGCCCTTCAAGGCGTTCCTCGAGAACGCGACATCGGACGGCCGCATCAAGGAATGGGTCGTCGCGTGGCACCAACCCACCAAGGTTGATGGCTCGATCAACCTGGATGGGCTTGGAACGTCGCCGATCGTGACTCGTCGGCGCCGCGCCGAACCTCGTATCGACTTCATCGGTTCCGACCGGAAGCACACGAAAGCACTTGAGCCAGTCGCCCGCGGCGAAGATATGCCTGGTCTCTCTGGCGCTGCAGCCCGTGGTGTCGTGCTCGTTTATCTCGCCGATGACCGGCCCGAAGACAAGCACCGCAACAAGCTTGGGACACTGACCGCTGGCCACGTCGTCCCGCTGCTCTCGTTCGCTGCGCCTGCGTCGGCGACTCCTCACAAACGTGACCTCATCCAGTGGACAGTCCGGGTGAAGGCGCAGGAAGGCGAGGCTGCCGTCGATCCGCCGAAGTAGTACGCCGGCGGCGACGGCGATCGCTCTCCACAGGGATGAGCAGCTCGGCTCGCGCAACGGCGAGGTTGCTGAAGCGCTGCTTCCGGCGGTTCTGGTGGACCCTGAAATGCCGTACGTCGTTCTCGGAGAAGTTCACTTGGGGCGGTGTCGAGGTGCTGCCATGACTGCCCTTGGCAGCGTCGCCGCTCTCGATTCAACTCCGTGTGGCGCTCGGGCGCTTGGATCGCACGTTCACCCGCGCTTGGGCCGCCGTACACGTTGACCTAGCGGGCGCGCTCCAGGCCGTCGGGCGCGACAGGGAGGCGCGATTCGAACTCAAGCTCGCCGCCACCTTAGCCACTCGTGTCGGGTCAGCTCGCCAACGAGGCGGGTGCGGCGACTCGAGTCCTTGCTCGGTGCCGCGTAAGGCAAGTAGATACAGCAGGCCGACCAGCGACGCTCCACCCGCGACCTGTCCGCGAGACACCATTCCGGGGATCTCCTTGAGGGAGATCCACGCGATCTGGCCAGCTTCGTCAGCATCCGTAGGTTCACCGACTCGTGTAGCTGTGAGCGACAGGTAGACCTCGTGACGAGCGCCGACCATCCCTGGCATTGGCTCAAAAGCACACAATCGCTTCATCGGCCCGCTTGGTCGCCACCCTGTCTCTTCTTCGGCCTCTCGTGCCGCGGTCTCTACGCCGACTTCGCCGTCCTCGATGACTCCGCCGGGCAGTTCCCATCCGAACTGGTCCGGGACGAAGCGATGCCGATAGAGCATGAGCACGCGGTCATCTGAATCGAGCATGACCGCTGCCGCGATCGGTCGCAGACGGACGACGTGGTGCCACCAGCGATGTCCACCTGGAGGTTCGATGTCGACTTGATCGAGCCGCACCCATGGGTTGTCGTACAGCGTCCGCTTGCCGTAGACCTTCCAGGCGGGCGCGTCAGTGTGCTCGCTGGCCATGGGGCGAGCCTATGAGGCGGGAGAATTGACTTTGGTCATCCCTCATCGAGGGTTCGGCTACGGCCTGCCAATCGCCGAGCTGAATCTGGTCGTGCTGGGTGGGGCCTCGCGCTTAAGGTCCCACCCAGCGCCGGGGCCATTACCTTCTCGGCGGTTCGCAGCCGGTCACGGCACCGAGGCGGGAGGCCTCGGTGGTGATTGATGTGGCGGTGGCGGCGGGGACGGCCCTACCGGACCTGCCAACGTTTGAAACCAAGGCGTCGATCAAGCTGCAGGCGACGGCCGGGCGGTCGTCGGCCTTGGCGGACTGGATCTGGCCGACCAGCGTGGACCAATTGCGGCCGGGGCCGACACCATCGACGAGTTCGGCGAGTGCTTCGCCTTCGTCGCCGGGGTTGCAGAGCTCGCCGGTGAAGAACGAGCCGCCAGGAGTGCAGCGCCACATCGATGGGTTCGTCACCCCAGGCGCCCGGCGGTCGTACGAGTGGCCCTGCTCGAACGCGTACCCCGCCGCCAGCAGCGACGCCTCGCTGCCCGCCGTCCCGACGAAGGTGACGCCGATGGGATTGCGGCCGGCGTTGCCTGTGCCCTCTCCCGCGGGGACGGTGAGGACGGGGTAGCCGGCGCGGTCGGCGATCCCGACTAGGGTGCTGTTACTCGGCACCATGATCACGTCGTAGCCGGACGAAAGGACCGAGTCGATGACGGCCGCGCTCTCGGCGCGCCCCACGGCCAGGTCCGACTCGTACGTCGCCATCGTTGCCGACGAGGCCGCGAGCAGCTCGTTCTGCTGGTACTTCAGGCCCTCGACCGGGTTGGCGGCGTTGTACTCGATGATCTCGTCCAGCGAGGACGCCCCGCCTGAAGCGTCCGTCAGGTACTTGTCGAGATCCTGCTCGAACTCCCGCAGCACGATGCTCGGCCGCGTGGTCGCCGCCCCGAGCGTCACCTCACCCGTCGTCGCGCCCAGAGCCTGCACGGTGGCGACGGCGGACGGGTAGGGACCGGTCCCGCCGGCGACGACGGCGACCTTCTTGCCGGCGAGAGCAGACGGCGACAGCCCGGCCGTGTAGTCAACTGACGCGGTGTCGACGGCACCGAGAGCCACCGCCGTGTCGTACACCGACCGCGTCAAAGGACCGAAGGAGTCCTGCGACGACGCGACCGGCAGGACGCCGTCGCCGTCGTCCAGTCCCACCGTGGGCTTCAGGCCCACGACTCCGGCGACACCTGCTGGGGCGATGAGCTGCGCGCCCACGTCCGTGCCGGTCTCCATGCCGACGGTCAACGCCGCCAAGCCCGCCGCCGTCGCCGCCGCGGAGCCGGCCGACGAGCCGGCGGCCGTCTTGTCGGTGTCCGACGGCAGCAGCACCTGACCGCCGAGCGACGAGTAGCCCTCGGGCAGGTTCGCGTCGAACACGCCGTTGAGCTCCGTCACGTTGGTCTTGCCCAGGATGATCGCCCCGGCCGCCCGCAACTGCGCGACCACGGCGGCATCGTCAGCGGGCATCGACGACTGCAGCGCGATCGAGCCCGCCGTCGTCGGCAGGCCACGAACGTCGAAGGAGTCGTCGAGAAGAACAGGAATGCCGTGCAGCGGACCGCGCGGCCCACTCCGTCGGCGCTCCTCATCCGAGGTTCCTCTCTATGACCGGGACCCAGAGGCCTGGCGAGCCCACCTGGCCTAGGGCAACGCGAGGCAGCCGCGCAAGTGAGTGAGTGCTGATGTGCTGCTGTTCGATCGCGCCGACCGGATTCTGCTCGTCGACCCGAAGTACAAACCGGACTGGGACCTTCCCGGCGGCATGGCCGAGGCCAACGAGCCGCCCCACACGGCCGTCCAGCGTGAACTGGGCGAGGAACTCGGGCTGAAGGTCCAGGTCGTCCAGCTGCTCTGCGTCGATTGGGTGTCGCCGCACGGTCCCTGGGACGACCTGCTCGCCTTCATCTTTGACGGTGGGCAGCTTGATGACGAGGGGATCGACGCGCTCACCCCGCGTGATGAGGAGCTCGGCGGGTTCGAGTTCTGCTCTGAGGCGCAGGCTGCGGAGAGGCTTCGTCCGTATGTGTGGCGTCGCGTGAGCGAGGCCCTTCAGGCCTTGCGATCCGGGCAAGCTTGCTACCTGCGCGACGGCCACCGCCTCTAGCTAGCCGGCGGTGGCCACTAGTTTGGCCACCTGGTGGCTACCCCACCCGACGCCATATTGACGGCATGATTCGAGGCACGAACTAGCTCAGTTCGAGGCGGGCCACTGGTGATCCTGGCCGTCCGGCGGCCGCCGACTCGAGTGACGTGAAGGGCGATCCCCGTACCAGCGCGATGAGAGCCTCCTTCCCACATGGAGCAGCACACCACCTGTCAGAGGACACTGAGATGACATTGAAGATCGACGATCCAGCTGCCTTGCGCGCTGCCATGGTGGCCGCATTGCGCGACGAGGGCTTGATCACCACCGACCGTGTGGCCGCCGCCATGAACAGCGTCCCGCGCCAGGTCTTCGCGCCGGGCGAGCCGCTGGACAAGGTATATGGGACGAACACCACCCTGGTTCCCAAGGTCGGTCCCGACGGCCGCCAGACCAGCGTCGTGTCGGCATCGCACATCCAGGCGATCCAGCTCGAACAGGCTGGCATCGAGGACGGTATGAACGTCCTGGAGGTCGGCTCCGGAGGTTACAACGCCGCCTTGATCGCGGAACTCGTCGGCCCCACCGGCTCGGTGACCACCGTCGACATCGATGCCGACGTCGTGGACCGCGCTCGCACATGCCTGCGCGCCGCCGGGTACGAGCAGGTCGAGGTCGTACTCGCAGATGCGGAGAACGGCGTACCGCAACGCGCTCCGTATGATCGGATCATCGCGACCGTTGGCGCGTGGGACATCCCATCTGCCTGGCCCGACCAGCTCACCCCTGTGGGCCGCATCGTCGTCCCGCTTCGCTTCGCTGCGATCACCCGGCTCATCGCCTTTGACCGCGACCCGGCTACCTCGGTTCTGACCGCCGGCAACTATCGCCTCGGCTCATTCGTGCCGATGCAAGGCGACGGCGCTGCCACCGAACAGATGGTCGCCATCACAAGGGACATCGCGCTCCGGCTGGACCCTCAGCACCAGGCCGACTTCGACGCTCCCGCGCTGCGAACGGCTCTTGATGACCCGCCGATCGAGCGATGGTCCGGCGCGCCCTTCGACATGCCTGACGAGCTGGAACTCTTCCTGCTCACGAGTGGTCCTGATGTTCCGATGCTCCACGCAGGACAGTCGGCCATCGACGACGGTGTCGTCCATCCCACAGTGCGCCACGGCACCCCGGCGATCGTTCGCGGCGGCAGCTTCGCGCACCGCATCAAACGCGAGAACGCGGCAACAGTCAGCGGCTACGAGACCGGGGTCCTCGCTCGCGGCCCCGAGGCCGAGCAGGTCGCCGACGAACTCCTGGAACTGATTCGTGACTGGGCCGGACGGTACTTCCGGCGGGGTGCCGCCCACATCGAGTACCACCCGGACTCCGTCGACGCCGGCGACCTGACGGGTTGGCGCGCCGTCAAGCGGCGCGGAACCCTCGCCGTCAGCTGGCCATGAGCTCCCGGTGTCTGCCCAGCCATTGAAGGGGAGGGGCACCGGAAGATCCATTTCACCAACTCTGGAGGTGTGTCATGACCGTCCAACTCGAGCCTCTCGGCGACTTCGACCTCGACATCGAGTTCATCGAGGCCGGCAGCACTGTCGACCACATCATCAAGATGACCGACGACAACTGCGGCACCACGTGCCAGACCGCCTGCACGAGCTGCTGACCGGGCTTCGCCGACGGATCGGCCGGGATCAGTCGACCGCACATGCCGTCGGTGATGTCGACGCCTGCCTGGGGCCGCTGACGTCAACGCGGCCCAGGCAGGAGTCCAAGGGCCTGCGACGGCCAACCGCTGTGGAGAGAGGACAGCATGTACAGGAGCCTGGACGACGCCCTACTGGTTCGCATGGCCCTGTTCCGCCCCGACGAGCTAGGCCCGTGGCCCGACCTGACCAGCACTGATGCCCCGGCTGGCTGGCAGTCGTGGCTGCACCAGGCACTTCAGGTGTCCGGATTCGCCGCTGCGCTGGAACATGCCAGCCCTGTCCTCTCCGGCCGCCTCGATGCAGCTCTTCAGGGCAAGCTCTCTCAACCGGACCTGCGTCGTGTGGTCATCGCGGTCATGCGTTACCTCATGCGTGCATCCACCAGGGCGACACCGTACGGGCTGTTCGCGGGGGTCGCCCCAGCAGCTGCTGACCGCACCGCCAAGGTGCGTGTCGGTACTGCCCACCGTCCGGTGGCGCGTATGCGTGCAGCCTGGGTGGCCGACGTGCTCGACCAGCTGGAAGCGGACGAGCGGGTCCGTCGGCATGTGTTGCTCCAGGCCAACAACCTGCTGGTCGCACGCGGCGAACACCTCGTCTTGGAGCACCGGGCCAGTCATGCCCCCGAGGGCGCGCCGGTGCATCTGCGAATCCGCGGGACCGCTGTGATCCGTGCAGCGCTGGCGCTGGCTGCCGACCCGATCCGTTGGAGTGACCTCAGCGGCAAGATCAGCGCCGAGAGCGGCGCCTCGACCGCCGTCGCCGACCGGTTGATCGCACAGCTCGTGTCACAGCGACTTCTCCTGACCGATCTGCGTCCACCGTCCATCGCTACCGACCCACTCGCACGACTCGTGGATCGGCTCGAGGCGCTTCTCGCCGAGGGGGCGGACGTGGACGAGTGGCTGGCTCGGCTGCGGCAGGTCAGAGACCAGAGGAGCTCGCACGACCGTTCACTAGGCAGGGATACCGCGCCCCATCGGCGGGAGCTCGACGCAGCGGCCATGACTGTCGCTACGACCGGCCCACGAGTTGCTGTCGACGTGCGAGTGGACTGCGACCTGGTCCTGCCCGAAGTTGTGACGGCCGAGGCCTGCCGAGCAGCGGAGGCGCTGACGCGTCTGGCTCGCCCCACGACGATCGGCTGGCGCGACTGGCATTCGAGATTTCTGGACCGCTACGGCCCGCATGCTCTGGTCCCGGTGCGCGACGTGGTCGACGCAGATGTCGGCCTGGGCTACCCGGCCGGATTCACCGGAGCCCCACCCGCCGCCCCGCCTCCGATCTCCGACCGCGACCGCGCTCTGCTCGCGCTGGCTCAGCGCGCCGCGCTGCACCGTGAGCAGGAGATCGTCCTGACCGATGCCGCGCTGAACACCATCGCCGGTCCTGTCCCGGACGATGTCCGGCCATCCGCCGAACTGACCGTGCGCGTGCATGCCCCCACCCTCGCGGCATTGGCCGACGGGATCTTCCAGATGTCGGTCGCACGAGCATGCGGGCACGCCTTCATGAGTACCGGCCGCTTTCTCGACCTGCTGGATGAAACCGATCTGCAGAAGATGACGGCCGCCGCTCGCGGCAGCGCTCCCGCCGCTACCCTGCCTGTCCAGCTGTCGGCCGTCACCCGATACACCGTCAGCTTGGACGTCGCCCGGGCCGCACAGCTCCTGCCAGTCATCATTCCGGTGGGGGAGTTCCACAGAACGACCTCGAACGTGATCGGCCTCGACGACATCGCAGTGACAGCAGACGCTCACCGCCTCTACCTGGTCTCGAGATCCCGTCGGTGCGCACTGCAGCCGATGCCCGTCAATGCGGTGGAGCCGGTGCGGCATGCCCTGCCGATCGCCCGGTTCCTCGCGGAGGCGCCGGTTGCATTCGCTACCCCGTGCTCCCCGTTCGAGTGGGGCTCGGCTGCCCGCGATCTTCCGTTCCTTCCGGCCCTGCGCCATGGCCGGACGTTCCTCAGCCCCGCTCGCTGGCTGTTGCACGCTGCTGATCTGGCCGGTCGGGAGGCCGACTGGGCCGACTGGGAGCACAAGCTGAACGAGTGGCGCCACGCAACAGGGTGCCCTGCAAGGGTCTCCATGGGCATCGGCGACCAGACGATCGGTCTCGATCTGGACGAACCGGCTCACCGTGCGCTCCTGCGCGACGATCTGATCCGCAACTCGCGAGCACACCTGCGGGCCGTGCCGGTTGATGACGGCTGGATCGACGGTCACCCACACGAGATCGTCATCCCTCTTGCCGCCGCTAGGCCGAAACCGTCGAAACCCCGCATCACCAGCCATGTGGTGGATGTACGCGAGCACGGCACACTACCTGGCGGTGGCCACCGATACCTGAAGGTGTACGCCCGCCTGGAGCAACAGACCACGATCTTGACGGATCACCTGTCTGTGCTGCTCGACCAGCTCCCGCCGAGCGGGACCTGGTGGTACCAGCGCTACACGGATCCCGACCCCCATTTACGGCTGCGGATCGCCGGCGTGTCCGCAGCGGCGATCACCGCGTGGGGCCGGCAGCTGGTCGAGGCCGATCTGACCCGCCGAATCCTATGGGACACCGACTTCCCCGAGCCGGGCCGATTCGGCTCTCCTGCCGCCTACGCGGCAGTCGCCGCCTCCTTCACCGCAGACTCCGCGGCTGCACTCGCGCAGTTGGCTACGGCCGGCCACCGTCACGGACCTGACTGGCGAGCCTTGGCCGCAGCCAGCATGGTCGACCTCGCGGCGGCGGTCATCGGCGATGCGCACGAGGCCATGCGGTGGATCGTCACCCACACCCGAGCCCACCAGCCTGCGCCCGAACGAACGGTGTACGACACGGCGATCGCCCTAGCCAATCCGTACGACCGTGGTGCGTTGGTCGCACTACCCGACGGCGAGGACGTGCTGACGCGCTGGGAAGAGCGCCAGCACGTGCTAGCCACCTGGCGCGATGCTCTGCCCTCGATTTCGGCTATCGCGCCGGTCGACCTGCTACCAGATCTGCTGCACCTTCACCATGTCCGCATCACGGGACCTGACTTGGAGAGCGAAAGAGCCTGCCTGCACCTGGCGCGCGCCGGCGCGCTGAGCTGGACGACGAGGAGCCATCCGTGACGACTACGAACCTGCCCGCGGAGACGGACCTCGCGGCCGCCGCCGCTTCGGCCGCCGAACGCCTCGTCGATCCAGCCGTCGTCGCCGACTCCGCCGACGGACGCACGCGCCCGCAGTCGCTGGCCGGTGGCGCCGCCGGCATCACGCTGCTGCACATCGAGCGTGCACTGGCGGGATTCGGCGAAGAGGCAACCGCCCACGCCTGGCTGCGCACCTTGGCCGGCGAGCCAGTCAGCGCAGGCCCGAACGCCAACCTGTACTACGGCGCGCCGACACTGGCTTTCGTCCTGCACATAGCGGCTCCGTTAGGCGGCTACCGTCGTGCGCTGGCCGACCTCGACGAGGCCACCATTCAGATCACGCGGAACCGGCTCGCCGCTGCCCATGCCCGCATCGACCGTGGTGATGCCCTCTCCATGGTCGAGTTCGACCTCGTCCACGGTCTCGTCGGACTGGGCGTCTACCACCTGCAGGCACATTCCGAGCACCCAATCACTGCCGATGTGCTCGCCTACCTCGCGCGCCTCACTGAGCCCCTCGATGTGACCACCGGGCGTGTACCGTGGTGGCTGCCTTCGGGACTCGGTGGCACTCCCGACCCGGACTTCCCGCATGGGCACGGCAACCTGGGCGTTGCCCACGGCGTCAGCGCGGTCATCGCGATCCTCTCTCTCGCGATCCTCCGAGGCCACGCGGCGCCTGCAACCCAGACGCTCTCGCCGTTCTCTGCGACTGGATCGATCAGCAGCGCCAGTATGGCGACTCCGCCGGACCTTGGTGGCCTGGATACGTCACGACCGGCTCGACTCGTCCACGGCGCCACCGACCCTCATGGTGCTACGGCACCGCCGGTATCGCCCGCGCTCAGCAACTTGCCGGTCTCGCTCTGCGTGACATTGCCCGGCAGAAGCTCGCGGAGAACGCCATGTTGGCCGTACTCGAGGACCCCGCCCAGCGCGCCGGCCTCCCTGAGGTCGGCCTCTGCCATGGTCGAGCCGGTCTGCTCCAAGCAGCCTGGCGTATGGCCGTCACCAGTACCGACCCATACCTTGCGGGCAGGCTTCACGCAGAACTGCGCGG
This sequence comes from Jiangella muralis, assembly GCF_001270745.1. Classification (GTDB taxonomy): domain Bacteria; phylum Actinomycetota; class Actinomycetes; order Jiangellales; family Jiangellaceae; genus Jiangella; species Jiangella muralis. Next base: position 20,420 of record NZ_LFXL01000036.1, read on the forward strand.
GCTGGCCACACAACTGGCGAGTCAGCTGGTCGTCGCCCGAGCAGCGAGTCCCGAGCTGATGGACGGCACGGCCGGCGCCGTTCTCGCCCTGTACACCGCCAGTGCGGGAGTCCCTGTCACTGGCTGGGATGCAGTCCTCTGCCTATCGTGAACCGGAGATCGACCGTGAAGCGATCGGTGTGGCGCCAGCTCAGCATCGCCTTTCCAGATCCCCGCACCGCCGCCGCGACGGCTGTCGCCCACCTCGCGCCGATCCTCGTCGAGACCGAAGCCCGCCGATTGATCACGGCGTGGTTCGTCGTCCGTAAGGGCGTCTGGCGGCTGCGCTACCGGCCGGTGGCTGCAACGGCCGAAGCCGACTCCTACCTGATCGAGCGGTTGTCGTCCCTGCAACGGGCCGGCCATGTGGTCGCCATCGTCCGAGGTGTGTACGAGCCCGAGCTACACGCGTTCGGAGGCACCATGGCCATGGAAGTCGCGCACAGGCTCTGGCACGAGGACAGCCGCCACCTCTTCGACTCACCCGCCAAAGCCGAGCCGAAATGGCGCCGCGAGATGTCGATCGTGTTGTGCGCGGCCATGATGCGGGCAGCGGGGCTGGACTGGTACGAGCAAGGCGACGTCTGGGCTCGCACCGTCGAACATCGCGATCCAGCTCAGCAGGCTCTCGTCGAGGACCTGCTCGGTCCGGTTCGCCGGCTCCTGACCGTGGACCCGTCGAGCCTCACGGATGACGGCGGGCCACTTGCGGACGCGTGCACATGGATCAAGGCATACACCGCTGCCGGTGCCGCCCTCAGGCAGCTCAACGACGCCGGGCAATTGCACCGTGGAATCCGGTCGACCCTCACCCATCACGTGATCTTCACCTGGAATCGACGTGGAATCCCCGGCCCGCATCAAGCGGCTCTCGCGACAGCGGCCAGGACCGTTGTCTTCGGGCCGGACCCGGCCAACCTGACCCATCCCTGGAGTGATGTCGATGAAAAGGATCACGGCCGGCAGGTTTCCCTTGATCGCCCGGCCCCGTCCACGCTGTACACACCTATCCCAGCGGGTCGCCGATCTCCGGGAACGCGCCGTTGATGCGCAGAACACCGATGATGCGACCGCCGCCACAGCAGTGTTCAACCTCTCCGCCTTGTTGGCCTCGGACTGCGGTCTGTCTGAGCTGGCCCGCGCTTGGTGTCATCGGCTTGCGAGGGTCGCCCTGGAGAGCGGGCTCGATCCCCGTCATTGCCTCGAGCCGATCGTGAACCTGGCCCGCCTCCACATCCGCGCAGGCAACGGTCTTGCTGCTTGGGCGCTACTCGAGGACCTGTTCCGGTCGATCGACACCCGGACCGACATGGTGATCGACGGTCTGACAGTTCCCTCGGCCCAGCTCACGGATCGGCCTGGCTCATATGCCGGTGTGCGTTCGTGGCTGTGGACGGTGCTGCTCGGCACAGGCGCCCATGCTCTCGCCAGCGCGGATCGATGGGACGAGGCCAGCCGCCGGCTCAGCGAGTACAGCGGTGTCGGGAAACGCATGCTCGACGGTCGGCAGATCACCGTCGTCGCTCATGCCAGAGCCGGCCGTCGCCGCGACGCTCGCATGGTCATCGACGCCACCCAGCCAGGCGAGGCATGGGAGAACGCCGTCACTGCCTGTCTCGCCCTGCTGATGGCCGCGGATGACCAGATTGGTGCCGCGAGCACGGCGCTGACGGCCTATAGCGAATTGGAAGATGCCGAGGATGGACTCGTCGTGTTCCGGACCAGGCTGGGCCTGACGCTGATAGATGCGTTCGATGGCGGTCACGCTGCGATCGAGCCGGTCGCCGTCGGGCTGATCCGGCACGCGGTCAGTGACGGCTACGCTGCCCGCGACGTTCTGAGCCATCCTCTGTGCACGAGCGCGGCGACCCGTGCTCAGGCGCAACGACTCCGTCGAGTCGTGGACGAATGCGGCCTCGACGCCGGGGCTGTTCACGATGCCTATCTCGCTGACCTCGCCGGCACTCTCGATATCGCCGAATCGACGATTGCGCGAGTCCACGAACGCATGGCGAGCTGACAGCCTCAGTTCTCGAGGCGTTCGGTTCAGCTATCTCCTCGGCGGTTCGCAGCCGGCGACGGCATCGAGCCCGCCAGTTCGGCCCGAAGACGGCGGCGTAGCCGGCCTCGTTCTTCGGGTCGCGGCCGACCATCGACTGAAGGTTCATCGCCGCGTTGGCGACGGTGCGATCCATCGGCCCGGCGGTGTCCTGCGACGACGAGATCGGGCCGATGCCGTAGGCGGGCACGATGCCGACCGTCGGCCGGATGCCGACCAGGCTCTGCGCGCCCGACGGGCTGATGATCGAGCCGGAGGTCTCGGTGCCGACGGTGAGCACGGACAGCGCTGCGGCGCCGGCGGCTCCGGTGCCCGACGACGACCCGCTCGGGTTCTGGTCGGCGTCGTTGGCGTTGAGCACCTGGCCGGTGAGGTTGCCGAAGCCCGACGGTTGGCTGCCGAAGCTGTTCGCCCACTCCGACAGGCCCACCTTGCCGAGAATGACGACGCCGTTCTCGCGCAGCTTCTTCACGATGCCGGCGTCGTCCTCGGGGTACGAGTTACGCAGCGAGTAGTTGCCGTTCGACGTGTACATACCCTTCACGTCGATGAGGTCCTTGAGCAGCACGGGCAGGCCGTGTGCCGGGCCGAGCACGACGCCCTGGGCGCGCAGTTCGTCGGCCCGTCGCGCTTCCGCCATGACGGCGGGGTTGATCTGAGTGACGGCGTTCAGGCCGGGGCCGCGCTTGTTGAGCGCCTCGATGCGCTCCAGATATGCCTGCACGAGCTGGACGGACGTGAGCTCGCCGGACTCCAGCATGCGCTCGGCCGTGACGCCGTCGAGCGTCTCCAGATCGAGTACGGGCGGGGGGCGGTGCCGCGCTGACCGGCGGCGCGCTGGGCGCCGCCAGGACGGGTGCGGCGAGAGCTGCCGCGACGGCGAGAGAGAGCAACCTCCGAACGATGACTGACCGATGCACCGCAACTCCTCCGGGGAAGAGAACGGACCAATGTGACATATCGGATCAAATGTCCACTTGGTTCGTTACGCGCCGATGTCGGAGCGTGGCGATCACCGTGCGGTGATCACCGCGTTGCGCGGCCGTCCTCGCGCCTTACGACGCTACGAATGATCGGGTGGTACGACCGGACTTCCCGCCGGCGTCCAAGGTGGGCTTGCGATGCCTGATGACGGTATGACGAGTGGGGCCGTAGGGTTGTTCTCCTTATGGACGCCGCGGCCGTAGGGCAGGTCGTACGCGGCCTGCGCACGGAACGTGGCTGGTCGCAAGGTCAGCTTGCCGATTTCCTCAATGCAGCCGCCGGGACGCCGACGCTCACCAGGAACGACGTGTCGCGCTGGGAGAATGGGCGGCGTAGTCCACGGTTTTGGTTGACGCATCTCGCCGCGGTGTTCGACGTCGATGTCAAGGATCTGGCGAGCGCCGGAAGCCCAGGACGGTCGCAGCTACGCAGCGGCTTCGCTGCTGACGACTCGATGAGGGAACTCGCCCCCACTGACGGGATGGCGCCCAGCGAAGCGATTATCTCGACCATGGAGTTGTTCCGTGCCGCGGACCGGAACGTCGGCGGTGGACACCTCTACCCGAGCGTGATCCGTTACCTCCAGACTGATGTCGCGCGACGGCTCTTCGACGCCGATGGCGGAGATGACGGTCGAGCGGTCTTCACCGCCGCGGCCGCGCTGACCGAGATGGCAGCCTGGATGGCTCACGATGCCGGTCGAGACAGCGCCACACGCCGCCATCTGTCGCTTGCGCGCAATCTTGCGCGGGTGAGCGGCGACCGGCAGCTGAGCGCTCATGTCCTGGCCAGCCTGAGCCACCACGCCCGCCATGTTGGCCAGCATGCTCAGGCCGTTCAGCTGGCTCGGGATGGACACGACCTGCTCGCCGCCGGCCCGCGGCAGCCTGAGCTGGCTGCGCGATTGCTCGCCATGCAAGCACGCGCTCATGCCGAAATCGGCGAGGCCGCACACGCGACCCAGCTGCTGCGGCAGGCAGAAGACGCTCTCAGCACAGAGGAAGAGGAGGAGCTCTCGCCGTGGGTGAGTCGCTTCGATGAGGGTTCGCTCGCGAGTGAGGCCGCGCGTTCGTTCCTGCGGTTGCGTGACATGCGCGCCGCACGAGCACAGGCTGAGCGGATTCTGCAGCTCCGAACACCTGACCGCACTCGGAGTCGTGCGTTTGCGCAGCTGACTCTTGCCCGGACGCTCATTGCCAAGGGAGACGCGGACGAGGCGTGCGCCGTTGTCGACCAGGCGTTGGACGCGACGCGACAGCGCAGCTCTTTCCTCGTGACGCAGCAGCTCGGCGAGGTGCGGCAACTCCTGTTGGGGAGCAAGGATTCGAGTGTGGTGACGACGTTCCTGCCTCGCTTCGAGTCAGAGTTGGCGCAACGATCGTGGCTCTACGAGTGGCTACGGCGCGAGGCCGAGCTCTCGAGCGCACGAGGTGCGCAGTGAAGGCCGAGCCTCCTCTCTACGACTAGGACTCGGAGGTCCGGCGAGCCCCATCTGACCGAGGGCAATCGCCAGGCAGTCGTACGCGGCGCCGGACGGTCGAAGCGTCGCGGCGATGCGGTCCGGGCAGCCCCGTCACCTCCACGACGGTCACCGCCTCCAGCCGGCGCTGGCCACTAGTTTGGCCACCCTTGTGGCTACTCTTCCCGCGCCCGGTGGACGGCACGATCGAATCACGAACTGGTCGAGGTTCGAGGCGGGCCGCCGGTGACCCCTTGCCGCCCGGTGGCCCGCCGACTCCAACGACGCAGGGGGACGGCTCGGGCGTGTGATGGCTTCGATCGCGCCCGACTCGTGCCTCTCGAACGAAAGGCTCGACGATGCCACGCGACCGCAGGCGGACAGGGCGTGGACCGCTCATTGCGGCATCTGGTGTGCGCTCGGTCGGAGCCACACCGTCTGTCTGCACGGCCTCCGCGGCGCCCCGACCTGCCCGGGCGCAGATCGCGACGGCTACCGCGGCGAGGACGACGGCGGGCGGCCACGATGCTGCACCCGATCTGATCGTCGTCTGTCCCGGTGGGTGTTCTTGATGAACACGCGGCAGCCAAGGGCACGTCAATGACGAGGGCGCTTCAGCGGAACTCTGCTGCTCCCCTGTCATATCCGACCGCGGTCATACTCGATCTCTTCGGCACACTCGTCGCAGCCCCGAGCGCGAGCGAGCGGAGTACTGCTGCTGCACGGATGGCCGAGATCCTACGAATATCACCAACGGTCGCGGAGTCGGCTCTGCTTGAAATCTGGCAGGCACGGCACGGTGGGCGACTGACGTCCTCCGCGGAGGTCGCGGCTCACCTCACCATGCGCTGCAACGCCTCGGCCGAATGTGCGGGTGAGCTGGAGATGCTCCTAGCCGGCCTCGCCGACGCCCGCCTGCAGGCCGATACAACGGTGCTTCAAGCATTGGTGCGGCTGAAGTCCGACGGGATCCGGCTGGCCATCCTCAGCGACGCCGCCCCGGACATCGCCGAGGCCTGGGGCCGGAGCGCTCTCGTAGGACATTTCGATGCAGCTGTGTTCAGCAGCATCGCTGGCGCTGTGAAGCCCGATCCGCTGCTCTTTGACGCCACCCTCCGAGAACTCGATGTCGCTGCGGACCAAGCCCTCAATTGCGGCGACGGCGGCGGTAACGAGCTAGCGGGTGCGATGCGGGCCGGGATGTGCGCGATGCGCGTGGTACGGCGGGGCGGCCAGAGCAGGCTCGCGTTTGGCGAGGGTGTCGCCTGGTTCGGCAGCCCCTTACTCGACGTGGAAGCCCTTCCCGCGCTCCTCAGCGCCTTGAGGACGCGATGAGGGACCCGTACGCGTGGGCGGTTAGTAACGGAGTCCTTTGCCAACTGCCCGCCCCGACCAGCCCGTCGCCGATGGTCGACTCGACGATCATCGCGACTCGCTACGCAGGACTATGTGGGAGCGACGTCGCGAAACTCGCGTCTCCATGGCGCGGGCCGCTGCCGGAACCGTGGTACATCGGGCACGAAATCGTCGGCATCGACACGGACACAGGAGCTTGGGTCGCAATCGATGCTCTGGTCTCCTGCCGCTCATGTGACGACTGCAAGCGCGGCAATGTTCACCTTTGCCCGCAGCTCCGGCGTATCGGGTGGGACCTTCCCGGAGGTCTCGCCGATCACGTGAGAGTTCCCCGCGGCAGCGTCATCCCCCTTCCCCAACTGCACGATCCCGCGTACGGAGTCCTCGCCGATCCGATGGCAGTGGCGCTGCACGGAGTCCGCTGTGGGCTCTCAGCGCCTCTGGGGCGACTCGGCGTCATCGGGGGCGGCGTGGTTGCGGCGTGCACGGCGATCTGCGCGACGAGAGTTGGGTGGGACGTCCACATGATCGTCAGAGAGCCCTCGCGGTTGTATCAACTGCGGCGCGTTCTCGACCCGCGCATCGCTCTCCACTCTGCCGAGCTGCCGGCGTGCGACGTCGTCGTGGACGCCGCATCTGGTCACAGCGAGGCCCCTATACGCCGGGCGCTGAAAGCCGTCCGTGACGGCGGCACGATTCTCGTCCAGAACGCCTACGCCCCAAGCGTTGTTCTCTCGGTACCCCTGCGGGACGTCTTCCGTCGCTCGATCACCCTGCGGGGCTCGTTCTCATACTGCCGCGCGGCCGGCCATGACGACTTCCGAGACGCCATCGACCTCGTCGCGGAGGGCGGCGACTGGGCCGCCTTGATGACACGGGACCGATTCCCCCTCAGCGAATTGCCACAGGGACTGGCGGCCATGAACAACCGCCACCGCCCCTTCAAGGTTCTGCTCACATCCCACACCTGATGGAAGGAGCCAATGCGTGACGGTCACAACGCCGCTGCTGGCCCACGAGATCAACTCGCCGGCCGCGATCCCGCCACAGGACGTCCACGACGGAATCACGCGGATCCTCTCGTTGCCGGAAGGCCACACGCGAGACGTCATGCTGGGGAGCGTCCTGACGGGCCTGCTCCTGCGAGGACCGAGACTCGAGGAGGTCGAGGCCGCGGTCCGAGCCGCGATAGCCCTGGACAGCAACAGTTGGGACTTCCACAAGCCACCAGAGGGTGTGCGATTCGTCGGCTACACGGGCAGCGGGAAGAAGACCTTCAAGACGATCAACCTCAGTACCGCCGCGGCGCTGGTGGCGGCCACTGGTGGTGCACACATCGCGAAACTCGGATCGCGTAGTGCGTCCTCGAAGACCGGCTCCCGCGACTTCGTCGACCGGGTGGGAGCGGCGAGCGACATGGTGCCGCACCACGAGATGGTCGACATCACGGCAGAGATCGGCTTCGGGTTCTTCTCCATCGAGCACCGCGTACCCGAGTTCAACCGTCGCTACGGAGGCAGGTTCCAGGCCGTGCACGCCCTGAGCCTCGCGTTCCCCGCTCTGCTCAGCCCGGTCACCTGCCACGCCTACGTGTACGGCCTGGCGCATCCCGCGGTTCACACGTCCGCTCGGTTGCTCTCCAAACTCGGTCTACCGGACGTGACAGTCGTCAACTCCAGTGCTGGCGCGGCGGTGCAAGTCGACGAACTGATCCCCGGATGTACGGTGCGGGCCTGCCGAATCAGCCACGGCCATGAGGACCTGACGTTCGACGACGAGTTGCGCCAAAGCGCGGCTTCGATGCCGCAGGACCTGATGTCCGTTACCCAGCACGATGACCCACGGCAGAACGTTGCTGCCGCCATACGGGTGCTAGCGGGCCAGGACACCAGCCAGGCGCAGAACGCGGTGGCCCTGAACGCCGCCCTGCTCATGCTGATGTCCAACGTGGTGTCCAGCATCCAATCCGGCATCGACCTGGCACTCACGATCATTGACGCAGGCGCGGGTCTGGACACGCTGCAGCAGTTCGTACGTCTCACGGGCGGCGGCCCGGACAAGCTCCGCTCGCTCCTGGAACCGGTCGCTCGGACACCCCTTCTGGTCAGCTCCGGCGGCAAGGAGACGACCCCATGCTGACGCACGACGAACTCGCGATCGTCCATCTGGTCCTCAACACCGACTGCAACGCCTGGGACCTGAAGGCGACCAACAACTCGCCGGGCGTTTGCCGCTTCTGCTATCGCGAGCGCAACCGGGTGAGCACTGATGCGGACACGGTCCGCCGTGTGGTCGACCGAGTCCGTTCCGAGTCAGAGGCCTATCGGTGCGTCTTCACTGGCGGCGACCCCGTCATGCCGTACGACAATCATCTGGAGGTTGCCCTCCGGCATGCCACCGAAGTCGGTTTCGAGACGAATCTCCACACCAACGGCCTGCTTCTGAGCGATCGCTATGCCGATCTTCGCGATCACGTGACGGTCTACTCCCTGGCGGTCGATGGACCAAGCTCTGAGACGGCAGACTGGTTCCGCGGACAGGGCTACTTCGAACGCTTCGTGTCCAACGTCGAGTTCCTCGCGAGCGACCGACGTCGGCTTGCGTTCAACACCTTCACCACGGCCGCCTCGGTGAAGGATCTGCCGGGCCTCGCTCAGCTGATCGCCAGAGTGACCGAACGAACTGAGGTCGAGTACTGGCTGATCTCTCAGTACCGCCCCATCGGCCGTGCGAGCACGCGAAAAGCGGAGATCTACGGCTTCGAGCGGGACGATTTCGTACGAGCCGTTGAGGAAGTACGTGGCGAAGTCAACGGAGTGACGATCTATGCCCAGCCGACGCGACTCCCAGAGGATCCGTACCCATTCCGCGTCTGGGTCCTCGCCGACGGGACGGTCACCGCCGACCTCGGCAGCGTCGCAGCCCCTCGCAACGCGGTACTCGGCGACCTGCCGGTCACCGGCTTCGAGCCGCTGGTCCGCCGGGCCTTCGCCCTCCGTGAGCAGACACCGCTGGAAGGAACCGCATGAAGTTCGACACCACTACTACAAGAAGGTCATCGACCAGCACCGCTATGAACATTTGGGGCTCGGCACGATCGACTTCGCCCTTGCGGGAATGAGCCCCGACGACCTTCACACGAAGTGGGTGTGCCACACGGGCGCGCGTCGATTCGCGGAGGCGATCGCAGCCGGGCGGCCGACGATCGTCACCACCGGCGTCGGACTCGGGGGCGTGCCCCACGCCGGCACGCTCTTCCAACTGCTGCGCGCGATCAAACTGCAGCAGGGCGGGCTCGACGTCCAGATCGTGCTGGGCGATCTCGATTCCTACAACGCACGCCGTACGCCCCTGGAGTCCGTGCGGAAACTCGCCGACCAGTACGAGGAGTTCGTGCTGTGCCTCGGGTTCGACGCCCAGCGCGGCGTGCTGCGCAGGCAGGAGGGCGAGACCGACGTCCTGGCTACAGCGTTCCTACTCGCACGTCATCTGGACGACGTCGACTTCCAGTGGGCGGAGGAAGACCTCGCCGGGCTCTACCGCAAGCACGGAGTCTTCGACCACCTCAACTACGGGATGAAGCAGGCCACCCTGCTCATGGCCGCGGACTTCGTCCATCTCCTCCGCGAAGGGCGCCACGTGCTGGTCTCCCTCGGGGTCGACGAGCACAAGTACGTCGCCCTCGCCCGGCGCGGAGCGGATCGCTGGGGCCTGCCCGCGGAGCGCATGTCGGGCATCTACACGAAGATGATCCCGGGCCTCGGAGGCCTCCCGAAAATGAGTAAGAGCATCCCCGGCTCCGGGATCGACGCGTCCATGCGCGCCGAGGACATCCGTGCCCGCCTCGAGGCGGACACCGACAGCGCGCCTACCAACGACGGCTCGACGCTGCTGCAGATGTACGCCTGTCTGCCAGAGGTCGACGGGCGGGACTACGACCGGGCTTCGACCGCGCGCCGCGCCGGGGGCCCTGAATGGGACACCGTGCGCGAGCACGTGGTCGAGCGGCTGATCTCGCTGTTCTCCCACTGGCCGAAGTAAGCGAGGAGTTCCCGTGCACATAGAGAGCATGCCCCCGCCGGTCCATCGGCGGACGACCCTGTTCCTCGTCGGTGCGGATGTGTCGAAGGGGGAACAACGGTGACGGTGATTTCTCATGTCTCTGGCCTGCGCGTCGTCCATCTGCCTGCGCGTACTCCGTATGCGTGGAAGCTGCAGAGCGATGAGTTTCGCATCCTGAACGCGAGCAAGATTCCGAGCGGCGACACGGTGCCTGCAGCCGTCGACGCGGCCTGGCTCCTCGAACACCGCCCTCTCACGTGGCTCGATGTCCTACACCTGCACCACATCGACTTCGAGTCCCTTGCCACCCTGGAGCGCCTGCTCGACACGTGCCTCGACAGCGGCGTCTCCGTGGTCTTCACGGCCCACGATACGCGGCACATGGTCGGCAACGGCGAAGATTTCACCGCGCGCCTGCGGATGCTCCACACGGCCGGGGTCAGCTGGGTCTGTCTCACCGAAGGCTCCGTAACCCACCTGACCGCGGTCCTCGGCGAGCGCCCCGACGCAGCGGTCATTCCGCACGGATACGTGGCCGCCCCGGAAACGCTGGCTGGTGTGGAGCGCGAGTCGAGCAGCTCGTCCCGGTACCTCATGTTCGGGGCTTCGCGGGCCAGCCGGGACCACCTGTCCACCATGGCCAACTGGAGTTTGGGGATCACTGATCCCGACAGCACCCTCCACGTCCTTCTGCGCGCGTTCAGTCCTGCCGACTTCGCCGACGGCGGGCGGGCTCCGCTGCTGCTGGACATGGCCCGACGCGATCCCCGGATCCGACTGACCATGCGCCCGTATCCCACGGACGAGGAGGTGGTGCGAGCCGGCCTGGCTACGGACGCGCTGCTACTCCCTTACCTCTGGGGCAGCCACTCTGGGCAACTGGAGCTGGCCTTCGACCTGAACCTCCTTCCGGTCTGCTCTCGCACGGGGCACCTGTCCGAACAGTACGAACAGCACAAAGGACTCGTTGAGGAACCCGAGTGGTTCGACTGGTCGCAGGGGCATCCCAACCTCTTCGGGGAGAGATTCCTGGTGGCGTTGGAGAATGCGGTTGAACGGCTGGGCTCCAGATCCGGCGCCTTGGACCATGAGTTCCTCGACTACAGGACTCAGGAGCACCAGGTGATTCTGGAGCAATACGCCCGCGTGTACGGAGATGCCCGGTGAGCGGCTCGTACGCATCTCCTGGCACGTCCCCGCACGCGCATTCGGCTACGGGCTCATCCATGATCAAACCCGGCGATGCACGCAAGGCGGCGATGATAAAATCGCCGTCCCAATCCCTGCTGGTCAGGCCAGTTGTCCATACCCTTGGAGCGTATAGGCGTCATGAGCCGTTTGAGTGAGTCTGTCACCCGTGTCATGCACCTCCTCGAGGGAGCGGACCTCGGTGCGGACTATACGGTCGCGCAACTCCTCGGCGAGACGACAGCCAGGCGCTCCTTGGACCTCTCCGACCTCTCGCCCCGCGAGCAGGCTGCGCTGGTCGAGGGTCGCGCGAATCACCTGATCCCCTCGGCTGCGGTGCTCGCCGAGAAGATCGAAGCCGCGCAGGCCGCTGGACGTCCGTTCGTCGTCAAGTACGGCATCGACCCGACCTCGCCCGACGTCCACCTCGGCCACGCGGTGCCGATCATCATCGCCAGCAGGTTCCAGCGGATGGGCCACCACGTGGTGTTCATCATCGGCGACGTCACGGCCAAGATCGGCGATCCGTCCGGTCGCTCGTCAGAGCGACCGGCCCTCACCGACGAGGACATCGCCCGCAACCTGCGCGGTTACCAGCAACAAGTCACACCGTTCATCGACTTCGAGCGCGCCGACCTGCGCTTCAACGGCGAGTGGCTGAACAAGGTCACGCTGCCGGAGCTCGTCGGGGTCCTCGCGCGGGTGCCGGTCTCCATGTCACTCCAGCGCGAGGACTTCCGCACCCGGCTCGCCGAGGGTCATGGGCTGTCCGTGGCCGAGTTCGTCTACTCCGTCGTCATGGCGTGGGACTCAGTGGCTATAGATGCCGACGTAGAACTCGGCGGCGTGGACCAGCTCCTGAATCTCCAGATGTGCCGCAAGGTCATGGAGATCTCTGACCAGGCTCCCGAGGTCGTCATCACCACCCCGCTCATCGAGGGCACCGACGGCACGGGCGCCAAGATGAGCAAGAGCAAGGGCAACTACGTGGGCCTGACGGCCTCCCCAGACGAGGTCTACGGCCGGCTGATGTCCATCCCCGATCATCTGACCGAGCCTTACTTCCAGCTGCTCACCGAATGGACGGATGACGAGATCGGAGTTGTCACCAAGCTGCTGGAAGCCGGCACCGCGCACCCGATGGCGGTCAAGCGGATCCTGGCCGGTGAGGTGGTGGCCACCCTCCATGGTCTCGACGCTGCCGCCGCTGCTCGCGCGGAGTTCACGGCGCGCTTCTCCAAGCGCTCCTTCGGAGGCACTCAGAACCTCCCCGTCGTCTCCTTGAAGGACCACGCCAACGACACCCTTGGGGTGTTGGTCAGCCGCACCTTGGATTTCGCTCCCAGCATCTCCGCAGTGCGACGTATTGCCCAGCAGAAGGGCCTCCGCTTGATCCGCGAATCGAACGGAGGCCAACAACCGACGCCACTGACGGAGGATTCTGTTCAGCAGACGTTCGGCGCAGTCGTCAGCGAGATCGGTGCATTGGATGGTGCCGAGCTGTATCTCAAGGTGGGGCGTAGGGTCGCCCGCATCGACACCTGAGATCGAGCTGGTCGAAGCGGACCTCTTCCGCGCGGAAGAGGTCCGCATGTTCGCGACGTCAGAGCACTGCTCGGCGAGTGCGTCGAGCCGGTCGGCCCGTTGCCTCACGTATCGCGTGACCGGTGAGCCTCAGCGCCACGGGTCAGCTCTTGGCCCGGCCGTGGCGCGTCACGGTCCACACCCCGATTTTGGAGGCAGGAGTACGTCACAATGCACGACGCACGAACGCTGCTACAGCTGGGCGAAGACGCGGTTAAGCGTCTTGCTCGCCGTGGTTACCCGCTCGACCTGCAACGGCTGGAGGAACTCCTGTCGTGCAGAAACGGCGCAGTCCGGGAGGCCGAGGCTCGGCGGAGCGAGTCCAAGCAGGTAGCTCAGCAGGTGCAGGGCGCGGCGAGGTCCGGGCAGGACACCACCGGGCTGAAGGAGAACGCCCGCGAGCTCAAGGAGCAGATCCGCCGCCTGGAGGAGGACCAGCAGCGGCTCGACTCGGCACTTCACGAGATGCTCATGGAGATTCCCAACCTGCCGTCCGACGACGCACCCGACGGTGACTCCGAGGACTTCGCCGTCGAGGTTCGCAGGGTGGGTAGTCCGCCCTCGCCGGCTTTCGAGCCGCGGGACCATGTCGATCTCGGCGAGGCCATGGGCATCCTGGACCTGCGCCGGGCGGCGAAGCTGTCCGGCGCGCGGTTCTCGATTGCGGTCGGGGTTGGCGCGAGATTGGAACGCGCGCTGGCCGCATTCCTCCTCGACCTGCACGCCGAGCACGGGTATCTGGAGTACTCGTTGCCATATCTGGTCAGCCAGGAGACGATGACCCGCAGTGGGCAGCTGCCCAAGTTCGAGGAAGACCTGTTCAAGACCGGCACCGCGTCGCGCGATCTCTACCTGATCCCCACCGCCGAAGTGCCGCTGGTCAATCTCCATGCCGACGAGATCCTCGACGGCGCCGACCTGCCGCTCGCCTACACGGCGTGGACACCGTGCTTCCGGTCAGAAGCCGGCTCCTACGGCAAGGACACCCGTGGCATTCTGCGGCTCCATCAGTTCACCAAGGTCGAGCTCGTGCGCCTGTGCCGGCCGGAGGACTCACGGTCGCAGCTCGAGCTGATGCTCGGTCACGCCGAGGCCTGCCTTCGAGAGCTCGACCTCGCCTACCGCGTCGTCGCGCTCGCTGCCGGTGACATGGCCTTCACGGCGCAGATCACCTACGACATCGAGGTCTGGCTGCCCAGTCAGCAGCAGTACCGCGAGATCTCCTCCTGCTCCGACTGCGGCACGTTCCAGGCCCGGCGCGCCAGCATCCGGATGCGTGACGAGCACGGCAAACGCACACCTGTGGCGACCCTGAACGGCTCCGGGCTCCCGATCGGCCGAACTCTTGCCGCCATCCTGGAACAGCACCAGCAGGCCGATGGATCGGTGACGATGCCGCCGAAGCTGGTCCCGTACCTCGGGTTCAGCCGCTTGGCGCCTGACGGCACGCCAGAGTCATGACTCCCAGCGGTGCCTCCGACACGCTCGGACCATCGGGCACCGCTGGACGTGTGAAGCCCCGGCCCTCGCGCCCGCATTCAGTGACACGCGCTTCTGCGCTGGATCCGTTGGCTGGCGCGCTGGTCGCGGCACTGCGGGGCACGCTTGGCCCACGGCGGCGTTCCGTGCCTACGGCGTGCCCCGTACCCCCACCCTGCCGCTGCGGTGGGGGCGCGAGATCGACTTCACGATCGCCGCCGTCCAAGCGCCCCACCCTTACGTCAAGGACGGTCAGCTTGCGAGGAACAGCTGATCAGGCGGCACCTGGACTTACTACTGAACGGCGCGCCGCCTCCGCCGCCCGATGTTGTCAGTTCCGACGGTTAGCGTGGTCGTCATGTGGCCGGGAATCCAAGCGAACGACGACGCGGGTCTGCTGAAGGTGGTGGACCCGTCCACGTTCGTGCGCGGCCTCATGTACGCGCAGCACGGCGCCGTGGTCGACCTGGCGTGGGGACCGAACGAAAGCATCGTCACCGGCAACGTCATCGGGAGCGCGCGCAGCCCGTACTCGACGGTCGCCATCCTCACGCCGACCGGCCCGGGCAGCTATGCATTCGTCGAGGGCCGGTGCAGCTGCCCCGTCGGGTTCGACTGCAAGCACGTTGTCGCGCTGGTGATGACGGCGCTCAGCGGCGGCGACTCCGACGGGCCTGCTCCGCAGGACCCGACGGCGGACTGGGAGCGTTCGCTCGACTCACTCCTCGGCGGCGACGGCGGCTGGCGCGGCGAACAGGCGCCGCGGGAGATCGCCGTCGAGTTGACGCTGTCCAGCAAGCCGCGGTCGACCGGCCGGTGGCAGGACGCGCCCGGCACGCAGCCTCGGCTGATGGCCCGGCTGGTGCGACCGGGGCGGGGCGGCTGGGTGGCCGGCGACCTGAGCTGGAACCGGTTGCGGCAGCGGGCCGAGCTGGTCGGCGGCCCGGCCGAGCAGCTGCGCTGGCTGCGTCAGTTCTTCCTGCTCTATGAGGCCGGACGGGCCGACACCAGCTACTACACGTCCTACGGCCGCGACGACAAGTACCTCGACCTGACGGCGTTCGAGTCCAGTCAGTTGTGGCCGCTGCTCGACGAGGCCGCCGCGTTGGGCCTCCGGCTGGTGTACGGCAAGAAGAGCCCCGGCGACGTCAACGGCTACGGCTCGGCGCGGCTGTCACTCGACGTCACCAGCGACGACGCGTCCGGCGAGCTGGTGGTGGTGCCGGTCCTCACCGTCGACGGGGTGGACGGTGAGGTGATGCCGGTCCGCTTCATCGGCGCCGACGGTCATGGTGTGGTCTACGTGCGGCGTGCCGAGGTCGAGCGCGGCGCGAACCCGCAGAGCTGGCGGTTCGGCCTCGCCAAGCTCGAGCGTCCGGCCGGGCGGCAGTTGCAGCAGCTGACGCTCGACGAGGGCCGGCTGACGGTGCCCGCGGCCGACGGTCACCGGTTCCGCGACGAGTACGTCCCGCGGCTGCAGCGGCTGGCGGCGGTCGTCTCGTCCGACGGGTCATTCGTCCCACCGGAGGTGTCGGGCCCGACGCTCGTCGCCTACGCGGAGTACGGCGACGACCACGGGCTGCAGCTGAACTGGCAATGGCGCTATCAGGTCGGCGACACGGACCACCGGCTGGCGCTGGGCCAGCAGGACAGCACTGACGCGGACGACGGGTTCCGCGACCCCGCCGCCGAACGTGCCGTGCTCGCGGGCCTCCTCGACGACGGGTTCAACGGGTTCGGTCCGCGGTCCGGCGCGCCCGACACCAGCCACCGGTTCGACGGGCTCGAGACCATGCGGTTCAGCACCGAGGCGCTGCCCCGGCTGCGCGACCTCGACGACGTCGAGGTCGAAGTGACGGGCGACCCGGCCGACTATCGGGAGGTCGGCGACTCGCTGGTCATCGGCGTGTCCGCGGAGGCCGCGCAGGGCGAGACCGACTGGTTCGACCTCGGCGTCAGCATCACCGCCGACGGGCACGACGTCCCGTTCACCGACGTGTTCACGGCGCTGGCGCGCGACGAGCCGTATCTGCTGCTGGCGGACGGCGGGTACTTCTCGCTGGAGAAGCCCGAGCTGCAGTCGCTGCGCCGGCTGATGGACGAGGCGCGGGCGCTCGGCGACGGTGCCGGGTCCGGCGACGGCACCCGGATCAGCCGCTTCCAGGCCGGACTCTGGGAAGAGCTGGCGGCACTAGGCGTCGTCACCCACCAGGCCGACAGCTGGCAGCGTCAGGTCCAGGGACTCCTGGCGCTCGGCGACCTCGACGACACCGCCGTCCCGCCCGGCACCCTGCAGGCACAGCTGCGTCCGTACCAGCTCGACGGCTACCGCTGGCTGACGTTCCTCTGGGAGAACGGGCTCGGCGGCATCCTGGCCGACGACATGGGGCTGGGGAAGACGCTGCAGACGCTGGCGCTGTTCTGCCACGCCAAGCAGGCCGACCCGCACCTGCCGCCGTTCCTCGTCGTCGCGCCGACGAGTGTGGTGTCGAACTGGGTGACCGAGGCGGCCCGCTTCGCGCCCGGGCTCACCGTCGTGCCGGTCACCGACACCCTCAAACGTCGCTGCCGGCCGATCGAGGACGTCGTGGCCGGCGCCGACGTCGTCGTCACCACGTACACGCTGCTGCGGCTCGACGCCGACGCGTATGCGCAGGTCACGTGGTCGGGGCTGGTGCTCGACGAAGCGCAGCACGTGAAGAACCACCAGTCGAAGACGTACCAGGCGGCGCGGCGGCTGCCGGCGCCGCTGAAGCTGGCCGTCACTGGCACGCCGGTCGAGAACAACCTGATGGAACTGTGGTCGCAGCTGTCCATCGCAGCACCCGGCCTGTTCCCGCATCCGGGGCGGTTCGAGGAGTACTACGGCAAGCCGATCGAGCGGCAGGGCGACGCCGAGCGGCTGGCTCAGTTCCGCCGTCGCATCAAACCGCTGGTGCTGCGCCGCACGAAGGAGCAGGTGGCCGCGGACCTCCCGGCCAAGCAGGAGCAGGTGCTCGAGGTCGACCTGCATCCGAAGCACCGCAAGGTCTACGACAAGTACCTGCAGCGCGAGCGGCAGCGGGTCCTCGGCCTGCTCGACGACGTCGACAAGAACCGGTTCACGATCCTGCGTTCGCTCACCCTGTTGCGGCAGCTCAGCCTGCACGCCGGCCTGGTCGACGACGCGCACGGCGGGCTGGCCAGCGCCAAGATCGACCTGCTGATCGAGCAGCTCGGCGACGTCATCGACGGCGGGCACCGGGCGTTGGTGTTCAGCCAGTTCACCGGGTTCCTCGGCCTGGTGCGCGAGCGGCTCGAGGCGGCGGGCATCGAGTACTGCTACCTCGACGGGGCCACGCGGCGCCGCGAGCAGGTGATCAGCCGGTTCAAGGAAGGCACGGCACCGGTCTTCCTGATCAGCCTCAAGGCCGGCGGGTTCGGGCTCAACCTCATCGAGGCCGACTACTGCTTCATCCTCGACCCCTGGTGGAACCCGGCCACCGAGGCGCAGGCCGTCGACCGCACCCACCGCATCGGCCAGACCCGCAACGTCATGGTGTACCGGCTGATCGCCGCCGACACCATCGAGCAGAAGGTCATGGCGCTCAAGGACCGCAAGGCGAAGCTGGCCGCAAGTGTGATGGACGACGGCAACGCGTTCGGCGACCGCCTCGGCGTCGACGACATCCGGCAGCTGCTGGAGTAGCGGCCACTCGACCCGCGCGTCACGTGAACGTGACGGCCGATGTTGACGAACGCGGTGGTCAGTCGGGTAGAGCCCGGTTTCGTCGGCCGTGCCGGTGCAGGAGGTCAGGCGTGGCATTGGCAGGGTCGGCCGACCGTGGTGAGCTGCGCGCCGCGATCGCGGGTCTGCTCCACACCTGCGTCGAGCGGGAGCGGCACGCCGACGAGATGGAGCGAACGTCGCGGCGTCGACGCAGATCACGGTGCAACGCATCGGCCGGTGGCGTCGTGCAGCCGCCGCTCTCAGGTCGCGAGGTCTCGGAGCAGGTCGTCGAGGACGAGCTCTTCCTCGATGCGCGCGCCGCGGCGCACCATGGACGTGCGCAGCGACGGATCCCACGGCGTCGACACCGGGATCCCGGTGAGCGGTGCCGACCCCATGGCTGTCTCGTAGTCGGCGGCGTCGTATCGCCACGGCGCAAAGCCGAACCGCTCGTACACCGCGATCGCAATGGCCACGCCGCCCCAGTCGAAGTCGCCGTGGTAGGCGAACCCGGCCCCGTCCGACGTCAGCAAGTCGAGCAGCCGCCACACGGCTGCCGACGGCCGGCCGTTGACGCAGACGAGCGGTGGGCACGAGGCGCCGAGCTCCTCTGCTGCTGCCGCCACGACGACCGGATTCTCACACAGCCGCACGACCCGTCCGCTGGTCAGGATCGGACCGTCGTGGCGGCGCAACTGGCGCAGGGTCAGTACGCACGGTTCGCCGGCATCTTGCGTCGCAGCCAGCATCCGGCCAACGGGGCTCCGCACGTTGCCGGGAATGCCGAGGCATAGCACCGTGGACGAGAGTTCGTCGAGGTGGACGCCGACCGCTGCCCAGGCGGCGCGACGACCGGCGGGCGGCGAAGCGCCGGCAAGGGAACTGCCCGCAACTGAACTGCCCACGGACCTACCGGCCAAGGCCCGAGCGGCCGACAAGGCCAGCGTCGCGACCGGTCTCCCCTCGTCGAGCGCGTGGGCGTCGCCGCATGCTTCGGCTGCGAGTCGTCCGAGAGGTACGCCCGTCGACGGCAGCCGCCGGACCACCCGCGCCACCGCGTCGAGGACGGGCCGAGCCGCCGCCGGGTCGGCGACCAGCCGCCGGACCACGCCGGTCGTGTCGAGCCAGGATCGCCAGTCCGCCAGGTCGGGGCGGTCCGCCACCGCGGTGTCGAGCTCGCGGAAGGCCGAGTCCCAGGCGGCAGCGACGCTCGCGGCCTCCGCCGATCGGTCCCGGACGGGACCGGCCAGCTGCTCGACAGCGACGGCCAGGCCGTCCGGAGCGGCTCCGGATGCGCGCAACGTCCGATCCAGCTCGTCCAGGGACACGTTGAGCGACGCACCGCTGTTCGGCCGCCGGCCCAGGAGCAGTTCGACGGCGCGGCGCTGCTCTGCCGAAGCGCTGACCAGCGTCACGGCCCCGCTCAGCGGTTTGCCCAGCTCCAGCCGGCGCCGCATCCGTTCGACCAGCCACGCTGTGTGCGGCCCGCCGAGCAGACGGCGTAGTCGATCAGCCCCCGACAGTTGTTCCACGAGACCGAACCGCCTCAGTCCGCGCCGAACAGGTCCGCCTGCCCGGTGTCGCCGGATCGCGGCGACGGCTCGGCCGGCGGCAGGGACGGAACCAGACGATCCACTCGGCGCCGCTCGCGCCCGTCCCATCGCCAGGACGTGACGAGCACGGCGTCGATGCCGTCGCGGCGCGCCAGGTGGCTGATGGCCAGACCGGGCACCTCGGGGTAGCAGCCCCATTCGCGTTCGCTGGTCATCACGACGTCCATGTCGAACGTGGCGAGCAGCCCGAGGCATTTGGCGCGGGAGTCGTCGTCGACGCCGGCGAAGGCTTCGTCGAGTGCCACCAGGCGCGGTGCGTGCGGGTTGGCCGCGGATTTGTAGTGCGCGGACGCGGCGGCGAACAGGGGCACCGACGCCGCCAGCGCGCGCTCTCCGCCCGACGCCGGCCCGGTGGCCGGCCGCCATTGGCCGTCCTGATACCGCTGGATGGTGAACTCGTGCCACGTGCGGTAGTCCAGCGCTGTCGTGAGCTGGTCGTACCAGCCGACCGCGGGGTTCTCGGCGTGTTCGCGGGCGATCTGCCGCTGGAGGAACTCGCCGACGGCGGCGCGGTCGGCCTCGGCCCAGGCGTCGACGGTCTGCCGGAGCTTGGCGCGGACGCGGTCCAATCCCTCTGGTGCGTCGCGCGCCGTCCGCCAGAGCAGCCGCAGCCGCATCCCGGTGGAGGTCGGCCGCGCGGCGAGCTCGTCGTTCATCGTCCGGACTTCGTCCTCAGCAGCGGCGATGAGTTCATGCAGGGTGCCGGCGACCTCATTGAGCAGGTGGTTCTCCAGGATCTCCCGCTCGCGTGCGGACAGTAGCTGGGAGCGGTCGCCGATCTCGGTCTGCAGTGCCGTGGTGAGCTCGGGAATCTCCCGGGGCCGGCCCTGGAAGACGACGTCGACCACCATGACGCCGGCGCGCAACGTGTGCCCGACGGAATGACCATGCCGAGCCATGGCGTCGGACAGCAGCTTCTCCTCGTCGGATACACGCTTCTGCACGCGATCCCAGAGGCCGTCGGCGTCGTCGGTCTGCTCGAGTGCCGCGTTGACGGTCCGAGCCACGTGCACGGCAGGGGTCGCCGCCCATGGCTCGTCGACGTCGGGCACGTCCAGCTCGGGCAGTGCGACGCGGAGCAGGCCGGTCGTGACGAAGTGCTGGAACTCCTCGACCGCGGCATCGCGGGTGTTCTCGGCCTCGGCGATCTCCTCGGTCAGCTTCTCCCTGGCGCCTTCAGCTCGTCCGCGGTTGTCCCGAGCTTCGTTGGCGGCGTGACGGGTGACCCGCTCCTTCTCGTCGCGTCGGCGTAGCTCCTCGGCCACGGTGTGGAACTTTCGTCGCAACTCCTCGACCGCGTCGCCGACCGTTTCATGGAGGACTCGGAAGGTCTCCGCCGCTGCTGAGGCGCGTTCGCTGGCTTCGGCGGCGGTGACCGTGGCCTCCTCGTGTCGTTCGGCGGTGTGCTCCAGTTCCTCTGCCGCAGCTCGTGCCGCCTCGCGTGCCTCGAGCAGGGCCTCGGCCGCCGGCCACAGCCCGGCGAGCGCGACGCGGTACTCGCCGAGGCCGGTTCTGACCGCCGCCAGCTCGTCGGCGGCGACCGGCAGGCCAACGTCCGCGGCGAACTCCGACGCCCGGTCTCGGACGAGGGCGAGCTCTGCCTCGCGTTCGGTGGCCACCCGCTTCGCCGCCTCGTGGGCCTTCTGGTGGTCGCGCTGACGCTCATGCTCGCCGGCCAGCTTGAGGTGTGCCTCGCGCAGCAGCTGATCGTCGGGGCGAGCGCGATGTTCTTCATCGAGGCGTTGACGGCGGGCAATGAGCTCCTCGAGTGCGGCGTCCAACTCCGTCAGCCGGGACTCGAGCGTGACCAGCTCAGCGCGCAGGCGCGCCAGCCGGGCGCGTCGTGCCTGCTCGCGGGCGCCCTCGCCGATGAACACTGCGTCGGGCTTGTGCCAGGACCCGGCGAGCACGCCGTTGGCCCAGCGCCCGTCGACGGCGACCCAGGTGGTGCGCCCGTTGTCGGCGCCCAGCCCTATCTGGCCGATGACCGCATCGACCAGATCGTCCGCAAGCGTCGCGGCCTGCTGGTCAGCACGGTCGATGGCGGGACGCAGCACGGCCCGGCAGGTCGCACGCCCCGCGCCGGCCGCCGTCGCGGAACCGTCGGCGGCGGTGACCAGGACGGTGTCGTCCGCGTCCCGCAGCGTTCCGTCCGGGGACAGCCAGGCGTCGAGGATCCCGGCCGCCTCCAGCGCAGCCTCCAGACCGGCCCGGTGCTCGTCCGGGACACTGCCGGCGAAGTCGACGGTCTTCCAGAACGGCGCGCCGGGCCGGTCTTCCCGCGCTTCGGGAGCGCGGGTGTACGACGTCGGCGGGGCGTCGTGGCCGCCGGCTTCGAGCCGTTCGATCTCGTCGGTGGTCTCACGGAAGGCGGTCCGGAGGTCCTGGCGTTCGGACTCCAGCCCGGCTTCCCGGCGCCCGAGCTCAGTGGTCGCTGCCCGCATTGCGCCGTCGACCGCATCGGCCGCGGGGTTGCCGCCGTCGATGTTGACGGCCCACGCCTCGAGCAGCGACAGCACCGCATCGGTGCCGGCCACGTGGAGCTCGGTCACGCTGTTCAGGTAGTCCCGGTACCGCCGGGACAGGTTGCTGGTCTCGTCGTCGATGGCCTGTTCGGCGCCGGCGATGCGGTCAGCGTCGGCCTGCAGTTCGGCGGTCAGCCGGTCGACCTCGCGCTGGGCCTGCCCGAGCCGTTCCGCCTCTGCCATCACGACCGCCAGCAGCCGTTCGAGTTCTTCGACGGCACGCGTGTGCCGGTCGGCCAGGGCGGCGGTCTGGCGGCGGGCCGCCGTGAGATCGAGCTCCCATCGTGCGGCCACGTCCCGGTGCTCGGTCGCGCACAGTCCACGCGCAGCGGCCTCCGCGGCTGCCGCGTCGGCCAATCCGAACGTCGAGCCTGCTTGTCGCTCCCGGCCGGCTGCCCGCTCGGTGGCCGACCGGCGGCGCCCGAGATCGTCGCTGAGCCGGTCACGGTCGGCTTCCAGCGTCGTGGCGTACGTCTCCAACCGTCCGGCGTCGGCCTCCAGATGCTGGAGCCGCTCGGCGTCGCGCATCTCCGGACTCTGCTGGAGAGCGTCGCGTCGGGCTTCCATCCGACTCTTCGTGTCGGCGAGCTCGGTCAGCAGGGCTTCCACGGCGTCCAGGTCGCTCTGCGCCTCGGCGTAGCGTCGCTCGGCCTCCGCGAGGTCGCGGCCCAGCCATTCGTAACGGCTGTGCGTCTCGCGCGGCCCGCGAGCCATGCGCTTGGCCGCCAGCTCCGCGTAACGCCGATAGTGCCGCAGGAACTCGGTGGCGGCCTGCTCGGCCTCGCGCAACCCGTCGATGGCATGCCGTTCTTCGTCGAGCCCGCGGAACGCCTCGGCGACCGTGCGGATCAGGGCCGGGCTGACCGGCTGGAGCGCCTCGGTGAGCGCCGCGGACAACCGCTTCTCATCAGGCTTCTTGGACAGCTGCGGCTGACGGAGCTGGATCAGCAGGTTGACCAGCGCCTCGTACCGCCGCTCGCCCAGGCCGAAAAGCGCCTCATCGACCGCGCGGCGATAGTCGGAGGCACGGTCGTAGACCAGGCCGTGTCCCTCGACCGCGTCGCGGAGCCGCTCGCGGGTGACGGGCACCCGGCCGGCGCCGACCAGCGCCAGATCCGCACCGACGCGTTGTGGGGTGACGAAGTACCAGTGCCGGGCGATGCCGCGGTCCTTGACGGCCTTGAGGCCGCAGCCGATGGTCAGGAACTCGGGTGCGCCGTCGGCGCCTACCCGGCCGAACTCCATCCAGGTGTATCCAGTGCGTTCCGGATGTGGATGTTTCCCGCCGAGCAGCAGGTTCCATTCCATCCGCTTCTGGCGGTCTCCGTCGGGTTCCACGCGGTGCGGTGACAGCTCTCCGTCCAGCAGGAACGGCAGGATCAGCGCCAGCACCTTCGACTTGCCGGTGCCGTTGTTGCCGCGCAGAAGCAAGCGGCCGTCGTGGAAGTGGAACTCCTCGACGTCGTAGTAGAAGACGTCCACCAGGCCGGCCCGCAGCGGCTTCCACCGCTGGGACGTCGGGACAGGGAGCATCGTCGGCGGCGCCGTGGCCACGGTCATCATGTCTCCAGCGCTTCAGCGGAGCGGATGGTGGGCTCGTCGATGGCGAACCTGCCGATGGCGGGCAGGCTGCGAACGGTGCGGGTGCCGGCCTCGACCAGCCGCAGCGCGGTCAGCCTCTCCAGCGCGACGGCGAGCAGTTGTCGCTCTGCGCCCGGCTCCGTCACACCCTTGCGCCAGTACGCCGTGTGCTGCCGGGCCATCCGGCGGATGAACTCGTGCAATTCGTCGACGGTGGCTTCCTGCCGGCGGGCGAGATGCTCGGCGACGAGCAGGGTGACGTGTCCGTCGGTGCGCTGCTCGGGCATACGGACGTCGGTCAGCTGGTCGTCGGGATCGACCATGGCGATGCCCTCGGCGCGGATCTCCGGCCAGAGTCCGGTGGCCTCGTGGATCCGCCGGGTGACGGCGGACCGCTGGGACGTCAGGTACGCCAGCTCGGCGGGGTCGAGGTCGTCGTAGTAGACGACCGGGTCGAGCAGCAGCCGGCGGGTCAGCCGCCGGCGGAGCGCCTGGTTGCGGAGGTCGTCGGTGTCGGGTACCGGCTCGGCGGTCAGCCCGGTCAGCCGTTGCTCGAACGCCGCAGCGGTGACGGTGGACGGCCCGCGGCTGCCGGTGAGGAGCGCGGCCAGCACCTGCCGCTGGATGTCGTACAGCACGTCACCGGTGACCGACAGGTAAGCGTCCTCGTCACCGGCCACCTTGGTGAGCACGCCCCAGTCGAGCAGCATGCGTACGACCGCGACCAGATCGGACCGCTCAGCCCGGTTGTCCATGGTGAACTCGATGCCAGTGGCGGCCAGTTCCGGTTCCGCTGCCAGGTCGAGCAACTGATCGGCCAGCGTGCCGAGCGTGGTCTGGGCGTCGGAACGCTCGAGGACGGCCAGCGCCAGGCACACCAGCACGTAGCGTCGGCGCCCGTAGGGTTCACCAGCCCGGCCGCGGGCCGGACGGGTGGAATCGGTCGTCGTCGGTGTGGTCACGAACAACCGAGCGGTCTCAGGATCGGCCTGGAGCCGCCAACCGGTCTCGCGGGCCAGCCACTCGCGTAGGTACGGCAGGTGACGTCGGACGGTGACCAAGGCGTCCGCGTCGTGCTCAGCCGTCAGCAGCGGCTTGACGAGCAGGGCGCGCAGCGCGGCGCGCCGCTGGGCCGTCTCTTCGTCGAGGATCATGTCGCACCCGCCAGGTCGGTGATCTCGATGAGATGCTCCGGGCCACGCAGGATGCCGTCCTGGGTCTGGATGATCACGGCGGTGTCACCGTCGGTGTCGTCCTGGAGCAGCGACAGCCGCACCTCCATCGAACCGTCGGACGTGGTCGTCTTGACCTCGGTCTCACCGGGGAGCCGGGCCGCGAGCGCGTCGCCGAGCAGTCCGAGGAAGAGCCGGAACGCCCGCGTGTCGAGTTCGCCCAGCTGCGACAGCCGGATCGGACCGTTGGTGGCGAGTCGGCGCCGGGCGGCGGCGAGCTCGGCCGCTTCCTGCTCGGCGTGTCTTCGGAGCAGCTCACGCGCGGCCGAGCGATCCTCGACCCGATGGGGCCGGCCGCGCCGCTCGTACGAGCCGGTCCTGCGCAGCTGTGGTGAGATGCGGATCGGTGGCGCTTGTGACCATGGCGTGGATGCCGGCGGCTCCGCTTCCTCCCATTCGGCCAGCGTGGTCGCGGTGACACTGAGGTGTCGGGCCGGCGAGAGGCCGAACGCCGCGCGCCACAGCCGGTGCATGGCTGCGTCGTCGGGTGCTTCGGCGAACCAGCGCGCCAGCGTGCGGAAGTCGGCGGAACGGTCGGAGCGGCCCGTGCGGCGCTCGTTGAGCAGGCCGACGGTGTCGATGAGCTGCTTGATCGCCGTGACGGCGGCCTGCCGCAGCAGCCGCGCCTGTGACGGGTGGCCGGTGTCGGCGGAGACGAACCAGTCGCGCAGCCCGCGCCAGCGGTTGTGCCACGCGCCGAGCGTGACGACCTCGGCGTCGGTGTAGGCGTCGGTGCCGTCCGGGCCGTCGGGAACGGAGTCGAGTGCTTCTCGCCGAGCCGCCAGCCGCAACAGCCGGTCGTGGTCGTGGGACTCCAGGTCGGCGAGGAGCGTCGCGATACGGGCGCCGGAATTGGCGAGGTCCGCGATGAAACGGTTGATGTAGTCGATCAGCCGTTCCTTGTAGGCGAGAAAGCCCTCGACGTCGCCGTCGGAGAAGTCGATGGCCCGCCGCAATGACGCCATGAACGCCTGTGCGTTGTCGGCGAGCGACGCGAAACGCTCGGCCAGCGACAACAACAGACGGTGTGTCTTGGCGGGATCGGGCTCGGGCTGTTCCGCGAGCACCAGCAACGCCGCGAGCTGCTCGGCGATGTCCTCCAGCGCCACCGATTGCAAGGAACCTCGACGGCCGATGGCCTGCTCGTAGAACGCGATGGCCTCCTCCGCGGCGTGCCCGGCCGTGGTGAGCTGGTACAGGAACCGCTTGCGGTGGAAGTCCTCGGGTGAGGTGGCACGGCTGGTGTCAGGATCGGCTCGAAGATTGCCCCACCTGACCAGCTTGTCGAGTGCCTCGGTGAGCTGTTCGTCGCCGTCGCGGTGGAGTTCGGCGGCCACGTCCTCGGGACGCAGATGGACGATGAATCTGGCCTTGGCCTGGGCGAACGTCCGCATCACGTCGCGATACAGGGTCGCGTTCGGTGTTCCGAGGTAGCTGAAGGGCTGGATGGCCGACGTCACTGGACCGGCGTGGTGGCCGTCCTCGTGGTCAAGCTCCTCCAGCATGCGCTCTACGGTAGCGGGCCGGTATGACTGTCCCGGCGGCGCGAGCCGGGGAGCTCCTCATGCGTCGGCGACGGTGATGAGGACCTTGCCGGTCGCGCCGTCCTCGACGGCGCGGTGGGCGTCGGCCGTCTGCTCCAGGGCGAAGTGGTGCACGAGCAGGCCGGCGTCCTCGCCGATGCGCAGTGCGCCGGCAGCGATGGCCGTGTTGATGTCGTCGCCAGCGGCGCGGAGCTTGTCCCAGCCGACGGTGTAGAGCAGCACGAACTGCAGCCGCGCGTTCAAACCCATGTATGCGCGCACGTTCAGGTCGAACGGCTGGTCGCCGTTGTTGGCGTAGATCGCGACCGTGCCGCGCGGCTTCAGCACGCCCGTGTTCGTCGCGGCGTTGGCACCGGCCGCCACCTCGACGACGAGGTCGACGCCGTCCGGGACGATGGCGCGGACGGCGGCCGCGACGTCGGCGCCGCCGTCGTACCGCACGACGTGGTGGGCGCCGGCGGATGTGGCCAGCGCGGCCTTGGCGTCGGAGCTCACCGTCGCGATGACCGTCGCGCCGGACCAGCGAGCCAGCTGGATCGCGGCGTTCCCCACCGCACCCGCCCCACCCGCCACGAGCACCACGCGGCCGGCCAGCGCGCCCGAACCCAGCCGCGTCGGCCCGTCCTCGGCGACCGTCAGCGCCCGATGCGCCGTCCCCGCCGGGATGCCGACCGCCGCGCCGAGGTCGAAGCCGGCGCCGTCGGGCAGCACGAACACCCGCTCGACCGGCACGACGGTGTACTCCTGCGCCGTCCCGCTGTCCGGGCGCAGGTACGCCGCCTGCGTCACCCACACCCGATCGCCCACGGCCAGTCCGCCGACGCCGTCGCCGACCGCGTCGACGACGCCGGAACCGTCGTGGTTGGGCACTGCCTCGGTCCCGGACACCGCGCCGAAGCCGCCGCTGCGCGTCTTCCAGTCGGTCGGGTTCACGCCGGAGACGACGACCCGGATGCGCACCTCGCCGGGACCGGGCTCCGGCACCGGCCGCTCGGTGAGCCGGAGAACGTCGGCCGCGCCGGACTCGTCGTGCACGATCGCCTTCATCGGGGTCGCATCCCTCCCACGGACGGGTGTGTCCCTAGCGCCAACCGGTCCGGCCATCCCCGCATTCCGGCGGTCGAGGCGCGAAGAAGCCCCGGCGCGCAGTGAACCACGATGTGGAGGACGCGCCGGGGCCTCAGCCGGGATCGTCGGTGTTAGCGCACCTCCCCCAGCCACTGCCAATGTTAGCCGTTGACGGGTTGATTGTCTGAATGTCATGCTGGTCGGTTAACTACATCGGGAATCCGCCCGGCGTAGTCCAGAGATGGGCTACCGGGCGGGCTGTTAGCGCGGTTCACCGGTGCCCTCAGCACTTGGGAGGAACCTCAGTGAACCACGACAACAGGCGAGGGACGTTGCTGCGCAGGCTACGAGAGCTGCGCGAGCACACCGAGGTCATCGGCCAGATCCTGAGGGATCTGTGGCCGGTGGGCGTGGTGATCTCCTCGATTCTGGGTGTTGCCCTGCATCAGTTCGGCTGAGGTCGAACCGCAGGGAGCGAACGGGGTCGGCTGAGGCCGGCCCCTTCGTGCGTCCGGCGCCGCGATTCCTCCGGCCGCGCCGCCCGGTCTGTCCGCACAACAGCCGCAACACGGCGGCGCGGACGGAAGGAATCGGCATGTCCCTGGAATTCGGCATCTTCCTGCCGGTCGGCTTCGGCGGCGAACTGGCCGCGTTCGCCGATCCGGTCGAGGCGGCGGAGCGGGTCGTCGAACTGGCGCGGACGGCGGAGGAGTGCGGCTTCGCGGCGGCGTGGCTGCCCGACCATCTGCAGACGGTCCCGCCGTCGACGGCGCCGGTGTTCGAGTCGTGGTCGATGCTGGCGGCGCTGGCCCGCGACACCGACCGGATCCGGATCGGCCCGCTGGTCAGCTCGAACGGCTACCGGAACCCGGCACTGCAGGCGAAGATCGCGTCGACGGTCGACGTGCTGTCGGGTGGACGGCTGACGCTCGGGATCGGGGCCGGATGGTACGAGCCGGACTACGAGGCGTTCGGGTACGAGTTCGGCGACGCGCCCGCGCGGCTGCGGGGCTTGCGCGACGGCGTGCGAACCATCAAGGCGATGTGGACCGAGCACCCGACGACGTTTCCGCGCGGCGTGCAGCGGCCGACGATCCCGCTGCTGATCGCGGGCGGCGGGGAGCGGATGACACTGAAGCTCGTGGCGGAGTACGCCGATGCCTGCAACGTCATGGTGTCGCCGGCGGACGCGGCGCGGAAATTCGGCGTGCTGCGGGACCACTGCGCGACGGCCGGCCGCGACTACGACGCCGTCCTGCGCACCGCGACGACCGCCTGCCTCGTCGCCGGGTCGGACGAGGCGGCGCAGGCGGCGCTGTCGCCGGGGATGAGCGTGTTCTATCCGGGCGACGTCGCGTCGTACCTGCTCTACGGGACGGCCGACACCGTGCGGCGGCGCATCGCGGCCTACGAGGAGGCCGGCGTCCAGCAGCTGATCGTCGGCTTCCACGAGGCGACGGACCCGGAGGCGATCCGGCGGTTCGCCAAGGAGTTCATCGGCTGATGACGGTGGCGGCCGGGAGGCTGCGTCGGCGAGTTTGTCGGTGCCCGCCCCTGGGGTGGGCCCCACCCGGGCCGGGAGGGGTCTGCCGGCCGGGAGGGGTCTGCCGACCGGGAGGGGTCTGCCAGGCGCCGGGCGCCGCGGTCAGGGGAGCGTCGCCGGGAGGCCGAACCGGGGGAGCAGCTCCGGCGTGGCGAAGACGGTGACCCGTGCGATCCCCGCCGCGGTCACCGTCAGCACGGCCAGCCCGAACGCCGACCCGTCGCGGTGGTACGCACCGAAGGCGGGCTGCCCGTTGGCCGTCGCCGGCAGCTTGCGCCAGTCGCCCGGCACGCCGACGACCTCGCTCATCAGGTACTCCACGCAGGCGACCTTCCCGGAGAACCAGGTCGCCGCGTCCGGCGACTCGAGGACGGCGTCGGCGCGCAGGGCGTCCTCGAATGCGCGGGCGTCGGCCGTCGCGAACGCCGTCATGTACCGTTCCAGCAGCTCACGAGCCCGCGGGTGGTCCGGCTCGAGCACGTCGTCCATCGATGGCGTCACCTCGCGCAACCGCGCCCGGGCGCGCTGCAGCAAGGACTTCACGGCCCCCACCTCGAGGGACAGTGCCGTCGCCACCTCGGCGGCCGGCCAGGCGAGCACGTCGCGCAGGATGAGGACGGCGCGCTGGCGCGGTGTCAGGTACTGCAGCCCGGCGATCAGCGCGAGCCGGACCCCGTCCCGCACGACGGCGATGGCGGCGGGGTCGGCGGACTCGGGCGTGACGAGGGCGTCGGGCAGCGGCTGCAGCCAGCCGACTCCGGCGGCCGGGCTCTCGGATCCGCCGTCCGGTCCGGTCCCGAGTCCGCCGGGTACGGCGCGCCGGTCGCTGCGCTGCAGGGCGTTGAGGCAGGCGTTCGTCGCGATCCGGTACAGCCACGTCCGCAGCGACGACCGGCCCTCGAACCCGTCGTAGGACCGCCACGCCCGCAGATACGTCTCCTGCACCAGGTCCTCGGCGTCGTCGAGGGAGCCCGTCATCCGGTAGCAGTGCGCCAGCAGTTCCCGCCGGTACCCCTCCGCCTGCCGCATGAACTCGTCGCGCACGTGGTCCTCCTTCGCCCCATCCTCGTACCGACCGGTGCTCGCCCGGAAAGGAATCGGGCTCCTTCAGCGGTACGGCTCGGGCGGCGGCATCGGCTCGAGTCCGGGCGGCATGGCCCGGCGGATGGCGGCGGAGAGGTCGGCGGCCGCGGTGGCGCCGCCGTGCACCACTTCGGTCCGGTGCGCCGGCCGGACCCGGCGCGGATCGAACACGCACCAGCCGGCCCGCCAGCCCCAGGCCAGCCGCCCCTTCGCGTCGGCCTGCCGGTCCGGCCAGACGACGAGCAGGTAGCGCCACCGGTGCTCACCTCGTCGCCGCCCCCACGCGACCAGCCGCCCCTGTACCCGCCGGCTCGACCGGTCGCCCATGACGATGGGCACGGCGGTGTAGAGACCGGACGGCTCGGTATGGGCCCGGACCTTGATCTCCAGCCGCCCCGGATCGAGATCCAGGAGGTCGAGCGGAGGATCGTCCAGCCAGCGAGCAGTCGTCATACCGCTAGTATCGAACACGTGTTCGCATGATCGGTAGTTCGTCGCGCTCCGTAAGCGCCTGGTGACGGAGGGTGCCGGCGTCGGTGCGGTCTACGGGCGGGGGTCAGCTGGTCCAGGGCCGCAGCTTCTCCGGGTTGCGCACCGCCCAGACGCGGGCGATCCGGTCGCCGGCCAGGTCGAACGCCAGCACCGTCCCGGTCACCCCGTCCTGCTGCAGCACCAGGCCGGGCTGCCCGTTCACCGTCCGCTCCAGGAACGTCAGGTCGGGCGCGGCCGCGGCGATCTCGATGAGGGCGCGGGCGATCGGCCAGCTGCCCTCGAGCGGCCCGAGCGCGGTGGCGAGGCCGCCGCCGTCGGCGACCGCCGTCGCGTGCGGGTCGAGCAGGCCGACGAGCGCCTCGATGTCCTGGGACTCCCACGCCTGCTTGAACTCGCGGACGAGGCCGGCCCGGCGGGCGGACGGGGTCGTGGGGGCCTCGGCGGCGCGGAGCCGGCGCCGGGCGGACGACGCCAGCTGGCGGCAGGCCGCCGGGGTGCGGCCGACGATCCGGGCGATCTCGGCGAACGGGTACCGGAAGACGTCGTGCAGGACGAACGCGACCCGTTCGGCCGGCGTCATCGACTCGAGGACGACGAGGAAGGCCATGCTGATCGACTCGTCCAGCGTGACCCGGTCGGCGGGGTCGCCGGGGTTGGCCGTCGCACCGCCCGGGCGTCCGCCGACCCACTCGGCGCGGTCGGGCACCGGCTCCGGGATCCACTCGCCGACGTAGCGCTCGCGTCGGGCCCGCGCCGACCGCAGCAGGTCGAGGCAGATGCGGCTGGCGACCGTGGTCAGCCAGGCGCCGGGCACCTCGATCGCCTCCCGCTGTTCCGGCCGCAGCGCGTACCAGCGGGCGTACGTCTCCTGCACGACGTCCTCGGCGTCGGCCAGCGAGCCGAGCAGGCGGTAGGCGAGGTTGATCAGCTGGCGGCGCTCGCTCATGATTGCGGTCAGGTCCGGGTCGGTCATGGTCTACGACCTCCTCTCACCCTCCCGACGAGACAGCCCGCCGACGTGTGCGGCCTGACGTTCGGCCGGGCCGTCTCGTCGTACCGCTGTCCAGGCATCGCCGCCAGAGTGACAGCAGGAGGAACCCGATGACGACGCAGGAGACGACGACGGCCGAGGCGGTACGGGGCCGGGCCGCGTTGGCGGTCGCGGGGGCGACGACGGCGGCGCTCGGGCCGTGGGTCGTCGCGGTGATCGCCGGCGCGGACCTCGAGGTGACCAGCGCCGGCGTGACGATGGACGTCGGGCTGCCGTTGGTGCTGGCCGGCGCGCTGACGATGTCGCTGGCCGGTTGGGGGTTGCTGACGTGGCTGCTGCGGCGGCGCGGCGGAGACGGACGGCGGGTGTGGACCGGCGTCGCGCTGACGGTGCTGCTGCTGTCGCTGGGCGGGCCGCTGGGCGCCGAGGCGGACGCCGGCGGCAAGGCCTGTCTGGTACTGATGCACCTCGCCGTCGGCGCGGTGCTGATCCCGGGCCTGCGGGCGGCCGTCCGCGAGTGACCCGCCCTGATCGCGGCGGCCGGAGGACGGCAGGTCCGTCAGGGCACGACCAGCGGATCGCTGCGCAACCAACCGCTCCAGCCGACCGTGCCGCCCCGGTCGTTGCGTACGGCCGCGCTGCTCCAGTCGGCCACGTTCGCCGACATCCAGCCGACGAACTCGTCGCACCAGGCCGAGGGGGCAGGCGGCGTCGTCTGAGCGATCCAGTCCTGGCAGGTGAGAAGCAGCCGCTGCGGCGAGCCCCAGATCATCCAGGGGCTCCGGCCGGTGCGGGCGATCGAACCGTTCAGCCAGGCCGCCAGTGCCGAGCACCGGTCCTCGTCGTCGCCGAGACGAGCCCGGCCCGGACGGCTCATCTGGCCCGCGCGGTCCGGCCGGCTCGGGCCGTTCGGCCGCCCGGCGGCCGTCCACTGCTCGCAGGCCTGCTGGACGACGGCGACCTGCTGCGCCGGATCGCTCATCGCCCGCTGTGTCCGGTCGTCGCCGATCGCCCAGACAGCGGACGCTACCGCGGCCGAGGCAACCGCGGTGACCAGCACCAGCGCGACCCCCGGCCACGCCGGTCCGGCCCGCGTGCCCCGCGCCACGTCCCCACTCTCGACCCGCCGGCGCCGCTCCAGCAGGGTCGAAAGACCCACGTCGCAGGGTCAGACGCCGAGGGCGGCCGGATCGATGCCGCTGAGCCGGTCCGGGTCGTTGAGCACGTCGATCGTCGTGATCAGGCCGTCGGTGACGGTGAACGCCATCACCGCGAACACCTGCCCGCCGATGACGGCTACCGCGCCGGCCGTGCCGTTGACCAGCGCCGGCCGCACGTGCTGCGCCAGCCGCCGGGCCAACGTCGCCTGTCCGGCCACGGTCCGGGCGCCGCGCAGCAGCACCGTCGGCCGGGCCGGGTGCGCGCCGCCGTCGGCCCGCAGCACGACGTCGGGGTCGAGCACCGCCACCAGCGCGTCGAAGTCGCCGTCGCGGGCGGCCGCGTAGAACGCGTCGACCGCGGCCCGCTGCTTCGCGAGGTCGGCGTCCGGCGCGGGCGCGGCGTCCTGGACCCGGCGACGGCCCCGGCTGGCCAGCTGGCGGGCGGCGGCCGGGGTTCGCTCGACCAGCGGCGCGATGTCGTCGAACGGGACGGCGAACAGGTCGTGCAGCACGAACGCGAGCCGCTCGGCCGGCGTCAGGGTGTCGAGGACCACCTGCATCGCCAGCCCGACGGAGTCGGCCAGCAGCGCCTCCTGCTCTGGATCGGGGCCGGTCAGCGGGCTGACGACAGGGTCGGGCAGGCGCACGTCGGGCTCACCGTCGTCCAACGGGACCTCGCCGCGCGTCGTCCGCGACCGCAGCAGGTTCAGGCAGACCCGCCCGGCGACGGTCGTCAGCCAGGCGGCGAGGTTCTCGACGTCGGAGGTGTCGGCGCGCTGGTAGCGCAGCCAGGTCTCCTGCACGGCGTCGTCGGCCTCGGTGAGCGACCCCAGCATGCGATACGCGACGGCGCGCAGCTGTGGCCGGTGCCGCTCGAAATCGAGGTCGCTCATCCGGTCACATCTCCGCGGCGCCGCGGGTCGGTCCAGTGAAGGACCTCTTCGGCAGGACTGGAGCTGACAGTGACCACACCCCTCCTGGTGACCGGTGGCACCGGCACCCTCGGACGTCTCATCGTGCCACGGCTGGTCGAGGCCGGACGGATGGTCCGGGTGCTCAGCCGCACGCCGCATGAGCCGGGCGGCGGCGTCGAGTACGTCGCGGCCGATCTGCGCTCGGACGACGCCGGCGACGCGGTCGCGGCCGCCGTCGACGGCGTCGACACGGTCCTGCACCTGGCCGGCGGCCCCAAGGGCGACGGCGAGGCGGCGCAGCGGCTGGCCCGGGCCGCGGCGCCGGCCGGCGTGAAGCACCTGGTGCACATCTCGGTGATCGGCGCCGACCGCGTGCCGATCGCCTGGTTCCGGGCGAAGCTGGCCGCCGAGCAGGCCGTGACCGGCTCGGGCGTGCCGTGGACGATCCTGCGCGCCGCCCAGTTCCACGACCTCGTCCTGAAGACGGCGGCCGCGATGACGAAGCTGCCGGTGATCCCGGTCCCCGGCGGCCTGCGCTTCCAGCCGGTCGACGCACGCGACGTGGCCGCGCGGCTGACCGAGCTGACCCTCGGCGAGCCGGCCGGGCTGGTCGCCGACCTCGCCGGCCCGCGGGTCGCGCCGCTGGGCGACCTGCTGCGCTCGTACCTGACGGCGGCCGGCAAGCGACGGCCGTTGCTGCCGGTCCGGCTGCCCGGCAAGACCGGCCGCGCCTATCGCGACGGCGCCAACCTCACCCTGGACGGCGCCGACGTCGGCACCCGGACCTGGGAGGACTTCCTCGCCGAGCGCCTGGGCTGACGCCAGCGGGGCGAAATGTCCGGGGCGTCTGCGACGCTCTCGTCCGTGACAGAGACACCCGTCCCTCGCGACGACCGCATGTGGCCGAATGGGGCGTATCCCTTCTCGATCGCCTTCGGCGTGCTCTTCATCGGCGTCAGCATTGGGCTCGTGGTGGCCGCGGCCGGTCGCGGCGCCGGCCTGTTCGTGCTCACGCTCGCCGCCACGCCGGTGGCCGGAGCGATCGGCTGGATGTACATGACGCTGGGACAGCGCTACCGGCTCCGTCGCGGACGGTTCGACGGCAAGCTGCTGGCGGCCGAGCTGGTCTCGGCCGGGGCCGGCTTGGCGATCTTCCTGGCGGACCGGCAGCTCGCCTTCACGGTGCTCTGCGGCTTCCTGGGCGTCGGCATGCTGGCCAACGCGCGAATGGTCCGGCTCGCCCGCGCCAATCGTCCGGCCGGCGAGTGAGCTGTCGCCGTCAGGCCACGAAGATGCAGAACGGATGGCCGGCGAGGTCGGCGTAGACGCGCAGCGGCTCGTCGGGGTCGTCGATGCGGTCGAAGATCATCCGGCCGCCGAGCTCGAGCACGCGGTCGTGCTGGACCAGCAGCTCCTCCATCGACGGCACGGTCATGTCGAGGTGCAGCTGCTGCGGGACGGCGCCGTCGGGCCACGTCGACGGCGTCAGCTGGTCGGTCTGCTGGAAGCCCAGCCGGCGGTTGCCGTCGTGGTCGTGCAGGACCAGCCAGTCGTCGCCGGCGGGGTCGACGGTCTCGTGGCCGGGCCGGTACACGTAGCCGAGCAGCTGCCGGTAGAACTCCGCCAGTCCGCGTGCGTCGGTGGTGTCCAGCACGGTCTGCAACACGCTGGGATAGGTCGTCATGCCGGGACGGTACCCGCGGGGTCCGACATTCAGCTTCGGGTCGCCGCACGTGTCAGTGGCGGGCGTTACCGTTCGCCCCATGAGCAGGCTCACCGGTCTCCTGACCGCAGGCGCCGTCGCCGCGGTCCTCATCCCGACGACGACGGCCACCGCCGCCACGGAGAACCCGTGGCTGGAGCGGCGCGTCCTCAACATCGCGCACCAGGGCGGCGAGATCGAGGCGCCGTCAGACACCCTCTTTGCGTTCAAGTCGGCGGTCGACCAGGGCGCCGACGTGCTCGAGCTGGACGTCCACGCGACGGCCGACGGCGAGTTGGTCGTCCTGCACGACACCACCGTCGACCGCACGACGAACGGCGCCGGGCGGGTCGACGCGCTCACGCTCGAGCAGATCCGGGCGCTCGACGCGGCCCACTGGTTCGTTCCCGGCTGCGGGACCTGCCACGGCCAGGACCCCGCCGCCTACGCGTTCCGCGGCGTCGCGACAGGGGAGCGGCCGGCGCCGGACGGGTACACGGCCGCCGACTTCCGCATCCCGACGCTGCGCGAGGTGCTCGAGACGTTCCCGGGTGTCCTGCTCAACGTCGAGATCAAGCGGACCCGCCCCGAGACGTCGCCATACGAGCGCACCATGGCCGACCTCCTCGCCGAGTTCGGCCGCGGCACCGACACCGTCGTCGCCTCGTTCTCCGACAGCGCCGTCACCCGGTTCAAGCTCTACAACC
This sequence comes from Jiangella muralis, assembly GCF_001270745.1. GTDB lineage: Bacteria > Actinomycetota > Actinomycetes > Jiangellales > Jiangellaceae > Jiangella > Jiangella muralis. The sequence continues at coordinate 56,494 of NZ_LFXL01000036.1, forward strand.
GCGACGTCAGCACGTCGCCGGGCAGCACGCAGGCCACGGCGTTCTGGCTGAACACGCTCGGCCCGCTGACCGGCATCACGCTGCACGGACACCACGCGCTGCAGGTGCCGCCGTCACAGTCGGGCATCCCGGTCGTCACGGCCGACTTCGTCGCCGACGCGCACCGCCGCGGCCTCGCCGTCCACGTCTGGACCATCAACGACCGCGTCGAGATGGAGCGGCTCATCGACCTCGGCGTCGACGGCATCATGACCGACCGGCCGACGCTGCTCCAGCAGGTGCTGGACGATCGCGGCGTGGGGACGTGACCAGCCGGGCATAGTTCACGGCCGCCGGCGCTTGTAGCAAGGCAGTCGCGACGACGCGACCGGACGAGAGGACGCCCCACGCATGAACGTGCAGGCCCGCCGCATCCAGAGCGTCTACATCACGTTGATGCTCGGCAACACGCTGGCCGCCTCGTTCATCTGGGGCATCAACACGCTGTTCCTGCTCGACGCCGGGCTGAGCAACCTCGAGGCGTTCGCCGCCAACGCGTTCTACACGGTCGGCGTCGTGCTCTTCGAGGTTCCGACGGGGGTCATCGCGGACACCTGGGGGCGGCGGGTGTCGTACCTGCTCGGCACCGTGACGCTCGCCGTGACGACCGCGCTGTACTACCTGATGTGGCAGATCAGCGCGCCGTTCTGGGCGTGGGCCGTGGTGTCGGCGCTACTCGGCCTGGGGTTCACGTTCTTCTCCGGCGCGGTCGAGGCGTGGCTGGTCGACGCCCTGCACCACGCTGGGTACGAGGGCAGCCTCGAGGCCGTCTTCGGCCGCGGCCAGATGGTGTCCGGCGTGGCGATGCTCGGTGGGTCGGTTGCCGGCGGCGTGATCGCCCAGGTGACCGACCTGGGGGTGCCCATGCTGCTGCGGGTGGGCGTGCTGCTGGCGATGTTCGTCGTGGCGGGCCTGCTGATGCGCGATCTCGGCTTCACCCCGGACCGGTCGGCGGGCACGGCGCAGGCGGTGCGCGGCATCTGGTCGGCGTCCATCGAGCACGGCCTGAAGAACCCTCCGGTGCGCTGGGTCATGCTGGCCGCGCCTTTCGTGTCCGGCGTCAGCTTCTACGGCTTCTACGCGATGCAGCCCTACCTGCTGGAGCTGTACGGCGACCCCGACGCCTACTCGATCGCGGGCCTGGCCGCGGCCGCCGTCGCCGGGGCCCAGGTGGTCGGCGGATACCTCGCGCCGCACGCCCGGCGGCTGTTCCGCAAGCGGACGACCGCGCTGATCGGCGGCACGGCGGCCGGTGCGGCGATCCTGGGGCTGCTCGGCGTCACCGACGGATTCTGGGTGGCGATCGTCCTGCTGGTGCTGTGGGCCCTGGTGTTCGCCGCGGAGATGCCGATCCGCCAGGCGTACCTCAACGACCTCATCCCGTCGAAGCAGCGGGCGACGGTGTTGTCGTTCGACTCGCTGATGGGCAACGCCGGTGGCGTGGTCGTCCAGCCGGCGCTCGGCCGGGCCGCCGACGTCTACAGCTACGGCACCTCGCTGGCGATCGGCGGCGTGATCCAGTTGGTGGCGGTCCCCTTCCTGATCGGCAGCCGCCGGCAGGGCTCGCCGGCCGACGTTGCCGTCACCGTGTCCGGCTCGCCGGTCGTGACGGAGCCGCCTCCCGACGAGAAGCTACAGCGTTGACTTATATAAGCATGTGCCGATAACCTAGTCCCATGCATGCCTTCGACGTGCTCGGCGACCCGGTGCGCCGCCGGATCCTGGAGCTGCTTGCCGACGGCGAGCTGACCTCCGGCGCCGTCACGTCGGTCATCCAGCAGGAGTTCGGCATCTCGCAGCCGGCGGTGTCGCAGCATCTCAAGGTGCTGCGCGAATCCGGGTTCGCCACCGTGCGACCCGACGGCGCCCGCCGGCTGTACGCCGTCAGCACCGAACCGCTCCGCGATGTCGACGTATGGCTCGACCGCTTCCGCCGGTTCTGGACCCCTCCTCTGGACGCGCTGGCCACCGAACTGGCCAGAGGCAAGCGGCAACGCCGGCTGCAGGAGCAGGCCGGCCACGATCCGGACCAGGAGAACTCCCCATGATCGATGTCGTCGAACAGGTCAACGCCGTGCGCCGCCAGGTCGGCTCGCGGACCATCGAGGCGGGTGAGGCTCGCACCGTCACCGTCAGCCAGACCTACCCGGCCACCGTCGAGGACGTCTGGGACGCCTGCACGAACGCCGAGCGCATCCCGCGCTGGTTCTCGCCGGTGACCGGCGAGCTGAAGCTCGGCGGGCGATACCAGGTCGAGGGCAACGCCGGTGGCACCGTCGAGCACTGCGACCCGCCCAAGAGCTTCGCCGTCACCTGGGAGTACAACGGCGAGGTCAGCTGGGTCGAGGTCCGGCTCACCGCCGACGGCGACCAGCGGACCCGGTTCGAGCTCGAGCACATCGCGCTGGTCAACAGCGCGTCGCTGGAGTTCTGGGACCTCTACGGCCCGGGCGCGGTCGGGCTCGGCTGGGACCTCGCGTTCATCGGCCTGAGCCTCCACTTCGCCTCCGGTGGCGAGCAGGTCGACCCCAAGGCGGTCGAGGCCTGGACCATGAGCGACGACGGCAAGCGGTTCGTCGGCCTGGCCAGCGAGCGCTGGCGCGACGCCAACGTCGAGGGCGGCTTCGCCACGCCGGAGGCCGCGCAGGGCGCCGCCGACCGGACGACCGCCTTCTACACCGGTGCGGAGGCGCCGCAGGGCTGAGCCCGCTCCGCCCCTGGAGCGGCGGACCTTGTCGGACCCGTCTTCTACCGTTCGGCGTCATGACGACGGTGGCGGAGTCCGGCGACACGGTGCGCTGGCGCGGCGGGTACGGGCGGCTGTGGTCTGCCGCGGTCCTGTCGCGCTTCGGCGACGCCGTGCGCAACGTGGCGTTTCCGCTGGTCGCGGCCGGTCTGACGACGTCTCCGTTCCTGCTGTCGGTGGTGTCGGCGGCCGGCTATCTGCCGTGGCTGCTGTTCGGGTTGCTCGGCGGCGCCCTCGCCGACCGCGTCGACCGGCGCCGAGCCATGTGGACGGTCGACGTCGTGCGCGGGCTGCTGGTGGCGGCGTTCGCGGTGGCGCTGGCGCTCGGGCAGGCGCACCTCGCCGTGCTGGCGGTGCTCGCGTTCGCGCTGACCACCTTGCAGACGCTGTTCGACAACGCGGCCACGGCCATCCTGCCGACTCTGGTGCCGCGGCCGGTGCTGCCGTCGGCCAACGCGCGCCTGATGACCGGACAGGCGCTGGCCGGCACGTTCCTCGGCGCACCGGCGGCCGGTCTGCTGGTCACGGCGGGCGTGGCGCTGCCGTTCGCGGTCGACGCGGCGACGTATCTGGTGGCGGCGGCGCTGATCGCGTCGCTGCCACGGCCGGTCGCCCCCGCGGCGCGACGGCCGGCCGGGTCCACGTTGCGGACGGAGATCGCGGCGGGCGTGCGGCGGCTCTGGCACGACCGCCTGCTGCGTGGTGGCTGTCTGGCGAACCTGCTGGGCAATCTGGTGATCGGTGGGCTCCAGGCGCTGCTGGTGCTGATCATCACGCGCTGGGCCGGTGCCTCCGACGTCGTGTTCGGGCTGGTGCTGGCGGCGTATGGCGCAGGTGGGGTGGTGGGTGGGCTCGTGGCGACGCGGGTGGGGCGGTGGGTGGGTGGCGGGGCGACGGCCATGGTGCTGGCGCTGGCCGTGCAGACCGGCTGCCTGCTCGTCATCGGCGGCGTGCCCCACCCCGCGGCGACGGCGGCCGCCCTCGCGGTCTTCGGGGTGGCCGGCATGGTGGTGAACGTGCACTTCGTGTCGTTGACGCAGCAGCGCACGCCCGACGACCTGCTCGGCCGCGTCTCGTCCGCCGAGCGCACGGTGGGCATCGCCGGCGCGCCGCTGGGCGCGTTGCTGTTCGGCGCGCTGGCCGAGCTCACCGAGGTCAACGTGCCGGCACTGGCCGGCGCCGGCATCATGGCGCTGGCCGCGGTCGTCGTCCAGCGCGCGGCTCGCGCGGAACGGCTCGATGACCGGCCGGTGAACCGCGTGGTGTGAGGCTGCCCACGTCGGCTGGATTCCGGCTCACCGATCCCGGTAGGCTGGCCACAGCGAAGGGGAGTAGCCCCCAATGTCGCGGTCGACATACTGACGCTCCGGCGTCCGGCCGCGCGGCCTCGTTCATGAGGCGGGCGAGACCTTCGACCACTGGCAGTAATGCCGGGGTCGGAGTCTCGCAACTTCCGGTCCCGGCCGTGACCGGAAGGGATCCGATGGCCGACCTGTGGGCCGCGTTCCTCGTGAGCTTCGGCGTGATCTTCGTGGCCGAGCTCGGCGACAAGTCCCAGCTGATGGCGTTGACGTTCGCCACGCGATTCAAGGCGTGGCACGTCATCCTCGGCATCACGATCGCCACGACTGTCGTGCACCTGGCGTCGGTCGCGATCGGGTTCGGACTGGGCGAGGCGCTCCCGACCGGCTGGATCAACGTCGTCGCGGCGGTCGCGTTCTTCGGCTTCGCGGCCTGGACGTGGCGCGGCGACTCCTTGACCGACGAGGAGAAGAACAAGGCCGAGCGGACCACCAAGGCCGCCATCATCGCCGTCGGCACGGCGTTCTTCCTGGCCGAACTGGGCGACAAGACGATGCTCGCCACCATCACGCTGGCCGCCGACAACGACTGGGTCGGCGTGTGGATCGGCTCGACCGTCGGCATGGTCGCCGCGGACGCGCTGGCGATCCTCGTCGGCCGCTACCTGGGTCAGCGGCTGCCCGAGCGGCTGATCCAGGTCGGCGCCTCCGCGCTGTTCGTCCTGTTCGGTGTCTGGCTGCTGATCGAGGGCATCGCCGAGCTCACCTAGATCCAGCTGCTGAACCACATCCGCGCCCGCCAGGCGTCGTACGAGATCAGCTGGTCGACGTGGATGGGGTAGAACCAGGCGGCGACGGCGACGACGATCAGGACGTAGCCGCCGGCGATCGCCACCCCGACGGCGCGCCGCCGCGGTGACGCGTCCGGTGGCCCGATGATCAGCCCCAGCGCGAACGTCACGGCGAGCACCAGGAACGGCACGATCGCGACCGCGTAGAAGTAGAAGATCGTCCGGTCGGTGAAGAACAGCCACGGCACCCAGGTCGCGACGATGCCGGCGAGGATCGCCCCGGCCCGCCAGTCGCGGCGGAAGAACCACCACCACAGGCACACCAGCAGCGCCGCGCACGCACCCCACCACAGCGGCGGCGTGCCCAGCGCGAGGACCGCCTGACTGCACCGTTCGGTCTCGCAGCCGGCCTGGCCGAGGTCGTACCCCTCGTAGTCGAACGACACCGGCCGGCCGACGTAGAGCCACTCCCACGGCTTGGACATGTAGTCGTGCGGGGTGTCCAGGTCGCGGTGGAACCGCCACATCTCCGCGTGGTAGTGCCACAGGCTGCGGGCCCAGCTCGGGAACAGCGAGCCCAGCGCGGACGGCGCGTTCTCGGTGGCCCACTGCCGGTGGTATCCGCCGGACGAGGTGATCCAGCCCCACCACGACACGACGTACACGAAGGCGGCGGTGACGACCATCGAGAGGAACGCGACCGGCCCGTCGCGCAGCACCGAGTTGAGGACGGGGCTGCGCAGGCCCGCCGCGCGCCGGGCGCCGACCTCCCACAACACCGTCATCAGGCCGAACACGGCCAGGGCGTACAGCCCGCTCCACTTCGTGCCGCAGGCCAGGCCGAGCATGATCCCGGCCGCCAGCCGCCACGGCCGCCACCAGAACAACGGGCCGTCGCCCGGTTCCGTCAGCCCGCGGGCCAGCCGCGCCTCGGCCCAGTCGGCGTATCTGGCCCGCATCTGATCGCGGTCGATCAGCAGACAGCCGAACGCCGCGACGATGAACATCGCGAGGATGCCGTCGAGCACCGCCGTCCGGCTCATCACGATCGACAGGCCGTCGACGGCGAGCAGCAGGCCGGCAACGCAGCCGAGCAGCGTCGACCGGAACAGCCGCCGCCCGATGCGGGCGAGCATGATCACCGTCGCCACCCCGCACAGCGCGACGGCGACGCGCCAGCCGAACGGGTCCATGCCGAACACCCGGATGCCCTGGCCGATGAGGAACTTGCCGACCGGCGGGTGCACGACGAACGACGGCTCGTTCAGGAAGACGTCGAGGTCGCCGCTCAGGATCCGCTCGTTGGCGTCCTCGGTGAACTTGCGCGAGTAGCCGAACAGCAGTTGCGAGTAGGCGTCCTTGGCGTAGTACGTCTCATCGAAGATGATCTTGTTCGGGCGGCCGAGGTCGACCAGCCGCAGCACCGCCGCCACGACGCCGACCAGCAGCGGGCCGATCCAGCCCCAGATGCGGTCGGACGGCATCGGCCGGACGAGGCGGGCCCGGATGCCGGCCGCGGACCGCTCCGTCTCGGAAGCCTCTGGGGCGTCAACCGTCTGGGTCACCGGGTCATCCTACGAGTGCTCGCTGTGAGCGGCGGCCGCCGTTGCGCGAGGATGGGCGGGTGGCGAACTCGACGGCGGACGGTGTCCTGGTGCTGGCCGGCACCCCGATCGGCGACGTCGGCGGCGCTCCGCCGCGGCTCGCGGCCGAGCTGGCGGCGGCGGACGTGGTGGCGGCGGAGGACACCCGGCGGCTGCTGCGGCTGGCATCGTCGCTGGGTGTGACGATCGCCGGGCGGCTGGTGTCGTACTTCGAGGGCAACGAGTCCGCGCGCACCCCGGAGTTGCTGACGGCGCTGACCGACGGCGCGCGCGTGGTGCTGGTGACCGACGCCGGCATGCCGTCGGTGTCCGACCCCGGGTACCGGCTGGTGGCGGCGGCGGTGACGGCGGGCGTCCGGGTGACGTCGGTCCCCGGGCCGTCGGCGGTGCTGACGGCGCTCGCGGTCAGTGGGCTGCCGGTCGACCGGTTCTGCTTCGAGGGCTTCCCGCCGCGCCGGCCGGGAGAGCGGTCGCGGACGTTCGCCGCGCTGGCCGACGAGCCGCGGACGATGGTGTTCTTCGAGTCGCGGCACCGGCTGGCCGACACGCTGACGGCGATGGCGGCGGCGTTCGGCGCGGACCGTCCGGCGGCGGTGTGCCGCGAGCTGACCAAGACGCACGAGGAGGTCCGGCGCGGGCCGCTGGGCGACCTGGCCACGTGGGCGTCGGAGGACGGGCCGCTTGGCGAGATCACGATCGTGGTGCAGGGCGCCCCGCCCCGCTCGGTGACCGTCACCCCCGCCGACGCGGTGGCGCAGGTGGTCGAGCGCGAGGCGGCCGGCGTGCGTCGCAAGGAGGCGATCGCCGAGGTCGCCCGCGAGTTGGGGCTGCCCAAACGCGAGGTCTATGCGGCGGTCGTGGCCGCGAAGGACGCCGTCGATTGAGCGGTTCCGGCGTCAGGCCTGGCCGGTCGCGAGCAGGCTGAACTTGCCGTCGGCGACGGTGAAGGACCAGGACGTGCGCATCTGGCCCCACGTGTCGTTGCGGTACGCCGCGACCAGCGACCGTCCGTCCGCCGACTGGGACTCGACGTCCAGGTGGCCGTTGACGGTGAAGATCTCGCGGTCGATCCAGTCCTCGAGGTCACGCTGCGAGCCGTCGTCGGTGAGGACGGCGTCGGGGGTGAGCAGGCCGAGGAAGGCGGCGCGGTCGCCGTCGTTGATGGCGGCGACCAGGGAACGGACGGTGGGATCGGTGAGCTCCGCGGCAGGGATCATCCCGGCTCCTTCGGGTCGGACGTGGGCCTCACGAGCCAACCTACGCGCGGAGGGGAGCGCACGGAGCAGGTATCCGATGCGGCGTGTTGACCTGAGCGCCAACAGTTGACGCTCAGGTCAACACACCGAATCGCGACCGGTCCACCCGGCCGTCCTCAGGGGAGAAGCGCCCGTGACAACGCCGTCAGCCAGGGCACCGCGACCGCGACCGTCGGCACCGCCACGAGCGCCGCGGCGACCGTGTAGGCCTGCGCCGCGACCAGCCATGCCGGCGCACCCAGTCGGCCGCGCCCACCCCGAGCCGGGCCGCCGGCACCGCTCGTCCCCGGGGCGGCGGCGAGGCGGCGGATGCGGACCGCGGGCGTCACGGAGCCGGACCCGAGGGCGCCGGCGGGAACGGGGGCGTCGGCCATGCGGGCCAGCGCCCGCGCCAGCGGCACCGCGCCGCTGCGTCGCCGGGCGGCGTCGTCGGCGAGCATCTCGACGAGGCCGGCGGCAGAATCTAGGGCGACCGAACTGCGCACGAACCGCGGGAACGCGTCGTGCAGGACGCCGAAGCCTTCGAGGACGAGGTCGTGCCGGGCCCGGACGTGCGCCCGCTCGTGCGCCAGCACGGCCGCGGTCTCGTCGGAGCCCAGTGCGTCCAGCGCCGGCGCCGACACCACCACGCGCGAGCGCACCCCCGGAATGCAGTACGCCACCGGCCGTTCGACGTCGACCACCAGAGCCCCGGGTGCCCGCCGGTCAGAGCGCCCGACGAGGTCGACGACGTGGCGTTGACGGCGACGGCGGGCCCGCAACGCCATGCCCAGCGTGTGCGCCGACCACAGCAACCGCGCCGTCACCACCAGCGTCAGCAGCAGCGCCGCCCCGTGCAGCACCACCAGCCACCATGACGGCGACGGATGCGTCATGACGAGCGTCCCCGCCGACGCGCCCGCGCCGAGCGCCGACAGCACCGCCGCCAGCGCGACCGCCTGCCACAGCACCAGCGCGGCCCGCGGTACCCGCAGCGGCCACGACGCCCGGGCCAGTAGCGCCGGCGCCGGGCCGGTCAGCAGCAACGCCAGGACCAGCAGCACGACGGGCGTGGTCTCGGTCACGCGGAATCACGAGCCGACCGCTCCACCGCCTCGAGCGCCTCGCGCAGCGCCCGTGCGTCGTCCGCGGAGGCGGACCCGACGAACCGCAGCAGCGCCGCCGTGCGGTCGGAGCCGTCGACGGTGTCGAGGGCCTCGTGCATGAGCTCGGCCGTCAACTCGTCGCGGGAGAACGCGGGCCGGTAGCGGTAGGCGCGGCCGTCGCGAATCTGCTCGGCCGACCCCTTGCGGGCCAGCCGGTCGAGCACCGTCATGACCGTCGTGTACGCGACGTCGCGCGACCCCGTCAGGGCCTGATGCACCTGACGGACGGTGGCCGGCGCGCCGAGCGCCCACAACTGCTCCATGACGGCGCGTTCGAGTTCACCGAGTCGGGCACGTCCTGGCACGATTCACAGTCTACCGACCGCTCGTAGTACTACAGTATGTCGTAGCATCTACGACGTAACGTAGTACGCACCGAAGGGCAACGCGCATGGACGTGCTGGACCTCGCCCGCTGGCAGTTCGGCATCACGACGGTGGTGCACTTCTTCTTCGTCCCGTTCACCATCTCGATGGCGTTCCTCGTCGCGATCATGCAGTCGGTGTGGATGCGCACGAAGAGCGAGCGCTGGCTGCGGCTCACCAAGTTCTTCGGGAAGCTGCTGCTCATCAACCTCGCCGTCGGCGTGGTGACCGGCCTGGTGCAGGAGTTCCAGTTCGGCATGAACTGGAGCGACTTCAGCCGCTTCGTCGGCGACGTGTTCGGCGCGCCGCTGGCGATGGAGGCGCTGCTCGCGTTCTACCTGGAGTCCGTCTTCGTCGGCGTCTGGATCTTCGGCTGGGGCCGCATCCCGCCGAAGATCCACCTGGCGACGATCTGGATCACAGCGTTCGGGACGCTGCTGTCGGCCTACTTCATCCTGGCGGCGAACTCGTTCATGCAGCACCCGGTCGGCTACGAGATCAACGAGGAGGCCGGCCGCGCCGAGCTGACCGACATCTGGGCGGTGCTGACGAACAAGGTGCTGCTGGTCACGTTCCCGCACACGATCTTCGCCGCGTTCATGGTCGGCGGCGGCGTGGTCGCGGCGGTCGCGATGTGGCACCTGGTTCGCGGCGCCCGCAACCCGGAGGAGGCGGCCCCCGGCAAGCCGAGCGACCAAGGCGCGTTCCGCACCGCGCTGCGCATCGGCGCCGTCACCGTCCTCGTCGGCGGCATCGGGGTCGCGGTCTCCGGCGACTTTCAGGGCAAGGTCATGACCGAGGTGCAGCCGATGAAGATGGCCGCCGCCGAGGCGCTGTACGAGACGCAGCAGCCGGCGCCGTTCTCGCTGTTCACCATCGGCACGCTCGACGGCAGCAAGGCGATCTACTCGATCGAGGTGCCGCGGCTGCTCTCCTTCCTCGCGACCGGCTCGTTCGACGGCAAGGTCGAGGGCATCAACGACCTGCAGGCGCAGTACGAGGAGGAGTTCGGCCCGGGCGACTACAGCCCGAACATCCCGGTCACGTACTGGACGTTCCGGATGATGATCACGATGGGTGGGCTGGCCGGGCTGATCGCGCTCTGGCAGTTGTGGGCGACCAGACGCGGACGGGTCCCGACGTCGCCCTGGGCGCTGCGCGCGGCCGCCGTCCTGCCGGTGCTGCCGCTGGCCGGTAACGCCCTCGGCTGGATCTTCACCGAGATGGGCCGGCAGCCGTGGCTGGTGTTCGGCCTGATGCCGACGGCGTCCGGCGTCAGCCCCAGCACCACGGCCCGGACGGTGTTCATCTCGCTGGCCGCGTTCACCGTCCTGTACGCGGGCCTGACCTGGCTGTGGGTGCACCTGCTGGTCAAGCACGCGCGGCCGGGCCTGCCCGACGTCGCCGCCGTCCCCGCCGTCCCCGACGAGCCGGACGCGGACGACGCCGACAAGCCGCTGAGCTTCGCGTACTGAGAGGACGGACCCATGGAATTGAGCACGCTCTGGTTCCTGCTCATCGCCGTCCTCTGGATCGGCTACCTCGCGCTCGAGGGCTTCGACTTCGGCGTCGGCATGCTGACCCGCCGGTTCGCCCGCGACGACACCGAGCGCCGCGTCCTCATCAACACGATCGGCCCGGTCTGGGACGGCAACGAGGTCTGGGTCATCACCGCGGTCGGCGCCACGTTCGCCGCGTTCCCGGAGTGGTACGCGACGGCGTGGTCGGCGTACTACCTGCCGCTGGTGCTGATCCTGCTGACGCTGATCGGCCGCGGCCTGGCCTTCGAGTACCGCGCCAAGGGCGACACCGCGACCTGGCGGAACCGCTGGGACCTGGTGATCTTCGCCGGCTCGGCGATCCCGGCGTTCGTGTGGGGTGTGCTGCTGGCGGCCTTCGTGCAGGGCCTGCCGCTGGACGCCGGGCACGACTTCGTCGGCGATCTCGGCGACGTCGTCACGCCGTACACGCTGCTCGGCGGCGTCGTGACGCTGTCGCTGTCGCTGCTGCACGGCGCCCACTACCTCGGCCTGAAGACAGTCGGAGAGATCCGCGAGCGGGCGCGGCGGCTGGCCGGACGGCTCGCGGTCCCGGTCGTCGTCGTCCTGGCCGGGTTCCTCGGGTGGACGGTGCTGCGCGGCGACTCGCCGTCGTGGGCGGCCGGCGCCGCGGCGATCGTCGCGGTGCTGGCGGTCGCGGCCGGTGCGACGGCGAATGCGCGGGGTCGCGAGGGCTGGGCGTTCACCGCGACCTTCGCGACGGTGGCGGCGGTCGGCGCGACGCTGTTCGCCGCGCTCTACCCGGACGTGCTGCCGTCGACGCTGGACACCGCGAACGGCCTGACCACGACGAACGCGTCGTCGTCGGACTACACGCTGACCGTGATGACGTGGGTGGCGGTGCCGTTCGTGCCGCTCGTCCTCGCTTACCAGAGCTGGGTCTACTGGATGTTCCGCAAACGGATCGGGGTCCAGCACATTCCGTGAGCGGTTAGCCTGCTCGGCGATGCAGTTGCTGCTCGTGGTGGTGGGCGCGATCGCGGTGACCGCGGTCGCCAACCGGCGCGGGCTGCAGCCGTCGATCGTGGTCGTGGTGCTGGCGTCGGCGGTGTCGTTCGTGCCCGGGCTGCCGCGGTTCGAGTTGGAGCCCGACCTCATCCTCAGCGTCGTGCTGCCGCCGCTGCTGTACTCCGCGGCGCTCGACTTCTCCGTCTACAGCCTGGCCCGCAACCTGCGCCCGATCCTGTCCCTCGGCGTCGGCATGGTGGTCGTGTCGACGCTGGTCACGGCCGTGGTGGCGAACTGGGTGGTGCCGGAGTTCGGCCTGGTGTCGGCGCTGGTGCTGGGCGCGGTCGTGGCGCCGCCGGACGCCGTCAGCGCGGTCGCGATCGGGCGGAAGCTGGGGCTGCCGAAGCGGCTGATGACGATCCTGACCGGGGAGAGCCTGGTCAACGACGCCACCGCGCTGACCATCTTCACGCTGGCCGTGGCCGCCGCGACCGGTAGCCACCCGTTCATCAGCAACGCGCTGCTGCTGTTCCTGTACGCGTCGGTGGTCGGCTGCGGCGTCGGCCTGGCGCTGGCCGCGGGCGTGCATTGGACCCGGCAGCGGCTGGGCGAGAGCGGCCTCGAGACGGCGCTCGGGCTGGTCGTGCCGTTCGCGGCGTACCTGTTCGCCGAGGAACTGCACGCGTCCGGCGTCCTCGCCGTCGTCGCCGCGGGGTTCTGGCTCGGCCACCACGACGCCGACGCCGGCTTCGAGACGCGGCTGCAGGGCCGGCAGGTCTGGCGCAGCCTGGACACCCTGCTCGAGGCGTTCGTCTTCGCCTACATGGGCCTGCAGTGCAAGTTCGTCTTCGACGATCTCCCGATCCACGGCGACGAGTGGGTCCGGTTCGCGCTGTCCGCCGTCGTCGTCCTGCTGACGGTGCTGCTGATCCGGCCGTTCTGGGTGTTCCTCACCTACGGCCAGCGGGTGCTGCGACGGCGCTACCTGCGGCTCCCGTGGCGACGGCGCCGGCGGCGGCCGCGCACCCACCAGCCGCTGCCACGAGCCCAGCTCACGGTGCTCTCGTGGTCCGGCATGCGCGGGGTGGTGACGCTAGCAGCGGCGGCAGGTGTGCCCGCCCTGACGGCGTCCGGCGAGCCGTTCCCGGGCCGCAGCACCATCCAGGCGCTCGCGTTCGTCGTCGCCATCGGGAGCCTGCTCATCCAGGCGCCGACGCTGCCGATCCTGGTCCGCCGCATGAACATCGACGACGACGCCGAGCAGGAGGCGGAGTCCGAGGAGGTCCGGCGGGCCCGCCAGATCGCCCGGGCGGCGGCCGAGCAGACCCTGCGTGAGCTGCTCGACCATCCGCCCCCGGGCACCGACCCCGTCGTCCTCGGCACCATGCGGGACCGGTTCTCCGCGGCGATGCGGGCCCGGCACTCCGCCGACGAGCTGGACGCCGAGGTCGAGGAGGCCGAGCACGCCCCCGCGGTGCGCGAGACCATGGTCGCCGTCCGCCGCGAGATCCTCGCCGCCCAGCGGCTGGCGCTCACCGCCGCCCGCGACGCCGGTGAGCTGGACGACGAGGTCATGCGGCGCGAGCTGGAGCGGCTGGACTACGAGGAGGCGGCGGCCGCGGCCGACTGACGCGTCAGAGGTAGAACGGGTACGGCGGGTAGGCGTAGCCGGCCGCCCAGAACGGCGGGTAGCCGTAGTGGCCGTACAGCTCCTCGTAGTACTCGCCTTGCGGCACCAGGCTCGGGTCGTACACCGGCGCGTTCGCGACGATGCCGCGATGCTGGGCGATGTGCACCTTCTCGTCGATCCGCACGATCGCGTCGACGGGGATCAGCTGCTTCTTCTCGCCGAGGCCGAGGAACCCGCCGGAACCGACCTGCAGGAACCGCACCTTCAGGCCTTCGGGGTCGATGACGAGGTCGTCGACGGTGCCGACCTCGTCGCCGTCGCGGTCCACGACCTCCTTGCCGCGTACGTCGTCCTCGGTCTTGACGGTCAGGTCGGAGTCGGCGAGATGCACGAGCGTGCGCGGGATATCGGTGGTCATCGGAACTCCATTCAGTCGCGTGGATCTGCCTGGGTCCGTACCCTCTTCCGAGCCGGATTGTCACCGCATCGTGGGATCGTGGAGGTAGCGGCGACCGGCGGAGGTGTCCATGCGGGGCGACAGGGTCGAGATCGTCATCGATGCCGGCGACACCACGCGCAGTTACGAGATCGTGGCCACGAAGGCGGGCCGCCGGGTCGATGTCAGCATCGGGCGCGGCGTGGTGGTGGTCGCCGAGGTCACCCGGTCCGGCACCCCGGTGCGCACCGCCCGGTTCATGTCCAGCCGGGTGCTCGCGCTGGTGGAGCACCCGGTCGCCGAGGCGGCGCTGGCGCAGGAGGCCGCGCAGCCGCAGCCGGATTGACGTCGGCGGGTCCCTCTATGGTGGTGTCATGTCGTCCTCGCAGGTGCTCGAGGTCGCCGGGCGTGAGGTGACCATCACCCACCCGGACAAGGTGGTCTTCCCCGACGGCGGCCACACCAAGCTGGACCTCGTCACCTACTACCTGACGGTCGCCGACGGCGCCCTGCGCGGCGTCGAGGGCCGGCCGATGATCCTGAAGCGGTTCGTCAAGGGCATCGACCAGGAGGCGTTCTTCCAGAAGCGCGCCCCCGACAAGCGGCCCGACTGGATCGAGGTCGCCACGCTGCGCTACCGCTCCGGCACGTCCGCCGACGAGGTGGTGGTGCGCGACGCGGCCGCGTTGGCGTGGGTGGTCAACCTCGGCTGCGTCGACCTCAACCCGCACCCCGTCCGCGCCGAGGACCTCGACCGTCCGGACGAGCTGCGCATCGACCTCGACCCCAACCCCGGCATCGAGTGGGCGCAGATCCTCGACGTCGCGCAGGTGGCCCGCGAGGTGCTGCAGGACCACGGGCTGACCGCGTGGCCGAAGACGTCCGGCTCGCGCGGCTTCCACATCTACACCCGCATCGACCCGCTGTGGTCGTACCGGCAGGTGCGGCTGGCCGCCGAGACCGTCGCCCGCGAGGTCGAGAACCGCGCGCCCGGCATCGCCACCGCGAAGTGGTGGAAGGAAGAGCGCGAGGGCGTCTTCGTCGACTTCAACCAGAACGCGAAGGACCGCACGGTCGCCTCCGCATACTCCGTCCGCGCCAAGGCCGACGCCCGGGTGTCCATGCCGCTGAGGTGGGACGAGGTCCCCGGCTGCCGGGCCGAGGACTACACGCTGGCCACCGCGCCGCGCCGGTACGCCGAGATCGGCGACCCGTGGGCCGGCATCGAGACGTCGGCCGGGTCGCTGGAGCCGCTGCTCGAGCTGGCCGAACGGCTCGGGCCGGCCGAGAAACCGCCGAAGGGCACCGGACGGCGCACGCAGACGATGCCGCTGATCGAGATCGCGCGGGCGAAGACCAAGGACGAGGCGCTGGCCGGGCTGGAGCGCTGGAAGGACCGCCACGCCGACGTCGTGCCGCACCTCGAGCCGGCCGACATCCTGGTCGACGGCATGCGCGGGCGCAGTTCGCTCTGGTACCGCATCCGGGTCAACCTGCAGCACGTGCCGGCGCAGCGCCGCCCGGAGCAGGAGCCGCTCGAGGTCGACTACGACCCGTGGGCCGGCACGCCGTGGGCCAACGCGGGCGAGGCGGTCCGGGAGGCCCGCGACGCGGCCCGCGACTGACGTCCTCACCCGCGCCGGGTGACGACCACCGCCGTCCCCGCCGGTGAGAGTGGTCGCAAGGGCGAGCCCAGGGGGACACCATGGTCAGCGACCAGACCCAGCCGCGTGCGGTGCTGCCGATCCCGGACCAGCAGCACGTCGGCGTCACCACGTACGACGCGAAGGACCCGGACACGTCGTACCCGCCGATCACGCCGCTGCGGCCGCCCGCGGGCGCGCCGAACGTGCTGATCATCCTCATCGACGACGCCGGATTCGGGTCGAGCAGCGCCTTCGGCGGGCCGTGCCGCACCCCGTCGTTCGAGAGCCTGGCGGGCGGCGGACTGCGCTACACCCGCTTCCACACGACGGCGTTGTGCTCGCCGACCCGGGCCGCGCTGCTCACCGGCCGCAACCACCACTCCGTCGGCATGGGCGGCATCACCGAGATCGCCACGTCGGCGCCGGGCTACAGCTCGCTGCGGCCCAAGGACAAGGCGACGGTGGCCGAGACGCTGCGGCTGAACGGCTACTCGACGGCGCATTTCGGCAAGTGCCACGAGGTGCCGGTGTGGGAGACCAGCCCGATGGGGCCGTTCGACCGGTGGCCGAGTCCGGGCAACGGGTTCGAGCACTTCTACGGCTTCATCGGCGGTGAGACGAACCAGTACGCCCCGGCGCTGTATCGCGACACCGTCCCGGTCGAGCCGGACCGGACGCCCGAGGAGGGCTACCACTTCACCGAGGACATGACCGACCGCGCCATCGAGTGGGTCCGGGAGCAGAAGGCGCTGATGCCGGACAAGCCGTTCTTCGTCTACTACGCGCCCGGCGCCACGCACGCGCCGCACCACGTGCCGGCCGAATGGTCCGACCGCTACCGGGGCCGGTTCGACCAGGGCTGGGACGCGCTGCGCGAGGAGACGGTCGAGCGGCAGCGCCGGCTCGGGGTCATTCCGCCCGACGCCGAGCTGACCGCGCGTCCCGCCGAGATCCCCGCATGGGACGACATCCCGGACGACCTCAAGCCGGTGCTGGCCCGGCAGATGGAGGTCTACGCGGGTTTCATGGAGCACACCGACCACCACACCGGCCGGCTGATCGAGGCACTGGCCGACCTGCAGGTGCTCGACGACACGCTGGTCTACTGCATCATCGGCGATAACGGCGCATCGGCCGAGGGCGACCTGCACGGCTCCTTCAACGAGCTGATGGACCTCAACGGCGCCGGCGCGATGCAGACCACGGAGTTCATGGCCGAGCGGATCGACCTGTTCGGCACCCCGGAGGCCTACAACCACTACGCCGTCGGCTGGGCGCACGCCATGGACACGCCGTACCAGTGGACCAAGCAGGTCGCCTCGCACTGGGGCGGCACCCGCAACGGCGCCATCGTCCGCTGGCCGCGCGGCATCGTGGCCCCCGGCGAGACGCGCGACCAGTTCCACCACGTCATCGACGTGGTGCCGACGGTGCTCGAGGCGGCCGGGCTGCCACACCCGTCGTTCGTGAACGGCATCCAGCAGGCGCCGATCGAGGGCGTGTCGATGGTCTACTCGTTCGCCGACGCGGCCGCGCCGGACCGGCACACGACCCAGTACTTCGAGATGTTCGTCAACCGCGGCATCTACCACCAGGGCTGGACGGCGGTGACCCGGCACAGCACGCCGTGGGACCCGACCAGCAAGCTGCCGGCCTACGACGACGACGTCTGGGAGCTCTATGCGCCCGACGACTGGACCCAGGCCCACGATCTGGCGGCCGAGCAGCCGGAGACGCTGGCCCGGCTGCAGCGGCTGTTCCTCATCGAGGCGGCCAAGTACGGCGTGCTGCCCCTGGACGACCGGCGGGTGGAGCGGTTCAACGCCGACCTCGCCGGCCGGCCGCAGCTGATCCAGGGCTCGTCGCAGGTGCTGTTCGGCGGCATGGGCCGGCTGTCGGAGAACTCGCTGCTGATCCTGAAGAACAAGTCGCACGCCGTCACCGCCGACATCGTGGTGCCAGACGACGGCGCCAGCGGCACGATCGTCGCGCAGGGCGGTGCCTTCGGCGGCTGGAGCCTCTACCTCGTCGACGGGCGGCCGGCGTACTGCTACAACCTGTTCGGCATGCGGCGGTTCAAGGTGCGCGGCGACGATCCGGTGCCGCCGGGGGAGCACCAGGTGCGGGTGGAGTTCGCCTACGACGGCGGCGGGCTGGGCAAGGGCGGGACGGCGACGCTGTACGTCGACGGCACGGAGGCCGGGTCGGGCCGCGTCGACGCGACCGTTCCCATGGTGTTCTCGGCCGACGAGACCGCCGACGTCGGCGGCGACAGCGGCACCCCGGTGACCGACGACCTGCACGACGGGCAGATCGCCTTCACCGGCAAGGTCCGCCGGGTCCAGCTCGACATCGACGCCGCCGCCGAGGACGTCGACCACCTGATCACGCCCGAGGAGCGGTTCAGGGTCGCGATGGCTCGGCAGTAGCCGTCACGTAGGCGTGCAGCCGGCCGGCGCCGTCCAGCATGGCCAGCGCCCGCGCCGTCAGCTGGTCGCCGCGCTGGGCGAGGACGGCCCGCAGCGCCGCGGTGCTGCCGGTGCGGCGCAGCTCGTCCAGCACCTGGCGCACCTGCGGCAGCCCGTAGTGGCTCTGCCGCAGCAAGTTGACCAGCTGGGCGTCGCGGATGTCGTCGGCGGCGTAGCTGCGG
The DNA here is from genome assembly GCF_001270745.1 of Jiangella muralis. GTDB lineage: Bacteria > Actinomycetota > Actinomycetes > Jiangellales > Jiangellaceae > Jiangella > Jiangella muralis. Next base: position 74,610 of record NZ_LFXL01000036.1, read on the forward strand.
TACGACGTGCCCGGCTCGCGTGCGGGGGTGAGCAGGCCGTACGCCTCCCACGTGCGCAGCGCCGACGGCCGCACGCCGAGCCGCCGGGCGACCTCGCCGACCCGCAGCCCCGGCCCGCCCCGTGGTCCGCCGGCCGGCGCGGCGGCGGCCAGCGTCTCGACGGCGCCGGCGGTCTCCCGCAGCTGCCGCCGCTGGTCGTGCAGCTCGGCGTGGGCGGCATCGACCAGCGCAAGCGCGCCGGGCACGTCGCCGTCGTGGACCGACCGCATGATCGCCCGCGCCGCGATGACGCCGTAGCCGGCCAGCAGCGCCCGGTAGGTGAGCAGCGCCTGGCGGTGCCGCTGGGAGAACTGCCGATAGCCCGACGCCGACCGGGGCGCCGGCGGCAGCAGGCCGTCCTCCTCGTAATTGCGGACCTGCTGGGCCGAGATGCCCACGGCCCGCCCGAGGTCCACCGGGCGCAGCGCCATCAGTTCCCTCCCGTTGCACGGCGGAGTTGAAGCTTATCGGGGCCGCTAGCGCTCTGGCCACGACCAACCTTCAACAAGCGACTCAATGGGAGAATTGAAGGATGGATTTCGGCGAGATCAGGGTCACGAACGCCCGGCTGCACAACCTGAAGAACGTCACCGTCGGCATCCCGCGCAACCGGCTGGTCGTGCTGACCGGCCGGTCCGGCTCCGGCAAGTCCACCCTCGCCTTCGACCTGCTGCACCGTGAAGGACAGCGCCAGTACCTGGAGTCGCTCGGCCTGGTCACCGCCTGGGTGAGCAAGGCGCCGGTCGACTCCATCACCGGGCTGTCGCCGTCCATCAGCATCGACCAGTACCTGACGAACCGCAGCCCGCGATCCACCGTCGGCACCGCCACCGAGGTGTTCACCTACCTGCGGCTGCTGTGGGCGCGCATCGGCCACCGGCCCTGCCCGTCCTGCGCGGCGCCGCTGCCGCCCAGCCACCAGGACGACGACTGGGACGAGGACCAGGACCCCGAGACGGTGCGCTGCCAGCACTGCGGCGCCGAGGCGGCCGAGCTCGTGATGGGTGACTTCTCCTTCAACAAGCCGTCCGGCGCCTGCCCGGCGTGCACCGGTCTCGGCGTGGTCGTACGGCCGGACACCTCCAAGCTGGTCGACGACGACCTCAGCGTCGCCGAGGGCGCGGTGCTGGGCTGGCATCCGGTGACGACCGACCGCAACATCGCGGTGCTGCGGGCCGCCGGACGGCACTACGGGTTCGAGTTCGACGCGTACGTGCCGGTCCGCGAGCTCGGCGACGTCCAGCGCGACCTGCTGCTGTTCGGCGTCGAGAGCCCCGAGTTCAGCCGTCATGTGACCGCCGCGTTGCCGCGCACCGTCGCCGGCGGGCGGTTCGAGGGCGTCGCGACCAGCGTGCTGCGCCGCTACGCCGACCGCATCGAGGACACCGGCTACCGCGAGAAGACCGAGCGGCTGCTGCGCCAGGAGACCTGCCCGGACTGCGAGGGCAGCCGGCTGCGGCCGGAGAGCCGCCGCGTCACCGTCGCCGGGCTGACCGTCGTCGACGCCGCCCGGTTGCCGCTCGGCGAGCTGGCCGCCTGGCTCGACGCGCTGCGCGGGCGGGTCGACGACGGTGAGTGGCGCTTCGCCGAGCCGGTCGTCGCCGACCTGCACGAACGTGCGCGCCGGCTGGTCGACGTCGGGGTGGAGTACCTGACGCTGGAGCGGTCGACGCCGAGCCTGTCCGCCGGTGAGGCGCAGCGGCTGCGGCTGGCGGCGCTGCTCGGGTCCGGCCTCACCGGCGTGCTGTACGTGCTGGACGAGCCGACCATCGGGCTGCACCCGGCCGACGTCGCCCGGCTGGTCGGCGTGCTGCGCCGGCTGCGCGACCTCGGCAACACGGTGCTGGTCATCGAGCACGATCTCGAGCTGCTGCGGGCCGCCGACCACGTCATCGACATCGGGCCCGGCGCGGGTCGCGACGGCGGCCGGGTGGTCGCGGCGGGCACGCCGGACGAGATCGCGGCCGCTGAGGGGTCGGTCACCGGGGCGTACCTGTCCGGCCGTCTGAGCGTGCCGGGGGCGCCGTCGTCGCCGGTGGACGGCGGCTCGCTCGTCGTCCGCGGCGCCCGCGCGCACAACCTGAAGGACGTCACCGTCGCGCTGCCGCTGGGCCGGCTGGTCGCCGTCACCGGGCCGTCCGGGTCGGGGAAGTCGTCGCTGCTGCTCGACATCGTCGACCGGGCCGGCCGGCGGCGCTTCACCGGCGCCGGCGACCCGCCCGGCGACCACGACGGCATCGACGGCTGGGAGCACCTCGACAAGGTCGTGACGATCGACCAGCAGGCGGCCGGTCGGATGCCGCGGTCCAACGCCGCGACCTACTCCGACGCGTTCACCCCGATCCGCGAGGCGTTCGCCGCGACGGACGGCGCCCGTTCGCTCGGCCTCACCGCCGGGCACTTCTCCTTCAACGTGCCCGGCGGACGGTGCGAGCGGTGCACCGGCGCCGGGGTGCTGAACGTGTCGATGCACTTCCTGCCCGACGTGCAGGTGCGCTGCCCGGTCTGCCGCGGCCGCCGGTTCACCCGCGACGTCCTGCGGGCGAAGTACCGCGGCCACGACGTCGCCGAGGCGCTGTCGATGACGGTCGCCGAGGCGGTCGAGCTGTTCGCCGACGTGCCCGGTGCGGTGGCGCGGCTGCGGCTGCTCGACGACGTCGGCCTTGGCTACCTGCAGCTGGGCCAGCCGACGACGACGCTGTCCGGCGGCGAGGCGCAGCGGATCAAGCTGGCGAAGGAGCTGGCCCGCCGGTCCACCGGCCGCACGCTCTACCTGCTGGACGAACCGACCACCGGGCTGCACGTCGACGACGTCGCGCGGCTGCTCGGCGTGCTCCGGCGGCTGGTCGCGGCCGGGAACACCGTCGTCGCGATCGAGCACGACCTCGATGTCGTGCGCACCGCGGACTGGGTGATCGACCTCGGTCCGGCCGGCGGCGCGGCGGGTGGCCGGGTCGTGGCGGCCGGGACGCCTGACGAGATCGCGGCGGCGCCGGAGTCGCGGACGGGCGCGTTCCTGCGCCGTGCCGTTGACCTCAACCCTGCTTGACGTTGTTGGGTGGGGCGCGCAGTGGTCCACGCTCGGGGAGGCGATCGGCGCGCTGGACGAGGCGATCCCGCTGCTGCGTCGCCAGTCGTGCCCAAGCTCTGACTCATGGGGCGTGGCAGCCTGAACCACAGGCGCGCGGCCGTCCGGTCCAGCCACGGTCCTGGAGCACTCGCCCCTGCTCGGCGGCCACGCCGCACGGATCACCGAAGACGTCGGCGTGACCGTAGCGCAGGGTGGCGTGGCCGTCGGTGGTGGCGCGGTTGTCCCGATGACGGTCGCGGAAGCGGCCCTCGTCGGTGTGCCCCACCCGGCCGTCGAGCTCGACGCGAAGCGCGTACCGGTCGTAGTCGACGTCCACCCAGATGACGCGGCCACCATTCACCCGCCGTTGCCGGTGGCCGCGCGGCAGACCATGGCCACGTTCGACGGCGTGGAGATGTCTGAGTTCCAGTGGCGACTGCGCTCCCTCGGCGACGTCGCTGAGCATGCTCTCGAGCATCGGCCGCCAGCGGATCTTCTTGCGCAGCGCGAGCGCGTCGGCGAGGCGCTCCGGGGTGGTCCGGCGGCGCTGGCAGGCCGACGTCACCCAGGTCTCGACGTCCTGCGGGCGGTGGGTGGCGTCGACCAGGTCGAGGACCGTCTCCTCGGTGCGGGTGCGCGGTGGCACCCGCGTCGGGTGACGGGTCCGGGCCAGGCGGTGCGCGTAGTGGACGCACACACCGTCGATCCGGCTGCGCACGTGCCGGTCGGCCGGCACGGTGACGTGCACCACCGGCCCTGGGTCGTCGCAGAGACCGTCCAGGTACGCGGCCGTCCGATGACTGGCCACCGCACCCCGGCCCGCACGCAGGATCGCCGCCCAGACCAGCGCTTCGAACGGCAGCGGGCCGGTGGAGGTGGCGTAGACCCGGGCATGCACGCGCTGCCAGCGGCCCGAGCGCACCCGCCAGCCGACGCGCCGCTGCGTCAACCCGGCCGCGACCGCCTGCTGAAGGCTGATCACACCGTGTTGCAGCGCCGCGATGGCGGTCACGTCGGAAGGCAGTCCCACGCCGCCGAGCCTCATCCACGGCGACGCCGGACGCCAGGGCCAGAACGCGATCTGTGGACAACCCCGCCCGTATCCCCATGATCATCAACCGGTGGCGACGTGGGGGTGTCGCCAGCGGTTGATGATCATGGACGCGCGGGGACTACCATCGGGCGCATGCCCAAGGCGTTCTACGTCACCACGCCGATTTACTACGTCAACGACGCACCGCACATCGGCCACGCTTACACCACCGTCGCCACCGACTTCATCGCCCGCTGGCACCGTCAGCGCCAGGAGGACGTCTGGTTCCTCACCGGCACCGACGAGCACGGCGAGAAGGTGATGCGGACGGCCGAGGCCAACGGCACCGACCCGCAGACGTGGGCCGACCGGCTGGTCGAGGATGCCTGGAAACCGGTCCTGCAGACCATCGACGCGTCCAACGACGACTTCATCCGCACCACGGAGCCGCGGCACGTGGCCCGCGTGCAGGAGTTCATCCAGAAGCTGCACGACAACGGCGAGATCTTCGAGGGCACCTACGAGGGCTACTACTGCGTCGCCTGCGAGGAGTACAAGCAGCCCGGCGACCTCGTCGAGGGCACCGGCGAGTACGCCGGCCAGCTGGTCTGCTCGATTCACGGCCGCCCTGTCGAGAAGCTGTCCGAGACGAACTACTTCTTCCGGATGTCCGCCTACACCGAGCGGTTGCTGGAGTTCTACGAGCAGAACCCCGGCTTCGTGCAGCCCGAGAGCGCCCGCAACGAGGTGCTCGGCTTCGTCCGGCAGGGCCTGCAGGACCTCTCCATCTCCCGGTCGACGTTCGACTGGGGCGTCACGGTGCCGTGGGACCCGTCGCACGTCATCTACGTGTGGTTCGACGCGCTGCTCAACTACGCCACGGCCGTGGGCTACGGCGCCGACCCGGAGAAGTACGAGCGCACCTGGCCGGCCGACATCCACTTCGTCGGCAAGGACATCCTGCGCTTCCACGCCGTCATCTGGCCGGCCATGCTGATGGCGGCCGGCGAGCCGCTGCCGAAGAAGGTGTTCGCGCACGGCTGGCTGCTGGTCGGCGGCGAGAAGATGAGCAAGTCCAAGCTCACCGGCATCGCGCCCGCGCAGATCACCGACACCTTCGGCTCCGACGCGTTCCGCTACTACTTCCTGCGTGCCATCGCGTTCGGCAACGACGGCTCGTTCTCGTGGGAGGACATCGCCGCGCGCTACCAGGCGGAGCTGGCCAACGGGCTGGGCAACCTCGCCTCCCGGGTCGCCGCGATGGTCGGCCGCTACTTCGACGGCGAGCTGCCCGCCCCCGGCCCGGCGACGGACGCCGAGGACGCACTGGCCGCGGTCGCCGCCAAGGCCGCCCAGGACGCCGACGCCGCTGTCGACCGCGTCGCTCCGCACGAGGCGCTGGCCGCCGTCTGGACGCTGGTCGACGCCGCCAACGGCTACATCACCGAGCAGCAGCCGTGGGCCGTCGCCAAGGACGACGCGCAGCGTGAGCGGCTGGCCACCATCCTGTACTCGTCCGCCGAGGCGCTGCGGGCGCTGGCCGTGCTGCTCAACCCGGTCATGCCGAAGGCGACGGCGAAGCTGTGGGAGTCGCTGGGGGCCGAGAAGGCGCTCGGCGCGCTGGCCGCCCAGCCGGTCGCCGACGCCGGCCGCTGGGGCCAGCTGGTCCCCGGCGCCGAGGTCACCAAGGGCGACGCGCTGTTCCCGCGGCTGGACCTCGCCGACCAGGACCAGTGAGCGCTCCCGCTGACGACGGGCCGCGCGAGCGGCGGTCGGCGACGGACGAGGCCGGGCGCAAGCGCGACCGGTCCCGGCCGCCGCTGCCCGAGCCGCTGCCGGCGCCGGTCACCGACACGCACTGCCACCTGGACATCGCCGACGGTGACGACGGCGACGCGTTCGGGGTCGCGCAGGCGCTGGACGCCGCCGCGAAGGTGAACGTGACGCGGGTCGTGCAGGTCGGCTGCGACCTGCCCGGCGCCGCCTGGGCCGTCGACCTCGCTGAGCGGCACCCGTCGGTCGTCGCCACCGTCGCGCTGCACCCGAACGAGGCGCCGAAGCTGGCCGCCGCGGGCACGCTGGACGACGCGCTGGCCGAGATCGACCGGCTGGCCGGGTCCAGTCCGCGGGTGCGTGGCATCGGCGAAACCGGCCTCGATCACTTCCGCACCGGGCCGGAGGGCCGGGCCGTGCAGGAGTACTCGCTGCGGGCGCACGCCGAGATCGCCCGGCGCCGCGGGCTGGCGCTGACCATCCACGACCGCGACGCCCACGACGACGTCCTGCGGGTCCTCGATGACGTCGAAACGCCCGATTGTGTCGTATTTCACTGTTTCTCGGGGAACGAGGCCTTCGCGCGCCGCGTCGCAGAGCGAGGCTGGTACCTGTCCTTCGCCGGCCCGGTCACGTTCAAGAACGCGGCCGAACTGCGCGCCGCTCTCGCCGTCACGCCGCCGGAGAACCTGCTCGTCGAGACCGACGCGCCGTTCCTGACGCCGCACCCGTACCGCGGCCGGCCGAACGCGTCGTACCTGGTCCCGCTGACCGTCCGGTTCATCGCCGAGACCCTCGGGCGGGACCTCGAGAGCGTGTGTCACACCCTCCAGGCGAACACCGACCGCGCTTTCGGCCCATGGTGACAAGAAGTCGTTTCCGCAGGTCACGCCGGGGTGGCCGCCGGCCGCCCCACGCGGGCGCGCGACGGCGTCCCGTGTGGACGTGTCACAGCGTCACAACTTCGCCCTCCGGGGCGATTTGTCCGATTCAACCGGCCGGATCAGTTGTCCGGCCGCTCGCCATGCGTTACCGTCCCGTGATTGTTAGCCGGGGTCGGGGAAACTTCGGGTGGCAGATGAACGGCCGGACAAACAGTCCGACGAGCGGTGCGCCGAATCTGCGCACGGAAGCTTGGCGGATCGGATGACCGGGCGTGCCGCGAGGTCCCGTGCCCGGACAGTACGACCGAGGAGCACAGTGCGCCTGTCCGCGAAGACGTTGGCGATCAACGCCACCGTCGTCACTGCTCTGGTAGGTGGCGGTGTCGCCTACATCACGCTCGACAACGCCGTCGCTCTCACCATCGACGGCCAGACCGAGACCGTGCACACGTTCGGCAGCAGCGTCGAGGACGTCCTCGACGAGCGGGACATCGAACTGAGCGCTCGGGACGAGGTCATTCCCTCGCTGGACAGCGACATCGACGACGGCACCGAGATCAGCGTCCGGTACGCCCGGCAGATCACCGTGACCGTCGACGGCGAGGAACAGCAGATCTGGACCACCGCGCTGTCCGTGGACGAGGCGCTGGGCGACCTCGACATCCGGGCCGAAGGCGCCGACGTGTCGGTGGCCCGGTCGCAGGCCATCGGGCGCGGCGGGCTCGACTTCGAGGTCCGCACCCCGAAGGAGATCACCGTCACCGCCGACGGTGCGACCAACCCGGTCACGACGACCGGCCTCACGGTCGCCGAGGCCCTGACGGAGGCCGGCATCACGCTCGGCGACCTCGACCTCGTCGAGCCCGTCGCCGAAACGGCGCTGTCCGAGGCTCTCGCCGTCACCGTCCGGCGGGTCACCGTCGAGACCGCGACGGTCACCGAGGCGGTCCCGTTCGAGGTGACCGAGCAGGAGGACGACTCCCTCGAGAAGGGCAGCGAGTCGGTCGAGACCGAGGGCAAGGCGGGCACGCTCGAGCGCGTGGTGCAGAACACCTACATCGACGGCGAGCTGTCCACCACGGACGTCCTGTCCGAGGAGGTCGTCGCGGCCCCGGTCGACCAGGTCGTACTGGTCGGCACCATGGAGCCCCCGGCCCCGCCGGCCGAGGACGACGGTGACGGCGGTGGCGGCGACGTCGACGGCGGTGTCTGGGACCGGCTGGCGGAGTGCGAGTCCGGCGGCAACTGGTCCATCAACACCGGCAACGGCTACTACGGCGGCCTGCAGTTCTCGGTCGGCACCTGGCGCGCGTTCGGCGGCTCCGGCTACCCGCACGAGAACAGCAAGGCCGAGCAGATCCGCATCGCCACGAAGGTCCGCGACAACCGCGGCGGGTACGGCGACTGGCCGGCCTGCGCCCGGTCGCTCGGCCTTCCGCTCGGCTGACGCCGGACTCACCGCCGGGCTATAGGCTCGGGCAGTGCAGAACGACGAGACGTCCGCCGGCTCCAGATTCCTGGGGCCGGCGGACGTTCGCCGTCTGGCGGCCGAGCTCGGGCTGCGGCCGACCAAGGCGCTGGGCCAGAACTTCGTCATCGACCCCAACACCGTGCGGCGCATCGTCCGGGTCGCCGGGGTCGGCGCCGACGACGTCGTCGTCGAGGTCGGGCCCGGGCTGGGCTCGCTGACGCTGGCGCTGCTGCCGGTCGTCGGCCGCGTGGTGGCGGTCGAGGTCGACCCCGCGCTGGCGGCGCGGCTGCCGTCGACGGTGGCCGAGTACGCACCCGGCGTGGCACGGCGCCTCGAGGTGGTGCCGGCCGACGCGCTGCGCGTCACCGAGCTGCCCGGGCCGGCGCCGACGGCGCTGGTGGCCAACCTGCCGTACAACGTGTCGGTGCCGGTGCTGCTGCACCTGCTGGAGACGTTCCCGAGCCTCTCGCGGGTCCTGGTGATGGTGCAGAAGGAGGTCGCCGACCGGCTGGCCGCCCCGCCGGGGTCGCGCACGTACGGCGTCCCGTCGGTGAAGGCGGCGTGGTACGGGACGGTGTCGTCGGCCGGCTCGGTGGGCCGCACCGTGTTCTGGCCGGCGCCGAACGTCGACTCCGGGCTGGTACTCCTGGAGCGGCGCCCGTCCGGCGCGGAGCGCGACCCGGCCGAGCGGGCCGCCGTCTTCGCCGTCGTCGACGCCGCGTTCGCCCAGCGGCGCAAGACGCTGCGGGCCGCGCTGAGCGGCTGGGCCGGCTCCGCCGTGGCCGCCGAGACGGTGCTCGCGGCGGCCGGTGTCGACCCCCGCGTACGCGGCGAACAGCTCACCGTCGACGACTTCGCCAAGATCGCCGCGGCGCGCTCTACAATCAACCCTTCTGGCACCTCATGACCCGGTATATCCGGTAGGGTCTCGCTGGTGCTGAAGGTGATCGCCCGCGTCCCGGCGAAGATCAATCTGACGCTGTCAGTCGGGCCGGTTCGCTCCGACGGCTTCCACGAACTCGCGACCGTCTTCCACGCCGTCTCGCTCTACGACGAGATCTCGGCCGTCCACGCCGACGCCGTCTCCGTCCACGTCACCGGGCCTTACGCCGAGCACACCCCCGCCGACGAGTCCAACCTCGCCGTCCGCGCCGCCCGGGCCCTGGCCCGCCGGGCCCGGCTGCGCAGCGGGGCACTGCTGCGGGTGCACAAGGACATCCCGGTCGCCGCCGGGCTGGCCGGTGGCAGCGCCGACGCCGCGGGCGCGCTGCTGGCTTGCGACCGGCTCTGGGGGTTGCGGATGCCTGAGTCGCGGCTGTCCGCCGTCGCCGCCGGGCTCGGCAGTGACGTGCCGTTCTCGCTCATCGGCGGGACCGCTGTCGGGACGGGGCGCGGCGAGCGGCTGCGCCCGGTGCCGGTCGGCGCCGCGCCGCACTGGGTGCTGGCGACGGCCGACGGCGGGCTGTCCACCCCCGAGGTCTACCGGCGGCTGGACGACCTGCGCTCAGATCGCAAGGTGCCGGCGCCGGCGGTGCCCGGCGAGCTGCTGGCGGCGCTCGCGGCCGGCGACGTCGACGCGCTGGCCGGGCTGCTGCACAACGACCTGCAGGAGGCGGCGCTGGCGCTGCGTCCGGCGCTGCGCGACACGCTGCGGGCCGGGCACGAGGCGGGCGCGCTGGCCGGCATCGTGTCCGGTTCCGGCCCCACGTGCGTCTTCCTGGCCCGCGACGCCGAGTCCGCGGGCGCCCTGGCCGTCTCGCTCGCCGCATCGGGCACCTGTGCCCGCGCCGTCGCCGTCACCGGCCCGGCCGACGTCGGCTGAGGCGTCGTGCCGGAGCATCCGCCGCTGGGCAGCTGGGCGCCGCTGACCCCGTCCGCCGTCGCCGCCGAGCTGGCCGGCTGGGCCGGGCCGTGGTGGATTGCCGGCGGGTACGCCCTCGAGCTGGCCCTGGGCCGGTCCTGGCGCCCGCACGACGACGTCGACGTGCTGGTGCTGCGCCCGCAGTCGGACGAGCTGCACGGGGCGCTGGCCGGCTGGGAGCTGTGGGCCGCTGACCCGCCCGGCTCGCTGCGCCCGTGGCCGGCCGGTGAGCCGCTGCCGGCGCACGTCCACGACATCTGGTGCCGGCGCCCGTCCTCGCCGGCGTGGGAGCTGCAGTTCATGGTCGACGACGCGTCCGGCCCGCTCTGGACGTCGCGCCGCGACGCCCGGGTCCGCGCGCCGGTGGCGTCGATCGGGCGCCGCAGCGCCGATGGGCTGCCCTACCTGCGCCCGGAGATCCAGCTGTTCTACAAGGCGAAGGGGCGGCGGCCCAAGGACGAGACCGACGCCGCCGTCGTGCTGCCCGAGCTCGATCCCGCGGCCCGGGCCTGGCTGGACGACGCGCTCGCGCTGACGCTGCCGGATCACCCCTGGCGGACGGCGCTGCGCGGGCTCGGTGAGGTTCGGGGCTCGTGGACGGAGCCGACCAGCGGCCGCCTCCCCGCCTCGCCAAGTTGATCTTGGAGTAAACGGGGATCGCGGGTCCGAAAATGCCGGAAAGGCGGCGCACTTTCTCCAAGATCAACTCGGGGAAGGGGCGGGTGGACGCGCTCAGCGGCGGGCGAGGGTGACGGTGCGGGCGCCGCGGATCCGCAGCTCGCGGCGGCGCAGCGAGCCCGGCCCGTCACCGTCGAGAAGGGCGGCGAGGGCGGCCGCGTCGGCGGGGGTGAGGTCGTCGGCGTGCCGGGCCACCCGGCCGAACCAGAGCGCCGCGTAGTCCGCTGCGGCCGGTGGGGCGGGCGCGAGGTCGATGTCGAACGTCCGCTCGTCCAGCAGCGTGAACCCGGCCGCTGTCAGCCGGGCCGCCCAGTCCGACCCCAGCTCCGGCAGCCGTTCCGCCTGATGCCGCCCGAGCAGCTCCAGCAGCCGCGTCTCCAGTGCCGCCCCGGCCTCGTCGCCCAGGAACCGGAGCTGCACCGGGAACTCGGCGACGGCGATCAGCCCGCCCGGGCGGGTGGCGGCGTGGACGTCGCGCAGGACGCGGTCGGGGTCGGTCAGGTGGTGCAGCGACAGCGACGCCCATGTGACGTCGACCGGGCCGGGGACCGGCCAGTCCTCGTCGAGGTCGGCGTGGACCGTGGTGACGCGGTCGGCCAGCCCGTGGTCCAGCGCCTTCGCGCGGACGCGGTGCAGCATCTCGGCGGAGGCGTCGACGGCGATCACCTCGGCGCCGGCGAAGCGGTGCGCCAGCTGCACCGTGCCGACGCCGGTCCCGGCGCCGAGGTCGACGATCCGCCGTGGCCGGTCGCCGTCGGCCGCGCGGCGCACGTACCCCATGGCGTCGTCCCAGTACGCGTGCAGCACGTCGCCGTCGAGGTCTATCAGGTCGGCGAGCGAGGTGTCCTCGTGGTCGTGGCTCATACCGCCGACGCTAGGCGACTGATGCGCTGATCGCATAGAGTCTTGCTGATGACGCAAGGTGAGGTCGATGTCGACGCGGTGATCCGGGCCCGGATCCGCGGACTGCGCCAGGCCAAGGGGTGGTCGCTGGACGCGCTGGCGGCCCGCTGCCACCTGAGCCCGTCGACGCTGAGCCGCATCGAGACCGGCGCCCGGCGCATCTCGATCGACCAGCTGGTGCCGATCGCGCGTGCCCTCGACACCACGCTGGACCACCTGGTCGAGCCGGTCGACGACGCCGACGTCGTCATCCGGCCGCGGCACGACCGCGGGCACGGCGCGACGATCTGGCAGCTGACCCGCGACGACGGGCCGCACGGGCTGACCGTCGCCAAGATGCGGATCACCCGGCTGACCCGGCCGAAGCAGCTGCGCGTGCACCCGGGGCACGACTGGTTCACCGTGCTGTCGGGGACGATCCGGCTGTACCTGGGGGAGCGGGTAGTGCTGGTGGCGACCGGTCAGGCGGCGCAGTTCTCGACCATGGCGCCGCACGCGATCGTCGCGCACGAGGGGCCGGCGGAGGTGCTCACGATCCTCGACCACGATGGGCAACGGGCGCACCTCGACGCCGTCGACCTCACTCCGGAGACGTCGCCGCGCTGATCACCCGGGTGAGCGAGCCGTGCAGGCGCTCGAGCTCCGCGACCGGCAGGCCGAGCCGCTCGACGACGGCGTAGGGGATCTTCTCGGCGTCGTCGCGCAGCGCCCGGCCGGCGTCGGTCAGCTCGACCACCAGCAGCCGTTCGTCGTCGGCGCTGCGCCGCCGCGAGAGGTAGCGGGCCGCCTCCAGCCGCTTGAGCAGCGGTGACAGCGTGGCGGACTCCAGTTGCAGGGTGCTGCTGAGGTCCTTGACGGAGCGCGGCTCGCGCTCCCACAGCGCCAGCATGACGAGGTACTGCGGGTGGGTCAGGCCCATCGGCTCGAGCAGCGGGCGATACAGGCCGATGACGCTGCGGGCGGCGACGGCCAGGGCGAAACAGACCTGACGGTCCAGGGCCAGCGGATCGTCGCCGAGGTCTGTCGTCATGGTCACACTCTATCGCACGCGATTGATTAGTGTGCTAACTATTAAGGGTGAAGAAGCGAAAGCTGCCGTGGTACGGCCGGCTCACCGAGGTGCTGATGCCGTTGCTGGGCCCGGCCGACCTCGGCCGCCAGGACGACGCGCCGCCGCCGCGGCCGGCGCGCGTGGTCGAGTGCCCGCTGTGTCACCACCCGATGTCCGAGCACCGGCTCGAGCAGGTGGGCGGCAAGAACAGGCACTACTGCCCGGCGTGAGAAACTGGTGCGGATATGGCGCCCCGTAACCTCATCAACCTCGAGTCTGCCTCGCTGGCCTACGGCACCCGGTTCATCCTCGACGGCGTCTCGCTCGGTGTCGCCGACGGCGACCGCGTGGGCGTCGTCGGGCGCAACGGCAGCGGCAAGTCCACACTGCTGCGCGTGCTGGCCGGGCTCGAGCAGGTCGACTCCGGCCGGGCCAGCCGCACCGGCGGCCTGCGCATCGGCCGACTCGGCCAGGGCGACGAGCTCGACCCGGCCGCGACGATCGGCCAGACCGTCATCGGCGACCGCGCGACGCACGAGTGGGCCGGCGACGCCCGCATCCGTGACGTGCTGGCGCACCTGGTGCCCGGCCTGTCGATGGACGCGCTCGTCGGCCCGCTGTCCGGTGGCGAGCGCCGCCGGGTCGCGCTGGCAAGCCTGCTGATGGGCGACGACGACCTCGTGCTGCTGGACGAGCCGACCAACCACCTGGACGTCGAGGCGATCGACTGGTTGTCGAAGTATCTCGCGGCGGGAAATCGAACTCTCGTCATGGTGACGCACGACCGGTGGCTGCTCGACACCGTCGCCACCACCACGTGGGAGGTCGCCGACGGCGCCGTCCACTCCTACGAGGGCGGCTACGCCGAGTACGTCCTGGCCCGGGCCGAACGGGTCCGGCTGGCCGCCGCCGACGAATCGCGGCGGCAGAACCTGCTGCGCAAGGAGCTGGCCTGGCTGCGCCGCGGCCCGCCCGCGCGGACGTCCAAGCCGCGCTTCCGCATCGCCGCCGCCAACGCCCTGATCGAGAACGAGCCGCCGGCTCGCGACCGGTACGAGCTGGCCAAGATGGCGACCACGCGGCTGGGCAAGAGCGTGTTCGACGCCGAGGACGTCACCGTGTCGCTCGGCGGCCGGACCCTGCTCGACCACGTCACGTGGCGGCTCGGCCCCGGCGACCGCGCCGGCATCGTCGGCGTCAACGGCTCCGGCAAGACGACGCTGCTGCGGCTGCTCGACGGCTCGCTCGCGCCCGACGCCGGCCGGGTGAAGATCGGCCGCACCGTCGCCGTCGCGCACCTCGATCAGGAGGTGGTCGACCTCGACCCGGCCAAGCGAGTGCTGGAGACGGTCGAGGAGGTCCGCCGCGAGGTGCAGCTGGGCGGCGGCGACACCGTCACGGCCGGGCAGATGCTGGAGCGGTTCGGGTTCGCCGGACAGCGCCAGTGGACCGTCGTCGGCGACCTGTCCGGTGGCGAGCGGCGCCGGCTGCAGCTGCTGCGGTTGCTGATGAGCGAGCCGAACGTGCTGCTGCTCGACGAGCCGACCAACGACCTCGATGTCGAGACCTTGAACGTCCTGGAGGACGTGCTGGACGGCTGGGCCGGCTCGCTGGTCGTCGTCAGCCACGACCGCTGGTTCCTCGAGCGCGTCACCGACGCCGTCTGGGCGCTGCTGGGCGACGGGCAGGTCGTCCAGCTCCCGCGCGGGGTGGACCAGTACCTGGAGCTGCGTCGCGAGCAGGTGGAGCAGGCCGCGGCGCCGGTCGCGCGGGCCCGCTCGGGCGACAGCCGGGCGACGCGCAAAGAGATCACCCGCGTCGAGCGCGACCTCGAGAAGCTGGAGCGGCGCGAGAAGACGCTGCACGAGCGCATCGCCGACAACGCGACGGACCACGAGAAGGTGCTGGCGCTCGACACCGAACTACGGTCGGTGCACGACGAGCGGGCCGCGCTGGAGGAGCGCTGGCTGGAGCTGGCCGACGAACTCGGCTAGGGCACGTCTCCTCAGTGCGTGACGCCCTGGCGGAGACCACGCCGACCGCGAGGACACCGGCGCTGAGGACGAACCGCACCTGACCATCATGGTGGGGTCAAGTCGAAACGCGCTGAGGCGGGCGCCGATCGGACCGGTCGACGGTGCGGGCGTGGGTGTGTTCGCAAGCGCGTTCGGGGCGGCCTCGCGACGATCCGTCCTCCGGTCCCCGGCGATGGATGGACCGGCCAGTTCGGCCGTAATGTGCTGTGCATGTGCTGTGCTCCCGCCGTTGCGGCCACGTGCCGATGAGCCAGGGCACCCATCCCGAAGAGCTGCCGGCCGAGGTCCTGGACGCTGTGGCCAGCGTGGTCGGGGCAGAGGTCACTCTTCTCGGTCGCCTACCCGGAGGCGTCAATGGGGGTGCCATGCGCGTCCAGTTGGCCGGACGGGCACATGCAGTTCTCAAAGCAGTGCCCCGGGCACACCCCAACCACCTGGACGAGACGTTGCGAGCCCAGAGAGTGGTCGAGCACATGCGTAGGCGCGACTATCCCACCCCGGCCTGGCTCGGAGTGGGGGCCACAGCCACTCATGTATGGCATCTGATGGACTTCGTTGACGCGGCTCCCGCGCCAGAGCTGACCCCGTCCCTCGTTGAGCAGCTGATGGAGATCATCGAACTCCAGGCCGGCCAAGCCTCCGAGCCCTACGACCACTGGTCGTACGCGTGGCGGGTCGCCACCGGTCAGGAATCGGCTGTCGCCGGGCTGGATGTCAACGAGACGCCGGAGCAGTCGCTTCTCCGCCAGTCCGTGGCCAGGCTCTCGGCGTATTCCTCCGTGGTGTCGGCCTTGGTCGAGCGCCTGCGGCTCGTGTGTGCCGACGTCCCACCACCACGGGAGGCACCTGACATGGTCCATGCCGATCTCTCGACCCCCAGCAATGTCCTGGTCCGTGACGGAGCGGTGGTGGCGGTCGTGGATATCGGGAACGCAGGTAGCGGCACGCGGGCGACCGATCTCACCACCCTCGTGTGGTACACCTTCCAGGATCCGCCGCTGGACGACGTCCGAAGGCGGCTGTGGACGAGAATCCTCGACCTGGTCGGCTGGGAGGGGGCGGCGGTGCTCGCAGCGACACACATCCTCCACATGCTCGAGATCCCCATCCGTCACGGGCGCCACGATGTCGTTTCAGGGGTGGTCAAGCGCGGCCATCGCGCCCTCGACGAACTGAACGCGCTTCGCTAGGGCACGTCTCCTAGATGCGTGTCCAGGTGATGCACGCTGAGAGCTGGACGGTGGCTCGGTAAGTGATGGCGAGCTTGTCGTAGCGGGTGGCCAAGGCGCGCCACTGTTTGGCCAGGGCGACGCAGCGTTCGACGACGTTGCGCCCCTTGTAGGTCACGGCGTCCAGCGTCGGTGGGCGCCCGCCGGCGGAACCCTTGCGCTGGCGGGCGGCGGTCTCGTCCTTCTTCTGCGGGATCACCGCCTTGATGCCCCGGCCGGCGAGCATCCGCGGCGATCACGGTGTCGGGACGAGTACGTGGCCGTCCTGGTCCCAGGCGTGGGACGCGGATATCTGCCAGCACGTCTACGAGCACCGCGCCGTCGTTGCGCTGCCCACCGGTGACCACGATCGCGAGCGGGCGACCGCGCCCGTCGACCGCCGCGTGGATCTTCGTGGTCAGTCCGCCGCGCGAGCGACCGATCCCGTGACCAGTAGGCTCACGCTCACCCCCGAGCGGGCTGTGGACGAACCCGGTCGCTGTCGGCGGGTAGTTCGACGTCGCCCCCTGTGTCCTGCTCCGGTCGCGAGGTGTTGGTGCCGTGCTGGTGGGCACGGCTGATCGTCGCGTCCACCGACACGTTCCAATCGATCTGTCCGATGGCGTCGGCATGCGACAGCAGGCGTGCAGGGCACGCGGTCCCAGGTCCCGTCACCGGCATACCGGCGGTGCCGCATCCACACCGTTTTCCATGGCCCGAACTCCTCGCGCGGCGGGTCACGCCACGGGATCCCGGTCCGGTAGCGATAGACGATCCCCTCGACCACCCGCCGGTTCGCCGGGGGAGTGACGTTGGCCGTCCCCTGCTGTGGCGACGCCGCGTCCCCATGATCATCGACGATCACTGGCGTCCTGGCTCCGGTGATCGCCGATGATCATGGCGATCCCACCGAAGCGTCAGACGTCGACGCCCTGCTCCTGGAGCCAGGAGCGGGGGTTGACCGGGTCGCCGCCGCCGGGGTGGACCTCGAGGTGCAGGTGCGGCCCGGTGGAGTTGCCGGTGGAGCCGACGCGGCCGATGACCTCGCCGGGTGCGACCTCGCCGGAGCGGAGGACGAAGCGGGAGAGGTGGCAGTACCAGGTCTGCGTACCGTCCCAGTGCTCGACGACGATCTTGTTGCCGTACGGGCCGTCGTAGCCGGCGAAGATGATCTCGCCGGAGGAGATGGTCCTGACCTCGGTGCCGGTCGGGGCGGCGAAGTCGAGGCCGGTGTGGCGGTTGGACCACATGGAGCCGCCGGCGCCGAAGCCGGCGGTGATGCGGTAGTTGTCGACCGGGAGCAGCCAGCGCTTGGACTCGCGCTCAGCGCGGGCGGCCTCTTCGGCGGCCTCGATGCGCTGCTGCTCGACGATGCGGGTGTGCGCCTCCTGCGCGACCTCGCCGGTCTCGGCCGCGAGCGACTGCTCCGCGGCGACCAGGGTGTCGAGTGCGCCGCCCTCGGTCGGGTGACCCGCCTCCTGGGGGCGCTGCGCGACGGCGTTGAGTCCGTCCGAGCCGTCGGACGAACCGACCGCGTGAGGCATGGCCAGGGCGCCGGACGCCGCTGCTGCTACCGCTACGGAGCCGACCACCGACGGGACACTGACGTGCCTGCGGCGGCTACGGTGACGCCCGCTGCCGGAGCGTTGCGACACGCCAGGACCTTTCGCCGGGGACAAGGACTCGGTGGACACTAACCGCCCCCTAGGGGTCCTGCCAAACGCCTCCTCCCAGCGTTTTGCCACGTGATCACGGACTGTGACGCCGGAAGCGACCCTGCGTAGCCCGTAATCGGGTCGTGACCTCGGTGGACGGTGAAACCTTGATCAACGTTGTGGACGCAAGGTTCGTGACGCTCTGTGACATGTGATCTGCATCACATTGGGCCGCGTTCATCCACCCTGACGAGTCGGCCTCCACCGAACGGACGGTGGGCACCTCGTCTGCAGGTACTGTCGACAACATCCGTCGGATCAGCGTTGTTCCTGGAGGTAGTCATGGCGGACGTACGTCCCCTGCGCGTCGTGGTCGCGAAGCCCGGTCTCGACGGGCACGACCGCGGCGCCAAGGTGGTGGCGCGTGCGCTGCGTGACGCCGGTGTCGAGGTCGTCTACACCGGGTTGCACCAGACGCCGGAGCAGATCGTCGAGGCCGCCATCCAGGAGGACGCCGACGCCGTCGGGCTGTCCATCCTGTCCGGCGCGCACATGACGCTGTTCAAGCGCGTGCTCGAACTGCTGGCCGAGCGCGACGCCAGCGACATCGTGGTGTTCGGCGGCGGCATCATCCCCGGCGCCGACATCCCGCTGCTGACGGAGCTGGGCGTCGCCCGCGTGTTCACCCCGGGCGCGTCGACCCGGGAGATCGTCGAGTGGGTCGACACTCTGCGTGACCGCGCGCAGGCCTCCTGACCCCCGACGTCGCGTGAAAATCCTTTCCGCCGATAGCACTGGTATGCCCTGACTCGGTAAGGTTTGCCGGAAATTCACCGAGTTGCGGCCCGCCGCTCGATGACGGGTCGTCCGTCCTCGATGGGGTGAACTCCGTGCTGAATCGACGTGATCGCGCGTGCACCGCCGCCCTCACCGCCACCGCCCTGTTCGGTAGCGGCCTGCTCGTCGTCCCGGCGGCCGTTGCCGTCGAACCGGACGACCTCACCCGTCCCGGCGAGTCGGTCCTGGTCGACACCGGCCGGCAGGACATCGCGCCGGGGATGGAGCTGACGACGTTCTCCCGGCTCGAGGACGGCGGATGGAACGCCGGCAGCATCCTCGAGGTCGACCTCGACTCCGGCGCCACGCTGGACTACCAGTACTCCGGCGAGGTGACGACGACCGCGACGGTCCGGTCGCTGGCCGAGGCGAGCGGCGCGACCGCCGCGATCAACGGCGACTTCTACGACATCAACAACTCCAACGCGCCGCTCGGCGCCGGCGTGAGCCGCGACGAGGGCGTGGTCACCGGCCCGACCGACGGCCACGAGAACGCGCTCGCGGTGTCCAGCAGCGGCGCCGCCGCGCTCGCCCAGGTCGTGCTGGAGGGCACCGCGGTCACCGGCGACGGCGTCAGCCTGCGGCTCGCGGGCGTGAACACGTTCGCCCTGCCGGCGAACGGCATCGGCGTCTTCACGTCGCAGTGGGGCGGCTACACCCGCGCGAACACCGTCGGCGCCGCCACCGACCGGGCCGAGGTCACGGTCGTCGACGGCGTGGTGACGGCGGTGGGCACGACGCTCGGCGCCGGGCCGATCGCGCCGGGCACCGTCGTGCTGGTCGGCCGCGACGCCGGTGCCACGTCGCTGCTCGCGTTGGCGCCCGGCGACACCGTCGACGTCTCGTACGCGCCGCGTTCGGACCTCGACGACGTCGTCGTCGCGGTCGGCGGCAACCACCTGCTGGTCGAGGACGGCGTGCAGCGGACCTTCACCGACACCGAGCCGGCCGCCCGCACGGCGATCGGGCTGTCCGAGGACGGCCGCACCATGTATCTGGTGTCCCTCGACGGCAAGCAGGCGCACTCGCGCGGCATGACGCTGACCGAGTTCGCCGAGCTGATGGCCGACCTCGGCGCCTATGACGCCCTGAACATCGACGGCGGCGGCTCGTCCACGCTCGTGGTCCGCGATCCCGGCACCGACGACCGCACCGTCGTCAACAGCCCGTCCGACGGCGTCGAGAGGTCGGTCGCCAACGGCCTGGCGCTGTTCGCCGCCGAGGGCTCCGGCGAGCTGGACGGCTTCCGCGTCCTCGCCGGCGACGAGGAGAACACCGACCGCGTCTTCCCCGGCCTCACCCGCACCGTCGAGGCGCGCGGCCACGACGAGACGTTCGCGCCGGTCGAGGCGCGGCCGCGGTGGACGACGTCGGACCGGCGGGTCGCGTCGGTGCTGCGCGGCGCCACACCGGACACCGCCGTCGTCACCGGTATCGCGCCGGGCGACGCCGACATCCAGGCCGCGGTGCTGGGCGCCGAGGGGGAGCTGGACGTCACCGTGCTCGGTGAGCTGCGGCGGCTGGAGCCGACCGCGACGCTGCTCCCGCTGGCCGGCGCCGACGCCACCGGCACCCTCGCGGTCACCGGCTACGACCTCGACGGCTACCGCGCCCCGATCGAACCGGCCGACGTCACCGTCACCGGCGGCGAGGGCGTCGTCGAGCTGGTGCCGGACGGCGACGGGTTCAGCGTGCGGCCGCTGGTCGAGACCGGCTCGGTGCTGATCACGCTGGCCGCGGCCGGCGTCGAGACCAGCGTCGCCGTCACCGTCGGCCTGACCGAGGTGCCGGTCGCGACCTTCGGCGACGCCGCGAGCTGGACCGTCAGCTTCGCCCGCGCCACCGGCGCCATCGCACCGGCGGACGGCCCGGACGGCCGCGACGGCATCAGGCTCACCTACGACTTCACCGGGCCGAACACCCGGGCCGCGTACGCCGCGCCGCCGGCGCAGTTCGCCCTGCCCGGCCAGCCGCAGACCATCAAGGCGTGGGTGAACGGCGACGGCCAGGGCACCTGGATCCGGATGCGCGTCTACGACCCCAGCGGCACGCTGCTCACGCTCAACGGCGGCTACACCACGTTCACCGGCTGGCAGCAGCTCACCTTCCCGGTCCCGGCCGGCACCCAGTACCCGCTGCGGTTCCGCGACGTCTACGCCGTCGAGGCGTCCGGCGCCCGCAGCTACACCGGCACGACCGCGTTCAGCGACATCACCGTCGAGATCGCGCCCGAGGTCGAGCTGCCGGCCACCGAGCGGTTCGCCGACCCCGTCATCGTCACCAACGGCAGCGCCGACGACGCCGGCCAGCGCATCGCCGTCATGAGCGACTCCCAGTTCGTCGGGCGCGACCCGGACGGCGACATCGTCCAGGCCGCCCGCCGGACGCTGCGCGAGATCGTCGCCGAGGACCCGGACGCGCTGGTCATCAACGGCGACCTCGTCGACGAGGCGGCGCCGATCGACTTCGACCTCGCCCGCCGGGTGCTGGACGAGGAACTGACCGGCGTCGACTTCCCCTGGTATTACGTGCCCGGCAACCACGAGGTGCAGGGCGGCCCGATCGGCAACTTCATCGAAGAGTTCGGCGCCACCCAGCACACCGTCGACCTGCCCACGGACGACGGCACGACCCGGATCATCACGCTGAACTCCGCGTTCGGCACGCTGCGCGGCGGCGGGTTCGCCCAGATCGCCGAGCTGCGCAGGGCGCTGGACGAGGCGGCGAGCGACCCGGCGATCACCGGGGTGCTGGTGTTCGCGCACCACCCGCCGAACGACCCGTTGCCGACGGCGAACAGCCAACTCGCCGACCGGCGCGAGGCCGCGATGCTGGAGACCTGGCTGGCCGGCTTCGAGGCGGACAGCGGCAAGTCCGCAGCGTTCGTCGGCGCCCACGCCGGGGTCTTCGATGCCGGCTCCGTCGACGGCGTGCCGTTCCTCGTCAACGGCAACTCCGGCAAGGGCCCGGCGTCCACCCCGGACAACGGCGGCTTCACCGGCTGGACGCTGCTCGGCCTGGACCCGTCCGAGGGCGATGGCAACGACGACGACTGGCTGACGGCCGAGGTGCGGGCCCGGGTCGACGCGATCACGCTGACGGCTCCGGCGGCGCTGGCCCCGGGTGGGGTTGGTGCGGTGTCGGCGACGGTGTCGCAGGACGGCGCGCGCGTCGTCCCGGTGCAGTGGCCGGTGTCGGCGCAGTGGGGCGGCACCGCGGTCCACGTCGGCCCGGCCGGCACGGCGCCGCGCTGGGCCGTCGTCGCGATCGACCCGGCGGCCGGCACGATCCAGGGGCTGCGGGCCGGGGCCGCCACCGTCACCGTCACGGTGAACGGGGAGACCGCGACCCGGCAGATCAACGTCGGCGGATAGGCTGCCCTTCGAATCGCGGCCGACACAAGGGATGGATTCGCGTGGACCTGATGGAGTACCAGGCGAAGGAGCTCTTCGCCAAGCACGAGGTCCCGGTACTGCCGGGGTCCGTGGTCGAGACGGCCGAGGACGCCCGCGCGGTGGCGGCCGAGATCGGCGGCCAGGTGGTCGTCAAGGCGCAGGTGAAGACGGGCGGCCGCGGCAAGGCCGGTGGCGTCAAGCTGGCCGAGACCCCCGACGAGGCCACCGAGAAGGCCGGGGCCATCCTCGGCATGGACATCAAGGGCCACACGGTCCACCGGGTGCTCGTCACCCAGGCCAGCGACATCGACCAGGAGTACTACGTCTCCTTCCTGCTCGACCGCGCCAACCGCACCTACCTGGCCATGGCCAGCGTCGAGGGCGGCATGGAGATCGAGCAGCTGGCGGTCGAGCGGCCCGATGCGCTGGCCCGCATCCCGGTCGACGCCATCGCCGGCGTCGACGCCGCGAAGGCGGCCGAGATCGCCGACGCCGCCGGGTTCACCGGTGACGTCCGCGACCAGGTCATCGTCGTGCTGCAGAAGTTGTGGAGGGTGTTCACCTCCGAGGACGCCACGCTGGTCGAGGTCAACCCGCTGGTGAAGACGCCCGACGGCAAGGTCGTCGCGCTCGACGGCAAGGTCAGCCTCGACGAGAACGCCGCGTTCCGGCACCCGGAGCACGCCGAGTTCGAGGACAAGGCCGCTGCCGACCCGCTCGAGGCGCGCGCCAAGGAGAAGGACCTCAACTACGTCAAGCTGTCCGGCGAGGTCGGCATCATCGGCAACGGCGCCGGCCTGGTCATGTCGACGCTCGACGTCGTCGCATACGCGGGCGAGGAGTTCGGCGGCGTCAAGCCGGCCAACTTCCTCGACATCGGCGGCGGCGCGTCGGCCGAGGTGATGGCGAACGGGCTCGAGATCATCCTGTCCGACGACGAGGTCAAGGCCGTGTTCGTCAACGTGTTCGGCGGCATCACCGCCTGCGACGCCGTCGCCAACGGCATCGTGCACGCGTTCGGCCTGCTGGAGGGCCGCGGCGACCAGGTCACCAAGCCGCTGGTCGTCCGTCTCGACGGCAACAACGCCGTCGAGGGCCGGCGCATCCTGTCGGAGTTCGCCGCCACGGCGCCCGCGGGCCTGATCGAGCAGGTCGACACCATGGACGGCGCCGCGCGACGCGCGGCCGAGCTCGCGGCAGCGAAGTAGGGGCGACGGAGTCATGGCAATCTTCCTCGACGAGAACAGCAGGATCATCGTCCAGGGCATCACCGGCGCCGAGGGCACCAAGCACACGCAGCGGATGCTCAAGGCCGGCGCGAAGATCGTCGGCGGCGTCAACGCCCGCAAGGCCGGCCAGGAACTGGACTTCACCGAGTTCAGCCCCGAAGCCGTCCTCACCGTGTACGGCACCGTCACCGAGGCGATGGACAAGACCGGCGCCAACGTGTCGGTCGCGTTCGTCCCGCCGAAGTTCACCAAGGACGCCGTCATCGAGGCCGTCGACGCCGGCATCGAGCTGCTGGTCGTCATCACCGAGGGCATCCCGGTGCACGACACCGCGGAGTTCTGGGCCTACGCGCAGTCGAAGGGCAACAAGACCCGCATCGTCGGGCCCAACTGCCCCGGCGTCATCAGCCCCGGCAGGTCCAACGCCGGCATCATCCCGGCCGACATCACCGGCGCCGGCCCCATCGGCCTGGTCAGCAAGTCCGGCACGCTGACCTACCAGATGATGTACGAGCTGCGCGACATCGGCTTCTCCACCGCCGTCGGCATCGGCGGCGACCCGGTCATCGGCACCACGCACATCGACGCGCTCGAGGCGTTCGAGGCCGACCCCGAGACCAAGGCCATCGTGATGATCGGCGAGATCGGCGGCGACGCCGAGGAGCGGGCGGCCGCTTACATCAAGGAGCACGTCACCAAGCCGGTCGTCGGCTACGTGGCCGGCTTCACCGCGCCCGAGGGCAAGACCATGGGCCACGCCGGCGCCATCGTGTCCGGCTCGTCCGGCACGGCGCAGGCCAAGAAGGAGGCGCTCGAGGCCGCCGGCGTCGCCGTCGGTAAGACCCCGAGCGAGACCGCCCGGCTCATGCGGGAGATCTACCAGAAGCTCTGAGCCAATCAGGGATCGGGAGAGACTCGGCCGGGCCGCCTTCGGGTGGCCCGGCCGATTCCGTCGGCCCCACGCCAAGTTGATCTTGGAGTAATCGCGGGATTCATCGGGCATTTCGCCAAGCAATGGCGCCGTTGCTCCAAGATCAACTTGAAGTGGGGCCGTAGGCCGCGAGGAAGACCCGCACGCCCTCGTCGGCGTAGCGCTCGATCTGCGCGGCCGGCGGGGGAGTGTCGTCGCCGGTGAGCATGGCGTTGTTCAGCGGCACCGACATCACCAGCCAGTTGAAGTGCGCCGCCGCGAGGCCGGCGTCGGGGGTGGCGAGCAGGCCGCGCTCGGTCAGCCCGCCGAACGCCGCCGCGAGGTCGGCCATGGTCCGGGCCGGGCCGCGTTCGGCGAACAGCCGGCCCAGCTCGGGGAAGCGGCCGGCCTCGCCGATGACCAGCCGGCGCAGCCGCAGCAGCCGCGGCCGCATGACCATGGACAGCTGACGGCGGGCGAGGTCGCGCAGGTCGGCCGCGACGTCGCCGGTGTCGCGCAGGGCGGCGACCTCGGCGTGCACCGGCTCGGCCGCCTCGTCGACGGTGCGGGCGACGATCGCCGCGAACAGCGTCTGCTTGTCGGCGAAGTGCTTGTAGACGGTCGGCTTGGAGACGGCGGCCGTGGCCGCGATGCGATCGATGGTCGTGCCGGCGTACCCGTCGGCGAGGAACACCTCGGTGGCGGCGTCGAGGATCGCCCGGTGCTTGCGGGCCGACCGGGTCTCGTCCTGCGGTACGCTCATGGCAGTGAACTTTACTACACGGTTTAGTTTAGGGAGGCACTCCATGGGCCGGATCACCGTCATCGAGAACCTCAGCCTGGACGGAGTGGTGCAGTCGCCGGCCGGGCCGGACGAGGACACCCGCGGCGGCTTCACCCACGGCGGCTGGGCGATGCCCTACACCGACGAGGTCGCCATGCGGGAGATGAGCGAGGGCATGGCGCAGGGCGAGCAGGGCGGGCCGCTGCTGTTCGGCCGGGTCACGTACCAGCAGTTCGAGGGGTTCTGGCCGAAGCAGACCGACGGCAACCCGTTCACGCCGGTGCTGAACGCCGCCACCAAGTACGTCGTGTCCAGCACCCTGACCGAGCCGTTGAGCTGGGAGAACTCCGTGCTCGTCCGCGGTGACGAGGTCGCCGCCGTCAAGGAGCGGGAGCCGCGCGACATCGGCGTGCTGGGCAGCGGCGAACTGGTGCAGACGCTGCTCCGCCTCGACCTCGTCGACCGGTTCGTGCTGTCGATCCACCCGCTCGTGCTCGGCGAGGGCGCCCGGCTGTTCCGCGACGGCGCCCAGCTGGCGGCGTTCGAGCTGGTGAAGTCCGTGCCGACGACGACCGGCGTGATCATCGCGACCTACGAGCGGGTCAGGTGACGGCGGCGCGGGCGACGTTCTCCGGGCGGCGGTGCTCGCCGGCGGCCAGGACGGCGACCAGCTGCTCGACCGCGTCGTACACGTCGGTGAACCGGGTGTAGAGCGGCGCGACGCCGAAGCGGGCGAGGTCGGGCTCGCGGAAGTCGCCGACGACGCGGCGGGCGATGAGGGCCTGCACCAACCCGTACGCCTCGGGCAGCCGCAGGCACAGCTGCGAGCCGCGGGCGGCGTGGTCGCGGGGCACTTCCACCTCGACGCCGTACGCGGCCAGCCGCTCGGACGCCAGCGCCAGGAACAGGTCGGTGAGCGCCAGCGACTTGCGCCGCACGTCCGCCATCGCGACGCCGTCGAACGCGTCCAGCGCGGTGTCGAGGACCGCCGCGCCGATGACCGGCGTCGTGCCGCTGAGCAGCCGCCGCACGCCGTCGGCCGGCCGGAAGTCGCGCTCCAGCGCGAACGGCGTCGCGTGCCCGAACCAGCCGGTGATCGGCTGCTCGACGACGCCCAGCCAGCGCGGCGCGACGTAGCCGAACGCGGGTGCGCCGGGCCCGCCGTTGAGGTACTTGTAGCCGCAGCCCACGGCGAGGTCGGCGGCCCACCCGGCGAGGTCGACGGCGACGGCGCCGGCCGAGTGGCACAGGTCCCAGAGCATGACGGCGCCGGCGTCGTGCACCGCCCGGGTGACGGCGGCGCCGTCGTGCATGCGCCCGAGCCGGTAGTCGACGTGGCAGAGCGAGACCACGGCGACGTCGTCGTCCAGCACGGCTTCGAGCGGTTCCTCCGCGGCGGACCACCAGCGCACCGACAGGCCGAGCAGCCGCGCGACGCCGTCGATGACGTAGGAGTCGGTCGGGAAGTTGCCAGGCTCGGTCACGATGACCCGGCGGTCCGGCCGCAGCCGCGCGCCCGCCACCAGCAGCTTGAACAGTTGCACGCTGGTGGAGTCGCCGACGGCGACGGTGCCCGGCTCGGCGCCGAGCAGCCGCTCCAGCTTCGCGCCGACCGTCGCCGGGAGGTCCCACCAGCCGTGCGCGTTCCACGACGTGATGAGGTCGTCGCGCCACTCGGCGCCGACCAGCCGGCCGACCCGCTCGGCCACGCCGCGCGGCAGCGGCCCGAGCGAGTTGCCGTCCAGGTAGATCAGCCCGTCCGGCAGGTCGAACCGGTCGCGCAGCGGCGCCAGCGGGTCGTCGCGGTCGAGGGCCTCGGCGTCGGTGCGCTCCATAGGGCGCAGCGTACGACGACCTTTAGCCTCGGGGTTTCACGTCTGCCGGGGTGGTGTGTGGCGTGTGATGCACGGAAGTGCCTGTT
>NZ_LFXL01000037.1 GCF_001270745.1 Jiangella muralis
CCGCCAGGACCTCACACCCCTGACCTGCCAACAATCAGCACCTTGACATAGAAGCGTCATGGTGGAGTGCGCTTTCCGGGCGTGCGTCGTGCCCGGACTCCCCCGTCCCCCTGATAGCTGCCGAGTTCTTGGCCGCGGGCGGGCGGGTCAAGCGGTCATCGACGCGCGAAGCGCCCAACAGTCCGCTTGAGACGCGCGTTCGCGGCAAGAGAATGGGCGGCAGGGGGGACGGCGACGTTGCGAACCGGCGCACGTGAGCATGCCCACGAGGGCGCCGACCGACGGGGATGCCGGCCCACCGGAGCCCAGGTGGGCCGCCTCGGCCGGGGCGTAGGTGGGGGTATTTGCGGCAAGTAGTCCGGTGCGCCCCGGTTGCAGCTACTTGTGTGACTCATGTGACAGAAGAGGCGCTTGGGCTCGGCGTGCCGCCCGTGAATTCGGTCCGGCCTGTGGTGATACTGGCCAAGCGGCGGGCACGGGGACTCGCCGGCACGTCCGGTTCGATGGGGGAAGTGCATGACCACAGCGGCACGTCCGCCGGATCCACGGCGGGTGCGGGCCCGTCGCGAAGCCATGGCCGCGCTCCGCGCCAAGCAGGCCGAGGCGGCACGGTTTCGCCGATCGGTGACATTGGTCGCCCTGTCCGTCGTCGCCCCCGGCAGCGCGCAGCTGATCGCCGGCCACAAGAAGACCGGCAAGATCGCGCTCGGCGTCTACGGCGGGCTGATCGGCATAGCGCTGCTGGTGCTCTGGCTGGTGCCGCTGCAGGACCTCGCCGGGCTGGCCGTCCGGCCGTGGCTGCTGACGGCGTTCAAGCTGCTGGCCTTCGGCATCGCGGCCGCGTGGATCGTGCTGCTGCTGGACGCGTGGCGGCTCGGCCACCCGCCGGGACTGAGCCAGAAGCACCGGCTGATCATGATCGGCGCGACGCTCGCGCTGGCCGCGATGGTGTCGACGCCGTTCTTCGTGGCCGCCCGGTACGCGACGGCCGCGCACGACGCCGTCGTCGAGATGTTCCCGTCCGGCCAGGTGGCGGCCGCGAGCGACGGCCGGCTCAACATCCTGTTGCTGGGCGTCGACGCCGGCGACGGGCGGGTCGGCGTGCGGCCGGACAGCATCAACCTGGTCTCCATCGACGTCCGCACCGGCGAGCCGGCGATGATCAGCCTGCCGCGCAACCTGGAGAACGCCCGGTTCCCCGACGGCTCGCCCGCCGACGCCGAGTTCCCGCGCGGCTTCTCCGGCGACGGCGAAGGCGACGAGTCCGACTACATGCTGAACGCGACCTGGACCTACGGCGAGGAGAACCCGGAGCTGTTCGACGGCCCGTCCGGCCCCGGCCCGACCGCCGTCAAGCAGGCCGTCGAGGGCACCCTCGGTGTGCCGGTGCACTACTACGTGGCCGTCGACCTGCAGGGCTTCCGCGACATCATCGACGCGATCGGCGGCGTCACCATCAGGGTGAACGAGGAGTTGCCGATCGGTGACAAGGGCAGGGTGCTCGAGCCCGGGCTGCAGGAACTGGACGGCTACCACGCGCTCTGGTACGCCCGGTCCCGCGAGGGCTCGTCCGACTACGCGCGCATGGCCCGGCAGCGCTGCGTCATCGGCGCGCTGGTCAACCAGGCCGACCCGCAGACGGTGCTGTCGAACTTCGTCGAGCTGGCCGACGCGTCGAAGTCGGTCATCACCACCGACATCCCGCGCCAGGACCTCGCCAACCTCGTCGACCTCGCGCTGAAGGCGAAGGACGAGGAGATCACCTCGCTGCAGTTCGTGCCGCCGCTGATCGTGCCGGCCGACCCGGACATCGGGCTCATCCACGACGAGGTCGACGCGCTGCTGTCCGGCGACGCGAAACCGGCGCCGTCGGAGACCGCGGCCGAGGAGCCGTCCGATCCGCCGTCCGAGGAGCCGAGTGAGGAGTCCCGTGACGAACCGGCCGACGAGCCGTCCGAGGAATCCGACCAGCCCTCCGACGCTCCCGACGAGGAGCAGGCGGACGAGACGGAGCCGGTCGAGATGTCGTCCGCCTGCTCCTACGAGTAGCCGGAGGTCAGGTCCGTCGGGTGCGCCGCGGAGTCGATCGCTGATCGAACCGGCGCCGGCACGGGGTAGTGTGCTCGCCGACATGAACGCCGCCGATCCCACCCCTTCCGGCCGGCCGGTCGCGCCCGACGAGGGCGTGTGGCCGGCCGTCTCGGTCATCATGCCCGTGCTCGACGAGGAGCGGCACCTGGCCGAGGCCGTCGCCGGCGTGCTCGCCCAGGAGTACCCGGGGGAGCTGGAGCTGCTGCTGGCGCTCGGCCCGTCCCGCGACCGCACCGACAAGATCGCCCGCGAGCTGGCCGCCGCCGACCCGCGGGTCCGGCTGGTCGCCAACCCGGCCGGACACACCCCCGCCGGGCTGAACGCGGCCCTCGGCGCCGCGCGGCACGGCGTCGTCGTGCGGGTCGACGGTCACGGCGTGCTGTCCGACCACTACATTCGCACCGCCGTCGCCGAACTGGAGCGCACCGGCGCGGCCAACGTCGGCGGCATCATGAACGCCGAGGGGCAGACCGACTTCGAGCGGGCCGTCGCCTGGGCGTACACGTCGCCGTTCGGGCTGGGCGGGGCGAAGTTCCACCTCGGCGGGCAGGCCGGCCCGGCTGACACCGTCTACCTGGGGGTGTTCCGGCGCGAGGTGCTCGACCGCCTCGGCGGCTTCGACGAGCACTTCGTCCGGGCCCAGGACTGGGAGTTGAACTACCGCATCCGGGCGGCCGGCGAGACCGTCTGGTTCACGCCCGACCTCGTCGTCAGCTACCGGCCGCGGCCGAACCTGCGCGCGCTGGCCCGGCAGTTCCTCAAGACCGGCCAGTGGCGGCGCGAGGTGGTCCGCCGCTACCCCGACACCGCGAACGTCCGCTACCTCGCCGCCCCCGCCGTCACGGTCGCGGTCACCGCGGGGACGGTGGCCGGGCTGGCCGGCCTCGTGGGGCCGTCGTGGCTGCTGATCGGCTGGCTGGCGCCGGCCGGCTACGCCGTCGGGGTCGCTGGCGCCGCCGCCGTGGCCGGTCGCGGGCTGCCGGCGAAGGCCCGCGCCTGGCTGCCGCCCGTCCTCGCGACGATGCACCTCACCTGGGGCGCCGGGTTCCTCCTGGGGTCCCGCGACGCCGCCCGGTCGCGGCGTGCCGACCGCGATGCCGCGGCCGCGGGAGGACCGGCGACGTGAACGTCCTGATGCTCGTGCAGTCACCGGTGGCCGGCGACTCGCGGGTGCTCCGGGAGGCCGCCACGCTGACGGCCGAGGGGCACGCCGTGCACATCGTCGGCCGCGACGTCCCCGACGGCTTCGACCCCGGCGACGGCGTCACCGTCGAGTCGGTGACCCGGTCGCGCGGCATGCGCCCACCCGGCACCCCGCGCGGCGCCGCCCTGGCGTCGTCGACCGGGCCCAAGGCCGTGGTGCGGCGGGCCGGACGGTGGCTGCTGCTGCCGGAGCACCGCGAGCGCACCGAGCGGCGCTGGCGCGACGACGCCGCCCGGCTGCTGGCCGGCCGGCCGGCCCACGACGTCGTGCACGCCCACGACTACAACACGCTGGCGCTCGGCGCCGACCTCGCCCGGCAGTGGTCCGCCCGGCTGGTCTACGACAGCCACGAGCTGTGGTTCGACCGCGGGCTGCCCGGCCGGCCCACGCCGCTGGCGCGGTGGCGCGGACGGCGCGCGGAGACCGGGCTGGCCCGGCAGGCGCGGGTGGTGCTGACCGTCAGCGAGGGCATCGCCACCCGGCTGCGCGGCCGCGGCCTGCCCGACGTCCGCGTCGTCCGCAACACCTTCCCGCTGGCCGACCACGAGCCGCCGGAGCTGCCGGACACCCCCGCCGGGTTCGCGTACGCCGGGCGCATCGGCCCCGGCCGTGACCTCGAGGCCGTCGTCGGCGCCGCCGCCCGGCTGCCGTCGCTGCGCACCGTCGTCGCCGGGCCGGCCGACCCCGGCTACCGCCTCGACACCACCGGCGTCGAGGTGCTGCCGCCGATGTCACTGCCCGCGGTCGACACCCTGTACCAGGAGGTGGGTGTGGCGGTGGTCACTCTCACCGACACCTGCCTGAACCACCGGCTGGCGCTGCCGAACAAGCTGTTCCACGCCGTCCGGGCCGGAGTTCCGGTGGTGGCGGCGAACCTGCCGGAACTCCATTCCTTCGTGCTCCGTTACGGTCTGGGCCGCCTCTACACCCCCGGCGACGCGTCGTCGCTGGCCACGGCCGTGGAGGCAGTCGCGTCGGACTACACTGGCTACGTCGAGGCGGTGCGCAAGGCACGGCAGGAACTGGCCTGGGAGCACGACTCCCGCGTCCTCGTCGACGCGTATGCAACCCTGGGGACGGCGTGAGATGGCCTACATCGTCACGTGTGGCCCACGGGTGCGATATTTCGTCTGTGTGTCGTCTACCCTTGACCCGATCCGGTGCGGATCCACTCGGTCCAGCGCCTGGCCGCGGTAGAAAGGCAAGCCTTCGATGAACGCCACTCGTACCGATGAGGATTTCACCTCGTCGGTGCACGTGTACGAACCGCACCGGGCGGGGTTGCCCCGGCTCGGGCCGTACATCCGTACCCTGTGGCACCGCAGGCAGTTCGCCGCGGAGATGTCGCGGTCGAACATCCGGGCCGCGAACACCAACACGTTCTTCGGCCAGATCTGGCTGGTGCTCAACCCGCTGCTGCTGGCCTGCGTGTACTACGTGCTGATCACCATCCTGCGCAGCGGTGACACCACCGACGCGGCGGAGCGGTTCGTGCACCTGTGTGCCGGACTGTTCGCGTTCTACTACTTCTCCGGCTGCCTGATGACCGGCGCGTCCAGCGTGGTGGGTGGCGGCAAATTGCTGCTGAACATGTCGTTCCCACGGCTGCTGCTGCCGCTGTCGGCGGTGCGCACGGCGTTCTTCCGGTTCCTCCCCACGCTCATCGTCTACTTCCCGATCCACATCGCGTTCGGGCAGCCGCTGACCTGGCAGATGCTGCTGGCGCCGGTGTTCCTGGTGCTGCTGACCATCTTCGGCGCGGGTGCGGCGATGATGTTCGCGACGCTGCAGGTGTACTTCCGCGACACCGCCAGCTTCTTGCCGTACTTCGTCCGCATGTGGCTGTACCTGTCGCCGGTGCTGTGGTTCGCTGAGGACGCCCCCGAGCGGTTCGAGTCGTTCATGATCTTCAACCCGCTGTACTCGCTGCTGGGTGGCTGGACCGACCTGCTCGTCCGCGGGCAGATCCCGGACCTGTCGTTGTGGATCTTCGGCGTCGCCTGGGCGGCTGCCGCGGCCATTGTGGGGAGCCTGTTCTTCATGTCGAGGGAGCGCGAGTTTGTCGTCCGTCTCTGAGGTTGGCGCCGTGACCACCACATCGGCCACGCCTGATGCCGTCGTCGTCGAGAACGTCTCGCTGACGTACCGCACCACGTTCGAACGCGTCCCGACGTTCAAGACGGCGATCGTCCGGTTCGGCCGCGGTGAGCGCGCCGTCAAGGAGGTCAACGCGGTCCAGGACGTGTCGTTCGCGGTGCCGCACGGCAACGCCATCGGCATCATCGGCGCCAACGGCGCCGGCAAGTCCACGCTGATGCGCATGGTCGCCGGCATCCTGCCGCCCACCAAGGGCCGCATCCAGGTCAACGGCCGGGTCAGCACGCTGCTGTCGCTCGGCGTCGGCTTCAACGCCGCGCTCACCGGCCGCGAGAACGTCGTCCTGGGCGGGCTGGCCGCGGGCCTGAGCCGCAAGGAGATCCAGGAGCGCTACGAAGAGATCGCCGACTTCGCCGAACTGGGCGAGTTCATCGACATGCCGATGCGCACCTACTCCTCCGGCATGTTCCAGCGGCTCGCGTTCTCCGTCGCCGTGCACATGGACCCCGACATCCTGCTCATCGACGAGGCGCTGTCTGCCGGCGACGCCAAGTTCAAGCAGAAGGCCGCGGCCAAGATGAAGGACCTGGTGACCAACGCGCGCACCATGTTCCTCGTCAGCCACGCCCTCAGCAGCGTCCGCGACCTCTGCAACGACGCCCTGTGGTTGCACAAGGGCAAGCTGATGATGCGCGGCACCCCCAACGAGGTCATCGAGGCCTACAACACCTTCCTCAAGGTCGGCGAGGACGCCTTCAGCCTCGAGGACCTCTGAGTCGTGGCCGCACCACGCGTCGACGTCGCCATCGTGTCCGCGGGGCACGACGTCGCCGACGCGCGGCTGCACAAGATCACCGCGGCGCTGCGGCGGGCCGGCCTGAGCGTCGAGCTGGCCGGGCTCGGTGACGCCGACGGCGGGCCGGCCGGCGTCCGCGTCCGCACCGAGCAGCGCGGCGGCATGGCCCGGCGCGCGGTGCGGGCGGCGATGCTGCCGTGGCGCACCCGCGCCCACGTGCTGATGACCGTCGACCCCGACGTCGTCCCGATGGCCCGCGCCGCCGCGTCGGTGCGCCGCTGCAAGGTCGTCGTCGACATCCACGAGGACTACGCCCGGCTGCTGTCCGACCGGTCCTGGGCGCGCGGCCTCATCGGCATCGGCGCGCGCATGATCGTGCACGCCAGCACCCGCCTGGCCGCCGGCGCCGACGTCACCGTCGTGGCCGACGACCACATCCCCCCGCACCAGGCCCGGCGCCGCCTCGTCGTCGAGAACCTGCCGGACCTCCAGCTGCTTTCGCCCGGCCCGCCGGACGACCGGCCGCGCGCGGTCTACATCGGCGACCTACGCGCCAGCCGCGGCCTGTTCGACATGGTCGACGCCGTCGCGGGTGCGCCCGCCTGGACGCTCGACCTCATCGGCCCGGTGGCCGCCGCCGACCGCGACCAGCTGGCCGCCCGCCTGGCCCGCTCCGACGTCGCCGGGCGGGTCACCCTGCACGGCCGGCAGCCACCGGAGCTGGCCTGGCAGATCGCCCGCGGCGCCTGGGCCGGCCTGGTGTTCCTGCGCGAGACGCCGGCGTTCCGCCAGGCGATGCCGACCAAGCTGTACGAGTACCTCGCCAGCGGCCTGCCCGTGCTGTCGACGCCGCTGCCGCGGCAGACCTCGGTCATCCGCGAGTCCGGCGGCGGCGTCCTGATCGCCGGCCCCGCCGAGGCCGCCGACGTCCTGCGCCGCTGGAGCGACCACCCCGAGGAACTGGACGACTACCGCGCGGCCGCGCAGGAGTGGACCGAGCGGAAGCTCAGCGAGCGCACGCCGTATGACCTGCTGGCCGAGACCGTCGCCGAGCTGCTCGGTCACCGTTCCGCCGTCGCCTGACGCTCGCCGTTCGCCGTTGCGCGGCAGTGGGGGGAGTGTGGCGACGGTCCGCCGGGGCGGGTCCTGGTCTGGGGTGACGTCGTGGTCTGTGGTCGCGCTTTATGGCGGGTTCGGGGCTGGTGGCGTGACTGGGGACCATGACGTGACGGCAGACCAGGAGGCCAACGCTGCAGTGTCCGGCGAACGGTGCATATCGGGCGCGGGCTGTGCCCGGTTCTTCCCCGTCCCCCTGATAGGTGCCCGTTCTTGGCCGCGGGACCGCGGGTCAAGCGGTCACCCGCGGCGCGAAGCGCCCCATGGGTCCGCTTGAGGCGCGGTCACGCGGCTGAGAAAATGGGCAGCAGGGGGACAGCCAACGTGGCGTACCCGGCGTACGGCCGGCCAGCGAACGAGAACGGCCGGGGTCAGCGGGCGGTGAGCTCGCGGCCGGCCGCGGCGGCGCCGTTGAGGACCCGTGGCGCGGACGGACGGCGGGCCAGTTGCCAGCCGGCCCGGATGGCCCGGCTGTCGAGCACCACGACGAGGTCGGCGGCGGTGGCGGCGGCCAGCGCCTCGGGCCGGGACCGCAGCCGGGACCAGTATCGGGCCGCCAGCCGGCCGGCCTTGTACTGGCGCACCAGTTTGCGCAGCCGCGAGACCGGCCGGGCCGGAGCGGGAGCGGGCGCCGCCACCGGAGCCGGAGCGGGAGAAGCAGGCGGGGCGGCGGCCGGCACCGGGACGGCGGGTGTGGCCGGGGCGGCCCGCCCGTTGAGCACGATGACGTGCGGCACGATGTCGGCGACGGGGTCGAGGGGTGGCTGCCAGGAGATCAGCGTCAGCTCGAGGTCGTCGCGGCCGAGGTCCTTGGCGACGGTGGCCAGTTGGGCGTGGCCGAGCTTCCCGGTGCCGAGCAGGGTGACCTTCACGACGCGGCCTCCACGGCGACGGGGGCTCCGCGCAGCGCCTCGATGCGCGGGTCGAGCTGGAGGTCGCGCCGGTAGCCGGCGCCGAACGCACGGGCCTGGGCCCGCTGCTCGGGAGTCGCCGAACGGGCGGCGTCGGCGGCCGCGGCCAGGGCGGCGGCGACGGTCTCGGGCCGCAGGTCGGCGACCGGGAACCAGAGCGGGTGGCCACGCAGCACCTCGGTGGCGGCGTTGCCGGGCTCGTGGACGGAGACGACGGGCAGGCCGGTGGCGAGGTACTCGAACACCTTGCCGCTGGTGACGTAGCGGCCGGCGCCGAGGATCAGCAGCAGCACGTCGAACTGCGCGTAGGTGGCGGCGATGTCGGCCTTCCCGACCGGACCGCGGTAGCTGACGCCGTCAGCGGCCGCGGAGTCGATGACGGCCAGCAGGTCGGGCCGCGGCTGGCCGTAGAAGCCGAGGTAGCCGTGGATGCGCGCCTCGGCCCCCGCCAGCGACGGCGACCCGGCGCGGCCGTGCTGCCAGCCGCGGACGAACTCGGCCAGCGGGACCTTCGGGGTGACGGTGCCGACGTAGCCGAACACGACGGGGCGGTCGCCGACCGGCGGACGCTCGCCCGTGGGCGCCGGTGCCAGCTCGGCGTCGAAGCCGTTGGCCACCGTGTGCATGCGATCGGCCTGCGCGGGGTAGAGCCGCCGGTGCCAGTCGCGGATCGGGTCGTTGACGAACCACACCTCGCGGGCGCCGGCCACCAGCCGCCGCTCCCAGCGGGCCGCCCGGCTGCGGGTGGAGTGCAGCCGCCCGCCGCTGAACACGTCCAGCAGCCAGGCGTCGCGGTAGTCCATGACGTACGGGACGCCGTGCCGCCGGTGCAGCCGCCAGGCGGCGGTGAACGCGACGTGCGGGTTGGCGGTGGCGAGGACGAGGTCGACGGGGTCGGCGGCGTGGATGCGCTCGGCTGCGGCTTCGATGACCCGGCGCCACGGGCCGTACCCGACCTCGGGGAACGGGACGGTGTCGCGGCGGGCCCGCCACCTGGCCCAGGCGCGCGGGAACCGGGCCCGGAACCGCGACCAGCGGCGCAGGTCGGGCTCGTGGACGGGCCACGCGAACGGCACCCGGACCACCTCGACGGCGGGGTCGATGCGCGCCTCGAGGGTGGGGTCGGTGCCGGTGAACCGGACGAAGGTGTCGCGCTCGACCGTCAGCACCGTGACGCGCCAGCCCAGCCGGGCGAACCGGTTGGCGGTGGCGAGGCCGCGGTAGACGCCGCCGCCCCGGCAGGGGGGAAAGCCCCAGGCCACGTAGAGCAGGTGCGGCCGGCGGTCGTGGGACGCGCCGGAGCGCCCCGAGCTGGCGTGCGTCATCATGTCACGGACAGGCTACGACACCCGGAGGGCTCCATGGCACTGCGCACGGCGGCGAAACGCTGGCTGCCCGGCGCCGTCGTCGACGCGCTCGCGGGGGCTCGGCGGCGGGTCTCCTGGCTGCGCCGCCCGCTGCCGCCGCAAGAGCCGTTCCCGCAGGTCCGCCCGGCCGCCGCGCGGCTGCTGGTGGGCCCGACGAACTCCGCCGGCCAGGGCTGGGCGTGGGCCCGCGCCGCCGAGGCGGCCGGCGACGACGTCGCGGCGGCCTGCTTCGCCATCCGGCGCAACAGCTACGGGTTCGCCGACGACTACGGCGTCCCGGTGCCGGTCTATGCGCACCCGGCGTGGCAGCGGGCGCACGAGCAGTACGTCCTCGGCACCTTCACGCACGCCGTCATCGAGTCCATGCGCCCGCTGTTCGGGGCCCGGCACGCCCGCGACGCCAGCGGCGACGTCGCCGTGCTGACGCGGGCCGGCCTGCGGGTCGCGCTGGCCTTCCACGGGTCCGACGTCCGGCTGCCCAGCCGGCACGCCGAGCGCGAGCCGAGGTCGCCGTTCCGCATCCGCGACGACCTCACCGCGCGGCTGGAGGAGCAGGCCCGCCGGCTGGCGGCCTTCGCGACGGAGTTCGCGGCCGGCGGCGGGCCGGTGTACGTGTCCACCCCGGACCTCCTCGACGACCTGCCGGACGCCGCCTGGCTGCCGGTCGTCGTCGACCCCGATCGCTGGCAGGCGCCGCCGTCGCCGGGCCGCCGCCGTCCCGTGGTGGTGCACGCGCCGTCCAACTCGCGGCTCAAGGGCACCGAGATCATCGAGGCGGCGATGGACGCGCTCAGCGCGACCGGCGCCGTGGAGTACCGCCGGCTCGAGGGCGTCCCGAACGACCGCATGCCGGCGGCGCTGGCCGAGGCCGACATCGTCGTCGACCAGCTGACCATGGGCCTGTACGGGGTCGGCGCGTGCGAGGCGATGGCGGCCGGGCGCACCGTCGTCTCGTACGTCGGGACGGCGGTCCGCGAGCGGGTCCGCGAGCGCACCGGCCTCGACGTCCCGATCGTCGAAGCAACCCCTGACGACCTCGCGGACGTCGTCGCCGCGCTGGCCGCCGACCCGAGTGCCACGGGGGAGCACGCGGCCCGCGGTCCCGGCTTCGTCCGCGCGGTGCACGACGGCACGGTGTCCGGAACCGTCCTCGACGATTGGCTTCGGCAGACGACCCGATGATCTGATAGGAACCGGCGAAGCGTCTCTGCGAGACTGGGTATATTCGCCGATCGGCCGGCAACAGCCCCGGGAGCTCTCGGGGCCAATATCTCGTGAAGGGCGTGGAGGGCAACACGGTGGCTCGGGGAACAGACAAGCGCCGAGACGACCGGCCGGAGCTCGAGGACGACGCACCCGCCACCCGCGACGGGCTCCCGCCGCGGCTCGACGCGCCCGTCCGGCTGCTCGTAGGGCCGGCCAACTTCGCGGGTCAGGGCACCCGCTGGGCGCGGGCGCTGGAAGAACGCGTGCCCACCATGAAGGCGACGTCGTACGCCTTCCTCAAGGGCGTCCTCGACTATCCGGTCGACTACGGCATCCCGGCGGGCACCTACCGGCGCAGCCGCCGCTGGCAGCAGAAGTTCCTCACCCACGTGCTGCAGAACTACACCCACGTGCTGGTCGAGGCGTCGCGGCCGATCTTCGGCACCTGGCACGGGCAGGACGCCTCCTTCGACATCCCGCCGATGCTGGCGAAGGGGCTGAAGGTCGGGCTCATCGCGCACGGCTCCGACGTCCGCATCCCCAGCCGGCACGTCGAGACCGAGCCGTGGTCGCCGTTCCCCGACCTCGAGGACGAGACGGTCGAGCTGCTGGAGCGCAACTCCACCCGCGCGGTCGAGCTGTTCACGTCGTACCCCGGCGCGGTCTACGTCTCCACCCCCGACCTCCTCGACTACGTCCCCAACGCGGTCTGGTGCCCGGTGGTCGTCGACGTCGCCACCTGGCGCAGCGACGCGCCCGTGCTCGAGCACGAGAAGCCGGTCGTGGCGCACGCGCCGAGCAAGTCGGCCATGAAGGGCTCGGAGCTGATCGACCCGATCATGGAGAGCCTGGCCGAGCGCGGCCTCATCACCTACCGCCGGGTCGAGGGCGTCGACCCCGCCGACATGCCGGCGGTCTACCGCGACGCCGACATCGTCCTCGACCAGTTCCGGGTCGGCAGCTACGGCGTCGCCGCGTGCGAGGCGATGGCCGCCGGCCGGGTGGTCGTCGGTCACATCGCCCAGCACGTCCGCGACCGCGTCCTCGCCGACACCGGCCTCGAGCTGCCGATCGTCGAGGCCACGCCCGACACCATCGAGCAGGTCGTCCTCGACCTCATCTCGCACCCGGACCGCGCCCGCGAGGTGGCCGGCAACGGCCCGGCCTTCGTCGAAGAGGTGCACGACGGCCGCCGCTCGGCCGAGTCGCTGGCGTCGTTCGTCGAGCGGCCCGGCACGGTGCCGGGCGAGTGGAAGCCGTCCTGGATCCGGCCCAAGGTCGTCATGATGGCCGGCAACGACATCATCCCCGACGCGCGCGTGCTCAAGTACGCGCAGACGGTGGCCAACTGGGACCTCGACGTCACCTGCATCGGCATCCCGGGACGACGGCTCAAGGGCGCCCGCGAGCTGGGCCGGGTGCACGTCCTGTGCCCGCCCATCCAGTCGAAGGTGCTGGTCACGGGGTGGCGCAAGCGGCTGGCGAACCTCCGGCCGTGGTTCACCACCGAGGCCGAGTACACCCTGGCCTACGGCCGCTGGCAGTACGCCAGCCGGGAGCTGCGCGGCGACCGCGGCCGCGACCGCCGCGACTCCGAGCGGGCCGACGGCGTCGAGGCGGCGCCCGCGGGCCGGCGCTCCACCCGCGACCGCCTGCTGCGCGCGGCCCGCTGGCGCTCGCTGCGGCTGCACCGGGCCGTCCTCGACGCTCGCGCCTACCCCGTCCGGCGGGCCAAGCGGAAGAGCCGGCCCACCGACCTCGGCATCGGCAAGCGGCGCGAGCGGCTGCTGCGGCTCTACCGGTACCTGCCGTCGGGACGCTGGCGCCGGGTGATGCCCGAGGTGGTCGACCAGGAGCTGACCCTCGGCCCGCTGCTGGACCGCATCCAGCCCGAGGTCATCCACGTGCACGACGTGTTCATGCTCGGCATCGCCGCCCGCGCGGCGCACCGGGCGGCGCTCGACGACCGCACCATCAAGATCATCTACGACGCGCACGAGTACATCCCCGGCGTGCCGGTGGTGGCGCCGCGCCGGGTCGCGGCCTACAGCGACCTCGAGCGCGAGTTCATCCACGACGCCGACCGCGTCATCACGGTGTCCGAGCCGCTGGCCGGCTGGCTGCAGCGCGACCACAAGATGGCCCGCCGGCCCGACGTCGTCCTCAACGCGCCGGTCGAGCCGCCCGAGGATGCGCAGGTCAAGGGGCTGCGCCAGCACCTGAAGCTGCCCGACGACGTCCCGCTGCTGGTGTACGGCGGCGGCGTCAACCGCGCTCGCGGCGTCGGCACGGCGGTCGAGGCGCTGCCGCAGCTGCCCGGCGTCCACCTCGCCGTCGTGGCCCGCGCCAACCCCGTCACCGCCGAGCTGCAGGCGCGCGCCGTCGAGCTGGGCGTGGGCGACCGCGTGCACCTGGCGCCGTTCGTCGACGCCGAGGTGGTGCCGCTGTACCTGCGCTCGGCCACCATCGGGCTGAGCCCGCTGCTGCACGCGCCCAACCACGACATCGCCGTCACGAACAAGTTCTGCGAGTACATCGCCGCGGGGCTGCCGATCATCACCAGCGACACCCCCGCGCAGGCCGACCTCGTCCGCGAGCTCGACCTCGGCGCGGTGCACACCGCCGGCGACGTCGACGACTTCGTGCGGGCGGTGCGGACGGTGCTCGCCGACCGCGACCGCATCGCCAAGCGCATCGCCGACGACCCCCAGCTGCGGCACCGCTTCTCGTGGGCCGCACAGGCCGAGGTCATCCGGGCGGTGTACGCCGAGGTCATGGAGAAGCTGCCCGACGCCGCGTGGGAGCCGGGCGCGACCGTCGTCAACCGGCTGATCCCCGACCCGCCGGAGCCGCCCGAGACCAAGTGGCGCGCCTTCAAGGAGGCGGCCCGCGTCGCCGAGCGGGACCACCAGGAGCAGGAGAAGAAGCAGCGGTGAACGTGCGCATCATGCCCTCGGCCGACGTCGACGACAACGCCGAGATCGGCGCCGGGTCGTCGGTCTGGCACCTGGCCCAGGTCCGGGAGAAGGCCGTGCTCGGCCGCGACTGCGTCATCGGCCGCGGCGCCTACATCGGCACCGGCGTCCGCGCCGGCGACAACTGCAAGGTGCAGAACTACGCCCTGGTCTACGAGCCGGCCGTGCTCGAGGACGGCGTGTTCGTCGGCCCCGCGGCGGTGCTCACCAACGACACCTTCCCGCGCGCCGTCAACCCCGACGGCAGCGCCAAGAGCGCGGCCGACTGGGACGCCGTCGGCGTCACGCTGCGCAAGGGGTGTTCCGTGGGGGCCCGGGCGGTATGCGTGGCTCCGGTCACCGTGGGACGATGGGCTACCGTAGCCGCCGGAGCCGTCGTCACCCGCGACGTCCCTGATTTCGCGCTGGTGGTGGGCGTGCCGGCGCGGCGGGTCGCGTGGGTGGGGCGTGCCGGCGTCCCGCTCGAGGACACCGGCGAGGGCACCTGGCGGTGTCCGCGCACCGGCGAGCTGTACATCGAAGAGCACGGGTACCTGCGGGAAGCCGGTCAGAGCACGGAGGACAACGCATGAGCACGAGCCCGATCCCCGCCGCGAAGCCGATCATCGGCGACGAGGAGCGGGAGGCGGTCGACCGCGTGCTGCGCAGCGGCATGATGGCGCAGGGGCCGGAGGTCGCGGCCTTCGAGCAGGAGTTCTCGGCCGAACTGGTCGCCGGGCGCGCCTGTGTGGCGGTCAACTCCGGCACCTCCGGCCTGCACCTCGGCCTGCTGGCCGCGGGCGTCGGACCCGGCGACGAAGTCATCGTCCCGTCCTTCACGTTCGCCGCCACCGCCAACTCCGTCGCGCTCACCGGCGCCACCCCGGTGTTCGCCGACATCGAGCCGCGGTACTTCTGCCTCGACCCCGCCGCCGTCGAGGCCGCCGTCACCGAGCGCACCGTCGGCATCATGCCGGTGCACCTGTACGGCCACCCCGCCGACCTCACGGCGCTGGGCGACATCGCCGAGCGGCACGGCCTGAAGATCTTCGAGGACGCCGCCCAGGCGCATGCCGCCACCTGGAAGGGCGCGCCGGTCGGCTCGTTCGGCACCTTCGCCATGTTCAGCCTGTACCCGACCAAGAACATGACGTCGGGCGAGGGCGGCATGGTCAGCACCGGCGACGCCGACCTCGAGCGCCGGCTGCGGCTGCTGCGCAACCAGGGCATGCTCAAGCAGTACGAGAACGAGCTGGTCGGCCTCAACAACCGCATGACCGACGTCCACGCCGCCATCGGCCGGGTCCAGCTGACGAAGCTGGCCGGCTGGACGAAGCAGCGGCAGGAGAACGCCGCCTTCCTCGACGCCCACCTCGACGGCGTCGTGGTGCCGCCGGTGTCCGAGCACGCCACGCACGTCTACCACCAGTACACGATCCGGGTGTCCGGCGACCGCGACGGCTTCGCGGCGGCGCTGCGCTCCGAGTACGGCGTCGGCTGCGGCGTGTACTACCCGATCCCGAACCATCGCCTGCCGTCGTTCGGCCGCGACGCCGACCTCCCCGAGACCGAGCGCGCGGCGGCCGAGGTCATCTCGCTGCCGGTGCATCCGTCGCTGAGCTCCGAGGACCTCGACCGCATCGTGACGGCTGTGAACACGCTGGCGAAGGCGGGTGCCTGATGACCAACCTGCGAGCCGGGCTGATCGGCCTGGGCATGATGGGCCGGCACCACGCGCGGGTGCTGCGTTCCCTCGACGGCGTCGACCTCGTCGGCGTGGCCGACCCGGCCGGCGACCCGCACAAGGTGGCCGGCACACTGACCGTCCAGCCTGACATCGAGGCGCTGATCGAGACCGGCCTCGACTACTGCGTGGTCGCCACGCCGACCGCGTACCACGAGGAGATCGGCCTGGCGCTGGCGTCGGCCGGCGTGCACGCGCTGATCGAGAAGCCGCTGTCCAAGGACAGCGAGGGGTCGGCCAAGCTGGCCGCCGCGTTCCAGGCGGCCGGGCTGGTCGGCGCCGTCGGGCACATCGAGCGGTACAACCCGGCGCTGCAGAGCCTGCGGTCACGGCTGCTCGACGGCGATCTCGGCGACATCTACCAGATCATCACCCGCCGGCAGGGCCCGTTCCCGGCCCGCATCGCCGACGTCGGCGTCGTCAAGGACCTCGCCACCCACGACATCGACCTCACCGCCTGGGTGGTGGGCTCGCCGTTCGTGTCCGTCGCGGCCCGCACGGTGCACAAGAGCGGCCGCGACCACGAGGACCTCGTCGCCGTCACCGGCCAGCTCGCCGACGGCACCGTCACCAGCCACCTGGTCAACTGGCTGTCGCCGATGAAGGAACGGGTCACCATCGTCACCGGCGACCGCGGCGCCTACATCGCCGACACCCTGCA
This sequence comes from Jiangella muralis, assembly GCF_001270745.1. GTDB lineage: Bacteria > Actinomycetota > Actinomycetes > Jiangellales > Jiangellaceae > Jiangella > Jiangella muralis. Next base: position 16,148 of record NZ_LFXL01000037.1, read on the forward strand.
CGCCGACCTCACCTTCCACGCCAACGGCTCCATCCCGACGGCCTGGGATGATCTCGCCCAGTTCCGCGGCGTGTCCGAGGGTGACGTGGTACGTTACGCCATCGCCAAGCCCGAGCCGCTGCGCACTGAGCACGAGGCGTTCCGCGACGCCATCCTGGGCAAGGAGACCGACATCGTCACCATGCAGCAGGGCCTGGCGACCGTCGAGGTGGCCGAGGCCGTTCTCGACTCCGCCCGCGACGGCACCACGGTGCGGTTGCCACAGTAAGGCTGGCCCAGGGGGGTCCCGGTGGTGCACGGCACGGTGCATGCCAGCTCGGAGGGACGCCCGGCGACGGGCGCCGACCGCTTGGCCTGGGTCGACATCGCCAAGTCCGCCGCCATCGTGCTGGTGGTCTTCTACCACGTGGGCCGGGTCGGCCTGGGTGTCGCGCCCGGCACCGTCGGCCCGGCCACCCGTCCGTGGCTCGACCTCAACATGGTGCTGGTGCCGGTGCGGATGCCGGTGTTCTTCCTGGTGTCCGGGCTGCTGGCGGCGTCGGCGCTGTCCCGCCCATGGCCGCGGGTGCTGCGCGGCAAGGTGCTGGACCTGCTCTGGCCGTACGTGTTGTGGACGGTCGTGTTCGGGTTCGTGTGGGTGCACGCCTCGTTCCCCGACGACCCCGGCACGTGGTTCTGGTACAACCTGCGCATGCTGCCCTTCGGCGGCCTGGCCTACTGGTACCTGAGCCTGCTGATCGTGTTCCTCCTGGTGGCCAAGGCGCTGCGGCGGTACCCGGTGCCGGTCCTGGTGGGCACACTGGTGCTGCTGGCCGCGGCGCCGGCCATCGGCACGGTGGTCGACGCCAACGGCGACCAGTCGGGGACGGTCAACGTCATGCGGCTGGCGACGTTCGCCGTCTGGTTCTTCGCCGGCGCCTACCTGCCGGCGCTGGTGCGCGGCATCGCGACGGCCGGCGGACCGGCCGGCCTGGTGGCGGCCGTGGCCGGCTACGCGCTGCTGGCCTACCTGTTCTACTACGACCACGCGCCGGGCGGCGTCGAGTTCTTCCTGGCCCCGGTGGGCGTGCTGGCGTCGGTCTGGGCCGCCGTGGCGCTGGCGCGGTTCGGCCGGATCCGCCGGCTGGCCGGCTACCTGTCGCGGCGGACGCTGGCCATCTACGTGCTGCACCCGATCCTGATCCACGCGACGGTGTGGGCGGCACGCGGCGCGGGCGCCGACCCGCTGGGCGACCTCGACAACGTCGTGGTCGACTTCCTGTTCGTGCCCGCGTTCGCGGTGCTGGTGACGGCGGTGGCGGTCGGCTTCTACGATCTCGCCGGACGCGCCGGGCTGGGCTGGCTGTTCCGCTGGCCGGGGCGCCGGGCCGTCAGTCCTCCGGCGTCATCGCCTGGTTCAGCCGTTCCCCCAGCACCGGAGCCAGCGCCGCGGCGTACTCCCGCGTGAGGTGGCTGTAGTCGCGGTAGACGATGATGTCGCCGACCACCGGGTAGCAGTACTCGTCGTCGCAGAAGCGGTCGGTGAGGTCGACGACGTGGACCTTGGGGTCGTCGAGGCGCTGGGCCTCGACGACGGCGGCGTCGTCGGGGAGGCCGGCGGCGGACGTGGCGCAGTCGATGACGTCGCCCGGGTGCGCCGACAGGCAGGTCGGGACGTACTCGCCCTGCGTCGGCGGCACGTCACGGAGCACGACGACGTCCTTGCCGGAGTCGGTCCACTCCTGCCAGATCGGCGCGAAGCCGTCGTGGGCGGGGTCGTCGAACTCGGTGCCGCGGGCGTCGGTGAAGTCGTAGGCGGTGGTGTACGACGACGTCAGCACCATGGAGATGGTGTCGTCGGCGGCGATGTCGTCGCGGACCTCGCGCACCCACCGGTCGCAGCTGTCGGCGGCCTCGCCGGTCTGCTCGGAGTCGAGCTCGCGACGCGCGGCCGTCACCGGGCAGGAGCTCTTCAGGTACGTGACGATGGTCCAGTCGCTGGACTCGCCGATCAGCTCGATGGCCGGTAGCCAGTGGGTGGCGTGGGAGTCGCCGACCACCGCGATGACGCGCTTGGGGTCGGGCCCGGTGTAGCCCTTCTCGCAGCGGATGACGTCGGGCTCGGTGATGGCCTGCTGGCACTCCTGATAGTCCGAGCGCCGGTTCTGCTCGACGGCTATCTCGGGCGGCGGGATGAGCGGGCCGGACCCGATCGGGTCGCAGTCGCTCCCGGGTGCGAGCGCGGCCGGTCCGACGCACGGCTCGGCGACGGCGTCGGCGGACAGGACGGCCTCCGCGCGCTCCTCCGCCTCGGCCTCGCGGCGGTCGAGGTCGTTGGTGACGGCGACGGTGCCGGCCACGACCACGGCCATGCCGGCGACGGCGAACGCGAACGAGCGCCACGGCGCCGCGGCGAGGAACGTCCGCGTGCGCAGCGGGTCCTCGACGTACACCTTGCTGAGCCAGGCCAGCACCAGCGTGGCGGCGAAGATGCCCAGCTTGTCGCCCCAGCGCAGCTCGGTGCCGGTGACGTGCGGCAGCACCACGATCAGCGGCCAGTGCCACAGGTACACCGAGTAGGAGATGTCGCCGACGAACGTGACCGGGCGGCGGGTCAGCCACCAGTGCGGCGCGAACCGCCGCTTCGTCGGGCCGGCGGCCATGACGGCGACCGTGCCGAGCACCGGCAGCAGCGCCACCCAGCCGGGGAACAGCGTGGCGCCGTCGTACGCCACGCCCGCGACGACGATGGCGGCCAGCCCGGCGGCGGCGATCAGCGCGCGGACGATGCCGCGGCGGGCCGGGCGCACGGCGAGCAGCGCCAGCAGTGCGCCCGCGGCGAACTCCCAGATGCGGGTGGGCGTGACGAAGTACGCGGCGGCAGGGTCGGCGTTGGTGGCGATGATCGACCAGGTCAGCGACGCCGCGCCGAGCACCGCGATGCCGCCGGCCAGCAGCCGCCGGGTCGACCACCGGATCCAGGCGCGCCGCCCCAGCACGACGATGGCCAGCACCAGCACCGGCCACAGGACGTAGAACTGCTCCTCGACCGACAGCGACCAGTAGTGCTGCGCCAGCGTGGGCGCGTTGTCCTGGGCCATGTAGTCGACGGCATCGTCGGCCAGCGCCCAGTTCTCGACGTAGAGCGCGCTGGCGGCCAGCTGGCGCGCTGTGTTGGCCCACTCGGTGGCCGGCAGCAGCGTCACCGTCGCGACCGCGCTCAACGCCAGGACCAGCAGCGACGCCGGCAGCAGGCGGCGGATGCGGCGGGCCCAGAACCGGCGCAGCGACAGCGTGCCGGTGCGCTGGGTCTCGCGGTGGATGTGGTCGGTGATCAGGTAGCCGGAGATCACGAAGAACACGTCGACCCCGACGAACCCGCCGCTGAGCTCCGTCGGCCAGAGGTGGAAGAACACCACCAGCAGCACGGCGACCGCGCGCAGCCCCTGGATCTCCGGCCGGTGCCGGGCCGCCGGGGCGCCCGTCGCCGTGGCCGCCCGCGGCTGCTTGCCCGGCGCGGCGGGCTCGGGCGCCTGTTCCGGGCGGACCTGGGCGTCGGTGCTCATGCCGCGCCGCCGCGCAGCAGTGCCTCGACCACCTGCCCGGCGGCGTGGCCGTCGCCGTACGGGGTGCCCTGCGGCGCCGATGGGACCGTCCGGGTGACGGCGTCGGCGAGGTCGGCCGGCTCGGGCACCAGCACGTTCCAGCCGTCCTGCAGGGTCTCGAGCCATTCGGTCTCGGTGCGCAGCGTGCTGCACGGGCGGCCCAGCAGGTAGGCCTCCTTCTGCAGGCCGCCGGAGTCGGTGACGACGCCCGCGGAGTGCAGCACGGCGGCGACCATGCCGGGGTACGGCAGCGGCGGCGCGGTGTGCAGGGCGCTGCCCGGCCGGTCCAGCTCGATGCCGAACTCGCGGCAGCGGGCCACCAGCCGCGGGTGCGCCAGCAGCAGCACCGGCACCGGCAGCCCGGCCAGCGCCTCGACCACGGCCGTCAGCCGCTTGGGGTCGTCGGTGTTCTCGGCGCGGTGGACGGTGGCCGCGACGTAGCCGCCCGGCTCGAGGCCGGACGGCAGCTCCGGCGGGGTGTCGCGGACGGCGTCGCGGACCCGGAAGCAGACGTCCGTCATGACGTCACCGACCCGGACGGTGCGCTCGGCGAGCCCCTCGCGGGCGAGATTCGCCACCGCGACGTCGGTGGGCGCGAGCAGGAGGTCGGCCGCATGGTCGGTCAGTACCCGATTGTGCTCTTCCGGCATCGCCCGGTTGAACGAGCGGAGACCGGCCTCGAGATGCGCGACCGGCAGGTGGAGCTTGACCGCGGCCAGCGTTGCGGCCAAGGTGGAGTTCGTGTCGCCGTAGACGAGCACCCAGTCCGGGCGGCGGTCGGCGAGCACGCCGTCCAACGCCGCCAGCATGGCGCCGGTCTGCGTGCCGTGGCTGCCCGAGCCGATGCCCAGGTGCACGTCGGGGGCCGGGATGCGCAGGTCGGCGAAGAACACGTCGGACATGTTCGCGTCGTAGTGCTGCCCAGTGTGCACGATGACGTGCTCGTGTCCGCCCGCCGTCAAGGCCTCGGCCACGGGAGCGAGCTTGACGAATTGCGGGCGGGCTCCGACGATGCTGAGCACCTGCATGGAAGTCCGTCCTCGAAACCTGTGCACGACCCAGACACGGGGCAAGGCCGCGCGCCAACCCCGGTAGCCTATACGCCGGACCGCATCCGCCATCACGACCGAGGTCATACGTGAGAATCACCGTCGTCGCCCTGGGCAAGATAGGGCTGCCGTTAGCCGTCCAGTTCGCCGCCAAGGGTCACGAGGTCATCGGCGTCGACGTCAACAGGACCGTCGTCGACCTCGTCAACAAGGGTGAAGAGCCGTTCCCCGGCGAGGATCAGCTGGCCGAGAAGCTGGCCGAGGTGGTGAGCGCCGGCCGGCTGAGGGCCACCACCGACTACGCCGACGCCGTCCCCGGCAGCGACGCCGTCGTCCTCGTGGTGCCGTTGTTCGTCGACGACACCACCGGCGAGCCCGACTTCGGGTGGATGGACTCCGCCACCCAGTCGCTGGCCGAGAACCTGACGCCGGACACGCTCGTCTCCTACGAGACCACGCTGCCGGTCGGGACCACCCGCAACCGGTGGCGGCCACTGATCGAGAAGGTGTCCGGGCTCACCGAGGGCACCGACTTCCACCTGGTGTTCTCGCCCGAGCGGGTGCTCACCGGGCGGGTCTTCGCCGACCTCCGCAAGTACCCGAAGCTGATCGGTGGGCTGACCCCGGCCGGCGCCGAGCAGGCGCGCGCGTTCTACGAGGCCGTCCTCGACTTCGACGACCGCCCCGATCTTCCGCGCGGCAACGGCGTCTGGGACCTCGGCAGCGCCGAGGCGGCCGAGATGGCGAAGCTCGCCGAGACCACCTACCGCGACGTCAACATCGGCCTGGCCAACCAGTTCGGCCGGTTCGCCGCTGCCAACGGCATCGACGTCTTCCAGGTCATCGAGGCGTCCAACTCGCAGCCGTACAGTCACATCCACCGGCCCGGCATCGCGGTCGGCGGCCACTGCATTCCCGTCTACCCGCGGCTGTACCTGTGGACCGACCCCGACGCCACCGTCGTCCGCGCCGCGCGTGAGGCCAACGTCGGCATGCCCGAGTACACCGTCGGCCTGGTCGAGGCCGCTGCCGGTGGCTCGCTGGACGGCCTGCGGGTCGTCGTGCTGGGCGCGGCGTACCGCGGCCGGGTGAAGGAGACGGCGTTCTCCGGCGTCTTCCCGACGGTGGCGGCGCTGCGCTCGCGGGGGGCCGAGGTGCTCGTGCACGACCCCATGTACACCGACGACGAACTGCGCGGGCTCGGCTTCGCGCCGTACCACCTGGGCGAGCCGGCCGACGCCGTCGTCGTCCAGGCCGACCACCCCGAGTACGCCGAGGTCGGCGCCGCTGACGTCCCGGGCGCCAAGATCCTGGTCGACGGCCGCGACGTCACCGACGCCGCCCGCTGGGACGGCGTCACCCGCATCGTCGTGGGCCGGGCGTCGTCACCGGCATGATCATCGTCCCGGCGCCGGCTGGACGGGCCCGTGTGCGGCCGTCCGGCCGGCGCTCGGCGGGGCGGGGCCCGTTCGGCGGGGTTTCGGTCTGTTCGCCTGCGTGGGGTCCGGGTCCGTTTCGTCGGCGCGCGCTCTGTCAGTGCCCGCCCGTAGGGTGGGTCCCACCCGGTAGGGGCGGGTCATGACTACCCCAGAATCGAGCACGTCGGCACCGCGCACGTCGGGGTCCGTCGGCGGCGACGGGCAGCCGGCCCGGGCGCACGTCGTCATGCTGGTGGCCAACGACGTCGTCACCGACAGCCGGGTCAAGAAGGAGGCGCAGGCCGTCGCCGACGCCGGGTACCGGGTCACGGTGCTGGGCGTTGCGGCCGACGGCCGGCGGTCGCTGGAGCTGCTCGGCGACGTGCTGGTGGTCCGGGTGCCGGTGGCGTTCCAGTTGCGCGATGAGCGCGACCGCAAGCGCCGCTCGCACCGCGACTGGCGCCCGCCGTACATCGGCTACCCGGCGAAGTCGGCCCAGTCGGCGCGCAAGCAGGTGCTCAAGGCGCGGCGCGTCGAGCTGACCGGCCGGTCCGGCGGCGGGCGCGGCGGGCGCGGTGGCGTCGGCGCGCGGCTGGCCGCGCTCCGGCTGACCGCCGCCGAGCGGGCCGCCTGGCTGCGCGCCGGCGTCGGCAACCGGGCCGACAAGCTGTTCCGGTTCGGCTGGCGGGCGTGGGACGGCGTCGCCGCGCGCACGCCGTGGCCGGCCCGCTGGCGGCTGGTGCACCCGCAGGCCTACGACTACGAACTGGCCTTCGGGCCGCTGCTCGACCAGCTCGCGCCCGACGCCGTCCACGCCCACGACATGCACGTCATCGGGGTCGGGGTGCGCGCGGCGGAGCGGGCCCGCGCCGCCGGCCGCCGGGTCGCCGTCGTCTACGACGCGCACGAGTACGTCCCCGGGCTGTCCCGTTACGGCCCCCGCACGCCGCGGTTCATCGCCGCCTGGGCGCACCACGAGCGCGAGTACATCGGCCGCGCCGACCGCGTCGTCACCGTCAGCCCGGCCATCGCCCGCACGCTGCGGCAGCGGTACCGCCTGGACCGCGAGCCCACCGTCGTCATCAACTCGCCGAGCATGACCGAGCTGACCGGCGACGACGTCCCCGGCCTGCGCGCCCGCATCGGTCTCGCGGCGGACGTGCCGCTGCTGGTCTACAGCGGCGGCGTCACCAAGGCGCGCGGCGTCGAGACCGCCGTCGAGGCGCTGCCGTCGCTGCCCGGCGTCCACCTGGCGGTCGTGTCCGTCCCGCACATCGAGATCGCGCCGGTGCATCAGCTGCGCGCGCTGGCCGGACGCCTCGGCGTCGCCGACCGCGTCCACTTCCTCGACCCCGTGCGGCCGCACGAGGTGGTCGCGTTCCTGTCGTCGGCCGACGTCGGGCTGATCCCGATCCTGCGCTACCCCAGCCACGAGATGGCGCTGCCGAACAAGGTGTTCGAGTACGCGTTCGCCGGGCTGCCGGTGGTCACCAGCGACATGCCGAGCCTGACGGAGTTCATGCGGCAGTCCGGTATCGGCGAGGTGTACCGCGTCGGCGACGCCGCCGACCTCGCGGCCAAGGTGCACGCCGTCCTCGCCGACCCGGCGCCGTACCGCGCCCGGCTGGAGCGGCCGGAGTTCCGCCAGGAGGTGTCCTGGGAGGGGCAGGCGCAGCACCTGCGCGAGCTGTACACCGACCTGATCGGAACGGCGCCGACGGCGTCCGCGCCGGCCACCGCGTCGGCGCCGGTCGCGGGGGACCGCGTGCCGCACCTGCTGATCGGGCCGTCCAACAGCGCCGGCCAGGGCTGGCGCTGGGCGCGCGCCGTCGAGCGGTACGCGCCGCCGGCGACGGCCGAGAACCTCATGACCGAGTCCGGCTCGTTCGCGTTCCGCGCCGACCACGTCGTGGCGGCCGAGCGGTTCCAGCACGACGCCGCCTGGGTGGTCGAGTTCGCCGACCACGTCCTGCGCACCGCCACCCACGTGCTGTTCGAGGCGGCCCGCCCGGTGCTCGGCCAGGCCCGTGGCCAGCTCTTCGTCGAGGACCTGCCGACGCTGCGCGCGGCCGGCATCGCGGCCGGGGTGATCCTGCACGGGTCCGAGATCCGCGATCCGCGCCGGCACCGCGAGCTGTTCCGCCACTCGCCGTTCGCCGACCCCGACGACCCGTTGACGCAACGGCTGCAGCAGGCCACCCGGGTCGTGCTCGGGCACCTGCGCGACTTCGACGGCCCGCGCTTCGTCACCACGCCCGACCTCGTCGACTTCCTCGACGGCGCCCAGTGGCTGCCGGTCGTGGTCGACGTCGACGACCTCGCCACCGATCGCCCGGTGCTGGAGCGGCCGGTACCGGTGGTGCTGCACGCACCGTCGCGCGGCGCGCTCAAGGGCTCGGCCGCCGCCGACCCCGTCCTGCGCGACCTGCACGACCGCGGCCTGATCGAGTACCGGCGCATCGAGGGCGTCGCGCACGCCGAGCTGATGGCCCAGCTGCGCACCGCCGACGTCGTCGTCGACCAGCTGGCGCTCGGGTCGTACGGCGTGCTGGCCTGCGAGGCGATGGCGGCCGGACGGGTCACCGTCGGGCACGTCGCCGAGCACGTCCGGGCCGCGATCCCGGCCGAGCTGCCCATCGTCGAGGCCACGCCGGACGACCTCGGCGCCGTCGTCGAGCGGCTGGTCGCCGAGCGCGAGGCCGCGGGCAAGACGGCCACGGCCGGGCCCGACTACGTCCGCCGGTTCCATGACGGACGGGCATCGGCGCGGGTCCTGGCGCCGTTCCTGGGCGTGGCGGACTGATCGGAATCGTCCGAACGATTCACCCCAATCGGTTGCGTGACACGTGTGACTGGTGCGACTGTTGATGCGTCAGTAGTCATCTGAAGCATCACAGCTGGTCTGCGGGGGACGAGTCGTGAAGGTCATCAACGCGGGTCTGGCGGGCGCGCTCGTCGCGTTCGCGATGGCGCCGGCCGTGCCCTCGTGGGGCGCGACGCCGGTGCCGCCGACGTCGTCGCCGGGCGTTGCGACGCCGGATGCCGCGCTGGATGCCGCGCCGGAGAGCGCCGGGACGCCATCCGCGTCCGGCACCCCGGCGGCGCCGACGGCCGCGGGCGCGCCGGTGGCCGACGACCTGCAGACGATCGGCCTCCCGGTCGCCGCCGGCGGGTTCGGGCGGCTGCCCAGCCTGCCGCCGGCGCCCGGCGGCACGCCGCGCGAGTTCAGCGACCTCACCGCGCGGATTCCGCTCGTCTACTCCGAGGAGTACACCGTCCGGCCGTTCCGGCTGGCCGCCGTCACCTGGACCGGCGCCGCGCCGGTGCGGGCGTGGGCGCGGGTGCGCTCCGACGGCGAGTGGTCGCAGTGGTACGAGCTGCCCGGCGGCGACGACCACCAGCCCGACCCCGGCACCGCCGAGGCGGCGTCCGCCCGCAACGGGACCGACCCGCTGCTGGTGCCGGCGTCCGACGGCATCCAGGTGCGCGTCGACGGCGCGCAGTCCGGCGCCCGGCGCCCGTCCGACCTGCGGCTGGACCTCGTCGAACCGGGGACCGCGCCGGCCGCGCGGGTCGAGGCGCCGGAGCTGGCCGTCAACGGCGGCCCGACGATCTACAGCCGGGCGCAGTGGGGCGCAGACGAGTCGATGCGGGCCGATCCGCCCAGCTACGGCGAGGCGCGCGGCGCGTTCGTGCACCACACCGTCAGCGCCAACTCCTACAGCTCGGCCGATGTGCCGGCGCTGATCAGGTCGATCTACGTCTACCACGTGCGGTCCCGCGGCTGGAACGACATCGGCTACAACTTCGTCATCGACCGCTTCGGCCGCATCTGGGAGGGCCGCTACGGCGGCGTCGACCGCGCGGTCATCGGCGCGCACACCCAGGGCTACAACGACGACGCGTTCGCCGCGTCCGCGCTGGGCAGCTACGAGAACACCGCGCCGTCCAGCGTCATGCTCGGCGCGTACGCGCGGCTGTTCGGGTGGAAGTTCCGCATCCACGGCATCCGCCCGCTGCGCCAGGTCAACTACGACGGCGAGGCGTGGCCGGCCATCGCCGGGCACCGCGACGCCGCCGCCACGGCCTGCCCCGGCGACGCCCTGTACGCGCGGCTGAGCACCATCCGGTCCGGCACGCTGCGGCAGATGGGCATCGGCGGCGACTCCACCAGCGGCCGGGACGTCAACGGCGGCGGCCGGTCCGACATCATGGCCCGGCAGCGCTCGAACGGCTCGTTCTGGCTCTGGCCGGGCGGCACCATCGCCGGGTTCGGCAACCGCCTCTCGTTCGGCACGGGCTGGTCGTCGATGATCTCCGTCGCTCTGCCCGGCGACTGGGACGGCGACGGCCACGACGACGTCATCGCCCGCAGCGCGTCCGGCGGGCTGTGGCTCTACTCCGGCCGGTCCGGCCAGGGGTTCTCGGCGCAGCGGCGCATCGGCACCGGCTGGGCCGGCTTCACCTACGTCGTCGCGCCGGGCGACTGGGACGGCGACGGCCGGGTCGACCTCATCGCGCGCCGCCGCGACGGCGTGCTGATGCTGTACCCGGGCAACGGCCGCGGCGGCTTCAGCACGGCGCGGGCCATCGGCACCGGCTGGGGCTCGTTCACGGCCATCGTCGGGGCCGGCGACTGGAACAGCGACGGCGCCGTCGACCTCATCGCCCGGCTGCCCAACGGCGCCCTGCTGCTCTACCCGGGCACCGGCAAGGGCGGCTTCGGCAAGGCCCGCACCATCGGCACCGGCTGGGCCGGGTTCACCGGCATCGCCGCGGCGGGCGACGTCAACGACGACTACGTGCTCGACCTCGTCGTGTGGACGGCCGGCGGCTCCATGCTCCTCTACCCCGGCAGCGGTACGGGTGGCTTCCTGCCGAGCCGGAGCATCGGCTCCGGCTGGAACGCCTTCGACCTGCGCAGCTGAGCGACGGGCACACGGGTGGGTGGCGTCGCGCTGGCGCTGACGGCGCTGCTGATCGCTTCGGGGACGACCCCGGCGGACCCGGCGCCGGCCCCGTCGACCCGGGTGCCGGCCGACCTGCTGGCGGAGTGGGCGGCCGAGGCCGCCCCCGAACCGCCCGCCGCGGTGCCGGACGACCTGCCGGACGGCCTCACCGGCGAGCTGGACCTCCCCGTCGACCCCGCCGTCGAGACCGTGCGCTGGCCGTCGTCGGGCGAGCTGGTGCTGGAGGGCCGCGGCTACGGGCACGGCCGCGGGATGTCGCAGTGGGGCGCGTACGGGGCGGCGGCGAGCGGCCTCGGCTACGGGCGGATCCTCGCGCACTACTACCGCGGCACCTCGCTGGAACTGCGCGACGACATCCGGCTGCGGGTCCGCATCACGGCCGACGACGACGGCGAGACCCGGGTGGCCCCGGCCCGCGGGTTGACGGCGACCGCCGGTGACGCGGCGCTGACGCTGCCGTCGTCGCTGGCCGGGAGCCGCGTGACGGCCTGGCGGGTGGTCCGCGACGGCGGCCGGCTGGTGCTGCAGGGGTACGCGGGCAGCTGGCGGACGACGGCGATCGGCGGGGCCACCGCGCACGCCGCGCCGATCGCGTTCACCACGCCGGCCGGCGCCGTCCGCCTCGTCCTCGGCTCCACCCACCGCGAGTACCGCGGCGCCGTCGAGGCGGTCGCCACCGGCTCCGGCGTCGGCACCCGCGTGGCCACGTCGCTGGAGTCGTACCTGCGCAGCGTCGTGCCGGCGGAGATGCCGGCCAGCTGGCCCGCCGCGGCGCTGCAGGCGCAGGCCGTCGCGGCCCGCACGTACGCCCGCTGGCAGCGGGCCGAGGAACCCGGCTCCTGGTACGACACCTGCGACAGCACCCGCTGCCAGGTGTTCAACGGCGCCGCCGACTACACCGCGGGCGGCGACCTCATCCGCCGCTACGACCACCCGGCCAGCGACGCCGCCGTCGGCGCGACCGCCGAGCGGATCCTGCTGTACGACGGCGAGCCCGCGTTCACCCAGTTCACGTCCGCGAACGGCGGGTGGACGATGCGCGGGTCGCGGCCGTACCTGCGCGCGTTCGCCGACGAGTACGACGGGGTGGTGTCCGGCTCGCCGCACCGCTGGCGCACGACCCTGACCGCGCGCGCCGTCGCGGCCGCCTTCCCGCGCGTCGGCCGCCCGGTCACCCTGCGGGTCGACGCCCGGAACGGCCACGGCGCGTGGGGCGGGCGGACCACGTCGGTGGTCGTGACGGGCACGGAGGGGTCGGTCGAGGTGGGCGGCGAGGCGTTCCGGTCGGCGCTCGGGCTGCGCAGCGACTGGTGGCGGGTCAGCGGCGTCGCGGGGGCGGGGCACGACCTCACCGGCGACCGCCGCGCCGACCTCGTCGCGCGGCGTTCGTCCGACGGGTCGCTGTGGCTGTATCCGGGCAACGGCGCGGGCGGTTTCGGCCCGACCCGGTCGCTAGGCGCCGGCTGGCACGGCATGTCGTCGATCCTGGTCACGCCCGACTGGGACGGCGACGGGCGGGCCGATCTGGTGGCGCGGTCGCGGTCCGGCGACCTGTGGCTGTACTCGGGCGACGGTGCGGGCGGGGCCTCCGGACGGCCGATCGGGCAGGGGTGGGCGGGCATGAACGGGCTCGCGACGCCCGGCGACTGGGACGGCGACGCGCGGACGGACCTGCTGGCGCGGCGGTCACGGTCCGGCGACCTGTGGCTGTACGCGGGAGCGGGCCGGGCCGGCTTCGGGGTGGCGCGGCCGATCGGCACCGGGTGGAGCGCCTGGAACCTGATCACCGGCAGCCCGGACTTCGACGGCGACGGCCACGCCGACCTCGTGGCGCGGCGTCGCGGCGACGGCACCCTCTGGCTCTTCCCCGGCGACGGGCGCGGCGGGTTCGGCACCGCGAGCCGGGTGGGGCACGGCTGGGCCGGCATGAACGCCCTCGTCGCCCCCGGCGACTGGGACGGCGACGGGCGGGCCGACCTCATCGCCCGCAGCGCCGCCGACGGCGCCCTCTGGTTCTACGCCGGCAACGGCCGCGGCGACATCGCCGCCGTCCGGCGCATCGGCACCGGCTGGACCGTGGTCGACGCGCTCGGCTGAGCCTAGGGTGAGTCTCCCAAGCCGATCACCGTGGCCTTCCGGCCGACCAGCAGCCGCCGCGCCACGACGAAGGTGACGGGTATCGCGATGGCCGCCGCGACGAGCGGAGCCGCCCGTTCGTCCATTCCGGCGTACTCGATCAGCACGACGACGCCGGTCGTCGTCACGACGAAATTGGCCACGGTGGACAGCGGGAAGAGGAGGAACCGCCGCAGCGTCGGCCTGACTCTGTAGGTGTAGAGCGTATTGAGGAAGAACGATCCGATGGTGGACAGCACGAAGGCGACGACGTGCCCTGGCAGATACCCGATCCACTCACGCAGCAGGAGATAGCACGCGTAATAGGTCGCCGTATTGATACCGCCGACGACGACGAATCTCAGCGCCTGACCGATCATCGCGGTAGACGCGGTGGGTCGATGTTCGATTCCTTGACGATGAAGTGGGGCCGGCGCTTGGTCTCCAGGAAGATCCGGCCGACGTATTCCCCGACGACGCCGAGCAGGATCATCTGGGCTCCGCCCAGGCCGATGATCGCCGCGATCGACGTCACGTACCCCGGGGTGTCCACCCCGACGGTGAGCGCGTTGACGATCTGCCAGACGAGGTAGCCGACCGATGCGATCACCAGCAGGAGGCCGGCATGGATCGCTGAGCGCAGGGGCTTGCTGTTGAACGAGAGGATGCCGTCGAGGCCGTAGTTCACCAGGCTCACGAGCGACCACGACGACCTGCCGTGTTCGCGTAGTCCGCTCTGGAACGGTACGACGGCCGCCGGGAACCCGATCCAGGCGAACAGACCCTTCGAGAACCGGTTGTGCTCGGTCATGCTGAGCAGGGCGTCGAGTGCGCGCCGGCTGAGCAGCCTGAAGTCGCCTTCGCCGTCGACCAGGCGGACGTCGACGACGGAGTTGACCGCCCGGAAGTAGAGGCGGCTGAGACTGCGCCGAAGCGGCGAGTCGTTGGTACGGTCCCGCCGCGCCACCACCTGGTCGGCGCCGGCCAGGTGCTCGTCGAGCAGCCTGGGGACCAGTTCGGGCGGGTGCTGCAGGTCGGCGTCCATGATCACGACGGCGTCGCCACCAGCCGCTCGCAGGCCGGCCAGCATGGCCGCCTCCTTGCCGAAGTTCCGGCTCAACGCGATGTACTTCACGCGGGTGTCGGATTCCGCGAGCTTGCGGAGGACCGTGGGTGTGTCGTCGGTGCTGCCGTCGTCGACGAAGACGAATTCCATGTCGGTCTGAACGGTCTCCGACATGGCGACCAGCCGCGCGTAGAGAATCGGCAGCCCGTCGGCCTCGCCGTAACACGGCACGACGATCGAGGTGATCACCCGAATTCCCCTTACCGTGGATTGTATAGCACCACAGCATTGTCAACATGTATTGAATGCCGTGATACGGTTTGCGCTATTCTGAGTTCGGAGCCGATGGATTGGTGCAAGCACTGTGTATACGCACGAAGCGCCTGCGAGGTTGCATCGCGTGCTGCTGTCCGCCGTCGCGGCCGCGGTGCTGGCCGCTGCCGCCTTCGTGGCGAGCGGGGCGATCCGCGGGACGTTCCCGTTCGGCGACGTGTCGCGCAACACCAACGACCTCGGCCAGCAGCTGATCCCCGTCCACGGGCGGCTGCGCGACGTGCTGACCGGCGACGCGGCCGGCGACCTCGTCTTCAACTGGTCCAGCGGGTTCGGCGTCCCGTTCCTCGGCGACTACCTGTCCTACCTCGGCAGCACGCTGTCCTGGCTGGTGCTGCTGTTCCCGCGCGACGGCATGGACCTCGCGCTGTTCGTCATCGCGGTCGTCGCGCTGGCGCTGGCGGCGGCCGCCATGACGGCCTACCTGCGGTTGCTGCGCCCGCGCGGGCCGGCCTGGCTCTCCGTCGTCGCAGGGGCCTCCTACGCGCTGTGCGGGTGGGCGATCGACGACGGCGCGTACCTGACCGTCTGGCTGTACGGGCTGGTGGCGTTCCCGGTGCTGTGCCTGCTGTGCGAGTGGATCCTGCGGCGGCGATCGTCGTGGCTGCCGGTCTGCGTGACGCCGTTCGTGGTGGCGCTGCTGTGGACGTCGCAGTTCTACACCGTCTACATGGCCACCATCGGCGCGGCGATCGTCGTGCTGGTGCGGGTGCTGTCGTGGGAGTCGTCCGTGTCGTGGCGGACGCGGCTGGCGGGGCTGCTGCGCTGCGCGGTTGCCGTCGTCGCGGGCATGGGCCTCGCGGCGCCGCTGCTGGTGCCGATGTTCTGGGCGGCGCGGTACGCACGGCCCAGCCCGGAGACCGAGTTCCACGCCATGGACTGGCGCGACTTCCTGTCGCGACTGCTGGCCGGCACCGAGGGGGTCGGATCCAGTCCCGGCCTCGCGGTCGGGACGGTGCTGCTGCTGCTGGCCGTGAGCCTGCCGTTCAACCGCGCGGTGCCGTGGCGCGAGCGGCTCGTGTGGACGGGAGCGGTGGGGCTGACGGTGCTGAGCATGCAGGTCGCGCTGACGCACGCCGTGTGGCATGGATTCGACACCCCCAACGGCAGCCCGTTCCGGCAGGCGTTCGTGGTGGCGGGGCTGTTGGTGATCGCCGGCTGGATCTCCGGTTCGGCCGGGCTGCGCGGCGTCGCGCCGGTGCTGGCGCCGCTGGTGCTGGTCGGCGGGCTCTACCTCGCCGTGCGGTCCGGCCCGTTCGTCACGCCGACCACTCGGGTCGTCGTCCCGGTGGTCGCGGCCGTCGCGCTGGTCGCCTGGCTGGCCTGGCGGTTCACGGAGCGCGGGCGGCCCTGGGTCGCCGCGGTGGCCGCGGGAGTCGTCGGCGCCGCCGTCATCGTCGAGGCGACGGCGGGGGCGGTGGCGATCGACGAGGCGCGGACGCGGATCCTGAGCACACACCCGGTCTGGGGCGACGAGAACGACCAGGTCAGGGCGTTGGTCCAGGGTGCCGACCGGTGGCCGGAGGCGCGCGTGTCGCCGGGCGCGTACGTCACGCAGAACGACCCCATGCTGCTGGGCGGGCAGGGGTCGCAGTACTACTCGAGCACCATTCCCGACGACGTCTCCGTGGCGCTGGCCGGGCTGGGCTTCGGGTACAGCGCGTACGTGCGGGCCAACGTCGACCCCGCGAACCCGGTCGTCGACGCCGTGTTCGCCGTCGGCGCCCGGGTGGTCACTGACGACGCCGGGACGCTCCGGCTAGCGGAGAACCCCGACGTGGCGCCGCTGGTCACCGTCCGCCCGGCCGAGCCCTGGACGTCGCCCGACCCGGCGCCGTTCGGGCACCAGGAGACCGCGCTCGGCGCCGACGTCTACACCGTCCCGCGGGTCGAGCTGGTCCCGGACCCGGCGCTGACGGTGATCGGGCGGCGCCGCGACTCGCTGCTGTCCCCCGCGGTTGTGGGGGAGCCGGCCGAGCTGCGGGTGACGGCGTCGTGCCCGGCAGGCACCGAGGTGTACATGGCGGCGCCGGCCTTCGTGGGCGACGTGCTCGCCGCCGACACCGGCTGGCGTGCGGTGCTGGGGCAGGGCACCCGCGCCCCGGGCGTGTACAACGGCGCGCCACTGCTGCGGGTCGGCACGGCGGGGGCCGACGGCGCCGTCGAAGTGAAGCTCCGGGTCTACGGCCCGGCGCGGCTGCCGGCCAGCCCGCTCGGCTGCCTCGACCGTACGGCGCTGTCTGACGCGGTGGCCGGGTTGCGAGCCGGCGCGCCCACGTCCATCGACGTGACCGGCCACGGCGTCGCGGCCACGCTGCCCCCGTCCTCGACGCCGTCGACCGTTGTCCTCGGCGTGATCCGGTCGCCCGGCTGGCGCTGCTCGGCCGGCGACGGACCGGCGACGACCCCGACCACGGCCGGTGGGCTGATCGCCCTGCCGGTCCCGGCCGGGGTGACCGACGTGTCCTGCGAGTACCGGCCGCGCGGCCTGCGCATGGGCCTCGCCGTCGGCGCTGCCGCACTGGCGGTCGTCGCGGCGCTGGGCGTGGTCGGTCTCGTGCAGCGCCGCCGACGGGACGCGTGGGTGGTAGAGCAGGAGAAGTCCTCGTGAGGTGCGCGATCGTTGGCGGCGTCGCCGTCCAGACGGCCGAGCGTCTCCCGGGTGCTGCAGGCACCGTGTGGCAACACTGTCGCCACCACCGTTGGCTCCATGATCATCCAAGGTCCGGGGTGTTATGACGCCACCAATGCTGGATGAAACGCGAGAAGCAGCCGCGGCCGTCAGCGGACCAGCCGGAAGAACGTCCTGATCTCGTCGACGACGATGTCCGGCTGTTCGAGGGCGGCGAAGTGGCCGCCGCGGGCGGGCTCGCTCCAGTGCTTGATGTTGGTGAACCAGCGCTCCGCCCATCGCCGCGACGGTCGCTGCCGCTCCTTCGGGAACACCGTGCACCCGGTCGGGACGTCGACGGAGACGCCGGTGCTGCCGGAGATCCACTCGTCGACCTGGCGGATGCTCTCCCAGTACAGCCGCGCGGCGGACGCACCGGTGGCGGGCAGCCAGTAGAGCATGACGGCGTCGAGCAGTTCGTCGCGGCTGACGACGGTGTCGAGCGAGCCGTCGTGGTCGGCCCAGAACCAGTACTTCTCCGCGATCCACGCGCACAGCGCCGCCGGCGAGTCGACCAGCCCGTAGCCGACGGTCTGCGGCCGGGTCGACTGCTGGCGGGAGTAGCCGGAGCCCCACTCGTCCGCCTCGCGCAGGTCGTCCAGCGCCGACCGCTCGGCGGCGGTGAGGTCGTCGAACGTGGCGGGGTCGGGCGGCGCGAGCGGCGGCATCAGGTGGATGCCGGCGACGCGGTCCGGGTGCGCGACGCCGAGCAGCGTCGACACCGTCGTGCCCCAGTCGCTGCCCTGGGCGCCATAGCGGTCGTAGCCGAGGCGGTCCATCAGCGTGGCCCAAGCGGCGGCGATGCGCTCGATGCCCCAGCCGGTGCGGGCCGGCCGGTCGCTGAACCCGTAGCCGGGCAGCGACGGGACGACGACGTGGAAGGCGTCGGCTGGGTCGGGTGGATCGGTGAGCGGGCCGATCAGCTTGCCGAACTCGAGGATCGAGCCGGGCCAGCCGTGCGTCAGCACCAGCGGGAACGCGTCGTCATGCGGTGAGCGGACGTGCAGGAAGTGGATGCCGAGCCCGTCGACCACCGTCCGGAACTGTGGCAGGGCGTTCAGCCGGCCCTCCGCCCGCCGCCAGTCGTACCCCGTCGCCCAGTAGTCGCAGAGGTCGCGCAGCCAGTCCAGCGGAACACCCTGCGACCAGTCGTCGACGGTGGCCGGCTCCGGCCAGCGGGTGGCGCGCAGCCGGGCCCGGAGGTCGTCCAGCTGGGATTCGGGGACGTCGATGCGGAACCTTTCCACGCCGGCCAGCCTATTCGGGTGGGCTTCATCCGCTCCTCACCGCCGCGATGGCTGCTCGTGCCCGGCGGCCGTTAGCGTCCCCGGCACCGCCGCACTCGCGCTCGGCGGCGCCGTGCGCTCGCCGGTGCGACCACCGCGGGCGCGGCGGACGAGGACCGGCCGCTGCGGTTCACAGGCGACGGCGCGTTCAAGATCGTCCAGTTCAACGACACCCAGGACGACGAGCGGATCGAGCGGCGCACCATCGAGTTGATGGAGAAGGTCCTCGACAGCGAGCAGCCCGACCTCGTCGTCCACAACGGCGACAACATCACCGGCGGCTGCGCGAACGCCACCGAGATGAGGCAGGCGATGAACAACGTCGTCCAGCCGATGGAGCAGCGGCAGATCCCGTGGGTGGTCACCTACGGCAACCACGACGAGGACTCCACGCCGGACACCGGGATGGACGAGGAGGACATGCTCGCCTTCTACCGGTCCTACGGCCACAACCTGAATCAGCCCAGCCCGCGCGGCGTCACCGGCTCCGGCACCATGAACCTGCTGATCCGCGGCGCCCGCGGCCAGCGTCCCGTCTTCAACCTGTTCCTGCTCGACAGCGGCCGCTACGCCCCGTCGACGATCGCGGGGCAGGACTTCGCCGGCTACCCGACGTGGGATTGGCTGCGGATGAACCAGGTGCACTGGTACACCGAGACGTCCGAGCTGGTCGAGAAGCGGGCCGGGCAGAAGGTGCCGGCGCTGATGTTCATCCACATCCCGCTGTGGGAGTACCGCTTCATGTGGTTCGCCAGCGTCGACAGCCGCACCGCCGCCGACCACGAGCGCGCCGTCGCCAAGCACGGCATCATCGGCGAGCGCAACGAGGACGAGTGCCCCGGCCCGTTCAACTGCGGCATGTTCTCCGCCATCCTCGATCGCGGCGACGTGCGCGGCGTCTTCTGCGGCCACGACCACGTCAACACCTACGTCGGCGACTACTACGGCGTCCTGCTCGGCGCCGGCGACGTCGACATCGAGACCCACTTGGTGTTCGCCGGCGACCTCGGCATCGACCTGACCGCGAACGACCAGAGCATCGACCCGCTGCCACTGCCCGACGGCCGGCGCCGCAAGTAGACGGTGTCAGCGGGTCGCGGCCAGCGCGACGAACGGGTCGAGGGCCGCAGGGTTGCGCAGCGCCTCGCGGCTCACGGCCGCCTCCGCCGCCACCCCGGCGAGGATCCGCTTCACCGGCACCTCGCACTTCTTGCCGGTCAGCGTCCGCGGCACGTCGTCGACGACGACGAAGCGGTCGGGGACGTGCCGGGGCGACAGCTCCGCACGCAGCGACGACCGCAGCTCCGGCTCGACCTCGCCGAGCGTGACCCCGGGCGCCAGCACCAGGAAGCAGATCAGCTCACCGTCCGGCGACGCGGCACCGGACGTGTCGATGACCAGCGAGTCGACGACGGCCGGATGGCCCTCGACGACCCGGTAGAACTCCGCCGTCCCCATGCGGACGCCGCCGCGGTTGAGGGTGGAGTCGCTGCGGCCGTGGATGATGGCGGACCCGTGTGGCGTGATCGTCACCCAGTCGCCGTGCCGCCACACCCCCGGGTAGTCCTCGAAGTAGGCCGCCCGCAGCCGCGAGCCGTCGTCGTCGCCCCAGAAGGAGACCGGCATGGACGGCAGCGGCGCCGTCAGCACCAGCTCGCCGACCTCGCCGATGACGGGGTGCCCGGCTTCGTTGAACGCGGCCAGCGCGGCACCGAGCGCGGGCCGGGACAGCTCGCCCAGCCACACCGGCACGTCCGGGGCCGGACCGACGAACGCCGTGCAGGCGTCGGTGCCGCCGGAGAGGCTGGCGATCTGCACGGACGGGCCCAGGTTGCGGCTGAGCCAGCGGAAACCGTCGGTCGACAGTGGCGCACCGGTGCTGCCGACCGCCCGCAACGCCGGGAACGCCGACGGGTCCAGCGTCAGGCCGTCCTTCAGGCAGGCCTGCACGAACGGCGCCGACGTCCCGAGGACGGCGACCCGCTCCTCGGTGGCGAGATCCCACAGCGATCGCAGCGACGGATACCCGGGACTGCCGTCGTACAGCACCACCGTCGACCCGACCAGCAGCCCGCCGATGAGGAAGTTCCACATCATCCAGCCGGTCGTGGTGAACCAGAAGAACCGTTCGCCGGGCTTCAGATCCAGTTGCAGGCCGGCCGCCTTGACGTGCTCGAGCACGATGCCGCCGTGGCCCTGGACGATCCCCTTCGGCAGGCCGGTCGTGCCGGACGAGTACAGCACCCAGAGCGGGTGGTCGAACGGCACCGGCGTGAACTCGAGCGCCGCGCCGTCGTGCTCGGCCAGCAGGTCGTCCCAGCTCAGCGCATCGGGCACGGACGTCCCCACGAACGGAAACGCGACCACGGCGCGTAGGCCGGGCAGCTGCGCCCGCAGCGCCGCCACCGTCGGCCGGACGTCGACCGTCTTCCCGTTGTAGACGTAGCCGTCGCAGGTCACGAGCACCGTCGGCGAGATCTGCGCGAACCGGTCGGCCGCCGCCCGCACGCCGAAGTCGGGGGAGCAGGACGACCAGACGGCGCCCAGGCTGGCCGTCGCCAGGAACGCGACCAGTGTCTGCGGCGCGTTGGGGACCAGCGCGGCCACGCGGTCGCCGCGGCCGACGCCGAGGGCGGCCAGCGCCGCACGCATGGCCGCGACCTGCCGGCGCAGCTCGCCATGGGTCAGCTCGGCGCGCAGCCCGTCCTCGCGCCGGAACACGACCGCGCCGTCGTCGTCGCCCTTGCCCTCGCCGGGGCGCAGCGCCTGCTCGGCGTAGTTGAGCGTCGCGCCGGGAAACCAGCGGGTCCCCGGCATCGCGACGTCGGGCAGCACGTCCTCGGGCGGCGTGCGGAACTCGACCTCGAAGAAGCGGGCGACGGCGCCCCAGAACTCGCCCGGCTCACCGACCGACCAGCGCCACAGCTCGTCGTAATCGGCGGCGTCGACCAGACCTTCGTCGCGCAGCCGGCGGCGGAACGCGGCGATGCGGCTGTGGGCCACGGCCTCGGGATCGGGCCGCCACACGACTTCGGCGTCGTCGGTCATGCGGCACAACCTAACGCGGGCCGGGCCGGCCCGCGTTAGCCGGGTCACATGTGTTCGACGGCGTCGCCGAGCGGGGTGATGCCGCGGGTGTCGAAGACTCGCTTCGCCGTCTTGGCGATGAGTGTGCCGTCGTAGTCGCTGTGCGGCTGGAGGACGACGGTGAGGTCGGACGAGGCCAGCGCGGCGTCGAGGTCGGTGACCGACTCGAGGACGGCGCCGTCGACCTTCCAGGTGGGGACCTTGGGGTCGTGGAAGATCACGTTGGCGCCGAGCGACGCCAGCCGCTTGGCCAGCGGGACGGCGGGCGACTCGCGCTGGTCGGCGATGTCGGGCTTGTACGTGACGCCGAGCAGCAGGATCGTCGACCCGTTGACGGCCTTGCCGTCGGTGTTGAGGATGTTCTGAATGCGCTGGACGACGTACGCCGGCATGGTGGCGTTGATCTCCTGCGCCAGCTCGACGAACCGGAACGGGTAGCCGAGGCGCTGGCGCACGTTGTGGCTCAGGTAGTTCGGGTCGATCGGGATGCAGTGCCCGCCGACGCCGGGACCCGGGTAGAACGCCTGGAAGCCGAACGGCTTGGTCTTCGCCAGCCGGATGACGTCCCAGAGGTCGATGCCGAGTTCGTGGCAGAACCGCGCCATCTCGTTGACCAGCGCGATGTTGACGTGCCGGTAGGTGTTCTCGAGCAGCTTCGCGGTCTCGGCCTCGCGGGTGCCCTTGGCCTCGACGACGGTGTCGACGAAGCGGCGGTAGAACGTGGCCGCCCGCTCGGTGCAGGCGGCGGTCTGGCCGCCGACGACCTTGGGGGTGTTGCGCATGCCGTACTTCGGGTTGCCCGGGTCGATGCGCTCGGGCGAGAACGCGAGGTGGAAGTCGCGGCCGGCGACGAGGCCGGAGGCCTCCTCCAGCATCGGCCGGACCACCTCGTCGGTGGTGCCCGGGTAGGTGGTCGATTCGAGCACCACCAGCATGCCGGCGGTCAGGTGCCGCCCGACGGTGCCGACCGCGGCCTTGACGGCGCCGAGGTCGGGCCCGCCGTCGTCGGACAGCGGCGTCGGCACGCAGATGACGATGGTGTCGGCCGCATCGAGGTCGGCCTCGTTCGCCGACGCCTGGAAGCCGGCCGCCTTCATCTCGGCGATGTCGGCGTCGGACAGGTCGTCGACGTGCGACCGACCTTCGTTCAGACCTTCGACGACGTGGGTGCTGACGTCGAAACCCATGACTCGCAGGCCCGAGCGGCTGGCTTCCTGCGCCAGCGGCAAACCCACGTATCCCAGTCCAACCACTGCGACATCTGTCGACACTGCTTCGTTCCCGTCCATGTGGCGCTCGTGACCGTGCGACTTTACAGCAGGTCTGAGCATGCGATGTTTCCTGCGGCCCGCGAGAGCCGTCCAGAAGATGAGAACACTCTCATCGAGTTCCCATCGAAACCGGTCTGAACTGCGCTGTTGCGCTGGTAGACATAGTCGGTGCCTGCCGCCTCCGATGCCGTCCGTTCGCTCGAATGGGCCGCTGTCATCGAGCGTACGACGGGCAGCCTGCCGTCCGCACGTGGCGTTGCCCGGTTGCGTCGGCGGCATTTCTTCCACGACAACCGCATCGCCTTCTCCGAGCGGCTGGACGCGGCGGCGGAGTTCCCGTCCAGCGGCGTCTTCGTCGACCAGCGGACGGGGGCATCGGTGCTGGTCGCGGACGGCCGGCCGCGGGTGCGCTCGGCGGCCGCCGCGGACGTCGTGGTCGCCGGGGCGATGCGCACGGCGGAGCAGCTGCGGTTCCGCGCGTTCTACCTCACCGAGGCGGCCCGCACCCTCGTCGTGCAGCAGCGGCTCACGTCCGGGACGCCGACGCCGCTGGTGGCGGGCAGCGCGCACCAGCGGGTGCTGGCCGGCCGGACGCCGTTCGCCGTCCCGCAGGTGCTGGAGAGCGGGTTGTCCGGACGCGGGCCGGCCGGCGGCGCCGTCGCGGACTGGCTGGTCGAGGAGGCGGTCGACGGCGCGGCGGTGCGGCCCGAGGACGCCGCCGACACCGTCGTGGAACTGCTCGCGCTGCTGGCCGAGACGTGGCGGCGGCTGGGCGTGATGCACGAGCCGCTCGGCGACGAGCAACGGTCCCGCGCCCTGGCCGCGTTCACCGGCCTGGCCGAGGACCCGCCCCCGGGCAGCTGGCCCGATGCCCTCGACCGCCCGACGACGCTCAAACGGGCCCGCGCCCTCCTCGACGACGCGCGGCCGCTCACCGTGGGGCTCAGCCACGGCGACCCGGGCCTGGGCAACGTGCTGCGGATGACCGACGGCCGGCTCGCGCTGGTCGACTGGGAGGACGCCGGGCACCGGCCGCTCGCGCACGACGTCCTCAAGGTGCTGATGTCCGCGCCCGAGCCGCGTGCCCTGGCAGCGACGCTGGACGCGCCCACCTCGCTGCGGCCCGCCCTGACCACCGCCGGCGCCGTCCCGTGGCGGCTGCAGGTGGCGCTGGCCCTGCTGCTGTTCCTGAGCGGCTGGCGCAACCGCTACTTCCGCGCCGTCAAGCGGGGCAGCGTCAAGGCCGCCGACCGGCGTATGCACACGATGCTGCGGCTGCTGGACGATCTACTGCCCTGAGCGGCCGCCGGTCGCCGCTGTGCTCGCCGCGTTGGCCGCTTGGCGGCAGTGGGCCGTCCCCCTGCTGCCCATTTTCTCAGCCGCGGCACCGCGCCTCAAGCGGAGCCCAGTGGCGCTTCGCGCGGCGAAGCACCGCTTGACCCGCGGCACCGCGGCCAAGAACGGGCAGCTATCAGGGGGACGGGGGAAGTGCGGGCAGAGCCCGCCCGGTGCGCCGTGCGCCGTTTGCCTGACTGCCGTCCCCACCGACCCTGGCCGTGCGCGGCCACCGATGGTTGGCGGATTACTGGCCCCCTGGGCCCACCAAACTGCCAACCACGAGCGGCCAGTGAGCGGCCGTCTCAGCGGGCCGGGGGCAGTTTGGCCCGCGGCGCGCAGGCGGCGGTGAAGGCCGAGCCGGTGCTGAGGTGGTAACGCCACTGCGACTCGCCGTTGCCGCAGCGGCCGCGGTAGCCGAGGTCGGCGTCGCCGTCGCCGTCGATGTCGCCGACGGAGATGCCGAAGTGGGCGGTGCTGCCGTCGGGCTCGGCCCAGAAGGCGTCGCCCCAGCTGCGCACCTTGAAGCCGTTGTCGCCGCTGACGTGCATGCGCCAGCACGGTTCCGGGCGGGAGCCGCAGGCGCCGCGGTAGAGGACGTCGTCGCGGCCGTCGCCGGAGAAGTCGGCGACCAGGAGGCCGTACACGTCGGACTCGGTGGTCCAGGCGGCGGCGTCGCCCCAGGAGGAGACCTGGAACGACTCGCCGTCGCTGCCGAGCATCCGCCAGCACGGCTCGCCATCGGGGCCGCAGCCGCCGCGGTAGAGCAGGTCGTCGCGGGCGTCGCCGTCGAAGTCGCCGACCTGGATACCGAACTGGGTGGTCTCGGCGGTGACGGAGCCGAGCCGGGCCCACGGCCGGGGCGGCGCGAACCCGTCGTCGCCGGCCAGGGCGACGCGCCAGCAACTGCCCTGGTCGCGGCAGGTGCCGGCCCAGGCGAGGTCGTCGCGGCCGTCGCCGTCGAAGTCGCCGACCTGGACGCCGAGCCGGGCGGCCAGCTGGGCGCCGCCGACGTGCGCGGGCCACTCCTGGATCTCGACGCCGTTGCCGGCGCTCAGGTGCGCCCGCCAGTACGGGTCCGCGTCGTCGTCGCGGACCAGCTGGACGAAATCTTCCCGGTCGTCGCCGTCGAAGTCGCCGCGCAGCACCCCGGCGAACGGTTCCTCCCACTCCGGCGCCGCACCGCAGTCGCTGGTCCGGACGTCGCCCAGGTGCGAGATCAGCGCGGCCTGGCTGTTCCCCTGGACGCAGAACTCGGCGGCGCGGTCGGTGGAGACGGAGATCAGCCCGCCGTCGACGAACGCGTTGCCGCCGATGAACACGTCGCTCTCCGGTGCGCCCTGCTGGCCGAGGATCTCCGCGTCGCGCCAGTACGTGACGCCGCAGTAGTGCCGGCAGCCGGTCGCGCCGCGCATGTCGATGGTGTTGTCGCGCAGCGACACCCGGCGGAACACCTCGGGCATGTTCGAGCTGGCGTAGACGTAGCTGAGGATGCCCGACGAACGCAGCCGGTTGCCGACGACGAAGGTGTCGGTCTGGTTGCGCAGCTTCATCGAGCCGCCGGCGGGCGACGCGTCCCAGCCGTCGGCGCGGTTGCCGACGATCGACAGCCGCCGGCTGCCCCACGCGTACAGGCCGTGATCCTGGCAGAACTGGCAGCCGGCCGGCGCGCCGATGCCGGGCGTGCGCCGCCACACGTTGCCGTCGACGATGACCTCGTCGTTGCCCTGGGCGATGGCGAGGTCGTGGCCCCAGAAGTTGATCGCGGTGCGGAACCAGCCGTCCGGCACGGACGGGTCGAGGTCGGCGGTGGTGCCGAACCAGGAGTCCTTGACGA
Organism: Jiangella muralis; assembly: GCF_001270745.1. Classification (GTDB taxonomy): domain Bacteria; phylum Actinomycetota; class Actinomycetes; order Jiangellales; family Jiangellaceae; genus Jiangella; species Jiangella muralis. Next base: position 42,170 of record NZ_LFXL01000037.1, read on the forward strand.
CGGTCAGCCGAGTGCTGTCGGAGACCACGCCGCGGCCGGGGTGCGCGCTGTCGCGGAGGAACTCGCAGCCCTCGACCGTGACGCCGACGGTGTGCCGCAGCAGCACGTACGCGACGCCCCACTCGCTGCCCACCGGCCCGTTGCGGAACGTGCAGTCGCGCAGCGTGACGTCGGTGACGGAGGTGTGGTCGTCGGAGCCCTTCAGCTCGATGCGGACGTTGTCGAACTCCAGCCCGCTGATGGTGACGTCGCTCAGCTCGTCGTGGGCGAGCGTGACGCCGTCCTCGCCGGAGCCGCGCAGCACCACGCGGGCGCCGTCGGCGGCGGTGTAGTCGCGCCCGGACCGGAACCGGACGGGCCGCTCCAGCTGGTAGACCCCGGCGGGGAAGACGACGGTCTGGCCCGGGTCGGCGGCGTCGATGGCGGCCTGGACGGCGTCCGCGGCGCCCCGGGCGGAGGCGAAGAACACGCCGACGTCGACGGTCTTCGACGGGGGCTGGCGGACGTCGCGTGGCGCGGACGGGTCACCGCCGAGCCAGCCGGGCGCCCAGCCGGTGAGGAGGGTCGCCGCCAGCACCGTCGCCACAAGGATGCCGACCGCACGCCGCAAGCCTCGCTACCTCCCGATCGACCGCAGGTCGTCTTCGAGTATGCCCCGGACGGCCGCGGACGAATCCCCGATCAGCGGTTCTTCAGCGGTTCCCACCACGACCGCTGGTCGCGGTACCAGCCGACCGTCCCGGCCAGCCCGGCGGCGAAGTCCTGCCGCGGCACGTAGCCCAGCTCGGCGCGGATCTTGCCGTGGTCGACGGAGTAGCGCCGGTCGTGGGCGAGGCGGTCCTCGACGTGGTCGACGCGGTCCCAGCCGACCCCGCAGGCCTCCAGCAGCAGGCCGGTGAGCTCCTTGTTCGTCAGCTCGCGGCCGCCGCCGATGTTGTAGATCTCGCCGGACCGGCCGCCCGAGCGGACCAGCTCGATGGCCTGGCAGTGGTCGTCGACGTGCAGCCAGTCGCGCACGTTGAGGCCGTCGCCGTACAGCGGCACGTTCAGCCCGTCGAGCAGGTTGGTCACGAACAGCGGGATGACCTTCTCGGGGTACTGGTACGGACCGTAGTTGTTCGAGCAGCGGGTCACCGACACTGGAACGCCGTGGGTGCGGTGGTAGGCGAGCGCGACGAGGTCGCTGCTGGCCTTGCTGGCGCTGTACGGCGAGTTCGGCGCGAGCAGGTGGTCCTCGGTCCACGAGCCGGACTCGATGGACCCGTACACCTCGTCGGTGGACACGTGCACGAACCGGTCGACGCCGTGCCGCCGGGCCGCGTCGAGCAGCGTCTGGGTGCCGACGACGTTGGTCTGGACGAACGCGGCGGCGCCCTGGATGGAGCGGTCGACGTGGCTCTCGGCGGCGAAGTGGACGACCTGGTCGGCCGCGGCGACGAGCTCGTCGACCAGCCCGGTGTCGAGGATGTCGCCCTTGACGAAGGAGAACCGCGGGTGGTCGGCGACAGGCTCGAGGTTGGCCGGGTTGCCGGCGTAGGTGAGCTTGTCGAGCACGACGACGTCGGCGCCGTCGAGGCCGGGATAAGCGCCGGACAGTGCCTGGCGGACGTAGTGCGAGCCGATGAAGCCGGCCCCGCCCGTGATCAACAGCCGCATCTCGTCCCCTCCTGGAGCGGTCCCTGTCGCGGGCTATCGTAGGCGCTCATGCGAGGAATCATCCTGGCGGGCGGCTCGGGAACCCGGCTGCATCCGCTCACCATGGCGGTCAGCAAGCAGATGCTCCCGGTCTTCGACAAACCGATGATCTACTACCCGCTGACCACCCTCATGCTGGCCGGCATCCGCGACATCCTCGTCATCACCACGCCACACGACGCGCGGCAGTTCCAGTCGCTGCTCGGCGACGGCTCCGACCTGGGCATCTCCATCACCTACGCCCAGCAGCCGAGCCCCGACGGGCTGGCCCAGGCGTTCGTCATCGGGGCCGATTTCGTCGGCTCGGAGCACGTGGCGCTGGTCCTCGGCGACAACATCTTCTACGGTGCCGGCCTCGGCACCCAACTGCGCAAGTACACCGAGATCGACGGAGGGCTCGTTTTCGCCCACCACGTCGCCGACCCCACCGCGTACGGCGTCGTCGAGTTCGACGGCGACGGCCGGGCCATCAGCCTGGAGGAGAAGCCGGCGCGGCCGCGCAGCAACTTCGCCGTCCCCGGCCTGTACTTCTACGACAGCGACGTCGTCGAGATCGCCCGCGGCCTGGCCCCGTCGGCGCGTGGCGAGCTGGAGATCACCGACGTCAACCGCAGCTATCTCGACCGCGGCGCCCTGCACGTCGAGGTGCTGCCGCGCGGCACCGCCTGGCTCGACACCGGCACGTTCGACAACCTCATGGCCGCCGGCGAGTACGTCCGCGTCATCGAGGCGCGGCAGGGCCACAAGATCGGCTGCCCCGAGGAGGTGGCCTGGCGCCTGGGCTTCATCGACGACGACCAGCTGCGGGTCCGCGGCGAGGCGCTGGCGAAGTCCGGCTACGGCGACTACCTCGTCGGGCTGCTCGACGGAGCGCCGGTGTGAGCGGGCCGAAGATCGAGCCGCTGTCCGTGCCCGGCTCGTGGGTCGTCACGCCGCCGCAGTTCGGCGACGACCGCGGCGTGTTCCTCGAGTCGTTCCGTGGCGACCTGCTGGCGCCGCACGTCGGCCACCGCCCCGACATCGTCCAGACCAACCTGTCCGTCTCGGCCGCCGGGGTGCTGCGCGGCCTGCACTTCGCCGACGTCCCGCCCAGCCAGGCCAAGTACGTCACGTGCGTCAGCGGCGCCGTCCTCGACGTCGTGGTCGACCTCCGGGCCGGGTCGCCGACGTTCGGGGCCTGGGACTCCGTGCTGCTCGACGACGCCGACCGGCGGGCCGTGTACGTGGCGGAGGGGCTGGGGCACGCGTTCCTGTCGCTGGCCGACGGCTCGGCCGTCATGTACCTGTGCTCGACGCCGTACGCGCCCGGCCGCGAGCACGGCGTCGACCCGCTCGACCCCGAGCTGGGCATCGACTGGCCGACGACGGACCGCGCGGGCCGGCCGATCACCCCGATCCTGTCCGAGAAGGACCGCGCCGCGCCGTCGCTGGCCGCGGCACTGGAGTCCGGGCTGCTGCCGGACTACGCGGCAACAAAGGAGTTCTACGCGGCGCTCGCGGCACAGTAACGTCGGCCGGACACCCCGCCGACGTTGGAGGACCGTGTCCGAGCCCGCTGCCCAGCCCCTGCTCGCCTCCGCGACCCGCGCCGTGCACCAGCTGCGCGACCTCGGCGACCCGCTGCCCGCTGACGTGACCGCCCGGCTGGCCGAGCTGACGGCCGGCCCCGCCGCCGAGATCGAGGCGCTGCTCCGTCCGTACGTGCTGGTCGAGGTGGGCGTCGACGAGCACGCCGGCACGGTCACCCGGCCCGGCGCCGCGCCGCCGCGGCTGGTCCAGCACGGCTGGACCAGCTTCCTGGTGCGGGTCGCGAACCCGCACCGCATCGAGGGCCGGCTGAACGGCACGACGTCCGGTGTGTACGGCGTCATCGACCACCGCAGCCACTCCGCCCGCATCGCGCTGCCCGACACCGTCGACAGCGTGCCGCGCATCAAGGACGCCTGGCTGCAGACGCGGCTGGCGACGTCCGGCGAGTTGTCCGGGCTGGAGGCCGAGTACCACGTCATCAGCGCGTACAGCCGCGACGGCGGCCGCCGCTCCGCCGAGCTGGCGTTCACGCTGGCGGTCGAGGACCGGCCGCCGAGCCTGACCCGCCCGCCGGGGAACCGGGCCGCGATCGAGATGATGATGACCGCGACGGAGTACGGCGCGACCATCGAGTTCGAGAGCCGGCCGGCGCGGGAGATCCGCCTCGACGTCCGCGAGCCCGACGGCGCCAGCAGCATGGCCGCCGTCACCGTGCGCGACGCCCACGGCCGGTCGTACCCGTCGACGGCGATGCGGCTGGCGCCGGACATGTTCTTCCACGAGCACGTGTACCGCGCCACCGGCGAGGTCGTCGTCCTGCCGGACGGCGAGTACGAGATCTCGGTGCGGCGCGGGCCGGAGTACCGCCCGGTCACCCGGGACGTCCGCGTCGAGCCCGGCACGGACGCCGTCGAGCTGCGGCTGGACCGCTGGGTCGACCCCGCCGCGCACGGCTACTACTCCGGCGACCCGCACATCCACGCCGGCGGCTGCTCGCACTACAACGTGCCCAGCGAGGGCGTCACGCCGGAGACGATGATCCGGCACGTCCGCGGCGAGGGCCTGTGGCTGGGCAGCGTCCTGACCTGGGGGCCTTGCTACTACCACCAGAAGCAGTTCTTCAGCGGCGAGTCGATCAGCCCGCCGGCGCTGCTGGAGAACGAGGCGATGCAGCAGGCGCAGGGCATGACGTGGTCGCCGCGGCCCACCGACCGCGACGACGAGAGCGCGCTGCGCTACGACGTCGAGGTGTCGGGCTTCCCGTCCAGCCATTCCGGGCACGTCATCCTGCTCGGCCTCACCGACCAGGACTATCCGGGCACGCAGCTGATCGAGGACTGGCCGTCGTGGAACCTGCCGATCATGCGGTGGGGGCGGGCACAGGGCGCGCTGACGGGGTACGCGCACTGCGGGCTCGGGCTGGCCGCCGGCACCGACGAGCTGCCGAACCACGTCGTTCCCGGATTCCAGTCGATCGGGTCCAACGAGATCGTCGTCGACGTCCCGCTCGGCGCCGCCGACTTCCAGGCCGGCGCCGAGCTGGCGCCCGCGGCCGAGCTGAACATCTGGTACCACCTGCTCAACGTCGGCTACAGCACGCTCATGCTGGGCGAGACCGACTATCCGTGCATCTACGACGACGGCCCGGGCGTCGGGCGCACCTACGTCCGGCTGCCGTCGCCGCCGCGAGGGCCGCGGGCGCTGGAGGCGTGGCTGGACGGTCTTCGGGACGGCGCCTCGTACTTCGGCGACGGCCGCAGCCACGTCTTCGACTTCGCCGTCGACGGCGACACCGCGCGGGATCAGCGGGTGGCCGAGCCGGGCCCGGTCCGTGTGACGGCGACCGTCGCGGCCTGGCTGCCGGAGACCCCGCCACTGCCGCCGGAGCCGGGACGCCCCGCGTACAGCGCGCCGGTCGGCTGGCACCTGGAGCGGGCCCGCATCGGCGGCGGCCGCGAGGTGCTGCTCGAGCTGGTGGTGAACGGTTACGCGGTGGCGTCGCAGCGGGTGCTCGCCGACGGGGCCGAGCGGGAGGTCGCGTTCGACGTGACGCTGGAGCGCTCGTCGTGGGTGGCGCTGCGCATCCTGCCCAGCGTGCACACCCAGCCGATCTTCGTCGAGGCCGGCGGCCGCCCGATCCGCGCCTCGAAGCGCAGCGCCCAGTGGCTGCACGACTCCGTCGACGCCCTGTGGACGGCCAAGTCCGGGTTCATCCGCGCGGGCGAACGGGACGGGGCGCGGGCGGCGTACGACCAGGCGCAGGCCATCTACCAGGGCCGTCGCGACGAATCCGAGGTGGACGGATGAACGGCTGCTGCGGCCCGGTCGACACCACGGCGCCGATCGCCGTCACCATCAACCCGGAGGCGCGGGTGAACGTCGCCCGCACCGCGACGCGCCTCGGCGTGCTGGCGCCGGGCGACTGGCACCCCGTCGACGTCACCATCGTCAACGACGGCTACGTCACCGGCCCGCTGACCATCGAGAGCGCCCCGGTGCCCGGCGTCGAGCTGGACCTCCCGGTGCACGTGCTCACCGGCGAGCCGCGTCAGGACGGCGGCTTCCGGGTCCGCTTCGACGCGCCCGCCACCGTCGACGTCACGCTGACGTTCCGCGCGCTGGCGGCGCTCGGCGGCCTGGCGCAGCACAGCACGATCAGCCTGCTGCTGCGCTCGTCCTAGCTGGCGCCCCCGTTCCATGATCATCAACCTCTCGCGTCGTGATAGCAGCTCAAAAGGTTGATGATCATGGGCGGGTCCTTGCGATCCGTGCTCCCTTCGGCCGATCACCCCTGCGTCACCCGATCGTCGCTGTCGTCAGATCGGACTTTGCCCCGCTCTAGCGAGGAAAACGCCCACCCGACAACGCCAAAGGGACCGCGCCGGGCTAGCCGAGGGGGAGGACGGCGGGGGCGGCGTCCGCCAGCGCCTCGTCCCACGGGCGCAGCGGCGGCAGCCCGGCCCGGGCCCAGCCGTCGTGGCCGAGGACGGAGTAGGCGGGCCGCGGCGCTGGGCGCGGGAACCGGTCCGTTGTGGTCGGGCGCACGCGCCCGGGGTCGAGGCCCAACTGCGCGAAGACCGCCCTGGCCAGCCCGAACCACGTCGTCTCGCCGCCGTTCGTCGCGTGGTAGACGCCGGCCGGCGCGCCGGCGCGGGCCAGCTCGACCAGCCGCGTCGCCACGTCCATCGACCACGTCGGCTGGCCACGCTGGTCGTCGACGACGTCGAGGGTGTCGCGATCGGCGGCGAGCCGGGCCATCGTCTTGACGAAGTTGCCGCCGTGCTCGCCGTACAGCCACGCCGTGCGCACGACGTACCCGGCGCCGGGCAGCGCCGACAGCACCGCCCGCTCACCGGCCAGCTTGCTCCGTCCGTACGCCGACCGGGGCGCGGTGGGCGCGTCCTCGGGGTACGGCGACGTGGCGGCGCCGTCGAACACGTAGTCGGTGGAGACGTGCACCAGCCGGGCGCCGTGCCGGGCGCAGGCCGCGGCCAGGTGCGCCGGACCTGCGCCGTTGACCGCCGTGGCCGCCGCCTCGGCCGTCTCGGCGCCGTCGACGTCGGTCCAGGCCGCGGTGTTGACCACGACGTCGTGACCGCGGACGGCGTCGTCGGCCGCGCCGGCGTCGGTGATGTCGAGCTGCGCCCGGCCCAGCGCCGTGACCTCGGCGCCGTCCAGCACCGTCGCGACGTCGCGGCCCAGCATGCCCGCCGCGCCCGTGACCAACCACCGCACTTGGGCACCTCCCAGCCTCGTCGAACGTCTAAGATACCGAGCGTCCGAACGCGTCCGATGCACTTGGGTCCGAATGGCCTGGGGCACCAGGGTCATGATCGTTCCCAAGGAGTTCTGCGCATGAAACTGCCGGTCGGCAGGGTCCGTCGATTGGTCAAGAAGGTACTGCCGCAGGCGTACCTCGACGACGTCGCGCGGCGCCGCCGCATCGCCTCCGCTATCCGCGCCAGTGGGCTGTTCGACGCCGACTGGTACCGCGAGCAGCTCACCGAGGCCATTCCGTCCGGGGTCGACCCGATCGACCACTACGTCACGGCCGGCTCGGCCACCGACATCTCGCCGAACCCGTGTTTCGTCAGCGAGTGGTACCGCGACCACCCCAAGAGCCCGAAGAAGCTCGACGTCGCGCCGTTCGTCCACTACATCAACCGCGGCATCGCCCGCGGGCTGTCGCCGCACCCGCTGTTCGATCCCGAGTTCTACACCGAACGGCACCCCGACGCCGCCGCCCACCGCGGCGGCCCGCTCGGCCACTACCTCGAGACCGGGTGGAAGACCGGTGCCCAGCCCAGCGCCGCCTTCGACGTCGAGGTCTACACCTCGAACTTCGGCGACGTGCAGGGCCCGCCGCTGGCCGACTTCGCCCGCCGCACCCGCCGGCTCATGCGCGACACCCACGGCTGGGAGCACCTGCCGCGCACCGCCGACAGCTTCGACCACGAGGCCTCCGAGGCGTTCAAGCGCCGCGTGGTCACCGAGTACGCCGGGCGTGCCGAGGAGCCGCCGCTCGTCACCGTCGTCATCCCGACGAAGGACCGGCGCGCGGGCGTGCTCACCGCCATCGAGTCCGTCGCCGCGCAGACCTACCGCCACTGGCAGCTGATCGTCGTCGACGACGGCAGCACCGACGGCACCGCCGAGGCGATCGAGCCGCTGCTGGCCGACGAGCGCATCGAGCTGGTCCGGCGCGACCGCGCCGGCGGCGTCTCCGTGGCCCGCAACGCCGGCCTGGCGCAGGCCCGCGGCGAGTACGTCGCGTACCTCGACAGCGACAACGTGTGGACGCCCGACTTCCTCGAGGTCATGGTCGCGTTCGTGCGCACCCGGTCGCTGCGGTTCGGCTACGCCGTCTCCGAGCTGGTCGAGGAGAAGAAGAACGGCCGCGTCGGCTACCGGTCGCTGCCGTACAACCGCGCCGCGCTGGTCGAGCGCAACTTCATCGACTGCATCGTCGTCCTGCACGAGCGGTCGCTGCTCGACGAGGTCGGCGCGTTCGACGAGAACCTGCGCCGCAACGTCGACTGGGACCTGTTCATCCGGATGTCCGCGGTCACCGACTTCGAGCTCGCGCCGTTCGTCGCCACCCGCTACGACGCATGGGAGCAGCGCAGCGACCGCATCACCATCAACGAGCTGTTCGGCTACCGCTTCGTCATCCGGGCCAAACACCTGGTCGACTGGGACGCCGTCGACGCCGGGCTGGCCGCGCGCCGTCCGGGGTCGGTGTCCGTCGTCATCCACGCCGGCGACGACGCGCAGGCCGTCACCGCCACCGTCGAGCGGCTGCTCGACGGCGCCGGCGACGACCTCGAGGTGGTCGTCGTCGACGCGAAGTCGTCCGATGCCGAAGCCATGCGGCTGCAGTTCCTGCCGATCCGGTTCCCGAACGTGCGGGTGCTGCGGCAGACCCAGCGGCTGTCGACGGAGCTGTCGCGGACCATCGGCGCTGCCGAGTCCACCGGCGAGACCGTCGTCTTCCTCACCCCGTCGACCTGGGCCGAGGCGGGCTGGCTGGAGCCGCTGACCGCCGCGCTCGCCGACGGCGCCGCGGCCGCCCAGCCGCTGGTGCTGCTGCGCGACGGCACGGTGTGGTCGGCCGGCGTCGCGTTCGCCCGCGGCGCGCACCCGCACAACCTCTACCGGCGCTTCCCCGGCGACGCGCCCGAGGTGGTCACGCCGTCGACGCCGGCCGGGCTGACGCCGGTCGCGCTCGCCGTCCGGGCCGCCGACTTCGCCGCCGTCCGCGGCTTCGACCCGCTGTTCGTCAACGACATCGACAACCCCGACCTCAGCCTGCGGCTGGCCCGCGAGACCGGCCGTCCGCTGCGCCACGTCCCGTCCAGCATGGTCGCACTGGCCGAAACGCCGGAGCGGCGCACCACGGCGTCGGCGACGACCACCGCGACCGACAACCAGGAGCTGTTCACCGGCCGCTGGAAGGAGACCGTCGCACAGGACGACGTCGCCGTCTGGGGTGACAGTGGCTACGCCATCGTCGGGTACGACGGCGAGGCGCCCACCCACTGGGGGTTCGACCCGATCGTCGTGCACGACCGCCCGGAGCGGCCGCTACGCTGGGCGATCAAGATCGGCGCACCCGACGTCACCCGGCGCACCAACTGGGGCGACTGGCACTACGCCATCGGCCTCAAGGAGGCGCTGGAGCGGCTCGGCCACGAGGCCGTCATCGACGCCAAGCGGGCCTGGTACCGGCCGACCGGCCGCTTCGACGACGTCGCGCTGGTGCTGCGCGGGGTCAGCGTCTACACGGTGAACCCGCAGCAGACCAACCTGTCGTGGGTGATCAGCCACCCGGAGCGGGTCACCCGGCGCGAGCTGGCCTCCTACGACGCCGTCTTCGCCGCGTCCACCGGCCTCGCCCGGCGGATGTCCACCGACCTCGGCGCGCCCGTGCGGCCGCTGCTGCAGGCCACCGACCAGTACCGCTTCCACCCCGTCCCCACCGACCCCCGCCGCCGCCACGACGTCCTGTTCGTCGGCAACGCGCGCGGCATGCGAGCCTCGGTGGGCACCGCGCTGGAAGCCGGCATCGTCCCGTCCGTCTACGGCGTGCGCTGGCGCGGCCTGCTGCCCGAGGGCGCCTGGCTGGGCGAGTACATCCCCAACGAAGACCTCCCCGCCGTCTACGCCGGCGCCGGCGCCGTGCTCAACGACCACTGGGACGACATGAAGGCCGAGGGCCTGATCTCCAACCGGCTGTTCGACCTCGCCGCCTGCGGGGCGCGGGTGGTGACCGACGACGTTCCCGGTCTGCACGACGTCTTCGGCGACGTCGTCCTCACCTACTCGACGCCGCAGGAACTGGCCGCCGCGGTGAACCTGCACCTCGCGGAGACACCTGAGCGGGCGGCCGCGCGGGAGAAGCTGTCCGAGCTGGTGCGGCGGGAGCACTCCTTCGACGCCCGCGCCGAGGAACTGGTCGAGACGGTGCGCAAGCTGCAGGCCGAGCGGGAGTTGGCCGGGCCGGCCTGACAGTTCACCGGGGTCCGCACGTGGGCCGTCCCCCTGGCGCCCGTTCTTGGCAGCTATCAGGGGGACGGGGGGAAGTGCGGGCAGAGCCCACGCTGTTCGCCGTTCGCCTGGCTGCCGTCCCCACCGACCCCTGACCGTGCGCGGCCACCGATGGTTGGCGGATTACTGGCGCCCTGGGCCCACCAAACTGCCAACCACGAGCGGCCGGCGGCATTTCTCCCTGGCCAGCTCTGTATGGCGGCACGAGGATTCACGTACTCGGACCCCATCGTCGTTCCTGTCGGTGCGCCGTTGGGTGTCCTCGACTCCCGGGGCCGTCTTCGATGGCGAGAGTCGTGTTCCGGGTGCCGTTTGGACGATTCTGGCCATCGAAGACGGCCCAGATCGTCGACGTCACACGTCTCGTGCACCCGGCGCGGGTGAAGTGAGGCGTGCCCAGACCGCCCCCTTCCCCCTGATAGGTGCCCGTTCTTGGCTGAGAGAATGGGCGCCAGGTGGACGGCCAACGTGCGCCGCCGGCGAACCTGGCGAACTCAGGCGGTCCGGGCGAAGTACGACGCGTAGCCGGCGTCGACCCTGCCGGTGCCGCCGACCTGCCGCCCGCCCGCCCGCAGCGCCGCGTCCGTCCCGGCGGCGTCACGAACCGCCCGCCGTACGCCGAGGTCGTGGACGGCGTACCCGTCGTCGCCCACCTCGACCGTCGCCAGCGGGTCGTCCAGCTCCGCCAGGCCCAGCGCCAGCGCATCGGCCGGCGAGCCGAGCACCGTCGCCGCCGTCAGCACGGACGCCGGCCGCTCGGACGGCGAGCCGGGCGCGCGCACCGTGGTGTCGAGCACCGGCAGGAACGTGCGCCGCACCCGGACCCCGCTGACCGGCCGCTGGCCGTAGCCGCGCCCCAGCACGAGGTCCTCGACGTGCTCAGGGGCGTAGCTCAGCCCGGGCGCCGGCAGCGTGACGAGGTCGGTCTCGCAGCCTTCCACCGCCCGCCGCCGCGCCTCGGCACCGTCCGCGATCACCACCGTCAGCGCCGGCCACGTCTGGCGGCGCAGGTCGCGCAGCAGCGCCGGTGCGCCGGGCGGCACGACGGCCGTCACCGACGGCCGCGACGAGGCGACGCCCGCGGCGGCCGTCGCGGCGCGCAGGGCGGCTCGCCGGGCCGCGACCGACCAGCTCTCGCGGTGGCCCGCGTCGGCCAGTGTCGACGGCGTCAGCGTGGCCACCAGGTCGCCCAGCACCGGGCCGAGCAGCCGGCGGACCACCACGGGGAGGTCGGGCGCGTACACAGGGACGCCGCCGACCAGCAGCTGACGCAGGAATCCGGCCAGCTCGACCGGTCCGGTCGCCGCGCCGAACGGCACCTGGACGCCCGCGTACGGGCGCAGCAGTTCGAGCGCGGCGGCGCCGAGGACCGCGGGCCGGCCGAGGTCGGCCAGCCGGGTGCGCCCGGCGTACAGCCGCAGCCCGCCGGACGACGTGGTGCGCAGCGTCGCCAGCGGCCGGGGCGGCGCGCCCGGGCCGTCGTCGTCGAACGGGTCGAATCCGGTGGGGGAGACCAGCATGGTGTTGACGGCCGGCAGCGGCGCCGCGACGACGGCGTCGGCCGCCGCCCGGAGCGCGGCCGGGTCGAGTGTGGCCAGGACGGTCCAGTTCGGGGCAAACGGCTCGACGATCGGTGCTGGTGGGAGGTCGGTTTTGGTCGGCATCACACGGCCCGGTAGGTTCTCAGCGTGGCGCCGCCCGGAGGGCGGCGCACCCACACTACCCGGCTCCAGCGGAGGAACGATGTCGCCCACGGCCCGGACACCGGTCGCCGTCCCCCGGCAGGAATGGACCACCGTCCAGGCACCCGATCTCGGCACCTGGACGCCGTCCCTGACGGTGACGGTGGTGCTGCCGGCGAAGGACTGCCAGGACGAGCTCGACCTCACCCTCGCCGCCCTCTCGGCCCAGACCTACCCGGCCGGGCTGATGGACGTCGTCGTCGTCGACGACGCCTCGGCGGAGCCGTTGCGGCTGCCCGCCGTCCATCCCGAGCGGGCCTGCGTGCTGCGGCTGCCGCCCGGCGACGGGCACGGGTCCGGGCGGGCGCGGCACGCCGGCGCCGAGGCGGCCACCGGCGACATCGTGCTGTTCCTCGACGCCGACATCGTCGCCACCCGCACCCACGTCGAGGCGCACGCCCGCTGGCACCACGTCCTCGCCGACGCCGTTGTGCTCGGGCACAAGATGTTCGTCGAGTTCGACGACATCACCGCCGCCGACGTCCTCGCCGCCACCCGCGACGACACGTTCGACCAGTTGCTCGATGGCCGCAAGCAGAAGAAGCACACCTGGCACGAGGACTTCATCCGCGAGGCCGCCCGGCTCACCGCGTACGCCGACGACACCTTCATCGCCGTCGTCGGCGCCAGCGTGTCGGCGCCGCGTGCGCTGTACGCCGAGAGCGGCGGCTTCTCGACCTTCGGGCTGCGGGGCATCGTCGACACCGAGTTCGGCTACCGCATCTTCACCGCCGGCGCCGTGCTCGTCCCGGAGCCCAGCGCCCGCAGCTACCACCAGGGCGCCCGCAACTTCGCCACCCGTGGCGACGAGATCAAGCGCGAGCGGTCCGGCCTCGCGGCCAACCACCTGCCCATCCCGCTGTTCCGCCCCTCCGACGTCGGGCGCATGTGGCAGGTGCCGGTTGTGCACGCCGTCGTCGACGCCACCAGCGGGACGCCCGAACAGGTCCAGGTCACCGTCGACTCCATCCTGGCCTCGGCCTACACCGACCTCGTCGTCACGGTGTCGCCGAACAAGGAGCTGCCGCGCTGGGTCGAGGACTACTTCGCCGCCGACGCCCGGGTCCGGTTCGCGCCGGAGCCCGTCCGCACCGGCTTCCCGGCGCCGTTCTCGCTGGTCGTGCCCGCTGGGGTGGCCATCGGCCGGTCGGCGGTGGGTTCGCTGCTGGCGCTGTCGTCGTCCGAGCAGGCCGGGATGGTCCGCGCCACCGTGTCCGACGAGCCCGGCCCGCCGGTCGAGCTGTGGGCCACCCGGGCGCTGCACCGCGCGCGCCGGCACGCCGGCGCCGACGGCCTCGACGAGACCGCGCGGCAGCTGTTCGGGGTGCACTGGGTCAGCGGCGCCGAGATCGGCGTCCGCCCCGCCGTCGTCGGCGTGACGAAGCAGGGCATGCTGCACGAGGGCTCGGCCGGCTGATCACGCCCGCCGCAGCGCGCCGGTGAGCAGGTAGCGCCCGGCGATCAGGAACGTCGGCACACCGCTGACGCCGACACGGCGGCCCAGCTCCGCGTCCAGCCCTGCCTCGGCGCCGAGCCGGACCACCCCGGCCCGGTCGGAGATGATCACGCCCTCGCCGGCGTCCGGCTGCAGCCCGAAGGCGCGCAGTCGCACCTGGACGTCGGCGGCGCGCTCGAAGCCGGCCAGCGCGAGGTCGAACGGCTGCGTGAGCTCACCCGCGACGGCTTGGTGGTGCGCACGGTCGAGCCGGCGGTGCCACGGGTCAGCTACGAGCTCAGTTCGCTCGGGCGCGAGTTGACCGGCCCGCTGCAGGCGCTGCTGGACTGGATCGGGTTGCGCGCTCACGACGTCGTCGCGGCCCAGGAGACCTACGACGCCGCGGTTGTCAGCGCGACGCGGTGAAGAACCGGGTGCGGCCGACGGTGTCGTCGTCGGCGAGGTGGACGCCGTCGACGGGCTCGGCCAGCCAGTCGGCGGCGACGTCGGCCTCGTCCGGGCGCTGCGCGTCGTCGAGGGCCACCACGGCGCCGTCGTCAAGCGCCGTCGCCAGCAGCGGGAACGCCGGGTAGCGCGACCGCGGCCCGACGCTTCCGGGCGGGCCGTCGACGAACAGCAGGTCGATGCCGCGCAGGTCGTTCCACTGCGGCGCCGCGTACCAGTCGTGCTTCTCACCGCCGACGGTGACCGGCTCGAGCGGCGCCTCCCGCACCTCCGCCACGTCGTTCAGACCGTGCCGGGTCAGCGCCTCGCGGGTGAGCGCGGCGTAGCGCTCGTGGTGCTCCAGCGCGACGACGCGGCCCTTCCCGGCCCGCCGGCAGGCCAGCGCCAGCCAGACCGTCGAGCTGCCGCTGCCGCACTCGACGATCAGCGCGTCGGACGGCAGCCGGCGCACCAGCGACGCCAGCCGGAGCACCGTGCGCGGCGCCGCCGCGAAGCCGCCGAACGCCGGGACCTCGTCGTCGGCGCCGAGCATGGCGTACAGGTTGGCCAGCGCGGACAGCTCGGCCAGCTGCCGCTCGGTCAGGGTGGCGTGGACGTCGGTCCGCAGCTCGTCGTACAGCGCGACCAGCTCGTCGTGGCGCACCGCGGCGTCGAGGCGCTGCGCCCCGATGATGGCGGCCAGCGGCCCGCCGCTGGGGTCGGCCTGCCGCTCCTCGACCGCCTGGACGGACGCCGCGACGGTCTCGACCGCGCTGGTGAGCGCCTTGAGCTGCCGCTCCGTCTTACGGGCGCGCTGTTCCGCCTCGCGGGCGCTGGCCCCGACCGCGACCAGCCCGACCAACGTCAGGCCCACCAGCAGGGTGAGCGCCGCCACGGCGAGGCTGCCGCCCGTCGCGGCCACGATGATCGCCACCACGACGGCGGCGAGGGCACCGGCCATGCCCAGCAGGGGCCAGCGGGAGCCGAGTAGAGCGCGTACCGCCCGTTGCATCGAATCTCCGTCGTAGGTCTGGTCGGGAAGGGGAAAACTGTACCGGCGCCGAGGATCAGTGTGCGGTGGCGTGTGCCAGCTTCTCCAAGGAGTGAACGAACAGATCGGCGTCGGCGTCCCAGCTGTAGTGCGCGATGACGGCGGCGCGCCCGGCCTCGGCCATGCGGGCCCGCTCCGCCGGGTCGGCCCGCAGCGCCCGGACCGCCGCCTCCGCCGCGTCGACGTCGCCGAACGGGACGATCGTGCCGCACCGATGCCGCATGATCAGCTCCGCCGACGCCGGGTTCGGCGTGCTGATGACCGGCAGGCCGTGCGCCATGTACTCGACGATCTTCGTGGGCCGGGAGTGCGCGTAGTTGGGCTGCTCGTGCAGCAGGCTGAGCCCCGCGAGCGCGCCCGGCAAGATCGTCAGCGCCTCGTCGTTGGGGACGAAGCCGTGCCAGGTGACCGCGCCCTCGGCCTGCGCGGCCTCGATGGCGGCCTGACAGTCGGCGTCGGCCGGGCCGACCAGGTGCACCTGCAACTCCGGTGCCAGCCGCCGGCCCAGCTCCACCAGGTCGAGGCCGCCGCGCGCCGCCGTCAGCCGGCCCAGGTAGATCACCCGGTCGTCGACCGGCGCGCTGACGTCGTCGGGGATCGCCACGCTGTTCCGGACGACGGTGTGCTGCTTGCGGAAGCGGCCGGCGTAGGACTCCTCGGCCAGCAGCAGCGGCATGCGGCGCTCGGCGTGCCGCTCGATGGCCCGGATCAGCGCCGCCCCCGCCGGGCGGCCGGCCCTCGGCAGCCACGCCTTCATCCGCAGCGCCGCGGCGGTGTCCTCGTGCACGTCCCACACCAGGCCGGGGATGTTCAGGCCGATGCTGGCCAGCACCAGCTCGGGGTCGTGCATCAGGACGATGTCGAACTCGCGGCCGCGCCGCTTCAGCAGCCGCCGCGCCGTCCGCATCGCCGTCAGCCGATGCCGTCCGTGCGACCGCGGGATGTCGATGACGCTCAGGTCACTCGGGATCGGCCGGCCGGTGTCGCTGAACGGAGCCGCCAACGTCACTTCATGCCCGGCCTCCCGCAACGCGACGATCTGCCGATGCCTGATGCGTGCGTCTTCCGGGTCGTGGACGACGGTCAGGACGAGGACGCGCATGGCGCTAGCTAGCCCGCCCGCTGACCGTGAGTCGTACTCGCACCTTGGTCCCCGACTTCCCATCGACACAGCCACACCCTGGAGACGCCCATGCCCACCCGCGCGGTTGCACGGTGAACGTCCCGGATCTCTGCGCCCCCACCTGGCCGTCCGGCCGCACTGAGGCGGCGCATCACCCGGTGGATCCTACAGCAGGACCGGAGTCCGTCCCAGGCCGGTTGTATTGTGCTGATTCATTCGTGGCGTCGAGTGCTTGGAGGGCGGGCCATGAGGGTCCTCGCGGTCCTGGTCAGCGCGGTTCTGGCGGCGTTCACAGCCGTGGCGCCGCCCGCAGCGGCCGATGCGGCACCGTTCACGCTCTACGTCGCGCCGAACGGCTCTGGCAGCAACGACGGCTTGACGCCGTCCACCCCAGTCGCGACCCTCGAGCAGGCGGAGTACCGCCTCACCCAGCACGCCCCGGCCACTGACGTCGAGATCCGCATCGCTCCTGGCACCTACATTGCCGGGCGCACGACGTGGCGCACCTACATTCCCGGGCACACCATCTCGTTCCTGCCGATCGACTACACGTACGACAACAGCCTGCCGCCGGGGCAGGCGCTCCAGAGCGACGGGACCGGTGGCTACCGGTTCTGGACGGAGTTGCCCGCCGGTCACCCGGACGGCGCCATGACATTGCACTTGCGCGTTTGAAGTTGCCCTGTGTCGACGTGGGTCGGACCTCGTCACAGCCATTTCGCGCGATAGTTGGTGGGCCACGACCAATTGATTCTAGGTATGTCGCTGCTCAACTGGACAACAGCTTATGGTCAACAGTTGGTGTCATTGGGCTTCGGTCCAGTCCACATCAAGAAACACGTCGCTGATTATTGCCTTGCCGACCACTGTCGGGCCCTCCATGACGAGCATCACAGCCCCTGGCTGCAAATATTGTTTGACTAGGTTCCGGGCAAGGAAGTCGAGCTTGCACTCCCATTCTCCGGCAGGCGACTCTGCGATGCGCTGGAGGAGCAGGCTGAACTTCTCCGCTGTCGCGGGCCAGCCGGGATCTAACTCGGTCTCGCCCCCAATTGGAAAGGCGCAGTTTGCTGCATATACAGGAGCCGACGGAGGGCCGGATTTGCGCCCTCCTTCATGAGGGGAGCGCCAGGTGACCCTTGCAGTGGCCGCTGGTGTCTCGATCTTCTCGATCATCGCCAGAGCCGGATTCCATCCATGTGTTGATTGATCAGATTCAGTTGGTCGCCGTTGGCGTACCAGCCCGGCCCGATGCCATCCAGCTTCCGACCTTCGTAGTGAAGCGTATCTGCTACCGAGCTAGGTATGCGCGTCTCAACGGTGACGCCTCGTCCCTGGTTCAGGCTAGCTCCCCACTGGTCAGCGTGCTCGCCACGGGTTGCGAACCATTTGCCCTCCATCATGCCTGGCCCCGGACTGAACTGGCCCGTGCCAGCAATTGAGTCGAATTCTGCCTCGTCGACGTTGCGGAACATCCGAACGGAATCATCGCAGGTGTTGTGGACGAGGACGTCGTCCTCACCGACATGGTACGTATGGATGTCGGTGATGGTGAGGTTGTAGGCGAGCCCGTCATAGGCGGACGCCCCGTCGATGCCGCCAACGGTCAAGAGGCGGCCGTCGGCTGTGAGGACAGAGTCATCGGTGTCGATCGCGGCGGCGTCCTGGAACTCCTGCTCGCTGGCGTTCCAGAACGGGTGGTCCTCGGTCGTCGTGATGGTCGTGCCGTCGACCTCGAGGTTGACGAGAGTGTCCTCGTGGACCCAGACGTGGGTGACGGACTTGGCGGCCTGTTCGCCGGTCTCGGGATCGGTGGCGACGACCTCGTCGCCTACTTCGACGTCTTGGATTGCTTTTCGGGTGCCATCACCCATAAGTACCAAGGTGGTGCCCGCAAACGACTTCATGCCACATGCCCTAGCGGCTGTCGCAAGTTCGTCCGCGACATTATCCGCGGCGCGGACGCCGTCAATTACATGGTTCGTCGTCCGGATCGCGGTGCGTGCGACAGCAGCGCCTGGAATGAAGTTGGAACCCGCCCACAGGCATGCAACCGCATCGCCCTGAAAGCAATTGACGAAGTCGTCGGCGCCGATCAACCACCCGATCGGCCCCAGTGAGTCGAGGAAGCCTCCGGTCGGCCTGTGTCTGGCCTGCGCGATTGCTTGTTCAAGCGGCACGAACGAGGTGGCAGGAGTGCTCGGTCCGCTATAGGTGTGCGTGACCGGCGCGATTCCGTAGCCGCTGGCGGCCGGACCATAGTTCGTGTGTCCGCTTTGCAGGCCCTGTCCAGATGGTTGTTTGCCGACGGGGTTCGCGGTAGATGGCGGCTGTTTGGCGACTACGCCGCCGTAGGTGGCCGCGCGCGTGCCCGGCTGGTTGGACGGGAAGAGGCCGGTCGGATCGCTGCCGGTGACCGGGCTGTTGTTCGCGTACGCGTACCCGTTCATCTGCTGTGGGTTCTGATGATCGATGATCGGGTCCACGGACAGGAACCGGCCGATCGTCGGGTCGTAGGCGCGGGCGCCCATCTGGATCAGCCCGGTGGCATCGTCCTCGATGCCGGTGTGGAAGCCGCGGTCCGTCGGGAAGGTGCCAACAGAACCCGTGGAGCCGCGGTAGTTGCCGAACGGATCGCGGTCCATGTTCTTGACCGAGCTGCTGTCGGCGTCGATGGCGGTGTCTGCGCTGCCGTTGTGGTCGGCGTACAGGTCTTGCAGGCCACCGGAAGGACTCCGGACGGAGATGGTCTGGCCGCCGAAGGAGTAGTACCGCCGCGCCGACACCGCGTTGGTGGCGCGGTCCAGTTCGAGGTCGTGCCCGGGCAGGTAGATCGTCACCTTGTCGGGGTTACGGCGAACGAGTCGGTCGCCGTCGGCCGTGTAGACGAAGGAGGAGGCGCCGGCGGAGGTGGTGGCGGTCTTGACGCGGCCTTCGACGTCCCAGGTGTAGGACTTGCCGCCGGCCGTCAGCGTGTTGCCGGTGGCGTCGTAGGTGTAGGAGGTCGTGGTGGAGCCGGCTGTGGACGACGTGAGCGTGTGCGGCTGCGGCGAGCCCGCGGCCGGGTAGGCGTACGTCGTCGTGGCCAGGTTCTCGGTGCCGGCCGACGACAGGCGGGTGCGGACGAGCGAGGTCCGATTGCCGGTCAGGTCGTAGGTGTAGTCATGGTGATAGTTGTCCGTCCCTCCGCTGGTCGGCGGCAGGTCCGGCGTGTCGCAACCGGTGTCGGTTGCCGTGAATGCCTTGGTCAGCCGGCGCAGGTAGTCGTACCGGAAGCACTGGACGTCGGCCGTGCCACCCGAGGGGAGGTCCGCGATCCGGGTGACGTTGCCGGCCGGGTCGTAGGCGTAGCGCAGGTCGGAGTAGACGGACTGGTCCTCGCGGTCGATCCGGGACCGCAGGAGTCGCCGGGTGCCGGCCTCGTACTGGTTCGTCTGCCACGACGCTGTCCCGTACTGGCCCTGGCCGCGGCGCAGCATCTCACCGTAGGGCGACCAGATCGTGTCGACGGCGTACGTGTTGTAGCCGTACATCCAGTCCTCGACGCCGGTCGCCTCGTACCGGTGCTGCAATGTCTCCGCCGGTAGGCCGCCGATGGCCGGCATCGTCGTGGTCGCGACGGAGCCGTCCGGGTTGTAGCTGTTGGAGAAGGAGTACTGTCCGGCCAGCGCGCCCTCCGTCGCCGAGATGCTCACGCGGCTGCCCAGCGGCCGGTAGGCGTCGTCGTAGCCGGTGATCGCCGTCGTGTAGGTCGACGTGCCCTCCCGCCGGAACGACAGCGTCGGCTGGCCCAGTTCCAGCGTGTCGTACCGCCACTCGGCGATCGCGGTACTGGTGACCGAACCTTGGTGGGTGGACGTTTTCCGCCCCAGCGCGTCGTAGGTGTAGGCGAGCGTGCGATTCTCGGCGTCCGTGGTCGATGTCAGCTGGCCCGCGACGTCGTAGGTCAGCTGCGCCGTCCCGGTGTCGGGGTCGGTCTTCTCGACCTGCCGGCCGCGCAGGTCGTACTCGTACGACCAGACGTTGCCGGCGGCATCGGTGACGGTCGCCAGCTGGCCGGCCGGTGTGTACGTGTACCGCGTCTGGTCGTTGGCGCCCGCGGGTGAGCTGCCGTGATACTGCAGCAGGCGCTGTGCGCGGCCGCGCGCGTCGTGGAAGACGGCGGTCGGCGTGTCGCCGGTCGGCGGATCGACCCGGGTGTGGTCGCCACGGTAGTCAGTCGTCGTCCGCCACTTCTCCGTGTTGCTCTCGTAGAAGGCCGAGACGATCTCGCGCCCGGCGCCGTCGTAGGTCATCCGGGTACTCGCGGGCACGACGCCGGTCGGCAGGAACATCCTCGCCGAAGCCGCCTGCGAGTTGTAGTACGGACCGTTGACCTCGACGGCGAGCCCGCGCGAGTCGTACGCGGTGTCGACGACCAGGCGGCCGGGCTCGGCCTCGCTCGCCGACGGGGTCTGCGTCTGCAGGATGCGCCCGAAGCCGTCGAACAGCTCGTAGCCGATCGCCTGGGCACCCGTCGGCAGCAGGGTCTTGGTCGCAACGGTGCTGGCGGCGTCGTTGTCGACGGTGTAGACCTACTCGGTCGTCGGGGTCTGGCTGGTCGTGCGGTCGGTGCCCCACACCTTGAGTAGCCGGCCGAGTGCGTCGTAACGCAGCGTGGTCGTGCGGTTGTTGGGGTCGACCACGGTGACCGGGTTGCCGTGGTGGGTGGTCATCGTCGTCGACGACACGTGTCCGGCCGGGTTGGTGGTGGTGATCTTCTGCGTCAGCCCGGTGGAGACGTTGGTGTAGGCCATCGTCGTCGTGCGGTTCAGTGCGTCGACCGACGAGGTCGGCCGCCCGTAGCCGTCGTAGGTGGACGCGCCCGCCGCGACATACACCGGCCCGGACGCCCACGAGTCCAGCTCCTCGGTCAGCGTCACGTTGCCCCGGCTGGGCGCCGCGCCCACCGCGCCGCCGTCATAGCCGAACCGCTGGTCGGTCACCACCTGGCTCGGCCGGGTCGGCGTGACGTCGCACTCGACGGACACCGTCTCGACCCGCGACGGCCGGTCGACGATGTGCGCGGTGGTGTTGCGCGCGTACGTCGTACGGGCACACAGGTCGTCCGTGGTGGTCGACGTGTCGCCGCGGTCGTCGGTCTGGGTGCGCATTCCGTAGGAGTCGTAGGTGTGGACGACGTCGGTCGTGCGCCAGCCCGCGTTGGGCAGCTTGGCGGTGAACGTCCGTGTCCGCCGCAGGTCGACGATGTGGGCGGTGTCGGTGCCGTCGGACGCGGTGGCGGCCGAGATCCACGGGTCGTTGATGGCCTTCGAGACGATCTGGTCACCGTCATAGGTGATCGTCTCGCGGACGAACCCGGCCAACCGCTCGTGGTCCGCGATGGCGGCGCCCTCGGAGTCGACGACGTCGACGTTGCGGGTGCCGCTGGGCAGGTGGTCGCCGTCCATGCCGCGCATGTAGAGCGTCGACGTCCTGATCGGCTCACGGTTCAGTTCGCCGGCGCCGACGGTGGTGACGACGGTCCCGTAGCCGCGCCAGTCGCCCCAGGTGCGCTGGTCCTCCGGGACCAGTTCGCTGTCCTGGTACGCCCACGCCGGCTCGCCCTCGTAGGTGTAGTGCGTCTCCTGGGCGAGACCGCTCCGGAACAGATCGTCGGCCACGACGGAGCTGACCAGGTACTTGTGGAACCAGTGCCGTTCCGGGTCGGCCGCGCCCTCGGGCGTGTAGAAGACCGGGAAACAGTTCATCGTGTTCGACTGGGGTGCGCTCGGCACGGTCGACGGTGTGCACTCCGTGTCGGTGTAGTTGACCGCGATCCGGCCGCCCGTCTCGTTCCGGATCGTGCGCACCCGCCACTTGTTCAGGGGCGGTGCGTTGTCGATGCCGTCGACGCGGTTGGGCAGGCTCTCGCCGTGGAACACCACGCCGGGCAGCTCGACGCTGCCGTCGGCCAGCCCGGTGTGCGTGATCCGGCCGAGCCAGAGAGCGCGGGCCGACCCGTCGCCGGTGCTGGGGTACTGGTGCCCCAGTGTCCACTGGTCTGCCTCGGCGTAGCTGCCGCCAGACAGCACCTGAGTGGTGATGGTGGTCAGCCGCTTGCGGCTGAAGAAGGTCGGCGAGACCCGGGTGGTGCAGGTCGAGGTGGACGTGCAGATCTGGTCGAACGGCACGTCCGGCCAAGCGTGCGCCGTCGACGCCGTCGGATTCCCGGTGCAGTCGATCGACGACGACGGGTTGCAGCGTTCGGTGACGCCGAAGACCACCTTCGCCGGCGCCGTCGTCGTGTGCGAGGTGCCCACCCGCTCGCCGTACTCGATCATCGAGAGGTAGCCGCCGCGGGTGTAGGCCACCGAGACGTCGTCCAGGTTCTGGCCGTACCGGTTGCTCTCCTTGACGTAGGAGTAGGTGATGGTGTTGCCGTCGGTGTCCACGACGTAGTCGAGGTTCCAGCGCCAGGCCTGCTGGCAGAACGAGTCCGCGAACGCGGTCGCCCGGCACGGCTCGCCGGCGTGGTTGCCGGCGACCGGCACGGTGAACGCCGAGTTGGTCGGCGCCGTGTCGGCGGCATCCCGTTTGTGAAGGCCGAAGTAATACTGCGTGCCGTCGGTCGTGGTGACCCGCCAGTGCTCGCCGTCGTTGTCGCCGTTCGCCGCGCCGGTCAGGTGCTCGATGCGCGATCCGTCGTCGTTGAGCGGGCGCCAGGTCTGCCCGTCCGCGTCGAGGATCATCTCGGTCGCCGTACCGTTGAGCGACAGGAACACCGAACTGCTCTTCCAGCACAGGTCACCGGTCTTGCGGGTGTTGTTGGCGCCCGAGCCCATGTCGTCGGCGCATGCGGCGAAGCGCCGCTCGATGTACCCGGGGTCCAGGGTGTGCCCCTCACCGATCCACGAGGTCTGGTTGTTCGTGGAGCTCACCCGGCCGTCGACCGAGGCCGAGGAGTAGTCGATGGACAACGTCGGGTTCAGTCCACCGGCCGTCGGCGGGACCCGCAGTGGGTAGGCCCAGGTGAAGGCGCCCGACGAGCCGCCACCGGACCAGCTCGACGACGGTGCCAGCGACGTCGCCTTGTAGTCGCCCTGTGGGCCGGACGGCGCGGCCGCGACGGCGAACCAGCCACCGCCGTCGGTGGCGACGTCGGCGGCGACGGTCTTCGCCGTGACGTCATTGTCCGACGCCAGCGGCGTCAGCTCACAGATCGTGATCGGGTCGGCCGCGGGGTCGCACGGCGTGATCTGGTAGAGCACCAGCCGCGATCCGTAGGCGGCACCGTAGGTCGTGAACTGGGAGTAGTTCACCGCGATCTGGACGTCGCCGGTGAGCGTGGTGCCGGCGGCCGCGGGGGCGACCTGGAGCATCATGCCAGGCAGCTCCGCCGCCTCGACCACGGTCTGGTCCACCTTGCGCACCTGCAGGTCGGTGCCCGGTGCCACGGCGCCGGGAGCCTGCGAGGCCGCAACGGTCACGGGCAGCCCGGTCGCTGCGGTCGGCTCGGTCGCCAGCCGGACGGTGGCCTGCGTGGCGGCCGGCCACGTGGCGGCGGCCGGGGCCGCGAACACCGGCTCGCTCGGTGGGTTGACGACGACCGGCGGGCCGGTGCCGGCGATGGAGGCGGTCCGCTGGAAGTCCGGTGCCGCGACGTCCTCCGGGAGATCGGGGACGGACTGTGAGTCGTTCATGACCCGCTGGACGCTCTGCGCGTCGAGTGGCGCGGGGTAGATGCGGACGTCGTCGATGCTGCCCCGCCAACCCTCGACGCCGGAGCCGCCGACCTGGCCTCCACCGATCCGCATCGGACCGGAGAACGGGTGCGTTTGGGCGACGTTCGTGGCCTGAGCGGCCTGATCGCCGTTGACGAACAGCGTGAACGTCTTGGCGGTCGCGTCGTAGACGGCCGCGAGATGGGTCCAGGTGTTCGTGGCGACGGCCGGAGAGCTCGCCGACACGATGGTGAGCGGTGGCGACGACGCCGCGTCGGAGCGAGCGGCGATCGCGGCCCACCTACCGCCGGAGTAGCCGAGCCGGAATCCCGAGACGTACTGTCCGTCCTGGCTCACCGCGGTTCGGTTCGAAGCGGTGTCCGTGAGCCGGACCCATGCGGTCGCGGTGTAGCCGACGAGATCGTCCTGGAGCACCGGGGCGTCTGTGACGCCGACGCCCGCGGTCGCGGTGAAGTCGAGCGAGCTGCTGGCCGGGTTGGCAGCGCCACGCCAGTCCGCGCCCCAGTCCGGTGTCGCCCGAGTCAGCGTGTGGCCGCTGCCGGTCTGGTCGGCCACGGTCGCGCCGCTGCCCTCGTTCATCAGCCAGACGGCGATCGGGTCGCTGCCGCCGACCATGAACACATAGGTGGCGTGGCCGCTGACGTTGCCGGCGCGGTCGACGCTCTGGACGTAGAGGGTGTTGACGCCGAACTGCGTTGGTGCGAGGTTGACGCTCGCGGGGCCGCCCAGGGTGGCGTTGTCCACCGCCTTGTTCAGCGCATCGCTGTTGAGCGAGTAGTTGTAGCGGTCGACGTCGGACACCCCGTTGGCGCCGAACGTGAACGTCCCGGACTGGCCGACGCCGCCGGCCCACTGCTCTTCCGGATACTGCGACGAGGTGATGGTCGGCGGCTGGCTCGGCGGGACGGTGTCGACCGTCAGCTCGCAGCTCTGGCTCCAGCCGCTCCAGGCGCTGTCGTCGGTCGCCTTCACTCGCCACTGATAGGTCCCGTCACTCAGCGCGGGGAGCTGGATGCTCATCCGGCCCTGCGCCCGTAGCGACGTGGAGAGCGCCCACCACGCGCTCGTCGTGGGCGCGGTGCGGCGGTACTCCAGCCACATGCGGACGTTCTGCGGATCGGGATCGGTCACGGTCGCCCAGGCGATCGGGGTGTTGTCGGGGACGAAGGGCCGCGCGGAGCCTGCGACGCAGTCGGTCTCGGGCGAGCTGGTCTCCAGGCTGGTGGGCACCCGGGGGTAGGTATTGAACTCCACGGTGAGGACGGGGTACATGGTGCGCGCGGGGTCCGTGACGTTCTCGAACCGGCGCCAGCCGTCCCGATCGCCCTCGTCGGCCGAGCGCAACCCCAGGGTGAACGCGGCCCAGCCCTCAGCAGCGGCCGTCGTGGCGATGGAGGTCGCGTTCCACTCGGTACGGACCGGGTTGCTGCAGACGTCCTCGTGGCCGTGCGCGCGAGTCGCCGTCGCGACGTGCGTCCGCATCGGCGGGCCCGGCCAGCCGGTCTCCGGCCGGATGCCGTCGGTGAACCACAGTTGAACGCCCGGACCGTACGACGCGAGGTCGCAGTCCCAGTTCGGCGAGTGGACCTGCCGATGGGCGAAGGTCGCGGAGATGATCTGCTTGCCGGCCAGGCCGCGATAGTCGACGGCGTAGAAGACCCGCGACACCTTGTTCTGCGAAGTCCAGCCGTCGTAGCCGACGCGGGCTTCCTCGGTCGCGCTGTTGTAGAACGTGTAGCCGTTGGACCACACCATGTGCCAGTACTGGTGGTAGCGGGATGCCGACGGGTCGATGACCACCGGGAACACCGTCTCGGGGTCGGTGAGCAGGTTCTGGTCCGGCGTGATCGTCAGCGTGTCGCCCTGGACCTCGATCGGCATGACGGCGGAGGCCTCGCCCTCGCCGCGGCCCACCACGTCGGCCGACGGCGGCTCGGGGGCCGGCACCGCTTCGACGGAACCGTCCGTCGTCCGCGTCAGCCGCCCCGTCATCGACGCCGGCTCCGGGGCGGACTCCCACATCCGCGGCACGGGCACCGTGAAGGCCGGTTTGCCGTCAGCACGGTTGATCATCAGCCCGCCGGTGTCGTCCGGCGTGGGCTGCAGGCCAGCGCTGGTCTGCAGCGGGAAGCCGATCTCGGCCAGCGCCGGGTTGGCCGCCGCCTCCGGCGTCTTCACGACGAGGTACTGGCTGAAACCGCTCACGCCGGCATCGACCACCAGGTCCACACCAGGGAGCACCTCGGAATAGGTGGCCGTGGCGCCGCCGAGCACCGGCTCGGGCAGCGCCCCCGGCCAGCCCAGCGACATCCACTCACCGCCCTCGGCGATCCGGACCAGCGGGGCGTCCGCGCCGCCGCCGGAGAGCACGACATCGGTCGGCGTCGCGGTGGTGGCGACGGTGCCGTCGGGCCGCGCGACCAGTGTCGGGTCGACGCCCTGCCAGTCGCCGGCGCTGTCGCGGACCCGGACCGGGACCGGCGACAACTCGGCCGTCTGCGTCCCGTCCGGGTTGACGAAGTAGGTGTTCCGGTCGGTGCGGGCCTCTTCGACCTCGACCCGCTCACCGGACTCGGCGGCCTCCGCCAGGGCGACCTCCGTCGCAGCGCCGATCCGCAGCCCGAGGTTCGGCCTGGCCTTCGGCCCCGGATCGGCCGGTTCGGCCTCTGGTCCGAGCACCGGTTCCGGCGGCGCGGTGGCTTCCACCGCGGCGGCCGGGTCCGGCCCCGGAAAGCCGCCGACGACCAGTGCGCTCAGCGCCGCGACAACGGCTGCATTGACACCAAGGACCCGAGCAGACAGCAAAGAACGCCCCACCCTGCACACCCCGCCCCATACATAACGACGATCCGCCCAAAACGCCGGTAATGGACGCAAATCCTGGCGGTCAGGAGCGCTCAGCGTCAAGACCTGTACGTAGGCAACAGGCAAATTTTGGGAACTTATGACTCAGTGCGGGGCCAAGGCGGCAACCGATGACGCTCGCCGTCGGCGGTGGAGGTGAGCGACGACTGGCCGCTCGTGTTCGTGCCGCCGGCACAACGTCCCGCGGGGGTTTCGCGTCGAAGCTGGCGCGCCGGGTCTTCTGGCTCGGCCTTCGTTGCCAGCCGATCGCGTCAGCGCCGAAGGCCTCAGGGGAGCAGTGACGAGCCGGGAGGAGGCGGCAGATGTCCGGATTCGGCACCTCGCCGCCCAGCGACGGCGTCGCCAGGTGCGATGACGAACTGATAGAGCGCCCACGCCAGGACCGCGCCGGCCAGCGGACCGCCCAGCCAGGTCGCCACCGCGTCCCATTCGCCGCCGATGACAGCCGGCCCGAAACCGCGAGCGGGGTTCAGCGCGCCGCCGGTCAACGGCGCGATGGCGAAGAACCCGGCCGCGACCGTCAGCCCGATCGCCATGGGATAGACAGAGGCTGGAGCCCGCCGGTCGACCACCGAACCGAGGTAGGCCAGGACGAGGATGAACGTGGCGACGGCCTCGGCCGTGATCGCGCCGCCGACACCGATGTTGTCGGCGACGGCGGGGGTGCCCGCCTGGACCACCTCGCGGTCGGAGACCAGCATCACGAGCAGCGCTCCTGCCGCAGCGCCCAGGAACTGGGCGATCCAGTAGGCCACTGCCGCGAGTATGTCGATCTTCTTCCCGAGCAGCAGCGCCAGGGTGACGGCCGGGTTGAAGTGCCCGCCGGAGACGTGTCCGAGGGACGAGACCAGTGCCGCCGTTCCCAGGCCGTAGGCGAGCGCCGCCGGTATGAGACCGGGGCCGATCATGATGACGGTGACGGTCAGTACGACCAGCACGAAGGTGCCGAACGCCTCAGCGACCACATTGCGTGTCAGGCTGTCCATACCTCGACCCCTCCCTCGTGGTACGGCGACGGGCCGAAGGCCGGGTCGCAGCGTCTCGCATCGTACCTAGGCCGCCGGCCTCATCGCATGGCCGCCAGCAAGGCATCGTCCAATCTGGGTGTGAGCGAGGCGACATAGGTGGCGGTCAGATGCGAGCCGCGCCGATAGAGCAGCACGTTTCCGATCACGGCGGGGCAGGTGTCGCCAGGGCAGATGTAGTCGTTCACGTCGACCGAGCTCACACCGTCGGCGTTCTCCAGCGCGGCCAGCTGAGCGGGCGCCCCGCCGCGCGCCGCACCCTCGTCGCGAGGGAACGCGCAGTCGCTCAGCTCGTCGCCGTGCTCGGCCACGCACTCCATGACGTCCGCCTCCGGGTTCGGATTGTCCACCAGGACGATGACCTGCCGGCCTGCCTCCTCCAGGCCTGCCCAGACCCGGCCGAGGTCCTCGACCATCGCATCGGTCTGCGCACCCCGCGACCCGTCGGGGCCGAGATAGGCCTGGGACGCCACCTGGGACGTGACGACGTAGTCGATCGACTCGCGGTCGCGCAGGCGCTCGTAGCGGGCCTCGTTGTACTCGGAGCAGTCCCGGTTCGCCTCGCCCTCGAACTCGATGTCGACGGTGGCGAGAGGGCAGGCGCTCTTGAGATAAGTGATGATGCGCCAGCCGTGCTCGTCGGCGATGCGCTGGAACGCCGTCAGCCACTGGTGCATCTTGGAGTCGCCCACCAGGGCCACCGTGACCTCGGCGTCGCCAGGCCCGTAACTGCAACCCTCGAGGTCGGTGCCCTCGATGTCGCTGATGCACAGCTCCCCGTCCAGGGCGGCGACGTCGTCGGGCGCGTCGAGAACGTCGGGGGACAGGAACTCGACGGAGTCCACCGGCCTGCCGTCAGGGTCATCGGCGGGGTCCTCGTCGAGCACCGCGGCGCCGGGTGCGTCGCCCGCGGTATGGACCGGCGCCTTGGGGACGGCCGTCGCGACGACCAGCGCGGCGGCTACGCCGATGGCCGTGCACCCGACGCCGAGAACCGCCGCCCAGCCGGGCAGGCGGACGAAGACCTTCGCCTCATGGATGGGCGCTTCCACGATGCGGTGGGTCAGCCAGGCAGGCACGACGGAGAAGCCGACCACGGTGACGGCGATGGCCACGGGCAGGTCGCCGCCGTCGTCGCCCCACATGACCGCCGCGCCGATCAACAGCGGCCAGTGCCAGAGGTAGAGCGAGTAGGAGAGCGTGCCGATGTCACGCATGACCGAGGTGTCGAGCACCAGGTCGCTGACCGTCCGCCGGCCGATCGTGCCGGCAGCGATGACCGCCGCCGTGCCCAGGGTCGGCAGCAGTGCGGCGACACCGGGGAACGGCGTTGCCTCGTCGAACGTGACGACAGCGAGGACGATGGCCGCCAACCCGGCGACGCCGAGTACGTGCGCCCACCCGGACGGAATCCGGGGGATGCGGTGGGCCAGGATCGCCAGAGCGCCGCCGATGGCCAGTTCCCACAGCCGCGTCGTCGAGACGAAGTAGGCCGGGCCGGGGCTGGTCTGGGTGAGAACGATCGACCAGATCAGTGAGGGGACGCCGATGGCCGCGATACCGGTCAGCATGGCCTTGGTGAGCGGCAGCCGGTATCGGCGCTGCAGCCACAGCACCAGCAGGATGATCAGTGGCCAGACGATGTAGAACTGCTCCTCGACCGCGAGCGACCAGAAGTGCTGGACGGGGCTCGGCGCGTCGTCGGTCGCCAGGTAGTTCACGGACTGGTCCGCGAGCCGCCAGTTCACGACGTAGAGGGCGCTGGTCGCGATGTCCCAGGCCACCGACGACCACCGGGTCACCGGCAGCACGAGCAGCGTCATGACCCCGACGGCTGCCAGCACGACGGCCGTGGCCGGGAGCAACCGCCGGATCCGCCGCGCCCAGAACCGGCCGAGCTGGAGTCGGCCGGTCCGTCCGATCTCGCGGTCGATCAGCCCGGTGATGAGGAAGCCGGAGATCACGAAGAACACGTCGACGCCGACGAACCCGCCGGACATGAACGGCAGACCCGCGTGGAAGCCGAGGACGGACAGCACCGCGACCGCGCGCAGCCCTTGGATGTCGCCCCGGAAGCGCTGTCCTCCACCGGTGGGGCCGGACGCCGGACGTCGCGCGGGCACGCGGACCGTGGGCGGAGGCGGCACCGGGGGCACAGCGGTGGCGGACGGCTGTCGCATGTGTCTGATCGGGATCCCGGGTCGGCTGCGGCTACGTCTGCGGTCGCGCAGACCGCGTCAGTGTAAACGAGGCGGTCGCGCCGACCGGCGAGGTCAGCGAGTCATTGCTACCATTCTGGGCGCTCTGGCCAGGATTTCTGGAGAGCTGGGAATGCCGGTTTTGCGGCGGGTTTCGCCGTCGCCCAGCCGGCATTCGTCCCGCGTCGTCACCGTGGACGGCGCGACCGGGGGGAGCACGATGCCGACCGCTGTTGTTCGGTACCACAGACCGATCGACCCGCTCGCGATGCTTGATCAGGGCGACGCGTCGCCGTTGCTGTACGCTCGCGGCTTCCTGATCACCCGGACGAGCGTTCCCGTTCCAGTTCCGCACTGGAGACAGCTGCGGCTGGGAACCTGGTCGCTTTCCTATGATCCGCGCAACGTCCTGGTCACGGCTGCGGCCGGGGAGATCTGGGTGGCCGTCCTCGGCCGTGCGCTGGATCTCACCGACCTGGGCGCCGACCCGGAGGCGACTGCGCGGTCGCTGCTGGCGGCGCGCCTGGCCGGCCGGCCGCGGCTGCAGGATGCCGTCGACGATCTCGTCGGCCGCTTCGTCGTGATCGACGGCGACGGCGCCGAGACCTACCTGCAGACCGACGCCGCCGGCATGCGCAGCACGTTCGTCGCGGAGTCGCCGCTGCCCCTGGTCGTTGCCGGTCATGCCGCTCTCGCGGCCGAGGTCACCGGCGCCGAGCGTGGTCCGTTCGGCTCGGGCGGCTGGCTCGCCGACCACCGGGCTTACTGCTTGCCCGGCCGGGCGACGCCCTATGCCGGTGTCGTACATCTGACGCCGAACACCGAACTCCACCTCGAGAAGCGGACCGTGCGGCGGGTGTTTCCCCGGGGCGAGCCGGTCCCGGTCACGGTGGACGACGCGGTCGGCGAGCTGCGCGAGTTGCTCCAGCACCAGCTGACGGAGTTGGCGCACCGTGGCCCGTTGATGACGTCGTTGACGGCGGGACTGGACAGCCGCACGACGCTGGCGCTGACCCGGCCGGTCCATGAGTCGGTGCGCTACTTCACCTACAGCCTGCGATACGGCGAGCACCTCGACAACACGGGCCACGCTCTGGACCTGACGACCGCGCGCGACCTCGCCGCGGGGCTGGGCCTCGACCACCAGGTCGTCACGGTGGGACAGGCGATCGGCGACGGCGATCTGAAGCGGGTGCTCGAGCGCAACTCGACGAGAGCGCACAACCGGTCTCTGGCCGCCGCCTACGTGACCGAGCTCCCCGCGGACCGGCTGCACGTCCGGTCCAACCTGTTCGAGATCGGCCGTGCGTTCTATCGGGCGCAGAAGCCCGACCGTCCGGACCTCACCCCCGAGGTGATGGCGGCGATCCTCTGCCGCCGGCAGCCCGACGACCCAGCCGTCGTGGCGGAGTTCGCCGCCTTCCGCGACGTCACCGGATTGACCGAGTTCGCCGGCTACGACCCCTACGATCTCTTCTACTGGGAGCATCGGTCCGGTGTGTGGCTCTCCGCGGTCTATCTCGAGAGCGACATCGCCCACGACACCTTCACGATCCTCAACTCCCGGCGGATCTACCGAACCCTGCTCGGCGTCCCCGCGGCCGCCCGCGTCCGTGGCGACGTCTACCACGGTCTCATCCGCGCCGCGTGGCCAGAGGTCCTCGAGTGGCCCCTCAACGGGCGCACGCGGCGTCCCGGCCAGTCGGCCGTGCCGGCCGTTCCTGCCCGGCCGGACGTGGCGGTGGCCCCGGCTGGTCCGGCCGTCGAGGCCGGCCCGTTCGACCGGCGTCACCGGCTGCCGATCCACGAGCACGCCGATCTCGCGGAGCTCGCCGTTCCGGCCGGAACGAGCCGGCATCGCTTCGCGCTCGCAGCCAACGACGAACGTGGCGACCGGCCCGACGGCACCGCGGCGCCCCTCGAGCTGGACGCCATGCTGGACGCGCGCGACAGCGAGAACCTCGTGGTCGTGTTCCACGGCGCCACCGACCGGAGCAAGTACGAGTACCCGCGGTTCGAATGGCAGTCGACGCTCGCCGAGCTCGACGCGTCCGTCCTCTACCTCGCCGACCCCATCCTGACCCTCGACGCGGAGATCACCCTCGGCTGGTATGCCGGTACCGCAGCGGTCGACGTCAGCCGCTACTGCGCCGAGCTGACGCGGCAGGTCGCGACGCGGTTGGCGGCCCGGCGCGTGATCATGACCGGGACGTCGGGCGGCGGCTTCGCAGCGCTCGCCGCCTCCCTGCGCGTTCCCGGGTCCGTCGCGGTTCCGTTCGCGCCGCAGACCAGCGTCACGCGCTACTACCAGAAGCACGTGGCGAAGTACCTGGCCCTGGCCTTCCCCGGCCACGACCCCCGCACGGTGGCGGCGACGTTCGCCGACCGGCTCGACCTGACCGAGCACTACGCCAAAGCGACGGACAACTACGTGTACTACGTGCAGAACCTGCGCGACCCGTTCCACATCCGCGATCACCTGATCCCGTGGGCCGCGGCGGCCGGTGTCACGGAGGCGGGCGGGCGGTCGGCGGACGGGTCTCGGGTCGTCGTGCTCGAGGACCTGCGCGAGGGGCACGGTCCGCCTCCGCGCCCCCAGTTCCTCGAGCACGTGCGGAAGGCTACGGAGTTCCTGACACAGCAGCTGGTCGGTCGAACCAGCTGACCGGCAGCGTCGCCGGGGTCGTCGGCGCGGAGCCGATGACCCCGGGTGGTGGTGCGAACCCGGGCCACTGCTGGACGTCGCCGCGTAGGAAGTACTCCACGCCGGGGTCCCAGGTGTGGCCCTGCGCCGCGCGGAAGACCACGATCCCGAGGCCGTGCGTGCGGTAGATGGACCCGCCCGACTGGGTGACCGCGTGCGCCAGCGCGGTGTCGACAGCACGGTGCAGCGGCCGCCATCCGCCGACGCCGCGCAGCGTGTGCACGGGCATCAGCAGGGTCGCGCCCGGCACGCGGTTCGTGTACCGGTGACCGCTGGTCCGATGCCGCCGAACCGTGAGGTCGAGTGCCTCGAGGTAGAGGAACTCGGCACCGGAACCGACGAGGTCGGCGCGGGAATACTCGGCGGCATGGACGAGATCGGTGAGGTGGTGCTCGCTGTACCAGTCGTCGTCGTCCATCTTGGCGATCAGCTCGCCGGAGGCGAGGTCGCAGAGATCGTTCAGCATGTCGCCGAAGGTGCGGCTGGCGGGCACCTCGGTGATCACCAGTGGCCGGTCGTAGGCCGTCTCCAGATCGCGGACGCTCGGGTGCGAGCGCTCGAGGCCGTGCAGGCCGAGTACGAGTTCGACCTCTGGCCAGGTCTGCCGACGCACCTGTTCTGCGATGCGCGCCAGCAGCTCCGGACGCCTCGTCGGCAGGATCACCGACACCGTGGCGGTCGGACGGGACCAGCGCCCGAGCTGCCGCGCGACCGCGCCCCAGCGCTGCCGCGTCCCGTGCCGGGCGAACGCCAGCCGGCGGATCGACATGGCGTAGGCCTCACGGCGCACCGGATCGGCGAGCACCCGTGGGGTCACTGCCGCGATCTCGTCCGCGAGCGGCTCGCCGAGCAGCCGGCGGACGGTGTCACCCAGGCCCGTGGTCACGACGGGCAGGGCGGCCGCGGCCGCCTGGGCCAGGAAGGCGGCGTGCTGGACGGGCCCCTGGTGCGCATGAGGATCGTCGTGCACGGCCCGGTAGGTCCGGAGCTGGTCGACGACCCGCTCGCTCAGGCCGGACCAGTCGTCGAACTGCGCGCTGCTCCACTCGCCTGGACCGCCGAAGGCGAGGTGGTTCACCTCACAGCCGCCCAGCCGCCGCAAACGGACCTCGTCGGTCCCCGCGTCTGGTCGGAACCCGACCGGACGCAGGGTGTCGGTGTCGACCGGCGGCAACAGACCGGGCTGCTGGGCATGCGCGACGAACGCCTCCAGGGTGTCCCGCGGGGCGTCGACCAGGTCACGCCAGGACGGCCGCCGCGCCGGTTCGCCGACGGCGAGCACGGCAGGTGTGCCGGCGGCGGCCGCGTCGCCACCGGTGGCGAGGACGACGTCCACGGAGAACGCGCCGTCGGGCAGGGCCGGCGATCCGGCGGCGAACCGCACGGCCGACGGATCGCCGCAGACCCACGGCAGCGCCGCGGCGGCGTCGTGCTCGATGCCGACCCGAAGACCGGTGGCCGGACGCTGGAAGGCCGATGATCCGCCTTCGAGCATCGCGGCCAGGGGGTCGGCGAGTGGCAGCACGCCGCGGAATCGGACGGCGAAGCGGGTGTGGGGAACCGGCTCCTCGACGATGTCCTGCTGGGCCGTGACGACGGCGCGAATGCCGACCGATCCGTGCGGGAGCCGGACCAGCCCACGCTTGGGCAGCCCGCCGACGACGAGTTCGAACACCTTGCTCTCGTAGGGCAGCACGACGAGTTGCGGCAGCATGGCGCGCAGGACGGACACGGAGTCGGCCACGAGCAGGATTCGGCTCCATGGCGCGTCACAGCGCTTGATCTCTCCGGCAAACAACTCGGAGAAGCCGATCACGGTGTCGCAATCGCGTCCGGAGGCGTGATTTATGAGCGCGTCATCGCTCGTGATGAGCAGTCCCAATGTAGCCAAGCTCGTGTCCGCCCTTTCGGAGTCGTGGCGACGATACCCGAGGCTTGTCGCTAGAGTCTGGCATCGTTCTCGAGTCCAAGGAGTCTCACATGGTCATGACCGCTCGTCGCGCCGCCGCGGTGCGCAACGACTGGCGCAGCCTGACGCCGCGGCCCGTCGGCGAGCCAGCCGTCGACGGTGTGTCGGTCACAGTGGTCATTCCGGCGCATGACTGCCAGCCCGAGCTGGAGCTCGCGCTCGCGGCGCTCGATGAGCAGAGCCATCCGAACGACCTCCTGGACATCGTGGTGGTGGACGACCGCTCCCAGCCGCCGCTGGTCCTGCCCGGCGACCTGCGTGTGCCCGCGCGCGTCATCCGGGTCGAAGGCGGTGGTCACGGCTCCGGGAACGCCCGTGACGTGGGCGCACGTGTTGCGACCGGCGACGTGCTGCTCTTCCTCGACGCCGACATCATCGCCGATCGCCACCATGTCGAGGCGCACGCACGCTGGCACGAGCTGATCGACGACGCCGTCGTCCTCGGGTTCCGCGACTTCGTCGACGTCGAAGGCGTCACGCCCGCTCAGGTCCGGGAAGCCGTAGCCGGCGACGGGGTGACGCGCGCCGTGGCGGGCCGGGCCATGGAGCCGCATTCCTGGATCGAGCAGCTGCTGGCCAAGACCGACGACCTCGTCCAGGACCGCGAGGACCTCTGGCGGGCCGTCGTCGGCGCCAGCGTTTCGACCCGGCGGTCGTTCTACGACGAGATGGGCGGCTTCCCGCACTTCCCGCGCCGTGGCATCGTCGACACCGAGTTCGGTTATCGCTGCTTCACCGCTGGGGGTGTGGTCATACCCGAGCGCGCGGCTTACAGCCTGCACCAGGGGCAGCGGTCGTTCGCCAGCCGAGGCGACGAGATCGCCCGGCTGCGTGCGCCGCTGATCGCCAACCACATCGCGCATCCGCGGTATCGCCCGTCGGTTCGGGGCAGGCAATGGGCTGTTCCCTATCTCCATGTGATCGTTCCCGCGGGGTCGGCGGACTTCGTGACCGCCCAACGGACCGTTGATGATCTTCTGGCCAATGACTACGACGACTTGACCATCAGTGTCGTGGGTGTGGCCGACCACCCGGAATGGGACCTGCTGGTCGACTACTGGGAGCGCGACGGCCGGGTGAAGCTGATGCACGAGGCGCCGCGGACCGGGTTTCCGAGCCCTGCGACGATGCTGGTCCCGGTCGGCGCCAGGTTCGCCTCGGACGCCGTCGGCCGCATGGTCACCAAGCTGCGTGCCTGGACCCACGGACTGCTCAGCGTGAGCGTCACCGGCATGGACACGCCCGTCGAGCTCTGGGCCACCCGCGCACTGAGCCGGAGCCTGCGCGCGGCCGATGCGGGCTCGCTCCGCGACACCGCGCGAAGCCTGTTCGGTGAGGCGTGGTCGGCCGGATCAGATCACGGGGTGGGTGTCGACGCCGGAGCCTCGGACGTGGAGCGGAACGGAAGGCGTCGTCAGCCGGGCCGGTAGGTCAGCAGCGCCGACCGGTCGGTCTCGGAGCCCTCACGGACCAGCCCGGGCGTCTCGGCCAGCCAGGCGTCAGCGGCCTCCTGTTCCTCGGGCCGGTCGACGTCGTCGAGCACGATGCGCGCGCCCGGCGCGAGCCGGGTGCCGAGCAGCGGCAGCGCTGGGTAGCGTGCCCGCGGCCCGCTGGCGCGCGGCGGGCCGTCGACCAGCAGCAGCTCGATGTCCTTCAGATCCTGGACTGCGGTGGGGTCGTACCAGGTGAACGTCTCGCCGTTCACCTCGACCTCGCTCAGCGGCGCGTGCCGGACCTCCGCCACGCCGCTGAGCCCGTGCTCCTCCAGCGTCCGCCGGGTCTGCTCGGCGTAACGTTCGTCGTGCTCGAGTGACACGAGTCGCCCGCCGCCCAGCGACTCCAGCGCGTAGGCCAGCCAGACCGTCGACGCCCCGCTACCGCACTCCACCACCATGGCGGGACGAGTCTGGTCGACCAGCCGCACCAGACGGAACAGCGTCGTGGGCTCCATGGCCCAGCCGCCCGTCGGAGGCAGTGGCGCCCGGGCATCGATGCGCTTGTCCAGCTGCATCAGTGCCTGGATCTGGCGGACCGGCTCGTAGCCCAGCTTGTCGACGCGCTCGCGCAGGCTGATGAGCCGGCGCTTCTCGCCCTGGGCCAGCTCCTCCTGCCCAGCCAGCAGATCACGGCGGGCGCCGTCGACCCGCTTCTTGGTGCTGGCCACATCCTCCCGGATGCCGCTCACGCCGTCGCCGAGCGAGGTGAGCGTGCTCCCGATGCCCCCGACGTGACCGACGAGCTCGACGTGGCGTTCTGCGGCGGCCAGGCGCTCCTGGGCGATGCCCGTGAGGACGCGGTCGCCCGCGGTCTGGAGCCGGCCCACCGTCGACCGGACCTCGCCCGTGACGGCGTCGAGGGTGCGGCGGCCGGATGCCTCGACGTCCGCGGGGAGACCACGCAGACGGTCGATCTTGCGCGCCGTGGCCAGGTCACGCTGGGCCATCTGCTTCAGTCGCTTCGCCATCTCGCCCTGGCGGCGGCGGATGTCGAGGAGAACGACGACCAGGACAGCCAGGAGCAGGCCGAGCGCGGCAATGGCGAGATCCGCCTGCCCGACGACGCCGAGGACGGCGGTCGCGAGGCCGAGGGCAGCGGCGACAAGACCCGCCACGAGCTGCCGAGTAGTCATACCCAACACGACTTCGTCCAACCTTCCTTCGTCAGCGTGGGCGTGAGACTACCCTTTCCGGCAGCAGCACAGGCAACGACTCCGCGTGGGCACAACGGCAGGATGGTTCGTCGGTCTGCCAGGTAGTCGTCACGGGGAGACTGAAATGCGTGCGTTCGTGTTGTGTACGGGGCGTTGTGGCTCCGTGACCTTCGTCCGGTCGTGCCGGTACATGGACAACCACACGGCCGGCCACGAGTCGCTGGCCCACGCCGTGGGCGACGAGCGGTTCGCCTATCCCGAGCACCATGTCGAGGCGGACAACCGGCTGTCCTGGTTCCTCGGCGAGCTGAGGTCGCGGTTCTCCGACGACGCCCTCTTCGTTCACCTCCGCCGCGACCCCGGCGAGGTCGCCGAGAGCTTCGTGCGGCGCTGGGACAACGGGCACCGCGCGAACATCGTCAAGGCGTTCTCCGAGGCGGTGGTCCCGCATCGCACCGAGCTGCCCGTGGAGAACCGGCCGGCCCTGGCCCGCTTCTACGTCGATACCGTCCGGGCCAATATCGAGGCATTCCTGACGACGGTCCCGTACACGATGACGATCGACCTCGAGAGCGTCAAGGACCAGCTTCCGGAGTTCTGGTATCGCCTCGATGCCGAGGGCGACCTCGACGCCGCGGTGGCCGAGTTCGATCAGCGGCACAACGCCAGCGTCCCGGCCTGACCCGGCTCAGGGCAGATAGGGCCCGATCGCCTCGGCCACTCGCGGTGCCAGCGTCCGCGCATAGGTCGCCGACAGGTGGTGGGGGTCGCGCCAGACGATCACGTTGCCGATCACGGCGGGGCACGGGTCGCTGGGGCAGATCGCCGCGTTGAGGTCGACGAGGTCCAGCTCCAGGTGCCGTGCCGCGTCCTCCTGCTCGTCGCCGGAGCGCTCGAGCGCGTCCGGCTGTGGCGCCGCGCAGGCGCTGAGGTGGTCGGGGTTGGCGGACACGCAGTCGGGCACGTCGCGATCGAGCCACGGGGTGTTCCGGATGACTGCCAGCGGCACGTCGGCGTCGATGACGCTCTGCCAGCTGGTGGACAGCGCTGCCGCGAAGGCGGCATCGTTCTCGGCATCGCTCAGCTCGGCCCCGTCCTGGAGCACTCGATAGGAGTTGCTGCCCGTCGTGACGACGATGTCCGGCCGATCCGGTCCGGTGAGGTGCTCGACCAGCGCCTCGTTCCACTCCGTGCAGGAGGTGTACGGCAGGTCGTCGGCCGTCGCGACGTCCGCGGTGAAGAACCCGCAGGACGACTTGGTATAGGTCTCGACGCGCCAGCCCTGCTGGTCGCCGGCGGCGTCCAGCGCGGGCTGCCATTGCGCAGCGTGGGAGTCTCCGACCAGCGCGACCACGCGGTCGGAGTCGACGTCACCGTACGCACAGGACAGCAGGTCGGCGTTCTCCTGATCCTGATGGCAGCCGTCCTCGTAGACGTCGGCGTTGTCGTCCCGGACCTCCAGCGGCCCGGGAGTCAGCGCCTCGACCTCGTCGGCGGCACGGCCGTCCGGGTCGTTCGCCGGGTCGTCGCCGAGCACGGCCGCGCCGGGCGCGTCGGCGGCGACGTCGTACTCGGGGACGGCTCGCGCGGTGAGGAACGCGGCGGCCAGCGCCACCGCGGTGGCCACGGCGCCGACGGCGAAGGCCCGGCCGGGGTGGACCGCGAGGGACCGCGCGTGGTGGATCGGCCGCTCGACCAGCCGGTGGGTGAGCCAGGCCGGGATCACCGAGCCGGCGACCACGAGCGTTCCGACGGCCGGCGACGGCTCGCCCCAGGCCGCCGCCGCGGCGACCAGCAACGGCCAGTGCCACAGGTAGAGCGAGTACGAGAGTCCGCCGACGAACCGCATCGGCGCGGCGCCGAGCAGCCGGCCGCCCGTCGTGGCCGTCGAGGCGATGCCCGCAGCGATGACCGCGGCGGCGCCGAGGGTCGGCAGCAGCGCCGCCGAACCCGGGAACGGTGTGGACGAGTCGAACGTCAGGGCGGCGACGGCGATGGCTGCGAGGCCGGCCCAGCACAGGACCGCGGCGATGCGGCGCGGCAGCACGGCCAGCCGAGTCGCCGCCAGCGCCAGCAGCGCGCCGATGGCCAGCTCCCAGATGCGTGTCGTGGAGACGAGGTACGCCACGCCCGGGCTGGTGCCGGTGAGGTGGATGGACCAGACCAAGGAGGGCACTGCGATCAGAGCCAGCCCGCAGGCCAGGACGCGGCGCACCGACCCCTGCAGGCCTCGGGACCGGGCCCACCACACCAGCGCGATGATCAGCAGTGGCCAGACGACGTAGAACTGCTCCTCGACCGCCAAGGACCAGAAGTGCTGCACCGGGCTCGGAGAGGCCTCGGCGGTGAGGTAGTCGACGGACTGCTCGGCCAGTCGCCAGTTGATCAGGTAGGCGGCGCTCGCCACGATGTCGCCGGCCACAGACGACCAGCGCACCGGCGGAAGGAACAGGATCGTCAGGATCGCGGTCGCCGCGAGCACGACCGCTGTCGCGGGGAGCAGCCGGCGGATCCGGCGGGCGTAGAAGCGGCCCAGCCGCAGCCGCCCGGTCGATTCGACCTCGCTCAGGATCAGCCCGGTGATGAGGAACCCGGAGATGACGAAGAACACGTCCACGCCGACGAACCCGCCGCTGACCAGCGGGAGGCCCGCGTGGTAGGCGAGCACGAGCAGCACCGCGACGGCGCGCAGACCCTCGATGTCCGGGCGGAACCCGCCGCGGACGTCGCCGCTGGCCGAGGACGTTCGGGCCGGGGCCGACACGGCGGTTGCCATCTCGTCAGGTCTCCTTGTGGTGCGCGTGTCTGTCGCAGGTGCGGCCATCGATCATGCCATCTGGATCGGAGCGGGGCATGGTGCTCGCGGATCCCGGGCGCGGGGCCGTGGACGTCAGCGATCCGCGATAGGGTCCCGATGGTGGCGGGCCCTTTGGTCAGGGTGGGAGCAAGGACGATTCGGAGGGGCACGTAGATGGCAGAGAGCTGGCTTCGGAACGCGATCGCCGAGGCGGTGGGCACCCTGTCCGTGGTCTTCGTGACCGTGGCGACGCTGGGTATCGCCGGTCAGGCGACGCCGACGGTGCTGGCTTATGGCTTCGTCGTCATGGGCATGGTGGCGGCGCTCGGCCACGTCTCGGGCGGCCACTTCAACCCCGCCATCACGCTGGCCATGCTGCTGGCGAAGAAGATCGACGCGCTGGGAGCGGGCATCTACTGGGCGGCGCAGCTCGTGGGCGCCGCGCTGGGTGCGCTGCTCGTCGCGGCGGTCTCCGACACCGACACGGTGGCGGTCGCGACACCGGCGGTGAACGAGGAACTCGTCACCATGGGCGGTGCCATCGCCCTCGAGGCCATCGCGACGATGTTCCTGGTCCTGGTCGTGTTCGGCACCGTTGTCGACGAGCGTTCGCCGCTGTCGATCTACCCGTTCGCGATCGGCGGCGCGGTCATCGCCGGCAGCGCCGCGCTGCTCGCCGTCACCGGCGGAGCGTTGAACCCCGCCCGCGGTTTCGGCCCGGCCGTGGTCAGCGGCGAATGGGACGACATCGCCTCGTGGCTGGTCGGCCCGCTGTTGGGGGCCGTGCTGGCCTGGGCGCTGTACCACTTCGTCATCGCCGAGCCGCAGCGCACCACCAGGCGCGCCCGTTACCCCGATCCGGTGCCGCCGCCAGGGCCGTCGCTGCTGCCCTGAGCCCGTAGCCGGGTCAGCGCCGCGGGGCGAGCGAGGCCAGCAGCAGGCGCTCGGTCCGGCCCAGTCCGTCCGGGCCGACGACGACCGAGGCGGTGCTGCGGTAGGTCGCGAAGACGGTGCCGAGCGTCGTGCGGACGTAGTCGTCCCAGGACTGGCCCTCGTACGGCCAGCCGGCGGCCGGCAGCAGCAGCTCCGCCGGGTAGCCGTAGGCGCGGGCCGCGGCCAGCTCGGGCACGTCCATGACGATCACCGGGCGGAAGCCGGCGCTCAGCACCTGCAGTTCGGCGAGTTCGTCGACGACCTCGCGGACGCGCTCCGGCGGCAGGCCGAGCAGCAGCACCACGACCACCGGCAGCCGCTCCGTGCCGACGCCGGCCAGCAGCCGTCCGGCGGTGACGTCGAGCGGCGTGTGCTGTTTGGCGTCGACGGCGAACAGCCGGTGCACGACGGCGCGGGCGGTGGCGGAGTCGCGCAGGCGGGGGACGACGGTGCGGCGGGCGTAGCGGTAGCCGGGGATGCGGCGCATGTGGCGCATGACGCGGCGCGGCTTGCGGCGGTCGGCCATGGTCAGTCCTGCCCTTCGACGACGAGGCCGGTGAGGATGCGGGCGGCCTCGGCGGCGCCGTTGCCGGCGTCGGCGTCGGCGACGTGCTTCACCATCGGCTCGCCCCGCTCCAGCAGGTCGGACAGCAGCGGCGTCGCCTGGTCGACGGTGACGACCTCCAGCGTGTGCGCCCAGCCCTGCGCGGCGGCGTAGCGCGACCGTGCCTCCTGGTCGTCCAGCGCGGTGGACCGGTTCGGCACGAACAGCGTGGGGACGCCGAAGCGCAGCAGCTCGTGGAAGCTGTTGTAGCCGGTGGCGCTGACGGCGAGGTCGAACGCGCGGTACCGGCGCGACAGCGGGAAGTCGCGCACCACGTGGACGTCGTCGAGGCGGCCCTGGCCGGACGCGATCTCCGGCTGCGTCACGCACACCTCGACGCCGAGGTCGCGCAGCGCGGCCACGACGGCGCCGAGGTCGCCGCTGGTGTCGTTGATGTTGCCGGCGCCGAGCGAGACCAGCGCGAGCGGCGCCGACGGGTCCAGCCCGAGGAACGCGCGGGCCTCGGCACGGGTGTCGAGGTCGTCGCGGTCGAGCAGCGTGACGGGGCCGACGCGGGCCGCCTGGGCCTGCGCCGTGACGCCCTGGTCGGCCGGGCCGGCGAACTCGCCCGGCTCGATGACGAGGTCGAACCAGCTCGACTTCGCCAGCTGGTCGCGGTTCATGCCGGCCCGCCACATGCCGCGTCGCGACCACACCCAGCGGATGCCCGGGTAGGCGCGGCGAACCAGGCCGAGACCCTCGTACGGCCAGGTGCCGTCGAAGACGACGACGGACGGGTGGATGCGCTCGATGGTGGCCGACAGCCGCGCGGCGAAGTACGCGTGCCACCGGGCCGGCTCGAGGCCGGTCGCGGACGCCGACGGCACGTATTCATACGGGTGCCCGAACCGCCCCACGACCGGCGCGGCCTGCGACAGCGAGAAGAAGTGCGGCTCCAGCGCAGGGGCGCACCGTTCGGCGTACGCGAGCAGCCGGGTCAGGTGGCCCATGCCGGCGCCGTTGCTGCTGACGAACAGCGCCCGCGGCACGGTGCCCGCCGCCTCGGTGGCGACCGGCGGCGGTGGGGACGGCGCCGGCGTCGTGCTGGGCGGCCCGATCAGCGCCTCCAGCCGGGCGACGTGTGCCTCGTGGCCGTACCGCTCCCGCGCCGTCCGCTGGGCCAGCTCGACCTGCGCGTCGTAGGCGGCGCGGTCGGCGTGCAGGGACTCGACGACGCGGCGGACGTCGTGCGGCTCGGCGTAGACGGCGGCGGCGCCGAAGACCGGCTCGAAGTGCGGCGGCAGGACGGCCGGGACGCCGGTGGCCAGCGCCTCGAGGATGGTCCGGCCGAACGCCTCGACCCAGCGCGGGTTGTGGAAGTAGACGAAGAAGTCGAGGGAGGCGAGGAAGTCGCGCGGCGGCATGGCGCCGAACTCGAACACCTCCCAGCTCTCCGGGAGGTCGCCGAGCAGGTGCTCGACCGGCCCGGCGCCGCCGAGCACGCGCACCGTCCAGGACCCGTCGACGGGGTAGACGGCGCGCAGGGTGGCGGCGTCGGCCGGCCACTTCTGCGGCGACGACCGGCTGTGCCGCCCGACGACGGGGCGCGCGCCGGCCGCGTGGCCGGACCGCTGGACGGCCCAGGCGTCGACGTCGATGATGTTGACCCAGTCGGCCTCGGCCAGCGTGTGCGCCGGGACCCGCCCGGCGATGGCCTGGCGCACCAGCGGGCCGATCGGCGCCCAGAGCGGCTCGCGGCCGAACCGGTGCTTCGCGATCTCGTGCACGGCCTCGGGCCGGTAGTGCTCGTGGCCGTCGATGTCGTACGGGGCGGCGTTGGCGACGATGACGACGTGGTCGGCCTCGACCGGCGGCAACTGCTCCGCGGCGTGCTGCAGGACCGCCGGGTGGCGCACCACGACGATCTTCGCCCGCACCGGCGCCCGGCCGACCAGCAGCCGTGCCCGGCCGGCCTCCACCGCCCGCCGGATCAGCGGGTTCACCGGCGACACCTTGGCCACCAGCGGCCCGTTCAGGCTGATCAGCCCGGTGGAGTAGCCGGCCCTGGCCTGCGCCGTGATCTCCTCGGCGATGCTGTGCGAGGTGCCGCCGGGGAAGCGGAGGTCAGAGACGTCGAGGACGTCGACAGTGCGGGTGCCGGGAGCGGGCATGGTTCCAGATCGTGCCACACCGGCGGGCCGTCGCCGATTCCGGCCGAAGATCACGGGCAACCGGCCGGACGCGCCGGGCGTCTACGGGTCAGACACGGCCGTGTTGTCCCGATTCATCCAGCCCGACTCTTCTGGAGATCCCATGATGGAACCCGAGAACCCGGCCACGGCCGACGAGACGTCCAGCCGCCGGCGCCTGCTGCGCGGGGCCGGCGTGCTGGCCGGCGGCGCCGTCGCGGCCGTGGCCGGAGTCGCCGCCGCCTCGTCCGCGCAGGCCGCCCCCGGCGACCCCGTCCGTCTCGGCCGGCTGAACGGCTCCGGCACGGCCGCCACGACGGTCCGCGGCAGCGGCGCGGGTGTTCTGGCGGTGCAGAACCGCGGCGCCGGCGATGGCGTCGTGGCCACCGCGGACGACTCGATGAAGGCCGCCGTCCGGGCCACGAACCGCAACACCGGCAACTCCATGGGCATCGGCGGCGCCGTCGTGGCCACCGGCGAGGAGTGCGCCGCGGTCGTCGCCATCGCGCACGCGGGGCACGACTACGCGATCTACGCGTACGGCTACGCCGACCAGACGGAACAGGAGCGCGGCAACGCCATCCACGCCGTCGGCACGGTGTACCTGACCGGGCCGGTGTACATCGAGGGCGACCTCATCGTGAACGGCACCATCTACTGCGACAACGTCAAGCCGCTGAGCGACCGGCAGCGGGCCGAACTGCACGCGCGGACGCGGCCGTCAGCGGACTGACGTCATGTCGCCGACGACCGTGCGGAGGGCACCGACGAGGCGTTCCGCACGGTCGTCGGCGTGGTTGCGCAGGCGGTTGGTGAGGTAGGCGAACCCGACCCGG
The DNA here is from genome assembly GCF_001270745.1 of Jiangella muralis. Lineage (GTDB taxonomy): Bacteria > Actinomycetota > Actinomycetes > Jiangellales > Jiangellaceae > Jiangella > Jiangella muralis. Next base: position 86,671 of record NZ_LFXL01000037.1, read on the forward strand.
GCGACGGGGTCGGCGAAGGCCAGCTGCCCGCCGGCGCCGTCGTGGCCGAAGGAGGACTCGGCCAGCATCGGCGCGATCGGGGAGCGCAGCATGAACCCGGTGGCCCAGCGGGCGTGCGGCGGCGGGAGGTCCAGCACCCCCGGCCCCTCGGCCAGCGCCCGGGTCGCGTCGCGGACGGTTTCCGGGCGCAGCAGCGCGGGCTCGCCGTCGGTCTCGGTGACGGTGCGCGACCACGTGCGGGCCAGCGCCCGGGCGGTCGCGACGACGCCGACGGCGGGCAGCCCGGCGGCCAGGACGGCCGGATCGTTGAGCCCGGCGCCGTCGCCGACCAGCTCGGGGTCGAACGCGTGGCCCAGCGTGATCGCGCGGGTGACGGTGCGCTGCCGCCACGGCGTCTCCGGCGCGTCCGGCGGGAACGTCAGCCGCGACCGGTTCCGGTCCCAGCCGGCCGCCGCGACCCGTCCCGCGTCGGCGGCCGGCACGCCGAACAGCAGGTCCGGGCCGCCGGCCAGCCGGTCGAGATGGACGGCCAGCGGCTCGCCGGTGGCGCGGCGCAGCACCTCCGCGACCAGCCAGCCGTACGTCATGGCGTGGTAGGCGTGCCCGGCGCCGGGCGGCCACAGCGGCCGCTGCCGCTCCAGCGCGGCGACGACGGGCGTCCCGGCCAGCGCGTCGGCGAGCGTGAGGTCGGCGTCCAGCGCGGGCAGCCCGGCCGTGTGCGACAGCACCATGCGCGTCGTCACCGCCTCCTTGCCGTGCGCGGCGAAGGCCGGCCAGTACGCCGCGACCGGCGCGTCGAGGTCCAGCGCGCCGTCCTGGGCGGCCCGGACGGCGCACGCGGCCAGCAGGCCCTTCGTGCATGAGAACGTGACGGCGAGAGTGTCCGCCGTCCACCCGGCGCCGCCCCACACGTCGACCACCGGCCGCCCGTCGACGTAGACGGCGACGGCGGCACCGGCGGCCGGGTCCTCGGCCAGCAGGTCCGCCAGCACCTCGGCCACCGGCGCGTATGCCGGTTCCCACACGCCGTCGATCATCGACCCGCTCCCTGGAGGATGGCGGCGACGAAGCCGCGCTGGAACACGAGGAACACCGCGATCGTCGGGACCACGATGAGCAGCGACCCGGCGCACAGCAGCACGATGTCGGTGCCGTACTGGCCCTGGTAGGCGCCGAGCGCGCCGGCCATCGTCCGCCGCGTCGGGTCGTCGACCAGCGTGACCGCGAGCAGGAACTGGTTCCACGTCCACAGGAACAGCAGGATCGCCAGTGCCGACCACGCCGGCGCCGCCAGCGGCAGCATGACGTGCCGGAACGCCTGCCGCGAGCTGGCGCCGTCCACCTTCGCGGAGTCCAGCAGTTCGGCCGGCAGCCCCAGGAAGTGCGCGCGCATCCAGAAGATGCTGAACGGCATGAACAGCGCGGTCAGCGGCAGGATGATCGCCCATCGGCTGTTCAGCAGGCCGAGGTCGCCGATCTGCAGGTACAGCGGCGCGATCAGCGCCTCGTACGGCAGCGCCAGCCCGGCCAGGAACGCCGCGAACACGAGCCGGGAGCCGCGGAACGGCACCAGCGCCAGCCCGTACCCGGCCAGCGTCGCCAGCAGCAGTGCCGCCGGCACGACCACCAGCACGATCAGCGAGCTGGACTTGAGCAGCTCGCCCATCAGCGCGGCGTTCCACGCGTCGGCGAAGTTGCCCCACTGCGGGTCGGCCGGCAGGCTCAGCCCGGCCGGGCGCGAGCCGCGTGGCTGCAACGCCGTCAGGGCCATGCTGACCAGCGGCAGGACGGTGCCGACGGCGGCCAGCGCGAGCAGCAGGCCGGCCGGGCTGCGTCGCCTCACCGCTCCCGTCCCAGCCGCTGCAGCGGCGCGATGACCGCCAGCACCAGCAGCACCAGCACCACCGCGAGCGCCGACGCCAGCCCGACCGCCTGCTCGGTGAAGACCAGCCGGAAGATCAGCACGCCGGGCACCATCGTCGAGTAGCCCGGCCCGCCGGCGGTGGCGACGTAGACGATGTCGAAGCTGGCCAGCGCCGCGATGGTGAGGATGGTCGCGGCGACGACGATCTCGCGGCGCAGCGACGGCAGCGTGATGGCGGTGAACCGGCGGATCCGCCCGGCGCCGTCCAGCGCCGCCGCCTCGTGCAGCGCCGGGTCGATCCGCAGCAGCCCGGCGGTGAACAGCAGCGTGCACAGGCCCGTCGCCACCCAGGCGCCGATCAGCCCCACCGCCGGCAGCGCCGTGTGGAAGTCGGCCAGCCAGGGCCGGGCCAGCGCGTCCAGCCCGATCAGGCGTAGCAGCTGGTTCACCACGCCGTCGGAGGAGTACATCCACGACCACGCGATGGCGGCGCCGGCCAGCGGCACCACCTGCGGCAGGAACAGCAGCGCGCGGGCGGCGGCGCGGCCCGCGCCGGAGCGCAGGTCGGCGACGACGGCGGCCAGCGCCAGGCCGAGCGCGATCGGCAGCAGCGTGAAGAACGCGATCAGCACCAGCGCGTGGCCGAGCGAGTCCAGCAGCCGCTCGTCTGTCACCACCGACCGGTAGTTGTCCAGGCCGACCCAGGTGGCCGGCCCGAACCCGTCCCAGTCGTAGAACGAGTAGCGCACCGTCTGGCTCAGCGGATATAGGACGAACCCGCCGTACAGCAGCAGCGCGGGCAGCACCCACCACCAGCCGGACGCGGCCCGGGGCGCCCGCACCGCCCGCCGCGGCCGGGCCGGCGTCCTCGCGGCCGCATCGGCGGGTCCGCGCTCCCGCACCATGGTGTTCACCCGCCGACCTGGCTCTCGTAGTCGGCCTGCAGCGTAGCGGCGAAGTCCTCGGGCGTGACGCGGCCCGCGAGCAGCAGCTGCAGCTGCGGCGTCAGCGTCGCGGAGAAGAACGACGCGGTCGCGTTGCCCATGAACGGGACGATCCCGTCGTCCGCGCCGAGCTCGGTGAACGCCGTCGCCGCGTCGGCGACGACCGCGACGTCGGACTCCGGCGCGGGCGCGTCGGAGGGCCCGCCCGGCGCCAGCCCCTTGTTCGTGACGATCAGCTGGCGGCCCTCGTCGGTGAAGGTGAAGTCGAGGAACGCGGCCGCGGCGTCGGCGTCGGAGGCCGCGGCCGGGATGACGAAGTTCGCGGGGTCGGACATCGCCGCGCGCGGGTGGTCGTCGGCGGCCGGGAACAGGAAGAACCCGACGTCGTCGCCGAGCTGCTGGCCCAGCGTCGCGGCCTGCCAGTTGCCGCTGACGAAGTAGACGCCCTCGCCCGCGGCGAACTGCGCGGCCGCCGTGCTGGCGTCGACCGCCGACACGTCCGCCGCGAGGTAGCCGGCCGCCGCCCAGTCCTGCAGCGTCCGCGCCGCCTCGACCGCCTCCGGGGTGTCGATGCTGGCCCCCGGCGCGTTGAACACCCACTCCGTGACCGGTTTCGCGGTGCCCTGCGCGAGCAGCAGCGACTGGTACGGGAAGAACACCAGGCCGTCCTTGCCGGACGTGACCAGCGGCGTCGCGCCGGTCGTCGCCGCGGCGGCGAGGTCCTGCTCGAACTCCGCGAGCGTGGCCGGCGGGCCGTCGATGCCGGCCTGCTCGGCCAGCGTCTTGTTGTAGTAGACGCCGGTCAGCGTGAACCCGATGCCCATCCCGTACAGCGAGCCGGTGCCGCGGGTGCCGTCGTCGTCGACCCGCCACTGGTTCAGCTGCGACGCCGGGAAGTCGGTCCAGCCGTAGGCCTCGGCGTAGTCGTCGAGGTTGCGGACCAGCCCGTCCTCGACGGTGTTGCCCGGCGTCGGCAGGCTGATCAGGTCGGGCGGGTCGTCGCCGGTCATCAGCCGCGCGGCGTTCTGCTGCAGCGCGTCGAACTGCTCGCCGGTGATCTCGAACGTGACGTTCGGGTGCAGCGCGGTGAACGCGTCGGTGATCGGGCGCAGGCTGTCGACCTGCGTGGTGTCGATGGTGATGTCGACGACGACCGGGTCGTCGCCGAGATCGGTGCCGGCGCCCTCCGTGCTCGCGTCCGCGGGGGTGTCGGTGCCCGGCGAGCCGCAGGCGGCCGCCGTCAGGGCGATCGTGAGGGCGGCCGCGGCGGTGGCGGCCGCGGTGCGCGCTGGTCCGCGACGGTGCGCGGTGCGTGGGGTGTGGCGTGTCGTCATGGCGCTCTCCTCGACATCGGTGCCGGTGGTCGACGACCCGGGCCCTACCGTCGTCCGGTTCGAGAAGTTTGTCAAGCACTTCGATAAAGCACTTCGATGGCTTAGGCTGTGGGCGTGAAGGACGTGACCATCTATGACGTCGCCGAGCGGGCGCAGGTCAGCATCTCGACGGTGTCCCTCGCGCTGAACCACCCGGCCCGGCTGAAACGGTCGACGCTGGACCGCGTCCTCCAGGTCGCCGACGACCTCGGCTTCGTCCCCAAGGAGCGGGCCGTCGTCCGGGCCCGGAAGGGCGTGCACCGCATCGCGGCGGTGGCGCCGTTCACGTCCTACGCGAGCTTCTCCCGGCGGCTGGCCGGCGTCTTCGACGAGCTCGGCGACCGCGGCGAGCAGCTGATCGTCAGCGACTGCGCGGACATCGCGGTGTCGGCGTCGCCGGTGCTGGCCAGCATTCCCGTCCGCGGCCACGTCGACGGGCTGCTCAACCTCGGGGTGCCGCTGGACGAGAAGATCGGCGAACGGCTGCGGCAGCGGCTGCCCACGGTGCTGCTCGACACCCGGTACCCGGGGCTGCCCGACATCTCCGTCGACGACCACCTCGGGGGACGGCTGGTCGGCGAGTACCTGGCCGGGCTCGGGCACCGGAAGGTCGCCTTCCTCAACGAGGTCGAGACGTACCCGTTCGAGTCGCCGCCGGTGCTGCGGCTGGCCGGGCTGCGGTCGGTACTCGGCTCGGACGCGGTCGTCGAGATCACCGTGCCGAGGGGGACGTCGGCCGGCGCCGAGGCGGTGGCACAGCTGCTCGCGGACGGTGCGTCGCCCGTCACCGCGGTCGTGGGGTGCCGCGACCTGGTGGCGCTCGGCGCGCTGGCCGAGCTGCGGGCGCGCGGCCTGTCCGTGCCCGGCGACGTCTCGGTGGTGGGCTTCGACGACGACCCGGTCGCGGAGGCGCTCGGACTGACCACGGTGCGGCACCCGTTCGAGGAGTCCGGCCGGCTGGCGCTACGTACGCTGCGGCGCATGCTGGCCGCTCCCGGCGAGCCGATCGCCAGCCGGCGCCTCCCGCTCACCCTCGTCCCCCGCGCGACGACCGGTCCCGCCCTTGTCGCTTGATGGAACGACGAGGTTCGGCAGGCGCTGGAGATCGATCGCCAGCTCGTCGCGCACCTTCCGGGCCGATTCGTCAGCCGCCCAGGCGCACGATCGCGGTCGCGAGCTCGACCAGTGTCCGTGCTCGGCGAACGAGCGGTTCGGCCTTGGTTGCTGTCACCACGTTCGTCCCATACTCGACGTCGCCCTTCGACGCGATCAACTCGCGTAGCGCCCGCTCGGCCGCGGCTGCGTCCGGTCGCTTCGCCAGCGCCTGCCGCAACTCCTTGGCAGCCGCCGCGTGATCCTTGCTCTTGCCTGTCGCTCCGGTCAGCACCGTGACGATGGCGTCCTTCGCGCTGATGCCGGCGTGGATCGCGTCGCCGGCTGCCGGCGTGTAGCGCTCGGCGACGAGGTTGGCCTCGGCGGACTCGAGGTACTCGACCGACTTCCTGAGGAAGCTCTTGGCGTGGTTGCGCTGTTCGGCCGTTGCCATCAGGCACCCCTGTGGTTGATCCGCGGCATCGCGCCGATCAGGGCGAAGCCGTCACGGAGGATGTCGCTGACCACCGGCTCGCCGGCGGCGGCAAGCCGGTCGAACTCTGCCCTGGTGAACACGAGCACGTCGCAGTCGTTGCCGAGCCGCATGCGAACGCCGTCCTCGAGCTCGACCCGCTTGTCCCAACCTGGTGGAGCGATCACCGCCAGATCGACGTCACTGTCGGCTGTCGCCTCACCGCGTCCGATCGACCCGAACAGGATCACCACTGACACCTCTGAACCCGTGACGGCTGCGACGGCCTCCCGCAGAGCCGCGATCGGGTCGAGGAGCCCACGCAACGGAGCCACCGCTACGTGCTCCTCGTTGACCGTGTGCACGCCGGCGCGACCGATCGTCTGGGTCTCGACCACACCGAGCTCGGCCAGCACTTTCAGGGCCTCCTGGACGGTCCAGAGGCTGTAGTCGTCGCTGACGAGGCGGTGGATCTGCCGCCCGGTCAGAGGTGAGCCAGTACGCAGCAGCGTCGCCAACACCGCACCGCGAGCGCCGGGGATGATCCCGCCGAACGGCTCGTTGAAGAACATGCCCGCAAAATACCAGTCATATGATTGGTTGGCCAGTCACATGACTGGCAGACCTGCCATACCGTAGTTGCGGCCCACGTCGCCCCGTGCGGCACCGCGGTGGGTCGCCGCTCCGCTGCTCAGCCGGCGGTGACCGTCACCCGCTCGGCGTCGACGCGGGCGGGGCGGCCGGCCGGGTCCTCGTGCCGCACCAGCACCGCCGACCCGCCGACCACCAGCGGCACCAATAGCGCGTCGACCAGGGCGGTGCCGAGATCGTCGGTCGCCACCAGGAGCCGGCCGCCCGGACCGGCGCCCAGCTGCTCGGCCCGCTGCCGGGCGTGGTCGGCCAGCCCGCCGAGTGTGTGGACGGCCCCGCCGCGGTCGAGCGCCGGCTCGGTGTCGTCGGGCGGGAAGACCGGCGCGAAGTGGTCGGGATAGCCGGGCACCTCGACGGCGTAGTCGGCGACGCCGGGCGGCAGCGGCTCGGTGAACCGCCCGCCGAGTGGCCGCAGCGCCAGCCCGACCACCTCCGGCGCGCTGCCCGCCGCCGTGGCTACGTCGTCCGGGCCGGCCACCGCCACCTGCACGTCGCCGTCACCGGAGCCGAGCACCACGCACACGCCGGCCGACCAGCAGGCGGCCGCCCACGCCAGTGCCTGCCAGTGCGCCGGCAGCCGCAGCGCGACCCGTTCGCCGGTCTCGGCGCCGAGCCCGCCGGTGAGGAACCCGGCGGTCTTCGCGACCCAGTTGTCGAACGTGATGGTGGACAGCTCGACGCGTTCGCCGGTGGCGTCGTCGTAGAACGTGAGGAACGGCCGCGCGCCGTCGTGCCGGACGGCGGTGCGCAGCAGCTCTGCCGGGGTCTCACTCATGCGCCCCACCCTACGGTCACGACGGCGTCGTACTCAGACACCGGGGCGGAGCCGAAACCCCAGGCCAGCTGCCTAGCCAGCGAGCCGCCGGACCAGCCGGACCGCTCGCCCGACCGGCCACCACACGTGGTCACGAGGCCGGTGATCCGCGGGTCGCCGAGCTCGGTGGCCGCGAACGCGTACAGCCGCCCGATGCGCGGCACGATCAGCCCGTAGTCCACCAGCCGGCCGAACCAGTTCTCGTCCTGCAGCACCTCGTCGATCACCAGGCCGTCCAGCGGGTACCACTCGGGCAGGATGTTGCGCAGCGAGAGGAACCAGCCGGTGCCGCGGCGACGGGGATCGCCCAGTACCGCGGCGGCGGGCCACAGTCGTCCGAGCGCGGTCCGGGGCGCGGCGACGAGACCGTGGGCGAAGAACACCCGCACCAGGGCGACGTCCATGAAGAACCGCTCGACCTCGTGCTCGCCCGCCGTCAGGCCGCGGTGCTCGAAGTACCCGGCCACGATGCTGCTGTTGTGGGCGCGATACCACTGGCGCGGCGACGGCCGGGCGAGGAAGCGCATCCACTGGGCGACGGCCGGGCGGCAGCCGTCGTCCGGCCGGCCCGCATCGAGCAGCGCCGCCGCCACCCACCCGTCGCGCAACAGACCCTCGTTGACGGCGCGCCACCACGGGCTGCCCGAGGTCTCCAGCACGCCCCGCCGCGCCTGCCAGCGCATGAACGCGAGCTGGGCCCGTCCGTACGCCCGGATGCCCGGCCGCCGCGCGTAGAACTCCGCGGCCAGCGCGAGCCGCGCGTCGACGTCGTCGCGTACGGCGGCGACCAGCCGCTCGCCGGATGTCTCCTCGGGCTCCCCCACGGGGGGAGTATTCAGCCCGGCCGCGGCGACGACAAACGCCTGTCGGTGCCGCGTGCTTCACTGAGAGCGTGATGGAGCGGACGTGGCGGCCGCGGCGTCCGGTCGACGTCGTCGCGACGCTCGCCGCCCACCAGCGCGGCCCGGGCGATCCCGCCTTCCAGCTCGACGCCCGCGGGCGGGTCTGGCGCACCTGCCGGCCGGGCGGCGACGCCGCGACGGTGTGCGTGACGGCCGGGCGCGGCGAGGTCACGGCCACGGCGTGGGGCCCGGGCGCCGCGGCCGCGCTCGACGCCGTCCCGCAGTGGCTCGGCGACGCCGACGATCCCGGCGACTTCCGGCCGCGGCACCCCGTCCTGGCCGACGCGTTCCGCCGCTTCCCGGGCACGGTCGTCGGACGCACGGGGCTGGCCATCGAGGCGCTGGTGCCGGCCGTCCTGGAGCAGAAGGTCACCAGCACCGAGGCGTACCGCGGCTGGCTGCGGCTGCTGCGCCGGTTCGGCGAGCCGGCCCCCGGTCCCGCGCCCGACCGCATGCGCGTCGTCCCGCCGTCCGACGTCTGGGCCCGCATCCCCTCGTGGGAGTACCACCGCGCCGGGGTCGGGCCGCAGCGCTCACGCACCATCGTCACCGCCGGGCGGCACGTCGCGCGGCTGGAGGAGATCTCCGGCCTCGCGACGGACGACGCCGACCGGCGGCTGCGCGCCGTCCCGGGCATCGGCGTCTGGACGTCGGCCGAGGTCCGCCAGCGCGTCCTCGGCGACGCCGACGCCGTCTCCGTCGGCGACTACGGGCTCCCGCACGTCGTCGCCTACGCGCTGACGGGGGAGCGGCGCGGGACCGACGAGCTGATGCTCGAGCTGCTCGAGCCGTACCGCGGGCACCGTCACCGCGCCTGCCTGTTGCTCATGCGGGCCGGGCCGCTGCCGCCGCGACGCGGCCCGCGCGCCCCCGTGCGCGACTTCCGTTCGATGTGACGGCCGTCAGCGCAGGTCGCGGACCAGGTAGAGGAGCTCACCCCGGCCGTCGGTCTCGGAGTGGTCGCGGCGGAACCCCAGCTTCGCCAGCACCCGCAACGACGGCGCGTTCCACGTCCGGACCGTCGACCACAGACGGCGGCGGCCGGTGGCGGTGGCCGCCGCGAGCACGGCCCGCGCCGCCTCGGTGGCGTAGCCCTGACCGTGGTAGCGGCGCAGCAGCTCGTAGGCGATCTCGGGCTCGCCGAGGGTGGCCCGTCCGATCAGCAGGCCGCAGTAGCCGAGCGGCGCGCCGTCGGACCGCCGGCGGACGGTGAGGAACCCGATGCCGTTCGCCGCCGCCGAGGCCTGCAGTTCGATGAGCCGGCCCTTGGCCTCGTCGAGGGTGCGTGTCGTCCCGCCCTCGCGTTCGCCCATGAGCTCGAGGTGCCAGGGCGCGTCGGCCGGTCCGAGCGGCCCGAGCGAGAGCCGCTTCGTCTCCAGCTCGAAGGCCATCGGCCGCCAGATCACCGAATGACCGTCACGGTGTCGACGTCGACGGGCGGGTGATCGGCGGACGGTTCGGCGGCGTGGCCGATCGCGACCGCGCCGATGGGCGTCCAGCCGGGCGGGAGGTCCAGCGCCGACGTCGCCGCCGAGAGGGCGGGGTCGGGGAACAGCCAGGCGGACGCGAGACCCTCGGCGCCGAGCGCGATCAGCAGGTTCTCGACCGCCGCGCCCAGGCCGAGCAGCGCGTCGGACCCGTCGACCAGGCACGGGACGACGACGTACGGGGCGGCGCCCAGCAGTCCGGCGCCGTCCAGCCGTGACGCCAGCCGGCGGCGGGCCGCGTCGGATTCCAGCAAGACGAACCGCCACGGTGGGGTGTCGATCGGCCACGGCGCGGAGAACGCGGCGGCGACGGCCTGCCTGACCACAGCCGGATCGACCGGCGCCGGCGTGAACGACGACGCCGTCCGCCGGCCCGTGACGGCGGCCCGCATCGCTTCGGGGGTGCCGAGCCGGAAGCGGTCCTCGGCGCTCGGCCGGATCAGCGCCGCGATGCCGTGGTCGTCCTCGCCGGGCTCCAGCAGCAGGTGCGGCAGTCCGCGCACGACGGCGACGGGGACACCGGACAGTTTGGCGCGCACCAGTTCCGACGCCGCCGCCAGTTCGTCGGCCAGCGCGACGACCGTGACGCCGAGGTCGTTGCCGTACGCGTCGACGCTGCCGCGCAGGTCGTCGACGGCGCGGATGCCGGCCGAGCCGACCGCGAAGTCGGCGACGCCGTTGCGCCACACCCGGCCCGCGGTGTCCGTCACGACCACGCCGACGCGGACGCCGTAGCGCTTCGCCAGGCCGTCGCGGAGGGCGCGGGCGGAGCCGTCCGGGTCGACCGGCAGCAGCACGATCGTGCCCTGCTCGACGTTCGACGCGTCGATGCCGGCGGCGGCCATGACGAAGCCGTGCCGGGTCTCGACGATGCGGGTGCGCCCGCGCGGCGTCGTCCACTCCGAGATCGTCCGCACCGCCTCGGCGTCGATGGCGTCGTCGCGGTCGAGGCCGGTCGCGACGCGGCCCTCGGACTTGCTGACGATCTTGCTCGTGACGACGACGATGTCGCCGTCACGCAGGGTGTCGCCGGGCGGGGCCTGCTCGAGCGCCGTCGCCAGGATCTCGACGAGGTCGTCGCCGGGGCGGACCTCCGGGATGCCGGGCAGTCCGAACGCCTCGTAGCGGGCGCTCACCGGGTCCGCACCTCCTCGGCGAGGTCGAGTGCCGCGCGGGCCATGGTGGCGGTCGTGTCGGGGTCGGTCATCCAGAGCGGGACGGCGACGCAGCGGACGCCGGCCGCCTCGACCTGTTGCGTGGCCGCCTCGTCGACGGTGTCGACCAGCCAGCCGTCCAGCAGGTCGGCGAACAACCCGGCGACCCCGGCCGCCGTCGTCGGCACGCCGATGGCCGTGAGCGTCGCATCGGCCATCCCTCTTACCGGTGAACCCCCGATGATCGGTGAGAGGCCGATCTTCGGGGCCTTCGCCGTGCGGACGGCGTCGCGGATGCCGGGGACGGCGAGGATCGGGCCGATGCTGACGACCGGGTTGGACGGCGGCAGCAGGATCACGTCGGCGCCGGCGATGGCGTCGAGGACGCCGGGGGCCGGCTTGGCGTGGTCGGCGCCCACGAGGACGATGCGGCGGGCGGGGATCTCGGCGTGCAGGCGGACCCACCATTCCTGGAAGTGGATCGCCTTCTCGCCGTCGTCTTCGGTCCCGACCACGACGTGAGTCTCGACCCGGTCGTCGGTCATCGGGAGGAGGCGGACGCCGGGCCGCCAGCGGTCGCAGAGCGCCTCGGTGACGGCCGACAGCGGGTAGCCGGCCGCGAGCATGCGGGTGCGGACGAGGTGGGTGGCGAGGTCGCGGTCGCCGAGCGTGAACCACTGCGCCTCGGCCCCGTACGCGGCCAGCTCCTCCGCGACGGCGAACGTCTCGGCCGCGCGGCCCCACCCCTGAGACTCCTCGATGCCGCCGCCGAGCGTGTACATGACGGTGTCGAGGTCGGGGCTGACGTGCAGCCCGTGCAGCGTGATGTCGTCGGCGGTGTTCCCGACGACGGTGACCTCGGCGTCGGGGACGGCTCGCAGCAGCCCCCGCAGGAACCTGGAGCCCCCGATGCCGCCGGCCAGCGCGGTGATCCTCAGCACAGCCACGACCGTACCCGCTGCCAGGTGGGCGGCCCGCCCCGCGCCCGGTCAGCGAGACGCCGCCCCCGTTCCATGATCATCAACCTTTTGCGCTGACATGGCAGCCCAAAAGGTTGATGATCATGGACGGAGCCGGGGCGACGAGATCGCGGCGCCTGCCCCGCTTCCATGATCATCTCTCTGTCAAGATCCGGTGTGCCGGGTCCTGCTCGACGGGGCGGGTGCCGGTGTGAGTAC
>NZ_LFXL01000038.1 GCF_001270745.1 Jiangella muralis
TGAACCGTTGCTTACACCGCTGGACGCCGCCCCGGTAGATACCGCGAAAACTCCAAGATCAACGTCGGCGGGGTGGCCGGGGGACGGGAAAGCGCTCGCCGCCGTGACCTGGGTACGTCATCACGAGGTGTTGACAGGATGGAAACCGGTGTCCATCATCTCCGGATACCGGTTTCCATCCGTCCTACCCACACCGCAACATGTCGCCAAGGGAGGCCACATGCGCGAGAAGGGCCGACGCACCACCCGGGTCACGGCCCGCACCAGAACCCGCGCCGCCGCCTGGCTCCGAACCCGGGGACGAACCCCGGCCCGCGCCCGAACCCGGGCCGCCGCCGCTGCCACCGCGGCGTCGACCCTGGTACTGGCGCTGGTGCTGACCGGCTGCGGCGACGACTCGACCGCCGCCGACGGCCGGGTCGAGATCACCGTCTGGCACACCGAGTCGACGCCGACGACGGTCGCGGCGATGGACGAGATCATCGCCGACTACGAGGCCGCCAACCCGGGCGTCACCGTCAGCCAGGAGTCGGTCGGCTGGGGTGACCTGCAGGTGAAGTTCCAGGCGGCGCTGGCCGCCGGCGACCTGCCGGAGATCACCCAGGTCGAGCCGATGTTCGTCCGCACGCTGTACTCGCAGGACCTGCTGGTGCCGCTGGACGACGTCGTCGACGGGCTCGGCGACGACTACCTGCCGCAGCTGCGCGACATGTTCGCGCTGCCCGACGGGCACGACTACGGGGTGGTGCACGCGTGGGGCACCGACTCCGTCGTCTACCGCGCCGACCTGTACGCGAACGCACCCGGCGCCGGCACCCCGGAGGACCTGGAGACGTGGGACGACTCGGTCGAGCAGTGGCGGGCGGTGTCCGAGGCGAACGACGACGCCTACGGCCTGATGCTGGCCGGCGACGCCGCGCACAACGTCAACGAGGAGGTGTACCTCTGGCTCGGCTCCAACGGCGGGCACCTGTTCGACGAGAACGGGCACGTCACCATCGACACGCCGGAGATGCGTGAGGTGCTGGAGTACTGGGTCGAGCTGCGCGACAGCGGGGCACTCTCGCCGGCGTGGTCGTCGCAGACCTACGCCGACAGCCTCAGCTCGCTGGCGCTGGGCGAGGCCGCGACGATCTTCTCCTTCGGCCGGGCCACGTACACGTTCGAGGACCAGGCGCCCGGCCTCGTGCCGGGCGAGGACATCAAGGTCGCGCCGAACCGGCCGGTCGGCCCGTCCGGTGACGACTGGATCACCCAGCTCGACGCCGAACCGTGGGTGGTGTTCAAGGACTCCCCCGACGCCGAGGCGGCCGCGGACTTCCTGGAGTTCTTCTTCGAGCGGCAGAACTACCTGCGCTGGATCGGCTCCGTGCCCACCCAGCTGCTGCCGGTGCTGTCGTCGACGTTCGACGACGCCGAGTACCGGGCGCTGCCGGAGGTGCGCGACTGGGGGTTCTGGATCGACCAGCAACGCCAGATGCTCGAGTCCGGTCAGGCGTACCCGCTGATGGTGACGCAGTGGTCGGACCTGGAGCTGCCGTACGTGAGCGACCTCTACGGCTCGGAGATCCTCGTCGACATGGTCATGGACGTCGTCGAGAACGGCGAGGACGTCGACGAGGCGCTGTCCGACGCCCAGGCCCGGGCCGACGAGCTGCTCTCCCCGCTCTACGACGACTGACCAGCGCGAAGGGAACGACGATGTCTCTGACGCGAACGACGACGCCCGCGCCGCCCCGCGCCCGCGCCGACGGCCCCCGCCCGCGCCGCCGCATGCCCGGCTGGTTCTGGGGCGCACTGCTGCTCTCCCCCGCGTTCCTGCTGGTGGCCGGCGTCATCGCGGCGCCGATCGCCTACCTGGTGCGGCTCAGCTTCACCGACGCGCACGCCTACCTGCCGAAGTTCGGCTCGGTCGGGTTCGACAACTACGTGGCGCTGCTGCGCGCGCCGCACTTCTGGGACAGCGTCCGCACCACGGTCTGGTACGCCGGGCTGACGGTGGGCCTGCAGCTGGTGCTCGGCGTGCTGATCGCGCTGCTGCTGCACCAGCGCTTCCGCGGCCGCGGCGTCGTCCGGCTGGTCGCGCTGGCGCCGTACATGGTGCCGTCGATCGTGGTCGCGCTGGTGTTCCGCTGGCTGCTCGACCCCACGACCGGCGCCTACTCGTGGGCGATCGACAAGGTCTGGCCCGGGTCGGAGCCGCCGAACCTGCTCAGCCCGAACCTGATCTTCTGGTCGCTGGTCGCGGTGTCGGTGTGGATGTTCACCCCGTTCATCGTCATCAGCGTGCTGGCCCGGCTGCAGACCATCGACCCGTCGGTGGTCGAGGCGGCGACGGTGGACGGCGCGGGCGCCTGGCGGCGGTTCTGGCACATCGTGCTGCCGGAGCTGAAGCCGGTGCTCTACACGCTGATCCTGCTGCGCTTCATGTTCATGTTCACCAAGTTCGACGTGGTCTATCTCTTCGCCGGGACGGGGACCGAGGTGCGCACGCTGCCCGTCCTGACCTTCCAGCGCATCTTCGGCGAAGCCCGGCTGGGGTCCGGCGCCGCTGTCGCGATGGTGCTGTTCGTGCTGCTGATGATCTTCACGACGGTGTACCTGCGCACGCTGTACCGCGAGCGGGAGGAGACGGCATGACCACCGCCCTGCACCGGCTGAGCCGGGTCCGCTGGTACCTGGTGACCGGCATCGTGCTGCTGGTCGCGATCAACGGGTTCCCGTTCTACTGGATGGCGCTGACCTCGGTGAAGCCGGGGACGGAGCTGTTCTCGTACCCACCGAGGTTCATCACGACGGCGCCGGACTTCGGCGGCTTCCAGCGGCTGTTCGAGACCACGAACTTCCTCACCTACGCGAAGAACAGCCTGATCATCGCGACCGGCGCGACGGTGCTGTCGGTGGTGGTGTCGGCGCTGGCGGCGTACGGGCTGACGCGGTTCCCGTTCCCCGGCAGCCGCGCGTTCAGCACGGCGATCCTCTACGCGTACACGTTCGCGCCGATCGTCATCGTCGTGCCGTTGTACGGGATGTTCCGCGAGGCCGGGCTGATCAACAGCCACCTCGGCATGATCCTCGCGTACGCCTCGTTCGGCGTGCCGTTCAGCCTCTGGCTGCTGCAGCCGTTCTTCCGGGCGATCCCGGGGGAACTGGAGGAGGCGGCGTTCGTCGACGGCGCCAACCGGGTGAAGAGCGCGTGGTACGTCGTGTTCCCGCAGGCGCTACCGGGGCTGATCGCGGTCTCGGTGTTCACCTTCCTGCTGGCGTGGGAGGACTATCTGTTCGCCCGGGTGCTGATCACGCGGGACGACCTGAAGACGCTGCCGATCGCGCTGCACGACCTCTACAACGCCAGCCTGCAGGACTGGCCGCTGCTGATGGCCGCCGCCGTCCTCATCAATCTGCCCGTCCTGATCGCGTTCCTGTTCGTCCAGAAGTACCTGGTCGCGGGCTGGGGCGCGGGAGCCATCAAGTAGATCGCAGGGAGAGGGGACGCATGTACGTCGGTTACGAGGTCCGTGAGGGGACCGCCTGGATCCGGATCGAGCGCCCGGAGAAGCTGAACGCGCTCGACCTGTCCGGCTGGCACGCCATCACCGCCCACCTGGCCCGGGCGGCGGACGAGGCGCCCGGCCCGGTGGTGCTGACGGGGACGGGGCGGGCGTTCTGCGCCGGCGACGACATCAACACCTTCCATCAGCACGCCACCCCCGAGCAGGGCATGGACTTCTTCATCGGCGGGCTGTACGCCACCATCGAGGCGATCGTCACGCACCCGTACCCGGTGATCGCCGCGGTCAACGGCATCGCGTTCGGCGGCGGCTGCGAGCTGGTGCTGGTCAGCGACCTCGCCATCGCCGCCGACGACGCGACGTTCAGCCTGCCGGAAGGCCGCATCGGCGCCTGGCCGACGGTCGCCGTCGGGGTCGCGGCGCACGTCAGCGGGCGCAAGCTCGCGGGCGAGCTGTCCTACGAGATGCCGGTGCTGGACGCCGCCGAGGCGCGCCGCTTCGGCCTGGTCAACCGGGTCGTCCCGCCGGACGGGCTGGAGGACGAGGTGCGCGCCACGGTCGCGCGCATCGGGGCCGCGTCGCCGCACGCGATCCGTCAGACCAAGCGGTTCCTCACCGAGGAGCTGGTCACGACCGGGCTGCCGAAGGTGCGCCGGGCGCTGACGGCGCTGGTCGAGGAGACGTTGCCCACGCACGACCTCCAGGAGGGCACCGCCGCCTTCCTGGAGAAGCGCACGCCGGTCTTCGACGGGAAGTGAGCCATGACGACCCTCCCCCTGGACGGCGTCCGCGTTCTCGACTTCGCCCACATGATGCAGGGCCCGTGGGCCGCCGAGATGCTCGGCGACCTCGGCGCCGACGTGATCAAGGTCGAGGTCGTGGGCACCGGCGAACGCGGCCGGCAGGCCGGCACCACGTTCCTGAACGGTGTCAGCGCGCAGTTCCTCGCGATGAACCGGAACAAGCGCTCGCTCGCCGTCGACCTCAAGCACCCGGACGGGCTGCGCGTCGCGGAGGCGCTGATCCGGACCGCCGACGTGCTGATCCAGAACTTCCGGCCGGGGGTGATGGACCGGCTCGGCCTCGGGTGGGAACAGGCGCGGGACGTGAACCCGTCACTCATCTACTGCACGGCGAGCGGCTACGGCGCCGGCGTGCCGGACCCGCGCAAGCCCGGCCAGGACCTGCTGGCCCAGGCCCGCACCGGCGCGCTCTGGCTCACCGGCACCGCGGCCGACGCGCCCACGCCGGCCGGGCCGTTCGTCGCCGACGTCCACGCGGCGACGATGCTGGCCCTCGGCGCGACGGCGGCGCTGCTGGACCGCGCTCGCACCGGCCGCGGCCGCCTCGTCGAGGTCGACCTCGTCGGCGCGATGCTGCACCAGACCGTGCAGGAGGTGGTGTCGACGCTGAACTCCGGCGAACCGCCGCGCCGCCCGGCCGCGGTGCCGGGCAGCGCGTACCTCGAGGCGCCCTACGGCGTGCACGCGGCCGCCGACGGGTTCGTCGCGATCTCGCTGACGACGATGGAGGCGCTGGCCGCCGGGCTGGGCGCGCCGGAGATCGTCGAGCGTTTCCCGGACAAGGAGGCCGCGACGGCCGGCCGTGACGAGCTGAACGCCCTGGTCAGCGCACTGGTCGCGGACCGTCCGGCGCGGGAGGTGCTGGCCGCGCTGGACGCGGCCGGCGTGTGGTGCGCGCCGGTCAACGACCACCGCGCGATGACCACCGACCCGTACGTGCGCTGGGACCGGCGCCGGCTCGAGGTGAAGCACCCGGTGGCCGGGACCGTCGAGCTGGCCGGCAACCCGATCACGCTGGACGGCGAGGCGCTGCCGGCCCGGCGGCCCGCTCCCCTGCTCGGCGAGCACACCGCCGAACTGCTGGCCGAGCTCGGCCTCGACGCGGACGCGCTGCTGGCGGACGGTGTCGTGGGGGTGCCCCGATGACGTGGTTCCCGCCGGTCGGCGCGCGCAGTGTGTTCCGCAAGACCGTCACCGAGTCCGATGTCGGCCTGTTCGCCGGCATCACCGGCGACTTCGCGCCGCAGCACGTCGACGACGAGTACATGCGTTCGCGGCCGCAGGGCCGCCGCATCGCGCACGGCGTGCTGACGCTGGGGCTGACGTCGACGGCGGCGGCCCGGTTGTGCGACGCGCACGGCGTGACGGCGGTGTCGTACGGCTACGACCGGGTGCGCTTCCTCCGCCCGGTGTTCCTGGGCGACACCGTCACCGTCGACTACGTGATCGACCGCGTGGACGAGCCGGCCCGCAAGGCGTTCGCGGCGATGACCGCGACCACGCAGGACGGCGAGCGCTGCCTCGTCGGCACGCACGTCCTCTACTGCTACCCGCCGGAAGGAGCCGCGTGATGCTGGCCGAGGTCGACCATTTCGTCGAGACGCGGGTCGCGCCGTCGGCGCGCGCCATCGACGCCGAGGCGGCGTTCTTCCCGGACCTGCTGGCCGACGCGGCGGCGCTGGGCCTGCAGGGCCTCGTCCACTCCCCCGGCGGCGGGCTGGACGTGGCGCGCATGGACCTCGCCCGCGAGGTGACCGAGCGCATCGCGGCGGCCAGCCCGGCGGTCGCGCTGGGCGTCGCGGGGGCGCGGCTGTCGGCGTACCTGCTGGCCAAGTACGCACCGCCGCACCTGCGCGAACGCTGGGTGGCGCCGATCCTGTCGGCCCGGGCGTACGGGTCGTTCGCGATCACCGAGCCCGAGGCGGGCACCGACATCCGAGCGCTGAGCACCGTCGCCGTCCCCGACGGCGACCACTACCGGCTCACCGGGCACAAGTGCTGGGTCGGCTTCGCGCCGGTCGCGGACGTCGCGATCGTGCTGGCCAAGGTCGGGAGCACGCAGCGGGACGCGCCGATGGTCGCGCTGGTCGTCGACATGTCCTCCGCCGGAGCGTCCGGGCGGCCCGGCCCGGAGCTGTCCGGTTTCCGCGGCCTGCCCAACGGCGAGCTGGTCTTCGACGGCGTCCGGGTGCCGCGCGGCGACCGGCTCGACGTCGAGGGGTTCGCCGGGATGATGGACGGACTCAACATGGCCCGCATCGACGCCGCCGCCTACGCGTGCGGGCTGCTGCGGGCGTCGCTGCTGGCCAGCCTCGCGCGGGCCAACGCACGGCAGGCGTTCGGGCGGCCGATCGGCGACCTGCAGGTCGTCCAGCGCAAGCTGGGCCGCATGGCCGCCGACTACCGCGCGGCCTGCGAGTTGACCCGCCGCGCCGCCGAGTCGTTCGCCCGCGGGGGCGGCGGCGACCAGGACGTCGTGTCGATGGCGAAGCTGTTCGCCTCCGACGCCGCCCGCCGGCACACCGACGAGGCCATGCAACTGCACGGCGCCCTCGGCGTCGTCGTCGACGAGGACGTGAACCGCATGCACCGCGACGCCAAGGTGACGCAGATCTTCGACGGCACCAGCGAGATCCACGAGACCATGCTCGGCCGCCGGGCGCTGCGGATGCAGGCCCGCGGCGAGCCGCTGACCGCGTTCCTCGACCTGGAGGTGGGGGCGTGAGCGGGCCGCTGACCGGCGAGGTCGCGCTGGTGACGGGCGCGACCGGCGCCCTGGGCGCGGCGATCTGTCGCGACCTCGCCCGGGCCGGCGCCGACGTCGCCGTCCACCACCTCGACGAGCCGGAGGCCGCCCGCGCGCTGGCGGACGAGCTGGCCGCGTTCGGGGTGCGTACGACGACGGTGGCGGCGGACGTGACGTCGTGGGACCAGGCCGGCGCGGCGGTGTCGGCCGTCGGACACTCACTCGGGACCATCACCGTCCTGGTGAACAACGCCGGGTTCATGGAGCCGGTGCGCATCGTCGACTCGTCGCTGGCGGACTGGCGGCGGACCCTGGGCGTCGACCTCGACGGCGTCTTCGTCGTCACCCGGCACGTGCTGCCCGGGATGCTGGAGACGCACGGCCGCATCGTCAACGTGTCGTCGCAGCTGGCCTTCAAGGGCGCCGTCGACTACGTCGCGTACGCCACCGCGAAGGCCGGGGTGCTCGGCTTCACCAAGGCGCTGGCCAGGGAGGTCGGGCCGCGCGTGCGCGTCAACGCCATAGCGCCGGGCCCGATCGACACCCCGATGGTGCGCCCGTACGCGACGCCGGACTGGGTCGACGCCCGCACCCGCGACTCCGTCACCGCCCGGCTCGGGACGCCGGAGGAGATCGGGCCGGCCGTCGTCTTCTTGGCCGGCCCCGGCGCCGAGTTGATGCACGGGCAGACGCTGCACCTCAACGGCGGCGGGGTGATGACGTGACCGTCCGGTTCCTGACGGCCGAGGCGGCGGCCGACCTCGTCCAGGACGGGCAGACGCTGGCGATCGGCGGGTCCGGCGGCGGGCTGCTGGAACCGGACGCGCTACTGGCGGCGCTGGGGCGGCGGTTCCGGGCGACCGGCACGCCGCGCGACCTGGACCTCGTCCACACCACCGGCATCGGCGACCGCGAGGGCGGCGGGATGGACCACCTCGCCCAGCGCGGGCTGGTGCGCTCCGTCGTCGCCGGGAACTGGGGCATGGCGCCGGCGATGAGCGCGATGGCCGTCGCCGGCGAGTTCGAGGCGTACAACTTCCCGCAAGGCGTGATGAGCCAGCTGTTCCGCGAGATCGCCGCCGGCCGGCCCGGAGTCGTCACGCACGTCGGGCTGGGCACGTTCTGCGACCCGCGGGTCGAGGCCGGCCGGCTCAACGACGTCAGCCCGCAGACCCGGGTCGAGGTGGTCGAGCTGGCGGGGCGGGAGTGGCTGTTCTACCCGGCGTTCGACCTCGACGTGTGCTTCATCCGCGGCACCACCGCCGACGAGCGCGGCAACCTGTCCTTCGAGCAGGAGGGTGCGCGGCTGGAGATGCTGGCCATCGCGCAGGCCACCCGCAACCGCGGCGGACTGGTGATCGCGCAGGTCAAGCGGGTGGCGAAGGCCGGGACGCTGGACCCGCGGCTGGTCGTCGTCCCCGGCATCTGCGTCGACGTCGTCGTGCACCACCCCGCGCAGAAGCAGGTGGTGACGCACGAGTACGAGCCGGCGTTCTCCGGCGAGCTGCGCGCCGCCGCGTCCACGCTGCCGCCGTTCCCGCTGGACGCACGGAAGGTGGTGGCGCGGCGGGCGCTGTCGGAGATCGTGCCCGGCGACGTCGTCAACCTCGGCGTCGGGATCGCCGACGGCATCGCGTCGGTGGCCGCCGAGGAGGGCCGGCTGGACGAGTTCACGACGACGATCGAGCAGGGCGCGGTGGGCGGCATCCCGGCCCGCGGCGTGATCTTCGGCGTCGCGACGAACCCGGAGGCGATCCTGGACCAGGCGGCCCAGTTCGACTTCTACGACGGCGGCGGGCTGGACATCGCGTTCCTCGGGTTCGCGCAGGTCGACGCCGCGGGGAACGTCAACGTGTCGAAGTTCGGGTCCCGGGTCGTCGGGACCGGCGGGTTCGTCGACATCAGCCAGAACGCCGGCACCGTCGTGTTCTGCGGCACCTTCACCGCCGGCGGGCTGGACGTCCGCGTCGGCGGCGGTGAGCTGCGGGTGCTGGCCGAGGGCGCGCACGCGAAGTTCGTCCCCGCCGTCGGCCAGGTGACGTTCAGCGCGCGCGAGTCGGTGGCCCGCGGGCAGCGCGTCCGCTACGTCACCGAGCGGGCCGTGTTCGACCTGACGGCGGACGGGCTGCGGCTGCTGGAGGTGGCGCCCGGGGTCGACGTGCGCCGCGACGTCCTCGACCTCATCCCGTTCGGCGTGCTCGTCGAGGACGTCCGGACGATGGAGCCCGAGTACTTTCAGTAGGTGCAGATGCAGGATGACACCGCGCCGGAGCACCCCCGGCGGCCGACCATCAAGGACGTCGCCGAGCGCGCCGGCGTCACCAAGGCGACCGTCTCGAAGTACCTGAACCGCGCGCACGGCTACGCCATGGCGGCGTCGACCCGGGAACGGATCAGGGTCGCCGTCGAGGAGCTCGACTTCCAGCCCAGCCCGCTGGCCCGCGGCCTCTCCCGCAGCGCGACGTCGACCCTCGGGCTCGTGGTGGCCGACATCCGCAGCCAGTTCTACCCCGACCTCGTCGCCAGCATCCAGACCGCGGCCGAGGCGGCCGGCTACACCCTCGTCCTCGGCAGCTCCGGCGACGACCCCGGCCGCGAACTGGACATCATCCGCTCCATGGCGCACCGCCGCGTCGACGGCGTCGTGCTCGTCGCCGTCCGGTCCGAGGGCGACCACATCGACTACCTGCGCCGGCGCGGCATCCAGATCGTGCTGGCCAGCCGCGACCTCCCCGACCTCGTCGCCGACACCGTCGTCGTCGACAGCCTGGCCGGCGGGCGCGCGGCCACCCGGCACCTGCGCTCGCTCGGCCACCGCCGGCTGGCGCACGTCGCCGGCGAGCCCGCCGTCAAGCCGTTCGCCGACCGCGCCCGCGGCTTCGCGCTCGAGACCGCCGACCTCCCCGGCCTCCCCGTCGAGGTCGCACCGTCCTCCATCGAGGGCGGCCGGGCGGCGGCGCACGTACTGCTCGACGTCGCCGCGCCGCCCACGGGCATCTTCTTCGCCAGCGACACCATGGCCCTCGGCGGCCTGATGGCCTGCGCCGACCTCGGCCTGCGGGTCCCGGACGACGTGTCCGTCGCCGGGTTCGACAACGTGACGGTGGGCCAGCTGCCCGGCATCGGCCTCACCACCATCGACTCCGACGCCGTCCGGGTCGGCGAACTGGCCACCGAGCTCCTCCTCAAACGCGTCCTCACCCCCGCCGAGGCCGCCCCCGACCCCGTCCTCATCACCCGACCCGCCGACCTCGTCGTCCGCACCTCCACCGCCCCGCCACGCTGACGCTGTTCCGCCGGTCACATCGGGGCCGGAACCTGTCACGAAACGACCCCCTGCGCCGTCGTCCGGTTGAGAGCACGAGGAGGCAGCGATGCGCAGGATCCTGATCGTCGGCGGCGGGTACGCCGGGTTCTACACCGCGTGGCGGCTGGAGAAGAAGCTCCGCCCGCACGAGGCGCACGTGACGATCGTCGACCCGCGGCCGTACATGACCTACCAGCCGTTCCTGCCGGAGGTGACGGCCGGCTCGGTCGAGGCGCGGCACGTCGCGGTGTCGCTGCGGCGGCACCTGCGCCGCACCCACGTCATCGCCGGCAGCGTCGTCGACATCGACCACGAGCACCGCACCGCGACCGTCAGCATCGCCGACGGGCCGGACCGGGAGCTGGGCTACGACGTCATCGTGGTGACGGCGGGCGCCGTCACGCGCACGTTCCCGATCCCGGGCGTCGCCGACGAGGCGATCGGGCTCAAGCACGTCGAGGAGGCGGTCGCGATCCGGGACCGGCTGCTGACGGCGTTCGAGCGGGCCGCCGTGCTGCCGCCCGGCCCGGACCGGCGGCGGCTGCTGACGGTGACGGTGGTCGGCGGCGGCTTCACCGGCGTCGAGGGCTTCGGCGAGCTGTTGTCGCTGGGCACCGCGCTGCTGAAGCACTACCCGGAGCTCGACCCCGGCGACCTCGCGTTCCACCTGGTCGAGGTGCGCGACCGCATCCTGCCGGAGGTCACCGACAAGCCCGGCGCCTGGGTCGTCCGGCACCTGGAGGGCCGCGGCGCGCACGTGCACCTCGGCACCAAGCTGGTGTCGGCGCGGGACGGGCACATCGTGCTGTCGGACGGCTCGGAGTACGAGAACGAGCTGCTGATCTGGACCGCCGGCAACCAGAGCAACCCGGTCGTCGCGCGGCACACGGACCTGCCGGTGGACGAGCAGGGGCTGTTCCGGGTCCGCGCCGACCTGCGCATCGGCACCGACGACGCGCCGGTGCCGGACGCGTGGGCGGCCGGCGACAACGCGGCCGTCCCGGACCTGACGTCGGACCTGCCCGGCGCGCACGTCGTGCCGAACGCGCAGAACGCCGTCCGCCAGGGCAAGCGGCTGGCCAAGAACATCGTCGCCGACCTGCGCGGGCGCCGGACGAAGCCGTACGTGCACCACAGCCTCGGCACGATCGCCACGCTCGGCCTGGGCCAGGGCATCTTCCAGTACCGCCGCATCGTCATCACCGGACTGCCGGCCTGGCTGATGCACCGCGGCTACCACGTGCTGGCGGTGCCGACGTGGGAGCGCAAGATCCGGGTGTTCCTCGTCTGGGCGGCGGCGCTGTTCTACGGCCGCGACGTCGTGTCGCTGCTGTCGGTGCAGCACCCGCGGGCCGCCTTCCTCGCGGCGACGCTGGGCGCCCGCAGCCGGCGCGGGTCATCCGGAACGGGTGAGGCGGGCGACACGGCACCGCGGGAGGGTGGAGGAAGCTGACCGCCCCGCTGGAGGTGGCGATGACGACGACAGCCGCGCGCCCGGCCGATGTCCTCGTGGTCTTCGGGATCACGGGAGACCTGGCCAGGGTGATGACGTTCCGTTCGCTGTACCGGCTGGAG
This sequence comes from Jiangella muralis, assembly GCF_001270745.1. Lineage (GTDB taxonomy): Bacteria > Actinomycetota > Actinomycetes > Jiangellales > Jiangellaceae > Jiangella > Jiangella muralis. The sequence goes on from NZ_LFXL01000038.1 coordinate 11,944, forward strand.
GCCCGCGGGCTGCTGCAGTGCCCGGTGGTCGGGGTCGCCGCCAACGACTGGACGGTGGACCGGCTGGTGCAGCGGGCCCGGGCCTCGATCGAGGGGTCCGGCGAGCGGGTGGACCCGGCGGTGTTCGACCGGCTCGCCGCCCGGCTCTCGTACGTGAGCGGCGACTTCGCCGACGCCGCGACGTACGGGCGCGTCGGTGACGCGATCAAGGGCGCGGAGTCGCCGGTCTTCTACCTGGAGATCCCGCCGTTCCTGTTCGGCCGGGTGGTCGAAGGGCTGTCGGGCGCGGGCCTGACGGATTCGGCCCGGGTCGTGGTGGAGAAGCCGTTCGGCCACGACCTCGCCTCCGCGCATGCGCTGGCCGAGGAACTGCACCAGTACGTCGACGAGTCGCAGCTGTACCGCATCGACCACTACCTCGGGAAGATGGGCATCGAGGAGATCCTGTACCTGCGCTTCGCCAACTCGATGCTGGAACCGGTCTGGAACCGCGACCACGTGCGGTGCGTGCAGATCACCATGGCCGAGAGCTTCGGCGTCGAGGACCGCGGCCACTTCTACGACCCCGTCGGCGCGCTCCGCGACGTCGTCGTCAACCACCTCATGCAAGTGGTCGCGGCCGCCGCCATGGAGGCGCCGTCGCGCGGTGACGTGCGGACGATCAAGGAGGCGCAGGTCGCGCTGTTCCGGGCCATCGCCGACGCCGACCCGGCCCACTACGTGCGCGGCCGGTACGACGGCTACCTCGGCATCGACGGCGTCGCGGCGGACTCCACGACCGAGACGTACGCCGCGCTGCGGCTGGAGATCGAGAACTGGCGCTGGTCCGGCGTGCCGTTCTTCATCCGCACCGGCAAGCGGCTCGCGGCGACGCAGACCGAACTGCGGCTGGTGTTCAAGCACCCGCCGCGGCTGGGCTTCTGGCCGCGCGGCCACCGCCCGGGTTCGGACGCGATCGTCGTGCGGCTGGACCCGTCGACCGGCGTCCGGATCGTCCTCGACGCCCGCCGCGCCGACCAGGAGGGCGCGGCGCCCGTCGACCTGGACATGGAGTTCGCGGCCGAGGGCGGCGAGGGCCCGACGCCGTACGAGGTGCTGCTGCTCGCGGCCATGCGCGGCGAGTCGACCCGGTTCGCGCGGCAGGACGGCGTCGAGGAGACCTGGCGGATCATGCAGCCGCTGCTGGACGCGCCGCCGCCGGTGCACGCGTACGAACCGGGCACGTGGGGCCCGTCGGCGGCGGACGCGCTGCCCGCCGGCGAGGGTGGCTGGCAGGAGCCGTGGGTGTCGCCGTGACGGCCGCCGGACCGTAGGCGTCCCGGTGGCCGCGACGCCCCGCGCGCCCGCGCGGGCCGGGCTGGTCCTCGCCGCGCTGATCCTGGTCGCGGCGGTGGCGAACCTCAACCTCGCGGTGGCCAACGTCGCGCTGCCCGACATCGGCAAGGCGTTCGGCTCGTCGCAGACCACGCTGGACCTCGTCGCCGTCGGCTACTCGCTGGGGCTCGCCGCGTCGGTGCTGTACCTCGGCGGGCTGGGCGACCGCTACGGCCGCAAGCTGATGCTGATCCTCGGCGTCGTGCTCTCCGTGCCCGCCTGCCTGCTCGCGGCCTACGCCCCGAGCGACGAGGTGCTGGTGCTCGCGCGGGTGCTGGGCGGGGTGTCCGCCGGCATGGCGTACCCGACGACGCTGGCGCTGATCACGGCCCTGTGGGCCGGCCCGGCGCGGACCAAGGCGATCGCGCTGTGGTCCGGCATCGGCGGCGCCATCGCCTCGCTCGGCCCGCTGTTGTCGGGCTGGCTGCTGGAGCACTTCTGGTGGGGCTCGGTGTTCCTGGTGACGCTGCCGCTCGCGGTGGTCGCGCTGGTGCTCGCGCTGCTGTTCGTGCCGAGCCACGTCAACGAGACCACCGACCCCGTCGACAACCTCGGCGGAGTGCTGTCGATCGTGCTGGTCGCGTCGCTGGTGCTGGCGATCAACTTCGCGCCGGTCCCCGGCAAGGGAGCACTCTCAGTCGGGCTGGCCGTCCTCACGCTGGCCGCGACCGCCGCGTTCGTTCTCCGGCAGCGCCGGGCACCGAACCCGCTCTACGACCTGAACATCGCCGGCCGGCGGGTGTTCTGGGTGGCCGCGGTCGCCGGCATCATCGTGTTCGGGACGTTGATGGGCGCGATGTTCGTCGGCCAGCAGTTCCTGCAGAACGTGCTCGGCTACTCGACGTTCGAGGCCGGCCTGTCGATCCTGCCCGCGGCCGCTCTCATGGTGCTGGTGGCGCCGCGGTCGGCCGCGCTGGTGGAGTCGCACGGGTCGCGGGTCGTGCTGCTGATCGGCTACGCCTGCTGCCTGCTCGGGTTCGTCGCGATGCTCCTGCTGTGGGACCAGGACACCTCGTACTGGGCGGTCGGGCTGGCCTACGCGCTGGTGGGCGCCGGGGTCGGGTTCGCCGGCACCCCGGCGTCGCACTCGCTGACGGGGTCGGTTCCGGTCCGCCGCGCCGGTATGGCGTCGGGCACCGCCGACCTGCAACGCGACCTCGGCGGCGCGATCATGCAGTCGATCCTCGGCGCGCTGCTCACCGCCGGCTACGCGTCCGCCGTCTCGGCCGCGATTGCCGCCGCCCCCAACCGGCAGGACATCAGCGACAGCGTGCAGGCGCAGCTGATGAAGTCGTTCGGCTCGGCCGAGGCCACCGCCGAGCAGTACCCGCAGTACGCCGACGCCATCTCCTCCGCCGCCGCGCAGTCCTTCCTCGACGGCGCCGACTGGGCCTACATCGCCGGCATCGTCGCGATCGTGATCGGGTCGGTGCTGGTCTACCTGCTCTTCCCGGTCAAGGAGGACGAGGTCCGGCTGCTGGCCGAGTACCACGCGACGGACACCCGCGCACTCCCCCACCCGGCCCCGCCGCCCGACGACCCATGATCACCGGCCCACCCGAAAGTTGATCTTGGAGAAAAGGCTGAACTGTGGCCCGGTTTGTCCGATTGATTCCGCAGTTGCTCCAAGATCAACTGGGGGTCCGCGGCCGGGCGGTCGGGGCGCTAGGCGAGGCGGGCGAGCAGGTGGTCGCCGACCCGCAGGGCGTTCGCCATCACCGTCAGCGCCGGGTTCACCGCGCCGATGCTCGGGAAGAAGCTGGTGTCGACGACGTACAGGTTGTCCACCTCGTGCGCCCGGCAGTCGCGGTCGAGCACGGACGTCGCCGCGTCGGCCCCGAACCGGACGGTGCCGGCCTGGTGCGCGCAGCCGGCGACCGGGATGTCGTTCTTCATGTAGACGTCGCGCGGGACCAGGTGGTGCGGATGCATCCCCAGGTGGCCGAGGTGCCCGGTGACCCGCCGGTACAGCTGCTCCAGCGGCTCGCGGTTGTTCGGCGTGTAGTGCAGTGCGACGTCGCCGGACGGGCTCAGCGTGACGCGGTTGTCCGGGTCCGGCAGGTCCTCTGCGGAGAGCCAGAAGTCGACGGCGTGCTCGGCCACCTCGTCCAGGGTGAACATCGGCGCCAGCCGGGCCAGCACCGGCTTCTCCCCGCGGTACATCGGCGCCGACGACTTGCCGACCATCTGCACGTTGCCCATCGGGTACTCGAAGTCGGCGTCGCCGAAGTAGTAGTCGTTGACACCGAGGGTCTTCTGGAACCGGGTGTCGTTCTTCTCCGTCGAGATCGCCAGGAACGCCCGGCTGTTGTGGAACAGGTAGTTGCGCCCGACCTGGTCCGAGCCGTTCGCCAGCCCGTTCGGGTGCCGCTCGTTCGCGCTGGCCAGCAGCAGTTTCGCCGTGTTCGCCGCGCCGGCGGCGACGACCACCACCGACCCGGTGAACCGCTGCTCCGCACCGGCGACGTCCGCGACCACGGTCGTCACCGTCCGCCCGGACGCGTCGGTCTCCAGCCGTCGCACCACCGCGTTGCGCAGCAGCGTCACACCAGCGTGTCGCAGCGCCGGCCGGACGGCGATGACGTCGGCATCGGACTTCGCGTGCACCAGGCACGGGAAGCCGTCGCAGGTGGCGCAGCGGATGCAGGTGCTGAGCTCGGGGTTGGCCTCGTCCAGCATGATCCCGCAGGGTGCGTGGAACGGGTGCAGCCCCACCCGGTCCAGGTCGTCGAAGAGCCGCTGGATGCGCGGCTCGTGCGAGACCGGCGGATACGGGTAGGGCGCCGTCGACGGCGGCTCGGTCGGGTCCTCGCCGCGGGCGCCGTGCACCTGGTACAGCTCCTCGGCCCGGGTGTAGTACGGCTCCAGCTCGTCGTACCCGATCGGCCAGGCCGGCGAGACGCCGCCGTGGTGGCGCAGCTCGCCGAAGTCGCGCTCGCGCAGCCGGTACAGGGCGGCGCCGTAGAACTTCGTCGCGCCGCCCACGTAGTAGTGGATCTGCGGCTGGAACGGCTTGCCGTCGCCGTCGTACCAGGTGTCGGCCGACACGTAGCGGTTGTCGACGAAGACGGCGGCCGCGTCCCAGTTCTCGGCCTCACGCGGCAGCCAGTCGCCCCGCTCCAGGATGAGGACCCGCTTCCCCGACGGTGCCAGCCGGTGCGCCAGCGTGCCGCCGCCGGCCCCGGATCCCACGATGACGACGTCGTATTCGTCGGCCATGACGGCCTCCCCCGGTCGATCGATCAGTCCACCGTGATGTGCGGCCGGTCGGCCTGGTCGTCGCCCCAGGCGATCCGCTGCGGCGTCGAGGTGGCCTCGATGGTGGCCGTGCGGTCGCGGTCGAAGTAGTCCCAGGCCCACGTCACGAACGCGTCGGTCTTGCTGTGCACGCCGCTCATCAGCATCATGTGCACCCCGAGCCAGGCGGCGAACGCGACCGGCCCCTCGACCTGGTGGTGACGTTTGCCGACCTCGGCGACGGCGGCGTTGCGGCCGATCATCGCCATGATGCCCTTGTCCTTGTACCGGAACGGGCGGGCCGGCTCGCCCCGCCGCTCGCGCAGGATGTTCTCCGCGGCCCACTTCCCCGACTGCTGCGCGACGGAGCCCAGCTGCGGCCACGTCCCGGACGCCCCCGACGGGATGTTCGCGGCGTCGCCGACGGCGTAGGCGCCCGGGTAGCCGTCCAGGGTGAGGTCGGGCCGGACGTCGAGCCGCGCGCCCCGGCCCGGCTCCGGCCCGGCGCTCGCGGCGACGGACGAGCCCAGCTCGCCGCCGCCCCACACCACCGTCCGGGCCGCGATGCTGCCGCCGTCGTCGAGCTCGACGCGGTCCGGGTGGACGGCCGCGACCCCGGTGCGCAGCCGCACCTCGGCGCCCGCCTCGCGCAGCTTGCGGACGACGTACTCCTGCGCGTGGGTGGAGAACTCGCCGAGCAGGGCGTCGCCGCGGTCGACGATGGTGATCCGGCCCGGCTGGTCCAGCCGCACGGACGCGCGCAGGGCGTCCGTCAGCTCGGCGAGGGCGCCGGTGGTCTCGACGCCGGTCGGGCCGCCGCCGACCACCACGACGTCGAGGGTTCCGGGCGCCGCGTCGCGCAGCAGGGCCTGCAGGTGCAGCCGCAGCCGCTCCGCGTCGGCGACGGAGTACAGCGGGAACGCGTGCTCGGCGGCGCCCGGGATGCCGAAGAAGTTCGGCCGGGCGCCCGCGGCCACGACGACGTGCGACCCGGTGAGGGTCCGGCCGTCGGCCAGGACGAGGCCGCGGTCGGCCAGCCACACCTCGGCGACCTCCGCGGTCACGACGTCGACCGTCGCGTCGTCCTGGAAGATGGCCCGGTGCGGCCGGGCGATGTCCTCGGCCGGCAGCTGCGAGCTGGCCACCTGGTACAGCAGCGGCTGGAACTGGTGGTAGTCGTTGCGGTCCACCAGCGTCACCGCGACGTCCTCCTCGGCCAGCCGGCGGGCACAGGCGACGCCGGCCATCCCGCCGCCCAGGACGAGCACGCGGTCGGCCGGCCCGGTCACAGCGACAGCTCCGCGAGCCGTTCGTGCAGGACGATCCGGCCGGCCGCCTGGATGAGGGCGAGGTGCGAGAACGCCTGCGGGGTGTTGCCCAGGTGCCGGGCGCGGCCGACCTCGTACTCCTCGGCGTACAGGCCCAGCGGCGAGGCGATGGCGAGCAGGCGTTCCATCAGGGCGGTCGCCCGGTCCATCTCGCGCACTGCCGTCAGCGCCGACACCAGCCAGAACGAGCAGATGAGGAAGGTGCCCTCCTTGCCGGCCAGGCCGTCGTCGGTCTCGTCGGTCCGGTATCGCAGCACGAAGCCGTTCTCGGTGAGCTCCTCGTCGATGGCGTCGATGGTGGCCCGGATCCGCTCGTCGTCGTCGGGCAGGAACCCGAACAGCGGTGCGAGCAGCGTCGACGCGTCCAGGGCGTCGGTGTCGTAGTGCTGACGGAGCACGCCGCGGTCGCTGACGCCGTGGTCGAGGATGTCCTGACGGATCTCCTCGGCGGTCGCCGCCCATGCCTGCTGCCGCTCGGGGTCGTCCCGGATGGCCGCCAGCTGGGCGGCGCGGTCCATGGCGACCCAGCACATGAGCTTGGACGACACGTAGTGCTGCGGCTTGCCGCGGGCCTCCCAGATGCCCTGGTCGGGTTCGCGCCAGACCGCCGCTGCCGCCTCGGCCTGCGTCTTCACCAACGGCCACAGCCGCCGCGGCAGGTGCTTGCTGCGGCGGGTGTGCAGCAGCAGCGCGTCGAGGACCGCGCCGTACACGTCGTTCTGCCGCTGGTCGAAGGCGCCGTTGCCGATGCGCACCGGCCGGGCGCCCTCGTAGCCGGACAGCTCGTCGCGGGTCGACTCGGTGAGGTCGCGCCGTCCGTCGATGCCGTACATGATCTGCAGGCCGCCGTCGGCACTCGGCTCGACGTCGGCGACGAACTGGATGAACTCCTCGGCCTCCCAGTCGAGGTTGAGGTAGTGCAGCGCCTGCAGGGTGAACGTGGTGTCGCGCATCCACGTGTACCGGTAGTCCCAGTTGCGCTCGCCGCCCGGCGTCTCCGGCAGCGACGTCGTCAGTGCGGCCACGGTCGCCCCGGTGGGCATGTAGGTCAGGCCCTTGATGGTCAGCGCGGACCGCTCGAGCGGGTGCCGCAGCGGGTGGTCGGGGATGCGGGCGCGGGCCAGCCAGTCGCGCCAGAACACGATGGTCCGGTCCAGGCGCGCGAAGGCGTCGTCGTCGCTCTCGGGCGCCGCCAGGTCGTGGCTCCACGACAGTGCGCACCACGCCCGCTCGCCCTTCCGAAGCACGTGCCGGGCGCGGGCCGAGCCGCCCTCGATGCCGATCGACAGGTCGGTGCTCAGCCGGATGGTCTGCCCGGTCCCCGCCGCGTCGGCCGCGTGGGCCCCGTCGTCGGCGTCGACCACCGTCCAGGTGGCGAGCTCGCGCCCGTAGTCGAAGACCGCCTCGCAGACCGCCTCGATCTCGACCTCGCCGTCCAGGCACTCGGCGGTCCGCACCAGCAGGTGCTCGGCGTCGTCGTCGGTGGGCGGCCGGGTGTGCGGGGTGACGATGTCGGCGCCACGCCGCGGGCCCATCACGAGGGCGTCGCGGATGCGGACCCACCCGCCGGGCGTGTGCCACGTCGTCTCCAGCACGTTGGTACCGGGGACGTAGTACCGCGCCGTCGGCACGTTGATGCCGTAGGGGCCCCACCGGAACGAGCCGGCGCCACGGTCGAGCAGGTTGCCGAAGACGCTCGGCCCGTCGAACGCGGGCAGGCACAGCCAGTCGACCGAGCCGTCCGGGGCGACCAGCGCGCCGGTGTGACAGTCGGACAGGAACGCGTAGTCCGCGATGGGCGGGAACGGCGATGTCGACAAACTCATGATGACTCCTCCGGCAACAGTCCGCGCTGGTCCAGGACGTAGAGCAGGACGAAGCCCGGCAGCACGACGAGTGCGGCCAGCCCCACGACGACCAGAACGGTGATCAGGGTGGCGTCCGGCGCGGCGGCCGCGGACACCTTCAGGCTCTCGGGCAGCAGGTACGGCCATTGCGCCACGCCCCACGCCGCGACGATGCTCGCGACCGCGCCGACGGCGAGCAGCCGGCCGCCGCGCGCGGCGTCGCGGACCAGCAGCACCAGGGCGCCGATGCCGCAGGCGACGCTCAGGATCACCAGCGGCAGTGCCCGCCCGGTCAACCCGTCGAACACGTACTCCGCGTCGGCGCGCAGCACGAACACGCCCACCGCCGCGATGACGGCGACGGCGGCCGCGGCGGCCACCGCGCGGCGGCGGAAGTACGCCGCCATCGCCGCGTCGCTCAGCCGCCGCGCGTCCCACACGAGATAGGCGGCGGCCAGGTAGGCGACGGCCGCGACCGCCAGCACGCCGCCCAGGATCGACGTCGGGTTGACCCAGCTGGACACCGGATCGCCGGCCCGCCCACCCGCCGGCACCCGCCCCGACGCGATGGCACCGGCGATCGAGCCCAGCGCGTACGGCACGATCACCGAGGACAGCGCGAACGCCGCGCCGAAGACCCGGCGATACTCCACCCGCTGCACCGACTTCCGGAACGCGAAGCCGGCGCCGCGCAGCACGATGCCCAGCGCGGCGATGGCCAGCGGCACGAACAACGTCAGCGTGATGGACGCGTAGGCCTGCGAGAACGACGTCCACAACACCGCGAACACGAAGATCAGCCAGACGTGGTTGGCCTCCCACACCGGCCCGATCGAGTGCTCGATGACCGCCCGCGGCCGGGCGCCGCGGCCGGCGCCGCCCGCGACGAGGTCCCAGAAGCCGGCCCCGAAGTCGGCGCCGGCGAAGACCGCGTACGCCACGATCGCGACCATCAGCACGATGGCGACCGCCGTGCTCACGGCGCCACCTCCTGCTCGTCCGGCGCGCGCCCGGCCGGGGCACGCGGACCGTAGGGCGCGTCGTCGTCGGTGAAGCAGTCGCCGCGCCGCCACCGCCGGCTCATCCCGCGCAGCACCAGCACCGTCGTGACGCCGAGCGCGGTGTAGAGCAGCACGACCGCGACGAACATGATCCAGACGCCGGTGTTGGACGTGGCGGCGTCCTCGACCTTCATGTGGCCGTAGACGATCCACGGCTGCCGGCCGACCTCCGTGACGACCCAGCCGGCCTCCATCGTGATGACCGCGAGCACACCCGACGCCGCGGCGGCGCGCAGGAACCACTTGCTCCGCGGCATCCGGCGGCGGACCGCCCAGACGAGCCCGTACCAGACGGAGAGCAGGAACAGCAGCGTGCCGAGGCCGACCATGACGTCCCACGACAGGTGCACGATGTTGACCTGCCGGGTGGTGGGCCGCTCGTCGGCCGGGAAGGCGTCGAGGCCCTGGACGACGGTGTCCCTGCCGCTGCTCGGGTCGGACAGCCACGAGGCCAGTCCCGGGATCGCGAAGCCGCCGCTGACGGTGCCGTCGTCGTTCAGCCGGCCGAGCAGCGTCTCGGGCACGTCGCTGGCGGTCTCCGGCACCAGTTCGATGGCGGCGAACTTGGCCGGCTGGTTGTCGTAGACCCAGCGGGCCAGCGCGTCGCCGACGACCAGTTGCACCGGCGTCATGGCCGCGGCGACCGAGAACGCGATGATGAAGCCGACCCGGTGGTAGCGGTCGCGGCGGCCGCGCAGCATCCCCGTCGCGTACACGGACGCGACCAGGAACCCGCCGACGATGTAGGCGGCGATGATCATGTGGGCGGCCTGCAGCGGCATCGCGTCGTTGAAGATCACCCGCCACGGGTCGACGTCCACGATGGTGCCGGACGAGTCGAGGGTGAAGCCCGTCGGCGCGTTCATCCAGGCGTTCGCGGCGACGACGGAGGCGCTGCCGAAGATGCCGGCCAGCACGATCGGGACGCCGGTCCAGAAGTGCGTCCAGGGCCGCAGCCGGCGCCAGCCGAAGATGTAGATCGTGATGAAGATGGCCTCGGTGAAGAAGAAGATGCCCTCGAACAGGAACGGGATGCCGAACGCCTCGCCCCACTGCCCCATGAACCGGGGCCAGAGCAGGCCGAACTCGAAGCTCAGGACGGTGCCGGTCACCGCGCCGACGGCGAACGTCACCGCCATGTACTTCGACCAGCGCTGGGCCAGCAGCAGCGCGTCGCGGTCGTCGTGCTTGAGCGCCCGGTAGTTCGCGATCAGGGTGAAGAACGCCCACGACACCCCGAGCGGCACCAGGATGATGTGGAAGGCCAGGGTGAAGGCCATCTGCCCCCTCGCCCACGGGACGGGGTCGACGGCGGCGAGCGTGGCGGCGAGCGTGCTCATGTCAGACGAGGCCCAGCTGGCGGGCCCGCCGGACCGCCTCGTTCCGCCGCGACGCGGACAGCTTGCTCAGGATGCCGCGGACGTGGGTGCGCACGGTGTTGACGGAGATGTACATCGCCGACGCGACCTCCTCGGTCGTGAGCAGCGACGACAGGTGGCGCAACACCTCCAGCTCGCGGCCGGACAGCGCGCGGCCGACCGGCGGGACGTCGGTCTCCGGTCCGGGCGTGCGCCGCGGTGGCGGATTCGGCTCGGGGCGCAGCCAGTCCGCCCGCGCCGACACCACGGTGTCGGTGCGGATCAGCCGGCGGACCTGCGGCGAGACGTGCGTGAACGGGCGCCGCAGCCGCTCGCGCCGGGCCATGGCCAGCGCCCGGACGAGGTCGGACCGGCCGGTTCCGCCGGCGCCCCGGCCGAGCTGCCGGTGCGCGTGCCGGAGCAGTTGCTCCACCCGGGCGGCCTGCGACTCGATCCCGGGCGGGCGGGGTTCGGCGACGAGGCCGCCGTCGAGGGCGGCCGCTTCGGCGCTGATCAGGGCGCGGACCCAGGCCGGGCCGGCGTCGTCCCCGCGCAGCAGCCGCCGGGCGCCGTCTGCGTCGCCCTGGTCGCGCCGCAGCCGGACCTGCAGCAGCGTCGCGACCGACGACAGCAGCGTGTCGGCTCGGCACTCCGGCACCCGGAGGGCGCGGCGCAGCCAGTGCTGGGCGGCGGTCAGGTCCTGTTGCTGGGACGCCACCCATGCGCGAGCCAGATGGGCGGCGGCGGGCCGGTCCGTGGCGGCGACGGCTCGCCCGGCCGCCAGCTCCTCGGCGGCGCCGGCGAGGTCCGCGACCCGCGACAGCGCTCCCCGGCCGGCCTCGGCCAGCGCCAGCATCCCGAGGATGCGCAACCGGATCGCCGCGGCCACGCCGTCATCCGGGCCGCCGCGCTCGCCGTGGTCCCCGGTCACGGCGAGCGCGGCGGTCAGGTCCGTGCGGGCGGCGCCCGGGTCGCCGGCCCGCAGCCACGCGGTGCCGGCCGCGAGCAGCGCCAGCGCCAGCAGTTCGTCGTGCCGGCCCGAGCGCGCGGCGGACGGCGAGCGCAGCGCGTCCCGCGCCTGACCCGCGGCCGCGAGCGTCGCGTCCGTGTCACCGGCCGCGTCGGACAGCACGGTGCGGGTGACCGCGGTGGCCAGGGCCAGCGCGGCGCCGGCCGCGTCGTCCCCCACCGCGGCGAGGTGCTCGTCGCACCGGGACAGCTCCCGTGCGGCCCGGCTCAGGTCACCGTGCCGCACGGCGAGCGCCGCCCGCAGCACCGCGACGGCCGGGGCGTCCACGTCATCGGGCAGTCGCTCCAGCCGCCCGGACAGCTCCGGCGACGCGCCCCGTACCAGCAGCGGGGCGAGCGCGGCGCCGTCGACGACGAGGGTCGCTGCACCGGCCCAGTCCTCCGCGGCCGCCAGTTGCTCCACCGCCTCGGCGAGGCGGCCCGCCCCGGCGAACCAGTAGGCGGCCCGGCGGCGCAGCTCGCCGGTCGCCGCGGGGCTCTCGTCGGCCAGCACCGTGCCCAGCAGGCCGCGGACCAGCGGGTGCGTCCGGTAGCTGCCGGCCGCACCGGGCACCGGCAGGACGAAGGCGTTGCCGCGCGCGAGCTCGGACAGCAGCCGTTCGCTGTCGTCCCGCCCGGTCAGCTCGCGCGCCAGGCCGGGCGGCAACTCGGATGCGACGCTGACGCGGGCCAGGAAGTCCAGGCGGTCCGGCGGCAGCGCCTCGAGCACCTCCGCCGCCAGGTACTCGGCCAGCGCCGAACCGGCCGGCACGAGGGCGGCGCGGGCGACGTCGGCCGCGGCGCTGGCGGGGCGCTGCTGCGCCGCGAGTGCCAGGAACCGGACGCCCGCCGCCCAGCCCTCGGTGCGATCGGCGACGATCCTCGCTAGTTCCGGGGTGCGCACGCCGTGCAGCTCGAGCAGCGCGCCGACCTCGGGGAGGGTGAAGGCGAGGTCGTCGTAGCGGACCTGGGCCACCGTCCCGTCCAGCAGGTACCGGTGCAGCGGCAGCACCGGCTCGGCGCGAGTGACCAGGACCAGCCGGAACCGCGGAGCGGCGGCCCGCAGCAACTGGTCCAGCTGACGGCCGATGCGGCGGTCGGTCAGGCGTTCGGCCTGGTCCAGCACGAGCGCCACCGGCGCATCGTGTGCGAGCAGCCCGGCCGCGAGGCGGTCGATCCGCGCCGGGTCGGCATCGCGTGCGATATCCGGCGCGCCGTCTACGAACACGCCTGCCCGGGCGATGGCGGCGGCCACGTCCGACCAGAACGCGCCGGGCCGGTCGTCGACCTCGTCGAGCGTCAGCCACGCGGGCGGGCCGGCCAGCGCGACCGTCGACGCACCACGAGTGGGCTGGGCCGCCCAGGTCGCGGCGGCCACCGTCTTGCCGGACCCCGCGGGCGCGCGGACCAGGGTGAGCGGCGCGCCGCGGACGCCTTCCCCGATCGCGTCGGCCAGGCGGCGCCGGCTGACTGCGGGGAACGCGTGCGGCGGCGGGCTCAGGCGGGTGACGGGCGGCAGCGGCCGGCCCCCGTCCACGCGCACACCTTCGGCCGTTCTGGCAGCGTGCCCCGTCACGATGCCTCACCCCCCGTGTGCCCACTCTCGGCGCGGGCCGGGTGCGCGCCATCACCCGGAACGGGTTAGAGCGCTCTCATCCACGCGTGAAGAATCCGGTGTCGAGGTCGCTGACCACCGCGTCGATGGCATCGCCGCCGACGGTGATCGGCCCGCGCCACGGCGCGCTGAGCGCGAACAGCAGCGCGAGGCTGAGCCCCACCACCCCGGCCAGGCCGACGACCAGCAGCGAGATCCGCGTCCCGCCGCGGACGGCCAGCGCGCTGGCGTTGACGATCAGCGCGACGCCGCTGGCCACCAGCGTGCCGACGTAGAGCCCCGGGATCTGGTGGTCGGCGGCGACGATGCGGGCCCGCCGGGTGCTCGTCACGGCGTCCACCGAGGTGAGCAACTCGGTCGACGCCGGGGTGCCGATGTCCGGCCAGCGGGCCGCCTCCGTGCGGACCGCCCGCTCCAGCGCGGCGACCGCACGCTCGGTGTCGGGGTCGTCGCCGCTGGCGGCGGCCGCGCCGCTCCACTCGCGGTCGCGGGTGGTCGTCAGGTAGTCGCGCAGTGCGGCGTGGACGGGCTCGGGGTCGACGCCCGGGTTGGTGGCGGCCCAGGCCAGCCGGGCCGCGGCGGCACCCTCGTCGCTGACGTAGCCCTCCGCCGTCCGCAGGTAGCCGGCCTCGCTGGACAGCGTCAGCGCGGTGAGGATGGCGAACGCCGCGCCCAGCGCCGGCATCAGCGGCGCGGCGATCTGCTGCACGCGATCGCGTCCGGCCTCCGGCACCAGCGCCCGCACGGCCACCGTCGACGCGACGACGACCAGCAGCGCCAGCACCAGGCAGCCCACCACGAGCACGCCGGCCGGCAGCGAGCTGAGCCAGCTCATCCGCCGGCCGCCGGCGCGACGCCACGCTCGTCACAGGGCGGCGGGTTGGTGTCGCCCACGAGCTCGAGCTCCTGGTCGATGACCTGCAGCGCCCGCTCCATCGCCACCGGCCGCAGCCCGCCGATGCCCGGGTGGAACGGGTCGTCGAGCGCCTGCACGAGCAGCAGCAGCGCCGTGATGACGGAGACGACGGTGCCCATCAGCAGCGCCTGCACCTGGATCGCCTCGCCGCTGTCGGCGAAGAACAGCATGTACACGAAGATCAGCCCGGACGTGAGCATCAGCACGATCCACATGGGCGCCGGGATGACGCCGACCGCGCCGTGGATGCGGTCGTTGCGCGCCTGCTCCCGCGCGGACGTCTGGCTGAGCCAGGTGTCGAACGCCGACTCCTGGACCGGGGTCTCCGGCTGGACCGTCCGGATGGTGCGGAACAACTGCGCGCCCCACGGGTTGAGCTCCTCGCCGAGGTTGCCCGCGTACATGCGCTCCCACTGCACGCCGGCGACCGACCGCGCGTAGCAGACCAGCTGTCCCGTCAGTTCCGCGGCCGTGGGCTGCGGCAACAACTGCGCCGTCTCGACCTGCTGCGCGACCAGCAGCGCCTCGTCCTCGGCGCCGGTCCGTGCCGCGTCGTAGCTGGTGAAGGAGAGGAAGACGACGAACCCGAGCAGCACCGCGAACCCCGTGGCCAGGACGCCGAACACCCCGGCGGCGCGGTCGCCGTCGTGGAAGTAGCTGCCGTCCGGGGCACGCCGCCGGACCAGCAGCATCGCGGCGATCGCCACCGCCGTCACCGCCACGATGATCACGGCGGCGACGACGATGTTCATCGGCGCCCGCCGGCCGGCTCAGCCGTCGGCGATGTCGCGGCCGTGCACCGTCAGCGCCCAGATGACGGCGGTGGACGCGGCGACGATGAGGACCGCCCACACCGGTTGGTACGGCAGCCACGCGAACGCCGCCACCATGCTGATCGCGGCGAACGCGACGCCGACCGCGCGGGCCACGACCGACCCGGTGATCAGGGCGGCGCCGGCGATCACCAGCACGATGCCCAGGATGAGGTTGATCCAGCCCCAGGTGGTCGCGTCGAAGTCGAAGACGTACTCGCGCACCTGGGTGAAGAAGTCATCGTCGAACAGCGCGACCAGCCCAGCGATCGCGTGCCACGTGCCCGTCATCGCCATCATGACGGCGGCGAACACAGTCCAGCCGACGGCCCACGCGGACGGCTCGCGGCGGCCCGGCGGTGCATCGATCGGCGTCTCGATGTCGGTCATACCCCGACACTCCCGCGCCGCCGTGACCTGGCGCATCACCCCGGGCGGGTGATGGCCCACGCCAGGAGTCCCGCGGATGGACGAGCCGACGATCGGTGGCGGCCAATGCGCCACTCGCTGTCTAGTTCCTCGGAAAGGCGTACCTCTGGCAGACCAACCCCGTGTTGTTGGTACAACTCGACAAGCGGTGCGGCGTTCGCCGTTCGCCCGTTCCTGCCGGTGCACCGTTGGGTGTCCTCGACTTCCGGAGCCGTCTTCGATGGCGGGAGTCGTGTTCGTCGAGGGGCCTTTCGGACGTTTCTCGCTATCGAAGACGGCCCAGGGCGTCGACGTCACTCGCGTGGTGGGCACCTCACCCGCCGCAGCACCGGATGAGCGTCTTCGCCGGCGGCTATGCGATGCTCACGCGGGTGAGGTGCCCCCGGCGCGCGTGAAGTGAGGCGTGCCCAGTCTTTCCCCGTCCCCCTGATAGGTGCCCGTTCTTGGCCGCGTGCGTGCGGGTCAAGTCCAAGCCCCCGGCCACAGCGAACGCCGACCACAGCGGGCGCGGACTTGAGGCGCGCGTGCGCGGCCAAGAAAATGGGCGCCAGGGGGACGACCAACGTGCGACCCCCGGCGAACGCGGCAGACCCAGGCACACCACCGTGTGAGATCGCTGCGCCGGGTGGGGTGGATCACTGCTGCTCTGGCAACAGCTACGCCACCCGGCAAGCACAGTGATCTCACCCCGGTGGGCTCACCCCGGTGGGCTCACCCCGGTGGCGCGCCGGGGGTGGGCGCAGGGTCGTCGCGGCCGAGATCGACGTGAGATCGCTGCGGAAACGACGCGGCATGCGTCTGCACATGTGGAGCGGAACCGGCCACGCGACACCCGTTCACACCCGGTTCGAGTGCCGGAGTTCGGAGACCGAGAAGCTAGAGCGCGGAGCGGTCCGCGAGCAGCGTCGCGTCGGGCACCGGCAGGGCGTCGGTGGCCGGCCGCTCGGGGGTGTCCGGCAGCGGTTCCGGGACGGCGGTGAGGTCGCCGTCCAGGCCGGGCTGCGGGCCAGGGAGCGTCACGTCGAGGAACGGGACGCCGGGCGGTGCGGCCGGGACGTCGGTCAGCGCCACCCCGGAGATCGCCGCCGTCCCCGCCGGGCACACCGCCGCCGCGATGGCCTCCGGCAGCACCGACGCGAACCCGTTCCCGTCCAGGCACGTCCCGGTCGACGGCGCCCGCTCGGTGGAGACGTCGGCGATGTCGACGCGGTTGGCCGCGAAGGTGTTGGCGACGAACCGGTTGTCCAGCGACGGCACGTCCTCGGCGCTGGAGATGAGGGTGCCGGCGGTGGTGTTGCCGCCGATCAGGTTCCGCTCGATGACGTTCTGCTGGCCGCCGGCGATGCCGATGCCGATGCCGAACCCGCCCTCGGCCTGCGCCGGCGAGTCGGGCTGCACGTTGTCGCTGATGACGTTGCCGACGACGAGGTTGTCGCGCTGCGGGACGAACGCCTCCTGGTAGTCCGACGTCAGCGTCAGCCCGACCCGGTTGCCGGCGAACCGGTTCCCGGTGATCAGCACGCCGCCGGAGGCGTTGGCGTTCTCGAACCCGACGGCGTTGCGCTCGGCCACGTTCCCGCTGACGACGGCGTCGCAGTCCTCGCACTGGCCCAGGTAGAACCCGGAGTCGGCGCCGCCGGAGGCGTAGCTGTCGACGATGGCGCCGTGCTGGGAGTGGAACGCGTAGATGCCGTACAGGCCGTTGTTCGTGGAGGTCACGTTGCGGACCTCGTAGCGCTGCAGCAGTTCCGCCTCCGGCGCCTCGCTGCTGTAGCCGTCGCCGGGGACGTTGCCGGACGCGTCGTGCACGCCCGAGATCAGCACCCCCGCCAGCGTGTGCCGGGTCGCGGTGAGGTTCTGCACCCGGACGCCGTCGGCGATGCCGAGGATCCCGATGGCCCGCTCGCCCTCGCCATCGACGACGACGCCGTCGCGGTCCTGCCCGCGGATGGTGACGTCGGCCTTGTCGACGACGACCGCCTCGGCGTACGTCCCGGCCTCGACCAGCACCAGGCCGCCCTCGGCGACCGCGGCCACCGCCTCGGTGATCGTCGCCGCGTCGGCCGGCACCCGCACCACCTCGGCGCCGCCCCCGGAAGGGCTCGGGCCGGACGAGGTGGAGTCGTCGCCGGAGCATCCGGCGGCGACGAGGGCGACGACGAGCAGGGCCGCGGGGCGCAGACGTGGACTCACCGCCGCACGGTAACCGGGCCGCCCCGCCGCGTGCGGCCGGTTCCGCCGAATGTGATCAGTTAGGCAGCCAGCGGTAGCCGTGCTCCGGCCGGCCCGCCGACCCGTACCGGGGCGCCACCGTCGCGCGCCCCGTCGCCGCCAGGTGCTCCAGGTAGCGCCGCGCGCTGATCCTCGACAGCCCCACCCGCTCGGCCAGCTCGGACGCGGACAGGTCGCCGCCGGCGCCGGCCAGTTCGGCCGACACCAGGTCCAGCGTCCGTTCGGACAGCCCTTTCGGCAGCTTGACGGCACCCGCGGCCGGGCTGCGCAGCAGCTCGTCGACCTGGTCCTGGTCCAGCCGACCGCCGGCGGCCCGGGCCGCGGTGCGGCGCAACTGCTCGCGGCGGGCCAGATAGGTGTTCATCCGGTCGGCGAACACGTCCAGCGTGAACGGCTTCACCAGGTAGTCGATGACGCCGCCGGCCATCGCGGCGCGGACGGTGGCCAGCTCGCGCGCCGCGGTGATCGCGATGACGTCGACCTGCGGCGCGGACCTGGCCCGCAGCCGGTTGAGGAACTCGATGCCGGAGATGTCCGGCAGGTAGATGTCGAGCAGGATCAGCTCCGGCTCCAGTTCCTCGACGGCGCGCAGCGCGTCGGCGCCCAGGTGCACCTCGCCGACGACGGCCAACCCTGGCACCGCCTCGACGAACCCGCGGTGGATCGCGGCGACCGCGAAGTCGTCGTCGACGACGAGGGTGCGGACGTCGCTCACGGGCGGGCACCTGCCGGGACCCGCGCGGGCAGCACGACCTCGAACTCCGCTCCCCCGCTGGCGGCGTCGCGCACCGTCACCCGGCCGCCGCGGCGCTGCACGATGCGGTGCACCAGCGCCAGCCCGATGCCGCGCCCGCCGCCCGGCGACGCGGTCTTCGAGGTGAACCCGGCGGCGAAGATCAGCTGCCGCTGGCCGACCGGCACGCCCGGGCCGTCGTCGGCGACCAGCACCCGCACCTCACCGCTGTCGGACTGGTCGATGCGGACGTCGACGGTGCCGCCGTGGCCGGTCGCGTCGGCGGCGTTGTCGACCAGGTTGCCGAGGATCGTCACCAGCTCGTCGCCGTCGTCGTCCAGCCGGGACTCGGCGTCGACCCGCAGCGTCAGCCCGCGCTCGCGGCAGGTCGCGGCCTTGGCCAGCAGCAGCGCCGAGACCGCGGGCGCCGTCACCCCTTCGGCGACGGTGCGGGTGACGGTGCCGCCGCGCCCGACCCGGTCGATGAACGACACGGCGTCGTCGGTGCGGCCCAGCTCCAGCAGCCCGGACACCACGTGCAGGTGGTTGGAGAACTCGTGCGCCTGCGCCCGCAGCGCCTCGGTCAGCGACCGCGCGCCCTCCAGCTCGCGCAGCGCGTCGTGCAGCTCGGTGCGGTCGCGCAGCGTCAGCACCACGCCGACGGAGCGGCCGTCGGACGTCGCGGACCGCCGGTTCACCACCAGGATCCGCACCCCGGCCAGCACCAGCCGGTCGGTGACGTCGGCGTCGTCGGTCGCGACGGCGGCCAGCGTCGGCTCCAGCACGTCGGCGGCGGGCCGGCCGGACACGTCGCCGTCGAGGTCGAGCAGCCGCCGCGCCTCGTCGTTGACCAGCGCGACCCGGCCCGCGTCGTCCAGCGCGACGACGCCTTCGCGGATGCCATGCAGCATGGCGTCGCGGGTCTCCAGCAGCGTCGCGATCTCGTCCGGCTCCAGCTTGAAGATGCGCCGCCGGACGACGTGCGTCACCCAGGTCGCGCCCAGCGTGCCGAGCACCGCGGCGCCGGCCAGCCAGGCCAGCAGCGTCGGGATGTCCTCGAGCAGGTCGTCCTGCAGCTCCGACTCCAGCGTGCCGACCGACACCGTGCCGATGACCGTCCCGCCCGCGTCGAACACCGGCACCTTCACCCGCCACGAGCGGCCCAGCGTGCCGGTCTGCGTCCCCACGTACACCTCGCCGGACAGCGGCACGCTCGGGTCGGTGGAGACCGGCTCGCCGATGCGCTCCGGGTCCGGGTGCGAGTAGCGGATGCCGTCCCCGTCTGTGACCACGACGTAGGTGACGTTGGAGGCCTCGCGGATCAGCTCGGCCAGCGGCTGGATGGTCGACGACGGGTCCGGGTCGTCGAACGCGTCGAGCACCGACGGCAGCCCGGCGACGCTGTCGGCGACCGCGACCATGCGGTCCTGGTAGCTGTCGCGGATCTGCTCGGCCTGCAGCCACGCGGCCAGCCCGCCCGCGGAGACGACCGTGACGAGCACGATCGCCAGCTGCAGCGCGAGCAGTTGCACCCGCAACGAGACCGACCTGAGCATGCGCATCAGTGTGCACCGAGGCGGCGCCGGACCGAAACACGACCGAAATGATCAATACGACCAGTACGACCGGAGAGTTCCGGGAAGGACCGCTCCGCTCCTAGCCTCCAACGTCACCACGCCACTGTGGCGTGCACCACAGACACCAGGAGGAGTCATGCGAGGTCCCATCCGGCTCGCGATCGGCGCGATGGCGCTGACGGCGGTGCTGACCGCCTGTGGCGGCGACGACGGCGACTCGACGACGGACTCCGGTTCCAGCGTCGACGATCTGTCCATCATGGTTCCGGCCGACCCGGGCGGCGGCTGGGACCAGACCGGCCGCGCGTTCCAGAAGGCGCTCGACGAGACCGGCCTGGCCAGCGGCGCCGAGGTGACCAACGTCGGCGGCGCCGGCGGCACCGTCGGGCTGGCCCAGCTGGCCAACCAGCGCGGCGGCGGCACGACGCTGATGGTGACCGGCCTGGTCATGGTCGGCGCCGTCGAGACGAACCAGTCGCAGGCCCGGCTCGAGGACACCACCCCGATCGCCCGGCTGACGTCGGAGGACCTCATCGTGGTCGTCCCGGCCGAGTCGCCCTACCAGACCGTGAACGACCTGGTCGACGACATCGTCGCCACCGGCAAGGACGTCGCCGTCACCGGCGGATCGGCCGGCGGCGCCGACCACATCCTCGCCGGGCTGCTGCTCAAGGACGCCGGGGTGCCGGCCGAGGAGCTGATCGACACGCTCAACTACATCGCCTACTCCGGTGGCGGCGAGTCGCTGGCGGCGCTGCTCGGCGGCCAGGTCGACGCCGGCATCTCCGGCATCGGCGAGTACTCCGAGCAGGTCGCGGCCGGCGAGCTGCGCGCGCTCGCGGTGTCCGGCCCGGAGCGGGTCGACGGCATCGACGCGCCGACGCTGACCGAGGCCGGCTACGACGTCGAGCTGACGAACTGGCGCGGGCTGGTCGCGGCCGGCGACATCTCCGACGAGGACCGCGCGGCGCTGGTCGACCTCGTCACCGAGCTGCACGAGTCCGAGGAGTGGAAGGCCGAGCTGGACCGGGCCGGCTGGGGCGACACGTTCCTCGCCGGTGAGGAGTTCGACGCGTTCATCGGCGAGGAGATCACGTCCGTGCAGAACGTCCTGCGCGACATCGGGCTGGTGCAGTGACGGTGCCCGCCATGGACGGGCCGGTGCCAACCGCGAGCGGCACCGGCCTCCCCGGCCCGCCGGACTCCGGCGGGCGGCTCGGCGGGCCGGGGCCCGGGCGTTCCTTCCTCGGCCGGGCCGAGGAGTACGTCATCGGCGCGCTCATCGCCGGTCTCGGCGTGTTCGTGCTGTTCGACACCGCGACGATCGCGGTGCCCGGGTCGTCGAACGCGATGGGGCCGCGGACCTTCCCGTACGTCGTCGGCGCGGTGCTCGTCGGCGCGGGCATCGCGGTGCTGGTGGCGACCGCACGCGGCCGGGTCGGCGCGGCCGAGGACGGCGAGGACGTCGACCCCAACGCCGGCACCGACTGGCGCACCGTCGTGCAGCTGGTCGCGGTGTTCCTGGCGCACGCCTGGCTGATCGAGCGGATCGGCTGGCCGCTGGCCATCACCGTCCTGTTCGCCGGGGCGGCGTGGACGCTGGGCGCACGGCCGTGGTGGCGGCCGGTCGTGGTGGGCCTGCTGCTGGGGCTGGTGCTGCAGGCGGTGTTCGGGACCGGGCTCGGGCTGTCGCTGCCCGTCGGCTGGCTCGAGGGGGTGCCGCTCATCGATGGCTGACGCGACCGCGGTGCTGGACGGCTTCGCCAACGCCCTCCAGCCCATGTACCTGCTGTACGCGCTGCTCGGCGTGTTCGTCGGGACGGCCGTCGGCGTGCTGCCCGGCATCGGCCCGGCGATGGCCGTCGCGCTGCTGCTGCCACTGACCTACGAGCTGGACGTCACCGCCGCGATGATCGTGTTCGCCGGCATCTACTACGGCGGCATGTACGGCGGCTCGACGACGTCGATCCTGCTCAACACGCCCGGCGAGTCCGCGTCGATCGTCACCGCCGTCGAGGGCAACAAGATGGCGCGCACGGGCCGCGGAGCCGCCGCGCTGGCGACGGCCGCGCTGGGGTCGTTCGTGGCGGGAACCATCGGCACGCTGCTGCTGACGCTGCTGGCGCCGGTGATCGCCGACTGGGCCGTGCAGCTGGGCCCGGCCGACTACGTCGCCTTGATGGTCGTCGCGTTCGTGACGGTGGGCGCGCTGCTCGGGTCGTCGGTGGCGCGCGGGCTGGCGTCGCTGGCGCTGGGCCTGTTCGTCGGGCTGATCGGCACCGACACGCTCACCGGGCAGCAGCGGTTCACGTTCGGCGTCCCGCTGCTGGCCGACGGTGTCGACGTCGTGGTCGTCGCGGTGGGCGTGTTCGCCGTCGGCGAGGCGCTGCACGTCGCGTCGCGGCTGCGGCACGGGCCGGTCGAGGTGATCCCGGTGCCGCGCGGCTGGCGCTCGTGGATGTCGCGGGCCGACTGGTCGCGGTCGTGGCGGCCGTGGCTGCGCGGCACCGCCATCGGCTTCCCCGTCGGGACGATCCCGGCCGGCGGCGCCGACGTCTCCACCTTCCTCTCCTACGCGACGGAGAAGAGGCTGGCCAAGGGCCGGCACAAGGACGAGTTCGGCAACGGCGCCATCGAGGGCGTCGCCGGTCCCGAGGCGGCCAACAACGCCGCGGCCGCCGGCGTGCTGGTGCCGCTGCTGACCCTCGGCCTGCCGACGACCGCGACCGCCGCGGTGATGATCGCGGCGTTCCAGACGTACGGCATCCAGCCCGGGCCGCTGCTGTTCGAGAACCAGCCGGTACTGGTGTGGACGTTGGTGGCGAGCCTCTACATCGGCAACCTCATGCTGCTGGTGTTCAACCTGCCGCTGGTCGGGCTGTGGGTGAAGGTGCTGCAGATCCCCCGTCACTACCTGTACGCGGGCATCCTCACCTTCGCCGCGCTGGGCAGCTACGCGCTCAACTTCTCACCTGTCGACCTGCTGTTGCTGCTGGGCATCGGGCTGGCCGGGTTCTTCATGCGCCGGCACGGCTACCCGGCCGCGCCCCTCGTCGTCGGCATGATCCTCGGCCCGATGGCGGAGGAGCAGGTGCGCCGGACGCTCGCGATCAGCCAGGGCGACCTGACGGCGCTCGTGACCAGCCCGTTCGCGGCCGTGGCGTACGGCCTGCTGTCGGTGCTGCTCGGCCTGGCGCT
The DNA here is from genome assembly GCF_001270745.1 of Jiangella muralis. Classification (GTDB taxonomy): domain Bacteria; phylum Actinomycetota; class Actinomycetes; order Jiangellales; family Jiangellaceae; genus Jiangella; species Jiangella muralis. The sequence continues at coordinate 34,669 of NZ_LFXL01000038.1, forward strand.
GTGGGCGCGGCAGCGCGAGCGGCGCCTGAACGAGAAGGAGCCGGCCGTGATGTCGTGATCTTTTCGGGCCCTTGTGATCCACCTCGGCACCACGGCGCCGTGGAAGCGTGGTGTCGTCTCGGCGATCACATGGAAGCTCGGTGCGCTCGGCCGTGACGGCGGACCAACGTGATCATCAACCGGTAGCGACATCATGACGTCGCCACCAGTCGATGATCATGGTCGGCCGGGGGACGTGCTGACACGAAGTGGGCGCGGCAACACGAGCGCCGCCTGAACGCGAGCAGCTCACAGGTAAGTCGCCGCGGTGAATGCGAAGGTCAGGGCGTTGGCGGTCCTACATCGTTGGTGACGCCGACCGTGGGTCGAGGCCTCGATGTCGGGGACCGTGCACTGGCGAGTATCGAGGACGCGTTTTGCCATCGAACGCGCCGCCCCACTTCCATGATCATGTTCCCTCGCGGCGTGTCAGCGACCGCGAGGGAACATGATCATGGAGGGAGCTGCCGCGTTGTCGTAAACGCCGCCGTCCCGTTCGTCTCCTGGGTAGAAAGGACCGAAGACTCAGGAGGACCCATGAGCGTGACACCGATCCCGGACACCTACCGCCGGATCACCCCCTGCCTCGTCGTGCGCGGGGCGGCGCGGGCGCTGGAGTTCTACGCCGACGTGTTCGGCGCGACCGAGCGCATGCGCTTCCCCGGGCCCGGCGGCAGCGTCGCCCACGCCGAGATCGTCATCGGCGACTCTGTGCTGATCGTCGAGGACGCGTCGCCGATGATGGGCACCGAGCCGCCGCCGTCCGGCGGGCTGGCGGGGACGCCGGCGTTCCTGTTCCTCTACGTCGAGGACGTCGACGCGGTCGTGGCCCGCGCCGTCGAGCGGGGAGCGACGCTGAAGCGGGCGCCGGAGGACCAGTTCTACGGCGACCGCGACGGCTACGTCGTCGACCCGTTCGGGCACGGCTGGACCATCGCGACGCACGTCGAGGACGTCGCGGCGGACGAGCTGACACGTCGCCTCGCCACCATGCAGGGAGCCGGACCGACGTGAAGTACGTGCTGTTGTTCGTCGACACCGAGCAGTTCCACGCCGATCTCGAGGCGTTGACGCCGGACGACCGTGCCCGCGCGTTCGCCCTCGTGGACGAGTGGATGGCCGAGCACCGTCAGGTCATCCGCGGCGGCAGCAAGCTGCAGGACCGGCACACCGCGACCACCGTCCGCCTCGACGGGCCGGAGCCGATCGTCACCGACGGCCCGTTCGTCGAGGGCAAGGAGGTGGTCAGCGGCTACCTCGAGGTCGAGGTCGCCGACCTGGACGAGGCGCTGGCGATGGCACGGACGTGGCCGGGCTGCCCGGTGGTCGAGATCCGGCCGCTGGAGTCGTGAGCCCCGGCGACGCTCACGACGAGCTGGCCCGGGTGGTGCGCGAGCACGCGGGCCGGCTCGCGGCCGCCCTGGTCCGGCTGATCGGCGACTTCTCCACCGCCGAGGACCTCGTCCAGGACGCCGTCGTCGCGGCGTTGGAGCGCTGGCCGGTCGACGGCATCCCGGACCGGCCGGACGCCTGGCTGTTCACCGTCGCCCGGCGGCGCGGCCTGGACGTGCTGCGACGCGAGGCCCGGTACCGGGAGAAGCTGGCGCGGGTGCGGTGGCCGGTCCCGCCGGAGCCGGACGAGCGGCTGCGGCTGGTGTTCACCTGCTGCCATCCGGCGCTGCCGCGGCCGGCTCAGGTCGCGTTGACGCTGCGGGTGGTGTGCGGGTTGACGACGGCGCAGGTCGGCCGCGCGTTCCTCGTCCCCGAGGCGACGGTGGCGCAGCGGATCACCCGGGCGAAGCGGAAGATCGCCGACGCCGGCATCCCGTACCGGCTGCCGTCCGACGCCGACCTCGGCGACCGCGTCGGCGAGGTGCTCACCGTCGTCTACCTGATGCTGAACGAGGGCTACCTGTCCTCCGGCGGTGAGGTGGCCTCGCAGCGGCTGGTCGACGACGCGGCGTGGCTGGCGGCGCTGCTGCACGAGCTGCTGCCGGACGAGCCGGAGGTGGCCGGGCTGCTGGCGCTGATCCGGCTGCACCGGGCCCGGCAGGGCGGCCGCTTCTCCGCCGACGGCGGCCTCGTCCTGCTGGCCGACCAGGACCGGTCCCGCTGGGACCACGTGGCCATCGCCGACGCCGTCGCGCTGCTCACCCGGGCGGCGCGGCGGCAGCGGCCGGGCCCGTACCAGCTGCAGGCCGCGATCGTCGCCTGTCACGCCGAGGCGGCCCGCTGGGAGGACACCGACTGGGAGCAGATCGTGCTGCTCTACGACCTGCTGCTGACCGTCGCGCCGTCGCCGGTGACGCGGCTGCACCGGGCGGTCGCGCTGCGCTACGTGGCCGGGCCGTCGGCGGCACTGCGGTCGCTGGACGAACTGGGCGACCAACTGGACCGGTACCACCTGCTGCACGCGACCAGGGCCGGGCTGCTGCGCGACCTCGGCCGTCCGGACGAGGCGCGGGCGGCGGACGAGCGGGCGCTGCGGCTGACCAGCAACCCGGCCGAGCAGGCGATCCTGCACGAGCGGCTGCGCTGGACCTAGCCGATGAGTGCCGCCGGCCCGCCTGGTCTACTCCTGTCATGACCTACATCGAGGTGAACGGCGCCCGCTGCTGGGTCGCGGAGGACGGCGCCGGCCCGCCGCTGGTGCTGCTGCACGGCGGCTTCAGCGACGGAAGCGAGTTCACCGGCGACCTGGGCGGCTTGGCCGGCCGGTTCCGCGTCGTGCGGCCGGACCGGCGTGGGCACGGCCGCTCCCCCGACGTCGAGGGGCCGCTGTCGCAGCACGTCATGGCCGACGACACTGTCGCGCTGCTGGAGCGGCTGGACGGACCGGCCCGGGTCGCCGGGTACAGCGACGGCGCCGTGGTCGCGCTGCTGACCGCGCTGCGCCGGCCCGACCTCGTCGAGCGGCTGGTGCTGATCAGCGGCGTGTTCGACCCGTCCGGCTGGCTGTTCGCGCCGGAGCCCGGCCCCGACGACGGCGACGACCCGCTCGCGGGGATGCCGGCCGAGGTCGTCGACGCCTACGCGGAGGTCTCGCCGGACGGCCGCGACCACTTCCCCGTCGTCGCGGCGAAGATCATGGCGCTGGCGGCGGAGGACCTCCGCATCACGCCAGACGACCTCGCCCGGCTGGACGTCCGGACCCTCGTCGTCGCGGCCGACGACGACATCATCGCGCCGGAGCACACGCTCGCCCTCTACCGCGCCCTCCCGCGCGGCGAGCTGGCCGTCGTCCCCGGCACGTCTCACGACCTGCTGACCGACAAGCCGGCCGCCGTCACCGCCGTCGTCGCCGACTTCCTCACCCAGGACCCGGTCACGACGTCGCTGCCGATCCGCCGGGCCGCGGTTCAGGCGCGGTAGAACGCGGCCAGCTCGGGCGCCAGCAGCGCCGGATCGGCGACGTGGCCGGCGACCTCGACGGTGAGCCGCCGGGCGTCCGGCAGGCTCGCCGCGGCGACGTCGGCCGCGGCGCCGAAGAAGTCGACCGGCAGCCCGGCCGAGTGCGGGTCGACGGTCGCGCCGGTGGACAGCAGCACCGGTTGCCCGACGACCGCCAGCCGGTCCGCCGGCGGCGGGCCGTCGCCGAGGCAGGCGGCGTCGTAGCGCAGCGTCGGGGCCAGTTCGCGCAGTGCCGGCCAGACCGGCGCCGCCTCGGCCGCCGCGATCTGCTCCTCCGGCGACCCGGCCAGCCGCATGAACAGCCGCAACGCCTCGTCGCGGTCGCCGCGGTCCAGGGCGGCCCCGAGGCCGTCGACGTACGCGCGCCAGGCCCCGACCAGCGGCTCGCCGACCAGGTACGGAACCTCGTGGACGGCGATCCGCTGCGCCGGCAGCCCGGCGGCCGCCGCCTCCAGCGCCAGCGCGCCGCCCGACGACGCGCCGAACAGGTGCGCCCGCCCGCCGGCCGCGTCGATCACCGCGGCGAGGTCCTCGACCTCCCGTTCGACGGCGTACGGCGCGGTGTCGCCGCTGTCGCCCCGCCCGCGGCGCCGGTAGTTGACGACGGCGAACCCCGAGGCGGCGAGATGCTCGCCCAGCGGCACGTTCTCGCTGCCGTCGTCCAGCCCGCCGCCGACGAGTACCACCGTCGGCCCGTCGTCGCTCATCCGGTCGTAGCCGATCGCCGTACCGTCGGCCGAGCTCACGTGCGGCATGGGTCGAGAGTACTCAGCGGGTCAGCAACCGCCGAGTGGTCTCGAGGCCCCAGTCGTCCAGGCCGGCCAGCCGGTCGCTGCTGACGACGGCGCCGCCCACCGACTCGACGTGCGCCGCCCACGCCTCGCGGTTCTCGACCTTGGGGCCGACGATGAGGCAGTCGGGGTCGTTGGCGAAGAACACGCCGTTCATGAACTGCCGCCCATGCGCACTGAGCAGGGCCGCCTCCTGGCTGGGCGAGCACATGTCACCGTCGTCGGGAGCGAAGGTGTGGCCGGTGTCGGCGCTGACCCGGATGGAGTCGACGAGGCCGACGGACGGCAGGACGGGCGCCCCGCAGCCCAGGATGTGAGCGGACGGACCCACCGCGGACCGGATCAGACGCAACCCGTCCCGGTACGCCGTCACCGGATCGGCCCCCGAGTGCCGTCGGCCCGGGATCGCCCCCGCCGCGATGAAGTCGATCTTGAAGTAGTCGATCCCCCACGACGCGAACGTCGAGAACACCGTCTGCATCCACTCCGCCGCGCCGGGGTGCGACAGGTCGAGCGAGTACAGGTCCTGGTTCCAGTTGTTCCCGGCGTGCAGCGCGCCGCCGTGCGGGTGCCGCAGCAGCCAGTCGGGGTGCTCGGCGGCCAGCCGGGACCGCGCGCCGGCGAAGAACGGGGCCAGCCAGATGCCGGCCCGGCGGCCCTCGCCGCGGATCTTCTCCACCAGGCCGCGCAGGTCGGCGAAGGTGTCGGACGGAGTCAGCCAGTCGCCGATCTCGGCGGAGTAGCCGTCGTCGATCTGGACGACGTCGACGGGGAGATCGAGGCTGCGCATCGCGTCCAGGTTCTCGACGATGTCCTCGCGGCGCACGCCGCCCCAGTACTCGTACCAGGAGCACCAGGCGGTCGGCGCGGGCCGGGCCGCCGGCAGCCCCGCAGCCGCAACGGCCGACAGCGCCCACGACCGCAGCGCGGCCTGCACGTCCGACCCGGGCAGGACGCTGACGGCCACCGGCCCGTCCGCGCCCACCACGACCGACGACCCCGAGACGACGGCCTGCAGCCGCACCCCCGTCGTGAACGGGTCCTCGGCCGCCACGACGTGCACGGATCCGGCGCCGTCGGCGACCGCGAGCACGCCCTCGCCGAAGTAGCCGTCAGGACCAGGGTGCGAGGACTGCCGGTAGTTGAGCATCCGGTTCCGCTCCGACGTGGGCCGGTGCGGCCGCACGCCCAGCGCGTACGTGGTGGTCGGGCTGAACGACTGCCAGCCGTGCTCGAAGATCTCGGCGCCGTCGGAGACAGCAACCTCGTGGACGACGTCGAAACCGGGCGAGAGAGTCATGGAGACAGAGCTTTCGGGTAGGGGCCGTCAGGCCTTGATTCCGGACATCGCGATGCCGCGGATGAACTGTTTCTGCAGCAGGACGAAGACCAGCACCATCGGCAGGATCGTCAGCAGTGAGCCCGCCATCAGGACGGGGTAGTCGGTGCCCTGGGCGCCCTGCAGCGTGGCCAGCCCGACCGGCAGCGTCATCCGGTCCGGGACGGTGTTGACGATCAGCGGCCACAGCAGGTCGTTCCAGGAGAACAGGGACGTGAGGATGGTCAGCGCGGCCAGCGCCGGCCGGCACAGCGGCAGGATGATCCGCAGGTAGATCTGGAGCGGGTTGGCGCCGTCCATGCGCGCCGCCTCGTCCAGCTCCGTCGGCAGCGTCCGCATGAACTGGTAGAGGACGAACACGCCGAACGCGCTGAACATGCCGGGCAGCGCCAGCGCCTGGACGGAGTTCAGCCAGCCCATCGTCCGGATCACCTCGTACTGCGGGATCACGAACAGCTGCGGCGGCACCATCAGCACGACGAGGAACCCGGCCAGCAGCGGCCCGCGGAACCGGAACCGCAGCCGGGCGAACACGTACGCCGCCAGCGACGCCACCAGCAGCTGCCCGGCGACGCGCAGCACCAGCGCCAGGAAACTGTTCACCGCCATCGACCCGACCGGGACGATGTCGAAGAAGGCCGAGTAGTTCTCCCACCGCGGCGACGCCGGCAGCACCGTCAGCGGGATTCGGGTCGACTCCCCCAGCGTCTTCAGCGACGTGAGGAACTGCCAGAGGAACGGCGACACCATGAGCAGCGCGCCGGCCATCAGGACGACGTGCGTCACCAGGTGACGGGATCGCAGCCGCTCACGCATAGGTCACCCACCGTCGCTGGAGGCGGAACTGCACGGCCGTCACCGCGAGCGTCACCACCAGGGTGACCAGCGCGATCACCGCGCCGAGCGGGCGGTCGTTGCGCACGAACGCCTCCTCGTAGAATAGGTAGACGATCGTCTTGGAGTCGGCCAGCGCCGGGTTGGTGCGGCCGAGCATGATGAACAGCAGGTCGAACATCTGCAGCGACCCGATCACCGACAGCACCGACACCAGGAAGATCGACGGCGTCAGCAGCGGCACGGTGACGGAGAAGAACCGCCGGATCGGCCCGGCGCCGTCCAGCATCGCGGCCTCCTCCAGGGTCTGCGGGACGGACTCCAGCCCGGCCGCCAGGATGATGAGGTTGGTGCCGAGCGCCATCCAGATCCCGACGACGGCGACGGCGTACAGCGCGGTGTCGGGGTCGGCCACCCACGCGCGAGTCGGCCCGCCGACGGTGTCGAGCACCTCGTTGAGCAGCCCGAAGTCGCCGTTGTAGATGTAGCGCCACACCATCGCGACGGCCACCGGCATGGTCACGACGGGCACGAAATACAGCGTCCGGTAGAACGACCGGCCGCGTAGCCCGCGCTGGTGCAGCAGGGCGGCGATCACCATCGCGATCGGCACGCCGAGCAGCACGATCGCCGCGTACACCAGCGTGTTGAGCAGCGCCCGCCAGATGTCGTCGCCGTTCTCGAACAGCCGCTGCCAGTTGTCCAGCCCGGTGATGGTGTAGCCGGAGAACGCGGTCCCCTCGGAGAAGCTGAGCAGGACGGTGCGCAGCAGCGGCCACAGGTAGAAGACCACCAGCCCGCCGAACGGCACCGCGAGCAGGATCACCGCCCACGCGTTGTCCGGATGCCGGTTCGGCCGGCGGCGGGGCTCGGCGGCGCCGGGTGGTGCCGCCGGGCCCTTCGTCCGCATGAGGGTCATCCTCAGCCCTGGTTCTCCTGCGCCAGCGCCTCGTTCATCGCGCCGGCCAGCCCGGCCGCGGCATCCTCGACGCTCTGCTCGCCGGTCCACGCCGGGGTGAGGAACTCGCCCTCGCGGCTGGCCCACGCGTCGGTGTTGCGCGACACCGGCAGGACGACGCCGTTCTCGGCCTGGTCGAGGAACGCCTGCAGGTTGAACTGCGGGAACGCGTCGACGAACGCCTGCTGGGTGCCCTCGTAGGAGCCGATGACGGTGCCGGTCTCGCTGGAGATCTGCGAGGCCTCCTCACCGCTGAGGAAGACGGCCAGCCGGGCGGCCTCCTCGGGGTGCTCGGTCGAGGCGAGCGCCACGTTGCCGATGCCGTTGATGATGGTCGCCTCCTGGGCGCCGGCCGGCAGCTCGGTGACGTCGAGGTTCGCGGACGCGTACTCGTCGTTCGCGAACCGGATCGCGTAGAACGAGCCGGTGGTCAGCATGGCCAGCCGGCCGGACATGAACTGGGCGACCGACTCGGTGTCGGCGAACGACTCCAGCGTGGGCGACACGTGGTGCACGTTGATCATGTCCGTCCAGAACTTGATGCCCTCGATCGCCTCGGGGCTGTCGAAGCCGGACGTGGTGCCGTCCTCGGAGATGACCTCGCCGCCGGCCTGGTAGATCGTGTTGTAGTACGTGGCCTGCGGGTCCATCGGCGCGCCGATGCCGTAGACGCTGCCGTCGGGCTTGGTCAGGGCCTGCGCGTTGGCGATGACGTCGTCCCAGGTCCAGTCCGGCGTCGGGTAGGCCACGCCGGCCTCGTCGAACAGCGCCTTGTTGTACCAGAGCCCGATGGTGTCGAAGTCCTTGGGCAGCGCGTACGTGGTGCCGTCGTCGACGAACAGGTCGACCAACTGCTCCGGGTACTTGTCGATGTCGAGGCCGGACTCCTCGAACGCGTCGTCCAGCGGCAGCAGCACCCCGCCGTCGACGTACTGGCCGATCTTCGCGCCGAGCATCCAGGCGACGTCCGGGCCGGTGCCGCCGGCGGTCGACGTCTGCAGCGTGCTCCAGTAGTCGGTCCACGGGATGATCTGGATCTCGACCGAGACGCCCGGGTTCTCCTCCTCGAACACGTCGAGGATCTGCCGGATGGCCGGCTCCTGGTCGGGCGAGAACGTCGCGAAGGTCAGGTTGACCTCCTCGCCGTCGCCGCCGTCATCGCCGGAGCCGCCGGCCGAGGCGCCGTTGTCGCCGCACGCGGCCAGCGTCAGGACGGCCGCGGTGGCCGCCAGGGCCAGCAAGGTCTTCGTCGACTTCATCGTCGTGTGCCTCTCGTGAGTGGGGTGATCAGGTTCGGGGCCGCACGTGCGGATCGATCCAGTCCACGTGCGCGGGCTCGGCACCGTCGGGCGACCGGACGACCAGTCGCAGCCGGGTGACGCCGGCGAGGTCCACGTCGAGCTCCTGCGCGGGATCGCCCGCGGTGAGCTCGACCGTGGTGAGGACGCGGCCGTCGCCGACGACGGAGCAGGTGGCCGTCGTGCCGGCGGGGCTCTCGTCATCGACGCCGACGGACGCGGTGAGCCGCGCCGCCGTGCCGTCGAGCACCCAGGTGACGTCCGACGGGGCGCAGACGCCGAGTCCCTTGGGGTGGTGCGCGCCGGCCACGGACATCGGCCGGCCGTCGGCGGGGTTGCCCTCGCCGTTGGACATGTCCCGCTCGACCGGGCCGCTGCCGTTGGCGGCGGCGACGGGGGTGAGCGCGACCAGCGACGCGGGGTCCGCGCCGAGGGGGCTGACGACGCGCACGTGCGCGAGGGTGGAGCGGCGGGCGCCGAGCGGGTCGCCGGCGTGCACGGCGAGGACGGCGACGTGGCCGGGCTCGGTGTCCGCGGGGACGGTGACCGACCACACGCCCGGGCGGACCGTCCTGGCGTGGTCCCAGCCGGGCGGCACGACGAGGTGCGGCTCGGCGCCGCTGACCACGGCGGCGATCTCGACGCTCTCGCCGGGGACGCCGCGCACGATCGGGTCGGCGACGGCGACCGTCGGGCGCGGCTCGGGCGCCGGGCGGGTGTGGCCGGACGGCGCCAGCAGCACCAGCGCGCCGCCGTTGGGCCGCAGCGTGACCTCGACCGTGTCTGCGCCGGTGACCGTGCGGGTCGCCTGCGTGAGCCGGTCGCCGTCGTCGTCGGTGACGATCGTGGCGGCGTGGTCGCCGTCGAGACCGAGCGTCGCGAGGTCGACGGTGAGCTGCTTCGGCTCGGGCAGCGCCGACAGCGCGCCGACGCTCCACTCGTCGCCCGAGCGCCGGGCCAGCACGACGTACTCCCCCGGCCGCCCGGCCAGCAGCCGGGTCTCGTCCCAGTGCGCCCGGATCCGCTCGATCGCCGCCTCCGCGATGGGCCGCTTCGCGTACTCGTCGACGTCGTCGGCGTAGTTCAGCAGCCCCGACTCCAGCACGACGGCCAGCGCCAGCTCGTGCGCCTCGGTGGTCAGCCGCGCGGCAGCCGAGAACGCCACCGGGGTGTAGTCGGCCGACCCGACGACGTTGCGGGTGAACGGGACGATGGTGTTGTGCTCGGGGGTCAGCGGCTCGCTGTAGAAGACGTAATACTCGGCGCCGCGGACCGCCTCGTAGCTCATGACGTGTGGATACGTGCGGGCCCAGCCGCGCGGGATGACCGAGCCGTGGAAGTTGATCATCAGGCCGACGCGGGCGCACTCGGCGATGACCTCGTCGTACCAGCGGTACCGCTCCTGCGCCTCGGACTCCATGAAGTCGACCTTGACGCCGACGACGCCCCACGACGCCCACTCGGCCAGCTTCGTCCGCTGCTCCGGCGTCGCCAGGTGGTCCCAGACCACCCAGACGAACACGCCGACGCCGCGCTCGCTGGCCGCGGCCGCCAGCTCGGGCATCCAGACACCGTCCCAGCCGCAGTCGACCAGCACGTACTCCCAGCCGCGCTCGGCGGCGTAGTCGAGCATGCGCAGCTGCTTGGACAGCTGGGCGCCGCTGTAGAAGTCCGACCACCACGACCAGGCGGCCCGGCCCGGCCGGGCCCACACCGGCACCTCGGCGGCGGCCGGTGCGAGGTCGTCGACCAGGTGCGACGCGACGACGGTCGCGAGGTCGCCCAGGATCACCACCCGCCACGGCGTCGCCACGCTGTCGCCGTCGAGCACCACGTCGTTCGCCAGCGTGACGGTGAGCGCGCCGCCGCCCGCGTACCGCGCCAGCGAGCCGCCGTACCGGCCGTCCAGGTCCGCCTCGGTGACCAGCGCGAAGGTGTCGTCGGCCAGTTCGGCGAGGAACGGGAAGCCGTAGTCGCCGGGCTCCAGGGCGTCCAGCGTGCTGCTGAACCGGGTGGTCTCATACCAGGGCGTGTACGTGAGCGGCCACACCGGCGCCGTCGCCGGGAGGTGCAGGGCGACGTCGCCGCCGGTCACCGTCGCGCCGTCGAGGCCGTGCAGCACGAACCGCAGCGCGACGCCGTCCGCCCCGGCCCGCAGGACCACCGAGACCTCGCCGCCGCCCGCGCAGGCGAACCGGACCGACCGTTCACGGTGGTCGACGGTGTGCCGGCCGACCCGCTTGCCGACGACCAGCTCGTACTCCTCGGCCACGTCGCGGGCGGAGTCGGACACGTACGTGACGCCGGACAGCAGGTCGCGGCCGTCGCCCGTGCGCAGGTGCAGCGGCGCGGGCGGGGTGACCTGCACGCCGCCGGACAGCACCGTCCAGGTGAGCCGGCCGCGGAACCAGGTGACGGCGACGGTGTTGGCGCCGTGGGACACGGACCAGGTGGAGGACTCAGACACGACGGACTCCGGGACGGCGGCGCACGTCGGGGGCGACGCGCTGGCGGGACGGGAAGACGAGTTCCTGGATGGCGACCGCGGCGGCGCCGCGGGCCCATTCCTCGAACGGCAGGTCGCGCACGTGGATGGGCACCTGATGGGCGGCGCCGAACGCCTGCTCGGCGAACGCCTCGCGGATGGCGCTCTCGAACAGGTCGTAGCTGGACACGCCCTCACCGGCGACGATGACGCGTTCCGGGCCCAGCAGGTTGGCCACCGAGGCCAGCGCCAGCCCGATCAGCCGGCCGGCCCGGGCGAAGATCGCCCGCACCCGCTCGTCGCCGGACCGGGCCAGTTCGACCGCGGTCTCGATGGTGAGGTCGTCGCGGCCGGTGGCGGCGCGGCAGCTGTCCAGCAGCGCCTTCGTCGACGCCTCGGCCTCGACGCAGCCGTGCGCGCCGCAGTGGCACTGCACCGCCGGGTCGCCGAGCGGCAGGTGCCCGATCTCGCCCGCGACGCTGTGGGCGCCGCGGACCAGGCCGCCGTCGACGACCAGCGCGCAGCCGATGCCGGTGCCGATGGTGACGACGGCGAAGTTGGTGATGCCGCGGCCGAGCCCGAACCACTGCTCGGCGACGGTGAGCGCCTTGACGTCGTTCTCGACGACGACGGGGGCGCCGACGGCCCGCGACACGGCCGCGCCGAGGTCGACGTCGCGCCAGCCGAGGAACGGCGAGTAGCGGACGTAGCCGGTGTCGTGGTCGATGTCGCCGGACAGGCTGAGCCCGAGGTCGTGCGGCGCGACCACGAACCCGGCGGCCTCGGCCCGCTCGACCAGTTCGCGGTAGAACGCGGCGATGGCCGCCACCGCGGCGTCGACCGTGGGGTCGGCCAGCGGGCGGCGTTCGGACACCCGCGGCGCGCCGGCGAGGTCACAGACCATGCCGATCAGCTCGTCGCGCCGGACGATGATGCCGAACGAGCCGGTCTGCCGCGCGTGCACCCGCAGCGGGCTGCTCGGCCGGCCCATCCGGGCCTCGTCGCCGTTGTTCGGCTGCGGCTGGTCCGGCGCGTACTCGAGGTAGCCCTCGTCGATGAGCAGCTTCGCCACCCGGGTGACGGCCGCGGACGACAGCCCGGTCTCACGGGCGATGTCGACGCGGGCGATGGGCCCTGCGGTCAACGCGGAGAGGAAGACGGCGCCCTCGGCCGGGGTTCCCTCGACCGGGCCGCCTCGCTGGATCGGCACAGGACCGACGCTACGAAGACTTAATAAACTTTGTCAAGTATGTAACTCGTGCCATACTCGGAACCGTGCCAGCCCGCGACGGTCTTCGCCCGCAGCGGCTCTACGCCGTCCCGCGGCGGCAGGTCACGGCGGCGCTGACGGCGCCGGTCACGCGGCGTCTCGTGGTCACCGACGCCGGCTACTCCCCCGCGTCGGCGCTCTTCGAGGCGGCCCGGCCCGAGGGGTCGCGGCACACCGTCCTCGCGGTGTGCGCGAGCGGCAGCGGCTGGGCCGACGTCGCCGGCCGGCGGCACCGCATCGGCGCCGGGTCCGCGCTGGTCGTCCCGGTTGCGACGGCGCACGCGTACGGCGGGTCGGCGTCGTCGCCCTGGACGGTGTGGTGGTGCCACCTGCGCGGCAGCGACGTGCCGGAGCTGGTCGAGGCGCTGGGCCCGCCAGTCGTGCCGATCCGGCACCTGGACCGCGCCGTCGCCCTGGCCGACGAGATCGTCGGGCGGCTCGCCCGCGACGACGACGGCGCACCGGCGCGGCTGGTCGGGGTCGCCGGGGCGGCGTGGAAGCTGCTCACCCAGCTGATCGCGGACCGGTCCGCGGCGCCGCCCGCCGACGACGACCCGCTGTCCCGGGCGATGGACTACCTGGCCTCCCGGCTGGACGGGACGGTTCGGGTGCCGGAGCTGGCCGCGCTGGTCGGCGTGTCGCCGTCACACCTGACGACGCTGTTCCGCCGGGCCACCGGCGGCGGGGTGCACGCCTACCAGACGACGCTGCGGATGACCCGGGCCCGGCTGCTGCTGACGACGACGGCCGCGACGGTCAGCGAGATCGCCCGCGACGTCGGCTACGGGGACCCGTTCCACTTCTCCCGCCAGTTCCGCCAGCTGCACGCGATGAGCCCCACCGAGTTCCGCTCCACGGCCGCCCCCTGATCCGCCACGTGGGCCGTCCCCCTGCTGCCCATTCTCTTAAGCCGCGCACCCGCGCCTCAAGCGGACTGACGGCGCTTCGCGCGACGATGACCGCTTGACCCGCGGGCCCGCGGCCTAAGAACTGGCAGCTATCAGGGTGACGGGGAAGAACCGGGCACAACCCGCGCCCGATACACACCGTTCGCCCGGCTTTGCGCCGTGGGCCTCCTGGTCTGCCGTCACGTCCTGGTCCCCAGTCACGCCACCAGCCCCGAACCCGCCATAGAGCGCAACCACAGACCACGACGTCACCCCAGACCAGGACCCACCCCGCCGTCCTCACCAGCAAAAGCCGTCCTCGCGGCCCATCGAAGACGGCTCGCGCGATCGAAGACGACTGCCGTCATCGACGACCCAGCCGTCGCCAGTCTCCCCCACGAAACGCCCGGCACCACCGAAGCGGCGGCGCCGGGCGTTCGTCGTCGACTCGACCCCCGTCAGTTGGTGACGGTGATCCGGTCGAGGTCGGGCGCCGGGCCGGACGTACCCGCGACGGTGATCGTGTTCGCCGCGCCGCCGGTCAGGCCCAGCCCGAGCGTGACCGGCGCGGTCGCCGTCGCCCCGCCGGTCGACGGGAACGAGACCGTGACCGGCGTCCCGCCGTTGACGCTGACCTGCGCCGTCGCGTCGGCGGTCGCGGCGTAGTCGAGGCGGACGGTGTGGTTGCCGGCCGCGCCGGCCGTCACCCCGTTGAACGTCACGGAACCGCCGCCGGACAGCCCCGTCACCACGGACCCGCCCGAGCACGGCCCGCACGCCGCCACCGTCGCGCCACCGGCCAGCGTGTTGCCGGCCGCCTCCGCCTCGGTGTGCCGCGACACGATCAGCGCGTCGATGTCCGGACCGAACGCCGACGGGTTGGCGAAGCGGATCGTGTTCGCGCCGGCGTTCAGCGGCACGTCGAGGGTCCACTTGTTGACGAACTCCCAGCCGCCGGAGTCCTTCAGCGCCTCCGTGCCGACGACCGACCCGTTGACCTCGATCTGGATCGACCGCGGGTCGCCGGAGGTGTAGGTGAAGGTCAGCTCGTGCGTGCCGGCGGCCGGCGCCATGACGTTGGTGAACTGCACCGCGCCGCCCTGGCCGAGGTAGCCGACCTTCGCGCCGCCGGAGCAGCCCTTGCACCCGTCGACCAGCGCTCCGCCGGACAGCGTGTTGCCGGGCGCCTCCGCCTCGTACCGGACGTCGCCGCTGCCGATCTGCGCCAGCGGGGTCTTGGAGAGGTGCACGGCCGCGCCGCCGGTCGCGATCATCGGCAGCGACAGCGTCGACGCGCTGGTCACGGTCTGCGTCGTCACGGAGGACACCCGCCCGGCGCCGTCGTCGGCGAAGATCGTGGCGGTGTAGGTGCCCGAGCCGAGGAAGTCCAGCGGCACGGAGGCCGTCCGGGCCGGCGAGGTCATCGCGCCGACGAACCAGTCGTCGCCGCTGCGCCGGGCCATCGTCACGTGGTCGCCCGGGAAGCCCTCGACGACGCGGGTCTCGTCCCACACCGTCGGGACGGCGCGCATGAGGTGCCGGCCCGGCCACTGCTCGTACGCGGCCGCGGAGTCGGAGTAGTTGACCATGCCGGACGTGAACACGATCGACTGCGCCAGCGTGTGCGCCTGGGTGAGGATCGACCCGTTCAGCGAGATCATCGTCGGCGTGTAGTCCATGCCACCGATCGGGTTGCGGACGAACGGGAAGGTCGCGTCCAGCCGGGCCGTCGTCGGTGGCGGGTACAGGTAGTGCTCGGTGCCCGCGACCGCCTCGGACGTCACGACCCACGGCCAGGTGCGGTTCTCGCCGCCGGGCTTGGTGCTGCCGTGGAAGTTCAGCATCAGCTCGTGCTCGCCCGCGGCGTCGCCGATCGACTGGTACCAGCCCATGACGTTCTGCGAGTCGTTGAGGAAGAAGTCCACCTTCAGCCCGACGACGCCGTACTCCTTGTGCTCGGCGGCCAGCGCGTCGGCCTGGGCGGGTGTGGCGAACGGCTCGGCCGTCACCCACGCGAAGATGTCCACGTTGCGCTGCGCGGCGTACTGCGAGATGGCCGGCAGGTCGACGTCGGGGTCGTAGCAGCAGTCGACGGTGACGTACTCGAAGCCCATCGACGCGGCGAAGTCGACCATCTGCTCCTGCTTGTCCAGGTCGGCCGCGCTGTCGCCGTCGCTGAACCACGACCACGCCGCCCGGCCCGGCTTCACCCAGTCCGCGTCCGCCGTCGCCGGCGGGTTCAGGTGCTGGACGAGGTCGGAGTTGACCAGCACGTTCAGGTCCGACGCGACGATCGCGGCCCGCCACGGCGTCTGGAACGGATACGTGCTGGCGATCGGGAACGCCTGGTCCGGCGTCCGCTCGACGTTCAGCAGGCCGTCGTTGCCCTGACTGCCCTTCAGCAGCGACGGCGCGAAGCTGGCCCCGGCGTTGTAGACGTTCGCCTCGGAGATGACGGTGAAGTAGGCGTTGTCGTCGATCGACGCCAGTAGCGGCATCGTCAGCTCGGTGCCGTCGTTCAGGCCCGCCGCGTTGCGGTAGAGGTAGTCCTGCTCGTAGTTGCCGTTCCACACCGCGGCCCAGCCGCCGGTCGGCGCCGGCAGCCGGAACCCGCTCGTCTCGTCGGTGATGCTGACGGCGCCGCTGCCGCCCGGCAGCACGTACCGGTAGGCGACGCCGTCGTCGTAGGCGCGCACCACCAGCCGCATGGTCTGGCCGCCCTTGGTGTAGCTGAGCACCAGCTCGTTCGCGTGGTCGCGGTACGACGGCTTGGTGCCGGCCGGCAGCGTGTACGTCTGGTCGATGGTGGTGCGCGTCTGCGACGCATAGGTGAGGCCGGTGGTGAAGTCGACGGCGCTGGTGGCGATGCCCAGCGGCGACTCCTCGAAGATCTGGGTGGTGCCGGCGGTGACCTCGTAGGTCAGCGCGCCGGAGGGCTGCTCGTGGACGGCGAAGGTGATCTCGCCGTCCGGGGACGTGACGGTGTGCGTGGTCAGCGCCTGCGCCGGGACCACGCCGATGTCGGTCGCCGTCAGCGAGGCGACGACGGACGCGGTGACGGCGACGGTGGCGAGGGCGAGGGTCGATCGGCGGCGTTTCGAGCCTGCGAACACGGATCCTCCTCGAGGTGCTGCGGTTTCCCGTCGCGTGACGGTAGCCGTGACTCCGTGTTGCGCGGAATGACGAAAACGCGCCCGGACCTGGAGAAAGCGATGATCTTGGTCTAGCCGCCGACAACGCCGGAAACGGGGACGGAGCGGACGGTGAACACCCGGCTCCGGGCTGGATTCCGGTCCGGCCGTCCGGCAAGATGCGACTTAGTCGCAGGTGCGATCTCGTCTCCGGAGGTGTTGTGAGTCTGACCGGCGCGGTCCCCGAACCCCACGTCGAGGACCCCTTCGACGACGATCTCGGGCGGGCGGCGCAGCGGCGTCGCACGGTGCTCTGGATGGGCGGCCTGTCCGCCGGCCTGCTGGTCACCGTGGTGCTCGCGGTCGGCATCGGTGCCGTCGGCATCGACCCCGGCACCGTCGCGCGCATCGTCGGGCACCACACGCTGGGCAGCCCGGCCGACGTCACGTGGACGCAGGCCGAGGACTCCATCGTCTGGCAGGTACGGCTCCCCCGCGTGCTCCTCGGCGTCGTCGTCGGCGCGGCGCTGGCCGTGTGCGGCGTCGCGCTGCAGGCGATGGTGCGCAACCTGCTGGCCGACCCGTACCTGCTCGGCGTCACGTCCGGCGCGTCGACCGGCGCCGCGGCGGCGATCCTGTTCGGGCTCGGCGCCGGGTTCGGTGAGAACGCGCTGCCGGCGAGCGCGTTCCTCGGCGCGCTGGCCGCGTCGGCGGCGGTGTTCGTGGTGGCGCGGGCGGGCGGGCGGATCACGTCGCTGCGGCTGCTGATGGCCGGCGTCGCGGTCGGGTACGCGCTGTACGCCGCGACCAGCTTCCTGATCTTCGCCGCCGACTCCGCCGAGGGCGCCCGGTCGGTGCTGTTCTGGCTGCTCGGCTCGCTCGGCCTGGCCCGTTGGGGCACGCCGCTGGCGATCGTCGTCGTGGTGGTGGCGCTGACGCTGGCGGCGCTGCTGCTGTGGAGCCGGCGGCTGGACGCGCTGGCCATCGGCGACGAGACCGCGCACACGCTGGGCGTGCCGCCGACCCGGTTCCGGGTGCAGTTGCTCGTCGTCGTGTCGCTGTGCATCGGCGCCGTGGTGGCGGCGTCCGGCGGCATCGGCTTCGTCGGCCTGGTCATCCCGCACGTCGCCCGCCGGTTCGTCGGGGCGGCGCACGGCCGCGTCGTCCCGGTGGCGGCGCTGATCGGCGCGATCTTCCTGGTCTGGGCCGACGTCGCCGCGCGGACGCTGCTGGAGCCGCGCGAGCTGCCGATCGGCATCATCACCGCGCTCGTCGGCGCACCGTTCCTGCTGATCCTGGTCCGGCGGTTCCACTCCGCCGGCGTCTGACCCCTCCGAGGAGACCCATGCGCTACCTGCCGCCCGTCGCCGCGCTCGTCCTGCTGGCCACCGCGGCCTGCGGCACGGACGACGAGCCCGCCGACGCGGCCGTCACCGTCGACAACTGCGGCGTGGACGTGACGTTCGACGCGCCGCCGGAGCGGGTGGTGCTGCTGGAGAGCGCGCCGGTGACGATCATGCACGAGCTCGGCGTGCTGGACGCCGCGGTGCTGCGGGCCGGCGCGTTCCCCGAGGCGTACTACGACGACGAGACGAACGCCGCCATCGCGGCCGTCGAGTCGCTCGGCGACGACGTCGACACCAGCGGCCACCTGCAGATCTCGCAGGAGGTCATCATCGCCCAGCAGCCGGAGCTGGTGCTGGGGCTGCCCGACGGCATCACCCGCGAAGGGCTGTCCGGCGTCGGCATCAACGCGCTGATCCAGCCGGTGTACTGCCCCGACGGCGTCGACGCGACGACGTTCGACGACGTGTACGAGCAGGTCGAGACGTACGGCCGGGTCTTCGATCGCGCCGACGAGGCCGACGCGCTGGTCGGCGAGCTGAAGGACCGGGTCGCCGCGGTCGAGGCGGCCGCCGGGGGCGCACCGGAGCGCACCGCCGCCGTCCTCTTCCCCACCGTCGGCGGCGGCGCCGGCTACGCCTACGGCAACCGCAGCATGGCGCACCCGCAGCTGGCGGCGGCCGGCCTCAGCAACGTCTTCGGCGACGTCGACGAGCGGGTGTTCGAGGTGACGCTGGAGCAGATCATCGCCGCCGACCCGGACGTCCTGGTGCTGCTGCACGTCGACGGCGACCCGGCCGCCGTCGAGGACGCGGTCGTGAACCTGCCCGGCGCACAGGACCTGACGGCGGTCCGGAACGACGACCTCCTCGTGCAGCTGTTCAACTTCACCGAGCCGCCCACGCCGCTGTCGATCGACGGGCTGGAGCGGATCGCCGAGCGGTTCCTCCCGTGATCGGCGCCGACGGCGTCTCGTTCGCCTACGGCGACACCCTGGTGCTCGACGGCGCCCACGTCACGGCCGCGCCCGGCACCGTCGTGGGGCTGATCGGCCCGAACGGCAGCGGCAAGACCACGCTGCTGCGCACGCTCTACGGCGCGCTGGCGCCGAAGGCCGGGCTGGTCACGCTGGATGAGACGCCGGTCGGCGAGCTGAAGCCGCGGGAGCTGGCCCGGCGCCTCGCCGTCGTCGTCCAGGAGGGCACCGGCGAGCTGCCGCTCACCGTCACCGAGACGGTGCTGCTCGGCCGGGCGCCGCACCTGTCCACGTTCCAGCGGCACGGCCGCGACGACTACCGGGTCGCCGCGGCGTCGCTGGAACGGGTCGGTGCCCGGCACCTGGCCGGACGGGTGTTCGCCGGGCTGTCCGGCGGCGAGAAGCAGCGGGTGCTGATCGCCCGCGCGCTGGCCCAGCAGGCCGACCACCTGCTGCTCGACGAGCCCACCAACCACCTCGACATCCGCTACCAACACGAGGTGTTGCAGCTGGTCAGCCGGCTGGACGTCACGACCGTGGTGGTGCTGCACGACCTCAACCTGGCCGCCCGCTACTGCGACGAGCTGGTGCTGCTCGATGGCGGCCGGGTCGCCGCCGCGGGCACGCCGGACGCCGTCCTGCGCCCGGAGGTGCTGGAGCCGGTGTACCGCATCGGCGTCCAGCGCATCGACACCGGCGACGGCGTCCAACTGCTGTTCCGTCCGCTCGACTCCGTCCCCGAAGGAGCGACCGCATGACCGACGTCACCACCGCTCAGGACAGCATCACCCGGTACTGGACCGACCGCGCCGACTCCTACGACGCGCACCACCGCGAGCAGCTGGCCAACGCCGAGGTGAAGGCCGGCTGGACGGACGTCTGGCGGCGCGCGCTGCCGGCGCCACCGGCCCGGGTGCTCGGCACCGACCTCTCCCCCGGCATGCTGGCGAAGGCCCGGGCGGCATGAACCGGCTGGACAGCTGGGACCGCCAGCAGGAGGTCTACATCCGCGACCGCGAGCGGCGCTACGACGTCATGCTGGCGTTCCTGGCGGAGCTGGCGCCGCCCGAGCCGCTGGTGCTCGACCTCGCGGCCGGGCCCGGCTCGACGGCGGTCCGGGTGCTGGACCGGCTGCCCGGCGCCCGCTGCCTCGCCGTCGACGTCGACCCGGTGCTGCAGCGGCTCGGCCGCGACGCGTACGGCGACGCCGGCGGCCGGCTCACCTGGATCCGGGCCGACCTGCGCGACCCTTCGTGGCCGTCGGCGCTGGGCGTGGGCCGCGTCGACGCCGTCGTGTCGACGACCGCGCTGCACTGGCTGCGGCCCGAGGAGCTGGCGCCGCTGTACCGGACGCTGCGCGAGCTGCTGGCGGAGTCGGGCGGGCCGTTCCTCAACGGCGACCACCTGCCGTTCCCCCGCGAGACGCCGCGCATCCGGGCGGCCGCCGAGCGGGTCGACCAGCGCCGCCAGGACGCCGCCGTCGCCGCCGGAGCCGACGACTGGGCCGCCTGGTGGGAGGCGCTGCGGGCCGACCCGGACCTCGCCGCCGAGCACGCCGAACGCGACGCGCTGTGGGCCGGGAGCCGCCGCGACTTCACGTCGGCGTCGCTGGCGTTCCACCAGGCGGCGCTGGACACGGCCGGGTTCACCGAGTCCGCGATCGTCTGGCAGGACCTCGACGAGCGGGTGCTGCTGGCGCTGCCCTGACTACTCGACCAGCTTGCCCTCGGTCGAGACGTCCCGGATGAGCGCGGCGATCTCGCCGGGCACCGGCGGGATCTCCTCGCGCGCCACGCCCGTCCCGGGCGACCACACCAGGTTGACCCGCAGCGCGGGGTCGAGCTCGGGGTAGTCGGCGCGGTTGTGGCAGCCGCGGGTCTCGCGACGTTCCAGCGCGGCCTCCAGCGTCGCCCGGGCGGCCAGCGCGGACGCCTTGAGGTCGAAGGCGTGCGCGAGGTCCTGGAACCCGGCGATGTCGGGGTGGATGCCGACGTCGGTCATGCGCTCCTCGAGCTGATCGAGCTCGGCCAGGCCCGCCTTCAGCCCGGTCTCGTCGCGGACGACGCCGGCGTGCTCGGTCATCGTGTTGCGGATGGACCGCTGCAGGGCGCGCACGTTCTCGCGTCCGTCCGCCGCCAGCAGGTCGTCGACCTCGGCCCGGGCCTGCGCGACCGCCGCGGGCGAGCGGCGCTGGGCGTCGAGGCCGGCGGCGTGCGCGACCGCGGCCCGGCCCACGATGCGGCCGAAGACCAGCAGCTCGATCAGCGAGTTGCCGCCGAGCCGGTTGGCGCCGTGCAGCCCGCTGGACGCCTCGCCGACCGCGTACAGGCCGCCGACGTCGGTGCCGTGGTCGTCGGGCCGGACCCACACGCCGCCCATGGAGTAGTGCGCCGTCGGCGCGACCTCGATCGGGTCGGCGGTGATGTCGAGCATCTGCACCTCGAGCATGGTCTGGTAGACCCGCGGCAGCCTGCTCATGATGTCCTGACGTGGCAGGTGCGACACATCGAGCCAGACGCCGCCCTTCGCGCTGCCGCGGCCGGCCTTGATCTCGGTGTACGCGGCCAGCGCGACGCGGTCGCGGGTGGACAGCTCCAGCCGCTCGGGGTCGTACTTCTCCATGAACCGCTCGCCGAGCGCGTTGCGCAGGATGCCGCCCTCGCCCCGTGCGGCCTCGGAGATCAGCGTCCCCGCCGCGTTCTCGGGCTCGATGATGCCGGACGGGTGGAACTGCACCAGCTCGGGATCGCGCAGCCGGGCGCCGGCGTCGACGGCGAGCCGGAACGCGTCGCCGGTGTTCTCGTCGCGCCGCGACGACGTGCGCCGCCAGATGCGGGTGTGTCCGCCGGCCGCCAGCACGACCGCGTCGGCGTGGATGAGGTAGCGGGTGCCGTCGCGCAGGTCGAAGCCGTAGGCGCCGAAGACGACGTTGTCGCGCACCAGGATGCGGGTGACGTAGACGGAGTCGAGGATCGGGATGCCCAGCTGCTCGGTGCGCCGCACCAGCGTGCGCTGGATCTCCAGGCCCGTGTAGTCGCCGGCGAACGCGGTGCGGCGGAACGTGTGCGCGCCGAAGAAGCGCTGCGAGATGCGGCCGTCGGCCTCGCGGGCGAACTCCATGCCGTAGCGCTCGAGGTCGCGGATGCCGCGCTCGGCGCCCCGCGTGACGATCTCGACCGTGTGCGGGTTGGCGAGGTCGTAGCTCTCCTTGATGGTGTCGGCGGCGTGCTGCTGCCAGCTGTCGCCGGGGTCCATGGTGCCCAGCGCCGCGTTGATGCCGCCGGCCGCGAGCGCGGTGTGCGCGTCGTCGCGGGGGCGCTTGCCGACGGCGAGCACGTCGACGCCCTGCTCGGCGACCTCGATGGCCGTCCGCAGGCCCGACCCTCCCGTCCCGATCACGAGCACGGTGGTGGACAGCTGCCGATGGGAGATGCCTGCGCTCATCTCTTCACGCTAAGCGCAGCGCTTCGATGTGGCCAATGCATTGTTCGGGTCGTTTCGATGCACCTAGGCTATGAAGCATGAACCTGGAGCAGTTGCGCGGATTCGTCGAGGTCGCCCGGCTCGGCCACTTCACCCGCGCCGCGGAGCACCTGCACCTGGCGCAGCCGTCGCTCAGCCGGCAGATCTCGGCGCTCGAGTCCGATCTCGGCGCCGAGCTGTTCCATCGCGCCCGCGGGCACATCTCGCTCACCGCGGCCGGCGAGGCGCTGCTGCCGCTGGCCCGGCGCATGCTGGCCGACGCCGACACCGTCCGCAGCGAGATGGCCGAGCTGGCCGGGCTGCGCCGCGGCCGGGTCCGGCTGGGCGCCACGCCGACGCTGTGCATCAGCCTGGTGGCCGAGGCGGTCAGCGCCTTCCTCGGCGCCCACCCGGGCATCGACCTGCACGTCACCGAGGGCGGCTCGCGGGCCCTGATCGACGAGCTGGCCGGCGGCGCGCTGGACCTCGCACTGATCACCGCGGCCGAGGGGCGGCCGGCCGCCGGCGCCAGCCTCACCCGCACGCCGCTACTCACCGAGGAGCTGGTGGTCGTCTCGTCCGCGGCCCGGCCGCCGGTCTCGTCCCGCCCGGCCATCGACCTGCGGCAGCTGGCCCGGCTGCCGCAGATCGTCTTCCACGAGAGCTACGACCTGCGCGTCACCACCGAGGCGGCGTTCCGCGCCGCCGGCCTCACCCCGTCCGTCGTGCTGGAAGGGGCCGAGATGGACGCCGTGCTGCGCTTCGTCGAGCGCGGCCTCGGCGTCGCCGTCGTGCCCGCGATGGTCCTGCTGGACCGCCCGGCCCTGCGCTCGGTGCGGCTCACGGCGCCGCGGCTGACCCGCACCGTCAGCCTGGCGCACCGCTCCGACGTCACGCTGACGCGGGCGGCCGCGGCCATGCAGCGGGTCGTCGCCGCCACGGCCGAGGCGCTCGCGGCCGGCAGCGCGCTGGTCAGTCCGGCACCGGCTCCGGGTCGGGCCCGCCGGTCCACGCCCACCGGGTGAACGTCGACCCCGTCAGCGCCTCCCACCACGCCAGCGCGCGCTCCGGGCGCAGCTCCCAGAGCCGGTTCGGCGGGTCCATGTCCAGCCGGTACGCGCGGCCGTCGGGCGTGACGTACTTCGCCGCCATGGCGTCGTCGACCCGCGCCCGCACCTCGTCGTCGTCGACCCGGGCCGTCGCCCCCTCGATGACCAGCACGTTCTGCCCGCCGTCGAGGTGGACGGCGGCCCGCGGCTCGGCCGTGAGATTGCGGCCCTTCACCGAGGCGGGGTCGGTGCTGAAGTACAGGCGGCCGTCCTGCCAGACGCCCCACATCGGCACCACGTGCGGGCGGCCGTCGGGGCGGGTGGTGGACAACCAGTAGTCGACGGCGCGCTCGAGGCGGTGACGCTGCAGCGGCCACGGGACGCGATGAGTGGCGGTCATGTCGGCAGGTTTTCATATCTGCTTGCATGTATATATGTGCTCATGTATGTTCGGGGCATGGACGAGCTGCAGCACCAGCTGAGCGTGATCGCGGAACCCAGCCGGTTCCGCATCGTGGAGCTGCTGCGGTCCGGCCCGCACAGCGTCGGCGGCATCGTCGACGCGCTCGGGATGGCGCAACCGCACGTGTCACGGCACCTGCGGCTGCTGGCCGAGGCGGGTCTCGTCGACGCGACCCGGCAGGCGCAGCAGCGCATCTACCGGCTGCGACCCGAGCCGCTGCGCGACATCGGCGCCTGGGCGCAGAGCTTCGCCGTCCTGTGGACCGAGCGGCTGGACCGCCTCGGCGACTTCCTCGACGACACCGACCCGAACGGAGACCGCACGTGAGCGCCGACGGCATCGTCATCGACGAGCAGAACAACACCCTGACCATCGCGCGGCGCTACCCCGCGGCGGCCGGCCGGGTGTGGGCCGCGTGGACCGACCCGGTCGCTGTCGCCCGCTGGTGGGGACCGCACGGCTGGACCACCACGGTCGAGCGCATGGACGTCCGCCCGGGCGGCCAGTGGCGCTTCTCCATGGCCCCCGACGACGGTTCGGCCGACGCCGTCCACATCGTCGTCACGTACCGCGAGGTGCGGCCGCACGAGCGGCTGCGCTACCTCGACCAGTTCGCCACCGCGGATTGGACCATCACCGGCGACGGCGTATCCACCGACGTCGCCTTCACCGCCGACGGCACCGGCACCCGGGTCGCCATCACCGCCGTGTTCGCCGACCGCGACGCCCTGCACCAGGCCGTCGCACTCGGTATGGCGGAGGGCTACCAGGAGGCGCTGGCCCGCCTCGGCACGATTCTCTGAAGGAGTCACCATGAAGAACCTGACCTCCAAGGACGGCACCACCATCGCGTATGAGACGACGGGCTCGGGCCCTGCCGTCATCGTCATCAGCACCGTCGCCGAGGACCACACCGGCGTCGCCGGCATCGCGGCCGAGTTGGCGAAGCACTTCACCGTCGTCAACTTCGACCGGCGCGGCCGCGGCGGCAGCGGCGACCCGCAGCCGTACGACCCGGCCCGCGAGATCGACGACATCGAGGCGCTCATCGACACCGTCGGCGGGCGGGCGGCGCTGGTCAGCGGCTCGGCCGGCGGCATCCTCGCGCTCGACGCCGCCACCGCGCTCGGGCCCAAGGTCACCGGCCTGCACCTGTACGAGCCGCCGTTCATCATCGACGACGCCCGGCCGCCGGCGCCCGACGGCTACGTCGCGCACCAGGAGGCGCTGGTCGCCGCCGGCAAGCGCAGTGAGGCGGTCGAGTACTTCATGAGCGACGTGCTGCTGGTGCCGGCCGAGTGGATCGCGGGCATGAAGCAGGATCCGTCGTGGGACGCCATGGCCGCGCTCGCGCACACCTACGCCTACGACGGCCGCATCGTCGAGGGCCTCCTGTCCGGCCGGCCGCTCCCCCGCGACCGCTGGTCCACCGACGCGCCGATCCTGGTGCTGGTCGGCGAGAACAGCGAGCAGTTCTTCCTCGACGGCGCCCACGCGCTGGCCGACGTCCTGCCCGCCGTCACCGTCGAGACGCTGCCCGGTCAGGACCACGGCGCGTTCTGGCTGGCCCCCGACGCCGTCGCCGAGTCCGTCCGCGCCTTCCTGACCCGCTGAGCGGTCGACGGGGGCGGCCCCCGCGCGGGGGCCGCCGCCGGCTCACTGGCATCGCCACCGATGGGCGGCCACTTCACGCGCGGCGGGTGCACGTGTGACGTCGACGGCCTGGGACGTCTTCGATGGCCAGAATCGTCCAACGGCGCCCGGAACACGACTCCCGCCATCGAAGACGATGGCGGGAGTCGAGGACACCAAACGGTGCACCGGCAGGAACGGTGCACCGGGCGCGGGCCTGTGCCCGCACTTCCCTCGTCCCCGGCCCGGGGTCGCCGCCGGCCGTCTGCCGTGACCCGTCAGTCGGTGCCGAACTCCATGGCGGCGCGGTCGAGCATGGCGTCGGAGTCGACCTCGCCGCGGGACGCGATGGCCTCGGCGCCGCCCTCCGGCAGCTCCCCCACCAGGTGCGTCGCGCCGATCAGCTCCGCGTGCGTGCTGCCGACCATGCCGAGCCCGGCGTACTGCTCCAGCTTGGCGCGCGAGTCGGCGATGTCGAGGTTGCGCATGGTGAGCTGGCCGATGCGGTCGAGCGGGCCGAACGCGGAGTCCTCGGTGCGCTCCATCGACAGCTTGTCCGGGTGGTAGCTCAGCGCCGGGCCCGTGGTGTCGAGGATCGAGTAGTCCTCGCCGCGCCGCAGCCGCAGCGTCACCTCGCCCGTCACGGCCGAGCCGACCCAGCGCTGCAGCGACTCGCGCAGCATGAGCGCCTGCGGGTCGAGCCAGCGGCCCTCGTACATGAGCCGGCCGAGCCGCCGACCCTCGTTGTGGTAGTTGGCGACGGTGTCCTCGTTGTGGATGGCGTTGACCAGCCGCTCGTAGGCGGCGTGCAGCAGCGCCATGCCGGGCGCCTCGTAGATGCCGCGGCTCTTGGCCTCGATGATGCGGTTCTCGATCTGGTCGGACATGCCCAGCCCGTGCCGTCCGCCGATGGCGTTGGCCTCGAGCACCAGCTCGACCGGGCTCGCGTAGGTCTGGCCGTTGATGCTGACGGGGCGGCCCTGGTCGAAGCCGATGGTGACGTCCTCGGCGGCGATCTCGACGGCCGGGTCCCAGAACCGGACCCCCATGATGGGGTCGACGGTCTCGGTGCCGTTGTCGAGGTGCTCCAGCGTCTTCGCCTCGTGCGTCGCGCCCCAGATGTTCGCGTCCGTCGAGTACGCCTTCTCGGTGCTGTCGCGGTACGGGAGATCGTGCTCGCGCAGCCACTCGCTCATCTCGCGCCGGCCGCCCAGCTCCCCCACGAACGCGGCGTCGAGCCACGGCTTGTAGATGCGCAGGTTCGGGTTCGCGAGCAGGCCGTAGCGGTAGAACCGCTCGATGTCGTTCCCCTTGAACGTCGACCCGTCGCCCCAGATCTGGACGTCGTCCTCGAGCATCGCCCGCACCAGCAGCGTGCCCGTGACCGCCCGGCCCAGCGGCGTGGTGTTGTAGTAGGCGCGGCCGCCGGAGCGGATGTGGAACGCCCCGCACGTCAGCGCCGCCAGCCCCTCCTCCACCAGCGCGGCGCGGCAGTCGACCAGCCGGGAGATCTCGGCGCCGTACAGCTTCGCCCGCCCCGGCACCGACTCGATGTCGTCCTCGTCGGCCTGACCGAGGTCGGCGGTGTACGTGCACGGGACGGCGCCCTTGTCGCGCATCCACGCCACCGCCACGGAGGTGTCGAGGCCGCCGGAGAACGCGATGCCGACCCGCTCGCCGGCGGGCAGGGAGGTGAGCACTTTGGACACGAGCAAAAGTATGCAGGACTCCGCATGACTATGCAAGCGATGACTCGGGTGATCTGGCCCACCCCGGCTGGCGTGAGGCTCTTCGGCACACGACATCCGGACGAACCATGGCTGGCCCGGGCTGTGATCGGCAAGATGATCTGGTGACCTATCCCTCGTGGAGCTACTTTCCACGCAATGTCAGGCCGCCAGCGTGGGCAGAGAGCTTGATCGAGGCCGTGTCCCTCAGCGTGCCGAGATCGACACAGCACCGGTACGCGATGCCGATTCCGATCGCCTGACGAGCGACTTCGTGCTGGCGCGACTCCGGGCATCCATGGAAGAGCTCGGGTACGAAGTGGAATCGGGCAAGAGCACCGGCCAGAAGATCACGCGCCCAGTCCTCTTCGGCGACGATGGGAGGCCTGAGGTCTCCTACGACATCGACGCCTTCCACAACAGCCTCGGAATCGCAGTGGAAGTCGAAGCCGGCCGAGGCTCCAACGGAAACGCCGACTGTCGCGACATCGTCCGCACGTCACTCCTTCTGGACGCGCGCTACTTCGTTCTCTTCATGCCCATCACGTACCGATTCAAGAGCAGCGGGCGCATGCACGAGGTCCCGGGCTATGCGAAGACGCGTGGCCAACGATCAGAAGCCCGCCGCGTCGGGAGGGAGTTTCCCTCGCTCCAGCGGGCCGAACTCCCACCCGACGACCCGTCAAGGTCGAGTTGCTACCGCCAGAGCAGTAGTAACTCGACCTTCACACCGCTGGGCCGGAACCTCAGTCGTCGCCGGGGGCGGGGTCGGGCAGGGCCGGGTGCTCCGTCGGGTACAGGCCGGCGACGAAGCCGAAGACGGTGTCGCCGGACCGTTCCAGCGTGCTGAACTCGCGGACCAGCTCGAGGACCTTCTCCCAGAACTCCATCCCCCGCTCGCGCGGGATCCGGGCGTGCCGGTGGATGCTCATCATCACGTCCGCCTCGTACGCGGCCCGCGCCTCGGCGGCCGCGACGGAGAGGTCGTTCTCCCAGATGACGGGGTGGTCGATCCTGCCGATGCGGAACAGCCGGGCGGTGCGGCCGTAGTAGCGCTCGTCGATGGCCCGTACCCGCCGGGTCCGGACGACGCGCAGCATGCCGGCGTCGACCAGGACGCCGACGTGGTGGGCGACGGTCGACTTGGGCCGCCCGACGGCGGCGGCCAGCTCGGTGACCGTCGCGGCACGCTCGAGGACGAGATCGAGAATGGTCGATCGCAGCGGGTCGGACATCGCGCGCAGCTGCGCCGGCGCCGTGACGACGGCCTGGTCGTCCAGGTCGTAGTCGGGCATCGCGCGATCGATCGACATTTCCGGTCCGTTCCACTAGGTTGGATTTATCCGTAGATCTGGATCATAACCCGAGAGGCGAACCATGCACATCGTTCTGATCCCCGGCCTCTGGCTGGACGGGTCGTCGTGGGACCGGGTGATCCCCGTCCTCGAGCGGGCCGGCCACACGACGCATCCGCTCACGCTGCCCGGCCTGGAGTCCCGCGACGCCGACCGGTCCGCCGTCACGCTGCGGGACCACGTCGACGCGATCGTGGCGGCGGTCGACGCGGTGCCGGAGGACGAGGGCGAGGTGCTGGTCGTCGGGCACTCGCTCGGCTCGGGGCTGGCCTACCTCGCCGCCGACGCGCGGCCGGGCCGCGTCGCCCGTACCGTCTACATCGGCGGGTTCCCGGCGAGGGACGGCGAGCCGCTCGGCGGGTTCGCGGCCGAGAACGGCGAGATCCCGCTGCCCAGCTGGGAGGACATCGGCGAGGACGACCTGAAGGACCTCGACGACGCCGCCCGCGCCGACTTCCGTGCCCGCGCCGTCCCGTCGCCCGAACGGGTCACCACCGACCCGGTCCGGCTCACCGACGAGCGCCGCCACGACGTCCCGGTCACCGTCATCTGCCCGGAGTTCTCCGCGGCCCAGCTGCGCGCCTGGATCGACGGTGGCGAACCGTCCGTCCAGGAGTTCACCCGGCTGCGCGACGTCGAGTACGTCGACCTGCCGACCGGGCACTGGCCGCAGTTCAGCCGTCCCGACGACCTCGGCCGCGCGATCAACGAGGCGGCGGCCGAGTGAGCGACGTCGACGAGCACGGCCGTCCCGAGCCCTCGGTCGACGGCGACGAGCTGCGCACGCTGACCGGGTTCCTCGACTACCAGCGCGCCACGCTGGCGTGGAAGTGCCGCGGCCTCGACGCCGCCGGCCTGAACACCACCGTCGGCGCGTCGACGATGACGCTCGGCGGGCTGCTCAAGCACCTCGCCTACGTCGAGGACGACTGGTTCACGTTCTGGCTGTTCGGCCGCGAGCGCAGCGCGCCCTGGAACACCGTCGACTGGGCCGCCGACGACGACTGGGACTGGAATTCCGCCGCCGACGACACGCCGGAGCAGCTGTTCGCGCTCTGGGAGGAGTCGGTCCAGCGGTCCCGGGCGAACCTGGCCGAGGCGATGGCGAACGGCGGGCTGAGCCGGCCCGCCGACCGGGCCTGGCGCGACGGCCGCGCGGCCAGCCTGCGCTGGATCCTGACGCACATGGTCGAGGAGTACGCGCGGCACAACGGCCACGCCGACCTCATCCGCGAATCGGTCGACGGCAGCACCGGGGAGTGACCATGCCCGAGCCGATCACCATGCGCGCCTTCCACACCGACGACCGCACCGGCGACTGGCGGGTGGTCGGCGACGGCGCCACCGCAGTCTTCCGCACCGGGTCGTTCGCGGCCGGCGCCCGGCTGGTCTCGGCGATCGCGGCCGCGGGCGGCGCCGGGCCGCACCATCCGGACGTCGACCTGCGGCACGACACCGTCACCGTCCGGCTGCTCACGGAGACGCCGGACTACATGGGCATGACGACGGACGACGTCGAGCTGGCGGTCCGGATCTCCGAGCTGGCCCGAGAACAGGGCCTCACCGCCGATCCGACGCTGATCCAGACCGTCCAGGTGACCATCGACGCGCTGGTCAGCGCGGACGTCATGCCGTTCTGGGCGGCCGTGCTCGGCTACGAGCGACGCGCCGACAGCCCCGACGAGGACCTCATCGACCCGCGCTGGCGCGGCCCGTCCATCTGGTTCCAGGACATGGACGCGCCCCGTCCGCAGCGCAACCGATTCCACCTCGACGTCTGGGTGCCGCCGGAGCTCGCCGAGGCGCGCGTCGCGGCGGCGCTCGCGGCCGGTGGCCGGCTGGTCCGCGACGCGGCGCCGACCTGGTGGACGCTGGCCGACGCCGAGGGCAACGAGGTCGACGTCACCTCGGCCGCCGGCCGCGACTGACCAGGCCGGCGACGGGGTCAGCGCTGCAGATCCGCCGTCTCGTCCACGTCGTCGACGTCGTAGACGGGGCCGGCGTCGCGGCGCACCCGGGCCCGCTCCCGCGCCGCCCGCGGCTCCTCGTACTCGACGGTGACGCCGGGCCGGCCGGACTCGACCAGGAACTCCGCCGCCGTCCGCACCGTCGCGCCCTCGGGCTGCCAGACGGTGTCGACCAGCCGCAGCGAGCTGAGCATCCGCTCCGGCGTGACGTCGCAGACGACGTAGCCGCGCTGGTTGTCGAAGTACTTCCAGTGCGGGCTCTCCTCGGCGATCGGCCGATAGGTGTTCTGGAAGGCCACCGGGTCGGAGTTGCCGCCGGACGAGATCGACGTGCCGGTGATCTCGGCGCCCACGACCGGCGACGACGGGTCGTCGAAGTCGGGGTGCAGGTCGGCGACCCACGTGCAGTGCCGGTCCCCCGTCAGCACGACCGGGTTGGTGACGGCGTCGTTGCCGAACAGCTCGAGCAGCCGGCGGCGCTCGACGCGGTAGCCGTCCCAGTTGTCGAAGTCGAACGTGTCGACCTCGCCGGCCGTGCGGTCGTTCTGCGCCCACATCACCTGGTTGGCCAGCAGGTTCCACCGCGTGCCGCCGTCGGTGAGGCCGCCGGCGAGCCAGCGCTCCTGCTCGTCGCCGGTCATCGTCAGCGGCGCGGTCTCGGCCTGCTCGAGCGTCGACGGCTGGTCCGAGCGGTACTGCCGGGTGTCCACGACGTGCAGGTCGACGAGATCGCCGAACCGCAGCCGCCGGTACAGCTGCAGGTCGAGGCCGCGCGGACGGGAGCCACGGCGTAGCGGCAGGTGCTCGTAGTACGCCTGGAAGGCGGCCTGCCGGCGGGCCCGGAACGCTTCGGGCGTCTGCAGGTCGGGGTCCTGCGGGATCTCGTCGGCCCAGTTGTTGTCGACCTCGTGGTCGTCCCAGGTGACGATCCAGGGAAAGGCGGCGTGGGCGGCCTGCAGGTTCGGGTCGGAGCGGTACTGGGCGTGCCGGTTGCGGTACTGGATGAGCGACAGCGGCTCGCCGGTGCCCTCGTGGGTGCGCACGGTGGTGGTGCGCGGCACGGACTCGTAGATGTAGTCGCCGAGGAACGCGACGAAGTCGACATTCTCACCAGCAAGATGGTGATAGGCGGTGAAGTAGCCGTCCTGCCAGTTCTGACAGCTGGCGAACGCGAACCGGACGGCGGCGACGGAACCGGCCGGCGCCGTCTTCGTGCGGCCGGTCGGCGAGACCTGGCCGCCGGCACGGAAGCGGTAGGCGTACTCGGCGCCAGGCCGCAGGCCGTCGACCTCGGCGTGGACGCTGTGGCCCTGCTGCGGGAGCGCGACGGTGCGGCCGCTGCGGACGACGCGGGTGAACGTGTCGTCCTCGGCGACCTCCCACTCGACGGCGAACGGGCGGTCCGGCATGCCGCCACCGTTCAGCGGGTCCGGCGCGAGCCGCGTCCACAGGACGACGCCGCCGGGCAGCGGGTCGCCGGACGCGACGCCGAGCGAGAAGACCCCGTCCGGCAGCGCGCCGCCGGTTCCGGGCGGCGCCGCATGCGCGCCGTCGACGCGGATCAGGGTGGGGACGGACGCGGCCGCGGCGGCCGCGCCGAGGCCGGTGACGAACAGACGACGGGACAGGGGACGCTGGGGGGAGACATCCATGGGTTCACGCTTCCCGCAGGGGGTTAACGGGGAGTGTGACAGGACGTGACGGTCAGCTGAACGTCCTCAGACTGCCCCGGGCGGCGCGTCGGGGACGCCGAGCAGGGGCCCGGCCAGCTGACCGGCGACGGCGTCACTCCGTTCGCGCAGCATCCGGCCGCTTGCCTGGATCGTGCGCTGGTAGGTCGGACGGACGTACGACCGCGAGAGCGGACCGCCTGGAGGGTCGTCCCGGGCGGCGGCGCTCCAGAGCCGGTCGAGGTACAGCGAGAGCGACCACTCCACGTGGGTCGCCGATCCGCTGCGCTCGCCGGCGAGGACCAGGACCGTGCGGGTCAAGCCGCGTACGAGGACCGGGTCGAGCAGCCGGACCTCCGGCTCCCCTCGCGACCGTTCCCGCCCGTCCGGACGCCGGGGGGTCGTACCGCGCCCGCAGAGCAGGCTGATCGTTCCGTCCGCGGCGACCGTCAGGACGAGCAGGTCGTCCTCGTCGACCCGGCCGGCGCGGACGCCGTGCGTGAGCCAGACGCCGTCACCGTCGGCCTCCCAGTCGAGCCGGCCCAGGCCGGGCCAGAACTCGTCCGCACCGTGCGCGCCGAGGAGCCGCTCGACGGCGGCGGCAAGCCGGGCGGGGTGCGGAACCAGGTCGCTGGACGCCTTCGGCCGCGCGACCAGGTACAGGTGCCCGTTGTGCCGGTTCCCCACCGGCACCGGGTCGGCTGCCATCAACCGGCGCAGCTCATCGGTCAGGCGGCCCGACCTGAATCGCTCCCGCGACTTCGGACTGCGACGATGTCGCACGATCAGCACGCTGGCCAGCGCTGCCACTCCGATCGCCAGGTACGCGATCGGGGCGGGCCGCGGGTAGGCGCGGACGCCGGCGAAGGCGACGGCGCCCAGCAGCGCCACCGCCATCCCCACGTTCGGCCCAACGACGGGCGTGACTGCGTCCACGGTCCAGGACCGGAACTCGCGGGCGGTGCTCACCGCGAACCCGATGGTCATGAGGCCTATACCCGCGGCAAGCAGGGCTATCGCGGCGTTGACGGGCACGGCGAACCGCGGATGAAACTCGCTCTCGAGGGCGACGCCGGACGGCAGCCGCAGCCCCAGCACCTCCGGGCCCTCGAAGACCGCGGTGACCCGCCCGCCAGTGCGCAGTTCATCGTCAGGAGGCTGGGAACGGATGGACGCCTCCGGGCGCACCGGGTACGGCCAGTCGCCCGGGACGGCCAGCTCCCAGGTCCGCGTCCCTGCCAGCCAGTTGCCCGCGTCGGTCCGGACGTCGACAGTCAGCACCGTGCGCTCCGTCAGACAGCCGCGGGCGAAAGCCTGCTCGCAGACCGGTGTGCCGGCGGCCGGCCGCGCGTGGACGGAGGCGGTGATGGCGGCGAACAGCGCGCCGACGAGCAGAGCGAAGATGCCGAGGACGAGCAGCGTCCGGGGCCGTCCCAGGCTCAGCACCACGGGCCCCACCCCCCGAGACGTCAGGGTACCGGCCGGACCCAGGGGCCGGGGATCTCGTACCCGAGGACAGCGGTCCGGCACCACAGGTGGAGGACCCGCACCGGCCGCGGTTCCTAACGTGCTGGTCATGACGATCCTGCTGTCCGACCCGCGAGTCGCCGCGATCCCCGTCGAGGACGAGGGCGAGCCGCTGGTCGAGCTCACCGCACCGTTCGGCCCGGCCCGCGCGCGGGTGCGGGTCTCCCTCGCCCAGCGGCTGCTCCTCGCCCACGGCCGCCTCCCCGACGGCATCGGGCTGCGGGTGGTCGAGGGGCACCGCAGCATCGCCGACCAGCGCGCGATCATCGCCCGGTACG
Organism: Jiangella muralis; assembly: GCF_001270745.1. Classification (GTDB taxonomy): domain Bacteria; phylum Actinomycetota; class Actinomycetes; order Jiangellales; family Jiangellaceae; genus Jiangella; species Jiangella muralis. Next base: position 68,562 of record NZ_LFXL01000038.1, read on the forward strand.
CCGCCGAGCTGTCCGCCGTCCACCCGCACCTGCTCGACGACCTCACCGAGCTCGAACGTCTGACCAGCCGGTTCGTCTCCCCCGTCGCGGTGGCGCCGCACGTGGCGGGCGCGGCCGTCGACCTCACGCTGGTCGGCCGGGACGGGCGGGAGCTGGACCTCGGCACGCCCATCGACGCGACGCCGGAGCAGAGCGACGGCGCCTGCTACTTCGCGACGCGCGACATCTCCGCCAACGCCCGCGTCCACCGCGCCCTGCTGGCCGACGTCCTCGGTTCGGCCGGGCTGGTGAACTACCCGACCGAGTGGTGGCACTGGAGCTACGGCGACCGCTACTGGGCACTGACGACGGGCGCGCCGGCCGCGCTGTACGGCCCGATCGGCGCGCACCTGGTGGCCGCATGAGCGCCGCGACCATCGACGCGCACCCGCGGACCGCCGTGACCAACCGGGCCACGCTCACCGCCGACCTCGGCGCCGTCGCCGCCAACACGCGGACGATCGCCGCCCACGCGCCGGGCTCGGCCCTGATGGCCGTCGTCAAGGCCGACGGGTTCGGGCACGGCGCCGCGGACGTGGCCCGGACGGCGCTCGCCGCGGGCGCCACCCGGCTCGGCGTCACCAGCGTCGACGAGGCGCTGGACCTGCGCTCGGCCGGGGTGGGCGCGCCGATCCTCAGCTGGCTGAACCCGGCCGACGCGGACTTCGCCGCCGCCGTCGCCGCCGGGATCGACCTCGCCGTCCCCAGCCGCGCGCACCTGGACGCCGTCGCCGCTGCGGGGAGCGCGACGGCGCCGGGCGGCCCGGCGGCGGGCGCCGGCCCGGCCCGCGTCCACCTGCACCTCGACACCGGCCTGGCCCGCGACGGCGCGCCGCCGGCCGAGTGGGCCCGGCTGTGCAGCGCGGCCCGCCTCGCCGAGCAGCGCGGCCTGATCCGGGTCGACGGCGTCATGGGCCACCTGGCCTGCGCGGACGTCCCCTCCGACGGGTCCAACGCCACCGGCCGGACCCGGTTCGCCTGGGGTGTCGAGGTGGCCCGCTCGCTCGGGCTGCGCCCGCCGCACCGGCACCTCGCCGCGACCGCCGCGACCCTCACCGACCCGCGCACCCACCACACGCTGGTCCGCGTCGGCGCCGGCCTGTTCGGCATCGACCCGTCCCGGACGGTGCGGCTGCGGCCCGCGCTGACCCTGACCGCGCCGGTCGTCACCGTCCGACGGGTCCGGGCCGGCACGCCGGTCGGCTACGGGCACGCGTGGACGGCGCCGGAGACGACGCACCTGGGACTGCTGCCGCTCGGCTACGCCGACGGGCTGCCGCGGGCCGCGTCCGGACGGGCCGAGGTGCTGGTCCGCGGCCGCCGCCGGCCGCTGGTGGGGCTGCTGTCGATGGACCAGGCGGTCGTCGACCTCGGCGACGACGAGGTCGCGCCCGGCGAGATCGCGACGGTCTTCGGTCCGGGCGACGACGGTGAGCCGACGGCCGCGGACTGGGCCGGCTGGGCCGGGACGATCGAGCACGAGATCGTCACCGGCATCGGCCCGCGCGTCACCCGCGAACGGGTCGCCGCCCCGGCCGTCCTGCGGAGAGTCCGATGAGGGCCCGCGTGGCGGTGATCGGCGGCGGGCAGAACTGCGAGCACGACGTCTCGCTGGCCTCGGCGGCGGCCGTCGGCGAGGCGCTGGAGTCGGCCGGATACGCGGTCGTCCGGCTCACCATCGGCCGGGACGGCGCCTGGCGCCAGGGCGACGGCTGCCCCGTCGACCTCGCCGACGCGATCCACGTCCTGCGCACCTGCGACGTCGCCGTCCCGGTGCTGCACGGGCCGCGCGGCGAGGACGGCACGCTCGCCGCGCTGTGCGACGTGGCCGGCATCCCGTACGTCGGGTCCGGCGTGCTGGCCGGGGCGCTGGCCATGGACAAGTGGGCGACGAAGCTGGTCGCGGCCGACCTCGGGATCGCCACCGCGCCGGGCGTGCTGCTGACCCCGTCGACGGCGCCCGCCCACCGCTGGACCCACCCGGTGGTCGTCAAGCCGGTCGCAGCAGGCTCCAGCCAGGGCGTGACGCTCGCCGGCGACGCCGCGAGCCTCGCCGGAGCGCTCGACGCCGCGTTCGCGCTGGACCACCGCGTCCTCGTCGAGGACGTCGTCACCGGCCGCGAGGTCGACGTCGCCGTGCTCGGGCGGCCGGACGGGTCGCGCACCGTGGCGCCCGCGCTGGAGATCGTGGTGGACGGGCTGTTCGACTTCGCGACGAAGTACGGCGGCGGCGCCGACTTCCGCATCCCCGCCGACCTGGCCGACACCGAGCGCAAGGAGCTGGAGGACGCCGCCGTCGCGATGTTCGACGCGCTCGGCTGCGCGGGCGTCGCCCGGATCGACTTCTTCCTGACCGCGGACGGGCCGGTGCTCAACGAGGTCAACACGATGCCCGGCTTCACCGAGCAGTCGCAGGTCCCGAAGATGTTCGCCGCGGCCGGGGTCTCGTACGCCGAGCTGCTCGACCTGCTCGTCCGCGACGTGCTCGGATGAACCGGCGAATCGGCGTGGTAGGTACGACCCTCCCCGTTCGGGTGGGTGGCCCACCCTACGGGCGGGCACCGACAGCGACGCGAACGCCGGCTCCGGCGTCGTCATCGCCGCACCCACCGGTCCCGGCACGCGCGGCGTGGTTCCATTACGGGGACACGCCCGCACCGACCTCGCCGGAGGCCCGACCATCGCCGCGCTCCCCCCACCTCGCCGCTCCCCCCGCGGCGGCCCGGCGCCGGGCGGCGACGCCGTGACGACCGATCTGCGGGCGTGGGTGCCCGACATCGTCCTGGCGGCGATCGTCGCGTTCCTCGGGTTGTACGAGGCGGCGACGGCGTGGGGGCTGCCACCGCACCGGGCGGAACTGGCGTTCGTCGCGGTCGGGACGGCAGCCGCGGTCGGGCTGAGCCGCCGGCTGCCGGCCGCCGCGCTGGCGCTGGTGTGGGGCGTGTGCGGGCTGCAGTTGCTGGCCGGCATCGATCTCATGCTCGTGCAGGTGACGATCGCCGCGGTCGCGTTCGGGACGGCGCGCTGGGGCAGCGCGGTGACGGTGTGGCTGAGCGCACTGTCCATCCCGCTCGCCGCGATGATCGTCATCGCCATCGTCAACGCGCGCGGGCTCGGCGGGCTGGCCGAACTGGCCGGCAACGAGAGCGTCGTCGACACCGTCCGCGAGCTCAGCACGACGTGGCAGCTGACCGCCGCGTTCATCGGGGCGGCGGCGCTCGGCGCGCCGTGGCTGGCCGGGCTGGCGTTGCGGTTCGGCGACCGCGCCCGCTCGTCGCAGGCGTCGCAGGAGGCCGCCGAGGAGGACGCCGCGCGCGCCGTCAGCGAGACCGAGCAGGCCCGCGAGATCGCTCGTCTCCGCGAAGACCAGGCGCGGCTGGCCAACGACGTGCACGATGTGGTGGGACACTCGCTGGCGGTGATCCTGGCGCAGGCCGAGTCCGCCCAGTACCTCGACGACACCGACCCGAAGGCGCTGAAGGACACCATGGCGAAGATCGCGACGTCGGCGCGGACCTCGCTACGCGACGTCCGGCAGGTGCTGGCCGACACCCAGCAGCCCACCGCCCAGCCGGCCGGGCTCGACACCCTGGTCGACGGCGTGCGCGCGAGCGGGCACGAGGTGGTGTCGACGGAGATCGGGACGCCGCGGCCGCTGCCGCCGGAGCTGGAGGTGGTCGCGTTCCGGGTGCTGCAGGAGATGCTCACCAACGCGATCAAGCACGGCCGCCGCGACACCCCCGTCCAGGTCGAGCGGCACTGGGAGGGCGAGCTGCGCATCGAGGTCCGCAACGTCGTCGCGCCGTCGCCGTTCGTCGCGAGCGAGGCCAGCGGTGGCGCCGGGCTGGACGGCATGCGCCGCCGCCTCGAGTCCGTCGGCGGCCGCCTCGACGTCCGCCGCCGCGACGAGGACGGCACGTCGACGTTCACCGCCACGGCGTGGGTGCCCGTGCGGGCGGGCGGCGCATGACCGCTGACATCGGCGTGCTCCTGGTCGACGACCAGGAGCTGTTCCGCGAGGGCGTCCGGGTCATCGTCGACGCGCAGGACGGCATGACGGTGGTCGGCTCGGCCGGCGACGGGCTCGAGGCGGTCCGCCTGGTCGACGAGCTGTCCCCTGACGTCGTCCTCATGGACATCCGGATGCCCGACATGGACGGCGTCGAGGCGACCCGGCAGATCTTTCTGCCGGACCGGGTGGCGCGCCGGGCCGCGCCGGTGCGGGTGGTCGTGCTGACCACGTTCAACCTGGACGACCGGGCGGCGACGGCGATCCGGTACGGCGCCAGCGGGTTCCTGCTCAAGGACACCACGCCGCTGCAGCTGCGCGACGCGATCCGGACGGTGCACGCGGGCAACGCGGTGCTGGCGCCGCAGGATCTCGCGACGCTGCTGGACGGCCAGTTCCGGTCCCGCACCGCGGTGCCGTCGGCGTACCTGTCGCTGACGGACAAGGAGCGCGAGGTGTTCACGGCGGTGGCGCGCGGGCTGTCCAACACCGAGATCGCCGGCCTCGTCTTCGCCAGCGAGTCGACGGTGAAGACGCACGTCGGCGCGATCCTGCGCAAGCTGGCGCTGCGCGACCGCGTCCAGATCGTCGTCTTCGCGCACGAGCACGGTCTGCTCGACCAGCCGTAAGCGCGTCGCAAGCGCGCGGCAAGCGGCGCGGCGCACGCTCGACCTCGTCCTGTCATGACGACACGAGGAGGAGACGTGCGGACGACACAACGACTGACGACGATGGTGCTGTGCGGCCTGGCGGCCACGCTCGCCGGTACGGGGGCGACCGCCGCGGGGGCGACCGGCTCCGACGCGGAGGCGGCACGGACCTGGTATCCCCACCACGAGTCGTACGCCTCGGAGGACGACGCCGGCGGGCGCGACGTGTTCGCGTCGCTCAACACCGGCACCGGCCTGTTCTACGAGGTCGGCTTCTGGGCCTACGGCGAGCAGTTCTACGCCCGTGAGAACTACAGCGACGGCCACGGCCTGAAGGCCTACCTCTCCGTCGAGGGGTTCGGCACGGCGACCTACACCATCGACACCGCCGCCGACGACTGGAACCTCAGCTTCCCCGAGGGCCGCGCGGTGTCGGTGCAGGTCTGCATCGACGGCACCAGCACCTGCTCCGGCTGGGCCCACGGCGGCCGCACCTGACCGATGTCGCGGGCGGAGTGACACCGTGCGCCCGGGTCTGCCGCGTTCGCCGAGGGGGCCGCACGTTGGCCGTCCCCCTGGCGCCCTTTTTCTTAGCCCTATCAGGGGGACGGGGGCGATCTGGGCACACCTCGATGCCCGGAGCCGTCCTCGATAGCGAAAGCGTCCGAAAGGCCCCTCGAACACGACTCCCGCCATCGAAGACGGCTCCGGGAATCGAGGACAACCGGTGCGCCGGCACGAACGGCGAACGGTGCACCGGGCGGGCTCTGCCCGCATTTGGCGAACTGCGCGACAACGGCGAACCGTTACACGATCCCCAACGCCACCGTGTGGATTCGCTGCGCCGGGTGGGGAGGATCACTGTTCCCCTGGCAACAGCGATGCCACCCAGCACGCACAGTGATCCCACCCAGTGACGTGCCGAGGGTAGGCGCACAGTCGCCACGGCCGAGATCGATGTGAGATCACTGCGGAAACGACGCGGCATCACTGTCGCCGACACGACAGTGTTCTCCCATCGATCACGCAGCGGTCCCACACCGTTGCGCCGTGCCGCGTCGTGGAGCGGGACCAGCAACCCGACGCCCCCTCAAACCCGCTTCAAGTGCCGGAGTGTCGGAGACCACGCGAAACTAGGGTCGCCGCCGGCCGCCCGGGGTGTGGCCGAACTCCTTCCCGTACGCGGCCACGAACGCCGACGGGCTGGCGTAGCCGACCCGGCGCGCCACCCGGGTCACGGGCTCGGTCTGCAGCAGCACCCGGGCGGCCCGCAGCCGGACCTGCGTCCGGTACCGCCGGTAGGAGGTGCCGAACTCGCGGCGGAAGTCGCGCTGCAGCGTCGTGACGCTGGTGTGCAGCCGCGCCGCCCACTCGTCCAGCCGGGTGTCGTCGCCGGGGTCGTGCGCGAGCGCCCGCGCGACCGTCGCTGCCAGGCCGGCGCCGGTCACCGGACGGCCGGGCAGCTCGTCCGCGAAAAGACCGAGCCCGGCCAGGATCAGTCCCCGCGCCTCCAACGCGCGCCGCTCCTCGTATCCGGGCCGGGCGATCGCCCGCAGCAGCCGCCCCGCCTCCGCGTCGACGGAGACGGCGCCGGCCCGCAGCCCGTCGAGCGCCGGCGGCGCCTCGCGCAGGCACACCCGGTAGACGAGGTCGCCGCCGGTGAGGCGCACCTCGTGGCTGACCGCGCGGTGCGCCCAGAACGCCTCGCCCTCGCCGACGAACCGCACGCTCACGCCGTGCCGCGCGGTCAGCACACCGCCGGGCGCCCAGTACAGCTGGTGCAGGAAGTCCTGGCGGCGCTCACCGAACTCCAGCACGCCTGCCGTCCGGTACTTGAGCAGGTAGATGCCGCCCGGGTTGCCGATGCCGTACCCGTACTCCTCGCACCACAGCGGATCGCTCCCCCACCGCTCCGTCAGCGACACAACCCGACCTCTCATCGACATCTCCAGCAGGTCCAGTAAGGCTAGCCTCACCTGCATGCGTACTTTGTTCCTCCCCCTCGTCCTGGTGCTCGCCGTGGCCGCGGCCTGCGGCGATGACGGCGGCACCGAAAGCACCGCGAGCGACGACACCCGGGTGTTCGCCGCCGACAACGGCGACATCGAGATCCCCGCCGACCCGCAGCGCGTGGTCGCCACCGGGTACGCCGTCCCCGCACTGATCGAGGCCGACGCGGCGCTGGTCGGCATCTCGTCGTGGGAGCGCGGGCTGGCGATGATGACCGACGAGGACCGCGCGACGTACGACGAGCTGCCGCGGGTGGCCGGCGAGGCGGCGGCCGAGACCGACTACGAGGCCATCGCGACGCTCGAGCCCGACCTCATCGTGCTGGGCATCCCGCAGCCGGTCATGGGCGACATCGACCTGGAGTACCTGGAGTCGATCGCCCCCGTCGTCGCGATCGGGCCGACGGTGCCGGACGCCTGGCGCGAGCTGTCCGAACGGCAGACCGACGCGACGGACCGGCTGGAGCACTTCGAGGAGGACCGGACCGCCTACGAGGAACGCGCCGCGGACCTGGCCGCGAAGTACGAGGACGCCCTCGCCGGCCTGGAGTTCGGCCACGTCGGCGGGTACGGCGTCGCCGAGGAGGGCACGTTCCAGCGCGAGTTCTCGCGGTCGTGGGGCACGAACATCGCCGAGGACGTCGGCGTCACGTACTACGGCGAGGTGGCCGAGCCGGGCGGCGGCGGACGGGACGTCTCGGAGTACGTGTCGCTGGAGCAGCTCACCGACAGCCTCGGCGAGGCGGACGCGATCACCTACACGGTCCAGCCCGACGGCACGCCGAACCCGTCGGTGCAGGCGGTGCTCGACTCCGGGCTGTGGCCGAACCTGCCCGCGGTGCAGGCCGGCCGCGCCTTCCCGGTCCGCTACACCGAGGCCTCGACGTACCCGTCGGCGATGTTCACCCTCGACGCGCTGGACGAGGCGCTCGCGCCGCTGCTGGACGCCCGGTGAGGGCGCCCGACGACCGCAGCGACCCTGGGCCCAAGGTCGCCGCGCACCACCGGTCCGGCAACGGCGTCACCCGCATCCCGTACCCGATCGGCGTCCGCACCGTCACCGTGCGCCGCCGCGAGCGGGTGACGCCGCGGATGCTGCGCCTGACGCTCGGCGGCCCGGGCCTGGCCGGCTTCCACACCTACCACGCCGACGACCACGTCAAGATCGTCTTCCCGGACGACGACGGCGTGCTGCGCGCCCCGGTGCCCAACGACCGCCAGCTGCTGGACTGGCCGCGGCCGCTCCCGCCGACCCGCGACTACACGATCCGCCGGTACGACCCGGACGGGCTGGAGCTGGACCTGGATGTCGTCCTGCACGACGGCGGGCTGGCGTCGACGTGGGCGGCGGGCGCGGAGAGCGGCGACGAGGTGACGATCGCCGGCCCGCCGGGCGGCAAGGCGTTCCCGTACACCTACGACCACTACGTCTTCGCCGTCGACGCGACCGGGCTGCCGGCCGTCGCGCGCTGGCTGGAGTCGGCGCCGGCCGGCGTCAGCGCCGACGTCGTCGTGGCGGACGAGCCCGGCTATCCGGTTCCCCATGGCGAGCGGGTGACGGTGCACCGGCCGGCCCACGGCGCCGCGCTGGCCGCGACCGTCGACGCGCTGCCGCGGCCATCCGGGCGGACGTTCCTGTTCGCGGCCGGCGAGGCGGGCGACGTCAAGCCGCTGCGGAGCTGGCGGCGCGGCGAGGTCGACGCGCTGGTGACGGGGTACTGGAAGCGCGGTGTCGCGGGGCACGACGAGGACTGACGATGAGTTCCGGCGGCGCGCCGGGTCTGCACGGTATGACACGGATCATCGCCGACATCTCCGTCTCCCTCGACGGCTTCGTCACCGGGCCTGATCCAGGCCCCGACAACGGCCTCGGCACCGGCGGCGAGGGCCTGCACACCTGGGCGTTCTCGAACGATCCCGATGACCAGCGGCTCCTCCGCCAGGCGACCGCCCGCTCGGGTGCCGTGGTCCTCGGCCGCCGCCTGTTCGACGTGGTCGACGGGCCGGACGGCTGGAGCGACGACCTGGGTTACGGTGCCGGCGAGGTCGGCAAGCCGGCGTTCGTCGTCGTGACCAGCTCGGCGCCGGAGTCGGTGCGGCTCACCGACCTCGACTGGACGTTCGTCACCACCGGCATCGCCGACGCCGTCACCGCGGCCCGCGAACGCGCCGAGGCGGCGTCGGCGGCCGCCGGCACCGACCTCGACGTCGTTCTCATGGGCGGCGGCGCCACTGTCGCGTCCGCGATCGAGGCCGGGCTGGTCGACGCGCTGCTGCTGCACCTCTCGCCGGTGCTGCTGGGCGCAGGGACGCCGCTGTTCACCGGCGCGACGCCGCGCACGCTGGTGCAGCGCGGCGCCGTCACCACGACCACCGCGACCCACCTCACCTACGACGTCGGCCGACCGGCCGCGGGCGGCTAGCCTGGGCCCGTGACGACGCAGCCGCCGATCCCGGACCCGGCGCTGGTGGTGCTGGCCGGCGCCTCCGGAGCGGGCAAGTCGGTATGGGCGCGGGCGCACTACCGCATGCAGGAGATCGTGTCCTCCGACGACCTGCGCGGCGTGGTCGGCAGCGGCCGGCACGACCTCGACGCGACGGACGACGCGTTCGCGCTGCTCGACCGCATCGTCGCCGCGCGGGCCGGGCGCGGGCTCACCGTCGTCGTCGACACGCTGGGCCTCGACGCCGAGCGCCGCCGCGGCTACCTCGCCGTCGCCCGCGCGGCCGGGCTGCCCGCCGTCGCCGTCCGCTTCGACACACCCGCCGAGCTGTGCCGGGCCCGCAACGCCGCCCGCGACCGGCCGGTCCCGGCGCCCGCGCTGGCCGGCCAGCTGCGCCGCGCTGGCGAGGTCGCGGCCGAGCTGGACGGCGAGGGCTGGGACCTGGTCGTCACGGTCGCGGCGGACGCCCCGCGCGACGACACCGTCGCGGCCCCCGCGGTCCCCGCCGCCGAGGCGGCGGGCGAGCGCAAAGTGATCCTGCAGGTCTCCCGCTTCCCGTGGGACGACGACCCGGCCGGCTGGCTGAAGGAGGTCGCGCTGGCCGCCGACGACGCCGGGTTCGCCGGGCTGGCGCTGATGGACCACCTGATCCAGATCCCGCAGGTCGGCCGCGCGTGGGACCCGATCCCGGAGCCGTTCACGACGCTCGGGATGCTGGCCGGGCTCCCCACCGGGCTGCGGCTCGGCCCGCTGTGCACGCCCGTGACGTTCCGGCCCGGCGGCATCATCGCGAAGGCGGTCGCGACGCTGGACGTGCTCAGCGGCGGGCGGGCGTTCGTCGGCATCGGCGCGGGCTGGTTCGGGCGCGAGCACGAGGTGCACGGGCTGGCGTTCCCGCCGCCGAAGGAGCGGCTGGACGAGCTGGAGCGGGCCATCGAGATCATGCGGGCGCTGTGGGCGCCGGGCACCAAGGCGTTCTCCGGAACCCGCGCCGACCTGCCCGAGACCACGTCCTACCCGCGGCCCGTGGGGCGCCCGGAGATCGTCGTCGGCGGGTCCGGCGACCGGTCGCTGCGCATCGCCGCGGCCCTCGGCGACGCCTGCAACCTGCGCACCGACGACGGCTTCGACGAGCGGCTGGCGGTGTTCGAGAAGCACCGCCACCGCGCCGGCCGCGACGTCGCCGTCACCGTCCTCGACCTTCCGATCGTCGGCCGCGACCGCGACGACGTCTGGCGGCGGGTCGAGCGGGCCCGCGGCAACGCCACCGCGGCGGCGTACGCGCGCAAGCACCACGCGGCGACGGCCGAGCAGACGGCCGCCCGCTACCGCGAGCTGTTCGGCCGCGGCGTCCGCACCATCTTCGTCGCCGTCCAGGACCTCGCCTCCCCCGACGACGTCCGCGCGCTCGCCCCGATCGCCGCGCCCTGACGCCGTCAGCGGAAGTCGCGCTCGATCCAGATCGTCGGCGGCGCGTCGCGCGTCAGCAGCACGAACCCCACGAGCAGCGCCAGCAGCGCGGCGAGCGCGATCCAGTCGTCCCGGCTCCACCGCGTCACGCGACCAGCCCCATCGCGCGTTCCAGCAGCTCACACCAGGCCGCGACGCCGGCGGCGGACGGATGCACGCCGTCGGACAGCCAGTCGCCGGACAGCGCGCCGGCCCAGTCGACGACCACCAGGTTCGGGTGCCGCTCCGCGACCGCCCGCAGCTGGTCGTTCAGCCAGGCCGAGTGGCTGCGGTCGGCCGAGCGCTGCGTCGCGTCGCCGCGCCGGCGGTCCACGTGGACGGTGAGCCAGTAGACCCGGCGGCCGCCCGCCGCGTCCAGCACCCGCTCCACCTGCCGCCACCAGCCCAGCGGCGCGAACACGTCGTTCGCGCCGCTGACGACGACGAGGCCGCGGTCCGGGATCAGCCCCGCGTTCTGGACGATCCAGTCCGCCGCCGGCGCCGTCGGCCGGCCCGGGTGCGCGTTGACGGCGACGGACAGCCCGGACGCCGCGCCCACCCGCGCGGCCAGCTCGTCCACCGTCGCCCGGGCGATGGAGTCGCCCACGACCAGCAGGCCGTCGCCGTCGCGGACCCGGCGCAGGTGCCGCGGCGTGCTGATGACCGGCGTCAGCTCCCGCCACTCCCCCAGCGCGCCGGTGCCCGGCACCGTCCGGTCCTCGGTGAGCGCGTGCGGCAGCGGCGCGGCGGCCAGCGGCGCGGGTCCCGCGAGCGGCGCCGCCTGCACCGCGACCGGCTCCGGCGCGGCACAGCCCACGACCCCGCTGACCAGCAGCGTCAGCGCGCAGGCAGGCAGGATCGAGCGAGGCATGGCGGGCCCTCCGGTCGCCGGTGCGGGCCCCCGCCCGCCTCGCTCCGAAGACGGAGTGAGGCGCCGGTTCCGTTGCATCGACAAGATCCCTGCCGGACGCTCGATGCAGCGTTCCGGGCCGTTCGTGCGTCCTCGGGTGTGACGACGCATGACTGGAGGCAGGGTGGATCCGGACGAGGACGAGGAGTTCCGGCGATTCATCGCCGGACGGTCGCTGGCGCTGCTGCGCACCGCGTACGCGCTGTGCGGCGACCGGCACGCGGCCGAGGACCTCGTGCAGGGCGCGCTGGCCAAGCTGTACCGGCGCTGGCGCAAGGTGGACGACCCCGAGGCGTACGTGCGCCGGGTCATCTACAACGACCAGGTCACCCGGTGGCGCCGGCGGCTGGTGCTGCACGAGGACCCGGTCGGCGACGTGCCGGAGGGCCCGGCGCCCGACGCCGCCGACCTCGTCGGCGACCGCCTGGACGTCCTGCGGCTGCTGCAGCGTCTGGCGCCGCGGCAGCGCGCCGTCCTGGTGCTGCGCTACTACGAGGACCTGCCCGAACGGGAGATCGCCGCCCTGCTCGGCTGCTCGACCGGGACGGTCCGCAGCCAGGCGCACCGCGCCCTCGCCCGCCTGCGTGACCTCGCCCTCGAACCGACTCTGGACGGAGCCTGACGATGAACGTCGAACACCTGCTGCGCACCGCCGTCGACGACGCGGTCCGGGAGGTGCCGCCCGGTTTCGCCGACGGCGCCATCCGGCGGGGCCGCCGTTCGCGGCGGCTGGCCCGGGTCACTGCCGGTGGCGGGGCGGCGCTCGTGGTGGCGGCCGCCGCCGTCGGCGTCGCTGTCGTCGGCGCCGACGACCCGTCCACCGGCGTCGATCCGGCCGGCACTGGCGGCGTGGTCGATCTCGGCACGCTCGCTGCCGGAGCGGCCCCGGAGGTGCCCTGGTACGCCGACGGCGCCCTCCACTTCGGCTCCGCGTCGACCCCGTACGACGTCACCTGGGACGATGAGGCCGACCAGCCGGTCATCCAGCGGGTCATCGGCGGCTACGTCGTGTGGACGTGGACGTCCGACCCCGACGACGCCTACGGCTACTCCAGGCTGGCCCTGGTGCCCGACGACGGCGAGCAGGTCGTGCTGGCCGACGGCCACGTCACCCCGCCGGTGGTCTCGGCAGACGGCGGGCGGATCGCCTGGGGCCTGCCGAACCGGGACTGGGACACTGACGAGCAGGCCCGCGAGGACGGCCTCACCAGCGTCGTCGTTGTCGCCGACGCCAGCGGCGAGGTCGTGGCCGAGCTACCCGACGCGCCCAGCCCGGGCGCCCAGCCGATGGGCTTCCTGGCCGACGGCCGGGTGGTCCTGGACGCGGCGGCGAACGAGGCGTGGGGCACCTACGCCTGGGCGCCCGGCGGTGAGGTCACGCTGCTGCGCGAGGACCTCGGCGTCCGCGCCACGTCGCCCGACGGGCTCGCCGTCCTGAGCGGCACCACCGGCCCGGAGCAGGTCACCGACCTCGCGACCGGTGCGGCGCTGTGGCAGCTCGGCAGCGGCTACCACCACCGCTTCTCCCCCGACGGCCGGTACCTGGTCACGGTCGAGACATGGGACAGCGTCGAACGGCCCGATGACGTCGTGATCCGCGACGCCCGCACCGGTGCCGAGCTCACCCGCATCACCTTCCGGCGGGCCGAGACGGTGCGCTGGGAGTCGCCCACGGCGGTCGTGATCGAGGCCTACGACGACCCGGGCGCCACGTTGGTCCGATGCACCACGGACGGCTCCTGCGAGTTGTCCACCGAGATCCGGCCGGCCGACCCCGACCCCGATGCCTTCGACAGCCCGTACGTCCTCGGGTGAGGCCCGGCTCAACGTTTCCGGCCGCGGGCGCGTGTTGACTGTGTGACGACGATGGACGAGGACTTCACCGACTGGTACGTCGCGCTGCGCCCACGGGTGCTGCGCGCCGTCACCATCGCCGTCGGAGACCGTGACCTGGCCGAGGAGGCCACCGCCGAGGCGTTCGCCCGGGCGCTGGCCCGCTGGCCGGCCGCCGCGGCGCTGGACTCGCCGGTCGCCTGGCTGCTCAAGGTCGCGGTCAACGAGGCCCGGACGCGCTGGCGGCGAGCCCGGCTGGAGCGGCGTCACCTGCAGCGGCTCGCCGGGGAGCCGCAGCGGCACGCCCCGGCGGCCGAGCCGCGCGACGACGCACTCTGGACGGCCGTCGCCGCGCTGCCCGAACGCAGCCGCCAGGTCGTGGCCATGCGTTACGTCCTCGACCTCACGGAACCCGAGATCGCCAGCACTCTCGGCGTCACGCGCGGAACCGTGGCCTCGACGCTCAGCCGCGCTCGCCGGCAGCTCGCCGCCGCACTGACCCACGAGGAGACGAAATGATCGACATCGACGACGAGCTGGCCCGCGCGCTGGCCCGGATCCCGGTCGGCGACCATGCGCCCGTCGAGCACCTGCGGGGCCGCGCCCGCAGGCTGCACACCCGCCGCCGCCTGGCCGCCGCCGGCGCCATCGCCGCGGTGACGGCCGCGGCGGCCGCCGTCGTCGTGCCGAGCTCGGTGCGCGACGGTGCCGAGCCGCCGGTGACCGACCGGCCGCCGGCCGAGGAACCGGCGCCGGGGGTGCCGGACGTCGTGCTCGACCTCGGCACCCTCGGTCGTGGTCCGGAGCCGGCAGTGCCCTGGTACGAGCCGGCCGGCACCCTTCATTTCGGCACGGAGCAGGCACCGCACGTCATCGAGTCCGACTACCCGGCGTTGCGTCGGGTGGACGGTGGCTTCGTGGTGTGGGACGAGCTCAGCGTCGACCAGGCGGAGCGGTCGCTCGTGTTCGTCCCGGGGAACGGCGGCTACACCGAAGAGATCGCCGGCGGCCCCATCTCGCTGCCGGTGGTCTCGCCCGACGGCATCCGGGTCGCCTGGGCGGTCAGCAACGGAGACGTGGACACCGGCACCAGCACCAGCACCAGCACCCTGATCGTCGCCGACGCCACCACGGGCGAGGTACAGGAGGAACTGCCCGGTGTGCCGGGTTCGAGCACCAAGCCGATGGGCTTCCTCGACGACGACACGATCCTCGTCGAGGCCGGGGCCAACACCGTGTCGGGCCTGCACACCTGGGAGCTGGGCGGAGGGCTGACGCCGTACCGGGACGAGACTGGTGTGGCCGCGGTGTCACCCGCCGGTGACCTGCTCGCGCTGACCGGGGACGCCGGCGGCGGCATCGACGTGGTCGACGTGGCCTCCGACGCGACGTTGTGGACCCTGCGGGACGGCTACCCCCTCGCGTTCTCCCCCGACGGCCGCTACCTCGCCGTGGGCACCGAACCGGTCAGGAACTGGGTGACCCCCGAGGATCTCGCGACCGCTCGGCCCGGCGACGTCATCGCCAGAGACGAGCACGAGGTCACCGTCACCCAGGACATGCTCGACACCGCGGCGCGCTATCCGGACGGCTGGGAGCGCATCGAGCACCTCGTAATCCTGGACGCCCGCACGGGCGCGGAACTGCTGCGGGTCGAGGGCGAGCTGCCAGAGCTCACGGCGGTGTGGGAGTCCGGCACCAGCGTGGTGTTCGACGCCTACCAGGACAGCGCGGAGGCTGCGCTGGTCCGGTGCACCGTCGGGGCGGGTTGCGAGCTGGCCACCGATCCGGCCGCCCTCGACGACGACCCGGACACCTACGACGTCCCGTACCTCCTCGGGTCCTAGGCCGGCCATGATCATCAACCTTCTGTGTCGTCATAGCAGCACAGAAGGTTGATGATCATGGTCAGTCGCGTAGGGCGAGGTACTGCGTCCGGGCCTCGAAGACGCCGCGCATCTCGGTGGTCACGCCGGCCATGAACTCGTCGCGGTAGGTGGAGTCGGTGAGGATGGAGATGGCGTAGTAGAGCCCGGTGAACGCCGCCATCCCGCCGGCCACCCGCAGCAACGTCTCCGACAGCAGCGTGTCGTGGCCGAACAGCGAGATCGTCTGGCTCCACGAGCCGGTCGTGCCGGCCCACGCCTGCCCCACCTCCGGCGTCACCGCGAACAGCCCGAACGCGACGAAGAACGCGCCGACGCCGGCGCTGACGACGGAGACCTGCAGGATCTGGCTCACGACGAGCGTCAGCCCGACGTTGATCCGCTGCCGGCGGGTCAGCGGCCGGGCGTCGCCGTTGAGGTCGTTCTCCAGCTGGCGCACCAGGCCCGGCGCCCGGACGGCGAAGAACACCAGGCCCAGCCCGAGCAGGAAGCCCATCACGACCAGTGCGAACGCCCGCGGCATGTTGCCGAACATCTGCCACATCTCGGCGTTGACGAACAGCACCAGCGAGAAGATCAGCAGCAGTGGCAGCGTCCGGACCAGCCGGCCCAGCGACGCCGCCAGCTCGTCGGCCATGCGGCTGAGCGCCCAGAGCACCGTCGCGATCAGGCCGTACCCGACCACCAGGTACACCAGCAGCAGGAACACCGAGTTGCCGATGATGATGCCGAAGAACTGCCGCCACTGACCGGAGAAGATCACCGGCAGCAGCGCCGGGACCAGCACGAACGCCGCCAGCTCGGGCCGTCCGACCTCGCGCGGCAGTTCCAGGAAGCGGCGGCCGCGGACCCGGTTGAGCGCCCCGAACGCGGCGATCAGGATGGCGAGCCCGCCGAGCGCGGCCGCCACGTTGAGCAGGACCGGCCACTCCAGCTCGGTCGCGCCGAGCATCTCGCCCAGGAACACCAGCGCGAGCCACGGCGCCGCACGGGTGAAGATGTCCTCGCTGGCGGTGTAGTCCTCGATGAACAGCGGCAGGCCACTGCGCCGGAACCGGCGCTCGTACTCGGCGAGATCGTCGCGTGGGGCCACCTGCCGGACTCTACCGACCGGTCGCGCGGCCGGCGGGCAACCTCACTTGGGCGGGTTTGGGTACGATCCGCCCGATAGGAGGTGTCGTGGACGAGCCACGGTACACGCGCAACGAGGATCAGGCCGGGCGCTACGACCGGCACTGGAACGAGCTGCTGCAAGAGCTGCGCATCGCGCAGACCGGCGGGCAGATCCTGTTCGCGTTCCTGCTGACCATCGCGTTCACCTCGCCGTTCCGCGACGCCGACGACTTCACCCACGACGTGTACGCGGTGACGATCGTGCTCTCGGCCATGTCGATGGCGCTGCTGATCGCGCCGGTCTCGTTCCACCGCATCGTGTTCCGGCAGGGACTGCGCGACCGGATGATCCCGCTGGCGTCGCGGATGACCGCGGGCGGGCTGGCGCTGCTGATGCTGGCCGTGTGCGGCGGGCTGCTGCTGGCGCTGGACGTCGTGCTGGCGCGCTGGCTGGCGATCACCGTCGACGGCGTGGCGCTACTCTGGTTCATCGTGTTCTGGTACGTGATTCCGGCCCGGGTCCGCGCACGGAGCGCGTCTTGACCCTCGTCCACCACCGGCACGACGGCGACGGCTGGATCGACTGCGCCTGCGGGCAGCGGCACTGGGGCCGGTACGGCGCGGCCGGCCTGCTGCTGGTCGACGACGAGCGCGGCGTGCTGCTGCAGCACCGGGCGCACTGGAGCCACCACGGCGGCACCTGGGGCGTGCCGGGCGGCGCGCGGTCGTCGGCCGAGACCGCGCTGGAGGCGGCGCTGCGCGAGGCCGCCGAGGAGGCCGACGTGCCGCCCGACGCCGTCCGGCCCAGCCACGCCTGGATCGAGGACCACGGCCCGTGGTCCTACACGACGATCGTCGCGCGCGCGTCGCGGCCCGTGGACGGGCGGGCGGCCGACCCGGAGAGCCTGGACATCACCTGGATCCCGGTCGACGACGTCGCGGCGCTGCCGCTGCTGCCGGCGTTCGGGACGATGTGGCCGCGCATCCGTGCGGCGGCGCCGTCGGACCTCGTGCTGGTGGTCGACGCGGCGAACGTGGTGGGCTCGCGGCCGGACGGCTGGTGGCGCGACCGCGTCGGTGCGACCGCCCGGCTGCGCGACGAGTTGCGGGGGCTGGCGCCGGTGCCCGCGGCGGCGCTGGAGCTGCCGGCGGCGCAGTGGTGGCCGCGCGTCACGCTGGTCGCGGAGGGCCGGGCCCGCGGCGTCGAGTCGCTGGACGACGTCACCGTCGTCGACGCGCCCGGCAGCGGCGACGATGCCGTCACGGCCGCCGTCGCCTCGGCCGTCGCCGAGCGCCCGCACGACCACGTCGTCGCGGTGACGGCGGACCGGGAGCTACGCACGCGGGTCGGTGCGGCCGGCGGCCGCAGCATCGGCCCGTCCGCCCTGTTCGAGCTGGCCCACCGCGGCCGCTGAGCGGCACAGACACAGTTCTGAAGAGATCCTGAAGACCGCGAGTCGTTCCCTGGTCGAGGCGGCCGATCGGCCGCCTCGACCTCCATCGGAAGGGAACGACATGCCCCGGCTACGTCCGCACCGACTCACGGCGCTCCTCACCGCGATGCTCGGCCTGGCGCTCCTGCACCTCGGCGCCACACCGGCGTCGGCCCAGCCCGACAGCGCCGCATCGCCGCAGGTGGCCGGCTGCGTCGGCGCCTCGTTCTCCAAGACCCTCCGCAACGGGGAGGCGATCTGCAACGGCAACTACCTGGTCCGCATGCAGGGCAACGGCGACCTCGTCCTGCGCGTGATCTCCACCGGCCGGGCCTGCTGGACCAGCGGCACGGCGGGCATCTGGTCGAACGACGCCTACGCGATGTTCATCCAGAACCCCCTCGGCGACCGGCCGTACGTCGACATCTTCCAGGTGTCGAAGGGACGGATCGGGCGCATCCTCGGCGCGCACACGCAGTACAACCACGGGACCAACGCCAACGTCAACAGCAAGGGCGAGTTCTGGGTCGGCTACCGGCGGGTGGCCTCCTGCTGACCCTGCCGTGAGCGGCGCCGACACAGTTCTGAAGAGATTCTGAAGATCGCAAGTCGTTCCCTGGACGAAGGGTCGGCCGATCGGCCGCCTCGACCTCCACAGGAAGGGGGGACGACATGCTCCGCATTCGTCCTCGCAGCCTCACCACCCTCCTCACCGCGATGCTCGGCCTGGCGCTCCTGCACCTCGGTGCCGTGCCGGCGTCAGCCCAGCCCGACAGTGCCGCCTCGCCCCGGGTGGAGGGGTGCGTCGGCACCTCGTTCGCCGGGACGCTCGGCAGCGGGAAGGCGATCTGCAACGGCAACTACCTGGTGCGCATGCAGGGCAACGGCGACCTCGTCCTGCGCGTGATCTCCACCGGGCGGGCCTGCTGGACCAGCGGCACGGCGGGCACCTGGTCGCACGACGCCTCCGCAACCTTCCACAAGAACATCTGGGGCCGGCCGTACGTCGACATCAACAAGACGTCGCAGGGACGCATCGGGCGCGTCGTCGGCGCGCACACTGCCACCACGTTCGGGACCAACGCCAGCATCAACAGCAGGGGCGAGTTCTGGATCGGCTACAAGAATGTGGCCTCCTGCTGAACCCGTCCGCACCGGCGGCCGTCAAGCGGACTTGCGCTTGGCGGCCGCCTTCTTCGCCGTCTTCTTCGCCGGGGCCGGCGCCTCCTCGGCGTCGGCCTTGCCCGCCGCGCGGTTCTGCTTGGCCTCTTCGACGCTGCGGCGCAGCGCCTCCATGAGGTCGACGACCTTGCCCTCGGCGGGCGCGGCCTCCGGCGCCGGGATGACCTCGGCGCCCTCGGCCTTGGCCTCGACGACCTTCAGCAGCGCCTCGCGGTAGTCGTCGTGGTACTCCTCGGGGTCGAAGTCGCCGGAGAGGGTGTCGATGTAGGACTCGGCCATCGCCATCTCCTGCTTGCGGACCTCGATGTCCTCGTCGAGGAAGTCGAACTCGGGCTTGCGGATCTCGTCGGGCCACAGCATGGTCTGCACGATCAGCGTGCCCTCGAACGAGCGCAGCACCGCCAGCCGCTCCTTGTTGCGCAGCGCCACCTTGACGACGCCGACCCGGCCGGAGCGCTCCAGGGAGTCGCGCAGCAGCGCGTACGGCTTGGTGTCGCCGGTGGGCTCGGCGTAGTAGGCGCGGTTCAGCGACGTGGGGTCGATCTGCGAGAACGGCACGAACCCGAGCACCTCGACGGACCGCGACGACGTGATGGGAAGGTCCTCGAAGTCTTCGTCGGTGAGCACCACCAGCTGGCCGCCGGGCAGCTCGTAGCCCTTCGCGATGTCGGCGTAGGCGACCTCGTGCCCGCCCGCCTCACAGAACCGCTTGTAGCGGACCCGCCCGCCGTCGGCGGCGTGCACCTGCCGGAAACTGACGTCCTTCTCCTGCGTCGCCGACACCAGCCGGACCGGGATCGACACCAGTCCGAACGAGATCGAGCCCTTCCAGACCGTTTGCACAGGCATGTTCTACTCCGTCCGCCGGCACCTCGTTCGATGCGTCCGTCCAAGCCTAGTCTGGCTCGCCACGACCCCGGCGCGCCTCCTGGGCCCAGTCGGCCCCGCGTGTCACTCTCGAAAACATGAGGCCAACGCGAAACCTCAACGTCGCGGCGCCCGAGCTGCTCATCGGGTCCCTCACGGCCTGGTGCGGCGAATGCGACGCGGAGACCGAGTTCGACAAGGTCCCGGGCGGGCTGGGCGTCGAGTTCGCCTGCCGGGAGTGCTCGGCCGCCGTCTTCAACGGCGACCTGCCGCTGATCGAGTCGATCTTCCAGCCCGTCGCCGTCTGACGGCTCAGGCTGCCGCCGCGGCGTCCACCACCCGGCCGTCGCGGAGTTCGAGCGTGCGGTCGGCCTGTTCCATCAGGGCGGGGTCGTGGGTGGCGACGACCGCCGTCATGCCGCGACGGCGCACCAGGTCGTGGATGAGCGCCATCACCGAGGCGCCGGTCCGGGTGTCCAGCTGCGCCGTCGGCTCGTCGGCGATCAGCACGTCCGGGTCGCCCGCCAGCGCCCGCGCGATGCCCACCCGCTGCTGCTGCCCGCCGGACAGCTCGTACGGACGCTGCTCGGCGTGGCCGTCCAGCCCGACCAGCGCCAGCAGCTCGACGACCCGCGCGGCCCGCGCGACCGGGTCCAGCTCCTGCAGCCGCAGCGGGATCTCGACGTTCTCGGCGGCGGTGAGGATCGGGATCAGCCCGAACGACTGGAACACGTAGCCGATCTGGTGCCGGCGGACGGGGACGAGGTCCTTCTCGCCCATCGTGGACACCTCGAGGTCGCCGACGAACACGCGGCCGCTGGTGGGCCGGTCCAGCGCGCCGAGCAGGTTGAGCAGCGTCGTCTTGCCGGACCCGGACGGGCCCTTGACGACCAGCAGCTCGCCCGGGTGCGCCTCGAGGTCGACGTCGTTGACGGCGTGCACCTCGCGGGCGCCGCTGCCGAAGACCCGGCTGACGGCGACGGCGCGGACGGCGTGGTTCTCACTCACCGGCGACCCCTTCTCCACGACGCTCCAGTTCGTCCGGCCACACCCCGATATGGTCGGGTTCCAGGGCCAGCCGGACGCGGTCCTGCAGCCGCAGCGCGCCGACGAAGTCGTCGGGCAGCTGCAGCCGGCCGGCGCGGTCGAGGACGGCGAACTCCTCGGCGATGTGCTGCTCCTGGCCGTGTTCGTCCAGTTCGGTGCGCCGCAGGATCTCCGTCGCCGTGCGGCCGTCGCGGATCTGCACCGTCCGTCCGACGTGCCCAGCGACGGCCTGGTCGTGCGTCACCACCAGCACCGTCACGCCGAACTCGGTGTTCGCGTGCCGGATCGCCTCGAACACGTCGGCGGACGTGGCCTCGTCCAGTTCGCCGGTGGGCTCATCGGCCAGCAGCACCCGCGGCTCGTTGACCAATGCGACGGCGATGGCGACGCGCTGCTGCTCGCCGCCGGACATCTCGGCGGGACGGCGGTCGCGGCAGTGCGCCACACCCATCGCCTCGAGCAGCAGCTCGACCCGGGACGAGCGGGACCGGCGCCGGGCGATGGCGGCCGGGACGGCGACGTTCTCGGCCGCGGTGAGGTACGGCAGCAGGTTGCGCGACGTCTGCTGCCACACGAACCCGACGGTGTGCCGCTGGTAGCGGACCCGTTCGCGGCCCTTCATCGTCAGCATGTCGAGCCCGGCGACCTTCGCCACGCCCGCGGTCGGCGTGTCCAACCCGGACAGGATGTTCAGCAGCGTCGACTTGCCCGACCCGGAGGCCCCGACGACGGCCACCACCTCGCCCGCGTCGACCCGCAGGTTGAGGCCCTGCAGCGCCTGCACCTCGACGCCCTCGGCGGTGTAGATGCGCACGAGGTCCTCGCACACGATGTCGCGGCGCTCGGCCGCCAGCAGCTCCGTCACGTCTCGTCACCCATCCGTAGGATTCCCGCCGGCGCCAGCCGCCGTCCCGTCAGCACCGACACCGCCACCGCCACACCGACCACCGCCACGAAGCCCAGCATCACGGCGCCCAGCAGGCCGACCGGCAGGTGCACGGCCGGTTGCTCGCCGCCACCGGTCAGCGACCGCAGGTCGACGCCGGAGAGCACCGCCCACGGCAGCCCGACGCCGAGCAGCAGCCCGGTCACCAGCGACACCGCCGCCACCGGCGCGGCCTCCCAGACGACCAGGCCCTCGCCCTGCCGGCCGGACAGCCCCAGCGTGCGCAACTGCGACAGCAGCCGCCCACGCGACGGCGCACCCACCACCATGGTGAGCACGACGGCGGCCGCGCACAACAGCCCGGTCAGCAGGATGGCCCCGACGATGGCCCGCGCGGTGCCGTCGTTCACCGGCCCGCGTAGGTCCGCGATCTCCGACGCCGGGGTGGTCATCGTCCGGTCCCCCACCTCGGCGGCGACGGCGGACGCGGATCCACCGGAGCCGAGGTCGACCAGCGTGAGCCGCGGCGGGATGAGGGTGACGCCGGCTTCCTCCAGCACGCCGCGGTCGGCCACCATCCACTGGCCGCCCGACGTCAGGCCGGGGATCTCCGTGGCGGTCCCGGCGACCACGGCGTCCAGCCGCTCGCTCAGCACCAACTCGCCGGTGACGCCGTCGTCGGCCAGGCCGCCGGCCACCAGCAGCGGGATCGCGCCGTCCGGCCCGAGCTCGGTCAGCCCGGACGGCAGCGGGTCCAGCGCGGTCCCACCGGCGCGGACGGCGTCCAGCGCGGCGATGTCGACGACGTAGAGCGGGACGCGGTTGTCGAGGGAGCCGACCTCGAACAGGGTCGGGCCGGGCGCCACCACGGGCGCGACGGCGTCGACGCCCGGCAGGCCGGCGACGGCGGCGAGCTCCTCGTCGGTCAGCGGCACGCCGGTCACCCGGACGTCCGCGCCGACCTGCTGCCACGCGGTCCGCTCGATGCCGCGCTCGGTGGTGGACCAGACGACGGTGGAGAACGCGGCGATCGACATGCCGACGACCAGCGCGAGCATCGGGACGAACCCGGCGACCGGATCGCGGACGGCGCGCGCGGCGCCGAGGTAGGCCACGGTGCCGCGACGGCCGCCGAGCACCCGGCCCAGCGTCGCCATCGGCCGCGGGTACAACCGCATGACCAGCACGCTGACGGCCAACGCCAGCAGCAGCGGCGTCGCGGCGGTGAGCGGGTCGATGCCGGCGCCGCCGGCGTCCAGGCCGCGGGCGTTGAGCGCGAGGGCGGCCGCCACGGCCGCGCCGACGGCCAGCCCTTCGAGCAGCTTGCGGGCCCGCGACGGCCGGGCCAGCCCGAGGTCGCGGCGGACGGCGCGCAGCCCCTTCGGGCGGGCCGCCAGCGGCAGCAGCACCGCCGGCGCCAGCCCGACGACCAGCGGCAACGCCAGACCTGCGGTCCCGCCGACTCCGTCGACGAAGACGGCGGCGAGGACGGTGGCCAGCGCGGCGGCCGGCAGCCCGAGCAGCAGCCCCTCCGTGACCATCAGCAGCCGCAGCTGCAGCGGTGAGGCGCCGCGCGCGCCGATCAGCCCGAGCGCGGACCGGCGCCGTTCGACCATCAGCCGGGCGGCCAGCGCCAGCACCGCCAGCGCGACGCCGAACGGCCCGGCCGCGACGATCGCCATGACCGCCTGCGAGCTGTCGTGCCGCTCGGCCACCCGGTCCAGCACGTCGACGGAGCTGGTGGTGAGGATCGGGCTGAACGGGAGCTCGCCCTGGCCGGACGAGATCACCGGGGCGGCCGCGATGAACCGGCTCAGCGCGTCGCGCAGCGGCACCGTGGCCTCCGCCCGCGCGGACGAGACGTCCACCGGGTACCAGAGCCGGGTCTCCATCGGCGACCCGAGCGCCGGCGCCAGCGCGGACCACGAGTCCGGGTCGACGTACCCGGCGATGGTCAGCACGCGGCCGCGGTCCCAGTCGTCGAAGACCTCCGGCCCCAGCGCGGCGCGGCGGTGTGCCCACGCCGGCGCGGCGGCGTCCAGCGGCTCGTACACGCCGGACAGCCGGTACGCCACCGGCGGCCCGCCGGCCCGCGGCGCCGCCGGGGTGACCGCGCCGATCGTCCAGCCGACGTCTTCGGCCGACGTCCGCGCCACCATGACGTCGACGACGACCGGCTGGCCCGGCGCCGGCTCCGTCGCGGGCGCCGGCGGTTCGCCGTCGACGACGCGGACGGTCTCGGCCCAGTACGGGTCGGCGGTCGGCAGCAGGTCGGTGACGCTGTCGGACGCGCGCACCTCGACCCGCGAGACCGGCGCGGTGACGACGAACCGGCCCGGCCCGGTCGCCTCGCGCACGGCCGCGGGAGCGTCGTCGCGGACCGAGGCGAGCGCCTGGTCGAGCGGCGCCCAGATCGCGCCGTCGACGCTCAGCGGCGGCGGTGCCCCGGCCACCGAGGTCACGTCCCGCAAGGTCGCCGGGGTGCCGGCCAGCTCCGCGTGCAGGTCGTCGGTGAACACCTGCTCGGCCAGCCGCGGCAGCGCCGCCGCGACCAGGGCCAGCACGAACACCACGCCGACGACGACCAGCGCCGCCGCGCGGTCGGCGAGGAACTGCCGGCGGAACAGCCGCCCGGTCCCCAGACCCGTGCTCATCGCCGCTCCTCCCCGGGAACCGCCGCCGCCGCATCGCGTCCGGCCCGCGACGCCTGCAGCAGCGCCACCACCGCGATCACGCCGGCCAGCGCGAGCCCGAACACGGCCAGCGCGCCCAGGCTGGCGCCGCCGACCGGGTCCAGCGCCTGCGGCACCTCGGACGTCGCGGCGCGGGCCAGCACCGTCACCGTCAGCGCGGCGACCACCACCCCGCCCAGCGCGCCCGCCACCATCGCCAGCAGCCCCATGCCGGCCTGCTCGATCCGCCGCGACCGGGCCTGTTCCGACGGCGCCACGCCGACGACGCGCAGCACGGCCAGTTCGCCGCGCCGCTGCCGCCGCAGCGTCGCCGCCGACGCGACCGCGCCGATCGCCGTCAGCACGATCGCCGCCGCGGCCACCGACCAGAACGCCGGCACGACGTGCCGGGCCAGGCCATGGTCCACCAGCCCGGAGCGGACGGTCTCGCGGTCGGTCACCTCGGCCGCACCGGCCAGCCCGGCGTCCTCGACCGCCGCGGCCAGCGCCGCGGTGTCGCCGCCGCCGGCGCTCAGCCACACCTCGGTGATGCGCTGCGGCCGGTCCGCGACGCGCAACAGCGCAGCCGTGACGCTGGGGAGGTCGGCCACGAACGCGACCGGGCCGGCCACGCCGGGCACCACCGGCACCACGTCGACGACCTGCGCGTCGACCCGGGCGCCGACGACGTGCAGGGTGACCGGGTCGCCGACCTGCAGGCCGAAGTGGTCCAGCGCGTCTCGCGAGGCGACGACGGGCACCGGCTCGCCGGTCGCGGCCGCGGGCGTCAGTCGCACGGTCGCGCCGGGCAGGAGCGCGACGGCCGCGGCCGACAGCGGCGACGTCGTGCCGGGGTCGGCGGCATCGAGGTTGTAGCTGGCCTCGGCCTGCGGCTGCCACGCCCCGGCGCCGTCCAGCGGCACGTCGGTGGCCGTGCCGGACGCGTCGACCGCACGCAACGCCGTGACGGCCGGCTCGCTCGCACCGGTCATGGCGAGGCCGAGGTCGGCGGCGACGACGGTGCCGAACCCGGGGGGCACGGCCGCGACGCCGTCCTCGACGACGGCCTGGGCCAGCACGCCGTCGGCGTCGGCGACCAGCAGCGTCACCGCGGCGACACCGGTCGCGTCGACCTTCAGCCGCTCGGTGCCCTCCGGCAGCTCCAGGCCGGTCAGCGACGGCTCCGCGGGCGCGATCTCGGCGGCCACGCGCCCGGCGGGGAACACGTCGTCGCGGCCCTCGACGACGTCGCCCAGGCGGCCGGCCGGCATCGCCAGCAGCGCGGTGCTCTCGTCGCCGATGCGGGCGCCGGTGGACAGCACGCCGACGGCGTCGGCCGCGCCGCCGACCTGCCCGTACGGCAGGGCCGACTCGGCCGGGCGGGCCGCCGTGAGCGGCCCGGCGCGGTCGAACGTCACCCGCACGTCGGCGCCGGAGCGGACGTCGGCGAGGTCGTCCTGCAGGCCGGTCCAGGTGGCCGAGTAGGACGCAGCGAGCACGCCCGCGCCCGCCGTCACCACCACCAGCACGACCACCGACGAGTACACCGGCAGCCGGCGGGTCACCTGCCAGGCCGGCAGCAGCAGCCCGAGCCGGCGGCGCCCGGCCAGCGCCCGCTCGGCCAGCGCCAGCGGGTACGGGACGGCGAGCAGCGCGAGGGCAGCGCAGGCCAGCAGCGCCAGCGCCGGGCCGGGTGTGGCCAGCAGATCGGCGCCGCCCGCGCCCGACGCCTCGCCGTAGCGGCGCAGCTGCCAGATGGCGACCGCGGCGGCGATCAGCGCGACGGTGGCGAAGCTCCAGCCGATGGCGCCGGCGGCGCGGCGGCTGCTGAACGCGACGGTGTCCTCGACCCGGCGGCGGGCGGTCGCGGCGGCTCCGGCGACCAGCAGCGCGAGCGTCCCGGCGGCGACTCCGGCGGCGCACCACGCGGCCACCCCGGCGTCGACGGCCGGCCCCCCACCGGCGCGCAGCGCGGCCACCGTCGCGGCCGCGCCGAGCGCGGCCGCGGGCACGACCACCGCGACGGACTCCAGCACCGACCACCACACGAACTGCCTCGCGGACAGCCCGCGCGAGCGCAGCAGCGTCGTCTCGACCTCGCGGACCACGCCGAGCAGCCGGGCCACCTGGGCGCCGGTGACGATCGCGACGGCCACCAGCACGACCAGCGGGACGGCGGACACGCTGGTGCCGCGCGCGACGTCGGCGTCCAGCGACCGGGCGGTCGCGGCCAGCTCACCGCTCACGGCGACGCCGCGGACGTCGACGCGGTCGTCGCCCTCCAACGCGCCG
Source organism: Jiangella muralis (assembly GCF_001270745.1). GTDB lineage: Bacteria > Actinomycetota > Actinomycetes > Jiangellales > Jiangellaceae > Jiangella > Jiangella muralis. The sequence continues at coordinate 95,283 of NZ_LFXL01000038.1, forward strand.
GGCAGCCCCGGCAGCGCACCGGCGAGCGCGGCGACCTGCCCGGGGGTGATCGCGTCGGCCTGTGGCGTGACCCGCCAGCGCACCCGCGGCGACGGCTCGACGGCGGTCAACGCGTCCTCGGTGACCACGAACGGCCCGTACGCGGAGCCGTCGACGCCGGTCACCTCTATCGGCTCGCCGAACCAGAACGGATCGTCCGGGTCGGCCGGCAGCCAGGTGCCGGTGACCCGCACAAGGGTCTCGCCCACGGTGATCTCGTCGCCGACGGCCAGGCCGAGCGCCTCCGCGGCGGTGGCGTGCAGCGCGGTCTCGGTGCCGGCGCCCGTGCCGCCGTCCACCGGCCAGGCGCCGCCGACCAGCTCCGCGTGCTCCTCCAGGCCCTCGTAGACGGTCAGGACGCCGCGCGCGTCCTGGTCGCTGCCGGGCACGGTCAGGGCGTCCTCGCCGCCGGCCAGGCTGCGGTACACGTCCATCGGGGCGCCGCCGGACCGGGCGGCGACGTCCTCGCGGACGGCAGCGTCCTGGTCGGCGGGATCCGGCCCGAGCCGGGTGACGGCCTGCACGGCGGCCTCCGCCGGCGGCGCGGTGCGCAACGCCTCACGGACGCCGTCCTGGCTGGCCACGACCAGGTAGCCGACCAGTCCGGTGGTCACCGCCGCCACCACGAACGCCCAAGCGGCCACCGTCGCCACCACGGCGGCATGGGCGCGAGCCCGCTTGATCCGCATCAGCCGTGCTCACCGGCCCGGTAATCGTTTCCCCCACGCATGATCGGCACAGACTACCCGGCACGTCGCAGGGCATAACAGGCGACAGCGGTCGCAGCTGCCACATTGAGACTGTCGACGCCGGCCTGCATCGGGATGCGCACCCGCCGGTCCGCGGCCGCCATCCAGCGCGCCGACAACCCGTGCCCCTCGCCGCCGACCAGCAGCGCCGTCCGCTCCGCCGGAGCCACGTCGGCGAGGTCGATTGCGTCGTCGGCCGGGGTGAGCGCCAGCGTCTCGAACCCGGCGGCGGCCAGCGCGGCGGGCGCGCCGTACCACTCCTCGACCCGGGTGTACGGGACGGAGAACACGGTGCCCATCGACACCTTGACGGCGCGCCGGTACAGCGGGTCGGCGCAGCGGGGGCCGAGCAGGACGGCGTCCCAGCCCAGCGCCGCCGCGCAGCGGAAGATCGCGCCGACGTTGGTGTGGTCGACGAGCTCCTCCAGGACGACCACCCGCCGGGCCTCGGCCAGCACCTCGTCCATCGGCGGCAGCGGCCGGCGGTGCAGCGACGCCAGCGCGCCGCGGTGCACGTGGAAGCCGGTGACGCCCTCGATGACCGGCTCCGGCGCCACGTAGACGGGGACGTCGCCGGCCGCCGCGAACACGTCGGACAGCGCGTCGACCCAGCGCGGCGCCAGCAGGAACGAGCGCGGCCGGAAGCCCGCGGCGACCGCCCGGCGCACCACCTTCTCGCCCTCGGCGAGGAACAGCCCGTGTTCGGCCTCCAGCGACGTGCGCAGCTGGACGTCACGCAGCGAGACGTAGTCGGCCAGCCGCGGGTCGTCGGCCCCGCCGACCTCGACCAGGCGCGGGCCCGTCACCGCAGCACCAGCACGATGACGGCGGCCGCGCCGACCAGGACGATCACGACGCGCAGCAGCAGCGGTGACAACCGGCGCCCGATCCGGGCGCCGAGCAGCCCGCCGGCCGCGGAGCCGAGCGCGATCAGCCCGGCCACCGCCCAGTCGACGTCGGCCACCACCGTGAACACCAGCCCGGCGAC
>NZ_LFXL01000039.1 GCF_001270745.1 Jiangella muralis
GTACTCACACCGGCACCCGCCCCGTCGAGCAGGACCCGGCACACCGGATCTTGACAGAGAGATCATGGAGCGGCGCGCCGGCACTGCGGGTCACCCAGACCACGTTCGCCCGCCGGGGCGAGCCGCTCACCCGGCTCCCGCAGCGACCCATTCCATGATCATCAACCTTCTGTGTCGTCATCACGACACAGAAGGTTGATGATCATGGTCGAGTGCCGGGTGCGGCGGAATCAGAAGACCAGCGTCGCCTTCGCGACGGTGAACGCTTCGGCGTAGCGGCTGCGGCACTCCATGCCGCGGAGCCGGAGCAGGCCGAGGAACAGCTCCTCGTCCCACCAGTCGCGGTCGGCCTGGGACGGGAAGCAGTCGTCCAGCAGGTCGACCTTGCGGCGGGCCACCTCGGCAGGGAGTGGCACGTAGTGGCTGACGGGGCCGAGGTCGCCGTCCCACTTGGGGATCTCGTAGCCGAGCACCAGCGCGTCGCGCCAGACGGTGGGGACCAGCTCGGCGATCAGCCGGTGGTCCTGGTGGGCGTCGTCGCGGCGCGGTGCGAAGATGACGTCCGGGCGGCGCAGCGAGCGCGCGGCGTCCTCCAGGGTGTCCTTGACGTCGTCCCAGGCGGCCGGGAGCCGGCCGTCGCGCAGGCCGCCGACCCGGACGTCGACGGCGGCGCCGGGCAGGAACCGCCCGGTCGCCTTCAGCGCCTCGTCGCGCCGCTCGCCGGCGCCGGTGAGGACGAGAGCGGTGGCCCGCACGTCACGGGCGGTCGCCAGGGTCAGCAGGGTGCCGCCGCAGCCGATCTCGATGTCGTCCGGGTGCGCGCCGAGGCACAGCACCTCCAGCTCGCCGGGCGGCAGCACCAGCGGCATCACGGCGCGGTCCGCCAGAGCTCCCAGGGCGCCGCGCCCCGCTTGTGCAGGTCGTCCAGCATCGTCCGCTCCTTCAGCGTGTCCATCGGCGCCCAGAACCCGTCGTACGGGACGGCCAGCATCCGCCCGTCCTTGGCGGCCCGGGCGCACCCGTGCATCACCAGGTCGTCGCCGGGCTCGAGGTAGTCGAAGATGCTCTGACGCAGCACGAAGAAGCCGCCGTTGATGCGCACGTCCATGTCCTCGGCCGGCAGGAACCCGACGATCTTGGAATCGTCGTCGACGTCGACGACGTGGAACGAGTGGTGCGGCCGGACCGTGAGCATGCTCCCGACGTCGTCGGTGGCGAGGAAACGGTCGACGATCGAGTCCATCGGGGCGTCGGTGAGCACGTCGCCGTAGTTGGCGAGGAACACCTCGTCGCCGTCGAGATGGTGCCGCACCCGGCGCAGCCGCTCACCGATCTCGGAGTCCATGCCGGTGTCGGCGAACGTGATGCGCCAGTCGCTGATGTCCGAGCTCAGCAGCTCGACCCTGCTGCCGCCGGCACTGAGCACGAAGTCGTTCGACGCGGTCTCGCGGTAGTCGAGGAAGTAGTCCTTCACCGACTGCGCGCCGTATCCGAGGCACAGGATGAACTCGGTGTGGCCGAAGTGCGCGTAGTAGCGCATGACGTGCCACAGGACCGGCCGGTCGCCGACGGTCATCATCGGCTTCGGCGCGGTGTCCTGGCCGCTGCGCATGCGCATGCCGTACCCGCCGCAGAACAGCACGACCTTCATCGTCGGGTCACCTCCCGGGGTGGACGATCTCCAGTGACGGCAACGCGACCACCAGCTGCCCGCCCCACTCGCGCACGTACTCCAGCTGCGCCGCGATCTCGGTGCGCAGGTTCCACGGCAGGATCAGCACGTAGTCCGGCTTCTCCTCGGCCAGCCGCTCGACCGGGTGCACCGGGATGTGCGTGCCGGGCAGGAACTTCCCGTGCTTGAACGGGTTGCGGTCGACGGTGAACGCGAGCAGGTCCGACCGGATCCCGCAGTGGTTGAGCAGCGTGTTGCCCTTGCCTGGCGCGCCGTACCCGGCCACCTTCGCGCCCTTGCGGGAGCACTCGACGAGGAACTCGACGAGGTCGTTGCGGACGTCGGCGACGGCGACGCTGAAGCCGGCGTGGCCCGCCAGCGTGTGCAGCCCGGCGGCGGCCTCGTCGGCGAGCACCTTCGCGACGGCGGCGCTGGGCGCGCCCGCGTTCTCGGCCGGCGTCGACCACGTGCGCAGCGAGCCGCCGTGCGTCGGCAGTTCGTCGACGTCGACGACGGTGAGCCCGGCGGCCGCCAGCACCCGCTGTGTCGTCAGTAGCGACAGGTAGGAGTAGTGCTCGTGGTAGATGGTGTCGTACTCGCGGCCCTCGACCAGCCGCAGCAGGTGCGGGATCTCGATGCTGACGTAGCCGTCGTCGGCCACCAGCGCCCGCAGCCCCTTCGCGAAGTCGACGATGTCGGGCACGTGCGCGAACACGTTGTTCGCGACGACGAGATCGGCCCGGCCGTTGGCCGCCGCCACCTCGGCGCCGGTGGTCTCGCCGAGGAAGCGCACCTCGGTCGGGATGCCCTTGTCCAGCGCCGCCTGCGCGACGTTCGCGGCCGGCTCGATGCCCAGGCAGCGGATGCCGCGGGCCACCACGTGCTGCAGCAGGTAGCCGTCGTTGCTGGCCACCTCGACGACGAAGGAGCCGCGCCCGAGCCCGAGCCGGTCGGCGGCGCCGTCGACGAACGTCTTGGCGTGCGCGACCCACGAGTCGCTGTAGGAGGAGAAGTACGCGTAGTGCGTGAAGATCTCCTCGGCCGGGATGTACGCCGGCAGCTGCACCAGCAGGCACTGCTCGCAGACCCGGACGTGCAGCGGGTAGAACGTCTCGCCGCGGTCGAGCTGGCCGGCCTCGAGGATCGCCTCGCACGGCGGGGACATGCCGAGGTCGACGAACGTGTGGGTGAGCTCAGTGCCGCAGAGCCGGCAGGCCGGGAGGCTCATCGCGCCACCTGCTCGACCCGCAGGCGCAGCTCGGCGTCCAGCCGGCCGGCGTCGATCAGCTCGCGGACCCGGGCCAGCCGCACGTACCGGGCGCCCTCGAAGTCGTCGGCGGTGATGCCGATGCGGCCGAAGTCGGCGGACAGCTCGCGGATGCCGTCGGGGACCGTCCACCGCGGCGCGAAGGCCGGCAGCAGCTCGTGGATCTTGGAGAAGTCGACGCGGTAGTCGCGCTGGTCCGGCCCGGCGTCCTTGGCGAACGTCACCGGCACGCCGACGATCTCGGAGACCTGCTCGGCGATGTCGCGGATCTGCATGACGTCCTCGTCGCGGCCGACGTTGAACGCCTGGTCGTGGACGATCTCGCGCGGCGCCTCGAGCGCGGCGAGGAACGCCCGCGAGATGTCCTCGATGTGCACCAGCGGGCGCCACGGGGTGCCGTCGCTCTGCAGCCGCACCTCGCCGCGGGTGTGTGCGGTGCCGGTGAGGTTGTTGACGACGATGTCCGCGCGCAGCCGCGGCGACGAGCCGTACGCCGTGGCGTTGCGCAGGTACGTCGGGCTGAAGTCGTCGCCGGCCAGCTCGGACAGCTGCGCCTCGGCGACGACCTTGCTCTCGCCGTACGGCGTGACGGGGTTGAACGGCGCGTCCTCGGCCACCGGCGCGCTGCCGGCGGCGCCGTACAGCGAGCAGGACGACGAGAACAGGAACCGCGCGACGCCGGCCTGCTTGGCGGTGCGGGCCAGGTACACCGGCGCGGAGGCGTTGACCGCCAGCGTCGCGTCCGGGTTCAGGTGCCCGATCGGGTCGTTCGAGATGGCGGCCAGGTGGATCACCGCGTCGAAGCCCGCGAGGTCGTCGGTCATCACGTCGCGGACGTCGCCGGACCTCGACTCGCCCGGGTCGAACGTCCCGAAGTCGCAGCCGTCGTACCAGCCGGCGTCGAGCCCCACGACATCGTGACCGTGGCGGCGGAGGAAGGGAACCAGGACGGCGCCGATGTAGCCACGGTCGCCCGTCACGAGCACACGCATATTGCCCCCCAGGCACGAAGGCCCGTTGCGGCGTTCCGAGCCCCCCGCCCGGAATACACCTCGAAAGGAGACTACCGGGCAGGTCGGGACACGTCGAGCCGGAGATCAGCAGTCGCGTTGGAAGGCCAGCGCCTTGATCATCGCGATGTTCTCGTAGAGCACCCGGTAGACCTGCTGGGCCAGCCCGTCCTCGCGCACCGTCACCAGGTCGAGGTCGCCGTCGAAGCAGCGCTCCAGCCGGATGCGGGCGCGTTCGGCCTGGCTGGCCGCCGTCACGACCACCAGGTGGTCCCAGCCCCGCTCGCGGGCCAGCTCGGCCACCATGCGCGCCTCGCCGCGGGTCGTCGACGGCTCCGGCGTCAGGCAGATCTCCTCCGGGTCGTCGTCCAGCGGCTCGCACAGCCGCGGGTCCGGCACGAACGTGACGACGACCGGCGCGACGTCGTCGCGGGCGAGGTCCCAGCCGCGGCCCAGCCGGTCGCCGGGACCGCCCAGGATCACGACGGCGTCGGCCCGCGACGGTGTGTCGGCGGGCGGGAACACGAACAGCCGCAGCTCGACGGCGATCACCGCGAGCAGCAACAGCGTGCCCACCACCAGGAGGCGGCGCGGCTTCCCCCCAGGCCAGCGCACGAGAGCGATCGTACGGCGTCGACTGTCCCGAATGTCGAGTGCGGTCTACCATGAGTCAATCCACCGGGCGCGAGGGGGTTCGACCCGGCGGGCTGAGCCGTGGGGGGCCACATGGCGGGGTCGGTCGACGCCTCGACCGTTTCGACGAACACCGCGTCCGCGCGCCACCGTGCCGCCATCTCGGCCGCGGTGGTCGAGGTCTGCCGTGCCAAGGCGCCGGTGCTGGCCGGCAACGACGCGGTGCGCGACGCGTTCGTCACCGCCGTGCGCCATCACCGGGTGGCGCCGCTCGCCCACGTGCTGCTGCGCGAGCCCGACCCGGCCGTCGCCGCCTTGCTGAAGGCCGACCGCGACGCCGCGATGATCCGTCACCTCACCGCCTCCGTCGTGCTGGACGATCTCGGCCGCACGCTCGGCGAGCTGCCGTGGGTGACGTTCAAGGGACCGGTGCTGTCCGAGCACGCCCATCCCGCGCCCGGGCTCCGCTCCTACACCGACGTCGACGTGCTGGTGCCGCCGCGGCGGCTGCGCACCGCGGTCGAGCTGCTGATGGCCGCGGACTGGCAGGTCATCGACTTCCGCGACATGCTCTGCAACGTCCAGACCCCCGGCGAGATGCACCTGGTCAGCCCGCGGGGCGTGCTGGTCGACCTGCACTGGTCGCTGATCAACATGCAGCAGACCCGGCGCCAGTTCACCGTCGACACCGGCGAGCTGCTGGACCGCCGGGTCAGCCGGCCGGTCGGCGGCGCCGCGACGTGGACGCTCGACCTCGCGGACTCGCTGATCCACGTGTGCCTGCACGCCGCGCTCACCGGCGCGCACAAGATGCTCTGGCTGCTCGACGCCGACCAGCTGGCCCGTCAGGTGGACGACTGGGACGAGGTCGCCCGGCGGGCGGCCGGCTGGGGCGCGGCGCCGGCCCTGGCGATCGTGCTGGCCCGGTCCCGGGCGCTGCTGGGCACGCCGCTGCCTCGCGACCTCGACCGCCGGCTCGGCGTCTCGGCCGGGCTGCGACTGGTCACCGGCGCCGTCGACCGGTTCCGGCCGGTGTCGGCACTGACGCAGGAGGCGTCGCTGCCGCGGCTGGTGGCCCGGTCGGCGCGATCCAGCGGCGGGCGGACGCTGTCGGCGATCGGGCGGCGCGGGCTGCGCGGCGTCGGCGAGCGGTTGCGGCCGGGCGGGCGGGCCGAGGACGCCGCGGAGCGTGAACCGGCCGACGCGGCGGCGCTGGCCGCGTACCTGGACGCCGTCGAGGCGCACGCGCGGGCGGTGACCTGATGGCGCGGCACGCGGCCGGGCGGTCCGGCGACCGGGCGCGAGCGGCGCGACGCCCGGTGCACGACAGCGCACCGCCCCGGCCCGGGTCCGGCGGCGCGCAGTTGCCGCCTGTGGACGACGACGTCCCGGCCCAGGCTCCGGACGACGAAGCACCGGCCAGCGACGACTACGTCGACCTCGCGGCGACCGCGCGGCGGCAGCGCCGGTCGGTGAGCCGGCTGCGCGCGCTGGTCAAGCACAGCATCCGGCTCACCTGGGCCGCGGACCGGCGAGCGTTCGTCGTCACGACGGTGCTGCAGTTGTTCGGCGCGGCCGTCATCGCGGCACAGGTGCTGATCGTCAAGGCGGTGCTCGACGCGATCCTGGTGGTCGGCGACGGCGGCGGGGTCGGGCCGGTCGTACTGCCCGTCGTGCTGCTGGCCACCATCTCGGCGATGGTGGCGGTGGCGGCGGCGATCCAGACCAACCAGCAGCGGCTGCTGTCCGAACTGGTGCTGCGCTCCACCTGGCAGCAGCTGCTGGACGTCGCCGGGGCGGTGGGGCTGCGGGCGTTCGAGTCGCCGGAGTTCTACGACCGGCTGCAGCGGGTGCAGACCAACGCGCTGAGCCGGCCGTACCAGCTCACCCAGGGCCTGGTCGGGCTGGTCGGCGGGCTGGCCGGTTGTATCGGGCTGTCGATCGCGATCGTCAGCTTCGAGCCGGCGCTACTGCCGATCCTGCTGCTGGCCGGCGTCCCGCTGTTCTTCAGCACCCGCCGCGAGAGCCGGCTGGAGTTCGACTTCGCCGTCGCGCAGACGCCGCGGCTGCGGCTGCGTCAGTACCTCGGCATGGTGCAGACCGGCCGCGACGAGGCGAAGGAGGTGCGCGCGTACGGGCTGACCGGCGCGCTGCGGGCCCGCTTCGACGCCGTCTACTCGGCGTACACCGACGACCTGCGGGTGCACCTGCGCCGCCGCACCCGGCTGTCCGTGGCCGGCAACCTCGCCTCGGCCGCGTTCCTCGCCGCGACGCTGCTGGCGTTGGTCTGGCTGGTCGGCCAGGGCCGGGTCACGCTGGCCGAGGCCGGCGCGGCGATCGTCGCGATCCGGCTGCTGGCCACCCAGGTCGGCGCCCTGTTCAAGGGCGCCCAGCAGATCTTCGAGTCGGGACTGTTCCTCGACGACCTCGACCGGTTCGTGGCGATGCGGCCGGTGGCGGAGCAGGCCGAGGCGGGCGCGCCGGCGCCGGCGTCGTTCGGCGCCCTGCACGCCGACAGCCTCAGCTTCACCTACCCGGGCAGCACGGCGCCGGCGCTGGACGACGTGTCGATCCGGCTGAACGCGGGCGAGATGGTGGCGCTGGTCGGCGAGAACGGCTCCGGCAAGACGACGCTGGCCAAGCTGCTGGCGGCGCTGTACGAACCGGACGGCGGCGCGATCCGCTGGGACGGCGTCGACGTCGCGACCTACTCGCGGCCGAGCCTGCGCCGGTCGGTTGCCGTCGTCTTCCAGGACTTCGTCCGCTACCACCTGTCCGCACGCGAGAACGTCGGCCTGGGCGACGCCGACCGCATGGACGAGATCGACGCCATCGCGGCGGCCGCCCGCCGGGCCGGCATCGCCGGTGTCATCCAGGATCTCCCGCAGGGCTGGGACACCGCGCTGTCGCGGATGTTCAAGGGCGGCCGCGACCTCTCGCTGGGTCAGTGGCAGCGGGTCGCGCTGGCCCGGGCGTTCTTCCGCGACGCCCCGTTCGTCATCCTCGACGAGCCGTCGGCGTCGCTGGACCCGCGGGCTGAACACGCGCTGTTTCAGTCGCTGCGCGACCTGCTCGGCGGCCGGACGGTCTTGTTCATCTCGCACCGCTTCTCCACGGTCCGCACGGCCGACCGCATCTACGTCCTGGACGGCGGCCGGGTGACGGAGCACGGCTCGCACGACGAGCTGATGGCCCGCGACGGCCACTACGCCGAGCTGTTCCGTCTGCAGGCGGCCGCCTACCTCTCCCCCGAAGCATCGCGCTGACCCGTGGGCGACGCGCTGCGCCGAGCCCTCGACCGGCCCGTCTTCCTGGTGTTGCTCGGCACGCTCGGACTGCTGATCGCGCTGTTCGCGGCCGGCCTGGGCGTCTGGTCGCTGGTTCAGCTCGGCAGCCTCGGCGACCTGCGGCCCTGCGAACGCGACTTCGCCGGCCGCTGCCTGACCGAGCGCGAGGCGATCGCCGAGGAGGAGTCCTGGAGTGGTGGGCGCAGCGTGGACACCACCCCGACGTGGCTGCTCACGGTTGCCGGGTCGCTGCCCTCGGCCGAGGACACGGATCGTCTGTACATGGAGTTCCGCCGCCAGGATGATCTCGGCGAGCTACGGCCCGGGATGCGCGTGACGGTCGTCTTCGCCGGCATGGACGCCGCCTGGTTGCGGCTGCCGTCCGGCGCGACGCTCGAGTCGGAGGAGCATCCCCGGAACACCTGGGCGGCGTCGCTCGGCGTGGCCCTGATGATCGCCGGGCCGAGCCTCTCCGCCGTCGTCACCGGCGTTCGCGGCCGTCGCGGCGGCTGGGCGGCGCACACGCCCGGCGCCGGATTCGGCCCCGATCGTTGGTGGCTGCTGTCGGTGGTGGGCCTCGCAGGGTTCGTCGCACAGCTCGCTTTCCCGCGGCCACCGGCCGGCCTCGTGATCCTCGGCGTGCTGCTGCTCGGCGGGCTCATCACCCTCGGCGTCTGGCTGGTGCTCCCCCGACGCTCGTCCGGGCGGCATGCCCGCTGACACCGCCCGTGTCACAGTCGCCGGCCCGATGTCACGAGAGCGGCCTGCAGCACGACGAGGGGACGCCGGAGGCGATCGGCAGCCGGGTGCCCCGGCACCGGCCGCGGCGCACACCGTCGCTCATCAGCGCAGACCAGCGCCGGTTTCGATCAGTGAATCAGCGGGCCCGCGAAGATCGGCGTCATTACACCAGAACGGGGTGAGATATCGCGAATGCCGGACTTCCCGCGCGTCTCGTGGCTCCCGATGTTTCAACGTGTCACACGTCGGGCGGTGACGCCGCATGATCGTGTGGGGAGTGTCACTCTGGTGACATCTTCAGCAGAGTGCGAGGGGACGGCCCATGGCGATCGGGGTGCGCCGAGCGGCTGTCGACCGCGCACCACAGGCCGGCGTGGCGGCCGGTCGGACCAGCCAGGTCCCGGCCGCCACGCCTGATCAACGAAACGGGGAACGAGTCACGTGAGCCAGCCCGCTCAACTTCCGCGCCGCTTCGGCCTGCACCGCCGCTACGACGTCACCGGAGTCTCCGGAACCGGCCTCGTCGCCTACGGCACGCAGTACCCCACCGGCCGCGTCACCCTGGCCTGGTGTTGCTCGGACGTCCAGTCGGTCGCCGTCTACGACGACATCGACGACATCCAGCGCATCCACGGCCACGGCGGCCTCACAGAGGTCCGCTGGATCGACCCGCCGCCCGAGCCCGAGCCCACGGCGAGCGCCCACCCGACCGGGTTCACCGTGCTCAACGGCAAGGCCCGCTGCGCCACCGCCGCCCAGCAGACCGCGTAGGCGGCTACAGCACGACCGGTGCGCCGCCGGCGGCGGACCGACGGGCCGCCAGCGCGACCCGGGTCGCCGCCAGCCCGTCCTCACCGGTGACGGCCGGACGGCGCCGGTGGCGGGCCGCGTCGAGGAACTCCTCGATCATGGCCTGGTTGGCGTCCGATCCCCACATCGGCCAGTCCAGCCGCCCGGGCGGCGTGCTGTGGACGGTGAGGTGCTGGCTGAAGGCGTCGACCGCGATCGTGCCGTGCTCGCCGACCAGCTCGAGGGTGAGCCCGCCCCAGGTCGGATACCCCTCCGGCCGGCTCCAGCTGGAGTCGATGGTCGCGAACACGCCGCCGGGGTAGCCGAGCATCACCAGCGCACCGGTCTCGACGGCGACGGTGTCGCGGTGCAGCACCCGGTTGGTGGCCGCGTACACCTCGACCGGGTCCTGGCCCAGGTACCAGCGCAGGACGTCGGCCAGATGGACCACGTGGTCCATGACGGCGCCGCCGCCGGCCAGCACGGGGTCGGCGAACCAGGCGCCGTGGCTCGTGGGCAGCACGCTCTGGTTCGTGCCGGTGCACGCGTAGACCTGGCCGAGCGCGCCGTCGGCGAGCAGCGCCGCGGACTCGCGCAGCGGCGGGCTGAACCGCATGGGGAACGCCGTCATCAGCGGCACGCCCGCCGCGGCGCACACGTCGACGATGGCGCGGGCGTCGTCGTCGTTGGTGGCGAGTGGCTTCTCGCAGAGGACGGCGACGCCGGCCGCCGCCGCCTGCTCGACCAGGCGGCGGTGGTGCACCGTCTCCGACCCGACGACGACCGCGTCGACGGTGTCCAGCAGCCGCTCCGGCGAGGCGAACCACGGCACGGCGTGCGCGTCCGCCCACCGGGTGCCGCGCCCGGTGTCGTCGTCGGTGACGCCGGCCGCCTCGGCCCCGGCGGCCCGGACGTTCTCGACGTAGGCGTCGACGTGCACGTGAGCGGTCGACAGGAACCCGACTCTCATGCGGCCACCTCCACGTCCGCGGGCCGGCCGGTGGCGATCGACTCCCCGACCGCCGTCGCGATGCGCACCGCGGCGAGTGCGTCGTCGGCGGTCACGATCGGCGCCGCGGCGCCGCGGACGACGTCGAGGAAGTGCCGCAACTGGGTCGTGTAGGGCGACTCGGCGAGCGGGCTGGACGGCAGCGGCATCGCCCCGGCGCCGGCCACGGCCCGCAGGTTCGGGCGCACCGGCGCGCTGCGGTCGGAGTCGAGTTCGAGCAGGCCGCCGGTCCCGGCGATCTCGGCCCGGGTGCGAAACGTCGGCGGCGGGTGCGCCCACGAGGCCTCGACGTGGCTGATCGCGCCCGGCGCGTGCCGCAGGATGGCCAGGACGTGGTCCGTGCCGGCGTCCGGACGGGCGGCCCGGACGCTGCGCGCGTGCACGCCCACGACCTCGCCGGCGACCCAGCGGGCGTAGTCGAGGTCGTGCACCATCAGGTCGAAGTGCAGCCCGCCCGAGCGGGCCTCGTCGAGGTACCAGCCACCCGGTGGCTGGAACGACGCCCGGGTCAGCCGGACCACGGCCGGTTCGCCGATCGCGCCGGCGTCGACCGCCGCCTTGGCCGCCGCGTACTCGGGGAAGAACCGCACGACGTGCGCGGGCAGCAGCGGGACACCGGCCTCCCGGCACACCGCGATCATGTCCGCCGCCTCGGCGGGCGTCCGGGCCAGCGGCTTCTCGCAGACGACGGCGCGTCCGGCGCGGGCGGCCCGGACGGTGACCTCGTGGTGCCGGTCGGTGGGGACGCAGACGTCGACCACGTCGACCTGGTCGAGCAGCTCGTCCAGGCCGGCGCAGACCCGCATGCCGTACTCGTCCGCCAGCCGCGTGGGTGCGCCGCCGGACCCGCCGACGAGCGCGGTCAGCCGGGCGTCCGGGCAGGCCGCCCACGCCGCCGCGTGGACCGACCCCATGAAGCCGGCCCCGACGATGCCGATGCGCGTCCGGCTCACTTGATCGCTCCCGACGTCAGGCCGCGGACGAACTGCCGCGAGAAGATGATGAACAGCGCCAGCATCGGCAGCGCCGCCAGCGTCAGCACCGCGAGCACGGCGTTCCAGTCGCTGACGAACTGCCCGAGGAACAGCTGGGTGCCGAGCGTGACGGTGCGGACCCCCTCTCCGGGCGTGAGGATCAGCGGGAACCACAGGTCGTTCCAGATCGGCAGCATGGTGTACACGCCGATGGCCGCCAACCCGGGTCGCACCAGCGGCAGCGCCAGCGAGTACACCCGGTACTCGCTCGCACCGTCGATGCGGGCCGCGTCCTTCAGGTCACCGGGCACCTGTTTGAAGAACGCGGTCAGCACGAACACGGCCAGTGGCAACCCCATCGCCGTGTACACCAGCACCAGTCCGGCCAGCGAGTTCACCAGGTTCAGCCGGACCATGAGGTCGAGGATGCCGACCGTCCCGAGCCGGATCGGGATCATGATCCCCACCGCCAGGTAGATCGACACGAGCGTGATGCCGGTGAACCGGTACTCGGCCAGGGCGAACGCGGCCATCGACCCGAGCAGCAGCACCAGGACCACCGTGCTGACGGTGACGATGAAACTGTTGAGGAAGTACAGCTCGAACCGGGCCCGGGTGAAGACCGTCTCGAAGCCGCCGAGGTCCAACGTCGACGGCGTCGGGAAGGCGAACGGCTCCTCGAAGATCGCCTGACGGGACTTGAACGCGTTCATGACGATCAGCGCGATCGGCCCGCACGCCACGACGACGTAGGCGATCAGGATGAGGTGCGGGACGGCCACACCGGCCCGCGCCCGCCAGGTCCGGCCCGTCCGCGACGCCACGGGTGGGGTGCTCACAGCGGTCAACTCGGGGCTCCTCATAGCTGGTAGCTCTGGATGCGCCGCTGCCAGCCGAAGAAGTACGCCAGCACGCCGGCCAGGATGAGCAGGAACATCATGGTGGCGACCGTGGCGCCCATGGTGCTGGAGCCCTGCTGGAGCTGGAAGCCGAAGAAGGTGCGGAAGAACAGCGTCCCCATGATGTCCGAGGCGAAGTCCGGACCGGCCAGGGCGCCCTTGACGGTGTAGATCAGGTCGAAGGCGTTCATGTTCGCCACGTAGGTGATGACGGAGACGATGCCGACGGTGGGCAGGATCAGCGGGAACTTGACCCGCCAGAACGTCGACCACGCGCCGGCGCCGTCGACCGTCGCCGCCTCGATCAGCTCGTCCGGGATGCTGATGAGGACGGCGTAGAAGAGGATCATCGGGATGCCGATGTACTGCCACACCGACATCAGCGCGAGCGTCACCAGGGCGGTGCTCGACTGCCCGAGCAGCGGGGTCTCGACGAACCCCCACACCGGGCTGATGATCAGCTGCCAGATGAACCCGACGATGACCACGCTCAGCGTCGTCGGGAGGAACAGCAGCGTGCGGTAGGTCGACCGGCCCTTCAGCGTGGGCGCGGCCAGCAGCGCCGCGAGCAGCAGCCCGATCGGGTTCTGGACGAAGAAGTGCACGGCGAAGAACACCAGGTTGTTCCACACCGCGTTCCAGAACGCGTCGGAGAGCAGGTCGTCGGAGAGCAGGTGGACGAAGTTGTCCAGCCCGACGAACGTCTGGACGCCGTCGACCGGCGCGTACAGGCTCAGCCGCAGCGAGTCGAGCAGCGGGTAGACCATGAAGATCGTGTAGATCGCCGCCGCCGGCGCGATGAACACGAACACGTGGGTGCGGAACCGGCGACGCGGGCGGGCGGCGGGCGCCGGCGCCACGGCCGGTTCGCTCGCGGCCGTGGCGTCGATGCCGATCCCCTCGGGTGGCGCCGAGGTCATGCGTGCTCCTACCGCTGCTGCGGCTCGTACCAGCGCTCCAGGCCCGACTGGGCCTGGGCCGCGGCATCGGCCGGCTGGACGGTGCCGTTGAGGATCTGCGCGCTGAGGTCCCACAGCTGGTTCTCCAGGTTGGGCTCACCGCGCGAGAGGATCTGGTACGAGTTCCGGATGGTCGACTCGCAGTCGTCGCGCCAGCTGAGGAACTCCTGCGCCAGCGGGTCGTCGACCTCGACGTCGTGATCGGACATCGGGAAGAACCCCGGCAGCGCGTTGGCGTACAGGTCGGCGAACTCGGCCGAAGTGGTCCACTCCAGGAACGTCCTGACCTCCTCCGGATGCTCGGTGGCCGCGTTCATGCCGATGCCGATGTCGGTGTGGTCGCTGATGTAACAGGTGTCCTGGCCCTCCGGCAGCGGCGGGGCGAACGCGCCCATCTCGAAGTCCGCCTGCTCGTTGAAGAGCGCGATCTCCCAGGAACCGGCGGGGAAGATCGCCCCACGGCCGAGGGTGAACAGGTTCTGCGCGTCGGGGTAGGTCAACGACTCGTAGCCGCTGGGCAGGTACTCCGCCCACGACGCGAGCTCGGTGAAGGCGGCGACGTACTGCTCGTCGTCGAACCGCTGGGCGCCGTCGATGAGCGCCTGCCGGCCCTCCTCGCCGTTCCAGTAGTTCGGGCCGATGTTCTGCAGGCCCATGGTCGCCGCCTCCCACTGGTCGGCGCTGCCCATCACCAGCGGGGCATAGGTGCCGTCGGCGGCGATCGCGCCGAGCAGCTCGTGGAACTGCTCCTCCGTCTCCGGCGGCGTGAGGCCGAGCTCGTCGAACGCCGCCGTGTTGTAGAGGAACCCGTGGATCACCGACGCCATCGGGACGCAGAACGCCTCCGACCCGTCGTCGGTCGACCACGCGGCCCGGGCGACGTCGCCGAACTCCTCCATGCCCGGCAGGTCGGTGAGCGAGGCGAGGTGGCCCTCCTCGAAGAGGCGCAGGGACACGTCGAACGGCCGGCAGGTGATCAGGTCGCCCGCCGTGCCGCCGGAGAGCTTGGCGTCGAGCGCGGCGTCGTACTCGTCCGGCGCCGTCGGCTGGAAGGTGACCTGGATGTTCGGGTGCTGCTCGTGGAACGCGGGCAGGATGACGTCCTCCCAGATGGCGAGGTCGTCGTTGCGCCAGCTCTCCATGACCAGCGTGACCTGGCCGCCGCTGCTGCCGCCGTCGTCACCGCCGCCGGCGGCGTCGGTGTCCTCTCGTGGATCGGCGCTCTCGCCGCAGGCGGCGAGCACCAGGGCGGCGCCCACGACCGGCGCCAGCCAGCCGAGTCGGTTCGACATGAGATCTCCCGTGATGTTCGAGGGGTTGAGGGTCCGGCGCCGGCGCCGGCCCGCGACTGGCGGGCCGGCGCCGGACGTCGGCTGTCAGCGATGGTCAGGACATGGACCACGACATCCGGGTGGATGCCGCGCGTCCGACGTCGCTGCGGGCGGCGGTGTTGAGGATGTCGCGGCGCTCCCTGGCGGTGAGCACGCCGTCGGTCACCAGCTGGCTGGTCACCTCCCCGGCGTGCCGCACGAAGGCGCCGTGGCTGGCCCACTCGCCGTCGTCGAGGATGAGGTCGTTGACCGTGCATCCGCCGTCGAGGACGTAGCTGGGTACGCCGCTGTCGAGGTCGCCGATCATGACGGTCTCCCGCGGGTCCGGCTCCGGGCAGTCGCCCGGGTCGCCGTCGCCGATGGTGAACTCGACCGTCTGCCAGTCCTCGGTGTGACCGGCCACGTCCGTCGACCGGAACTCGACGGCGTGGTCGCCGGGCTCGGTGACGGTGATCGGCTCGGTGTAGGCCACCGGCTCCTCCGTGCCGGCCATCCGGTACTGCGTCGCGGCGACACCGGACGTGGCGTCCTGCCCGTTCAGGGTCACCGTCACCGGGCCGGTGTAGACGTAGCCGGACTGCTCGCCGGCCAGCGACGCCGTGCTGGTGGGCGCCGTCTGGTCGATGAGGAACTCGATCTCCTCGATCCCGGTCTCCACCGGCGGCTGGCCGGTGGACGGCGTCACCTCGAACTTCGCGACCATCCCGGCCCAGGTCGTGGGATCGGCCGGGTTGGGCCGGTTGGAGTGCGGCGTGCAGTACACGTAGTACGTGCCGACCTCGGCCGCGTCGTAGAAGAACGGGTCGTCGACCCAGTCGTCGCCGAGCGGACGGGACGCCAGCACCGCACCGTTCTCGTCGGTGATCACGACGTCGTGTGCGTACCCGGGGACCAACTGGAACTTGACGGTGTCGCCCTGCGCCACGCTGAAGTCGGTCTCGCTGAATCCGAAACCGCCCGAGCCGACGAGGATCTCCTTCTCAGTCGGCTCGCCGCCGCTGCCGGGCACCACCGCCTTGTAGTCGATGTTGTAGACGCCGTCGGCGTCGAACGGCACCGGCTCGGTCCAGGTGCGCCATTCCGTCTCGTCCGTCCGCGGCCGCCAGAACAGCTCTGCGTCCGCGTTGTTGGACTCGAGGCCGAGCGTGACCGGCGAGACGTACCAGCCGTTGGCGCCGTCGGGCTCGGGCGGCGTCAGCGACGCGTCGACCGTCAGCTCGTCCTCGACCTCCTTGATCCAGACGTTGCGGAACTCCACGCTCTCACCGGCCGCCTGGCCCGACGAGTGGTTCTGCAGACCGACGTAACCCTCCAGGGGGCGGGTGCCGTCGCCGGTGAAGTTGGTGACCTCGACGCCGTTGAGCGTGACGCGGTACTCCTGGCCGATCACCTCCATCTCCATCGTGTTCCACTCGCCGATGGGTTTGGTGGCCAAGGGGTCGGCCGGTGCGAAGTTGTAGATCGCGCCGGTCCGGGTATTCGGGTTGTCGGTGGCGTCGTAGATCTGCACCTCGTGGCCCTCGTTCACCGGCCGGCCGGGGTCGCCCTGCGGGTCGGGGAAGCGGAGGAACACGCCGGAGTTGTCGGTCGGCGCCTTGACCCGGAAGTCGACCCGCATCACGTAGTCGGAGAACGTCTTCTGGTCGTACCAGAGCAGGCCCATGCCGCCGTGCGGCTCGAGCAGCCCGCACTCGTCGATCTCGAAGCCGCCCGGACCGGCCATGGTCCAGCCGTCCAGCGTCTCGCCGTCGTACAGCGGCACGAAGCCCGCCGGCGGCGTCTCCGGCTCGGGGCACTGGGTGTCGCCGAGCTCCTTGATCCAGATGTCGCGGTAGAACACGTTGTCCGACACCCGGTTGTTCTGAATGCCGACGAAGCCGGAGGCGAGGTCGCGCCCGGATCCCGCCGGATTCTCGTACTCGTTGACCAGCACGTCGTTGATCCAGACCCGGACCATCGGGTCCTCGACCTCGATCTCCATCTCGTTCCACTGGCCGGCGACGGTCGGGAACGACGTCGGCGCCTGGAACGTGTAGATCGAACCGGTCTTGGACTTGTCCTGGGCACCCGGCGAGCCGCCGGTGTCGTCGATCTGGATCTCGTAGCCCTCGCGCACCGCGACGAACGGGTCGTCACCGGGGTCGGGGAACCCGAAGAACACACCGGAGTTGTCGTCCACGGCCACGGCCTTGAAGTCGAGATGCAGCCGGTAGGACTCGAACTCCTCCTCGTGCCACAACATCCCCAAGCCGGCCGGATCGCCGATCGACTCGAGAGCACACGAGCCGGCCCGCTCCCCGTCCGGGACGACGGCGAACCCGCCCGGCCCGGACTGGTTCCAGCCGGTCAGCGTGGCGCCGTCCCACAGCGGCCGGTACCCGTCGTCGACCGCCGGGGCGGCACACGCGGGCTCCTCCGGGACGCACAGCGAGTAGTCGGAGAACGTCGCGGTCAGCGGGGTCGTGATCTCGCTCGGACCATGGGCGGCGAAGAAGCCGAACTGGGGCGCCTCGTACTGCGAGATCGGCGCCGGTCGCCCGACGTTGACCCAGGTCACGCCGTCGAGGGAGTAGGCAGCCCGCACGTTCTCACCGTCACCGCTCAACCGGAGGTGCAGCGTCCGCGGCGCATCGGTGATGGTGGGGTTGTCGACCCCGCCCTGATAGCGGATCTCTCCGTTCTGGTGGAAGAGGTACTCCATCCGCCCATTGACCGCGGTGCCGTACGGCGGGAAGTAGGCCGCCTTGGTGAAGTTCTGGTCGTCGGAGTAGATGATGAACCCGGCCTGGTCGTGACTGACCGACTCCGCCGGTAGGTCGACGGTGACCTTGGCCTCCCAGCGCCCGTCGGGCACCGGAGTCATGATCATGTTCTGCGCGGTGGTGTTGATGTTGCCGCTCAGGTGGTTGCTGATCATGTCGCCCTGCAGCATGTCGATCTCGAGGGCGCCGTCGGTCTGCCGGTAGCCGGCCGCGTTCTCGCGCACGATCGTCGGCCACAGCTCGCGGTCCAGCTCGGTACCAGCGAAGTCGTCGGTCACGCACTGCCCGGGACCGGTGTCGGGCACATAGTCGACCCGGTACAGGCCGGCGTTCGGGTTGTCCCCGAACGAGCCGCCCTCCAGCACGTACAGCGAACCGTCCGGGCCGAACTCGCCGTCCATCAGGCCGGACCAGGTCTGGCCGGGCATGAAGTCGTCGATCGCCTCGACCTGCTCGTTCGCATCCAGCGAGACCGTCTTCACGTGGCCGCGGTGGAAGTCGAGCAGGAACCAGCGCCCGTCGTAGTGCTCGGGGAACTTGGTGTCGGACTGCAGCGCCGCGTCGTAGCGGTAGACCGGGCCCGACATCGGGCCACCCGCGCCGGAGCCCATGTTGAGGAACGGCTCCGGGATCGGGTTGATCTCCTGCGCCGGCCAGCCGACCCACGACTCGGGCCAGCCCGCCCAGCTGCGCGGGTAGTAGATCGTCGCCGGCGTCACCGGCGGGAGCTGGTCCAGCCCGGTGTTGTTCGGCGAGTCGTTGACCGGGCCGTTCTCGCAGTCGTAGAAGTCACCGAGCGGCTGGTTGGTCGCGTAGTCCCACGGCCGGTACGGGTAGTTGTTCCCGATGCAGAACGGGTACCCGAAGTTGGCCGCCTCGGACGTCGCCATGTACTGGTCGAAGCCCCACGGGCCGCGCTCGGTCCACTCGCCCAGCCGGTCCGGGCCGTAGTTGCCGATGTGCAGCCGGTCGGTCGCGGGGTCGAGCGAGATGCGGAACGGGTTGCGGAACCCCATGGCGAAGATCTCCGCCCGGGTCTTGCCGCCGCCGTCCTCGTCGCCGGTGAACAGGTTCCCGTCCGGAATGGTGTACGTGCCGTCCGGCTGCGGGGTGATGCGCAGGACCTTGCCGCGCAGGTCGTTCGTGTTGCCGGAGGTCCGGCGGTCGTCGTTGTACCAGTGCGTCGGGCGGCTGTCGAGCGGCGAGTACTGCTGGTTGAGGTCCGGCGGCGACTCGTCGCCGGTGCTCAGGTACAGGTTGCCGGCGGAGTCGAAGTCGACGTCACCGGCGACGTGGCAGCAGTTCGTCTTGTTGTACGGAACCTTCAGCATGACGATCTCGGATGCGACGTCGAGCTGGTCGCCCTCGACGTGGAACCGGGACAGGTAGTGCGCGTTCTCGGCGCGGCTGGTGTAGTACACGTACATCCAGCCGTTCGTCTCGAAGTCCGGGTCCAGGGCCAGGCCCAGCAGGCCGCCCTCCTGGTTCTTCGACCCTTCGAAGTCGGGGTTCTGCGGCAGCGGGTGGTCGTCGAAGACGTCCAGTTCCGCCACCACGCCCACGTGCCCCATGCCTGGGTGATACACGCGGATGACGCCGTCGCGGCTGGTCATGTACACCCGGCCGTCGTCGGCGATGTCCATGTTCATCGGCTGCGAGATCCCGGGTGCCACCGGCACCTTCTCGAACTGGTCGGCCGCCGACAGTTCGGCGAACGTCGCGTCGGGGTTCTCGGCAGCCCCGGCCGGCTGCGCGGCGGCCGGGGCACTGACCATGACTGACATCAACAGAGCCAGGAAAAGTAGTAACGCTGCGGATCGCTTGCCCAACATGGCATCCTCCCGGGCGGGGTACCGGTCGATGTGAAATAGCGCCGTGTTGATTCGCTGGTCGCCGTCATGACTTCCAGATGGAAGACGTGCTGCTCCCCGTGATCCGGATTCCGCGGAATCGCATCCGGAACGCGGGCGGTCGACCGCTGGCACCGATGCCGGTCGGTAACGCAACGGGTGTGCTCGTCAGGCGAGAACGCAGGTGTGGTCGGGTGTGCCCGAGCCGACGGGGCGCCGCGCGTCTCCGGAGTCGCGCCGCGCTGTCGCTGGCCGCCCCGCCGCACGCCTGATGGCTCGCGTTGGACCGTGCCTAGACTTAGTAAGGAAGCCTTCCTCACTATGTAACGTAAGATCACTATGTTGGTACGACACGTCGGTGTCAAGGGGTGGCTGTGACACAACTCGGACATGGAAGCGGCCCACAGGTCCTACGTCTCATGAACTGCGCGGCGGTCCTCGCCGCCATCCGCGCCGCGGGCACTGCCCGCGTCACCGAACTCGTCCGGGCGACCGGCCTGTCCCGCCCCACGGTCACCGCGGCGGTGTCGACGCTGATGGCCGACGGCTGGGTCGAGGAGACCGAGGCGCCCGAGATCGACGCGCCGCGCATGGGCCGACCCGCGCGCGTGCTCAGATTCCGCGCCGACGCCAGGCACGTCCTCGGCATCGACGTCGGACCACACCGGATCTACTGCGCCGTCGCCGACCTCAGCGGGACCGTCGTCGCGCACGCGCGTCACGACGTCGCCGTGGCGAGCACCCACGCGCAACTGCTCGACCAGGTCGAGTCGACGATGCGCAAGGCGCTCGCCACGGTGCCGGTGCGGCTGCCGGACCTCGCGGCGGTGGGCATCGGCACGCCCGGCATCGTCGACGACCAACGCGGCGCCGTCGTCCAGGCGCCGTCCGTGCCCGGATGGAGCTCGCTCGAGCTCGGCAGCCTGATCCGGCAGAGCCTCGACTGCCCCGTGCGGGTCGAGAACGACGTCAACCTCGCGGTGATGGCCGAGCGGTGGAACGGCAGCGGCGGCAACGCCGAGAACCTGATCCTCGTGCAGTGGGGCGCCCGGATCGGCGCGGCCGTGCTGATGGAGGGACAGGTACATCGCGGTGCCCATGGGGCGGCCGGCGAGATCGGGTTCCTCGAACTCGAGGAGGAGCCGCAGGGGACGCAGGCGGACGGGCTCGGCCCGCTGGAGTCCGCCGTCGGGACGGCGTGGATCCTGCAACGCGCGCGCAGCCTCGGCGACGACGAGAGTCCCGACGCCGCCGCCGTCCTCGTCGCGGCCGCCGGTGGTGATCCGCGGGCGCTGCAGGCGATCGACGAGGCCTGCGCCAGGCTGGCCCGCGGCCTCGCCTCCTTCGTCTCCGCCATCGATCCCGAACTGGTCGTGATCGGCGGCAGCATCACGCTGGCCGGCGACACGATCCTGGCCGGGCTGCGACGCCACCTGAGCCGGCGCGCGCTCGTGCAGCCGCGGCTGGAGCTGTCCCGGCTCGGTGACGACGCGGTCGCGCTCGGCGCCGTGCGGCTCGCCCTCGCCGACGCCGAACGGCGCCTGCTCGACGTCTACGCGACGTCGGCGGCCGAGCACCCGTGACGGCTGCCTTGCCTTGACGCGCGCGTCAAGGATTACCGTCGAGGCATGCGAATCGGCGACCTCGCGCAACGCGCCGGCACCACCACCCGGGCGCTGCGGTTCTACGAGTCACAGGGCCTGCTGATGGCGCAACGCGCCCCCAACGGCTATCGCGAGTACGACGAGGACGACCTGCGGCTGGTCACCGAGATCCAGACGCTGCAGGACATCGGCTTCAGCCTCGACGACACCCGTCCGTTCGTGGAGTGCCTGCGCTCCGGGCACGCCTCCGGCGACTCCTGCGCGGACTCGATCGAGACGTACCGGCGCAAGCTCGCCGAGGTCGACGGCTACCTCGACCGCCTGACGGCGATCCGCGCCGGCATCCAGGCCAAGCTCGACGACGCCCAGGCACGGCAGCAGGGAGACCACGCATGACGCTCACCGTCACCACCGAGACGTTCGACCACGAGGTGCTGCGCAGCGACCTTCCCGTGCTGGTCGACTTCTGGGCCGAATGGTGCCCGCCGTGTCACATGATCGCGCCCATGCTGGACCAGTTGGCCGGTGAGCTCGAGGGCACCGTCGCCATCCGCAAGATCAACAACGACGAGCACCCCGAGGTCGGCGCACGATACCGCGTCATGTCCCTGCCCACCCTCATGCTGTTCGTCGACGGCGAGCCGGTGCAGGCGCTGGTCGGGGCGCGGCCGAAGGCCCGGCTGCTGAAGGAGCTGGAGGACGCGCTCTCGCGCTAGCTGAGTGAGTCCGTTTGGTCGGGTGGACGGTTCGCCGTTGTCCCGCAGTGCGCCGCTTTGCGGCAGTGGGCCGTCCCCCTGCTGCCCATTTTCTCAGCCGCGGACCGCGCCTCAAGCGGAGCCCAACGGCGCTTCGCGCGGCGATGACCGCTTGACCCGCGGCACCGCGGCCCCGGGCGCTATCAGGGGGACGCGGGAAGTGCGGGCAGAGGCCCGCCCCGGGTGCACCGTTCGCCTGGCCGATGTCTGTTGGCCGTTCGTGCCGGTGCACCGTTGGGTTTGTCCTCGACTCCCGGAGCCGTCTTCGATGGCGGGAGTCGTGTTCCGGGCGCCGTTGGACGATTCTGGCCATCGAAGACGTCCCAGGCCGTCGACGTCACTCGCGTGGTGGGCACCTCACCCGCCGCAGCAACGAATGAGAGCCGTCGGCGGCGGTTATGCGGTGCTGGCGCGGGTGAGGTGCATCCGCCGCGCGTGAAGTGGCCGCCCCCCACCCCCGGGTGGCTGTTGATCATGGGCACATCGGGGTTCCCAGCGACCGGGAACCCCGATTTCGCCATGATCAACTCGGGCGGGTGGGTGTGCCGTGGCGGACCCCCGCCGCGCGAAGCGCCCACTCGGGTCCACTTGAGGCGCGGTCACGCGGCTAAGAAAATGGGCGCCAGGGGGACGGCCAACCTGCGGCCACCGACGAACGCGGCGACGTCAGGCCAACGCGAATCAGTCAGCCAGCGAGGTTGGCCTCGGACCACCGAGCCGGTGGGGGGTGAGGTACGCAGACCGGCGGAACCGTGACCGGCGCGTCCCCTTTGCACGATCCCCACCTCACTGTGTGGATCCGCTGCGCCGAGTGGGGTCGATCACTGTTGCCCTGACGACAGCGACGCCACCCGCCACGCACAGTGATCTCGCATCGATCACGCAGCGATCCCACACCGTTGCGCCATGCCTGCGGGGCGCCGCCACCGGCTGCAAAACTCGGTTCGAGTGTCGGAGTTTCGGAGACCAAGCGGAATTAGGGGATGTACGGGTCCCACCAGCCGGGCTCGGGGTCGGTCTGCTCGACGACGTCGACCCATTGGCCGGCCGGGTCGACCAGCCCGAAGCGGCGCTGCCCCCACGGCTCGTCGGTCAGCGGCAGGGCGAACCGCACGCCGCCGGCTCGCAGCGCCTCGTATTCGGCGGCGACGTCGGTCACTTGGACGGTGAGGAACGCGCCGTCGCCGGTGTGCGGGCCGGGCGACGGCGGTGCCGACGGGTGCTCCGGGCGCATGAACGCGACCGCGACGCCGCCGCCGTCCAGCAACACGAACCAGTCGGCCTCGAACACGACGGCGAAGCCGAGCCGGCCGGCGTAGAAGTCGCGGCACTCGCGCAGCCGGTCCGTGACGACGACGGCGTACCCGCCGACCACCCGCATGGGCCCTCCTTCAGCGCCGCAGCCCGCGGACCGCCCAGGCGCGCGCCGTCAGTGAGATCGAGCCGTCGGCGGCGACCGGCAGCCGGGCCCGCACCGCCGCGCGGATCGCGTCCTGCCGCGACGGCGGGAGCGTGGCCAGGTAGCCGGGGGCGGCGCCCTGCCCGCCGAGGAATGGGCGCCAGTAGTCGTCGAACGACGCGAACGATGTCGGGATCTCGATGGATCGGACGTCGACGTCGGCCAGGCCGGCCGCCAGCCACAGGTGCACCAGTGGTTCGGGCCGGCACAGCGGGAACCGGGCGCCCTCGTCCAGACCGGCGACGTCCGGGTCGACGTCCGCGGCGGCCGCCCAGAAGTGCCGCATGAGCTGCATGCCGTCGGCGTAGTCCCACACGTACGCGGCCACGACGGCGCCGGGCGCGGCCACCCGGACGAACTCCGCGGCGGCCGCCGCCGCGTCGGGCACGAAGTTCAGCGTCAGCCCGCTCACCACGGCATCGGCGGCGCCGTCGGCGACCGGCAGCGCCGCGGCGTCGCCGGCCTCGAACGTCGCGGCCGGGACCTGCTCGCGGGCGGTGCCGAGGAACCCGGTGGACGGGTCGACGCCGAGGACGGAGGCGGGCGCGGCCAGCGTCAGCACGGCCTCGGTCAGTGCGCCGGTGCCGCAGCCGACGTCGATCCACCGAGCGCCGCCGGGGACGTCCAGCCAGGGCACGAACGCGGCGGCGACCCGGCGGCTCCACCGTCCGACGTACGCCTCATAGGCGTCGCCCTCGGCCCAGACGTCCGGCGCCATGAGCCGACGATACGACCAGCCGGGCCGATAAAGTGACGGACGAAGGCCACGGATCGGGGGAATCGGGTATGCGCCGTCGCATCATCGTCACCGTTTCGGTGGTGGTGGCCGCGGCGTTGAGCCTGGGCGCGGTGCTCTGGTTCGGCATCGTCCCGCACTGGCGGCCGGCGCTGGAGAACGGCGAGCGCTACGGCATCGACGTCTCCGCCCACCAGGACGAGATCGACTGGGATGCCGTCGCCGGCGACGGCATCCAGTTCGCCTACATCAAGGCCAGCGAGGGCCAGGGCTGGGTCGACGAATGGTTCGATGAGAACTGGGCCGGCGCCGCCCGGGCCGGGCTCGACCGCGGCGCCTACCACTTCTTCACGCTCTGCGCACCGGGCGAGGCACAGGCCGAGAACTTCCTCGCCGTCGCGCCGCCCGACGACAACGCCCTGCCGCCCGTCATCGACCTCGAGCTGACCGGCAACTGCAGCGACCGGCCGCCGGCCGACCGGGTCGCCGCCGAGGTCGACGCATTCGTGCAGCTGGTCGAGCGGGCCTGGGCCCGCGACCTGCTGTTCTACGTCCGTCCCGACTGGGACGACGTCTACCCCGTCCGCGACGGCCTGGACCGCCGGCTCTGGGACTACCGTTTCTTCCGTCGCCCCACCGACGAACGCTGGCACGTCTGGCAGGTCAACACGTTCGCCCGGGTCGACGGCATCGACGGGCCGGTCGACCTCGACATCATGCGCAACGTCGAGTAGCGGTGTGCCGGGTTTGCCCCGATGTGGGCGCGGGAAGAGTGGACTACTGACACGCAGCCTGCCACCCGAAGGGATCCGGCATGATCGTGCTCGGACTGATCCTCATCATCGTTGCCGCGGCAGCGGTGGTCGTCGCCGTCATCGCCGGTGGCGACAGCGTCACGCTCAGCGCGTTCGACGTCGATCTCGACTCGCCGGTCTGGGGCGTCTTCGCCGCGGGCGTCGCCGCCGGCCTGCTCCTCATGCTCGGGATCCTGGCCATCGTTGCCGGGGTGAACCGCTCGCGGTCGCGGCGCGAGGAGATCGAGTACCTGCGCGAGCAGGTCGCCCGCCACGAGCGCAAGACCGGCCGCGAGGCCGACGAGCCCGAGGTGAGCGACTGGCTCGGCCAGGCCCACCGCGCCGCAACCGGGACCGGGACCGCCAGCCCGGCCGAGCCGGTGGCCCGCTCGGGCGCGACGTCCGGCGCCGCGCCGCTGTACCGGCAGGGCTGACGGCGCTCAGCCCACGCTCGCCCCGAGCCCGACGGCGTCGGCGATGGCCGGCGCGATCGCCGGCGAGAACGGCGGGCCCCACGGCACGTGCGCCACGAACACCGGGACCCGCTCGACCAGCTCGCCGGCCTGCTGGAACTGCCGGTCCAGGATCTCCGGGTCGGTCCAGCCGAGCAGCCGCGGGAACCGCAGCAACGTGATCAGCGCGTCCATGGCGCCCATCCGGGTCAGCTCGATCGACGCGCGCTCCCGGTCGGGCAGCGGGAACACGATCCCGGCCAGCGGCACCCGGTCGGCCCGCGACGGCGCCACGCTCAGCGCGTCGCGGGCGTCACTGGTGAGCCGGCTGGACGGGGCGACGGCGAACTGCTCGACCAGCTCGGCGGCGGACTTGCGCAGCCGCAGCTCCGTCGCGCCCAGCCGGCAGACCGGCCGGCCGTCACCGTCGTCGTCCAGGCAGAGGACGTCGTCGGTGATCAACGCGCCACCGGCCGCGCACATCAACGTCGCCATCGTCGACTTGCCCATGCCGGAGCGGCCGACGAACGCCACCGCGCCGCCGCCGACCTGCACGGCACTCGCGTGCAGCACGACGTCGCCGCGCACCGTCACGAGGAACGACAGCAGTGCCCCGGCGGTGAGGATCCCGGCGATCCCCGGGTCGGCCCCCTCGACGACGTGCACCCGCACCGAGCGGCCGTCCGGCGCGACGACGAAGTCGCAGGTCCGATAGAACCGCAGCAGCCAGCCGCCGTCGGCCACCTGGGTGAACGTGTAGTACGGCTGGTCGGTCTCCAGGTGCGCCAGCACCCGTCCGGCCGGCGCGTGCGTCGTCAGCGGCACCGGGTCGCCCCACCGGATATCGACGTCCGGCTCCCTTTCCGCCGCGACGGCCCGTTCCTGGTGCAACGGGACCTCCGAGGCCACCCGAAGCCCGTAGAGCAGCTGCCGCTCCGTCCTCATCGTGTCCCGCCCATCGCCTCGAACGTCCGGTACGTGGCCGCGCCGACCGGGTCCAGGCTGACGCCGTCGATCTCCAGCCACGCGTGCGCCTGGATCCGGCCCTCGACCTTCGCGACACCGACCCGCAGCACCGGCTTCCGGCGGCGCAGCACATGCCCGCTGACCAGCGCGCGACGCAGACAGGTGTCGCCGAACGGCCAGTGCCGCAGCACGCGCCAGGCGGCACGCAACCGCCGCCGCTCGGTCTCGGACAGCCGCGCCGTCGCATCGCCGGCCGGCATCAGCGGCGACTCCTGCTCCAACCCCAGCGGGGCGCCCAGCCAGGCGGCCAGCCGCGGCAGCCGCGCGACCCGCAGGCCGATCTCGACCGTCGCGGCGATGACGGTGGCCGCCCAGACGGACGGCCACTCGCGCAGCGGTACGGCCCGGACCAGCGTCAGGGGATTCCTCATTCGGTACCTCGCGGAGGGCTGGGCTGCGCGGCCAGCCAGGCCTGCTGCAGCAGCGTGCCGGACAGGGTCGAGGGCCGGTCGGACAGCCAACCGGCCCGCAGCGCCTCGGGATCGACGAGTTCGGCGTCCACGCCCGAGCCGTCCCAGTCGCGGGCGAACGCGCGTGTCGGCTCGCCCATGTAGGCGCGGTCGAAGCTGGCCTTGCTGGACCGGCGCAGGATCTCGTCGGGCAGCACATCGGAGAAGAGGATGCGCATCAGCGCGGTGCGCCCGGCGAACCCCCACCGGCCGCCGAACCGGGTGAGCGCGGCCAGGAACCCGGTGTCGAGCAGCGGATGCCCGACGGCGACGTCGAACTCGGCGCCCAGCGCGGCATAGTTGGCGACGACGGCGTCGACGGCGCGGCGGTGCCGCACCCACCACAGCGACCGGTCCCACGCCAGCGGCTCGGACCCCTCGTCGGCGGCGAGCAGCCGGCGGTGCCGGCGGGCGACCGCCGGACGCAGCCACGGCTGCTGGGCGTCGCCAGTCATCTGGCGGCGCACCCGGAACGCGCGCACCGGGCCCGGCGCCAGCGCGGCGGCGGTCGCGGCCAGCAGTTCCGGACGGGGCCGACGCCGCTTGCGCACCAGCAGCGTCACCGGCGTCGTGCGGCGCGGCCCGATGATCTCGTCGCCGCCCTCACCGGTGAGGACCGACCCGCCCGCGACGGTCTCGAACAGCCGGTCCTTGACGTGGAACGGCGGCGGCCAGAGCACGCCGCGACGCAGCAGGCTGGCCCGTGCGCCGTCGCCCAGCAGGTCGCTCTCGCCCCGGATCGGCAGCCGGACCCACTCGGTCAGACCGAGGTGATCGACGACCAGCCGTTGCCAGTCCGCCTCGTCGGCGTCGGGAACGTCCGGGTAGACCTCGGTGACGGGGACCGGGTCGGCGTGCCCCTCACGCCGGGCCAGCGCCGTCGCGGCCGCCAGGATGGCCGACGAGTCCCGCCCGCCGGAGAACGAGACGAAGCAGGGCGCGCGCAGCAGCGCCGCGCGCAGGGCGTCGTCGAGCGCCTCGCGTGGAGTCGCGGCCGTCTCCGGATACGGTGCCACCGGCAACGAGCCGTGCACCCAGGACGTGGCGATCTCGAACGAGGAAAGCCGGAAATAGCGCGGTGTGGAATGCGCCGGATCGGCGCCCATTCGCACTGCGGCGGAATGTAGATTCACGCGATGCTCCCCCGACACCACGAGCGAGACACGGCGGAGTCACCGATGACCGGACGACTCCGCCGTGCCCCTGGTTGACGGCGTCAGGAGAGGCCGCCACCGCCCGGCGGCTTGTCGTTCCCCCACTTGAACCAGAGGAACTGGTCCGACGAGCCCTGGCCGCCCTGCGCGAGTGTCAACTCACGGACGGATCCGACCTCTTCCAACACGGGTGGCTGATACGCCATGGCCGTGCCCCCCTTCTACGGAGCCTCACTTGCGGAGGCGATAACGGCAGCGCATCCACCAACGCGCTGCCTTCTAACAGGCCGAGATCGTACCGCCGGAATGCCGTTGTCGGAGGCTTTTGCGCTCATTTCCTCGATCAACCGTTTCCGCCCGGTCCGTTCCGGCCGACCGGGGGCGTCAGGACAGCACGCCACCGGGGTCGTTGTTGTAACGGAACCACTGGACCTGGTCGGATCGACCGCGACCGCTCGCGGCGAGTGTGAGCTCGCGGACCGAGCCGATCTCCTCGAGCGTCGGTGCTTCGTAGGCCATCAGAGCCCCACTTTCGTTTCTGCGGATGGATGAACTGCCGGACCGGCGGTATTCGCCGCCGGGACGGACACTAGGAATCGGCGGTGTCGAGAAGGTTCCGCTCGCGCAGCATGGCGACGAACGTCTCGGTATCCGCCGTGGCTTGGTCGGCCGGAATGCCGTACTCCTCGACGAGGCCGTCGGCGAGTTCCGCGGTGGTGCGTTCCTCGGACAGCAGCCGCATGATGGTCGAGCCCGCGGCGTTGGTCTTCAGATACGTGGACGACGAGAGATCCAGAATGACCGTCTCACCGTCGATCTCGCGCCAGCTGACGCTATTGGTGCGCAGTTTCATCGGCCCCCCAAGAATCCTGCTATGGCGAACTGTAGCGCACCTTCGCTCAGCTCGCCGAGGTGATCATGCCGGCGCCCACGGTGCGGTTGGTGGCCTCGTCGATGAGGATGAAGCCGCCGGTCTGCCGGTTGCGGCGGTACTCGTCGGCGAGCAGCGGGACGGTGGTGCGCAGCCGCACGCGGCCGATGTCGTTGAGGCCGAGTTGCGTGGCGGTGTCGTCGCGGTGCAGCGAGTTGACGTCGAGGCGGTACTGCAGTTCCTTCACCAGCGCCCGTGCCGACCGCGTGGTGTGCTTGATGGCGAGCTTCTGCCCCGGCGCCAGCGGCGTCTCAGCCATCCAGCAGACCATGGCGTCGATGTCCTGCGCGACCGCCGGCTGGTTGTGCGGACGGCAGATCATGTCGCCACGGGAGATGTCGATCTCGTCCTCCAGCCGGACGGTCACCGACATCGGCGCGAACGCCTCACCCACCGGGCCGTCGGCGGTCTCGATGCCGGCGATGCGGGTGGTGAACCCGCTGGGCAGCACCATGACCTCGTCGCCGGCCTTGAGGACGCCGCCGGCGACCTGGCCGGCGTAGGCGCGGTAGTCGGTGCGCTGCAGCGACTGCGGCCGGATGACGTACTGCACAGGGAAGCGGACGTCGACGAGGTTGCGGTCGCTGGCGATGTGCACGTGCTCGAGGTGGTGCAGCAGCGACGGCCCCTCGTACCACGGCATGTTCGGCGACCGGCTGACGATGTTGTCGCCGTGCAGGGCGGAGATCGGGACGACGGTGAGGTCGGGGACGTCGAGCTTGGTCGCGAACGAGGAGAATTCCTTCTCGATGCCCTCGAACACCTCCTGCGACCAGTCGACGAGGTCCATCTTGTTCACCGCGAGCACGAGGTGCGGCACCCGCAGCAGCGACACCAGGAAGGCGTGCCGGCGGCTCTGCTCGACCATCCCCTTGCGGGCGTCGACCAGCACGATGGCGAGGTCGGCCGTCGAGGCGCCGGTGACCATGTTGCGGGTGTACTGGATGTGCCCGGGGGTGTCGGCGATGATGAACTTGCGCCGCGGCGTGGCGAAGTAGCGGTACGCCACGTCGATGGTGATGCCCTGCTCGCGCTCGGCCCGCAGGCCATCGGTGAGCAGCGAGAGGTCGGTGTACTCGTCGCCGCGTTGCTGGCTGGTGCGTTCGACGCTCTCCAGCTGGTCGGTGAAGATCGCCTTCGAGTCGAACAGCAGCCGCCCGATCAGCGTGCTCTTGCCGTCGTCGACGGAGCCGGCGGTGGCGAACCTGAGCAGGTCCATCAGAAGTAGCCTTCCTTCTTCCGGTCCTCCATCGCGGCCTCGCTGACGCGATCGTCGCCCCGGGTGGCGCCACGCTCGGTGAGCCGGGTGGCGGCGACCTCCTCGATCACCTTCTCGACGGTGTCGGCGTCGGAGCGCACCGCCGCGGTCAGCGACGCGTCGCCGACGGTGCGGTAGCGGACCGTCGTGACGAACGTCGTCTCGCCCTCGCGTGGGCGGCAGAACTCGTTGTTCGCGAACAGCATGCCGTCGCGCTCGAACACCTCGCGCTGGTGCGCGTAGTAGATCGACGGGACGGCGATCTCCTCGCGCTGGATGTAGTGCCAGACGTCCAGCTCGGTCCAGTTCGACAGCGGGAACACCCGGATGCTCTCGCCCAGGTGGATGCGGCCGTTGTACAGGTTCCACAGCTCCGGGCGCTGGTTCTTCGGGTCCCACTGGCCGAAGTCGTCGCGGAAGGAGAACACCCGCTCCTTGGCCCGTGCCTTCTCCTCGTCGCGGCGGGCGCCGCCGAACAGCGCGCTGAACCGGTGCTTCTCGACCGCCTCCAGCAGCACCGGCGTCTGGATGCGGTTGCGCGAGCCGTTCGGCTCCTCGGCCACCAGCCCGCGCTCGATGGCGTCGGGCACGGACGCGACCACGAGGTTGACGCCCAGCTCGGCGACCCGGCGGTCGCGGAACTCCAGCACCTCGGGGAAGTTGTGCCCGGTGTCGACGTGCATGACGGGGAACGGCATCGGGGCCGGCCAGAACGCCTTCTCGGCCAGCCGGAGCATGACGATGGAGTCCTTGCCCCCGGAGAACAGCAGCACCGGGCGCTCCAGCTCGGCGGCGACCTCGCGGAAGACGTGCACCGCCTCGGCCTCGAGATAGTCGAGCTGCGAGAGCTGGTACTCGTGGATCGTCATGCGGACCTCACGGGTTCGGCGACGGCGGCCAGGAGCGCGTCGGCGAGCTCCGGGCGGGCGACGAGCAGGTCGGGGAGGTACGGGTCGGCCTCGTTGTACCGCAGCGGCGACCCGTCGACGCGGCTGGTGAAGAGGCCGGCGGCGCGGGCGACGGCCACCGGCGCGGCGGAGTCCCACTCGTACTGGCCGCCGGCGTGGACGTACGCGTCGGCCTCGCCGCGCACGACGGCGGCGACCTTGAATCCGGCCGAGCCCATCGGCGCCAGCTCGGCGCCCAGGGCGGCCGCGGCTCGCTGGGCGGCGACGGGCGGACGGCTGCGGCTGACGGCGATGCGCGGCGGCGCACCCTCGGCCGGGCCGGGCGGGACGACGGCGGCGGGGTCGCTGGTCAGCGTGGCGCCGAGGCCGGGCAGCGCGACGGCGCCGGCGGCCAGCTCGCCGTCCTGCCACAGCGCCACGTGCACCGCCCAGTCGTCGCGGCCGTCGCCGAACTCGCGGGTGCCGTCGAGAGGGTCGATGATCCAGACCCGTCGGGCGGTCAGGCGCTCGACGGTGTCGGGCGCCTCCTCGCTGAGGACGGCGTCGCCGGGCCGCTGGTCGGCCAGCGCGGCGGCGAGGAACCGGTGCGCAGAGCGGTCGCCCGCGTCGCGCAGCGCCTGAGTGCCGGCGGCCGGATCGTGGTCGCGGCGCAGCGCGAGCAGCAGCGCGCCCGCCTCGGTGGCGAGGCGGGCGGCCAGGATCGCGTCAGTGGATGCCACGGATCTCCTCGAAGCCGGTCTCGAACGACCCAGCCTAGGGTGAACCCGCCCGGAATCACTCGCTCGCCCATCATCCGAGACGCCGCGTCCAGCATCCGGGCATCCCGGGAGAGTGCCCCTAGCGCCGGTCGGCGCGGTGCGGAACGACGTCGCACGTCTCGTGGAACCAGGTGAGCAGGCGATCCCCGAGCTCCGCCCGCACCTGGGCGAGGCCGGGATCGTCGATCCGGTTGACCAGTTCTCCCGGGTCGGCGCGGAGGTCGTAGAGCTCGTCCTTCTCGTAGAGCCTGCGGACGTACTTGTGGTCCCGGGTCCGGCACATGACGGCCTTGGTGTGTTCCGGACCGGGGCCACGTTGGAGCTCGAGCCGGGGCCAGTACCGGCTGTCCTCCGGCCGGCCGCCCGGCGGGGTGCTCTGCAACTCCATCGCCTGCTCCTCGCCGGCGAGCCGGCCGCCTTCGCTGAACACCGCGTCCCGGTGGTCGTCAGCCGCGCCGGTGAGGAGCGGAACCAGCGACCGGCCGAAATGGGTGTGCTCGGGCGTCAACCCGACCAGATCCTCGATCGTCGCCGGCACGTCGACCAGCTCGACGAGGGCGTCGGCGATGCCGGGCCGCACCGGTGTCGACCTCGGCGGCTTGATCACCAGCGGCACGCGGGTCAGGCAGTCCTCGAACGTGTTCTGGGTCTTCTCCACCAGCCCGTAGTCACCGGTGAAGTCCCCGTGATCGGGAAAGACGAACACGGCTGTGTCGTCGTAGCTGCCGGCGCGGCGCAGCGCGTCGAGGACCAGCCCCAGCTGGTGATCGACCCGGGCGCACATGCCGTAGTAGGTGGCCCGCAGTTCGGTCCACTGATCGTCGCTCCAGGCCTCGAGCCGCTGCCGGTCGCGGATACCTGAGAGGATGCTCGGCTTGCCGGCCCACTCCGGCTCCGGACGCCGGTCCGGCATCGCGGCGCGATCGATCATGGAGAACCACGGGTCCTCGACGGCGTACGGCGGGTGCGGATACGTCAACGGCAGGTAGACGCAGAACGGCTGGTCCCGGTCCCAGGACGTGATGAGGTCGATCGCCGCCTGGACGTGCGCCCAGTCGCTGTCCGGGTACGAGTGCCCGTCGGGGACGTCGAGCCTGCCGACGTGGAAGCCGTAGAGGTCGGGCGTGCTCGCCGGGTCCCGCCGCGGGCCGAACATCGGCAGGGTGTCCGGCGGCACGGCGTGCTTGACGTCGCAGTAGTCGTCGAAGCCGTTCTGGGCCGGGACGAGGTCGTTCTTGCCGCCCCACCAGACGAAGTAGCCCGCGTCGCGCAGCGACCGGAGCAGGTTCGGCTCGTCGGGCTGCAGCATGTGATGCATGGTGCGATGCCCGCGCACATGCGGATACCAGCCGGTCATGAACGAGCACCGCGACGGTGTGCACACCGGGTTCTGGGCGAAGGCGCCGGTGAAAGAAACGGCGTCCTCGGCGGCCAGCCGATCGAGCGTCGGTGTCACCGCGGCCGGGTTTCCCGCGTGGCCGAGGACGTCCCCGCGCCATTGGTCCGGGTTGA
The DNA here is from genome assembly GCF_001270745.1 of Jiangella muralis. Lineage (GTDB taxonomy): Bacteria > Actinomycetota > Actinomycetes > Jiangellales > Jiangellaceae > Jiangella > Jiangella muralis. The sequence continues at coordinate 32,980 of NZ_LFXL01000039.1, forward strand.
AGATCACGAGGTTCGGCGGACGCGTCGGACGGTGGGTCATGTCGCCTCCCGGACCAGCGGACGCAGCGCCCGCTCGTAGGCGTCGGCGTAGCGGACCATCCCCAGGTCGCTGGGGTGTGACCCGTCGGTGGTGGCCTCGCCGTCGTCGCCCAGCAGATCGTCGCCCTCCAGGTAGCGCAGGTGCTCGACCCCGTCCTGACGGAACCGCCGGAACGCGTCGCGGAGGGCCTGCCGGCGCACATCGTGCTGGTCCCGCGTCACCGGCGACAGCCAGGCCCGCTGGAGGGTGCGGTCCTCGACCAGCACGATGGGCGTCCCGGGCCGCGCTTCTCGCAACGTGCGCACCAGTGGCTCGGTGCGCTCGGCCACCTGCGCCGCATTCATGTTGGGCAGGCAGTCGATCACGTACACGACGGGGTCGAGCTCGGCCAGGAGCTCCACGACCGGTGCATCCATGCGCCCCGAGGCCGCGAATCCGAGGTTGACCGTCGGCACCCCCAGGCGGCGGCCGACCTGTGCCGTGATCGCCATCCCCGGCCGGGACGCGCAGGACCCATGCATGATCGACGTTCCGTAGAACACGATCGGCTTGTCGGTGCGCGGCGCCACCGGGGTGAACGTCGCGTCGGCCGCCACCCCGAGCTCCAGGCGCAGGACCTGGTTGCGCAGCGGCAGGTGCAGCGTGTAGTCGTGCGCTCCCGGTGCGAGATCCGACACCAGGCCGTAGTCCACCGTGAGACCGGTCAGCCACGGAATCTCCGGTCGGGCCGTGGCCACCCACCGGTCCCGCCCGGTGTCGTCGCGGGCGTACAGGTCGACGCCGCTGGAGCCGGTGGCGGCCATCGTCGCCCTGGTGATGCGCTCGTCCCCGAGCGTGTAGCGGACCCGCACGACGGGCGAGTCGGTGCTGAACCGGGCGAGCAGGCCCGCCGACTCACGGCTGAGCAGCCAGACCGGCTCCGGCACGGTCTCCCGTGCCCTGGCCGGGAACCGGTCGTAGTAGGACGCGGTGTCGTCCCAGGCCCGGCCCTCGACGCCCCACTCGGAGACGTCGTACCAGGTCAGTTCGTCTCCCATCAGCGACCCACGCCCGAGGTGGCCGCAGCCCGCGTGATGCCGCCCGCCTGCCGGTCGTCGATGGTTCCGTCGTCGACGAGGCCGCTGAGGACGTCGTCGACGTGGCGGACGAAGGCGCCCTGGCTCGGCCAGACCTGCTCGTCGGCGATGAGGTCGTTGATCGAGCAGCCGACCTCATCGATCTGGTTCGGCACCCCGGTGTCGGCGCCGCCCACCACGACGGTCGCGCGGCGATCGTCCAGCCGGACGGCGTCGACCATCCCGAGGTTGGGAGTGCCGACCGGACGCACCGCGGTGTCCAGGTCCGGATCCAGCAGGAAGGGGATGACGGCCCGCATCCGCTGGCCGAGCAACACCTGCGCGAACCCGCCGCCGATCTCCTCGACCTCGACGCCATGGGCGGCGAGACGCTCGCCGACGGTGTGCGACGTCCACTCCTCCCCGGCCCGCTCCCCGATGAGGGTGCCGTTCTCGCGGAGGGCGAGCTGCTCGTCCGTCAGGCGATAGCCGCACGGCGGCGGGTCCAGCGACACGGTGTTCCGCTCGTTCCGCGGCGGGTGGAACGGCGGCTCGTAGGCTCCGTCGAGGTAGACGGGTCCGTCGTTCGCCTCCTGCCGCGTTTCGGCGGCGGTGATGGCCGCCCGGATCGCTTCGAGGTTCTCGTGGTGGTAGTCGAGAAGGGTGTGGAACGACCACAGCTGCGTGTAGACGCGCCGCCGCAGGTTCGGCGGCGAGTTGGTCGGTGCTTCCGGCCGGGTCACCGACGAGCCGCTCGGAGTCTCGAGCAACTGCCCCATGGCGTTCTTCAGGCCGGCGACGTTGTGCAGCCAGTTCTCCCAGTTGTCGTAGCCCCAGCCGTCGTAGGGAAGGAGCGACCAGCCGGCCGCGTGACCGGCGGTGAAATGCCAGCCGAGCGTCAGGTCGTCCTGGCTCAGCCGCCACAGCGGCTCGTCGACGTTCAGGCTGCGCGGCCACATCGGCGCGGTGTCCGCACCGGCCGGCGCTTCGTGTGCGTCGACGACGAGGTCGGGCCGGTGGTCGCGGATCACCTCGGCCAGGGCGAACGACTCCGGGTGCCGCAGGGGCAGGTTATCCCGATTGAGGTCCTGATCCGCCGCGTTCGTCCGCCGCCCGACGGCCTGGCCGTCGGGATTGGCGGTCGGGTTGATCAGGACGGTCGTGCGGTCGAGCACGGCGGTGACCCACGGGTCGTCCGAGTACGCCAGCTCGCGGAGCAGGATCAGGCACGCCTCGCGCCCGGACCGTTCGGCCCCGTGCACCGTGCAGCTGATGAGGATCGACGGCTTGTCCGCTCCCCCGTCGCCGACGACGGCGAGGTGGATCGGCCGTCCCTCGTAGGTCTCGCCGATCGTCTCCAGGCGCACCCGGTCGCTTCCGGCCGCGATCGACTCCAGGACACCCATCTCCTCCGCGTGGGAGGTCCACGACGCCGCGTTGCTGCGTTCGAACCCCGTCTGCAACTCCGGCGGCGCCGTCACGGCCTCGGTCTCACCGTCGACCGGCGCCGACCACTCTCCGGCGACGCCGTCGGTGACGGCGCGCACCCGCCAGCGGTAGCGCTCGCCCAGGGCGAAGCCGGAGTCGGCGAAGGTCGTGACGCCGGCCGGTTCGCCGTCGGCGCCGACGTGACGGTCCGGCAGCCATCGGCCGACGACCGCTCCCGGGCCGTCCGGCTGGTCGCCGTCCATGGGTGTGCGTTCGATCTGGTACTCGTTCGCCGTCTCGACCGGGTCCCAGGCCACGGTCGCGAACCCGTACTCCTGCGTGACCGTCAGGCCGGTGGGGACGCCCGGCGGCTGCGGCGGATCGGCGGGATCGCTGAAGCGGACGGCGTCGGCGATGACGTAGGTCTGCGACGAGCCCGACGCGACGGCGTCGTTCACCACCAGTTCGACGTACTCGTCGCCGCTGCCGTCGAAGGGCAGCGAGTTGGGTCCCCGCTGCCAGTAGCCTCCGGCCTGCTGCTGATCGACCTCGAACGTGGTCACCTGGCCCGCGTGGTGGACCCGGTAGGTCACCGCCGGCGATCGCTGGTCGTTGCCGTGCGGCAGCCACACCGCGATGGCGTAGTCGCCGGCACCGGGGAGCTGCGGTTGCCACCGCGCGACCGGCTCGGCCGGACCGGGCCGCGCGTGCGAATAGTTGGCGCCGTAGTAGGCGGGGAGGGACGACGACCGGCTCCACGCATCGGCCGGGGTCAGGGCCGCTTCGGTGTTGTCGACCACGACGCTGGACTGCTGTGCGGCGCCGGCCGGCTCGTCCGCCGCGGTCGCGGTCGAGAGCCCGGCGGCCAGGAGGCCGGACATCGTGAGCAACGCGATCATCCGGTGCCGCATCATGAGTTCCTCCGTCGATGTGCGGGCCGGGCGGTCACCCAGAACTGGAGACTCTCCGGCGCCAGTGCGCAGGTGAGGGTCGGTCCCGACGCCGTTCCGAGGTCGGTGAAGCGCTGCTCGCGCGAGAAGCCGTGGCCGACGAGGCGGTCCGGCGCTCCGACGTCGATCGAGATCTCCGCCGGTTCGGCGGCCCCGTTGAGGACGACGACCCCGCGGCTGCCGTCCGGCGCCTCGAACGCCATGACCTTGTGATCGGGGTCGGCGGCGACGTCGCCCAGGACGGAGTACCGCACGGCGTCGTGCGGCATCAGCTTCACGAAGCCGGCGATGGGATGCCAGTTGATCCCGACGTAGTCCCAGTGGCCGACCTCGAGGTGGCCGTACTCGCCGCCGACAGAGTCGTCGGTCTCCGGCCGCCACACCCCGAGCGCGCGGGTCTCGCCGAAGTTGGAGTTCGTCGGCTGCAGCGCGTGCAGCCAGTACCAGGTCGGCGATCCGTAGTAGAGGAAGTGGAACAGGATGTTCTTCGCCGTGTTGACGAAGTCCGCCCCGTCGTCGCCCGAATAGGAGTACTCGGTGTTGACCAGCGGCCGGTCACCCAGGTTCCGCCAGGTGCCCCCCGGCTCGATCAGCGCCTCGGGATGGTGCGAGATGCCGCCGTTGTGCCACGACCAGGACTCCATGAGGCTCGACGCCTCGGCGTCGGGGGTGATCTCGTCGATCCAGGTATGGCTGTGCCCACTGTCCGGGCCGAAGATGTGCAGCTCCGGGTGGTCCGAGCGGATCCGCGGGGCGACGGCATTGAACGTGGTGACGTAGTCCGGCGGCGCGTAGTAGCACATCGAGTACGGGCCGGCGGACTGGTTCGGCGGGCGGTTCTGCGGCTCGTTCTGCAGCGACCAGGCACCTACGGGCACGCCGCGCGCCTTCAACGTGTCGATGTCCGCGGACATCGCGTCGGCCAGGTCGCCGAGGAAGGACGGGTCGTCCGCGGCGAGCTGCCCACCTAGCAGGCTGCCGGTGGATTTGAAGTACGGCGGCGGGGACCAGTAGGTCGGGGTCACCGTGGCACCGGAGCGCTGCGCCGACTCGGCGATGTCGTCGATCTGCCCCGGGTAGGCATCGAGGATCTGCCGGCCCTCGTCGTCGGTGCCTCGCAGGTACAGCCCCATGGCCAGGCGGATGTGCCGGAACCCGGTGAGCATCTCGTCGTACCACCGCTGCCGCTCGGAGTCGGTCAGCGACTGCGGGACCCGCTCGATGGTGCACGCCAGCTGGCCACCCGGCTGGAGGCAGTCGTAGAGGATCTCCACCCCGATGCCCTCGATGAGCTGCTGGGGATCGGTCCAGTCGACGCGGTAGCCGGCGGCGGAGGTCTCGGCCGCCGGCAGCAGCCGGACCGCGTCGGCGACGACATACCCGCCGGCGGAGCTCGCGAGCCGCACGTGGTGCCCCGCCGACGCGTCGATAGTGAACAGCCCGTCGCCCAGCCTGACCCAGTGGCATCCGGCGCCGCGCTGGTCGACGGTGATGGTGTCCTCGCCGCCGGCGTGCGCCACGGTGAAGGGGGCGCTGCTCGCGGCGTCGGCGGCACCGTGGGGGAACCAGACCCAGACGCTGAACTCGCCGCTCGTGCCGGGCGCCGGGGTGAACGTGGCCACGGCGTCCGCCCCGGGCTGGGCGACCATCGCGTCGTGCCCCCGGTACCCGGGCATGATCGCGGACGCGGTCCACTCGCCGGTGAACTCAGCGTCCGCGTGGTCGATGACGAGCTCGATGCTGGTCCCGGGGACGGCCGAGGCCTGGTACGACGCGCGCACCGCCGCACCGTCGGGTCCCGCGGCGCGCACGACGTAGTGGTGGACGAATCCGGGCTCCACGTCGCGGTCGATGTATGACGGCTCGGTGGTCTCGGCGACCGTCGTGAACGCCAGGGCCCGGCGTCCGACCCCGACGGCCCGTTGGACCTGGTAGGTCTCAGCGTCGTCGGTCGGATGCCAGGCGAGGTGCACGGCGCCGGCCGCCGCCGTCGCCACGAGCCCGTGCGGCGTGAGCAGCGGCGGCCCGGCCGGCCGGGCGACCAGCGGGTTCGTCGCGGGTCCCTCCCCGCCGGCGTTGGCGGCCGTCACGGTGAAGTGGGCGTCGACCCCGTTCTCCAGCCGGACGACCGTGAACGTGGTGCGCACGACCCGATCGGCCACCACGACGGACGTGCCACCGGACTCGTGGCGGCGCACGACGTAGTGACTCGCCCGCTCCACGGGTTGCCAGGTCAGGGTGACCTGCTGGTTGCCGGCCGTCGCGACCGGCGTGCCGGGCGCCTCGCCGGGCGGCGCTGGGCGCTGGACGTCCACCCGCGCCGACTGCGCGCCTTCGCCACCGGGTCCGGCGGCGGCCACCGTGTAGGTGAAGTCACCGGTGCCGGTGTCCTCGTCGAGATACGACCCGCCGAGCACGAGGCCGGCCACGACCTCGAGCGGCCCGGTGGGTGTGATGCTGCGCCGCACGACGTAGTAGTCGGCCTCGGCGGCGATCTCCCACGCGACCTCGATGCCACCGCCGACGACCCAGGTGGCCGCGACGTCGGCCGGCACCGCGGGAACGTACGGTTCCACGAACCGGGCGGCATCGGCGTTGACGTGCACCACCGGCGGCCGGGCGTCCGCCACCACCAACTCCACGTACTCCGAGCCGTCGGCGGCGAACGTCAACGGCCCGGTCGAGCCGCGCCAGTAGCCACCACCGATCGTCTGATCCAGCTCGAGCGTCGTCACCTGCCCCGCATGGTGGACGCGGTAGACGGCGGCGGTGGACCGGTTCCGGTCACCGTCGGGCAGCCACAGCTGGACGACGTACTCGCCGGGCGACGGAAGCTCCGGCGTCCAGCGGGCGACGGCCGTCGACGACGAGCTCCATGCGGAGTTCGCATAGTTCGTCCCGTAGAAGCCGTTCGCATAGCTCGACGTCGGCCACGAACCGGCGGGCAGGAGCTCGGCCTGCGGGTTGTCGACGACGACGTCGACGACCGCCGCGGCGTGCGCGGTGGGGAGGTTCTTCGCGAAGACGAGGGTCGTCGCGGCGGCGGCCGAGTAGGTGAGGAACCGGCGACGGCTGATGGCAGGAGGAAGCGGCTGGTGTTCCATGGCGGATCTCCCATCGTGCGGGCATGCTGACGCACGCCCTTTCCGGTAGGGGCGAAGCGGTCGGCTCAGGAGATGCCGAGCTCGGTCAACTGGTCGATCCCGCTGTCGACGAACTGCTGGAGGCCGAACTGGCTCGACAGGGTTTCGAGGAAGGCGTCGTACTCGTCCAGCGGTCGCTGGCCGGTGACGAAGGCGATGATCCCCTCCTGGGCGAACCGCCCGGCGTCGGCCGGGTTGTAGCCCTCGGGCGCCAGGACCAGGCTGTTGTACGTCTGCAGCTTCGGCTGGTTCTCCGCGAACTCGATCACATCGATGTCGTCGGCGAACTTCACGCGCATGTACTCGGCTTCGTCGCGACCGGTGAACTGGTAGATCCAGAAGTACCCGCCGTCGCTGTCGAGCAGGTCGGTCGGCACGACGGTGTCACCGTCGAGGTTGTAGTGCTCGCCCTCGATGCCGAACGAGGTGAGCCGCCGGCCCTCCTCGGTGGTCGAGTACGCGATCAGCTCGAACAGTTTCTCCAGCTTCTCCGGCTCGTTCTCCAGGGTGCGCGGAATGCCGTACATCCGGGTGGCCGTGTTGTCCCACGGGTACGCGCCCTCGCCGCCGGGTCCGGACGGAGGGTTGATCTGGATCCATTCGGCGTCGGGCTGCACCGTCTTGTACTGGTCGACGAACTCCGGCTTGGTCATGTTCGGCCAGGTGGTGTTCATGATGCCGGCCATGCCCTGCATCGCGCGCTCCTGCGCCTGGGCGTCGTCCTGGGTCATGAAGTCCGGATCGACCGCGCCACTCTCCACCAGGCTGCGGAAGTACTCCAGTGCGTCGACGGTGTCAGGGTCGTAGAACCCGTTGACCAGCTCGGAGCCGTCCAGGTAGAAGGCGCCGCCGCGTTCGCCGTACGCCGGGCCGATCCCACCGGAGCCGAACGCCGCCCACAGGGGATTCCACAGGCCGCCGCTGTTGCCGCCGGTGAGGCCATAGGTGTCGTCATGGCCGTTGCCGTCGGGGTCGTCCTGAGCGAAGGCGACCGCGACGTCGAAGAAGTCGTCGGTGGTCTCGGGCACCTCGAGCCCGAGGTTGTCCAACCAGTCCTTGCGGATCCAGTAGGAGCTGTAGTTGTAGCCCGACGGCGTCACGACGCCGTAGTCCGTGCCGTCGATGTTGCCCAGCGCCCGGAGGTCGGGCTCGACGGCGTCGGTGTAGGCGGCCAGCTCGTCGTCCAGGTAGTCGGAGATGTCCAGGAGCAGGCCCTGTTCGGCCAGTTGCTCCAGTCGCGGCCGGTCGACCTGGAAGAGGTCGGAGAGGTTGCCGGCCGCCGAGTCCGCGGAGAGCTGGGTGTAGTACTCGGCGGCGGCGGTCGTGATCATGTCGAGGTCGACCCCGACCTCCTCGTCGAGCGCCGCCTTGATCGGGTCGTCGTCCGGTACCGGATCGGCCGCCTGCACGCTGATGCGCAGCGACGCGATACCGCCGCCGCCCGAGCCGTCGCCGTCGTCGGAACCGCACGACGCCAGTGGCGCCGCGGCGATGATGAGGAGCAGCGGAACTCGTCGAACAGCCCTGGTCATGAGTCCTCCGATGAAGTAGGGCACGCTCGGTGCCGGCGGTGGGTCAGCCCTTGACGGAGCCGAGGGTGACGCCCTTCTGGAAGTGCTTCTGGATGAACGGGTAGACGGCGATCATCGGGGCGGCCGCCACGACGATCGCCGCCATCTGCAGCGTCACGGTGGGGACCGCGGCCTCGAGGTTCTGGGAGGACTGCGCCCTCGCGAGCAGGTTGTGGATCACGACCTGCAGCGGGTAGAGGCTGTCATCGCGGATGTACAGGATCGCCTGCATGAATTCGTTCCAGTGACCGACGCCGTAGAACAGCGTGAGCGTCAGGAGCACCGGCACCGAGAGCGGCAGCACGATCCGGACGAGAATGCGGAACTCACCCGCGCCGTCGATGCGCGCCGATTCGAACAACTCCTGCGGCAGCCGTTCGAAGAACGTCTTCATCACCAGGAGGTTGAACACCCACACGGCGTTGGGGATGATCAGCGACCAGATCGAGTCGACCAGCCCCGTCGCCTGGACCACGAGGAAGGTCGGGATCATTCCGGCGTTGAACAGCATGGTGAACAGGACCGCGAACAGGATGAACCCGCGGCCCGGCAGGTTCCTGATCGACAGCGGATAGGCCAGGAGCATGGTGAGCACCATGTTGAGCGCGGTCCCCACGATGGTGATGAACGCCGTGACACCCAGCGCCCGGGGAATCGCCGGCTCGGCGAACAGGCTCCGGTAGGCGTCGAAGGTGAACTCGCGCGGGATCACCACATACCCGCCGTTGCGGAGGATCTCGCTGTACGGCGTCAACGACGCGGACACCACGAACATCAGCGGGAAGACCGACACCACCGCGACCAGGATCAGCGCGATGTTGACGCCGCCGTTGACGATGCGATCCTCTCTGGACGTCACCACAGCTGGCCATCCCATCGTCGAGCCAGCCGATTGGCGATCAGGACGAGTCCCAGCCCGATCACGGACTTGAACATGCCCACGGCCGCGGCCAAGGAGAAGTTGAGGTCTTCCAGGCCGGTCCGGAAGACCCAGGTGTCGATGATGTCGCCCACCGGATACACCTGCGGGTTGTAGAACACGTAGACGTGCTCGAATCCCGCTTCCAGGATCTGCCCGAGCTTGAGAACGAACAGCAGGATGATGACCGACCGGATGCCGGGCAGCGTGATGTGCCAGATCTGCCGCAGGCGGCCCGCTCCGTCGACGCGCGCCGCCTCATAGTGCTCCTGGTCGATCCCCATCATCGCGGCGAAATAGATGATGGCGCCCCACCCCAGGTCCTTCCACATGTCGGTCCCGACCAGGACGGACCGGAACCAGTCGGTCGACGTGAGGAAGGCGATCGGGCCGAGGTCCACGCCGTCCAGCCAGCGATTCACCAGGCCGGTGCTCGGCGACAGGAACGCCAACGCGATCCCGAAGATGATCACCCACGACAGGAAGTGCGGCATGTAGCTCAGCGTCTGCACCCACCGGCGCATCCACGTCAGCCGGCATTCGTAGAGAAGGAGCGCCAGGAAGATCGAGGGAACCGTGCCCCAGAAGATCTTGTAGACCGAGATCAGCGCGGTGTTCGTGAGCAGCTGGCCGAAGTACGGCGACTCGTAGAACTGGCGGAAGTACTTGAACCACGGGTCCGCCCACGGGCTGTCCATGATCCCGAGGCCGAGGTTGTAGTCCTTGAACGCGATGACCAGTCCGGCCATCGGGGCATAGCGGTAGACGACGAACCAGATGAGCGCCGGCGCCATCATGAGGTAGAGCGCGCGGTACCTCCAGAAGCGCGACCTCCTGAACCGCTCCCAGCGCGTGGGGGTGCCGCCGCCCGTCGTGCGGCGCCGGCGCTGCGAGGCGCTCTGGTCGACGGTGGCGGTGGCCTGGGCGCTCACGACGCCGGCACCCCGGACCGCACGGTCGTCGCGGCGACCGCACGCATGGACCAGCGGTACACGGCTCCGGCCACGAGGCTCCCCGCCAGCACCGGCGTCAACGGGAACACATAGGTCGCCGCGCAGGCGGCAGCGATCACGGCCAGGCACGCCAGGGTGGTCGCGGGCTTGCCGATGGCGAACATCAGGGCCGATCGCACCAGCCGGCGCAGCGGCAGGTCGTACGTCACCATCAACGGGAAGAGGTAGACCGAGGTCGCCACGACGACGACGACGGCGATGGCCGCGATCGCACCGAGCGTGGACGCGATCGGCGGGGCCAGCGCTCCGGCGATCACGAGGTCGGCGAACAGCAACGACGCCACCGCGACGCCGGCCAGGCCGCTGATCAGGCCCTGCCGCAGGTTCTCCCGGAAGTAGCGAGCGAACGCCGGGACGGCCGGGACGTCGCGGCCCGCCTCCCAGCCGCGCACGACCGCGAACATCGCCGCCGTGGCCGGCCCGGCGGTGACCACCGGCAGACAGGCGATCGCCCACACGGCGCTGAGCAGCACGGTGTCGCTGAATCGCTGCAGAGCCGCGTACCACCGGCCTTCGAGCACGTTCGCGTCCGTCGATGCCATCGCACCTGCCCTTCCGCGGGGAGACTCGTCGTCGAGTCCTTCACCGATCTCCTTGCTATCGGCGCGGCGATGCTAACATAGCAACATGCTCCCAGCGCAACCCAACCAGTCCTTGATCGACGGGCTGGCCTGCCTCCAGACTCTGGCGTCCAGCGAGGCTCCGATCGGATCGCGTGAGATGGCGCGCCTGCTCGGACTCGAGATCACCAGGGTCAATCGCCTGCTCAAGACGCTCGCCGCTCTCGGCCTGGCCGAGCAGGACGAGCGCCGGAAATACCGGCCGGGCCCGGCCATTCACGTGCTCGCGGCACAGAGCCTGTTCGGCTCGGGGCTACTGCGCCGAGCCATCGGGCCGATGGAGTCGCTCTACGCCTTCGGCCATGTGGTGGCGCTCGGCGTGCTGTGGCGGGACAAGACCGCGTATCTGTTCCACGGACACCCGTCGCATCCGGCCTCGCACGGACTCGGGCACGAACGCCTCTACCCCGCCGCGTCCTCCGGCATCGGCCTGATCCTGCTCGCCCATCGCACCGAGGACGAGGTCCGCGCCCTCTATGCCGACCCGCCGGTCAGGCTCGAGCGCACGATCCCGCCGGAAGAGGTCGTTCCGGACCTCGACGGCACGAACGGCCTGCTCGCCCGCCTGGCACGCATCCGTGCCGACGGATGGGCACTGGCACCCATCCCCGGAAGTCCCAACCGAACGCTCGCCGTCGGACTGGGCGACCAGCCCGACGCCGGGATCGGTGTTTCCGGCCGGTTCGGCGATCACCAGATCGACGAACTGCTGGGAGCACTGCACGACGTCGCCGACCAGATCGTCCAGAAGGAGCAGCAGTGACCACACGCACGTCCGGCCATACCCAGGTCTCCGGCATCTTCCCGCACCTCGCGCAGGTGGCCGAGCTGGGCCCGCCACGCTCGGAGATCGGCGTCGGCGCGCTGATGCCGTGGGCCGGCTCCCTTTACGTGCAGAACTACAACTCACACCAGGAGGCCAGCGGACGCGGGGTGAGCCTGCGCCGGATCGACTCCGACCTGTCGATGGAGATCGTCCCGGAAACCCTGGGCGTCGACGGCACCTACACGAACCGGTTCGTGCACTACCCGTCGAACCAGCTGGTCATCGGCCCACACGTGATCGACACCGAGCACAAGATCCGGACCGTGCCGGAGCTGCAGCCGTTGCGGGTGTGCGGCACGTCGCGACACCTGAGCGACCCGGACAACCTGGTCTACGTGCTGTGCATGGAAGGTGAGCTGTTCGAGCTGAACGTGCACACCCTCGAGTGCCGCCAGGTCGCCGACCTCAACGTCGAGCTCGGCACCGCCGGCGTCCGCGGAGAGATCCACTACAAGGACTGTTACACGAGCTTCGGCCGGCTGGTGGTCTGCTCGAACGAGTACCACGAGCCGGACTGGGCCGGTGAGCAGGCCGAGGGCCGGCTGGCCGAGTTCGACGGCACCGCGTGGCGCATCCTGCAGCGCAAGCCCTTCACCACCATCAGTGGCCGGCACGAGTTCGGCGGCACGATCTTCGCCACCGGCTGGGACCAGGCCTCGGCCATCCTCGAGGTGTTCACCGAGGCCGACGGCACGTGGACCACGTACCGGCTGCCGAAGGCGTCGCACTGCTTCGACCACAAGTGGCAGACCGAGTGGCCGCGCATCCGCGAGGTCGAGCACGAGCGCCTACTCATGGACCACCACGGAATGTTCTACGAGCTGTCGCCGTGGGCGTACGGCGGCCGGATCTGGGGCGTGCGGCCGATCTCGACCCACCTCTCGGCGCTGGCCGACTTCTGCTCCTGGCGCGGGATGCTCGTGCTCGGCGGCGACAACGCCTCGCCCAGCCACGGGCTGAACCCGACCACGGCCGAACCGCAGTCGGGGCTCTGGTTCGGCAAGACCGACGACCTGTGGCAGTTCGGCAAGCCGTCCGGCTGGGGCGGTCCCTGGTGGCTCTCCGCCGTTGAGGCCGGTCAGCCGTCCGACCCGTACCTGATGACCGGGTTCGACCAGAAGTCGCTGCACATCGAGAACCAGGGCGACCGCACCGCGAACTTCACCCTCGAGGTCGACTTCCACGGCCACGGGCGGTTCTCGCGGTACACGACGCTCACCGTCGAGGCGGGAGCGTCGACGCACCACGCGTTCCCGCCAGGGTTCGGCGCGCACTGGATCCGGCTGGTCAGCGACGTCGACACCCAGGCCAGCGCGCAGTTCTTCTACAACTGATCGCGGTCGCCAGCGCACCGAAGCGCCGGGCAGGCGCCACCTCCGGCAGGTGGAGCCCGCCCGGCGACCACCCTGGAAAGGACTTCTCTGTGGCATCCCGGTACTACGAAGACGTCAGCCCCGGTTCGCCGACCCGTCGCCCACCCCGAGCCTTCTTCCGCAGCGACGCCGCGGCGGTCGACCTGGCCGGCGACTGGCGATTCCGCCTGAGCGACCGGGCCGAGGGCACCGGACCGGACTTCTGGAAGCCCGACACCGACGACACCGGCTGGGACCTGCTGCCCGTGCCGTCCCACTGGGTCATGCACGGTCACGGCCACCCGATCTACACCAACGTCCGGTACCCGTTCCCGGTCGATCCGCCGCACGTCCCGACCGAGAACCCCACCGGCGACTACCGGCACGTCTTCGACCTCCCGGACACGTGGACCGACGGCGCCGCCGTGCTGCGGTTCGAGGGGGTGGAGTCCTGCTTCAGGGCGTGGCTGAACGGCGAGGAACTGGGGTGGTCGACCGGCAGCCGGTTGCCCACGGAGTTCGACGTCGGTCCGCTCCTCCGGCCGGCCGGGAACGTCCTCGCCGTGCGCGTCCACCAGTGGTCCGCCGGCAGCTACGTCGAGGACCAGGACATGTGGTGGCTGCCGGGGATCTTCCGCTCCGTCACGCTCGTCGCCCGGCCGGAAGGTTCCCTGGACGACCTGTTCGTCCACGCCGACTACGACGCGGGCACCGGCACCGGACGCCTCCTGGTCGAGACCGATCGGCCGGCCCGGGTGTCCATCCCTGAGCTCGGCCTCGACGGGCACCCGTCCGGTACGGAGATCGCGTTCCCGGACATCGAGCCGTGGAGCGCCGAACGGCCGCGACTGTACGAGGGCGTCGTCGCCACCGACACCGAGCGCGTACCGGTCCGGGTCGGGTTCCGGCGGGTCGAGATCGTCGACGGCGAGTTCCGCGTCAACGGCGTGCGGATCGTGTTCCGCGGCGTCAACCGCCACGAGTTCCATCCGGACACCGGGCGAGCACTGACCCGCGAGGTCGCTCGCGCCGATGTCGAGCTGATGAAACGGCACAACGTCAACGCGGTGCGGACCAGCCACTACCCGCCGCACCCGGACTTCCTCGATCTGTGCGACGAGTACGGGCTGTACGTCGTCGACGAGTGCGACATCGAGACCCACGGCTTCGGCAAGGCCCACGGCGTCGACAACGCATGGGTCGGCAACCCCAGCGACGACCCGGCGTGGGGACCGGCCTACCTCGACCGCGTGCGGCGCATGGTCGAGCGGGACAAGAACCACCCGAGCATCGTGATGTGGTCACTCGGCAACGAGGCGAACACCGGCCAGAACTTCGAACGGATGGCGCAGTGGACCCGGCGCCGCGACCCGAGCCGTCCGATCCACTACGAAGGCGACCGCGCGGGCCGCTACGTCGACGTCTACAGCCTCATGTACACGTCACATGACACGCTCGCGGCGATCGGCCGGCACGAGGAACCTGTCCATCCCGACGCCGAGGACGACCCGGCCCTGGACGCGCGGCGCCGCGCGATGCCGTTCATCCTGTGCGAGTACGGCCACGCCATGGGCAACGGCCCGGGCGGACTCAGCGAGTACGACGCGCTCTTCGACGCCCACCCGCGGTGCCAGGGCGGCTTCATCTGGGAGTGGATCGACCACGGCATCCGCGTCCGCGCCGAGGCGAGGGAGGAGTACTTCGCCTACGGCGGCGACTTCGGCGAGGAGATCCACGACGGCAACTTCGTGATCGACGGTCTCGTGTTCCCCGACCGCACGCCGTCGCCCGGCCTGCTCGAGTTCGCGAAGGTGAGCGAACCGGTGCGCATCACGGCCGGATCGACGCCGGGAACGCTCACCGTCCGGAATCGGTACCACCACGTCGACACCGCCCATCTGGCCTTCACCTGGCGGCTCGAGGACGAGGGCATCGAGGTGGCCAGCGGGTCCTTGCCTGTGCCGCCGATCCCGGCCGGCCGCTCGATCGAGGTCCGCCGGCCCGCGCATCCCGCCGCGGACGGCGACGCATGGCTCACGGTGGAGGCGACCCTGGCGTCGGAGCACGCCTATGCTCCGTCCGGCCATCGCGTCGCGTGGGGCCAGGTCCAGGTGCGGTCCGCGCCGGCCCGATCGGGTGGGGCCCCGGCTCCGGCGCTCCCGACGGCGTCGGGGTATCGGGTCGGCGCCGCCGAGTTCGACGCCGACGGCGTCATGACGTCGATCCACGGATACGACGTCGCCGGGCCGCGGCTCGACCTGTGGCGCGCGCCGACCGACAACGACCGCGCCAGCCGGCGGGCGCCCCAGCGCGTCGAGGACGACTGGCGCCGCTTCGGCCTGGACCGGATGCGGCACCGGATCGTCGATGTCACTCCCGCCGACGACTCCCTGCTGGTGCGGACGAAGGTGGGCGCCTCGGCCACCCGCTTCGGCTTCGACGTCGCGTACCGGTGGACGGCTGCCGACGACGCCGTCGCGGTCGAGGTGTCGGTGCGCCCCGACGGCGATTGGCCGGTACCGATCCCGCGGATCGGGCTCCTCATGTCGCTGCCCGAGTCGCTCGGTCAGGTCGAGTGGTACGGCGCCGGGCCCGGGGAGGCGTACCGCGACAGTCGCGCCGCAGCGCGCATCGGCCGGTACCGCGCCGACGTCGACGCGATGCAGACCCCGTACGTGTTCCCGCAGGAGAACGGCAACCGCGTCGACACCCGCTGGCTGCGACTGACCGACGACTCCGGCCACGGTCTGCTGATCGACGGCGACCCGCTGTTCGACTTCACCGTCCGCCGCTGGACCAGCGGCGACCTCGATCGGGCCCTACACGCACACGAACTGACGCCCCGCGACCGGATCTTCCTGAACCTCGACCACGCCCACCACGGTCTCGGCAGCGCATCGTGCGGCCCGATCCCACTACCCCAGCATCAGCTGCACGCGGGCGACACGGCGTTCCGGCTGCGCTTCGCGGCCACGCGTCAGTAGGCGCCGGTGCTGCGCACCACGGCCCCGGCCGTGCGGCCGAGCAGCCGCAGGTCGTCGCCGTAGGCCCAGTTGTCGACGTAGCGCAGGTCCAGCCGCACCGTCTCGCTCCAGGTGAGGTTGGACCTGCCGCTCACCTGCCACAGCCCGGTCATGCCGGGGATCGCGGCCAGCCGGCGCCGGGCGGTGCCGTCGTACGTCGCGACCTCCTCGGGCAGCGCGGGCCGCGGGCCGACCAGCGACATGTCGCCGCGCAGCACGTTGATCAGCTGCGGCAGCTCGTCGATGGAGTACTTGCGCAGCAACCGGCCGATGCGGGTGATGCGCGGGTCGTGGCGCATCTTGAACATCGGCCCGTCGCCGTCGGCGGCGTCCAGCAGCTCCGCGCGACGCTTGTCGGCGTCGACGTACATCGTCCGGAACTTCATCATGGTGAAGTAAAGGCCGTCGCGGCCCACCCGCACCTGCCGGTAGATCGCCGGGCCCGAGTCGGTGAGCTTCACCGCGAGCCCGATCGTCAGCAGCAGCGGCGCGAGCAGCAGCAGCATCAGCGCCGCCAGCACGCGGTCGGTGGCGACCTTCGCGGCCAGCCGCAGCCCCGTCGGGCGGACCTGCTTGACGTGCAGCAGCACGCTCGAGCCCATGCTGCCCAGGCCCATGCGGTGATCCGCGACGTCGGACAGGCCGAGGTCGGTGACGAGATCGATACCGATGTCGCCGAGCATCCAGCTCAGCGCGCGCAGGCGCTCGCCGGAGAACTCCGAGCCGGGCGCGACGCACACCGTGCGGGCCCGCACCCGCTGGGCGGCCAGCCGCACCGCGTGGATGATCTCCTCGTCGCGCAGGACGTCGTCGTGGCCCGGAATGCCCCGGACGATGGTGCCGACCACCGGCACCGCGGCCGGTGGCTGGGTGCCGTCGTCCTCGACGCAGGCGGCGACGACGGACAACGGGTGCTCGCCGTCGCGGGTGAAGCGGTCCATGGTGGCGACGACGCCACTCGCCGGCCCGACCAGCAGCGTCCGGCGGGTCGCGCGGCCGAGCGTGCGCAGCCGGCGCAGCTTGCGCCGCACCAGCAGCCGCACCGCGATCGAGCCGCCGGCCAGGATCGCCGCGGCGGCCAGGAACGGCGTGCCCAGCAGCCGGATCGAGAGCACCGCGCCGGTCACCGCCAAGACGGCGACCACCGCGGTCAGCGCCTGCAGCACGTCGCTGTAGGTGTTCCTGACACCGAACAACCGGTCCGCGCGCCCCGTCTTCGCGGTCAGCACCAGCGGCCACGCGACCGCCATGGCCGCGATCGCGACCGCGGCGTCCAGGTGTGACCACGAGAGCAGCACCGCGACGACGGCCGCGACGGCTCCGGTCAGCAGATCACCGGCCGCGGTGACGCGCCGGTAGCGAAAAGGACGGGTCGCCGATGGCACCAGCGGACCGCGTCCATCGAATTCGGACGCAGATCTCCGCGAACGTGTGCGCGCATCAGCCGACGACAGATCGACCGTAGCCATGGCCCCCCCAAGGCTCCGATACCCCCCGCCGGCCCATTATCAAGCCGACGAAACTGGGACGGACTATACGCGCAAGGGTCGAACGGGACCAGTCGAATGAGTCTATTTCGGACGAGGGCCCGCGACGGCTCAGCCGTTGTAGTGGTTCTGGGCGTAGGTCAGGCCGTCGACGACCACCGCTTCGGCGGCGTCTGCGGCGCGGTCGACCTCGAGGTCGATCTCCCGCTTCTCAGCAGTGGAGAACGGCTTGAGCACGAACGCGGCAGGGTCCATGCGACCGGGCGGGCGGCCGATGCCGAACCGCAGCCGGCAGTAGTCGCCGGTGCCGATGCGGGCGCGTACGGAGCGCAGCCCGTTGTGACCGTTGTCACCCCCGCCGAGCTTCAGCCGCACCGTGCCGAACGGGAGGTCCAACTCGTCGTGCACGACCAGCAGCCGGTCGGGGGTGATCTTGTAGAAGTCGGCGAGCAGCGCGACCGGCCCGCCGGACTCGTTCATGTACGTGTGCGGCTTGGCCAGCACGGCGCGCGACCCGGGAAGGTCGCCGAGGCGCACCTCGGCGACGTCGGCCCGGAACTTGCGCTGCGACTTCAGCGGCGCGCCGGTCCGCTCGGCGAGCAGATCGACCACCATGGCCCCGGCGTTGTGCCGGGTGCCGGCATATGTCGGGCCGGGGTTGCCCAGCCCGACCACCAACCACGCGTCGGACATCGGCAGGCTCCCCGGCCCGGCGGAAGTGAACTCAGGACTCGTCGGCAGGCGCCTCGGCCGGTGCCTCCTCGGCGGCGGCCTCGGTGGCCTCGCCCTCGGCGACGGCGGCCTCTTCGGTCTCGCCCTCCATCTGCTCAGCGGTCGGGGCGGCGGTGACGTTGACGACCAGCTGGTCGGGGTCGCCCGCCAGCGACGAGCCGCGCGCCAGGACGAGGTCCTGGGCCAGGATCTGGGTGCCCTCGGCGAGGCCCTCGACGGAGACCTCGATGCTCTCGGGCAGGTGCGTCGCCTCGGCCTCGATGGAGACCGTCGGCTGGTCGAGGTTGACCAGCGTGCCCGGCGCCGCCTCGCCCGTGACGTGCACCGCGACCTCGACGGTGACCTTCTCGCCGCGCTTGACCAGCAGCAGGTCGACGTGCTCGATGAAGCCCTTGAGAGGGTCGCGCTGGACGTGCTTCGGCAGCGCCAACTCGCTGCCCCGGCCCTCGATGTCGAGCGTGAGGAGCACGTTGGCGGTCTTCAGCGCGAGCATGGTGTCGTGGCCCGGCAGCGCCAGATGGACGGGGTCGGTCCCATGCCCGTAGAGGACCGCGGGAACCTTGGCAGCGCGGCGGAGGCGGCGCGCGGCGCCCTTGCCGAACTCGGTACGCAGCTCGGCGGCGATCTTGACGTCGGACACGGTGAGAACTCCTCGAAACACGGTGGGCGGTCAGCGGCACGTCGGGCTCGGGCAAGGGCGCGCACCGACTGCGCACCGCGTCGATCACGGTGGCAGCAGAAACTGCACCCTCGCCGAGGCAACCGTCGAAGTCTAGCCCTGGAGCAGCCCCGTTGTGAAACCGACCCCGGACCTCCCCCGGCGGCTACGCGTTGCCGTTGAAGAGGCTGGTGACCGAACCCTCTTCGAACACCTCGTGAATCGCCCGGGCGACCAGCGGCGCGATGGACAGCACCGTCAGCTTGTCGAACCGGCGCTCCTGCGGGATCGGCAGCGTGTTGGTGACGATGACTTCCTTGATGCTGGCCGAGTTCTTCAGCCGGTCGACCGCCGGGCCGGACAGGACGGCGTGCGTGGCGGCGACGAGGACACCCTCGGCGCCCGCCTCCATCAGCGCCTCGGCGGCCTGGGTGATGGTGCCGGCGGTGTCGATCATGTCGTCGACCAGCAGGCAGGTGCGGCCCTCGACGTCGCCGACGACCTCGTGCACCTTCACCTCGTTGGCGACCTCGGGGTTGCGCCGCTTGTGGATGATCGCCAGCGGCGTGCCCAGGCGGTCGGCCCAGACGTCGGCCACCCGCACCCGGCCGGCGTCCGGCGACACCACCGTCATGTTCTCGGGCGCGTAGTTCTCCTGCACGTGGCCCGCCAGGATCGGCAGCGCCCACAGGTGGTCGACCGGGCCGTCGAAGAAGCCCTGGATCTGCGCGGTGTGCAGGTCGACGGCCATCAGGCGGTCGGCGCCGGCGGTCCTGAACATGTCGGCGACCAGTCGCGCGGAGATCGGCTCGCGGCCGCGGTGCTTCTTGTCCTGCCGGGCGTACCCGTAGAACGGCATGACCACGGTGATCTGCTTGGCCGACGCCCGCTTGAGCGCGTCGACCATGATCAGCTGCTCCATGATCCATTCGTTGATCGGCGCGGTGTGGCTCTGGATGACGAACGCGTCGCTGCCGCGCACGCTCTCTTCGAACCGCACGTAGATCTCGCCGTTGGCGAAGTTGAAGGTCTTGCTCGGCACCAGGCTGACCCCCAGGTGCTCGGCGACCTCCTCGTTCAGCTCGGGGTGCGCGCGGCCCCCGAACAGCATCAGCGTCTTGGTGCCGGTGGCGCGGATCCCCGTCACGGCTCGTCCCCCTCGTTCGTCCCCGTGGTGTCACCGGCGGCGGCCTCGGCCGCAGCGGCGGTCTTGGTGCCGGGACGCTTGCGCGCCACCCAGCCCGCGATGTTGCGCTGCCGGCCGCGCGCGACGGCCAACTCGCCCGGCTCCGTCGCCGACACGACCGTCGACCCGGCCGCGACGTAGCTGCCGTCGGCCAGCTCGACCGGCGCGACCAGCACGGAGTCGCTGCCGACGAACACGTGCTTGCCGACCGTGGTCGGGTGCTTGGCGACGCCGTCGTAGTTGGCGAAGATCGTGCCGGCGCCGATGTTCGCGCCCTCGCCGATGGTGGCGTCGCCGACGTACGTCAGGTGCGGCACCTTGGCGCCGGGGCCGACCGTCGACTTCTTGATCTCGACGTACGCGCCGGCCTTCGACTTCGTCTCCAGCACCGCGCCCGGCCGCAGGTAGGTGTACGGGCCCACCGCGGCCTCGGCGCCGATCTGCGCGCCATTGGCGTGCACCCGCACGACGCTGGCGCCCGGCCCGACGACGGTGTCGATGAGCGTGGAGTCGGGGCCGACCTCGGCGCCGGCGGCGATCTCGGTGCGGCCGCGCAGCTGCACGCCCGGCCGCAGCACGACGTCGCGCTCGAGCACGACGGTGACGTCGATGAACGTGCTGGCGGGGTCGATCATGGTGACGCCGGAGCGCATCCACTTCTCGGTGACGCGCCGGTTGAACTCGCGGTTCACGGCGGCCAGCTGGACGCGGTCGTTGACGCCCTCGGTCTGCCAGGCGTCGCCGGTGACGACGGCGCCGACGCGGCGGCCGTCCTGGCGCGCCAGCCCGAGCACGTCCGTCAGGTACAGCTCGCCCTGCGCGTTCTGCGTGGTGATGCGGCCCAGCCCGGCGCGCAGCACGGCGGCGTCGAAGGCGTAGATGCCGGAGTTGATCTCGGTGATCGCCAGCGTCGCTTCGTCGGCGTCCTTGTGCTCGACGATGCGGCCCACCCCGCCGTCGGCCTCGCGCACGATGCGGCCGTACCCGGTGGGATCGGCGACGTGCGCGGTGAGCACGGTGGCCGCGTTGCCGTCGGCCACGTGCTGCTCGACCAGCTCGTGCAGGGTGTCGCCGGTCAACAGCGGCACGTCGCCGTACGTCACCACGACGACGCCGTCGAGCTCGGGCAGCGTCTCCAGCGCGACACCGACGGCGTGGCCGGTGCCGAGCTGCTGCTCCTGGACGGCGGTGGTGACGCCCGGCGCGACCTCGGCGAGGTGCGCGGCGACGAGATCACGGCCATGCCCGATGACCACGCTCAGGTGGTCGGGCTTCAGCTCCTGCGCGGCGGCGACGGCATGCCCGACGAGGCTGCGGCCGGCCACTTCGTGCAGGACCTTCGGGGTGGACGACTTCATCCGTGTGCCCTCGCCAGCGGCGAGAACGACGACGGCTGCCGGGCGCGTAGTCACGCGTTCGTGCTCCTCGGCTTCGGTGGCGGGCTCGGTTCCGAGGGTACCTGCCCGGTGTCGCCGACGAGAACTCGATCAGCGACCTGATCGGGGATTCGAACCACGCTCCGCCGCCAGGACTCGAACCTGGACCGAAACACCTTCAAAGGGTGCCGTGCTAACCGATTACACTACGGCGGAAGGATGGCGCTCGACTGTCACATCGCCGCCCGCACCCCACTACGTTATCGCCTCGATCGCACGGCTCCCGCCACTGCCGACCACCAGCCGTTCATGATCCGGTACTCCGGCGCGCCCTTCGACACCCGCACGACCAGGCAACCCCGGTAGCCCTCGTTGACGTTCTTGCGCACCGTCTTCGGGTTGTGCTTCTTGAGCGTGGCCCGGGCGAACCGTTCGACCGGCACACCCACGACCTCGGCCCAGTACGCCGTGGCCGCTGCCACGTCGGCGGACTCGTGAATCGACAACCGGAACCGCAGCCGCCCCGGGTCGACCCCGAGCACCGCCAGCCATTCCAGGTGGAGGCGGATCATGTCCGGATCGCTGTTGATGAAGCTCAGGTCCTCGGCGGGGTTCCACGGTTTCGACTTGGCACCCTCGGCCCAGTACGCCACGGCGCCGGCGATCAGCAGTTCACGGTCGGTCAATTCGCCGAACGTTGCCACGATGGTGCGGGTGATCCGCTCGCGTTCGGCGGCGGTCTGCGCCTTCCTGTGCCGCCACCCGGCCCGAGATGCCTCAGCACGTGCTTCTGCGCGATCTTCGGTCAGAGTCCACGGGAGGTCCTTCGTGATCAGCCATGCGGTGCTCTTGGCCAGGCCCAGTTCCGCGGCGATCTCCGGCACCGACCGCCCATCGGCGCGCAGCGCTCGCGCGCGCCCGCGCAACTCGTCGGTCACCCGAGGCCGAGCCCGTCCCTTCCCGTACACGCCGAGGATCCGGCTGATCGTGCTGGCGCCGATACCCAGCTCGGTCTTGATCTCGACGTAGGTCTTTCCATCGGCGCGCATCGCGTGCACGCGCGCGGCCAGTTCGGTGTCGTCCACGAGGCGTTCGATCATGACTATAGCTTTGCATTGCTACGGATAGTCATCAACTCGTGTCGCCGGCAGCCTGTGGACAACCCATATCGGTCCAGACAGGCCGAAGCCGTACACATCGGGAGATCCGGGCTATACGACCTACGGCATCGTAGGTTACGGTGCCGTAAGGAAGGTTCCCCTTACACACGGAGACTCCATGGCTTCCACGGACACGGCGAACAGCCCGCAGTCCCCGCCGGCGCCGAGCGACCTCCCTCGCGGCACGCTGTCGGGCGACACTCAGACGCTCGGCGAACGCATCACGATCGGCGCCTTCATCGCCGTCCCGTTCGTCGCACTCGTGGCCGCCATCCCCGTCGCGTGGATGGGTGGCTATCTGAGCTGGCTCGACGTCGTGCTCGCCGTGGCCTTCTACGCGTTCACCGGGCACGGAGTCACCGTCGGGTTCCACCGCTACTTCACCCACCGGGCCTTCAAGGCGAACCGCGCGGTGAAGAACACGCTGGCCATCGCCGGCAGCATGGCCGTCGAGGGGCCGGTCATCCGCTGGGTGGCCGACCACCGCCGGCACCACAAATTCGCCGACAAAGAGGGCGACCCGCACTCCCCGTGGCGCTACGGCGAGACCGTCCCGGCCCTGATCAAGGGGATGTTCTTCGCCCACATGGGCTGGCTGTTCGACGTCGAGCAGACCGACGCGCGCAAGTTCGCGCCGGACCTCATCAAGGACAACGACATCCGCCGCATCAGCAAGCTGTTCCCGCTGTGGGTCGCGCTGTCGCTGCTGCTGCCGCCGATCATCGGCGGGCTGGCCACGTGGTCGTGGCACGGCGCGCTGACGGCGTTCTTCTGGGCCACGCTGGTCCGGGTCGGCCTGCTGCACCATGTCACGTGGTCGATCAACTCCATCTGCCACGCCATCGGCGAGCGGCCGTTCGAGAGCCGCGACAAGTCGGGCAACGTGTGGTGGCTGGCGTTCCTGTCGATGGGCGAGTCGTGGCACAACCTGCACCACGCCGACCCCACCTGCGCGCGGCACGGCGTGCTGAAGGGCCAGATCGACTCCAGCGCCCGGGTCATCTGGGCGCTCGAGAAGGCCGGCTGGGTGTGGGACGTGCGCTGGCCGAGCCCGGAACGCATCCAGTCCAAGCGCGTCGACGACTACGGCGGCGAAGCCAACCTCATCGCGGACTGAGACTTCTTTCGCACGACGGGAGCATGATGGGGCGCGTGACCGACGACGTCGCTACGAGACCGCGCGCCACGCCCAGCAGAGTCCGCATGACCGGCAAGCAGCGCCGCGAGCAGCTGCTCGACGTCGGGCGGGCACTGTTCGCCGAGCGCGGCTACGACGGCACGTCCATCGAGGAGATCGCGGCCCGGGCCGGCGTCTCCAAGCCGGTGGTCTACGAGCACTTCGGCGGCAAGGAAGGGCTGTACGCCGTCGTCGTCGACCGCGAGATGGAGCTGCTGCTCGACCGCATCACGACGGCGCTCGCGTCGGCCGCGCACCCGCGGGTCATCCTCGAGCGGGCCGCGCTGACACTGCTCGACTACATCGAGACGTCCACCGACGGCTTCCGCATCCTGGTCCGCGACTCCCCCGTCGCGCACTCGACCGGCGGGTTCGCCAGCCTCATCTCCGACGCCGCCAGCCAGGTCGAGCACCTCCTGGCCGCGCAGTTCAAGGCGCGCGGGTTCGCCACGAAGCACGCACCCATGTACGCGCAGATGCTGGTCGGCATGGTCGCGCTGACCGGCCAGTGGTGGCTGGAGGTCCGCTCGCCGAAGAAGGCCGACGTCGCCGCGCACCTGGTCAACCTCGCCTGGAACGGGCTGTCCGGGCTGGAGCACAAGCCCCGCCTCACCGACGACTGAGGCTCACAGGCAGATCTCGATCCCCAGCACCTCGAGGCAGATCAGCGAGCCGCCGTCGCCCCCGTCCGGCGGCGGCGTGGACGGCTTCGGCTTCTCCGGCGGTTCCTGGGTCGGCGTCGGCTTCGGCTCGGGCGGCTTCGGCGGGGTGGTCGGCGGCTTCGCCGACGGCTGCGGCGTCGGCTCGTGGCTCGGCGGCGGGGGTGTGGACGACGGTGACGGCTGCGGCTCGTGCGTCTCGCCGTCGGGCGGCGACGACGGCGGCGCGCCGGTGTCGTCGTCGGACGGGGTGCCCGGCGGCGTCCCCGGGGGCGCGTCGTCGACGGCGTCGGCCTGCGGCCGGCCCGTCCCATCACCCGTCGACGGGGTGGAGCCCGGGTCCGGCGGCGGGCCGGCCGCATCGGGCCGGCCCGCCGTCGGCTGGGGTGCGGGGGTGGCCGACGCCGGAGGCGATGCCGGTGACGTCGGTGTGCCCGTGGACTCGCCCAAGTCGCGGAGCTCCGGATCCTGCCCCTCCGAGAGATCCGGTGTCCGGTCGCGCCCGAAGATCGCCGGCTCGCCCTGGCTCGCCACGACGGCGACGACCGGGACGGTGAGCGCGGCGAGCGCCACGAACCGCAGGGTGTGCCGGCGGACGTGGCGCAGCGCCTGAGCGGCGCCGCTGGGCGCTCGTTTGTGTCCCCCCACGAGGAACGAAGGTATCGCCTGACGATCACCCTGCGTGGCGAAATGCCAGAACTCGTGCCGATGCGGTGCCGTTTGGGGCGGTCGGCGTCACTGTGCGTGGCTTCGCAGCGGCTCACCGACGTCGTGCATGTGCCGGAGCGCGATGCGATACGACTCGATCAGCGTGGTCTCGGCGTACGAGACGCCCAGCGCCGCGCAGTGCTGCCGGACGATCGGCTTCGCCTTGCGCAGGTTCGGCGTCGGCATGCTCGGGAACAGGTGGTGCTCGATCTGATGGTTGAGACCGCCCAGCGCGACGTCCATGAGCGCGCCGCCGCTGACGTTGCGCGAGGTGAGCACCTGCTTGCGCAGGTAGTCCAGCTCGTCCTCGGCGGTGAGCGTCGGCATGCCCTTGTGGTTCGGCGCGAACGTGCAGCCGAGGTAGATGCCGAACAGCGCCTGGTGCAGGACGATGAACGCGACGGCTTTGCCGGGCGGCAGCACGGCGAAGACCGCCGCGAGGTAGCCGGCGATGTGGGCGAGCAGCAGACCCAGTTCCAGCCGCCGCCGCTTCAGCCGCGGGTCGAGGGTGGCCCGGACGCTGGCGACGTGCAGGTTGAACCCCTCCAGCGTCAGCAGCGGGAAGAACAGGAACGCCTGGCGCGCGGCGATGACGCGGGTCAGCCCGCTGGCCTTGCCGGCCTGACGCTCGGACCAGACGAGGATCTCCGGCGAGACGTCGGGGTCGAGCTCCTCGTGGTTCGGGTTGGCGTGGTGTCTCGTGTGCTTGTCCTGCCACCAGCCGTAGCTCATGCCGATGCCGAGGTTGCCGGCGATGCGCCCGGCGATCTCGCTGGGCCGCCGGGTACGGAACACCTGCCGGTGCGCGAGGTCGTGGGCGACGAGCGCGACCTGCGCGAAGACGACGGCCAGCACGGCGGCGAGGGCCAGCGTCCACCACGAGTCACCGACGGCGGCGAACACGCTCCAGGCCGCCGCGTAGGCCACGGCGACGAGCCCGATGCGGACGGCGTAGTAGCCGGGCCGGCGGTCCAGCAGCCCCGCGTCGGCGACCTTCCGGGACAGCCGGGCGAAGTCGCTGCCGGGCCGCGGAGGAGGGGGGAGATCGGTCTCAGTGGTCATGCCTCGATCGTCGGAGCAGTGACCCGTCCGGGGACATCCCGCCACCACCCGTCCGGCCCTGGGGACAGCCCTACCCCGAGCGGCCCACGGCGAAGATGCGCCGGTACGGCAGCACGGTCCCGTGCCGGCCGGGCGGGTAGGCGGCGCGCAGCAGGTCGCGGTACTCGGCGACGAAGACCTCGCGGGCGGCGTCGTCCAGCGCGGCGAGGTACGGACGCAGCCCCGTCCCGCTCATCCACTCCAGCACGGCGTCGTCGCCCGGCAGCAACTGGACGTACGTGGTCTCCCAGACGTCGGCGGCGAACCCGAGGTCGAGCAGCGCGTCGAGGTAGGTCGCGGGCTCGTGCGCGGACGGCCGCTCGAGGTCGTGCAGCATCGGCCACCGGTCGCCGGCGGCCAGCTCGCGCAGCAGGACGTGCGTGGGCTCGGCGAAGTTGCCGGGGAGTTGGAAGGCGAGCCAACCGCCGGCGGCGACGTGCCCGGCCAGCCGCGGCAGCAGGTCGAGGTGACCGGGCACCCACTGCAGCGTCGCGTTGCTGATCAGCACGTCGACGGGGCGCTGCGGCGTCCAGTCGCGCAGGTCGGCGTGGACGAACTCGACCCCGGCGGGCGGGTCGGCGGGCGTCGCGGCGATCATCTCCGCGGACGAGTCGACGCCGACGACGTGCGCTCCCGGCCAGTGCCGCGCGAGGCCGGCGGTGAGCGTGCCCGGCCCGCAGCCGAGGTCCGCGACCTCCGTCACATCCGTGGCCCGCACTTGCGCCAGCAGGTCGGCGAACGGCCGCGCCCGCTGCGCGGCGAAGGTCAGGTAGCGGTCCGGATCCCACATCGCTCCACCTCTCATCATCTTGAGACCAAGATAAATCAGAACACTCTCTCGACGTCAAGAAACTTGGCGGAGGCCGTAGAGTCGGACCATGGCGCAGGACGAGGTCGATCGGCTGACCGAGGCGTGGCGGCACGAGCGGCCCGACCTCGACGTCAGCCCCATGGAGGTGCTGTCCCGCGTCAGCCGGCTGGCCCGGCATCTCGACCGCGAGCGGCGGGCCGCGTTCGCCGAGCACGGGCTGGAGCCGTGGGAGTTCGACGTCCTCGCCGCACTGCGCCGGGGCGGCGAGCCGTACGAGCTGTCGCCCGGCGTCCTGCTCGGCCAGACGCTGGTCACCAGCGGCACCATGACGGCGCGGGTCGACAAGCTGACCGCGCGTGGGCTGGTCAGCCGGCGCCGCGACGAGGACGACCGCCGTGCCGTCCGGGTCCGCCTCACCGAGTTCGGCAAGAAGTCCGTCGACGCCGCGCTGGAGGGGCTGCTGGCGAACGAACGGCGGCTGCTGGCCGGGCTCGGCGCCGAGGAGCGCGACCAGCTCTCCGGCCTGCTGCGCACCCTCGTCCTGCCGTTCGACGACGCACCGAGCTGACCGCTCGCCGCGCACAATGGTTAGTCTGACCTCGACCATGGGCCCCGTACTGCGCTCCCCCCGCAGCCGCCGCGTCTGGATCGTGCCGGTGGCGGCGCTCGTCGTGCTCGGCACCGGCGCCCTGCTGCCGGCGCACGCCGAAGTGCCGGTCGAGACGCCCGCGGGCAGCGAGACGCCCGCGCCGCCCGGCACGCCGTCGCCCACCGTCCTGATGCCGCCGGCCGACTCTCCCGTCGACGAGGTCGTCGGCGGCGAGGAGCTGGCCGCCACCGGCGTCGCGCTGGTGTCGCCGACGGCGCCGCCGCTGCCCGTCCTCGACGCCCAGGCCTGGCTGGTCGCCGACACCGAGACCGGCGACGTGCTGGCCGCGTACAGCCCGCACGAGCGCCGTCCGCCGGCCAGCACGATCAAGCTGCTGACGGCGCTGGCCACCGACACCGCGCTGGAGCCCGACGAGACCTACGTCGCCACCGAGGCCGACGCGTCGGTCGAGGGCAGCCGCGTCGGCATCGTCGCCGCCCAGACCTACACCGTCGACCAGCTGCTGCACGGCCTGATCCTCGCGTCCGGCAACGACGCCGCGCACGCCATCGCCGAAGCGGCCGGCGGCCAGGAGGTCACCGTCGACAAGATGAACGACGAGGCCCGCAGGCTCGGCGCGTTCGACACCAAGGCCATCACGCCGCACGGTCTCGACTCCCCCGGCCAGCTGTCGTCGGCCTACGACCTCGCGCTGATCGGCCGCGAGGCCCTTGGCGACGCCACCATCGCCGAGCTGGCCGCCACGCCCGTCTACGACTTCCCGGACGTCGGCGGCGCGACGTTCCAGATCCAGAACCAGAACCGGCTGCTCGGTTCCTACGACGGCGCCATCGGCCTGAAGACCGGCTACACCACGCTCGCCGGCCATACCTTCGTCGGCGCGGTCGAACGCGACGGCCGCACCCTCATCGTCACGGTCCTCGGCGCCGAGGGCCGGGCCGAGGACGCCGCCGCCGCGCTGTTCGACTGGGCCTACGCCACACCCGAGACCCCTGCCGTCGGCCACCTCGTCGCGCCCGACGAGGTCGAGGCCATGGTGACCGAGGCGGCCGACGATGGCGACATCCTCGGCCGCAACCCGCTCCAGGACTACGGCGACGCTCTGAGCAGCCCCGGCGGCAGCTCCGACGACGTCCCCCCGGTGGTCTGGCTCAGCCTGGCCGCGGCGGCGCTCGCCGGCGGCCTCGGCTTCGTGCTGCGGCGCCGCCGGCCGAAGTCGTCCGGCCGCTACTCGTCGCGCTGACGGCGCACCGCGAAGCGCAGGGCCTTGGCGGCCCGGGTCGTGAGGACGGCCAGCGCCAGGCCGGCCGCGCCGAGCACCGCGCCGGCCGCCACCTCCGTCACCCTGGCCTGCCCCGCCGAGAGGACGCCGGCCGGTCCGGCCGCGGCGGCGCCGCCGGTCGTGGCGGCCGCGCGCTCGTCCTCCGCCCGCTCGTCCTCCTCGAGCTCGTCGATCGCGCTCTCGGCCGTCAGCGCCGCCGCGACCATGAGCAGCCGCGTCACCAGGTAGATCCAGGCCAGCAGGGCCAGCGGTGCGGCGAACGCCGCGTACGAGCTCTGCGTCGCCGTCCCGACGACGTACTGGACCAGGAACTGCTTGAGGACCTCGAAGACGACGGCGCTGAGCAGCGACACGAGGGCGAGATTGCGCACCGGGACCACGATCCGCGGCAGGCCGGACAGCATGTAGGCGAACAGCGCCATGCTGCCGCCCACCGAGATCAGGCCGCTGACCAGCCGGAGCATCCAGCTGCCGTTGTCGAACCCGAGCCAGTCGAGCACGTCGCCGGCGTAGGAGACGAGGATGACGCTGGCGCCGGACGACACCAGGATCAGCACACCGAGCCCGGCCAGCGACACGACGTCGAGGCCCTTGCGCACGAGGAAGTTGCCGGGCTGGTCGTCCAGCCCCCACATGGAGCGGACCGCCGCCCGGACCGAGTCGACCCAGCCGAGCCCGGTGAACAGCAGCACGCCGGCGCCGATCACCCCGAGCGTCCCGGCGTTGTTATGGAACGTCGCGACGTCGATGTTCAGACCGGGCAGGTTGTCGTCGACGATCTCCTGCACGGTCTCGACGCCGGCCGGGCCGGCGATGGCGCTGACGATGGCGGCGGCCAGCACCAGCAGCGGAAACAGTGAGACGAACCCGTAGAAACTGGACGCTCCGGCCAGCCGGTTCCCGCGCAGGTCACCGTAGCGCTTCCAGGCGCGTAGCGGCAGCGTTCGCTGCAGCCGCTCCCAGCTGGCGCGGAGCCGGGCGATCACACTCGCACTGCCTCCCCCGTCAGGACGAAGTCGCGTTCCCGCCGCCAGTAGCCGTCGTCGCCGTGCTCGTACAGGCTGAACGCGGCGACGTCGAAACCGGCGTCGTAGCCGGCGAGGGTGTCGAAGGCGTTGTCCATCGCCTCCTCGGACACGTGGTGGGCGACGGTGACGTGCGGGTGGTACGGGAAGGACAGCTCGATGTCGAGCGGCCCCGTGCGGATGGCCCCGGACAGCCGCTCGCACGCCGAGATGCCCTGCGCGAGCGCCACGAACACCACCGGCGACACCGGCAGGAACGTCGCCGTGCCGCGCAGGTGGACGCGGAACGGCGCGAACCGCGCGGCCACCTTGCCGAGGTGCTCGTACACGCCGGCGCGGTCGGCGTCGGCGATGGCCGTCGGCGGCAGCAGCGTGATGTGCGCCGGGATGGCGTCGGCCAGCGGGTCGCCGAACGAGCGGCGCCAGTCCTGCAGCTCGCGGCCGTAGGGCTCGGGGATCGGGACGGCCAGGCCGATCGTCTGGCCGGCGGGCCGGGGGGCGTCAGTCACCTGGTCACCGCGCGGCGACGAACCCGACGCGCTCGTACACCGTGGCGAGCATCGGCGCGGCCACCTCGCGGGCCTTCTGCGCACCTCGGGCGAGGACGGCGTCCAACTCGGCGGGGTCGTCGAGGAGCTCCTGGACCCGCTGCTGGAACGGAACGACGACGTCGAGCACCGCCGCCGCCACCTCCTTCTTCAGGTCGCCGTACCCCCGCCCGGCGAAGTCCTGCTCGATCTGGGCGACCGAGCGACCGCTGAACGCAGCCAGGATAGTGATGAGATTGGTGACACCGGGCTTGTTCTGCGCATCGGCCACGATCTCGCGCCCGGTGTCGGTGACGGCGCTCTTGATGCGCTTCTCGATGGTCTTGGGCGGGTCGAGCAGCTCGATGAGGCCGGACCCGGCGATGCTCTTGCTCATCTTCGCCGTGGGTTCCTGGAGATCGTAGATCTTCGCCGTCGCCTCGGGGATGTACGCCTTGGGCAGCACGAACGTCTCACCGAACCGGGTGTTGAACCGGCCGCCGAGGTCGCGGGTCAGCTCGATGTGCTGACGCTGGTCCTCGCCGACCGGGACCTGGTCGGCGCTGTAGATCAGGATGTCGGCGGCCTGCAGGATCGGGTAGGTGAACAGCCCGACGGTGGTGCTCTCGGCCCCGGCGCGGGCGGACTTGTCCTTGAACTGGGTCATCCGGCTGGCCTCGCCGAAGCCGGTGATGCAGCTGAGCACCCAGGCGAGCTGGGCGTGCTCGGGCACGTGGCTCTGCACGAACAGGGTGCTGCGCTCCGGGTCGACGCCGCCGGCGAGGTACTGGGCCGCGGTGACGCGGGTGCGCTCGCGCAGCTGGGCGGGGTCGTGCCCGGTCGTGATGGCGTGCAGGTCGACGACGCAGTAGAAGGCGTCGTGGTCGTCCTGCAGCGCCACCCACTGCCGCAGCGCCCCGAGATAGTTGCCCAGGTGCAGCGACGCGTTGGTCGGCTGCATGCCGGAGAGCACACGCGGGCGGCGACTGTTGGTCATACCGTCATTCTGTCAGTCACCGCGCCGCGGGACACGCCGGTGCCCTACAACCGCCGCACCGACGGTCACTCCGTCGCCGACGGGATCGGCTCGGGCTCCGGCCGCGGGTGGACGCGCAGCCGCGAGGCGCGCCGTCCGTCCAGCGAGAGCACCTCGATGCGCAGGCCGTCGTACTCGACGACGTCGCCCGGCGCCGGCAGCCGGCCGAGGCGGGCGACCACGAAGCCGGCCACCGTCTCGTACGGACCGTCGGGCAACTCGACCCCGGTGCGATCGGCGAAGTCGCCGACGTTGAGCATGCCGTCGACCTCGACCACGCCGCCGGCAGCGGCCGCCACCGGCAGCTCGTCGGTGTCGTACTCGTCGCGGATCTCGCCGACCAGCTCCTCGACCAGGTCCTCCAGCGTGACGATGCCCGCGGTGCCGCCGTACTCGTCGATGACGACGGCGAGGTGCGAGCCGACGCGGCGCATCTCCGTCATCGCCGGCAGCACCCGCTTGGTGCCGGGCAGCACGAGCACGTCGCGGACCAGTTCGCCGACCCGGATGCTGCGCCCGGACACCTGCGGGTCGAACAGGTCGCGCACGTGCACGAACCCGACGACGTCGTCGGTGGACGTGCCGACCACCGGGTAGCGCGAGTGCGGCATCGTCGAAGCCAGCTTCACCGCCTTGAACACCGGCATGTCGGCGTCGAGGAAATCGACCTCGGTACGCGGGCGCATGACCTCGCGGACCTGGCGGTCACCGACGTCGAGGACGTCGCCGACGATGCGCCGCTCCTCCTCGCTCAGGCCCTCGTGGCCGGAGACGAGGTCGCGCAGTTCCTCGTCGCTGATCTCCTCGCGCTGCGCCGAGGGGTCGGCGCCCAGCACCCGCACGACGAGGTCGGTCGACTTGGACAGGAACCAGATGACCGGGCGCATCACCGTCGCGAACCGGTCCAGCGGCGGCGCGACGGCGAGCGCGACGCCGGCGGATCGCTGCAGCGCGATGCGCTTGGGCACCAGCTCGCCGAGCACCAGCGACAGGTAGGCGATGAACAGCGTCAGGAGGATGAACGCGACGGTGTCGGCCGCGCCGCCGGGCAGCCCCCAGTCGGCCAGGACCGGGGCGAGGTCGGGCGCGAGCGTCGATGCGCCGTACGCCGCGGAGAAGAAGCCCGCGAGGGTGACGCCGATCTGCACGGCGGACAGGAACCGGTTGGGGTTGCGGGCCAGCGACGCGACCTTCTCGCCGCGGCGGCCCTGCTGGGCCAGCTGCGCGAGCTGGCTCTCCCGCAGCGACACGAGCGCCAGCTCCGTCGCCGCGAAGACCCCGCCGATGAGGATGAAGATGAGGACGAGGCCGAAGTTGAGCAGCGTGCCCTGGTTCACGAGACCGGCCTCGCCACGGTATGTCGTTCGCTCACGCGAGAATCCTAGAGCGGGTACAGCCCTGGAGACCGCATCGAACCCACGAGAGGATGGCACGGTGACGACTCACCCGCGCGCAGGACAGCCCGCCGCCCCCGAGGACCTCGTCGACATCCCCCAGCTGGTCAGGGCGTACTACACCACGCATCCCGACCCCGTCGACGCCGGGCAGCGGGTCGCGTTCGGCACCTCCGGGCACCGCGGCTCGTCGCTGGCCGCGGCGTTCAACGACGACCACATCGCCGCCACGGCGCAGGCGATCTGCGACTACCGGGCCGCCAACGGCATCGACGGCCCGCTGTTCCTCGGCAAGGACACTCACGCGCTGTCCGAGCCGGCATGGGCCACGGCGGTCGAGGTGTTCGCCGCCAACGAGGTGACGCTGCTGGTCGACGGCGACGAGCGGTACACGCCGACGCCGGCGGTGTCGCACGCGATCCTCACGTACAACTCCGTGCCGGGGCGGCGCCGGGCCGACGGCGTCGTCGTCACCCCGTCGCACAACCCGCCCTGGGACGGCGGCTTCAAGTACAACCCGCCGGACGGCGGCCCGGCCGGGTCCGAGATCACCGGCGCCGTCCAGGACGCCGCCAACCGGTACCTCGAGCGCGGCCTGCACGGCGTGCGGCGGATGCATCTGGCGGCGGCCCGCGCGGCCGACACCACGTCGACCTACGACTTCCTCGGCGCCTACGTCGACGACCTGCCGTCGGTGGTCGACATCGAGGCGATCCGCTCCGCCGGGGTGCGCATCGGCGCCGACCCGCTGGGCGGCGCGTCGGTGGACTACTGGGCCGCCATCGCCGAGCGGCACGGCCTCGACCTCACCGTCGTCAATCCGCTGGTCGACCCGACGTGGCGGTTCATGACGCTGGACTGGGACGGCAAGATCCGCATGGACTGCTCGTCGCCGTACGCCATGGCGTCGCTGATCACCCGGCTGGCCGAGGGCGCCGAGTTCGCCGTCGCGACCGGCAACGACGCCGACGCCGACCGGCACGGCATCGTCACGCCCGACGGCGGGCTGATGAACCCGAACCACTACCTCGCCGTCGCCATCGACTACCTCTACCGCCACCGCGCCGACTGGCCGTCGGCCGCCGCCGTCGGGAAGACCCTCGTCAGCTCGTCGATGATCGACCGCGTCGCCGCGTCGCTGGGGCGGCCGCTGCTGGAGGTGCCGGTCGGGTTCAAATGGTTCGTGCCGGGCCTGGTCGACTCCTCCGTCGGCTTCGGCGGCGAGGAGTCCGCGGGCGCGTCGTTCCTGCGCCGCGACGGCCGGGTGTGGACCACCGACAAGGACGGCATCATCGCCTGCCTGCTGGCCGCGGAGATCATCGCGGTGACGGGGGCGTCCCCCAGCGAGCACTACGGCCGCCTCACCGAGGTATTCGGCGACCCCGTCTACGCGCGGGTCGACGCGCCCGCCACCCGGGAGCAGAAGAAGGCGCTCGGCGCGCTGTCACCGGACCAGGTGACGGCGACCGAACTGGCCGGCGAGCCGATCACCGCGAAGCTCACCCGGGCGCCCGGCAACAACGCGCCGATCGGCGGCCTCAAGGTCACGACGGCGTCCGGCTGGTTCGCCGCGCGCCCGTCCGGCACCGAGGACGTCTACAAGATCTACGCCGAGAGCTTCCAGGGAGCGGACCACCTGGCCCGCATCCAGGCCGAGGCGCGCGCCGTCGTCGACAGCGTGCTCTAGGGGTGTCCCGGTCGGCTCGGTCGGGTCGGGCTTCTCGTTGGCTTGACGTCGCCGCGTGCGCCGGGTTCCGTGCCGTTCGCCGTGGTCCGCAGGTTGGCCGTCCCCCTGCTGCCCATTCTCTCAGCCGCGTGACCGCACCTCAAGCGGACCCATGGGGCGCTTCGCGCGTTGGGGTGTCCGCTTGACCCGCGGCCCCGCGGCCAAGAACGGGCACCTATCAGGGGGACGGGGGCAGTCTGGGCACACCTCACGGTGCGCCGGCACGAACGGCGAACGCCAGCCAGCCAGGCGAACGGTGCACCGGGCGGGCTCTGCCCGCACCTCCCCCGTCCCCCTGATAACTGCCGCAAACCGTGGCCAACGCGTCCCTTGCACGATCCCCACCTCACCGTGTGGATTCGCTGCGTCGGGTGGGGTGGATCACTGTTGCTCTGACGACAGCTACGCCACCCAGCAAACACAGTGATCCCACCCAGTGACGCGCCGGGCGCGCACAGTCGTCGCGGCCGAGATCGAAGTGAGATCGCTGCGGAAACGACACAGCATCACTGTCGCCGACACGACAGCGTTCT
This sequence comes from Jiangella muralis, assembly GCF_001270745.1. Lineage (GTDB taxonomy): Bacteria > Actinomycetota > Actinomycetes > Jiangellales > Jiangellaceae > Jiangella > Jiangella muralis. The sequence continues at coordinate 68,108 of NZ_LFXL01000039.1, forward strand.
CCCATCGATCACGCAGCCAACCCACACCGTTGCGCCGGGCCGGCGAGGCCGTGCCACCCAACGTGGCTGGTCAGACACTCCGTCTGCAAGGTGGAGCGGGCACTAGGCACGCTACCCCTGCTCAAACTCGGCTCACGTGTCGGAGTTTCGGAGACCAAGCGGAGCTGGTCAGCGTCGTCCCACCACACGGCGGCCGGTGCCGGACTGCCAGTACAGCACCGACCGGCCGGACCGGCGGCGCTCCAGCAGCCCGGCGTCGGTCAGCACCCGCAGGTGGCCGGAGACCGTCGCCAGGGACAGCCCGGTCGCCGCGACCAGCGACGTGGTGCTGACCGGCTCGGCGGCGGCGGCCAGGACCCGCGCCCGGTTGCGGCCGAGGAGCCGCGCCAACGGCTCGTCCGCTGCCTCGGTGGTCGCGAAGATGCCCGTGACGGGGTACGCCAGGGCGTAACGATAGGGCGGCCGCCAGCCGACGTGCACGCGCTGTGTGTGCGTCGCAATGAACAGCAGGTCGCAGCCGCGGACGTCGGTCACCGGGAAGTCCCAGCGGTTGACCTGGATCCGGCCGTCGCCGAGCCACCGCACGTCCGGCCCGAGCCCGCGCAGCACCCCGGACCACCCCTGCTCGCTGAGCCGCGACGTCCGCGACACGATGTCGGCCCGCAACAGCCGGGCCCGCCGTGGCCACTCCGGCTCGACGGTCGTGGTCCAGATCCAGCGCAGCAGGTCGGCCGCCACGGCCGCCAGCCCGCTCGTCTCGACCAGCAGCGGCGGGAGCGGCGTGCGCACCACACTCAGCTCCGCGCGGATCTGGTCGTCGGACAGCGCGAGCAGGGGTTCGAGCTCCTCGCCCAGCTCCAGGTCCGGCGCGTCCGGCGGCAGCGCGAGGAAGTCGGCGACCCAGTTGTGCCCGAACGCGCTGTCGACCAGCGCCGCCCACACCGGGTGCGCCGCCAGCGCGGCCCGGTAGGCCGCACTGTGCTCGTCCTTCCACGGCCGGAACCACGGCTCGACCGGCGCGCGCAGCAGCTTCAGCGCCGCGACGGTCTCGATGAACGGCGACGTGCCGAACCGGGCGTTCGCGAGGGTGTCGGCATCGACCAGGAACTCGGACAACGTTTCGCCTCCACCCGAAACTGTAGGCGGCGCGCGAGCGGACGTCGATGCTGCTCGGCATGGCCACGTACCGCGCGATCTTCGCCAACCGTGAGTTCCGCAACCTGTGGTTCGGCAGCGCGCTGGGCAACGCGTCGTCGACGATGACCAGCCTGACGCTGGCGGTCGTGGTCGACGCGGCGACCGGGTCGGCGCTGCTCGCGGCGATGATCATGTTCGGGCCGTCGCTCGCCCAGGTGCTCGGCGTGTCGACGCTGATGTCCGCGGCGGACACCGCCCGGCCGCGGCGGCTGCTGACGCTGCTCGCCGCGTTCTCGGCGGTCACGGCCGGGTTGCAGGCCGCACTCGACCTCTCGGCCGGTCAGCGGCTCGTGCTCGCCTTCGCGGTGGCGTACGGCCTCTCGATCGGCGCCGGCGTCCGCTGGGGGCTGCTCGGCGACGTGGTGCACGCGGACCAGTTCGTCCTCGGCCGGTCCGCGATGAACCTGTCGGTCGGCGCGATGCAGATCGCCGGCTTCGGCATCGCCGGTGTGTTGCTGCAGGCCGTCAGCCCGTCGGCCGTCCTGTGGATCGCGACCGGCTGCGCCGCCGTCGCCGTCCCGGTGGTCCGGTTCGGCCTGCGCGACCGTGCCCCGCGCCGGCTGGCCCGCACCGGCATCGCCGAGACCTGGCGCGGCAATCGCCGGCTGCTCGCGCAGGCCCGGACCCGTCCGCTGCTGCTGGCGCTGACGATCCCGAACGGCCTGATCGTCGGCTGCGAGGCGCTCTTCGTCCCGTACGCGGGGGCCCGGGCCGGCTGGCTGCTGGCGGCGGGCGCGGCCGGCATGATGGCCGGCGACATCGTCGTCGGCCGGCTGCTCACCCCTCGCGGCCGCCGGGTGGCGGCACGGCTGCTCCGGTTCGTCCTCGCCGTGCCGTTCCTGGGCTTCGCGTTCGACCTGCCGATCGCCGTGCTCTGCGTACTGGTCGCGCTCGGCAGCAGCGGCTACGCGGCGTCGCTGGCCCAGCAGGAGGTGCTGGTGAGCCTGACGCCGGAGGAGCTGCGCGGCCAGGTGCTCGGGCTCGACTCCGCGCTGCGGATGACGACGTTCGGCGTGGTGGCGATCCTGGCCGGTGCGCTGGCCGACCTCACCGCGGCGGGCCCGGCGATGACGGCGTGCGCCGCCGCGTCGCTGCTGGTGTCGGTGCTGCTGTCCCGCCCGCTGGCCCGGGTGATGACGGCCGAGCCCCGACCGGCCTCCGTGGCGTGACCGGGAGCGCCGCCCGTCAGCTCAGGAGGCGGGCCGGTACCGCGACCCGTCTGCGGGCCGCTCGACCAGGCGCAGGTCGACCAGCAGCCGGCGCAGCGCGACCGGCTCGTCGCCCAGGGCGCTCAGCTCCGTGGTCAGCTCGCGCTCGGTGTACGCGTCGCGGCGCGGCAGCGCGGCCATGACCAGCCGGCCCAGCTCGGCCTTGAGCCCGTCGTCGGCCGGGATGGTGGCGATGCGGCCGTTCTTCAGGCAGCCGTCCAGCCGCGGGAAGTCCGCCGCCACCCGCCCCACCGGCGTGGACGCCGCCCCACTGGCGGACGCCGCCCGGATCGGCCCGAGGTCGGCGCTCAGCCCCGCATCGTCTCGGCGGACCAGCCCGGCGCCGCCGAGCACCGCCAGCGCCCGCTGGACGTCCCGCTCGGGCAGCCCGGCCCGCGCCCCGATGCCGGCGACGGTGAGCGCGCCCGGCGCGGCGCAGAGTGCGCCGAGGACGGCCAGTCGCTTCGGGTCGCCGAGCGCGCTGAGCAGTTCGGTGGTCATGCGCGCACCGTAGGCGCGCGACGCCGCCCGCCGCACCTGGATTTCCCCGGCCGCTGCCGGCCATGATCATCAACCTTGTGCGCTGTCATAGTGCGGCAGCGTTTCTAACACTTAGGCTCTGACCTGCACTAACGCAGGCTTCGTGGCCCGGCACCCTTCGCGGTGCCGGGCCGCTCGTCGTTCACGAGGCCGACCCCGGCGCGTCGTCGCCCTCGTCGTCGCGAGCGCGTTCCAGCACCAACGCGATGAACTGAGACAGGGCGAGCCGACGTTGTGCGGCCTGTTGCTCGGCCCAATCCCACAACGCCTCGTCATCCGCGCGGATGTACAGGTTGATGTTTCTCCCGCGTGCCACGCTTATAAGACTGTTCTAAGCGTGGACTATGACGGCATAAGCGCGTACGTTCAAGGAGATCAAACAAGGCGACCCCGCCCGGTGCGGTGAACACCAGACGGGGTCTAGGCACCCACTCGCAAGGGAGTGAGCACCGTGAGAGAAACCCTATCCACCGCGCGGACGGCGCGGATCAAGCGCGACACGGACTTAGGGCCGTTTCTCGTCGTGGTCGACGACACCGACCCGGCCGACGTCAGGCGCGAAGGCGCGTACCTGCTCGACGTCGCATCGAACGTGACGCTCGCCGCCGATCTCCGGCTGATCGCGCACGGGTGGCGGCGTACGTCGGACTGGCGGACCGAGCTGACCGCGACCGTGGAGCGTGACCGGTGAGCGCCCGCGCACGGCTCGTCGCCGGGGTCGTCGTCCTGCTGGCGGCGCTCGCCGTCGCGATCGTCGTGCTGGCCGTCGGCGAGGCCGCCGGGAAGTGGCCCGGCGGCCTCGGCGAGCCTGCGGAGGATGACCCGGGCTGGTCGTGCGTGTTGCACGGCAACCGGCGATGCGGCGGCGCGTCGTGACGGCCGCGTGGCTCGTCCCGGCGCGCGAGCCGGTCGAGATCCTCGACCGGGTGACCGTTGTCGACGGTGAACACGTCGTCGCGTCACGTCCGCTGCCGTACGGCTCCGGCTTGACGGCCCGTGACGTCGCGCTGCGGGCGCTCGGCTTCGAGCGGGTCGACGAGTGGCGCGACGCCGGGAACGGCGCCCTGCGGGCCACTGTGAGGCCGCTATGACCGGCGCTTGCCGGGTCAAGTGGTGCGACCTCGACGACCACTACGGCGAGCATGTCGCCTTCGTCGACTCGACCGCGATCCGTGGCGCGCGCGGCCAGTCGGTCACAGTGAACGTGATCCTCGTCGGCGGCCCGCAGAAAAGCGCCCGTCGCGTCGAGGTCGTCTTGCACGACGGGCAGACCATGACCCTTCGCCCGGCGCCGGGTCAGCTCGGCTCGCTGGCGAAGATCCTCGAACGGGTCGAGCAGTGAGCGACCACGAGGCCGAAGCGACGGCGGGCACGCTGCGGATGCGGGTGCGGGCCGTCGGCATGGTCGAGGACGGGCGCGGCGGCATGCGGCCCCGCTACCGGACCACGGTTGTCGTCGGCGGGCGCGACCCGTTCGTCGACGAGGACGGCGTCAGGTCCGGCGTCGGCGACGAGGCCGACGCGCCCCGCGCGTTGCGTCAGCTCGTCGCGTTCCTGCTCGCCGTCGCCGAAGCGCCGCGCGGCACGTTCACCCTGTTTGCGCTGCCGGTCGAGGACTCGGCGCGGCGTAACCGGCACGAGCTGACGGCGCTGCTCGATCAGCTCGACGAGGGCTGAGGCCGCGCGTGGGCGGCCCTCCTACGCTCTGACCAGGTATTACGGCCTAGATTTCCGAGAACATACCTTTTCGGGCACTTTTGTTGGAGGAAACGTGGGGGCGACGGACATCTACGAGAACTTCGCCAAGCTCGCCGCTTGGGTGAAGGAGTCGGGCGGCATGCTCACGATCCAGATGGGCGCGCTGCGCAACTACGTCGAGGCGGGCCGACTCGACGTTGGGCCTCGCAGGCAGATCAAGGAGAACCTCGACCGGCACGGCCTGATGGCGACGACGGAACTCAAGCGCGAGCAAGAGGACTGGGTGTTGATCATCGAGAAGAACGGCCCGGTCCACACGATCATGAGCGCGATCAACCACCCGTGGCAGAACTCCGACGAGCGGATCGAGAACGCGGCATTGCAGATCGCGCCCGTCAAGGAGGAACTCGCCGAACTCCGCGAGATCGTCAGTCAGGTGTGGGCGCTGACCAAGGGCTACTACGAGGAAGACGACGAGTGATCATGCCGACCGCTCCCGCTGGCAAGCTCGGCACGGTCTACGTGCTGCATTTCGACCGGCCGACCATCGTGCACGACGCCGACAACGGGCATGTCCAACCGACCACGCACTACGTCGGCTGGACCGGTCGGACGGTTAGAGAGCGTGTGCGGGAGCACGCCGTGCCGGGCGACGTCACGGTCGCTCTAAAGCAGCCCGGGACCACCGACGACGAGGCGCGGTTCAAGCGGACCGGCCGATGCCCGCATTGCGGTACGCCGCTTGCCGCTGAATGCCTGTTCGCGGTGCCCGACGATGACGTCACGCAGCGGGACGGGTGGCTGTTCGCGTTCCTGAACGGCGAGATCGATGCGCCCGAGTGGCTCGACCGGGACGCCGAGAGCTGACCTCGCCCGTCGCCAACACGACGACCCCCGGCCACACATGGTGGCCGGGGGTCGTTCGTTCGGCGCTGGTCGGTCTCAGCAGGGCGGAGCTGGCCCGCTCGCGGCCATCGATCGCCTCGCGATGTTCGGCGACGCGAGGCGCGACGTTGACGCCGGATCGAGGGGTTACGCCGTCGTCGGGACGTCGAGCAGACGGAACGCCTGCGGGACGACAACGTCAGACCCGGTGCGGTACCAGAGGAACGCGCCGCGCTGGCCGGTCGGGCGGCCGTTGGCGCCGACGAGGTTCGGAACGAACTCCATCGTGCTGCCGATCCGGTCGACGATCACGAAATTCGTGAAGTCGCCATAGACGAGCAGGTAGTTGTTCGCCGTCGCGGCGGCGTTGACCGCCCCGTCCATGTTGCTGATTTCGTTGAGCGGCTTGCGCAGGAGCTGACCCTGCGACACCTCCGGGTAGCGAAGTGCGCCGTTCGTCGTCTCGAACGCGCCAATCGCGTTGATGGTGGCGATGTGGGCGCCCCACTGCGCACGAGCGGAGAACCGGGCCGGTAGCGCGTTCTGCAACAGCAACGGGTCGCCGACGGCGAGCGCCTCCGTGCCCCCGCCGTTGATCTCGCTCGCGGTGCCGGCCAACGCGGTAATGACGCCGCGAGGCTGACCCGTTCCCGATCCGGTCGTGTAGGCCGCGAGCTGGTGGTTGGCGGCGGCGTCGACCAACACGTTCGTCAGCTCGCCGAGGAAGTTCACCGCATCCATGCCGATTTCATAGGAGTACGGGACAAAGACGTCGCCGAAGTGCACCGGGATCGGGGCGTCGTCGACTGTCGGGGCGCCGTCGGCGGCCTGCGCAGCTTCGGCCTTCCACTCGGCCGTGGCGCCCGCGCTGGTGACGCCCTGCCACGTGTCGGTGGTCGTCTGGACGACGCGGCTGATCTGGCGAAGCGGGTTGATGCTGCCGTCGCTGGTGAGCATGATCGCCGGGTCCAGCGTCAGCGGCACCATGAATCCGCCGTTGGCGTCCGTGAGGCTCATCGCCGTGCGCACCTCAGCCACGGCCTGAAAGGCGCGGTGCTCGTCGGGCGTCCACAGCAGGTGGCCGCGCGTCGGGTCGGCGCACAGCTTCGCGAACGCACTGCGGTAGGCCGGGTCGCCCGCCGCGACCGCCCACCGGGCCGCGATGCTGCGGTCACGCTCCGGGCCGTCCGTCACGAGCCGCTCGACCTTCGAGGCGGCGTGGTCGGGCAGCGTCTTGCTGCGGACCGCCGCGTCAACGGTGCGCATCGCGGCGTCGCGGAGCTGACCACCCGCGCCGGGCAGGAGCGGGTGAAGCCCGCCGCGCTCGTGGGCGCTGTGACCCTCGACGTCGGCGGGATCGGGGTCGGCCTTGCTGCCCTCGGTGAGGTACCGGCCGGATCGAATCAGGTTCATGACGTCCTCACGTCGGTTGTTGCGCGTCTCGAACGGCGCAAGACTGCTGTCGATCTTGTCGACGCGCCGAACGATGTTCTCGGCGCGCTGGCGCTGGCCCTCCGGCCACTTGTCCTCGTTGTCGCCGTGACGGACCGCGATGCCCGCCAGCTCACCGCACGCCCGCGCCCGAGCGTCGATCAGCTCGCCGACGTCGTCGGGCACGCGCACCGGCTCGAACCGGTCGGCGTTCTCGCGAACGGCCCAGTTGTCGGCCCGGAGCAGCTCGCCGCGCTTGACCATGACTGTCCGGTCGCCGGACGGCCGGCTGTGATCGTTGAAGGTGTACGCGCCGAGCGCGCGCACGTAGTCGGACATAGGGATCTCCCCTGGTCAGAGCATGAATGAGTGACTGATCACGCGAACCGCGAGGAGCGCCTAACGCTGCTGGCGGACGAATCCGGCCGGGCGGCCTCCCGCGTCCTGGCGAGCGCCCTCCACGGGTGCTGGCCGACGACGGGACCGCGAACGCGGCCGGTTGCGTCTACGTGACCACTGTAACGCGATGACCGGTTACGCCGTCCAGTCGTCGGGCAGCCGGTCCGGCACGGGCGGCAGCTCGCCGACCATGACGAGCGGGTCGCTACCGGCCAGCGCCTCACGCGGGACAACCGCGATCACCCGGCCAGCCCACCCGATCCGCACATCGTGCGGATCGCCGGCCTCGATCGCGATCCCGTCGGGCACGCCGAGCGCACGTGCCTCGTCGACCGCGACGTCTCGCAGGTCGGCGGGGAGGCCGTCGATGAACGCTTGCGCGAGCTGCCGAGCGCGCTCGACCTGGTGCGGCGTGAGTTCGTAGATCGTCATTGCGTGGTCCTTCCGCGTGTGCGAATGAAATTGATCTTTGGGCCTATTTGCGGCGCGAATAAAACCCTCGACTGGGCCGGGGTCTTGAAGGGCGTTGATCGTTCCCGGAAGCGAGGTGTCCCCCCGGTCCGCGTGCCCGTAGCTGGCGCTGTGCACGGCGTGGAGCGCTGAACGCGGGTCGCCGCGACCCATCGACCGGCGAGACGGAACAGCGAGCCGCACAGGGCCGCGTAGGGCTTCGCGGTGCTCGTGTTGTCGAGGCGTCGACGCGAGGTCGATCGAGCTTCGACGCTGCGACGCTGACGAGGACGGCGGCGCCTGGCCCGTGCCAGCACCGGGCGCGCCCTGCCGCCCGGCCCCCGCTGGTCGAGCGGAACAGCGAGCGCGCAACCCAGCTCGACGGCGCGGCGAGAGCGTCGACCACGGGCCAGCCACGGGCAGGCAGCACGCCCCCGGCTGAACGACCCCGGCAGTAGTGGCCGGGGATCGACGCCCGTGTCGCCGTGTCGCTGGCGAGACAGCCACCCGGCCACGAGGGCGCCCCTCGATCGATGCCCCCCGTGCGTCGACGGCGCCCCCGTCGAAACGAGGGGGCCGGGGTAGGTGCACGCCCCCCTGGGATCGAACGCCTCACGATCAAGGCGGCCCCCGCCATACGCTGACGGCACACCCCCCGATCCGAGAGGACTCGCCATGCTCCGCACCGACCCCCGCGCCGCCGAGCTTCGCCGTCGGATGGAGCGCCGCAAGACCCGCCACAGCGGCCGGACGGTCTACGTCGTCGAGGTGCCGAAGCCGAAGATGTGGTGATCATGATTCGGCCGTCACCCGGTCGATGAGCCGACGAATCTGCCCGGCCCACCATTCCGGGCCGGGCAGACCTGTCGGCACAATGATCGTCAAGAGCATCGGTTCACCAACGCTGGACGCCCCGACGTTGAGCGCGGTCACGCCACAGACCTTCTTGTCGTAGATCACCGCATCAGCATTCGATGCCGCCCACGCGATGCCGGGGTGCACGGCGCGAAGTTCGTCGTCGACCTCCTTGAAGTCGTCGACGACCCTCGATCCCGCCACGACCGCCGGGCGGCATCGATGGTGCAATGCCGCGTACGAGATCGCAGGCGCAATCATTAGGGCAGTTCGGGAGAGTATTCCTGCCATGTGATAGCGCGCCGCGACGTATGCGGCGGACACTTCCGGCCATTCCTCTTCGGGGACTTCATCCCCTGTTACGCCGGGCGCCTCTAGCTCGATCTCGAAATGGTTGTCGAGAGATCCAATGGGCCGAATGCTGAGGCTGAGATCCGGCATGAACGATGTCACGTCGACTTCCCCTCGCGCTCGTCGACGATGGTCACTTCGCCGATCTTGAACCGGCTGTAATCGGGCACCCGGCCGATGTCGATCCTCTCGACGGCCGGCGGGCGCGCAGCGGAGGCGCCAGCCGGAGCGGAGTCGCTCGGCGAGCCGCCTTCCCTTCCCCTCCCCTCCCTAGTGGTCGGGTCGGGTCGGGACGGGACGGGAAGCCGAGAATCCTCCGGAGGATTCTCGGCAAGATTCCCGCCGGGAGTCCTGGTGGACACGTGGTTGCAGTAGCGCGGATTCGTGCAAAGCGAGTGGTCGCCGGCCTTATGGCGCCGCGTGCGCACCTTGCTCTGTCGCCAGAACTCACGATCTCTCTCAACGTCAGCCTTCGACCGCTGATCCCGCGTGAAGTTGGCGATCCGCCACCCGTCGCCGGTTTCCATCCACAGCCCGGCCGCGACCAGCCGTTCGACGGCGCTCCCGGCGTCCGGCTCGTCGGTGACCTTGCCCAGCATGTGGCCGGGAATCTCACCGTCGGTTTCGTGTCGGCAGGACCACACAATGCCCTCGACGTGAAGTAGCCGCACGCCTCGCGGCAGCCGAAGTAGGTCGGGGTCGTCGTTGAATCGGTCGTCGATTTTCGCCCAGGTCATGCCTCATCGGCCGCCTCGTCGGAGTCGTCCCGGACGACGACCGGCGCGAGAATCGCGCGAATCTCGGTCTGCTCGTCGGCCGATAGATCGGGCCAGCGGCGAAGAATCGAGCGGGCATAAGTGCGCGGATGATGCCGCTTCCCGGCGGCGAAGCGGCCGAGATCGGAGAACGTCACGTTCTCGGTGTCGGAGGTCATGGCTACTAGCTAACGGCTACATTCGCGAATCCGTCCAGTCGGCAAACGGCCTGAGAATTCGCCTACTCTTCGCCTTCATTACGGCTGCTCAGCATGAACGCGCGAAGAAACTGACCGATTTTGCGCCCAACGCAATAAGCAACGTTTATCCACAGGCCGCACTATCCGAGTGCACAAGTCGCCCGTCGGTAACCCACAGAAAGGAGCCCGGCCGCCTCGCAGTCGAGCGAGGCGGCCGGGCGTACGGTCGGAATTGAGCTGTTTACCCCTTTGCCCACCGAATCCGATCGGCGACGGGGATGACCTTGTTTCGAACCGGCTTCCGCATGATGCGCGGCTGCCCGGCCATCGACGGCGACAGCATCATCGACGCGACGCGGCGCCGAGCGGCGATCGGCATCGCGTCCCAGGTCGCCTCGATGTTGGCCGTCGAGCCGCCGAGGAGGTCGCGAAGCTCCGACGGCATCGACAGCTCCCGCTCTCGTGCCTGCGCAGCCGTGAGCCGTTGCGTAAGGCCGTTCTCGACGCGCGCGGCGAATTCCAGCGACACAGCACCCGACGCGACCTTGTCGGCGAGCTGCTCGCGGTCGAGCGTGAGCTTTTCGATCTCTGCCCGCACGGCGCGGATCTCCGCGTTCTCGTTCTCGGCGGCGGTCTCCCACGAGTCGGCCTCACGGGCGAGGTAGGCGAAGACAACGCCCCGCATCGCAGCGTCCAGGGTCGGCTTGTCGATTCCGGAAATGCAGCCCTTCCCGGCACAGCGGTATTCGCCAGTCGCCTTACGCTCGTATCCAACCGTCAGGCCCGAGCCGCACACATCGCATTTCACGGCGTGCGAGAATTCGTGAGTGAGCTTGCCAGCATTCGGAGACGCGACCCGGTCAGGACCGGTGAGAATCCGCTGCACGGCGGCCCACGTCTCGCGGTCGACAATGGCGGGCCAATTGCCGTCGAACTCCTTGCCCTTGTTGATCCGTAGCGCCGTATAGACCGGCCGCGTGAGCATGCCCCGGAGCGTTTGGTGCGAGAGCACCTTTCCGGAGCGGGAGCGAATTCCGCGCTGCTCGAAATCACGCGTGATCGAGGCGAGCGTGTTTCCCTCACGGACGCGGCGGAACAGCTCGCGAACGATCGGCGCTTCGCTCTCGTCGATCTCCGTGCCAATGAGCTTCCCCGTGGCCGGGTCGTACACCTTGCGATATCCGTAGCTCGTCTGGCCGCCGTGCATCTTTCCGTCCCGCGCTGCCTGTGCCATGCCGCGATTCACCCGCTCCTTGATCTTCCACGCCTCTTTCTCGGCGTCGTTGGCACTGCCGATGAGGTCATGCCGGTCGTTCCCGTTAGCCGGGTCGTATAGCCGGTCATCCTCGGTGACGAGAACGCGCTTCCCCTGCTCGGCGAGGACGTCGATCAGGAGCACCCATTCGCCGACTCGCCGCGACCCACGCGACGACTCCCACAGCACGAGCACGTCATCGGTGAACCGCCCGTTCAGCAGGTCACCCATGAGTTCGTCGTAACCTTCGCGAACCTTCGTGGCGTAGCGGCTGGCGCTGCGGTCGTTGTCGACGTACGCCCGGTCGGCGAGCGTGATGCCGTGACCAGCGCATGCGTGCTGGTTGTCGTGCTGCTGGCCCGCGATCGAACGATCCTTCTTGACGCTGGACCGCACGTACTGGCGGCCGGTCAGCGTGTCGGCGATGATGGTCATTGCTGGGCTCCGTTCCTTCTTGGCGGTTGGTACGGAGTCCAGCCTACATGACTAGCGCGCAACGGCTCTATAGCAGCCCAAAAGGTTGATGATCATGGTGTAGTCATCCTCGTCGGCGGCTACTCGCTCGGGGGCGTCGAGACGATGGTCGGCTGCTCGTCAGGGTCGCGCGGCGGGCCGAGCTCGCAGAGGACGGCGGTCATGGTGGCGCCGATCTCCTCGGCCGCGCGCATGGCCGCCTCGTACTCGTCCTGGCACTCCGGCGCCATCTGATAGCCGAACGGCATCGGCTGGTCGGGAGCCGCCGTCGGCGCGGGTTCGTCGACGCCGTCCCAGCCAATGGCGTCGGGCGACCAGGACGCCACCTGGAGGGCCGCGGCGACAGCGAGCGCGCCACCGACCACCGCCCCCAGCGCCACGCGTCCGCGATGCATCAGCCGTCCTCGGCGCAGGCGTACGCCGTCGCGCCGGCCGGGTCGGCCGTGCGCATGGCCGCCTCGATCCGCTCCAGGCACTCCGACTGGATCGTGGCGTCGGCGGGCAGCGGCCGCGGCGTCGGTGTGTGCGGCGGCAGCGCCGGGCCGTAACCGTCCCAGCCGGTGGGGTCGGGCGTCCACGACGCCACCTGGAGCGCGGCGGCGAGGGCGAGCGCGCCACCGACCACGGCGCCCAATGCTGCCCGCCCACGGTGCATTGGCACAGGCTACAGCGCAGAGCGTGCTAGCGTGATCGCACACGATCGCACAGGTTCACACAGAAGGGCACGGACATGCTGGCAGCCGAGCGGCAGGCGCTCATCCTGGACGACGTCCAGCTGCGCGGCGCCGCCACCGTCGGCGAGCTGGCGGTCCGGTTCAGCGTCTCCGAGATGACCATCCGCCGCGACCTCGACGTGCTGGTGGCCCGCGGCGTGCTCGACAAGGTGCACGGCGGCGCCACGTCGAAGCGCTCGCCCAGCACCGAGGAGCCCGGCTTCCGCACCAAGCAGCTGCGGCAGCAGGCCGAGAAGGAGGCCATCGCGCGGGCCGCCGCCCGGCTCGTCGAACCGGGGTCGGCGGTCGGGCTGTCGGCCGGCACCACCACGTGGACGCTGGCCCGGCAGCTGCGCGCCATCCCGCGGCTCACCGTGGTCACCAACTCCATCCGCATCGCCGACGAGCTGCACGACGACGACCGCACCGACCTCGACGTCGTGCTGACCGGCGGGGTGCGCACGCCGTCCGACGCGCTGGTCGGGCCGGTCGCGGTGTCGTCGCTGCACCAGCTGCACCTCGACATCGTGTTCCTGGGGGTGCACGGCATCGACCCCCTCGCCGGCTTCACCACGCCGAACCTGCTCGAGGCCGACACCGACCGCGCGCTGGTCGCGGCCGGCCGGCGGCTGGTCGTCGTCGCCGACCACACGAAGTGGGGGACGGTCGGCATCAGCACCATCGCCCCGCTCGACGGCGCCGACGTGCTGGTCACCGACGACGGCCTGGCTGCCGACGCCGCCGACGTCCTCGCCGGCCGGGTCGGCGAGCTGATCCTCGCTCCTACCACGATCGGACCGCAATGAAACGCACCACGGCGCGGCTGGCCGACGGCCGCGAGATCATCTACTTCGACCGGCGCGACGACGCCACGCACCGGCTCGACGACCCGCGCGACCTGCCGCCGGTGAGCACCACGTCGCAGCTGCGCTACGACCCCGTCCTGGCCGAGTGGGTGGCGATGGCCGGGCACCGGCAGACCCGCACGTTCCTGCCGCCGAAGGACCTCTGCCCACTGTGCGCGTCCACGCCGGAGCGGCCGACGGAGGTGCCGTCGGCCGGGTACGACGTCGTCGCGTTCGAGAACCGCTTCCCCAGCCTGTCGACGCACGCCACCACCGCCGAGACCGGCACCGAGCTGGTCCCGGTGCGGCCCGGCGCCGGCCGCTGCGAGGTGCTGGTGTTCAGCAGCGACCACAACGCCTCGTTCGCCACCCTCGACGACAGTCACGCGCGCCTGGTGGTCGAGGCGTGGGCCGACCGCAGCGCCGAACTGGCCGCCGTCCCCGGCGTCGAGCAGGTGTTCTGCTTCGAGAACCGCGGCCAGGAGATCGGCGTCACGCTGTCGCACCCGCACGGCCAGATCTACGCCTACCCGTACGTCACCCCACGCACCACGCGCATGCTGCAGTCCGCGCGCGAGCACTGCCGTCACACCGGCCGCAACCTGTTCGCCGACGTGCTCGCCGAGGAGCGGGCGGCGGGCATCCGCGTCGTCGGGCAGACCGAACACTGGACGGCGTTCGTGCCGGCCGCCGCGCGCTGGCCGGTCGAGGTGCACCTGTACCCACACCGCCGGCTGGCCGAGATCGGCGACCTCGACGACGCCGAGCGCGACGAGTTCGTCACGCTCTATCTCGACGTCCTGCGCCGCTTCGACGCGCTCTACGACGCACCACTGCCCTACATCGCCGCCTGGCACCAGGCGCCGGTCCGGCACGACCGCGGCCTCGCCTACCTGCACCTGCAGGTGTTCTCGGTCAAGCGGGCGGCCGACAAGCTGAAATACCTGGCCGGGTCCGAATCGGGCATGGGCGCGTTCATCACCGACGTGCTGCCCGAGGACGTCGCGGCCCGACTCCGGGAGGTCCGATGAAACTGCTGGTCACCGGCGGCGCCGGGTACATCGGATCGGTGGTGGCGTCGCAGCTCGTCGCGGCCGGCCACGAGGTGGTGGTGCTCGACAACCTGCTCACCAGCCACGAGGACGGTGTGCCCGATGGCGCCCGGTTCGTGCGCGCGAGCATCGACGACGCCGCCGACGTCCTCGACGCCAGCTTCGACGCCGTCCTGCACTTCGCCGCCCGGTCGCTGGTCGGGCAGTCGGTCGCGGAGCCGCAGTTGTACTGGTGGAACAACGTCGTCGGCACGCTGCGGCTGCTCGACGCCATGCGGGCGGCCGGCGTGCGGCGGCTGGTGTTCTCGTCGACGGCGGCCACCTACGGCCAGCCCGATGTCGCCGTGATCACCGAGGACACCCCGGCCGTGCCGATCAACCCGTACGGCCAGAGCAAGCTCGCCGTCGACCACGCGCTGGCCGGCGCGGCGCGGGCGCACGGGCTGGCCGCGGTCAGCCTGCGCTACTTCAACGTCGGCGGCGCGCTGGGCCGGCACGGCGAGCGGCACGACCCCGAGACGCACCTCATCCCCAACGTGCTCATGGTCCCGGCCGGCCGGCGCGCCGCCGTCGACGTGTTCGGCACCGACTACCCGACGCCCGACGGCACCGCCGTCCGCGACTACCTGCACGTCGAGGATCTCGGCCGGGCGCATCTCCTGGCGCTCGACTGGACCGGCACCGACGACGCGGCCGGGCAGCACCGCATCTACAACCTGGGCTCCGGCACCGGGTACTCCGTCCGCGAGGTCGTCGAGGCCGTGCGGCGGGTCACCGGCCATCCGGTGCCCACCACCGACCGAGAGCGGCGGGCCGGCGACCCGCCGGTGCTGGTCGCGTCGGCCGAACGCATCGCCGCCGACCTCGGCTGGCGGCCGGAGCACGGCCTCGAGCAGATCGTGGAGGACGCGTGGACGTTCCTGCAGCGGTGAGCCAGCGCACGGGGTCCGCACCCGGCCGGGTCAACCTCATCGGCGAACACACCGACTACAACGGCGGCTTCGCGTTGCCGCTGGCCATCCCGGCGCGCACGACGGCGCGGGTGCGCACCCGCTCCGACGGCCAGGTCGTGGCGGCCTCCACCGCGCCGGGCACCGAGCCGGCCCGGTTCGCGGTCACCAGCTCCCCCGGCGACGTCACCGGCTGGGCCGCGTACGTGGCCGGCGTGTTCTGGGCCCTGCGCGACGCCGGCCACGACGTCCCGGGCGCCGACGTCCACGTCGACAGCACCGTGCCGGCCGGCGCCGGGCTGTCGTCCTCGCACGCGCTCGAGTGCGCGGTCGCCGTCACGCTGAACGACCTGCACGGGCTGGGCCTCGACCGCACCACGTTGGCGCTGCTGGTGCAGCGGGCCGAGAACCACTACGTCGGCGCGCCCACCGGGGCCATGGACCAGATGGCGTCGCTGTACGGGCAGGACGGCCACGTCATCCTGTTCGACGCGCGGGCCATGACGGCCGAGCCGGTGCCGTGCGACCTCGCCGCCGCCGGGCTGAGCCTGGTCGTCGTCGACACCCGCGTGCACCATGAACACGTCGACGGCGGCTACGGCGCGCGCCGGGCCACGTGCGAGGCGGCCGCCGCGTTGCTCGGCGTCGACACGCTGCGCGAGGTGCAGGACGAGCCGGCCGACGACGTCCTGGCCAAGCTCGACGACGAGGTCATGGTGCGGCGGGTGCGGCACGTGCTCACCGAGAACGCCCGGGTCCTCGACACCGTCGCGCTGCTGCGGGCCGGCCGGGTCGCCGAGATCGGCCCGTTGCTCACCGCGTCGCACGCCTCCATGCGCGACGACTACGAGATCACCGTGCCCGAGGTCGACGCCGCGGTCGAGGCGGCGCTCGGCGCCGGTGCGCTGGGTGCGAGGATGACGGGTGGCGGCTTCGGCGGGTCCGTCATCGCGCTGGCCGCCACGGCCGACGAGGCGCGGGTCGGCGACGCCGTCCGGGCCAGGTTCGACCGGCAGGGCTACACGGCACCATCCGTGTTCACCGTCCGCCCGGCCGCGGGCGCCGGCATCGAGGAGGGCACCCCATGAGCCCCAGCGGTTTCCAGGTCGAACTGGCGCACGGCGGCTACACCGCCGTCGTCACCGAGGTCGGCGCCACCCTGCGCGAGCTGCGCCACCACGACCACGCGCTGGTCGTGCCGTTCGGCGCCGACGAGATCCGGCCGAACTACCGCGGCGCGGTGCTGGCGCCGTGGCCGAATCGCGTCACGGACGGCGCCTACACGTTCGAGGGTGCGCAGCGGCAACTGCCACTGACCGAGCCAGCCCGCGGCAACGCGCTGCACGGGCTGGCCGCGTGGGTCCGCTGGGAGGTCACCGCGCAGACCACCGGCACGGTGGAGCTGACCCACCAGCTGGTCCCGTTCACCGGGTACCCACACCCGCTGGAGCTGCGGGTGCGCTACGCCCTCGACGACGCCGGCCTGCACTGGACCGTCGCCGCCACCAACACCGGCGCCGGCCCGGCGCCCTACGGCACCGCCCCGCACCCCTACCTCGTCGCCGGCGACGGCCACGTCGACGACTGGTCGCTGGAGCTGCCCGCCG
Organism: Jiangella muralis; assembly: GCF_001270745.1. GTDB lineage: Bacteria > Actinomycetota > Actinomycetes > Jiangellales > Jiangellaceae > Jiangella > Jiangella muralis. The sequence goes on from NZ_LFXL01000039.1 coordinate 84,973, forward strand.
CCGAGTACCTCGCGGTCACCCCCGACCGGCTGCTCCCGGTCGGCGTCGAGCCGGTCGAGTCCGCCGGGTTCGACTTCCGCACGCCGCGGCGGCTGGGCGACATCCTCCTCGACCACGCCTTCACCGCGCTGACGCCCGGCGCCGACGGGGTCGCGCGGGCGGTCGTCCGTGCCGCCGACGGCCGCGGGGTCGTGTGCTCGTGGAACGCGGCCGAGTGTCCGTGGGTGCAGATCCACACCGCCGACCGCCCCGGCGAGGCCGGCAACCGCATCGGCCTGGCCGTCGAGCCGATGACCTGCCCGCCCGACGCGTTCAACTCCGGCACCGACCTCGTCATCCTGGCGCCCGGCCAGACGCACGAGACCACCTGGACCATCGCGGCGCTCTGACCCCACCCAGAAGTTGATCTTGGAGTAACCGGCGCACGAGGGTCCGGCGGATTCCATCGGTCGTAGCAACGCCTGGTGGAAGGTGTTGTCCGATGCCGAAGGTGTT
>NZ_LFXL01000040.1 GCF_001270745.1 Jiangella muralis
CGGAGGTCTTCGTCATCGTCCAGCAGGCACGCCGTCCCTAACGTCCGTGGTCAGTACAGCTAGGGGCGGCATGCTCCGATGAGCAGGGTCAGGTGCTTGCCCGCGACCAGCAACGGCGTCTCGGTCCTGAACACCTGGGCGGTGAGTTCGGCGCCTTCGAGGGTGTTGATGACCGTCATGGCCAACTCGCGCGCGTTGTCACCCAGGCGTCCGGTTTCGCTTGGCCCGGCGTCCACACCGTGAGACGGTGGTGAGGTGACGCTGCACACGGACATCCCGACGCGCGCACAGCTGGAGCGGCTGATCGCGGCGCGCGACGACGCCAGTGTCTCGGTCTACGTGCCGACGAGCCCGGTCACGCAGCAGGCTCAGGCGGGACGGATCGAGCTGAAGAACCTCGCGGGGGAGGCGATCCGGCAGCTGGAGGAGGCCGGCGCCGGCCGCGGCGCCGTCGCCGACGTCCGGGAGTCGCTGGACGATCTCGTCGAGGACGACGACTTCTGGGCCGGGCAGGCGCGCAGCCTGGCCGTGTTCGCGGCGCCGGGCGGCGTGACGGTGTTCCGGCTGCCGAACGAGCTGACCAGCGTCGTCGAGGTCAGCGATCGGTTCTATGTGAAGCCGCTGCTGCGTGCCGTCACGTTCCCGCAGGCCGGGTTCGTGCTCGCGCTCGCGGCCGGGTCGGTGCGGCTGGTCGAGGTCACCCGCGCCGGCCCGCCCTTCACCGTCGACGTGCCGGGGCTGCCCTCCGACGCCGCGTCGGCCGCCGGCAAGTCGTCGATCGCCGACCGCGCGCCGGTCGGGCGCATCCAGGGCTCGGAGGGGCAGAAGGTCCGGCTGCGCCAGTACGCGCGCAAGGTCGACCAAGCGCTGCGCGGTGTGCTCACCGGCCTCGAGCTGCCGCTGATCCTCGCGGCCACCGAGCCGCTCGACGCCATCTACCGCTCGGTGAACAGCTACCCGCACCTGGCCGGCGCCGGCATCGCGGGCAGCCCGGAGGGCAGCACCGACGCCGAGCTGGCCGACGGCGCGCGGACGGTGCTCGACGAGCTCTACGCGGGGCAGCTCGCGGAGCTGCGCGACCTCTTCGGCCGCCGCTTCGACCAGGGCCGCGCGTCGGGGGACGTCGCGACCGTCGCGCGCGCCGCGACCTACGGCGTCGTCGACACGCTGGTGGTCGACATCGACGAGAAGCTGCCCGGCTATGTCGACGACGAGACCGGCGCGGTGACGACGGCCGCCGACGACGCCGCCAGCTACGGCGTCGCCGACGAGATCGCCCGCCGGGTGCTGCTGGCCGGCGGCCGCGTCGTGGCCGTCCGCGCCGACGACGTGCCCGGCGGCGGGCCGGTCGCGGCGGTGTTCCGGTACGCGTTCTGACCGCTGTCGGTTCCGTCCAAGACGGCTGCGGCGCGCCGTCCTACCGTGGGTACCAGCAGTTCGTCCGATCGCGAGGAGACAGCATCATGCGTGACCTGGTCTACACCGGCTTCATGTCGCTCGACGGCGTCGTGGACTCGCCCGGCGGCGGGCCGGGGGAAGAACACCGCAGCATTGGCTGGGTGTTCAAGGACCTCGAGTTCGTCCCGGAGGCGTGGTCGCTCAAGGGCGAGGAGCTCGCCGAGACGTCGGCGCTGATGTTCGGCCGTCGCAGCTACGAGTCGTTCGCCACGGTCTGGCCGTCCTCGGAGGACCACGCCGCGTACAAGGAGCTGCCGAAGTACGTGGTGTCGTCGACGCTGCCCGACGACGCCGTCGTCGACGACTGGGGCCCGATCACGTTCCTGCGCTCGACCGAGGACGTCGCCGCGCTCAAGCAGGGCGACGGCGGCAAGATCTTCATCCACGGCAGCGCCGAGCTGGCCCGGCGGCTGGGCGACGCCGGCCTGATCGACCAGTACAACCTGCTGGTCTTCCCGGTGCTGCTCGGTGCCGGGAAGAGCATGTTCGGCCGGGCCGACCGCGACAAGCAGCTGCTGAGCCTGCGCGAGTCCGACACCTACTCGAACGGGATCATGAAGCTGGTCTACGACGTCAAGCGCTGACCAGGTCGAGCGCGATGGCCCCGCCGCCGCCCGCCCGCAACTGCCCGGCGGTGCGCCCGACGTACGCGCGCAGCGCCCGGGCCAGGTGCGGCTCGTCGAAGTAGTCGAGCTTCGCGACGACGTCGGCGGCGGGCTCGCCGTGGGCCAGCAGCTCGGCCGCCGTCCGGGCCCGCTCGATCTGCCGGACGGCGCCCCGGGTGAGACCGGTGGACGCGCGGAACCGGCGTTCGACGGTGCGTTCGGAGACCGCCGGGTCGCCGCCGCGCAGCACTTCGGCGACCAGCGGGTCACGGACGACGATGCCGGCCCGGACCAGCCGCCCGACCAGCGCCTCGGCGTCGTCCGGGCCCGGCGTCTCCCAGCGGCCGCCGTCGAGGCGGAACGTCCGGTGCGTGGCGTCGGGCAGCAGGATGCCGCCGTCGACGAGGTCGGCCGTGGGCACGGCCCGCAGTGAGGTGCCCACGGCGAACTCGATGCCGACGAAGGCCGCGCCCGCCGGCACCGGCGCGGTGCTCGTGCGGGTCTCGGGGCCGGTGACGCCCGCGTAGGCGCGGCCGTCCTGTTCCCAGAACAGCAGGCCCCAGCGCACGCCCGCGACGGAGGTCATCTGCGCGACCTGCCCGCTGGTGCACGTCCACACGGTGTCGACCCACGGCGAGCCGGACCCGCGGGTCTCGAACCGCAACTCCACGAACGAAGAATACGTCGCTGGTCAGCGCGCCGTCGTGGGCGCCGCCCGCAGCACGAGGGCGCGGGTGACGGCGCCGACGGCCGCCACCGACACCAGGCTGCGCACGAGGTTGGCGGCCACCCACGCGCCCTCCACCCGGTCGCGGACGTCGGCGAGTCCGGCGGCGCTGCCGAGTCCGGCGGCGTCGATCTCCTCGTTCAGGGGGAGGTTCACCGCCGCCGTCACCGCCAGGACGACGGCATAGAGGGCGAGCGTGACGAGGGCCCAGCGCCGGGCCGCCCGGTCGCCGCTGCGCCGGAGCACGATCGGCGCGAGGATCACCAGGATCAGCGCGACAGTGTAGCTCAGCGGGAACACCGGGTTGTCGTTGTACCGCTGCAGGGTCGTCACGAACGTGAGGTCGTCGGCGCCGGCCAGGTTCGGCATGACGGCCACGGCGAAGGTGACGTTCAGCCCGGTGACCAGCACCAGCGCCAGCAGCGTCGCGCCGAGGACCGTGACGTCCCAGCGGCCGCCGGTCCGGGTGCGTTCCCGCGTGATCTCGCTCATGGCACCACTGTGCGGCACGCAGTCTGGCGTCACAATGCCTACAAGTCGCGGTTTCATGCTCGATCGTCCAGCCACCTGATTTCGCCAGGCCGGGCACCGGGTCCGGCCTAGAGTGGCAACGCCGGGCGACACATAGGGGGAGACCATGGCCGACCTGAACGCGCTGCTCGTCACGGACGTCGTCGTGTTCGACAGCGCGGCCGGGCGGCTCACCGCGCCGATGGACGTCACGGTGCGCGACGGCGTCATCGCCCGGGTCGCGCCCGCCGGGGCGCCACGTGACGACCTCCCGGCGATCGACGGGTCCGGCCGCACGCTGCTGCCCGGCCTCATCGACGCGCACTGGCACGCGGCGTTCGCGACCATCCCGATGCAGGCCGCGCTGACCGCGGACCTCGGCTACCTGTACGCGCACGCCGTCGCCGCCGCCCGGCGGACCCTGATGCGCGGGTTCACGACGGTGCGCGACGTCGGCGGGCCCGCGTTCGGCCTCAAACGGGCCATCGACGAAGGCGTCGTGTCCGGGCCGCGCATCCTCCCGTCGGGCGCGTTCATCTCGCAGACCGCGGGGCACGGCGACTTCCGGCTGCCGTACGAGGTGCCGCGCGGCGTGGCGGGGCACCTCAGCCACGGCGAGCTCATGGGCGCGGGCGCGATCGCCGACGGCCCGGCCGAGGTGCTGCGCGCGGTGCGCGAGCAGCTGCGCCACGGCGCGACCCAGATCAAGCTCATGGCCGGCGGCGGCGTCACCTCCAGTTACGACCCGATCGACGTGGCGCAGTACACCGCGGCCGAGCTGCGCGCCGCGGTCGAGGCGGCCGGCGACTGGGGCACCTACGTCACCGTGCACGCGTACACGCCCAAGGCCGTGCGCACCGCCATCGAGGCCGGGGTGGCCTGCATCGAGCACGGGCAGCTGCTCGACGACGCCACCGTCGCGCTCATGGCCGAGCGCGGAGTCTGGTGGTGCCTGCAGCCGTTCCTCGACGACGCCGACCTCAACTCCGTCGCCCCGCCGAACCAGGCCAAGCTGGAGCGCGTCGTCGCCGGCACCGACACCGCCTTCGCGCTGGCGATCAGGCATGGCGTCAAGGTCGCCTTCGGCACCGACGTCCTGTTCGACCCGCGCCTCGCCGAGCGGCAGGGCGCGATGCTGGCCAAGCTCACCCGCTGGTACTCGCCCGCCGAGGTCCTGCAGCTGGCCACCATCCGCAACGCCGAGCTGCTGGCGCTGTCGGGGGAGCGCTACCCGTATCCCGGGCGGCTCGGCGTCGTCGCCGAAGGGGCGCTCGCCGACCTCGTGCTGGTCGACGGCGACCCGGTCGCCGACATCTCGCTGGTCGGCCGCCCCGACGACGCGTTCGTCGCGATCGTCAAGGACGGCCGGGTCGTCAAGGGCGCCGAGCTGGTCCGGACGGAGCCTGGCTGACGGCGCGGGCGGCTCCCACCGCGTCACCGTGCCCCAGCCGCGGCGAGGCACGGTCCACCGCGGAACCCACCGATGACCGTTCGGGCGTGTTGACACCAGGGTCACCTGTTGGCGTTCTCGTCACCCGCTCGGCCAGCGGCCACCAGCGGCCACCAGCGGCCGATGCCGCCGGTGAACACCTCGAACGCGACCGCCGGCGCGGCGGCGACCAGCACCTCGCGGTGCGGTGGCCAGCGCGTCGACCATTGCTATTCCGCCTCGATCAGCGCCGCCAGCCGCTCCCCGGCCATGACGGCGGTCGCGGCCGGCCCGCTGGTCGTGACGGCGGGGAAGATCGACGTGTCGGCGACGCGCAGGCCGGCGACGCCGTGGACGCGGCCGTGCTCGTCCACCACGCCGTCCGGGCCCATCGCGCAGCCGCCGCTCAGGTGCACCGCCGTCCAGACGTGGCCGAGCAGCCACCGGTCCAGCGCCGCGTCGTCGCCCAGCACGTCGTCCGGCGGGCCGCCGCGCGCCGCCACCAGTGGCCGGAACGCCGGCGCCGTCAGCAGTCGCACCGCCACCCGGACACCCTCGCGCAGCCGGGCGCGGTCCTCGGGCGTGGCCAGGTAGCCGTGGTCCAGTCGCGGCGGCACGGCCGGGTCCGCCGACGCCAATTCGACCGTCCCGCGGCTGGTCTCCTGCTGCAGCGCGACCCGCAGCGAGTGGTCGCCGCCGGCGCCGGGGACGACCGCGCCCAGCGGCCGGGTCCAGCAGAGGATCTCCAGGTCACCCGGGTACGACGACCCGGTCGCGGTGAACGCCAGCCGTCCCTGCAGCGGCAGTGCGTCCGACGGCGGCAGCGGCGCGGCGCGGTAGCCGACGGTGATCTCCGGGTGGTCGGACGTGCCGCGGCCGACGCCCGGCTGGTCGGCGACCACGGGCACGCCCAGCGACGTCAGCGCGGCCGCCGGACCGACGCCGGACACCATGAGCAGCTGCGGCGACAGCACCGCACCGGCCGACAGGATCACCTCGCCGGCCCGCACCCGCGTCAGCCGGCTGCCGAGCGAGACGACCACCCCGGTCGCCCGCGTCCCCTCGAACAGCACCTGCCGTACCACCGCGTCGCCCAGCACCGTGAGATTCGGCCGTCCGGCGGCCGGCGCCAGGTACGTCAGCGCCGTGCTCTGCCGCACTCCGCCGGCGACGGCGAGCGGGACCGGGCCGTGGCCGGGCGGCCCGCCGTCGTTCTGGTCCGGCTGCGCCGGGAACCCCAGCTCGGTACAGGCCGCGTAGAACGCCGAGGTCAGCGGGTGCGGCACCGGGTCGCGTCGCACCGGGACCGGCCCGCCGCGCCCGTGCCCCGGCCGGTCGCCGTAGTCGTGGTCCTCCTCGATGGCGGCGAAGAACGGCCGCACCCGCTCCCACGACCACGCCGGATTGCCCAGCGCCGCCCACCGGTCGAAGTCGGCCGGCGCGCCGCGGACGAAGTAGCCGCCGTTCACCGACGTCGACCCGCCGACGATGCGGCCGCGCGGCACCACGGCCGCCATCGACGAGGTCAGCCGGGTCTCGAACGCCCACGCCGCCGGGTGGCCGGGCGCGGCCGCCGGCATCGTGGCGGCGTCGAGCAGTTCCGCCGGCACCGAAGCGGGGCCGGCCTCGAGCAGCAGCACCCGCCGGGACGGGTTCTCGCTGAGCCGCGCGGCCAGCGGGGCGCCGGTCGCGCCCGCGCCGACCACCACGACGTCGTACGACGGCTCGCTCACACCGCGGCGATGGCGTCGAGGGCGTGGTCGACGACGCCCAGGATGCGCGCCGTCGCATGCTCGGGGTCGGGCTGCCCGCCGTCGAGCCAGGCCATGATCGACTCGATGAGGAGCGCCGTCGCGGTCCGCGCGGCCCAGTCCGTCCACGCGGCGTCGGTGGCGCCGTCCTCCAGGGAGGGCCGCACGTGCGCGGCCATCGACGTCTTCAGATCGGCGATCTCATCGCGGAAGTCGGGCTCGACGGCCGCGTAGCGGAACAGCAGGCGGAACCCGTCGGGGTCGGAGCGGGCCCAGTCGATGACCCGCGTGACGCTGTCGTCGTCCATCTCGCCGTCGACGACCGCCGCGGCGTACAGGCGCTCGGCGGCGCGGTCGATGACGGCGGCGTACAGCTCGTTCTTCGACTCGAAGTGCCGGTAGACGATCATCCGGGTGACCCCGGCCGCGGCCGCGACGTCGTCGAGGCCGGTGTGGGCGAACCCGCCGGCCCGGGCGAACGCCGAGGTGGCGGCGTCGAGGATCTGCTCGCGCCGCTCGGCCCGGCCGAGCCGCCGGGCCGGTGCACGGCTGGTGGCGTCCATCGTCGTATTCTCCCGTAGGCCAAGTATATTCTGAAGTATATACTTGCGAATCTACTAAGGAGGAGCGATGGAACCAGCGGTGGTCGCCGAAGGGCTGACCAAGAATTTCGGGAGCACCCGCGCGCTCGACGGGTTCGACCTGACGGTGCCCGCGGGGACGGTCTGCGGGCTGCTCGGACCCAACGGCGCCGGCAAGTCCACGGCCGTGCGCATCCTGTCCACGCTGTCGCGCCCGGACGGCGGCCGGGCGCGGGTGGCCGGGTTCGACGTCGTCCGCGATCCGGTCGAGGTGCGCTACCGCATCGGCCTGGTCGGCCAGCAACCGGCCGTCGACGAGATGCTGACCGGCCGCGAGAACCTGGAGATGTTCGCCCGGCTCTACCGGCTCGGCCCGGCGGAGGCGCGGCGCCGGGCGGCCGAGCTGCTGGAGATCTTCGACCTCGGCGACGCCGCCGACCGCCGGCCCAAGGGCTACTCCGGCGGCATGCGGCGCCGGCTCGACCTCGCGATCAGCTTCGTCATGGCGCCGCCGGTGCTGTTCCTGGACGAGCCGACCACCGGCATGGACCCCGGCCACCGGCTGGGGCTGTGGCACGGCGTCCGGACGCTGGTCGCGCAGGGCACGACGGTGCTGCTCACCACCCACTACCTCGACGAGGCCGACCAGCTGGCCGACGAGATCACCGTCATCGACCACGGCCGGGCGATCGCCCGCGGCACGCCGGACGAGCTGAAGTCGCGGCTGCGCGGCGACCGCATCGACGTGCTGGTCGGCGACGGCGTCGACGTCGGCGCGGTGGGCCGGGTGCTGGCCGGGGTCACCGGCGCCGCGCCCGAGCTGGACCAGCAGGCCGGGCGGGTCAGCGTCGCGGCGCCGGACCGGGTCGCGGCACTGGCCCGGGTGGCCCGCGCGCTGGACGACGAGGGTGTCGCCGTGCGCGACATCGCCCTGCGCCGGCCCACGCTCGACGAGGTGTTCGTCCAGTTCACCCAGGAGGAGGATGCGGCATGAGCACGGTCACCGTCCCACGGACCCGCCCGGAACGGCTGCGGGTCGCGCTCTCCGACGCCCTGACGATGACCCGGCGCAACCTGCGCTACTGGTGGCGCTCGCCGGAGGAGGTCGTCGGGGCGCTGGCGTTCCCGCTGATCTCGGTGCTGCTGTTCGGCTACGTGTTCGGCAGCGCGATGGTCGTGCCCGGCGGCGCGGACTACAAGGAGTACCTGCTGCCTGGGCTGTTCGGCATGACCATGGTGTTCGGGCTGGTCAATACCGTCGCGGCGGTGGTGACGGACCGCGCGCGCGGCGTCACCGACCGGTTCCTGACGATGCCGGTCGCGACGTCGTCGATCCTGGCCGGGCGCGCCGCCGCCGACGTGGTCCGGGCGATGGCCGACCTCGTCGTGCTGATCGGCTGCGGCTACCTCGTCGGCTGGCGCTGGCACGAGGGGATGGCGGGCGCGCTGGCCGCCGTCGGGCTGCTCCTGCTGCTGCGGTTCGCGCTGATCTGGGTCGGCATCTACGTGGGCCTGGTGCTGCGCTCGCCCGACGCCGCCTCGGTGCTGTATCCGCTGGTGCTGCCGTTCGCGATGGTCGCGAACACGTTCGTGCCGCCGGCGCTGATGCCGGGCTGGCTGGGCGCCGTCGCCGAGACGAACCCGATGTCGGCGACGGTGGCGGCGACGCGCGAGCTGTTCGGCAACCCGTCGGCGCCCGACGGGTCGTGGCTGACGGAGCACGCGGTGCCGCTGGCGATCGGCTGGCCCGTGCTGCTGCTCGTGGTGTTCGCGCCGCTGGCGGTCCGGCAGTACCGCCGGGCCCGGCGTTAACTGACGGGTGCGCCGCCGTAGCCGATCTCGTTGCCGTCGGGGTCGTGGTAGGTGAACTTGCGGACGCCGTTGCCGTACGTCTCGCGCACCGCCGGCTCGATGCCGCGCGCCGCGATGCCGTCGGCCAGCGCGTCGAGGTCGTCGACGAAGACGGTGACGTGGGTGTGGCCGGCGTGCTCGGGCGCCTGGTGCACCGCGAGATACCGGTGCTCGGCCAGCTCCCACACCACCTCGGTGTCGTGGGCGCGGAACGCGAACGGCGCGCCGAACAGCCTCTCGTACCAGTCGGTCGCCGCCGCGAAGTCGGTGACCGGGATGACGGGGAAGAGATCCAGAGCCATCCGGCGATGGTAACGATCCGGCCGGCCGTCCGGCGGCGCGTGCGCACACGCACCGCCGGACGGCCCGGAGTCAACCCCGGCCGCTGCTGGCGCGGGCCCGCCGGGCGATCGCGTCGATCGACACCGCGAGCAGCAGGACCGCCCCGGTGACGATGTAGCGGACCGACGAGTCGACGCCGATGCGGTTGAGGCCGCTGGTGATCGCCGTCAGCACCAGCACGCCGAGCAGCGCGGAGTAGGCCGAGCCGCGGCCGCCGAACAGGCTGGTGCCGCCGATGACCGCCGCCGCGATGGCGGTCAGGTTGACGTCGTTGCTGCCGCTGGCCTGCGACACCGACGTCAGCCGGGCGAGGAACATCAGGCCGCCGGTCGCGGCCAGCGCGCCGGTCAGCGAGAACGCCGAGATGTAGATCCAGTTGACGTTGATGCCGGAGCGGCGGGCCGCCTCGACGTTGCCGCCGACGGCGTACAGGTGCCGGCCCCACGTCGACTTGCGCAGCACGAGGTCCAGCAGCACGACCAGCCCGACGAAGAACACCACCGCGTAACCCCAGCCGCGGTCGATGTTCAGGTAGTAGGTCAGGAAGCCCAGCCCGCCGAGCATGATCGCCGACTTCACCAGCACCAGCGTCAGCGACTGTGCCGGCAGCCCGGCCGCTGTCCGGCGCCTGATCCCGATGATGCTGACCAGCGCGTACAGCGCCACGATCACCACCACGGCGACGTAGGAGACCGCCGGGCTGAGGAAGTCCTCGCGGGCGAACTGCGCCAGCGGCGACGTGCGCGGCAGGTTGATGGTGCCCTGGTCGCCCAGCACGAGGTACTGCACGCCGACGAAGCCGAGCAGGCCGGCCAGCGTGATGACGAAGCTCGGCACGCCGATCTTGGTGAAGATCAGCCCGTACGCGATGCCGATGACCGCACCCGTCCCGGCGCCGGCCAGGATGCCCAGCACCAGCGGCTGGTCGTTCTCGACGACCATCACCGCGGTGATCGACGCCGCCAGGCCGCTGACCGAGCCGACCGACAGGTCGATCTCGCCGAGCAGCAGCACCATCACGATGCCGACCGCGATGATGCCGTACGGCACCGCGTTCAGCGTGATGTTGACCAGGTTGCTCGACGACAGGTACGTGACGTCCTGCAGGTAGAAGACCAGGCCGATCACGAACAGCCCGATCACCACCGGCAGCAGCCCGAGGTCGCCGTCGCGGATCCGCCGCCGGAACGCGTCCGCGGCGCCGCGCAGCCCGGTGTCCTGGGCCAGCCGCTCGTCGATCAGGTCGGACCGGGCCGCGGTCTCGTCGGCCTGCGTCCTGCTCATTCCGGCCCTCCTGACGCCTCGCGGCGGGCGTTGCGTTCGGCCACGACGTTGTCCGACGCGCCGGTGATGGCGGCGACGAGCTGCTCGGTCGTGACGTCGACGGCGCGGAACTCGGCCTCGTTGCGGCCCAGCCGCAGCACGACGATGCGGTCGGCGACGGCCTGCACGTCGGCCATGTTGTGGCTGATCAGGACCACACCGAGGCGCTGCTCACGCAGTCGCTCGACGAGGTTGAGCACCTCCGCCGTCTGCGCGACGCCCAGCGCGGCGGTCGGCTCGTCCAGCATGACGACCTTCGGGTTGCCGACCAGGCTGCGGGCGATCGCGACGGTCTGCCGCTGGCCGCCGGAGAGGCTGGCCACCGGGATGCGCACCGTCGGGATCTTCGCGCCCAGCTCGCGCAGCAGCCGCCAGGACTCCTTCTCCATCACGACCTCGTCCATCCACGCCTTCGTCCCCAGCTCGCTGCCGAGGAACAGGTTCGCGACGACGTCGAGGTTGTCGCAGAGCGCGAGGTCCTGGAAGACCGTCGCGATGCCCAGCGACTGGGCGGCGCTCGGGCTGTGGACGTGCACCTCGCGGCCGTCGACCCGCATCGAGCCGGAGTCGGCCTGGTACACACCGGACATGATCTTGACGAGGGTCGACTTGCCCGCGCCGTTGTCGCCGACCAGGGCGACCACCTCGCCGGCGTGGACGTGGAAGTCGGCCCCGGCCAGCGCCTGCACGGCGCCGAAGTGCTTGCCGATCCCGATGAGCTCCAGGATCGGCCCGGTTGTGGCGGCGGACGCACCGCTCTCGTGTGTGGCGACGCTCATCGGCACCATCTCCTCATGTCAAGGGTGGCACCGACCGTGGTCGGTGCCACCCTCGTCGTCGCGACGGATCAGCTGAGACCGGCCGCTGTGCAGGCATCCGCGTAGTCGTCGGTGCAGATGTCGGCGACGGTCCAGAAGTCGTCGGCCACGACGGTGTCGGCGACGTTGTCGACGGTCACCACGATCGGGTCGAGGATCAGCGACGGCACGCCCTGGAAGTCGGTGGTGTCGGCGACGTCCTCGCCGTTGACGATCGAGATGGCCATCTCGGCCGCGCCCTCGGCCTCGCCCTTGATCGGCTTGTAGATCGTCATGTACTGCTCACCAGCGACGATGCGCTGGATGGCGGCCAGCTCGGCGTCCTGCCCGGTGACCGGCGGCAGCTGGTCGGCCGGCAGTCCGGCGCCGGTGAGCGCCGCGATGACGCCGCCGGCTTGGCCGTCGTTGGCGGCGTAGACACCGGCCAGCGACGTGGGATCGATGGTGTCCAGCTGGTCCGTCGTCCACGCCTGCGCGTTGTCCGGGCTCCAGTCCGGGTTGTCGTACTCGCCGAGGATGGCGAGGTCGCTGGCGTCGATGACGCTGTGCGCGCCGGCCTTGAACTGGGCCGCGTTCGGGTCGTCGGGCGAGCCGTTCAGCATGAGGACGTCGCCCGGGCCGCCGACCGCGTCGACCAGCGCCTGACCCTGCAGTTCGCCGACCTTCTCGTTGTCGAACGAGGTGTAGTAGTCGGCGCCCTCGATGAAGCGGTCGTAGGCGATGACCGGGATCTCGGCGGCCTGGGCGTCGGCGACCAGCGACGCCGCGGAGGCGCCGTTGACCGGGTCCAGCACCATGACGTCGACGTTCTGCGAGATGGCGGTGTCGACCTGCTCGGCCTGCTTGGTCTCGTCCTGGTCGGCGTTGAAGTAGTTGATCGTGCAGTCGGGACACAGGTCCGCGACCTTGGCCTCGAACAGTGGGCGGTCGAACGCCTCGTAGCGGGCGGTCGCCGACTCCGGCAGAAGCAGGGCGATGGTGGCGGCGCTGCCGCTACCGGTGCTGTCGCCGCTCGCGGTCCCCCCGCCGCCGTCGTCGCTGTTGTCTTCGTTGGCGCCGCAGGCGGCCAGTGCGCCGGCGGCCAGGGCGAGGACTGCGAAGACGGCAGCCCGTCGATTGGGCTGGTGCACAGTGAAACCCTCCTTTGGGTTCTGCCCCCGCCGACAGCTCGGCCGGGTGAGGTCGAGTGTGGAACGCCGGTAGGTTGCCGTCAAGGCTCAAATACATTACGCGTTTACATCTTGTTTATGCGTTCGTATTTCGATAGCAATGCGGTGTTATTCACCGGCGGAGAGGGACGCGACCAGCGCGCCCACCGCCTCCGTGCCCTCGCCGAGCGGCGAGATCGAGATGCGGGTCCGCTCCGCCACGCCGGGCAGCACCGCCCGCCGGAAGCCCTGGCGGACCGGGCCGAGCCAGGCGTCGCCGGCGGCGAGGAGGGGACCGCCGAGGGCGATGTCGGCGGGGTTGAGGATCATCGCGAGCCAGCCGAGGCCGCGACCGAGCAGCTCGCCGGCGTCCTCGAGCACGTGCACCGCCACCGGGTGACCGTCGCCGATGAGGCCGAGCACCTCCGGCAGGGCGAGATCGCGCCGCAACGCCGAGCTGAGCGCCGTCCGCACCGACTCCGCGGACCCCACGGTCTCGAGGCAGCCGCGCCGCCCGCAGCGGCACACCACCGACAGCGCGGGGTCGAGCGCGAGGTGGCCGATCTCGCCGGCCGCGCCGGAGTCGCCCCGCAGCAGCTCGCCGCCGACAGCGACGCCGGCGCCGATGCCGGAGCCGACCTTGACGAACACCACCGACCGGCCGGCACCCGCGCGGCGGGCCAGCGCGAGCGCGCCGAGGTTCGCGTCGTTCTCGACCACGACCGGCCGGCCGAGCAGCCGCGCCACCTCGTCACGCAGCGGGAACCCGACCAGGGCGGGCAGGATCGCGGTCTCGGTGACGACGCCGGTCGCGGTGTCGATGGGCGCGGGGACCCCGACGGCGACGCCGGCGATCTGGGCGGTGGTGAGCCCGGCCTCCTGGCGCACCGATGCCGCGAGGGCGCCGATCACCTCGAGCACGGTGTCCGGGCGCAGCCCGCCGTCGAGGACGACGGCCGACTCGGCCAGCACCTCGCCGGGCGCGGCGCCGGCGACCACCTTGACGTGCGTGCGCCCGAGGTCGACGCCGATGCCGTAGCGCTGCCGCACCGGTGCCCGCTCGACCAGGCGGCTGCGCCGGCCGTTCGCCACGCCCTGCCGCACGACCAGCTCGCCGTCGTCGACGAGCGTGCGGACCAGCCCGGAGATGGTGGCCGGGGCGAGGCCGGTCAGCCGCGCCAGCTCCGCCTGGCTGACCGCCTGCCCGGCCGGCAGCGCGCCCAGCAGCCGGCGCCGGTTGGCCAGCCGCAGCGACGACAGCGACCCGGGCCCGGTGGCGTCAGGCATGTCGGGCTCACCTCCGTCGGGGGTTACGGAAGCCTCTTGGCGTCACAGCGTGAACGCTACACCCCGGTGCAAGCTGCACTCGGGCACCTAGCGGCCGGGCCGCGAATGCTCGCGGAACGGGGTCACCGGTCCACGTCATGGCTCTGCGTCGCGTCCTGGTCTCCAGTTGCGCTTTTCGGCTGTTCCGGGGCCGGGAACGCGACTGGGAACCAGGACGCGACTGGGAACCAGGACGCGAACTAGCGGCCGGGCCGCGAATGCTCACGGAACGGGGTCACCTCGGCGCGGTGCGCCAGGGTGTCCAGTCCGACGGCGACGGCGAGGACGAGGCCGGTCGCGATCAGCCGGATCGGCGACGACGCGCCCATGAGGTCCAGCCCGTTGGCCAGCGACCCGACGACGAGCGCGCCCAGCAGCGCCGACCACACCGTCCCGCGGCCGCCGAACAGGCTGGTGCCGCCGATCGCCGCGGCCGCCACCGCGGTCAGCATGAGGTCGGTGCTGCCCGACGACTGGTTGACGGCGAGCAGCCGGGACGCCGCGAGGATGCCGCCGGTGACGGCCAGCACGGACGCCAGCATGAACACCGCCAGCCGGATGCGGTCCACGGCGATGCCCGCCCTCCGCGCCCCCGACGCGTTGCTCCCGGTCGCCATCGCGTGCCGGCCGAGCTTCGTGCGCCGGACCATGAGGTCGCCGCCGGCCAGCAGCAGGAGGAACACCACGACGGCGAGCGGCACGCCACGGTCGGCGTTGAACACGACGACCGCCACCGGTGCGCCGGCGCCCGCGACCACCCACGGCCAGACCCGTCGCGCCGGCCGGTCCCGTTCGCGGCGCAGCGACCCGACGATCGCCACGACCGAGCCCGCCGTCACCGCCGCGGCCAGCGCCCACCCGGCGGCCGGCGCGAGGAACGTCCCCGCGATGGCCACCAGTTGCGGGTCGTCGATGTTGACCGTCCCGGTGTCGCCGAGCACCAGCAGCAGCGCGCCCTGCCACGTCAGCAGCCCGGCCAGCGTCACCACGAACGACGGCACGCCGACCCGCGTCACCATGGCGGCGTGCGCCAGCCCGACCAGCGCGCCGGTCGCCAGCCCGGCGAGGATGGCGAGGACGGCCGGCCAGTCCTGCTTGACGCTGAGCACCGCGGTGACGGCCGCGCCGAAGCCGGACACCGCGCCGACGGAGAGGTCGATCTCGCCGATCAGCAGCACGAGCACGACGGCCACCGCGACGGCGCCGACGGCGACGATCTGCAGCATGAGGTTGGTGAGGTTCACCGCGGACAGGAATCGCGGGTTGCTCAGGCTCATCACCAGCCAGATGACGGCGAGCGCGGCCGGCGGCGCCCAGCGGCCGAGCCGGGCCGGCGACACCGAGCCGTTCACGGCGCGCCGTCCCCGGTCAGGCCGGCGGCGGCGCACTCGGCCGCCAGCCCTTCGCAGATCTCGTCCACCGTCCAGAACCCGTCGGCGACCACGGTGTCGGCGATGGTGTCGCGGGTGACGGCGACCGGCGTCAGCATGAGCGCCGGGACGCGGTCGTGCCCGTTGTCGACCCAGCTGGTGCGCAGTTCGTCCGGCGGCTCGCCGGTGCGGGCCAGTTCGACGGCGACGTCGGCGGCCGCCCGGGCCTGCGTGCGTACCGCCTTGTAGACGGTCATGTACTGCTCGCCGGTGAGGATGCGGCGCACGGCCGCCAGCTCGGCGTCCTGCCCGGTGACCGGCGGCAGCGGGTCGAGCCCGGCCGCCTTCATCGCGGCGATGGCGCCGCCGGCCATGCCGTCGTTGGCCGCGTAGACGCCGGCGACGCGGTCGCGGCCGAGCGTCGTCAGGGCCCGCTCCATCGCCTCCTGCGCCTGGTCGGGCGACCAGTCGGGCACGTCGACCTCGGTGCCGACGGCGACCCCGGCGGCGTCGAGGACGCTGTGCGCGCCGCGCCGGAACAGCGCTGAGTTGTCGTCGGTGGGTGAGCCGTTCAGCACCACCAGCTCGCCGTCGGTCGCGCGGACGGCGGCCAGCAGCACCTCGGCCTGCAACCGGCCGACCTGCTCGTTGTCGAACGTGACGTGGAAGTCGACTGGGGCGTCGAGCACCAGCCGGTCGTAGCTGACCACCGGGACGCCGGCCGCGTGTGCCTGGCGGACGATGACCGACGCCGACCGGGAGTCGACGGGGTCGAGGACCAGCACGTCGGCGCCGTTGGTGAGCGCCGCCTCGGCCTGCGCCTGCTGGTGCGCGGCATCCTGGTCGGCGTTGCTGACCAGCGTCTCGCACTCGGCGCAGATCTCGTGCACCCGGTCGACGAAGGCCGGGCGGTCGTGCGACTCGTACCGTGCGGTCTTGTTCTCCGGCAGCAGCAGCGCGATCTGCAGCTCGCCGTCGTCGCCGGCCCCGGACGTGCCGGCCGCGCCGCAGGCCGCGGCGCCCAGCGCCAGGGCGAGCACCGCGGGCAGGGCGGCGGCGAGCAGGCGTCGGCGGCCCATCAGCCGTCCGTCGTGAACCGGTAGCCGGCCCGCGGCTCGGTGACGATCAGCTCGGCGCCGCCGGGCCCCTCCAGCTTGGCCCGCAGCCGCCCGACGTACACGCGGGTGTATTCGGTCTGCGTCTCGTAACCCGGACCCCAGACCCGGCGCAGCAGCTCGGCGTGGGTCAGCAGCCGGCCGGGGTGCATCGCCAGCTCGCGCAGCAGCGCGTACTCGGTTCGGGTGAGGTGGACCCGCTTGCCGCCCTTCGTGACCAGCTGGGCGTCGAAGTCGATGCGGACGTCGCCGACCCGGACCTGCGGCGCCACCAGCCGCGGCTCGGCCGGGCGGGCCCGGCGCAGCATCGCGTTGACGCGGGCCAGCAGCTCCTCGATGCCGAACGGCTTGGTGAGGTAGTCGTCGGCGCCCAGGTTCAGCGCCCGCACCTTGTCGGTCTCGCCGCGCCGCGCCGACAGCACGATGATGCCGACGTCGGAGCGGTCGCGCACCGCCCAGCACAGGTCGAAGCCGTCGCGGCCGGGCAGCATGAGGTCGAGCAGGACGACGTCGGGCGCCGCCTGCTCGAGCAGCCGCAGCACGTCGGAGCCGTCCGTCGACACCACCACCCGGTAGCCGCGGGCGGTGAGGTTGGACCGCAGGACGTCGACGATGATGCGGTCGTCCTCGACGATGAGGACGCCGGGCGCGTCAGCCATCACTCTCCTCGCCCTCGGCCGGCTCGACCGGCAGCGTGACGCGGAAGCCGGACTCCGGCCCGGTGGCCAGCTCGACCCGCCCGCCGTGCGCCTCGGCGATGCCGCGGACGATGGCCAGCCCCAGGCCGGCGCCGGTGCTGCCCTCGCCGCGCACCCGCGGCTCGAAGATCCGCTCCGCGACGTCCGGCGCGATGCCCGGGCCGTCGTCGCTGACCAGCACCTCGACCGACGCGCCATCGTCGACGGCCGCGGCGACGACCCGGACGGCGCCGTCCGGGCCGCCGTGGCGGACCGCGTTCTCCAGCAGGTTGACGAACACCTGCTCCAGGCGGTCGTGGTCGGCCCAGATCGGCGGGAGGCCCGCCGCGACGCCGATCTTGACCCGGCCGGGGTGCGGCACGCAGCTGCGCGCCGCCTCGAGCACCAGCCGCACGTCCGTCCAGTCGGGACGCAGCCGGAGCAGCCCGGACTCGATGGCGGAGGAGTCGAGGAGGTCGCCGACCAGGCGCTCCATGCGGGCCGACTCGGTGGTGATGGCGGCGAGGAACCGCTCGATCGACTCGGGATCCCAGACGAGGTCGGGCTGCTGCAGCGTGGAGGCGTAGCCGTGGATCGCGGTCAGCGGCGTGCGCAGCTCGTGGCTGAGGTGCTGCAGCACCTCGCGCTGCAGCTGCTGCGACCGGCGGGCGGCGGCCGCCTCGCGGCGGGCCCGTTCGAGCATCTCCCGCTCCAGCGCCAGCGCGAGCGACCGGCGGGCGTCGTCGAGCAGCTCGACGGCGTCGCGGCCGGGCTCCGCGGGATCGTCCCAGCGGGCCAGCAGCAGCCCGGTGCCGCCGGGGATCGGCAGCCCCGCGAGCGCCAGGCCGTCGCCGATGCGCCGCGGCCGGTCGGTGCCGGCGGGCGCGGCCTCGGCCAGCTCTCGTAGCCCGGCGTCGGCTGAACCGTCGATGTCGATGTGCACCCAGCGCGGCTCGCCCCCGGTGAGCTCGGTGACGTCGGTGAGCAGCATGCCCGCCGCCCGGGCGCCGAGGCCGCGGCAGAGCGCGAGCAGCGCGGCGGACAGGCCGCCGTCGACGCGGTCGGGCCCGGCCAGCGTCTCGAGCATGGCCCGTAGCGACTCGAGGATCTCGTTGCGGCGGCTCACCTCCTCGATCAGCCGCTCGCGCTCGATGGCGCTGGCGGCATGGCCGGCGTACAGCGAGACCAGCTCGCGGCGGTCGGCGTCGAGGCGGCCGGCGGACGTGCTGAAGCCGGTGATGGTGCCGAGGACGCCGGCCGAGCCGACGATCGGAGCGGACCACGCGCTGCGCACGCCCGCCGCGGCGGCCCGCTCCAGGTACCCCGTCCAGGTCGTGTCGTCGCTGGCGTCGTCGACGACCACCAGCTGCCCGAGCGCCGCGGCCGTGCCGACCAGCCCGCCGGCCGAGCCGACCGGGACCAGCGCGGCGTCGTCGGCCAGCGCCGGCGGCAGCCCGATGGCGGCGGTGCGGCGCAGCAGCGGCCCGCGCGGCGCGTGGTCGAGCAGGTGCACGCAGAGCATGTCCTGGTCGAGAGCGGCGGCCGTGGCCGAGACGACGAGCGGCAGCGACGCGGCGGGGTCGGCGGCGGAGAGCTGCTCGACCAGGCTCTTGAGCCGGTTCAGCTGCCGCCGCGCCGCCGACTCGGTCTCGATGCCCGACATCAGCGCCGCGACGTCGTCGGAGTGCACCTCGGCCGGTGACACCCCGGCGACGATGCGGCCGTGGCGCAGCACGACGATGCGGTCGGCCAGCGCGAACACCTCGTCGAGGTCGTGGCTGACCAGCACGATCGCCCGGCCGTCGTCGCGCAGGTCGCTCAGCACGCGCATGATCTCGGCGCGCCGCAGCACGCTCAGCGAGGCGGTCGGCTCGTCCAGCACCAGCAGGTCGGCGCCGGTGGACAGCGCCCGGGCCAGCGCGACCTCCTGCCGCTGCCCGCGCGAGAGGGTATCGACCCGGGCCCGGACGTCGGTGAGCTGCGAGCCGAACCGCTCCAGCGCCCGCCGGGCGTCGGCGGCCATGCGGCCCTCGGACAGCAGCAGCCGGGAGTGCTCGCGGCCGAGGAAGACGTTCGCGACGACGTCGAGGTCGTCGCAGAGCCCGAGATCCTGCCAGACGACGGCGACCGGCGCCTTGGCGCCGTCGGCGGCCGCCACCGCCACCTGGCCCTCGTCGACGTCGGTGTCGCCGGCGATGCAGCGGACCAGTGTCGACTTGCCGGCGCCGTTCTCACCGACGACGGCGACGATCTCGCCGCCGCGCACGCTCAGCGTGACGCCGTCGAGCGCACGCAGCCGTCCGTAGCGCTTGGTGACGCCGCGCAGCTCGAGGATCGGCGCGGCGCTGCCGCGGTCGGTCATGCCCCCATCTTCGCTGACGACGGCTGCGCATGCCATCAGGCGGGCGGCGCCTCAGCCGTTGTCGTCCTCGTCGTCTTCGTCGTCCTCGGGTGGGACGCCCGGCGACTCCGAGCCGTACCCGGGTGCGGGCACCGGGTTGCCCGGCGACTCCGAACCGTGCTCCGGCGGTGGTACCGGATTGCCCGGCGATTCCGAGCCCTGTCCGGGTGTGGTCGTCGGATCGCCCGGCGACTCCGATCCTTCTCGGTGTGCCATGGGAGTCCCCCTTCTCGATCCCGCCGACTGACCGAGTACCCGGACGGCGCCGGCCGAAACACGCGACGTGCCCCGCCGCGCCGAGTGGGCGCGACGGGGCACGGGCGCTGCCGATCAGCGCAGCGACGGCTGACCCGGTTCGTCCTCCTCCTGGGCCGAGAGGTCGAGGACGGAGACGCCGGTGGCGGCGTTCGCGCCGCGGCCGATCGCCTCGTACACCTCCGGGCGGGTCGCCTTGAGGAACCGTGCCCAGAGGAGCCCGATGAGGGCCGCGACGAGGAACAGGCCGGGCAGGATCCACCGCTCCGGCGCGTCCGGCGCGGACCCGATGAGGATGTCGTAGTTCGCGATCGCCAGGATCACGACGATCGCCAGCAGGATCGTCGCCAGCACCGGCGCGACGACCCGCCGCCAGGGGTTCTCGCCGGACGGATGCCGGGCGAAGAAGGCGAGTACGGCCACCGAGGTGAGGGTCACCAGGGCCAGCACACCGAACCCGCCCGAGGTGCCGAGGTTGAAGAACAGCTGCACCAGCGGGTCGAGGTCGAACACCGCGTAGACCACGATGACGACCAGGCCGATGACGCTCTGCACGATCGACGCGGCCACCGGCGCGCCCGTCGACGCCGACGTGCGGCCGAGCCCGCTGGGCAGCACCCGCTCGCGGCCGAGCGCGAAGACGTACCGGGCGACGGTGTTGTGGAAGGAGATCATCGCGGCGAACACCGAGGTCACGAACAGCGTCTCGCCGATATCCACCCACGTGGCGCCGAGGAACTCGCCGGCTTGGACGAAGATCACGCCGTTCTGGAACTCCTGCGCGAACGGGACGATGTTGTCCGGCCCGGCGGCCACCGTCATCGCCCACGACGCCAGCACGTAGACCACGGCGACGACGGTGATCGAGATGTACGTGGCCAGCGCGATGGTGCGCTTCGGGTTGCGGGACTCCTCGGAGTACACGACCGACGCCTCGAAGCCGACGAAGCCGAGCACCGCCAGCACCAGGATCGCGCCGGCGCCGGACTCGAACAGGTTCCCGACCTGTAGCGCGTCGTACGTGACCTCGCCGTCGGCCGGGTTCCCGAGACTGGCCACCGCGTAGATGAGGATGATGGCCATCTCCGCGAGCAGCAGCACCGCGAGGATCGTGCCGTTGACGTCGATGCGCAGCACGCCGAGGATGCCGACGATCGCCCAGGCGATCAGCGCGACCACCCACCAGTCGACGGTGATGCCGAACCATTGGTCCAGCTGCGGCGCGGCGGCGACGCCGATGATGCCGTAGAGCCCGACCTGGAGCAGGTTGTACGCCAGCAGCGCCATGTACGCCGCGGAGACCCCGGCCGGTCGGCCCAGGCCGTGCGTGACGTAGGTGTAGAACGCGCCGGCGTTGGTGATGTGCCGCGACATCGCGACGTAGCCGACGCTGAACAGCGCCAGCAACGCCGCGATCGCGACGAACGCGATGGGCAGGCCGATGATGCCGGTGACCGCGAAACCGGTGGTCACGACGCCGGCGACGACGGTGAGCGGTGTCGCGGCGCTGAGGACGAAGAACACGACGGCGGGGACGCCGAGCCTGTTGCTGGCGAGCGTCCGCGACACGCGGTCGGCGCCCAGGCGGCTCGAATGGGACACGGGGGACTCTCCTTGATGGGTCTGCGGGATCTCCGTGGTGGGGGTCGGGTCGCCGGAGGTCGCGCTATCGGGGACTGAGGGTGGCGTCACCCACAGCTGCTTCGGTATGGGCCAGGACCTCGCGCATCGACATGGGCATCGATCCGACCGCGGCGGCGATGTGGCGCAACGTGACGGCGTCGCCGTCCCACCACACCCCCTTGGTGAAGCCGGTCACCGCGATCAGGCCGGCCAGCATGGCGTCGTGGAAGTCGAGTGGATCGCCGCGGTTGACCAGCCCGTACAGCCGGTCGCTGGGCCAGGCCGCGACCTTCGGGTCGACCGGCAGGTACCGGACCGAGCTCCCGAACAGCTTGCGGGACTTGATCGGTTCGATCTCGCCCTCGCGGGTCAGCCGGACCGCGACCCGCTCGAGCGCGCTCTGGGAGAGGAACGCCAGCCAGGTACGCAGCGACCGAGTCTGCTGGTCAGCCGTGAGCTGGCGGACGATCCGGTAGCCCAGGTCGTCGGCCGGCGGCTGGGCGCCAGTCAGTGACAGGGTTCCCGACGCGACGTGCAGGTTGTTGTTGAGGATCAGCTCACCGAGCAGCGCACCGGCCAGCCCGAGCCCTGCGGCCCGGGCGTTCAGCCGGAGCTTGCCGCTGCCGACATCGTGAACGATGTGGAAGAAATCATTGGCCAGCAGCACTCCGCCTGCACCTCCACCCCGGATGCGAGGACCGGGATGAGACGGGACGGCCGGGGCCATACGGGACAGGGACAGGCGCGCTCCCACCCTTGAAGCGCGCGTTTCGAACCGACAGCGGTGCTCGCGGTGCCGCGTTCCGATTCACGCCCGGTAGTTTGTCGGCCTTTGTCCGCTGAGACAAGAGGCAATTTCAGCGGTAATGCGCCGGACGCCCGTGACGCCTTACATAGTCGCTTTGCGACCGCTATGTCTTGACGACATCGGTGCCGGGCCGCGAGTCTATGGCGTTGTGACGGTCACGCCCGTGCGCACGCACCCGCTCCAGCGTCTGTCCGCGGACGAGATCCGCGCGGCTCGCGCCCTCCTCGACGACAACGGCCTGCTCACGCCGGCGACCAGGTTCGCGCTGCTCGGCCTGGAAGAACCGGACAAACTGACGGTGCTCGGCCACCGCGACGGCGACCAGGTCGACCGTCGCGTCCGCGCCGTGCTGCTCGACCTCGAGACCGGCGCCGCGCGCACCGTCATCGCGTCGCTCAGCCGCGGCGCCGTCGACTCCGTCGAGGTGATCGACCCGGTCACGGACGGCCAGCCGCCGATCCTGCTCGAGGAACTGATGACCGTCGACGAGATCGTCAAGGCCGACGCCGGCTGGCGCGCGGCCATGGAGCGCCGCGGCATCACCGACCTCGACCTCGTGCGCCCGTGCCCGCTGGCGGCCGGCAACTTCGGCATCCCCGCCGAGAGCGGCCGCCGGGTGCTGCACGTGCTCTCGTTCCTGCAGCACCGGCCCGACGATCACGCCTGGGCGCACCCCATCGACGGCGTCGTCGCCTACGTCGACCTGATCGAGAAGACGGTCATCGAGCTCATCGACGACGCCGTCCTGCCGATCCCGGACGAGGAGGCCAACCACGACGACCCGGCCTACACCGGCCCGCCGCGCACGACGTTGAAGCCGATCGAGATCACCCAGCCCGAGGGGCCGAGTTTCACCGTCGAGGACGACGTCGTCACGTGGGAGAACTGGAGCTTCCGGGTCGGCTTCGACCCGCGCGAGGGCCTGGTGCTGCACCAGCTCGGCTGGCGCGAGGGCGACCGCGTCCGGCCCGTCGTCTACCGCGCCTCCGTGGCGGAGATGGTGGTCCCGTACGCCGACCCCAGCCCGGTGCGGTTCTGGCAGAGCTACTTCGACGTCGGCGAGTACCTGCTCGGTGACCAGGTCAACTCGCTCGAGCTGGGCTGCGACTGCCTCGGCGAGATCCACTACTTCGACGCCGTCCTCGCCGACGGCGACGGCCGGCCGCGCGAGGTCCGCAACGCCGTCTGCCTGCACGAAGAGGACTACGGCGTGCTGTGGAAGCACACCGACATCTTCACCGAGTCGGCCGAGACGCGGCGGCAGCGGCGGCTGGTGATCTCGTTCTTCGTCACCGTCGGCAACTACGACTACGGCTTCTACTGGTACCTCTACCTCGACGGGACGATCCAGCTGGAGGTCAAGGCCACCGGCGTCGTGGCGACGTCGTCGTACCGGCCCGACAGCGCCTACGCCTCGGAGGTGGCTCCGGGTCTCGGCGCGCCGTACCACCAGCACCTCTACTGCGCCCGCCTCGACATGATGGTCGACGGCCTCGACAACTCCGTCGACGAGCTGGAGGTGCAGCAGCTGCCGATCGGCCCGGCCAACCCGAACGGCAACGCGTTCACCCGGCGCGGCACCCGGCTGCGCACCGAGGCGCAGGGTGCGCGGGCGGCCGACCCGCTGGCCGCGCGCACATGGCGGATCTCCAGCTCCGACTCCACCAACCGGCTCGGCCGGCCGGTGGCGTACGAGCTGCGCCCCGAGGGCCGGCCGATGCTGCTGGCCGACCCCGCGTCGGCGACTGCGAACCGGGCGGGGTTCGCGACGAGGTCGCTGTGGGTCACCCGCTACGACCCGGACGAGCGCTACCCCGCGGGCGATCTCATCAACCAGCACCCCGGCGGCGCCGGCCTCCCGGCGTACGCCGCGGCCGACCGCGCCATCGAGGACCAGGACATCGTGCTCTGGCACACCTTCGGCGCCGTGCACTTCCCGCGCCCGGAGGACTGGCCGGTCATGCCGGTGGAGTACAGCGGGTTCACGCTGCGGCCGGTCGGCTTCTTCGACCGCAACCCGACGCTGGACGTGCCGGTGACGCCGTCCCGCCACTGCGGCCACCACGGCGGCGAGCACCACCACGGGTGACACGGCGGGAGGCCATGTCGCCGACCAACGCCGACGCTGACCATCGGCTTCGACGTTGGACGGAGGGTCGGCGCTGAGCTTCCGTCATCTGTCGGGTGCCATGTCACCGTGCGCCCGGTACCGTCGCTGAGCACCATTCTCATCACGGACCGGACCGGCTCCGGCCCGCGATGAGGCACGCGCACGGTGAGACGGAGACCGTATGAAGAAGATCGTCGCCGCGCTCGCGCCGGCGGCACTGTCGGCAGGCCTCCTGACGGTGCCCATGGCGGGCGTCCCGTCGGCCAACGAGGCCCTGCCGCAGTGGCCGGAGGTGGGCAGCGCGCGGGTCGTCCCGCTCCAGGAGACGGGCTCGCCGAACGAGCGCCTCAACCTGATCGTCATCTGCGACGGCTACCAGGCCGACGAGCTGGAGCGATGCGAGCAGGACGTCGACCGCAACCAGGCCATCCAGTGGGGCGTGGAGCCGTTCCGCAGCTACCGCGACTACATCAACGTCTACCTGCTGCAGATCGTGTCGCCGGACTCCGGCGTGCGGCGCGACCCGGAGGAGGACGCGTCCAACGAGGTCAGGGACCGCAAGAACACGCCGATGCGGCTCTGGTACTCCGACGGGCTGACGAACCCGCTGGCCCGCGGCATCACGTACGGCGGTGCGCTGGACCCGGGCGGTTGCCCCGGCCACCCGTCGGGCAACGCGAACCCCACCTACCCGCTGGCGCCCGGCATCCTCGGCGACACCCGGTGCAGCGGCAACCAGCAGCGGGCGATGTACCTGAACTCGTACGTCGCGCCGGTGCTGGGGCTGGAACCGGGCGTGTTCCGGCCCTCCGGCGGCTCGAACTCCGGGCCGCAGAACGTGCAGACGCTGGCCATCTCGAACACCTTCACCTACGGCGGCATCGGCGGCCGTGACGCGACGGCGTCCGGTGGCAGCCCGCAGTCGCCGCTGATCTCGCTGCACGAGCTGGGCCACTCGCTGGGCACACTGGCCGACGAGTACCCGTACTCGGACCGGCCGACCCCCGGCCCGCCGCACGGGCCGAACGAGCCGAGCTCGTTCCACCACACCCGGCAGACGTCGGAGCAGCTGACCGCCAACCAGTCGAAGTGGTACCGCTGGCTGGGCGAGGAGAGCCTGTCCGGCGGCCCGATCCGCGCCGCCGACGAGGACGGCTACGAGAGCGGCACCTACAACGGCTCGAACGTGTGGCGGCCCAGCTCGCACTCGATGATGCGCTGGATCGGCTTCTACTTCGACCAGGTCGGCCTCGAGCACATGGTGGCCCGGATCACCGGCCAGCGCGACAAGGGCCGGCTGAGCCTGCTGCACACGCCGGCCGGCACCGTCGCCCGCGACGACGTGCTCTGGCTGCAGACCACCCACCCGCGCTTCCACGACCTGCAGGTGACGTGGCGCAGCGGCGGCCCGGACGGCCCGGTGCTGGCCACCGGCACCCGCAACCTCGACCTCGGTGAGCTGGGCCTCGCGCCCGGCACGACGGTGCACGTCGAGGTCCGCGACCCGGTCGGCCCGGACGGCATCGACTGGGTGCGCAACCCGTCGACGAACAACACCGCGACCGACTCCGGCTACAACGGCCCGCGGTTCGTGCAGACCCGCACCTGGACGGTGGGCGACACGACGGCCGCGGCGGACACCGTCGCGCCGGAGATCACCGGCTCGACGCCCACGACCCGCCCGGTCGCCGGCGACGAGGTCGTCTTCGTCGAGACCACCCGCCCGTCGGGCCGCGTCCTGGACGTCGCGTGGACGCTGAACGGCGCGGCGGTGGCCGCGACCGGTGACGGCCGGGCGCTCGACCTCGGCGCGCTGGAGCTCCCCGCCGGCACGCACGAACTGACGGCGACGGTGACCGACCCGGCCGCGCCGGGCGGCTCCGACACCGCCACCTGGACCGTCGACAACGCCCTGCCGACGGCGCCGCGCACGCTGTCCGAGCCGCTCACCACGATGACGTCGGACGACGGCCACGGCATCTACTTCGACGGCTGGGACATGTGGCTGGAGCCGCAGGACGACCGCGCCGGCTACGAGGGCGAGCCGTACGTCGTCGGCGAACTGCGGCTCAACGGCGACGGCTGGTTCAACTACTTCGGGTTCCCGGAGCAGCCGATGCCGGAGTCGCCGTTCGAGTTCCGCCACTCCGGCCAGGTCGTCAAGGCGCTGACCTACGGCAACCTGGGCACCGGCGGGCTGTCGAAGGCCGCGTTCGAGCAGAACTACGGCCCGGACGACCCGAACGGCCCGTTCGTGCCCGGCTACGGCACGCACACCGTCGAGCACCGGGCCGTCGACCCGGCCGGCAACATCGGCGCGGCGGAGTCGTACACCGCGACGGTGCTGCCCGGCGCCGAGCTGGAGTGCACCCAGACCATCAAGGGCCCGCGGGCCGGCTCGCTGCTGGTCACCAGCGGTGTGACCTGCCTCGACGGAGCGACGGTGGCCGGCACGGTGACCGTCCGCTCCGGCGCCTCGCTGGTCGTGCGGAACAGCACCGTCAGCGGCAGCCTGCTTGCCGACGGCGCCACCGAGGTCCAGCTGCTCGGCTCGACGCTGGCCGGCCAGGTCCGCGTCACCGGCACCGTGAACGGCGTCACCGCTGCCGGGTCGACGTTCCGTGGCTCGGTCGCGCTGGCGGGCAACGGGCGGGTTCCGGGCAACGCCTCGGAGCAGCGGTTCACGCAGTACGGCGAGGTGTACGGGCCGATCCTGGCGGGCAACTCGTTCGCCGGCCGGCTCAGCTGCTCCGGCAGCAGCGCGCCCGTGCGCGACTTCGGCGCGGCGAACGAGCTGCGCGGCGTCGCTTCAGGGGAGTGCTCGGCGCTCTGACCGACGCCCAGGCGGGGCCGCCGGCCGGCGGCCCCGCCTCACCCTAGTTCCGCTTGGTCTCCGAAACTCCGACACGTGAGCCGAGTTTGTGCAGGGGTAGCGTGCCTAGTGCCCGCTCCACCTTGCAGACGGAATGTCTGACCAGCCACGTTGGGTGGCCCGGCCCGTTTCGGCGACGGGACATCGGCGCGGCCGGTGGCGGCGCCTTGCCGCCCCGGCGCAACGGTGCGGGATCGCTGCGTGATCGATGTGAGAACACTGTCGTGTCCGCGACAGTGATGCCGCGTCGTTTCAGCAGCGATCTCACACAGCGGGGTGGGGATCGTGCAGAGGGGACGCGCTGGTCACGGTTCCGCCCGTCTGCGTACCTCACTCCACCGGTTCGGTGGTCCGAGGCCAGCCTCGCTGGATGAGTGAGTCCGATTGCGGCGGCTTCCTACCGTGAGAACCATGGTCATGGCGCTATTTGTGTTGCCAGAGCAGCATCAGCAGCGCCATGATCATGGTTCTCACCGGCCGGGGCGCGCACCTCATCCAGCCCGACCGCAAGGACGAGCCGATCAGAGTGGGCCAACTGGCCCGGGGTCACCGGACCACCGACGCGCCCGTCAAACGCTCCCCGACCGCCTACGACCACTGACCACAGTGAGGAATCACTCCTAAGCTGCCCGGGTGGGGTTCACGCGGGCGGAGCTGGAGGCGTTCCGCGACGGCACGCTGCCCGACCTGCTCGGGCCGGATCTCAGGCTGCTGTTCGTGGGCATCAACCCGGGCCTCATGACGGTGGCCGTGCAGACGCACTTCGGCCGGCCGGGCAACCGGTTCTATCCGGCGCTGCTGCGGGCCGGCATCATCGACAGCCCGGACGACCTGACCCGCCGCGGCGTCGGCATCACCAACCTGGTCGCGCGGGCGACGGCGCGGGCGGACGAGCTGAGCGCCGCGGAACTGCGCGCCGGCGCCGTCGTCCTGGCGGCCAAGGTGGCCCGGCTGGCCCCGGCGGTGGTGGCGGTGCTCGGCATCACCGCGTACCGGACGGCGTTCGCGCGGCCGCGGGCGGTGGCCGGCCCGCAGCCGGACGGCCTCGGCGGCGCGCAGCTGTGGGTGCTGCCGAATCCGAGCGGCCTGAACGCGCACGAGACGCCGGACAGCCTGGCGGCCGCCTACCGCGCGGCTGCCGTCGCGGCCGGTCTCGACCTCGTCGCGGTCAGCTGACCGCGACGAACGTGCCGAGCCCGATCATCAGCGCCCCGCTGCCGGCCCGCTGGCGCACCTGCCAGCGCTCGCTCCGCTCGAGCCGGCCGTGCAACCGGCCGGCGGCGAGCGCCACCGTCACGTCGGCGGCCAGCACGATCACCACCACGATCAGCCCGAGCACCGCCAGGACCAGCGCCGGGTGCGCCCGCTCGGGGTGCACGAAGTGCGGCAGCAGCGCCATGAAGTACAGCGCCGTCTTCGGGTTCAGCGTCTCGACGACGACGCCCTGCGCCAGCGGGGACCGTGCGTACGGGTCGTCGCCGGCCACGATCCCGCCGCGTCGCCGCTGCCGGATCGCCTGCACGCCGAGCACCGCCAGGTAACCCGCGCCGACGTACTTCACCAGCGCGTACGTCGCGGGGCTGGCGGCCAGCAGCGCGGCCAGCCCGGCCGCCGCCGCGCACACGTGTACGACGGTGCCGATCGCATTGCCCAGCGCCGACTGCAGCCCCGGCCGCCGCCCGCCGTGCAGCGTCCGGGCGAGGACGTAGAGCATCGCCGGCCCCGGTGTCACCGCGAACACCACCGCGGTGCCCAGGAACACCATCCACTGATCCGCTGCCGGCACGATCGTCCTCCCGACGTCCCCCGTCGTGTCGGGTCCGATCCTGTGGTCACCCGGTTACGCCGCTCTTTCTCGCCACTTTCCTGCATCGCGAGATGGCGGCTGCTCAGCGGCAATGCAGTGCGATAAGGTCCCGGTCAATCGGAGGATGGGCGGTTCGTGCGTTTCGAGGTCTTGGGTCCACTGCGGGTGCGGTGCGAGTCCGGCCCCGTCGTCGTCTCCGGTCCGCTGCGCCAGGGCGTGCTGGCCCTGCTCCTCGCCCAGGCCGGCCGTCCGGTGCCCGCCGACGCTCTCGTCGACGCGCTCTGGGGCGACGAGGCCGGCGTCGGCGGCTCGAAGCTGCAACTGCACGTGCACAAGCTGCGCCGCCTGCTCGACACCCCGGACCGCCTGACCCACGACGCGGGGGCGTACCGGCTGCGGGTCGGGGCGGGGGAACTCGACGCCGAGTCGTTCGCGTCGACGGTGGCCGAGGCGGAGGCGGCCGGCCCGGACCGCGCGGCGGACCTGCTCGGCGAGGCTTTGGCCCTCTGGCGGGGCGACCCCTACCAGGGCCTCGACCTGCCCGCGCTGGCCGCGGAGGTCCAGCGGCTGACCGAACTGCGGCTGGTCGCGCAGGAGCGGCTGGCGGCGGCGGAGCTGGCCCGCGGCCGCAGCAGCGCCGCCGTCGCCCAGCTCACCGGCCTCGTCGGCGCACACCCGCTGCGCGAACGGGCGCACGCGCTGCTCATGACCGCTCTCTGGGCCGGCGGACGCCAGGCCGACGCGCTCGCCGTCTACCGTGACGTCCGCCGGGCCCTGGTCGACGAGCTCGGCCTGGAGCCCGGGACCGAGCTGCGCGACCTCGAGCGGCGGATCCTCGCCGGCGAGGCGTGCCCGGCGCCGTCGTCGAAGCGGTCCGAGGCGCGGGCGCCGGCCGAGCTGCCACCCGGCGCCGGCAGGTTCGTGGGCCGCGACGCCGAGTTCGCCGTGCTGTCCCGGCTCGCCGACCGCACGGACGGTGCGGCGCGAGTCGCGGCCATCACCGGCACCGCCGGGGTCGGCAAGACGGCGCTGGCGATCCGCTGGGGGCGGCTGGCCGCCGACCGGTTCCCCGACGGTCAGGTGTACGTCGACCTGCGCGGCTACGGGCCCGGCCCGCCGGTGGCGGTCGACGACGCGCTTGCGCGGCTGCTGCGCGCCCTGGGCGTCGACGGTCCGGGCATCGCGGCCGACCCGGACGAGCGGGCCGCGCAGTTCCGCACCCTCGTCGACGGCAAACGGCTGCTGCTGGTGCTCGACAACGCGCAGGCGGCCGAGCACGTCCGGCCCATCCTGCCCGGATCGGCCTCCTGCTTCGTGCTGGTCACCAGCCGCGACGCGCTCAGCGGGCTGGCCGCTCGGGACGACGCGCACCGCATCGACCTGAATCGCCTGACCGAGACCGAGGCCGCCCGGCTCATGGCCGAGCTGCTGGGCGAGCCGCCCGGCGACGACGTCGGCCGCATCGTCCAGCGCTGCGCCGGGCTGCCGCTGGCCCTGCGGATCGCGGCTGAGCGGATCCGCGAACGCAGGGGCGGTGACCTCGCCGACCTCGCCGCCGGGCTCGCCGACGAGCAGGACCGGCTGGACCTGCTGGAGGTCGGCGACGACCCGCAGGCCTCGGTGCGTTCGGTGTTCTCCTGGTCGTACCGCGCGCTGGCCCCGGACGTCGCCCGCACCTTCCGGCTGAGCGGGCTGCATCCAGGCAGCGACTTCGACGCGCTCACCGCCTGCGCGCTGACCGGCGACGACGACCCGCGTGCCACCCGGCGCCGGCTCGACGCCCTGGTCCGGGCCCGGCTCGTCGACGAGATCGGCGGGCGGTACCAGCTGCACGACCTGCTCCGGGCCTATGCCGCCGAGCTGGCGCAGGCCGAGGACGGTGCGGACGCGTGCGCCGCCGCGTTCGCCCGGCTGGCCGGCTTCTACGTGCACGCCTCGGCACTTGCCATGGCCGCGATGTTCCCGGGCGACGCCGCGTCGCCGGCCCTGCCGGCCGGGCCCGCCGTCCTGCCGCGGGTCGACGACTACGAGGGCGCGATGCGCTGGCTCGACGCCGAGTGGCTGGTGCTGCTGGCGGTCGGCGACCAGGCTCCCGGCCGTGGCCTGCCCCAGTGCACGATCGATCTGTCGGGGGTGCTCTGGCGCTATCTCGACCTCCGCGCGCATTTCCCTGAAGCGCGGTCGCTGCACGGCCGCGCCGTGGCCGCCGCCCGGCGGGCGGCCGATCGCCGCGGCGAGGGCTGGGCGCTGAGCGGACTGGGCCTGACCGCCTTGCGGACCCGCGACCCCGAGGCCGGCCCACTGCTCCGGGCGGCGCTCGCCGTGCACGAGGACCACGGCGACAGCCGCGGCGCGGCCATGACGTTGAACTACCTGGCCGCCGTCGACTTCATCGGCGGTCGCACGGACGACGCGATCGGCCTGCTCAGGCGGGCCATCGCGCTCTACGACGCATTGGGGGACGAGGCGCTCGTCGCCCGGCCGCTGAACAATCTCGGCGGCTTCTACCGCGCCGCGGGCCGGTACGACGAGGCGATCGGGTGTCTCGAACGAGCCCTCGACATCGCGGAGCGCTGCGGCGACCGGCCCTCCGTCCCGCACATCCTGCTCGAGCTGGTCACGCTGTCGCGGGTGACGGAACGCCTCGACGAGGCGCTGGAATATGCGCACCGGGCGCTGCGAGCGACCCGCGAGACCGGCGTCGCCCGGCTGGAGGGCGTCGCGCTGGCCGACGTCGGCCTGGCCTACGGCGGGCTCGGCGATCGTGATCGCGCCTTCGAGTTCCACCGCCAGGCGCTGCGGGTCGCCGAACGGGTGGGGGTGCCCGAGCTCTGGGCCGAGATCCTGATCGCGGTGGGCCGGACCCACCGGTTGTTCGGCGAGCACGACGCCTCGGCCGGCCCCTTCGAGGAGGCCCTCGCCCGATTCGACCACCCCTCCGCCTCCATCACGGGCGCGGCGCTGCAGGAGCTCGGGGAGGTCCACGCAATCCGCGGTGACGAGTCCCGGGCGCTCGACCACTGGCGCCGC
Source organism: Jiangella muralis (assembly GCF_001270745.1). Classification (GTDB taxonomy): domain Bacteria; phylum Actinomycetota; class Actinomycetes; order Jiangellales; family Jiangellaceae; genus Jiangella; species Jiangella muralis. Next base: position 31,938 of record NZ_LFXL01000040.1, read on the forward strand.
GCCGCCGAGGTCTTCGAGCGGCTGAACCGGCCGGAGGCGCGGGAGGTGCGCGCGCGGATCGCCGAGCTGGGCGGCGGATCACCTGGTGAGAACGTACTTGAGGAGCAAACGGGTAGTTGACTACTGTCGCCGGATGAGTCGTCCGAACCCGGCACGCGGCGTCACCTACGTCGTCCTCGCCGCGGTGTTCTTCTCCGTCAACGCGTCGATGTCGAAGGTCGCGCTGGAGGCGGGGCTGGACCCGTCGGTGCTGGCGGCGTTGCGCTCGACCGGCGCCGCGCTGATCCTGCTGGTGGCGGTTGTCGCCATCGCGCCCGGGCGGCTGCGCATCGGGCTGCGTGAGCTGCCGTTCCTGGTGGTGCTCGGGGTGGCCGGCGGGGCACTGGTGCAGTGGCTGTACTTCACCGCGATCGACCGGCTGCCGGTGGGCATCGCGCTGCTGCTGGAGTTCACCGCCCCGGCGATGGTCGCGCTGTTCAGCTGGGCGGTGCTGCGGCAGCGGATCCGGCGGCAGACCTGGCTGGGCATCGGCGTCGCGCTGATCGGGCTGGCGCTGGTCGCGCAGGTGTGGACCGACATCGGGCTGGACGCCGTCGGCGTGCTGGCCGGGTTCGGCGCGGCGGCCTGCCTGGCCAGCTACTACCTGGTCGGCTCACGGATGTCCGGGAACCGTGACTCGCTGTCGCTGACGTTCTGGATGTTCGCGTTCGCGGCGCTGTTCTGGGCGGTCGCGCAGCCGTGGTGGACGGTCGACCTCGCGCCGCTGGGCCGCGAGACGTCGCTGCTGGGCACGTTCGACACGGTGTCGGTGCCGGCGTGGTCGACGGTGCTGTGGATCGTCCTGTTCGGGACGATCGTCGCGTACGGGCTGAACCTCGCGGCGCTGCGGCACATCTCGCCGACCGCGTGCGGCGTCATCGGCATGTCCGAGCCGGTCGGCTCCGCCGTCGTGGCGTGGGTGTGGCTCGAGCAGAGCCTGTCCGCCGCCCAGGTCGTCGGGGGACTGGTGGTGCTGGCCGGCATCGGCCTGGCCGAGTTCGGCGGGCCGGGGACGCCGCCGGATGCGTCGCCGGAGGCCGGGACGGCGGACGGCCTCGCGCCGATGTCGCCCGAGGCCGCCGCGGCGCCGCACTGATGGCGGCCGGGGCCACCGAGGAGCGGGTCGACGCGGCCCGCCCGGCGCGCGGCGCGGCCGTCTCGGCGGGCGTGATGGCGCTGCTCGTCCCGGTGCACGCCTTCCTGGTGGCGGTCGCGACGCTGGCGGCCGGGCGGTACGACTCCAGCGGGCAGGGTGGGCCGTTCCGCAGCTGCACGGCCGACTCCGTCGCGTGCGACGGCCCGCACTACGGGATGATCGCGGTCGCCGCCGCCGTGCTCGTCGGCATCGCGTGGGTGATCGCCGGGCTCGGCGTGCGGACCGGCCGCTACCCGCGCCGGCGGCGGGCCCGGGCCTGGCTGACGGCGCTCAACGTGGCGGTCGCGGTCGCGGCGTCGGCGGCGTTCTGGCTGCTGCAGCGGGGCTGACGGACGGTACGGTGGGGCCGTGCTCTCGCCTCACTTCGTCGTCGCGGCGGTGTGCTTCCTCGACGCGGAGTCGCGGGTGCTGACCGTCCGCAAGCGCGACACCCACGCCTTCATGCTGCCCGGCGGCAAGCTCGAGCCCGGCGAGGACGCCGCGGCGGCCGCCCTGCGCGAGGTCGACGAGGAGATCGGCGTCGCGCTGCGGCCGGCCGACCTCACCGAACTGGGCGTCTGGACCGCACCCGCCGCCAACGAGCCCGGCGCGTCGGTCACCGCGACGGTGTACACCGCCACGCTGCCGGCCCCGCCCGTCGCGGCCCGCGAGATCGCCGAGCTGCGCTGGCTGCACCCGGCCGGCGGAGCCGCGGTGGCGCCACTACTCCGCGACCACGTCTTCCCGGCGCTGCTCACCGGCTGACCGGCGGTTCAGACCCGATCGTCACGGTCGAGCAGGTCGGTGCTCGTGACACCTGGCGGCAGGACGAGGCGGGCGGCCGGGCGCCTGTACGGCAGCCGTGGCCCGTGGAGGGCATCGACCTCGTCGGGCGGTTCCGTGGTCATGCCGGCATGATCGCACGGGCGGCCGGTCGTCGTCAGTTCGTGCCGGCCGCCCACGCGCCGATCGTCAGAACCAGGTCTCGACGACGTCGGTGACGATGGCGTCGGAGCTGGTCAAGGCGATATCCCGCCACTTGTCGAAGGTCGTGCAGGGGTGCGAGATGCCGAGCTGGACGCGGTCGCCGACGGCGAGGGTGGTACCGGCTGGTACCGCCACGAACGCGTGCTGGTCGTTCAGCGCGGTGACTTCGGCGCCGTCCAGCGGCCGGGTCTCGCGCGCGCCCCGCGGCAGGACGGCCAGCGGGATCGGCAGCCCCTGGTCGAACGAGGCGTCGCGGCGGCCGACGTCGAGGAAGGCGCGGCCGGGCTCGGGCGCCGACACGACCGTGCCCCAGACGGTGAGCGCGGCCCGCAGCCGGACCGGCGCGTCCGGGCCGTCCAGCGGCGAGTTGCGGTGGAACATGCCGGAGTCGTGCGTGACGTAACAGCCGCTGCGCAGGATCACCCGCCCGCCGCCGCCCAGCACGTCCGTCACGACGTCGTAGAACATGCTGCCGCCCGCCGACAGGACCACCTCGCCGTCCACATCGGAGGCGACCGAGGCGCCGGCGGCCCGCAGTGTCTCCAGGTACCCGCGCACGGCGGCCATCGACGGCGGCGTGCGGTCGCCCGCCACCGATCCCTCGTATCCCGCGACGCCGGTGAGCCGGACGTTCGGCGACCGCCCGATCGCGGACCGGACGGCGTCGCGGTCACCCGTACCGCGAGTGCCGGTGCGCCCGCCCGCCGACCCGACCTCCAGCAGCACGTCCGCGACGGCGCCCGCCGGGGCGAACGCCTCCTGCAGGACCTCCACCCCGTCCACCGAGTCGACCCAGCAGCGGAACCCGAACCCACCCGCCACCTCGCGCGCCACCCAGGCCGCCTCGCCGGGCTGCACCAGCTCGTTGGCCAGCTGCACCGCGGGCACGCCGTGCGCCCGCATGACCCGCACCTGGGCCGGCGTCGCCGCGGTGATGCCGGTCGCGCCGGCCGCCAGCTGGCGGGCGAACAGCGCCGGCGCCATGGTCGTCTTGCCGTGCGGCTGCAGCTCGGCGCCGCGCTCGCGGCACCACGCCGCCATGGTGGTGAGGTTGTGCTCCAGTGCGGCGTCGTCGAGGACGGCGAGCGGGGTGGGCAGGTCGTGGACGGACCGGCCGATGATCGAAGGCGTCACGGGCGTCACCGTACCGGGTAGGTGCCCCGCAGGTTCACCGAGGAGTAGGCGATGTGCCTGGTCAGCGGGTCGGTCGCCAGCGCGGCCGCGGTGACCGGCAGGTGCTGGTGGGTCTCGTTGTAGAGGCGGACGAACGCCTCGGCGAAGTTCACCCCGGCGGCCCGGCCGGCCTCGCCGTTGTAGGACTCCACCAGCTTGCGGGCGAACACGCCGTGGTAGCCCTGGCTGACGAACTGGTCCATCGCCGCCAGCTTCGTCCCGACGACGTCGGTGATGTCGACGTAGCAGTCGTTGCGCACCCCGTTCAGGCTGAGCGCGTCCAGGTTGTACACCGGCAGCCCGGTGAGGAACACCTGCCGCACCGGCACCTCGTCGCGGCCGTCGAGGTTGCGCAGGTAGGTGCCGGCGCGGGCGAGCGCGGCCAGCGCCATGCCGGTCGCGACCGAGTGCGCGTCGAAGTACGCCGGGCTGCGCGGGTGGTCGGCGATGACGATCTCCGGCTGCTCGGCGGCGAGGTGCTGGGCGATCTCCTCGACGACGTCCTCGTGGACGGTCGCGTAGGTGTCCTCGTGGTCAAGCGTGATCACCCGGTCGATGCCGATGATCTTGGCCGCGCGGTCCAGCTCGTCCTTCTTGTTCGCGACGATGGCGTCGAGGTCCGCGGCCGCGACGGCGTCGTCCGGGGCGTCCTTGCGCCACTCCTCGGCGTACTTGTTCGCGTGGATGCGCCCGCCGTGGCTGAGGATCAGCGCGACCACCTCGTCACCGCGCTGCGCGTGCTGGGCCAGGGTGCCGCCGCAGTTGGTGATGGTGTCGGCGGGGTGGGCATAGATCGTCATGATCTTCATGGGTGTCTCCGGGTTCCGGGAGGGCGAGCGCCTGTCACGGAGCACACCCGGAACCGCATTCCATGTCAAGTGTCGAGGAGCTCGGCCAGGTGGACGCCGCGCCGGCCGGCCAGCTGCTCGGCCTGGGTGCGGCAGGAGAACCCGTCCGCGAGCAGCACGGCGCCGGGCGCGGCCCGCAGCGCCGGCAGCAGCCCGTTCTCGGCGACCGCGACCGAGACGTCGTAGTGCCCGGCCTCCATGCCGAAGTTGCCGGCCAGGCCGCAGCAGCCGGCGATCGTGGTGACGTCGGCACCGGCCCGGCGCAGCACGCGCAGGTCGGCGTCGTAGCCCGCGGTGGCGTGCTGGTGGCAGTGCGGCTGAGCGACGACGGCAGTGCCGGCCAGGTCCGGTGGAGCCCAGTCGCCGGCGTCGTCGAGCAACTCGGCCAGCGTGCGGGTGGCGGCGGCGACGGTGCGCGCGCGGGGGTCGTCGCCGAGCAGTTCGACCAGGTCCGACCGCAGCACGGCGGTGCACGACGGCTCCAGCCCGACGATCGGCGTACCGGCCCGGGCGTGCGGCTCGAACGCCGCCAGCAGCCGGCGCAGCCGCGCCTTCGCGTGGTCCAGCTGGCCGGTGCTGATCCAGGTGAGCGCGCAGCACACCTCGCCCGCGGAGACGGTGACGGCGTACCCGGCCGCGGTGAGCAGGCGGACGGCGGCCCGGGCGGCGCCGGGGGAGTACGCGTCGGTGAACGAGTCGACCCAGAGCAGCACGGGCCCGCGTCGCGCCGACTGCGCCGGTGCGAGCCGGTTCCGGCGCCACCACCGGCGGAACGGTTCTCGCGCGAACCGGGGCACGTCGCGGCGCGGGTCCAGGCCGCCCAGCCGCAGCAGTGCACGTCGCAGCGGCCGGATCGCCAGCACCGCGTTGACCGCACGCGGCGCCAGCCCGGCCAGCCGCGCCCACGACGGCAGCCGGCCGAGCAGGTAGTGCCGTGCCGGCCGGAGCCGGCCGCGGTAGGCGCGGTACAGCAGCTCGGACTTGTAGGTCGCCATGTCGACGCCGGTGGGGCAGTCCGAGCCGCAGGCCTTGCAGGACAGGCACAGGTCCAGCGCGTCGTGCACCTCCGCCGCCCGCCAGCCGCCGTCCACCAGCGTGCCGTTGGCCAGCTCCTGCAGGACCCGGGCCCGGCCCCGCGTGGAGTCCTTCTCGTCGCGGGTGGCGAGGTAGGACGGGCACATGAAGCCGCCCGCCGCCGACGTGTCCGCCCGGCACTTCCCGACGCCGACGCAACGGTGCACGGCGGTGGTGAGGTCGCCGTCGTCCGCGGCGAACCGGAACCCGCCGTCGGCGGGCAGCGGCCGGGCCGCGGGGCGGCGCAGCTGCGCGTCCACCGGCGCGGGCCGCACCACGACACCGGGGTTCAGCAGGTCGTGCGGGTCGAACAGGCCCTTGAACCGCTCGAACAGCGCGATCGCGGCCGGCGAGTACATCAGCGGCAGCAGCTCGCCGCGGGCCCGGCCGTCGCCGTGCTCACCCGACAACGAGCCGCCGTGCGACGCGACCAGCCGGGCCGCGTCGACGAGGAACGGCCGCAACCGCCCCGGCGCGCCGGCCAGCGGGAGGTCCAGCCGCACGTGCACGCAGCCGTCGCCGAAGTGCCCGAACAGCAGGCCGTCCAGCCCGTGCTGCGCGAGCAGGTCGTCGAAGTCGCGCAGGTAGGCGCCGAGCCGCTCCGGCGGGACGGCGGCGTCCTCCCAGCCCGGCCAGGCCGGGGCGCCGGCCGGCGTGCGCCCGGCCAGCCCGGCGCCGTCCTCGCGGATCCGCCACAGCGCGGCCGCCTCCGGTCCCGCGCCCACGACGCGGCTCGCGAGCGCCCCCGCACCGGCCGCGACGCTGCGGGCGGCGGCCAGCGCCGCGGCCTGGTCCTCGCCGCCGACCTCGACCAGCAGCCAGCCGGCCCCGGCCGGCAGCTCCGGCACCCGGCCGCGGTGCCGCCGCACGACGTCGACCAGCCGCCGGTCCAGGCCCTCGACGGCGAGCGGCCGGTGCGCCAGCAGCGACGGGACGGCGTCGGCGGCGGCCGCCATGGTGGGGTACCCGAGCACCGCCAGCGCCCGTGCCGGCGCGACCGGCACCAGCCGCACCCGCGCGCCCAGCAGCAGCCCGCAGGTCCCCTCGGTCCCGGTCAGCGCCTTGGCGAGGTCGCCGCCGCGCTCGGGCAGCAGGTGCTGCAGGCCGTACCCGGAGACCTGGCGGCCGAACCGGCCCAGCTCGGTGCGCAGCACGGCGAGCTCCGAGCCGACCAGGTCGGCCAGCCCCGGCACCGGGTCCAGGCCGCGACCGGCGGTGAACCGCCGCCCGGCGCCGTCCAGCCAGTCCAGCTCCACGACGTTGTCAGCGGTGCTGCCGTGGGCGACGGCGCGCGGCCCGCACGCGTTGTTCCCGATCATCCCGCCGACCGTGCAGCGCGCCTGGGTGGACGGGTCGGGCCCGAACCGCAGGCCGTACGGCGCGGCCGTCGCCTGCAGGTGCGCCAGGACGACGCCCGGCTGCACCTGCGCCGTCGCGCCGTCCGGGTCGACCTCCAGCACCCGGTTCAGGTGCCGGGAGAAGTCCACGACGATGCCCGCCCCGATCGCGTTGCCGGCCACCGACGTGCCACCGCCACGCGCCGTCAGCGCGACCCCGGTCTGCCGGGCCACCTCCGCCGCGGCGAGGACGTCGTCGACGTGGCGCGGGAACACCACGGCGCGCGGCACCACCCGGTAGTTCGAGGCGTCCGACGAGTACTCCGCGCGGCGCCGGTTCGACGCGTCGACACCGCCCGGCACGGCGCGTTCCAGGAGGTGGACGAGGTCGGTCACCGCCGTCCCAGTTCGAGGTCCGCCGGGTCGATCAGGTTGAGCAGCGGCTCGCCCGCGAGGTGACGGGCCAGGTTGCGGTGGAACAGCTCCCACAGCCGGGGCAGGAAGTACGTGCTGCCGGTGGAGCCGGAGACGTGCGGGGTGACGACGGTGTTGTCGAGGTCCCACGTCGGGTCGTCCGGCTGCAGTGGCGAACGGTAGTGGGTGTCGAGGGCCGCACCGGCGATCCCGCCCGATGCCAGCGCGTCGCGCAGCGCCCGCTCGTCCACCACGTGCGCCCGGGCCGGGTTGAGCAGCACCGCGTGCGACGGCAGCGCCGCCAGCGCCGCGGCGTCGACCAGCCCGCGGGTCGACGACGTCGACGGCGTCGCGACGACCAGGTAGTCGAGGCCGGCGTAGAAGTCGGCGCTGTGGTCGAAGCCGAACGCGCGGTCCGGCTCCGGCCAGTCCGACGCCGCCCGGTCCAGCGGGTCGAACCGGCCCGTGCGCGGTCCCGGTGCGGAGCGGGTCAGCGTCCAGATCTCCAGCCCGGCCGCCCGCGCCAGCCGGGCCGCCTCCTGGCCGACGTTGCCGTACCCGACGAAGCCCACCCGCCCGCCGCGCAGCTCCGCCTGGAACGCGGCCGCCCGGTTCCAGCGCCGGGCCCGCTGGTCGGCCAGCATGGCCGGGAGCCGCCGCCGGAGGGTGAGCATCATCAGCAGGCACCACTCGGCGATCGGGATGTCGTTGACCCCGCTGGCGTTGGTGACGGCGACGTCCGGGCTCAGCGGCGTGCCGGCCAGCTGGGCGTAGCCGGCCGACCCGAGCTGCAGCCAGCGCAGCGCCGCCAGGTCCTCGACGCCGGCGGGGACGTGGTCGGCGAACAGGACGGTCGCGGTGCGGGCCAGCGGGCCGGGCAGCCGGTCGCCCGGGCCGTACGGTGCGATGACGTCGACGCGCGCCGCGCCCACGAGGTCGCGCACCCGGCGCAGGCCGTCGTCGTCGACCGGCTGGGCCACCACGAGGTGCTCGGTCACCGGCTCAGCTCCGCAGCTGCTTGCCGGGGACGCTGGAGAACTCCTCCATGCCGGGCCGGAACGGGAAGCGCGCCTTGACGTCGTCGCTGAGGTCGACGCCCAGCCCGGGCGCCTGCGGCGGCAGCACGTGGCCGTCCTCGATGACCAGGTTGTCGCCCCAGAGCAGCGTGTGCAGCTCACCGGCGTCCGGCGGGATCTCGACGATCAGGGCCGACGGCGACGCGAACGCCGCGTGCACGTTCTGCATGACGCCCACACCGGCGCTCCAGGCGTGCGAGGCGACGCTCGCCCCGCGCTCGGCGGCGAGCCGGCCGACGTCGACGAACTCGGACAGCCCGAGCCAGGACGCGTCCGGCTGCGCCACCGCGAACGCATCGCGGACCAGCCAGAGCCGGAACTCGTCGTAGCTGCTCAGCTGCTCGCCGCCGGCCACCGGGATGGGCGACACCCGGGTCAGCTCGGCGTACTCGTCCGGGTCGCGGTACGCGAGTGGCTCCTCGAAGAACGTCAGGTCGTAGGGTTCGAGCGCGGTGAGCACGGCCGTCGCGGTCGCGAGGTCCCAGCGGGCGGTGCCGTCGCGGTGGCCCATGTGACCGTCGAGCATGATGGCGACGTCCTTGCCGGCGTGGGCGCGCAGCAGCTCCAGCTTCTCCACCTCGACCTGCGCCGCGCCCTCGGGGCCGCCCGGCGCCGGGACGGGGCGCCGCTCGGCCATGTCGAGGTAGCCGGAGGCGACCTTCACCGCGGTGAAGCCGAGCTCGAGGTACCGGTCGACCTTGCGGGTGAGCTGGTCGGGCGGCCACGGCGACGGCCCGCCGGTGGCGTAGGCGGGCAGCCGGTCGTAGCGGGCGCCGCCGAGCAGCTGGTGCACCGGGACGCCCTCGGCCTTCCCGGCGAGGTCCCACAGCGCCGCCTCGACGCCGGAGATGACCGCCGCGCCGACGCCCACCCGGGCGAAGTAGGCCAGGCTCTGCCGCATGCGGGCGGTGAGCGCGCGCGGATCGAGGGTCTCGGCGGCGAGCAGGATCGGGCGGACGTAGTCGACCACCGGGCCGATCAGCTCGGGCGCGAAGTAGCCCGCGTACGTCTCGCCCACGCCCGTCAGCCCGGCATCGGTGCGCAGCTCGACGAACCCGGCCGTGCGGGTGCGCTTGGCGAAGGTGATCCACGGATCGTTGCTCGACGGCCCGGTGAGCAGGACCGGGCTGACCTCGGTGATGCGCATGCCGCCATCAGATATGGAATCCGGTGCCATGTCAAGGTCGGAATCAGCCGCCCGCTGACCGCCGTCGGCGCTGTCGAGCGGCACGGCCACCCTTGACATGGAATCAGCTTCCATGAATTCTCATGCCCACCTTTCCGCGATGTCCGGTTCGACGAACAGGAGACAGTCGATGGACGAGATCAGGTTCTCCCGGCGCGCAGGGCTGGCCGGGGCGGTGGCGGGCGGTCTCACCCTGGCCGGCGCCGGGACCCTCACCGGTACGGCCGCGTCGGCGACAGAGGTGCACTGGACCGACGACCTGGACGAACTGACGCTCTTCGCGTTCGACCAGGTGTCCATCCCGTCGGTGCAGAACCTCAAGCTGGAGATGCGCGACCCCGTCAAGCATCCGGCCAACCCGGTCGTCCCGCGCGGCGAGGCCGGTGCGCCGGACTCCTGGGCGGTGCAGTTCTACGGCTCGGTCATCAAGGTCGGCGACGTGTACCGCATGTGGTACTGCGCCGTCAGCGCGGAGGAGCGCGCGGAGCACACCGGCGGCAGCACGTCCGCGCTGTGGCGGGTGGCGTACGCCGAGAGCACCGACGGCGTCACCTGGACCAAGCCCGACCTCGGCCTGGTCGAGTTCCGCGGCAGCACGCACAACAACCTGGTCCGGATGGACCCGCCGATCGGCGTGCTCAACCTCAAGGTCCTGTACGAGCCCGACGACGACCCGAGCCGCCGCTACAAGATGGGCTGCCACGTCTACTGGCAGAACAAGGGCAACCGGCACGGGACGCTCGCGGTCTACGCCAGCCCGGACGGCCTGACGTGGACGTCGCTCACCGACATCGCGCCGGTCGAGGCCGAGATGGTGCCCGACGAGCTGCTGCTGCCGGCCTTCCACGCCGAGCCGGTCGGCGGGCTCTACAACTGGAAGGGCACCTACTACGCCAGCGGCCAGAACGGCATCGGCGCGGTGCGGCCGATCCACGGCCGGGCCGGGCGCACCTGGGAGTCCGGCGACTTCACGACCTGGCAGCAGACCAGCACGCTGACCTGGATCCGGCACCAGCAGCACACGCTCCTCGGTCCCGGCCGCAGCCTCGACGGCGAGCAGCAGCACGAGGGCGTCAGCGTGTGGAACCGCGGCAACGTCCTGCTCGGCGTGGTCGGCCGCTGGCACGGCGACATGAGCTGGCAGAACGTCACCATCGACCTCGGCTTCCTGGTCAGCAACGACGGCATGGCATTCCGCGAGCCGGCGCACGAGTGGACGTTCATCCCGCGTGGCGGCGACGGCGCACCGGCCGAGCTCGTCGCGAACGCGTCATTCGAGACGCTCGACGGCGACGGCTGGCCGACACCGTGGACGCTCGACGCCAACCGCGGCCAGACCGCGGCCGCGAGCACCGGCCGGGCCCGCACCGGCAGCACCAGCCTGCGGGTCGAGAACGTCGCCGGGACGTCCATCGGCGTGCGTACGCCCAAGCTGCCGGCCGCCGAGGGCGTCGAGTACACCGCGTCGATGTGGGCGCTCACCGAGTCCGGCACCCCCGCCCAGCTGTACGTGGACTTCTACGACGACGGCGGCCGGCGGCTGGCGAACCACTTCGTCCAGCCCGAGCCGTCCGCCGACTGGGCCGAGGTGACGCTGAGCGCCACCGCGCCGGCCGGCACCGCCACCCTCGACGTCATGATCTACGGCTCCACGGCGGCGGTCGGGGTCTCCTTCCACGACGACGTCGCCGTCAGCCGGCCCGGCGCCGGCGAGGGCGAGCCCGAGTGGGACCGCGGCGGCGTCATCCAGGGCCAGGGCTTCGAGAACGTTGGCGACGAGACGTTCGTCTACTACGGCGCCTGGGACCCGCGGGTGAACATCCCCGGCGTCCCGCTGCCGCCGCGCGGCGGCGTCGGCATCGCCGTGCTGCCGAAGGACCGGTTCGGCGACCTCACGGTCGACCTGCGCGGCGAGGGATCCGGCGACTACCAGATTCCCGAGGTCACCAGCGAGTTCATCACCGCGACGATCGTGCTGGGCGCGCGGCACCGGCGGCCGAAGTTCCACGTCAACGCCGAGGGCCTGGGCGACGGCGCGACGCTGCGGTTCGAGCTGCTGGAGCACGACTTCACCCCGATCCCCGGCTACTCCGGCGCCGACGCGGCGGTCGTGGCCACCGACGGGTTCCGCGCGCCGCTCTCCTGGGGACGCGGCCGGCTCCCGGAGAAGGTCCGCATCCGCGGCTTCTTCGACGGCGAGCAGAACACCTCCATCAAGCTCAGCGCGATCTACGTCGACTGAGGGGGCCGGGATGGAGTCCGTGCGATTCACCCGGCGGGCCGGGCTCGCCGGTGCCGCGGCCGGCGGCCTCGCGCTGGCCGGCGTCCGGTCCGCCGGCGCCGCCGAGGTGGCGGCCACGTCCGTGCCGAGCGGCGAGATCACGATCTTCGCGTTCGACCAGGTGTCCATTCCGTTCGTGCAGAACCTGAAGGTGGAGCTGCGCACGCCGTCGAAGCACCCGGCCAACCCGGTCGTCCCGCGCGGCGGGCCGGGCGAGCCCGACTCGTGGGCCGCGCAGTTCTACGGCTCGGTGATCAAGATCGGCAGCACCTACCGCATGTGGTACACGGCGGTGGGCGACGAGCGGGACGAGTTCGGCGGCCGGCCCGAGTGGTGGAAGGTCGCCTACGCCGAGAGCACCGACGGCGTCACCTGGACGAAGCCGGACCTCGGGCTGGTGACCTACCGCGGCAGCACCGCCAACAACCTGGTGCGCATGACCCCCGGCGTCGGGGTGCAGAACGTCAAGGTCCTCTACGAGCCCGACGACCCCGATCCGGACCTGCGCTACAAGCTGGCGGCGCACGTCTACTGGGACAACCGGGGCAACAACCACGGCACGCTGGCGCTGTTCGGCAGCCCGGACGGCCTCGACTGGACGTCGCTGACCGGCATCACCCCGGTGGACTTCACGCTCGAGCCGGGCGACCTGGTGCTGCCGGCGCTGCACGCCGAACCGGTCGGCGGCCTGTACACGTGGGAGGGGAACTACCACCTGTCCGGGCAGAACGGGAACCCGTCGGTGCGGCCGTACCACGGGCGCGTGGGCCGCGGCTGGATCTCCGGCGACTTCGTCACCTGGTCGCAGACGAACGTCATGAGCTTCGCCCGCACCGAGCAGCACACGCTGCTCGGCGCCGGGCGGAGCCTCGAGGGTGAGCAGCAGCACGAGGGCATCAGCGTCTGGAACCGGGGCAACGTGCTGATCGGCACCGTCGGCCGCTGGCACGGCGCCGCCGACTGGGACGACGTCAGCATCGACCTCGGCTTCGTCATCAGCAACGACGGCGTGAACTTCCGCGAGCCGGCGCACGAGGTCACCTTCCTGGAGCGCGGCGGGCTGGCCCCGCCGGTCACGGTCGGCAACCCGTCGTTCGAGGACCTCGCCGGTGGCTGGCCGGTGGGGTGGACCCTGGACCCGCCGCCGCGTGGCCAGACCGCGTCGAGCAGCACCGCGCAGACGCACACCGGCGCCCGGAGCCTGCGGGTGCAGAACGTCGCCGGGACGCCCATCGGCGTGCGCTCGGCGCGGCTGCCGGCCCAGCCCGGCGTGCCGTACACGGCGTCGATGTGGGTGCTGACCGAGAGCGGCACCCCGTCGCAGCTGTACCTGGAGTTCTTCAACGCCGCCGGCACCCGGATCGGCTCGCAGTTCGTCCAGCCGGCCGCGGGCGGGACCTGGCAGCAGGTCTCGGTGACCGCGACGGCGCCGCCCGGGACGCAGACCCTCGACGTCATGGTCTGGGGCACGACGGCCGCGGCCGGGGTGTCCTACCACGACGACATCACCGTGGTGCCGGTCGACTGGGACGCCGGCGGCCTGCTGCAGGGCCAGGGGTTCGAGCACGTCGGCGACGAGACGTTCGTCTACTACGGCGCCTGGGACCCGCGCACCAGCGACGACCCGGAGCCGCGCGCCGGGCGGGGCGGCGTCGGCATCGCCGTGCTGCCGAAGGACCGGTTCGGCGACCTCGTGGTCGACCTGCGCGCCAAGGGGTCCGGGGACTACCAGCTGCCCGAGATCACCAGCGAGTTCCTGACCGCGCCGATCGACATCGGCAGCCAGGCCGCGGCGCCGGACGCGTTCGTCAACGTCGAGGGGCTCGGCCCGGACGCGACCCTGCGGCTGGAGGTGCTCGACGACAATCTCACGCCGTTGGCCGGCTACTCGGGGACGGACACCGCGGTGGTCGCGACCGACGGGTTCCGCACGCCGGTCACGTGGCCGGGGACGGCGGCGCCGCCGGAGCGGATCCGGATCCGCGGCGTCTTCGCCGGCACCGCGAACACGACCATCAAGCTCAGCGCGATCTACCTCGTCCTGCCGTGACCAGTGAAGGAGAACCGACGATGACCAGTTTCTCCCGGCGCACGGTGCTCAAAGGCACGGCGGCGTCGTTCGTGACAGTCGGTGCGGCCGGAGCCCTGGCCGCACCCGCCCGGGCGGCGGCGCCGTCGTCATACTCGATCGTCCACGGGACCACGCCGGGCGGCGTGCCGTACGGCCTGTGGGGCACCATCCCGTCGTCGCCCGCGCCCACGCTGGTCATCCTGTCCCTGACGATCGAGCAGGCGCTCACCACCAGCCACCTGCAGGCCGGGGCGATCCTGGTCGAGCCGCCGGCGAACTATCTCTGCGTGTCCATCGACCCGCCCTGTCACGGCACCCACCTGTATCCGGGCCGGTCGGAAGGGCTGCCGGGCTGGGCTGAGTTGGCGGCGGACGAGCACGACTTCGTCGCCGACTTCAACGCCAGGATGTCCGAGGTGCTCGACCACCTCATCGACGAGGACCTGGTCGACCCGGACCGCATCGCCGTCGCCGGGACCTCCCGCGGCGGCTTCCTGGCGCTGCGGTACGCCGCCTTCGACCCGCGGGTGGCCTGCGGCGTGGGGTACGCCCCGGTGACGGACCTGCGCCAGCTGCGGGAGTTCGAGATCGCCGCGTCGGTGCCGTTCGTCGACGAGCTGAGCCTGGGCGCGCACGTCGCACCGCTCACCGGGCGGCCGGTCTTCATCGTCATCGGCGACCGGGACGTCCGGGTCGGCACCGACGCCGCGATCGACGTCGCCCGGGCGCTGAGCGCGGCCGCGGTGACCGGGCTCCCCGTGGCCGACGTCGTGAACCCGTCGTTCGAGGACCTCGTCGGCGGCTGGCCGCAGCCGTGGACTCTGGACCCGCTGCCCAAGACGCAGACCGCCGGTCCCAGCACGGCGCAGGCGCACACCGGGACCCGCAGCCTGCGGGTCGAGAACGCGAGCGGCACCGCGGTCGGGGTGCGCACGCCACGGCTGCCGGCCGAGCCCGGCTCGCAGTACACCGCGACCAGCTGGGTGTACACCGAGTCCGGCGCGCCCGCCACGATGTTCCTGGAGTTCTTCAACGCGGCCGGCTCCCGCATCGCCAACCAGTTCGTCGCGCCGGCGGCCAGCAGTACCTGGGAAGAGACCTCCGTCAGCGCGGTCGCGCCGACCGGCACGGCCACGATGGACGTGCTGATCTACGGCGCCGTCGCCGCGGCGGGCGTCTCGTACCACGACGACGTCACCCTGGCGCGCAGCGTGCCGAGCGAGGTGGCGCTGCACGTGCTCTCCGAGCCGCGCGGGCACACGACGCCCGTCGGTGCCGCCGAACTGTCCGCCACCTGGATCGACGGGATCGTGACCGCCTGATGACCGACCCCGCGCGCGGCCCGCGCACCGTCCTCGCCGCCTGCTGCGTGCCGTGGGACGCCACCGGCGCCCTGGTGGAGCCGCTGTTCCGCGACAGCATCGCCGACCTGGCGGCGCACGGGCTGCGCGACCTGTACGTCTTCGGCACGGCCGGCGAGGGCTACGCGGTCGACGAGCAGCGGTTCGACCGGGTCGTGGACGTGTTCGCCGACGAGGCGCGGCGGCACGGCGTCGACCCGATGGTCGGGCTGATCAGCCCGTCGCTGCCGACGGTGATCGGCCGGATCGAGCGGTGCGTCGCCCGCGGGATCCGGTCGTTCCAGCTGTCGCTGCCGTCCTGGGGCGCGCTCAACGACGCCGAGCTGGCCGCGTTCTTCGCCGCGACCTGCGGACGCTTCCCGGAGGCGGCGTTCCTGCACTACAACCTGGGCCGGTCCGGCCGGATGCTCACCCCCGACGACTACGCGACGCTGGCCGCCGAGCACCCGAACCTGGTGGCCGTCAAGCACACCCGGGCCGACTACGCGACCGTGCACGGCCTGTTCGCCCGGGCGCCGCAGCTGCGGCACTTCTTCACCGAGGCCACGTACAGCTACGCGAGCCTGGTGGGCCCGGCCGGCTTCCTGGTGTCGATCGCGTCGGTGCGTCCCAGTCTGGCCCGCGCCTACTTCGACGCCGGCGTCGCCCGCGACGCCACAGCGCTGATGGCGACCTGCGCCGAACTGCTCGACCTGAGCGCCGAGCTGCGCCGGGCGGTCGGGCCGGGCCCGCACATGGACGGCGCGTTCGACAAGATCTTCGCCAAGGTGCGCGACCCGCGGTTCCCGCTCGCGCTGCTGCCGCCCTACCAGGGCGCCTCCGACGACGCCTACGAGGCGTTCCTGGCCGCGCTGCGTGACCGCCACCCCGGCTGGCTGGAGGCGGCATGACGGCGCCGGCGACCATCGCGGTGTGGGCGGCGGCCTCGCCATTCCTGCCCGCCACCACCCGCACCCTCGACGAGGAGGCGGCGCCGTACCTGCTGCTGCCCGAGGCACTCGACGCCGCCGCCCTCGCCCGCGCCGCCGCGGCCGAGGCGCTGGTCGTCGGCGGCGACTGGGTCACGGCCGAGCTGCTCGGGTCGCTACCGCGGTTGCGCCTGGTCGTCCGAGGCGGCGTGGGGTTCGACAAGATCGACCTGCCGGCCGCGACCCGGCTCGGGATCATGGTCACCAACGTCGTCGACTACGGGACGAACGAGGTGGCCGACCACACGATGCTGCTGATGCTGGCCGCCATCCGCAGGCTCGGCCACTTCACCGCCGAGGCGCATGGGGGCTGGCGGGCCGTCCGGCACATCCCGGTCCCCCGGGTGCACGGCCGGCGGCTCGGCATCATCGGGCTCGGCCGCATCGGCACCGCCGTGGCGCAGCGGGCCCGGGGGTTCGGCCTGGAGGTCGTCGCCCACGACCCGCTGATCGGCCCGGACGCCGTCGCCCGGCGCGGCGCGACCGCGGTCACCCTGGACGAGCTGCTGGCGACCAGCGACGTGATCAGCCTGCACACGCCGCTCACGCCGGAGACCTACCACCTCCTCGACCGCGCGGCCTTCGCCCGCATGCGACGGACGCCGGTGATCGTCAACACCGCCCGCGGCGGCCTGGTGGACACCCGGGCGCTGGTCGACGCGCTGGCCGCCGGGCTGGCCGGCGCCGCCGGGCTGGACGTCCTCGAGGGCGAGCCCGACGTCGCGGCGCACCGGTCGCTGCTCGGCCGCGACGACGTCGTCGTCACCCCCCATGTCGCCTGGTACTCCCAGGGCTCCGAGGAACAGCTCGGTCGCACCGCGGCGCGGCTGGCCCTCGACTTCGTCCGCCACGGCAGCCGGCCGCGGCTGCTCAACCCGGACGTCGCCGTCCGATCGATCGATGAGGTGACACCGTGACCGACCTGTCCGACGCACTGCCCGCCTTTCCGATGACGCGGCCGACGCCGTTCGACCCTCCACCCGGCTACGCCGCCGTGCGCGACGCCGGCGGGCTGGCCCGGGTGCGGCTGTGGGACGGCCGCACCGCGTGGCTGGTCACGAACTACGAGCAGGTGCGCTCGCTGCTCGGCGACCCGCGGATCAGCGTGGACCGCCGTCGTGAGGGGTTCCCGTTCCCGACGCCCGGACGGGAGGCGCTGGAGCGATCCGGCAAGACGACGTTCGTCGGCATGGACCCGCCCGACCACACCCGGCTGCGCCGCGTCTTCACCAAGTACTTCGCGGTCAAGCGGATCGAGGCGCTCCGTCCCGTGGTCCAGCGGATCGTCGACGATCTCGTCACCGACCTCCTCGCCGCCGGGCCGCCGGCCGACTTCGTCGCCGCGCTGGCCGGCGAGGTGCCGGCCCGGACCATCTGCCACGTCCTGGGCATGCCGCTGGCCGACCGGGCGCGGTTCCAGGCTCTCGACCACGAACGGAACACCCTCACCACGTCGCCCGAGAACGTGATCCGGGCGACGAACGAGATGCTCGCCTACGCCGACGAGCTGATCACCCGGAAGCAGCGGGAGCCGGCCGACGACCTGGTCAGCAGGCTGGTGGCCGACCAGCTCGGCGGCGACACGATCAGCCGGGAGGAGCTGGTCGCGGCGGTGCGGCTGCTCATCACCGCGGGCCACGAGACGACGACGAACATGATCGGGCTCGGCATCGCGACGCTGCTGCGCCATCCCGAGCAGCTGCGCGAGCTGCGGGCCGACCCGTCGCTGGTGCCGGCGGCCGTGGAGGAGCTGCTGCGCTACATCAGCATCTTCCACATCTCGCCCACCCGTGTGGTCGTCGAGCCGATCGACATCGCCGGACAGCGGCTCGAGGCCGGCGATGGGGGGATCGCCGCGGTCGCCGGCGCCAACCGCGACGACGCCGCGTTCCCGGACGCCGCGACGTTCGACCTCCATCGCGAGGCCCGGCACCACGTCGCCTTCGGCTACGGGGTGCACCAGTGCCTCGGCCAGCCGCTGGCCCGGGTCGAGCTGCAGACCGTCGTCGAGACGCTGGGCCGGCGCATCCCGTCGCTGCGGTTCGCCGGCGACCCGGATGCGCTGGAGATCAGGGAATACGCCTTCCTGAGCCTGGCGGCACTGCCGCTCACCTGGGACGCGGCCGAAGGGGAGGGCCGATGAGGATCGTCGTGGAGATCGACCAGTGCGTCGGCGGCGGGCAGTGCGTCATGGCCGCACCGGACGTGTTCGACCAGGACGACGACGGGCTGGTGGTCGTGCTGGACGGCGACCCGGCGCCCGGGCTGGCCGACGACATCCGGCTGGCGGCCCGGCTCTGCCCCGCCCGGGCGATCGTCGTGGATGACACGTGACCACCGCGGTCCGCCGCGTGGTCGTCGTCGGCGCCGGCGCCGCCGGGCTGACCGCCGCGGAGTCGCTGCGGGCCGACGGGTTCGACGGCGACCTCACGCTGGTCGGCGCGGAAGCGCACCCACCCTACGACCGGCCGCCGCTGTCGAAGCAGCTCCTGGCCGGCACGTGGGAGCCGGCCCGGCTCGAGCTGCTGGCCGGGCACCGGTACGACGAGCTGCGGATCACTCGCCGGCTGGGCGCGCCGGCGACCGCGGCCGACCTGGCCCGCCGGACGGTGCGGGTGAACGGCGACGAACTGCCGTACGACGCGCTGCTGATCGCCACCGGCGTCCGGCCCCGGACGCTGCCGGGCGCCGCCCGGCTGCGCGGCGTCCACGTCCTGCGGACCATCGACGACGCCGCCGCGTTCCAGGCCGCCGCGCTGGCGGCCGGCCGGGTGGTCGTCGTCGGGGCCGGTTTCCTCGGCGCCGAGGTGGCGGCGACGCTGCGCGGGCTGGGCGTCGCGGTCACGCTGGTCGACCCGCGGCCCGGCCCGCTGGTGCGCCAGCTCGGCCCGGCCGTGTCGGGGCTCGTCGCGGACCTGCACGCCGAGCACGGCGTGGACCTGCGGACGGGCATCACGGTCGAGGGTCTGACCAGCGACGACGGCCGCGTCACCGGTGTCAGGCTGGGCGACGGGACCGTGCTGGCCACGAGCTGCGTGCTGGTGGCCGTCGGCTGCCTGCCGGTGACCGACTGGCTGGCCGGCAGCGGGCTGGACCTCGCCGACGGCGTGAGCTGCGACGCGTCGTGCCGGGCGGCCCCCGGCGTGTTCGCCGCCGGCGACGTCGCCCGGTGGTTCCACCCGGAACTGGGCGAGAGCATCCGGGTCGAGCACCGCACCAACGCCACCGAGCAGGCGATGGCAGCGGCGCGGGGAGTGCTCGGCGGCGACGAGCCGTACCGGCCGGTCCCGTACTTCTGGAGCGACCAGTACGACACCAAGATCCAGGCGTACGGGCGCTTGGCCGGGGCGGACCGGTTCGCCGTGGCCAGCGGCTCGCCGGAGGAGCGGCGGTTCGTCGCCCTCTACGGGCGTGGCGAGCGCGTGACCGGCGTGCTCGGCTGGCGCTCGCCGCGCGAGCTGCTGCGGGCCAGGGCGCTGGTGGCCGAGGCCGTGCCCTGGCGTGACGCGGCCCCGGCCTGAGGTCGTCAGGGCGCCTCGAGCCCCAGCAGCGCCAGGCTGTCGCGGTGGAGGATGCTCTCGATCGTCTCGGGCTCGATCTGCGGGAACGGCGACCAGTCGCGCGCCGCCATCGCCCGCAGCCCGTCGATGCCCTGCCGCGGGGTCCAGATGGGGTAGTCCGAGCCGAACACCAGCTTGTCGAGGACGCCCCACTCCTGGGCCCGGACGATCGCCTGGTAGCCCTCCATCGTGCGCAGCCACATCGCCGACACGTCCGCGTACACGTGGGCGTGCTTGCGCAGCACGATGACGCACTCGCGCTGCCACGGATGCGACATGTGCGCCAGCACCATCCGCACGTCCGGGTGCCGGCGGGCCAGCCCGTCGTAGACTAGCGGGTGGCTCAGCTCCAGGATCGCGTCGGGCGACGCGCTGGTGCCGGTGTGGATGAGCAACGGCACGCCGAGCCGGGCCACCTCGCGGAAGAACGGGTCGTGCTTCGGCTCGCGCACGTCGAAGCCGGCCAGGATCGGGTAGAGCTTCACCCCTTTGAGGCCGCGCGCCAGGCCGTCCTCCAGCTGGTCCATGACGTCGTCGTCGGACAGGTCCAGCGCCATGTAGCCGATCGTGGGGACCGTCGTCTGCCGGACGAAATCCTCGATGTACGCGTTCGGCGTGGCGACGCCGAGCCGGGTGGCGCGCAGGCCGACGACGATCGAGACGTCGACGTCCTTCATCGCCTCGTCGTACGTGTCCGGCGGGTTCTCCGGCCGGCCGCCGTAGATCCGCGCCCGGTCCTTCTCGTATCGGCCGTGGTGGGCCGAGGTGTTGCAGTGGGTGTGCACGTCGACGATCAACGGGTCTCCTCGGAGTGGGTACGGCCGACGTCGGAACGGGCGGCGGCGACGCGGACCGACCGCGCCTCGTCGCGGGTGAGCAGGCCGGTGGCGCGCCAGCGCTCGGCGACCTCGTGGACGGTGCGGACGAACTGGCCGTGGTCGCGGAACGGAGCGTGCGACCACACCTCCTCGACCAGCGTCCGGTCGCCGGCTCCGGCCCGGTTCTCCACGCCGGAGTCGCTGCCGCCGAAGGCGATCGTCGCGCCGTCGGCGACGGTGAACGAGTACAGGTCGCCGCCGGTGAGGTGGAACCGGATCCTGACCGGCTGGTCGCCGATCGCGGCGAAGTCGGCGCCGTCCCAGGTCAGCTCGGCGGCCAGCTGGTCGCCGGTGACGGGGTTCGACGCGGCCAGGCCGAAGCCGGGCAGCGGGTCGCCGGCGGCGTCGAGCAGCTCCGCCCGCAGCGACCCGCCGGTGCCGAGGACGGCGTTGACGACCAGCGAGTCGCCGGAGACCTCCAGCTCTCTTGTCGTCAGCGTGCCGGTCTCGGCGCCGGCGCGCATCGAGACCCAGCCGTCCTTGCGCCAGGTGACCTTGCCGATGGCGGCCTTGCGCTCGCCGCCCGGGATCGCGTGGGTGCCGTCCCAGCCGCCGTAGTACGTCGACACCTCAGTGTCGGTGACGATCAGGTCGCTGCTGGTGATGACCATGCTGTCGTCCCAGCTGCCGTCAGGGCCGCGGAGGAACACGTTGGACCGGTCCGGACGGTGCCAGTGTCGAAGGTCACGGGATGCGGCGATCTGGACGTCGGTGGTGCCGTCGGCGCCGCCGCCGGTGCCGCCGGGGTCGTCGTGGGCGGTGATCTCGAACATCCACGGGAACCCGATGTAGTCGTTGCCGTACGGCAACGCCGGCACCGCGTAGGTCTGGGCTTCCAGCGCCCCGTGGGAGACGGCGATGGTCTGGTCTAGCTCATCCGCTGCCAGCGCGTACTCCGGGTAGGTCCAGTGCACGAAATCGGTGCTGGTGGACAGGAAGAAGGCGCGCACGCCGTAGATCTGCTTGGTCAGGGCGATGAAGTGGCCCTTCTCCTGGTCGTAGCTGACGGTGACGACGTCGGCTCCGGGGATGGCGGGGGCGACCGGCGACGGGGTCCAGACAAAGCCATCCGGGGAGAAGAACGCTCGGTAGGTGCGCGTCGAGCCCGACCACACCAGGGTGAGCATCTTGTAGCGGCGATTCGGGTCGGCGTCGTCCGGGTCGTAGACCACCCCTCCACCGCCCGCGGGCGCGAGCACGATGTTGTTGGCCTTGGAGCCCTGGTAGTCGACCAGGCCGAGGTCCGGCTTCTCCCACGTGGTGCCGTCGTCGCTCTCGGCGTAGAGAATCCGCCAGCCAGCGTTGATTCCGACGTAGTACATCCGGTACTTGCCGTACGACGGGTCCCAGAACACCGACCCCATGATCTGCGTCATGACACCCTCCCACGGCTCGGTGGGGGTCAGCACCGGACCCGTCTTGGTGCCGGGGTGCACGACGCGCTCCAGGTCGGTCGACTCGATCCGGTAGTCGTCGATGAACAGCTCCTGCTGCACGCCGAGCACCGGATCGTACGATTCGGGCTCCTCCTCGACCAGGTGCATGTCATCGACCAGCGTCGTGCCGCCGGCGGCGGAGTTCGCCCGGACCATGATGACCACGTCGGTGGCGTACGGCGGCGCGGCGAGCGGCAGGCGCAGGTCCTGCCAACCCGTCCCGGTGACCTGGATCTGCCGGTCGGTCATCCGGGTGCCGTCGGCCTTGCGGTAGTAGATCATCAGCGACGCCGAGGTGCCGGCCTCGAGCTCGAGCCGGCCGGTGATGTAGAGCCGCTGCTCCTGCACGACCGGCGTCGCGCTGCTGACCGCCGTCACCGTGCTGCCGGCCGGTTGGACGACCCGCAGGCTCTGCTCGCCGGTCGAGGCGTCGGCGTCGGTGACGAGGGCGGAGCCGCCGGTCCCGGTGGTGCTGACGGTCCAGCCGGCCGGCGCGGTGCCGGGGGCGGAGTCCTCGAAGGACGGGTTGACGATCGGATGCTGCGTCTCGCCGGCCGGGGCGGCCTGGGCAGCCGGGGCGGCCGGGGCGGCCGGCTGGGCGGAGCCGCCGGGCACGACTCCCAGGAGCAGCGGGGCGGCCGCGAACAGCGCGATGCCTCGTCGACGGTGTCGAAGTCTCATCGGTCTCCACCTCACGATCGTGCGGGCTGGGGACTGCGTGACCCATGACTATATGGAATCTGATGCCATGTCAACGGCCGCCGCTTGCCCGCCGTGCTCGCCCCGGAATAGTCGGCCGTACCGCCCTTGTCCAGCGGTGATCGGTTGCGGTGTTAGTCTGCGCTCAAGGTTCGGGAGTGGTGTCGGTGCCGCTCGTGAACGTCGATACGTGAAAAGAGCTTCCACAAGGAGGTGCGCATGGAGACGCCCATGGACGGTGCGGCCGGTGCCGACCGCGCCCACTACCACTCGCACGCGCTCACGCGGGGGTTGCGCGTCCTGGTGCACGTCGCGTCGGCCGGCGCGCCCGTCACGCTCACCGACCTGCACGAGGTGACGGAGCAGCCGAAGAGCACCCTGGTCCGGTTGCTGGCGGTGCTCGAGGAGCAGGACTTCGTGCTCCGGGTCGACGACCGGCCGGCCTTCGTGCTCGGTCACGGCGTGCTGCCGATCGTCACCGCCTACCTCGACAGCGGCACGCCGGTCGACCTGCTCCGGCCGCACGTGCGCGCACTCGCCCACGAGGTCGGCTGGACGGCGAAGTACGCGGCCCTCGACGGCGTGCACGCCGCCGACCTGTGCGTCGAGTTCCCGGAGCGGCCGCTGCACTTCACCGGCAAGGAGGGCGGCAGGTCGCCGGCCCACGCGTCCGGCGTCGGCAAGGCGATGCTGGCCGGCCTCACCCTCGACGAGGCGCGCGAGCATCTGCCGTCGCAGCCGTTCCAGCAACTCACCGAGCGCACCATCGTCACCGAGCGGGCGCTGGAGGCCGAACTGCGGCGCGTCCGCGACCGCGGCTACGCCGTCGACGACGAGGAGTGCGCCCGCGGCCTGCGCTGCGTCGCCGTCGCCGTGCGCGTCGACGGCGAACTGCTCGGCGCGCTCGGCGTCTCGGGGCCGGCCGCCGAGCTGACGCCGGAGCGCGAGTCGCACATCGTCGCGACCCTCCGCGACGTCGCCGGCGAGCTCGCTGCCGACGCCCGGGTCGGGCCGGTGCTGGCGATGTTCGCCAGGGGAGCTCTCGCCCGGCGCTGATGAGTTGGCCGTGGCCCTGATGGAACGGCGGCGGTCCGGTCGGCCGGTCCAGGCCCGGCTGGTCCACGCCCGGCTGGTCCACGCCCGGCTGGTCCACGCCCGGCGGGTCGGGGGCCGGCATCTCCTTCCCGGCGCGGTGACATCGGCGCCAACTGTTGGCGCTCAGGTCAACCCGCCGCAGCAGCTACCACCGTCCCCGTCCCCCTCCCGGGTCGCCGAGCAGCGGGCGGGGCGTCGTCCACAGGCCGGTTCGTGGACGCGGGTTGTCCACATTCGGCCGGAACGGCGGTACCGCCGGACGGCCGGCGCGCCACGATGGCGGCATGGATGTGGGTGCGCTGATCAGCCGGGCCAGACACGAAGCGGGGCTCACGCAGCTGGAGCTGGCCCAGCGAGCAGGGGTGAGCCGGTTCGCCATCTCGCACTACGAGAAGGGTCGCCGGCTTCCCACCCTGGGGGCGCTGCGTGCGGTTCTAGCGGCTGCCGGCAAGCAACTGCACGCCGAGCTCGAGCCGCTCGACGCCGACGTGCGGCGGGCGATGGCGCGGGTCGCGGCCAGCCCGATCGAGGACCGGCCGGCGGTCCAGTACGGGAACTCGCTGCACGAGTACGTCGCCCCGGACCACCGCGTCGAAGGCGTGGCCGCGGCGCAGTTGCTCGGAGCGCCGGTACCGGTGGACCACCTCGACATCGCGGTCGCCGATCTGCCGGCGGCCTGCGAAGCCCTGGCGCGCCGGGTCCAGATGCTCG
This sequence comes from Jiangella muralis, assembly GCF_001270745.1. Lineage (GTDB taxonomy): Bacteria > Actinomycetota > Actinomycetes > Jiangellales > Jiangellaceae > Jiangella > Jiangella muralis. The sequence continues at coordinate 56,267 of NZ_LFXL01000040.1, forward strand.
GGCCGAAGATCTCGGTCAAGCGCAACACCTGGCCCTTCTACTCGTGTCCGGGGGCGTGGCCGGGCGTCACCGACCACGATGTCGCCGATGCTGGAGCACGGCTGCGCGACCTGTTGCGGCAGCAGTGCCCCGACGACTCGTTCTGGATGGTGTCGGCCAGGCACTGGGCGCGGGTGCGACTGGTCCCACCCGCCGACGTCGCGCGGTACGTCGAGGTGGTGCTTCCGGCGGGCGTGGTTCGGGTGGCGCCGCTGCACGAGATCGAGAGCACCGACCCGCGGGTGTCGCGGGTACCGCGGGTCCTGCGCGACGACGCGGGCGCCACCCGGCCCGGCTAGTGCGCCGTGCCGTCGGCCTTCATGGCGGCGAGGACGTCGCTGGCGGCCTCCAGCGTGCGGTCGACGTCATCGTCGGTGTGCGAGCCGGAGACGTGGTTGCGCTTGAGCGACATCGGGATCATCAGGAAGCCCTTGTCGGTCATGCGGCGGTGGAACGCGGCGTAGGCCTGGTTGTCGTTGCGCATGAGGTCGCGGTAGCCCCTGATCGGGGCGGCGGCGAAGTAGAGCGAGAACACGCCGCCGAAGCCGGCCACCGTCGCCTCCAAGCCCAGCTCGGCCACGATCGCCGCCAGGCCGTCGCGGATCCGCGCCCCCAGCGCATGCGTCCGGGTGTAGAAGTCCGGGTTGGCACGCAGGTGGTCGATGGTGGCGATGGCGGCCGTCGCACCGAGGGCGTAGCCGTTGAACGTGCCGGCCAGCAGCACGTCGCCCTTCTGGCCGTCGAACCGCTCCATCAGCGAGCGGGGCCCGGCCAGGCCGCCGATCGGGTAGCCGTTGGCCATGCCCTTGCCGAACGTGGTGAGGTCGGGCCGGACGCCGCAGATCTCCTGGTAGCCGCCGAGGGCGTGCCGGAAGCCGGTGATGACCTCGTCGAAGATCAGCACGGCGCCCTCGGCCGACGTGAGATCCCGCAGCCCGGTGACGAACTCCTGGGTGGGGACGAGCGCGCCGACGTTGTGCGGGATCGGCTCCATGATGACGGCCGCGATGCGCTCCGGGTGCTGCTCGAACAGCGCCTTCACGGAGTCGAGGTCGTTGAACTCGGCGATCAGCGTCGACTCGAGCGCGGTGTCGAGGATGCCCGCCGACAGCGGGTCGCGGCCGTAGGCCAGCTCCGGGCGGGAGATGACGTTGCGGGCGACGGCGTCGTGCCAGCCGTGGAAGCCGCCCTGGAACTTCACCAGCAGCTTGCGGCTGGTCGCGGCGCGGGCCAGCCGGACCGCCTGCGCGGTGGCCTCCGACCCGCTCATCGTCGCGATCATCATCTCCGCGGACGGGATCACCTCGGTGACCCGGGTGGCCAGCTCGACCTCCAGTTCGGTGACGCCGAGGCCGAACAGGTCGAGCTTGCCGACGGCGTCGCGCACGGGGTCGTCGACCACGGGGGAGTTGTGCCCGAGCAGGATCGCCCCGAACGCCGCGTGGTAGTCGAGGTACCGATTGCCGTCGAGGTCGACGACGTATGCGCCATCACCGCCGCCGAACGCGTACGGGTGCCCCACGTAACGCGTCGCGGAGTTCACGCCGCCGGGCAGCACCTCCGCGGCGGCTTGCTGCAATGCCCAGCCGCGGGTGGACGAGTTGCGTGGACTGTGGTCGGAGGCTGCCGTGCCGATCCCCGGGGACATCGGACTCCTGTTCCCGCGTCGCGGTCGGCTCACAGCCGTCGCGCGACGCCTCTCGGTGGTGTCGTTGCCCCGAAGAGTAGGTTGCTTCGCCAAGCATGGCAAGACGTTCCATTTCTCGTCGCGTTACGCGATCGTCACAGCGACGGGCCTTGACAGGGCCAGCCCCGAGATCCAGGATGACTCGGCATGGCACGCCATTCCGTGACTGACGACACAGCGCCACTGGGTGTGATCATCGTCGGCGCCGGCTTCATCGCCGACCACCACGGCGCCGCGCTGCGCGGCAGCTCCCGCGCCCGTCTCGCCGGCATCGTCGACGTCGACGCGGGCCGCGCGAGCGCCGCCGCGACCGCCGCCGGCGGCGTGCCGTGGAGCACCGACCTCGCCGAGGCGCTGGCCCGTCCGGACGTCGGCGCGGCCATCGTGTGCACGCCGAACCTGACGCACGAACCCATCGCACTCCAGATCGCCGCCGCTGGCAAGCACCTGCTGATGGAGAAGCCGCTCACCATCACGGTTCCGTCCGCCCGCGCGGTCGTCGAGGCGTTCGACGCCGCGGGCACGGTCGTGATGGCGGCGCACACGCACCGGTTCTACGACTACGCCCGGGCGGTGAACGACGCGATCGCCGGCGGCGCCGTCGGCCGGCCGGTGTTCGCCCGGCTGGCGCTGCTCGGCGGCTGGATCTGGCCGGACTGGCGGGCCTGGGTGCTCGACCCGGCCAAGTCCGGCGGGCACGCGCTGCACAACGGCGTCCACCTGCTCGACCTCGTCAGCTGGTGGCTGCGCGACGAGCCGGTCTCCGTCTACGCGCGCGGCCGGGCGCAGACCGCCGCCGAGCTGCGCATCTACGACTACCTGGAGATGCACGTGCGGTACGCCGGGGGCGCCGACGCCGTGTGCGAGATGAGCCGCGGCCACCGCCCGTCCACCCTCGACCGCCGCGACGTGCTGGTCGCAGGCACCGACGGCGTGCTGCAGCTGCCGGCCGACGGCTGGGGCTCCACCGTCGTGACGGAGTCCGGGACGAGCCTGCTGCACCCGCAGGCCGCCAACGGGTTCGCCGTCCAGCTGGACGCCTGGCTGGACGCGATCGCCGATCCGGCCGCGGAGCGGGCGATGACCCCGGCCGACGCCGTCCGCGCGGTCGCCCTCGGCGTCGCCGCGGAGCTGTCCATCGAGCGCGGCGAACCGGTCACGCTGGACGAGGTCATGGGAGGGGTGCACGCATGAGCGACACCACCCTCGGCGTGCTGCTGCTCGGCTCCGCCGGCCTGGGCGCCGACCAGGACCACCAGAGCACCATGTACCGGCCGGCGTTCGAGGCGCACCCCGGCTTCGAGGTCCGGCCCGACACGACCCGGCTCGACGACCCCGCCGTCGATGTCGTCAGCGTCTGCGTCGAGCCGGACCAGCGGGCCGACGCCGTCATCGCCGCCCTGCAGGCCGGCAAGCACGTGCTCGTCGACAAGCCGCTGGCGCTGACCGCGGCCGACGCGGCCAAGGTCGCCGCCGTCGCCGCCGAGACCGGCCGGGTCTGCCTGCCCGCGCACCACCAGCGGTTCCACCCGATGATCGCGGCCGCGCGCGGCGCCGTCGCCGGTGGGAAGGTCGGGCTGCCGTGGAACGTGCAGGCCGACTTCCTGGTCGCCGGCGGCACGCCGTCGCCGGCCGGCGAGCTGGCCAACTTCGCCGTCTACCCGCTCGACGTCGTGCTCGCGCTCACCGGGCTGCGGGTCCGCCGGGTCTTCGCGCGCCTCTCGACGCACTGGGGCGGCGGCGACGCGGACGACTTCGCGCTGCTCTTCCTCACCCACGAGAACGGCCTGACCAGCACGATCAGCGTCGGCCGGATTCGCGAGCTGGCCGATACCCGGCCGGCCGGACTCGCCGTGCACCGCTACCGCGTCAGCGGCTCGCACGGCGTCCTCGACATCGACGCCTCGCGCCCGGCTGTCGTCCTGCGCCGGGGCGAGGCGTCGAGCCAGACCTGGCACGGCCCCGGCACGGTGGACCGGCTGCTCGACGAGTTGCGCGCGGCCATCGTCGCGGGCCGCCCGAGCAGCCCGTCCGCCGCCGACGCCGTCCACGTCGCCGAGATCGTCGACGCGGCCCGCGCGTCGGCCGCGTCCGGAGCACCCGTCGACCTCGCCACTGACAAGGAAGGCAGCCGATGAAGCTGGTCAGCTACACCCGCGACGGCGCGACCCGGCACGGGTACGTCGCCGACGAGGCCGCCGGCACCGTCGCCGAGCTCGGCGACGGCGACCTCGCCGCAGTGGTGGAGGCCGGCGCCGGCACCGACGCCGCCTGGCGGCCCGGCGACCCCGCCGGCACCCACCGGCTGGCCGATCTCGCCGTCCGCGCCCCGATCGCGCGCCCCACGAAGGTGCTCGCGGTGGCCGCGAACTACCAGGACCACGTCGCCGAGGGTGGCGGGAAGCCGCTGGACAAGACCACCCTGGCGCCGCGGCTGTTCCTCAAGCCGGGCACGTCCGTCGCCGACCCGGGCGCCGACATCGCCCTGCCGGCGATCAGCACCCAGGTCGACTGGGAGGCCGAGCTGGTCGTCGTCCTGGGCCGGGGCGGCCGGGACATCCCGGTGGAGAAGGCCCTGGACCACGTGGCGGGCTACGCCGTGGGCAACGACGTGTCGGCCCGATCGGTCGACTACGGGTACCCGCGCGAAACCTCCTCACCGGCGGTCGGCTACTTCGACTGGCTGGCCGGCAAGTGGCCGGACGGCTTCGCACCGTACGGCCCCTACCTCGTCACGGCCGACGAGGTGCCCGACCCGCAGGACCTCGGCGTCGAGCTCGAGGTCAACGGCACGCTCCGGCAGAACGGGAGCACGGCCGGCATGATCTTCACCGTCGCCGAACTGGTCGCGTTCGCATCGCGGCTGATGACGCTCGAGCCCACCGACATCATCATGACCGGCACGCCGGCCGGTGTCGGTGCGGCATCGGGAACCTATCTGGCCGCGGGCGACGAGATGACGGTGCGCATCGCCGGCCTCGGCACCCTCACCAACCGCGTCGTCTGAACCCCCAACCACCACCCCCGCCGGGCCGGTCCCGGCCAGAACAGATCCCTGAGAGGTAGCTGTGAGACGTTCCCGAGCGCAACGCGCAGCCCTGATCTCCGCCGGCCTGTCCCTGATCCTCGCCGTCGCGGCCTGTTCGGATCCGACCCAGAGCGACGACACCGGCAACACCAGCGACGAGGGCACCGACGGCGCCGCCGCCGAGGACACCGCCCTCAACGCCTACCTGTACCAGGCGCCGAACTCCAACTGGAGCCCGATGGCGCCGGCGCACGGGCCGGACCAGGTCGTCATGAACCTCATCTACGACTCGCTGCTGGGCGTGAACCCGGACTTCCAGCTGTACCCGCGGCTCGCGACCGGCCTGCCGGAGATCTCCGACGACGGTCTCACCATCACGTACACCCTCCAGGAGGGGGTGACCTGGAGCGACGGCGAGCCGTTCACCGCCGAGGACGTCGTCTTCACGTACAACATGGTGGCCAACCCGGCGACCGGCAGCCCGTCGGCGGGCAAGTTCGCCGACGTCGCGGGCGCCGCCGAGGTGGCCGCCGGCACCGCCGAGACCGTCAGCGGCTTCACCGCGCCCGACGAGCACACCTTCCAGATCACGCTGACCAAGCCGAACATCGGCATCGTCGGCCTGACCGGCAACATTTTCATCATCCCGCAGCACGCACTGGCCGACGTGCCGGTCGACGAGATGGACACGACGGACTTCTTCACGAAGAGCCCGACGGTCGGCCTCGGCCCGTACGTCTTCCAGGAGTACAAGACCGACCAGTACGTCCACCTCGTCAAGAACCCGGCGTTCCGCGAGGGCGAGGTCGACATCGACGAGATCTACCTGCGCCCGGTGACGTCCGACGTCGCCACGGCCCAGCTGGGCACCGGCGAGATGGACCTGGCGCAGATCTCGCCGGCCGACCTCGAGACGGTCGAGGCTCTCGACGGCATCGAGGTGGCCTCCGGGCCGGGCGCCGGTTTCATCCGCACGTCGGTGAATCAGCAGAAGCCGTACCTCAAGGACGTCCGGCTGCGTCAGGCGATGCTGTACGCCGTCGACCGGCAGCAACTGATCGACGAGGCCCTCGGTGGCAAGGCACAGCCGGTGAACGCCAGCTTCATGACCGACGCGCTCCCGGACGACCTGGAGACCTACGACTACGACCCGGACAAGGCCCGCGAGCTGCTGGCCGAGATGAACTGGGACCCCAACCAGGTCATCCAGCTCACCTGGATCCCGGGCCAGCGCGACCGCGACACCGCCGCCACCGTCCTGGAGGCGCAGCTCGGCGAGGTCGGCATCAAGCTCGAGCTGAACCAGGTCCAGCCCGGTGAGATGACCGACATGATGAACGCGCAGTCCTACGACATGACGCTCTACGGTGGCGGCAACTACGCGACCGAGCCGTTCGCCGTCTACCCGATCGACAGCTGCTCCACCTGGTACCCGAACGGCGCCAACCTGTCGTTCTGGTGCAACGAGGAGTTCGACCGGCTCATGCTCGAGGCGAACGCGACGGTCGACGAGGCCGCCCGCTACGACCTCTTCCAGCAGGCCGCGCGGATCGAAAACGCCGAGGTGCCGATGATCTACCTGTACAACCCGGACACCATCTGGGCGCACACCGACCGGCTCCAGGGCTTCGAGCCGATGGGCGACCAGACGAACCCGTTCTGGAACGTCCAGGAGTGGTCCCTCGACAGCTAGCGCGAGGAGTGTGGCGGGCGGGCGTGCGGCCCGCCCGCCACACCCCGGATGAGGAGGTGAGCGGTGGCGGCGTTCGTCGTCAGGCGGATCCTGGTCAACATCGTGGTCTTCATGTTGATCGGGATCGGGGTGTTCCTGCTGGTCCGCGCGGCACCGGGCGACCCGGTGCGGATGATGATCAGTCCGGAGGACCTGCAGGAGGGCAGCGAGCAGTTCATCCAGGCCCGCCGTGCCGAGCTGGGGCTGGACGATCCGATCCTCGTGCAGTACGCCCGGTGGCTCCTGGACGCGATCAGCGGCGACCTGGGCTCGTCGTTCCTCAACCGCGAGCCGGTCAGCGGCCTGCTGCTGGAACGGCTCGGCCCGACCGTCCTGCTGATGTCGACGGCGCTGGGCATCTCGCTGCTGATCGCGGTCCCGCTGGGCACCATCGCGGCGGTCCGCCGCAACACCGGCGTCGACTACGCCGCCGCGGCGCTCAGCCTCGGCGTCATCTCGGTGCCGTCGTTCTTCCTCGGCATCACCGCGATCTACGTCTTCTCGCTGCAACTGGGCTGGCTGCCGTCGTCGGGCATGTCCACGCCCGACGGCGGAGGCGGCGCCGACGTCCTGAAACACCTGATCATGCCGGCGGCGATCCTCGGCCTGGCCGCCGCCGGACCGCTGACGCGCTACGTCCGCGGCAGCCTCATCGACGAACTGTCGGCCGACTACGTGCGCACCGCGGAGGCGAAGGGCGGCTCCCTGGCACGGGTGGTCAGCCGGCACGCGCTGCGCAACTCGCTGATCCCGCTGATCACCATCGTGATGATCAACATCCCGCAGATGCTGGCCGGCGCCGTCGTGCTGGAGCAGGTGTTCGCCTGGCCGGGCATGGGCCAGCTCGCCGTACGGGCGGTGAACACCCAGGACTACCCGGTGATCGTCGGGTTCGCGCTGTACGTGGCCGCGTTGGTGCTGGTCTGCAACCTGGTCGCCGACATCGCGTACGCCGTCGTCGACCCGAGAGTGAAGGTGACATGAGCGACCTGCGACCCTCCCTGGACGCCGCCGACGTCACCGCCGCTCAGGAGGCGGTGGCCGCCGGGCCGGGCACCGGCGGCCCGTCGTCCAGCCGTCGTTCGCCCCGGGCGATGGCGGCGCGCCGCTTCCGCCGTAACAAGGTGGCCGTCGGCGGCGCGATCTTCCTGCTGGTGCTGCTGGTCGTGGCGCTCCTCGCGCCGCTGATCGCGGGCCAGTCGCCGTACTCCGTCGACCTCGGCGCCATCCGGCAGCCGCCGTCGGCCGAGCATTGGCTCGGGACCGACGCGTCCGGCCGCGACGTGTTCGCGCGGCTGGTCTACGCGGCCCGGGTCTCGCTGATGGTCGGCGTGTTCGCGGCGCTGCTGGCGGTGCTGGTCGGGACGCTCGTCGGCGCGGTCGCCGGGTTGTTCGGCGGCTGGCTGGACACCGCGCTGATGCGCACGGCGGACATGATGCTGTCGTTCCCGAACATCGTCGTCGTCATCGTGCTGGCGGGCCTGCTCGGCCCGAGCATCCCGATCCTCGTCATCGCCATCGCGGCGTCGGAGTGGCCGACGGCGGCGCGGATGGTCCGCGGCGTCACGCTGGCCGTGCGCGAACGCGAGTACCTGCACGCGGCCCGGGTGGCCGGCGCGTCCCGCGGCTGGCTGCTGCGCAAGCACATCGTGCCGGCCGCCATGGGCCAGATCGTCGTCGTCGGAACCCTCGCGGTGGCCGGCGCGATCCTGTCCGAGGCGGTGCTGTCCTTCCTCGGCCTCGGCGTCCAGCCGCCGCAGGCCAGCTGGGGCAACATGCTCAACGACGCGCAGAGCCTGACGGTGATCCAGTCGATGCCGTGGCTCTGGTTGCCGCCGGGCCTGGCCATCGCCGCGACGGTGTTGTCGGTCAACTTCGTCGGCGACGGCCTGCGCGACGCCGTCGATCCGCGGCAGTCGGGGAGGTCGTAGTGGAGAGCACGGAGCCGCTGCTGGTGATCGACGACCTCGCCGTCGAGTTCCGCACCGACGAGGGCGTCGTCAAGGCCGTCGACGGCGCGTCGTTCAGCGTCGGCCGGGGCGAGATCGTCGGCGTCGTCGGCGAGTCCGGTTCCGGCAAGAGCGTCACCGCGATGTCGATCCTCGGCCTGGTGAAGTCGGGCCGGCGAGCGGGCGGGACGATCCGGTTCCGCGGCCGCGACCTCGCCACGCTGCCGGCCAAGGAGCTGCGCGCGATCCGCGGCGCCGAGATCGCGATGATCTTCCAGGACCCGATGACGGCGCTCAACCCCGTCGTCACGGTCGGCCGGCAGATCGTCGAGGCGCTGAAGCTGCACGACAAGAAGCTGTCGAAGGCGGCCGCCCGCGACCGCGCGATCGAGCTGCTGGCGCTGGTCGGCATGCCCGACGCCGCGGCCCGGTTCAAACAGTACCCGCACGAGTTCTCCGGCGGCATGCGCCAGCGCGCCATGATCGCCATGGCGATCGCCAACGGCCCCAGCCTGCTGATCGCGGACGAGCCGACCACCGCGCTGGACGTCACCATCCAGGCGCAGGTGCTCGACCTGCTCAAAGTGGCCCAGCAGGAGACCCAGGCGGCGACGCTGCTGATCACGCACGACCTCGGCGTGGTGGCCGAGCTGGCCGACCGCGTCGTCGTCATGTACGCCGGGCGCGTGGTCGAGCAGGGCGATGTCACCACCGTCTTCACCGAGCCGCGGCACCCGTACACCGTCGGGCTGCTGGAGAGCCTGCCCCGGCTGGACCGCGACGTCGACGAGCTGCACCCGATCCCGGGCAGCCCGCCGAGCCTGCTCGCACCGCCGCCCGGCTGCCCGTTCCACCCGCGCTGCCCGCTGGCCCGCGACCGCTGCCGCACGGAACGGCCGCAGCCGCGCGTCGTCGGCGCCGGCCACCAGAGCGCCTGCCACTTCGCCGCGGAACTCGCGGCCGTCCACACGGAGGTGACCCGATGACCGTCGAGACGGCGGCCGCCGACCGGCTGGACCGGCTGGGCGAGGAGGTGCTGCGGGTCGACGACCTGACGATGCACTTCCCGATCCGCGGCGGCCTGCTCCGCCGCCCGGTCGGCGCGGTACGCGCGGTCGACGGCGTCTCGTTCGCCCTCGACCAGGGCGAGACGCTGAGCCTGGTCGGCGAGTCCGGCTGCGGCAAGTCGACCACCGGGCGCATGGTGGTGCGGCTGCTGGAGCCGACGTCCGGGCGCATCCTCTACCGCGGAAACGACCTCGCGACGATGAGCGAGGACGAGCTGCGGCCGTGGCGCAGCAAGACGCAGATCGTCTTCCAGGACCCGTACGCGTCGCTGTCGCCGCGCATGACGGTGCACGACATCGTCGCCGAGCCGCTGCGGGTGCAGGGCAAGTACCGCCAGGGCGGCGCCGACCGGGTGTCCGAGCTGCTGGACCTCGTCGGGCTGCAACCCGAGCACGCCAACCGGTACGCGCACGAGTTCTCCGGCGGCCAGCGCCAGCGCATCGGCATCGCCCGCGCGCTGGCGCTCGACCCCGAGCTGCTGGTGCTGGACGAGCCGGTCAGCGCGCTGGACGTGTCGATCCAGGCGCAGGTGGTGAACAAGCTGCGCGAGCTGCAGCGGCGGCTGGGGCTGGCGTACCTGTTCATCTCGCACGACCTCTCGATCGTGCGGCACGTGTCGCACCGGATCGCCGTCATGTACCTGGGCGTGATCGTCGAGACCGGCACCCGCGACGAGATCTTCGCCGCGCCGCAGCACCCGTACACGCAGGCGTTGCTGTCGGCGGTGCCGGTGCCGGACCCGCGGCTGCGCGGCGCCCGCGAGCGGATCACGCTGACCGGCGACGTGCCGAACCCGGCGAACCCGCCGTCGGGCTGCCGGTTCCGGACCCGTTGCTGGAAGGCGCAGGCCAAGTGCGCCGAGGAGGTGCCCGCGCTGGAGGACCGGCTGGGCGCCGGTCACCCGAGCGCCTGCCACTTCCCGGAGCTGCTGCCGGTGCTGCCTGGGGCCGCCTCGTGATCGACCTGGTGATCAGTGGCGGCACGGTCGTCGACGGTACGGGCGCGGACGGCGTCCGGGCCGACGTCGCGGTGTCCGGCGGGCTGATCGTCGCGGCCGGCGGTCCCGCCGCCCGGACGATCGACGCCACCGGGAAGATCGTCTGCCCGGGCTTCGTCGACCTGCACACCCACTCCGACCTCACGCTGCTGTCCGCGCCGCACGCGCGCAGCGCCGTCCACCAGGGCGTCACGACCACGGTGATCGGCAACTGCGGGCTGGGCGTCGCGCCGCTGGCCGGCGGCGCCGACGTCGACGGCGTGCGGGCCGCGGTCGGCTACCTCGACCTCGACCCGTCCGTCGACTGGAAGTGGCGCTCGTACGGCGAGTACCTCGATGCCGTCGCCGCCGCCCGGCCCAGCGTCAACGTCGCCGGGCTGGCCGGGCACCTGCCGCTGCACGCGGGCGTCGTCGGCTTCGACGACCGCCCGCCGACGCCGGCGGAGCTGGACGAGATGACGTCGCTGCTGGCCGAGGCGCTGGACGACGGCGCCGCCGGGCTGTCGACCGGGTTGATGTACGCGCCGCTGACGTTCGCCGCGCGGGCCGAGCTGGTCGCGCTGGCGCGCGTCGTCGCGGAGCACGACGCCGTGTTCGCCTGGCACCTGCGCGACTACGCCGACGACGTGCTGCCGGCGGTGCGCGAGGCGCTGGAGGTCGCCGCCGCCACCGGTGTGCGCACCCAGCTGTCGCACCTCACGGCCGTCGGCCGGCGCAACTGGGGCAGCGTGGCGGCGGCGCTGGAGCTGATCGACGCCGCCCGCGCCGACGGCCTCGACGTCGCCGTCGACATGTACCCGTACCTCGCCGGGAACGCGCCGCTGGCGCAGCGGCTGCCCGCGTGGGCGCAGGCCGGCGGCGACGCCGCGATGCGGGCCCGGCTGACCGACCCCGAGGCGGTCGCGCGGATCCGGGCGCACTGGTCCGGGCAGCCGCTGGGCTGGGACGAGATCACCGTCAACTCCGCGCCCGACCCGGCCGTCGTCGGGCGCACCGTCACCGCGCTGGCCGCCGAGCGCGGCGCCGACGCCGACACCGTCGCGCTGGACCTGCTGGCCCGGCACGGCAACGCGGTGTCGATGGTGGCCGGCGGCCGCGACGCCGGCGACCTGCGCGCCGTCCTGGCCCATCCCGCGTCGGTGATCGGCTCGGACGGCCAGGCCCTCGACGTCGACGGGCCGACGGGGAACGGCATGCCGCACCCGCGGTCCTACGGCGCCTACCCGCGGCTGCTCTCCGAGCACGTCGCCGACGGCACCCTGACGCTGCCCGAGGCGATCCGCAAGGCCACCTCGGGTGCGGCGCGCCGGGCGGGCATCGTCGATCGTGGCACCATCGCCGCAGGACAGGCCGCCGACATCGTGATCCTGGACGTCGGCCGGCTCGCCGACCGCGCCACATTCGCCGACCCCAGGCAGTACCCCGCCGGCGTCGACGCCGTGATCGTCAACGGTGAGCCGACCATCGCCCACGGGCAGCACACCGGCGCCCGCGCCGGGCACGTACTCAGAGCACGGACGAAGGACAAGGGGCAGCGATCATGAGACCCGTCGCCAGAACCACCCGCCGCAACTCCGTCGACGACGATCGGCCGGCGTCGGCGAACTACCACGCCAACGCACTCGCGCGCGGCCTCGCGCTGATGGAGCTGCTGTCGACCGGCTCCGAGCCGTTCACGCTGGTCGAGATCAGCGAGTCGACCGGGCTGCCGAAGAGCACGCTGGTCCGGCTGCTCGCGGTGCTGGCGGAGATGGAGTACATCGTCCGCGTCGACGAGCGGCCGTCGTACCGGCTGGGGCACAAGGTGCTGCGGCTGTCCAACGCGTACATGTCGTCGCTGGACCTGTCCGTCGTCGCCGACCGGTACCTCGCGCCGCTGGCCGACCGCACCGGCCAGACGGCGAACCTGGGCATGCTCGACGGCGACCAGGTGATCCACGTCGGCGTGCACGAGCCGGACCGGCCGATCCGGTTCCACGCCAGCCCCGGCGTGCGCGACCACACCTACTGCACCGGGCTGGGCAAGCTGCTGCTCTCGCGGCTGCCCGCGGAGCGGCTGGCCGAGCACCTCCCGCCCGCCCCGTTCGACCGGTTCACCGACGACACCGTCACCACGATGGACGAGCTGACCCGCGAACTGCGGCTGATCGAGCGGCGCGGCTACGCCTTCGACGACAACGAGCGCAGCGTCGGCCTGCGCTGCGTCGCCGTCCCCGTCGAGCTGGACGGTGACTGCCTCGCGGCGGTCAGCGTCTCCGGCCCGTCCGGCGAGTTCGGCCCGGACCGCCAGCAGTTCTATCTGGAGCGGCTGATGGAGACCGCGGCCGAGCTGGCCGGCGACCCCGACACCGCCGCCGCCATGCGCATCGTGCACAGCTCGCTGCGTCCCGCCCGCTTCGTGAGCTAACCAGACGCCGACCGCGAGGTCCCCACGCGGCGGTGCGTACCACGAGGAAAAAGAGATCAGGAGGCCCGCCGGATGTTCGACGTCCACACCCACTGTCACCAGCCCGAGCACTGGGGTCCCGAGTGGAGGGCCAACTGGGCGCCCGTCTACGGGCAGGAGGAGGCGCACGCGTTCACGCCCGAGGAGTACGACCGGGCGATGAAGGACGGCGGCGTCTCCGTGGCCTGCGTGTTCGGCCTGCGGGCGACGGCGGCCGGGGTCGCGACGCCGAACGAGTACGTGGAGTGGTTCTGCGCGTCGACGAGGACCGAGACGATCGGGTTCATGGCGCTGGACCCCACCGACGCCGACGTGCTCGACCAGCTGGCCGACGGCGTCGCGCGCGGGCTGCGCGGCATCAAGCTGTACCCCGTCCTGTCCCTGTTCGACGCCCGGGACGAGCGGTTCGACTCCTTCTACCGCGCTGCTGCCGACGCCGGGCTGGTCATCCTCTGGCACATGGGCGCGACGCCGAGCCCGTCCGGTTCGCTGATGGTCAGCCAGCCGCTGGTCGTCGACGAGGTGGCCCGCCGGCACCCGGACCTCACCATGGTCATGGCGCACATGGGGCACCCGTGGCAGCGCGAGGCGATGGTCGTGTGCCGGAAGAACCGGCGCGTCTTCACCGACGTGTCCGCGTCGTGGGCGCGGCCGTTCGACGGGTACCACGCGCTGGTCCGCGCCCAGGAGTGGGGCGTCGTCGACAAGCTGCTGTTCGGGTCCGACTTCCCGATCTGGACGCCGGCGCAGGCGGTCGCCGGGCTGCGCGAGATCGCGGCGATCCGCCCGCCGACGATGCCGTACGTGCTGCCGTCGACGATCGAGTGGCTGCTCGACGGCGACCCGCGCGCGGCGCTGGGACTGCTGTGACCGGTGTCGAGACCCGCGCCGCGGTGCTGTGGCGGCTCGGGGCGTCGCCGCCCTATGCCGGTGGCGACGCCCTGACGGTGGAGTCGCTCGTCCTCTCCGGGCCCGAGGCCGGCGAGCTGCTGGTGCGGGTCGAGGCGGCCGGGCTCTGCCACTCCGACCTCTCGGTCATCAACGGCAGCCGGCCGCGGCCGACGCCGATGGTGCTGGGCCACGAGGCGGCCGGCGTCGTCGAGGCCGTCGGCCCCGGCGTCATCGACGTCGCGCCCGGCGACCACGTCGTCATGACGTTCGTGCCGTCGTGCGGGCACTGCCTCGAGTGCGCCGCCGGACGGCCGGCCATGTGCACCGTCGGCGCGGCGGCCAACGGCGCGGGCCGGCTGGTCGCCGGCGGCACCCGGTTCGGCCGTTCCGGGGTGGAGTTCGCGCACCACCTGGGCGTCTCGGCGTTCGCCGAGCGGACCGTGGTCGCGCGCGGCTCGGTGGTCGTGGTGCCGCCGTCCGTCCCGTTCGATGTCGCGGCCATGCTCGGCTGCGCCGTCCTCACCGGCTTCGGCGCCGTCGTCAACACGGCCGGCGTGCGGCCGGGGGAGTCGGTGGTCGTGTTCGGGCTGGGCGGGGTGGGGCTGTCCGCGGTCATGGCGGCCGTGCTGGCCGGCGCGCACCCCGTCGTCGCCGTCGACACCGTGTCGTCGAAGCTGGACCTGGCGTCGTCGCTCGGGGCCTCGCACGTCCTGTCCGCCGCCGCGCCCGACCTCGTCGACGCCGTCCGCGACGCGACCGGCGGCGGCGCCGACCATGCCTTCGAGTGCGTCGGCAGCGCCGCCGTCCTCGAGACCGCGTTCGCCGCGACCGCCCGCGGCGGCGCCACCGTCGCCGTCGGCCTCCCCGACCCGTCGCACCGCAGCTCGCTGCCCGCCGTCACCCTGACCGGCGAGGGCCGCGTGCTGCGCGGCTCCTACATGGGCTCGGCCGCGCCGGCCCGCGACATCCCGCGGCTGATCCGGCTGTGGGAGGCCGGCAAGCTGCCCATCGACCGCCTCCACACCGCCGACGTCCCCTTCGCCGGCCTCCCCGCCGCCTTCGACGACCTCGCCGCCGGCCGCGCCGTCCGCCAGCTCCTCCGCCCGTCCTCGCACTGACCTGTGGACGTTCGTCCACGTTCCACCTTGTGCATGATCGTCCACACGAGCTAATGTGGATGATCATGCACAAGATTGGGGGTAGAGATGTTCCGGAGCGTGCGGGAGTTGGGCGGCGCGGTGCGCGCTCGCCGTTATGCGCGCGAACTGACTCAGGCTGAGCTCGCACGCCGCGCCGGTGTGTCTCGCGAATGGGTGAACGCGCTGGAACGCGGCAAGCCGAACGTCAATGTGGCACAGCTCATGGATGTCCTGGAGGTCCTGGATCTCGCCCTGGACCTGGCGCCGTTGAGCCGCGATCCGAGAGCGGACGAGCTCATCGATGAACTCTTCGGAAGAGAGCCTGATGGCGACGGCTGAGTTGACGGTGTACTCGATGCCCTGCGCCGCGACGCGGTCGCCGTCCACCATGATCATCCACCTTTTGAGCTGCTCTGACAGCCCAAAAGGTGGATGATCATGGCCTGCCGGCCAGGCAGCACCCGCCCGATCGGCACGCCCGCCGCCGACCTCATGGCCGGGTCCGCTCAGGCCGTGCCCTCGTACGCGGCCGTCAGGGCGGGGAGGTCGAGCTTGACCATCTGGAACATCGCCGCGGCCGTCCGCCCGGCCTTCTCCGGGTCGGGGTCGGCGAGGTAGCGCAGCAGTTGCACCGGCGTCACCTGCCACGAGACGCCGAAGCGGTCCTTGAGCCAGCCGCACTGCGTCGGCGTGCCGCCGCCGGCCAGCAGGGCGTCCCAGTAGCGGTCGATCTCCTCCTGCGACTCGCACGCGACGAACAGCGAGACCGCGTCGTTGAAGCGGTCGTGCGGTCCGCCGTTGATCGCCATGAACCGCTGCCCGGCCAGCTCGAACGTCGCCGACTGGAGGGTGCCGTCGGGGAACGGGCCGCCGGCGCCGTAGCGGGTCAGGTCGGTGATGCGCGCATCCGGGAAGATCGACGTGTACAGGGTCAGGGCGTCCTCGGCCGCGTCCTCGAACCACAGGAACGGGATGATCTTCTGGCTCATGGTCGGCTCCTTCGTCACGGTGCCGGCGTCTCCGGCGCTTCGTCAGTGGGTCGGAGCGGGCGCGCGGTTCTCGACACGTCCGGCTGCTCGAGCGTCCGGCGCAGCAGCCACCCGTCGCCGGTGCGGATGAGCGCGTATCGCGCGGAGCCGTCCCGCCCGTGCAGGGTGAAGATCATCCGCCGCTCGGTGCGGTCGTGCTCCTCCCACCAGCCGGTGTCGGCGACGGACTTGTCCTCGTCCTCGTAGCCGAGGTGGTCGAGATCGTGGTCCGGCACCTCGACGGCGAGCCGGTTCTCGCCCGGCGTACGGGGGAGGCCGCGCGGCACCGCCCACGACCGCAGCACGCCGTCCTCCTCGAGGCGCAGGTCGAAGTGGTGCCGTGGCCGGCGGTGCTCGTGCAGGACGAACGCCGGCCGCGCGTCATCCCCCATACGCAGGGTTGTACCCGATCGGTCAGCCGGTGACGCGGCGGCGGACGGCGAAGGCGGCGGCGCCGGCGGCCACCAGCAGGATGGCGACGGCGGCGGGCCCGGCTCCGGCGCCGGTGTCGGGCAGCTCCTCGCCCGGCTCAGTCGGCGTGCCGGACGGCGTGGCGGACGGGGTCGGCGACGCGGACGGCGTCGGCTCCTCGGTCGGCTGCTCCGTCGGTGACGGCGACGGCGACGGGGACGGCGTGGGCGTCGGCGTCGGCGTCGGCGTGGGCTCGGCCGTCACCTGCAGCGGCTCGTCGACCGGCACCGTCACCGGGACCTCCGTCGGTGACCCACCGGGCGGCGTCACGATCAGCTCGTACTCACCGGCCGGCACGTCGGGCAGCACGAAGTCGCCGTCCTCGTCGGTGGTGGTCTCGGCGACCACCTCGCCGTCGGGGTCCTCCAGCACGACGTCGGCGTCCGGGATCGGCTCGCCGTCCGGGTCGGTGACCGTCCCCGGCACCTCGTACACCTCGGTGTCGTCGGGCATCAGGTCGAAGTCGACGCCGGTCGCGTCCTCGGCCACGACGTCGGCCGGCAGTGTCGACGGACCGACCGCGACCAGCCCGTCCGGCACCGTCATCGTCACCTCGTAGTCGCCCGGCGCGACCCCGGCGAACGAGTACGTGCCGTCGTCGGCGGTCGACGTCGTCGCGATCACCTCGCCGGACGGGCCGGTCAGCGTCAGCTCCACCCCGGCCTGCGGCGTCGACGCGTCGAGCGTCACCACGCCCGCGACCGACCGCAGCTGCGACGCGAACCAGGTGTGGTAGACGGGGAAACCGGTCTGCCACGCGAACTCGACGGTCAGCGACGACAGCGCGACCGCGGGCTGGAACCAGCCGGCCGCGCCGCCGGTGTCGGGACCGTTGCCGGTCAGCGTCACGTCGGTGGCGCCGACGGCGGACGACGGCAGGTCGAAGCCGGGGTCACCGGCGGGCGGGCCGGACGAGCACACGCCGCTGGGCCGCGGTGACGTGTCGCAGTAGTTGAAGACGCCCTCGAAGCCGAGGTCGGCGCCGGAGACGGGGGCGCCGTCGGCGTCCAGAGCGGTCACGACGGCGGTGTCGGAGTCGATGTCGCCGAGCGCGAACCCCCACCCGCCGGCCGGCGTCGGCGTGTCGAAGACGTACGTGGTGGTCGACGGCGAGCCCGCGGTGTCGGCGGCCGGGCGCAGGTTGAGGTACGGATGGCCCTGGCTGGACCCGAACTCCTCGCCCCACGGCGTCGCGGCGCCGATCCAGTTCGACGCGCCACTGGGCACCGTCGCCGCCGCTCGCGAGTCGCTGGTGAAGGTCGTCGACGCGAACCCGGGCGGCAGCGTCACCGTGCCTGAGTAGTCGCCACCGCCCCCGGTCAGCGTGATCTCGCCGTACGACGCCTCCGCGTGTGCCGCGCCGGCAGCGGTCAGCGTCAGCGCCGCCGCCACCGCGGCGACGGCCGCCGCCCGTACCGGTCCACGTACCATGTCCCCGTTTGTCCCTTCACACATCGCGCCTGGTGAACGGGGTCATTGAACCCGCGGACGGCGGCCGCCACCACCGATTCGCACAAACTGTCACACCGACGACAGCGCCGCCGTCGGTGGCATCCGGGCCGCGCGCGCCGCGGGATAGGCGCCGGCCAGCGCCCCGACGACGATGGTCGCGCCGGCCGCGCCCGCGAGCACCCACACCGGCAGCGCGAACGGCCACTCCCGGCTGGACGCGAACGCCGCCGTCGCCGCGCCGCCCAGCAGCGCGCCACCGCCGCCACCGAGCGCCGCCAGCAGCACCGACTCGCCGAGGAACTGCCGCCGGATGTGCGCCCGGGTGGCGCCGAGCGCGCGCCGCAGCCCGACCTCCGAACGCCGTTCCAGCACCGCGATGACCATCGTGTTGGCCACCCCGATGCCGCCGACCAGCAGTGCCACGCCCCCCAGGGCCAGCAGCAGCGTCGTCAGCGTCTCGTCGGTCGCGGCCTGCGCGGCGAGCGCGTCCGATGGCCGGCTGACGGCGACCTCCTCCGGCGCCGCGGGGTCGACGGTGGCCGGCAGCAGCGCCCGCACCTCGTCGACCGACCCCTCGGCCACCCGCTGGTACACCGTCGTCGGCGCGCCGTCGAAGCCGAGCAGCGACTCCGCGACCGGCCAGCCGATCAGCGCCGACGTGTCCAGCTCCGGCGCCAGCGGCACCGGGTCGAGCACGCCGGCGACGGTGAACCACTCGCCGCCCAGCCACACCTGCACGTCGCCGTCGGTGCGCGAGATCCCGAGCAGCTCCGCCGTGTCGGCGCCCAGCACCACCACCGGGAACGCGCTGAGCACGTCGTCCAGCCAGCGGCCGGACGCGACCGTCGCGCTGACGGTGTCCAGCAGGTCGGTCCGGGCCGCGCTGACGGCGATCGCGTTGGTCTGGTTCGGGTCGATCTCGTCGTTGCGGTAGACCGCCGTGCCGGGGACGATCCCGGCCGCGCTCACCGACTCGACGGCGTCGAGCCGGCCGACCATGTCGATGGCCTCGCGCGGCAGCTCCGCCTCGCTGACGAACGACTGGCTCGGCGCGACCGTCAGCAGGTTGGTGCCGAGCGCGTCGAGCTGCTGGTTCACCTGCTCACGGCTGGACGCGGAGATCCCGACGACGGCGACCATCGCCGCGATGCCGACCGCGATACCCAGCGCCGACAGCACCGCCCGCAGCGGCCGCGCCCGCAGCCCGGAGAACGCCACCCGGACGGTGTCGCGCGGCCGCAGCCGCGACCGTGCCGCGGTCATGACGCCCCCGCCAGGTACTCGTCGGACTCGATCCGCCCGTCCAGGATGTGCACCTGACGGGGCAGCTCGGCCGCCACCCCGTGGTCGTGGGTGATGACGACGACCGTAGTGCCGCCGTCGTGCAGCTCGTGCAGCAGCTTGAGCACCGCCGCGCCGGACGCGGAGTCCAGCGCGCCGGTCGGCTCGTCGGCCAGCAGGAACGACGGCCGCCCGACCAGCGCCCGGGCCACCGCGACCCGTTGCCGCTGCCCGCCGGACAGCTCGTTCCCGCGGTGCCGCAGCCGGTCGGCCAGGCCGACGCGGTCCAGCGTCCGGGCCGCCCGGCGGCGCCGCTCGCGCAGCGACACCCCCGTGTACAGCAACCCGTCGGCGACGTTGTCCAGCGCGCTGACCCCGGGGGAGAGGAAGAACTGCTGGAACACGAACCCGATCGAGTGCGCCCGCAGCGCCGACAACTGCTTGTCCGACAGCGTGCCGACGTCGCGGCCGTCGATGCACACCTCGCCGGCGTCGGCCCGGTCCAGCGTGCCGAGGATGTTCAGCAGCGTGGACTTCCCCGAGCCCGACGGCCCGACGATCGCGACCAGTTCGCCGGGCGCGACGCTCAGGCTGACGCCGTCGAGCGCCCGCACCGGCGGCCGGCCGGGGTAGCGGCGGTGGACGTCGCGGAGCCGGATCACCGGCTCCGCCGTCGTGACGGTCATCGCCCGGCCACCCCCACGACGTCGCCCGCCGCGATGCCGTCGCCGACGATCTCGACCCGGCCGTCGGCGAACAGCCCCAGTTCGACCGGGACGACCGACGTCGTGCCGTCGGCCGCGATCAGCTCCAGGCCGTACCCGCCGCCCGCGATGGCCAGCAGCGCCGTCACCGGCACCACCAGCACGTCGGGCCGCTCGTCCACCGGCCGCACCACGTCGACCGGTGACCCGGCCAGCGCGGCATCCACCGGCTCGGCCAGCGCCACCTCGACCTCGACGACGGCGTCCTCGGCGCTCGCCTCCTCCTCGCCGGGCGCGCCGCCCGCCGGGGGCGCCTCCACCACCGTCGCCGCGGTCACGGTCCCGGTGGTCTCGGCGCCGCCCGGCAGGACGACGGTGACGGCGGTGCCGACGGCGAGCAGGTCGCGGTCGGCGACGTCCACCTCGAGCGTCGCGACCTGGTCGGTGCCGGTGACGTCGAGGACCGGCGACCCGGGCGTGACCGGGGCGCCGAGGTCGCCGTACACCGTCCCGACCCGGCCGCCCTCGGGTAGGAACACCACGTCGGACCGGGCGACCGTGCCGGTCTCCTCCGCGCCGATGTCCTCCTGCCACTCCTCGACCGCCTCGGCGGTGTTGTCGGTGTACTCGTCGTCGGCCGTGAACCCGTCGTACCCGAGGGCCTCCAGGTTCGCCTCCAGCTGCTCCACGTCGATCCCCTCGTCGCCGGAACCCAGGTCGCGGTACATCGGGATCACGCCGAGCAGCGCCGTCACCGGCCGCTCGTCCAGCCGGAACAGCTCGGTGCCGCGGGTGACCTCGGTGTCGGCCGCCGCGACCCGGGTCAGCGTGCCCTGGGCGGCCGGGATGCCGAGCGCGTCGCCATGCCCGAGCGTGCCGGACCACGTCTCGGTCGCGGCGATGGTGTCGCGCACCACCTCCGCGGTCGTGGCCGGTCCGGTGGCCGCGTCCGCCGCCTCGCCGCCGTCGTCGCGGGTCAGGTACCAGTACGCGCCGCCGGCCCCGGCCACGCCGATGACGCCGAGCGCCAGCCAGACCAGCTTCGCCCGGCCCCGGCGCGGCCGGTCCAGCTCCGCGTCGAGGTCGTCCTGGTGGTCGAGGGTCGCCGTCACTGGCCGCCGCCTGGTCCGGGGCCCATCCGGACCGGCGCGCCGTCGAGCTCGGGCTGGCAGGTCGTCATGGCGGCCTGGAACTCGGCGCTCTGCGGGTCGACGCCCGCCGGCATGCTCAGCTTGCCATCGGCGGCGGGGTCGGGCATGTCGATGCCGTTCGTGCGCATGCACTCGGTGAACGCGCGCAGCGACTCCAGGTCGTCGGAGTCGGCACCCTGCAGGTCACCGCCGTTGGGCAGCAGCGTCCGGCACTTCTCCATGGCCGCCTCCGCGTCCGGGTCGCCCGGCGGCAGCTGCAGCTGGACGCCGGGCTGGCCGGGGTCCGGGTCGGGCAGGTCGACGCCGTTCTCGCGCATGCACTCGTAGAAGTCCAGCTCGGCCTGCTCGGGGTCGGCCTCGCCGCTGCCGCCTCCGCCGTCCGACGTGCTGTCGCCGCCACCGGTGCCGGCCGCGCTCACATCGTCGTCGCCGTCGTCGGAACCGCACGCCGTCAACGCGACGGTCAGCAGCAGGGCGACGACCGGCAGCAGGCGGGAACCGCGCCGGGTGGATCGGGTCATGGTGTCCTCCGGGACGAATGTGGATGTCGGTGGTCCTTGCGACACCCACGCTCCCGGCGCGGCATGAGACGTCTTTAGGGCCGATCTAAGAGCGGGCTGAGAATCGCCGGCTCGGCGTCACGCAGCGGCAGCACGAGCGTGAACGCGGCGCCGCCACCCTTGCGCCGTCCAGCCGCGACGGAGCCGCCGTGCAGCTCCGCCGCCTGCGCCACGATGGCCAGGCCCAGGCCGGAACCGTGCCGTTCACGGGCGTCCTGGCCCCGGTAGAACCGGTCGAAGATCCGGGGCAGGTCGGACGCCGCGATGCCCGGCCCGCGGTCGAGGACGCGGATCCGGGCGCCCGCGTCGGTCTCGTCCAGCAACACGTCGACGGCGCCGCCCGGCGGGCTGACCTGGACGGCGTTGCGGACCAGGTTCGCCACCGCGCGCTCCAGCACGCCCGGGCGCACCACCGCCTCGAACGCGGGCCCGGCGACGGTGACGGTCACCTTCGGGTTGACCCGGCGGGTGCGGGCGACGGCCCGTTCGACCAGCGCGCGCAGGTCTGTCTCCAGCGGTGGCTCCGGTTCGGCGCCGCCGCGGGCCAGCTCGACGATCTCGCCGACCATGTCGGACAGCGCGGCCGCCTCCGCCTCCAGGTCGCGCAGCAGCCCGGCCCGGTCGGACGGCGCCAGGCGGCGGTCCGGGTGCTGCTCGCTGCGTAGCAGGACGCCGAGGTCGTTGCGCAGCGTCGTCAGCGGGGTGCGCAGCTCGTGGCCGGCGTCCTCCACCAGCTGCCGCTGCTGCGTCCGGGCGTCGTCCAGCGCGGCCAGCATCGCGTTCACCGAGCCGGCCAGCCGCGCGACCTCGTCTCGCTGGTTGCCCGGCGAGTCGATGCGGTGTGCGAGATCCTTCGTCGTCGCGACCTGCTCGGCGGCGTCCACCAGCCGGTCGATCGGACGCAGCCCCGTGCGCGCCGTCGTCCAGCCCAGCGCGGCGGCCGCGGCCACGCCCACGCCGGTGATGCCGGCCAGTAGCCAGGCGATCCGGGTCAACGTGCCGTGTACCCCGTCCAGCGGCTGCACCAGTCGCACCGCACCGTTGAACCCGTCGCCGCTGGACACCGCGGCGGTCATCACCCGGTGGTCGGCGCCGTCGATCTCCAGGTCGCGCAGCAGCGGGCCGTCGACCTCGCCGTCGACCAGCCGCCGCTCCTCGTCGTCGAGCACGAGCGCGGTGGTCTCGTTGCCCGGTGGGAGGCCCGGTTCCACCACGCCGTCCGGTGTGATGGTCTGGACGCCGAGTGGATCGTTCGCGAGGAACAGGCCGGAGCGCTGCGTACCTTCGGGCAGTTCGCTGGCCTGCTGCGCGATCCGTTCGAGGTCGGGGACGCGCGACAGCAGCCGCTGGTCGATCTCGTCCAGCAGGCTGGACCGGATCAGCAGCCACGCGGCGATCGAGGCCGCGACCACCGCCAGCGCCACCGCGGCCGACGTCAGCAGGGCCAGCCGTGCGCGCAGTGTCACGGCTCCGCCGCGCGTAGGCGCCGGTCGCCGACCGCGAGGTCTGACGTCAGGCCCTGCAGGCGCTGGCGGCCGACCGCAGGGTCTGACGTCAGTCCTAGAAGTTTGTAGCCGACGCCGCGGACGGTGTGCAGCATCCGCTCCTCGCCGCCCGATTCCAGCTTCTTGCGCAGGTAGCCGATGTAGACGTCCAGCGAGTTCGTCGACCCGTCCAGGTCGCAGCCCCAGACGCCCTCGTACAGCTGAGCACGGGTGAGCACCTGGCGCGGGTGCCGCATGAGCAGCTCCAGCAGGCCGAACTCCGTCCGCGTCAGCGAGATGTCCCGGTCCGCCCGCCGCACCTGCCACGTCTGCGGGTCCAGCCGCAGGTCGCCGACCACCAGCGGCGCCTCGTCCGCCGTCGACCCGGTGCGCCGCAGCATCGCCCGCAGCCGCGCCAGCAGCTCCTCGTGGGCGAACGGCTTCACCAGATAGTCGTCGGCGCCGGCGTCCAGGCCGAGCACGCGGTCGCGGACGGCGTCGCGGGCGGTGAGCAGCAGGACGGGGGTGCGGTCGCCGTCGCGGCGCAGCCGGCGACACACCTCGATGCCGTCCAGCCGCGGCATCATCACGTCCACCACCAGCACGTCCGGGCGCACGTCGGGGAACCGGTGCAGCGCCTCGACCCCGTCTGCCGCGGTCGTGACGGCGTAGCCCTCGAAGCGCAGCGACCGCGCCAGGGACTCCCGGAGCACCGGTTCGTCGTCCACGACAAGGACCCGCACGCTCTCCAGTGTGCGGGTCGCGGTTAAGAGCAGCCTGAGAAGGCCCGCGGCCGGTCAGGGCGCCAGCCGGAACGGCGGGTATTTGTCCGTCACCAGTGTGACGGCGTACCCGGCGACCCGGTTCTGCCAGCGGATCACGCCCTCGACGTAGTCGAACAGCCCTCGTGGGTAGCGGCCGGTGAACAAGACCGCGAACCACGCGACGATCACCGCGATGACCGCGCCGATGTGGAGGAAGAAGAGCACGATGTAGTGCGGGATCGCCAGCAGCCACTTCACCAGCGGCAGCCACCGGTTCAGCTCGGTGGGCACGTCCGGGTAGCGGTAGTCCAGGTGCACGGACTGGTGCTCGTCGGTGGAGGGGTAGCGATCGTTCATCAGCGCGAGATAGATCGCGACCCGGTTGATGAACCGCTGCAGCTCGAGGTTCCAGTCGAACCACCAGCGCGGGTACTTCTGCCGGAACAGGATCAGCAGCAGCGGGCCGAAGAACAGCAGCCCGCCGGCGCCGGCGGCCGCGGCCTCCCCCTGGTCGTAGCTCCACTGCCAGGTGCCGCCCGCCACACTGCCGAGCACGATGAGGATCGGGATCGCGACGAACAGCCGGAAGAACGTCGTGAGCCGGTTCAGCGACCGGTCCGGGTAGTCGACGGCGAACGTGACGGGATACGCGGGGGGCTCGTACGGCTGGGACTCCTGCATGAGGCACCGTCCTGTGGTCGGCAACATGAGCCCGTGATCAGGGCTCTCACCAGGTCTACTACCGTCTGGGCGGGTTGGGGGCGCGAACGGGGCAACCAGTTTCGCGGGCCCGACTTGACGATCACCCGCTGATCTTTGTAAGTTCTGCGTCGGCTCGTGAGAGCGCGGGACGCCGCAAGGCGGCCCGGACTCACGGAGTCACCCCGTACGAACGGCCACCGTGGTGGATCTACGTCCACTGCCGGTGTCAGGAGCATGGGGTGCTGGCCTCCCAGCCGAGCGACACGAGATCAGCCAGGCGGCTTGATCTGGACAGAGCGGCGGGGTAAGCTAGCGGGGTTGCCCGGGCGAGGATCGTTCGATCGACACCCAGTCGAATTCGAGAAAAGCGCGAATTTGACTCGGGAGACCGGGAAAACCTAAAGTAATACCAGCGCCTCACGGAGATTTCCGAAAGGAAATCAAGTGGGTGTGCCCGATTTTTGAGAACTCAACAGTGTGCCTGATGATGTTTGGTTGATGCCAAGTTTGTTTAT
>NZ_LFXL01000041.1 GCF_001270745.1 Jiangella muralis
CCGGACGACGCCCCTGGCAACCCCACCACCCCAGATAGCCCCCTTTCCCAACACTTACTAAGGAGTGAACGGTCGCTCCGACCAGATCGAGACCGTCAGTGAAGCGGCAGCACCGGAATGAGATCGGATAGCCGATATGGACGTCGGCGAGGTCAAGGTCTCCGACGATGACCGCCCCGATGACGACGAGGCCGCGTGGGTCGATGTGGGCGGCGAGATCGCGGTCCAGGAGAACGGCACGCACGGCGGCGGCGGGAATGGCGACGTCGGGGTCGTCTTCGGCCGGCCAGTTGGGGACCTTCTCGCTGAGAGCCAGCGAGAAGCCGTGCACCATCGCGTCCCGCAACCATACTTCGTCCGCATCAGACGCCATGCCGGACTGTAGCCGGGGGCGGGGACAGAAAGTGTGTGGAGCGGGTGACGGGAATCGAACCCGCATGACCAGCTTGGAAGGCTGGGGCTCTGCCATTGAGCTACACCCGCGCTGGGCGCCGAGGCCCGTGGGACAGAGTACCCTGTGATCTGGCCTAGACTTGTCCGGGCACCCGGGGCGTAGCGTAGTGGCTAGCGCGCCTGCTTTGGGAGCAGGAGATCGCAGGTTCGAGTCCTGTCGCCCCGACCAGCCCGCGTACGCGACCACCGAACGAGAACGGTCGTGCACGTGACCGCAGACCATCCCACACAGGAGACACGAAAGCGTGAAGAGCGTCGTCGAGACCCTCAACCCGACCAGGGTCCGGCTCGCGGTCGAGGTTCCCTTCGCCGAGCTTGAGTCGAACATCCAGTCCGCTTACAAGCGCATCGCCGCTCAGGTGACGGTGCCGGGCTTCCGCAAGGGCAAGGTCCCGCCCATGGTCATCGACCAGCGCATCGGGCGGCCGGTGGTGCTGGAGGAGGCCGTCAACGAGGCCATCCCGCAGCTCTACCAGGACGCCATGCGCGAGAACGAGCTGACGCCGCTGGCGCAGCCCGAGATCGACTCGCCGTCGTTCGGCGAGGGCGAGGACCTCAAGTTCACCGCGGAGGTGTCGGTCAAGCCGAAGATCGAGCTGCCCGAGTGGGAGGGCCTGGAGGTCCAGGTCGACGACATCGCGGCGAGCGACGACGACATCAGCGAGCGGCTCGACGTGCTGCGGGCGCGGTTCGGCACGCTGGTGACGGTCGAGCGGGCCGCGGCCGACGACGACTTCGTCCAGATCGACCTCAACGCCACCAGCGACGGCGAGCCGGTCGAGGGCGGCCAGGCCAGCGGCGTCTCGTACCAGATCGGCCGTGGCGGCATGGTCGAGGGCCTGGACGAGGCCCTGGCCGGCGTGTCCGCGGGCGAGTCGAAGAGCTTCCGGACGACGCTCGTCGGCACGCACGAGGGCGAAGAGGTCGACGTCGAGGTCACGGTGAACGCCGTCAAGGAGCAGCAGCTGCCCGAGCTGGACGACGAGTTCGCCCAGCTGGCCAGCGAGTTCGACACCCTCGACGAGCTGCGCGACGACATCCGCGAGCAGGCGCTGAACAGCAAGCGCATCGAGCAGGCCATGTCGGCCCGCGACAAGGTGCTCGAGCAGCTCATCGCCAACGCCGGCGACATCCCGCTGCCGGAAGAGCTGATCACCCAGCAGGTCGAGGAGCACCTCGCCGACGGCCACGGCGACGACGAGCACCGGGCCGAGTTCGAGCAGAACCTGCGCGGCAACCTCACCCAGCAGTTCGTCCTCGACGAGCTGGTGAAGGCCGAGAGCATCGAGGTCTCGCAGGACGAGCTCAGCTCGTACATCATCCAGCAGGCCATGCGCTCGCGCATCGACCCGAACCAGCTCGCCCAGCAGCTGGTCGACCAGGGCAACCTGCCGGCCGTCGTCGCCGACGTGGCGCGCGGCAAGGCGCTGGCCCTGGCGGTCGAGAAGGCCAAGGTCACCGACGCCTCCGGCAACGGTGTCGAGCTGAACCGGCTGCGCGAGGACGGCACCCTGGCCGACCCCAGCGAGCTCGAGGGCGGCGGCGTCCCCGCCCCGGCGGTCGACGGCTCGTTCGAGTTCGCCGAGCTGGACGGGGAGCAGAGCGACGAGACGGCCGGCGAGGCCGAAGCGGCCGACGAAGCCGACGAGGCCGACAAGAAGGCCTGACGGCCGGAACCCCAGCACGAGCACGCGATCAGGTGACCACCCACCGGGCTGGTCACCTGATCGCGTTTGCGCACCATACGGACCCGCGGCGCACGCCGTCAGCGAACACCGGCCATGCGGCGGATGGTCGCCGCGGCCTTTGTGGTTACTGTCGTTGACACAACGAAGAAGACACACACGAACCAACGGTCTCGACGACCAATCAGCAAGCCCCAAGGAGATCACGGTGAGCACACGCCCCGAGACGTCGGGCCCGTCCCTGATTCAGGCCCACGCCCCCGCGCCCGGCATCGGTGGTCTGGACGACCACATCTACAACCGGCTGCTGCGAGAGCGCATCATCTTCCTCGGCTCCGAGGTCCGCGACGAGAACGCCAACGCCATCTGTGCGCAGCTGCTGCTGCTGGCGGCCGAGGACCCCGACCGCGACATCAACCTGTACATCAACTCGCCGGGTGGCTCGGTGTCGGCCGGCATGGCCATCTACGACACCATGCAGTACGTGAAGCCGGACGTGGTGACGCTGGCGATGGGATTCGCGGCGTCCATGGGCCAGTTCCTGCTGACGGCGGGCGCTCCCGGCAAGCGGTACGCCCTCCCGCACGCGCGCATCCTCATGCACCAGCCGTCCGGCGGCATGGGCGGTTCGGCCAGCGACATCCGCATCCAGGCCGAGGCGATGCTGCGCACCAAGAAGGAGATGGCCGCGCTGATCGCGCACCACACCGGTCAGCCGGTCGAGCGCATCGAGGCCGACTCCGACCGCGACCGCTACTTCACGCCGCAGGAGGCGCTCGAGTACGGCTTCGTCGACCACGTGGTCGCGAGCGCCTCGCAGGTCTCCGACGGCGGCGGCACGGCCTGACGCCACCGCCAACGACACGAGCTACGACAGCGACAGAGGAGACCCAGTGAACTACTACATCCCGCAGTGGGAGGAGCGCACGTCCTACGGCTTCCGGCGGATCGACCCGTACGGCAAGCTGTTCGAAGAGCGCATCATCTTCCTCGGCACGCCCATCACCGACGACGTCGCGAACGCCGTCATGGCGCAGCTGATCTGCCTGGAGTCGATGGAGCCCGACCGCGACATCGAGATCTACATCAACTCGCCCGGTGGCTCGTTCACGGCGATGACGACGATCTACGACACCATGCAGTTCATCAAGCCGGACGTCCGGACGGTGTGCATGGGCCAGGCGGCGTCGGCGGCGGCCGTGCTGCTGGCGGCCGGGGCCCCCGGCAAGCGGCTGGCGGTGCCGAACGCGCGCATCCTGATCCACCAGCCCTACACCGAGGGCACCTACGGCCAGGCCAGCGACATCGAGATCCAGGCGAACGAGATCCTGCGCATGCGGGCGTTGCTGGAGAAGATGCTCGCCGACCACTCCGGCCGCAGCATCGACCAGGTGCGCAACGACATCGAGCGCGACAAGATCCTGACCACCCAGGAGGCCATCGACTACGGCCTCGTCGACAACTTCACCGCTTCGCGCAAGGCCAGCCTCGTCGGCTGACCTCGCATCCATCGGGCCCGGTGCACGACGCGCCGGGCCCGATCCGGTCTCCGGGTGCCCGTTTGTCCATCCGACGTTGTACCGTCGAAGACACGCAGGGCTCGCGAGGGCCGGCAAGACGCTCGACGTCGAGGAAGGACGTACCGCGTGGCACGCATCGGCGACGCTGACCACCTGCTCAAGTGCTCGTTCTGCGGTAAGAGCCAGAAGCAGGTGAAGAAGCTCATCGCAGGCCCCGGCGTGTACATCTGCGACGAGTGCATCGATCTCTGCAACGAGATCATCGAGGAAGAGCTCAGCGAGACCGCCGAGGCCGGCGGGCTGTC
Source organism: Jiangella muralis (assembly GCF_001270745.1). Taxonomy (GTDB): domain Bacteria; phylum Actinomycetota; class Actinomycetes; order Jiangellales; family Jiangellaceae; genus Jiangella; species Jiangella muralis. Next base: position 3,964 of record NZ_LFXL01000041.1, read on the forward strand.
CGAGCTGCCGAAGCCGCGCGAGATCTACGAGTTCCTCGAGCAGTACGTCATCGGCCAGGACGTCGCCAAGAAGGCGCTGTCCGTCGCCGTCTACAACCATTACAAGCGGGTCCAGGCGCGCCAGACCGCCGCCGCCCGCGGCCACGGCAAGGACGACACCGTCGAGCTGTCGAAGAGCAACATCCTGCTCATCGGCCCGACGGGGTGCGGCAAGACGTACCTCGCGCAGACGCTGGCGAAGATGCTGAACGTGCCGTTCGCCATCGCCGACGCCACCGCGCTGACCGAGGCCGGCTACGTCGGCGAGGACGTCGAGAACATCCTGCTGAAGCTGATCCAGGCGGCCGACTACGACGTCAAGAAGGCCGAGACCGGCATCATCTACATCGACGAGGTCGACAAGATCGCCCGCAAGAGCGAGAACCCGTCGATCACCCGCGACGTGTCCGGCGAGGGCGTGCAGCAGGCGCTGCTGAAGATCCTCGAGGGCACCACGGCCAGCGTCCCGCCGCAGGGCGGCCGCAAGCACCCGCACCAGGAGTTCATCCAGATCGACACCACGAACGTGCTGTTCATCGTGGGTGGCGCGTTTGCCGGGCTGGACGACATCATCCAGGGCCGCATCGGCAAGCGCGGCCTGGGCTTCGGGGCGCAGATCCAGTCCAAGTCCGAGCGCGATGCGGTGAACACCTTCGGCGAGGTGATGCCGGAGGACCTGCTGAAGTTCGGCCTGATCCCGGAGTTCATCGGCCGCCTCCCGGTCATCACGACGGTGTCGCCGCTGGACCGCGCCGCGCTCATCCGCATCCTGTCCGAGCCGCGCAACGCGCTGGTGAAGCAGTACATGCGGCTGTTCGAGATCGACCACGTCGAGTTGGAGTTCACCGACGAGGCGATCGATGCGGTCGCCGACCTCGCGCTGCTGCGCGGCACCGGCGCCCGAGGCCTGCGGGCCATCATCGAAGAGGTGCTGCTGCACGCCATGTACGAGGTGCCGTCGCGCGACGACGTCGCCCGCGTGGTCATCACCCGCGAGGTGGTCGACGCCAACGTGCTGCCCACGCTGGTGCCGCGCGAGGGCCCGCGCAAGCGCGAGCGCCGCGAGAAGTCCGCCTGACCCGGCTTCTGCGGAAGACATTGGTCGATCCGACGAACTCGGCGGCCTCGCTCTGCGGTTGAATCCGGGGCATGAGCGAGACACTCGTCCTGCGTGGCGGCACCGTGTTCGACGGCCTGGGTTCGCCCGGTGTGGTGGCCGACGTCCTGATCGCCGACGGAATGGTGCGTGCGGTCGGCGACACCAGCGACGCCGTCGGCGCCCGCGTGCTCGACTGCGCGGGCCTGCACGTCACGCCGGGGTTCGTCGACGCCCACTCGCACAGCGACATGGTGCCGCTGATGGACGACGCGCAGCCGTTCAAGCTGCTGCAGGGCGTGACGACCGAGGTGGCCGGCAACTGCGGGTTCAGCTTCGCCCCGCTGGACGAGGCCTCGGCGGCCGTCGTCCAGGAGATGTACGGCGAGCTGGGCTGCGACATCCCGCCGCCACCCGGCTCGTTCGCCGACTTCCTCGACCTCGTCGAGCGGCACGGCCCCACCAACCACCTGGCCTACCTCGTCGGCCATCACACGCTGCGGCTCACCGCCAACGGCGCCGGCGACGAGCTGCGCCCGGGCGCCGTCGAGCACATGCGGCGGCTGGCCGCCGAGGCGTTCGAGGCCGGCGCGGTCGGCTTCTCCACCGGCCTGATCTACCCGCCCGGCTGCTTCGCCGACCAGGCCGAGCTGGAGGCGATCGCCCGGGTCGCCGGCGCCTACGGCCGCACCTACGCCACCCACATGCGCGACGAGGGCCGCTTCGTCGAGGACGCCATCGACGAGGCGGTCGCGATCGCCCGGGCCGGCGGCGTGCGGCTGCAGATCTCGCACTGCAAGGCGGCGGGGAGGGCGGCGCACGGCAAGGGCACCGCCCTGCTGGAGCGCATCCAGGCGGCCCGGCTGGTCGGCGTCGACGTGATGGGCGACCAGTACCCGTACCTCGCCGGCGGGACGGTGCTGCTCGCGCTGCTGCCCAACCGCGCTGCCGAGGGTGGCGCGGCGGCCATGACGGCGCGGCTGGCCGACCCCGCGTACCGGGTCGGGCTGCGGGCCGACGCCGAGCGCGGCGACCCCGGCGACGGCATGTGGGCGAACACGACGGCGGCGCAGGTCATCGTCACCGGCCACCGTGACCCCGACGTCGTCGGCCGCACCGTCGCCGACCTCGCGGCGCAGCGCGGCGCCGACGGCTTCGACACGCTCTGCGACCTCGTCGGCGAGGATCCAGCCGCGATGATCGTCGTCGAGATGATGGCCGAGCCGGACGTGCGGACGATCATGGCCAGCCCGCTGGTCGGCATCGGCTCGGACAACGGCCCGCCGATGGGCCTGCAGCACCCGCGTACGTACGGCTGCTTCCCGCGGCTGCTGGGCAGGTACGTCCGCGACGAGAACGTGCTGACCTGGGAAGAGGCGATCCGCAAGGCGACGTCGCTGATCGCCCGCCAGTTCGGGCTGTCCGGCCGCGGCGTCCTGCTGCCGGGCGCGCACGCCGACGTCACCGTCTTCGACCCCGAGCGCATCGGCCACGCCGGCAGCTACACCGACCCGGCCGTGTCGCCCGACGGCGTCGAGACGGTCGTGCTGGGCGGCCGGATGGTCGTCGACGGCGGCGGCTTCACCGGCGAGCGGGCCGGTCGGGTGCTGCGCGCCTGACCGTCGGTACGAGCCGACGACTTCCGCGTCCCGGGGTCGTCGGATCGGACAAAGACGTGACCCGGGTCACGGGGCCAGGCTGTGCGAACCACCTGCGCTCCCGAAGGAGTCGTCATGCGCACACGCCGGAAGGTCGCGCTCGTCGCGGCCCTGACTCTGCTCCTCGCGGCCTGCGGCGGGTCCGGCGGGGACGATCCCAGCGAGGCGGGCGGCAACGCCGAGCCCGTCCTCGACGGGACGTTCGCGACGTCGGTCACCGCCGACCCGGGCAACCTGCACCCGCATCTGACCGTGCTCGCCGCGACCCGCGCCATCGACAACTACCTGTACGACAAGCTGGTCTACTTCACCGTCGACGGCGAGGAGCTGCCGTGGCTGGCGGAGTCGTGGGACGTCACCCCGACCACCGTCACGTACACCTTGCGCGACGGCGTGACCTGCTCCGACGGGTCCCCGCTGACGGCCACGGACGTGGCGGCGAACTTCCAGTTCGTGGTCGATGAGGCGAACGTGTCGCCGGTGCGGGGCGTGCTGATCCCGGGCGACATGACGGCCACCGCCGACGACGCCGCGCGCACCGTCACCCTCACCGTGCCGGCGCCGGACCCGTTCCTGCTGCAGAGCACGGGTGAGCTGTTCATCGTCTGCAAGTCCGGCCTGGACGACCCGTCGCTGCTGGAGGAGGGCGGCGTCGGCACCGGGCTGTTCGAGCTGACCGAGGTGGTCCGCGACGACCACTACACGTTCCAGCGCCGCGACGACTACACCTGGGGCCCGGACGGCGCCACCGCGACCGAGCCGGGCACGCCGGCGACGGTGAACATCCGGGTCATCGCGAACGAGTCGACGGCGGCGAACCTGCTGCTCTCCGGCGAGCTGAACGCCGTCTCGGTGGTCGGCCCGGACCGGCAGCGGCTGGAGCAGGACTACGACGACCTGACGATGCGCGGTGTGGTCGGCGAGCTGTTCCTCAACCAGGCCGCCGGCCAGCCGGGCGCCGACGACGCCGTCCGCGCGGCGCTGGCCCAGGCGCTGGACTACGACGAGCTGATGTCGGTGATCACCGGCGGGTACGGGCAACGCTCGGAGTCGCTGGCCATCATCGACCCGCTGGTCTGCCGCTACGACGCCGTTGACGCGAACCTGCCGGAGCAGGACGCCGAGGCGGCCGCCGCGGCCCTCGACGAGGCCGGCTGGACGGCCGGCTCGGACGGCGTGCGCGCCAAGGACGGCGCCCGGCTGGAGCTGGAGCTGATCTACAACAGCACCCGCGGCGACACCACCGCGGCCGCGGCCGAGCTGATCGCGTCGACGTGGACCGAGCTGGGCGTGGCCGCGACCACCCGCGGCCTGCCGCCGACCGAGTACAACGAGGTGGTCTTCGGCACCGGGTCGTGGGGCGCCGCGCTGCTGCCGGTGAACCTGCGGCTGCCCAGCCAGATGGTGCCGTTCCTGTCCGGCCCGGCGCCCGCCGACGGCGGCGTCAACCTCGCCTCCATCGACAACCCGGACTACGTGGCCGCCGTCGCGGAGGCGATGACGCTGCCCGGCCAGGAGGGCTGCGACACGTGGCAGGCCGCGGAGGAGGCGCTGCTCGCCCAGAACGACGTGCTGCTGTTCGCCGACGAGACCATCCCGCTGTTCGTCGACGGTGTTACCGCCGAGCGCGGCGGCGACGGCCTGATCCCGGCGACGATCCGGCTGTCGGCCTCGTGACGGCTCTGGTCGCCGCCCGGCCCGGCGTCGCCAACCCGTGGGTCGCCTTCCTGGCCCGCCGCCTGGGGCGGCTGCTGCTGTCGCTCGCGGTGCTGGTGACGCTCGCGTTCGGGATGATCCACCTGATCCCCGGCGACCCGGTCCGGGCGGCGCTGGGAGTGACGGCGCCGCTGGAGCTGGTGGACGCGCGGCGCGAGGCGCTCGGGCTGAACGACCCGCTCGCCACGCAGTTCGTCGACTACGTGCGGGCGCTGTTCTCCGGCGACCTCGGCATCTCGATGTCCTCCGGGGTGCCGGTGTCGGAGACGATCGGCCAGCGGCTGCCGGCCACCGCGAGCCTGGCCATCGCCGCGTTCGTCGTGGTCATGCTGGTCGCGGTCCCGCTCGGCCTGGGGATGGCGGTGCTGACCCGGGGCGGCCGGCGTCGCGGCACCGAGCTCGGTTTCACCTCCACCAGCGCGGTGGTCGCGGCGATCCCGGAGTTCCTGCTCGCCGTCGGGCTGGTGTTCGTGTTCGGTGTGACGCTGGGCTGGTTCCCGGTGGCCGGGCGCGGCGGGGCGTCGTCGTACGTGCTGCCGGTGCTCGCGCTGTCGCTCGGCCCGGCACTGCTGCTGGCGCGCATGGTCCGGGTCGAGGCGCTGGCGGTGCTGGACGAGGACTTCGTCCGCACCGCCCGGGCCAAGCGGCTGCCGCAGCTGCGGGTGTACCTGCGCCACGTCTTCCCGAACGCGCTCACGTCGACGCTCACCATCGGCGGCCTGCTGCTCAGCGGCATGATCGTCGGCACCGTGCTGGTCGAGAACGTGTTCGCCTGGCCGGGCATGGGGATGACGATCGTCTCCTCGATCCTGGCCAAGGACTACCCGGTCGTGCAGGGCATCGTGCTGGTCTACGGCGCCGCGGTGCTGCTGGTGAACCTCGTCGTCGACGTGCTGCTGGCCGTCGCCGACCCCCGCTCGACCATCCGGGAGGGCTGATGGGACGCGAACAGTGGAAGGCGGCGCTGCGTCACCCGGTCGGCGCGGTCGCCGCGGCCCTGCTGGTGGCGCTGGCGCTGCTGGCCGTCGTCGCGCCGATGCTGTGGGGCGACGCGGCCGAGGAGACCGACCCGGCGGCGCTGTCGCAGGGCTCGACGTCCGAGCACCTGCTCGGCACCGACGCGCTCGGCCGGGACATCCTGCTCCGGGTCCTGGTCGCGACGCGGTACTCGCTCGGCCTCGCGCTGCTGGCCACCGCGATCTGCGTCGTCATCGGCGTGCTGCTGGGCGTGCTGCCGGCGGTGCTGGGACGGCGGGCCGGCCGGCTGGTGACGGCGGCGGTGAACCTGGCGGTCGCGTTCCCCGGGCTGCTGCTGGCGCTGTTCTTCGCGGTGATCTTCGGGGTCGGCGCGCGTGGCGCGGTGCTGGCGATCGGGCTGGCCGGTGCGCCGTCGTTCGCCCGGCTGGTGCAGACGAACGTGGCCGCGGTGGCCGGACGGGACTACGTGGCGGCCGCGCGGGTGGCGGGGGTGGGCCGGTTCCGGCTGATCGCCCGGCACCTGCTGCCGAACATCGGCGAGCCGCTGGTGGTGAACGCGACGGTGCTGGCCGGCGGCGCGCTGCTGGCCTTCGCCGGGCTGTCCTTCCTGGGCCTGGGCGTCCAGCCGCCGGCCTACGACTGGGGACGGCTGCTCGGCGAAGGGCTGGACCGCATCTACATCAACCCGGCCGCGGCGCTGGCGCCCGGCGTCGCCGTCGTGGTCGCCGGGCTGGCGTTCACTCTGCTCGGCGAGTCGATCGCGCAGGTGGTCGGGGTGCGGGCGGTGCGCCGGCGGCGCGTGCCCGCGGCCGAGCCGGCGCCGCTCGTGGCCGCAGAGCCGGCCGCGGCCGCCGTCCTCGCCGCCGACGACCTGCGGGTGGGCTTCCCCGCGCCCGGCGGTGGCTGGACCCACCCCGTCGATGGCGTCGGCCTCACCGTCCGCCGCGGCGAGACCGTCGGCATCGTGGGGGAGTCCGGCTCCGGCAAGAGCCTCACCGCGCTCGCCGTCGCCCAACTCGTCCCGGACGCCGCGCAGGTCACCGCCGGACGGCTCGAGGTGGCCGGCGTCGCCCCGCTCGGCCGCGCCGACGCCGAGGTCCGCGAGCTGCTCGGCACCAAGGTCGCGATGGTCTTCCAGGACCCGATGACCTCGTTCAACCCGTCGATGCGGGTCGGCCGGCAGCTGGCCGAGGTGACCCGGGTGCACGAGCGGCAGGGCAAGCGCGCCGCCCTGGCCCGTGCCGTCGACCGGCTGCGCACCGTCCGCGTCCCGGCGCCGGAGCGGCGGGCGCACCAGTACCCGCACGAGTTCTCCGGCGGCATGCGGCAGCGGGCGATGATCGCGATGGGCCTGATGAGCACGCCGGAGCTGATCATCGCCGACGAGCCGACCACCGCGCTGGACGTCACCGTGCAGCGCCAGGTGCTGCGGCTGCTGAAGGACGTGCAGGCCGAGACCGGCGCCGCCGTGGTGCTGATCTCGCACGACATCGCCGTCGTCGCGCAGCTGTGCGAGCGGGTCGTCGTCATGTACGCGGGCCGGGTGGTCGAGGAGCTGCCGGTCGACCGGCTCGGCGCGGCCGCGCACCCGTACACCCGCGCGCTGCTGGCGTCGGTCCCGGACCTCGCGACCGACCGCGACCGGCCGCTGGCCACCATCCCGGGCCGCCCGCCGGACCCGTCCGACCGGCCGGAGGGGTGCGCGTTCGCGCCGCGCTGTGAGTTCGCCGACGACGCCTGCCGGATGCGGCCGAGCTTGTCCGCCGTCGCGGCGGACCAGCGGGCCGCCTGCTGGCACCCGCGCACGCGGCCGCTGGACCTGACGCTGGACGCCGTCACGGGAGGCCAGGCATGAGAGAGCTGTCGTTCGAGGGCACGACGGTCCGGTTCGGGACCGGCCGCTCCGCGCTGACCGCAGTCGACGGCGTCGACCTCGTCGTACCGCAGGGTCAGGTGGTCGGGCTGGTCGGCGAGTCCGGCTCCGGCAAGTCGACGCTGGCCAAGGCCGCCGTCGGGCTGGCGCCGACGAGTGGCGGCGAGATCCGGCTGGACGGCGTCCCGCTGCGCAGCCGCCGCGATCGGCGCAAGCTGCAGCTGGTGTTCCAGGACCCGCACGCGTCGCTGGACCCGCGGATGACCATCGGCGAGTCGATCGCCGAGGCGCTGCCCGGCCGGCGCCGCCATGCCGCCCGGTCCGCCGAGGTGGCCCGGCTGCTGGAGCTGGTCGGCCTGGACCCGGCACGGGCGCGGTCGCTGCCGTCGGGGATGTCCGGCGGGCAGCGGCAGCGGGTCGCGCTGGCCCGCGCGCTGGCCGCCGAGCCCGAGGTGGTGCTGGCCGACGAGATCACCTCCGCGCTCGACGTCTCCGTGCAGGGGTCGGTGCTCAACCTGGTCCGCGACCTGCAGCGCGAGCTCGGCCTGACCATCTTGTTCATCTCGCACAACCTGTCCGTGGTGCGCTACGTCAGCGACGTCATCGCGGTCATGTACCTGGGCCGCATCGTCGAGGCCGGCCCGGCCGACGCCGTGCTGTCCGCGCCGAAGCACCCCTACACCCGCACGCTGCTGGACGCCGCACCGGCGTTCGGCGTCGCGCTGGACGACCCCGTCCCCGCCGACGACGCCCGCCTGGACACCGAGGCGCCGTCGCCGCACGACCCGCCGCAGGGCTGCCGGTTCCACCGTCGCTGCCCGATCGGCCCGCTGACCCGGCCGGAGCGCACGATCTGCGCCGAGACCGACCCGCAGCCCGGCGCGGCGGACCGGCCGCACCGGGCCGCCTGCCATTTCGCCGCCGAGATCCTGGAGGTGCCGGCCAGATGACCCCTGACGATGTGCTTGCTCTGACCGTTCCCGCCGAGCCGGCGCTGTCGCCGGACGGCACCCGAGTCGCGTACGTGCTGACGGGCAGCGACGGCGAGGCGGACGAGAACGTGTCGTCGCTGTGGCTGGCCGAGACCGGCGCCGAGCCGCGGCGGCTCACCCACGGGCGGGCCGACGCGTCGCCCGCGTGGTCGCCGGACGGCACCCGGCTGGCCTTCCTGCGCGCCGTGGGCGGGCCGCCGCAGCTCTGGCTGCTGCCGATGTCCGGCGGCGGCGAGCCGGTGGCGCTGACCGACCTGCCGAAGGGCGCCGGCGCGCCGGTGTGGAGCCCGGACGGCGCCCGCATCGCGTTCGCCGCCGCCGTCGACACCACGGGCCAGAAGGACACCGACCCGATCGTGCTGGACCGGCTCGGTTACAAGGCCGACGGCGCCGGGCTGCTGCGCGGCCTGCGCCGGCACGTCCACGTCGTCGACGTCGCGACCGGCGCCGTCACCCAGCTGACCGACGGCGACTGGAATGCCGGGTCGCCGGCCTGGTCGCCGGACGGCATCCGGCTGGCATTCCCGGCGATGACCTCGGCGGACGCCGACTTGACCATGGAGTCGTCCGTCTACGTGCTGCCGGCGGACGGCGGGCCGCTGGGCGAGCCCGCAGGCGAGCTGCGCGCCGCCGGCCCGGTGACGTGGACCCGGGACGGCGGCGCGCTGCTGGTCGTCGGCCAGCGCGAGCCCGCGGTCGCCCACCAGCGGCTGTACCGGGTCCCGCTGGACGGTGGCCCGGCCGTCGACCTCACCGCGGACCTGGACCGCAACGTCATGGCCGGTGGTCCCGGCTATCCCGGCGGGCTGCCGCAGCTCGCGGGCGACGGCGACACCGTCGTGTTCTGCGCCCGGGACCGCGGCTGCACGCACGTGTACACCGCCGGCGTGGACGGGGGACCGGTGCGGCCGCTGGTCGGCGGCGCCGGCCGGGTCGTGTCCGGGCTGTCCGTCGCCGGGGACCGCGCCGCCGTCGTCGTGGCCGGGCCGGGCTCGTACGGCGAGGTGGCGCTCGTCGACGTCGGCACCGGGACCGAGACGACGCTGACCGCGCACTCGCCGGCGGGCCTCGCGCTGCCGGTCGCGGAGGAGCGGGTGTTCACCATCTCCGACGGCACCGAGGTGCACGGCTGGCTGCACCGCCCGGCCGGGGCCGGGACGACCGCCACGCCGCTGCTGCTGGACATCCACGGCGGCCCGCACAACGCGTGGAGCCCGGTGCCCGACGCCGGCCACTCGTACCACCAGCTGCTGGTGCAGCAGGGGTGGTCGGTGCTGCTGCTCAACCCGCGGGCCAGCGACGGGTACGGCGAGGCGTTCTTCTCCGCCGCCGCCGGACGGTGGGGGCGGGCCGACGAGCGCGACTTCCTGGAGCCGCTGGACCAGCTGGTCGCCGAGGGCGTCGCCGACCCGGACCGGCTGGCCGTCACCGGGTACAGCTACGGCGGCTACATGGCCTGCTGGCTGACCGGCCGCACGGACCGGTTCGCCGCCGCGATCCCGGGCGGTTCGCTGACCGACATCACCAGCTTCGCCGGCAACTCCGACGCCGGCCACTACCTGGCCGCGTTCGAGACCGCCGTCCCGTTCACCGACCCCGAGGGCGCCGCCGCGCAGTCGCCGTACACGAACGTCGCGAACGTGACGACGCCGACGCTGCTGCTGCACGGCCTGAACGACGATCGCTGCCCGCCGGAGCAGGCCGAGCAGTGGTTCGCGGCACTCCGCGCCCGCGGCGTCCCGGCCCGGCTGGTGCTCTACCCGGGCGCGTCGCACCTGTTCATCCTGGCCGGGCGCCCGTCGCACCGGCTCGACTACGCCCGCCGCATCGTCGACTGGGTCACGCAGTACACCTCACAGCAGTACACGTCGAAGGAGAGCCCGATGACGATCACCACTCCCTCCCTGGACGCAGGTCACTGGAAGCGGCGGCTGGACGAGCTGGCCGAGCGCTACCGCGTCCCCGGCGCCACGCTGGGCATCGCCCGCGGCGACGAGACCCTGGAGCTGGCCTTCGGCGTGACGAATGTCGACACCGGCGTCGAGGTCACCACCGACACGCTGTTCCAGATCGGCTCGATCACCAAGGTGTGGACGGCGACGGTCGTCATGGCGCTGGCCGACGCCGGGAAGCTGGACCTCGACGAGCCGGTCGTCACGTACCTGCCGGAGCTGCGGCTGGCCGACGAGGACGCCACGGCGCGGGTCACCATGCGGCACCTGCTGACGCACACCAGCGGCATCGACGGCGACTTCTTCCTCGACACCGGCCGCGGCGACGACTGCCTGGAGAAGTACGTCGCGGCGCTGGCCGGGCTGCCGCTGAACCACCCGCTGGGCGCGACGTGGTCGTACTGCAACTCCGGCTTCACCACCGCCGGCCGGGTGATCGAGAAGCTCACCGGGCAGACCTGGGACACCGCGATGCGCGAGCTGCTGTACACACCGCTCGGGCTGACCCACACGGTGACGCTGCCCGACGACGCGCTGCTCTACCGGACCGCCGTCGGCCACGTGCATGAGGAGGACGAGCCGTACCGCCGTGCGCCGGTCTGGGTGCTGCCGCGCTCGGCCGGCCCGGCCGGGCTGATCGCCGCCACCGTCGCCGACGTGCTCGCGTTCGCCCGCATGCACCTGGCCGGCGGGGTGGCCGCCGACGGCACCCGCGTGCTGGCCGAGAGCACCGCAGCGGCCATGCGCGAGGAGCAGGTCCGGCTGCCCGACCCGTACACGCTGGCCGACTCGTGGGGGCTGGGCTGGTTCCGGCTGGACTGGAACGGCACCCGGCTGTTCGGCCACGACGGCAACACCATCGGGCAGTCCGCGTTCCTGCGGGTGCTGCCCGACCAGGACGTCGCCGTCACGCTGCTCACCAACGGCGGGCACACCCGCGACCTGTACGAGACGCTGATCCGGGAGATCTGCCGCGACGTCGCCGGCGTCGAGATGACCACCCCGCTGGCGCCGCCGGCCGAGCCGGTCGAGGCCGACATCGCCCCGTACGTGGGCACGTACGAGCGCACCAGCGTCCGGTTGGACGTCTGGCGGGCCGAGACCGGGCCGAGGCTGCGGTTGACGACGACCAGCGAGCTGGCGGGCCTGGACGACGAGCCCAAGGAGCTGGACCTCGTGCCGGTGCGCGACGGCCTGTACGTGACCCTGCTGCCCGGGAACGAGACCTGGATGCCGGTGACGTTCTACCAGCTGGCCGACGGGACGCCGTACGTGCACCTCGGGGTCCGCGCGACGCCGAAGGTCTCCTGACGTCGTGGGGGTCGAGGGGGAGCTGACCGACGCGTTCGCGGCGGCCGGCGTGACCGGCTTCCTGCACGCGGTCGACGTCGGGCCCGGCGCCGAGGTGGGCGTCGAGCCGGACGCGCCGGTCGTCACCGCGAGCGTGTTCAAGATCCCGGTGCTGGTCGAGTTGTGCCGGCAGTTCGCGACCGGTGAGCGTTCGGCCGCCGATCGGCTGCGGGTGCCGGCCGGAGGGCGGACGCTCGGCCCGACCGGGTTGTCGGTGATGCTGGACGACGCGGACCTGTCACTGCGCGACGTCGCGTACCTGATGATGTGCGTCAGCGACAACCACGCGACGGACGCGCTGATGGCGCTGCTCGGCCGCGAGAAGATCAACGCAGGGACGGCGGCGCTCGGGCTGCCCGCGACGGTGCTGGAGGAGGACTGCGCCGGGCTGTTCCGGCTGATCGAGTCGGACGGGCTGGCCGCGGTCCTCGACGCCGAGACGACCAACCGCAGCACGCCGCGCGAGACCACGACGCTGCTGCGCCGGGTCTGGACCACCGACGGGCTGCCGGAGGCCGCCTGCGATGAGATCCGCCGGATCCTGGGACTTCAGGTTTGGCCGCACCGCCTCACCTCGGGTTTTCCGGACGATGATGTGAAGGTGAGCGGCAAGACCGGCACGTTGTCGCACGTGCGCAACGAGGTGGGCGTCGTCGAGTACCCCGACGGCGGCACCTACGCGGTCGCGGTGTTCCTGCGGCTGCCCGGGGCCGAGTTCCGCAACCCGGCGGCCGACGCCGTCATCGGCACCGCCGCGCGGATCGCCGTCGACCACCTGCGGGCGGCCGCATGAGCAGCGTCGCCGCGATGACCGAGGACCTGCGGACGCTGGTCGAGTGCGAGTCGCCGTCGGCCGATCGTGCGGCGGTCGCCGCGTCCGCGGACGTCGTAGCCGACCTCGGTGTCCGGCTGACCGGAGCGGTGCCGGAGCGGCTGGTCGTCGACGGGCGGACGCACCTGCGCTGGCGGTTCGGGCCGCTGGAACCCCGGCAGCCAGGTGTGCTGCTGCTCGGTCACCACGACACCGTCTGGCCGGTCGGCTCGCTGGCCGAGCACCCGTGGCGGGTCGCGGACGGGCGGGCGTACGGGCCCGGTTGCTTCGACATGAAGGCCGGGCTGGTGCAGCTGTTCCACGCCCTCGCCGGGCTGTCGTCGCTGGACGGGATCACCGTGCTGGTCACCGGCGACGAGGAGCTGGGCGCGCTGACGTCGCGGCCGCTGCTGCACGAGGAGGCGGCCAGGGCGTCGGCCGCCTTCGTCCTCGAGGCGTCGGCCGACGGCGGCGCGCTGAAGACCGCGCGCAAGGGCGTCGCCTGGTACGAGGTCAAGGTCACCGGGCGGGCGGCGCACGCCGGGCTGGAGCCGTGGAACGGCGTGAACGCGGCGGTCGAGCTGGCGCACCAGATCCACGCCATCGCCGCGCTGGACCGCGGGCCCGCCGGCGCCACCGTCACGCCGACCCTGACGGCCGCCGGGACCACGGCGAACACCGTCCCGGCGACGGCGACGGTGCACGTGGACGCCCGGGTGCCGACGGCGGCCGAGGCGCGCCGGGTCGACGACGGGCTGGCCGCGCTGCGTCCCGTGCTGGACGGCGCGCGGGTCGAGGTGGTGCCAGGGCCGCGGCACCCGCCGTTCGAGCCGTCGTCGTCGGCGTCGCTGTTCGTGCTGGCGTGCTCGGTGGCGGACCGGCTGGGGCTGGGGCCGCTGGCGTCGGCGCACGTGGGCGGCGCGTCCGACGGCAACATCGTCGCCGGCGACGGGACCCCGACGCTGGACGGGCTGGGCGCAGTCGGCGCCGGGGCACACGCGCCGGGCGAGTACGTCCTCGTCGATGAGCTGCCACGGCGGGCCGCGCTGCTCGCCGGGCTGGTCGACGCCGTGCGCGACGCTGTGCGTGACGCCTCGTCGGGGCGGACGAACCCGGCCGCCACGGATCGGGCCGGACGACCATGACCGGCCGGTCCGAGCGGAGGATCATCGACGACATGGCAGCTCAGCCCGCCACCGTCGCCCGTCCGACCATCCGTGAACTGGCCGCGCTCGGCGACCTCGAGGAGGTCTACGCGCTGTTCGACCGGATCTGGCAGCCGGACCGGTCCAACCCGCCCGTCACCGTCGAGCATCTGCGCGCGCTCACCCACGCCGGCAACTACCTGGCCGGCGCCTACGACGGCGACGAGCTGATCGGCGCCTGCGTCGGGTTTTTCGCGGCGCCGCCCGGGCGGTCGCTGCACTCGCACGTCGCCGGCGTCTCGTCCGCCGCCCGCGGCCGGCACGTCGGCTTCGCACTCAAGGCGCACCAGCGGGAGTGGGCGCTGGCGCGCGGGCTCAGCGAGATCACCTGGACGTTCGACCCGCTGGTGCGCCGCAACGCCTACTTCAACCTGGCCAAGCTGCAGGCCCGGCCGGGCGACTACCTCGTCGACTTCTACGGCGACATGGACGACGCGATCAACGGCGGGCAGGGCAGTGACCGGCTGCTGATGCGCTGGCGGCTGGACGCGCCTGAGGTGGTGGCGGCCTGCGCGGCCGGCGGCGGTACCGGCGCGGTGCCGCCCGCCGACGCCGTCGCGGCGTTGGCCGAGTCGCCGTCCGGGCGTCCGCTGGTCGCACCCCGGTCGGCGTGGGCGCGGGCGGCGCGGGTGACGGTCGCGACGCCGCCGGACATCGAGGCGCTGCGCGGCGCCGACCCGGCCGCGGCCCGGCAGTGGCGCGGCGCGATGCGTGACGTGCTCGGCGAGCTGCTTGGGGGCGGGGCGCGGGTGGCCGGGTTCACCCGGTCCGGAACGTACGTGGTGGAGAGGACGGACACGTGAAGATCACCGGGTTCGAGCTGCGCCGGATCGCGATGCCGCTGGTGGCGCCGTTCCGGACGTCGTTCGGCGTCGAGACCGAGCGGGACGTGCTGCTGATCCGCGCCGCGACCCCCGACGGCGACGGCTGGGGCGAGTGCGTCGCGATGAGCGAGCCGCTGTACTCGCCGGAATACGCCGACGGCGCGGCCGACGTGGTCGAGCGGTTCCTCGCGCCGCGCCTGTTCGCCGCGGGCGACCTCGGGCCGCTGGACGTCGCGCGGCTGCTCGACCCCGTCCGCGGGCACCGGATGGCGAAGGCGGCGCTGGAGACGGCGGTGCTGGACGCGTGGCTGCGGGCGCGGGGCGAGTCGTTCGGGTCGTACCTCGGCGCCGTGCGTGACCGTGTGCCGGCCGGTGTCTCCGTCGGGATCATGGACTCGATTCCGGCCCTGCTCGACGCCGTCGCCGGGTATCTCGACCAGGGCTATCTGCGGATCAAGCTGAAGATCGAGCCCGGCTGGGACGTCGCGCCGGTTCGTGCCGTGAGGGAGCGGTTCGGTGACGACCTGCTGCTGCAGGTCGACGCGAACGCCGCCTACACGCTGGCCGACGCCCGGGTGCTGGCCGCGCTCGACGAGTTCGACCTGCTGCTGATCGAGCAGCCGCTGGCCGAGGACGACCTGCGCCAGCACGCCGCCCTGGCGCGGCTCATCGGCACCCCGATCTGCCTCGACGAGTCGATCGAGTCGGCCAAGGACGCCGCCGACGCGCTGCTGCTCGGCGCCTGCTCGATCATCAACGTCAAGCCCGGCCGGGTCGGCGGCTACCTGGAGGCGCGGCGCATCCACGACCTCGCGGTGGCGCACGGCGCGGCGGTCTGGTGCGGCGGCATGCTGGAGACCGGCCTCGGCCGCGCGGCCAACGTGGCGCTGGCCGCCCTGCCCGGCTTCACCCTCCCCGGCGACACGTCGGCGTCGGACCGCTACTTCGCCCAGGACGTGACGTCGCCGTTCGTGCTGGACGACGGCCACGTGGCGGTGCCGTCCGGCCCCGGCCTCGGCGTCGAGCCCTTCCCCGACGTGCTCGCCTCCCTGACGACGTCGACCCGCTGGCTCCCGGCGCCCTGACGTTCCGCCCGCCGGCCGGCACCTGGCGACGGGTGTCGCCGGCCGATCGGCTCGGCTGGTCTTCGGTACTGGTGGCCGGTGGGGCTGGTCCAGTGGGTGGCGCCGTCGGGTTGTCGGTGGACGGTCCAGCGACTGCGGTGTTTGAGCAGGTGGTGGGTGGTGCAGAGGGTGTGGCAGTTGGCTCGGCTGGTGGTGCCGCCGGCGGCGAACGGGACGATGTGGTCGATGTCGTTGCCGCGGGCCGGTTGGTGACAGCCGGGCGCCCGGCAGGTGCGGTCGCGGGCCACGATGAGGTCGGCCAGCGTCGTGGTCGGCCGGTATCTGCTGCGACCGAGGTCGAGGAGTTGGCCGGTCGCGGGGTCGGTGCGTAGCCAGGTCCAGACGTCGTCGGCGGCCAGCTGCCGGGCGATGTGAGCGGGGATGGGTCCGTACCCCTCGAGCTCGCCGGGTTCGTCGGTGAGGCCGACGAGCGTGCTGAACGGGACGGTGACCTGCACGCTCACCGGCCGTCGCCGCGGTCTGGTCCCAGCGGTGGCGGAGGTGGGTTCGTCGCCGCCGGGCCGAGTGCTGCCGGCCCGAGCGCGGCCGGGATCGCCAGACGGCGCGGCGGCCGCGGCGCGCCTCCTGGTCGCCGAGGCGTGCGCTGCCTGGTGGGTGCCGCTGCCGGTGCCGGCCGGGCCTGTGCCCACGGACCCGTCCGTGGCGCGGCCTGAGACCGCGGACTCATGCGCTGCCTGATCGGTACCGCCTCCGGTGCCGGCCGGACCTGTGCCCGCGGACCCGTCCGTCGCGCGGCCTGAGACCGCGGACCCGTGCGCTGCCTGATCGGTACCGCCTCCGGTGCCGGGCGGACCTGTGCCCGCGGACCCGTCCGTCGCGCGGCCTGAGACCGCGGACCCGTGCGCCGTCTGGCCGGTGCAGGCGCGGCCCGAGACCGCCGACCCGTCCGCGGCGCCGCCCACGGTGGCGCCGGCGTGTGCGGCGTGGGTCCCGGCGGACTCCGCACAGGCGGTCAGCGCGGCCCAACCCAGCTCGGCGAGGGCGTCGGCGCGACGCTGGTCACTGGTCCGGGCCGGCACGCCGAGCGCGGTGTCGGCCCGCTTCGCATCGGCGGCGGCGGCCTTCAGTGCAGTGTTCAGCGCGGTGGCGTCCTCGGCGGGCAGCAGCGCTTCGAGGAAGGCCATCCCATCCGACGCCGGCGACACCGCCACGTAGCGGCCGTCGCGGGCGAGCCGGTGCCGCTCGGCCATCTCGACCGGCGCCAGCTCATGCAACAGCCGCTTGATCAGCTTGCGCAGCGCCACGGCATCGAGCGTCGGCGCCTTCGGCAGCACCGCCGCCTCGACCCGGGCCCGCACCTCAGGGTCCTGCCCACCCAGCTCGTCGGTGATCACCCGGGCGCGTCGCAGGTCGATCAGCCCGGCGGCCAGTGCGTGGCGCGTGTCGGGGAAGTCCTCGACCAGTTGCAGCGAGTGCCCGACCTGGTTCTCGGCCTGGCGGGTGGTGAGCTGGCAACGGCCGGCGATCTCGACGGCGGTGTTGGTGACCGGGTTGACCGAGCGGGAGCCGGAGTCGTCGGGGCGCATCTCGGCCCGCGACGCCAACGCCGCCAGCACGCGGGCCTGGTTGGCGTCCACCCAGGCAGCCAACCGCGCCCACCCGGCCGTCGCCTCCACCAGGTCGAAGCCGTCAGCGGCGTCGGGGTCGAACGCCGCCAGCACCGCCGCCAACTCCGGCCCGGTCGGGATCCGTTCGGCGTCGGCGGGCAGACCCCCGACAGGCCGGTCGGACGCCACCAGCTGCGGCGGCGCCGCCTGCCGGGACGGCGCGGGCCGCCCTGCCACCGGGTCGACACCCGGCGGCGCAGCAGTTGACAGCGCTTCTTCGAACATGATGCCAACTCTACTCGCCCCACCGATCAAGATCAACTCGACGATCGGCGGCACTGCGGCTGTTCGTCAGAAGCAACCAACGGAACCGCGCGGATTGTAGAGTTCGACGAACTCCTGCCGGTCGTTCGCGTGTTTGGCTTCAGAGGTGTTGCGCATGACCCTGCGACCGAGGGCCACGCTCGGCCGTGTCCTCGACGATCTCGGATCGACGCTGCTCGAGGTGGTGGCCGGGCGGGTCGAGCCGGGCCGGTCGGTGGGCGGGGTGGTGATCCACGACCCGCTGGACCCGCCGTCGATGCCGGCTGACGCGCTGGTGCTGGGGGTGGGGCTGGCGTCGTCGGACGAGATCGCGGACGTCGTGCGGGCGGTCGCCGCCGAGGGGGCGGTCGGGCTGGTGGTGCGGGTCCCGGTCGACATCGACGAGGACGTGCGTCGGGCGGTCGCGGACGAAGGGCTGGCGCTGTTCGGCCTGACCCGCGGCGCCTCGTGGGCGCAGGTCGCGGCCCTGCTGCGCAGCCTGCTGGCGCTGGACGACCTCGGCGGCGTCGACGACCAGACGCTGGCCGGCGCCGGAGCAGGCGACCTGTTCGCACTGGCCGGCGCGGTGTCGGCGCTGCTGGACGCGCCGCTGACGATCGAGGACCTGAATTCCCGGGTGATCGCGTTCTCCGCCGACCAGGACCGCGCCGACGAGGGCCGCAAGGAGACCGTGCTCGGCCGCCAGGTGCCCGAACGCTACCTGCGCGAGCTGGAGCGGCAGGGCGCCTTCCGCGCGCTGTACGCGTCCGACCGGCCGGTGTACCTGCCGGAGATCGAGGGCACCGGGCTGCCGCGGGTGGCGATCCGGGTGCGTGCGGGCGACGAGATCCTGGGCTCCATGTGGGCGGCGGTGAAGGAGCCGCTGAGCGCCGAGCGCGAGCAGGCCTTCGTCGACGCGGCGAAGCTGGTCGCGCTGCACATGCTGCGGCACCGCGCGGGGGCGGACGTCGAGCGGCGGCTGCGGGCGGAGCTGGTCGCGACGGTGGTCGAGGGCGGCCCGGCGGCCGGTGACGCCGCCAGCCGGCTGGGCCTGGCCGGCGGACCCGCCTGCGTGCTGGCGCTGGCCGTGCCCGGCGAGGCCGAGCCGTCCTCCGTCGAGGCCGACCTGCAGCGGGTCGCGGGCGCGTTCGCGCTGCACCTGGCCGCCGTGCACCCGCGGTCGGCGGTGGCGCTGGTCGGCGGCGTCGTCTACGGCGTCATCCCGCTGGCCGGCGACGGACCGGACGCGGACCTGCGGGCGGTCGCCGTCGCCGAGGAGTTCCTCAGCCGCATCGGTGCCCGCAGCCGCGTCGTCGTCGGCATCGGCGGGGTCGCGGCCGGGCCGGCCGGGCTGCCGCAGTCGCGCGCCGACGCCGACCGCGCGGTCCGGGTGCTGCGGACCCGGCCGGCCGGCGCCCGCGTCGCCCGGCTCACGGACGTGCAGATCTCCGCGTTCCTGCTGGAGCTGGGCAGCGCGATGGCGGCCGAGCAACGGGTCCCGTCCGGCCCGGTGGCCCGGCTGGCCGCCTACGACCGCCGGCACCGGGCGCAGATGGTCCCCACGCTGCGCGCCTGGCTGGACGCGTTCGGCGACGTGACGGCGGCCGCGGCGGCCACGCACGTGCACGTCAACACGTTCCGGTACCGGCTGCGGCGGGTCGGCGAGATCGGCGGGCTGGACCTCGCCGACCCCGACGCGCGGTTCGCGGCCATGCTCGAATTGCGGCTGCGCACGATGGTTGATCACCCCACGGCCTGACCGTAGGGTGACCAACCATGCCCGCACCCGCGCCTCGGCCGCGCGACCTCAGCCCGGCGGAGACCGGGTTCGTGCGGCAGCGCCCGGTGCCCTGGCTGAACCCCGGCCTGCTCGCCGGCACCGCCATCCGCGTCCTGCTCGCGTACCTGTTCGGCGGCTACCTCGACAAACGCGAGCTGCAGGCGGCGCTGCCCGACCGCGCGTACGACCACTCCGCCGCCGACGAGCTGTGGTTCGACTACACCGCCGACGTCGGTGACGGCTTCGACGCCACCTACTCGGTCGCGTCGCTGCTGGCCCGGCCGGAACTGATGCTCGACGACGGCCGGCTGCTTCCGCGCGGCTCGCTGCTCGTGCTCGGCGGCGACCAGGTGTACCCGACGGCGTCCAGCCCGGCCTACGAGCACCGGTGGAAAGGCCCGTACCGCGCCGCCCTGCCCGACCTCGCCGCCGAGACACCGTCGCTGTACGCGCTGCCGGGCAACCACGACTGGTACGACGGCCTGACGGCGTTCCTGCGGCTGTTCGCGCAGGGCGACGCCATCGGCGGCTGGCGCACC
Source organism: Jiangella muralis (assembly GCF_001270745.1). Classification (GTDB taxonomy): domain Bacteria; phylum Actinomycetota; class Actinomycetes; order Jiangellales; family Jiangellaceae; genus Jiangella; species Jiangella muralis. The sequence goes on from NZ_LFXL01000041.1 coordinate 23,772, forward strand.
CGGCAGGGCCGCAGCTACTTCGCGCTGGAGCTGCCGCACGGCTGGTGGCTGTTCGCCGTCGACATCCAGCTGTCCTCGTACATCGACGAGCCGCAGCTGGACTACTTCCACCGCGTCGCCGAGCGCCTGACGCCCGAGAGCCGGATCATCCTGGCGCCGGCCCAGCCGTCGTGGGTCAAGACGCACGAGCGGCCCGACGCCTACGACAGCGTCGACTACTTCATCCGCACGATCATCGAGCCGACCGGCGCCCGCGTCCCGCTGCTGCTCTCCGGCGACATGCACCACTACGCGCGCTACGCCGGCGACGGTCCGGACGGACGCGGCCGCCAGCTGGTGACCTGCGGCGGAGGCGGCGCCTACCTCGTCGGCACCGACCACCTGCCGGCCGCCGTCGACGTCCCGCCGGAGGAGGCCATCACCCGGCGGCGCAGCACCCCGCAACGCTACGAGCTCGCCGCGGCGTACCCCACGCAGCGGGCGTCGCGGCGGCTGGGGTGGCAGATCTTCGCGCGGCTGCCGCGGCGCAACCCCGGCTTCGTGGGGCTGCTCGGGCTCATGCAGACCTTGCTCATGCTGGCCTTCGTCACATCGCCGGACCATCTGATCACGCCGGCGACGGTCACCGGGGTGGCCGCCGTGCTGGCCGGGACGGCGGTGTTCACGCTGGTCCTGGGCGTGCGGACGCGCAAGCACATCGCTGCGGCGGTGCTCCATGCGGTGCCGCACGTGGCGCTGGCGCTCGGGGGAGCAGCGGTGTGGTCGGCGCTGCCGCTGGACGACGTCGCCAACCCGTGGGCGACGCTGCTGGCGTTCGCCGTCTACGGGCCGGTCATCGGGCTGCTCGACACCTGGGTCGTCGGCGCGTACCTGCTGGTCGCACGGTACTTCGACGTCAACGTCAACGAGCTGTACGCGGGCCTGGGGATCGAGGACCACAAGAGCTTCCTGCGCTTCCACGTCGGCCGCGACGGGTCGCTGACGCTGTACCCGGTGACGGTCGAGCGGGTGGCGCACGCGTGGCGGGCCGACCCGGGCGGCGCGCCGGGCACGCCGTGGATCGTCCCCGCCGAGCCGCTGCACGCCACGCTGGCCGAGCCGCCGGTACTGCTCGACGGGCCGCGGGGGGCCGCCGGATAGGCTGGATCCCGGCCGAACCGGGGGAGACGACATGCGGTTCCTGCACGACCGGGTCCCTGACCAGGACCTCACCTACAGCGACGTGTTCCTCGTGCCGAACCGATCCCAGGTGGGGTCGCGGCTCGACGTCGACCTCACCACCGCCGACGGCACGGGCACGACGATCCCGCTGGTCGCGGCGAACATGACCGCGGTGTCCGGGCGCCGCATGGCCGAGACGTTGGCCCGCTGCGGCGGCCTGGCGGTCATCCCGCAGGACATCCCGCCGGACGTCGTCGCCGACGTCATCGCGTGGGTGAAGGCCCGGCACACCGTCTACGACACCCCGCTCACCATGCCGCCCTACGGCACCGTCGGCGAGGCGTACAACCTGCTGCCCAAGCGCGGCCACGGCGCCGTCATCGTGGTCGAGGACGGCCACGCCGTCGGCGTCGTCACCGAGGCCGACTGCCAGGGCGTCGACCGCTTCACCCAGCTGCACTCGGTGATGTCGCGCGAGCTGCTGACGCTGCCCGGCGGCGTCGCACCCGAAGAGGCGTTCACCCAGTTGCACGACGGACGGCACCGGCTGGCCCCGGTGGTCGGGCCGGACGGGCGCATCGCCGGCATCCTGACCCGCGAGCGGGCGCTGCGGGCCACGCTGTACGAGCCGTCGCTGGACGACGGCGGGCGGCTGCGCATCGGCGCGGCGGTCGGCATCAACGGCGACGTCGAGGGCAAGGCGAAGGCGCTGCTGGCGGCCGGCGCCGACGTGCTGGTCGTCGACACCGCCCATGGCCATCAGGAACGCATGCTCGACGTGCTCCGCCGGGTCCGCGCGCTGGACCCGCAGGTCCCCGTCGTCGCCGGCAACGTCGTCACGGCCGAGGGCGTCAGCGACCTCGTCGCGGCGGGCGCCGACATCGTCAAGGTCGGCGTCGGCCCGGGCGCCATGTGCACGACCCGCATGATGACCGGCGTCGGCCGGCCGCAGTTCTCCTCCGTCCTCGAGTGCGCCGCGCGGGCCAGCGAACTGGGCGTGCACGTCTGGGCCGACGGCGGCGTGCGGCACCCGCGCGACGTCGCGCTGGCGTTGGCCGCGGGCGCCGACAACGTGATGATCGGGTCCTGGTTCGCCGGCACCTACGAATCGCCCGGCGACGTCCTGCGCGACGGCGAGGGGCGGATGTACAAGGAGAGCTTCGGCATGGCGTCGGCCCGCGCGGTGCGGCTGCGCACGGCCGAGGACTCCGCGTTCGAGCGGGCCCGCAAGGGCATCTTCGAGGAGGGCGTCTCGCAGGCCCGCATGTACCTGTCGCCGGCGCGGCCCAGCGTCGAGGACCTCGTCGACACCATCGTCGCGGGTGTGCGCAGCGCCTTCACCTACGTCGGCGCGGCGACCATCGAGGAGTTCCGCGAGCGTGCTGTCGTGGGTGTGCAGAGCGCGTCGGGGTATACCGAGGGGATGCCCGTGGACGTGAGCTGGTGACCGCCGCCCTGGCCGTCCGGTACACCGAGTACGGCGGCCCGGCCGTGCTCACCCTGGACGCCGTCGAGCTGCCCGAGCCCGGGCCCGGCGAGGTGCGGGTCGAGGTCCGCGCGGCCGGCGTCAACCCGTTCGACTGCAAGGCGCGGCGCGGCCTGTACGCGCACGACGGCGCGCCGGCCGAGCCGGTGCGGGTCGGCCTGGAGTGCTCCGGCGTCGTCGACGCGCTCGGCCCGGACGTCGAGGGCTGGGCGGTGGGCGACGCGGTGTTCGGGCTGGCGCCCGGGTCGGCCGCCACCCACGTCGTCGTCCCGGCTGCCGGGATGGTGGCCAAGCCCGGCGGGCTGACGTTCGTGCAGGCGGCCGCGCTGCCCGTCGCCTGCGAGACGGCGTACCGGGTGGTCCGGCTGCTGGACGTCCAGGCCGGCGACGTCGTGCTCGTGCACGCCGCCGCGGGCGCCGTCGGACTGGTGGCCAGTCAGCTGGCGCTGGCCCGCGGGGCCCGGGTCATCGGCACGGCCGGCGCGGCCAACCACGACTTTCTGGCCTCGCTCGGTGTCGAGCCGGTGCTCTACGGCGACGGGCTGGCCGCGCGGGTGCACGCCATCGCGCCCGACGGCGTCGACGCCGTCGCGGACGCGTCCGGGCGCGACGTGCTGCCGGTGTCGATCGAGCTGGCCGGCGGCCCGGAGCGGGTCGTCACCATCGCCGACGGGTCCGCGTCGCAGTACGGCGTCCGGGCCAGCTGGAGCGCCGACCTGCCGCTGCCGCAGGTGTTCGAGACCGTGCTGCCGTTGGTCGAGCAGGGGACGGTGCGGATGCCGATCGCCGCGACGTTCCCGCTGGAGCAGGTCGCCGCGGCGCAGGAGCTCAGCGAGACCGGCCACCTGCGCGGCAAGATCGTCCTGACGGCCGGCCCGCCGGACTGAACGATCCCGCCGTGGTGACGAACGCCATGGTCCGTACGCTCTCCGGCCACCGCGCGCAGTAGAATTCCGCGGCGTGACCGAGTCCACTCTTCCCGAGCCCACCCTGCCGTCCGTCTACGACCCGGCGGCGGTAGAGGCGCCGCTCTACGAGGGCTGGGTCGAGCGCGGCTATTTCGAGGCCGACGAGAAGAGCGACAAGCCCCCGTACTGCATCGTCATCCCGCCGCCGAACGTCACCGGGTCGCTGCACCTGGGGCATGCGTTCGAGCACACGCTGATCGACGCGCTGGTGCGGCGGCGGCGCATGCAGGGCTACGAGGCGCTGTGGATGCCGGGCATGGATCACGCCGGCATCGCCACCCAGAACGTCGTCGAGCGCGAGCTGGCCAAGACCGGCACGTCCCGCCACGATCTCGGCCGCGAGGCGTTCGTCGAGAAGGTATGGGAGTGGAAGGCCGAGTCCGGCGGCCGCATCCTCGCGCAGATGCGCCGGCTCGGCGACGGCGTCGCCTGGAGCCGCGAGCGGTTCACCATGGACGACGGCCTGTCCCGCGCCGTGCAGACCATCTTCAAGCGGCTCTACGACGACGAGCTGATCTACCGCGCCGAGCGCATCATCAACTGGTGCGTGCGCTGCCACACCGCGCTGTCCGACATCGAGGTCGAGCACAGCGACGACGACGGCGAGCTGGTCTCGATCCGCTACAGCGACGACGTCGTGGTGGCCACCACGCGCGCCGAGACGATGCTCGGCGACACCGCCGTGGCCGTGCACCCCGACGACGAGCGCTACAAGCACCTCATCGGCACCGAGATCGAGCTGCCGTTGACCGGGCGGCGCATCCCGATCGTCGGCGACCCGCACGTCGACCCGTCGTTCGGCACCGGCATGGTCAAGGTGACGCCGGCGCACGACCCCAACGACTTCGAGATCGGCCGGCGGCACGACCTCCCGATGCTCACCATCATGGACGAGCAGGGCGTCATCACCGCGCACGGCCCGTTCCAGGGGCTGGACCGCTTCGAGGCCCGTCCGGCGGTCGTCGCCGCGCTGCGCGCCGAGGGCCGCATCGTCGCGGAGAAGCGGCCGTACGTGCACGCGGTCGGGCACTGCTCGCGCTGCAAGACCGTCGTCGAGCCGCGGCTGTCGCTGCAGTGGTGGGTCAAGGTCGAGCCGCTGGCCAAGGCGTCCGGCGACGCGGTGCGCGACGGCCGGGTGGCCATCCACCCGAAGTCCATGGAGTCGCGCTGGTTCGGCTGGGTCGACGACATGCACGACTGGTGCATCTCGCGGCAGCTGTGGTGGGGCCACCGCATCCCGGTCTGGTACGGGCCGGACGGCGAGGTGGTGTGCGTCGGTCCCGACGACGACGCCCCGACCGGTGAGGGCTGGGTGCAGGACGAGGACGTGCTCGACACCTGGTTCTCGTCGGCGCTGTGGCCGTTCTCGACGCTCGGCTGGCCCGACGAGACCCCGGCGCTGGAGAAGTTCTACCCGAACCAGGTGCTGGTCACCGGCTACGACATTCTGTTCTTCTGGGTGGCCCGGATGATGATGTTCGGGCTCTACGCGCACGCCGACGCCGGCCCCGAGAAGGCGATCCCCTTCCACACCATCGCGCTGCACGGCATGGTCCGCGACGAGCGCGGCAAGAAGATGTCGAAGTCGTTCGGCAACGCCGTCGACCCGCTGGACTGGATGGACGCCTACGGGTCCGACGCGCTGCGGTTCACGCTCGCGCGCGGCGCCAACCCCGGCGCCGACGTCCCCATCGGCGAGGACTGGGTCCAGGCGTCGCGCAACTTCTGCAACAAGCTGTGGAACGCCACCCGGTTCGCGCTGATGAGCGGCGCCCGCGTGGGCGAGCTGCCGCCGTCCGAGGAACTGACGTCGGCCGACCGGTGGATCCTGTCGCGGCTCAACACCGTCCTCGCCGAGGTCGACGCCCAGTTCGAGGACTACCAGTTCGCCAAGCTCAGCGACACCCTCTACCACTTCGCCTGGGACGAGTTCTGCGACTGGTACGTCGAGCTGGCGAAGACCCAGCTGGGCGGCGCCGCGGCCGAGAACACCCGGCTGGTGCTCGGGCACGTCCTCGACCGTCTGCTGCGGGTGCTGCACCCCGTGACGCCGTTCGTCACCGAGACGCTGTGGACGACGCTGACCGGCCAGGAGTCGCTGGTGATCGCCGACTGGCCGCAGCCGGACGCGTCCCGCCACGACGCCGCCGCCGAGGCCACCGTCGCCGAGCTGCAGCGGCTGGTCACCGAGGTGCGCCGGTTCCGCAGCGACCAGGGGCTCAAGCCCGGCCAGAAGGTGCCGGCCCGGGTCGCCGGCGGCGCGGCCGAGCACGAGGCCGCGTTCCGGTCGCTGACCCGCCTCACCGCGCCGGAGGACGGCTTCGCCGCCACCGCGCAGGTCGTGGTCGGCGCCGTCACCGTCGAGCTGGACCTCTCCGGCGCCGTCGACGTCGAGGCCGAGCGCAAGCGCCTGAGCAAGGACCTCGCGAACGAGCGCAAGACGCTGGAGCAGGCGCTGCGCAAGCTCGGCAACGAGCAGTTCCTGGCCAAGGCGCCGGAGTCCGAGGTCGACAAGGTCCGCGGCCGGCGCAGCGCCGCCGAGGCCGAGATCGCCCGGCTCGAGGCGCAGCTGGCCGGCCTGCCGCAGGGCACGCCGTGACCGACGACGTCCTCGCCGGCATCGAGGCGGAGCTACTGGCCCGGCGGCCGGAGTCGCGGGTCGAGCCGTCGCTGGAGCGCATCCGCGACCTCGTCGACCTCCTCGGCAACCCGCAGCGTGCCTACCCCGTCCTGCACATCGGCGGCACCAACGGCAAGACGTCGACGGCGCGCATGGCCGACGCGCTGCTGCGCGAGCTGAACCTGCGCACCGGCCGCTACACCAGCCCGCACCTGCAGTCGGTCACCGAGCGCATCGTCATCGACGGCGAGCCGGTCACGCCGCAGCGCTTCGCCACCACGTACGACGAGATCAAGCCGTACCTCGACCTCGTCGACTCCAAGCACGACGTCGCGCTGGGCTACTTCGAGGTGCTGACGGCGCTGGCCTACGCCGCGTTCGCCGACACCCCGGTCGAGGCCGCCGTCGTCGAGGTCGGCATGGGCGGCGCGTGGGACGCCACCAACGTGGCCGACGGCCGGGTCTCGGTCGTCACGCCCATCGCCATCGACCACGTCGACTACCTCGGCGACACCATCGAGGAGATCGCCACCGAGAAGGCCGGCATCATCAAGCCCGGCGGCTACGCGATCCTCGGCCCGCAGACCGCCACCGCCGCGCAGATCCTGCTGGCCCGCGTCGCCGAGACCGGCGCCACGGTGGCCCGGCAGGGCCTGGAGTTCGGCCTGCGCAGCCGCGAGCTGGCCGTCGGCGGGCAGCTCATCGGGCTGCAGGGGTTGACCGGCCCGTACGACGAGATCTTCCTGCCGCTGCACGGCGAGTACCAGGCGCACAACGCGGCGGCCGCGCTGGCCGCCGTCGAGGCGTTCGTCGGGGGCGGCCGCGAGCCGCTCGACGCCGACCTCGTCCGGGCCGCGTTCGCCCGGGTCACCTCGCCCGGACGGCTCGAGGCGCTGCGCCGTGGCCCCGTCGTCCTCGCCGACGCCGCGCACAACCCGGCCGGCGCGGCGGCGCTCGCGGCGGCGCTCACCGAGGAGTTCGCCGGCACCGCGCTGGTCGCCGTCGTCGCCGCCATGGCCGACAAGGACGTCGAGGGCATCCTCACCGAGCTGGAGCCGGCGGTCGAGGCGGTCGTCGTCACGGAGAACTCGTCGCCGCGCACCATGCCGGTCGACCAGCTGGCCAACATCGCCGTCGACGTGTTCGGCCAGGACCGCGTCCACCAGGCGGTGCCGCTGCCCGAGGCGGTCGACGCCGGGCTGCGGCTGGCCGAGCGAGAAGAGTCGCTGGGCGGCTACGGCGTCGTCGTCACCGGCTCGGTCGTGACGGCCGGCGACGCGCGAGTGGCGTTCGGGGCGGCGTCGTGAACCGCATCGCCGCCGCCATCCTGTCGACACAGGTGATCGTCGTGCTGCTGGCGGTCCCGGTCGCCATCAACATCGCCGACGTCGGCCGAGGTGCGGCCTGGCTGGCCGGCGGCGGCATCGCGCTGATGTGCGTGCTCGGCGCGGCGATGGTGCGCCGCGGGCGGCCCGGCTACGTGCTCGGGACAGCGGCCCAGGTGTGTTCGGTGGCGACCGGCTTCGTCGTGCCGGCGATGCTCATCCTGGGCGGCATCTTCGCGCTGCTGTGGTTCGTCCTGCTGCGCATCGGCCCGCAGGTCGAGCGGGAGAAGGCGGCGCGCGAGGCGCAGCAGGACGGCGGCTGAACCCGCCGGGCTACAGGCCGGGGAACCAGAGGTCGAGCTCGCGCTTGGCCGACTCGGGGGAGTCGGACGCGTGCACGAGGTTCTCGGAGTTCGACAGCGAGAGGTCGCCGCGGATCGTGCCCGGCGCGGCCTTGCGGCCGTCGGTGGCGCCGTTCATCGCCCGCACGACGTCGATGGCCTGGTCGCCCTCGAGCACCAGCGCGACCAGCGGGCCGCCGGTGACGAACTCGCGCAGCGCGGGGTAGAACCCCTTCTCGACGTGCTCGGCGTAGTGCGCGTCGGACAGGGTGGGGTCGATGGTGCGCTGGTCCAGCGCGACGATGGTCAGGCCCTTGCGTTCGTAGCGGGCCAGGATCTCCCCGATCAGGCCGCGGCGGACGGCGTCGGGCTTGATCAGGACGAGCGTGCGCTCGGACACGGGTGCTCCTGTGCGGTCGGACGGATCGGCAATGGTCAGAGGGTAGCCAATCCGGGGTCGGATACACGCGTCAGGTGGCGCGGGGGCGGTGATGAAAGCCTCGTGAAAGCGGCCGCCGGTAGCGTCCGCCGTGTTGGGTGAACATCTGGCAGGGCGCATGACCACGGTCAGGCGTCCAAGGTAATGTTCCCCCGAAACGTCCAGGGGGCAGCGGGTCACTTGCACGTCCCCGGCTGCACCCGGCCGTCCCGGCCGGTTCGGGAGGGCAGCGACGGGGAGACGAGGCAGGAGCGGTAGAGGCACCTCATGGCGGGGACAACTCAGACCACTGACGCGGCCAACGAGCGCCAGCGCGCACGGGAACAGCGTGGCATCCGCAGCAACCAACGGGTCCGCGCCGACAGCGCCCGGCTGCCGTCGCCACCACGGCAACGCCGCCCGGCGCTGGCCGCGCTGGCGGTGCTGCTGATCGTCGGCGGCGCCGCGGTGGCCGCGCTGCTGGCCATGCGCGTCGACGAACGCACGCCGGTGCTCGTCCTGGCCGGACCGGTCGCCGCGGGCGAGCAGATCACCAGCGAGGACCTCGAGACCACGCAGGTCGCGTCCGAGCTCGACAGCCTCATCCCTGAGTCGCAGGCCGACGACGTCGTCGGCCGGTACGCCCGGGTCGCGCTCGTGGAGGGTCAGCTGCTCGACACCACCATGCTGGAGACCCAGGCGCCGCTGTCGGAGGGCCAGACCGCCGTCGGCGCGTTCCTCGCCCAGAGCTTCCTGCCGGCCGGCGGGCTGCAGTCCGGCGACATCGTCGACCTCGTGTCCATCGTCACCGGCGAGGGGAAGACCGTCGTCGAGGGCGCCCGGGTCGCGTCGGCGAAGCCGGCCGAGGGCGGCGACCAGGCCGGCGGCACCGGTTCGCTGGTCACGCTGCTGGTCGACCGCGGCGACGCCGCCACCGTCGGCGGCCTGGCCGCCACCAACCAGCTGGTCGTCACGCTGGTCGAGCGGGGCACCCCGTTCGGCTCCGAGGAGGACTGAGCCGGTGCTCATCGCCTTCGCGTCCGCCAAGGGCTCCCCGGGCGTGACCACCACGGTCAACGCCCTCGGGGCCATCTGGCCGTCCGACGTCGTGGTGGCCGACTTCGACCCCGCCGGCGGCGACCTCGCGCTGCGTCACCGCGACGCCGAGGGCGAGCCGCTCGACCCCGAGCGCGGCCTGCTTTCGCTGGCCGCGGCCGCGCGCCGGGGCGTCGCCGAGGCCAACATGGCCGAGCACCTGCAGACGGCCGACGGCGGCCTCGACATCCTGGCCGGCGTCACCCGGCCCGAGCAGCTCACCGGCATCGGCTCGGTGTGGCCGGCCATGGCCACCATGCTCAAGACGCTGCCGGTCGACGTGCTGGTCGACTGCGGCCGCATCGTCCCCGGCACCCCGCTGCTACCGGTCATGAACGCCGCCGACGCCGTCATCTTCGTGGTCCGGCCGGGCATCGAGTACTACGCGCACCTGCGCGAGCGGCTGCGCTGGCTGGCCGAGCCGCTGCAGATCGGCGCGGCCGGCAGCATCCCGGTCGGCATCGCACTGGTCACCGAGAGCCGCGACACCGCGGCCCCGCGCGACCTCGACCGCCTGCTGCAGCACGACGGCCAGCAGGTCACGGTGCTGGGCCGCATCGCCGACGACCCCAAGGCGGCGGGCGCCCTGGCCGGCCGGTGGAGCCGTCGCATCGACCGCTCGCTGCTCGTCCGCTCGGCCCGCGAGCTCAGCGACTCCGTGCGCGGGCTGGCCGAGGCACACGCGCGCATCCCGAGCAGGAGCTGACCACGGTGGACCAGAACCTCGTCCGCACCCTCCGCGAGGAGGTCGCCGACACCCTCGCCCGGCAGCGCCGCGACGACGCCTCCAACGGCATCCCGCCGATGTCCGGCGAGGACGAGCGGCAGTTCGCCCGCGCCGTCATCAGCCGGGTCCTCGACGCGCACGCCCGGGCCGAGATCGGGGCCGGCCGCACGCCGCCGTCGGCGGAGGAAGAGGAGGAGATCTCCTCCGGCATCCACGCCGCGCTGTTCGGGGTCGGCCGGCTGCAGCCGCTGCTCGACGACCTCGACGTCGAGAACATCGACATCAACGGCTGCGACCAGGTCTTCATCCAGTACGCCGACGGCCGCGAGGTCACCGGCGCCCCGGTCGCCGAGAGCGACGACGAACTGGTCGAGCTGGTGCAGATCCTGGGCGCCTACTCCGGCCTCACCAGCCGCCCGTTCGACTCCGCGAACCCGCAGCTCGACCTCCGGCTGCCCGACGGCAGCAGGCTCTCGGCCGTCATGGGTGTCTGCGCCCGCCCGTCCATCTCGATCAGACGGGCCCGGCTGTCCCGGGTGCACCTCGACGACCTCGTCCGCTACGACACGGTCACCGAGGACCTGGCGGCGTTCCTGTCCGCCGCCGTCGCCGCCCGCAAGAACATCATGATCGCCGGGGCCACCAACGCCGGCAAGACGACCATGCTGCGCGCGCTGGCCAACGAGATCCCGGCGGCCGAGCGCATCATCACCGTCGAGCGGGCGCTCGAGCTGGGCCTGGGCGAGTTCGCCGACCTGCACCCCAACGTCGTCGCGTTCGAGGAGCGGCTGCCCAACTCCGAGGGCCTGGGCGCCATCACGATGGCCGAGCTGGTCCGCCGCAGCCTGCGCATGAACCCCAGCCGGGTCATCGTCGGCGAGGTGCTGGGCGACGAGATCGTCACCATGCTCAACGCGATGAGCCAGGGCAACGACGGCTCGCTGTCCACCATCCACGCGAACAGCTCGATCGAGGTGTTCAACCGCATCTCGACCTACGCCATCCAGTCGGTCGAGCGGCTGCCGGTCGAGGCGACGATGATGCTGATCGCCGGCGCCATCGACTTCGTCGTGTTCGTCGAGAAGCGCAACGAGTTCGCCGAGGGCGGCCGGCTGCGCCGGTTCGTGTCCAGCATCCGCGAGATCAACGGCGTCGACGGCCGGGTGCTGTCCAGCGAGATCTTCGCCTCCGGCCCCGACGGCGTCGCCGTGCCGGCCGCGCCGATCGCCTGCATCGAGGACCTCATCGCGGTGGGCTTCGACGCCAACGCGGGCGTGGTCGCGTGAGCCCCACGATCCTGCTGATCACCCTCATCGGCGCCGCCGTCGGCGCCGGGGTCCTGCTGCTGATCGTCGCGATCCGCGGCAGCGAGCCGAGGCCGCCGTCGCCGGGGTCGACCCGGCCGATGATCGAGCGGCTGGGGCGGCAGACGGTGTACGGCATCATCGCGGGGGTCGCCGCGCTCCTGCTGACCCGGTGGCCGGTCGCGGCCGTCGGGGCCGGCCTGCTGGTCGCGTTCTGGCCGGCGCTGTTCGGCGGGGCGAAGGAGGAGCGCACCTCGATAGCCCGGCTGGAGGGCCTGGCCTCGTGGACGGAGTCGCTGCGCGACACCATCGCCGGCGCCGTCGGCCTCGAACAGGCCATCCCGGCCACCGTGTACGCGGCCGCGCCGTCCATCCAGCCGCAGCTGCGGCTGCTGGCCGACCGGCTGCGCATCCGCATGCCGATGCCGGAGGCGCTGGAGCGCTTCGCCGACGACCTCGACGACGCCAGCGCCGACCTCGTCGTGTCGGCGCTGATCCTCAACGCCCGGCTGCGCGGGCCAGGCCTGCGGCAGGTGCTGTCGTCGCTGGCCGACTCCGCCCGCGCCGAGCTCGACATGCGTCAGCGGGTCATGGCCGGCCGGGCCAGCACCCGCCGCTCGGTGCAGATCGTCGTCGGGGTCAGCCTGTTCTTCATGATCGGCCTGTCGATCATCAACCGCGACTTCGTCGAGCCGTACAACTCGCCGGCCGGGCAGATCGTGCTGGGCGTCGTCATCGGCATCTTCGCCATCGGCTTCCTCTGGATGCGCCGGCTGGCGAAGTTCGAGATGCCGGCCCGGTTCCTGGTGACGGCCGAGCCGGGGGAGGTGCGGGCGTGACGCTGGTCCTGGTCGCGGGCGCCATCGCCGGCGCGGGCGCACTGCTGCTCGGCTACGTGCTCGCGGTGCCGCGGGTCAACCCGGCGGCCGCGCTGGCCCGGCTCGACGCCGAGCGCAGCCGGGCCCGTCGCGACCGCCTCACCGCCGCCACCGTCACGTCCGGCAGCGGCGAGTCCGCCGCGATGCGCCGGTTCGGCGGCCGGCTGCGCGGCGCGCTGGAGGGCGTGGGGATCAACCTCGGGTCGCTGCGCCGCGACCTCTCGCTGCTCGGCAAGTCCGTCGAGGGCCACCTCGCGACGTCGGTGCTGGCCGCGCTGGTCGGCTTCCTGATGCCGGTGGTCCTGGCCGCGATCCTCTCGGCCGCGCAGCTCGGGCTGAGCATCCCGGCCGGCACCGTCATCGGCATCGTCCTCGCGCTGATCTTCGGGCTGATCCCGACGCTGACGGCGCGGTCCAGCGCGGCCGACCGCCGCCGCGACTTCCGCCACGTCGTCGGCTCGTTCCTCGACCTCGTCGCGATGAACCTCGCCGGCGGCCGCGGCGTGCCCGAGGCGCTGCAGTCGGCGTCGGCGCTCAGCGACGGATGGGCCATGGTGCGCATCCGCGATACGCTGCTGACGGCCCGGCTGCACGGCGTCACCCCGTGGGCGGCGCTGGGCGAACTGGGCGACGAGGTCGGTGTCGACGAACTGCGCGACCTCGCCGCGGCACTGGCGCTGGTCGCCGAGGACGGCGCCAAGGTGCGCGAGTCGCTGGCCGCGCGGGCCGGCTCGCTGCGCCGTCGCGAACTGGCCGAGATCGAGGGGAAGGCCGGGCAGCGGTCCCAGTCCATGCTGGTCGCCCAGCTGGTGCTGTGCTGCGGGTTCCTGCTCTTCCTCGTCTACCCCGCGTTGATGGGGGTGCTGGAGCAGAGTTGACGACCTTCGCGAACGTAACCACCTACCCGACCAGGACGAGGAGACGTCCCCGATGAAGACCCAGGCCACCCCCCGCTGGCGCGAGACCTCGCGGCCGGCTGCCGGCGCCTTCTCGCCGGCCACACCGATCGGCTGGCTGCTGCTGAGCCTGCAGGTGCACACCGAGCGAGCCCGGAGCGCCCCCGAGCGCGGCGCGTCGGCCATCGAGTTCGTCATCATCACGGCGATCCTCGTGGCCCTCGCCGCCGCCGTCGGCGTGGTGATCTACCGCCTGGTCACCGACGAGGCCGAATCCATCGACATCCCGGACGCCCCCGGCGGCGGGCTCTGACACAGCGATGAACGTCGTCCAGGCGCGGCTCGCACGGCTGCGGTCGAGACCGGAGCGGGGTGCGAGCGCGATCGAGCTCGCGCTGTACACCCCCATCATGTTCTTGATCATCTTCATCATCGTGCAGTTCTCGCTGACCTGGCACGGCAACCAGATCGCGGCCGCGGCGGCGCGGGAGGCGGCCCGGACGGCGCGCATCGGCGGCGGCACCCCGGCGGCGCTGGCGGCGGCGGAGGCTCGCGGCCGCGAGTACGCCGACGCCGTCGGCAACGGCCACCTGGTGATCACCGAGATCGACGCCATCCAGGTGGGCGACAACGTCCGCGTCACCGTCCGCGGCCGGTCGACGGAGCTCATCAACAACCTGGCCCCCGAGGTCACGCAGACCATCGAGGGCCCCATCGAACAGTTCGTGCCGGACCTGTGATCGGTCGGCTGAGGGCCGCGCGCGCGGCGAGGAGAGAGGAGGGATCCATGGCCATCGAGGTCGTGATCCTCGCCCCTGTCCTCATCGCGATCATGATGCTGATCGTCGGGCTCGGCCGGTACGTCGACCGCCGCGGCGACGTCGAGGCGATGGCCCGCGACGCCGTGCGCTCGGCGTCGTTGCAGCGCGACGTCTCCTCGGCCCGGCAGGCGGCGCAGGCCATCGTCGACAGCACCAAGCCCGGCGGCGTCACCTGCGCGCCGGTGCAGCTCGGCGGCACCTTCGCGCCCGGCGAGATGATCAGCGTCCAGGTCAGCTGCCAGGTCAGCTTCGACGGCCTCGGCTTCGCCGGCTTCCCGGGTAGCACGACGCTCGAGGGCGAGAGCTTCGCGCCCATCGACGAGCTGCGGGGGACGCTGTGAGGCGGGCGGCGCGGTCGGAGCGGGGCGCCATCAGCGCCATGGTCGTCACGCTGACCGTGATGCTGTTCATGCTGGCCGGGCTGGTCATCGACGGAGGTTTCGCCATCAACGCGCGGCAGCGCCTTTACGACGACGCAGAACAGGCCGCCCGCGCGGCCGCGAACCAGATCGACATCGAGGCGCTGCGCGAGTCGGGTCAGGTGGTCCTGCTGGAGGCGGAGGCGCGTCAGGCCGCCGTCGACTACATGACCGCGCGCGGCTACGCCGCCGGACAGGTGACCGTGAACTTCAACGGCGACGAGGTGTCGGTGCACGCCCAGGACCGGGTGAACACCTCGCTACTGCAGCTGATCTTCATCGACGACTTCCCCATCGAGGGGGAGGCCACCTCACGGCCGGCGGTCGGTATCACGGGGGAATTGTGATGAACGAGAGCAGGGGACGCCGCGCGTCGCGGCCGCAGACCCGGACGGAGCGCACGTCGCGGCCGGTGTCGCCGATCGAGGCGTCGGTCACGGCCACCGCGTCGCTGCGCGAGACCGGGCCGCAGCGGTTCCAGCGCCGCGGCGTGCCGGAGGCCAAACGCAGCATGCCGCAGGCCCTCGCGTCCGGGTTCGCACTGGCGCTGCTGGTCATCGGCGTGCCGGTGCTGCTGCTCATCCTCGGCGGCCCGCCGCCGATCCCGACGTCGATGCCCGGGCGCGACGACCTCACCGCCACCATCGGCGCCGAGCAGCTGGTCGGCGTGCTGCTGTGGGTGGTGTGGCTGGCCTGGCTGCAGTTCACCATCTGCGTGCTGACGGAGCTGCGCAGCGCCGTCCGCGGCGTCGGGCTGCCCGGACGGGTGCCGCTGTCCGGCCCGACGCAGCGCTTCGCCCGCGCGCTGGTCGCGTCGGTGCTGGTCGCCACCGCTGCGGTCGGCCAGGCGGCGGCCGCCTCCCCGGCCGCCGCGCCGGAGGCGCCCACCGTCGGCACCAGCGTCACGGCCGAGGCCTACGACGGCCAGGCCGAGGTCACCGTCCAGCAGGAGGCGCCGGCCGCGGCCGCGCCCGCCGAGAGTGAGATCGAGTACCGCCTGGGCAGCATGGTGCTCGACCCCGAGGAGGGCGCCGAGCTGGTCGGCCAGAAGGTCTACATCGTGCAGCCGCCCGACGGGCGCTACCACGACAACCTCTGGGACATCGCCGAGCGCACGCTCGGCGACGGCCGCCGCTACCAGGAGATCTTCGAGCTGAACCGCGGCCGCGAGCAGCCCGACGGCCACGAGTTGTCGCTGGCCCGCCTGATCTACCCGAACTGGCTGCTGATCGTGCCGGCCGACGCCGCGGGCGTCGACGTCGTCACCGCCGAGGCGCCGGCGCCGGAGACCCCGCCCCCGCCGCCGGCCCCGCCGATCGGGTCCGAGGAGGGCGGCGGCCAGCAGGAGGGCATCGGCGAGACCGGGGCCGGCCTGTTCGCCGACTTCGTCGCCACCGGCGAGGCCGAGTCCGTCAACACGAACCCGCACGCCGGCCTGATCGACGCCGGGCTGCTGGCTGCGGGCCTGCTGGCGTCGCTGGAGCTGATCCGCCGCCGGCGGCGCACGCCGGAGCCGGGCGGCGACGAGCTCGAGGCCGAGGTGGCGCTGCGCATCGGCGCCGACCCCGACCGCGCCCGCTGGCTGGACTACGCGCTGCGGCACCTCGCCGCGGCCTGCCAGGAGGCCGGCCGGCCGCTGCCCCCGGTGTACACCGCCGTGGTCGACAGCGCGTCGGTCGAGCTGCTGCTGGCGCCGGCCCGGGCCGACGCGCCGGAGCCGTGGTCGGTGCTCGACGAGGGCCGCCGCTGGATCCTGAACCGCGCCGACGTCGCCGTCGACCCCGAACTGCGCGGCCGGGTGCTGGCGCCGTACCCCGGCCTGGTCTCGCTGGGCCGCAGCGGCGACCGCGACGTCCTCGTCGATCTCGAGGCGGCCGGCGGCCCGATCTGCATCGACGGCGACCCGGAGGCCACCTTCGAGGTGGTCACCGCGCTGGCCGTCGAGCTGGCCACCAACCAGTGGTCCGACCACCTGCGGGTCACCGCCGACGGCCTGCCGGACGCGCTCAGCGTCTTCGGCCCGGGCCGGCTGCGGCTGGTCGACGGCGTCGAGCCGCTGCTGCCCGAGCTGGCCGCCCGCCGCGCCGACCGCCTGGGCGCCGACGTGCTCACCGGGCGGGTCCGCCCGGGCGGGTCCGGCAACTGGATGCCGGAGTACCTCGTGCTCGGCACGCCGCCCACCGGCGAGCTGGCCGAGCAGCTGGTGGCGCTGACGAACGCCGCCGGGCGGTCGCCGCTGGGCGTGGTCTGCGCCGGCGACGTGCCGGGCGCGCGCTGGCGGATCCACGTCGACGCCGCCGGCACCCTGGAGCTGCCCGCGCTGGGCCTGTCGGTGCGGGCCAACCAGCTGTCGTGGCGCAGCATCGAGGCGCTGGTCGGCCTGGTCGATCCGGACCGCAGCCACGACCCCGACCCCGGCGCCCCGAACCTCAACGAGGCCTGGTTGCCGGACGTCCGGCCCGAGGTGCCGCAGGTGCGCACGCTGGTCACCGAGGCCGAGCTGGCCACGGCGCCGGTGCGGGTGTACATCCTGGGCCCGGTGGTGGTGCAGGCGCGCACCGAGATCGAGGCCGAGCGCCGCGCGCTGGCCACCGAGATCGTCGTGCACCTGGCGCTGCACCGCGACGGCGTGCACCCGACGGTGCTGGCGGCGGCCGTGTGGCCGCGCGGCGTCACGGCGGCGGTGCGCGAGTCCACCTTCGCGCGGGTGCGCGAGTGGCTCGGCGTCGACCGCGCCGGTTCGCCGTACCTGCTGATGACCGAGGACGGCAAGCTGAAGCTGAGCGACACTGTCGTCCTCGACTGGGACGTCGTGTGCGCGCTGCTCAGCCAGGCGCGGCAGACGCGGCGCCCGTCCGAGGAGGCCGACCTGCTGCGCCGGGCGCTGCGGGTGGCCCGCGGCCCGGTGCTCAGCGAGCGGCCGCAGGGACGCTACGCCTGGATCGCCCGGGCCCGCGTCGAACGCGCGGCGTCGGACCTGCTGGTCGACGCCGCGCACAGGTTGTCCGTCATCACCCGCGACGGCGGCGACCCGGCCACGGCGGGAGCCGCGGCCAGGGCCGGGCTGCGGGTCAGGCCGGCAGAGCAGCTGCTCTGGCGCGACCTGATCCTCGCCCAGCACGCCGTCGACGGGCGGGGCGGAGTCATGGCGGTGGAGGGCGAGATGAGCGAAACCCTCCTGGGCATCGGTGGCATCGAGCTCGCGGCGGAGACGGCCGCGCTGCTCGAGGAACTGGTGCCGGGTGGTGGAGGGAGACATCGCGATCTCGCATAGTTCGGAAACCCCGATCATTGCCGAAGGAGGTACCCCGAAACGTCTCGGGAATCATTCATGAATGGGCACGCAATTGTCCCCTGTCCGCGGTCGTTAATTGGCCCGCGGGTGATGTTCCGTTGCCTTTGATGGATGTTCTCCGAGAAATTCAGAAAAGGCCGTCGCGGAAGTTGCAAATTGCGCGACGACCGGTAGAATTAGAAGTGTCGTGCCGCACCCGACGCGGTGGGGCGTAGTTATTCACGAGGGAGTAGAGAACAATGGGTGTTGGTGCAGATCTTCCCACTCTTCGGGAACTCCACGGGACGTTCACCAGGAACTCCGAGTCCGCGGACACCATCAAGAAGGAGGTCGACACCGGCGTCGGCAACGCCGTGTGGACCGGCCGTTACGCGGATGACTTCCGGAATGCCTGGGAGGAGTACCGCACGAACCTCGACACGCTTCGGGATGCCCTGACCGGTGCTGCCGACGACGTGCGGATCAACCACAACAACATCGCCGAGGCGACGGGCGAGTCCGACCGCATCTGACGGCCGGAACGCTTTGCGACAGGTGGCCCACATTCTCGCCGAGGATGTGGGCCACCTGCGCAGGTAAACTACGTCGTGAACGGGCCGGCAGGCCCAGCGCGGAAACGGGGACGGGAACGTGCGGCTGCTGCTGAGCGCCACCGCATCGGGCGATGGCGACATCGTCGACCTCGCCGTCGACTGCGAGGACGATGCCACTGTCGCTGACATCGCCCGGCAGCTGGCTGCCCGCGTCCGCCCGGCGGCCGAGCCGCAGATCGTCCACACCGCCGGCCGGCACCTCGGCGTCGTCGGCGAGAGCGTCCTCGACGACGCCCTGACCGAGGGCGGCCTCCCGCCCACCCTCTACCTCGCCGGCGTCCCGCTCGAGCCCGCCGTCAAGGTGGCCGAGTCGCCGCTGCGCAACGGCGCCCTGGTCGGCGTCGGCACCCCGCTGCCCGACGTGTTCGGCGAGCGCACCGGCGTCGTCCAGGTGCGCACCGTGTCCGGGCTCGGCTCCGGCCGGGTCGACTACCTCTCGCCCGGCAGCCACGAGATCGGCAGCCGGGCCGGGTCCGCCATCCACCTCTACGGCGAGGACACCCCGCCCCTGGCCGCCCGGCTCGACGTCACCGTCGACGGCACGGTCACGCTGACGCCCGACCCGTCGCTGGTCGGCGTGCAGGTGCCGCCGCCGCCGCGGGCCCGCCAGTTGGAGGGCCCCATCGTCGTGCCGAAGGACGAGGACCAGCCCACCGGCCGCAAGCGCAAGCGGAAGCGGAAGCGGCGGTTCAAGAAGCGCATGGAGGAGCTGGCCCGGCTCAAGCACCCCAACCTCACCGTCGACCCCGAGGCCGACCGCCCGTTCCTGCACCTCGACCGCGTGCCGGTCGACGGGCCGGTCGTCTGGCCGCCGGGTGGCGCGCTGGTGGTCGGCGACGTCCAGCTGGAGCTGGCGCTGCCCGCCGATCCGGACGCCTCGCTGTCGCCGAGCCCGGGCGGGATGACGCTGGACTACAACCGGCCGCCGCGGCTGCTGCCGCCGCCCCGGCAGACGGAGTTCCGGCTGCCGCACGAGCCGCGCAAGCCCGACAAGGAGCCCATGCCGTGGGCCATCGCGATGGCCCCGATGCTCATGGGCGGCGCGATGTTCTACTTCACCCGGTCGCCGTTCAGCCTGATGATCATGGTCATCACGCCGATCATGATGATCTCGCGCTACCGCAGCACCAAGAACCAGCAGCAGAACCGCTATCACGACGAGATGAAGAACTACGTCGAGCGGATGCGGCACATCGAGAACCAGGCGTACGAGGGCCTGGTGACCGAGCGGTCCGCCCGCCGGCGCGACCTCCCCGACCCCGCGGCGGTGCTGCTGTTCGCCACCGGGCCGCGCTCGCAGTTGTGGGAGCGCCGCCGCACCGATCCCGACTTCATGCACGTGCGGGTCGGCACCGCCGACGTCCCCAGCGAAGTGTCGATGACCGACCCGGCGCGCGCGGACCACGAGAAGGTGCTGCACTGGACCGCGCCCGACGTGCCGGTCGACGTGCCGCTGGAGCAGGCCGGGGTCACCGGCGTGGCCGGCCGCGACGACGTCCGCCGCACGGTGGCCGGTTGGATGGCCGCGCAGGTCGCGACGCTGCACAGCCCGGCCGACGTCGACATCGTGGTGCTCTCCGACGCCGACGGCGGCGCGGCCTGGAACTGGATGCGCTGGCTGCCGCACGTGCGCCGGGGCGAGGACTCCGACGTCATCGCCGGCATCGGCGCCGACGACGAGACCACGAACCGGCGCGTCGCCGAGCTGATGTCGATCATGGAGCGGCGCAAGGCCGCGCTGAACGACCGCGGCGGCGGCATGCTCGCCTCCCGAGACATCACCTTCCCGCCGCTGCTGGTGGTGCTCGACGGCGCCCGCCGCATCCGGCTGCTGCCCGGCCTCATCACGCTGCTGCGCGGCGGCCCCCGCGTGGGCATCGACTTCCTCTGCATCGACGCCGACGAACGGCTGCTGCCCGAGGAGTGCAACGTCGTCGTGTCGATCGGGCCGGACGGCATCGCGACCGTGCGCCGGACCGGCCATCCGACGGTCGAGGGCATCCGTCTCGACGTCGTGTCGGCGGCGTGGTGCGAGCGGCTGGGCCGTGCGCTCGCCCCGGTCAAGGACGTCAGCTCCGAAGACCTGTCGTCCTCGCTGCCGTCGTCGAGCCGGCTGCTCGACGTCCTGAAGCTGGACCCGCCCACCCCCGAGGCGATCCAGGACTGGTGGGCCCGCATCGGGCGCACCACCAAGGCGGTCATCGGCGAGGGCATGGACGGCGCGTTCGCCGTCGACGTCAGGGCCGACGGGCCGCACGGCCTGGTGGCCGGCACCACCGGCTCCGGCAAGTCAGAGCTGCTGCAGACCCTCATCGCCTCCCTCGCCGTCGCCAACCGGCCGGACGAGATGACGTTCGTGCTGGTCGACTACAAGGGCGGCGCGGCGTTCAAGGACTGCAACAACCTCGCGCACACCGTCGGCATGGTCACCGACCTCGACGGCCACCTCACCACCCGCGCCCTGGACAGCCTGGCCGCGGAGCTGCATCGTCGCGAGCACCAGCTGGCGCACGCGGGGAAGAAGGACATCGAGGACTACCTCGCCGGCAAAGAGCCCGACGACGACCCGATGCCGCGGCTGATGATCATCATCGACGAGTTCGCCGCGCTGGTCACCGAGCTGCCCGACTTCGTCAAGGGCCTGGTCGACATCGCCCGCCGGGGCCGGTCGCTCGGCGTGCACCTGCTGCTGGCCACCCAGCGCCCGGCCGGTGTCGTCAGCGCCGAGATCAAGTCGAACACCAACCTGCGCATCGCGCTGCGGGTCACCGACGGCAACGACAGCCAGGACGTCATCGAGGCCAAGGACGCCGCGGAGATCTCGAAGTCCACGCCGGGCCGCGCCTACGCCCGGCTGGGCGCGTCGTCGCTGGTGCCGTTCCAGTCGTCCCGGGTCGGCGGCCGGCCGCACCAGCCCGGCGCCGCCGTCTCGGTCGACCTGCGGTCGCTCTACTGGGAGGAGCTCGGCCGGACGCCGCAGAAGAACGACGCCGGCGACAAGGACGAGGACGTCTCCACGCCGACCGATCTCGAGAGCCTGGTCACCGCGATCAACGCGGCGTCGGAGAACACCGGCATCGCCGCGCCGCCGCCGCCGTGGCTGCCGCCGCTCGACGACGTCGTCACGCTCGACGAGGTCATGGCCGACCCCGCGTCCGTCATCGAGCGCGGGCGCGAGATCCGCATCCCGTTCGGCGTCGTCGACGTCCCCCGCGAGCAGAGCCGCACGGTCGCGTTCTACGAGCTGTCCGCCGGCGGCCACTTCGGCATCATCGGCGCGCCGCGCAGCGGCCGGTCCACCGTGCTGCGGGCCGTCGCCGGGCTGGTCGGCCGCGAGATCTCGCCGCGCGACGTCCACCTCTACGGCATCGACTGCGGCAACAACGCGCTGCTGCCGATGGTCGGGCTGCCGCACACCGGCGCCGTCGTCAGCCGCGACCAGCCCGAGCGGCTGTCCGCGCTGTCCGCCCGCCTCCGCGCCGAGATCGGCCGGCGGCAGCAGCTGCTGGCCGAGCAGGGCTACTCCGACCTCAGCGAGCAGCGCGCCGCCGCCGCCGAGCCGGCCGACCGCCTGCCGTACCTGCTGGTGCTGTTCGACCGCTGGGAGGGCTTCGTCCAGTCGTTCGAGAACTTCGACAGCGGCCGGCTCATCGACCAGTGGCTGCAGATCCTGCAGGAGGGCTCCGGCGTCGGCGTCAAGGTGATCATGACGGCCGACCGCACCGCGCTGGTCGGCCGGGTGTCCGCGCTGGTCGAGGACAAGATGATGCTGCGCATGACGGACGCCAGCGACTTCGGCAACATCGGCATGCACCCGAAGAAGGTGCCCGAGCACATGCCGGCCGGCCGCGGCTTCCGCGCCGAGGGCCTGCGCGAGACCCAGGTCGCGCTGCTCACCGACGACGTCGAGGGCACCGCGCAGGTGGCCGCGCTGCAGCAGATCGCCCGCGAGGCCAAGGAGCGCCACGCCGACGTCCCGCGCCGTCAGTTGCCGTTCCGGGTCGACCAGCTGCCGTCGCGGATCAGCTACGCCGACGCGCTCGAGCTGGCCGAGCGGCCGCTGGCGCCGACGGAGCTGCCGCTCGCGGTCGGCGGCGACACCCTGACCCTGCGCGCGCTCGACGCCATCGACCACGGTCCCGGCATCCTCGTGCTCGGCCCGCGCCGGTCCGGGCGCAGCACCGCGCTGCTGACGATGGCGCGGTCGATGCTGGAGCGCGACTGGAAGATCCTGATCGTCACGCCGCGGCGCAGCCCGCTGCGCGAGCTGGCGGGCCGGCCCGGCGTCGAGGCCGTCGTCGACCTCGAGCTCGACAAGGACGAAGGCACCCGGCTGTGGGAGTCCATGGTCCCGGAGAAGGGCGGCCGGCCCACCGCCGTCATCGTCGACGACCTCGAGCTGATGGGCGTCGACGGCTGGATGGTGGACCTGCTGACCAAGCACCTGCCGAAACTGCGCGACACCGGCAGCGTCATCGTCGCCGCCGGCACCACCGACGACCTCGGCAGCAGCTACCGCGGCCCGGCCGCGGTGCTGAAGAAGTCGCGGTCCGGCGTCCTGCTCTCGCCGGGCGCGACGGCCGACGGCGACCACTTCGGCATCAAGCTGCCCCGGTCGATGACCGGCGGCATGCCGCCCGGCCGCGGCCTGTTCTCGGCGGCCGGCCAGTGGCAGCTGGTGCAGGTGCCGGAGACGAAGCTGGAGCAGCCATGACACCTGTGCACCTGGAGACGAAGGCGGGACACCACCGTGGCCGATGATGCCGACAACCAGTACAAGCTGGCGCTGGCGGAGGAGCTCCCCACCATCCGTGGCGATGCGATGATCTGCGGCTTCCCCTTCTACGAGGCCGAGGACGCGCTCGAGAAGAAGGCGTGGACCAGCGGCGTCGCAGACGACTTCTCCACGGCGCTGACCGGACACCACAGCACGGCCGGCGAGGCCGGCGAGAGCGCCGGCACGGCGCTGGAGAACAGGCATGACAACGAGCCGGACAAGGTGCCGGCCGACGACGACCGCGCCCGCTGGGCGGGCTGAACCCCGCAACACGCACCGTCTGGAGATTGTCCGTGGCCAAGTCGCAGATCATCGTCGAGGAATTTCGTAACGTCGTCACCGGCGTCGAGAACGGCAAAGAGCGCCTGAGCGACGCCAAGCTCGGCCTCACGAACGCCCTGACCAAGTACGAGATCGATCACGAGCTCGGCAACCAGGTCCAGAACGCCATCGACTGGGCCGATACCGAGCTGCCGGGCCTTCGCCGGCGGCTCTCGCTGGCTGAGGCCCTGGAGAACTCGAACCCCGAATGGCCGGCCGGGACGGTCGAGATCGACGAGAGCAAGATCTCCAAGGTCTCACCCGAGGAGGCCAAGCAGAACGGCGAGGAGGCGGCCCAGGCGCTGCTGGACTCCCCGGGCGAGATCACTCCCGAGCTCGCCGCGGAGATCGAGGCGAACATGAACGACCCCTACTTCGCCGCGGGGTTCGCCAACAGCGCCAGCCCGGAGCAACTCGCCGCCGCTCTCGACACCGTGGACGCCTTCGTCGAAGGCACCTATCTGCCGCAGGACCTGCGCGACCGTATGGTGACGGCCATCGGCACGACCATGGGGACCGCGACCCGCAACACCGGCGACCTCGCCATGCCGCAGGACTACGCCGACCAGTGGTCCGCGGCCATCACGGCCAAGGCGCAGATGGAGGGCGGCGACGCGCCGCAGAACCAGGCCCAGTACCTCGCTCTGCTCATGTCGCAGGGCGTCTACTCGCGGCCGTTCCTCAACCAGGTGGGCGACGACCTCTACGAGTACGAGGCCGAGGGCGAGAACGGCGCCGTCTGGGGCCCGAAGAGCGCGAACATGGACGAGGTCATGGACACCAACGGCCGGCCGGTCGTCGACGTCATGGCGACCTTCATGGTCTCGCTCTCGAACAACCCGCTGGCCGCTCAGGACTTCTTCACCCAGGGCGGCACGGAGGAGATGGAGATCAACGGGCAGAAGGTCCAGGTCAACTCCCGGTTGCAGTACCTGACTCAGGAGCGCCACTGGGGCGATGCCGACGCCAGCAACGGCGGAGACCTCGGTCTCGCTCTGGAAGCGGCGACGACGACGTACCGCGACGCCGAGGAGACCGGCGCCGACTCCGCCGTCATCGCCTCGCAGACCATCGCCCTGCTCGGCGAGGAGACCCGCACCAACGACGGCTGGAAGATGTACCACGGGATGCGCGGCAGCATCGCGAACATCCTGGGCGCCTACGGTCCCGACGTCATGCGCATCGCGATGAACGGCGACCGCGACACCAACTTCAGCGAGTGGGTCACCGACCCCGAGACGCAGCACTACGGCGACGGCGCGCCCTACGGAGCCGCTTTCGACCCCGCCCTCGTGACGGAGCTGCTCAACACCTATGGCGAGGACGGTAACGAAGAGCACCTCAACACCGTCCTGACCGGCATCGCGGCCGCCAGCCAGATGCGCTTCGGCGATGCGCTGCAGGACGCGCTCGACGACGGCACGCCGCCGCCGTCCCCCGTGGCGATGCTGCAGGGCGGCGAGGTGCCCGAACTCAACGGCGCCATCCAGGAGTCCGCCACCGCGGTGGGCTGGGTGCTCAACGCCGCGTACGACGGCGCGCTGAGCGAGGAGGAGGCCGAGGCGAAGGCCGCCGAGATCCGCTCGCAGATCTTCGGGGCCGTCACCTCCCTTCCCGGAGTGGGACCGGCCACCGAGGGCTGGAAGTTCGTCTACGACCAGGCCACGACGCTCATGGGCGACCAGCTCGGGAAGACCGACGCGACCGCCTCGGACGACTTCGGGACCCTGTCCGCGACCGAACGCGACAACCTCGAGCAGATGATCCTCAACCAGATGCTGGCCAACGGCTACTTCGACGAGCAGTACATCACCGAGGCCAACGGCGGCCCCGACGGCACCCGGTACGCCGGCCCGCCGCCCGAGGCGCTCGTTCCCGGCAGCGATCCGCCCCAGTTCGACTTCAGCAGCGACGCCTACCAGGAGTGGAAGCGGGAGAAGCCCCCGCTCAGCCAGTTCCTCGAATCGAATCTCTTCGGACCCTATGAGCGGGCGCTCGAGGACGGCTTCCCCCTCGGAGGCGGCGGATGATCGGACGATCCCTGACCCGGGCCGCCTGCGCGGCCGTCCTCGTCCTCGCCCTGGCCGCCTGCAGCGACAACGGAGAAGAGACCCCGATGAACCCCTTGTCCACCACGGCACCGTCCGGCGACCTGCTGTCGGACTTCGTGCCCCGAGAGAGTGTCGTCCTGGCGCTCGGAACCGACGACGTCGAAGCGCCGGGTGGCAGCGTCCAACACGGCTCCGAGGGCACGCTCATCAGCGCCGGCTCGGAGGTCTACGTCGACGGTGACCCCGTGCTGTCGGTCACCGTCGAGCAGGCGATGGGGATCCTGCGCAGCGGCTTCGAGGACCGGCTGGCCAGCGACCAGTACACGCAGCTGCCCGACGACGTCGGCCTCGGCTTCAGCTGGTCCGAGGACGAGGAGCAAGGCGGCGAGTCGGTGCCGGTGGGCCATGCCTGGCTCGCGCACGGCATCTACGTCGTGCGGGTGTCGGTGACCGGGCTGGCGGAGGGCCGTGATCACGAGGCCGACGCGGTGGCCCTGGCGCAGCAGGTCGTCCAGACCTTGGAGCTGCCGGACGCGTGGACGCTGAACGATCCGCCGCTGAGCCGCTGACGCACCGGCGTGGTACGCCCGGGCGGCCGGCGCGGCCGCCCGGACACCTACGTCAGGCGGGGCGGAGCTGCTCGGCGGCGGCGGCCACGGCGGGGTCGTCGCTGGCGCGCAGGGCCGCCCACTGCTCCTCGTACCCGGCCGGCGGGGCGAGCTCGCCGGTGCCGCGCCCGGCCGTCGCCACGGTGGCGGCGGTGAGCTGCGTCAGCTCGTCGTCACCGGCGGCGACGACGGCGCGCACCAGCGTCTCCGGGTCGGTGGATCGCACCAGTTCGCTCGCGTAGTACGGGTCGTGCCGGTTCGTCTGGAGGTCGGCGACCAACTCGCGGGTGGTGTCGTGGTCGCCCGGGATGCCGAAGCGGTGCGCGGCGCCGCGGGCGGCCTCGTAGGACTCCTCGATCGGCTTCGTGCTGACCTGCGTCTCGTCGCCGACGTACGGGCGCGGCGTCACCGGGCGGCCGTGGTCGGGCTGGGTGCTGACGTCCTCGCCGAGGAGGTCCTGCGCCATCGCCAGCCGCCGCCGCAGGCCCGGCAGCACCTCCTGGATCCACTCGGACACCTGGTTGAACCGCGTGGTGTCGTTGGTCTCGAGGTGCACCCCGAACAGGATGGTGCGCATCTCGTCCTGCAGCGCCACGATCTGCTCGCCGGCCCGCTCCATCGCCGCGACCAGCCGGGTCATCGCCTCGACGTCGATGGAGACGGTGGTGTTCGGCGTCTCCGGCTGGGTGGGCTTCTCCAGCTCCGGCTTCTCCAGCACCGGGTCGCCGGGCTTGGTGGGGTGGTCGGTGTCGCCGAAGTCGTCGGGGTCGGGGGCATCGCCGTCGTCGTCGCTGTCGGCGTAGAGCGGGTCCTCGGTGCCGTCCTCGGCCGGCGGGTCCTCCGCGACCGGGTCGTCCGCGACGTCCTCGGAACCGCCACCGCCGCCACCGTCACCGCCGTCGTACCCGCCGCCACCTCCACCGCCGCCGCCGTCGTACCCGCCCCCGCCGCCGTCGTAGCCGCCGGCATAGGACGAGGAGTCGGCGGCCGGGTCGACGTACTCCTTCTCGAGGTGGCCGCCGCCCAGCTTCTCGGCGTTGGAGCCGCCGAGCTTGCCGGGGTCGGGAGCCAGGCTGTCGCTTGCCTTCGTCACTGCGGCCGCACCTCCAGCAGCTCGTCGTCGCCGCGGCCGTCGAGCGCGGTCTGGATGGTCTCGACGCCGGCCGCGGCGACGGAGCCGGCCAGCCGGGCCTGCACGGTGAGCTCATTGAAGAACTCGTCGGCCAGGCGGCTCACCCAGGCGCCGTCCTCCATGGCCCGCTGGGCGGGCGCGAACAGCGACTCGCAGTCGTCGGCGACCAGCTGGGCGCGCTGCAACGCCATCTCCAGCTCCTCGCGGCTGCTCGTGCCGGGGTCGTGCGGCGGGATGGTCGGCGGCCGGGCGATGATGTCGGGCGTGGTGCCGACGTCGGGCTGGGTCTCGAGCGGCCGCGTCTCGTACGGCAACGGCTGGAAGCCGTCCGGGGCCACGTGGGCGGGGTCGGTCATACGTGCTGCCTCTCGTCGCAGACGTCTGGCTGTCCGGTTGTGCCCGAGACCCGGTCCTTTAGTGGTGGTTACCATACCCGTGACCGCCCGAGAGCCGATCAGTGAGTAGGACGTCCATGCCCGTCGAGTCCCTGTTCGACCAGCTCGAGCCGCTGCTGGCGAGGGTGTCCAAGCCCATCCAGTACGTGGGCGGCGAGCTCGGGGCCACGGTGAAGGACTGGGACGCCGCCGAGGTGCGGTGGGCGCTCATGTACCCCGACGCCTACGAGGTGGGGCTGCCCAACCAGGGCGTGCAGATCCTGTATGAGCTGCTCAACGAGCAGGACGGCGTGCTGGCCGAGCGCACCTATGCGGTCTGGCCCGACCTCGAGCGGCTCATGCGCGAGCACGGCATCGCCCAGTTCACCGTCGACGCGCACCGCCCGGTCGGCGCGTTCGACCTGCTCGGCGTCTCGTTCGCCACCGAGCTCGGCTACACCAACCTGCTGACGGCGCTCGACCTCGCCGGCATCCCGCTGCTGTCCGCCGACCGCGGCGACGACCACCCCATCGTCCTCGCCGGCGGGCACGCGGCGTTCAACCCGGAGCCGGTCGCCGACTTCCTCGACGCCGCCGTGCTGGGCGACGGCGAGGAGATCGTGCTGGCCGTCACCGAGGTGGTGCGCGAGTGGAAGGCCGAGGGAAGTCCCGGCGGCCGCGACGAGCTGCTGCTGCGGCTCGCCGCCGGCGGCGGGGTGTACGTGCCGAGGTTCTACGACGTCACCTACCGGCCCGACGGCGCCATCGCGGCGGTCGTGCCCAACCGGCCGGGCGTCCCCGAGACCGTCCGCAAGCACACCGTCATGGACCTCGACCAGTGGCCGTACCCGCGCAAGCCGCTGGTGCCGCTGGCCGAGACCGTCCACGAGCGGTACAGCGTCGAGATCTTCCGCGGCTGCACCCGCGGCTGCCGGTTCTGCCAGGCCGGCATGATCACCCGGCCGGTGCGCGAGCGCTCCGTCGAGACCGTCGGCGCCATGGTCGCCGAGGGGGTCCGGAACTCCGGCTTCGCCGAGGTGGGGCTGCTGTCGCTGTCCAGCGCCGACCACTCCGAGATCGGCGAGATCGCGAAGGGACTGGCCGACCGGTACGAGGGCACCAACACCTCGCTGTCGCTGCCGTCCACGCGCGTCGACGCGTTCAACGTCACCCTCGCCGACGAGCTGTCCCGCAACGGCCGCCGGTCCGGGCTGACGTTCGCGCCCGAGGGCGGCACCGAGCGCATGCGCCGCGTCATCAACAAGATGGTCAGCGAGGACGACCTCATCCGCACCGTCAGCACGGCGTACGGCAGTGGCTGGCGGCAGGTGAAGCTGTACTTCATGTGCGGGCTGCCGACCGAGACCGACGACGACGTGCTGGCCATCGCCGACCTCGCCAAGCGGGTCATCGAGGCCGGGCGGCAGGCGTCCGGGCGCGGCGACATCCGCTGCACGGTGTCCATCGGCGGGTTCGTGCCCAAGCCGCACACCCCGTTCCAGTGGGCCGGCCAGGCCGATCACGAGGTCGTCGACGCCCGGCTGCGCAAGCTGCGCGAGAAGGTGAAGTCCGACCGCCGGTTCGGCAAGGCCATCGGCCTGCGCTACCACGAGGGCAAGCCGAGCATGGTCGAGGGCCTGCTGTCCCGCGGCGACCGCCGGGTCGGCCGGGTCATCAAGGCCGTTTGGGACGACGGCGGCCGGTTCGACGGCTGGGGCGAGCACTTCTCCTACGACCGCTGGACGGCGTGCGCCGAGGCGGCGCTGGCCGGCGAGCCCGTCGACCTCGCCTGGTACACCACCCGCGAACGCGACCGCGACGAGGTGCTGCCGTGGGACCACCTCGACAGCGGCCTCGACCGCGACTGGCTGTGGGACGACTGGCAGGACGCCGTCGACGAGGTCGAGCTGGACGACTGCCGCTGGACCCCCTGCTTCGACTGCGGCGTCTGCCCGTCGATGGGCACCGAGATCCAGACCGGCCCGACGGGACGCACCCTGCTCCCGCTGACGCCGGTCTGACCCGGGTCATTCCGGACCTGTGGGATCGTTGGTGAATGGTGCAGATGCAAGCTCGTAGGCTGGATACCGTGCGGATCCTCGTCGTCGACGCGTTCACCGATCAGCCCTTCGGCGGCAACCCGGCCGGGGTCTGCCTGCTGGACCGGCCGGTCTCCGACGACTGGATGCAGTCCGTCGCGGCCGAGCTGAAGCACTCCGAGACCGCGTTCGTCGAGCCGGTCGAGGGCGATGAGGCGGCGCGGGCCACGCCGGCGGTCGACTACCGGCTGCGCTGGTTCACCCCCGAGGTCGAGGTCGACCTGTGCGGCCACGCCACGCTGGCGACGTCGCACGTGCTGTTCGAGCGCGGCGAGTCCGGCCCGATCCGGTTCAGCACCCGCAGCGGCGTGCTCACCGTCACCCGCGACCCGTCCGGCGCGGTCGGCATGGACTTCCCGGCGCTGCCGGCGCAGGCCGTGCCCGTGATCGACGGCCTGGCCGCGGCGCTCGGCGCCACCCCGGTGTGGACCGGCCGGAGCCGGTTCGACGTGCTCGCCGTCCTCGAGTCCGAGACGGCGGTGCGCGAGCTGGTGCCCGACTTCGTCGCGCTGGAGGCGATCGAGGCGCGCGGCATCATCGTCACCGCCCGCACCGACGACGGCGCGCTGTACGACTTCGTGTCCCGGTTCTTCGCGCCGGCGGTGGGCGTCGCCGAGGACCCGGTGACGGGGTCGGCGCACTGCGTGCTCGGGCCGTACTGGGCGAAGGAGCTGGGCCGCCCCGACGGCAGCGCGCTGACCGGCGCGCAGGTGTCCGCCCGCGGCGGCATCGTCGGCGTGACGATGCGCGGCGACCGGCTCGAGCTGGCCGGCCGGGCCCGGACCGTCCTCGAGGGCGAGCTGCGCGGCGTCTGAACGGCGTCAGGCCGGCACGACGTTGTGGTTGCGCCGGAACAGGTTCGTGGGGTCGTAGCGGGCCTTGACGGCGGCCAGCCGGGCATAGCTGACGGCGCCGTAGCCGGCGACGACCCGATGCTCGCCCTCGTCGCCGATGAAGTTGAGGTAGACGGCGCCGGTGCGCCACGGCCGGACGGCGGCGCAGACGTCGTGGGCCCACTGCCGGCCGCGGGCGTCGTCGGCGGGGTCGGCCCAGAGCCCGAACGGGTGCACCACCCAGCCGGCCCCGCGCCAGGGGATCGGATAGCCGGCCGGGCCGCGGGCGACCGCGCCGCCCATGCGGAACAGCACGTGCTGCGACGGCGACGGCACGATCATCCCGGCCGCCTGCGCGCAGAACGCGTCGACGGCCTCGTCCGGCAGGGTGTCCAGGTGTTCGGCGGACCAGTAGTTGCGGTGGCCGGGCGGGTCGTCCAGGGCCGACTGCAGCTCGTCGTACGGCAGCTCGGCCACCATCGCGCCGGCCGGGGCCGCGTCGAACAGCGGCGCCGCCAGCTCCCGCAGCGACCGTTCGTTCCCCGCGTGCGCGAGCAGGACGCCCAGCGCCAGCCGGCCGGCCAGCTCGTCCGGCACGAAGTCCTCGTCCTCCGGGCCGGTGAGGTACACGATCCCGCCGCCGAGCGTGTCGGGAGCGTCCTCCAGCAGGTCGCGGGCCACGCGGACGACCCTCGGCCCGTCCTCCGGCGGCCACACCAGCAGGGCCAGCGACGACTCCGGCAGCGGGTGCAGCCGCAGCGTCAGCGACGTCACGACGCCGAAATTGCCGCCGCCCCCGTGCAGGGCCCAGAACAGCTCCGGGTGGCTGTTCGGCGCGGCCCGGACGATCTCGCCGTCCGCCGTGACGACCTCCGCCTCGACCAGGTTGTCGCAGGCCAGTCCGAACAGCCGGTCCAGCCAGCCGGTGCCGCCGCCGAGCACGAACCCGCCGACGCCGGTCGTCGACACGCGGCCACCGGTCGTGGCCAGCCAGTGCGGCGCGCAGGCGCGGTCCAGGTCGGCCATGGTGGCGCCGCCGCCGACGGTGGCCGTGCGGGCCACCGGGTCGACGCTGACGGCGTTCATCCGGCGCAGGTCGATCACCAGGCCGCCGTCGGTGAGCGCCAGCCCGGCGACGCTGTGCCCGCCGCCGCGGACGGCCAGCTCCAGGCCGTGCTCGCGGGCGAACGCGACTGCCAGCGCGACGTCGGCACGGTTCGCGCACTGCACGATCAGCCCGGGCCGGCGGTCGATCATCGCATTGAAGACGGTCCGCGCGTCGTCGTAGCCGGGATGGTCCGGAGTCAGGAGATCGCCGGCCAGCAACGCCCGCAGGCCGCCGGCCACGGCGTCGTCGAGACCGGTCATCGCACTGCCCCCCAAGACAGATGACTGGTGAAATGGAACGTACGCCCGCCGCGCCCGCGTGACAATGGGTCCTTCGACCCACGTCACCTCCGCCGAGAGGACCGACCCTGAGCACCGCGCCGCACCAGCAGTTGCCCGCCGTCCAGAAGCTCCGCGTCCGCTTCGCCAAGCGCGGCCGGCTGCGCTTCACCAGCCACCGCGACTTCCAGCGGGCGTTCGAGCGGGCGCTGCGCCGGGCCGACGTGCCGATGGCGTGGTCGCAGGGGTTCACGCCGCATCCCAAGGTGTCCTACGCCGGCGCCGCGCCCACGGGCGCCGCCAGCGAGGCCGAGTACCTGGAACTGGCGGTCACCCGGGTCTGCGACCCCGAACAGGTGCGGGCCGCGCTGGACGCCGCGCTGCCGCCGGGCCTCGACGTCGTCCAGGTGGTCGAGGCCGGGCCGGGCGCGCTGGCCGACCGGCTGCAGGCGTCGAGCTGGGCGATCGAGCTGCCCGGCGCCGTGCCCGAGCAGGCCGCGGCCGCGGTGACGGAATTCCTGGCGGCGGCGTCGGTGCCGGTCGAGCGGCTGACGAAGAACCGCGTGCGCCAGCTCGACCCGCGCGCCGCAGTCCTGCGGCTGACCGCCGACACCGCCGCCGACCCCGTCACGCTGCGCACCGTCGTACGGCACCAGTCGCCGACGGTGCGGCCCGACGAGGTGCTGGCCGGGCTGCGCCTCGTCGCCGGGTTCACCCCGCCGCAGCCGCCGCGCGCCGTCCGGCTGGCCCAGGGGGAGTGGGACGACGACACCGGCGAGCTGGCCGACCCGCTCGCCGACGCGCCCGAGCGGCACGACACGTGACATGACCGGACGTGATCTACGGCACACCGTAAGTCGGCGATGCTGACCTGCGGCGATGCGGAACGCCTGGACGTGGCCGACGGGGGCGCGGGCGGCCGCCGTCGCGGTTTCCGGGCGGACATGTGCGATACTCGGAACTGGTCGGGCGGTACACGCCGCTCGGTCCGACGATGTCCTCGCCGACGTCCCGTGTGGTCGACCGTGGTCGCCGCGGAGTCGCTCGGCACGCTGGGTCCGCCAAGCGGCCCAGCCGCGAGGCGCCCCGAGAGGGTGCGCCGCCGCGGCGGGCGCTGAGCAAGACCTGACGACGCACAGGTCCGGTGGACGTCGCCGATCACAGGCTTTCCACCTGTAGCGGCCGTGGCTCGGACGTTCCAGGTGGCCCGATGCAGTGCCCCGGCAGATGGGCAGCAGCGCGCCGAGCGAGGCGCGGCGCCCCGTCCGCCGGGCCGACAGGAGTGCACCACATGACGGAAGAGAACCCCGGCTCGTCCGGAGATTCCAGCTCGACAGCGCCGGTCCAGGCCGACGCCACCACTGAGCAGGCCCAGCCGCGCCGCCGCCGTGCGGCCAGCCGTGCCGCCGGCCCGCCGGTCGGCGAGCCCACGCTGCACGACGCCGGCGCGCCGGCCACCAGCGACGACGCCCCGGCAGCGCCGGTGCGGAAGACGGCCAAGAAGGCCGCCGCCAAGAAGACGGCCGCGAAGAAGACCGCCAAGAAGGCCCCGGCGAAGAAGGCGGCGAGCCGTAAGGCCGCGGCCGCCGCCGACCTGCTCGCGGTCGAGGACCCGGCTGCCGCCGAGGCCGTTCCGGCTGCCGAGGCGGTGCCGGTCGCCGAGGCGGTGCCGGTCGCGGACGCGGCGCCGCGCAAGCGCACTCGGTCGCGCAAGGCCGCCCAGCCCACGCCCGCCCCCGAGCCGCTGCCGGCCGAGGTCGAGGCCGACGACGCCGACATCGCGGCCGACCCGAACCCGGCGTTCGCGCCGTCCGGCGCCGAGAGCGCCGCCACCGAGGCACGCGCCTCCAGCGTCCTCTTCCAGCCCCCGGCGTTCTCCGCGGCGCCGCTGTTCGCCGCGCCCGACCCCGAGGCCGCCGAGCCGGTCCGCGGCCGCCGCCGCGCGAAGCCCGAGCCCGAGCCCGAGGCCGAGGCGACCGAGGAAGAGCCCGCGACCACGCCCGACGCCACCGACGCTACCGACGCCTCGGGCGACGACGACACCGACTCCGACTCCGACTCCGACACCGATGCCGACGACGACGGCACCCGCCGACGGCGCCGCCGCCGCGGTGGCCGCGGCCGCCGCCGTCGCAACGACGACGGCTCCGACGCCTCGGGCGACGACGACTCCGACGACGACCAGGCCGGCGGCGAGTCCGACGACCACGGCGACGACGCCCGGAGCGACTCCGACGACGCCGACTCCGACGAGGGCGGCAGCCGCCGTCGTCGCCGGCGCCGCCGCCGTCGCAACGACGACGGCGACGAGACGCGTCCCGACGACCCGCCGAACACCGTCGTGCGGGTCCGCGAGACCCGCGACCTCGACGACGAGGTCACCTCGGTCAAGGGCTCGACCCGCCTCGAGGCGAAGAAGCAGCGCCGCCGTGAGGGCCGCGAGGCCGGCCGGCGCCGCCCGCCGATCCTGTCCGAGGCCGAGTTCCTGGCCCGCCGCGAGGCCGTCGACCGCGTCATGGCGGTCCGGCAGTCCGGCGACCTCACCCAGATCGCCGTCCTCGAGGACGACGTGCTGGTCGAGCACTACGTCAGCCGCGCGTCGCAGCAGTCGCTGATCGGCAACGTCTACCTCGGCCGGGTGCAGAACGTGCTGCCCGCCATGGAGGCGGCGTTCGTCGACATCGGCCGCGGCCGCAACGCCGTCCTGTACGCCGGTGAGGTCGACTGGAGCGGTCTGGGCCGGAACGACGGCCCGAAGCGCATCGAGGACGTCCTCAAGTCCGGCCAGTCGGTGCTCGTGCAGGTCACGAAGGACCCCATCGGCCACAAGGGCGCCCGGCTGACCAGCCAGGTCAGCCTGCCCGGCCGGTACGTCGTGTACGTCCCCGGCGGGTCGATGAACGGCATCAGCCGCAAGCTGCCCGACACCGAGCGCACCCGGCTGAAGAAGATCCTCAAGCAGGTCGTCCCCGAGGACGCCGGCGTCATCGTCCGCACCGCCGCCGAGGGCGCCTCCGAGGAAGAGCTCACCAACGACGTCGCGCGGCTCAAGGCCGAGTGGGCGGCGCTGCAGAAGAAGTCCTCCGGCAACGCGCCGCAGCTGCTGCACGGCGAGCCCGACCTCGCCATCAAGGTGGTCCGCGACCTCTTCAACGAAGACTTCACCAAGCTGGTCGTCTCCGGCGACCGCGCCTGGGACACCATCGACGAGTACGTCTCCAGCGTCGCCGGCTCGCTGCGCGACCGCGTCGAGAAGTGGACCGTGAACGACGACGTCTTCGCCGCGTTCCGTATCGACGAGCAGATCGCCAAGGCCATGGACCGCAAGGTCTGGCTGCCCAGCGGCGGCTCGCTGGTCATCGACCGCACCGAGGCCATGACCGTGGTCGACGTCAACACCGGCAAGTTCACCGGCTCCGGCGGCAACCTCGAGGAGACCGTCACCAAGAACAACCTCGAGGCGGCCGAAGAGATCGTGCGTCAGCTGCGGCTGCGCGACATCGGCGGCATCATCGTCGTCGACTTCATCGACATGGTGCTCGAGGCCAACCGCGACCTCGTGCTGCGCCGCCTGGTCGAGTGCCTCGGCCGCGACCGCACCAAGCACCAGGTCGCCGAGGTCACGTCGCTCGGCCTCGTGCAGATGACGCGCAAGCGCATCGGCACCGGCCTGCTCGAGGCGTTCAGCGAGCCGTGCCCGCACTGCAAGGGCCGCGGCCTGCTCATCCACGCGCACCCGGTCGAGTCCGGCAACGGTGGCTCGTCCAACGGCGGCTCGTCCGGGTCGTCCGGGTCGTCCGACGACGGCCGGTCCGGCCGCTCCGAGCGCCGCGGCCGGCGCCGCAAGGCCGAGCAGCCGGCGCCCGCGCAGCAGCCGCAGCAGGTCGAGGCGCTGACGCCGAAGCTCGAGGCGCTGGCCAGCCCCGGCGAGGCGTCGCCGGCCGACCTCATGCCGGTCGGGGCCAACGGCAACGGTCACGGCGGGAACGACGACGGTGACGGTGATCGGCCGGGCGAGTCCGCGCCGGCCGAGCCAGCCGCCACCACCGCGCCCGCACCGTCCACCCGCCGCCGTCGCCGGGCCGAGCGCGCCGCCGGCAGCGCCGAGGCGCCTGCGGCCGCCGGGAGCACCGAGGCGTCCGGGAGCACCGGGGCGTCCGGGAGCCCCGAGGCGTCTGCGACCACATCGTCCGCCCTGCCGCCTCCGCCGCCTCCGCCACCCGCGGAGTCGCCGGTGACCGGCGCGGCTGAGGCCGAGGCGGCCGCGACCGGCCAGTCGCCGGCCCCGTCGACCACCGAGGCCGCGACGCCGTCGTCCACCGACGCCGGGAAACCGTCGTCCACCGACGACGCGGGCCAGTCCGCGGCCGAAGCGGCACCGGAGCCGGCTCGTCCGCGGCGCACCCGGCGCCGGGCCGAGCGTCCGGCCGGCAGTCCCGTCCCCTGAGTTTGACCCGACCCTGACCAATTCCGTACCCTAGGGCGTCGGCGCTCTTCGCGCCCATACCCGTGTGCCCGCTCCTCGAGCGTCGGCATGCGCGCCCGAAGCCCGAGTGAGAGAGTGAGTCCGCGGTGTACGCGATCGTCCGCAGCGGCGGTAACCAGAGAAAGGTCTCCGTCGGAGACGTCATCGACGTCGATCGGCTCGACAAGGCCGAGGTCGGCGCCACCGTCACGCTGCCGGCGGTCCTGCTCGTCGACGGCGAGACCGTGACCACCGACGCCACGAAGCTGGCCGGTGTGTCGGTCACGGCCGAGATCGTCGGTGCCACCAAGGGACCGAAGATCCACATCCTCCGGTACAAGAACAAGACCGGGTACCGGCGGCGCCAGGGGCACCGCCAGAAGTACACCCAGGTCAAGGTCACCGGCATCGAGACGAAGTAGGCAGGTACCTCGAGATGGCTCACAAGAAGGGCGCCTCGTCCAGCAAGAACGGGCGCGACTCCAACGCTCAGCGGCTCGGTGTGAAGCGCTTCGGCGGCCAGCTGGTCAACGCGGGCGAGATCATCGTCCGCCAGCGCGGCACCCACTTCCACCCGGGCGACAACGTCGGCCGCGGCAAGGACGACACCCTGTTCGCCACCTCCCCCGGCGCCGTCGAGTTCGGCGTCAAGCGTGGCCGCAAGGTCGTCAACATCGTCGTGCCGGCGGGGGAGTGACCCCCGCTCCACGCGAGCAACACACCTGATGCATCAGGGCGGGCCGGTCACCTGACCGGCCCGCTCTTTTCTGTTCTGAGGACAAAGAGACATGGCCATTCCGTCGTTCGTGGACCGCGTCGTCCTGCACCTGGCTGCGGGTGACGGCGGGCACGGCTGCGTGTCCGTCCACCGCGAGAAGTTCAAGCCGCTGGGCGGCCCCGACGGCGGCAACGGCGGCCGTGGCGGCGACATCGTGCTCGTCGTCGACCCGAACACCACCACGCTGCTCGAATACCACCGTTCGCCGCACCGCAAGGCGACCAGCGGCAGCCAGGGCGAGGGCAGCAACCGGGCCGGCGGCAACGGCCACGACATCGAGCTGAAGGTCCCCGACGGCACCGTCGTCAGCACCCGCGGCGGCGAGGTGCTGGTCGACCTCGTCGGCGCCGGCACCCGCTACGTCGCCGCGCAGGGCGGCAGCGGCGGGCTGGGCAACGCCGCGCTGGCCAGCAAGCGGCGCAAGGCGCCCGGCTTCGCGCTGCTCGGCGAGCCGGGCGAGGCCCGCGACGTCGTGCTCGAGCTGAAGAGCGTCGCCGACATCGGGCTCGTCGGCTTCCCGAGCGCCGGGAAGTCCAGCCTCATCGCCGCCATCTCCGCGGCGCGGCCGAAGATCGCCGACTACCCGTTCACGACCCTGGTGCCGAACCTCGGCGTCGTCGAGGCCGGCGACGTCCGCTACACCGTCGCCGACGTCCCCGGGCTGATCGAGGGCGCCAGCGAGGGCCGCGGCCTGGGCCACGCGTTCCTCCGTCACGTCGAGCGGTGCAAGGCGCTGCTGCATGTCGTCGACCTCGCGACCATGGAGCCCGGCCGCGACCCGCTCACCGACATCGACCTCATCGAGGCCGAGCTGCAGAAGTACGGCGGCCTCGACAAGCGCCCGCGCATGGTGGCGCTGAACAAGATCGACGTACCCGAGGCGCGCGAGCTGGCCGAGCTGGTCCGCGCCGACGTCGAAGAGCGCGGCTGGGAGGTGTTCCCGGTCTCCGCCGCCACCCACGAAGGGCTGCGCGAGCTGACGTACGCCATGGGTTCGCTGGTGGCCGCCGCCCGGGCCGCCGCGCCCGTGGCCGAGCCGACCCGCCTGGTGCTGCGTCCGGCCGCCATCGACGACTCCGGGTTCACGGTCACCGACGAGGGTGAGCGCTACCGCATCCGCGGCGTGAAGCCGGAGCGGTGGATCCGGCAGACCGACTTCACCAACGACGAAGCCGTCGGCTACCTCGCCGACCGGCTGGCCCGGCTCGGCGTCGAGGACGCGCTCATCGCGGCCGGCGCGCGGGCCGGCGACGAGGTCGTCATCGGCGGCGAGGACGCGGTCGTGTTCGACTGGGAGCCCAGCGTCAGCGCCGGTGGCGAGCACCTCGGCCCCCGCGGGACTGACTCCCGGCTGTCATGACCGGCCACGTCGCCGCCCGCGGGGCCGTCGCGGCCGCGCAGCGCGTGGTCGTGAAGGTCGGGTCGTCGTCGCTGACCACGACGCAGGGCGGCATCGACGACAGCCGGGTCGCCACGGTGGTCGACGCGCTGGCGAAGGCGCGCGCGTCGGCCCGCGAGGTCGTGCTGGTGTCGTCCGGCGCCATCGCGGCCGGGCTGGCGCCGCTGGGCCTGGCCACCCGTCCGCGTGACCTCGCCCGGCAGCAGGCCGCCGCCAGCGTCGGGCAGGGCCTGCTGATGGCCACCTACACGTCCGCGTTCGCCGGCCACGGCCTCCAGGTGGGTCAGGTGCTGCTGACGGTCGACGACGTCACCCGCCGCGCGCACTACCGCAACGCCTACCGGACGCTGCACCAGCTGTTGCAGCTCGGCGTCGTCCCGGTCGTGAACGAGAACGACACCGTCGCCACCCACGAGATCCGCTTCGGCGACAACGACCGGCTGGCCGCGCTGGTGGCGCAGCTGGTCCACGCCGACCTGCTGATCCTGCTCTCCGACGTCGACGGCCTGTACGACGGCAACCCGCACAAGCCGGGCGCCACCCGGCTCACCGACGTGCACAGCCTGAGCGACCTCGACGGCATCGACGTCGGCTCGGCCGGCCGGTCCGGGCTGGGCAGCGGCGGCATGGTGACGAAGGTCGAGGCGGCCTCCATCGCCACCGGTTCCGGCATCGACGTCGTGCTGGCGTCCGCGCCCGAGGTGTCGGCGGTGCTGGCCGGCGACGTCGCCGGCACCTGGTTCCATCGCCGGGCCGGCCGCCGCGCCACGCGGCTGCTGTGGCTGGAGCACGCCACCGACGGCCGCGGGTCGCTCACGATCGACGCGGGCGCCGTGCGGGCACTCGTCGAGCGAGGAGCGTCCCTGCTGCCGGCCGGCATCACCGCCGTCGCCGGCACGTTCACCGCCGGCGACCCGGTCGACCTGCTGGACGAGTCCGGCCGTGCGGTCGCCCGCGGCGTCGTCAACTACGACGCGGCGGAGCTGCCGGCGCTGCTCGGCCACTCCACCAAGGAACTGGCCCGTGACCTCGGCCCCGAGTACGAGCGTGAGGTCGTCCACCGCGACGACCTCGTGCTGCTCGGCCGGCCGCGCCGCTGATGGCGACGCCCTCACTCCATGATCATCCAAGTTTCGGGGTGCTATCACGCCCAGTTTCTTTGATGATCATGGAAGCCGGCTGGCGGCACTTAGAATGGGCCACGTGACCTCCACCGTTGCCGACCTCGGCCGGGCCGCTCGCACGGCCGCCGCCGACCTCGCCATCCGCACCCGTGCCGAGAAGGACGCCGCCCTGAACGCCATGGCCGGCGCGCTTGAGGCGAACGCGGCGGCGATCATCGAGCGCAACGCCGCCGACGTCGAGCGGGCCCGCGAGCACGGCACCGCCGACGCCATGATCGACCGGCTCCGGCTCGACGAGTCGCGCATCGCCGGCATGGCGGACGGGCTGCGGCAGGTCGCCGGGCTGCCCGACCCGGTCGGCGAAGTCGTCCGCGGCTACACGCTGCCCAACGGCCTGCAGGTCACCCAGCGCCGGGTGCCGCTGGGCGTCGTCGGCATCATCTACGAGGCCCGCCCCAACGTCACCGCCGACGCCGCCGGGCTGGCGCTGAAGAGCGGCAACGCCGTCCTGCTCAAGGGTTCCTCCAGCGCGGCCGCGTCCAACGAGGCCATCATCGGCGTCCTGGCCGCGGCGGCCGAGAGCGCCGGGCTGCCGGGCGCCGCCGTCCAGCTGGTCCCGGGCGGCCGCGACCAGGCGAAGGAGCTCATGCG
This sequence comes from Jiangella muralis, assembly GCF_001270745.1. GTDB lineage: Bacteria > Actinomycetota > Actinomycetes > Jiangellales > Jiangellaceae > Jiangella > Jiangella muralis. The sequence continues at coordinate 64,117 of NZ_LFXL01000041.1, forward strand.
GGCGCGCGGCCTGGTCGACGTCCTCATCCCGCGCGGCGGCGCCGGGCTGATCCGCAGCGTGGTCGAGGAGTCCACCGTCCCCGTCATCGAGACCGGGGTCGGCAACTGCCACGTGTACGTCGACGCCGACGCCGACCTCGCCATGGCGCTGCAGATCCTGCTCAACGCGAAGACGCAGCGGCCCAGCGTGTGCAACGCCGCCGAGACGCTGCTCGTGCACGCCGGCGTCGCCGCCGAGTTCCTGCCGTCCGCGCTGGCCGCGCTGCGCGACGCCGGGGTCACCGTCCACGGCGACCACCGGGTCCAGGGCTACGACGACGCCGTCGTGCCGGCCACCGACGACGACTGGGCCGCCGAGTACCTCTCACTCGACCTCGCCGCCGCCGTCGTCGACACCCTCGACGACGCCGTCGCGCACGTCCGGCGCTGGGGGAGCGGGCACACCGAGGCCATCGTGACGCGGTCGCTGGCGGCGTCGCGGCGGTTCGCGGCCACCACCGACTCCGCCGCCGTCATGGTCAACGCCTCCACCCGGTTCACCGACGGCGAGCAGCTGGGCTTCGGCGCCGAGATCGGCATCTCGACGCAGAAACTGCACGCCAGGGGCCCGATGGGGCTGCCGGAGCTGACCACCACGACGTACGTCGTCACCGGTGACGGACACGTGCGGGGCTGACGGTAGGCTTCTGCACCATGGACACTGTCGTGCTGCTGGCCGAGGAGGCGCACTCCTCGTCGTCGGAGGGGTTCCCCGCGTGGGCCTGGGGCCTCTCCGCGTTCGGCATTCTGCTCCTGCTGCTGTACATCGTGCTGAGCTTCGGCCGGAGCCGTCCGCACGCCTGAACAGGCTGCGCGCACTACGGTGTCATCGGTGAGCAACCCGAAGCGGCTCGGCGTCATGGGTGGGACGTTCGACCCCATCCATCACGGCCACCTGGTGGCGGCCAGCGAGGTGCAGCATTGGTTCCACCTCGACGAGGTGGTGTTCGTGCCCACCGGGCAGCCGTGGCAGAAGACCGAGCGCGTCGTCACGCCGGCCGAGGACCGTTACCTGATGACGGTCATCGCCACCGCGTCGAATCCGGTGTTCTCGGTCAGCCGGGTCGACATCGACCGCGCCGGTCCCACGTACACCGTCGACACCCTCCGCGACCTGCGCGCGCACTACGGCGACGACACCGAACTGTTCTTCATCACCGGCGCCGACGCGCTCGGGCAGATCCTGTCCTGGCGCGACCACGACGAGCTGTTCGACCTCGCGCACTTCGTCGGCTGCACCCGGCCGGGGCACGACCTCTCAGCCGTCGGGCTGCCCGAGGGCAAGGTCACGCTGGTCGAGGTGCCGGCGCTGGCGATCTCGTCCAGCGAGTGCCGGCAGCGGGTCGCCGGCGACGAGCCGATCTGGTACCTGGTGCCCGACGGCATCGTTCAGTACATCAACAAGCGCGGCCTCTACGTCGAGGCATGAGACTCTGGACCGGTCGACCCCTCCGGTCCCACACAGAAAGGAACGCCGCTTGACCGCAACCGATCGCGCCGTCCAGTTGGCGGTTGCCGCCGCGGAGGCCGCGTCCGACAAGCTGGCTGACGACATCGTCGCGTTCGACGTGTCCGAGCGCATGGCCATCACCGACGTCTTCCTGGTGTGCTCCGCCTCCAACGACCGCCAGGTGCGCTCCGTCGTCGACGCCGTCGAGGAGCGGCTGCGCGACCTCGGCGCCCGCCCCGTCAGCCGCGAGGGCGAGCGTGAGGGCCGCTGGGTGCTGCTCGACTACGTCGAGATCGTCGTCCACGTGCAGCACGCCGAGGAGCGGGTGTTCTACGCCCTCGAACGGCTGTGGAAGGACTGCCCGACCATCGAGCTTCCGGCCGAGGTGAACGCCGGACGGGGCCCGCGCTCCGGCGACGAGGGGTGAGCCGCCGGATCGTCCTCTGGCGGCATGGACGGACGGAGTGGAACGCCGCCGGGCGGTTCCAGGGCCAGACCGACGTCGCACTCGACGACCTCGGCCGCGAGCAGGCGCGCGAGGCCGCGGCCCGGCTGGCCGCGCTCGCGCCGGACCTGCTGGTGTCGTCGGACTTGGAGCGCGCCCAGGACACCACGGCCGCGCTGGCCACCCTCGTCGGCCTGGACGTCGACCTGGACCAGCGGCTGCGCGAGACGTTCGCCGGCGACTGGCAGGGCTGCACGTCCGCCGAGATCGCCGCCCGCTGGCCCGACCAGTACAAGGCCTGGCGCGGCGGCGACCCGCTGCTGCGCGTCGGCGGCGGCGAGACCCGTCAGGAGGTGGCCGAGCGGATGTTCGCGGCCGTCACCGACGCCGCCGCCCGGCTGCCGGAGAACGGCCTCGCCGTCCTCACCTCCCACGGCGGTGCCGCCCGGCTGGGCATCGCCGCGCTCATCGGCATGCCGCTGCACCGCTTCACCAACGTCGGCGGGCTGTCGAACTGCTCGTGGTCCATGCTGAGGGAGGGCGAGGACGGCTGGATCCTGGTCGAGCACAACGCCGGCACCCTCCCCACTCCGGTGGTGATCGAAGAGGGGTGACCTGGTACTCTCTCCGAGGTCGATCGGCTGCTCCACGGGGCCGATCGCCGCGGGTGGGTCGGATTATGAGGTTCACCTCGCCGTCGGCTAAGCTTACGAAGCCGTTCGGCACGGGGCTGTGGCGCAGCTGGTAGCGCACCTCCATGGCATGGAGGGGGTCAGGGGTTCGAGTCCCCTCAGCTCCACCCAAACCGCTGGTCAGCGGCCAGGTCGGGTCCTTGCGAGGGACGACATGGCCGCTCACCTTTTCGCCGCACGCTGTCGACCCCGTCAATGTCTCCACGCTCGCCGTCACAACCGACGTCCTGCGCGCGGTCTCCTGACCCAGCTGTCAGGGCGACGGGCCGGGACGCGCCGTGAGGGTTGCCGCGTTCGCCGTGGATTGCCGCGTTGGCCGTCCCCCTGCTGCGGCCAAGTGCGGGCAGTTATCAGGGGACGGGGGAGTGTGGGCACAGGCCAGGCCGACCTCCGCGACTCCCAGCTGCGGGTGCTCGCCGACGAGCTGGTGCAGGCCCGCGTCTCGGCGTCCTGGGTGTGATGCGCGTTCTGGGTCTGAGGCGCGTTCTCGGGCCGGATTCGGCCGTTTCGCGCGCTTCAGACCCAGGACGTGCTGGTCTGCCGTCGCGTCCTGGTCTCACGTCACGCCTACGACCCCATTCCGGCCGATACGCGTGACAGAAGACCAGGACGTCACACCAGACCAGGACGCGTGCGGCGGGGGCGCCGACGTGCCGGCTTCGATAGCGAGACTCGCGCTCCGGGCACGGTCCGTGCCGGGGTCGTCGGGCATGACGTGGAACCCTGAGCATCTGATGTCCACGAGCGCGTCAGCCTACATTGGCGCGTACGACCGGGATGACATCGTCGGCCAGCCTACGGGCTTGGTCGGCGTGGTCGGGACCGTTGAGGGCAAAGCTCAGCGTGGTGAAGCCGAGCTCGACGAAGCCGGTGAGCCGCTTGGCGACCTCCGCAGCGGAGCCGGCGACCACGCCTGGCTCCGTGCTGGCGGGCTCACCGAGGCGGACCTCCAGGTGATACGCACACGTGACGGCGTCCGGGTCGCGGCCCGCCTCCTCGGCCGCCCGGCGGACGCGCGCCCGCATCACCGCGGCCCGCTCGGGTGGGGCGAACCCGTGCGACGGGATCCAGCCGTCGGCCAGCCGCCCGGTGACGGCCAGCGCCTGGTCGCCGAACGTGCCGAGCCAGATCGGGATGGCCGGCTCCGGCCGGGGCGCGATGTTCGCCTGCTCGGTGTGGTGGAGCCGCCCTTCGTAGCTGAAGTCCGGTTCCGACCACAGGCCGCGGATGATGTCGATGGCCTCGGCCAGTCCGCGGACCTTCTCCCCCGGTGTCGGTACCCGGAGACCGAACGCGCGGAACTCGTCGTCGGAGTACCCGCCGCCCAGGCCGAGGATCAGCCGGCCGCCGGAGAGCCGGTGGAACGTCTCGGCCATCTTCGCCACCAGCGCGGGCGGCCGGTAGGGCACGCCGAGCACGCGGGTGGCGATCCGGATGCGCGAGGTCGCCGCGGCGATCCAGGACAGCATCGTCCAGGCCTCGAAGTTCGGCGCCGTCCCGCACGGATGGTCGGAGACCGAGACGAAGTCGAAGCCGAGTCGTTCGGCCAGGACGCCGTCACGGACGGGGTCTGTGCCCGGCTGGGCCGAGGGCGATACGGCGAGCCCGAACTGCAGTTCCATCATGACCTTTCCGGTGTGATCGGTGCCGGACGGTGTCCGGTCACTGTGAGGCGGGGGAGGAGGACGTGGATGATCGGGCCGATGCTGACGGCGTACAGGACGGTCCCGACCCCGACGGTGCCGCCGAGCAGCCAGCCCGCGGCCAGCACCGCGACCTCGATCGACGTCCGCACGACCCGGATCGAATGGCCGCGCTCGGCCAGCCCGGTCATCAGGCCGTCCCGCGGCCCGGGGCCGAGCCCGGCGCCGACGTACAACGCCGTCGCCAGCCCGTTGCCGACGATGCCGACGGCCAGGAAGGCCGCTCGGGCGGCGAGGTGCGCGGGCTCTGGCAGCAGCGCCACCGCGGCGTCCGCGGTCAATCCGACCACGACGACGTTGCTGACCGTTCCGATGCCCGGCCGCACGCGCAGCGGGATCCACAGCAGCAACACGACGACGCTCACGCCGATGACGATCCAGCCGAAGCGCAGCCCGGACCGTTCGGCCAGACCCTGGTGGAAGACGTCCCACGGGCTCAGGCCCAGGCCGGCCTCGAGCATGAGCGCGATGCTGACGCCGAACAGCACCAGACCGAGGTAGAGATTGACCATCCGCGTACGCACGACTTCAGGATGACGCGTCACATGGTGTAGCGGTAGTTCATATTTCTCCGTCTGGTCGTAAGCTGAGCTTATGCTCGATCTCCGTAGGCTCCGGCTGCTGCGAGAGCTGGCCTATCGCGACACGATCGCGGCGGTGGCCCAGGCGCTCTCGTACACGCCGTCAGCCGTGTCGCAGCAGCTGGCCATCCTCGAGCGTGAGGCCGGCGTGCCGCTGCTGGAACGGTCCGGCCGGCGCGTGCGGCTGACCCCGATCGCGCTGCGGCTGGTGACGCACACCGAGGCGATCCTGGACCAGCTCGAACGCGCCGAGTCCTCGATCGCCGCGGCGAAGACGCAGCTGACCGACGTGCTGCGGATCGGCGCGTTCCCGTCCGCCGCCCGGGCGATCCTGCCGCCGGCGCTGGCGGCGCTCGGCCACGACCATCCCGGCCTGGAGTTCACCGTCGTCGAAGCCGATCCGGTCGTCGCCGCCGAGCTGACCCGGACCGGCGAGCTGGACGTCGCTCTGACGCACGACTACGACCACGTGCCGCGGCCGGACCATCCCGCGCTGACCTCGACGGTCGTGCTGACCGAGCCGCTGTTCCTCGCCGCGACCCGGCCGCCCGACCCGTCCGGAAACCCGGTCGCGTCCTTCCGCGGTGCCGCCTGGGTCCTGGGCAGCCCGGGCACGCTGTGCCGGCTCGCCGTCGAGCGGATCTGTCAGGCGGCCGGGTTCACGCCCCGGGTGCGACACCGGATCGACGACTTTCCCACTGCGCTCGCGCTGGTCGCCGCCGGCCAAGGTGTCGCCGTCGTGCCCAGGCTGGCCACCGTCGACCCGCCGGCCGGCCTGACGTTCACCGAATTGCCCGAGCAGCGCCGGGTCGAGCTCACGCATCGCCGCGGCGGCGAACAGCGTCCGGCGTTGGCCGCTTTGCGCGCTGCGGTCACCAGGGCCGTTGCGGATCTCGCCGTCCGGGAACGCGAGTCCGAGCTGTAGTTCCCCGTGACGTAGCGGCCCAGGAGGCGAGGAGCTTGAGGGCGTCCGCGGTGGGGCTGCCGGCCGGTGCGGTGTAGATGTTGAGCTGCAGGCCCGGCGCGGAGGAGAGCTCCATCGACTCGAAGTCGAGGTCGAGCTGACCGACGGCCGGGTGGCGGAGCCGCTTCCGGCCGCTGCGGTGGAACTGCACGTCGTGGGAGGCCCAGCGCTCGCGGAACAGTTCCGATCGGGTCGACAGCTCGCCGACCAGCTCGATGAGCGCCTTGTCGTGCGGGTTGCGGCCTGCTTCGAGGCGGAGCATCGCGGCGGCGTCGTTGGCGATGCGCTCGTAGTCGACGAAGAACTCCCGGGCCTCGGGGCTCAGGTAGACGAAGCGGGTGGTGTTGGCCGGCCGCCGGGGATCGGCGAGCACGGGGGAGTAGAGGGCCCGGGCGAGCTGGTTCATCGCCAGGATGTCGTGCCGGCCGTTGCGGACCCATGCGGCGCCGTCCGTCATCGCGTCCAGCATCTGCTGGATCACCGCAGGGACGCTGGTAGGGGCGGTCCGCTTCCGGCGAGTGCTCCGCGCGCCGCTCTCGCGGGCGAGCGCGAACAGGTGCGTCCGCTCGGCCTCGTCGAGACGCAGCGCCGCGGCGAGGGCATCGAGGACGCTCTCGGAGGCGCCGGCCAGGCTCCCGCGCTCCATGCGGACGTAGTAGTCGACGGAGACACCGGCGAGCATCGCCACCTCCTCGCGGCGCAGCCCCTTCACCCGGCGGTTGCCGCCGTAGGCGGGCAGGCCGGCCTCCTCGGGGGTGATGCGCGCCCGCCGGGTGCTGAGGAACTCGCGGATCTCGGTCCGCAGGTCGATGGTGGCCATGTCTCCACGGTAGGTGGCGTCGTGAGCCGAAGGGAGGTACTGGCGGTACCGGGCACGACAGGCTCTCCCCGGCCGCACGCGAGCGACGTTGACTGGGTGCCATGCGAGCCACCTACCTGTACGGCGCGGGCGATGTCCGCGTGATCGACATCCCGGAACCGGCCATTCAGCAACCGGCCGATGCCCTCGTGCGTGTGGTCCGAGCGTGCGTGTGCGGCAGCGACCTGCACCCCTACCACTCGACGCCGGTCGGCGAGAGCGGCGCGTCGATGGGTCACGAGTTCATCGGCCTCGTCGAGGCGGTCGGTCCCGAGGTCACCACCCTGAGCGCCGGCGACTTCGTCATCGCCCCGTTCGCCGTCTCGTGCGGCCACTGCGAGTTCTGCCGGGCCGGGTTGCAGACCTCGTGCGTCAACGGCGGCTTCTGGAACGACGCGCGGCTGGGCACGGGCGGCGGGCAGGCCGAGGCCGTCCGCGTCCCGCTCGCCGACGGCACCCTCGTGAAGGTCCCCGGCATCGACGCAGGCACCGACGACGCCCGGCTGGCGAACCTGCTGACCCTCTCCGACGTGTACGGCACCGGCTGGCACGCTGCCGTCCGCGGCGGCGTCACGGCGGGCAGCACCGTCACGGTGATCGGCGACGGCGCCGTCGGCCTGCTGGCGGTCCTGTCGGCCGCACAGCTGGGAGCCGAGCGGATCGTGCTGATGGGCCGGCACCAGGTGCGAACCGACCTCGGTCGCGAGTTCGGCGCCACCGACGTCGTCGCCGAGCGTGGCGAGGAAGGCATCGCGAAGGTCCGCGACCTCACCGACGGTGGCAGCCCGATCGTGCTCGAGGCCGTCGGCCACCTGCCGGCCTACGAGCAGGCCGTCGGGATCGTCCGTCCCGGCGGCGTCATCAGCCGCGTCGGTGTCCCGCAGTACGAGGACGCGCCGGTCGGGTTCGGCAGCCTCTTCGGCCGCAACGTCACGCTGACCGGTGGCCCCGCTCCCGTCCGCGCGTACATCGAGCGGCTGCTGCCCGCGGTCCTGGACGGCACCGTGAACCCGGGCAGGGTCTTCGACCGAACTGTCGCCCTCGACGACGTCGCGAAGGCCTACGCTGCGATGGACGACCGCACCGCACTCAAGGTGGTGATCAAGCCGTGACCAGCATTCCTGTTCTCGTGCTGAACAACGGTGTCGAGGTGCCGGCCCTGGGCTTCGGCGTGTTCCAGACGCCGCCGGAGCAGACCGTGGCGGCCGTCGAGGCGGCGTTGGCCGTCGGGTACCGGCACATCGACACGGCCGCGGCCTACCTGAACGAGCGTGAGGTCGGCGAGGCGATCCGCCGCTCCGGCCTGCCACGTGACGAAGTGTTCGTCGAGACCAAGGTCTGGATCAGCGACTACGGCTACGACGAGACCCTGCACGCGTTCGACAAGAGCGCCGGGAAGCTCGGTATCGACCGGATCGACCTGCTGATCCTGCACCAGGCCCTGCCCGCCGAGTTCGACCTCACGATCGCGGCCTACCGTGCGCTGGAGACGCTGCTGGCCGACGGGAAGGTCCGGGCGATCGGGGTCAGCAACTTCATGCCCGATCACCTCGACCGGTTGATGGCGGCGACGTCGGTCGTGCCGGCGGTCAACCAGATCGAGGTGCATCCCTACTTCCGCCAGCCGGAGCTGCTCGCCGTCGACGACGAGCACGGCATCCTGTCGCAGGCGTGGTCGCCGATCGGCGGGATCACGTTCTACCGCGACGGTGCTCACGGCAGCACGCTCGAGGATCCGGTGATCAACGAGATCGCGACGGCGCATGGGAGATCGCCGGCTCAGGTGATGCTGCGCTGGCACCTGCAACAGGGCCGCCAGCCGATCCCGAAGTCGGTCACCCCCTCGCGGATCGCGGAGAACTTCGACGTCTTCGACTTCGAACTCACCGCCGGCCAGCTGGCCGCGATCGATGCGCTGGACACCGGCGTCCGCGGCGGTCCCGAGCCGGAGCAGATCACCCTCGATGCCTTCGGCCGCCCGATTCCCGAGGCCTGAGCTGGCAGGTCAACCATCGTCGCGCACGCCGAACGCTCGGATGATCGTCTGCTCGACGGTGCCGTCGGCCGCGTCGGAGGCGCTGACCCGTAGCGACATGGTGGCACCCGATGGCAGGTCGCCCGGTCGCACGACGGCGCGGAACCGGCCCTCGCCCTGGCGGTGAACGGGTACCGAGTCCCAGCTGGCGCCGTCGTCGGCGGACACCCACGCCCGCACCGTCCGCACCGGGCTGGCGGCCGCTCCGACCGTCGGGCGAACGCGCAGGTCGACGGGGAGGAGGCGTTGGGCCGACGCCCGGTTGGTGAGATCGAGCGGGATCGAGTACTCCACTTGCAGCAGCGGCAGGATGTCGACAGGTGTGCTGACCGGCGCGGACGAGGTGAGTTCCCACACCGTGCGGCTGCTGACCGACAGGGGGAACTGCGCGATCGGGCCGATCGTGCGTTCGATCCGGTATCGAGCCGGCGCCGGGTCGACCGGTGCCAGGATGAGTGGCTGCCTGCCGTTGGGACTGTTCGCCAGGAGCTGTCCGTTCCGGTACAAGCGCAGGTCCTGCGCCGACGAGGCGAGGCCCTGTTGTAGCTGCCGGTTCACCGTGTCCAGCAGGTCGCCGACCCGCTCGCTCGGCGGATCGAGTTGGAGCCACTCTCCGCCGGCTTCGACCAGCATGGAGTCGGCGTTGCGCACGGCCAGTCCGGCCGGCCGCAGCGGCGCACCGAACCAGGTCTCGACCTGGTGCTCGTCCGGCCGATAGGTCACGACGGGATCGGTGTACTCGACCTTGTTCGCGTCGGAGTGCCTGATCACGTTCTGCTGCCAGCTGACCTCGGGATCGGGGTCGACGTAGTCCACCCGGTGCAACGGCACCTGCAGTCGGGTGGCGATCGACACTCGCGCGAAGGCTTCGATCGGGATGGGCGCGCGGGCCTCGAAGTACCTGCCGGGATCGGCGTCGCCGAGGGCACGGAACTGCCGGTCGACGCGGGCGAACCGCGCGACTTCACCCGAGGACAAGTGGTAGTCGGCCGGGTTCGGGAAGCGCGGGGACCGGAACACGGCATCGTAGGCGTGCGGGCTGGCCCCGCTGTGCGGAGCATCGGCGGGGATCAGCCGCAGCTGGGTGTACGTGCCGACTGTGCCGATCGTGGCGGTGCCGATCTGACCGATCTGCACCTGGCCGGGCGTGAGCAGGCTCGGGTTGTTGAGCGCCCCCAGCGGGTACGACTGCCACCAGTTGCCCTTGGCGTCCGTTCGCAGGTAGTTGGCGACGACGTTGTCGATCTTGGTGTCGTCCCCGGCCACCGTGGCCTGGATCGGGCTGGCCGAGGTGGCGTCGAGCGTGATCTCGGTGTCCTCGGTCACGTCGATCTGATCGTTGAACACCGAGAAGCTGGTCTCGATGCTGCCGTCATCTCCGCGGCGCAGTACCTGGCCGGCGACGGCATAGTGGCCCGCGACGACCCGCATCGACACGTCCCCGTCGACCGGCATGGAAGCAGGACCGGTTGAACGGGTCGCGTCCTCGACGTTGAACAGGCGAACGAATCCGGACGCGGGCGCGCCATCGTCACGCAGGTGAATGGTGAGCTGGACGTGCGGTGTGTCGCGGACCAGTCCGATCGGCACGCGTAGGCCGATGCCCGATCCGTCCGGTGTGGCAGTCAACGCACCGCTGTACTCGCCGACCGCGAGCCCGCCCGGGTCGACGGTGACCGTGACGCTGCCGGACTCGCCCGGATCGAGGACGAGCTGCGCCGGAGACGCCGTGACCGTGCCGGCAGGGGCCGCCGTACCGCCCGGCCCGGTGATCGCCGCGGCGAGGTTCACCGTGGCGGTGGACACGCCGGTGTTCATCAGGGTCACGTCCTTGGACGACGTGCCGGCCGAACCGGCATCGGAGACGCCGAAATCCAGGTTGTTGGTATCGGTGCTGACCTGCGCCGCGAGCGCGTTGCTGAGGTCGAGCCGACCGCCGCCTTGCTGGTAGACACTCAGTCCGGGCAGCGCCGTCGCGGTGACCTCGAGCATCGCCTTGATCCGCGCGGCACTCCAGTCCGGATGCCGCTCAGCCAGGATCGCCGCGGCGCCGGCCACGTGCGGCGTGGCCATCGACGTTCCCGACAACGTCGTGTAGAGGTCGTCGACCGGCTCACCCAGTGACGTTCCCGCAGCACGTGCAGCGATGATGCCCACGCCAGGGGCGGTGATGTCCGGCTTCATGGCGAGGTCGCCCGCGCGGGGCCCGCGCCCGGAGAACGGGGCCAGGACATCGTTGGCATCGACGGCGGCGACCGTGAGGGCCGCGCCGGCGGCCCCGGGCGCCGTGACCGTGCTCTCGCCCGGACCGTCGTTACCCGCGGCGATGACGAACAACATGCCGCTGCTGGCCGTCAGCGCATCGACTGCCTGGCTCAGCACGTCCGAGCCGTCGGTGAAACCACCGCCGAGGCTCAGGTTGGCGATGCGCGCATCGTGCGCGGCCGCCCACTCCATGCCGGCGATGATCTGCGAGGCGAGGCCGACGCCCTCGTCGTCGAGCACCTTGACGTTCAGCAGGTCGGCGCCGAACGCGACACCCTGGCGGGCTCCATCGGACGCGGCACCCGATCCCGCGACCGTCGCCGCGACGTGCGTCCCGTGCCCGACGCGGTCACCGGCATCGGCCGAACCGGTGAAATCGACCTCGTCGACCACCTTCCCGGCGAGGTCCGGATGACTGGCGTCGATGCCGGTGTCCAACACCGCGACCGTGACGCCGTCGCCGTCGAAACCGGCACCCCATGCCTCCGGCGCGCCGATCTGGGTCAGGTTGGGATCGAGCTCGGTCGCGTGCACCTTGTGGTCGAGCCAGATGCGCGTGACGCCGGCCAACGGACCGCGACCCGGCCGGTCGAGCGCGGAGCCGAGCTCCGCGGCGCGGGCGCGTGGCGCGCGAACCGCCGTCGCTTGCACGCTGGGCAGCGCGCGAACCGGCTGCATGCCCGCCGTGTCGGACCGCTGGATCCGCGCCGCGGTCGAGTGCTGCACGATCAACGGCAAGCTCGAGGCGCGGGCGTCGTCGTAGCCGTCTTCAATCAACCGGGTGACGTTGAACAAGCTGCGATCCAGCATGCCGCCGATCAACGGCGCGACGTCGCTGGGTAGGACGTAGACATCCCCCGCGACCTGCTCGATGTCGAACGTGACCACCTCTCGCCCCGGGTCGTTGGCCGGGATCACCGTGATCGCCGGACGCTCCTCGGTGGACGGGCCGATCAGCACCCGGTCGCCGGTCACCAGCGTCACCGCGGTCTGCTGTCCATCCATGCGCAGCGGCCCCAATGTCGTCGCCTGGCCCGGCGGCGACGATGTCGCGGCCGGGCCGGTCAACACACCGCAGAGCACCGCGAAGCTCGCGATCACCAAGGAGAGGACAAACCAGCGACGACCATGGCCCGGCACACGCATACTCGCGCTCCTCTTGATGTCATCGGGACAGACACATGGCGGCCACGCCTGGATACCAAGTCGGCCGTGGGCGACACTCGGTGGATAGGCTCCTCAAGGAAAACCGGCTGGCCATTGCATGTCTACAGCCACGGCGTCCGCTTGCGGTCAATCGCCCTTTCCGGCCATGTCGACAAGGAACGTGACGGATCGGGGAGCCCATGTTGGAAGCGCTCGGTGTCGACGCGATCAGCGAACGTGTCTACCGGGCGGTGTTGGGTCATCCCGGTTCGTCGATCTCCGCCCTGGCCACGGCAGCAGGCGTCTCGCCGGCCCGTGCCCGGGCCTCGCTCGACCGGTTGCAGTCCGCTCGCCTGGTGCAACGGGCGCCTGGCCGCCCCGCCGGATTCACGGCCATCGCGCCGGACGTCGCCATCACTGCCCTGGTGAACGAGCGTCAGCACACACTGGACAGTGCTCGCATCGCCATCCCCCCGCTGCTCGCGGAATACCGCGCTGCCAGCGCCAGGGCCGATCCCAACGCTCTCATCGAGGTGCAGTCCGGTCCGACCATCGCAACCGAGCGGTTCCGCGAACTCCAGGCCACGGCGACCGAAGAACTACTCGGTTTCGACCGTATGACGGCGGACGAGGGAAGCGGGAGACTAGAGGTCGAAGCCGAGGCGCCCATGCTCGAACGCGGCGTCCGCTGCCGCGCGATCTACGAAACCGCGGCGCTGACGTCGCCAAGCCGCCTCCCGCACATTCGGCAACTGGTGACGATGGGTGAGCAGGCCAGGGTGACGAACACCTTGCCGTTCAAAATGATCATCGCCGACAGAAAGGTGGCGATGTTGCCGCTCGTCGCGGACGGCACACGTACCGACAGCCTGCTCATCGTCTACCCGTCGACCCTGCTGGACGGCCTGATCGATCTCTTCGAGTCGTACTGGCAAAGGGGGACACCCATCCGCGCGCTGGTGGCCCGGTCATCGTCAGTCGGGTCCCTGCCGCAGGAGGATCTGGAGGTGCTCGAGCTCCTTCATACAGGTCTCAAGGACGCGACCATCGCCCGCCAGCTCGGCGTCAGCATGCGCACCGCCCGCCGCCGCATCGCCCGCCTGCTCGACGCACTCGGCGTGGAAACGCGGTTCCAGGCAGGCGCCGAAGCCACCCGCCGCGGGTTGATCTGACCGCTTGACTCCGTACTCGGGTACGGCGTTGATGATGGCGGTATGAGGACGAGTGAACTGGCCGGCCGGGTCGGGGTGAATCCGGAGACGCTGCGCTACTACGAGCGCCGGGGCTTGCTGGACGAGCCGCCCAGGACCCCGGGCGGCTACCGCGACTACCCGGACGCCACCGTGCGGGTGCTGCGGTTCGTCAAGCGGGCCCAGGAACTCGGGTTCGCCCTCGACGAGGTGGAGGAGCTGCTGCACCTGGACGCCGGCGGTCCGGACAGCTGCGACGCCGCGCGGACGTTGGCGGTGGCGCGCAAGGCCGACCTGGCGGCGCGGATCGCGGACCTGCAACGGATGCACGACAGCCTCGCCGCGCTCGTCGGCAGCTGTGACCTGCCGCGCGCTGATCGCACGTGTGCGCTGCTGGATGCGATCGAGCCCGGGCCCACCCGGGAGGCCACCCGATGAGCCCCGAGATCGCCATCAGGTTCGAGGTGCTGCACGTGCCCGATTGCCCGAACCTCGCGCCGATGCTCGACCGGCTGCACGAGGTGACCGCGGCCCCGGTGCGCACCCGGGAGATCACCACCGACGCCGACGCCGCCGCCTTCGGGATGGCTGGATCACCGACCCTGCTGATCAACGGCGTCGATCCGTTCCGCGCACCCGGCGACTGCGGCTGCGCAGTGGCCTGCCGCCTCTACCGCGACCACGAAGGTCGCGTCGTCCCCGCCCCGTCCGTCGGCCAACTCCGCCGCGCCATCGCCACCGCAGTTCGGATCACCGTCACCACCGCCGCCGGCCGGGCCCGGTGGGAACGCGGCCCCGCGGCCGCGCGCGTCAACGCCTACCCGGCAAGGGCGGGCACGAAGAAGGTCACCGCGCAGGCCAGCTGACCCCCTAGCGCCGCTAGGTGTTCTGTCCACGGAGGTTGGGCACGAGGTCTGCTGGTGACATGCCGCCGAGCGCGGTGTGGC
>NZ_LFXL01000042.1 GCF_001270745.1 Jiangella muralis
TTGAACAGGCACTTCCGTGCATCACACGCCACACACCACCCCGGCAGACGTGAAACCCCGAGGTTAGGGCGTGTCTCCCAAGTCCATGGCCTACTGCGCGACGGCCGAGACTTGGGAGACACGCCCTAACGATACGGTGCGGACCGAGACGAAAGAGCCAGGAGGTACGCGGATGACGGTGATCGCCGGTGCGCAGATGGTCACGCCCGACGGCGTGGTGGAGGACGGCTGGCTGCAGACCGACGGCGGGCGCATCGCCGCGCTCGGGTCCGGCCGGCCGCCGGCGAACCCGGGCCGCGACCTCGGCGGCCGCTGGCTGGTGCCCGGGTTCGTCGACCTGCACACGCACGGCGGAGGCGGCGGCAGCGTGGTGGGCGCCGACGAAGCGGCCGTGCGCACGTTCGTCGCCACGCACCGTCGCCACGGCACCACATCCATCGTCGCGAGCCTGGTCACCGGCGAGTACGACGCGCTCGAGCATGACGTGCGGGTGCTGGCCGAGCTGACCGACGCGGGCCTGATCGCGGGCGTGCACCTGGAAGGGCCGTGGATCTCGCCGGCCCGCAAGGGCGCCCACGACGAGCGCGCCCTCCGCGCGCCGGAGCCGGCCGCCGTCGACCGGCTGCTGAAGGCGGGCCACGGCACGGTCCGCATGGTCACCCTCGCGCCGGAGCTCAAGCACGGGCTGGACGCGGTCCGCGCGGTCGTCGCGGCGGGCGCCGTCGCCGCCGTCGGGCACACCGACGCGACCTACGACGTGACGAGGCAGGCCATCGATGCCGGGGCGACGGTCGCGACGCACCTGTTCAACGCGATGGCGCCGGTGCATCACCGCGACCCGGGCCCGATCGTCGCGCTGCTGGAGGACGAGCGGGTCACCGTCGAGCTGATCCTGGACGGCGTCCACCTGCATGCCGCGATCGCCCGCCTCGTGCGCAGCGCGGCCGGCCCGCAGCGCATCGCGCTGGTCACCGACGCCATGGACGCGACGGACATCGGCGACGGCGAGTACGTGCTCGGCGATATGGCGGTGCGGGTCGAGAACGGGGTGGCCCGGCTGGTGGAGGGCGGCTCCATCGCCGGCAGCACGCTCACCATGGACCACGCCTTCCGCTTCGCCGTCCAGCAGGCCGGGTTCAGCGTTCCGGAGGCCGTGCGGGCGACGTCCGCCACGCCCGCACGGCTGCTCGGTCTCGACGGGCGCACCGGCGCGCTCGCCCCCGGCCTCGACGCCGACCTCGTCGTGCTCGACGCGGACCTGGTCGTCGACGCCGTCATGGCCCGTGGGGAGTGGGCACCCTAGCCGGCGCGGAGGGCCTCGACGGGGGAGAGCCGGGCGGCCTTCACCGCCGGGTAGAGGCCGGCGACGGCGCCGAGAGCGAGAGCTATCCCGGTACCGCCCGCGATCGCGACCGCGGGGACGGCGACGGGGAGGTCCCGGCTGAAGGCGTAGGCACCCGTCACGAGGCCGCCGAGGAGCACACCGGCAGCGCCGCCGACCCCCGCGAGCACGACCGACTCGGTGAGGAACTGGCGGCGAATGTGGGCGCGGGTCGCCCCGATGGCCCGCCGCAGCCCGATCTCGCCGCGTCGCTCCAGCACGCCCATGACCATCACGTTGGCGACGCCGACCCCGCCGACGACGAGGGAGACCGCGCCGAGCCCGAGCAGCAGGCCGGTGAACGCCTCCTCGGTGGCGGCCCGGGCCACGAGGGCGTCCGAGGGCCGGGAGACGGTGACATCGCCCGGGACCGCGGGGTTGATCTGATCGTTCAGGACCGCGGCCACCGCCTCGACATGGTCCGGGTCGGCGCGGACGTAGACGGTGGTCGGCTCGCCGGACAGGCCGAGCTTCTGCACCGCGACCGGGTAGCCGACCAGGGCGGACCGGTCGAGGTCGGGGCTGAGCTCGAGCTGCTGCAGGATGCCGACGACGACGAACCTGACGCCGTCGATGACGATCGCGGCGCCGAGGTCGGCCGAGCCGATGCCGAGCCGCTGCGCGGTGACGGCTCCGAGGACGACGGCTGGATAGGCGCCGTTGGCATCGTCGATGAAGACGCCGTCGGCCACGGCCCCCTTGAGGACGTCGAGCAGGTCCGGGTCCACGGCCTTGACCATGATCCCCTGGCTCTGGTCCTTGGGCACGAGCTCGTTGCGGTACACGTCGGCCTCGACGTCGGCCACGGACGACACCGACTCGACCGGGCCGATGTTGCGTACTGAGTCGGTCGCCGTCGGCGGAAGGGTCGCCTGCTCGTCGACGCTGGTGTTGGCCTGGGCCTGGAGCAGGTTGGTGCCCAGAGCGTCGAGCTTGGCCAGCAGGTCGGCCTGAGCCGAGGTGGAGATGCCGAGCACCGCGACGATCGAGGCCACGCCGATGGCGATGCCGATCGCCGAGAGCACCGCCCGGACCGGCCGGGCCCTGACGCCGAACAGCGCGAGCTCACCGAGGTCGCGGGCCCGCAGCCGGCTGCCGGTCGTCATGGCCGGCCCGCCCGGGTGGTCACGAGCCCGCCCGTCGTGAGGTCGGCGTCGACGGCGCCGTCGCGGATCTCGATCCGTCGCGGCAGTCGCTGCCCGAGCTCGCGGTCGTGGGTGATGACGACGACGGTGGTCCCGGTGGCGTGCAGCTCGGTCAGCAGGTCGAGCACCTCGGAGCTGGACACGCTGTCGAGGTTGCCGGTCGGCTCGTCGGCGAGCACGACCGCCGGCGCGGCGAGCAGCGCCCGCGCGACGGCGACGCGCTGCCGCTCGCCGCCGGACAGCTTCGACGGGACGTGGTGGATCCGGTGCTCGAGCCCGAGGCGGGCCAGCATCTCCGCCGCCCGGTGCCGGCGGACCCTGCGGGGCACGCCGGCGTAGAGCAGGCCGGTGGCGACGTTGTCGACCGCTGTCATGCCGTTGAGCAGGTGGAACGACTGGAAGATGAACCCGATCCGCTGGCCGCGGACGGCGGCCAGCTCGTTGTCGGAGAGTGCCGCGGTCGGCACGCCGTCGATGATCACGTCGCCCGACGTGGGCCGGTCCAGCGTTCCCATGACGTTGAGCAGCGTGGACTTCCCGGAACCGGACGGGCCGACGACCGCGACGAACTCGCCCTGCCGGATGTCGATGTCGATGCCGTGCAGGATCTCCAGGTCGCCGTAGGACTTGCGGACGCTCCGGAGCGTGAGCACCGGCTTCGCGTGGGTGCCTGTGATCGTCACTCGGGGACCACCACTTCGGTGCCCTCGCCGATGCCGTCGCCGGTGACCTGCACGAAGCCGTCGGCGTACATCCCGGGCTCGACCGGCACCAGTTCGACCTGCTCGCCGTCGGCGCCGGCCGTCACGACCTGGACGGCGAAGCCGCCCTCGGCGAGGGCGACGAGCGCCGTGACGGGGACGGCGAGGGCGTCCGCCGCGGTCTGAGCGACCAGCTCGACGCTGACCGGCGAGCCGGGCGGCGCGGCGACGGCGGCGTCGCCGAGGGCGAGCACGATCGGCACCACGAGCTTGTCCTCGTCGTCCTTCTCCGGTGTCCCCGTGGAGACGACGGAGGCATCGACCGTGCTGCCGTCGGGCAGGGTGACCACGGCCGCGGTCCCCACCCCGGCGATGTCGGCGTCGCCGATCGAGACCTCGGCCTCGACCTGCAGCTGCGTGGACGTCGTGGTCAGCAGCGGCGTGTCGGCGGCAACCGTGTCACCGACCGCCGCGCCCGCGGGTCCGTCGGCGTCGTCCGCGCCGCCCTCGTCGGGCGACTGGGCGCCGACGCGGATCTCGCCGGAGGCCACGGCGACGTCGCCCGGCAGCAGCACACCGGTCTCCTCCATCCCCCAGTCCTCCTGCAGCTCCTTCAGCGCCCTGGCGGTCGCCCTGGTGAAGTGGTCGTCGATCTCCATCTCGTCCGGCGTGACACCGAGCGCTTCGAGGTTCTGCTCGAGTTGCAGGACGTCCGGCCCATCGTCGACGCCGATCCTCAGCTCGCGGTAGAACGGCAGCTCCCCGAAGAGGAGCGGGACGGGGACGTCGTCGATGCGGGCGACCGCGCCGCCGCGGCCGATGACGTCGCCCTCGGCCGGAAGCCAGGTCAGGACGCCGGTGCGGCCGGCCTTCAGCTGTCTCCCGCTGGAGTAGTCGAGGCTGCCGTCGGCCCGGGACCGCTCCACCAGATCCCGCACGGTGACCGGGGTGGTGGACGGCGTCTCGGTCTCGGCCGTCGCCTCCGCGTCGTCCTCACGGGTGACGGCGACGGCCGCCGTCGTGGCCCCGGCGACGACCACCGTCACCGCGACCCACAGGACCGTGCGGCGGCGCCGTCGGCGTGGTGGCGTGCCGGACATGTCACGACCCCACCGACGCCAGGATGTCTTCGCAGGCCGCATGCGCATTCAGCAGCGCCGGGTCATCGCCCTCCTGCGGAACGGAGGGGAGCGGGATGGCGCCGCCGGAGAAGTCCGGATCGGGCATGTCGTAGCCGTTCTCCCGCATGCACTGGGCGTAGGCCAGCAACGCGTCCTGGAGAGCGCCCTCGTCGACGTCGCCGCCGGACTGGGATGCCGGCATGAGGTCAGCACAGGCGTCGAGTGCCGCCTCGGCGACGGGGTCGCCCATCGGCAGCCCCTGCATGGTCATGGAGCCGTCGGGGCCGATCTCCGGGTCGGGCATGTCGAAGCCGTTCTCCCGCATGCACTCGGCAAAGGCCTGCGCCTGCTCGAGCTCGTCCTCGGCCGCACCGCCGCCGCCCCCGCCGCCGGACGTCGGGTCGGACGCCGCCTCGGTCTGGGCGGCCTCGGTCTCCAGGCTGCTGACGCCGTCGGAGGAGTCGTCGCCGCAGCCGGCGACGGCGAGGGCGAGGAGGGCGGTCAGCGCCGCGGGCAGCAGCAGGGTGCGCCGGCGCCCGGACGGGCGCCGCTGGCGGATGGTCGTGGTCATCAGGGTCCTTCGGTCGCGGTGAGCTGGTGGCGGCGGCTCACCGGAACCTCCCCGTGGGGGACGCTCCGGGAGCCGCCGTCACCACCGTCGCAGTCGCGACTGAGCGATCCTGAAACCGTGTTCTAAGGCAAGCTGAGAATCTCTGCTCCGGCACCGCGGTCGAGGGGGAGGGAGAGCACGAACTCCGTCCCTCCGCCGGGGCGGCCGGCGGCGGTCACGGAGCCGCCGTGCTGCGCCGCCACCTGCGCGACGATGGACAGCCCGAGCCCCGACCCCGGGTACCCGCGGCCGCTCTCACCTCGGTAGAAGCGGTCGAAGACGCGCTCGTGGTCGCCGTCGGGGAGGCCGGGGCCGCGGTCGGCGACCCGGATACCGGCCTGGCTGCCGCTGCGCTCGACGGCGACCTCGACGACGTCGCCGGCGCGGCTGACCTGGACGGCGTTGCGGACGAGGTTGGCCACGGCCCGCTCCACGGCGCCGCGGCGGACCACGGCGCGGACCGGTGCGCCGCTCACCTCGATCCGCACGTCCGGTGCGACCCGGGCGGTCAGCTCGGCGGCGGCGGCGACGATCGCGCGCAGATCGGCCGGTCCGGCGACCTCCGCCTCGGCCTCGCCGCGGGCGAGATCGAGGACCTCGCCCATCAGATGGGACAGCGACGCCGACTGCCGGGTGAGGTTCGCCAGCAGCTCGCGCCGATCGGTGGCACTGAGGGTCCGCTCCGGATGGTCTTCGGCCCGCAACAGCAGGTCGAGATCGTTGCGCAGCGTGGCCAGCGGCGTGGCCAGTTCGTGCCCGGCGTCGTCGACCAGCCGGCGCTGCTGGGCGCGAGCGCCGTCCAGCGCCTCCAGCATCTCGTTGAAGGACCGGCTCAGCCGTCCGATCTCGTCGTCGCCCGCGACCGGGATGCGGTGCGCCAGGTCCTTGGTCAGGGCGACCCGTTCCGTCGCGGCGCTGAGCCGGTCGACCGGCCGCAGCCCGGTCCGTGCGACCGCCCAGCCGACACCGGCCGCGACCACGACGCCGGCCAGCGCCAGACCGGTCAGCAACCAGGCGAGCCGGTCCAAGGACCCTTCGACGTCGGTCAGCGACCGGCTCATCTGGACGACGAGCGCACCGTCGGCCAGTACCGCGCTGACGATCCGGAACTGCTCGCCGTCGAGCTCCTCGGTGCGCAGGACCGGGCCGTCGATCTCACCCGCGATCAGCCGGCGCTCGACGTCGCTCACCGGTATCTCCGGCGCCGTGGACGAGAACAGCCGCATGACCTCGCCGTCGGCGTCGACCAGCTGCCCGCCGATCGGGATCAGATCGACCTCACGCGTCTCGGCGAGCTCCTCCACCGGTGCGGACGGCAGCGTCGGGTCGGGCTCTCCGCCGATGCCGATGGCGCTGCCGAGCACGTCGCCGTCGTCGACCTGGTCGATGAGCTGCTGGTCCACCTCGCTCATCAGCGTCGACCGTGCGAACAGCCAGGCCGCCACCGCCGCCGCGACCACCGCGGCCGCCACCGCGGTGGCGGCGATCACGGTGAGCCTCGTCCGCAGGGTCACGAGGCGCCGCCGCCGTTCGGCGGCGGCGCGAGCAGCTTGAAGCCGACGCCGCGGACGGTGTGCACCATGCGCGGGCGACCGCCTGCCTCCAGTTTCCGCCGGAGGCAGCCGATGTGGGCGTCGAGAGTCTTCGAGCTGTCCTCGAGCTCGTCGTCGCCCCACACGTCCCGGTAGAGCTGGCCGCGGCTGAGCACCTCGCCTGCCGCCCGGGCCAAGGCCGTCAGCAGCCGGAACTCGGTGCGGGTCAGGCTGAGCGCGGCGCCGTCCAGGCTCGCGGTCCAGGAGCGGGTGTCGACCGCGAGCCCGCCTGCCGCCGTCGCGCCGTCAGCGGAGACGAAGCGACGGCGCCGCAGCATCGCGCGCAACCGCGCCAGCAACTCCTCCGGAGCGAACGGCTTCGTCAGATAGTCGTCGGCGCCGGAGTCCAAGCCGCGGATGCGGTCGGTCACCATGCCGCGGGCGGTGAGGAGCAGCACCGGGACGTCCTGGCCCGACGCCCGCAGCCGGCGACACGTCTCGACCCCGTCGAGGCCGGGCATGACGACATCGAGAATGACGGCATCCGGTTGGCTCGTCGCGACCACGGACAGCGCCTGCGGGCCGTCGGCCGCCGTGACGACCTCGTAGCCCTCGAATCGGAGCGAGCGGGTCAGCGACTCCCGCAGCCCGATCTCGTCGTCCACCACCAAGACACGCATGCAGGCATTGTCACGCACCTCGTGAGGCGGCGGGCGTCGGCGAGCCCAGCGACCAGTGCCGCAGCACACGGGTGCGGTGCGGCTGGTACCACGCGAGGTCGACGCGGTCGGCGACGCACGTGACGGGGACGGTGTCGCCCAGCGCGTCGCGGGTCGACGCCACCGAGACGTCCGCCGAGAGCTGGTCGAGGGTGAGGTGCGGCACGACGTCGGGGAACTCGCCGCCGTAGGGCGGGCACTGCGGGAACGCCGCGACGAGCGCCTCGGTGAGGGCGCGGAACGGGGCGGCCGGCTCCGGCGCGAGGTAGACGATCCCGTTCGGGAACGTCTCCAGCCGTTCGAGGGTGAACGTGATCGGCGCCGCGGCCGCGATGATCGACCGCACCGCCCCGAGCGCCGCCGCGTCCGGCGAGGGCAGGAACGGCGCCAGCACCGTGATGTGCGCGTGTGTGAAAGCGGGATCGGACGAGAGGTACGCGCGGTCGTAGTGCTCGAACCGGCCCCGGACGAACGACTCCACGGCCGGCACCGGAATCTGCAGGACCGTGAAGCCCGACACCGCTATTCGTCGGCCCAGGCGCGCAGCACGTGCGCGGCCGCTTCCTCCGCCGTCCAGCCGTAGCCGTCGGCCTTGCGCCGCAGCCGCTTCCGGTCGCGCTTGGAGAGCGTGACCACGAGGTCCGCGTCGTCGTCGCCGGGGCGGACCTTCTTCTTCTTGTGTTTCTTGGCCGCCTTGGCGACGGCGTCCTCGTCGACGGAGAGCGAGGAGAGGTGCGGCGCGGCGGAGCGGACGGTGCCGTCGGGGCGGCGGACGAGTGCGGGCCGCGGCGGCGGCAGCGACGAGCTCATCGGGAGACCCCCTTCGAGAACGGTCCGGCACCGGCCCGGGACGCGCTCAGCAGCAGCGTGAGATAGCCGGCGAAGATGCGGCCGACCTCGCGGGCGCCCGGCGACGGCCAGCGCTGCACCGGCACCCCGGCGCCCTGGGCGCGGGAGATGGCCGAGCGTTCCGGCAGCACGGGGTCGATGACGAGGTCGCGGTAGGCGGCGATCAGCTCGTCGAGCCGGTACCGGTGCTCGGCGGCGCCGGCCCGGAACCGGTTGACGACGATGCCGGCCGGCCGTAGCCGCAGGTTGTGGGCGCTGCGGACGGCGTCGACGGCGTCGAGCGCCTGCTGGGCGCCGGCCAGCGCGAACGCCGTCGGCTCGGTGACGACGAGCGCGGTGTCGCTGGCCGCCAGCGCGTTGCGGGTCAGCTCGGCCAGGCTGGGCGGGCAGTCGATCAGCACGAGGTCGGCGTCGCGCAGGCCGGCCAGCGCGGCGCGCACGTGGTGCCGTCCGGGTGGGCCGTCGGCCGGGTTGTTGCGCCGCTCGAGCGCGGGCTCGCCGGCGAGGACGCGGACCGGCTCGCCCCAGCCGCTGACGGCGAGCGCGTCGCCGATGGCCACCGGGCGGTCGCCGGTGAGGACGTCGTTGGCGGTGAACCGCACGCCGTCGGGCGCCAGCACCGTGGTGGCGTTGCCCTGCGGGTCGAGGTCGACGACGACGCAGCGCAGCTTCTGTGCGGCTGCCGCGCCGGCCAGCCCAAGCGTGACCGACGTCTTCCCGACGCCGCCCTTGAGGCTCAGGACGCTCACCACCGGCACTCCGTGAGTCTGTCACGAGGTACGCCCCGGCGTCTCGGTCCGAGGCCGGTGAGCGATCGAAACCGGAAACGAGACGCGGTCGCGATAAGCTCGACGTATCGACCCGAGACCCCGGCGGGTCGATCGGCGAACGACGGCACTACCAGCCGCAGCGCCATGGAAATCTGAGTGATGCGAGGAGAGCCGTCGGGTGAGCGACCTCATCGATACGACAGAGATGTACCTCAAGACGATCTTCGAGCTCGAAGAGGAAGGCATCGTCCCGCTCCGCGCGCGTATTGCCGAGCGGCTGCACCAGTCCGGTCCCACCGTCAGCCAGACCGTCGCCCGCATGGAGCGCGACGGCCTACTGCACGTCGACGAAGACCGTCACCTCGAGCTGTCCGAGAAGGGCCGGCTGCTGGCCATGCGGGTCATGCGCAAGCACCGCCTGGTCGAGCGGCTGCTGGTGGACGTCATCGGGCTCGACTGGGAGCTGGTGCACAACGAGGCCTGCCGCTGGGAGCACGTGGTCTCCGAGGCGGTCGAGCGCCGCCTGGTCGACCTCCTGCACGAGCCGGCCGCCGACCCCTACGGCAACCCGATCCCGGGCCTGGCCGAACTCGGCAGCTCCACCGAGGTCGAGGAGTTCCGCTCCGGCGTCCGGCAGCTGCGCCAGGCCGGCACCAGCGACGGCGCCGAAGTGGTCGTCCGGCACATCGGCGAGCCGCTGCAGGTCGACGAGAAGCTGCTGGCCAGCCTGCGCGAGGCCGAGATCGTCCCCGGCCGCACCGTGCGCGCCACCACCACCGACAACGGCGTGCAGGTGCGCAGCACCGAGACCGTCGAGCTGTCCTCCGCCGACGCCTCGCACATCTTCGTGAGCGTCCCGTGAGCGCCGCCGAGGTCACCGTCGACGAGCTGATGGCGGTGTGGAAGGACGGCGGCGCCGCCATCGTCGACGTCCGCGAGCCGGGCGAGTACGTCGAGGCGCACATCCCGGGCGTCCAGCTGATCCCCATGGGGTCGGTCATCGAGCAGATCGACGACATTCCGCGCGACCGCACCGTCTACCTCGTGTGCGCGGTCGGCGGGCGCAGCGGACAGGTGGCCGACTACCTCGACGCGCAAGGCTACGACGTCCGCAACGTCGCCGGCGGCACCAACGCGTGGGTCCGCGCCGGGCACCCGGTCGAGACCGGCCTGCCCGAGTAACCAGGAGACGATCGAGCAAGCGGGCGGCCTGACGGCTGCCCGCTTGCTGTTGTCAGGGACTGATCAGATCCGGCGGACGTGCCGCACCAGCATCGCCGGGGTGTCGCGGGCCCCACGGCCCTGCGGCGCCACGACGCCGGTGATCTCGACGTCGTCGCCCAGTTCGGCGGCGTTGTCGAACGGGCCGAGCAACTCGAACCGCTCGCCGGCGGCGTCGAGCTCGATGAACCCCTCACGCTGGGCAAGCACGAGCCTGCCTCGTCGGGTGACAGCGGTGAGCGGGTCGGCGAAGTCCGTCATGGTCTCGAACTGACTCCTCGTCATGGGCACTGAGTATGGATGGCGGGTTCGGGCGCCGTCTGGGAAATGCCCGTATTGGTCCCAGTGATGCGGGTGAGCTGCCTCTCACGCGT
Organism: Jiangella muralis; assembly: GCF_001270745.1. Classification (GTDB taxonomy): domain Bacteria; phylum Actinomycetota; class Actinomycetes; order Jiangellales; family Jiangellaceae; genus Jiangella; species Jiangella muralis. The sequence goes on from NZ_LFXL01000042.1 coordinate 10,424, forward strand.
CGTGGAAGAGTGCGCTCACCGACTCGCCGTTGTGGATGCGGCGGATCGCCTCGGCGAGCAGCGGCGCCACGGAGAGCACCGTCAGCTTCGGATGCGTGGTTCCGTTGGCCAGCGGCACGGTGTTGGTGCAGACGATCTCTTCGACGTCCGGCTGGTCGCCGAGGCGGCGCAGCGCGTCGTCGGCGAACAGGCCGTGCGTGCAGGCGATGCTGATGGATCGGGCGTCGCGCTCGCGCAGCCGCTCCATCAGCTCGATCAGCGTGCTGCCCTTCGCGATCTCGTCGTCGAGCACGATGATGTCGCGGCCTTCGACCGCACCGATGATGGCGGTGATCGTGACCTTGTCGTCGGCGAAGCGCTGCTTGGCGCCGGCCGCGACGGGCACGCCGAGCATGCGGGCGAACGCCGACGCCGGCTTGGCGTTGCCGAGGTCGGGTGACACGACGACGGTGTTGGAGAGGTCGCGTCCCTGGAAGTGCGCCGCCAGCTCGCGCAGCGCGTGCAGCTGGTCGACCGGCACGCTGAAGAAGCCGTGCACCTGCGGCGAGTGCAGCGTCATCGCCAGGACGCGGTTGGCGCCGGCCGTGGTGAGCAGGTCGGCCATCAGCCGGCCGCCGATGGAGATGCGCGGGGCGTCCTTCTTGTCCGACCGGGCGTAGGCGTAGTGCGGCATGACGACTGTGGTGCGCGCGGCCGAGGCGCCCCGGGCGGCGTCGAGCATGAGGAACAGCTCGACCAGATGCTCCTGGACCGGCGGGACGATCGGCTGGATCAGGAACACGTCGTGCTCGCGGCAGTTCGCCTGCAGCTGCACTTCGAGGCAGTCGTTGGCGAAGCGCTGGATGCGGACCGGGTTGAGGGCTGCGCCCAGCTGGGCGCAGATCTCGGCGGCCAGTTCCGGGTGGGCGCTGCCGCTGAAGACGGCGATGTCTCGCATGGTCGCTGCCTCTCTCGCGTCGAGTCGGCGTGGTCGAGGTAGTGTCGGCCGGCCTGCGGCTGCCGTCGCGGGCAGCATCTCACACGTGCGGAGCGCGTCCGTCATGCGGCGCGACGATCGCCGCGACGATCTCGCCGAGTTGGTCGACCTGTTCCGGCGTGAGCGGGTCGAACAGGATGCCGCGGACCTCCCCGACGTGGCCCGGCGCGGCCTCGGCCAGCACCGCGAAGCCGTCGTCGGTAAGCGAAGCGACCGTGGTGCGGCCGTCGGTGGGGTGCTTGCGGCGGCGCACCCAGCCGGCCTGTTCCAGCCGGGACACGGCGTGCGACAACCGGCTCGGTGACGAGCCGACCAGGCGGGCCAGGTGCGACATCGTCAGCTCGCGGTTCGGCGCCTCGGAGAGCATGGCGAGGATCATGTAATACGCGTGCGGCATGCCGGCGTCGCGTTGCAACTGCCGGTCCAGGGCAGCCCACAGCAGCTGGTTCGCCAGCAGGTAGGTCCGCCACACCTTCTGTTCGTCGGCACTGAGCCACGGCGTCGACTTCACGTCGCCCAGCATACGATGATGGTTGAAGGTTCAACTTTCTGAGGAGGGGTTGTGGAGGTCAAGGAGCTGGGGCACCTCGTGCTCTACGTACGCGACATCCAGCGGTCGGTGGCGTTCTACCGCGACGTGCTCGGCTGGCGGCAGGTGCTGCCGAAGCCGGACGGCGACGGCTCCGGCCCGCTGCCCATGCCGTTCGCGATGTTCAACGCGCCGTCCGGCCGCACCCACCACGAGCTGCTGCTGATCGAGGTCGGACCGGACGCGGCGGCGTTGCCGGCCGGGCGCCGGGTCGGGCTGTACCACTTCGGCCTGAAGATCGGCACGTCCGACGACGAGCTGCGGGCGGCGCTGCGGACGCTGCAGGAGGCCGGCGCGACGGTGCTCGGCGCGACCGACCACGTGGTGACGCACAGCCTCTACATCGCCGACCCGGACGGCAACGAGATCGAGCTGTACGTGGACGTGCCCGGCATGGACTGGGAGGATGCGGATCTGCTGGCCTCGCCGCCCCGCGCCCTGCAGCTGTGAGGTGGGCGGCGCCGTACGTCACCTGACGTAGGCGAGATGTCGCGCCCGGACGGATGCGCGCGATCTCCGGGCACGCGAGCGTGGGGTTCCACACATCCCGCTCAGGAGGTATCCGTGAGAACCCGCAGTACTCTGCTCGGACTCGCCGCCGGTGCGGCCGCGTTCGCCCTGCTGGCGACGGCCGCCCCCACGCAGGCCGCGCCGCCCGAGCCCGTCTCGCCGGTCACCCGGTGGGCCGAGCGGCACGCCGTCCCCGTCCCCGACGATCCGGCCCGGCCCGGACTCGACCTCGTGACGGTGTCCCGCGCCACCGCCGGCGCACGGGTGATCGGACTCGGCGAGCCAGGGCACCAGATCGGCGAGGTCACCGAGCTGCAGGCGCGCTACCTGCGGCACCTCGTCACGTACGGAGGCGTCCGCGCGGTCGCGTTCGAGATGGACTGGACGGTCGCGCTGCCGCTGAGCGACTACGTGCTCGGCCGCCGCGACGACCTCGAGGCCGTGCTGGGCACGTCCGAGGACATCTGGCAGACCACCGAGATCCGCGACCTGTTCCAGTGGCTGCGCCGGTACAACGACACGCATGCCGACGACGTCGAGGTCGCCGGGTCGGAGTACTTCGCGACCGGGCCGGCCGCCTACGACGCCGTCGCCGCCTACGTCGCGGCGAACGCGCCGGACCGGATGGCCGACCTGGAGGCGCAGTATGAGTGGGTGGAACCCGAGAACGACGACATCGGCGCGCACCTGGGCGCCTACATGGCGGTCCCGGACAAGGCGCCGTACGTCCAGGCCGCGTACGAGGTCGAACGCATCGTCGCGTCCATCGACCCGGGGGCAGGGCACGAGGTCGTCGCGCACCACGCGCGGCAGATCCGGTTCTGGTACGAGGGCTTCAGCCAGGAGTGGGGCGACATCCCGGCCTACCGGGACGCGAAGGCGGCCGAGAACGTGCGCTGGTGGCAGCGGCACACGGGCGGACGCACCGTCTACTGGGCGGCCTCGGCGCACGTCGCCGACGCGCCGCGGCTGACGCTCACCGAGCCGGGTGAGCCGGACACCGTCGCCGCCAGCGCCGGGTCGTACCTCGAGGACTGGTACGGGCGCGGCTACGTGCCGATCGGGTTCACCTTCGACCACGGAAGCTACCGGACCGGCGACGGCGCCACGATCGAGCTGCCGCCGGCGCTGGACGGCTGGTTCGAGCGGCCGCTCGGTGACGTCGAGGCGGAGCGGTTCGTGCTCCGGATCGACCGGGCCGGCCCGCCCGCGGTGCGCGACTGGCTCGACGCCCCGCTCGTGACGCGCGGCCGGCCCGAGTACGGCACCGCGTCGATCGCGTACGGCGGCACCCTGGACGAGTGGTTCGACGTCGTCGTCCACACCCAGGCGGTCACCCCGGCCCACCCGCTCTGACCACGGGTACCCGGGCATGCCGATCGAGAGCGGTCATCGCGCTTCGGACTCGCCGTACGTGGCGCGGGTCTGGTGGGGTCGCACGTCCGGCGCCGGGCGGATGACCTCGGTCGCGACGTCGACGTGGGAGCTGGTGTTCTGGACCGACGGCGGGGTCGTGCACGCCGGCGTCCGCGGCCCGGAGACGACCGCGTCCACCGCGGAGATCACCGGCGACTCGGAGGCGTTCGGGATCGCGTTCGCGCACGGCACGTCGATGCCGCACCTGCCGATCGCCGGGCTCGTCGACGGTGAGCTGGAGATGCCGCGGGTCACCGGCCGGACGTTCGATCTGCGCGGAGACGAATGGGAGATCCCCGGCACGGACGACGCCGAACTGCTGATCCAGCGGCTCGTGCGCGCCGGGGTGATCGTCCGCGACCCGATGGTGGACGAGATCGTGTGGGGCGGCATCGCCCGGGTGGGCGTCCGGTCGGTGCAGCGGCGGGTGGCCGCCGCCACCGGCCTCACCCAGGGTGCGATCCGGCAGATCGAACGCGCCCGCCAGGCCGCGATGCTGCTCGCCGAGGGGGCGGACCCGCTCGACGTCGTGCACCGGTGCGGCTACTACGACCAGCCGCATCTGGCGCGGTCGCTGCAGCGGTTCATCGGCCGCACCGCGACCCAGCTGCGGCACGGCGACGCCACCGACGACGTCCTGTCGCTCCTGTACAAGCCCGAGGACGCGGCCGGTCCCTAGCGTCGGTCGTGAGCGGTGACGGACACCGCAGTACCGGACGAAGGGCCCGACGACCATGCACCACGGCACGATCACCTCGGCCGACGGCACCCGCATCGCCTACACGGCATGGGGCGCCGGCGACCCGATCGTCATCATCGACGGCGTGACCGCGTATCGCGCCACGACCCCCGAGAACGCGCCGACGGCCGAACTGCTGGCCGACGAGTTCCTCGTGATCAACTACGACCGCCGCGGCCGCGGCGAGAGCGGCGACACCCTGCCCTACGCCGTCGACCGCGAGATCGACGACCTCGCCGCGATCATCGGCCAGGCCGGCGGCGGGCGTCCGGCGACGGTGTTCGGCTGGTCCTCCGGCGGCAATCTCGCCCTCAACGCGGCGCAGGCCGGCGTCCCCATCGCCCGCATCGCGTTGTTCGAGCCGAACGCCGTCGTCGACGACACCCGTCCGCCGCTGCCGGCCGACTACGTCGAGCAGATCGAGGCCGCCATCGCCGCGGGCCGGCCCGGCGACGCCGTCGCCCTGTTCCTGACCGCGGCGGTCCTCGTCCCGGACGAGATGGTCGCCGAGCTGCGTCAGGACCCCGCGGAGTGGCCCGTGCTCGAGGCCGTCGCCCCCACCATCGCCTACGACGGCCGCAACGTCGGCGACGCGATGTCGGGCAAGCCGCTGCGGACCGACCTGTGGGACCGCGTCGACGTGCCGGTGCTCGTCATGAACGGCAAGGACACCTGGCCGTTCCTCGCCACGGCGGCGCAGGCGATTGCCGAGCACCTGCCCACCGCGACCCACCGGGTGGTGCCGGGTGAGGACCACAGCACCACGCCCGAGGTGCTGGCCGCCGAGCTCCGCGCGTTCGCCAAGGGGGCCTGACATGGGAACGATCGTGCTGACCGAGTTCATCTCGCTCGACGGTGTCGTCGAGGCGCCCGGCGGGGAGGACTTCAAGTACCAGGACTGGAGCTTCGAGTTCGACCGCGGTGTCGACGGCGAGCGGTTCAAGGAGACCGAGGCGCTCGGCGCCACCGCGCTGCTGCTGGGACGCGCCACCTACGACGGGTTCTCCGAGGCCTGGCCGAAGTACGAGGGCGAACTCGCCGACAAGTACAACAGCATGCCCAAGTACGTCGTCTCCAGCACGCTCACCGACCCGACGTGGCCCAACACCACGGTGCTGTCCGGCGATCTCGTCGAGGAGGTGTCCCGGCTCAAGCGCGACGTCGACGGCGAGATCTCGGTGGCCGGCAGCATCCGGCTGGCCCAGGGGCTGCTGGCCCACGACCTGGTCGACGAGGTGCACCTCATGACGTTCCCCGTCGTCCTGGGCCACGGCCGCAAGCTGTGGACCGCGACCCCGGACAAGCTCGTGTGGAAGCTGTCCGAGGCCACGACCTACGGCGACGGTGTGCTCGTCACCATCTACCAGCGCAGGCGCTAGACGCCTAGTGCCAGTTGCTGACCTGGACGTCGTCGGGGGCGGGCCGGCCGGAGCCGGTCTCGGTGAACTCCTTGAGGCTCATGAGGAACGTGGCCCACTTCGTGCTGCAGTGGTACATGAACTCGACCGGCTCCCGCCAGCCCTCATGCCGGAACAGCACGATGGTGAAGTCGTCCTCCTGCTTCAGGTCGAAGCGGATCTGGGTTCCGACCCACTCCGCGGGGCCGTCGACGACCTCCCAGCGCACCAGCTCGGCGGGGACGGTCTCCAGGACCTTCATGTCGAAGCCGTCCTCGCCGTGCGGTGCGTCGAAGCGGAACCGGATGACGTCGTCGCCGACGTCGGTGGTCTTCACGGTCCACCAGCCGGCCAGCCCGTCGATCGTGGTCAGGGCCGCGTAGACGGTGTCGGGCGACGTGGTTGCGCCGATGCGGTGCAGGATCTCGGCCATGGTGTGTCCTTCCTGGTGGCGCTCGGGTTTCGGGCGCGCTTCGGTGGCGCCGCCACGGTCGTGACGGCGGGTGGGGGTCGGGTGCCGAGGTCAGCTCTGACGTCGGCGCTGGATCTCCTCGGAGATCCGCTTGATGCGGCCCAGCCGGGCGTCCCACGTGGCGCCGACGGAGGTCAGCTGGGCGACCGCGCGGGCCAGCTGGGTCTCGTCGACGTCGTAGCGGCGCTCGCGGCCGGACGGCGTGCCGTGCACGAGCCCGACGCGGTCGAGGACGCCGAGGTGCTTGGCGACCGCCTGCCGCGACACCGGCAGCCGTTCGCTCAGCGTCGTCGCGGTGCCCCCGCCGCCGGCCAGCAGCAGGTCGAGAATGCGCCGCCGGGTCGGGTCGCCGACCGCCGACCAGAGCTCGTCGTCGATCGGGCCGGTCATGGTGTCGAGACCAGGCGGTCGACGTACTCGACCAGGCGCGGCAGGTAGTGGTCCCAGCCGGCGACGTTGCCGCGGTACATCTCCTCGAGCACGGCCGCCTCCCAGCCGCGCTCGCGGAAGCCGGTCTCGCGGAACCGCACCAGCGTGCCGGTGCCGGACGGCTCGAGGTCGAACGTCACCACCAGCGAGTTGCCCGCCGTCGCCTCGTCGCCGTCGTAGATCCAGCGGAACGCGAACCGTCGCGGCGGGTCGGCCTCGACGACGGTGATCGCCTCGACCTTGGCGTCCGGCCCGGCCGGGTCACCGAAGGTGATGGTGCCCGTGGCGCCGGGGACCCGGGCGGCCAGCTCGGCGTCGTCGGGCCACCACTCGCGCAGGTGCTCGGGCGTGCTGAGGACCTCGTAGACGATCTCGGGAGCGGCCTCGATGTGGAGCTCCCGCTCGATGCTGCCGTACTCCATGGCGCCGTCCCGTCTTCTCGCAACTATTGGTTGCGTATGACTGTAGGGCGGCCGGCCTCAATGTGCAACCCTTGGTTGCGTTACGGCTGGAGGGCGAGCGTGGCGCGCCGGGCCGGCGCCTCGCCGGGACCGCTGGCGCGGTTGCCGGACGGCTCGGCCGGCGGCCCGATGGTGAAGCCGAGAGTGCGCAGGAACGCCTGCGCCGGCGGCCAGGCGTCGGGTGCCGACGCGGTGACGGTGTCGAGGCCGCTGTCGCGGGCCTCGGCGAGCAGGACCCGCGCGACGGCGGCGCCGACGCCACGGCCGCGGTGCGACGGCGCGACGAGGAACAGCCCGACGGCGACGGCGGTGCGGTGCGGGAACCCGAGCACGGCGTCGATCAGCCCGACGATCTTCTCGCCGTCACGGATCGTGAACAGCCGCTTGTCCTCGAACGACGCGCCCTCGGGCAGGGCGTAGAAGAGGCTCTGCACGTCGCCCGGACCGGACGGCGTGCCGTTGACGGCCTCGAACCAGTCGTCGCAGGCGGCGAAGAGCTCCAGCAGCCCGGGCTCGTCGTCGGGCTCCAGCTGCTCGCGGACGGTGAGGGGCCCGGTTGCGGTGGCGACGGTCCAGATCACGAGTTCACCCTAGGCGATGTCCCGGAACCACCGCGGGGCGCCGGACGTCTGATCATCGTGAGGCTGAACGGGGTGCTGACGGCTGTCGCGGCGGCGACGATCCTGCTGCTGGCGGGGTGTGGCGACGACGTGCCGGCGACGGGCGGTGACGACCCGACGGCGACGTCCACGTCGTCCGGTGAGCCCAGTGGCACGCCGTCGGTGCCCACCGACGAGCCGTTGCCGCCCACGGGGCCGCCCACCGAGGTTCCGACCGGCGACCCGACGCCGCTGCCGACCGTCCCCGGCACCACGCCGCTGCCGTCGGACACCCCGGTCCCGCAGCCCACCACAGTGCCCGAGGGCCCCGTCGAGCTGATCGGCTTCCCGACACCCGGCGTCGAGGCCGGCTGCTGGCTGCTCGACGGCTACCTGCTGATGGGCGGCGACCAGGAGTTGATCGCGTCCGGCCGCGAGGTGCAGATCACCGGCGAGGTGCAGACCGACGTCCTGACCACGTGCCAGCAGGGCACGCCGCTGCGGGTCGACTCCGTGACCGGCATCGAGCCCTGACACCGCCGCGACCCCCACGGGACCCGGGGGACGCGAAACGGCCGGGGCGGCCCGTTCTCGGACCGCCCCGGCCGTTGGTGTTCGCTGCCCGCGTCAGGCGGCGCGCTGCACCTCGATACGGGTAGGCGAGGTGCCCGCGTAGACGCCGGACACCGTCACGGTGAGGACGCCGGCGTCGTAGCTCGCGCTGACGGCGCCCGGGTCGGCCGCGACGGGGAGCGCGACGGTGCGGCGGAAGCTGCCGTAGCGGACCTCACGGACCCGGCGGCCGGCGCCGTTCTCGTCGCGGACGTCCTTGCGCTCGCCGCGCACGACCAGCCGGCGCCCCTCGACCTCGACGGTGACGTCGTTCTCCGGGTCGAGGCCCGGGAGGTCGAAGCGGGCCACCAGGTCGTCGCCCTCGCGGGCGAGGTCGGCGGCGGGGGCGAAGCCCTTGGTGGAGCCGGCGGCGACGGGCGCGTCCCAGAACGTGCGGAACAGGCGGTCGACGTCGGCGAACGGTGCGAGGGTGGTGCTCATGGCGTCTCCTTCGTGGTCAGAGTACCTGGGATCACCAGGTCTGACCGCTACAACTTGAGTCGACCACGCTCAATTCCGCCGTTCGCCGTGGGCGATGCGCCGCTGCTGGATGGGTGAGTCCGGTTGATCGTTTCGCCGCGTTGGCCGCTTTGCTGCCGTTCGCCGCCGTGCGGACCCCGGGCCGACCGAGTCGACCGGGCCGGTCGGCAGCACCGGCCATCACCTTGGCTAGGCCGACCGCCGCTCGTACGTCCGGTTCATCCCGGTATCCAGCATGGTCAGCAGTGCCAAGGCACCCGCGGCGATCAGCCCACCCAAGTTGCGTAGATCAAGGGGACTCATTCATAGGGGGTGGCGCGGTGGCCGACGTGGACGCTGCGGGCGCTGAGCGAGCACACGTCGTCGCGGTGGCCGAGCCAGGCGTCGTCGCCGGGGTCGAGCAGCCGGGCCCAGGCCGCCTGGTCGTCGGGGCGCAGCTCGCCGTCGGCGATGGCACGGCCGACGCGGTGCCGCAGGCTCAGCAGTACCGAGTCCAGGTCCTCGGCGCACAGCGGCACCGGCCGCTCGAAGGTGAACGTCTTCGTCGTGACCTCGACGAGGTCGGCCCGGCGCAGTGCGGTGCACCAGCCGTAGGGCATCGCGACGCTGCCCGGGACGCCGGCCCGCATGCGCGCGAACCAGCGGTCCTCGGCGGCGGCCAGTCGCACCTCGAGCCCGGGTTCGCCGACGCCGACGTCCCACGGCAGGTGCTGTGCGGGCAGTCCGCCCTCGGCCAGCGCGAGCCGGCCGCCGGGCGCGAGCAGCGCCGCCAGCGCGTCGATGGCCGCCTGCTGGTCGGCGAGATGATGGATCGACGACGACGCCCAGATGATGTCCGCGCCGCGCGCCACCAGGGGCAGTACGGCGAGGTCGGTGTCGAGGTCGGCGCGCAGCAGCCGGATGTGGCCGTCGTCGACGCCGGTCTCGACGATGCGCCGGCGCGCCGCGTCGAGCACGTCGCCGTCGCCGTCGACCCCGACGACGAACGCGGACGGCGGCAGCGCGGCGCCCAGCGCGACCGCCATGCCGGCGCCGCCGCAGCCGATGTCGACGGCCAGCTGGTCGCCGGGCCGGGCCAGCTCACGGGCGACGGACGAGTACCAGGCGGCGTCGTCGGCGACGGCGGCGCACAGCCGCTCGGCCTCGTCGGCCCAGTTGATGACGATGGCGTGGTGGTGGACGTTCATGGCGGTCCCCCCTCGGCCGGCTCCGTTGCCGGCCTGGACCTGTCGTGCGGTCAGCCGCAGCCGCAGGCACCGCCGCAGCAGCCGCCGCCGCTTGCCGGGCCGGCTTGGGCGTCGGATCGGCCGGCCAGGCCCACGGTGGTCAGCAGCTTCACGGTGTCGTCGTGGCCGGCCGGGCAGAGGGCCGCGGCGCTCGCGTCGGCCATGGGCCTGACGACGTCGAAGGTCGAGCCGCAAGAGCGGCAGCGGAACTCGTAGGTCGGCACGTCGTCGAGGATACCGGGCCGCGGCGCTCGCGGGAATGTCCGGCGGCCGGGACATGTTGTTGAGAACGACAATCAGAAGGAGGCTGTCGTGAAGAAGCACATCCACCCCCACTACCGTCCGGTGATCTACCGCGACGCCGACGCGGGTCTCACGTTCCTGACCCGCTCGACCGCCAGCACCGAGCAGACCCTCGTATGGGACGACGGCAACACCTACCCCGTCGTCGACGTCGAGGTGTCGGCCGCGAGCCACCCGTTCTACACCGGCCGGACGCGGATCCTGGACTCCGCCGGCCAGGTGGAGAAGTTCCGCCGGCGCTACCGCGCGAGCTGAGCGGCGGCGCGCGCCGGGTGCGCCGTGAGCGTGAGGGTAACCGGCGTGCGCGCACTGAGCGGCGTTGCGCGCCGGGCACGTCCCGCCCGGACCGGGTGGGTCCAACCTACGCGCGAGCACCGACAAGCTCGCCGCCGGCGCCGACTGGTCCCTCGCTCGGTGTGGACTCACCCCACCACCGTGGGACAGCTAGCGGCGCCGGGTCTGTCGAGGCGCCCACTGATGAGAACCGTGTCCATGGCGCTGTTTGTGTCGCCAGGGCAGCAACAAGAGCGCCATGGACGCGGTTCTCATCAGCGCGGGACCAGCCTCGCGGCATTGTCACCGGCCACAGCGACCAGCTGATCATTCGGACTCACTATCTGCGCGCGGGCACCGACAGGCTCGCCGTCTCGGCGACCGTCAGCCTCGCCCGTCCGCTGCCGCTGAAGTCCGGGCGGCCGCGCCTACCCCTGCCGACGTCCCGCGGCGCGCAGTTCGGCGGCTTGGGCCAGCAGGTAGGACCGCTCCACCTCGTTGGCGGTCAAGGCGGCCGCCTCCTCGTAGAACGCCGCCGCTTCCGCGGTCCGGCCGAGCCGCCGCAGCAGGTCGGCCCGGACGGCCGGCACCCCGTAGTACCCGCCCAGTCGCGCATCGGCGGCCAGTGCGGCCAGCTCGGAGAGCGCCGCCGCCGGCCCGGCCACGTGTGACCATGCCGCCACCCGGGCCAGCGCAGTCACCGGTGACGGGGCCACGGCCAGCAGCAGGTCGTACAGCGCGACGACCTGGGGCCAGTCGGTCGCCTCGTACGTCGCGGCCTCCGAGTGCACCGCCGCGAGCGCCGCCTGCAGCGCGTACGGCCCGGCCCGTCCCGGCACCGCGCGCCGCATGGCCCGCGCCGCCAGCGCGCACCCGTCCTCGATCAGCGAACGGTCCCAGCGGGACCGGTCCTGCGACGACAGCAGCACCAGCCCGCCGTCGTCGTCGAGGCGGCCCGGCCGCCGGGCCGCGGCCAGCCGCACAGTCGCCAGCAGGCCCAGCACCTCGGCCTCGTCCGGCATCAGCTCGGCCAGGACCTCGGCCAGTTCGGTCGCGGTCCGGACGAGTTCCGGCCGGCCCAGCCCGGTGCCCCGCGACGCCGTGTGGCCCTCGGTGAGCAGCAGCGACACCACCGCCAGCGCGGCGGGCAGCCGGTCCGGCAGCTCGTGCTCCGCCGGCACCTTGTACGGGATGCCGGCGGCCTGGATCTTCTTCTTCGCCCGGGTCAGCCGCGCCGCCATCGTCGGCTGCGACACCAGGAACAGCCGCGCGACGTCCGGCGTGGGCACGCCGCAGACCAGCCGCAGCGTCAGCGCGACCCGGCTCGGCAGCGACAGCGCCGGATGGCAGCAGGTGAACACCAGCCGCAGGCGCTCGTCCTCGACCGCCTCGCGGTCGGCCGGCGCGTCGTCGCCGGGCACGATGAGCAGCGGCAGCTTGCGGGCCAGCGTCTGCTCCCGCCGCTTGGCGTCCAGGGCGCGGTTGCGGGCCACGGTGGTCAGCCAGGCGGTGGTGTCGTCCGGCACGCCCTGACGCGGCCACAGCTCGACGGCTGCGGCGAACGCCTCCTGGACGGCGTCCTCCGCGGCGCCGAGGTCGCGGGTGACGCGCACCACCGTGGCCAGGACCCGGGCCCAGCCGCGGCGGTGCGCATCGGCGACCGCGTCGGTCAGATCCCGGCGTCCCACAGCGGCCGGATCTCCGTCCCGGTACCGGTCGGGCAGTGCCGGCGATCTCGACGGCGTCGTCGAGGTCGGCGGCCTCGACGATGTAGAAGCCGGCGAGGTTCTCCTTCAGCTCGACGTACGGCCCGTCCGTCACCAGCAGGTCCTGGTCCGGGCCGGCCGGGCGCAGCGTGGTCGCCGTCGTGGACGGCCGCAGCGCTTCGCCGGAGAACTCGATGCCGCGCTCCTGGAGGTAGGCGATGAAGGCCCCGTGCTCGTCCAGCGCCGCTGCGCGCTCGGCCTCCGGCACCGCGTCCCAGTCGGTGTCCCGCTCGAACAGCATGAGCATGTACTTCATGACGTCTCGTCCTTCCGTCTCGGTGGCTGTCTATCACCGTTGACGAACGAGGTGCGACGGAATCGACATAGGCTCGGCGGCAACATGGGAGGTGCGATGAGCGAGCAGGTCGACGTGGTCGTGCTGGGGCTCGGTGTCGGTGGCGAGCAGGTCGCCGGATCGCTGGCCGAGGCGGGTCTGAACGTGGTCGGCATCGAGGGCCGGCTGGTCGGCGGCGAATGCCCGTACTACGGCTGCGTGCCCACCAAGATGATCATCCGGGCGGCCGATCTGCTCGCCGAGGGGCGCCGCGTCGACGGCATGGCCGGCCATGTGGACGTCACGCCCGACTGGGCGCCGGTCGCCGCGCGCATTCGCGACGAGGCCACCGACGACTGGAACGACCAGGTCGCCGTCGACCGCCTCGTCGGCAAGGGCGTGCGGTTCGTCCGCGGCTGGGGCCGCCTGGCCGGTCCGGGCCTGGTCGAGGCCGGCGGGACGGTGTACGAGGCGAGCCGCGCGGTGGTCGTCGGCACCGGGACGGCGCCGTTCGTGCCGCCGATCGCCGGCCTGGCGGGCACCCCGTACTGGACCAATCAGGACGCCGTCCGGGCCAAGGAGCTGCCCGAGTCGCTGCTGGTGCTCGGCGGCGGCGCCATCGGGCTGGAGCTGGCGCAGGCGCTGGGCCGGTTCGGTGTGCGGGTCACCGTCGTCGAGGCGGCCGACCGGCTGCTCGGCGTCGAGGAGCCCGAGTCGTCCGAGCTGGCCGCGCGGGTGCTGACGGCCGAGGGTGTCGAGGTGCGCGTCGGAGCCGGCGCCGAGGCCGTCCGGCACGACGGCGAGTCGTTCACCGTCACGCTCGGCGGCGGCGCCGAGCTGAGCGCCGAGAAGCTGCTGGTGGCCGTGGGCCGGCGCACCGACCTCGCGGCCGTCGGCGTCGACACCGTCGGCCTCGACCCGTCCGCCCGGTTCCTCGAGGTCGACGACCGGCTGCGGGCCGGCGAGCGGCTCTGGGGCGTCGGCGACGTCACGGGGCACGGCGCGTTCACCCACATGGCCACCTACCAGGCTGACATCGTCACCCGCGACGTGCTCGGCCAGGACGGCCCGCCGGCCGACTACCGCGCGCTGCCCCGGGTGACGTTCATGGACCCCGAGATCGGCGCCGTCGGCCTCACCGAGGCGCAGGCGCGCGACCAGGGGCTGGACGTCCGCACCGGCAGCACGCAGGTGCCGTCGACGTCGCGCGGCTGGATCCACAAGGCCGGCAACGACGGCTTCATCAAGCTGGTCGCCGACGCCGGGCAGGGCGTGCTGGTCGGCGCCACGTCGGCCGGCCCGACCGGCGGCGAGGTGCTCGGCGCGCTGTCGGTCGCGGTGCACGGCCGGGTGCCGGTCGAGCAGTTGCGGCACATGATCTACGCCTACCCGACCATCCACCGCGGCATCCAGGACGCGCTGCGCGACCTCGACCTGCGTTGACGGGTTACTGCAGCCAGGCCATCGGGTCGGTGAAGTTGCCGTTCACCAGCACCTCGAAGTGCAGGTGGCAGCCCGTCGACGACCCGGTGGTGCCGACTCGGCCGATGAGGTCGCCGGCCGCCACGGACTGACCCGGGCTGGAGCTGAACGCCGACAGGTGGTTGTACGTCGTGGTGACGTCCATGCCGTTGACGTTGCCGTGCGAGATCTCGATGCGGTTGCCGTAGGCGCCCGCGTAGCCGGCGGAGTCGACCGTGCCCGGGTAGGCCGCGTACACCGGGGTGCCGCAGGCCGCGCCGAAGTCGGTGCCGCTGTGCAGCTTGTAGACGCCGGTCAGCGGGTGCACCCGCATGCCGTACGGCGACGTGATGCCGCCGCTGGACGGGCGCTGGAAGACGCCGTCGCCGCTGGGCGGGGGCGTGTCGGTGGTGCCGTCGTCGCCGTCGTCGCGGTCGCCGCGGTCGGGCTGGTTCTCGGCCTCTTCGCGCTCGCGCGCGGCCTGCTCGGCGGCGGCGTGGATGTCGCGCATCTTCTGCAGCTGCTCGTTGGCAGCGGTGGAGGCCGCCGAGGCCTCGGCGAGGGCGGCGGTGGCCTGCTCGGACAGGTCCGTGGCGGCGGCCGCGGACACCTCGGCGGCGGCCGCGTGGCCGTCGGCCCGGCTGGCGGCGTCGGTCGCGTTGGCCCGCGCCTCCGCCGCCTCCGCGAGGACGCTGTCCTGGACCCGCATCAGCTCCGAGACGCCGGTGGACCGGGCCTGGAACTCCTCGGGGTCGGCGATGCCGAGCTGCATGAGCCCGCTGAGCTCGGAGTTGGTCATGTAGGCGTGCGCGGCCAGCCGTCCCAGCGTCTCGCGAGCGGTGTCGGCCGTCGCGGCGGCGTCGGTGCTCTCGCCGCGGGCCCGCTCGGCCCGGGCGGTCGCCTGGTCGGCGGCCGTCCGTGCGTCGGCGGCGGCCTGGCTGGCCTGCTCGGCACGCTGCTGAGCGGCCTGCTCGGTCTGCTGGGCCTCGGTGAACGCCGCCTGCGCGGACTCGAGATCGGCCTGCGCCTCCTCGACGGAGGGCACGGTGGACGCTGCACGGGGATCAGGCGCTGCCGTCGAGGACGTCATTCCCCAGGCGAGGCACCCGGCGGTGACAGCTGCGGCCATGATCGGCCCCAGAGATCGTCTCCTCACTCGGGGCCCTTCCTGTCTGCGGTCATCGGCGGCTACTGTAAGCGGGCTTTGCCCGATATACAACCAATGGCTGTAGTGGCAGGAGGCGACCGTGCTCGACGCCGGAGCCGAGCTGGAGGCCGCTCTGCGCCCTCTGACCTGGCCCGATGCCGAGCTGGTGGTCGGCGGCGGCAACTATCTGCGGACCGGCGGAACCTGGGTCTACACGGCCTCGCGCCGGCCGGTCCCGGGCGCCGAGGACGTCACGTTCGGCCGGCGCTACGCCGGCGCCCCGCGCGCCGGCCGCGACGACGGCGAGGTCGTCCTGCTCGACCGCGACTGGCTGGAAGGCCCTGACGCACGTCCTGAGCTGCGCTGGTGCATCCCGCTGGCCACCCTCGGCGGCACGTCCGCGACCGTGGAGGTGCCGGTGGACGAGATCCTGGCGCGGTCCGCGGTCGTGGTGGGCCTGTGGGCGCCCGAGCTCGACCCGGCGGCCCTCCTGACGGCGTCGGCGATCGCCCGCCTGCTCGGTGTGACGAGAAGCACGGTCAACGCCTACCACGCGCGGCAGCAGATGCCGCCGCCCGTCGCGACGCTGAACCAGCGGGTGCCGCTGTGGACCAGGCCCGTCATCGACCACTGGGCCGCCCGCCAGACCCGGCGCCGCCGCCCGATCGCCCCATGATCATGGGACGAGCGCGTCGACGGCGCCGGGAGCGTAGACGTGGCCGGTGACGAGGGCGGCCATGCCGACGGCGGCGGGATGGTGGGCGGTGCTGGGCACGATCTCCAGGTCGCTGGTCAGCCGGTCCAGTGCGTCGGCCCGCACGGCAGCCGCCACCTCGTCCACCACGACCGGCAGCCGGCCCAGGGTGCCGCCGAGCACGATGGTCTGCGGGTTCACCAGCGCGACCAGCCCGGCCAGCGTCCGGCCGAGCCGCCGCGCGGCCGCTGTCAGCTCCGGTGACGACGCCAGCCGCGCCGCCAGGTCGTCCGACGAGGACGGCGTCACGCCACGGCGGCGCAGCAGCGCGTATCCGGACGCGAACGCCGCGAGGCAGCCCGTCCGCCCGCACCGGCAGACCGGCGCGTCCGCATCGTCGGACACCCGGATGTGCCCGATGTCGCCGGCCGCGCCATCGAACCCGCGCAGCAGTGCGCCGTCCATGACCAGGCCGGCGCCGATCCCGTGCGCGTACTTCACGGCCAGCAGCGGCGTCGTGCCGGGCCGCTCGGCCGCCTCGCCGAGCGCGTGCGCGCGGGCGTCGTTCTCCAGCAGGACGGGGACCGGCCAGCGCGCCCCGACGAACGCGGCGATCGGGAAGCCGTCCCAGCCGGGCATGACGGTCGCCGGGCGCAGCAGCCCGGTCGCAGGCGACACCGGGCCGGGCAGCGCCACCCCGACCCCGACCAGCGTCTCGTCCGCGCCGGCCGCCAGCAGCGCGGCGCCCGCGTCGCAGACCGCCGCCAGCACCGCGTCCGGCGGTCCGGCGATGTCCAGTGGCAGTTCGCGTTCGCGCAGGCTGTGCCCGGTGAGGTCGGTGACGGCGACCCGTCCGGTGTGATGGTCGAGGTCGAGGACCAGCACGACCCGGCCGCGGTCGGCGAACCGGATCAGCGCCGCCGGGCGCCCGCCGGTCGGCCCGGCCGGGCCTGCCTCGTACACCAGTCCGGCCCGGAACAGCGCGTCCAGCCGCTCGAACAGCGTCATCCGCGACAGCCCGGTCTCGGCCAGCAGCTGCCGCCGGGTCCAGCCGTCGCCGGACCGGATCAGCTGCAGCAGCCATCCGGGCGAGGTCCCAGCCACGGTAGCCCCTTACGTCCAGTGATTTGACAAAACCAGGACGATATCGAAACCTGGTCGGGACGACTACCCGTCGGAGGGCGAAGGAGACGCGAGTGCGGGTCCCGGTCAGCGACGTGGGGCTCGGCGACCGCGCGGCCGACGTGCTGCGCGGCAACGACCTCGGCTCCATGACGGCGGCGGCGCCGCGGCTCTATCCGCACATGTGGAGCTGGGACTCCGGGCTGATCGCCGTCGGGCTGGCCCGGCTGTCGGTGCCGCGTGCCATCACCGAGCTGCGCACGCTGCTGCGCGCCCAGTGGGCGACCGGCATGATCCCGCACATCGTGTTCTCGGCGGGCGACGGCTACTTCCCCGGCCCGGAACGGTGGGGGACGGAGTCGGCGGCGGCCGCGCCCCGGGCCGTCCGCACGTCCGGCATCTGCCAGCCACCCGTGCACGCGCTCGCGGTGCGCCGCATCCTCGACGCCGGGCGGTCGGCCGGAGGCGAGGACCGCGCGGAGGCCGAGGCGTTCGTCCGCGACACCTTCGGCGCCTGGCTGGCCTGGCATCGCTGGCTGGCCACCGCGCGCGACCCGGACCGCCGCGGGCTGGTCGAGATCCACCACGGCTGGGAGAGCGGCATGGACAACTCGCCGCGCTGGGACCAGCCCTACGCCGCCGTCGTCCCCGGCGACGACCTGCCCGGGTTCGTCCGCACCGACGTCGACCACGTCGGCGACGTGCATGAACGCCCCACCGACGCCGAGTACGGCCGGTACCTGTGGATCGTCGAGCAGCTGCGCCGGGTCCGCTACGACGACGCCGCCGCCCGCGAGGTCGTCGGGTTCCGGGTGGCCGACGTGTTCATGTCCGCCATCCTCGCCGTCGCCAGCGACGAGCTGGCCGGCCTCGGCGACGAGTTCGGCTTCGACGACGACGCGGCCGAGCTGCGCGAGCTGGCCGCCCGGTTCCGCGCCGGAGTCCGGTCGACAGTGTCGCCGTCGACGGGGCTGGCCCGCGACCTCGACCGCCGGTCCGGCCGCTGGATCGAGACGGAGACGGTCGCCGGCTTCGCGCCGCTGTTCTGCGGCGTCGACGACGGGTCGCAGCGGGCGCTGTTCTGGGGCGAGCGCTGGTGCGGCCACCCCGCGCTGGCGCACCCGCTGCCGCCGTCGGTCTCGCCGTCCGACCCCGGCCTGCGGCCGCGCACCTACTGGCGCGGCCCGGTCTGGCCGATCGTGTCGTGGCTGTTCAGCTGGGCCTTCGAGCGTCAGGGCGACGACGACGGCGCCCGGCGGCTGCGGGCGGCGTCGCTGCGGCAGCTGGCCGGCGGCGACTTCGGCGAGTATTACGAGCCGTTCACCGGCGAGCCGCTGGGCAGCCTGCACCAGTCCTGGACCGCCGCCGTGGCGCTCGACTGGCTGGCCCGCTGAGTCCGCCCGCGTCAGTCCGGCGGCAGCGCCGCCGCCCGGATGATCTCCTGGTCGATCCGGTTGCCGGCGGCGTCGGCGGCGCTGAAGCGCAGCGACAGGAATCCGGTGTGGCCGCGCGGCGGACGGTTCGGCAGGTGTGCCTTGAACGTGTCGCCGGAGCGGCGCACCCGCAGCGGCCGCCAGCTGGCGCCGTCGTCGTAGGAGGCCTCGACGGTGACTCCGGTGACCCGCGGGTCCGCACCGGCCAGGTGGCCGACCTCGACGGAGATCTCGTTCGGCCCGCGCCGGTCCCGCGGCGCGGGCAGCCGGTTGGTGAGGTCGGCGCCGAGGTCGTGGCCGAGGGTGAGCAGCGGCACCACGGCCGGCTCGTCTCCGGCCGGCGTCGTGTCGGAGACGAACGTCCAGGACGTGCGGGTGCGGGTCGAGAGCACCGCCCACGGCGTCCGGTTCTCGAGTGAGTAGTCGATCCGGTACGTCTCCTCGCCGGGCGGCAACGCGATGGTGCCGGACGGCAGCAGGATGCCGCTCGCCTCGCCGAGCAGCTCGTCGCCGTGCCAGACCTGGAACAGCGAGCGGTAGCCGGCGCCGTCGTGGCCGCCCGCCCACGCCTCGCCGAAGTTGCCCGCGGCGTCGACGAAGCCGGCGGTGGGGATGATCAACTGGTCGCCGTGGCGGGTCATCGGCTGCTGGTCGTCGAAACCGGGGACGAGCGGCTGCCGCAGCCACGAGCGCTCACCGTCGGCCACGGGCTGGAGCGGGCCTAGAAGGGTGAGGTCGACGACGGTAGGGGCGGGCCAGTGCCCGCCGTACGGCACCGCCGGGGTCTGCACGGCGTGCTGCCAGAGCATGCCCGGGTCGTCGAGGTAGTAGTCGGTGCGGCTCACCGGCGCCTCCGGCACCGGCACCCAGACCGACGCGGAGAAGTCGTGCTCGGCGTCGAAGGGGTAGGCCACTTCCGTCAGCGACCCGCTCAGCTGGACGCCGTAGTCGTGCTGGACGGCGGTGAGGTCCGCGGCGCGGTCCACGTAGCTCAGCTCCGCCGGGATCCGGCCGCGTTCGAGGTGCACGAGGTCGTACACGTACGGGCTGGACGGGGTCCCGGTCGCGGTCGCGGTGACGGCGCCGTCGGCCAGCCGGTCCAGCAGCGCCTGGCCCTCCTCGTGCGACAGCCGCACGGTGGGCACCTCCAGCTGGGCGACCTCCGGGCCGACCTGGTCGTTCGACCCGGGCACGTCGTTGTAGACGGCGACCAGCGCGGCGCCGGCCGCGGCGGCCCGGTTCGCCTGCACGGCGACCGAGACCGCGTCGGAGCGGCGGATCAGCGCCAGCGCGCCGTCCAGGTCCGTGGCGGCGACGTCCGCGGCGGTGCCGTCACCGGCGTCGGCGACGGGCAGCGTCAGCTCGCCGTCGAGCATGGGGAACTGCGAGATCACGTCGCTGAGCCGGCTCGGCGGATAGTACGACGGCGCCAGTGCGACGCCATCGACGTCGAGCGTGATGTCCGGCGCGGTCAGGCGGAACCGGGACGAGGCGCTGAACGAGCCGATGGTCACGTCCTCGGTGGGCTGCAGGAACGCCCGCTCCTCCAACTGTGCGCCGGGCGGACTCAGTAGGAAGTCGACGGTCGCCGGGCCGTCGGCCGGGGTCCGCGCCCAGCCGAATCCGACCGAGCCGCCGAGGTTCGCCCGCGTCTCGTGGTCCGGCGTCGCCACCTCGACCTCGACCGCCTCCCGCGCGTCCATGACCAGCGTGGTGTCGCCGGTGATCGTCACCTCCGGGTCGCCGACCAGCGCGGAGTACAGCGGTGTCGCCGTGTAGGGGTCGCCGTCGCTGTCGGCCCAGGCCGGCTTGGTCACGACCCACGTCATGACGGAGTAGGTTCCGGCCGGTACCCGCACGCACCAGGACAGCTCCGGCCCGTCCGAGCACGGCCCGTGCGGCGGCGCCTCGCCGGTCCGGACGTCGATGACAGGGTTGGCGTAGCCGGTGGTCAGGGCCAGCGCCGGCCGGCCGTCCGCGGCGATCGCCGTGACCATGACCTCGAAGTGCTCCGCCTCGACGGTGTAGCCGAGCGGCAGCCGCAGCGGGTCCGGCTCGCCGGCAGGCGTCGCGAGCAGGTAGCCGGCGTAGTCGCCCGGCCGGCCGCCGGCGACGTCGAGCACCACCTCGGCGCTGCCTGCGGCGCCGGGCGCGAGCGTCAGCGTGGACGGCGTCACCGTCAGGTCGCCGGCGGCGGCGCCGGGCACGTCCGCGGCGAGGTCGACGGTGACCGGCGCGGTGGTCGTGTTGCGGTACTCGACGGTGCGCCGCAGCGGCGGCGCCGGTTCGTCGCCGGGGAACGGCACCAGGCCGAAGCTCAGGTCGCCGCCGGACGCCAGCACCGGGCTGGCCAGCACCCGGCCGACGTCGATCCGGCCACTGCCCTGCGCGGTGACGGCGACGCCGTCGGCGGGCACGGCGGTCGAGGTCAGCGCGGCCCGCAGCTCCGGCCCGGTGAGGTCCGGCCGGGCCTGGGCCAGCAGCGCGGCGGCGCCCGCGACGTGCGGCGCGGCCATGGACGTGCCGGAGTAGGCGACGTACGGGTCGCCGCCACCGGCCCGTGCGGCGGCGATCTCCACGCCCGGCGCGGTGACCTCGGGCTTGAGCCGGTGGCCGCCGTGCGTCGGGCCGCGGCTGGAGAAGTCGGCCAGCTGGTCGTCGCGGCCGACGGCGCCGACGGTGAGCGCCGACGGGGCGTCGCCCGGGCTGCCGATGCACGCGTCGCACCCGTCGTTGCCGGCGGCGATGACGAACAGCGTGCCGTGCTCGGCGGAGAGCCGTTCGACCGCGCCGGTCAGCAGTGGCGCGTCCAGGCTGCCCGGGCCGAGCGTCAGGCTCATGTTGACGATCCGCGCGCCCTCGGCGGCGGCCCACTCCATGCCGGCGATCGCCCAGGAGACGAAGCCGCCGCCCCCGTAGTCCAGCACCTTGCCGCTGAGCAGCCGGGCGCCCGGCGCGACGCCGCGGCGGTCCCCGTCCGACGCCGCACCCGTCCCGGCGACGATCGAGGCGACGTGCGTGCCGTGCCCGGCGCCGTCGGTGGCGTCGGGGTCCTCGGTGAAGTTGACCGCGGCGTCGACCCGCCCGGCGAGGTCGGGGTGGGTGTCGTCGATGCCGGAGTCCAGCACGGCGACCGTGACGCCGTCGCCGTCGACGCCCGCGTCCCAGGCGGCCGGCGCGGAGATCTGGCCGGTGCTGCGGTCCAGCCGGGCCTCCGTGCGGGCGTCCAGCCAGACCTTCTCCACGGCGCCCAGCGGGTCGCCCCCGGCCAGCGGCCGTGCCCCGGCCAGGGCCAGCACGGCCGCGCCGAACTCCGTCGGGTCTGCGTCGACCGCGACGGCGTTGACGCTGTTCAGCTGCAGGGTGGCGGTCGTACCGGGCACCGGCGTGGCGTCCAAGGGCCGCACGGCGTCGTCGGCGTAGTCGAGGATCAGCGGCAGCGTCGCGCCGGCATCCTGCGCGGCCAGCGCCGTCACGTCGAACAGCGCGGGGTCGAGGCGGTCCGGCACCAGCGCGGCGACGTCCGACGGCACCACCCGCGTGACGCCGTCGCGGGAACTGGCGTGGAACTGCGGGACGACGCCGCCGGGCCGCGGCGCGGGATCGACGGCGATGCCCTCGCGGCCGTCGGCGCCGCGCTGGACGTGCACGCGGTCGCCGGTGACGAGGGTGACGGTCGTGGTCTCCGGCTCCGCGCCGAACGCCGTCACCGCGTCACCCGTGCCGGCCGCCTCGCCGGCCTGCCCCGGCGCCGCGCCGAGGGTGGCGAGCAACGACCCGGCGACGAGAATCGCGAGGAGACGCCTGGATCTGTCCGACCGACCGCTCATCACCGCGGGCTCCTTCGCTGGGGTGCCCATCAGTGTTCGAGCCGGTGTGATGACGGCGCCAGGGCCCGGCGCTGGCGAATGCCCGCCATGGCGCCATCTCGCCAACGCGGAGAAACGCGGAATTCCCATGATCGAATGAGTGCGCCGGCTTATACGTGATTGTTTTCTAGATCACCACGATCCTCTCGTCCGAGTACTCCATCGGGTGTTCGGACCATATTGCTCCAAGATCCGACATACGTCGCGATGCGTACCTAGTCTGCGAGGGAACCGCAGGTGAACGGGGTGTTCACCGGTGGCAGGCCACACGCGAGGGAGCCTGATGAACGAGCCGTCGATGCATGTGCGGACCGAACCTGTCCGGGATCGGTTCGTGGCCGTCCGTCCGGCCACGGTCACGCTTCCGGCGCCGCCACGACGTACGCCCGAGGCGTCGCTGCGATTCCCGTCCGCCGTGGAGTCCACCGCCGCTCCGGCCGTCCCGGGCGCCCGCCGGCTGCCCGCCGGCGACCGCGCCGCGCTGCTCGTCGGCACGGCCGTCCACGACCACACCGGCTACCCGCTGCTGCCCGCCGCGGCGGCCGGGCTGCGCCAGTTGCGGCAGGTCCTGGAGCGCGCCGACGTCGGCATGGTCGACACCTGCCAGGTGGTCGCCGACGGCAGCCGCGGCGAGATCATGCGGGCGGTCGAGACGTTCCTCGACGATCGGGCGCTGGCCGACACCGTGCTGGTGTACCTCACCGGCTACGCGCAGGTGTCCGGCGCCGACGGACGGCTCTACCTCGCCGCCGCCGACACCGACCCCGCCGACCTCGAGCGCACCGCCGTCCCGGCCGACTTCCTCCGCGACCAGCTGCAGGAGTGCCGGGCGGCCAGCAAGGTCGTGCTGCTCGACGCCTGCCTGCCCGGCCCGGAGACCGACCGGTTCGCCGTCCAGCGCCGCCAGGTCATGCTCGAGCCGGCCGGCGTCTACGTCATCTCGGCGTCGCCGGCCCCGCTGCCCGCGTCCGTCATGGCCGAGCCGGTGCCGCAACTGGGCACGTCGCGGTTCACCGGCGAGATCGTCGAAGGGCTGCGCACCGGCCGGGTCAAGGACGGCCTGGGCCCGTGGGTCACCGCCGAGGACCTCGCCCGCTACCTCACCACCAAGCTCGCCGCGCAGGGCGTGCCGGCCGAGCAGTTGCCGGCCACGTCCACGCTCGCCGTCACCGGCAACCACGTCATCGCTCGGTCGGCGGTGCGGGCGCTCAGCCTGCTCGACGGCAACGGCGGGCGCGACGTCCGCGGCACGTCCACCGGCGCCGGCGGCACCGTCGCCGTCCCGCCTGCCGGGACGGACGGCGCGGCAGGCGGCGCGGGGGCGGCCGGCGGCGACCACGGCGACCAGGTCGCCGACCCGGGCTGGCGCGAGGTCATCGACTACTACCGGTCCTGCCTGGCCGAGGCGCCGTCGCCCGCGGCGCTGCCGGTGCGCGGCGCCGAGTCCGCCGACTGGTTCCCGATGACCGACGGCGCCGAGGCCCTGCTCAGCGGCACCGAGCCGACGACGCTCGCCCCGGCCGGCGTCGACACGTTCGACTGGAAGGAACGCGACGTCTGGTACGGGTACCCGCTGGTCACGCTGGCCGGCGCCGGCCGCCGGAACTCGGGCGACCCGCTCGCGCCGTCCACCGTCGCACCGCTGCTGGTCCGCCGCGCCGAGGTCACCGTCGACGCCCGCGGCGCCGCCGCACTGCGCCCCGTCGGACCGGTGCTGCCGCACGCCGGCATCCTGCAGGCGTGCTTGGACGACCAGGAGGCGGCCAGCGTGCTGGCGGCCTGGCGGCAGAGCTGGAAGCCGGGCGACCGCGACCAGCTGCTGGTGGCGATCCGGCAGCTGCTGAAGCGGCTGGACCTGGACGAGCTGAGCCGGCTCGACCCCGCCGCGCTGGACGCCGTCGACCAGAAGTCCGCCAACCGCACCGGCGTGCACAACACCGCCTGCGTGCTGTACGTCGAGTCCGAGCGGGCCGCCCAGCAGGCCGTCGCCGCCGAGCTGGCCGAGCTGGGGGAGCGGCTGGCCGACGTGCCCGGCACCGCGCTGGAGTTCCTGGGCAAGCCGGTCGGGCTGCGCACCACCACCCGCGCCGTCGTCGCGCCGGTGCTGCCGGCCGAGCTGAACGAGAGCCAGCAGGCGGTGCTGACGGCGGCCATGTCGCGGCCGCTCACCGTCGTCGCCGCGCCGCCCGGCACCGGCAAGGACGAGCTCATCGTCGACGTCGTCGCCACGGCGGTCGCCGCGGGGCAGAAGGTGCTGGTCGCCTCCGCCGACGACGCCGCGCTGCAGCGGCTGGCCGACCGGTGCGGCACGCTCGTCACCGGCCTGCTGATCAAGACCGGCGACGCACAGGGCCGGGCCGAGGAGAAGCAGGTCGTCCGCGAGCTGCTGCGCTCCACCAAGGACGCGTCGCGCAGCCGCAGCCGCGGTTCCGTCGCCGCCGAGCTGGCCGCCGCCCAGGTGCAGGTCAAGGCCTGGCGCGACCGCCTGGCCGAGCGGAACGACCTCGAGGCGCTGCTGCGTAAGACCACCGCCGCCCGGTCCGCCGCGGCCGAGCGGCTGGGCGTGCCGTCCGACCTGCTGGCCGCCGCGTGGCGCGGCGACGACGCCGGGCTGGCCGACTGGGTCGACCGCGCGCGCACGCTCACCGAGACGCACCTCATGGGCGGACTGCGCCGCCGCAACCTGGTGCTCGCGTTCGTCCGCGCCATCGCCGACGCCGGTGCCGACTCCGGCGCCGTGCGCGAGCTGCTGCTGGACCCCGCCGCGTTCGACGCGCTGCTGCTGTTCGCGCGGGCCGAGGACCGGCTGCGCGAGGACCGGCGCGAGGCGCTCGCCGTCAGCGACGACGCGCTCGACCTCGAGGGCCGCGAGCTGTCCGCGCGGGTCGCCGAGCTCTCCGCGGAGCTGCTCACCGTCGTCGTCGCGGAGCAGGCCGGCACCGCCCGGGAGCGGCTGGAGGCGCGCCGCATCGCGCTGGAGCCGGGCGGCCGGAACCGCCGGACCAGCCACCGCGAGCTGCTCAGTCACCTCGGCGGCTGGGCGGTCACGCCGCGCGACGCCGGGCAGCTGGCGCTGGAGCCGGGCATGTTCGACCTGGTCGTCATCGACGACGCGCACCACTGCCCGGTGTCCGCCGCACTGCCGCTGCTGTTCCGCGCCCGCCGCGCCCTCGTCGTCGGCGACCCGCGGCAGCGGCTGCGCGCGCCCGGCCTCAGCGACCACCGGCTGCGCCGCGCCCGCCGCGCCGCCGGCCTGAGCGCCGGTTTCCTGGCCGAGCGGCGGCTGTCCTTCCGCGGCGACTCCGTCTACGACGCCGCGCTGCCCAACGTCGAGGAGCCGATGCTGCTCGACGAGCACGACGGCGCCCACCCGGGCATCGCCCGCATCGTCGACGAGCACTTCTACGGGGGCCGGCTGACCGTCGTCACCGATGTCGGCGCGCTGCCCAGGGCACACGACGCCGAGACCGGCGACGCGACGCTGCTGCTCTGGGAGGACGTCACCGGCACGCCCGAACGCGGCGCCAACGGCGGCTCCTGGCGCAACCAGGCCGAGATCGACCGCGTCGTGTGGGCGGTCAAGGAACTGCGCGAGCAGCTGCCCGCCGACGCCACGATCGCCGTCGCCACCCCGTTCCGGGCCCAGGCCGAGGAGCTGCGGTCGCTGTTCCGGTTCGAGCCGGTGCCGGTGGCCTGCGTGGCCGACGGCGACGCCGTCGACTGCGACGCGGTCGTGCTGTCGCTGGTCGCCGGCGACGGGATGCCGGAGCAGACGCTGCGTTGGGCGCAGGGGCAGACGGCGCTGTGGAGCGGCTCGCTGGCCCGGGCGCGGGCGCACGTCGTCACCGTCGGGCAGCACGGGTTCTGGTCGCGGCAGGCCGGGCTGCCGGCGCTGCTGGCCCGGATGTCGTCCGTCCGGTCCTTCCACGTCCGGCCCAACCCGCCGGCGCCACTGGAGTCGGCCGTCTTCACCGACCCGCTGGTCGAGGCGCTGTGCGCGCGGCTCGAGGCGGCCGGCGCCGGGGTCGGCGCGGTCGAGCCGAACGCCGTCGTCGACGGCTACCGCGTCGACGTGCTGGTGCGCACGCCGTCCGGCAGCACCGCCGTCCTGCTGGACCGCGGCTGGCCGGGCGAGGACGCCGCCCGCCACCTGCGGCTGCTGCTGCGCCGGCGCCGGCTGCTGACCGGGCTGGTGCCGGACTCGGGGCTGCCGCCGGTGACGCGGGTCCTGCGGGTGGCGACGTGGCAGGTGCGCGCCGGAGAGCCGATCGACGGACTTCTCGACTGACCGTTTGCGGGAGGTTTGTCTACAAGTCATCCGGAGTGGGAAGGCTCGACGGCACGTGCGCCGTGACGTCGAAAGGACCCCACCATGCGCCTGCTCCGCACCGCCGCCCCCGCGGTTCTGGCAGTCTTGGGACTGATGGCCGGGACCACTCAGCCCGCTTTGTCGGCCGATCCGTCGCCCCGCGACCGGCCGCTCACCGTCATGAGCTTCAACATCCACCACGGCGTCGGCGTCGACGGCCTGCTGAACCTGCAGCGGGCCGCCGACGTCATCAAGACCGAAGGCGTCGACGTCGTCGGCCTGCAGGAGGTCGACCGGCACTGGGGCGAGCGCAGCGACTTCGCCGACCAGGCCGCCTGGCTCGCCGATGAGCTGGACATGCACGTCGTCTACGGCGCCAACCTCGATCTCGACCCGGCGCAGCCGGGGGAGCCGCGGCGGCAGTACGGCACCGCGATCCTGAGCGAGCGGCCGATCCGCGCATGGGACAACACCTTTCTGCCCAAGTACGAGGGGCACGAGCAGCGCGGCCTGCTGCGCGCCCGCATCAACGTGCGCGGCGTCTGGGTGAGCGTCTACAACACCCACCTGCAGCACAACGACGCCAACGAGCGGCTCGAACAGGTCGCGGCGATCGAGGCGCTGATGGGGCAGCCGGACGAGTCGGTGGTCCTGCTCGGCGACCTCAACGCCGTCCCGTCGTCGCCGGAGATCCGCGAACTCGTCGACGACCTCGTCGACACCTGGGAGGCCGCCGGAGTCGGCGACGGCAACACCTACCCGGCCGAGGACCCGAACGCCCGCATCGACTACGTCCTCACGTCCGGCGACGTCATCGTCCGCACCGCTGCCGTCGTCTCCACCGACGCGTCGGACCACCTGCCGGCCAAGGCGGAGGTCCTGCTGCCCGGTTCCCGTGTTGGCCTGGGGAATTGATGAGTAGGGCAAGTTTCTGAGACGGATTCGGGCAAACGCGTGAGGGTGCGGAACTGCGTATCGTGACGGTATGACTCGAAGGTCAGAACATGATCGAGCGAAGGAGGTCCCGATGATGACGGTCACGGTGCCCAACGAGCTCCTGACCATCGAGGACTGGGATGCACTCGAGGAGACCGACGCCAACCGGTACTGGGAGCTCGTCGACGGAACGATCGTCATGAACTCGTTCCCGTCGGGCGGACATCAGCTGGTTGCGCAGGAACTGGTCACCCAGTTGGGTGCGCAGCTACCCGACGGCCTGGTCGCGCTTCAGCACATGGGCGTGATCATCGAGGCGCAGTTCCCGCCGACGGAGCGTGGCCCGGACATCGTCGTGTTCCCGCGGGCGCAGGCGCGACTGAGCGTGTCGCGGCT
Source organism: Jiangella muralis (assembly GCF_001270745.1). Lineage (GTDB taxonomy): Bacteria > Actinomycetota > Actinomycetes > Jiangellales > Jiangellaceae > Jiangella > Jiangella muralis. Next base: position 38,313 of record NZ_LFXL01000042.1, read on the forward strand.
CGACCCGGCCGACGTGCGGCTGGTCGTCGAGATCGTCTCGCCCGGATCGCGGCGCACCGACCGCATCGCGAAGGTCGCCGACTATCAGTACGCCGGCATTCCGGCGTACTGGATCATCGACCCGGCGGCCGACGACGAAGCCAGGTTCGTGGCGTACGAGCTGGTCGGCGGCGCGTACAAGGAGGTCGCCGGTGGTTCCGGGGTGATCTCGCTCGAGCGGCCGTTCCCGGTGTCCATCGACGTCGACGAGCTGCTGACGTTCGACTGAGGCATGCGCGCCTGGCGAGTCACCACGCCCGGCCCGATGGCGAGCCGGCCGCTGACGCGCGTCGATGAGCCGGTGCCCGAGCCCGGCCCCGGCGAGCTGCTGGTCCGGGTGCTGGCCTGCGGCGTCTGCCGCACCGACCTGCACGTCGCCGAGGGCGACCTGCCGGTGCACCGCCCGCGGGTCGTGCCCGGCCACGAGGTGGTCGGCGAAGTGGAGAGCGACGGCGGCGCCGGAGGTTTCGCCGTCGGCGACCGCGTCGGCATCGCCTGGCTGCGCGGCACCGATGGGACCTGCGCGTACTGTCGTCGCGGCGCCGAGAACCTGTGCCCGGCCTCGGTCTACACCGGCTGGGACGCCGACGGCGGATACGCCGAGTACGCGACCGTCCCGGCCGCCTACGCGCTGGCGCTGCCGTCCGGTTACGACGACATCGAGCTGGCGCCGCTGCTGTGCGCCGGCATCATCGGCTACCGCGCGCTGCTCCGCGCCGAGCTGCCACCCGGCGGCCGGCTGGGGATCTACGGATTCGGCGCCAGCGCCCACCTCGCGGCCCAGGTCGCGCTGGCCCAGGGGGCCACCGTCCACGTCCTGACCCGCAGCCCGGCGGCGCAACGGCTGGCGCTCCAGCTGGGCGCGGCCTCGGCCGGCGGCGCTGCCGACCCGCCGCCGGAGCCGCTCGACGCCGCGATCCTGTTCGCGCCGGTCGGCGACCTCGTCCCGCCGGCGCTGGCCGCGCTGGACCGTGGCGGCACGCTCGCCGTCGCCGGTATCCATCTCACCGACGTGCCGCCGCTGAACTATCAGCGGCACCTGTTCCAGGAACGGCAACTGCGCAGCGTCACCGCCAACACCCGCGACGACGCCCGGGCGTTCCTCCGTTTCGCCGGGGAGCACCGGCTGCTCGTCACCACGACGCCGTATCCGCTCGGCCGCGCCGATGCCGCGCTGAGCGACCTCGCCGCCGACGCCGTCAGCGGCGCCGCAGTACTCGTCCCCGCCCTCGGTTGAGCACCCGCCGCCGCACCACGTCACGGAACCAGGGCAGGTCCGGCAGCCGCGCCAGCAGCGGCCCGAGCACCACCGTCAGCAGCACGTACGTCGTCACCAGCGGCGCCAGCGTCGGCTCGATGCCGGCGCCGACCGCCAGCCCGGCGATCACGACGGAGAACTCGCCCCGCGGCACCAGCGCCAACCCAGCCCGCCACCGTCCCGGCTCGGCGATGCCGGCGCGCCGGGCCGCCAGCCAGCCGGTGAGCACCTTCGTCGCGGTCGTGACGACGGTCAGCGCCAGCGCCGGCAGCAGTACCGGCCCGATGTCGGCGGGGTCGGTGGTCAGCCCGAAGAAGATGAAGAACACCGCCGCGAACACGTCCCGCAACGGTGTCAGCAGCTCCGACGCGTGCTCGGCGACCGGGCCGGAGATCGCGATGCCGACTAGGAACGCCCCGACGGCGGCCGACACGTTCACCTGCTCCGCGACACCCGCCACCACCATCGTCAGCCCGAGCACGCCCAGCAGCAGCGCCTCCCGCTGCCGCGGCGAGAACAGCGTCGAGATCGCGTTGCCGTGCCGCAGGGCCAGGTAGAGGATCACCACGGCCGCGGTGACGGCGATCGCCAGCGTCCGCGCGCCCTCGGCCAGCCCGGCGCCGACCACCAGCGTCGACAGCACCGGCAGGTAGAACGCCATCGCGAGGTCCTCGATGACCAGGACCGACAGCACCACCGGGGTCTCGCGGTTGTTCAGCCGGCCGAGGTCGCGCAGCACTTTCGCGATGACACCCGACGACGACACCCAGGTCACCCCGGCCAGCGCGACGGCGGCGACCGGGCCCCAGCCCATCAGCAGCGCGAACGCCGCACCCGGCAGCGCGTTGAGCAGCGCGTCGTACAGTCCGGACAGCGCCGAGCGGCGGATGCTCGCGACCAGCTCGCCGGCCGAGTACTCCAGCCCCAGCATGAGCAGCAGCAGGATGACGCCGACCTCGGAGCCGACCTCGAAGAACTCCTCGCTGGCCGACAGCGGCAGCAGCCCGCCCTGCCCGAACGCCAGCCCGGCCAGCAGGTAGAACGGGATCGGCGACACCCCGGCGCGGCCGGCCAGCCGGCCCAGCAGCCCCATCCCCAGCAGGAGCGCACCGATCTCGATCAGGAGGGTGGTGGTCTCCGGCATCGGGGCAGCGGATCAGTTCGCGCCGTCGGCGATGAGCCGGGTCAGCGCGTCGAGGCCCTCGCGGGTGCCGACCGCGACCAGGAGGTCGCCGGCCCGCAGCGGCGCTTCCGGCCCCGGCGACGGCTGCACGGCGCCGTCGCGGAGCAGCGCGACGATGGACGCGCCGGTGCGGGTGCGCGCCCGGGTGTCGCCGAGCGCGCGGCCCGCGAACGGCGACCCGGCGGTGACGGCGATCTGCTCGGTGTACAGCCCGGCGGCGTGGTCGCGCAGCGCGGCCAGCTGGCCGAGCACGACGGACGCGCCGAGCAGCCCGGCCAGCGTCTCGGCTTCGTCGTCGGTGAGCGTGATGGGGTCGCGGCAGGAGTCGGGGTCGTCGATGTCGAAGACGGCCAGCGTGCGCTCGCCGGAACGTTGCGCCAGGACGCTGACCCGTCGGCCGGACTGCGTCAACACGTCGTGTCGCACTCCGATGCCCGGCAGGTCGACCTGTTCGATGCGCACCGCCACGCCTCGACACTACCTCCGGGCGCGCCGGCGGCTCAGCGGGCGTCCAGCGCCTTGAGCATGCGCTGCAGCGCGACCTGCCGGTACGAGCCGTCCAGCAGCTCGCCGACCTCCGTCCAGTCGACGTCGGCGGCGGTGAAGTCGAGAGCCAGCCAGCCGCTGGGGCCGAAGTAGGGGGGCACGTAGACGCGCGGGTCCTGCAGCAGCGCCGGCCGGTCGGCCGGGTCGGGCTTGAAGGTCACCGCGAACGGGTGGTCGTCGCTGCCCGTGAAGACGGCGAAGATCTTCTTCGCCGCGCGGAAGGTCGGCCGGCCCCACGCCTCGACCTCGACCGCCTCGGGGAAGCGGAGGCAGGCGGCGCGCAACTCGGCGAGGTATGGCTCGTCGTCGGTGTACATCCGCGGGTGCGCCACCCGGTCAGCGTACGGCGTCCGATTCCTTCAAGACGCCCTCGCGAGCCGGGCCGTAGCGTCGTCGGCATGACACAGCCACGTTTCAACGCCATCGGCTTCGCGGTCGCCGACATGGCCCGCTCGCTGGAGTTCTACCGGGCGCTCGGCCTCGACGTCCCCGACGGCGCGGAAGTCGCGCCGCACGCCGAGATCCCGCTCGCGCCGGGCGTGAAGCTGCTGCTCGATACGCACGCGTCGATCGCCGGGTTCGATCCCGGCTTCACCCCGGAGACCGGCGGCCACGCCAGCCTCGCCTTCGACTGCGGCGACCCGGCCGGCGTCGACGCGGCGTACGAGCGGATGATCGCCGCCGGCGCCGCGAGCCACCTCGCGCCGTGGGACGCGTTCTGGGGTCAGCGCTACGCCGTGGTGCAGGACCCGGATGGCAACGGCGTCGACTTCTATGCCGCGCTGCCGGGCGCTACGCCACCAGGGTCGTGAGCGTGACGCCGGCCAGTGAGCGCGCCTCGCGAGACAGGTGCGCCTGGTCGGCGTACCCGGCCGCGTAGGCGGCGTCCGCGGCCGGCGTGCCGGACCGGCCCAGCTCGAGTGCGCGGTTCAACCGCAGGATGCGCGCGAGCGTCTTCGGCCCGTACCCGAACGCGTCGAGGCTGCGCCGGTGCAGCTGACGGGCGCTCAGGCCGACCTCGCGGGCGACGGCGCCGACGGTGGCGCCCTGCCCCAGCCGCCACGCCACCCGTTCGACGACGGGATCGGCCGGCGGCGCCCCGTCCAGCCGGTGCGCGGCGACGGCCTCCAGCAGCGCGCCGGGGTCGGCGGTCGTGGTCGCCGCTCCGGCGAACCCGACCAACCCGTCCGACGCTGCTCTCTCCGCTGTTTCGACCGCTTCGGCCAGTCGGTCGGCCAGCCGGCGCACCTCGGCGCCGGGCCATAGCGCGTCGAGAGGCACCCGCTGGTCGCGCAGTTCGTGAGCCGGCAGTCCGAGCACCCGCGGCCCGACCCCGGAGCCGAGCCGCAGCCCGACGAACGGCGTGCCCGCCCGCCACGACGCGAGGTGCGCGACGGTGTCGGGCCCGGCCACCATCAGCCGGCCGCCGGACCACAGCAGGTCGAGGCAGCCGTCGGGCAGCACCCGGTGCGCCTGGTCCGCCGTGACCGTCGACGACCAGACCACCGCGTGCGCGATGGTGGACGGACGCTCGCGGTACATACCCTCACTGTGCCACTCGGCGCCGACAGCCCTGCGCCTCGCCGTTCGGCCGGCGCCTCGCCATCGGGCGGGCACTCGCCGTCAGGCGAAGGCGGCGCGGTACTCGCGCGGCGTCATCGCCTTGAGCTCGCGGAAGCGCCGGTTGAAGTTCGAGAGGTTGCCGAACCCGCAGGACGCGGCGATGTCGGCGACGGCGCGGTCGCTCTCGGACAGCAGCCGGCACGCGGCGCCGACGCGCAGCTCGGTCAGGTAGGCGGTGAACGTGCGGCCGGTCGCGCGGCGGAAGAACCGGCTGAACGCGGCCGGCGACAGGTGCGCGACGGCGGCGACGTCGTCGAGGGCGATCGGCTCGCCGTACCGCTCATGCAGATACCCGAAGACGACGTCCATCCGGTGCCGGCTGTCGGGCCGGTCCGGAGAGCGGTAGCCGGCGCTGGCCAGCGGACGTCCGGGCGCGCCGTCGGCCAGCCGGACCAGAACGTCCAGCAGGCCGAGCGTGCCGCCGGCACCGGGCTGCTCCGTCAGCGCGACGATCCGCCGCACGAGGTCGTCCGGCGCCGGTAGTTCCAGGCCCCGCCCGGCCGCGTCCAGCAGCCCGCCCACCGCCGCGAACTCCGGCACGTCGAACAGCCCGGGGCCGAGGAAGTCGGCCCGGAAGTGGATGACGACCGCCTCGTTGTCGCCCGGCGCCGCCGACACGAACGCGTGCGGCACGCCCGCCCCGAGCAGCGTCAGCTGGCCCGGGTCGTACGGCTCGATCCCGTCGCCCGCGTACCGGGTGCCGGTGCCCGCCGTGATCAGCGTCAGCTCGATCTCCGGGTGGAAATGCCAGCTGAACGCGAACTCGGCGCTGCGATACAGGTAGCGCTTCCAGGACAGGCCGCCCGTGGTGCCGATGTGTTCGAGGGCCGGGCGCATGCCTCGACGATACGGTGCGCGCGCCATTTGCCCGCTGTGCGGCCCGAAACGGCCGCGAGAGTATCGGAAACCGTCATCGTCGGCGTGGTGCTGCGAGGCGGAGGCCCAGGAGCATTGACCTAGGCGCCACACCCGAGACCCTTTCCTTCCTGGAGGACCCGATGACCACGTCGACCGCTCTCGACACGCCCTACGACCTCGCGGCGGACCAGATCGCCGCGTTCGATCGCGACGGCTTCGTCCGCCTGTCCGGCGTGCTCGACCCGGACGTCGTCCGGCACTACGAGCCGGAGATCACCGAGAAGGTGATCGAGCTGAACACCATGCATCTGCCGATGGAGGAGCGCTCGACGTACAACAAGGCGTTCCTGCAGGTCGGGAACCTGTGGCAGCACAGCGAGCTGGTGAAGGAGCTGGTGTTCTCGCAGCGGCTGGCCAAGATCGCCGCCGACCTCCTCGGCGTCGAGGGCGTGCGGCTCTACCACGACCAGGCGCTGTACAAGGAGCCCGCCGGCGGCATCACCCCCTGGCACGCCGACCAGTACTACTGGCCGTTCTCGAGCGACCGGAGCTGCACGATCTGGCTGCCGCTGCAGGAGACGCCGCTGGAGATGGGGCCGCTGTCGTTCGCCGCAGGCAGCCACCGGTTCGAGTTCGGCCGCGACCTGCCCATCAGCGACGAGTCCGAGACGGCGCTGCAGGCGGCGCTCGCCGAGCAGAACCTGCCCGTCGTCACCGAGCCGTTCGCCCTCGGCGACGCCAGCTACCACCTCGGCTGGACCTTCCACCACGCCGGCCCCAACGTCGGCGTCGACCCTCGCCGCGTCATGACCGTCATCTACATCGACGCGGACATGGTGGTGGCCGAGCCGGTCAACGACCACCAGGTCGGCGACCTCGCGGCCTCCCTCCCGGGGATCAAGCCGGGCGAGCTGGCGGCCAGCCCGAACAACCCGGTGCTCTACCGGCGCTGAGGACTCGCCGGTCGGTAGCGGTTCAGGTGGGCGTGCTCGCCCGGTCTTGCCGAGGTGGCGGGCCGGCGGGCGCGCCCACACGCACGTCCGGCCCGCTGATCGTCGTGGTCGTGGTCGTGGTCGCGGTCGTTGCCCTGGGCCGTCACGCCGTCGCGGCAGTGCGGCTGTAGGTGGTCACGGCGATGCGCCACCCGGTCGCCCGGCTGGAGCGCGGACGCACGGACACCATCGGGCGAGTGCAGCTGTGCGCCACGCGACCGTCGGTGTGCGGCTCCCGTTGGGCGGTCGGGTAACCCGTGCGGATAGCGTGACCAGCCGCGGATCGGCGCGACGAAGGGCCGGACCGACCTCGGTGGTGACGTCCGTCAACACGGCACCGCGCCGCTGTGCTGGCGATCGGGATCGCGGCGGCGCGGACTCAGGACATCAGCGTGTTCAACACTCCGTAGGCGAGCCCTCCCTCCAACGCGGTGTACGTGCCGTCCTCGAACAGTTCGCGCGCCGCCCGCTGGGCCACGGCATAGGCAGCCGCGGCGACGGACGAGCCGAGGCTGATGCGGGCGGCTCCGGCGGCGGCCAACTCGCGCACCGGCGGAGCCGTCGGGCCGGCGAGGATGTTGACCGGCCCGTCGATCTCGGCGGCCAGGCGAGTGACGGTGGGCACGTCGACAACACCGGGGACGAAGACGCCGGAGGCGCCGGCCGCGAGGTAGGCCCGCGCTCGGGCCACGGTGTCGGCGAGGCGGGTGTCGGGGTCGCCGACGCCACGGAGGTAGGTGTCGATCCGGGCGTTGAGGTAGAACGGCACGCCCGCGGCGGCGGCGGCGGAGCGGGCCGCGGCCAGGCGCTCGGCCTGCTCGACGGGGTCGCGCAGCGCGCTGGGATCGTGGGGGTGGACGTCCTCGAGGTTGGCCCCGACGGCGCCCGCCGCGAGCACGCCCTCGATGGTGACGGCGACCTCGGCGGGCGTGGCGCCGAACCCGCTCTCGACGTCGGCGGTGACGGGGACGCCGACCGCCGCCACGACGCGGCGGGTGAGGGCCAGCACGCTGTCGCGGTCGATGCGGTCGCCGTCGGCCGTGCCGAGCGCCCACGCCACCCCGGCGCTGGTAGTGGCCACCGCCGCGGCGCCGGCGGCCTCGACCAGCCGGGCGCTCAGCGGATCCCAGGCGTTCGGCAGCAGCAGCGGAGACCCGGGCCGATGCAGCGCGCCGAACCGCTCGGCGGTGTCGCGAAGAGTCGTCATGAATGAAGTCAATCAGCCGGGTCCGACAAGGTCCGGCGGCTTTCCGCCGACGCTGCCGCCGCCCCGCCCGGGCGCAGCCAGGGCCAGCCGCGGCACCGGGGACGACGGCTCCTGGGCACCCGATCTTGGGCACCGCCGTCGTGGCGGTGCGGCCGACCGATAGCGTGGCGGGGTGACCGAGCAGCCATTCGTCATCGTCGGCGGCGGACTCGCCGGAGCCAAGGGCGCCGAGGCGCTCCGCGACCAGGGGTACGACGGCCCGCTGGTGCTCATCGGCGACGAGCCCGACCGCCCGTACGAGCGTCCGCCGCTGTCCAAGGGCTACCTCCTCGGCAACGACGAACGCGACAGTGCGTTCGTCCACGACGCCGGCTGGTACGCCGACCACGACGTCGATCTGCGGCTGGGCACGACGGTGGTCGAGATCGACCCCCGCACGCGCACCGTCGTCCAGGACGACGGCGGCACCGTCCGCTACGCGAAGCTGCTACTGGCCACCGGCTCCAGCCCGCGCCGTCTGAGCATCCCCGGCGCCGACGCCGCGGGCGTGCACTACCTGCGCCGGCTGCCCGACTCCGACGCGATCAAGACGACCCTCGCGTCGGTGCGCCGGCTGCTGGTCGTGGGCGGCGGCTGGATCGGCCTCGAGGTCACCTCGGCCGCACGCGCCGCGGGCGTCGAGGTCACCATCGTCGAGGCGCAGGAACTGCCGCTGCTCGGCCCGCTCGGCCCGGAGCTGGCCCGCGTCTTCGCCGACCTCCACGTCGAGCACGGCGTCACGCTGCGCACGGGCGTCGGCATCGAGCGGTTCACCGTCGACGGCGAGCGCGTGAGCGGCGCGGTTCTCGCCGACGGCAGCCGCATCGAGGCCGACGCGGTCGTCGTCGGGGTGGGTGCGGCGCCGAACCTGCAGCTGGCCGCGGCGGCCGGGCTGCGCGTGCACTCGGGCGTCGTCACCGACGCGAGGCTGCAGAGCAGCGATCCCGACATCGTCGTGGCCGGCGACATCGCCGAGGCCGATCACCCGCTGCTGGGGCCGGGCATCCGGGTCGAGCACTGGGCCAACGCGCTCAACCAGCCGGCGGTGGCGGCGTCGACGATGCTCGGCGGCGACGCCGTCTACGACGAGCTGCCGTACTTCTACACCGACCAGTACGACCTCGGCATGGAGTTCCACGGCCTGGTCACGCCGGACAACTACGACGAGGTCGGGTACCGCGGCGACGTCGCGGCGCGCGAGTTCATCGCGTTCTGGCTGCGCGAGGGCCGGGTCGTCGCCGGCATGAACGTCAACGTCTGGGACGTCGACGGGCCGATCAAGGCGCTGATCCGCTCCGGTGCGCAGGTCGACGTCGCGCGGCTCACCGACACCGCGGTGCCGCTCGAGGAGATCGCGGGAGGCTGAGCGCGGTCGTGCGCGACGCCACCGCCCGCCGGCTGTCCCGCCTGCACATCGCGCTCTATCGGGCGACGCGCGGGGTGCTGGGGCGGCGGCTCGTACGCAACGACATGCTGCTGCTCACCACCACGGGCTCGCGGACCGGACGCCGGCACACCGTGCCGCTGCTCTGCCTGCGCGACGACGAGCACCTGGTGGTCATCGCGTCGTGGGGCGGCCGGCCGCGGCATCCGCAGTGGTACACGAACCTCGTCGCGCACCCGGACGTCACCGTGCAGGTGCGCGGCCGCCGCTGGCCGGCCCGGGCCCGGACGGCGTCGCCGGAGGAGCGGGCGGTCTGGTGGCCGCGCGTCCTGGCCACATACAAGGGCTACCGCCTCTACGAGTCCAACACCGACCGCGTCATCCCCGTCGTGTTCCTGGAGCCGCCCGCGCCGTGACGGCTGAGTAGGGTCAGTGCGAACAGACCGGCCACCGCCAGCAGAGCCGCGGCGGCGCCGTACCCGATGACGGGGTCGACCAGCGCTCCGCCGGTCGCCGTGGCCGCCGCCAGCGCGCCGAGCGTCGCCAGGCCGGCCGCCGCCCCGATCTCCTGTGCGGTGTTGATCAAGCCGGACGCCCGACCCTGCTGCTCCGCCGGCACGGTCGTGGCCAGCGCGAACGTCGGCGCGTACGACAGCCCGCTGCCGATGGCCAGCAGCGCCAGCCCGGGGAACACGCCGGTCCAGTAGTCGTCCGCCACGCTCGCGGTCGCCGCCAGCAGTGCGGTCCCGGCAACCCCGAGTGCCGCGCCGGCGACGAGCAGCCACGGCGCGCCGAACCGCTCGATCAGCGCCCCGGCCCGCGGTGAGACCAGCAGGACGATCACGGTGATCGGCGCGAATCCGAGCCCGGTTTGCAGCGGCCCGTAGCCCATCGACGTCTGCATCACCAGCGTCGCGACGTACAGCGTGGCGCCCAACGCGCCGGCGCTGAGCAGCAGCGACGCATTGGCCACCAGCACCGGCCGGGTGCGCAGCAGGAACCCGGGAACGACGGGGTCAGAGTGGCGTCGTTCGGTGCGGACCAACGCGACGGTGACGGCGGCGAGCCCGACCGCGACAGCGGTGAGCCCGGCCGCGGGCAGGTCGAAGGGGTCGGCGAGCAGCAGGCTCACACCGGCGAGCAGCGCCGTCAGCAGCGCCGCCCCGGCGACGTCGAGGCGGCCGCCCCGGACCCCGTCCGGCGCCGCAGCCGTCGTGCCCGCGGCCGCCGGCACCACCCGCAGCAGCAGGGCGATCGCCACGACCCCGATCGGCAGGTTGACCAGGAAGATCCCGCGCCAGCCGACCGTCTCGGTGAGCACGCCGCCGAGCAGTTGTCCGGCGACCGCACCGGCCGAGGCGACTGCCGCCCAGATGCCGAGCGCCCAGTTGCGCTCGCGGTCGTCGCGGTAGCTGCCGACCAGCAGGGCCAGCGCATTCGGCGACACCAGCGCGGCGCCCACGCCCTGCGCGGCCCGGGCGGCGAACAGCTGCCAGCCGGTCTCAGCCAGCGCGCAGCCCAGCGACGCGGCCATGAACAGGGCCAGCCCGAGGACCAGCAGCGGGCGCCGTCCGTACAGGTCGCCGAGCCGGCCGGCCAGGATCAGCAGGCTGCCGAACGTCACGGTGTACGCGACGCCGGTCAGCTGCAGGGACCTCGGGGCGATGCCGAGGTCGGCCTGGATGGCCGGGACCGCGACGTTGACGATCACGACGTCGATGATCAGCACGAACTGCGCCGCACAGAGCACGGCGAGGAGGGTGGCGTTCCGCCTCGTTTCCGAATTCATATTCGGATACTAGCTCGTTTCCGAATTGTGATTCAATAACGGTGTGGGCAGGCCGCGCAAAGTCACCGACGAGCAGCTGATGGCCGCCTGCGGTCGCGCCATCGGGCAGTACGGTCCGCGGTTCACGCTCGCCCAGGTCGCGCAGGAAGCAGGCGTCGCCACGGCCACGGTCGCCGAGCGGTTCGGGTCCAAGCAGGCGCTGCTCGAGACGATGCTGACCGCGGAGAACGCCGGCCTGGCCGACCGGATGTGGGCGGCGGTGGCGGGCGCGGGTGGGCCGGTCGAGGCGCTACGGACGGCCGCACTGGTCGGCGCCGAGGACGTGTCCGCCGCCGCGACCGCCGTGAACCACCTGGCTCAGTTCGGTGCGGATCTGGCCGACCCGGTGCTGCGGGCCGGCTTCGCGGCCCAGCGCGACCTGGTGCAGGGTGTGCTCGCGGAGCTGGCGGCGGATGCCGTAGCCGCGGGCGAGCTGCCCGGCGCGCCGTCGGCCGAGGTGATCGCCCGGGTGCTGGCCGCGCTGGTGCACGGCGCGCAGGTCGACTGGGCGATGCGGCCGGACGGGTCGCTCATCGACCGGTTGGACGCCGATGTGAACGCGGTACTGGCCGGCTGGCGGTGAGTTCGGGCCGCGCGGCTCCGTGCGGCGAGTGACCGGAGTTCGTCGGACCCTCGTGGCAGGGTAGAACGCATGGACCGCTCGTACGTGGTGACCGGCGGCGGCCGCGGCGTGGGCCGGGCCGTCGTGGAACGGCTGCTCGGCACTGGCGGCACGGTCGTGGCGCTCGATCTCGACCCGACGGCGCTCGGCTGGCTGCGCGACCACCCGGCCGGCACCCGGGCGCTGGCGGTCGCCGGCAGCGCGTCCGACGACGGCGTCGCCTGGCACGCCGCCGACCTCGCCGAGTCGGCGGCGCCGCTGGCCGGCTGGGTGAACAACGCGGCGGTGTTCCGCGACGCGTCCGTGCACACGACGGACGCGGCCGAGACGTCGCGGCTCATCGCGCTCAACCTCGACCCCGTCGTCGTCGGCTGCACCACGGCGGTGCGCCGCTTCCTCGCGCACGGGCAGGGCGGCGCCATCGTCAACGTGTCGTCGCACCAGGCGCAGCGCGCGGTGCCCGGCTCGCTGCCGTACGCCACGGCGAAGGCGGCGGTCGAGGGCCTGACCAGGGCGCTCGCGGTCGAGTACGGCGGGCGCGGCATCCGCGTCAACGCCGTCGCGCTGGGGTCCATCGCCACCGAGCGCTACGACGCCTTCCTCGCCGGGCTCTCGCCCGCGGCGGCCGCCGAGGTCGAGGCGCAGCTGCGTCAGCTGCACCCCGTGGGGCGGGTGGGGCGGACGGACGAGGTCGCCGCCGTCATCGCGCACCTGCTCTCCGAGGACGCCTCGTTCGTGACCGGCGCCACCGTGCCGGTCGACGGCGGGCGCGCGGCCCTGGGCCTCGATCCGGAGGCCCCCGCGTAGCCGCTACATGTCGGCGGGGTCCATCACCCGGCGCACCTCGACGAGGTCGAACGCGGCCTCCGGGATCTGCGCCGCGATCTCCGTCGCCCGCTCCACGCTCGCGCAGTCGACCAGGTAGTAGCCGGCCAGCACCTCCTTGGCCTCGGTGAACGGGCCGTCGGTGACCGCCGGCACGCCGTCGCGCACCCGCACCGTCCGCGCCGCCTCGACGGTGAGCCCGGACGACGCGACATACTCGCCGGACGCGACCAGCCGGTCGGTCAGTTCGCGGTGGGCGCGCATGAGGTCGTCGCCCACCTGGTCGCCGGCGTAGACGCGCTGCCAGGTCTCGTCGGTCCCGTAGATGAGCATCATGTACTTCATGGGCGGCAGCCTACTGCGGCGATGGCGCTCATCGACTGGTTGACCTGCTGGTTCACCTGTCAGAGCCTCGCGTCAGCTTGCAGCGTCTTCCGGCTTCATATGCCCTGGATATGCCCTGTGGGGTGGCGGCAGTCACCCCCAGCCAGCCCTGGCAGCCAGCCGACCCTGTTTATGCTCACGCCCCATGGCACTCGAATGGGAACAGATCATCGTCGACTCCTCCGACCCCATCGCCCTCGGGCGCTGGTGGGCCGAGGCTCTCGGCTGGGTAGTGGTCGACGAATCCGAGGAGATCATCGAGATCCGGCCTGAGCCGGACCAGCTGCCGGGGCTGCTCTTCGTGCCTGTCCCCGAGGGCAAGACGTCGAAGAACCGGCTCCACCCCGACTTCCGCCCCGACGACCAGGAGGCCGAGGTCGCCCGGCTGCTCTCCCTCGGTGCCCGGCGCGCCGACACCGTGCAGGACGAGCAGCACTGGGTGACCCTCCTCGACCCGGAGGGCAACGAATTCTGTGTCCTGGGTGAGCGGAAGAGCTGAGCGGGGCCGGGCAGCCGTTCAGGCGGAGGTGCCGGACGGCTTGGCCCACCCGCAGCTGCCCCAGCCGCTGCCCCTCCCTCGGACCAGTTCTTCGGCGACCAGGCCGCGTAAGTGCCCCCGATGTGCCCCAGGGAGGGAACCCACCATGAGAAGGCCCCAGCTCAGCGCGCATTTGCGCTACACGAGCACCATGTACTTCACGAGGGGCGGCATAGGGTTCCTAGACTGGATCGCGTGGCGCGGCCGAACAGCACGGTGGTGGTGATCGCCGGCGACGACTCCGCCCGGGTGGTGGCCGGGCTGGACGGGCTGGCGAACGTCCGGGCCGTCCCGCGGCCGTCCGGCGACGACGCCGAGCAGCGGGTCCGCGCGGCCGTCGCCCAGTCGCACGCCGCCTACGTCGTGCACGACGTCGACCCGCTCGCCGAGGTGGGCGCGGCCTGGACCGGCTTCTTCGACCGGACGGCGCCGGTCGGCACGCTGGAGGTCGCCGTCGAGGCGACGCTGCGGTCGCTGCGCACCGAGGCCGCCGCGCTGCCCGACTACTACGTCGTCCTCGACCCCGACGCGCTGCCGGAGACTCGGCGGCACTGGTGGTTCGGCGTGCTCGCGGGCGTCTCGCCGAACCGCGTCGTGCCGGCCGCCGCCGACGTCGCGACCGTCCGCGACACCATCGGTGCGCTGCGGTCCGGCCGCTGGTGGCCGGACCCGCCGGACGAGTGGCTGCACGGCCTCGGCCGGGTCGTCCCCGACCGCGCCGTCCTGTCCGGCTGACCCCGCCCCCAAGCCACGTTGATCTTGGAGTAGCGGCGGAATCAACCCGGCATTTCACCCATGAACCCGACGGTTGCTCCAAGATCAACGTGGCTTGGGTGTATTGACAAATTTGGTTGTCAATTCGACGATGGTGTCATGGCCGCGATCACCTACCTCGACGAGCCCGGTGCGGTGCGGGTCGCGCTCGCCCCGCCGCGGCGCGAGCTGCTGAGCCGGCTGCGCGAGCCGGCGTCGGCCACCCAGCTGGCCGGCGCGCTCGGCCTGCCGCGGCAGCGGGTCAACTACCACCTGCGGGTGCTCGAGGCGGCCGGGCTGGTCGAGCTGGTCGAGGAGCGCAGGCGACGCGGCTGCGTCGAGCGCATCCTGCGGGCCACGCCGGGCGCCGTCGTCGTCGACCCCACCGTCATGTCCGCCGACGACGAGCCGGCCCGGTTGCGCGACCAGTACGCCGCCGAGCACCTGGTCGCAACCGCGGCCGACACCGTCCGCGACGTCGCGCGCATGCAGGCGCGGGCCGACGAGTCCGGCCGGCGGCTGCTCACGTTCACCATCGAGGCGGAGGTCCGGTTCGCCGAGCCCGGCGACGTCCACGCCTTCACCGACGAGCTGACCGAGGCGGTCCGCCGCACCGTCGCCCGGTTCGACACCGGCGACGGCCGCCCGTACCGGCTGGTCGCCGGCGGCTACCCGGCCCCACGAGGAGACCGATCATGACCGACCAGGACCGTCCCGTCATCCAGGTGACCATCGCCGCGCCCGTCGGCGAGGTGTGGCGCGCGCTGCGCGAGAAGGACCGCATCAGGCACTGGCACGGCTGGGACTCGCCGGGCCTGGACGACGAGATCGACTTCATCTACTTCCAGAGCTTCACCGAGGACGTGCCGGCGCGCACGCTCGGCGTGCAGGAGGGCGACCAGATCGTCGTCGAGCCCGACGGCGACGGCACGCGCGTCACGCTGACCAGGGCGCCGCGCGGCGTCAGCCCCGAGTGGGACGCCTACTACGACGACATCACCGAGGGCTGGACGACGTTCCTGCAGCAGCTGCGCTTCTACCTGGAGCGGCAGCCCAGCGGGTCGCGGCGCACCGCGTTCTTCGCCGGGACGACGGCGGGCGCGCCGGAGCTGTTCGGCGAGCTCGGCCTCGACGACGTCGCCGGGGCGCCGCCCGGGTCGGCGTACCGCGCGACGCTGGCCGGCCAGGACGTCGGCGGCGCGGTGTGGTTCCGGTCGGCGCACCAGCTCGGGCTGACCGTCGACGGGTGGGGCGAGGGGCTGCTGGTGGTCGCGTTCGTCCCGCCTGGCGTGGAGAAGCCGGGCGGTTCCGCGATGGCCGTGCTCAGCACGTTCGGCCTCGACGACGCCGCGTACGCCGAGTTGAACGACCGGTGGGCGGCGTGGTGGGGCGAGCGCTACTCGGCGGCGTCCGGCGCCGAGGCCTGACGGGCGCGGTACGCGCGAACCTTGGCGATGCTGCCGCACGACCGGCCGTCCGGGCCGCCGGCCGTCATCAGGCACCAGCGCTTGCTGCCGTTGCGGGTGTGGTCGTAGAAGGCCCAACGGCAGTCCGGGCAGGTCTTGAGTCGCCGCCACGTCCCGTCGCCGATCGCGGCCACGACGGTGACCAGCAGGTCGCCGGCGGTGCCGCCGTCGTGCCGGAACTCCAGCGCCCCGCCGCCGACCCGCGGCCGGACGCCGGTCCGCTCGATCCACGCGTTGACGACGGCGTCGGCGCCGGCCGTCCCCTCGACGGCCGCGCGGAGGTCGTCGCGCAGCCAGCGGACGCCGGCGTGGTCGGCGGGCGGGACGGCGTGCGCGGCGGCCCAGCGGTCGAAGCGGTCGTCGGGGCGCCGGGTGTCGTTGGGGATCAGCCAGCTGTTCAGCAGCTCGCGGACGGTCTCGAGCTCGCCGGGCGCCTCCTGCGCGGCGTTAACCATTCACTGAGTTTAGCGGTTGCGCTGGCGTGGTGAACGCTGTTAACTGGCGTTCATGATGACCGGTAACCGGGAGTTGATGTGGTCGGCGCTGGCCTGGCCCGCGACGGAGCACCTGGCGCTCCGGACCGACGGCGACGGCGTGCGGGCCGACGGGGCGATCGTCGCGCTGGACGGGCGGCCGACGCGGCTGGCGTACGCGATCGAGGCCGGGCCGGACTGGACCGTCCGCCGCCTGACAGTGGCCCCGTACGGCGAGCCCGACCTGGTGCTGGACCGCCGCGCCGACGGCCGCTGGTTCGACGGCTCCGGCGCGGAGCGGGCCGACCTCGCCGGCTGCGTCGACGTCGACATCGCGCTGACGCCGTTCACCAACACGCTGCCGATCCGCCGGCTGGGGCTGGCGGCGGGGGAGTCGGCCGGCCTGCGAGTCGTCTACGTGCAGGTCGATCACGGGCTGACGGCGGACGCGGTGGACCAGCGCTACGAGCGGCTCGGTCCGGACACCTACCGGTACTCCTCCGGCGACTTCACCGCCGACCTCACCGTGGACGACGACGGGCTCGTCACCGACTATCCGGACCTGTGGCGGCGGCTGGTCTGACCGGCGGGTAGGCCTGGTCGAGCGGAGTCACGCCGCCGGCGGCGAACTCCGCGGCGAACCGGTCGCGGCCGAGGAGCGCCATGGCCGCGGCGGTGATGCGGTCGACGTCACCACGTTCGGCCGGCGGCAGCGGAACGCCGGCGCCGTCCCGAGCGGCCGCCGCCGCGCCCAGCAGGCGGGCCGCGCCGGCGCCGTCACCCGTCGACGCGTGCACGCCGGCCAGGCCCTCGAGGGCCAGCGCGACGGCGCGCGGGTCGCCGGCGGACCGGGCCGCCGCGAGGCCGTCCAGGTGCAGCGCCCGCGCGGCGTCGGCGTCGCCGCGCAGTTCGGCGACGAAGCCCAGCTCGGCCAGGATGAGCGCCGCGCCCATCGCGCCGTCCACGTCCAGGCACCAGTCCAGCCAGGCGCGTAGGTGCCGCTCGGCGTCGTCGAGCCGGCCCTGCCGCCGCGCCGACAACGCCAGCCCGATCTCCGCGAACTGCTCGCCGCGCCGGTGCGCGTGCCGGGCCGCGAGCGCCCGAGCCCGTTCGTGCAGGTCATCGGCCGTGGCGAGGTCGCCACGCAGGAGCGCGACCCGGCCGAGCCCGGCCAGCTTCGCCGACAGCTCCGTCGCCAGCCCCAGTTCGGTGGCGATGCGCACCCCTTCGTCGTGCAGGGCGGCGGCGCGGTCGTGGTCGCCGCGGATCTCGGCGTGGCCGGCGAGCGTGTCGATCACCCGGAGCCGGCCCCACTGGTCGCCCAGCTGGGCGAAGAGCGCGGCCGCCTCCTCGGCCGGGCCCGGCCGGGGATCCAGGCTGAGCGCGGCCGCCGTCCCCCAGCGGTCGCCGCGCCGCCGGAACGACACCAGTGCCGCCGCGACCCGCCGGGCGTGCACCGACCGGTCGCCGACGCCGGCCAGGCCGAGGCTGAGGAACCAGCGCGCCCAGGCCAGCCCGGCCTCGTCGCCGTCGAACCCGGCGAGGACGGCGTCGGCCCGCGCCGCCATGGCGGGGTCGTCGCCCAGCTGGACGGCGAACCCGGCCGCCCAGACCGCCACCCGCGCCCGCGGCCCGTCGCCGTCGACGGCGAGCGCGGCCGTCGCCGACCGCCGTCCCTCGCTCAGCCGCCCGCGCAGGAACCAGTACCACCCGAGCGCGTCGACCAGCCGCAACGCCGGCTCCGCGGCGTCCTCCCGCACGGCCTCGTCGAGCACGGCACGCAGGTTGGCCGACTCCGCGTCCAGCACGTCGAGCCAGTGCCGCTGGTCCGGGCCGCGCAGCCTCGCGTCGGCGCGGACGGCGAGCGCCAGCAGGTGGTCGCGGTGCCGCCGGCGGACGGCGTCCAGCTCACCCGCCGCGCGTAGCCGCTCGCGCGCGTAGGACGCGACGGACTCCAGCAACCGGTACCGCGGCCCGGCCGGCGACGGCACGACGGCGACCAGCGACCGATCCACCAGCCGCGCCAGCAGCCCCGCGACCTCCCCACCACCGGCGATGGCCTCGGCGCCGGCGAGATCGCATCCGTCGGCCGGGACGGCGAGCCGCCGCAGCACCGTCCGCTCCGGCTCGGTCAGCAGCTCCCAGCTCCAGTCGATCACCGCCCGCAGCGTCCGCTGCCGCTCCGGCCCGCCGCGCTGCCCGGCGAGCAGCTCGAACCGGTGATCCAGCCGGGCCAGCAGGTCCCGCTCGCCGAGCGCACGGATCCGGGTGGCGGCCAGCTCCAGCGCCAGCGGCAGCCCGTCCAGCCGCCGGCAGATCTCCGCGACGGTGTCACGGTCCAGCTCGCGGCCGGGCGCGGCGGCCACGGCTCGGGCGAGGAACAGCTCGGCGGCGTCGGTATCGGGGTCGAGCGGCGGGACGGGGACGACGATCTCGCCGGGCAGGCCGAGCGGAAGCTGGCTGGTGGCGAGGATCCGGACGGCGGGCGCGGCCCGCAGTAGCCGCCCGGTGACCTCTGCCGCGGCGTCGACGAGGTGCTCGCAGTTGTCCAGGACCAGCAGCGGCTCGCGGGTGCCCAGTGCCGTCGCCAGCTGGGTGACGGGGTCCGGGCCGGTGTCGGCGCGCAGCTGGAGGACGCCGGCGATCGTCTCGGCGACCGCGTCGGCCGTGCTGCCGGGGCGCAGGCCGGCCAGTTCGACCAGCCAGGCGCCGTCTCGCGGCGACGTCCGCCCGGCGACCTCGACGCCCAGCCGGGTCTTGCCGACCCCACCCGGGCCGGTCAGCGTGACCAGCCGGTGTGCGGCCAGCTGTCGCGTCGCGTCGGCGGTGGTCGTCGCGCGGCCGATCAGCGGCGTGAGCGGGGCGGGCAGATGGCCCGCGGCGGCGGCTTCGCGGCGGGGCCGGGCGCCGGTGATCGCCGGATCCTGCGCGAGGACGGCGTCCTGCAGGCGTTGCAGCTCCGGTGACGGGTCCACCCCCAGTTCGTCGGCCAGGTGGCGGCGCAGCTCGGCCAGGCTCGCCAGCGCGTCGGCCTGCCGGCCGGCGCCGTAGAGGGCACGGACGTACGCGGCCCGGAGCCGTTCGCGCAGCGGCTCGGCGCTCACCCACCGCGCCAGCTCGCCGGCCAGCGCACCGTGCGCGGCCGCGCCGCCGGAGTGGTCGTCGGCGGCCACCTCCAGACAGGCATCCGCCCAGTCCTCGACCGTGACCAACCGCAACTCCTCCAGTTGCCGGATCGCCGGCGCCAGCGCACCAGCGTCGGCCACGTCCGCGAACGCCGGCCCGCGCCACAGCTCCAGCGCCGAGTCCAGCAGCGCCGCCCGCGCGACCGGATCGTCGTGTGCTCGCGCCCGCCCGGCCAGTGCGGCGAACCGGCCCGCGTCGACGTCGTCGGCGGCGACGTGCACCTGGTAGCCGGCCGGCCGGTACGTCACCAGGTCCGCGCCGAGCACCCGTCGCAGCAGCGACACCTTGGTCTGCAGGGCGCCGAGCGGGCGGGCCGGCGGAGCCTCGCCCCAGAGCGCGTCGACGAGGCGGTCGGCGGAGACGGGGCGGCCGCGGTGGGCCAGCAGGACGGCGAGCAACAGCCGCACCTTCGCTTCCGGGACCCGCACCGCGACGCCGTCGGCCGTGGTGACCTCCAGCGGGCCGAGCACCCCGAAACGCACCTCACCACGCTAGCTCAGCCGGCCGTGAGCGTTTCGAAAGCGGCCCCGCACAGGCTGGTCGGGACCGAACCACGAAAGGACAACCATGACCGACCGTCACCCCGTCACCGTCGTCGGCCTCGGCGCGATGGGCCGCGAGATCGCCCGCGTGCTGCTCGAGGCCGGCCACCCGGTCACGGTGTGGAACCGCACGCCGTCGCGCGCCGACGACCTCGTCGCCCGCGGCGCGACTCGTGCGGACACCGTCGCGAGCGCCGTCGCCGGCAGCCCGCTCGTACTGGTCTGCGTGCTCGACTACGCCGCCACCCGCGAACTGCTGGAGCCGGTCGCCGCCGACCTGGCCGGGCGCACCGTCGTCCAGCTGACGACCGGCACGCCGCGGCAGGCGCGCGAGCTGGCCGGCTGGGCCGCGGAGCACGGCGTCGACTACGTCGACAGCGGCATGATGGCCACGCCGCCGATGATCGGCACCGAGACGTCCCTGTTCCTGTACAGCGGTGACGAGGCCGCGTTCCAGCGGTACCGGCCGGCGCTGGACCTGCTCGGCACCGGCCGCTGGTTCGGCAGCGACGCCGGGCTCGCCTCGCTGTACGACCTCGCGCTGCTGAGCGGCATGTACACGATGTTCGCCGGGTTCCTGCACGGCGCCGCGATGGTCGGGACCGCCGGGGTGAGCGCCGCCGAGTTCGCCGAGGCGTCCGGTGACTGGCTGCGCGCCATGACCGCGTCGCTGCCGTACGCCGCCGCGTTCGTCGACAGCGGTGACTACACGACCGACGTCCAGGACGTCGTGTTCAACAAGTCCGCGCTCGACGTGATCGTGCAGGCCAGCGTCGACCAGGGCGTCGCGCCGGACATCGTCGCGCCGATCCAGCGACTGCTCGCGCGGCAGCTGGCCGAGGGGCACGGGAAGGAGTCGTTCGACCGGATCATCGAGAGCATCCGGCCGGCGGTCACCCGGCGGGCGTGATCGCGATACCGTGCCGCGCCGCGTGCTCCTCGCCCCACGTGTAGAGGGCCTCGAGCACCGGCGCGAGGCTGCGGCCCTCACTGGTGAGGTCGTAGCTGACCGGCGCCGGCACGCCGTCGTGGACCGTCCGGGCGACCAGGCCGGCGCGCTCCAGCTCGCGCAGCCGCTGGGTGAGCATCTTCTCCGTCAGGTCCGGCATCCGCCGGCGCAGCTCGCCGTACCGATGCACCCCCTCCTTGAGGTGGGCCAGGATCACCGGCGTCCAGCGGCCGCCGATGACGTCGACGGTGATCTCGACCGGGCAGTAGTACCGCGTTCGAGCGACGCTCATGGCCGCATCACCTCCACGCACCACAAGGTACGTTCTTGTCCGCTCCGGCTGCCGGTGGTGGACTCGTGACGTGACCGTTCCGACGTTGTACGAGTGGGCCGGCGGCGCCCCGGCGCTCGAGCGGCTGTTCGCCGTCTTCTACACCCATGTTCGGGCCGATCCCGAGCTGAGCGAGCTGTTCCGCGACATGGACCTGGACCATCCGCGGCACGTGGCGGCCTGGCTCGGTGAGGTGTTCGGCGGGCCGCCGGCGTACTCGCGGGAGCGCGGCGGGCACGCCCACATGGTCGGCATGCACCTGGGCAGGGCGATCACCGAGCGGCAGCGCCGGCGCTGGGTCGAGCTGCTGCAGGACGCGGCCGACGAGACCGGCCTGCCCGCCGATCCGGAGTTCAGGGCGGCGTTCACCGGCTACGTCGAGTGGGGCAGCCGGATGGCCGTGCTGCTGTCGCAGCCGGGCGCCCGGCCCGGCCCGCCCGAGCCGATGCCGGCCTGGACGTGGGCGCTTCCGCCGTGGCAGCCGCCCGGCGAGGTCCCGGCCGAGTGATCGGCGGACGCTGTCCAACGCGCCCGCGCGGGTCTACCGTTGATCACATGTGCGACTGGGACGACGTCACCCGCATCGCGACGGCGTTGCCGGAGACGAGCGAGCAGGCCGGGCGCGAAGGACTGCGCAGCTGGCGGGTGCGCGACAAGACCTTCGTCTGGGAGCGGCCGTTGCGCAAGGCCGACATCAAGGCGCTCGGAGACGCCGCACCGGACGGGCCGATCCTCGGCGCGTGGGTGCCCGACCTCGGGGCCAAGGAGGCGATCCTCGCCGACGATCCGGAGGTCTTCTTCACCACGCCGCACTTCGACGGGTACTCCATGGTGCTGGTGCGGCTGGAGCGCATCGACGAGCCAGAGCTGGCCGAGCTGGTGGTCGAGGCGTGGCTGGACCGGGCGCCGAAGAAGGTCGCCCAGGCGTTCCTGGACGACATGCGCTGACGGCGCGGGCCTGTGTGATCAGCCGGCCGGCCGCACCCGGATGCCGTCGAGCGCCATCGTCAGGACGCGTTCGAGCTGGGCCGGATCGGCGAACGGGTACATCGTGACGCCGCCGACCAGGCGCAGCACGTCGTCGAAGGAGGCGTCGGGCCGGGCGTCGCCGGAGTCCTGGGCCCGGCGCAGCAGCGGCTGGCCGGCGTCGCCGATGGCCTTGCGGCAGGTCGCGAAGACCGGGGAGTCGTGGTTGAGCGCCTCGGCGATGGCCCGCTTCGTGGCGGCGTAGCTGACGAACCGGCGCAGCCACCCGGCCAGCGCGGCCCACGGCGGCAGGCCGGCGAGCTCGTCGGCGGCGCGGCACAGCGCCTCGACCTCGTCGACGTAGACGCTCTCGAACAGGTCCTGCCGGGTGGGGAAGTGGCGGTAGAGGGTGCCGATGCCGACGCCGGCCCGCCGGGCGATGTCTTCCAGCGACGCGGACACGCCGGCCTCGGCGTACGCCTCGCGGGCGGCGGCGAGCAGCTTCTCGTAGTTGCGGCGCGCGTCGGCGCGCTTCGGCCGCCGGGCGAAGACGTCGATCGGCCCGCCGGGGGCCGCGCCGTCCGCGTTGGTCATGCCGTCACCTTCACTCGAGCGCCTTGCAAACGGAGGCAACCCTCCGTATGGTGATACGGAGGGACACCTCCACCTTAGTCGACCGCTTCCGAAGGACACCTCACGCCATGAAGGTCGGTCTGCAGATTCCCAACTTCACCTGGCCGAACGGCCCCGCCGCGCTGGGCCCTGAGCTGGCCGCCGTCGCCGGCACCGCCGATCGGGCCGGGTTCGAGTACGTCGCCGTCATGGACCACTTCTTCCAGATCCGCGGCGTCGGCCCGTCCGAGAACGACATGCTCGAGGCGTACACCACGCTGGGCTTCCTGGCCGCGCACACCGAGCGGGCCAAGCTGCTCACCCTCATCACCGGCATCCACTACCGCGAGCCGGGCCTGCTGGCCAAGGCCGTCACCACGCTGGACGTACTGTCCGGCGGGCGGGCGATCCTGGGCATCGGGGCGGGCTGGAACGAGGAGGAGTCGCGCGGCCTGGGCTTCCCGTTCCCGTCCACCTCCGAGCGGTTCGAGCGTCTCGAGGAGGCGCTGCACTACCTGCTGCAGCTGTGGTCCGACGACGACGGGCCGTTCGCGGGCCGGTTCACGCAGGCCGAGCGGCTGCTCAACTCGCCGCAGCCGCTGAGCCGCCCGCGTCCGCCGATCATGATCGGCGGCGGTGGCGAGAAGAAGACGCTGCGGCTGGTCGCGCAGTACGCCGACTCCTGCAACCTGTTCCAGGGCCCGGAGCTGCTCCGCAAGCTCGACGTGCTGCGCCAGCACTGCGACGACGTCGGCCGCGACTACGACGACATCACCAAGACCGTCTACCACGTGCTCGACGTCGGCGAGAACGGCGAGCGGACGCAGCAGCTGATCGACGAGCTCGGGCAGCTGGCCGAGCTGGGCTTCGACGTCGCCGTGGGGTCGGTGCCGACGGTGCCGCGGCTGGACCCGCTCGAGCGCATCGGCGCCGACGTCATCCCGCAGGTCGAGAAGCTCTGATCGCGACGGTGTCAGTGCCCGCCCGTAGGGTGGGCTCCCTCCCTAACCGGGCGGGTCATGCCTACCCCATCGCGACGGCGCGCGACCAGCCCTCGCCGTGCAGCGCGGCTGGGAGTTGACGGCGGGGGGCCGGGAGCGGACGGCGGCGGCTGGGAGTGCGCGGCGGCGCGGCTGGGAGTGCGCGGACAGCGGGGGCCCGGGCCGCACTCTCGCCCGCTCCTCCCGTGGCCCGGCGGCGATGGCAGCCGGCCGGGCGCCGCGGTCAGCCGCCGGCGAGGGTGCGGAAGTGGCCGAGGTCCCCGCCGCAGACCTGGGTGACCAGCTCGACGGCGTCGGGGTCGTCCGAGCCGTGCAGCTGCAACGCCAGCACGGTGTTGATCAGCATGCCCTCGGCGAGGAAATGGCTGGCGTCCTCGGGGGACAGCCCGGCCTCGTCGCGGACCAGCCGGTAGATCGTCAGGAACCCGTCGCGCCCGACCGGGCCGATGGCGGGGTCGCTGCCGAGGCTGAAGATGTGCAGCAGTGACAGCAGGATGCCGCGGTCGGCGACCAGTTCGATGTAGGCCTGGCCGAGCCGCCGGGCGACCGGGCGGCCGTCGTCGTCGGCGATGGCGGCCCGGAACGCCGCCTCGATGCGGCCGACCGCGCGCCGGGCGACCTCGACGAACAGCGCCTCCTTGCTGCCGAACGTGCGCACGACGTAGGCCTGGCTGATGCCGGCGGCGGTGGCGATCTGGTCGGTGGTGGCGCCCGCGTAGCCGCGTTCCCCGAACACGACGCTGGCCGCGGCCAGGATCGACTCGCGCCGCTCGGCCGCCGGGAGCCGTGGTCTCGTCTCCATGGTTGACATGTTATCAGTCGATTACTACTGTACAAGTAATCAACCGATTACAACCTGATCGAGAGGTACGGCGATGAACGGCGTGCGATCCCGGCCGACGTGGCTGCTCATCCTGGCGGCGTCGGTGCCGATGTTCATGGCGGCGCTCGACAACCTGGTCGTGACCAGTGCCCTGCCCGTCCTGCGACGCGAGTTCGGCGCCTCCATCGAGGAACTGCAGTGGTTCGTCAACGCCTACACGCTGGCCTTCGCGGGGCTGATCCTCGTCGCCGTCGCACTCGGTGACCGGTACGGCCGGCGCCGGGTGTTCGCGCTCGGGCTGGCGCTGTTCACCGTCGCGTCGGCCCTGTGCGCGGTGAGTGTGGAGCCGTGGCAGCTGATCGCCGCCCGCGCGGTGCAGGGCGCGGCCGCCGCGGCGCTGATGCCGTTGTCGCTGACGCTGCTGTCGACGTCGGTGTCGCCGCGGCTGCGGCCGATGGCGATCGGCGTCTGGGGTGGCGTGACGGGGCTCGGCGTCGCGCTCGGCCCGCTGGTCGGCGGCGCCGTCGTCGAAGGGCTGAGCTGGCACGCGATCTTCTGGCTGAACGTGCCGATCGGCGTGCTGTCGCTCCCGCTGGTGCTGGCGGTGCTGCCCGAGTCGTTCGGCCGCCGCGTCCGCATCGACCTTGTCGGCGTCGGGCTGGCCAGCACCGGGCTGCTCGCGCTGGTCTACGGCATCGTCCGCGCCGAGTCGGCCGGCTGGGGGAGCGCGCCGATCGTGACGACGCTGACCTCCGGCGTCGTGCTGCTCGCGCTGTTCGTGGCGTGGGAGCGGCGGACGAGGGACCCGCTGCTGTCGCTCGGGCTGTTCCGCGACCGCGGCTTCTCCGCCGCCAACGTGGTGGGCGTGCTGTTCAGCTTCGGCGTGTTCGGGGCGATCTTCATCCTCATCCAGTTCCTGCAGGTCGTGCAGGGCTACAGCCCGCTGGAGGCCGGCGTGCTGACGATGCCGTGGACGATGGCGCCGATGGTCGTCGCGCCGCTGGCCGGGCTCGCGGTGCCGCGCCTGGGTACCCGGCTGCCGATCGTCACCGGCCTGGTCCTCGTGTCCGCGGGGCTGGCCTGGATCGCGCTGGTCATGACCGAGACCGTCGGCTACGGGCGGCTCGTCGGGGCGTTCGTGCTGGCCGGCGTCGGCATGGGCCTGGTCATCGCGCCGAGCGCCACCGCCGTCCTCGCCACCATCCGCGACGACGACAACGCGAAGGCGTCCGGCACCAACTCGGCGTTGCGCGAGATCGGCGTCGCGCTCGGCATCGCGGTGCTGACGGCGGTCTTCACCGGCGCGGGCGGGCAGCTGACGCCGACGGGGTACGTGGACGCCGCGGTGGTCTCGGTGCTGGTCGGCGCGGGAGTCGTGGGCCTGGGTGCGCTGGCCGCGCTCGCGTTGCCGCACGGCCGTACCGCGGACCAGGTGACCGCGCGGGTGCCCGAACCGGCGGCCCTCCTTCCATGATCATCAACCTTCTGTGTCGTGATGGCAGCGCAAAAGGTTGATGATCATGGTGTGACCGGGACGATCTCCGTCGAGGCGACCCGGCCGCCGGCAAGCGAGAGCAGGCCGATGGTGCCGTGCGGCTGACGGCGCTTGTCCGTCGGCGAGCCGGGGTTGAAGACGCGGAAGCCGCCGGACTCCTCGTCCCACGGGATGTGCGAGTGGCCGAACACCACGAGGTCGGCGTCGGGGAACCAGGCCCGCAGCCGCGGCAACCGCCCGGACGCCGGCCCGCTGTCGTGCAGCATCGCGACCCGCACGCCGGCGACGGTGATCAGCAGCTCGTCCGGGACGCCCGCACCCCACGCCGCGACGTCGGCGCCGTCGTTGTTGCCGAGCACCGCGTGTACCGGCGCGAACGCCGTCAGCTCGTCGAGCACCGACGGGACGCACACGTCGCCCGCGTGCAGGATGAGGTCGACGTCGCCGAGCCGCCGCGCCACCGCCGGCGGGCACGCCTTCCAGAACCGCGGCGCGTGCGTGTCGGACAGCACGGCCACCCGCGTGACGTCAGCCATCGACGGCTCGTGCGACGGTGATGATCAGGCGGCTGTCGGGCGCGAACGGCCGGCGGTCCCACCAGCCGTACCGCTCCTCGACGGCGAACCCGGCGGCCGCCAGCATGGCGTCGAGCGTGGCGGCGTCGGTGAACCGGAGCGTGGCGCGGTCGACCCGCAGCGGTGCGCCGTCGCGGGTCCCTGTGGTCTCGGTCAGCGTGACCAGGCCGCCGTCGACCGCCTCGACGTCATGCCAGACGCGCAGCTCGCGGCCGGCGTCGTCGACTACCTCCGTGCCGTTCTCCGGCCGCCACGTCTCCCACTCGCGGGCGCCGGGGTTGCGCGTCTCGAAGGCGAACCGACCGCCGCCGGCCAGCGCCCCGCGGATGGCCGCCAGCGACGCCGTCAGCTCGTCGTCGCCGCGCAGTTCCTGGAACGCGTTGCCGGCCATGACCGCCAGCTCGAACTCGCCGGTGGCGGGGAGATCGGACGCCCGGCCCTCGACCCAGTCGACGTCCGCACGCCGGCGGGCCCGGGCCAGCGCGGCGGGGTCGGGGTCGAGACCGCGGAGCCGGCCGGTATGCCCTTCGTCGCGGGCCCGCCGCAGCAGCCCGCCCGGCCCGCACCCGACGTCGAGGACGGCCCCCGCCGCCATGACCCGTTCGAGGTAGAAAGCGTCGCCCGGACCCCACGGGTTGAGCACCTCGTAGAGCGCCGCCACGTCGTCGTCGGTGTACATGGCGACAGCCTCGACGGCCCCGCCGGCGCGGTCAATCGAATTAGCGGCGGGCGGCCCGTGCCCTTTTGCGATGTGACGGCGATCACAGGAGTGTTATGTCACCGACTACAGGAGCCGCCATGCGCCGCCGCACGTTCCTCGCTGGAGTCGCCGGACTAGGGGTGGGCGCCGCGCTGGCGCCGAGCGCCCACGCAGGGCCGCAGTCGAAGCCCAACGGGCCGTGGCTGCAGCCGGACCAGACCGTTCAGAAGGCGGCCCTCACCGCGAACAGCGACCTCGGCCCGAAGCTCGCCTCCATCGCGGCCCGGTCGAAGGGCCGGATGGCCGTCGAGGTCGCCGGGCACTCCGCCGGCGGCTGGCCGATCCACCTGGCCCGGTTCGGCGAGCCCACGGCAGGCAAGCTGCCGGTACTGATCCAGACCCAGATCCACGGCGGCGAGCCGCTCGGCACCGAGGTCGTCCTGCACCTCATGCAGACCCTCGCGACCAGCTCGCACCCGGCCGTCCGGGACGTCCTGGAGCGGCTGACCATCTGGTTCATCCCACGGCTCAACATGGACGGCGCCGACTTCCGCGACGCCACCGGGCACCTCGTTCAGCGGCGGCAGAACACGCAGCTCTGGACGCCCCAGGAGTGGGGGCTCGACGCCGCCGCGCCGCCGCCGTGGTACCTGCCGCGGTCGCTGCTGCAGCCGGGCCGCGTCTCCGGCTACGACATCAACCGCGACTTCCATCCCGACCTCACGTTCCGCCTGAAGCCGGGCGACGAGGCGCTGCTGCCGGGCGCGTCGGAGCTGCCCGGGTTCTTCGTCACGCCCGAGGCCAGGACGTCGGCGGCGGTGTTCCAGCGGCTGCGCCCGGAGGTCTTCATCGACCACCACCACCGCGGCAGCAACGTCGAGTCCGAGACCGACAACACGCTGACGACGCTGCAGGTGATCGGTTTGGTCACCGAGGGCACGCCGGAGTTCCCGCTCGACCCGGCGGTGCGTGACCTGAGTTTCCGGATCAACGTGCTGGTCTGGGACACGCTGCGGTCGCTCGGCCAGTCCCCGTTCGGCGGCATCACCCGCTACCCCGACGTCGAGCTGCCGGGCACCGCGCTCGGCTCGTACGCCCTGAACGGCGCCGGGATCATGCTCTACGAGACCCGTTCCGTCGCCCAGAAGTCGATGGGCATGCTGATCCAGCAGTCGCTGGCCGGCATGGGCGCGACGATCGAGGCGCTGGCCGGCGGCAGCATCGACGCCGTCGACCCGGCCCGGTACTTCGACATCCCGCCGGCCGGCCCGTCCATCGGCAACCCCCGCGACGACCTGTAGAGGAGGCATCATGCGCAGACTGCTCACCGGGCTCGCCGGTCTCGGCGTGCTCGCCACCGTGTTGACCGGCGCCGGAACGGCGGCCTCGGAACCGCCGCACCTGCCCGGCGGTCCGTGCCTGCAGGAGGACCAGAACGTCAGCCTGGCCAGCGTCGCCGGCTACGACGACGTCGTGCAGGCGCTGGACCGGATCGAACGGACCAGCCAGGGCCGTGTCAGCGTGCAGTCGGCCGGCACCTCCGGTGAGGGGCGCGAGCTGTACTACGCCACCGTCGGCACCGGTCCGACGACGTTCTGGCTGCAGGCCCGCATCCACGGCAACGAACTGCACAGCACCGAGGCCGTCCTGCAGATCCTGGACCACCTCGCCAGCGGCTCGCCGGACGCCCGGCTGATCCGCGAGAACCTCACCGTCGTCGTCATCCCGATGTACAACCCTGACGGCGCCGAGGCGAACATCCGGCAGAGCACCACGCCGACCCGTACCGACCTCAACCGCGACTGGGAGAACTTCGCCCAGCCGGAGACGGCCGCGTTCTGGACGTTGTGGCGCGACACCGCGCCGGAGCTGGCGCTGGACCTGCACCACATGGGCCAGGCCCCGGTCGTCGAGGGCACCAATGACCTCAACCAGTTCCAGATCGGCGCGCGCTCCATCGACCCGAGCCGGATGACGGCCGAGCAGTGGCTGACCAACCGGCAGATGTCGATGGCCAGCGTCGACGCGCTCGCGCAGTACGGGCTGGCGAACGTCGCGCACTACCCGCTGATCGACATCACCAACGCCGGGCTCAGCCGGATGCTCATGGGCGGCACGGCGCCGGCCGGCGAGCAGCCGGTCCTGCAGAGCCCGACCAAGGGCGCGATCTTCTACGAGGTCCGCTCGGTGGGGCAGAAGAGCAACGGGCAGCTGGAGAACCTGTTCCGCATCCCGACGATGGCGGTGCTGCGGGCCGCGGCCGACGGGTCGCTCGGCACGCAGGACGTGTCCGGCTACGAGGACCTGCCGTTCGCGAGTCAGGTGCAGTGCGGGCGGTTCTGACACCACCCAGACCCCGGGGCCGGTCCGTTACGTGCGCGGGCCGGCCCCGGTCTGCGTCCCGCCGCCCAGCAGCGCGTCGCCGAGCGCCGTCCGGGCGTAGAGGACGACCCGGCCGGTGCGGTGCGACGTCACCAGGCCGGCCGCCCGCAGCGCGCCCAGGTGCTGTGACACGCCGCCGGCGGAGAGGCCGGTGCGGCGGGCCAGCTCGCCGGTCGCTGCGGGGGAGTCCAGCTCGGCCAGCAGCAGCGCCCGGGACCGGCCGATCACCCCGGCCAGGGTGTCCGGCGCCGCCGGCCGGCCGCGCTCCCACAGCGTCGCGACGCCGCGGGCCGGGTAGCGCAGCACCGGCTGCCACGGCTGCTCCGTCTTCGACGCGACGTGCGGCCACAGGAACGCCGACGGCACCAGCACCAGGCCGCGGCCGCGCAGCCGCCGGACCTCGCTGAGGTGCGCGTGCCGGACGGTGAGCGTGTCGCCGGACCACGCGATCGCAGGGTCGAGGTCGGCGAACAGCGCCGGTGCCCCACCGGCGGCCAGTCGCCGGGCCCGATACAGCACGTCGCCCTCGAGCAGGTCGCGCAGCCGTGGCCACGACGGCGCCAGCGCCAGGTCCCAATAGGCCACGACCGTCTCGACCAGCGCGTCCAGTGCCGCCCGTCCGCCGTCGACGATCGCCGGGTCGGTTCCGCCGAGCAGCGCAAGCTCGTCGGCCAGCTCCGGTGTCGGCGTGACGGGGGTGGGCGCGAGGTAGCCGGGCAGCGTCCGGCCGGCCGCCGGCACCTGCGACGTCAGCGGCCGCAGGTCCAGCCCGGACCCGGCCAGCCGGGCCCGGGTCGCCTTGATCCACGGCAGCTGCAGCGCGTGCGCGGCCGGCTCGCGCAGCACCCGGATGCTCGCGACGACCTCCCACAGCGGCGAGAACGCGAACCGCGTGAGCGAGAGGTCCTGCGCGGTGAAGGTCAGCTGGAGCATTCAGCCCAGACTAAATCTATCGGCGCGGCGGCCGCCAGCCACGAGGGTGGCTGCCATGACCACCATCGCCCCGCCGCGGCCGCGGCGCGACCTCCACCTGCTGTTCGCCGGCGCCGCCGCGAGCAAGCTCGGGATGGAGGTCGGCTCGTTCGCCCTGCCGCTGGTCGCCGTCATCGCGCTGGACGCCTCGCCGGGCGAGGTCGGCCTGCTGGCGACGTTGACGACGGCGGCGTTCCTGCTCATCGGGTTGCCCGCCGGAGTCTGGGTGGACCGGTCCCGCCGCCGCGGCGTGATGATCGCCGCCGACGCCGCCCGCGCGCTCCTCTACGCGTCGATCCCGATCGCGTGGTGGCTGGACCTGCTGACGATCGAGCAGTTGTACATCGCCGCGCTGCTGGCCGGCGTGGCAACGGTGTTCTTCGACATCTCGGCGCTGAGCTACCTGCCGCACGTCGCCGGGCGGGACCGTCTGATGTCGGCGAACTCGGTCCTGGGCAGTATCGACTCGGTCGTGCACATCGGCGGGCAGAGCGCCGCCGGGTTCCTCGTGCAACTGGTGTCGGCGCCGGTGACGATGGCCGCGACGGCGGTCGGCTACGTGCTGTCCGGCGGGTTCCTGCTGCGGATCCGGCGACGCGAGCCGGCCGTGGCGTCGACGGGCGGGCCGCGTGAGCCGCTGATCCGGTCGATCGCCGCCGGTGTCCGGTTCGTCGTCGGGCACCCGATCCTGCGCGCGGTCGCCGTCGCCGGCGCGATGACCAACCTCGGCATGCAACTGGTGGTGGTCATGCTGCCGGTGCTGGTGATCCAGCAGTTGGACCTGTCGCCCGGCGTGCTCGGCCTGTTCTTCGCCGCCGGCGGGGTCAGCGGCCTGATCGGCGCGGCGACCGCAAGCCGGGTCGTCGGCCGGCTCGGGGCCGGACGTGCACTGTGGCTGCTCGGCCTGATGGTCGCACCGGCCGGCCTGCTGGTCCCGCTGATCGGCACCGGCGGCCGGCTCTGGGTGGCCGGGCTCGGCTGGGTCGTGCTGGCCTACAAGATCTCCGTCGACAACGTCGTGTTGATCAGCTTCCGGCAGCAGGTCACGCCGGACCACCTGCTGGGGCGGCAGAACGCGACCATGCGGTTCCTGCTGATCGGGGCGGTGGCGATCGGCGCCGCGCTGTCCGGCGTGATCGGCGCGACGGCCGGCCCACGGGCGGCGTTGTGGGCCGGTGCGGCCGTGCTGGCCGTCGTGTGGGTGCCGCTCTACCTGTCGCCGCTGCGGCGGCTGCGCTCGCTCACCGACGCGACGTCCTGACCCGCGGCGATCGCGACGATCTCGTCGGCGAGCTGCTGAGGTGCGTCGAGCGGGACGAAGGTCCGCGCCTTCGGCGCCGGCACGAAACGCGCGTCGCGGAACCACTCCTGGATCCGCCGGCCCAGCTTCGTCGTGAACGCAGGATCGCCGGTGCCCCAGACCAGCGTGACGGGGCCCTCGAAGCGGTGCAGCCTGGAGGCGACCTCGAGGAGCTCCTTCGGATCGACGGCACGCAGGAACCGGGTGAGGTCGCGGACGACGCCGTCGTCGCGCCGGGCCGGCTCGATCCACGCGCGGGTCAGCTCGGCCGGGAGGTCGTGGGCCAGCAGTCCGAATCCGAGCCACGACTGACGCAGCGGCCGGGCCCGCATCTGCCCGGCCAGGAAGCGGGCGCGGCGTTCGTTGCGGAGCAGCGCGAACAGCGGCTTGAAGGCGGCCGGCGGGAAGACGTCGGCGCCGTCGCAGTTGGTGAGGACGACCCGCCCGATGCGCCGGGAGTCCTCGTCGATGGCGAACTGGCACAGCGCGCCGCCGGTGTCGTTGCCGACCAACGTCACCGCGTCCAGGTCCAGGGCGTCGAGGAACTCGAGGATCAGGCGCGCGATGCCGCGGGGCGACAGGTCGGCGTCGGGGTTCATGGCGACGGGGTGGGCGCCGAGCGGCCAGTCGGGCGCGTACGACCGGATCCCGCGCTCCGCGAGGCGGTCGGCCACCCGCGTCCAGAGAGTCCCGTCGGTGAGGAACGCGTGGACGAACACGACGGGCGGCGCGGTGGACGCCTCGGGTCCCGCGACGCGGTAGTGCACGCTGCCGCCGGAGAGTTCGATCGTGGCCATGGGAGGACCTCCTAGACTCGACGCACAAACAAACAGGCTGCACGGAAGGTAACATACAAGCAGTATGAATGTTAAGCGTCGTACCCAAGCGGAACGGTCCGCCACCACCCGCATCGCGCTGGTCGGTGCGGCCCGCCGGCTTTTCGCTGCTCAGGGCTTCGCCGGCGTCGGCACCGAGGCGATCGTCCGCGAGGCCTCGGTCAGTCGCGGGGCGCTCTACCATCAGTTCGCCGACAAGACCGAGCTGTTCGCCGCCGTACTCGATGATGTCGAGGCCGACGTCTCCCGGCAGCTCGCCGAGGCCGCGAGCGCCGCGGCGGAGGCGGGCTTCGTCGCCGTCATGATGAGCGCGGTCGAGGCGTGGCTGGAGCTCTGCGACCAGCCGGACATCCAGCGCATCCTCCTCGTCGACGGCCCGTCGGTGGTGGGCTGGGCGCGGTGGCGCGAGATCTGCCAGCGACACGTCCTGGGGCTGATCCAGGTCGTCCTCGAGCAGGGCATGGCCGCGGGCGAGGTGGCGCGCCAGCCGATCGTCCCGCTGTCGCACGCGCTGATCGCGGTCGCGGACGAAGCGGCGATGTACGTCGCGGCCGCGCCCGATTCCGCCGTCGCCCGGGCCGAGATGGTGGCCGTCGCCCGTCAATTCGTCACGGCGCTGGTCCCGGCCTGAGCGTGGGCGTGCGGCTGCGGGTCGCGGCCAGGGCGGCGGCGGCCAGCAGGACGGCGAACGCGCCGTATGCGACCGCGATGCCGTCGTCGATGCCGGCCAGCGCGCCGCCGCCGGCCCGGCCGAGCAGTCCGCCGACGGCCTCGGCGGTGATCACGGCGGTCGCCAGCTCGGCGGCCTGGGTCGTCCGGTCCGGCGTGGGTGCGGCCGTCGTCGCGCGGAGGTAGAGGCCGGGGTAGGCCAGGCCGACCCCGGCGCCGCCGGCGGCCCACGCGATCAGCGCGGCGGCGAACTCGCGCGGCCCGGCGGCGAGGACGGCCACCGCTGCCGCCGTCAGCGCCAGCCCGGCCGCCGGGACCTGCCGCTCCGGCCCGACCCGGGCGACCACCAGGCTGGTCAGGCCCCACATGAGCGGCGCGGCGCCGAGCACGATGGCCGCCCGCGCGAGGCCGACGCCGTAGTCGTCGGTCAGCAGGACGGTGATCAGGCTGTCGGCGCCGACGTACCCGGCGCCGAACAACGTCATCGCGGCCAGCGCCGACGGCGCGCCGCGGCGCAACCGGGCCGTGCCCGCCGGCAGCAGCGCGACCGTTCCGGCGACGGCGGCCAGCGCGCCCGCCGCGGCGACCGGCCAGGCCCCGTCCGCCAGCACGACGGCGGCCGCCCCCGCGGGCACCAGCAGCCCGGCCGGCCGCAGCCGCTGCCCGTCGTCCGACGGCGCCTCGCCGCGGACCGCGCGCACC
Organism: Jiangella muralis; assembly: GCF_001270745.1. GTDB lineage: Bacteria > Actinomycetota > Actinomycetes > Jiangellales > Jiangellaceae > Jiangella > Jiangella muralis. The sequence goes on from NZ_LFXL01000042.1 coordinate 72,372, forward strand.
ACCAGGAACCGCCCGGCCAGCACGACCGGCACCGGCGCGAGCAGCGCCCACCGCCAGCCGGCGACGTGCTCCAGAGCGAGCGTCGCGGCCGGGCCGACCATCGCGGGCAGGATCCACATCGCCGACGACGCCGCGACCACCTTCAGCCGCAGCCGCTCGTCCAGCCGCCGGATCGCCGCGCTGATCCCGAACACCGCCAGCAGCCCGCTCGCCGCCCCGCTGGTGAACTGGCCGAGCGCGAACGCCCAGGCCTGCTGCGCCGTCGCCGCGACCACCAGGCCGCCGGTGTAGAACGCGGTCCCGAGCGCCAGCGTCCGCCCGGTGCCCAGCCGCCGCAGCACCGTCCCGGCCAGCGGCATCGCGACGAACAGGCCGAGCGTGCCGCCGGCGATCAGCAGCCCGAGCCGGTCCCGGGCGCCGAGCTCGGCGGCGACGATCGGCAGCAGCGTCGACGCGACGAACGTGCTGACGGCGGCCGCGAACTCCAGCGCGACGATGCCGGCGGCGAGCCGGAGGTCACCGGCCCGCCGCTCGCTCGTCCGTCGATCCATGCGAGCATGCTAGCAACCTAGCCCGCCATGATCATCAACCTTTTGCGACGCTATGACGTCGCAAAAGGTTGATGATCTCTCTGTCAAG
>NZ_LFXL01000043.1 GCF_001270745.1 Jiangella muralis
AGGGACGTGCCATGACTTCATCCTCCAACTAATGAAGTCTCCGGACACCCCGGGGCGGTTCAGATACGGTATTGGTTGCCCAATTGGGTGGAGCTGAGGGTGTGCTTGTCCCGCGTCAAGTAGTTGGCAGAAGTTGATCTTGGTTGAATTTCGGGGTGGTGGGGTCGGCCTGGCCCAGGTGGACCTGCTTGGGCCGGTTCCAGGCGATGGCCTCGTGCGGGCGGGTCTGGTTGTACTCGAGCCGGTACTCCTCGGCGTGCTTGGCGAGCATGACGGCGTCGTCGATCTCGTCGATGAACAGCCGCTCGTACTTCAGCGTGCCGAACCCGCGTTCGCGTGACCCGTTCTGCCCGGGGCTCCTGACGCGGGTCCGGACGTGGCGCAGTTCGGGGTGCAGCTCGATGAAGGCTTCGAACCGGAAGGACCGGAACGGGCCGCCGTTGTCGGTCACGATCGTCACCACCGGCGACAGCTCCCCGGTCTGCTCATCGACTCCGCACCGATCCCGCAGCGGGTGGCCGAACATGGCCTCGTAGTCGGCCAGGGCGAGCTCGATGGCATCGATCGCGTCGTACTGATTCCCGGTCGGGGACACGTGGAACGGGTGCTCGTACTTGGACCAGTAGTCGCGGCAGCCGGCGAGGCGCCAGGTCCCGCCGGTGGTGGTCTCGAACTCGCTGAAATCGAGCTGCCACACCTGGTTTCGGGCCCGTGGGGTCGTTCGCGAACGCGGCCTTCCTACGTTCGGCGAGCTTGCGGCGCTCGCGCTGATACTGCGCGGGCAGGATCAAGCCCTCGTCCCTGAGCAGCCGCAAGACGGTCGCCTGCGAGACGGCGTGGCCGTCGTGGCGGACCATCGCCCACACCTTCCGGTGTCCCCACGCCGGATGCGCCAACGCGTGCTCGCGGGCCAGCACCAGTGCCGCAGTCCGGGCCGGCCGCGGCCACGGCCCCTTCGCCGGTCGTCCGGCACGCGCCTTGGCCTGCCAACGCCGCCAGGTCCGCTCGGGCATGTCGAACAGAGCTGGCAGAACCTCGTGGTCGACATGCCCGCCTCGACACAGGATCACCTCGAGGTCTTCGAAGGGCCCAGCCGGCCCTCCGCGGACTTCTTCCACACCCGCAGCTCGACAGCGGCCTCTCCCAGCGCCTGGGTCAGGTCGGCGACCTCGGCCTCCAGCTGCTCCTCCCGCGACGACGGGCCGGACCTGCCCGCCACCAGGGCGGTCTTGCCGGCCTCGAGAAACTCGGCCTTCCACCGGCCGATCGACTGCTCGCTGACCTTCTCCCGCCGGGCCGCCTCGGCGATCGTGAGCTCACCGGCCAGCACGCTCAACACGATCCGGGACTTCTTCTCAGCCGGGATCGATGGGGGTCTTCCCATATGTCGGACTCTCCTTCAGGACTGACTCAATCGTCCTGCCACAAAGTCTGACGCGCGACAGGTTCGACCACGTCGACAGCTTCGGAAAGCTCTCCCTACGCCGCGCCGGACACATGCACCACCTCGGCATCGGCGTCACCCACGCCGCCAAGGCCGTCACAATCCTGATCACCGACCAACAGGTCACCGTCGTCGACAGGTCGACCGGTGAAATCCTCGCCACCCACACCATCGACCCCGCCCGCACCTACTGGCGAAACCAACAACGGGAGCCCGGCCGATGGCCGAGCTCCCGAACCTAAACGATGACTCGACACATCTATCAACGATGTCCAGACTCACCACATGAGTGGAGCTGAGGGGACTCGAACCCCTGACCCCCTCGTTGCGAACGAGGTGCGCTACCAGCTGCGCCACAGCCCCTGGAACCTCCGCGACTTTACCACCCGGACCGGCCCGACACCCAATCGGGAGCTAGTCGCCGACGGCGCGGCGGGGCTGCTCGATGGACTCCTCCGCCTCGGCTGTCGCGGCGGGCTCGGAGGACGCCGCGGGGCGCTCGTCGGGGGCACGGTGGGGCAGCTGGATGGACGAAGCCGGGTCCAGGCGGCCGGAGGTCCAGGCGCCGGGCTGGCCGAGGTCGATCTTCCGAGCCGCAGGCCGGGTCGCCTTGGGCTTGGTGAGGTAGGTCGGCAGCGGCACTGAGACGGGCGACCAGGCGTTGGGGTCCTCGGCCGGCGCCTCGGCCGCGATCTCGTCGGGCAGGACGAGCCGGCGTGGGGCCGTTTCCTCGTCCGCGGGCGACTCCGTCACGGATGCCCACACGACGCCGCCTTCCTGCCGCTCAGCGGGCCGGCGAGAGGCCGCGCGGCGGCGAGCCTCGACCCGTCGACGGCGGGCTTGGGCGACGGCGGCGCGGCGGGCGACGAAGAGGAACAGGACGAGCAGCACCGCGGGTCCGGCCGGCGCCAAGGCGGGCGCGCGGCCCAGGACGACCAAGGCGACAGACGCGACCAGCAGGACCAGCAGGATCCCGAGCATGCGGCGACGGCGGCGCGCGGCCGCGACGAAGGCGTCGTCCGACGGCGCGACCACGGAGTCCGGCGACGGCCCCGCAGCCGAAGCCGACGCCGCGGCCGAAGCAGCCGGAGCCGACGACGGAACCGGCGGCGGCAGGGTCACAGCGCCATGGGGCGCCTGCGGCGGACTGGCCTTACGCGACAACACGCGCACGCCGCGCTCCTGGTCAACCTCGCGCGCACGCTCGACCTCTTCGTTGCGGCGGACCCAGCGGGGCACGAGAAAGGCGGCCCACGCTGCGACGATCGCCGCATAGATGAGACCGCTGTACCCCATGCCCCAAAACGCTACGGTGCAAGGCAACTCACTCGTTGGATCTGCCTCGGTGTGTCGCCCGCAACGCACGTGACGGGTGTGACGAGAGGGGCGTCAGGTCATCCTGATCGCTTGTGCCCGGATCTCGATCTGCACCTTCTGCGACACCAGCCAGCCGCCGGCCTTGAGTGCGACGTTCCAGGTCATCCCGTACGCCTCGCGGTCGATCTCACCGGTGGCGGACAGCGCGAGCCGCTCGCCGCCCCAGGGGTCACCCTTGACGCCGTCAAGAGAAACATCCAGTTCGATCGGGCGCGTCACACCCTTGATGGTCAGGTCGCCGACGCAGACGAACTTGCCTGCGCCGCCGCGACGGCGGCGCTGCATCTGGCCGTTGACAACCGCCCACTTGGGCCCGGACGAGCCACCGTGCACCTGCCGCGAGATGAAGCTCATCTTCGGGAACGTCTCGACGTCCAGGAAGTCGGCGCTGCGCAGGTGCGCGTCGCGCTCGGCGGCGCCGGTCGTGATGGACGTGGTGTCGATGACGGCGTTCGCGGACGAGTCGAGCGGGTCCTCGGCGATGTGCACCGTGCCCTCGACGTTCTCGAACCGGCCACGCACCTGCGTGACCATCAGGTGCCGGGCGACGAAGCCGGCGGTGGTGTGCGCAGGATCGATCTGGAAGACGCCCGGTGTCGGGAGCATCGCCCCGTTCCACAGCCGCACGCCAGCAGAGTCGTTCATGCAATCCCCCGAGAGCATCGATTCGACATCGCCTCATTGCGTTACGCGGCAATAATCGCACAATCAAACAGCTACGGATGGTGACGAACCGGGCCGAAACGGTCGCCCAACGTCATCGCCGCAGGTCAGCCAGGAGGGAGAGGGACAGCTCAGGGCGCCAGACGCGACGAACGCCACCGTCGCAGCAGCCCTTCGGGGACGTCCTCGGAGGTGAGCGCGAACGAACGGTGATCGCGCCACTCGCCGTCGATGTGCAGCAGCTTCGGCCGCAAACCCTCTTCGCGGAAACCGAGCTTCTCGACGACGCGCAGCGACGCGCGGTTCTCCGGCCGGATGTTCACCTCGAGCCGGTGCAGCCCGCACACGAAGAAGCAGTAGTCGACGGCCATGGCCACGGCGGTGGGCATGATGCCGCGGCCGGCGAGGTCGACGTCGAGCCAGTAGCCGACGGTGCCCATGCGGGCCGAACCCCAGATGATGTTCGAGACGTTGAGCTGCCCGGCCAGCCGCCCGTTGTAGGTGACGGCCCACGGCAGCGACTCGTCGGCGCGGCCCTGGGCGGCGTGCAGGCGCACCATCTGCCGGAAGCTCATCGTGTACGGGTCGGCCGGCGGCGGGGGCGTCGCCTCCCACGGCCGCAGCCACGACTCGCTACGCTGCCGCACCTCCGACCACACGCGCAGGTCACGGGCGTGCAGCGGCCGCAGACCGACGGAGCCCTCGTGCAGTTCGACCGGCCAACCCAGGCGCGCCGACCGGGACCTCACGACGCACCGCCCGAACGGTCGTGGTCGCCGCCTCGGATTTGGTCGACGGCGTGTGGGAGGACCGGCGTGAGGACGGCGAGACCGTCGCGCACGCCGCCGGGCGAGCCCGGGAGGTTGACGATCAGCGTGCGACCGGCCCGCCCGGCGACGCCACGAGAGAGCGCGGCGGTCGGCACGCCGGCCGCGACACCGTAAGCGCGGATCGCCTCGGCCAGCCCCGGCACCTCGGCGTCGAGGACCTGACGGGTCTGCTCGGGTGTGTGGTCGGTCGGGCTGAGTCCGGTGCCGCCCGTGGTGACGACGACGTCGTAATCTTCGGCGACGGCGGAGCGCAGCGCGGCCCCGACATCGTCGCCGTCCGGCACGACGACCGGCCCGGACACCTCGAACCCCGCATCGCTCAGGCCCGCGACGACGAGCGGTCCCCCGCGGTCCTCGTACACCCCCCTGGCCGCGCGCGTGGACGCCGTCACGACCAGGGCTCTCATGCTCGCCGCCAGGTCCCGGACTTGCCGCCGGTCTTCTCCTCGAGCCGGATGTCGGAGATGACGGCGCCCTTGTCGATGGACTTCACCATGTCGACGACGGTGAGCGCGGCGGTCGCGACGGCGGTCAGCGCCTCCATCTCGACGCCGGTGCGGTCGGCCGTCCGCACGGTCACCACGACCCCCACGGCGTCGTCCAGTACCGTCAGGGACACGTCCACGCCGTGCAGCGCCAGCGGGTGGCACAGCGGGATGAGGTCCGGCGTCTTCTTCGCGCCCATGATGCCGGCCAGCCGCGCGACGGCGAGCGCGTCGCCCTTGGGCACGTCCCCGGCCCGCAAGGCCGCGACCACAGCGCCAGAAACCAGCACGCGGCCCGACGCCGTCGCCGTCCGGACCGTCACGTCCTTCGCCGACACGTCCACCATGCGCGCCGCACCCTCGGAATCGAGGTGCGTGAAGCCGGAACCGCTCACTCTCGTCGCCGTTCCAGCAGGACGGTGTCGACCACCTGGCCCGCGGCGACCTCGGTGACGTGCTCCGGGACGACGATCAGCGCGTTGGCGTAGGCGAGGTCACCCATGAGGTGCGAGTGCTGCGCGCCGATGGGCCGGACCTGGTGCGAACCGTCCTGCGCGGTCTGCACGCGGGCCCGGGCGAACTGCCGCCGGCCCTCCGGCGAACGCAGCCGCTCTTGCAGGACGGCCTTGACGCTGGGACGGTGCAGCCGCGGCGAGCCGAGCATCTTGCGGATGGCCGGCCGCACGAACACCTCGAACGAGACGAACGCGCTGACCGGGTTGCCGGGGAGCGCGAAGATCGGCGTGTGGTCGTCGCCGATGGTGCCGAAGCCCTGCGGCTTGCCCGGCTGCATGGCGACGCTGTCGAACCTCACGGTGCCGAGGCCGGAGAGCACCTCTTTGACGATGTCGTAGGCGCCGGCGCTGACCCCACCGGTCGTGATGACCATGTCGGCGCGGATCAGCTGATCCTCGATGAGACCGAGCAGGCGGTCCTTGTCGTCGGGAACCGGCGGGACGCGGTAGGCGACGGCACCGGCCTCGCGCGCGGCCGCGGTCAGCGTGAACGAGTTGGAGTCGGAGATCTGCCCGGCGCTCAGCGGGTATCCGGGCTCGACCAGCTCGCTGCCGGTCGAGATGACCACGACGCGGGGGCGCGGCCGGACGACGACGCGGTCGCGGCCGACGGCGGCGAGCAGGCCGATCTGCGCGGCGCCGAGGTACGTCCCGGCGCCCATCACGACGTCCCCCTGCTGGACGTCGCCGCCGGCCCGCCGGATGTGCGCGCCGGGTTTGGCGGGCGCGGTGATGCGGACCCGCACGGTGCCGGCGTCGGTGTGCTCGACCGGCACGATGGCGTCGGCGCCGGACGGCATCGGCGCGCCGGTCATGATGCGCGCGGCCAGCCCCGGCCCGATGGCGTTGACCCGGGCGTCGCCGGCCGGGATGTCGGCGACGACGGGCAGCTCGACCGGCTCGTCGGCGGACGCCCCGGCAACGTCGTCGGCCACGACGGCGTAGCCGTCCATGGCGGTGTTGTCGAACTGTGGCAGGGACCACGGCGCGATGACGTCCTCGGTGAGGACGCAGCCGTGCGCGTCGAGCAGCTGGAAGTCCAGCTCGCTCAGCGGCCGGACCGCGGCGAGGATGTCCGAGAGATGATCGGCGACACGCTTCACTCAGTCATCCTCAACCTCGGGCGGGAGCTGCGCAACGAACTCGCGCAGGAACGAGCGGAAGTCGGCGCCGAGGTCGCTGCGCTCGCTGGCGAGGCTGACGATGGTGCGCAGGTAGTCGAGGCGGTCGCCGGTGTCGTAGCGGCGGCCGCGGAACACGACCGCGTGGACGCCTCCGCCCTGGTCAGCGGGCATGCCGGCCAGCGTCTTGAGCGCGTCGGTCAGCTGGATCTCGCCGCCGCGGCCGGGCTCGGTCTGCCGCAGCACGTCGAAGACGGCCGGGTTCAGCACGTACCGGCCGATGACGGCGAGGTTGCTCGGCGCGGTGCCGGGATCGGGCTTCTCGACGAGGTCGGTGACCCGCACGACGTCGTCCTCGGCCGGCTCGACGGACGCGCAGCCGTAGAGGTGGACCAGCTCGGGCGGGACCTCGATGAGCGCGATGACGCTGCCGCCGTAGCGCTTCTGGACGTCGAGCATGTGCGGCAGCAGGGGGTCGCGGGGGTCGATGAGGTCGTCGCCGAGCATGACGGCGAACGGCTCGTCGCCGACGTGCAGCGCGCCGCAGAGGACGGCGTGGCCGAGGCCGCGCGGGTCGCCCTGGCGGACGTAGTGGATGTCGCCCAGGACCTGCGACTTCATGACGCGTCGCAGCCGCTCCTGGTCGCCCTTGGCCTCGAGCGCCTTCTCGAGCTCCCAGGCGCGGTCGAAGTGGTTCTCGATGGCGTCCTTGTTGCGCCCGGTGACCAGCAGCACGTCGGACAGCCCGGCCGCGACCGCCTCCTCGACGACGTATTGGATGGCCGGCTTGTCGACGACCGGCAGCATCTCCTTCGGCGTCGCCTTGGTGGCCGGCAGGAACCGCGTGCCGAGGCCCGCGACCGGGATGACCACCTTCGTCACCGCACCGGCCGAACCGTGCTGTCCCGTCTGCGCTGCTGTCATGGGCGTCACCCTACAAAGACGGGCGGACAGTCAGAAGGGCGACGTGCGGTCGGCCGTACGGTGAAGGGGTGACGACGACGGTGCGCGAGGCCAAGCAGGCGCTACGCGAGCGCATCCTGACCCGCCGCCGCGAACTCGACGCCACGGCGCTGGCGTCGGCCGCGGCCCGGCTGCGCGACCTCGTCCGGGGGCTGCCCGAGGTAGCCGGCGCACCGACCGTCGCGGCTTATGTGTCGGTCGGACGCGAGCCGGGGACCGGGCCGCTGATCGAGGCGCTCAGCGACGACGGCATCGACGTCCTGCTGCCGGTGCTGCTGCCCGGCGGCGACCTCGACTGGGCCCGCTACGCCGGTCCGCAGCACCTGGTGCCGGCCGCGCGCGGGCTGCTGGAGCCCGACGGCGAGCGGCTCGGCCCGGACGCGGTGACGGCGGCGCCGGTGCTGCTGGTGCCGGGGCTGGCCGTCGACCGGCGCGGATACCGGCTGGGGCGGGGCGGCGGGTCCTACGACCGCGTGCTGGCCCGGCTGCTCGCGTCGTCGCCGCCGGCGTTCGCCGGCGTGCTGCTGCACGACGGCGAGGTGCTGGACATGCCGGTCCCCCACGAGCCGCACGACGTCCCCGTCGACGCCGCCGTCACGCCGGGCGGGGTGCACCGCCTACGGTGACGCCGACGGCTCGGGCGGGCGGAAGGTGAAGGTGTGCTCGCCGGCGTCGCGGACGGAGCGCTCGTCCCAGCGCATCGGCAGCGTCTCGCCGTCGCGCCAGAGCTCGGTCTGGTCCCCGTAGTGGTCGTGGAACGGGTGACCGCTGATGCCGGTGAGGTCGATCCAGCGGGACGCGTCGAGGTCGCCCAGGTCGACGATCATCCGCATGGACGGCGACCACACCGTCTCGTAGCCCTCGGCCGCGTCCCACGCGTTGGCCAGCACGATCGAGCCGCCGCCACCGACCTCGACCGGCCCGCGGTTGAACATCCACTCGACCAGCCCGATGTCTGACGTGCCGAACGTCGGCTCGGTCAGCTCCAGCGCGTGCAGCCGGCCCCACTCCCACTTCGACGCGTCCTTGCCCTGCTCGCGGGTCATCTCGTCGCGGGCGTCGCGGGCCGCCTCGACCAGGATGATGTCGCGCGTCTCGGTGACGTTCTCGCTGCCGACGTCGTCCCAGAACGGGTCGCCGGGGACCTGCAGCAGGTTGCGCACGATCTCGAACCAGCGGCCGCCGCCGTCGGGCCACTCGTCCTCGGGCAGCTCGTCGTGGAAGGTCAGCTCGAGCAGGTTGCGCCAGACGGCGTTGAAGTAGGCGGCCGCCGCGGAGTCCGCCGTCATCGACTTGTCCCAGTCGCGCAGCAGCCGCAGGCCGTCGCCGTAATAGCCCTCGGGCGCGTCGAGCTCCAGCAGGTACGGCACCAGGATGTCGGCGGCGTCGCTGTACGAGTCGAGTTGGATCGCGGCCATGTCGGCCGCGTTCACCGGCTCGCCGCTGTCGATCCGCTCGGCCAGTAGCTCGTTGATGCGCCCGGCCCGGTGCCCGGGGTCGAAGTCGCCGGTGAGCAGGAACGGGTAGCGGTCGCTGGTGACCGGCTGGTTCGCCGTGACGACGTAGCCCTGCGCCGGGTTGAGCACGCTGGGCAGGCTGGCGAACGGGATGTAGCCGGCCCACTCGTAGGCTCCGGTCCAGCCGGGCACCGGGTAGCGGCCGTCGTAGCTGGTGCGGACGGGGATGCGTCCGGGCGCCTGGTAGCCGATGTTCCCGTCGGTGTCGGCGTAGACGAGGTTCTGCGACGGGACGTCGAACAGCGACGCCGCGGCCCGGAACGACTCCCAGTCGTTGGCCCGGTTCAGCGCGAAGATCGCGTCCGCCGTGCGGCCCGGGTCGAGCGCCGTCCAGCGCAGCGCGACCTCGTACCCGTCGTCCGGCGGTGGCTCGCCCTCGACCCGCGCCGCGGCGCCGGCGTCCTCGATGTCGTCGTCGCGGTCGGAGATGAGCGGGCCGTGCCGGGTGCGGCGGACGGTGATCGTGACGTCGTCGCCGCCGGCCACCCGGATGGTCTCTTCGCGGACCTCCAGCGGCACCCAGTCGTCGCCGACGCGATACGAGTTGCCGCGGACTTGCTCGAGGTAGAGGTCGGTGACGTCCGGGCTGAGATTGGTGAACCCCCAGGCGACGTCCTGGTTGTGGCCGATGATCACGCCCGGCAGGCCGGCGAACGAGTAGCCGGTGACGTCGAACGGGCAGGCCGGGCCGACGTCACGGCAGTGCAGGCCGACCTGGTACCAGACCGACGGCATCGACGGCGCCAGGTGCGGGTCGTTGGCCAGCAGCGGCGCGCCCGACTCGGTGTGGTCGCCGGCGACCACCCACGAGTTCGAGCCGACGCCGTCGCCGTCGCCGAACGTGACCGGCGCGGCGTCGAGGCCGTCGGCGGCGCGTTGGATGGCGTCGGCCGCGGCCGGCGCCAGCGGCACCGGTGCGCCGTCGGCGCCGGTGAGCGCCTCGGGGAGCCGCGGCGACACGTACTCGTCCGGGACGATCGGGGGCGTGAGCTCGCTCGGCGAGTCGGGCCAGAGCTGCTCGACCTGGTCGACCGTAAGGCCGCTGGCCGCGAGCAGCGACCGGCTCAGCTCGTCCTGCATGTTGCCGCGCAGGTCCCACGCCATCGCCTTCAGCCAGCTCAACGAGTCGACCGGGGTCCAGCGGCTGGGCGCGTCGTCGCCGCCGGTCAGGCCGAGCAGCGTGTAGGCGAGGCCGCGGTCACCGCCGTCGGTGTGGTCCAGCCAGGCGTTGACGCCGTCGGCGTAGGCGTCGAAGTAGCGGCGGCTCTCCGGGCTGATCAGCGGCAATTCGGCGCGGGCGACGTCGGTCCAGCCGAGCGTGCGGACGAACGCGTCGGTCTCGACCTGGTCGTCACCGAACAGCTCCGACAGCCGGCCGGACGTGACGTGCCGGCGGAAGTCCATCTGCCAGAAGCGGTCCTGCGCGTGCACATACGCCTGCGCCCGGAACAGGTCCTCGGGGGTGTCGGCGTAGATGTGCGGGATGCCGTTCTCGTCGCGGATCACCTCGACGTCGGCCGTCAGGCGTGGAAGCTCGGCGGAGCCGTCGTAGTCGGGGTAGGCGCGGCGCACCGACCAGACGCCGACGGAGGCCGAGGCGACGAGCGCCAGCACGACCAGGCCCGCCAGGACGGCGAGCCCGGCGGCGATGCGGCGACGAGTCACCGGGACAGACTAGGCGACCGATCACGGCGGCCTGACTGCCGTGGCCGGGTTCCGTTCGAGGGCTGTGGCCGGCTCGTCCTCGGCAAGGCTTTGACCTTTCCACACCCCAAGGCAAGTTTTCAGCCTTGCAGGGGCGGGCGCCAGGCCGTAGCCTTGCAGTGTGCCGTTCGTCCTGACCGTCGACCAGCGCGGCAGCCGCCGCAGCCGCGACCTGGTCGAGGACGCCCTGTCCACGCTGAAGCAGCTGGTGCACGAGCCGCTGCTGGCGTTCGAACGCACCGCCGGCGACGAGTTCCAGGGAGTCCTCGCCGAGCCCGACGCGGCCGTCGACGCGGCACTGCTGCTGCTGCGCGTCGACGCGTGGAGCGTCGGCATCGGCGCGGGACCGGTCGAGGAGCCGTTGACCAGCAGCACCCGGTCCGCGCGCGGGCCCGCGTTCATCCACGCCCGCGAGGCGCTCGACGCCGCCAAGCTGCGGCAGCAGCACGTCGCCGTCGCCGGGACCGACCCCGAACGCGCGCAGGAGGCCGACGCCGTCCTGACGCTCATCGCGGCCGTCATCGCGCGGCGCAGCGCCGCCGGCTGGGCCGCCGTCGACCTCGTCGAGGCCGGCCACACCTTCGCCGAAGCCGCCGACATCCTCGGCGTCACCCGCCAGGCCGTCGGGCAGCGGCTCGCGGTCGCGCTCTGGCAGCAGGAACGCGACGCCCGGCCAGTCGTGACGCGGCTACTCCAGGAGGCCGCATGACCGTGGTGGCGGCGAGCTGGCCGCAGGAACCCGGCGCGCCGGTCGACCGTCGCACGACAGGAGGACGAGTGGCCGCCGCAGCGGTTCTCCGGCCGCAGAACGACGGCGCCCCGGTCGGCCGTCACACGACAGGAGACCGCGCGACCGCCGCAGCGAACTGGCCGCAGCCGGTCGTCACGCGATCGCTCCAGGGCGCCGCATGACCGTCGCAGCGGTGATCCTGCTCGCCGTCGCGGCCGTGGCCGGAGCTGTCGTCTGGTACTCCGTCGAGCACCGCCGGCCCGAGGCCGGTACCGGGACGTGGCTGGCCGCGGCCGCGGTACCGATCGTGCTGGCCGGCGCGGCGGCGCTGTTCGGTCTCGGCGGCGACCCGGCCGGCGAAGGGCTGCTCGGGCTGACCCGCGCGGCTGCCGTCGTCGCGGCGGTCACCGGCGGCAGCGTCATCGCGACGGCGCTGCTGCGGGTCGCCGACCGTCGCACCGCCGATTTCGGGCCCTCCGGCACCACGTCCGCCAACACCGGCTCTGCCAACTTCGGGTCCGCCAACATCGGGTCCGCCAACATCGGGTCCGCCGCCGAGGACGGCCCGGGCAGCGACGGCGTGGGCGGTGACGCCACGGCGGCCGTGTCCGACCCGGAGACGCTGCGCGGCGGCACGTCCATCGGCGCACTCGAGCGCGTCGCCGTCGCCGTCACCCTGCTCGCCGGCTGGCCCGAAGGCCTCGCGCTGGTCCTGGGCGTCAAGGGACTCGGCCGCTATCCGGAGCTGCGCCGACCCGCGGCGGCCGAGCGATTCATCATCGGGACGCTGGCCAGCGTGCTGTGGGCCGTCGCCACCGTGGGCGTCGTCGTCGCTGTGCAAACGTGAGACGCGACTGTCAGTGCCCGCCCGTAGGGTTGGGTCCCACCCGGACCGGGGCGGGGTATACCCAGGCGACCGCGCGCGCACGAGCGGGCAGCGGCAGCGGCAGCGGTGTACTGGCCGCGCGAGCAGGCCGTGGATGCCCGCGTGGACAACGCCGGGTCGGACCGGGCATTATTCTTGGCAGTCGAGGGTTGAGAGTGCTAAGAGCCGTCGGCCTTCGGCGGTGACCCCAGGAGGATCCACGCGTGCCCACCTACCAGTACGTCTGCACTGACTGCGGCGAGCCCTTGGAGGCCGTCCAGAAGTTCAGCGACGACGCCCTGACCGAGTGCCCCGCCTGCGGTGGCCGCCTGCGCAAGGTGTTCTCCGCCGTAGGCGTCGTGTTCAAGGGCTCGGGCTTCTACCGCAACGACAGCCGTTCCACCACGACGTCCAGCACGCCGGCGAGTAACGGCAAGGACTCCTCGTCGTCGAGCGACTCGGGCAAGAGCAGCAGCGACTCGTCTACGAAGAGCTCGACGACCTCGAAGGACTCCACTTCCGGCTCGAAGGACTCCGCCTCCGGCTCGAAGGCCACCTCCCCCGCCGCCTGATTCGTCCACAGGCGGGGCCGGCCCGAATCGGCCCTGTGGACAACCCGTTCGGCGGGTTCCGAAGCGCTTAGCGTCGTCGCCATGGACGACCTCCGCTCCGCTCTCCAGCGCCTGCTCCGCGCGGCCGGCTGGCATCGTCGGCTGCTCGCCGCCGGGCTGGCCGCGGCTGCCGTTGCGTTCGCCATCCAGGCCGCGTCGCCCCAGCCGCCGCCGGCGGTCGACGTGGTCGTGGCTGCGCGCGACCTACCCGGCGGCGTGGTCATCGACGGCGACGACCTCACGCTCGCGGCCTTGCCGCCGGACGCCGTGCCGAGCGGCGCCGTAGCGCGGTCCGGTGCGGTGGGCGGGCTGCTCGCCGCGCCAGTCCGGGCCGGCGAGCCCATCACCGACCGGCGATTACTCGGCCCCGGCCTGCTCGAGGGCTGGGGCGACGACGTGGTCGCGACGCCGGTGCGGGTGGCCGACGCGGGCGCGGTGGGCCAACTGCGGCCCGGCGACCGCATCGACCTGCTGGCCACGGCGCTCGACGGTGCGGCGCGCACGGATGTCGTCGCGGCGGACGTCCCGGTGCTGACGGTGCCCGCGGCGGGCGACGGTGGGCTGGCCGAAGGCGCACTGGTGCTCGTCGCCGCCACGCCCGATCAGGCCGCCGGTCTGGCCACCGCCGCCGTCACGTCACGACTGTCGTTCACCGTCGGTGTGTCGTGATTTCCCCAGATCACGGCGTTTCAGCGGCTAAGGTGTGCCCGGCCAAGCGTCCTTGCACGGAGAAGGGAAGAGCGGATGCTCAAGGGTTTCAGGGACTTCATCAGCCGGGGGAACGTCGTCGACCTGGCGGTCGCGGTGGTCATCGGCGCCGCGTTCACGGCCATCGTCAACGCGCTGGTCGAGGGGTTCATCAACCCGCTGATCGCGGCGATCTTCGGCCAGCCGAACCTGGCGGCCGTCGGCAACTTCACCATCAACGAAGCCGACTTCTCCATCGGGCTGATCCTCGCGGCGATCTTCAACTTCCTCTGCGTCGCGGCAGCCATCTACTTCTTCATCGTCGTGCCGATCAACAAGATGCGCGAGCGGCGACTCGAGGAGCCGGAGGCCGAAGAGGAGGTCGTGCCGGCGGAGGAGATTCTGCTGCTGCGCGAGATCCGCGACGCCCTGCGCGACCGCGTCTGAGCCATCCACCCGTCAGGGTCGCCGACCGAGCGTGCGGCGGCCCTGACGGAGGTCGGTGTGGCTCGGGCCCACCTCGACAACGAGGGTCCCGCTGCGGGCCTCGGATCGCACCGGGAACGCGGCTCGGGTTATCGAAGTGCAGCCGCGTCGCGGGGCGACGTCAGAGCCGAGCGACCCTCTCAAGAGGTGGCGCCACCGGCCAGCCGAGACGCGCCGATCCGGCCGATCGCCTCGGCGACGCGAAGCCGCTGACGGTCACCAATGCGGCGGGCGCTCGTCGAGCAGCCGCGTGTCGTTGGAGGCGTCGTCGTCGCCCCAGCCGGTCGGGCGTTCGTCGGTCGTGGTGTCGGGCAGGACCTCGAGGTCGTCCTCCCACCCGGATGCACTGCTCATGCCCGTCGTTCCTCTCGTTGGTCGAACCCCCGGGCCGGCGCCGCTGCCGGCCGTTCGAACCGCCGGCTCAGTCCAGGTCACCCGCTTCGACGCGGGCCAGCCGGCGCTGCCGGACCAGGTTGTCGACGTCGATCTCCGGCACGCCGGTCTCGTACCAGAGTGCCGCGAAGACGCCGATGACGTCACGCTGGCTCAGGATGCCGGCCAGTTTGCCGTCGTCGACGATCGGCAGGTGCCGGATCCAGTGCTGCGCCATCAGCCGGGCGGCCTCACGCACGTGCGTGCCGGGCTCGGCCGTGATGACATCGCGCGTCATGACCTCCGTGATCGGCGCCTCGTCGGGGTCGGCGCCCCGGCCGACCGCCCGCATGACGTCGCGCTCGGTGATGATGCCCACGATCTCGTCGCCCTCGACGATGACCACCGACCCCGTCTGCTGCTTCCACATCTGCTCGGCGGCGCTGCGCAGCGTCCCGGTGGTGGAATCGGTGATGGTGGCGCTGGTCATGATCTCGTCGACACGCACGGTTGTCTGCTCCCCCTGAACGACTCACTAGCTGGAAGATCACCAGCGTAGAACACCCACCTGTGAGACCGGCGACCGATTTCCGGATCCACCAGGTCAGCGACGGGCGGCCGCGATCGCGTCCCTTGATCATCAAGGGAGGGTGGGGCGGTCCCTACGCTGCAGGCGAGCCGGCGCGGGCGACGCGGACGGCGTGGCGGAGGACGTCGGCGGTGCGGGCGTCGGCGACGTCGAGGGTGAGGTCCGTAGCGAGCAGCCCGACCACGTCGTCCACGCGGCGGGCGACGCCGTCGGACTCGGTCCAGCGGGCCAGCGCCGCCAGTTCGCGGCCGGTGTAGTCACTGATCGACCGGCCGCTCACGATCAGCGGCCGGTTGCCCTGACGCACCGGCTCGGGCTCCGCGTCGGAATCGGACGAGCGGACGGGTTCGGGGCCGGCGGCGGTCCGCGAGCCCGCGGTCGTCCCGCGTGCCGCGGTGGTGCTGCCGGCCGCCGACGCCTCGCCGCCGGCGCCCTTCCGGCCAGCGGGCGCAGCGGCTCCGCCGGCCGCCGTCGACGCGCCGCCCGCGCCCTTCTGACCAGCGGCCGCGGCGTTGCCGTTCGCCGACGCGCCGTCGTCCGCCGCTGGCGGGCCGGCCTTCTCGGCCCTGCCGCCGGCATTCGACGTGCCGGGAGCGGTCGACGAGGCGCTTGCGGTCGGCTGATCCGCTGCTTCGGCGCTCCCTGCCGCTGCCACTCCGGCGCCAGCGGTCGTCGCACCCGCTGCCGCCGTCTTGCCGTCAGTTGTCGCGGCCGCGCCTGCCGCCGGGTCCGCCGCGGCGTCGCCGCCCGCAGCCGCCTCACCCGCGCCCTGACCGCCGCCCGTCGCCGAGTTGCCCGCAGCCGTCGCCGGGTCGGTCGCGGTGGTCTGGCCGGAAGCTGGCCGTTGGGTCCCCTTGGCCGTAGACACGGATCGCTGACCGACCGGCGGGCGCTGAGCGGCGACGGTCCCCTGCGCGGACACCGGCTCATCCTCCGGCATCCCCGCGACGATGTCGGCCTCGGCCGCCGCGACGGCCCAGTCGTAGGCGTCGGCATCGCGGACGGCCTGCTCGTACGTGGCCAGCAGCCGCTCGGTCTCCGCGTCCGGGTCGGCCGCCCACGCCGCCGACCAGATGCGGTGCACCGCCCAGCCCAGCCGCATCAACTGCTCCTGCCGCAGCCGCTCCCGCTCCCGCGCGCTGCGCCGGGCCGCGTACGTCTCGCCGTCGGTCTCGACCGCCAGCACGAACCGCGACCGCCGCGTCGGGTGCCGGACCGCGACGGCGACACCGCCGGGCCCGCCGTGGCCGAGCACGATCTCCGCCTCGACGCCGGCCGCCTGGAGCCGCTCGGCGACGGTCTCGGCGAGCAGCCCGGACCGGCCCGGCGCCGCCGTGGCACCCTCGACCCAGTCGGGCTGCGGCCCCTTCTGCACGTACGCCAGGAACTGCCCGAGCGCCTGCGCACCGGGCGTCGTCAGCCGCCGCGGGCTGAGGTCGTCGGCGCCGAACGTCGCCACGACGGTGAGCCGCTCGCGCGAGCACAGCGTCGCCGCGCTGAGCCGTCGCTCGCCGCCGGGGCGCCCCAGGGCGCCGAAGCGGTACAGAATGCGCCCATCGACCGACCGGCCGTAGCCGAGCGTCAGGATGATCGCGTCGCGGACGTCGCCGGAGACCCGCTCGACGTCCTTGATGAAGAACGGTTCGGCACGATCGCCGCGCAGGTGCGGCGCGACCTCGGGGGCCCGGATCAGCGCGTGCCGCAGCGCCGCGTCCAGCCGCTCGGCGTGCCGCGGGCCGAGCGTGACGACGCCGAGACTCTCGTGCGGACGCTTGCGGACGTGGTCCAGGACCAGCTCGACGACCCGGCCGACCTCGTCGGACGAACTGTCGACGGGGTCGTCGGCGATGGGGTCGGAGTCGACGATCTCCATGGTCACGCGGTCGGCGCCGCCGACGCCGGGGACGGTCGTCAGGCGGGCCGCGTGAGTCGTGCGAGCGGCGAAGCCGACGAGGCGGTCGTCGCGGACCCGGTGCTGCCCGGTGAGCAGCCGCTCAGGCAGGGCGTCGCGGAGCAGGTCGACGACGGAGGCGGGCGGCTCCTGCGCCCAGGGCCCCTCCTGCTCGTCGGGGTCCGGCGCGGGCTCGACGGCGATGGTGAATGGCGGCCGCGCGATGTCGTCGTCGCCGACGAGGATGACGCGGGCGCCGCGGGCCAGCGCCGAGACCGCCTCGGCGACGGCGAGCCGTCCGGCGTCCTCGACCACGACGACGTCGAACAGCGGCCGCGGCGGCAGCAGCTCGGCGACGGACAGCGGCGACGCGACCCAGCACGGGACGGTCACCAGCGCCAGCTCCGGCGCCTCCTCGACCAGCGCGCGCGGCGTGGCCGGCAGCGCGCTGTCGGGCGACTCGGCCAGGACGGCGGTCTGGCCCTCGTGCTGCGCGGCGACGTCGGCGAACCGGGCCCGCCGCGCCTCGAGGACGCGTCCGGCGGCGGCCCGCACCTCGACCATGTCGGCGGCCCGGAACTCCTCCAGCCGCCGGTCGTGCGCATACCGGTCGAACCGGCCGAGCGCGGGGTCGGTGGAGCGCCACAGGTCCAGCAGCGACGAGTACCAGGCGTAGTCGAAGACCGCCTCGACCTGGTCGGCGCCCAGTCCGCGCCGGCGCAGCTCGGCGATGAGGTCGTCCAGCCCGGCCGCGGACAACTCGGCCTGCAGCTCGTACAGCCGCGGCAGCGAGCGCAGGTGGCCGGCGTCGGCGATCAGCTCGTCCAGCCGCTTCGCGACGTCGGCGAAGGAGAGGTGCTCGAGGTCGGCGGTGCGCGGGTTGCCGTCGGCGAGCGTGGCCAGCGCGTGCCGGACGCCCTTCGCGGCGTCGACGGCGTTGGCGAGGTGCGGCCCGGTGCGCGGCGGCTTGCCGTCGCGGGACCGCTCGCGCCACGTGGCCAGCTGCTGGCGCGCGGCGATCAGGCCCTCGTGCTGGCGCGGACGGTGCTGCCGGCCCGCCTTGCCGGTGCGGTCGGCGAGCCGTTTGCGCAGCTTGCGCCGGGTGAGGAAGCCGGACTCGGCGCCCTGCGCCGCACGGTAGGCGCGGTCGCCGGTGGCGGCGGCCAGCTCGTCGAGCGGCTCGTCCCAGATCTGCGTGCCCAGCGTCTCGATGGTCCGCCCTACCGACGCCAGCAGGTCGACGGTCTCGAGGCACTCGGCGATGGTGCCCGGCCCGGCCAGCCCGACCTCGACGGCGGCCCGGGTGGCGGCGTTCTTCAGCCGTGGCAGCGCCCGTTCGCGTAGTTCGGTGACCGTGCCGAAGAGCGCGTCGGCGGCCCGGATGTCGGGGACGTCGGAGCCGAACCACGGCGAGCCCGACTCCGTCAGCGTCAGGCCCTCGATGTTGGCGAAGTCGCGCAGCTGCAGCCGGACGTGCGCCGTGCTGCCGGCCCGCCCGAGGACGTCGGGGTCGACCCGCGCCGGCGTGCGGGCGAACTCCTGCGCCGTCGCGACCAGCACCATCGCCTCGTGCGCCGTCGAGCCCCACGGCTGGCGGATGACGTGGATCGCGTCGCGGTAGGCGTCGAGGTCCGTGGCCAGCGCGGCGGCGGTGCCGGGCGTGATGTGCTCGAACTCGCCCGGCCGGGCCCGCTGCAGCCGGCGGGCGGTCTCGGCGATCTGCTGGACGGCGGCGGCGGGCGGCGTGCGCCCCGCGTCGAGAACGACGTCGCGCAGGCCGACGGAGTCGAGGCGGGCGACGAGGTCGTCGAGGACGGCCCGCTTCTCGCCCACGACGAGCACCCGCTGGCCCCGTCCGACCAGCTCGGACACCAGCGCCGCGACGGTCTGCGTGCGGCCGGTGCCGGGCGCGGCGGCGACCCGCAGGTGGCCGTCGCCGGCGGCGGCCGCGACCACCTCGTCCTGCTCGGTGTCGGTGTCGAGGACGCGGTAACGCAGCTCAGCGGGGCTGCCGGCGCGCGTGACGGCGGACAGCGCGGCGGAGTCGCCGGCCAGCGCGGCCACGACATCGTTGCGCTGCAGGTCGACGCCGAGTGCGGCGAGGTCACGGCTGAGCGCCAGCGGGATCGTGGTGAACGTCGCCAGCACCGCCCGGTGCGCGATGGCGAACCCGTCGACGACGTGCGGCGGGGCGAACTCGCGCAGCCGCTCGACCACCGTCGCGTACCGCAGCCGGCCGGCCGGGTCGCGCAGGTCGTCGGTGGCGAAGCGGAGCCCGAGCTGGGAGTCCAGCGCCCACAGCAGCACCGGGTTGACGAACGGGTCGTCGGCGACGGTGATGGTGAAGTCGGTCTCGGCCGGGTCGCGCGCCTCGACGACCGCCGATCGGAGCATGACCGGCGCCGTCGGCCGCCGGGCCGCGAACGGGTTCGCCCAGGTCGCGATGCCGACGGCGAGGTAACTGACGGCGATCCCGCGATCCTCGGCCAGCTCGCGGGACTTGTCGCGGATGGCCCGCACCGACCGCAGCGCCGACGTCCGCAGC
Source organism: Jiangella muralis (assembly GCF_001270745.1). Classification (GTDB taxonomy): domain Bacteria; phylum Actinomycetota; class Actinomycetes; order Jiangellales; family Jiangellaceae; genus Jiangella; species Jiangella muralis. The sequence continues at coordinate 19,396 of NZ_LFXL01000043.1, forward strand.
GGCTCGTAGGGGAACAGCTTGGAGACCAGGACCGGCGCGCCCTCGAGCAACAGCTTGCGCGCCTCGGGCTCGGCGGCCGCGAGGTCGAGCGTGCCCACCTTGAGGTCGCGGTAGGACAGCAGCGGATCCCGCCCACCGAGCGCCGCGAGGTCGCCGCTCCACCGTTCGACGGCGTGAGCGACCAGCTCCGCCCGGGTCGGAACGGGGCCGGCGACGGCGTCGCTGCGCACCGCGCTCACGGGATCGGTAGCTGGGGAACCGGATGCCTCACACCCCGGAGGCTAGTTCGCGAAGCCCGCTCATGTGGGGAGGCAAGCCGAATACGTGCACAGGTTTAACCGCAGGCCGTCCGGTTTGTCGCACCCGGTGGACGACGCGCGAGCGGGTATGTGCCATGCCGATCATCGTCATGGCCTAAAGTGGCGCCGGTCCACGGGGGGCGAGGGTTCCGGCACGCGCGAGATCCGGAACCAAGCCAGGCTCGAAAGGTGTGAGTCGTGAAACTGCTCGAGGACGTCCCCTCGGCCGTCGCCCACCGTCCGCCGCCACGCCGAACCCGTCTCACCCTCGGGGTGGCCGCGGTGTTCCTGCTGGTGGCGGCCGTAGCCGGCGTGCTGCTGGTCGCGTCCGGCGGATCGGACGACACCGCCGCGGACAGCGACCCGCGTCCGTCCGGGACGCTCACGGACTGGGCCGCCGGCGTCACCGACGCCTGCACCACGGTGGCGGCGGAGCAGCCGATCATGGCGCAGGGTCCCGAGGTGCGGCTGGACGTCGCCAACCTCGCCGCGGTCTCGGCCGGGACGAGCGCGCTCGTCGCCGCCGTGCATGACGTGCCGGTGCCGGCCGAGGAGACGGAACAGGCGCAGGCCGGCGCCACCGTCACCGCCGGTGACCAGGCCACGCAGGCGTGGGCCGCGCTGACCGACACGTCCGCCGAGGTGACCCAGGACCAGATCACCCAGGCCGCCGAGCTGACCGCCGGGTTCGTCGCCGGGATGACGCAACTCGGGGCGAACTGCGCGCCGATCGGCTGACGCCGCCACGGTAAGGTGGAGGGGTGAAGTCCCTCGTGCTGGTGTGGTGGCTGCCTTCGTAGGCGGCCCCCTTCAGCATGTTCATCGGCCGCCGCGACGGCGGCCGACCAGGTGACAGCTCTCGCGGTGGCCCTGCCACCGAACGGAGAGCGTCATGACCCTCACCCTCGACACACCGCTGCTGGCCGACCCGGCCGACATCGCGGCGGACCCGTCGCGGTACCGCGTCCTCACCGGCGACCGGCCGACCGGATCGCTGCACCTCGGCCACTATTTCGGCACGCTGCTCAACCGCGTCCGGCTGCAGCGTCAGGGCGTCGAGACCTTCCTCGTCGTCGCCGACTACCAGGTGATCACCGACCGGCTGTCGCCCGGCGAGATCGCGGCGAACGTGCGCGAGGTCGTCCTGGACAACCTCGCGGCCGGCGTCGACCCGGACCACACGACGGTGTTCGCGCACAGCGCGGTGCCGGCGCTGAACCAGCTGCTGCTGCCGTTCCTCTCCCTGACGACCGTGGCGGAGCTGCAGCGCAACCCGACCGTCAAGGAGGAGGCGGCCGCGTCCGGGCTGGCGTCGATCAGCGGCCTGCTACTCACCTACCCCGTCCACCAGGCCGCGGACATCCTGTTCTGCCACGGCAACCTGGTGCCCGTCGGCGACGACCAGCTGCCGCACGTCGAACAGACCCGGCTGGTCGCGCGGCGGTTCAACGAGCGGTACGCCGGCGGGCGCGCCGTCTTCCGTGAACCGCAGGCGCTGCTGTCGCCGGCACCGCGGCTGGTCGGCGTCGACGGGCGGAAGATGAGCAAGAGCCGCGGCAACACGATCGCGCTGAAGGCGAGCGCGGACGAGACGGCGCGGCTGATCCGGCGCTCGGTCACCGACGGCCGCCGCGACATCACCTACGACCCCGTCGAGCGGCCAGGCGTGTCGTCGCTGGTCGAGATCGCCGCGCTGTGCCTGGGCGTCGCGCCGGACGAGGTCGCGGCGCAGGTCGGCGGTGGCGGCTCGGCGCTGCTGAAGGCGCTGGTCATCGACGTCGTGAACGAAGAGTTGCGGCCGGTGCGGGAGCGGCGGGCGGCGTACGCGGCCGACCCCGGGCTGGTCGGGTCGCTGCTGGCGGCGGGCGCCGAACGGGCGACGGCGATGGCGGCGGCGACGCTGGCGGACGTGCAGGAGGCGCTCGGGATGACGGCCTATTGAAGAGGCGTCCGGGCAAATGGGGGCGCGTCCGGCGAGGGTGGGTTCGCCGGACGCGCCCGGTGCGGCCGACTGATCGTCAGGGCCGCTGCTCACCGGGCTCAGGGAGCTCGGTGGGCTGCCGATCCTCCGTTCCGGACGGCGGATCGGCGGGGTCGGCGGGCCGCTCGTCGGGGGAAACGGGCGGCTCCGCCGGGTCGGCGGGCGGATGGGTCGGGTCGGCGCTCGGACGGTCGTCGGGACGGCCCGGATCGTCCGGACGGTGCTCGCCGGGCGTCGTCGGTACGGTCGTCGGCAGGTCGGGCAGCACCGGTTCGTGGCCCTCGCCTGGGTCGTCGGGCTTGCCGCCCAACTCCTGCGCGTCCTCGCTGACCTCCTGGCCGTCGACGCCGCCGTCCTGGGCGTCCTCGGCGACGTCCTGGCCGAACTCGCCGGGCTCGTCGAACGAGATCGGCGTCACCGTCTCGATCACCGACTCGACCCGCTGCTGCGCGGCGTCGGGCAGCGCTCCGGCGGCGGCGACGCCGGTGAAGCTGGTGAAGATGGCCGCCAGCACGACGGCCGCTCTGGTCCGCATACTCATCGCCGCCACCCTCCGGCCGAGCCGGTCGCGGACGGTGCGTCCGTGCGGCAGCGGCGACGGCGCGACTCCGGCGAAGTCGCCCCGTGCGATGCGGCGGGCGAGTTCAGCCGTTGGGGGAACGGCTTCATCTGCACTCCTTCGAATGGCTTCGACCGCGTCCGACAACGCCGTCAGGTCATGGCCGCCGGGCGGCATCCGTACACCGCGGAGGATCGCCTCGAGGGTCGCGTCGTCAGGAACGGTCGTTGGTGTCATGTCAGCTCTGTTATCGCCGGCGCCGCTCATGCGGATACGCCCTTCCGGTCGAGTTGCCGCCGCAACGCGGTCAGCCCCCGGCGCTGCAGCGCCTTGACCGCTCCCGCAGATTTGCCGACGATGCCGGCGACCTCGTCGACACTCAGGTCGCCGAGGATCCGCAGCAGCACCACCTCACGCTGGTCGTCCGACAGGCCCGCGCACAACTCGTGCACGCGCCGCCGGCCCAGCTGAGCGAGGGCGTCCTCCTCCGCGTCGCCGCCCACCTGCTCGCCGATCTCCGGGCCGTCGTCCACGATCAGCGGACGCCGGGACCGCCGGCGCCGCTCGTCGGTCACCCGGCGATAGGCGATGGTGAAGACCCAGGACCGGAACTGCTGCTCCGATCCGGTGAACGACGACAGGCCGGCGAAGACGCCGAGGAACACCTCACTGGTGACGTCCTCGGGCTCGTCCGATCCCTGCAGCCGCGCGTAGCCGCCCACGACCGGCGCGAGGTCGGCGTACAGGCGCTCGAACGCCCACGGCGCACCGACGCGCGCCGCGGCAAGGATCTCGTCGAAGTCCGCTCCGATGACCAGTGACCCCTCCCGGATGTGCGACGCGACTCACCGGCGTCATCGCCCGGAGCGGCCGGAAGGGTACGGTCCGGGCTCAACTCGCTGGTGGACGGCGGCGGCGCGGGGTGAGGCGGACCGGTGGGAGTGGAGGGGCGGGGATGCGGTCGGCGCCATGGCCGGCGACGGTGCCGAAACGGTGCTGGCCGGGCCGCTCCCATTCGTCCCGCGCGGCGACGATGTCCTCGTGGCTGCGGCCGACGAAGTTCCACCACATGACGAGGTCGTCCGGGAACGGCTCGCCGCCCAGCAGGAACAGCGTCGTGTCGTCGTCGTGCGCGTGGATGGTCAGTTCGGTGCGTCCGGTGCCGAGGTACAGCAGCGGCCCCGCCTCCAGCCCCGTCCCGGCGACCGTCGCCCGCCCCGTCAGCACCAGGATGGCGTGCTCGAAGTCGGACCGCACCGGCAGCGTCGCCGTCCCCTCGACGTCGAGCTGGGCGCCGAGCAGCGGACTGTACGTCGTGGCCGGCGATGTCGTCCCGGCCAGCTCCCCCGCCACCACCGTCGCGCGCACGCCGTCGCCGTCGTACACCGGGAGGTCGGTGTGCTGCTCGAACCCCGGCACCGCGGCGGCGCCCTCCGGCAGCGCGACCCACAGCTGCAGGCCATGCAACAGCGGCGCCTCGCCCAGCGAGATCTCCGAGTGCGCGATGCCCGGCCCGCTCGTCATCAGGTTCAACTGCCCCGGCCGCACCACGACGTCGCTGCCCACGCTGTCGCGGTGGCGGATCTCGCCCCGCACCGGCCAGGTGACCGTCTGCAGGCCGGTGTGCGGATGCGGCAACACGACCATGTCCGTGCGCTGCGGACCGAACTGGTCCAGGAAGCACCACGCCCCGACGGTGGGAAGCTGGCGGTGCGGCAACGTGCGGTTGACCCGCATCGCCCGGATCCCGCCCAACGGCACCTCGCGCGGCTCCAGCACCCGGCTCGCCGGCCCCTCCTGACCACCGGTCCGACACCGGGTCTCCGCAGGACGCGCATCCAGGTTGCTCACCCTCCCGAGGGTAGACGCCGACCCGCCGTCGCCGCCGGTGCGCGGCGGATAGACTGGCGCAGCCCGCCCTCGTAGCTCAGGGGATAGAGCATCCGCCTCCTAAGCGGAGGGTCGCAGGTTCGAATCCTGCCGGGGGCACTCTCTGACCAGCGCATTCGTTCGACGCTGGTCGACCGTGAGAGACCGGGGATCGCCGTCCGAAGTTGCACGTATGGTGCACGACCGGACCGCCGCCCCACCCTCACGCCTCCCCGTCCTCCTCATGACTGGCGCCCCAAGGCCGGAGTGGAGCGTGACAAGGTCGAAGATCGCGAAGCGACACAGAGAGCGCAGCGGAGTGCCCTTGACTCGCGGAGTGGGGGCCGGACAAGCGCGGCATGAGGGGGACGGCCCGACCCACCCGGCTGACGTGGACGGGTCGACCAGCGGACCCACACCGCCCCGCCGACGCCGGCGTGCCTCGTCACCTCGACCTACTGGCCGTTGCTCGCCGTCATGTCGCTAGCCTGCGTATTCGAGTTCGATCTACGTGGAGGTTCATTTGATGTTCGCCATCATCGGCGATTGGCCTGTGGAAGAGGCCCTCGATGCGCAGCAGCTCGCTCATATTGTCGAGACGGTCAAACAGCATCCAGGGTTCGTGCGCGGATACTGGGGGCAAGCTCCGGATGATGCAGGTAGGGCACACGCAATCGTTGTCCTCGATGACGAGGTTGCTGCGCGGAGCATGGCAGCGGGAGTGACGGCCGCTATCCCATCGGCTTCGATACGGATCATCCGCGTCTTGGCCGACGCATAGTTCCGAGCAGAACCGGGCAATCGCCCGTCGCGATGGTCCCAGGCCAGGTGCCGCTGCGGATCGGGCTGCGGCAGGTCGGGTCCGCCGGATGGTCTGTTCGAACTGCGAACTCATGACTCAGCACACATGGGCACGTTGCGCCACGCTCGCAGCACTCATGAATGTTCGAGCACTGCGAGCGTGGCATGTCATGCATTCAGCTTGCACCCGGCAGGAATTCGCGCCGCGCCGACGGGTGCTCGCCGGTCACAACTGAGTGAGCTTGCTCCCGTACCAGGAGTAGACGTAGCCGGGCTTCCCGCCGTTCTGGAGCCAGTTGTTGGGCAGACGTGCCCAACCGCCGGTCCGGACGTTCTGCAACGCGGATTGGTGCCGGTACACGTCGATACCGCTGGCGCGATCGAAGTGGTGGATGCAATCGACCCACCGATACTTGCCGGCCTTGAGGTCGATCGTGCGCACTCTGGTGCCGGCGCTGCTGGCGGCGGTCTCCCACCGGTACGTGCCGGCCTGGAGAGTGATGGTCCTCCTGGTGCAGGATTCCGCGCCGGCAGGAGCCGGGAATCGGAGCATGAGCCTCTTCATATTGAGCGCACCACCCCGAGCCGCCGCTGCCGCGGTCGGCCCGTCAGCAACCTGGGCTGCGGTCTTGTCCGCGGACGATTCCGCCCGCTCAGCCGCTTGCGCCGTTCCACCGATTCCCGCGATCGCCAAGGCCAGGACGGCTACAGCTGCGGACATTCTCATCTTCATGGTTTCCCCGTGCTCGATGGACATTTCTCGGCGAGGTTAGGAGTTCCGGTTTTCACACTGGCTTCAGTGATGCTTCACGCCGACGCCCTGAGGTGCGCGCGACAACCTGGGCGGCAGTGAAGCCGCCATGAAGCTGCGATGAAGACGGCGGCGGCCACAATCGCACCACGTCGACGAGAGGACCCTTGCCGTGGCGATGAGCCGCACCTTCACCCGTGTCACCGCAGCGCTGGTCCTCGCGGCAGCGCTGACAACAGCCCCGGTCACCGGCCACGCAGCCCCCGCGCCCGCGGACACCACCACCGAACCCCAGCCACCGGTCGTGATCTTCGACTCCGACATGGACTTCGACGACGCGGCGACCCTGGCCTATCTCGCGCAGGAAGACCGGCTCGGCCGCATCGATCTTCGCGCCGTCACCGTGACGAACAACGGCAACGGCCTGCCGGGCCGCGCCATCCGGCACGCCCGCTGCCTGCTGCAACGACTCGGCCTGCGCGACGTCCAGGTAGCCGACGGATCCGACACCGCGCCCAACGCCTTCCCCGCCGAACTGCGCCAGACCTTCGACCGGGTCTTCGAGGACGTCCTCGCCGGCTGTACCGCCAGCGAAGCGCCGTCCCGGATCCGCGCGTCCGAGCTGATCCGCCAGATCGTCGCCCGGGACCCGGCGGCCCACGTGGTCGCCACCGGACCGCTGTCCAACATCACAGCAGCCCGGCTCGGACCGAACCGCGTCACCTCGATGGGCGGCGCGGTGCGGGTGACCGGCAATCTGTGCTGTGGCACACCACCTGAATTCGACGGAAGCCAGGAGTTCAACTACTGGATCGATCCGCCCGCCTCCCGCGCGGCGCTGCGCAACCTGGCCCGGCTGGTCCCCCTCGACGCCACCAACGACGTCCCGATCACGCCGCAGTTCGTCCAGCACCTGGGCGCCGAACGCCGCACCCCCGCCGCCGACATCGTGTACGGACTGGTCAGCCACCCCGAAGTCGCACCCCTGATCGACCTCGGAATCATGTCCTGGTGGGACCCGCTCACCGCGATGAGCATCATCCACCGCGGAATCGTCACCTTCGAGACCGGACGCCTCGACGTCATCACCACCGGCCCGCAGGCGGGGCGCACCGTGCTCTCCCCCACCGGCTGGCCGGTCGTGTTCGCCACCGCGGCCAACGCCGCGGACTTCGAACAGCGCTTCCTGACCACCCTCAACGGGAACCGCTGAACGCCGACGCGGTGCTGAGGCACCGGGCGACGTGGGAAGGTGGCGCGATGACGTCGACCGAGACGACGCGGGTGGTGTTGCGAGACTCCCGTGTCCTGGCCTATTCCGACATCGGCGACGCGGACGGCGTGCCGGTGCTGTCCTGCCTCGGCACACCGCATTCACGGATCCCGCACCCCGACGACCACGAGGTGGCGGTGACGGCGGGCGTGCGCGTCATCGCGCCGGAGCGACCCGGCTTCGGGCGGTCCGACCCGAGCCCCGGCCGGACCGTCGCCGGGTGGGCGGACGACGCGCGGGAACTGCTCGACGCGGTGGGAGTGGAGAGGGCGGGGGTGCTGGGATCGTCCGGCGGTGGGCCGTTCGCCGTGGCGACGGCGGCCGCCCTGCCGGACCGCGTCACGGGGCTGGCACTGGTCGCCGCGGGGGTGCCGTCGGTCGCGCCCGTCCACGGTGATGTCGTGCCGTTGGACGAGGCGGGGCTGGTCGCGCGGGGACGTCAGTTCGAGGAGTGGCTGCGCGACGACCCCGACGCGTTCTTCGAGTCGACCGGCATCACGCGGTCGGACTGGTGGCTGGAGTTCCTCTCCGAGGCGTTCCGGCAGGGCCACGCCGCCTACGTCGAGGACCACCTGCTCAACAACACCGACTGGTCGCCCCTGCTCGGCCAGGTCGACACGCCGACGCGGGTCTGGCACGGCGAGCTGGACGACAACATCCCGCTGGCCGGGGTCAGCTGGATGACGGAGCGGATCGCCGGCGCGACCCTCACGGTGGTCCCCGGCGCCGGCCACGACATCGGCGCACAGTGGCCGGACGTCCTCGGCTGGCTGCGCGACACCTACCGCTGATCCGGCCCTGGCCGGATAACGTATGCCATTCCGGTCGAAACGGAGGAGCGGGATGAGCGTCGACGACGAGCCGGGCGCGGCACGGAACGTCTCCGGAGACAGGACCCGAGCACCCGGTCCGGTACCGGACCTGCGTATGCCGGCGACGGCGCTGACGGTGCTCTTCGCGCTGGCCGCCGCCGTGACCGCGGCCAGCGCCGCCGCCTACGCGAACCGCGCGTCGGTGGTGTCGGACGCCCTCGGCATGTCGCCCGAGGCCGACCTGCTGGCGAGCAATGTCGCGGTCGACGCCGACCGGCTGACCCGGGCCTACGACCTCGTCGGGCTCGGGACGTGGGCGTACGGTGTGGTCGGCCTGGCTCTGGGCGTCTTCTTCATCATCTGGCAGTACCGGCACGCGCAGAACGCCCGGCTGCTCGGATCGCGTAGCGCGCTCGGGCCGGGGTGGGCCATCGGCGGCTGGTTCGTGCCGCTGGCGAACTTCGTGCTCCCGGTCCGGCAGCTCTGGACCGCCAGCCGGTCGTCGAACCCCGACGGCCGCGGCGCGGGCATCGTCGTGGCCTGGTGGGTGGCGTTCGTCGCGGCCATCCTGATCGACCGCACGGCCGCACAGCTCGGCGTCGACGGCCCCAGGGATGATCCCACCGTGCGGGATCTCGCGAACGCCGACTGGCTGGCGGCCGGCGGCGAGGTCGTCTTCGCGGCCGCCGCCGTCCTGGGGCTGATCATGGTGCGCCGGCTCACCGCCGCCCAGGGCGCGGCGCTGGCGGCCACCGGCGGCGCCGTCCAGCCGGGCCCGCCCGCACCGCCACCGCCGCCGGCACCCTGATCAGGGCCGCCGCCACGCGCCGGTGAACTGGTGCGTCCCCGGTCCGACGGTGTCGACGGGCTGGGTGGCGAGCGGCAGGTCGAGGCGCGCGGTGACGCCGGCAGGCACGTCCAGATCGAGGGTGAACGTGTCGCCGTCGAGGCGCCAGGAGACGGCGACCGGGCCGTACGGGCTGAGGTGGCGGGCCGCCGCGCGGCTGAGCTGCCCGGTGACCAGCGGCCGCACCGAGATCTCGCGGTAGCCGGGCGCCGCCGGCGCGAGCCCGGCCACGCAGCGGTGCAGCCAGTCCGCGACGGCGCCGTAGGCGTAATGGTTGAACGACGTCATCTCGCCGGGGTTGATCGAGCCGTCCGGCAGCATGGAGTCCCACCGCTCCCAGATCGTCGTCGCGCCCATCGTGACGGCGTACAGCCAGGACGGCGCGGTGCGGGTGAGCACCATCGAGTGCGCGAGGTCGGGGCGGCCGGCCCGGCAGAGCGCGTCCAGCACCAGCGGCGTGCCCAGGAAACCGGTGCTGACGTGGAAGTCCGCGGCCTGGACCAGCTCGGCGAGGCGACGCCCCGCACCGGCGCGCTGCTCGGGCGTCTCCAGCAGGTCCCACGCAATCGCCAGCGCGTAGACGGTCTGGCAGTCGCTCCGCACGACGCCGTCCACGCCGACGTAGGCCCGGCCGAAGGCGCGGACGACGTCGGACGCGAGGCTCTGGTACCGCGCGGCGTCATCGTCGCGCCCCAGCACTGACGCGGTCCGCGCCAGCAGGTGCGCGCTGCGGGCCAGGTACGCCGTCGCGACGACGGCGGGGTCGGCCTTGGCCGCGGCGGCGTCGTCCGGCGGGGCGTCGGGGTCGAGCCAGTCGCCGAACTGGAAGCCGGTGTCCCAGAGCAGGGAGTCGCCGGCCAGCGACCGCGCCTTCTCGACCCACGCCCGCATCGAGTCGTACTGACGCTCCAGCACGCCGGTGTCGCCGTAGCGCTCGTACAGCGTCCACGGCACGTGGACGGCGGCGTCGGCCCAGCCGGCGGGCGGCGAGTGCGGCGGGTCGCCGGGACGCGGGCCGCCGATGTGCTCGTACACGACGTCGGGGACGACGAACGGAACGCCGCCGTCGGGACGCTGCTCGGCCGCGAGGTCGCGCAGCCACGAGCCGAGGAATCCGCCGACGTCGAAGAGGAAGGCGGCGGTCGGGGCGAATACCTGGATGTCGCCGGTCCAGCCGAGCCGCTCGTCGCGTTGCGGGCAGTCGGTCGGGACGTCGACGAAGTTGCCGCGCATGCCCCAGACGACGTTCTCGTGCAGCCGCTCGAGGTCGGGCTCGGAGCACTCGAACCAGCCGGTGCGGCGCAGGTCGGAGCTGACGACGACGGCTTCGGCGTCGGACGCCTCGACGGACGCGCCGCTGACCTCGGCGTACCGGAAGCCGTGGAACGTGTACCGCGGCTCCAGCAGCTCCGGGCCGCCGGACAGGACGTAGGTGTCGGTGGCCTTGGCATCGCGCAGCGGACGCACGCCCAGCTCACCGTCCTCCAGGACCTCGGCGTGCCGGACGGTGACCTGCTGGCCCGGCGCCCCGGTCACCCGCAGCCGCACCCAGCCGACGACGTTCTGCCCGAAGTCGAGCAGCTGGGCGCCGGACGGCGACGAGAGGACGGCCCGGGCCGGCACCGTCGCCACCTCGCGCACCGGCGGGCCGAGCGGTGCCACCAGCCGCGCGGCGTCGGACTCCAGGACGTCGACCGGCCCGGACGCCGGAGCGGACGGGACGAGCGGCAGCCGCAGGTCGGTGCGCTGCCCGTCGTAGAGGTCGTCGGCGAGGACGCCGGTCGCACCGGCCCGCCATCCGCCGTCGGTCACCACGATCTCGCGGCGGCCGTCGGCGTAGACGATCTCCAGCTGGGCCAGCAGCGCCAGCCGGTCGCCGTAGTGGTCGCGACGCAGGTTCCAGGTCAGTTGCCCGCGATACCACCCGTTGCCGAGTCCGACGGCGAGCCGCGTCGGGCCGCCGCCCTGCAGGTGCGACGTCACGTCGAAGGTCTGGTAGCGCAGCCGCGACGCATACGCCGTCCACCCGGGCGCCAGCTGGTGGTCGCCGACCCGGCGGCCGCCGATCCACGCGTCGTACACGCCGTGCGCGGTGATGTAGAGCCGCGCGGAGGCCACCGGCCCGGCGAGGTCGAGGTCGCGGACCAGCGCGACGGCACCGTCGTCGAGACCGCCGACGTCGCGCGGGCTGATGAACCGGGCCGTGACGTCCTCGGGCCGCAGCAGCCCGGCCTCGACGACCAGCGGCTCGCTCCAGGACGTCCACGAACCGCCGGCCTCGACCCGCACCTCGACCTCGACCCGCTCGCGCGAGCGCAGCTCCGGGAACGGCCACGGCTGGAACACCTGCCCGCTGCCGGCCACCCGCACCGTCGACACGTCACCGTCGGACGGCCGCAGCCGCAGCTCGTACGCGGTCTGCTCGGGCCCGCCGGACCAGGACCAGGACAATCTGGGCGCCGCGACGCCGATGCCCAGCTCGGGCGCGCCGTACTCGGCCACGAACCTCTCGATGTGCACGGAAAGACCCTCCTCAGACGGACCGGAACGGGATGCCCAGCAGGTCGGCGGCGGCGCGGTAGTCCGCGGCCCGGTGCCCGACCGACAGCGACCAGTGGTGACCGACGCCGGTCGCGGACCACGCGTCGACCCACTCGCCCGGGTCGCCCCCGAAGGAGACCCGGCTCGTGGTGTTGCCGATGGCGAGCAGCGGGCCGCTCACGACCGTACCCTCGGACGCGACGAATACGAGCGTCCCGTCGCGGTCCTGGCCCAGGCCGAGCAGCGTCACCGGACCGGGCCGCACGTCGAACTCGACCGACACGCCCCAGCCGCGCTTGCCGTGGTAGACGCCGAGGCCGCGGAGCAGCGGGTCGCGCGCGGACACCGCGAGGTGAGCCGGCCCGTCGTGGCCCATCTCGACCACGCCGTCCTCGAAGTTCAGCGCCTGGATCTCGCAGAACGAGCCGCCCGCGCCGACGACGTCCGTCGCCAGCTGCGCGACCGTGGTGCGCAGCTCGTACTCACCTGAAGCCGGGATGCCGCGCGCGGTGAGCAGCGACGCGCCCAGGATCAGCCCGGCGCCGAGCCGTTCGTGCTGCTCGCCGTCGAGGCCGCGGTGGTAGTAGGCGAGGGTGTCCAGCTCGAAGTCGTCGACCAGCCGGTCCAGCCCGACGGACACCCGCGCGCCCCACGCGAAGTCGGCGTCGTCGACGGAGTCGTCCAGCGTGAACAGCCGCCGAGTGAGGTCCATGCGCTCGCGGGTCTCGTCGTCGGTGACCTTCTCGACCCGCACCCGCAGGTCGTCGATCTCCAGCACCTCGACGTGCGACCCGAACGTGGTGGGCAGCAGGGTGAGGTCGGTCGAGACGTCGAGCATGCCCGGGTAGAGGTGGCCCATGAGGCCGTGCCGCGCGTGCCGCAGCGCCGCCCGGACGTGTGCAGCGTTGACCCACTGCTCGATCCGCCGCCACGCCGACTCCTGCCGCAGCCAGCCGGACACGGAGCGGAACGGGATGCCGGCCCGGCGGAACACGTTGCCCATCTCAGGCACCGGGCACTGGCCGCAGTAGGCCAGCCAGGCACCGGTGTCGAACGCCGCGTGGTCCATCTTCTCGCTCGGCTGCAGGTCGATGACCAGCACCGGAGCGCCGGAGCGCTGGGCGATCGGCAGCACCATGGACGCCGTCAGGTAGGTGCTGAGGAACATGACGATGAGGTCGCAGTCCTCGCGCCGCAGCCGCTCGGCCGCGGCGGCGCCCTCCTGCGCGTCGGAGATGAAGCCGGCGTCGACGACCTCGGCGTCCATGCGGCGGAACCGGTCGGAGACGTAGCGGGCGGACTCCTGCAGCTGCGGCAGCAGGCCGGGGAACTGTGGCCAGTAGGTGCCGAGGCCGCCCGCCACCAGGCCGACGCGGGTGGTGCGGCGTCGTCTCCTCGGCAGCAGCTCGTCCAGGGCGGCGTGGTCGGTCATGGCGGTCCTTCGGATCGGCGGTTGGAACGATTTAATCAGGCGGTGCGACGGCGTGCGCGGCAGGCCCGCGGGTCACCCCGCCGGCGCGCTGTCGCGGACCACGAGGGAGGGCTGGAACAACGTCGCGGAGTGCTGGTGCTGGGCGCCGGCAAGCTGCTGGTCGGCGACCTCCTGGACCAGCTTCTCGACGGCGGTGCGGCCCAGCAGCCACTTCGGCTGCTCGACCGTGGTCAGCCCGAGCGGTCCCTCGGTGGCGAGGGCGAGGTCGCCGTAGCCGACGACGGCGACGTCCTCCGGCACCCGGATCCCCTGCTCGGACAGTCCCCGGACCACCCCGGTGGCGAGCTGGTCGTTGGTGCAGAAGACGCCGGCCAGCTGCGGCGACGCGGCCAGCCGCACCCCGGCGCGCCGCCCCTCCTCGATGGTCATGTCGTCGACGGTGACCTCGATCATGCCGTCCGGGTCGACGCCCGACTGACGCAGCGCCTTGCGCGCGCCGGCCCGCCGGTTCTCGCACTGCTCGATCGAGCGCGCGCCGTTGACCAGCGCCAGCCGCGGCCCGCGCGTCGCCAGCAGGTGGTGGGCGGCGATGCGCCCGCCGAGCACGTCGTCGATGGCCACCGAGCAGCCCTCGTCGCGTTCGGCGATGCGGTCGACGAGCACGAGATGGGTGCCGACGCTGCGCAGCGTCGCCAGCCGCGACGGCTCGGCCGTGAGCGGGACGACGAGCGCGCCGACGGCACGCTGCTGGGCGAGCAGCTCGAAATGACGCAGCTCGCGGACCGGGTCGTCGTGGCTGACGCACAGTGCCACGCCGTAGCGCTCCTCGTCGGCCGCGTCGGCGACACCGTCGGCGATGGCCGAGTAGAACGGGTTGGTGATGTCGGGCAGCACCAGCCCGATCATCCGGCTCATGCCCCGGCGCAGGGCGGCCGCGACACTGCTCGGGACGTACCCGAGCTGGCGGGCCGCGGCGAAGACCCGCTCGCGGGTGGCCTCGGCCACGATCTCGGGCCGGTTCAGCGCGTTCGAGACGGTCGCGGTCGACACCCCGGCCAGTTCGGCCACGGCGGCCAGGCTGCTCGCCCTGTTCCTGCTCACCCCGCACCTCTCGTGGACGGCCCGCGTGCGCCCATCGTGTCATCGGGCCGGCCGCCGCAGCAGCCGGACCGGCCCGGCGACGCCGGTGCCGAGCTGGCTGGGCTTGAGGAACGGCGTCGGGCTGGTCGAGTGCAGGCGCGGCGCGAGGGTGCCGTAGACGGTGACGGCCAGCTCGTGCTCCCCCGGCGCCAGCTCGCCGAGGTCGACGGCGAACGGTGCGCAGAACGCCGCGCCGGCGGGCTCGCCGTCAACGGTCACGCTCACCGCGCCGCGGACCCGGCCGAGGTCGAGCCGCAGCCGCTCGCCGTCACGGGCCTCGATGGTCCGCCGCGACCGCAGCGCACCGCTCCACGCGCCCAGCCCGAGGTCGCGCCAGTCGCCGAACGGCGCGGAGAACGCCGCGGTGTGCACCCGGACCGGCCCGTCCCAGGCCGCGCCGCCGACGGAGTGCGCCCGTGCCGCCACCCACACCACCAGCTCGGACGGACGGCGCAGCGGCTCGGCCAGCTCGATCCGCCCGTCGTCGACCCGGATCGGCGCGCCGGCCAGCTCGGCCGCCTCCGCCGGCACCGGCAGCTCGGCCCGCACGGTGCCGGCAGGCAGCAGCAGTTCGTAGCGCTGCGGCCGCGGCGCCGCCGACCGGGACGCCTCGAACGCGACCGCCGGCTCGCCCAGCTCCGGCTCGCCGTTCAGCCAGGACGTGCCGGGCAGCGGGTGCGGACGGCGGGCGACCCGCGCGTGCGTGTGGCCGGCGCCGAGCCCGCGGACGACGCGGACCGGCTCGGGCCCCGGCCCGGTCGTCCAGTCCGGCCCGCTGACCACGGCGGTCCGGCCGTCCGGGCCGTCGATGACGGCGTCGACCCAGACGGCGTGCTCGGGGTCGGAGGTCTCGGCGACGACCCGCAGGTCGTGCGCGCCCGCGGCGAGGCCGTCCAGCCGGTGGGTGAAGAACATCGGCCGGTTCACCGCGTCCGACTCGTAGTACTGCACCTTCTCCTGACGGGCGACGACGCGGCCGTCCAGCTCGAGGCGGACGGCGCTGGTGGCCCCGACGGCGACGACGACCCGCTCGGCCGGCTCGGTGAGGTGGAACGTGGTGCGCAGGTCGGCGCTGCCGCCCGACACCGCGGCCGGGCAGACGAACTCCGGCCGCTGGACGGCGCGGCCCGGGCGTTCGAGCAGGAACCAGGACGGCATCGTGGCCGGCCGGTTCCCGTGCATGTCGGCCGGCAGCTCGCTCGTCCCGATGCGGTACTCCAGCACCGCCTCGTGCCGCTCGAACCGCACGGGGACGGTCATCGCGTAGCGCTGGTCGTCACCGGGGCACTCGCGGCCGTCGACCCAGACCCGTTTCGCGGCCGGTGCGGCGACCGTCAGCTCGTACTCGCCGGGCGCGTCGACCCGCAGGATCGTGCGGACGGTGACGTGCTCGCCCGGTCCCGTCGCCGGGTGCAACAGGAACTCCTCCGGGACGAAGCCCTTCGGCTCGTACCGGTGCCCCTGGTCGGTGTCGAGGCCGCGAGACCGGGAGAACCGGTGCACCTGCCAGTCCGGCCCGGCGAGGTCGCCGCCGCCGAGGACGCGCGTGGCCGCGTCCGGGTCCAGCGGATCCGGCGCGTCGGCCTCCGGGCCGTGCGCGAGCACCTGCTGCCCGAACGTCGCGCGGACGTCCTCGGGCCCGGCGTCGCCGTCCCACCAGCGCATCCGCCACAGCTCCAGCGGCACGTCAGCGCCGGCCGGCAGCGCGATGTCGCCCCACGTGTTGTCCAGGGTGGGCACCAGCTCGTGCGTCCAGCCGTCGTCGAGGCTCTCCGGCGTCTCCGCCGACGGCACCACCGGAGGCACCGCACGCGCCGCGCCGCGCTGCCAGACGACGAACACGGCCGGCGCCCCGCCGAGGTCGACCGCGATGGTGCTGCCCGTCGCGTCGGCGCGGACGGTGGCCGGGCGGCGTTCGCCGGTGGCGGGATCCCAGACCTCGGCCCGGGCTACCGGCTCGGCCACCCGCACCTCGGTGCGTCCGGCGTAGCGCGCGGGATCGAAGTCGACGTCGTCCCAGTGCAGCGAGTACGGGTCGCGGCGCAGCGGATAGGCCGTCGCGTTGGGCGCGGCCGCCGGCACGAACGCGGCCGTGACGTCGCCGGAGCGGCGGGCCCGCAGGCCCTGCGCCGCCCAGGCCGGCGTGCCCCGCTCGGCGATCAGCCGGACCGCGTCCTCGGGCGTCGCGACCCGCCGCAGCCGCGGGTGCCCGACCAGCGCCGTCAGGGCCTTGGCGGCCTCCGGCGACGTGGTCCGCCCGGCGACCGCGCGCGGGTCCGGGCCGACGACGATGACCTGCCCACCGGCGTCGAGCAGCTCGACCAGCCGGTCCGCCGTCCCCGGACGGAGCTGCGTCGCGGCCGGCAGCACGACCGTCCGGAACTCCAGCGGCTCGACGGCCAGCGCGCCGTCCCGCGCGACGCCGCGCCGCACGCTGTCCTCGTCCACCACGTCGAAGTCGAGGCCGGCCCGGTCGAGCAGGCCGGGCGTGGAGCGGAACCAGTTGTTCGTCCCGGCCAGCGCCAGGTACGTCGCCTGCGCACGGTCGGCCTGCTCGAGCGGGCCGCCGGTCCGGCCGTCGCCGAAGTAGTCGATCGGCAGGTCCGGCGGCAGGTCCGCGTGCCCGGTCGTCGACGGGTACAGCACGCCGACGTCGACGAGGTGATCGCCCCAGGTGAGCAGCGCCGCGGCCCGGGCGACGGCGCGGGCGAAGCGCGGGTAGACGGCGTAGTAGGGCTGCCGGAAGTCGGTGGCCGGCGGCGCCCACTCGAACCAGCCGGCCCGGGTATCGAAGTACGTCGCGTGCGGGTTGTAGAGGTCGGCGCCGCTGCGGAAGAACGGCAGCAGCCAGTCCCACGTCTCCTCCAGCGTCCCGCCCCAGCCGCTGGAGTGGAACGACTCGATCCATACCCGCGGGTGGCGGTAGAGGTCGGCCATCGACGAGTGCACGCGGGCGTCGCCCTCGTGGTCGCTGCCGACGGCGTTCACCCAGCGGTGGGTGGCGAAGTAATCGCCGTAGAGCTGGGAGCTCTGCGTCGGCCAGCCGGCCCGGCCGGGGTTGGTCTGGTCGGCGCCGAGCAGCATCCCGTGCCGTTCGTGCCAGGCGCCGAGCGGGCGGAAGAACGCCTCCTCGGCCAGCTCGGTGCGGACCCGGTGGTAGTCGGCGCGGACGTCGTCGTCGCCCTGCCCGCCGCGTTCCCACAGCGACGGCAGCCAGGCCAGCGGTTCGTAACCCAGCCGCCGCTCGAATTCGGCCGCGAACCGGTCCGACCACGCCGGCATGGCGGGCAGCTCGTCCTGGAAGCTGCCGGTGATGACGGAGCCGAGCCGGTCGCCCAGCCGGCGCTCGAACTCCCCGTGGACGGCGTCGATCAGCAGCTCGCAGGCCCGCGGGCCGAGGTAGTCGAACCCGGACTCACGCCAGCACACCACCCGGACGTCGGTGCCGGGCGGCGCGTCGACGCGGCCGTCGCGCAGGTCGAGCCGGGTCCAGCCGGCGTCGCCCGCACGTTCGCCGTACACGCCCAGCACGTGGTCGCGCGCGTCCACGTCGATCCGCTGGTCGGCGCCGACGACCTCCCGCCAGGACCGCAACGCCTGCCCGGCCGCCTCCGGATGCGCGGCCACGATGCCGCCCTGCACGTTCGCGCCGGAGAAGCCGATCTGGTCGTAGAACCACAGCCGCACCCCGAGCCGTTCGGCGAGGTCACAGGTGTAGCCGACGAGGTCCCACCACTCCTCGCCGAACCACGGCGGGTCGTCCGGCGGCGCGCCGTAGGTCGGGCCCTTGGGTGCGAGGTTCATCAGCACCAGGTTGTGGATGCCGCCGGCGGCGAACCGCTCCAGCTGCCAGCGGATCCGCTCCCGGGTGACCGGCGCGCCGCTCCACCACCACAACGGTGTCGGCCCGTACTCCCGCGGCGGGTCCTCGAATCGGTCGATCAGTTGCTGGTCCACGCAGGCCCCTTCGGCTCGTCGGTCAGTCCCTGCTCGCGCAGCACCCGCAGCCGCTGCTCCCGCCGCTGCGCCTGCAGCACCGGGTCGGCGACCGGAGTGGCCAGCTGCAGCCGCCGGGTGTACGGGTGCTCGGGCTGTTCGGCGATCTGCTCCGCGCTGCCCAGCTCGACGATCCGCCCGTGCAGCAGGACCGCCGTCCGGTCGCTCATCGCCCGCACCACGCCGAGGTCGTGGCTGATGAACAGGTACGCCACGGAGGTGCGCTGCTGGATCTCGCGCAGCAGGCCGAGCACCCGGGTCTGCGTCGTCATGTCCAGCGCGCTGGTGGGCTCGTCGCAGATGATGAGGCGCGGCTCGAGCGCCAGCGCCCGGGCGATGGCGATGCGCTGGCGCTGCCCACCGGAGAACTCCCGCGCGTGCCGGTGGCCGGAGTCGGCGGGCAGGCCGACGGCGTCGAGCAGTTGCCGCACCCGCTCGCGCTTCTGCGCCGATCCGACGTCCTGGATCGGCTCGACGAGGATGTCGGCGATCGTCATCGCCGGGTTCAGCGACGAGTACGGGTCCTGGAAGATCGCTTGGATGCCGCGGGCGGCGCCGCGGCGTTCGCGGCGGGTGAGCCGGGTGACGTCGCGGCCCTCGAACTCGATGCGCCCGGAGCTGACCGGCGCCAGGCCGAGGATGGCCCGTCCGATGGTGGTCTTCCCCGACCCCGACTCGCCCACCAGCCCGAGCGTCTCGCCCGCGGCGAGGTCGAAGCCGACGTCGTCGATCACCTTCGCCTGTCGCCGCCGCGACGCGTAGGCGACGTCCAGGTGCTCGACCCGCAGCAGCGTGGTCGCGTCGGTCATGGCATCTCCTCCGGGTCGAGGGCGGACGAGAGCAGCTCGCGCGTGTACGGCTCCCGCGGGCTGGTGAACAGCGCCCGCACCGGCTGGCACTCGACGATCTCGCCGTCGTGCATGACGCTCACGGTGTCGCAGATGTCGGCGACCACGCCGAGGTCGTGCGTCACGAGGACCATCCCGAGCCCGCGTTCGTCCCGCAGTTCGCGCAGCAGCTCCAGGACGTCGGCCTGGACGGTGACGTCCAGCGCCGTCGTCGGCTCGTCGGCGACGATGAGGTCGGGGTCGCCGGCGATCGCCCCGGTGATGAGCACGCGCTGCGCCATGCCGCCGGAGATCTGGTGCGGGTACAGGTCGAACACGGTCTCCGGGTCGGCGATGCCGACGCGGCCGAGCAGCCTGAGCAGGTGCTCGCGCGCCTCCCGCTTGGACAGCCGGCGTACGGCCCGCAGACCCGCCGTCAGCTGCCGCCCGATGGTGATCGTCGGGTCGAGGTTGCTCATCGGCTCCTGCGGGACGTACGCGATGCGCGCGCCCCGAGCCGCCCGGGCCGCGTCGCGGTCGGCGAGCAGGTCGGCGCCGTCGAAGAGCACCGAGCCGCCGAGCACGATGGCGTCCTTGGGCAGCAGGCCGAGCACCGCGAACGCCGTCTGCGACTTGCCCGAGCCGGACTCGCCGACCAGGCCGTGGATCTCGCCGCGGCGCACGGACAGGCCGACACCGCTGACGACCTGACGCACCCCGCCGGCGCCGTCGGGGTAGCCGATCCGCAGCGACCGCACCGTCAGCAGCGCGTCGTCGGCGGGTCCGGGCTCGGCCTCGGGGGTGACGACGCTCGCCCGGGCCGCCGCGAGCTGCCGGGACGTGAGCGGACGGTGCCGCGAGCCGCTCTGCAGCACGTCGCGCAGGGCGTTGGCGAGCAGCACGAACGCCAGCGTCGTGAAGCACACCAGCAGCGCGGGCGCGACGACCGCGCCGCGGTTGAGGTAGATGGTGGTGAACGACTGCTGCAGGATGCCGCCCCACGACGGCGTGCGCGGGTCGCCGAGACCGAGGAACTCCAGGCCGGCCTGGATGCCGATGCCGGCCGCCAGCACGAACCCGCTCTGGATGATGATCGGCGCGCGGACCGCGAGCAGCACGTGCCGGAAGATGATCCGCCAGTCCGGCAGCCCGGACACCTTGGCCGCGTCGACGTACAGCTCGTTGCGCATGCCCGCGACGACGGCCCGCACCAGCCGGAAGTTCGACGGCGCGATGAGCAGGCCGAACACCGCCATCGCGGTGATGATCGACGGCCCGATGACGGTGTACAGCGCGATCAGCAGCACGATGCCCGGCAGCGCCATGATCGCGTCGGACACCCACGACGCCACCGTTTCCGCCCGCCCCTGGAAGTAGCCGGCCAGCAGGCCGCCGACCACGCCGACGACCGTCGACACCACCAGCACGACGACGCAGGCCAGCAGGGTGCCGCGGGTCGCCCACAGCAGCCGGGAGAGGATGTCCCGTCCGGACGCGTCGCCGCCGAGCAGGAACTCCGAGGTGAACGGCGCGGCGTTGGTCAGCGTCAGGTCGACGTGGTTCGGCGAGTGCGGCGCCAGCAGCGGCGCGCCCAGCCCGACGACCACGATGATCGCGAGGTACACCATCGAGATCAGCGCCAGCGGGTCGCGGGCCAAACGCCGCAGCACGTGCTCCTTCGGGGCCGGCGCCTGCGCGGGCCGCTCGACGTCGGGGATCAGGGCGACCGGGTCGGCACTCACGAGATCCTCACCTTCGGGTTCAGCCAGGCGCCGACGACGTCGGTGACCAGGTTGACGACGACCACGACGAGGACCGCGAAGAGGACGCAGCCCATCACCACCGGGATGTCGGCACGCAGCGCCATCTCGACCGCGAGGTCGCCGATGCCGGGCAGCGCGAACACCCGCTCGATCAGCACGACGCCGCCGAGCATGCCGATGGTCTGCAGGCCGAGGATGGTCAGGCCCGGCGCGGCGGCGCTGCGCAGCACGTGCCCGAAGACGATGCGGCCCTCGCCGATGCCGCGCGAGCGCAGCGTGCGCACGAAGTCCTGCTGCAGGATGTCCGAGACCGCGCCGCGGAACTGCTGAGCGGCGCTGCCGACCGAGCCGATGAGGATGGCCAGCACCGGCAGCACCAGCGAGCGGGCCCAGCCGCCGAGGTCGCGCTCGGGCTGCACGTACCCCGTCGCCGGAAGCAGTCCCCAGCCGACCGCGACCGTCAGCACCAGCAGCACCGCGACGATGAACGCGGGGACGGCCGAGCCCAGGACCGCGAAGAACTGCAGGACGCGGTCGATCCAGCCGCCCTTGACCGCGGCGGCGGTGCCGACCAGCACGCTGATCAGCCCCATCAGCAGCACGACCACCCCGGTGATGATGAGCGTCACTGGCACCCGGGTGGCGAGCATGCTGGTGACGTCCTCGCCGGTGAAGAAGCTGTGCCCGAGCGACCCGCCGGACAGGTCGCGCAGCCACTGCCAGTACTGGGAGAACACCGGCTGGTCCAGGCCCAGCTCGACCGCACGCGCGTCGACGGTCTCCTGAGTGGCTTGTTCGCCCAGGATCGCGCGGGCGATCGAGGGTCCGTCGCGGAAGATCAGCAGGAACGTCGCGCATGTCACGACCGCGGTGAGCAGCAGCGCCGACCCGAGCCGGCGCAGGGTGTAGACGATCACGTCCGGGCCTCCTACTCGAAGTCGCGCAGATACGGGGTGACGCGGAACTGGTCGGTCATCTCGGGGACGAGGTCCGCGCCGGTGACCGCGAAGAACGAGTTGTCGGCGACCCATGGCGCGAACCACGCCTGGTCGACGATGTACTCGTTGATCTGCTGGTAGACCTCCACCGCCTCGTCGCCCTGGACGAACTGGGCGCGGTCGAGCAGCGGCTGCAGGTCCGGGTCCTCGGTGTCCATCACGTTCCAGATCGACCCCGGCTCCAGCGACTGGACGATGTCGAACAGCGAGTCGCCGGTGCCGATGCGCGCGAAGAAGATCGGGAACCGGCCGCCGAGGATGTCCGACAGCGCCGTCGGCCCCGTCAGCGGCACCTCGGTCACCTCGATGTTCAGCAGCCCCAGCTGCTGGACCACGATCGGGTTCATGACGGCGCTGCCGCCGCTCTCGCTCGGGACCTCCACCTCGAAGCCGTCGGCGTAGCCGGCCTCGGCCATCAGCGCGCGGGCCGCCTCGACGTCGAACGGGTACCGCTCGTCCAGCTCGGGCAGGTAGGCCGTCGCCTCGGGGTGGAAAATCTGGGTGGTCGGGACGGCCTCGCCGCGCATCGTGTACTCGGCGATCGCCTCCCGGTCGAAGACCATGTTGATGGCCCGGCGCACCCGGACGTCGCCGAGCGCGGGGATCACCTCGCCGGCGCGGTCGTTGAGGTACAGCCCGTTCCAGGCGGCCGGGTTCGAGAGCACGTGCAGCCCGGCCGACTCCGCCTCCGGGACCTGCTCCTGCTCGATGATCGCGCCGTCGATCTCACCCGACATCAGCGCGTTCAGCCGCGCCGTCGGCTCGGGCATGGTGACCAGCTCGATGACGTCGTAGGCGTAGTTGCCGGCGTCCCAGTAGTCGTCGCGCTTCACCATCCGGTACACCGAGCCGGTCGTCGTGCCGGACGGGTCCAGCTCGTACGGCCCGGAGCTGTACGGCGCCGAGGCCACGGCGCCGCTGGCGAGCTGGTCCGGGTGCGCGATGGCGCCGGGCGCGAAGCACATGAACGTCGGCAACTGCCCGGTCGGCTGCGGCGCGTCGATCACCACCGTCAGCTCGTCGGGCGTCGTGATCTCCATGTTCGCGACGCGGCCGGCGTCGGAGCCGCCGCTGTCGCGCATGTGCGCGATCGACGCCTTCGCGGCCGCGGCGTCCACCGGCGAGCCGTCGGAGAAGGTCATGCCCTCGCGCAGCCGCATCGTCAGCCGCGTGGCGTCCGGGCTCAGCTCGTAGCTCTCCGCGGCACCCGGCACCACGGAGCCGTCCTCCTCGCAGTGCAGCAGGGTGTCGAACGTGGCGTGCCAGCGCCAGCGCTGGTCACCGGCGCTCTGCTGCCGCGCCGGGTCGAACGACTGCGCCTCGCCCGAGACCCCCAGGGTCAGGGTCCGCGGACCACCCTCGGCGGTCGGCGCGGCGCTGGTACAGGCGGTCAGGAACGCGGCGCCGACGGCCAGAGCGGCCACCACGGCGCCCGTGCGGCGGCGCGACGCGATCAGGTCCATCGAACCTCCTCCTCATCGTCGAGAAGTCGGCGGGGAGCCCGGGGGCACCTCGTCAATTTAATCGTTACAATTGAATGGGTTCACAGACTGGACGAACGGGTCAAGTCTTGTCAAGACCCCCGTCACGACCCGCAACGCGCCAGCCCGGGCCGGGCTGTGGCGCGCCTGACGGCACCCGAAACCAGGGCGAACCGGCCGCGCAGTAGGCCACGGACTTGGAGGCACATCCTCGATGACTGAGTCCGATTGATCGGGTGGACGTCTTGTCGGCGATGCCGGCTGTCGCAGGTGCGTCTCCCGAGGCCGCAGCCGCTGCCGACCGGCCCGTCAGGCCGGTCGGCCGGTCCTCGTGCCGGTCAGCTCGGTCGGGCCGGGCTTCTCGTTGGCTGGCCGACCGTGGTCCGGTGCTGCCGACCGTGCGCCGGGGGGGGGTCTGCCGCGTTGGCCGTCCCCCTGGCGCCCATTTTCTCAGCCTCGTGACCGCGCCTCAAGCGGACCCAGATGGGGCGCTTCGCGCGTTGGGTGACCGCTTGACCCGCGGCCCCGCGGCCAAGAACGGGCACCTATCAGGGGGACGGGGAAAGACTGGGCACACCTCGATGACCGGAACCGTCCTCGATGGCGAGAAACGTCCGAAAGGCCCCTCGAACACGACCCCCGCCATCGAAGACGGTCGCGGGAATCGAGGACGACCAAATCGTGCACCGGCAGGAACGGCGAACGGCGCACCGGGCGGGCTCTGCCCGCACTTCCCCCGTCCCCCTGATAACTGCCCGTACTTAAGACAATGGGCAGCAGGGGGACGGCCCACCGCCGCAAAACGGCCAACCGCCGCACGACGGCGAACCGTTACGCGATCCCCAACGCCACCGTGTGAGATCACTGCGTCGAGTGGGGCGGATCACTGTTCCCCTGGCAACAGCAACGCCACCCAGCAAACACAGTGATCCCACCCAGTGACGCGCCAGGGCGCACAGTCGTCGCGCCGGGCCGGCGAGGCGTCGCCACCGGCTTCAAAACTCGGTCCGAGTGCCGGAGTGACGGATACCAAGCGAAGCTACCGGTGGGCGGCCGGTAGCTCGGCGAAGTGGCAGGCGCTCGGGTGCAGGCCGAGGCGGGGCTCGAGAGCGGGTTCGACCTCGGCGCACTCGTCCCGGGCCTTCCAACAGCGGGTGCGGAACCGGCACCCGGACGGCGGGTCGGCCGGCGAGGGGACGTCTCCGGTGAGGAGGATGCGTTCGCGCGGCGGCTGGCTCCAGGGCCGCGGCACCGGGACCGCGGAGAGCAGCGCCTGGGTGTAGGGGTGGGTGGGCCGCCGGAAGATCTCCTCCTGCTCGGCCAGCTCCACCACCCGGCCCGCGTACATGACGGCGACCCGGTCCGACACGTGGCGGACGACGGAGAGGTCGTGGGCGATGAAGAGGTAGGTGAGGCCGAGGTCGGCCTGCAGGTCGGCGAGCAGGTTGAGCACCTGCGCCTGGATCGACACGTCCAGGGCCGACACCGCCTCGTCGCAGATGACGAGCTTGGGCCGCAGCGCCAGCGCGCGGGCGATGCCGAGGCGCTGCCGCTGGCCGCCGGAGAACTGGTGCGGGTAGCGGTCGGCGTGGCTCGGGTCGAGGCCGACCCGGGCGAGCAGGTCGCGCGCCTCGTCGCGCCAGCGGGAGCGCGGCACGACGCCCGGATGGATCTCCCAGGCCTCGGCGACGATCTGGCCCGCGGTGCGGCGCGGGTTCAGCGACGAATACGGGTCCTGGAAGATCATCTGGACGTCGCGGCGGGCGGCACGCAGCTCGGCCGGCGACGCGGACGTCAGCTCGCGGCCGTCGAAGGTGACGGTGCCCGACGCGGCCCGCTCCAGGCCGATCACCGTCCGGGCCAGCGTCGACTTGCCCGAGCCCGACTCGCCGACCAGCCCGAGCGTCTCGCCACGGCGCAGGTCGAACGAGACGCCGGCGACGGCCTGGACGTGGCCGGTGACCCGGCGCAGCAGCGCCGAGCGCAGCGGGAACGTCGTGTGCAGGTCGCGCACCGACAGCAGCGGCTCAGACCCGTTCGCGCTCACCGGCCACCACCTCCTCCGCGTGGTGGCAGGCGGCCCGGTGCTCGGCCGGCCGCCCGTCGACGGCACGGAGGACGGGGTCGTCGGCGCGGCACCGGTCGGTGGCGTGCGGGCAGCGTGGATGGAAGGAGCAGCCGGACGGCAGCGCCAGCAGGTTCGGCGGCGCGCCACGCACCGGCGTCAGCCGTTCGCGCGGCCCGTCGAGGTCCGGGATCGACGCCATCAGGCCGCGGGTGTAGGGGTGGGCGGCGTGGTCGTAGACCTCACGGATGCCGCCGGTCTCGACCGCCCGCCCGGCGTACATGAGCAGCGCCCGGTCGGCGACGTCGGCGACCACGCCGAGGTCGTGCGTGATCAGCACGAGCGCCATGCCCTCCTCGCGGCGCAGGTCCGCCAGCAACCGCATGATCTGCGCCTGGACGGTGACGTCGAGCGCGGTCGTCGGCTCGTCGGCGATGAGCAGCCGGGGCCGCAGCGCCAGCGCCATGGCGATCATGATCCGCTGCCGCATGCCGCCGGAGAACTGGTGCGGGAAGTCGTCCACCCGGCGGGCGGCGGCCGGGATGCCGACCCGCTCCATCAGCTCGACGGCGGCGGCGCGCGCGGCCCGACGTGAGGCGCCGCGGTGCCGGCGGAACATCTCGCCGATCTGCCAGCCGACCCGGAACACCGGGTTGAGCGAGCTGAGCGGGTCCTGGAACACCATCGCGATCTCGTCGCCGCGCAGCCGCCGGACCCGGTTCGGGTCCTCGGCCAGCAGGTCGCGTCCGTCGTAGACGATCGTGCCGCCGGCGATCTCGCCGGCCGGCTTGGGCAGGATCCCCATGACGGCCTGGGCGGTGACGCTCTTGCCGCTGCCGGACTCGCCGAGGACGGCCAGCGTCTCGCCCCGGCGCACGTCGAACGACACCCCGTCGACGGCGCGGACGTGGCCGCCGCCGGTGCGGAAGCGCACGGACAGGTCGCGCACGCTGAGCAGTGGACTCTCCGTCACGGCCGCCTCACAGGTTCTTCAGCTTCGGGTCGAACCGGTCCCGCAGCGCGTCGCCGAGCAGGCCGAACGACACGACCAGCAGCGCCAGGCAGATTCCGGGGATGGTGGAGATCCACCACGCGTCGCCCAGGTAGTTGCGCCCGTTCGCGATGGTGACGCCCCAGCTGGGCGAGCTGGACGGGGTGCCGAGGCCGAGGAAGCTCAGCGACGCCTCGGCCAGGATGACGTGCCCGATCTCGACCGTCGCGACCACCAGCACCGGCGCCGCGCAGGCCGGCAGCACGCAGTGCCGCACCAGGTGCCAGGACCGCGCGCCCAGCGTCCGGGTCGCGTCGACGAAGTCACGGTTCTTCGTGACCAGCACCTGGCTGCGGGCCACCCGCGCGAACGTCACCCAGTTCGAGATGGCCAGGACGATGACGACGTTCACCACGCTCGGCCCGAGCAGCGCGGCGATGAAGATCGCCAGCAGGATGGACGGGAAGGTCAGCTGGACGTCGGCCAGCCGCATCAGCGCGCCGTCCAGCCACCGCCCGTACCACCCGGCCACGACACCGACGGTGACCCCGATCAGCCCGGCCAGCAGCAGCGTCGCGACGCCGACCGCGATGGAGATACGCGCGCCCTGGAACACCTGCGCGAGCAGGTCCTGGCCCACCTGGTCGGTGCCGAAGATCGCCAGCGATCCGTCCTCGGTGCGCGAGCCCGGCGGCAGCAGCCGGTCGCCGGTGCTCGTCGCGACCGGGTCGTAGCCGACCAGCCACGGCCCGAACACCGCCACGAGCACGTAGAGGCCGATGACGGCGCTCGCGAACCGGATGCGCCCGGAGCCGGGCTTGCTGCGAGAGCGGACGGCCGGCTCGGGGACGGGGGCGGCCGGCCGGCGGCCGAGGTCGGTCAGTGTGTCGGTCATGGAGTCACCCGGCCAATCGCACGCGGGGGTCGAGGTAGCCGTACAGGACGTCGACGACGAGGTTCACCAGCACGAACACGGCGGCGATGAACAGCACGGCGGCCTGGACGACGCCGTAGTCGCGATGCGAGATCGCGTCGACCAGCAGCCGCCCGACGCCGGGCCAGGCGAACACCGTCTCGACGATCACGGTGCCGCCGAGCAGCTGGCCGAACTGCAGGCCGACCACCGTCACGACCGGGATCAGCGCGTTGCGGGCGGCGTGCGGGAAGATCACGACGCTCTCGCGCAGGCCCTTCGCGCGCGCCGTCTGCACGTAGCCCTCGTGGATGACCTCCAACAGGCCGCTGCGGGTCAGCCGGACCAGGATGGCCAGGAACGGCAGCGCCAGCGTGACGGCCGGGAGCACCAGGTGCTGCCAGCCGCCGGTGCCGCCGCTGGGCAGCACGTCCAGCGTCCGGGCGAACACCAGGATGAAGACGATCCCGACCCAGAACGCCGGCGTCGACTGCCCCACCAGCGACAGCACCGAGATGACCCGGTCGGTCAAGGTGTTCGCCCGCAGCGCCGCGAGGACGCCGAGCGGGAAGCCGACGAGGACGGACAGCGTGAGCGCGGCGATCGCCAGCTCGGCGGTGTTCGGCAGCCGCGACAGCACCAGCTCCATGGCGTCCACGTTCATCCGGAACGAGTCGCCGAAGTCCAGGCGGACGACGTCGCGCAGGTAGCTGCCGTACTGGACGATCAGCGACTCGTCCAGGCCCATCCGCTCGCGCAGCTGCGCGATCTGGTCCGCGGTCGCGTCCGGCCCGAGCAGCACGGTCGCGGGATCGCCGGGCACCAGCCGCAGCACCAGGAAGATGACCGAGACGGCGCCCCACAGGACGAAGACGGAGAACAGCAACCGGCGCGCGAGGTAGGCCGGCATCAGGCGCCCTGCGCATGCGCCAGGACGGTCAGCGCCGGCTCCTCGTCCAGCAGGCCGGCGCCGATGCGGTCGGCGCAAGCCGTGACGGCGGCGGCCAGGCCGCGCAGCTCGGCCGGGTGCCGCACCCGCGACGGGACGCGGACGGCGACGGCGGCGACCGCCAGGCCGTCGTGGTCGAGCACCGGGGCCGCGACGGCCCGCCCGGTCTCGGCGTACTCGCGGTCCTCGACGGCGTAGCCGCAGGTCCGCGCCCGGGCCAGGGACCGGAGCAGGCCGTAGGCGTCGGTGAGTGTGCAGACGGTGAGCCGCGGGAACGGGGCGCGTGCCACGAACCGGTCGACCTCGACCCGCGGGCGGTGCGCGAGGTACGCCTTGCCCAGCGCCGTCGCGTGCATCGGCAGCGGCGACCCGGGGTCGGCCGCGGGCTGGCCGGCGGTCGCCGTCCGCACCAGCTGTCCGCCGCGGGGACGTCCGTAGCTGACCGCCTGCCCGGTGGACTCGTGCAGCGCGGTCAGCGCCGGGTGGACGACGGAGTCGGGCCCGGCGTCGCCGCGGGCGGCCCGCGCGAGGTCGAGCGCGCCCAGGCCGATGACGTACCGGTTCGCCTCGTCGCGGCGGACCAGGCCGAACTCGACGAAGGTCGCGAGCATCCGGTGGACGGTGCTCTTGTGCAGGCCGACGGCGTTGGTGATGTCGGTCAGCGTGCGCGGGTGGCCGTGCCGGCTCAGCTCGGTCAGTACCTCGAGGGCGCGGCTCAGCGACTTCATCGATCACTCACCCCTGTGCTCTCGTCGGGTGGTGCGGCGTTGGTGTTACATTAACGTTAACGGTAGCGCTCATGGGCGACGCTAGAGGACCGCCGAGAACGGTGTCAAGGGTCGGCTCAGCGAATTGATGAACGCACTGGTCAGCCGGGTTGCGAGGGGTGCAACGCGCCTTGACACCGTCGTTCCGTGAACGTTAACGTCCGAACTGGCGCAGGCCGCTGGAATTCACCTGTGAAGCGGCCCCCATTCGCGAGGAGGCGACTTTGTCCGTCGATACTGCAGGCGATTTGACCGGCCAGTTCAGAAGGGCCATCGTGGCGGCCGACCCGCGCCTGTCGAAATTCAATCCGCTCGGCCGCATCCTCGCCCACGACGACTTCGACTCCGGCACCCACGGCTGGTGCGAACTGCTCGGCAACTACGACGGCAACGGCAACCTCGACACCGTCGACGACCACATGCGCGACTTCCGCCCGCCGCAGCTGAGCGCGTGCAATTTCTTCGACGTCGGCACGCACGGCACCCTCGGCGGCACGTACGCCCTGAAGCTGGCCACCCGGCCGCATCCGGGGCACACCGCGGTCGCCATCCGGCGCCTGACGATGAGCGGCCGCGGCCGGGTGCAGCTGGAGACGTACTTCACCTTCAAGGCCGAGGCCACACTGGGTGCGGACCCGGCCAACGACACGTTCGGCGAGGTCGTCTGGGACGGCAACCTGCACCCGTCGGAGGCCCAGTTCGGCGCGCTGACGGTGGCCACCGACCTGTGCGGCGACGGCGGCGTCCGCTACCACACCGTCGCGCGGTACCAGAACACCGACCATCAGCACCGGCTGACCCGGCAGTGGATGTACCCGGGGGTGCCGGAGCCGACGCCGCGCGAGCACCTCGAGGGCAAGGTGAAGCTGGGCTACGCGGCCGACTTCACGGCGCCGAACCCGGAGGACTGGCACCCGTTCGGCGAGCCCCAGGAACTCTGCTACAACGAGGTCCCGACAAAGGTGAACTGGCACTATCTGCGGTGGGTCGTCGACACCGCGGCGCGCAAGAACGTGGAATTGCAGATCAACGACCGCGTGATGGACATGAGCGATGTTCCGGTGCCGATCTACGAAGACCGGTACGAGTCGTTGGAGAATCTGCTGAACTTCTATTTCAGCGTGCGCACGCATTCGTCGGTGCGCAATTTCCTGTACCTGGACTCCGTCCTCGTCTCGGTGGATTGGTAGGCAAACGATGCGGCAATCGCTGACCGCTGTACTGGAGCGGAACACCACGGTGCGGGGCGAGTTCGCGACCGAGCCGTACGAGGTCGCGTGGGCCTCCGAAGCGCGCTGGTTCGTCCAGGTGCTGTCCGCCGCCGGCGACCCGGCCGAGCTGGACGTCGTCACGCAGGTCTCGCCCGACGGCATCACCTGGTGCGACCATGAAGAAGCGCCACACGCCACGGCGGGTCTGGGCCTGACCAGCTGGACGGTGCGCGAGTTCGGCCACTGGCTGCGTCTGCGCGGACGCGTCCGCGGCGACGACGCCGAGGTTAAGCTGCGCGTGTACCTGGCGGCCAAGAGCTGAGACCCGCTGTGGCCGGCAACACGAGAACGAGGACACGGTGACCGACACCCGCAGGGCGCGGCTGCGCGACATCGCCACCGCCCTGGGCGTGTCGGTCAACACCGTCTCCCGGGCGCTGGGCGGCAAGGACAGCGTCAGCGAGCACACCCGCGAGCGCATCATGGCCGAGGCCGAGCGCATCGGCTACGTGCCCAACACGCACGCCCGCTCGCTCGTGCTCGGCTCGGCCATGACCATCGGGCTGGTCATCACCAACCCGTCGAACCCGTTCTACGCCCAGCTGATCAACGGCATCGAGCCGCACGGCCGCGGGCGCGGCTACTCACTGCTGCTGATGGTCACCGACGAGAGCGTCGAGAACGAGCGGCGGGCGGCGGAGTCGCTGCTGCGCTCGGCCGTCGACGGCGCCATCGTCGTGCCGGTGCAGGGCGAGACCGCGCACTGGACCCGGGTCCAGGCGGCCGGCGTGCCGATCGTGTTCGCCAACCGTGACGTGCCCGATCTGGGCTGCGACTTCGTCGGAATCGACAACGAGCACGGCGCCTACGAGTCCACCCGGCACCTGATCGCCGCCGGCGCCCGGCGCATCCAGGTGCTCGAGGAGGACCTCCCGATCACCACCATCGCCGGGCGTATCGCCGGCTTCCACCGGGCGATGGCCGACGCCGGCCTGCCCAGCTCCGACGCCGACGTCATCTCGGTGCCGACCCGCCGGCACGACTCCGCGATCCTGCCGTGGCAGCCGGCCGAGGCGTACCGGCTGGGCCGCGAGCTGGTCGCCGGCGACGACCGGCCCGACGCCGTCGTGGCCGGCAACGACTTCTTCGCGCTCGGGCTGTACCGCGCGCTGGCCGAACGAGGGCTGCGCGCGCCGGGCGACCTCGCGATCGTCGGCTACGGCGACCACCCGTACGCGGCATATATGGACCCGCCGCTGACGACGGTGCACCTGCCGGCCCGGCGCATCGGCGAGATCGCCGTCGACCTGCTGCTGCGCCGCCTGCGTGACGGCGCCGACGCCGCGCCCCGCAAGCAGCGGCTGACGCCCGAGTTGGTCGTCCGCGCCTCCACCTGAATGGACCCGCGTGAACGGACCCGCCGGCAGGGCGTCGGCGGGTCCGTCCGGTCTCCGGGTCAGTACACCTCGGCGGCCTCGCCGGTGACCGACACCTCGTGGAAACGGGCCCGGCCGTTGGCCGGCATCTCGAACCCCTCGACCCGGTCGCGGTACGCGACGTTGTTGCCCAGGTCCATCGGGAAGATGCCGACCGCCTGCTCCCAGATCAGCGTCGCGGCCTGCTCGTACAGCGTGGCGCGCTCCTCCGGGTCCAGCGCCGACTTCGCGGCCAGCAGCAGCTGGTCCAGTTCCTCGCTGCAGAACCCGTTGCGGTTCGCCTCGCAGGTGTAGAGGCGGCCCAGCGTGTAGTCGGCGTCACCGGTGCCGACGCTGTTCGTCTGCAGGTTCAGGTCCCAGCTCAGCGCGTTGAGGTCGTCGATCCACTGGGCCCGCTCCTTCTCCAGCGGCTCGACGGTGATGCCGACCTCGGCCCAGTGCGACATCAGCGTCTGCGCCAGCGAGCGGATATTGGCGCCGGACTCGCGCGGCCACTGCAGCGTCGTGCTGAAGCCGTCGGGGTAGCCGGCCTCGGCGAGCAGTTGCCGGGCCAGCTCTGGGTCGTACTCGTACGGCTGCTGCTCGCTGGCGCCGAAGACGTCCTGCGGGATCGGCCCGCGCGCGACCGTCGCGGCGTCACCGAACAGGTCGGCCACGATGGTCTCGACGTCGACGGCGTGCCACATCGCCTGCCGCACCCGCGGGTCGGTGAACGGCTCGTGGCCGGAGTTGAACCACATGAAGTAGTAGGTGTAGCTGGGCGAGGTCTCGAAGACGACGTCCTCGTTGTCCTGGATCGACGGCGCCTGGTCCGGCGGCACGCCCGTGGTGAGGTCGACCTCGCCGGTCTCCAGCGCGGTCAGCCGGGCGGAGATCTCCGGGATGTAGGTGAACTCCAGCCGGTCCAGCTCCGGCGCGCCGCCCCAGTAGTCCTCGTTCGCGGTCATCACGACGCGCTCGTCGGGCAGGAACTCGTCGAACACGAACGGCCCGGAGCCCACCGGCGCCCGCCAGAAGTCCGCCTCGCCGATGCGGTCGGCCGGGCCGACGAACAGCAGCGAGACCGTGCTGATGACGGTGCCCAGCGGCTGGGCGGTCCGGATCGTCACGGTGTGCTCGTCGGTCGCCTCCACGGACGCGACGCCCGACCACAGCGGCGCGAGCGGGCCGTTCAGCTCGATCAGCCGCTCCGCCGACGCCTTGACGTCGGCCGCGGTGAGCGGGGTGCCGTCGTGGAAGGTGACGTCGTCGCGCAGGTGGAAGACCCAGGTCAGGTCGTCGGGGTTCTCCCACGACTCGGCCAGGACCGGGACGAACTCGCCGTCCTCCAGTCGGACCAGCGGGTCGAGCAGGTGCTGGACGATCTCCTGGACGCCCTCCTCGGCGGACTGCTCACCGTGCGGGTCCAGCGAGACCGGCGCCACGCTCGGCGCGACGCGGAGCACCTGCTCACCACCCCCGGCGGCGCTCTCGTCGTCGTCTCCGCCGCAGGCGGCGAGGGCCACGGCCAGAACGGCGGCCAACCCCAGTGCCAGCGGACGGTGTGCCCGGCTGCGAATCATGGCTTCTCCTTGTCAGGCAGGGTGTAGGTGACGACCACGGGCTTGTGGTCGGAGGGCGCGACGCCCTCGTGGAAGAACTCGACGACCTCGGCGCAGCGCGGCCGCAGCGGGCCGCGGTGGAACTGCCAGTCGATCGCCTTGGCCACCGGCTCCGGCGCGGCCCAGCCGCGGCCGGGCCCCACCAGCGGCACGACCGGGTGCGTGATCGGCGAGCTGCGGCCCAGCGCCGCGAACGCGTCGGCGAAGCCGGCCTCGCGCAGCACCCACAGCGGCCGCGCGTAGTCGTTGACGTCGGCGGTGAAAATGCACGGCCCGTCGCCGGCCAGCCGGTCCAGGGCGGCGACGACGTTGCGGGCCTGCTCGACCCGCGGGCTGACGTCGTCGGCGCGCTCCTGCGGGTGGCCGGGCCAGGTCAGGTGCGCCGTGGCGTAGACGAACGACGTGCCCGCGGCGCAGCCGGGCGCGGCGTCACCCCGGTCGAGCTCCGCGTCACTCCCGCCGAGCGCGTCGTCGCCCCGGTCGAGCGGCGAAGTCTGTCGGTGCCCGCCCGTAGGGTGGGGGCCCTCCCGGCCGGGCGGGGTGTCACTCCGGCCGAGCGCGTCGTCGCTCACGCCCAGCGCAGCGTCGCTCACGCCCAGCGCAGCGCCGCTCACGCCGAGCGCGTCGTCGCCCCGACCGCGCGGCCGAGTCTGTCGGTGCCCGCCCGTAGGGTGGGGGCCCTCCCGGCCGGGCGGGGTGTCACTCCCACCGGAAAACTCAGCAGCGCGTAGCCGCACCCAGAACAGCCGAGCGTGCTCGGCCCTGATGCCGACGTCCTCGGCGCCGTGCTCCTCCAGCGTGAACAGGTCGTCGCGCCACCAGAGGTTGCTCTCGGCCGCCCAGCCGGGGAACGAGTCGTCCACCCGCCGGTGGCCGGGCAGGACGGCGTCGATGAGCTCGCGGATGCGCGGCGTCAACTCCTGGACGGCCAACAGGTCCGGCGGGCGGACCTCGAACAGCGAGCGCAGCGCAGGCACGCGCGCGTCCAGGTGGTGGCGGCCCCAGAGGTTGTAGGTCATCGACACGAACGTGGTCACGCGGTCCTCCTCGCGGCCGCGACGTCGTCGTCCGCGGCGCTCGGCTCGGCCCGGCCGAGCGGATCGTGGTTGTAGCCGGCCAGCCGCCGCGCGAGCGACGTCCCGTCCAGTCCGACCAGCACGGACAGCTCGGTCACCGAGCAGTTGCCGGGCGGTTCGAGCAGGGCGTGGCCGCCGGCGGGCAGCCCCAGGGCCGCGGCGACGGCGACCCGGATCGGCCCGCCGTGGGTGAAGACCAGCGCGACCGGCTCGGCGCCGTCCGCGGCGATCCGCCCGGCCAGCTCCCGCAGCGCGGCGTCGACCCGAGCGGTGAGCTGGGCGAACGTCTCGCCGCCACCGCGAGGGATGTCCTCGCCGCGGCGGATCGCGGCGATCTGCTCGGGGTACGCGGCCGCCACCTCGGCGGTGGTGCGGCCGCTCCACTCGCCGTTGTCGATCTCGCGCAGCCGCACGTCGGTGACGACGGCGGACGGTGCGAGGTTCAGGTAGGCCGCGGCGGTCTCGGTGACCCGCGGCAGGTCGCTGACGGCCACGGCGCCGGGCCGCGGGTGACGGTCGCGCAGCCACCGCGCCACCGTCGCCGCCTGGTCCCGGCCGCGGCCGGACAGCCCCGGCCCGAGCTGTCCCTGGATGCGGCCCTCCGCGTTCCACGTCGATTCGCCGTGCCGGACCAGCACCAGGCGCACCCGGCGGGCGCCGTCCGCTGCCGGCTCGTCGACCTGCCATCTCGCGTTCATCGGCTCAGGGTCGGGCACCCCGACGCGGCCCGGCAACGCGGTTCCGCCCTGTGCAACCGCGTTGCCCGAGCGGCCCGCCACGCAGCAGGGTGGCCGGCGCCGGAGCACACGAGAGGTGACGATCATGGTGCGATCCACCCGCCGAGCGGCGGCCCTGCTCACCACGGCCATCGTCGCCGCGAGCGCCGTCATGGCGGCGCCCGCGGCGGGGTCGGCCGGCGCCGTCGCGGACGTCCTCGTCAGCGAGGTCGCGGCCGGCGGCCCGGGTGGCGCCGACGACGCCTTCATCGAGCTGACCAACTACGGCGACGCGCCGGCCGACCTCGGCTCCTGGCGCGTCTACCACTGCGGCGCCAGCGGCAGCCGGGGCGCCGACCCGCTGGTGCCGGCGCTGGCCGGGGTGACGCTGGCGCCCCGCGAGACGTTCCTGCTGGCACACCGTTCATCCAGCCTGGCCGCGACGGCGGACGCGGTGTTCGGCACCTCGCTGGCCGACGACGCGATGGGGGTGTGGCTGGAGGACGGCGACGCCCGGCTGGTCGATCGGATCGCCGTGTCGCCGGCGTCACGCGACAGCATCTGCGGCCCGCCGGTGCCCAGCACGCTGGACTTCGCCCGCGGGCAGTCCTACCAGCGGGTGAGCGCGACCGGCGAGTTCGTCCGGGCCGCGCGCACCCCGGGCGCCGCCAACGCCGTCCGGCCCGATCCGGGCGTCCAGCGTGGCGACGTGCTGGTCGATGAACTGGCGAATGGCGGTCCCGGCGGCGACGCCGACGAGTTCGTGGCGCTGGCCAACACCGGGGACGACGCCGTCGACGTCGGCGGCTGGCGGCTCTCGGTGTGCACGACGCTCGGGGCGCGGCAGAGCGCCGGGACGCTGGCACAGGTCCCGGCCGGGACGACCCTGCCGCCCGGCGAGCGGCTGCTGGTGGCACACGAGTCCGCGACCCTGCCGGACGACGGCGCCGTCCTGCGCTACCCCGACCCGGCGCTGGCCGAGGACGGGCTCGGCGTGCTGGTGGAGGACGCCGTGGGCACGGTGATCGACGCCGTCGGCGTGTATGAGTCCGACGCCGTCCACGAGCCGGCCGTCGACAGCGCCTGCACGCAGGGGACGGCGCTGCCGGACCGGCTGGACTACCGGTCCGGCCAGACCTACCAGCGGGTGAGCGCGACCGGCGACAACGCCGCCGACTTCGCCGTCACGGTCCCCGAGCCGGAGGAGAACCGGGGCGCCGGCATCCGCGTCAGCGAGTTCTCGCACGACCCCGCCGCCCCGTTCGTCGAGCTGGTCAACGACGGCGACCGGGCCGCCGACCTCACCGGCTGGACCGTCGACCGCTGCCTGGCCAACGGGCGCCGGGCGCTGGAGCCGGTGACGGTCCTCGACGGCGTCGCGCTCGCGCCCGGCGCCACGCACGTCGTCCCGCTCACCGGCACACCGCCGGACGAGGACGGCTACGGGTTCTCCGTGCACGACGCGGACGGGCGGCTGGTCGACCGCGCCGGGGCGTACTTCGCGCTCTACAGCCCGTGCACCGACGGCGTCTCGCTGGTGCCGTTCCTGGACGTCGCGTCCGGCGAGACGCACCAGCGGTTCCAGGACACCGGCGACAACGTCGCCGACTTCGTCCGCGCGCCGGCCTCGCCCGGCACGATCCCCGGCGACCTGCACGACCCGGCCGACATCCCGGCCGAGCAGCTGGAACCCGTCGACGTGGCCCCGTCGCCGCGGCCGGTGCCGCCGGTGCCGCTGGCGCCGTCAGACGGTGCGGACGACGTGGGCGGCGACGCCGTCCTGTCGGCGCGGGCCGGGCACACCACCGGGGACGCCA
Source organism: Jiangella muralis (assembly GCF_001270745.1). GTDB lineage: Bacteria > Actinomycetota > Actinomycetes > Jiangellales > Jiangellaceae > Jiangella > Jiangella muralis. The sequence continues at coordinate 56,308 of NZ_LFXL01000043.1, forward strand.
CCGACGTGACGTTCCGGGGCGGCCCGCGGCTGCCGGTGGTCGAGAACGCCGCCGCCGTGTTCACCGGCGTCAGCCCCACGGCGCCGCCGTCCGAGCGGACGCTGCCCGGCGAAGAGCGGCACCGCGCCGCCGATCTGGTGCGCGGCGAGCAGGCCGAGCCGCTGGTCGCCGAGGCGACCGAGGGCTTCCCCTATCAGCGGTTCGAGCTGACCGTCGCCGACGACGCACCCGCCACGTTCGACGTCGTCTGGACCGGCCGTTCGACCGGCGCCAGCGAGCTGCAGCTCTACGTCTGGAACCACCAGTCGGGTGCCTGGGAGTTGCTGGACGCCGGCACCGGGTCGATCACCCTGACCGGCACGGTCGACGCCGCGACCGCGGTCCGTGGCCGCCGCGTCAGCGTCCTCGTCCAGGACGGCCCGGCGACCCGGCCCGCGTTCACCGGCGCCGCCGACCACTCCTTCGAAGACCCGGGCGACTACGACTTCGCGATCGGCGTGCTGCCCGACCCGCAGCAGCTCACCGAGCAGTTCCGCGACGTCCACGCCGACCAGGTGTCCTGGCTGGTGCGCAACGCCGAGGCGCGCAAGATCGAGTACACCGCGCACGTCGGCGACATCGTACAGAACTGGATGTGGGGCACGCACCTGGAGGGCCGGGCCCGCGACGAGTGGGGATTCGCGTCCGACCTCATGGACGTGCTGGAGGACGCCGGCCTGCCGTACGGCATCCTGCCGGGCAACCACGACAACAAGTGGGGCCGCGACTCCGGCCTGTTCAACGAGTACTTCCCGCCGGAGCGGTTCGCCGCCAGCCCGTGGTACGGCGGCTCCTGGCGGCCCGGCGACAACGTCAGCCACTACGACACGCTGGAGATCGACGGCGCGCCGTTCCTGATGCTCAACATCGGCTTCGTGGCGTACCCGGACCGCGACGAGACACTGGGCTGGGCCGCGTCCGTCGTCGCCGCCCACCCCGACCACAACGTCATCGTGTCGACGCACGAATACCTCAACCGCGACGCCGTGCCGACCCGGCCGGACGCCGATCGCTGGACGTCGCTGGGCGAGCGGATCTGGCAGCAGGTCGTGCGCCCCTACGACAACGTGTTCCTCGTGCTCAGCGGGCACGTCAACGGTGTGGCACAGGCCGTCAGGCACGAGGACGACGGCCGGGTCGTGACCGAGCTGCTGGCCAACTACCAGGGCTATCAGGCCGACGGGCTGCAGGACACCGGCTTCCTGCGGCTGCTGCAGTTCGACCTCGACAGCAAGACGATGTCGGTCAACACCTACTCGCCGTCGCGCGACGAGCACAACGCCGGCGAGTACTACGTGGCCGGCCCGTACGGCGACGAGGCGGACGAGTTCGTCGTCCCCGCGGACATCGGCGACGTCTACGACAAGCGGGTCGAGACCACCGGGTTCGCCCTGGCCTCGCTGGGCTCGCCGCTGGGCACGGTGCCCGCCGCCGACTGCGCGACGGCCGAGCTCGCCTGGACCGGACTGGCCGCCGGGCGCCGGTACGTGTGGTTCACCGAGGCGGTCGACGCCGCCGGCCGGGCCGCACGGTCGCCGCTGTCGAGCTTCGCGACGGCCGGCCGATGAGCCCTCCCGGAGCACCGGTCACCGCGCTGCCGCAATCGCGGCACTCTCCTACAGCAGGGTCTCGAAGCCGGCGATCAAGGACGTCAGGGTGAAGTCGAGGCGCGACTGCATGGTGACGGGGCCGTCGGCGAGCGCGGCGGCGAGCACGGGGTGGTCGTCGCCGATGGCGGGGGCGTCGACCGCAGGTTGCGCCTGCTCGCCGGCGTAGGCGAGGTGCTGGCCGACGACGGCGCCGGCGATCGCGTAGATCAGGTGCAGCGCCGTCCGCGGGGCGAACCCGGCGTCGCGGAGGACACGCAACGACTGCTCGAGGATCGCCAGCGTCCGCGGCGTGACCGCGGTCCGCGTCGCGAACAGGAGCACGGCGCCGGGATGCTCGGTGAGGCCGCGGTGCAGGTCGGCGGCGTGCGCGGCGACGACCTCCTGCCAGTCGGCCGACTCGGGCGGCGGGCGCAGCGACTCGGCGAGCACGTACTCGACGATGGCGTCCTCGAGGCCCTGCTTGTTCCGGACGTGGTGGTAGAGCGTCATCGCCTCGACGTCGAGCTCGCGGGCCAGCTTGCGCATGGACAGCGCCTCGACGCCGTCGCGGTCGGCCAGCCGGACGGCGGCCCGGAGCACCTGCTCCCGAGTCAGACCCGCGTGCTTGCCCTGCACTCGCGACCGGACCACGGCTGCCCTCCTTGACGTCACTTACGGCGTAAGACTAGCATCGTCAGCAAGTCATACACCGTAAGAGATAGGAGAGATCGCCATGGAGGTGCGGAACGAGGTACGCACGAGGCGCTGGCGGAGCACGGTGCAAGCGCTGCAGATCGGCGTCGGCCTGCAGGTGGTGTGCCTGCTGCTCCCGCTGCTCGACCTGTGGGTGTTCGGCTCGGTCGAGGGACACGTCGAGGCCGCCTACCCCGAGTGGGACGCGAGCGAGGTCGCCAAGGACCGCAACGCGATCGTCATCGGCCTGCTGATCGTCGGCGTGCTGGGGCTGGCCGGATGGCTGGTCTCGCTGTGGGCGGCCAAGCGCGACCGCGGCGTGCGGGCCACCGTCACGACGCTGTTCCTGCTGGGTATGACCACGCTGGCGGCCGTCGCGGGCACCGGCGGCGACCCCTACGACCAGTACGTCCCGCTCTGGCTCGGCAGCACGACGCTGGTCCTCCTGGCCCTGCCCGGCTGCGCCGCGGTGCTGGCCGTGTGGTTCCGCGAGCGCGGCGTTCGCTAACGTCACGGGTCGTGCCGCTGCCCTATGACGACTGGTTCGGTCCCGACGCCTTCGACGCGACCTACGGCTACGACCTCGACGCCCTCCTGACGGTGGACGCGCCGGCCGAGCCGCCCGGCTTCGCCGAATTCTGGACGTCGCTGTACGCGCGTTCCCTGGCGGTCGACACCGCGCCGGTCGTCCGCCCGGCCGCCCATCCGGGCTGGCAGGACGTGGAGTTCACCTCGCTGGACGGCGTGCGGCTGGGCGGCTGGCTGTGGCTGCCACCCGACGGCGTGGAGCGCGCCATCGTCGTCGGACACGGATACGGCGGCCGCGCGCAGCCCGACCCGGGCCTCGACCTGCCCGGCACCGCCGTCCTGTTCGCCGCGTCGCGCGGGCTGCCGGAGCGCGGGCTGGTCCCGGGCATCCCGCCGGTGAGCGACGAGCACGTGCTGCACGGCATCGAGTCGGCCGCGACCTACGTGCACGGCGGCTGCGTCGCCGACGTCTGGTGCGCGGCGTCGGCGCTGCTCACGCTGCTTCCGTCGCCGCCGTCCCGGGTCGCGTACGCCGGGAGCAGCTTCGGCGGCGGCATCGGCGCGCTGGCGCTGCCGTGGGACGAGCGGTTCGACCGCGGCGCGCTGACGGTGCCCAGCTTCGGCCAGCACGACCTGCGGCTCACCATGCCGTGCACCGGCAGCGGCGAGGCGGTCCGGCTGCACGTCGCCCGGCATCCGGAGGCGCGCGAGGTGCTGCGCTTCTTCGACGCGGCGACGGCGGCGCGGCGGCTGCGCATTCCGATGCTGGTCGCGCCGGCGCTGTGGGACCCGGCCGTCCCGCCGCCCGGCCAGTTCGCCGTCCACAACGCGATCCCGGGCGAGAAGGAGCTGGTCGTGCTGCCCGCCGGGCACGCGGAGTACCCGGCCCAGGACGCCGACGACGAACGCCGCGGCGCCGCACTGCGGGCGTTCCTGCTCAGCTGACCTCGAGCACCCAGGGCCGGCCACCGCGGTCCGGCGGGCGCAGCTCCACGTCGAACGCCGCGCCGACGACGGCGGCCAGCGCGGGGACGTCGCGGGGCGCCGTGGGCTCGGTGCAGAGCAGCCGCGCGACCCGGCCGCGGGTCGCCTTGGCGCCGTGCGGCGAGCCGGGCACCCGCAGCACCACCCAGCGCCCGGCCAGCTCCGGCCCGGGCCGCCACACTGGCGCGTAACTGCTCGACCGCAGGTCGACGACCACGCCGGCGCCGGCCGCGGCCGTCAGCACCGGGCCGAGCCGGGGCCGCCAGTACGCCTCCAGCCCCGGCACCTCCTCCAGGCCGTCGAGGTGCGCGCAGATCGGCAGCCGGTGCGCGGGCACGCGGTCACTCAGCCGCACCGCGCCCAGCAGCGACGACACGATGACCACCCGGCGCCCGGCCCGGCGAAGCGCGGCCGCCTCCAGCGTCGCCGGCGCGAACGCGTCGTAGAGCACCCCCTGGTAGAGCCGTGCCGCCGCCACCGCGGGCGCCGTCCGCACCTCCACGTTGCGGGCCACCTCCGCCGCCGCCCCGGCCGGCGCCTCCAGCCGCCCCATCGCGTCGGGCCGCCCGCTGGTCGCCGCCATGCCGTCGAGCACCCGGTCGCGTGCCTCGGTCAGCTCCGGGAAGGAGAGCCGCGCGAGATCGAGCCCGCGGCCCCGGGCCGGCCAGGCCTGCGTCTCCGACGGAGGCAGCACGATCAGCACCGCTTCAGCGTAGGCCCGGCAGCGTTCGCCGACGCCTACGCGTAAGCGAGATACCGGCCGGGCTTGCCGGGTTCCTCGACCTCGAAACGCAGCTGGAGGTCGGTGCGTTCGATCAGCTCGACCTGTTGCGCGAACTGCTGGTTGGTGACGACGAGGTGGCCGCCGAGGCTCCAGTCGTTCGCCAGCCAGGACCGCAGGGCGTCGAGCAGCACGCGGTCCAGCTGGGCCGCCAGCCGAGACCGGCGCACCCAGAAGTAGAGCGCGGCGTCGTAGTCGTCCCACCGATCGTCGCCGACCGGGGTGATGCGCGCGCCCGCGAACATCCGCGCGTCGGTCGGCATGAGGTAGACGCAGCCGAGGCACTGCGTGCCGGCCGGATCCAGCGCCGTGTAGGTGAACGCCTGGCGGCTCGCGTGCCGTTGCTCGAGCTTCTCCAGGTCCTTCCGGTTGGCGGCCACGGTGAAGTCGTCCTCGGGCCAGGTCGACTGCTCCCATGTGCGCAGGTAGTCCCTGCTCTCCATCACGGCCGCGTAGTCCAACTCGGCGTCGGCGGCCACGATCGGCCGGAGCACGAAGTCGTCGGTCGTCAGGCCGCTGGGGACCTCGGATGGCAGGTTCTCGAAAGGCACGCGTTCTCTCCTGCGGGTCGGCGGCGGTCATGACTCGCACCAGCGGCTCGGGGCGGTGGTCGTTGCAGACTATTCACCGGTCCTCGATCGGCGCACGGGGTTTTCGGCCGGGCTCGGCGACGGGATCGGCCGCTGCGGAGCCGGGCGGCCGTGCCTGTCGGTGCCCGCCCGTAGGGTGGGCCACCCACCCATCAGGGCGGGGTGTGCACCGGCCGGCCGAATTCGGCGTACATCGTCGCACCGGCGTCCGACGCCAGCAAGGCCGTCGCCAGCCGCCGGGCCATCGATGGGCGCAGACGATCGGCCGCCGCGGCCAGCGTCAGGAACTCGACGCCGGCCACCTCGACGGGATCGGGCGTCATCCGGGCGACGGTCGCGGCCTCCAGCACGCCGCCGTCGAACACGAACGCGAGCTGGTCCGGCCACGGCCCGCGCACCGGGATCCAGTCGACGACCAGCACGCGGCCGATCGGCAGCTCGAGTCCCAGTTCCTCACGCACCTCACGCCGGCAGGCCGCCAGCGGCGACTCGTCGACCTCCACCACGCCGCCGGGGATCTCCAGCGTCGGCTTGTAGGTCGGTTGCAGGAACAGCACCAGCCCGGCCGCGTCGCGCACCAGCGCGCCGCCGGAGACCGACTTGCGCGGCAGTCGCGCCGCGACACCGGCGTGGAACTCGCGCTCCGGCTCGCCCTCGGCGCGCACGTCGTCGTCGAAGCCCGTCACGGGATCAGGATTCCATCGCCGTGACCGCGACGGTGGCGCGCCTCCCATGACGCTTCTATGTCAAGGTGCTGATTGTTGGCAGGTCAGGGGTGTGAGGTCCTGGCGGA
>NZ_LFXL01000044.1 GCF_001270745.1 Jiangella muralis
CCGACCAGCGGCCCGATCGCGGTGCCGCCGGAGACGCTGGCGATCACGACGCCGACGGCGACCTTCCTGGCCTACAAGCGCAACGAGCTTGATCGGTTCTCTCGCTGGGTCACAGACTGGGAGTTCCGCGAGTACAGCTACCACCTGTGACAACACGGTGACCCAACACGACCCAGGCGCTCCGCCGAGCCAACCGGTTCGGCAGTTGCTCCGGGACCTGATCGCTCAGGGCGGTCGGCCAGGCAGCGTCCGCCGCTGTGCCGACGACCTGTGCGTTGGTTGCAGGTGGCCGATGTCGTGTGGAACCGGGCCATATCGGCGGAGGTGAGGGACTTTGTATCGTAGCTCGGGCAGGCGACCAAGTCGCCGAACGCGCCTCGTAGGGCACAGCCTTGCAGGACACGCTCGGCAGCGGCTACTGCATTGCAGTGAGGGTCGTCACGCCGTAACGGCGTCAGGTCGGTCCTCGCCGACGACAGCAATGGCGGACGTCGCGCCGTGGATCACGGCGTGACTGACTGAGCCGAGCAGCATCCCTTCGAACGCACCCCGGCCGCGTGTGCCGACCACGACCATCCCGGCATCTGCCGACGCCTCGACGAGTGTGACTTCTGCCGGACGGTCCTCGACGCGGGTCGTCACTGTGAGTTCCGGGTGGGATCTCCGCAACTGTCCTGCTGCAGACGCCGCAATCCGGTGTGCCGAGGCACGCAGCTCGCGTGCGGCGACGGGCGCCACTTGGCGTCCGCCCGTCGACGTGACGACCTCCAAGGGCGCGGATGTCGTGGCGGCTCGGTCCGCGGCGAAGGTCACGGCGGCTGTTGCTCCGGCGGACCCGTCAGTTCCGACGACGACGGGATGCTCCGGCCCGGCACGTCGGTCCACGGACTCATCTTTGACGACGATCACTGGGCAGTGTGCTCGGGCTGCGACGGCGAACGCGACGGAGCCGAGGAGCGCGCCGGTGACGCGGCCGTAGCCGCGGCTGCCGAGGACAACCACCGCGGCGTCGTTGCTGGCTTCGGTGAGAGCCCGTGACGGACTGGTCACCTCGGTGGCGCCGACGACCCAGCGCCCGGGAAAGGCAGCGTGGGCTTCGACCACCCCCCGAGCGGTCACTTCCTCGGCGGCCTCCAGCGCGCCCGGATCGCGACGGAGGAGCCCTGGTCCGGGTTCGGTGGTCATTCCGGGGTAGTTGGCGGCGAAGAGCACGAGCAGCGGTGCGCCTCGTTGAGCCGCTTCCTCTGCGCCCCATGCCAGAGCGACGCGGCTGTGCTCCTTGCCGTTGTAGCCGACCACAACGGCTCCTCGCGGATGGCGTCTTCCCGACCACGCACCCACCTCGATGTACATCAATCAGCCCCCTGGCGGTTTCTCGCTCGCAACCACGTCGGTAGGTACTAAAAGGGTCGCTACGCACCTGACACGCCGGGCCCGACTCGACCCCATTGACGACGCGGACTCGGCGGCTGCGGTACCTCATTGTCCCAACGCGGCACGCCCAGCCCGGCGACGAGTCGAAGACCATCTCCATGCACGGGTAGGCGAGCATCCTCGAACTTAGTGACGATGCTCTTGCGTGATACGGACACGCGCCGCCCCTCGGAGCACCCCGGGGGCCGGAGGCAGTTGTTCGTCCGCCACCGGTGGGCGACGGGCGTCGTCGGCCTAGCAGTCGAATCACACACCAGGAGCGTCGCGTACGACGACGACCGGGCGCTTGGCGCCGTGGAGCACCGAGCGGCTGACGGAACCCAGCAGCATGCTGCGGACCTGGCCCCGTCCTCGCGAGCCGACGACGATCATTGCTGCGTCCTGGCCGGCGTCGACCAGCACATCGGCGGGATGGCCGGCATCGGTCCGGACGGTGACCGCGACGTCGGAACCGACGGTTTCGCGTGCTCGGTCGATCGCCTCCGCTACGAGATTCTCAGCGTGGCGGTGCTCCGCTCCTGTCGCCTTCACGAGCGCGTCTGGTTCGAAGGCTCGCACTGACAGTGCCCGGCCGTGATAGGCGTTCAGCGCCACGACCTTGGCCGATCTGCGACTCGCTTCGATGAGCGCGAACCGAACGGCGGCGTCGCTCTCGGCCGAGCCGTCGACGCCGACGACGATCGATCCGTCGTCCGGCCTCGTGTTCGGTGGCACGACTACCGTGGGGCGAGGTGATTGGACGGCGACTCGGCCGCTCACCGAACCGAGCGCGAATGCGCCGAAGGTGTTGAGCCCGCGCGTGCCGGCGACAATGAGTGTGGCGTTGCGTGCCACGTCCAGGATCGCATCGACCGGGTGTTTGAGCATCAGGAACGTCTCGGCGCTGACGTCCGGTGCAAGGTCCTTGACCCGTTGCCGAGCCTTCTCCAGGATGTCCTCGGCGTTGACGAGCAGGTCGTCGGACGGTGGAAGGACGGCGACGTCGCTGAAGGGCACTAACGCGACTGGCATGAACAGGCCGTGCACGACGAGCAGTTTCGAACCGCGCAACTCGGCCTCGGCCGTGGCCCAGCCCAGAGCGACACCGCTGTCGGGCGAGCCATCGACACCGACAGCGATGTGGTTGATCATCTTCTGACTCCGATCATTCGTGAGCGGTCAGCTCGAGTGCTCGGAGACGATGTGCTCGAGCTGGCGGACGAACCGCAGCGATTCGTCGTGGCCTGGGGCGGGATGACTGTCCTGCCGTGGAGCGTGAATCAGCGGGACCAGCTCGTCCAGCGGCGTCCGGGACCGTGATACCGATTGGTCCCTTTTTGTCGATGTCGCTCGGTGGTCAAATCTGTCGGGCGTAGACCGGCGTGACGGAGCGCTCGGCCCGGAGCACGATCAGCCGCTCCTGAGGGTCCTGACGCTCCAGCCAGCGGCTGCGCAACGGGTCGTCGGTGGGCAGCCCGGTGTGGCACGCGATGGCGCGGCGTTGCCTGCCGCGGTCGACGTCGACAACCACGACTTGGTGGCCGCGTCCGGCTTCCGATGGGCGGATGGTCCAGGCGTAGAGTGTGCTGCCGTGCTTGGCGGCGGCCCGGAAGGCGGCACTCATCGTGGCGACGTGGTCCGGATGTGCGTCGGCGCCGGTCGCATCGATCGTCAGGAACGCGTCCGTTCCGGCGGCTGCAGTGAGGATCTCGTCTGTGAGCTCGTCGGCGCTGGCGGCGGCGAGTGTGGTCAGGGCGTGGTCGAGCAACGTCACGTCCTCGGCGCCTAGGTGGCGGGCGGCTGCGCCGAGGTCGCGTGCCCGGTCGAGGCGCAGACGTGGGCCACTGTCGGGTCGCCGGCCGTGGGTGAGGCACAGGATATGGACTGATGTTCCGGCGCCGGCGAAGGCACCGATCACACCACCCAGCGCGAACGTCGCATCGTAGGGATGTGCGCAGACGACGAGCAGCCGCCGGACCGCGGGCACGGGCTTCGCGAACTTCCTCATGCTGACGGGTCGCCTCTCTCCACTTCGTGTGCGAATTGGCATGTCATGCAAAGTCGGACCATCGGCAGCGCTTGCAGCCTTTCCATTGGAATAATCGTGCCGCACTCTTGGCATCGTCCGTAACGGTTGGACGCTATGCGGTTCAGTGCGGCGTCGATATCGGCCAACGCCACAGCTGCCGCTGCTCTCAATTCCAAAGTCACCTGGCTCAGCGCATCATTCGTTATCCGTGCTGCGCCGGTCCCTGTGGTGGTATCGAGAGTCTTCAGCTGTTCGGTCCGAAATCGTCGCTGGTGCCTGAGATCTGCGCGTATCGCGTGTAGGTAAGCGGCGATGCCGGAGCGCCGTGCGCGCTTCGGTGCGGCATGTTCGATCGCTGTCACAGATGATCCTTTATTGCGTTGCGTAAAACCCGGTTGCGGGAGGCTTCCAAACGGAAGCCCCTGTCGCACCAGTGGCGACTCTGCCCATCAGGTGCTCGTTGGACGCGAGCAAGACCTCACAGTTCGTGGCGGTCCCTCGGCCTGCCTTCTCTACTCGAGGTCCGAGTACATCTACCATTCACTATGCAGTCATTCATGCATCGATGGAAGGGTCGGTGTCGGCGAACGTTCAGCCACTGTCATTGCCGAGTTGCGGCAACGTTGACGCTGCGCCGGCACACGGGACCGCGGGACAGTTGAACCCTGCGGGGAGATGGGCACGAGTTTGGCACGACGAACCCGTTCCGCGGCGGTCAGGAACGCCATGAGCGCGTCGTGGAGTCTGCTCGCCTCGATGGCGCAGGTGTGGCCCTTTCAGTTCCGCTCCTCGCCCACGTCAGGCGGGCCGAGAGCCTGGGTGAGCGGCCCGGCATCGGCCGGCTTGCGCTCGGCCGTGGCGGTCACTTCTGGGTACTTGAGGTCGAACGCGGGCCGCTCGCTGCGCACCCGCGGCAGCGACGTGAAGTTGTGCCGCGGCGGCGGGCAGGAGGGGGCCCACTCCAGCGAGTTGCCGAAGCCCCAGGGGTCGTCGACCTCGACCTTGGGCGCGAGCCGGGTCTGCCAGACGTTCCACAGGAACGGCAGCGTCGACGCGGCCAGCACGAACGCGAACACCGACGAGAACTGGTTGAGGAACGTGAAACCGTCCTCGGGCGCGTAGTTGGAGTAGCGACGCGGGAAGCCCTCGACGCCCAGCCAGTGCTGCACCATGAACGTGCCGTGGAACCCGATGAACAACAGCCAGAAATGGATCTTGCCGAGGCGTTCGTTCAGCATGCGGCCGGTGAACTTGGGCCACCAGAAATAGAACCCGGAGAACATCGCGAACACGACCGTGCCGAACACCACGTAATGGAAGTGCGCCACCACGAAATAGCTGTCGGACACCTGGAAGTCCAGCGGCGGCGACGCCAGGATCACACCGGTCATCCCGCCGAACAGGAACGTCACGAGGAACCCGAGAGCGAACAGCATCGGCGTCTCGAACGTGATCGACCCGCGCCACATGGTCCCGATCCAGGCGAAGAACTTCAACCCCGTCGGGATGGCGATGAGCATGCTCATGGCCGCGAAGAACGGCAGGTTCACCGCCCCGGTGACGAACATGTGGTGCGCCCACACCGACACCGACAGCATCGCGATGGCCAGCGTCGCGAACACCAGGCCCTTGTAACCGAACAAGGGTTTTCGGCTGAACACCGGTATGACCTCGGTGATGATGCCGAAGAACGGCAACGCGATGATGTAGACCTCGGGATGGCCGAAGAACCAGAACAGGTGCTGCCACAGGACCGCGCCGCCGACCGACGGGTCGAAGATATGGGTACCGAGGTTCCGGTCGGCGAACATCGCGAACAGCGCGGCCGCCAGCAGCGGAAACGCGATCAACACCATGATGCTGGTGATCATGATGTTCCACGTAAAGATCGGCATCCGGAACATCGTCATCCCGGGCGCGCGCATGCACACGATCGTCGTGATGAAGTTGACCGCGCCGAAGATGGTGCCGAAACCGCTCATCGCCAGGCCGGCCACCCACAGGTCGCCGCCGACGCTGGGACTGAACACGGTGTTGTGCAGCGGCGCGTAGGCGAACCAGCCGAAGTCGGCCGCACCGCCCGGGGTGATGAAGCCGGCGCAGACGATCAGCCCGCCGAACACGAACAGGTAGAAGCTGAACATGTTCAGCCGCGGGAACGCGACGTCGGGCGCACCGATCTGCAGCGGCACGATGATGTTGCCGAAGCCGATGAACAGCGGTGTCGCGAACAGCAGCAGCATGATCGTGCCGTGCATGGTGAACAGCTGGTTGTACAGCTGGTCGCTGACCACCTGGCGGCCCGGCGAGAACAACTCGGCCCGGATCAGCACCGCCAGCACCCCGGCGAACAGGAAGAACCCGAACGACGCGATCAGGTACATGTACCCGATGACCTTGTGATCGGTGGACGTCATCCACCGGACGACCACGTTGCCCTTCCGCCTCGGCCTGACAACTCCAGTGCGCGCGGCCGCGGTCCGCTCCAGGAACGTGGTCACCCTTCGCTCCCGCCCTCGTCCAACGGCGTCTGCGGATACGCGTTGGGCAGAGGTGCCTCGACGAGGTGCGCCTGCAGCGAGATCGGATGAGCACAGACGACCTCCGGCCGGCGCGCCGTCGCGGCGGCAGCGATCGCCATCGAATCCGCAATCCGCTCACGCATGAGTGGTGCTCCCGTTAGCGGCTCGGAGCAGGTCATGGGCCTCGGTGGCCGCCGCCGCGCTGCCCTCGACGAGCCTGCCGAACCGGCCGCGGATGGCCGCAACGACCGACTCGAGCGAGACCACGCCGGTGAGCGCCGCAAACGCGCCGAGCATCGCCGCGGTCGGCACCGGCCGGCCGGTGTGCCGCATGGCCAGCTGGCTCGCCGGCACGACGGCGACGTGCCGGGGCGGGTGCCACCGGGCCTGTTCGGTCTGCCCGAGCTCGGGCAGACCGAGCTCGGAGTTCAGCAGCAGGTAGCCGTTGCGTTTCAGCCCGCCGAACACATCCACCTCGGACAGCAGGGTGGTGTCCTGCACGATCAGCGCGTCCGGATCCATCACCGGTTCGTTCCGCCGGATCGCCACATCCGCGATCCGGCAGAACGCCATCACCGGCGCGCCGGCTCGCCCGGAGCCGAAGGCCCGCGAGGCCTGAGTGTGGCGACCCTCGACGAGGGCGGCCATCGAGCGCAGCTCGGCCGCCGTGACGACCTCGCCCCGGCCGCCTCGCCCGTGTATCCGTATCTGGAACATCGGCGTGCCCTTCGTCAGAGACGGTCGGCCATGTACTCCGTGAGGTCGGCGAGCCGGGCCGAGAACGCCCACTCGTTGTCGTACCAGCCGAACACTTTCACCAGGTCACCGCTGGCCTCGGTCAAGCTCGCGTCGAACACGCACGAGGCGGGGTCACCGATGATGTCGCGTGACACGATCGGTCGCGTCGTGTAGGCGAGGATCCCGGCAAGCGGGGCGGTCGTGGCGGCCGCCTCGAACGCGGCGTTCACGTCTGCCACCGTCACGGCCCGGTCCAGGACGACTGCGAGGTCGACCAGGGAGCCGACCTCGACCGGCACTCGCAGCGACAGGCCGTCCAGCTGGCCAGCCATCTCGGGAATGACGAGGCCGACGGAGCGGGCGGCGCCTGTGCTGGTGGGGATGATGTTCACGGCAGCCGACCGGGCCCGGCGTAAGTCCTTGTGCGGGCTGTCGAGCAGCCGCTGGTCACCGGTGTAAGCGTGGATCGTGGTCATGAAGCCCTTCGTGATGCCGAAGCTGTCGTGCAGGACCTTGACCATCGGCACGACACAATTGGTCGTGCAGGAAGCGTTCGACACGACGTCATGGGCGCGCGGGTCGTAGACGCCCTCGTTGACTCCCATGACGACCGTCGCATCGACACCCTTGCCCGGTGCGGAGAGCAGCACCTTGCGCGCGCCGGCCTTCAGGTGTGCGGCCGCTTCGTCGCGGGTGCGGAATCTGCCGCTGGCCTCGACGACGATGTCGACCCCGAGCTCCCCCCACGGCAACCGGTCCGGCTCGCGCTGCGAGAGCACAGCGATCTGGTGCCGGTCGACGGTCAGCGACGTGTCGTCGTGGTCGACGGTCTGGGCAAGACGCCCGTAGGTGGAGTCGTAGGCCAGCAGGTGCGCCAGCGTCTCGGCGTCGGTGATGTCGTTGACGGCGACCACATCGATGTCCCGGTCCAAGACGTTGCGGAGGTAGGTCCGACCGATCCGGCCGAACCCGTTGATACCCACGCGTACAGTCATGGTGGCCTCCGTGTCGCAATGGTCCTACAACCAGCCTCGGCACCTGCACCGGGCGGAAAAAGAGCCCAAGGTCCCGAGTCAGTGGGCCGACAGGACATCCGTCTCGTGATCAGGCATCAGTTATCGGGTCGTGGTGGAATCATGTGAGCAGGAATCGAAGCCAGCGACGGTAGCGGCGAATGACATAGGGCGAACTGAATGCGACGACCGCAAGCAGCAGGACCAACCCCCGGCCACCGAGCATCGCATCAAACCCGACGACCGCTACCGCGGCAACGCCACTACCGAGCGAATGGGTTCCCACCATCCGCCACATTTCGCCCGGCATCGAATCGGTATAGTCCGGGCCGAGTCTGAGCAACGCCACTACGCCCACACCGATGGTTGCGAGCGCGAAAAGCACCAGCATTGCCGATGCCGACCGCGCGAAGGCTGCCGAGGCACCCACAACGCCCAGCACCCCACACAATGTCAACCAGACAATCTGATAAACCTTCACCACGCCACCCGCCAAGCCCGATCAAGGACTTCTCGATCCGATCGATGTGAATGTGCGGCGCAGCTTCATCGATGCGTGACCGGCACAGCACTTCACCTTTAGAGTGCCGTAGAAGGTGTTCGGCGACTATTCCCATCGCCAGCCGAAATCAGGCCATCCTGATTGCCGACCGTCAGCAACCGCGTCCTTCGGGAGAGGACGGAAACCCGCGCTGGTTCAGCCGCTGGCAGGCAGGGGGCGCGAAGGCCAGTCGAGGAGCCGCGCCCCCAGCACGGCGACCTGCAGCGTGAACCTCTGCGCTGGGTCGCTGGCGTCCTTTCCGGTCAGAGCCTTGACCCTGGCCAGCCGGTAGGTGACGGTACGGACCGACACGTTCAAGCGGCGCGCCGATTCGGTGGCGACCCCACCGGTATCGACATAGGCCCCGAGAGTCTTCAGCAGCGGCTCGGCCCCTCCACGGGCCTGTTCAAGAGGGCTGAGCACGGCCCCGACCAGGTCGGTGATCGCGGCCTGATCTCGGCCCAACACGCGGTAGATGAGCATGTCGTGGGCATCGATCACGGGCGCATCGAGGTGGAGCCGCTCTGCGAACATGAGGGCGTCGCGTGCCTCTTCGTAGGACCGGGCTACTCCGTAAGAACCTGGATATGCCCGCCCAGTCGCCACACACCAGGAGGAACCGGGCCGATGGCGGGTCAACGCATGATGAATGAACTTCCCGACGTCGCGATCATCGGGCGATCGTGCCGCAGGCGGTCCGGTGGCCGGGATCAAGACCACCAGCATGCCGTCCTTGGTGGCCACGAGCACATCGCGATCCCCGAACCGGTCCAGGATGGCTCGCTCCAGCATTCCGACCGCGACGTCGGTGTCGGGCATGCCACTCACCGGAGAAGCAAGCGTCACCTGGTGTGGCCGGCCCAGGTCGAGCCCGAAGGGTTCGGCCCGTTCGATCATCCGAGCCACATCGGCCTCTCCGCGGAGGAGGTCGTCGATCAGCTCGCGGCGTAGCGATTCCTCCCGCCGGATCATCTGGTGGCCGGCGGCCTGGTAACTGTCCACGAGGACGGCGACCGCCTCACCCACGGCGCGCAACACCATCTCGGCGGAGGCGCGTACCGTGTCGCGGTCCCGGTAAGGCACCACTTCGGGCAGATCGCGCCACATGCGCCACGCCGCCGACAGGTATAAGTCGACAACCTCGCCGGCCGACACGCCCTGTTCGGCGGCTCGACGCCCCAGTGCTCGCACGACCGCGAGCTCGGGTTCGCGAGGTCGACGGCCGGAGATCGCCGCGTCCGCGAGCAGGGTGAGGTATTCGATCAGTAACTCGAGGGGTGCCGGAGCGTCACCTGCTGCGGCTTGTGCGATCGCCGTGAGCCATGCCTCATCCGGGCCACTGAGAGGACCGCGCTCCTGGCCGTGTCCGTGACCGCTCATCCCGGTCCCCTCGGTAGGTACGCCTGGAGAGTTCTTCGCGTCAGGTCCAGTACAGCACCGTTGCCGGCCCTCAGCCATCAGGACGGTCGTAGGTTCGCCGACCGGGGGCACGCCCGGCGAAGGGCTGGGACGGCGGCGTGAGAGGTGCATGAGCGGGCATCCACCGCTGAGCCCTGACCGCCATACTCCCTTCGCTCTCACGCCTGATGTATACGGGAATTGGAGCCCGGCAGAACCGGGGAGGACCACCGAGGTCTGGCCGTCCAGCCCGATGCCTGCTACGCCTGCGGCAGCGAGGTTGATCACTCATGTCCTCGTCGGCGAGGACGGGCTTCGCGCCGAGGCCGGCGTTGTCTCGCCTTCGCGAACGCATTCGAACGCACCCACCTGAACCAGAGCGGGGGAGGGGAGTGGGTCTACGTCGCAGCTGGTGCTTGTTCGCGTAGCCAGGGGATCAGCCCGCCGGCCAACAGCATCGCTACCTGCCGCTCGGACAACCGGTGTCGGGTTGCGTACTCCTCGTCCCGGCTGGTGTTGTGCACAGTGACATCCGGTCCTGCTCCGATCGCATGCCGCACGCCATGCAGGACGAGAACGTCACCTTGCTCGACACGGTGGTAATCGCCGGGATCGGCGAACTCGAGCGCCAGCACCCCGAAGTTGGCCAGGTTCTGCCAGTGGATACGGGCGAAGGACACCGCGATAACCGCACGCAGCCCGAGGTAGCGGGGCGCGATCGCAGCGTGCTCGCGTGAGGACCCTTGGCCGTAGTTGGCGCCGCCGACCACGATGTGTCCGCCGTCGTTGCGGCTGGCGAGCGCCCGCTCGGGGTAGCTCTCATCGAGCTGGGTGAAGGCGAACTCTGCCAGCTTGGGGATGTTGCTCCGGTAGGGCAGCACCCGTGCTCCGGCGGGCAGGATCTCGTCGGTCGAGACGTCGTCGCCGACCTTGAGCACGACCGGCGCCGCCATGCGGTCCGGTAACGGCGGGAAGTCGGGCAGGGACGAGATGTTGGGTCCCCTGACGAGTTCGACACGATCGGCCTGCTTCGGTGGCGGCGGTTCGAGCATGGCGGTGTTCACGCTGGATTCGTCCGGTAGCTCGATGTGCGGGTACTCGATCCCGAGCAGTTCGGGAAGGTCGCGCGGGTCGGTGATCTGGCCGGTCAGGGCGGCCGCGGCGGCAGTCTCCGGAGAACACAGATACACCGAGTCCTCGCGGGTTCCGGACCGTCCCGGGAAGTTCCGCGGGACCGTGCGCAGGCTGTTGCGTCCGTTCGCCGGCGCCTGACCCATGCCGATGCAGCCCATGCAGCCCGATTGGTGCAACCGGGCCCCGGCCGCGATCAGGGTCAAGGTGGCGCCCATCTTCGTGAGGTCCTGCAGGATCTGCCGAGAGCTCGGGTTGACGTCGAAGGACACCCCCGGATGCGTCTGGCGCCCGGCGACGATAGCGGCGGCCATCGCGAAATCGCGCAGCCCTGGGTTGGCCGACGAGCCCACCACCACCTGGGCCACCGGTCGACCCGCTACCTCGCGCACCGTCACGACATTGCCCGGTGAGCTCGGTAGCGCGATCAGCGGCTCCACGGTCGACAGGTCGATCTCATCGGTGACGTCGTAGGTGGCGTCAGTATCGGCGAGGAGTTCGACGAAGTCCTCTTCGCGTTGTTCGGCACGAAGAAATGCGCGTACCTGCTGGTCGGCCGGGAACACGGTGCTGGTAGCGCCCAACTCGGCTCCCATGTTGGCGATCACGTGCCGGTCCATAGCGGTCAGCTGCGCCAGCCCGGGGCCGTGGTACTCGATGATCCGGTTCACGCCGCCCTTGACCCCGTGTCGGCGGAGCATCTCCAGGATGACGTCCTTGGCGCTCACCCAGGGTGGCAGCTCACCGGTCAGCCTGATTCCCCAGATCTCGGGCATGCGCAGGTAGATCGGTTCGCCCGCCATGGCCATCGCGACCTCGATACCGCCGAGGCCGATGGCCAGCATGCCCAGCGAGCCGGCCGCCGGGGTGTGGCTGTCCGAGCCGACCAAGGTCTTGCCAGGGCGGCCGAAGCGCTGCATGTGCGTCGGGTGCGAGACGCCGTTCCCAGGCTTGGAGTACCACAATCCGAACCGCTGGCAGGCCGAGCGCAGGAAGTCGTGGTCCTCGGCGTTCTTTCCGTCGGTCTGCAGCAGGTTGTGATCGACGTACTGCACCGAGACCTCAGTGCGGACCCGGTCCAGGCCCAGGGCCTCCAGTTCGAGCATCACCAGGGTTCCGGTCGCATCCTGAGTGAGCGTCTGGTCGATCCGAAGTGCGATCTCCGCGCCGGCGACCATATCGCCGGAGACGAGGTGGGTGGCGATCAGCTTGTGTGCGACGTTCTGCCCCATCGGGTGCCTCCTAGCGATCTTCGAGGTGCGCGCCTCACCTCACGGAGAGCTCACATTGCACGTAAGCCTTGTCGGGCGGCGTTTCGATCGAGCCTAGGTCCGTCGCCGACAGGCACAGCCTGATTGGCGTCGCGAATCTCGAGGACGTCGGGCTGGTGCGGGATCGACAGGCCGTCGTCCATCGAGGACTCACTGTCTGACGCGGTCTGGGCGGGCAGCGTCTCGACGGCGCCGGCCGTCCGAGCAGGCTCGGGCGGTGTCGATCGTTCCAGGAATCGGAGTAGCTCGACGGGGAACGGCAACACGAGCGTGGAGTTCTTCTCGGCTGCCACCTCGACAACGGTCTGCAGGAGGCGCAACTGCAGGGCAGCCGGGTGTTCTGCCATAGTTTCAGCTGCCTCGGCCAGTTTTGCCGACGCCTGCAGTTCGCCGTCGGCGGTGATGACCCGGGCCCGCCGCTCGCGCTCGGCCTCGGCCTGGCGCGACATCGAACGCTTCATCGAATCCGGTAGTACCACGTCCTTGATCTCCACCCGGTCGATGTGCACGCCCCAGTCCAAAGCCGGGCTGTCGATCATCAATTCCATCCCCTGATTGAGGCGCTCCCGGTTGGACAGCAGATCGTCCAGGTCGCTCTTACCGATGATCGAACGCAGCGATGTTTGCGCAACCTGACCGATGGCGGCTACGTAATCCTGCACGTCGACGGCAGCGCGTATCGGCTCAACCACGCTGAAGTAGACGACCGCATCCACCCGAACCGTCACGTTGTCACGGGTGATCCCGTCCTGTGCGGGAACCGGCATCGTGATGATCTGCATGTTTACCTTCTGCAAGCGATCAACGAGCGGAATGAGCACTTGGAGACCCGGCCCCCGGACAGCACGATCTACCCTCCCGAACCGGAACACGACACCCCGTTCGAACTGCTTGACGATACGTATGCTCGCCGCCATCCCGACAAGACCGACGGCCAACACCACCAGTAGTACGTAAATGATGGTCATTTCGCCCTCCGTTCACGACGCCCTCGCTCCCCGCTGTGTGTAAGTTCGTTCAGGGACGCGTCGGCTGTCTGGGCGACGTCATGAACGGGTAGCCGGCACCCTTCGACAATGGCCCGGCGCCCGCATGGTCAAGTGTTCGTGATCATCGGGGACGACGCCCCCGCCTTTCTGAGCGCCCAGCATTTTATATCGTATCACGATATGCTGGCGCCAGCTTGCCACTACGGCGGCGAGGACTCTGGTCTCATACTGGTGATGACAACGAAGGGCGGACACGTGGAGTCGGCACCTCTGACGAAGGACGATTACGAAGCGCTCGCACGCTTTCGATTCGGCATTCGCCAGTACCTCCGCTTCAGCGAGGTGACCGTGCGTAGCCATGGCCTCACCCCGCAGCAGTATCAGTTGCTGCTGGCGCTCAAAGGGTTCCCGGGGCGCGAGTGGGCGACCATCGCTGAACTGGCGGAGCGCCTCCAATTGCGACATCACAGCGTCGTCGAGCTGGTCAACCGGGCGCGTGACCAAGGGCTGGTGCAACGAGCAGTGCACCCGGCGGACGCTCGTGCAGTACGTGTGCAGTTGACTCCGGACGGCCAAGGCGCCTTGGCGCGCCTCGGCGCACTGCACCGCGACGAGCTGAGACGCATGGGCGGTGCGTTGGCCCTTCCGAGCTGGGCCGAAGCACCTGACATGGGAAGAGGCGAGACATGACGAAGCACGAGACACAGGTTCGCCGGGTCTACGATGATCCGAGGCCAGGCGATGGCGTACGCGTCCTGGTCGACCGTGTGTGGCCTCGGGGGCTGACCAAGGACGAGGCGGCACTGGACGAGTGGGTCAAGGACGTCGCCCCGTCTACCGAGCTGCGCAAGTGGTACGGCCATACCCCAGCGAAGTTCGATGAGTTCAGGTCCCGGTATCGCGACGAACTCAAGTCCCCGGCCGAGCAGGCGGCGCTCGACCACCTGCGGGCGCTCTTGGACACCAACACCTTGACGTTGCTCACCGCCACCAAGGACGTGGAACGCAGCCAAGCGGCGGTGTTGGGCGAACTGCTTCGGGAATCGCCATGACAGCCGCCAGCGCAGCGGCACCAGTACCTGCTAGAGAAATCCGCCACTCATGGTGGTATCCACAGCGCGCCGGGCGGAGCGGCCAACCCGGACCGCTCGGGGCGGATCCTCTGCGGGTGGCCGCATTGCCGTCACAGAACTCATGACCGCCCCTGATCGTCGCGCTGACGGATTCGACCGGCTCGATCCGTTCGCCGAACCGGATCTCTGCCCGGCGCGTCTTGGCCCAGTCCGTTACCCGCCCATGACCGACGGCGACGAGTGCTCGTCTGGACCCGTTGACGGGAGGCCCCAGTGACTCCATGACTCGCTGTCGCGACCGCGGCCGCGTTCGTCTGGCTCGGTATGGTGCTTGCCATATCGATCATGGAACGCCGGTGAAGTTTCGTGCGCCAGATGTCACGGTGCGGATTGGGCCTGGCGTCGGCCGCCTCGTCTTTCGTGCCTCAACACTGCGGAGGTCGTCCTCGCCACAGCCGTGGCGGTCGGCACCGCGATCAACCGCCGCCAGCGCGCATCGTTACCGTAGAGGCCGTCGCCATGGCGGTGCGGTTGGTTCAGCTCACCCTCGTCTGCCTGCGGCTGACTCGCCGATCAGACCGTGTGCTCACCGGTGAAGACGCGCCTCGTTCTAGCGGCCATTACATGTACGTCACCCCTCGAGGTGATCAAGGTGCTCGCCCTGGCGACCACAGGAATCCTGCTTCCGGCCTTGTGACCAGCCGTTGCCTTGATCGTCCTCGCGAGCCACGCTGTCGGCCGTCGTTCCCGGTGCAGACATGCCGTGGCCGACGGTGACGACGAGCCCTGACAACTGTTCCGATCCCTGCGTTCCGCCGCCGGGGAGCTGGTCTCCGACCTCGATCGGGTGTGCTGGGAGTTCACCATTCGTAGATGCGTTTCATGATGCCGTGTCGTGGCGCTTGATCGGGCCCGGGGAACGTGATCAGGACGGGGACGTTGTCGGGGCCTCGGCCCTCGACCACGCTGAATCCGTCGCCATTGTGGCTGCTGACATATCTGTCCTGCGCCCGCAGCAACTGTTCGCAGCGGCGGAGGTCGGCTTCGTCCGCTGCCGTCCACATGAGGTACTGGATGCCTACGTGGCCGAGAGGATGATGGGCGTTCGTTCCCATGCTGCGCACGTACAGCTGGAACCCGTCCGGGCCGGCCAGCAGGGCGGCCGTGTCGTCACGCACGGTGACGGTCCATCCCAAGAGCTCGCGGTAGAACGTCACCGATCGCTCGAGTTCGGTCACGAACATCACCGCTGTGGCCAGTCTCAGCGGGTTTCGTCCTGCCGCGTCGCCGCTGCCGTCTCCGTCGCCCGCGACGTCGGGCTCAACGCCGCCGGTTGGCGACTTGTCGCGTGGCATCGGACAACCTCCTTCCCGATGGGGAGGTGCCGCCTTCGATTGCCTCGTGGTGATGCTCACCAGCGTACAGGTCTCCTGTCCCGTCTCGTGTGGTCGATGACTGCGGTTCGCGGGGTTCCTGCGACAGCTCACGGGGAGCTGTCACGGAGCGCTAGCGCGGCCTGGATGAGTGCGGCGTGGGTGAGGGCTTGGGGATAGTTGCCGAGGTGGGCTCGCGTGCCGGGGTCCATCTCTTCGGCGAAGAGTCCGAGCAGGTTGCTGAGTGTGAGTAGCTCCTCGAACAGTTCGACGGATTCGGCGCGGCGGCCGGTGCACGCGAGGGCTTGGGCCAGCCAGAATGAGCAGGGTAGGAAGGCGCCCTCGCCGACGGGTAGGCCGTCGTGTCCCGGTGGGTAGCGGTACATCAGCGGTCCTCCTGCCGACAACTCGCCGCGGATGGCGTCGATCGTTCCCCGTACACGGGGCGAATCGACGTCCTCGATACCGATCAACGGCAGGACGAGCAACGCCGCATCGACGTCGGTGGAGCCGTAGCTTCGCGTGTAGCTGGCCTTCGTCGGGTCGAATCCTCGTGCCTTGACGTCGTCCGCAATGGCGTCTCTGGCGGCCTGCCACCGCTGGCGTTGCCGGCCGGGCAGTCGGTGGGTATCAGCGATGCGAAGGGCACGGTCAAGGGCGAGCCAACCCATCACTTTGGAGTGCACGTGGTGGGCCGCGTCGTCGCGAATCTCCCAGATGCCGGCGTCGGGTTGGTGCCATCGGCGCGCGACAAGGTCCGCGAAGCCCCGCATCGCCCGCCAGGTCTCGGAATAGAGGTGATGACCGGCCTGCACGAGCACCCAGGCAGCGTCCAGCACCCAGCCGTAACCGTCGAGTTGGTGCTGGTCGGCCGCGCCGTTGCCGACCCGCACCGGCACGCTTGCGGCGTAGCCTGCCCAGCCGCGCAGCTGGCGTTCGCGAGGTGCGTACCGGCCGTCCAGGGTGAGTAGCGCCGGTAGGCGCGGCCGCTGGAGCCGGCTGGCGTGCAGGAGCCATCCTAGAAATCCCCGGGCCTCGGTGACCATTCCTACGCCGAGGAAGGCGGCGACGCCGATGCTCGCGTCGCGAGGCCATGCGTAGCGGTAGTCCCAGTTGCGGGCGCCGCCGGGATCCTCGGGTAGGGACGTGGTGGGGGCGGCCACCGCGGCCCCTGATGGCGAGTAGGTCAACAGCCGCATTGTCAGCAGGCTTCGCACAACCGCCTCGCGGAACGGGATATCGTAGTCGATTTGTGCGGTCCAGGTCCGCCAGCGAGCCTCGTCGCCGACGAGTAGATCCCAGGCCGCATCCGGGTCGACGTGGACGAGCGGTTCGCGGTGCGCCACGGCCAGCACGAGGGTGAGCGGGTGGCCCGGCGTGACGGTGGTCGAGAGGGGCCGGCCGGGTTCGATGGCCAGTTCAGGTTCGCTGCCCAACGACAGGGCGAGAGATCCCCACTCGCACACCAGGTCCGGCCGGTGGCCGACCCTGGGTCGCCGGTGATCCTCGCCGAGGCGGGGGTCGAACTCGACGACTGCGTCGACGGCTCCGCCAACGGCTGACAGGCGCCGCACTATCAAGGTTGCCGGTAACAGGCGTCCTGCGACCTCGGCGACCATCGCCTCTGTCAGGGTCAGTCGGCGCTCGCCCTCCGCCCAGGTCGTCTCGAGCGTCGCGGTGTGCTGCCGGTAGCGACGTTCGACGATCCGCGATGCCTGAGCAGGCCCGACCCGGAATGTTCCCGCCGACGATCCTCCGACGAGCCGGCCGAAGACGGGTTCCCCGTCGAACCTGGGTATGCAAAGCCAGTCGATTGACCCGGCGGTGGACACCAGGGCCGCGGTGCGGGTGTCGCCGAGCAACCCGTAATCCCCGATGGGCGTGGACGGCTGGGGATAGGTGCCTGGGTCGTCGGTGGTCACGTTGCCGCCTGCTTCCGACTGGGCGTGAGTTCGTGCGTGGATGTCAGAGCGCGCTGCGTGCCGGCGCGCACGTCTGGTTGGCGCATGTCAGCGGGCCTGTAGGAGCAGTCCGAGCACAGTCCCGTAGACGATGTGGGCGATGATCGCCACAGCGGGGGTTTGGAGGCCGTAGTTGAGGGCGAACAGGCCGGGCGGTTCCAGGGCTGCGGTGCTGGACGGTCCGGCCCGATGCGACGCCATCCTCGGGTGGATGCCGGGGAGTAGCGGCAGGAGCACCGTGAGCGCGACGGCGACGTGCAGGGTTCCGAGCAGCGCTCCGAGCCACCAGGTGGCGCGATGGAGGAGGGCGAACGTTGCCGCATAGCCGAGGGCGAAGCCCTGGCCGACGGCGAGGTGGATGAAGAACCCGGCGGCCCGGGCCCGGTCGGGGTCCTCGGTGACGAGGGTCCCGAGCACGAGGGGGAGGTCCAGGCGGGTCAGCCCGGCCAGTTGGGCGGCGATCATCACAGCAGTGAGTGTGGTGGTGGCGATCAGCCCGAACAGTGCCCACCCCGCCCAGTCCATCTCAGCGCCGGATCAGTTGGCGGGCCTTGGCGTCGAGGACGGCGCTCATCTTCGTGAATGAATCGTGGAAGCCTGCGATGCCCTTGTTCTCCAACGTCAAGCCGACCTCGTCCATGTCGATGCCCAGTGCGGCCAGCCGTCGCATCGTCTCGGCTGCCGCGTCCACGTTGGTGTCGATGGTGCGGGCAAGGTGGCCGTGGTCCTCGAACGCAGCGATGGTGGGCTCGGGGAGGGTGTTGACAGTGTCGGTGCCGATGAGCTCGTCGACGTACCGGGTGTCGGGATAGGCAGGGTTCTTGGTGGAAGTAGAGGCCCACAGCGGCCGCTGGGGATGCGCACCGAGGTCGGCCAGGTGCTCCCAGCGCTGTCCGGAGAATCTCTCGCGGAACAGCACGTAGGCGAGCTTGGCCTGGGCGATGGCGGCCTGGCCCCTTGCCTCGAGGGCTTCGCCGGTTCCGATGGCCTCGAGTCGTTGGTCGACCTCGGAGTCGACCCTGCTGACGAAGAACGAGGCGACACTGTGGACTCCGGTGGGGTCTCCGCCGCTCGCGGTGAACGCCTCCAGGCCGGACATGTAGGCCTCGATGATCTCGGCGTAGCGGGTCAGGGAGAAGATCAGGGTGATGTTGATGCTGCGGCCCTCGGCGATCATCGCCTCGACGGCGGGAACGCCCTGCGTGGTCGCCGGGATCTTCACGAACACATTGGGTTGGTCGATCCGCTGGTGCAGACCGCGGGCAGCTGCGACCGTGGCGCGGGTATCGCGCGCCAGCTCGGGTGCGACCTCGACCGACACGAAGCCGTCCGAACCGTCAGTGGCGTCGAACACCGGACGCAGAACGGCGAGGGCGGCGGCGATGTCGGCGACGACCAGTTCCCAGTAGGCGTCGTCCACCGAACAACCGGCCAAGACCAAAGAGGAGAACTGATCGTCGTAGTCCGGTGAGGCCTCGATGGCCCTGGCGAAGATCGTCGGGTTGGCAGTGACTCCGCGGATCCCCCCGGCGACCATGCGAGACAGGGTGCCGTCGCGCAGATAGCGGCGGGTCAGGTTGTCCAGCCACGGACTCTGGCCGAACTCCGTGTACAGGCGTTCGAGCTTGCTCATCAGGTACTCCTTCCGGCCGGACCGGCGCGGAGCCTGACAGGTGTCGGGCGGCGCAACCCGTTCAGAACCGTAGCTCCGTGTGGATGCGGGTCACGGTTGACGTCGCAAGGCCCGAACGCAGCATCGCCCGGTCCCGGGGTCGAGAACCAGGGTGTGCCGATCGTCGTTCGAGCCCTCCGCGGCGCCACAGAGCAGCTCGAGGTTCAGGTGGCAGACGGTGTCGGTGTGCTGCCGGGCCAGTCGATGGAACGGGCAGTTGCCGAGCGTAATCGCGCCGTCGGCATCTGGCCGGGGTTCGTATCCGTGGTCCTCGAGCACCCGCTCCAGCGATCCCGCGTCGGCGCCCAGGGCACGTCCGGTCTCACGCGCCACCCGCAGCAGCGTCTCCGTTGCCGGGCCACCGGTGCGGGTCGATTCCTCGATCGCTGTCAGAAGGAGCAGGGCGGCGAAGTCGTAGCGACGTTCGGGGACCGTGACCGCGACTTCCTCAGTCGTTCGGGTGTACAGCTTCGAGGGTCGTCCCGCGCCTGGCCCCGTCCGGCCGTTGAGGCGCTTGAACTGGACCGTCAGCAGGCCGTCGTCGACTAGCCGGTCGAGGTGGAATACGGCCGTCTGGCGCGTCAGGCCCAGCGCCTGGGCGGCCTCGTTGCGACTGACCGGTGCGTCCCTGCGGGACACGTAGTCGAACAGCTCCCGACGGATCGGATCGTCGAGCGCGCTGATAGCCGCCACCCGATCCATCAACGGCCGCAGCTCCATGCACACATTGTAAAGCACGAAAGTCTTAATGAAAGAAACTCTGGCGAGACTGCCGACGACCGGCAAGGGAGTCCGATCTGAATCGGCCGGCGACGCCCGCTGCGCAGATGTGGGTGTACGGAGCAGCCTTGGAGTTGTCGGACACGGCCGACCGGCAGGCAATCGCCGGCCCGTGATCCAGGGCCGGGCTCCCCGTGTTCGGGACACAGTCTCTCTCGTCTGGCGTGCAAGCCATGGGACGCCCGGCCGCCCGAGCCGCTGCGGCCGACCGGTTCCAAAGCTCTCTAAAGCAGGAAAATCTTGACGAAAGACTTCGGGCGGAGTCTAATGCAGGAAAGGGTCATTTTTAGAACGGAGTCCACCATGGCCATCATCCGTCGTCCGGGCCGCATCGAGGTCAGTAGCGACCCGGCGCCTGCCCCGTCGCGTCAGGCATTCCTGCTCCTGCGCACGGTCTTCACCGTGGCGCCGATCGTGTTCGGACTGGACAAGTTCACGAACGTGCTGACCGACTGGCCCGGCTATCTCGCACCGCTGATCAACGACATCGTGCCCGGCACAGCCCAGCAGGCGATGTACGCCGTCGGCATCGTCGAGATTCTCGCCGGAGTCGCCGTTGCGCTGCTCCCGCGCTATGGAGGCTTGCTGGTCGCCGCCTGGCTGGCCGGCATCATCGTCAACCTGCTGCTGATCCCCGACCACTACGACATCGCCCTGCGCGACTTCGGACTGCTCGTCGGAGCGTTGGCGCTGTCCAGGCTCGCGGTCGCACACGACGGACCGAGAGCCCCATGACGGCCACAGCGGTACGCCTGGCACCGGCGGGCGTCGGGACACACCGGCTTCGGATCGTGGGTCCGCGGAAGGAGCCGGACGGGCCGGCTGTCGAGCGGGCCATTGCCGATCTGCTCGTCGCGTTGGGCCGTGATCCGACAGACGCACATCTGGCCGAGACGCCGTCACGAGTGGCCGACGCCTACGCCGAGCTGCTCACCCCGCGTTCATTCGACCTCACAACGTTCCCCAACGACGAGGGGTACGACGAGCTGGTCATGGCCCGTGACATCCCCATCCACTCACTGTGCCAGCACCACCTGCTGCCCTTTCACGGCGTCGCACATGTGGGATACCTCCCCGGCCAGCGAATCCTGGGCCTGTCCAAACTGGCCCGGGTAGCGGAACTGTTCGCCCGAGACCTGCAGGTCCAGGAGCGGCTCACCCAGCAGATCGCCAACTGGTTGCAGGACAACCTTGCACCTAACGGCGTCGGCGTCGTGATCGAAGCCGAGCACCTGTGCATGTCCCTTCGCGGTGTCCGCGCTGCGGGAGCACACACGGTCACTTCTGCGCTTCACGGGTCGCTGCGAAACGACGACCGCTCCCGGCAAGAGTTCTTCGCCCTCGCGGTCGGCGCCCACTGAACCACGTCCCATCGTGACCCGACCCAGGAGTTGAGACATGGCACAGCACACGTTCCTCATCGTCGGCGGAGGCCTCGCCGGAGCTAAGGCCGCCCAGACGCTGCGCGAGGAGGGCTTCACGGGCCGGATCAAGATCGTGGGCGCAGAACTCGAGCGTCCATACGAGAGGCCACCGCTGTCCAAGGGCTACCTCACCGGCACCGCCGAACGGGACACCATCTACGTCCACGAGCCAGGCTGGTATGACGAGCACGAGGTCGAGCTGCGGCTCGGCATCCGAGCGGTGGATCTCGACGCTGCCGGCCACCAATTGACGCTCGAGGATGGCGAACACCTTGGGTACAGCAAGCTGCTGCTCGCCACCGGTTCCTCGTCTCGGCGACTGCCTGCCACTGACCTGCAAGGGCTCTATTACCTGCGCGATGTCGGCGAAGCCGACAAGCTACGTGCCGCGCTGGCCACCGGAGGTCGCGGGGTGGTGGTGGTCGGTGCCGGATGGATCGGGATGGAGACAGCTGCGGCCGCATGCGTCAACGGCAACGT
Source organism: Jiangella muralis (assembly GCF_001270745.1). GTDB lineage: Bacteria > Actinomycetota > Actinomycetes > Jiangellales > Jiangellaceae > Jiangella > Jiangella muralis. The sequence goes on from NZ_LFXL01000044.1 coordinate 21,809, forward strand.
GGTCACCGTAGTCGACCCGCAGCCGACGCCGTTACGCGCCGCATTGGGCGATGAACTCGGTGAGATGTTCGCCGAGCTGCACCGCGAGCACGGCGTCGACCTGCGGCTCCTGTCCGGGGTACGCGAGTTCACCAGTTCCGCCGGCCACGTCACAGGGCTGATCACCCAGGGCGGTGAGACACTCTCCGCGGACGTCGTGGTGGTCGGCGTAGGCGCCCAACCCAACGTTCAGCTCGGCGAGAGCGCCAGGCTCACGATCGACAACGGGATCGTCGTCGACCAGGCCCTGCGCACATCCGATCCGGACATCTACGCCGCCGGCGATATCGCCAACACCTACCATCCGATGCTCGGCCGACACGTGAGAGTCGAGCACTGGGCCAACGCATTGCACGGCGGTCCGGCGGCCGCCCGATCGATGCTGGGCCAGCATGTCGTCTACGACCCGGTGCCGTACTTCTACACCGACCAGTACGACCTCGGAATGGAATACTCCGGCTACGTCGAACCTGGTGGCTACGACCAGCTCGTCTACCGCGGCGACCGCCGTGGACGGCAGTTCATCGCATTCTGGCTCAAGGCAGGGCAAGTTGTGGCCGGCATGAACGTCAACGTCTGGGACGTGACACCCGCCGTCCAAGGCCTGATCCGCTCAGGGAGACACGTCGACGTCGAACAACTCACAGACCCAGACATTCCGCTGGAGGCGCTCTTTTCACCTGCCGCCGCGACCCGGTGAGCCCTCTGTTCGTCTGGGCCGGCCGCCGGGGCGAGCGGGTGCTGGCCGTGCCGACGCCCGGGCACACCGTCGGGCACCAGTCCGTGGTGGTCGGCGGATCCCGCGACGAGGTGATCATCACCGGTGACGTGCTGGTCCACGCTGTGCAACTGGCCGACCCCGGCGTCGCCTACGCGCTGGAGAACGACCAGGCGACGGCGCGCGCGACCCGGCGGGCGCTGCTGCGGCGCGCGGAGCGGGCGGACGCGGTGCTGGCCACCGCGCACCTGCACACGCCGTTCGTCCGCAGCCGCCCGCCGAGGTGACCTCCCACGGCGCCCACGCCGCCTGGCCGGGGTGATGTCTAGCCAGGTTGGTCGGGGGGATCTGTGACGACACGGTTTGATGTCGTGGATGGGTGAGGGCCTACGGGTGTGGAGTGGATGTTGAGGAACCGCTCCGCCACCAAGGGAGGCCTTCAATGTCCCACGCTTCCCATGCCGACGCTGCGCTGACTGTTCGTGCCCGACTCCGACTCGCCCGCCTGATCGTCGATCAGGGCAGCTGGTCCCCGGCCCGTGCCATGCCGTCCTCGCCCGGGGCGTCACCGTGCGCCGCCTGCTCGCCAGCAAAGCATCACGTTCCTCAACATCGAGGACGAGACCGGCATGCTCAACGTCGTCTGCGGCGGCGGGCTGTGCCAGCGGCCCCGGCGGGTGGCCCGCAACGCCGCCTGCATGATCGTCCGCGGCATGCTGGAGCGCAAGGACGGTGTCGTCAACCTGGTCGCCGACCGGCTGGTGTCGCTGGCCGAGCTGCAGCCCGAGGCCGCCCGTGCCCTGCACGCCCGGCACCGCTCGCGCGACTTTCAATGACGGTGACGAGGGGCGCCGGGCGTCCGTGCCCTAGACCATCGGTCCGATGGGGGTGCCGTAGGCCTGGCGGATCGCGTCGGTGCGTGGCGCGTACCTGACTGCGGCCAGGTAGGCCGAGCGCATGGTGCCGTGGTCGGCTACGCCTTGGCCGGCGATGTCGAAGGCGGTGCCGTGGTCGACGGATGTTCGCAGGATGGGCAGGCCGACAGTGATCGAGATGGTGCCGTTGAAGTCGTAGGTCTTGGCGGCGATGTGCCCCTGGTCGTGGAATTGCGACAGCACCGCGTCGTGGCGGCCCTGGATGCCTTGGTGGAAGACCGAGTCCGCGGGGATCGGCCCGCGGACGTCGTGTCCGCGGCTTCGTGCGAGTTCACAGGCCGGCGCGATCATGGTGAGTTCCTCGTCGCCGAAGGCGCCGTTCTCACCTCCGTGCGGGTTGAGCGCGGCGACGGCGAACCTGGGCTGCTCCACGCCGAAGACGACGAGCGCTCGGATCGAGGACTCGATCGACTCCAGGATCCGTTCGGTGGAGAGCTGCTCGATGGCTTTCGCCAGGGACATGTGGCGGGTGGTGAAGAAGATCTTCAGGTCGTGTTCGTCGTCGGCGCCACCGACGACGAACATCGTGTCCTGCTGGGTCACGCCGGTCAGTTCGCCGAGCATCTCGGTGTGGCCGAGGTGTTTCGCGCCGGCCGCCCAGATCGCTTCCTTGTTGATCGGGCCGGTGACGACGGCGGCGGCGTCGCCCTTCATCGCCGCCTCGGTCGCCACCTCGATCGCGTCGACGGCGGCCTTGCCGGCGCGTTTGTCCACCACGCCCCATTCCACGGGCCGGCCGCCGAGCGCGCCGGTGTCGACGATGTCGATGGAGCCTTCCTGCGGCGGGGTCGCGAAGGAGTCGATCTCGCGGACGTCGACCTCGAGACCGCACGCGCTGACGGCGCGCCGCAGAGCGATCGCGTCGCCGACGGCCACGCCGCGGGCCTGGCCGCTCGCCGGCGTCTCGGCCAGGGTGCGTGCGGTGATCTCGGGACCGATCCCGGCCGGGTCGCCCAAGGTGATGGCGAGTACATGGGGATGCATCTGGGTGTCCTCCTACGGGGGTGAGACTCGGTGGGGGAGCACGGGTCCGGGTGAGCCGCGGCTGAGCTGTTCGATGCAGTGCAGGAGGGTCTCCTCCTGGCCCACGAGCCCGCCCTTGGTGACGACCGGGAGGCCCGACCACGGCCCGCCCATGACGACGCCGCGAACGGCGAGTGGCTCCACCTCGGCGGCCGGCCGGACGCCCGAGGCGCCGAGCCGGGTCAGCACGCCCGCCGCCACGTCGCCTCCTGTCAGCAGCAGCCCGGTGACCGGCCTCGACGCCAGGAAGAGCTGGACGACCTCGCCCAGGATGACCGGGACGTGCTGGCTGATCGCCGGGTCGAGCCGGCCGCCGCCGTCGGTCATGGAGGTCAGGACGAGGACCGAGCCCGGCGTCGCGGCCGCGGCGGCTTCGGTCAGCTCACGGACGACATCGACGACGCCGCGGAGCGTGACACCAGCTGTGGCCGAGCACTCCAGGACCGAGACCGGCCGGGTGGGCCGGCTCTCGGCTAGGCGGGCCAGTTGGCGGCGGGTCAGCTCCGACGCCGACCCGATGACCGCGAGGACCGGCGCCGCGGGTGCGGCCGGCGTCGCCTCGACGATCCTGTACAGGCGGGTGGTGAGCGGCCCCGGGTCGACGGTGACGACCAGGACGTCGGGACGCTCGGTGATCAGGCGGCGGGCGCACTCCGCCACCCGTTCGACGTCGTCCACGGTCTCGCTGTCGAAGACGACGAGATCGAGTCCGTCGTCGAGAGCCGCGTCGACGGCCTTCCCGCAGCGAGCGGCGCCGGCTCGGACCGTGGCCAGGCGCACCTCGGTGCCCCGGAGACCGCCGTCGGCCGTGAGCGACGGAAGGACTCCCGACCGGTCCAGCGGCTCGATCTCCGCACGGCTGTCCGCGGACGCGTCCAGGGGTACGCCGTGCAGGTGCTGACGGCCGGCGAGCGTCACCCGGCCCGCGTCGGGGTGCGCGGGGCAGGCGAGGGCGATGACACGCCGCCCCGACAGAACGGCCAGCTCACGCACGAGGGCGCCGAGCTCGGAGCCGATGGGTCCGCGCAGTGTGCTGTCGATCCGCTTGCTCACCAGCGACGCCGGCCACCACCGCCGCACCACGGCCCGGACGGCTTCGGCCGCGGGCTCCGGGGACGCATTGCGTGTCCCGGTCGAGCAGACGACGACGGCCGCCAGGTCCGCGACCGCGTCTCGTTGCGCGTCGGTGACCTCGGACGACACCACGACCGACACCGCGCCGCCCGGTCCACGCATCGATTCGGCCGAGGCATGGGCCCCGGTCAGGTCGTCGGCCACGACGAGGACGGAGATCATCGGTCCCACCACCGGTTACCGGACACGGGCCGCCTCCTGGATCCGGCGCAGCCGCTGGGGAGACAGCGGCGGTGGCTGCTTGGGGACCGAGGCCAGCAACCGCTGGGTGTAGGCCTCGCGCGGGTGGTCGAAGACCTGCTCCGTCGGGCCGGACTCGACCAGTCGCCCGTTGGCCAGCACCGCGGCGCGGTCTGACAGGTGCCGGACCACGCCCAGGTCGTGGGCGATGAACACGTAGGAGACATCGAGCTCACGCTTCAGCCGCTGGAACAGGTTGATGATCTGGGCCTGGACGGAGACGTCCAGCGACGACACCGGCTCGTCGCAGACCAGCACCGACGGGTCGACCGCCAGCGCGCGGGCGATGCCGAGACGCTGTCGTTGCCCGCCGGAGAGCTCGTGCGGGTACCGGTCGGCGTAACTCGGGCTCAGGCCGACCAGCGCGAGCAGTTCGCGGATCCGTTCGGGGCGTTCCCGGCGGCTGACGACGCCGGGGTTGGCGATCCATCCCTCGGCGACGATGGCGGAGACCTTGAGCCGCGGGCTCAGTGAGGTCTCGGGATCCTGGAAGACCATCTGCACCTGACGGCGATAGTGGGCGCGGTCCGCGCGGCTCATCGTGGCCAGCGCGGCGCCGCGGTACGCCACGGATCCCGCCGTCGGCGCCTGCAGGCCCATGATGATCCGGGCCAGGGTGGACTTGCCGCTGCCGGACTCGCCGACGACCGCGAGGGTCTCGCCGGCCTGCAACTCGAGCGAGACGTCATCGAGCGCCGGAGCGGTGCCGCCGGGACGCCGGCCGCGTCGCGCCGCCCAGTAGTCCATGGTCACGTGATCGACGCTGATCAGCACGTCGCGCGGCGACACCGGCTCAGTCATGGAACACCTCCTGCGCGAAATGGCAGCGCGACAGGTGAGCGGCGCCGACGGCGACGCCGGCCGGTTCCTGGCCGGCGCAGATCGCCTCGGCCCGCCAGCAGCGCGGATGGAAGGCGCATCCCGCGGGCATGTTCTCGATCTCCGGCGGCGAGCCGCTGATTACCGACAGCTCGCCCGGCGAGTCCAGGCGGGGGACCGAGGCCATCAGGCTCACCGAGTACGGATGCGCGGGCCGGTCGAACAGTTCGGCGGCGACAGCGGTCTCCACGATCCGGCCCGCGTACATCACGGCCACACGGTCGGACATCTCGTAGGCGACCCCCATGTCGTGGGTGATCAGCAACAACGACATGGTGCGTTCGGCCTGGATGTCCCGGAGCAGCTCGAGCACCTCGGCCTGCACGGTCACGTCGAGAGCGGTGGTCGGCTCGTCCGCGACCAGCACGTCCGGGTCGAGCGCCAGCGCCATGGCGATGGCGGCGCGCTGCCGCATGCCGCCCGAGAACTCGTGCGGGTACTGATCCACCCGGGTGGCCGCCTGCGGGATACGGACCTGGTCCATGAGCTCCACCGCGCGCAGCCGGGCGGCTTTCCGGTTCAGTCCGCGCCGGGTACGGAGCATCTCGCCGATCTGCCAGCCCACGGTGAAGCTCGGGTTCATGGCGCTCATGGAGTCCTGGAAGACCATGGCGATCCGCTCGCCACGCAGGGCCGCCCGAGCCTTCGACGGCATCGTCAGCACGTCCTGCCCGCCGAGTTCCACGCTGCCGCCGGTCACCCTGAAGGGAGGGACGGGCAACGTGCCGAGCAGCACGCTCGCGGTGATGGACTTGCCGCTGCCGGATTCGCCCAGCAGCGTCAGGGTCTCGCCGGTGCGAAGGTCGACGTCGACACCGCGCAGGACGGGGCGCCGGCCCGCGGCCGTTCGGATGTCGACGGTGAGGTCACGGACCCGCAGCGCCGGCGTACCGTCCTGCGGCAGCTTCCGGCGCGCACCGTCATCGGGCGCCATGGTCCCGCGCTCCTTGCGGATCGACGGCGTGCTCATGGCCGAGTCCCGGGGTCGGTCTGCTCGGCACGGTCACGAATGAACCTCCATCGCTGCTTGGGGTCGGTGACCGATCGGCTCCAGCCCGACACGATGTTGATCGCGATCACGGTGAGACAGATAGCCAGCCCGGGGAAGAAGCTGAGCCACCAGGCGGTCGCCAGGTAGCCGCGTCCCTCGGCGGCCAGCGCACCCCAGGAGATCTGGGGTGGCTGCACCCCGATGCCGAGGAAGGTCAGCGACGACTCGATCAGCATCACCAGCCCCAGCTCGACTGTGACCAGCGCCAGCACGATCGGCACCACCGCCGGGATCCCGTGGCGGACGACGATCCGCGCGCGGCCGAGGCCCAGGCCGCGCGCCGCCTCGACGTACGGCAGATCGCGGATGGCACGCGTCCGGGCCCGTGCGGTGCGCAGGTAGACCGGCAGCCGGGTGATCGCCAGCACGACCACGATGAGTGTCGCCTGCGGACCGAACACGTAGAGCACGATCAGCGCGAGCAACAGCGACGGGAAGCTCATGATGACGTCGGCGACGCGCATCGCGACCGCCTCGGGCCAGCCGCCCAGGTAGCCGACGGTGGCGCCGATCACCGAGCCGGCCACCGCGGATATGGCGACCGCGCAGAGCGCGATCAGCAACGTGGTGCGTGCGGCCATGATCACGCGCGCCAGCACGCTCCGGCCGAGGGAGTCGGTGCCGAGCAACCCCCAGAGGCCATCGCCGAAGCCCGGCGCGGCCGTCGGGTTCGACAGATCCTGCCGGGTCACCAGGTCGGAGATGAAGAACGGCGCGATCATCGCGACCAGCACGAGGATCGTCAGCGCGACCACGGAGATCATCGCGGCGACATCGCCACGCAGCGCCGACCAGAGGAAGCCGCGCCGCGAGGGCCGGGCGGTCCCGGCCGGTTCCACCGGATTCGTCGTCATCGCGCCGCCTTGTCCTCGTGCCGGAGTCGCGGATTGGCCCACGTGTAGACGAACTCGATGAGGATGTTCATCACGAAGATGAACGCGGCCGTGGTCACGACACCGGCCAGGATCACCGAGAAGTCACGCCGCAGGATCGAGTCGATCATCAGCCGGCCGATGCCGGGCCAGCCGAAGATGGTCTCGATCACGACGGCCCCGTTGAGGATCGCCGCCGCTTGGTCGCCGGCCACCGTCACCACCGGGGCGACCGCGTTGCGCATCGCATGGACGTTGACGATCCGTGCTTCGCTCGTCCCCTTGGTCCGTGCGGCCCGGACGTAGGTGGACGACAACTCGTTGACCAACGCCTCCCTGCTGACCTGGACCAGGACCCCGAGCGGCCGGGCGACCAGGACCAGGACGGGCAGGACCCAGTAGGCGAGGCCGCCAGTGCCCGCGACCGGGAGCCAGCCGAGGTTGACGGCGAACACCATGATCGCCACGAGCGCCAGCCAGAAGTCCGGGACGCTCGCCGTGACCAGTGTCAGGTTGGACACGACCCGGTCCAGCCGGGAGCCCGGCCGGCGGGCGGCCGCCGCGCCGAGGGGCACGGCGGCCGCTACCGCGATGAGCATCGTGGCGGCCGCCAGCCCCAGGGTCCACGGAACCGCCTCCCAGACCACCGTCATCGCCGGCCTGCCGTCGAGGAGCGACGTGCCGAAGTCGAGCCGGACCAGGCCGCCGACGAAGTCGCCGAACTGCTGCCACAGCGGGTCGTTCAGGCCGTGCTGGTCCGCGAACTGGTCGCGTAGCTCCTGACTGGCGTTGATCGGGAGGTAGAGGCCGGCCGGGTTGCCGGTCAGCCGTGACAGGAAGAAGACCGCGACGATCAGTCCGACGAAGGCGATCAGGCTGTGCAGGACCCGCCTACCGATACCACCGAACGACATCGCTCCACCTCCCGTCGAGTCCACGTCCATGGGCCGCCGGCCGGCCCGCCGCGGGGATGTGCACGGCTCAGCCGACCGACATGTCGGCGATCCGGAGGATGTCAGCGCTCTGCAGGTTCGGTGTGTAGTCGAGCCGGTCGGATGTGATCAACGAACCGCCGAGGTGCGCGATCGGGACCATCGCCACGATGTCGGTCGTGATGTAGGACATGACCTCGCGGAACAGCTCGGCCCGTTCGTCGCCGGTGGCCGCGGCGGCAGCGTTGATCATGCTGTCGAGCTCGGCGTCGTCCAGGGTGCTCTCGTCGCCGGTGGAGCTGTACTTGGTGACGACGGTGAACACGGCGTCGCCGGTGTTGTTGCCGTGCACGTTCTCCGTCAGGCCGACCCGGTCGGGATTCTTCGGCTGGCGCAGGACGTCGTCCAGCCAGGCGGCCGCGTCCAACTGCTGGATCGTCACGTTCAGCCCGATCTGGCGCAGCATCTCCGCGACCCCCTCCATCACCTGGTCGGAGTTGGCGTAGAAGCCCGCCCGGGTGTAGAGGGTGATCTCCTTGGATACGTCGACCCCGCGGTCGGCGGCGCCCTGGACCAGCGACTCTGCCTGCTCGGGGTCGTAGGGCCAGACCTCGATGTCAGGGTCGTACCCGCCGATGTTCTGCACGATGATCTGCGAGGCCGGCGTGCCCTGGTCCTGCATGACACCTTGGACGAGGCCCTCGCGGTCGATGGCGAGGTTGATCGCCTTGCGGACGTCGAGATCGTTCAAGGGCTCGGCGAACGTGTCGATGCGCAGGAAGAGCGTCTCGGCGAGCTCGAACGTCTGGACACCCGTGCCGTCGCCGGTGTCCTGGGGCGCCAGCGAGATCGCCAGGTCGGCGTCGCCCGTCCGCACGAGGTTGGCTCGTACCGACGACTCGGCCCGGAAGACGTACTGCACCCTCTCGATGCTCGGTTCGTCGCCCCAGTAGTTCGGGTTTCGTTCGAGGGTGATCGAGGTCCTGCGCTGCCAGTCGTCCAGAACGTAGGGCCCTGTCCCGATCGGGGAGTCGGTCTTGGCGTTCTCGTCCGTCAGGCCGATCTCGATGAACGAGATCCGCAGCGGCAGGATGGGGTCGTCCTGGGTGGCCTGGATACGGACGGTCAGGTCGTCGACCGCGGTCGCCTGGAGGTCCTCGTCGTTGAAGATGAAGCCCTTCACCCCGCACTCGTGCTCGGGCTTGAACGACCGGTTGACCGCGACCGCGACGGCCTCGGCGTCCAGCGGGGTGCCGTCGGAGAACTCCACGCCGTCCCGCAGGGTGAAGTCGTAGGTGCGGGCGTCGACCTGGGTCCACTCGGTGGCCAGGGCGGGGATCAACTCGCCGGTCTCCGCGTCGCGCCGCATCAGCGCCTCGGTGACGTTGTCGGTCAGCACGCGGTTGTTCTCGGTGTACGACGCGTCGCACGGGTCGAGCGAGACGGGTTCCTCCGGCAACGCGATGACGACGGAGGAGGCGTCGTCGCTCCCGCCGTCGCCTTCACCGGCGCTGGAGGAGCCACCACATGCGGACGCCGTCACCAGACTGAGACCCAGGCCCAGAGCCAGCATCAGACGTCGAGTACGAGCACCTTCATTGCTGCACGTGAGCATGCCTTGTTCCGCCTTTCATCAGCCGAGGAAGGCCCCTTGCGCGGCGAGGCGCTCCTGGAGCGCGGGCACGTCGAGAAGCCGGGGGTCGGTACCGGACTTGCTGGTCATCGCGGCGGCCACGCCCGCGGCCTCGCCGGTGACGAGGCACTGCGCCATGTTGCGGGTGGTTCCGTGCGCCGCATGGGTGGCCGAGATGCACCGGCCGGCGACGAGCACGTTGTCGAACGACCTCGGGACCAGCGCGCCGTAGCGGATGTCGAAGGAGCCGTCACCGCCGATGTCCGTGTGCACCACGTCGCCGGTGATCGGGTCGTGGATGTCGGACGGGAAGGCGGACCGGCCGATGGTGTCCTCGTGCTTGAGACCTTCGCGCACGTCCTCGTCGGTGCACTGGGCGATGCCGACGATGTTCCGGGTCTCGCGCACGCCGACGATGGATGCGGGGATGGTGCGCGAGTGCTCGAAGCCCGGCACATTTGCCTTGATGACCCGGCTCAGGATCGCCACCTGCCGGGTCAGGTCGACGGTGGCCGCCGACATCGAGTCAGCGTCAGTGCCGTCGACACCGATGCCGACACTCAGGTTGAGGTTGAGATGGAACGGCCAGACCGTGTTGATCCAGATCTGCTTCTTCTGCTTGGCGAAGATCTCCCCGGCCTCGACGAGCTGGTCCTCCCACGCCTCCAGCGTCCCGTTGAAGTAGACCGGGAACTCGCCGTCGTAGTCGGGCCTCGTCGCCATCGCGGGCTCGTAGATGGCCAGCGCCTTCGCGGCCCGGCGGGTGTCGACGTTGGACGCGGCGAACATCATGGTCACCGGCTGCATGCCGCGCCGGCCGCCGGCGATCGGCTGTCCCTTCGTGTACTCGCCGCCGGCCAGCGCGACGACGTCGCCGTCGCCGCTGGCATCGAGGTAGATCCCGGCGGTGTACTCGCGGAGCTCCGCCTTGACCGCGACCTGCAGCGCGTCGATGTGCTCGCCGGTGCGCCGGGCGCCGATGACGGTGGCGCCGTAGATGATGGTCACCCCGGCCTCGTGCAGCAGCCGCGTGGCCACCATCCGGAAGGTGTCGCCGTCGACCGGGGTGACCATGCTGACGTATCCGTCATACGGCACGTGCCCGACCGAGCCACCGGCCGCCTGGCAGGCGTCCACCAGTTCCTGTGCGACGCCCTTCACCACCTGCTCGCGGTACCGCGTGAAGTAGCTGTGGATGGCCAGGCCCGTCGTGGCGTTGCCGCCCACGAAGGGGTGCGCCTCGAGGAGCGTGGTGCGGGCACCGTTCCGCGCGGCGGCCAGTGCTGCCCCCACGCCGGTGACGCCGCCGCCGACCACCAGGACGTCGCAGTCCTTCTCAGTCATTCTCTTCCTCTCTGTTGGCGCGGTCGATCGCGCCGTCGGATGCCGTCGATGTGGCGTCGACGGCTGCGATCTCGATGTGCAGGCCCCAGGAACGGACCTCCTCGATCTGCGCGGGCGTCACGTTCGAGTCGGTGACGAGCGTCCAGCCAGGCTGGAACGGGGCCCAGTGCCGATGGGGGGCCTGGCCGATCTTGGAACTGTCGGCCAGCAGGTAGACGCGCGATGCGCGAGAAGCCATGAGCGACTTGAGGCCCGCGTGATTCGTCGTCGGGCAGCACAGGCCGAAGGGGCCGAGGCCGTTGGCGCCTAGGAAGGCCACGTCGGCGGACAGGTGCCGCAGCACCGTCTCCGCCAGCGGCCCCAGGAACGCCTGGGAGATGTGGCGCAACGAGCCGCCGAGCGAGATCAGCTCGACGTTCTCGGCACTGGCCAGCGTGAAGATCGAACTGATCCCGTTCGTGATGACGCAGAGCTCGCCGAAACCGCCCAGGTGCGTGGCGAGCTGTCCGATCGTGGTGCCCGCGTCGAAGATCAGCGTGTCGCCGTCGTCGATGTGGGCGGCGGCGCGGCGCGCGATCGCCTCCTTGCGGTCCTCGAACAGTGCTTCCTTCTCGTGCAGCGACAGCTCGAACCGGCGCGGTGCGCCGACCGCGCCGCCGTAGGTGCGCGTCGTCTTGCCTTCTCTGGACAGCACGGCGAGGTCGCGGCGGATGGTCGCCTCGGAGACTCCGAGTCGCTCGCTCAGTGCGCTGACGTTGCCGTTGCCGGCGAGGATCTCGCTCAGCACCGCGTCGCGACGCCGTGCCAGCGCCTGAGCGCTCCGGCCCGAACTGATCGATTCAGTCACCTTAAACCCATCGTTGTGACGGTTTCGTGCAATGAATGTAGGACGCTCCCAGGGTGAATGTCAAGACTGAGCACTTTAGTGATCACAATGCGCAACCTGTGAGGTGGCTGTTAGCGCCGGCGGTGGTCCCGCGGTGCCCGGTAACGTCCCGGCGTGCCTACCTACCGCGCTGACGACGCCACGACGCTGCGCTATAACGAGCTGGCAGGCGGACCGGCGCTCGGGGGAATGCCCGTCGTCGGAAGAAGGGGGGTGAATGCCTCCAGGCGTGTGGAGTGGAGCCGTCGAGGAACCACGTCGCACCCGGGAGGCCTTCATGTCCCACGCTAGTGCTGCGCTCACGCCGCGGCATCGCTTGCGTCTGACGCGTCTGATCGTCGATTGGGGCTGGCCGACCTCGCGGGCAGCCGTGTTCTTCAACGTGTCCTGGCGAACCGCGTGTGCAGCCCGGTGACGAGGCCCACCTGATGCGCAACCGCGGCCCCGGCCAGGCCGTTCCTCTGCCCGCGCCGGGCCACGTCGGGCATGGCCGGCTCATCGGGGCCGTTGGTCAGCAGGTGCGCGAAGCCGTAGTGCATCGACACCTCGCCAGAACTGGCCTGCCATGCCGCCGATCTTCGCGGTAGGGGTGGAGCGCATGGCCAGGGCAGTTTCGGTCCGTGGGCCGAGGTCGGTGTCCAAGTTCGCCTGCCTGCCACCGCTACGGACGTGTTGGAGCAGGTCAGATGATGCGGACCCACCGCCGGCACGGCGCCCTCTCGACCGTCAAGCTGCCGGGGCGAGGTGCGGTGGGCGGGGCGAGGATGCGGATGAGCAGTAGCGCGGCGACGGCAACTGGAGCCAGAGGGGTGGTGCGGAACCGGCCGTCATACCAGACGTAGGTGCCGTCGAGCAGTCTGTGCCAGACGCTGAGGATGGAGACGACGATGATCGAGCTGTGCAGGACGCGCGCCAGGCCTTGGCGCCGATCGAGCGACGGGTGTAGAGGGCGAGTCCGAGGGGATGGCGAGGTAGAACGCGAACAGGCCGATGAGGATCGCAATGACGACGCCGGTGCCGCTGGGGCAGTAGCCGGGCACGAAGACGTTTTCGCCCGGCACAAGCCGATACGGGTTATGCTCCCCGCTGGCAAGCAATCGATTTCTCAGCGAGGAGTAGCGCGATGGGTCTGGGCCTCAGCGGGCTGGCGAATCGGACGTCTGCGGTCAGCCGTTCAATCAGCGCCGAGAACTTCACCGGTGCGAAGGGCGCCGGCGGAGCTGCCGTGGACGGAACGGGCGCCGTGCCGGCGAGCCTCCTCGGCCAGGGCTGGAAGGTCTCGCCTAGCATCATGGTCGCACCGGGCGCGACGGCGGCGCTGGGCCGGATCGAAGGCCCGGGGACGATCACCCACATGTGGTGCACCACCGCGCCGCAGCGCGCATGGCGTGGGATGGTCCTCAAGTTCTACTGGGACGGCAGTTCCGACCCCGCGATCGAGGTCCCGGTCGGTGACTTCTTCTGCAACGGCTGGAACAGCTTCAGCCAGGTGTCGTCGGCCGTCGTCGCCGCCAATCCGAACGGCGGGTTCAACACGTATTGGCCGATGCCGTTCCGCGAGTCGGCCGAAGTCACCATCGAGAACCACACGGCGGAAGAGGTCGTCGTCTACCACCAGCTCGACTACGAACTCGGTGACGTGCCCGACACGGCTGCCTACCTGCACGCACAGTGGCGGCGCAGCCACCCAGTCCCGTACGGCGAGGTGCACACCCTGCTGGACGGGATCGAGGGGGCCGGGCACTACGTCGGCACCTATCTCGCGTGGGGTGTGAACAGTCCCGGGTGGTGGGGCGAGGGCGAGGTCAAATTCTACCTCGACGGCGACGACGAGTTCCCCACCATCTGCGGCACCGGCACCGAGGACTACTTCGGCGGCGCCTGGAACTTCGACGTGCCCGGCCAGGGCTACACGGAGTTCACCACCCCGTACCTCGGGCTGAACCAGGTGCTCCGGCCGGACGGGTTGTACGCCAGCCAGCAGCGGTTCGGCATGTACCGCTGGCACGTGCCCGATCCGGTCCGGTTCGCCGAGGACATCCGGGTCACCGTACAGAGCCTCGGCATCGGACCCGGGCATCACAACGGACTGCACCATCGGTATCGGCACACGAGTGACGACATCGCCTCGACCGCCTTCTTCTACCTCGACGCCCCGAGCTGTGTCCGACCGCCCGCGCCCGACCTGCACACGATGGAGGTCGACTGACGCCGCATCAGGTGGTGACGGAGACCACCGGCACATGCTCAGGCCCCTCGCCGAGGTAGACCGACCACGCCCGAGCCAACCGATACACACCAGCCGCGATCACGCTGTGCGGCAGCGAGTAGGGCAGTCGGGTGTGGTCGGCACCCAGCCCACCTGCAGAGAAGACCGATCCCGGCAGGATCGCCACGCCGAACCTCAGTGCGACCTGCGCGAAGTGTGCGGTGTCCGCGGCAGGCAGCGCGACCCATAACGAAGGTCCGCCGGCCGGTTCAGTCCAGGTCCATTCGGGCAGGTGCTCGGCCAGTAGTCGGGTCAGGTGCTCGCGGCCGACCGCCAATTCAGCCCGCCGCGACTCCGCCGCCTCGTCCATGTGGTCCAGGAGGCGCGCCGCGATCTGCTGACTGACCAGAGACGTGCCGAGGTCGCTGAAGCCCTTGAGCTGCGCGAGCCTGGAGATCGCGCGCGTCGAGCCCCGGATCCAGCCCAGCCGCAGTCCGCCCCAGAACAGCTTGCTCATCGAGCCGACCGTGAGAATCCGGGCGTTGTCGTCGATGGCGGCCAGCGGCTGCAGCGACGGCCCGTCGAACACCGTCCCGGCCAGCACGGTGTCTTCTACCAGGACGGCGTCGTGTTCGGAGGCGACCTTGACGAGTCGGAGGCGCCGGTCCGGCGTGAGGACTGCTCCGGTGGGGTTATGGACCGTGGACTGCGCGTACACCAGCCGGGGCGGACCGGCCGCCGCCAGACGGGCCAGCGCCGCCACGTCCATGCCGTTCTCGTCGCAGCGCACCGGCCGGATCCGGCAGCCGGCCTGATCGAAGGCTTCGATGGCGCCGCGATACGTGGGGTCCTCGACGACGACTCCGTCGCCGGGCTGCACACACCCGGCGATGATGATCTCCAGCGCCTGCTGGGCGCCGTTGGTGATCAGGATCTGGTCGGGCGTGGTCGGTAGTCCGCTCTCGGTATACCAGCCGGCCAGCCGCTCGCGCAGAGCCGGCAGACCCCTCGGGTGATAGCCGTGATGCTCTCCACCCAGCCGGAGGTAATCATCCCGGGTGACCGACGACGCGACGTCGGCGACCAGGGGGAGAAATGGAAGCGCGGCCGAGGAGAAGTCGATGGTGGCGAGCGGCCCGTTCAAGAACGGCGTGGCCGCGTGATCGCCGGCCAGCACGTTCGCGGACACCGTCTCCCGCGCACCATGGTGAGCCACAGGCAGGCTGACCCGGGTCCCGCTGCCTTGCCGGCGCTCCAGCCGGCCTTCCTGGTGCAGCGTCTGGTACGCGGTCACCACCGTCGTCCGACTGACGGCAAGGGCGACGGCCAGGTCACGTTCGGAGGCGAGCAGAGCCCCCGGCGGCAGCTCACCGAGGTCCACCAGCTCGCGGATCCCATCGCTGACCCGTCGGTGCAATGGACCCGTACGGGCACCCGATTCGAGCAGCATTCGAGCCAGCTGATCTGCTGTGAACTTCATACCAAGTCCAATTCTGGCTGATTGGCTATAGAACTCCGCCATTGGCGCTTGCCACTCTAACGGGCAAGGAAGCGATTGACACCACCCATCAGCCGCAAGAGACCGCCATGAGAACCAACAGAGGAAGGTCGGATGAGCGACACGGTCACCTTTCAGTTCGAGTACGACGAACGGATTCGGTGCGCGTTCATCGGAGCCGGCGGACACTCGTACCGGAACGTGTACCCGGCCTTTCAGTACGCGCCGGTCGATCTCGTCGCCGTCTGCGACGTCGACGTCGACCGAGCGGCCACGTACAGCCGGATGTTCGGTGCGCCGAACCACTACGCCGACCATCACGAGATGCTCGCCGCCGAACGGCCCGAGGCCGTCTTCATCGTCACTGCCTACGACGACGACACCGGCCGGGTCCAGGCCACCGGCCTGGCCGTCGACTGCCTGCGCGCCGGCGCGCACGTATGGATGGAGAAGCCGGCTGCCGCGTCGGTGACGGAGATCGAGACGCTGCGCCGCGTATCGGCCGAGACCGGCAGGTTCGTCGTGGTCGGCTTGAAGAAGATCTTCTCGCCAGCCTTCGAGAAGGTCGAGTCGTTGATCGCCAAGCCCGAGTTCGGGCCGGTGTCATCGGTCTACGTCCGCTACCCCGAGTCGCTGCCGCCACCGGAGCAGCGGAATGACCTGCATGCGATGCGTGGCTTCCTCGACCACATCTACCACCCGGCCGCCATCCTCACCCGGCTCCTCGGCCCGGTGCAGCGGTTCGGTTACGAGTGGGAACCGCAGACCGGCAGCAGCGTCGCCACCATGCGATTCGGCTCCGGCGCGATCGGAACCCTGCACCTCGCCGGGGGCGCCGCCCACACCTCGCCGCTGGAGCGGGTCGAGGTCGTCGGGCGCGGCGCCAACGTCGTCGTCGACAACGGCGTCCGGGTCACCTATTACCGGCCGGGTGCCCACCGCGAGTACGGTCGCTCGGCGTCGTTCCTGGTCGACGACGATGTGGCACCGCTCGTCTGGGAACCGGAGTTCTCGCTCGGCCAGCTCTACAACAAGAACCTCTTCTATCTCGGTTACGTGCAGGAGGTCTTGCACTTCTGCACCAGCGTCCGGTCCGGTGTCGCACCGACGAAGGGGACGCTCGAGGACGCCCTGGCGATCATGCACCTCTTCGAGGCGTATCGGCAGACACCGGCCGGCGCCACGGTCACCCTCCCCTCACCTCGACCGATCACTCCTGAACACGCACCCGGAGGCAGCTGAATGACACTCGACAAAGCGACGGTCTCCCGGGCGGACGACCACCTCGTCGAAGACCAGCCGTGGGGCCGGCTGATCTGGATGGTGGCCGGCCGCATGGGCAACTCCGACACGATGACGGTCGGCCGTTGCTACATCGACCCGGGCCAGGAGAATCCCCGGCACCACCACCCGAATTGCGACGAGATCCTCCACGTCCTGCAGGGAACCATCGAACACAGCGCCGGCGAAGACATCGTCGAGATGGGCCCGGGAGACACCATCAGCATTCCGACTGGGGTGGTCCACAACGCCAAGAACATCGGCAGCGACCAAGCCGTGTTCGTCATCGCGTTCTCGTCCGCAGACCGGCAAACGATCGGCGAATAGCTCGAGAGCCGATACCAATATCGACCGATTGGCTATCGCGCAGTTCGCTCCACTTGGAAGGGGGAGACCAGTGCCTACCGTCGTTCTCGTCGGAACCCTCGACACCAAAGGCGACGAGTATGCGTTCACCCGGGACAGGCTGCGCGCCGCCGGGGTGGACGTCGTGGTCGTCGACACCGGTGTGCTCGGTGAACCCGGCTTCGAGGCCGACCTGCCGCGTGACCAGGTGGCCGCGGCCGCCGGCGCGGATCTGGCCACACTCGCCGCAGCGGCCGATCGCGGAGCCGCCATCGTCGCGATGGCCGCGGGTGCGGCCGAGGTCGTGCGGAGCCTGCATGCCGAGGGGCGGCTCGACGGAGCGATGGCCCTCGGCGGCACGGGCGGGTCCGCTCTGGCCTCGGCCGCATTCCGCGAACTGCCGCTGGGTGTCCCGAAGCTGATCGTCTCCACCGCCGCGTCAGGCGACACCCGGCCCTACGTGGGTGAAACCGACCTTGCGCTGATGCCGAGCGTTGTCGACATCGCGGGCATCAACCGGGTCTCCGCCCGCATCCTCGCCAACGCCGCGGGCGCCATGGCGGGAATGGTCACCGCAAGTCCACTGCCCGACCTCGCCACGCGCGATCTCGTCGCGGCCAGCATGTTCGGAGTCACCACGCCGTGCGTGACCGAGGGTCGGCTGGCCCTCGACCGGGCCGGCTATGAGGTCCTCGTCTTCCACATGACCGGGGTCGGCGGGCGGACCCTGGAGTCGCTTGCCGCCCAAGGGCTGCTGACCGGCATCTACGACGTCACCACCACTGAACTCGCCGACGAGCTGGTGGGTGGTGTGTTCTCCGCCGGGCCGGAGCGACTCGTCACCGCCGGGCAGGCAGGGGTGCCCAGAGTGGTGTCCACCGGTGCGCTCGACATGGTCAACTTCGGTCCGCCCGACACCGTGCCGGCCGTATTCCGTGACCGGGTGCTCTACGAACACAACCCGAGTGTGACGCTCATGCGCACGACGCCCGAGGAGTGCCGTGAGCTGGGGATCCGGCTGGCCCAGCGGGTGTCAGCATGCACCGGCCCGACGACGGTCGTGCTGCCGCTGGGCGGCGTCTCCGCGATCGCGGTCGAGGGCGGAGCCTTCCACGACCCGGCCGCCGACGACGCCCTGTTCGGAGCGATCCGCGAGCACCTCGACCAGCGCCGGGTCCGCCTGATCGAGCTCGACACCCACATCAACGACCCCGAGTTCGCCCACGTGGCCGCCGACGAGCTGGACGACCTCATCGCCCGGGCGCAGGACGCCGCGACCGCGGCCCGATCCTGAGAAAGAGGTCAGCACATGCCGAACGTCAGCAGGACGCAGATCCTGGACCGCCTCCGGGCCAAGGCCGAGCGGCGCGAGCCGATCATCGGCGGCGGCGCCGGCACCGGCCTCTCCGCGAAGTGCCAGGAGGCAGGCGGCGTCGACCTGCTCGTGATCTACAACTCCGGCCGTTACCGCATGGCCGGACGGGGCTCGCTGGCCGGGCTCATGGCGTACGGCAACGCCAACGAGATCGTGCTGGAGATGGCGCACGAGGTCCTTCCGGTCGTCCAGCACACCCCCGTCCTCGCCGGCGTCAACGGCACCGATCCGTTCCTGCTCCAGGCCGCCTTCTTCGCCCGGATCGTCGAGGCCGGGTTCAGCGGCGTCCAGAACTTCCCGACCGTCGGCCTCATCGACGGGGTCTTCCGGGCGAACCTCGAGGAGACCGGCATGAGCTACGCGCTCGAGGTGGACATGATCCGGCGCGCTCATGAGCTCGACCTGCTGACCACGCCCTACGTCTTCAGCTCCGAGGACGCAGTGGCCATGACCGAGGCCGGCGCCGACATCGTCGTGTGCCACCTGGGTCTCACGACGGGAGGGACCATCGGCGCGCACACCGCGCGCTCCCTGGACGACTGCGTCGCGACGGTCGACGAGTGGGCCGCGGCGGCCCGCGGCGTCCGCGACGACGTCCTGGTGCTGTGTCACGGCGGCCCGATCGCCGAACCCGGTGACGCGGCCCACGTCCTCGAGAACGCCACCGGGATCCACGGCTTCTACGGCGCCTCCTCCATGGAGCGCCTCCCGGTGGAGGAAGCACTCGTGGCCCGTACTCGGGCCTTCTCAGGCATCACCTTCTGACGTTCTCCGCACCACTCCGAATTCCGGGCATCGCCCGACACGTCGCGGCATCGTCGCCGCGAGGAATGGAAGGTCCACCGTGAAGCGTCGACGGCTACTCCTGCTCTGCATACCGATCGTCGTGGCCGCCGCCCTGGCCGCCTGTGGAGCACCTGGCGGCGGTGACGACGACGAGGGCTCCGCTACCGAGGAGACCACCGGCCCGGCTACCGGCACACTCGTGATCGGCGGCACCGAGGCCGGCTACATGGATGCCGTGGTGGAGGGCTTCAAGGAGTCCCATCCCGACATCGACGTGCAGTACAGCACGCTGGGCGTGAACTTCGAGGGCGGGGGCATCCAGACCCTGCTGCGGTCCGGCAGCGGGCCGGACGTGCTACTGGTCAACTCCGGCCCCGGCCGGGTGGGCCTGCTCTCGGAGGCCGGTCTGATCCGTCCGCTCGACGACGTCTACGAGGAGTTCCACCTCGACGACGTCTACGAACCGTGGATCACCGACCAGATCCGCGCTCAGGGCGACGGCACCATCTACGAGATCGTCGAGGGCGTAGGCGTCTACCAGGTCTACTACAACAAGAAGATCTTCGAAGACGCCGGCATCGAACCCCCGCAGACGTGGGACGACTTCCTGTCCAACTGCACGACGCTCAGGGACGCGGGGGTACTGCCGATCGTGGCAGGCGTCCGCGACAACTTCGCCGGCGGCTGGATGCTCGGTCAGCTGCTCCAGTCGTCAGCCGGCACCGACACCATGGCCGACGTCATCTACAACGGCGGCGAGTTCGCCCAGCCCGACGTCCTGCGCGGCGCCGAGATGCTCAAGGCGCTGCTCGACCAGGGCTGCATCGACGGCAGCGCTGCCGCCGCGCTGGACGCGTTGCAGGCCAAGGCCGCGTTCATCGACGGCCAGGGCGCCATGGCCTTCGTCGCCCAGGAGCTCCCGGGCGAGGCGGAGAAGGCGGGTGCGAACCGCGACGACTTCGGCTCGTTCTCGATGCCGTCACGCGACTCGAGCCGGCCGGCCACGCCCACCGCGGGCCTGGGCTACAGCTGGGTGATGAACGCCGACACCGAGAACGTGCCGGCGGCCAAGGCCTGGATGGAGTGGGTGGCCAGCGAGGACTATCTGAGGCTGACCGCCGAGAACGGGCTGGTGCAGGTCCCGGCGCGGACCATTCCCGACGGCGTGGACATCGACGAGTCGCTCGCCAATTCCGCCGAGGCGCGCAACGACGGTGCCGGCTTCAACCCCAGCGTCTACCTCGAGAGCGGTGTGGTCGACGCCTATTACGCGGCGATCCAGGGCCTGTTCACCGGCCAGCTGTCGCCGCAGCAGGCGATGGAGCAGATCGATGCCGCACGCAGATAGGGCTCCGATCAGGGCGGATCGACGCCTCGGCGCGAAGGCCGGCCGTTGACCGTCACCGCCGATGAGGCTCGGGTGCGAGCAGCCGGCAGCGGCCCGCCGCGGCGCCGCCGGGTGTGGGGTTACGTCACTCCGTTGCTGCTGCTCGCCCCGTCTCTGATCTTCTACGGCGTCTTCGTCCTGCAGCCGCTGGTGAAGTCGGTCGAGCTGAGCTTCACCGACTGGGACGGCGCCGCGCCGACGCTGAACTACGTCGGCCTCGACAACTACGCCCAGCTGATCGGCGACGACCGGTTCCTGCTCGCCCTCGGCCGGACCGTCATCTGGTCAGCGCTGTACATCGCGCTGGCCGTGGGCGGCGGACTGCTCTTCGCCGCATTGATCACCGAGCTGAGACGGGGACAGGCCCTGGTCCGAGCCCTGGCCTTCCTGCCGCACGCGCTCGCGCTGGCGGTGACCGGCGTGATCTGGGCCCAGCTGTTCCATCCCAACATCGGCGCGATCAACGCCGGGCTCGAGGCCATGCACCTCGGTGGGCTCGCTCAGGCGTGGCTGGGCGAGCCACTGCTGGCCTTGCCGTCAGTGGCCGTGTCATCGGGCTGGCACGCGTACGGGTTCTACATGGTGATCTTCCTCGCGAGCATGCAGACCATCGACCCGCAGCTGTACGAGGCGGCGGCGATCGACGGCGCCGGCGGGTGGCATCGGTTCCGCCACGTCACGCTGCCGGGCCTGCACAACGCGACGACCGTGGTCCTCACGCTAGCGACCATCAACTCGCTCAAGGGGTTCGACGCGGTGTGGGCGATGACCGGCGGCGGACCCGCGTACGCGACCGAGATCGTGGCCGTCTACATCTGGCGGGTCGCCTTCCAGGTCGGTGAACTGGGTCTGGCCGCGGCGGCCAGCGTCATCCTCACGATCATCGTGCTGGCCTTCACGATCGGCTTCAACCGGAACCGCGATCGGAGGGCGGTATGAGGACGGCGAGCCATCGGCGGCACCCGGCCCTCCTCGTCGCGGTCATCGTGATCACCGGAGCCACGCTGTATCCGTTCGCGTGGGTGGTCTTCGGCGCTTTCAAGAGCCAGCAGGAGATCTTCGGCAGCCCGCTGCTGCTCCCGCAGGAGTGGCGGTGGGACAATTTCGCGACGGCGTGGACCACCGGCAACTTCGGCCACTACTTCGCCAACAGCATGATGGTCGCGCTCGCGGTCACCGTGCTCGAGGTCGCCGTGGCCTGCCCGGCGGGCTACGCGTTCGCCAAGACCAGGCTCCGCAACCACGCCTGGGTGTTCTACGTCTACCTGTTCGGGCTCACCCTGCCCGTCCAGGCGATCATCATCCCGCTCTTCTACCAGCTGCAGTCGTACGGGCTGGTCAACAGCCGTACCGGGCTGTCGCTCGTGATCGTCGCGACCGCGGTCCCGTTCGCGGTCTTCCTGATGCGCAGCTTCTTCCGCGACCTCCCCGACGCGATGGTCGAGGCGGCGCGGATCGACGGCGCAAACGAGTGGAAGATCTTCTGGCGGGTGATGCTGCCGATGGCCACGCCCGGCCTCCTCGCGCTGGCGGTCTTCAGCTTCCTTGGCGCCTGGAACGAGTTCCTGCTGGCCCTGCTGTTGCTGACCGACGACGCCAGCCGCACGCTGCCGCTCGGCCTGGTGCGCTTCCAGAGCGAGATGACCGCCAACTACGGGGCGCTGTTCGCAGGCATCGTCCTGGCCATGATCCCGTCCGTCCTCGTCTACGTCGCGCTGCAGCGTTCGTTCATCCGCGGCCTGTCCGCAGGCTCCGTGAAGTGACCCGCCAACGAAGGAAACGCACCGATGACCCTCACTCTGGGCTCCGACTCGATCACCATCAGCTTCGACGACCGCACCGGCCGGATCGTGTCCGTCCGGAACGAGCGCCGCGACCTCGAGCTCGTCGAGAACGACGCGGCAGAGGTCCCCGCCTTCCGGGTGCGACGCCCCGACGGGACCTGGCGCGAGCCCGCGTCCGACGTCTTCACCCATGAACGCAGCGACGACGGGTTGCGCCTGCGCTGGCGGGGTGACGACGGCCTGGAGCTGGTCGCGACCGCACGGGTCGTCGAGTCGGGCATCGCGTTCGGCGTCACCGCGACCACCGCCGACGCAGCCGGTATCGCTGTCGTGGAATACCCGCTGGTCGCCGGCATCGGGCGGCTGGGCGGTCCGGGGCGGGACAAGCTGCTGCACAGCCACGGCACGGGCCTCCTCGTCGACGACCCGCTGGACCTGTTCGAGGAGGACGGCCTCGACGACACCCGCTGCCTGCGCTATTCGCCGTACCCGGACGGATTCCACGGCTCCACGCTGCAGCTGTTTGCGTACTACGCCGAGGGCACGGGCGGCTTCCTGGTGCACACGCCGGACCCCGAGCGGGCCACCAAATGGTTTGGTTTCCACAAGTCCGGCGGCGACCTCTCCGCGTCGGTCCTCCATGACGTCGCCTCGCCCGAAGGCGGCGCGGTTCCGTACGAGACCGTCGTCACGCCGATGACCGCCGGCACGTGGTACGAGGCCGCCGACGTGTACCGCGGCTGGGCACGAACGAACACATGGGCGCAGGTCCGGCCCCAGCACTCTGACTGGCTGCGCAAGGACGTGGGACTGGCGACGTTCGGGATCAACGCCTCCCACGACCGGTCGGTGTGGTTCGACCTCTACCACCGGGTCGCCGGGACCCCGGTCTTCCACATCCTCGGGGCGAACTGGCCGCGGTACGGGCAGGACTACCACAACACCCATCCCCGAGGCCGCGCCGACTGGTTCCCCACCCGGCTCTCCCAGGAGAACCTGGACATGATCGCCAAGAACGGCGACTACTGGGCGCCGTTCGAGTTCGACCTGCTCGCCGATCTCGGTGGGCCCGAGGACGCCGACGTCGAGAACGGCCGGCTCGGCCAGAACCTGCTGTCGCTGCGGCCGGTGACCTACGTCCGTCCCTACATGTGCGCCGGCACCGAGTACTTCCGCGACCTGCACCGCTGGCGCGACACCACGCTCGTCGAGGAGCACGGCACCGACGCGCTCTACTACGACATCTCGGTGAGCAACCTGCTCCTGCACTGCGACGCGACCACCCACGACCACGCTCCTGGCGGCGGACTGGACGTCGCCGACTGCTTCCGGCGCATGTACCGCGCCACGTCGGCGTCCGCTTCCACGGCGAAGCGCCGACACGTGCCGATGGGCACCGAGGTCATCAACGAGGCGGTACTCGACCTGTTCGACTTCTACCAGGCCCGCGCCCAGGCCACCCCGATCGGACCGTTCGAGCTCGACTACTTCCGCGACTGGATCGTGGCCGGACACGCCGAACACGTGCCCCTGTTCCGGTACGTGTTCGGGCCGGCGGCGCCGATCGCGATCGACGGCTGGTCCAATCTCGCCCCCGAGACCGGCGAGCTCACGAACTGGGTGGCGGCGAAAGTCCTGATCAACGGCGGGCTGCTCGAGCTCAACTACGAGTTCGCCGGACTCGAGGACCTCGACGGGCACATCGACGACCCCAGCGAGCACTACTGGGACTACCCGCATCGTGGCTACTCGGTCGACGCCGACCGAGCCGCCTTCTTCGGCCGGATCGCAGCTGTCCGCACAGGTGAGGCCGGCCGCTGGCTGTCCGACGGCGACATGCTGCCCGCGCCGGTCATCGAGGCACCTACTGTCGAGCTCGACTACTTCCGCTACAACACGTTCCGCGACGGCGGCTACGAAGAGCGGGGCACCATGACTGTGCCGGCGGTGGTCGGGACCGCGTGGACGCTGCATGGCGAGGTGATCTGGCTATTGGCGAACCCGACAGCCGAACCCGTCGACGCCGTCGTGGACGGTGAGTCGGTGACGGTCCCGGCACGGGAGATCGTGGTCATCACCCGTTGATCTCACCCGGCGTGGGGAATGTGGTCTGCATCCAGGCTACGGAACACGCCGGGCGGGCTTGGCCGTCGCCGTGATCAGGTCGACCAGTCCAGGCCCTCGATGTCGTTCTTGCGCCCGCGAAGTGGTGGGCGTGCCTCACCGCTCCCGCTGCTCGCGCTGAACGCGTTCCGGATCGTCGGCCTGGACGCCCCGGTCTGCAACATCATGTGGGGCTTCTCCGACGATGTCTGCGAGACATCGCTGGCCAACCTGGCTGCGGACGCACCGGCCGCCTACGACTTGCTGCGCGACTACTTCGAGGAGGAGGGCAAGGAGCCGCCAGCGTTTCCTCGACGAGGCGCTCTACGCCCAGGGCCTGGTGCTGGCGAACATCATGGCCGAGGCCATCCGCCAGGCCGACCTGCTCGCCCGGGGAGGGTGAGATCACCGGCGACCTACTGAGGCGGGGCATGGAGAAGGTCGCCGACTTCGACGCCAACGGCCTCTCCTGCCCGGTGACGATGACGCCGGACGACCACATCGGCACCCGCCAGGTGCACCTGTATCGGATCAAGGACGGCGCCCCGGTGCGTGTCGGCGAGTGCGTGGAAGGCGTCACGATATGAGTGACGGCGATGTCCTGGGTGCGGATCTTGGCGATGCCTGGCTGGCGCGAGTGGAGGCGGCCGATGGTGAACGCCACGAGCGGGGATGCGCACGGTGAGCGGGGGACGGCGGCGTGCGGTGATCGGCACCTACGCAGCTTAACCCGGGATCGGGGCGCCGGAGCAGCGTCCTGTCGGGTGCCGAGCGGGCGTCGTCCGGGTCACGTGGCAGTGTCAACGCGGGGGTGGGCTGGGCCGTTCTTCCGTTGTGGCTCGGAACGCGCGTCGGTATGCCGACGGTGACGTGCGCATGGCGCGGTGGAAGTGGTGCCGGTAGGTGACTGGACTGTCGAAGCCGACCATCGTGGCGATCCGTTCGACCGGAGTGTCGCCGGCTTCAAGCAGAGGCAGGCTCGCTTGCACCCGTTGCGCGATCAGCCAGCGGATCGGGCTGGTGCCGGTGGCGCGGGTGAAGTGCCGGAGGTAGCTGCGCGGAGACATCGCGGCGTGGTGGGCCAGTATCTGCACCGTCATCGGTTGCCCGAGCCGCCCGAGTGCCCATGTCATGCTGGCGGCCATCCGGCTGTCCTGCGGGTCGTCGGCGACTGGCGCCTCGGCGTATTGCGCCTGGCCGCCGTCGCGATGCGGTGATATCACAAGCCGCCGCGCCACCGTGTTGGCTGCGACCGCGCCGTGGTCGCGACGAACCAGATGCACGCACAGATCGAGGCCTGCGGCGCTTCCGGCGCTGGTCAAGATGTCGCCCTCGTCGATATAGAGGGGCGTCGGGTCGACGTCCACGCGTGGGTACCGGCGGCGGAGGATGTCGGCATACAGCCAGTGCGTGGTGGCCCTGCGCCCGTCGAGCAGGCCCGCGGACGCGAGAGCGAAGGCGCCAGTGCAGATCGAGACGATCCGAGCGCTCCGGTGGTGCGCTTGGCGCAGCGCCGCCGCCAGTTCCGGGCTCGCCTCGTCGTCGATGTCCGAGACGCTCGGGATGATGACGGTGTCAGCGGTGGCGAGGGTCTCGAGCCGATGCCGTGTGCGCAGCGTCGCGTCGCCGATCATGTTCACCTGTCCTGGCTCCTCCGCGCATACGGTGAGCCTGTATGCGGGCGCTCCTGGCCATTTGACGCCGAACACCTCTGTGACGATGCCCAGTTCGAAGGCGGACATCCCTTCGTATGCGAGGACGGCCACGTGGTGGAGCGATTCCTCAACCGTCATGGCGAGATCTTATCGGGGAGTGGCTTTTACGCCACTGGCAGTCGGTGGCGGCACATCGAAGCATGGTCACCATGCCGATCGCCACCAACCGCACGCACGCCACCTGCTCCTCGCACCCCAGCTTGTCACGCCGCGAGTCGTCGGACGCTCGCCGGCTGGGATTCGCCGGCCTGGCCGCGGTGGGCGTCTCGTTCGGCTTCGCCCGCTACGGCTACGGCCTGTTCCTCCCTGACATCCGGAATGACTTCGACCTGCCGATGTCCGCGGTGGGGCTGATCGGAAGTGCGACCTACGCCGGATACCTCGGGGCCCTGGTCCTGGTGGGCGTCCTCGCCGCGCGCGTGGGACCCCGTGCGCTCATCACGGTCGGTGGTCTGTCCGCCACGCTCGGCATGACGCTGGTGGCTTCGGCCAACGCGTGGCCGGTACTCGCCGCAGGTCTCATCCTCGCAGGCACCAGCCCTGGCTGGATCTGGGCGCCTTACTCTGACGCGGCCGAGCGGATGGTCCCACCCGGACGGCGGGAACGGGTGCTGGCCCTGATACCCAGTGGCACCGCGTTCGGTGTTGCCGCCGCCGGCCTTCTGGCCCTGGCACTGCATGGTCCGAGCTGGACATACGCATGGCTGATCTTCGCCGCCGGCGCGCTCGCTGCCACCGTCTACAACCTCTGGGTCCTGCCGCCTGGGCCGGCCACCTGCCGACCGCGACACCTGCCGCGGCTCAGCCTGGGTTGGTTCGCCCGAGGTCCGGCCGTACCGCTCTACCTGACCGCCTGGTCGTATGGCGTCGTGGGTTCGGTCTACTGGCTGTTCGCCGTCGAGGCCGTCACCACGGCGGCGCCTTCCGGCGACCACGACCGCATCGCGGCCCTCTTCTGGACCGTCATGGGAACGGCCGGGACAGCCGGCATCTTCGCCGGCGCAGTCTTCGCCAAACTGGGCCTGCGCCGCGCCCACCTGGCGATCTTCGGTCTGCTCGCCGTCGCATCGGCACTGCTGGGCTTGGCGCCCTCAGCCCTGCCCGCCGTCGGACTCTCCGCTGTGCTCTACGGCCCGAGCTTCATGGCCGTTTCAGCACTTCTCGCCGTATGGAGCTACCAGGTCTTCCCAGAACGCCCGACCATAGGGTTCAGCGCATCCGTCTCCTTTCTCGGCATCGGCACAATCGCCGGACCTGCCACGGCAGGAGCGCTGGCGGATCATCACAGCGTCGGCTCCGCGCTCGTCGCTGCCGCCGCTCTTTCGGTGGCGACCTGGCTGGCGTCACCGCCGCGGCGAACCAAGCGAGAGACTCCCGATCCTGAACGTGCGACGTGACGTCGCTGAGCAACCTGGTGGGGGCGGTCGAGCCGGGTGATGATCGCCAGGCGCAGCTCCCGGTGGGAGGCCCCGCCGGTCGAGGACATCTTCTGCCGGTGCAGCGGCACCAGCGGGCCTACAGCCAGCCGCCCTACTGACCCCCGGTGAGCGTAGACCGGCGAGCAGGGCACGGGGGACTCACCTGCTCGCCGGGTTGCCCCCGAGGGTGTGTCCATATAGTCGCGTCCCGAGGGAACCCCCGACACGCTCCTCCGCGACAGCAGCACCGTCAACCCCAGAGCGCGATGATGAGAGGTCTCTCATCGAAACTGGCCCCCTTCTGCCGCGCGGCAGTGTGGGCTATTTTGGAATGCCGGTTCCGCCGTGTGAGGTCGGATGACGACCTGCTAAGAGGCCGGACGCGCCGTGGGAGGCCTAGCGCGGGGGCCTGCACGCGGCGGGACCGGCACCAGACCGCGGAAACGGCCCGGCTCCACCCACGGAGCCGGGCCGGTCCCGATCGGCTCACAGCCGCCGCTGTGGCAAGGCTTCGAGCCGTGCCGCCAGGTCGATGACGTACTCCCGGAGCTTGGCTCCGTCGTAGTCGCGGGCGGCCGTGCGCATGCTCTCCGCCGTGCGTTGCCAATCCTGGACGTCGGTCCCGTCACCGCCCGATGCGAGGGCTGAGGCCGCCACCGACGACGCGAGTGCGGCCTGCTTCGCCGTGTGCTGCTTCGCCACCGTCTGGACGCGCACCGCGAACTTCTTGGCCTTGTCGATCTTCTTGCGGTCGACCTTGTCCGCCCACGCGAACTCGGGACCCTCGATGGTCATCCACCACTCGCCGCCGCGGCTCTTCTTCGCCGCCAACGAGAACACGCCGAGGGTGACGAGCCGCGTCGCGGTGATGCGCTTGTCCAGTTCGGTGCCGCTCTCGACCGTGGCCGTGACGCCGTCGAGCGGGTAGGTCTCGATGCTGAAGCCGTCGAACTTCTTGATCTCATCCTGGAACAGGTGGATCTTGCCCCACGTCGCCACCAGTAGCTTCATGATGGCTCCTTTCATCAGCGTCGCCACGCGATGGACGCGCCGATGATCAGGCCGACAACCACACCAATGCCGATGACCGCGGCCAGCTCCGCGACGCCCATCGAGATCCGGACCAGCGCGGTGATCACGTAATCCCCTGCCAGATCTGCTTGATCAGCAGCGCCAGCGCCAGGATTACGACGATGCCGACCAACGTGCCGATGACGTAGCCGATGACCTGCGCAACGATCATCGCGGACACCCCCTCTCGCGCACGTTCTCGACGATGACTGAGCCTCGATCCACCGATCTACCCGCTAGTACATCCAGACCGTGGCCTCGCCGAACGGGCACTCGTCCGCGAGTTCGCAAAACTCGCCGAACTGCGCAACACCGGCACGCTCACACAGGACGAGTTCGAGGCCCAGAAGGCGAAACTGCTCGCGCACGCGTAGCCGACGACGGCGTCGGGACGCTGCGACCTGGGCTCGCCGACGAAGCCGAAGCGGGGGAGGCTCCCATGCCCGACGTTCGCCGAGCACAGACCGTCGACGCGACGAGGCGCGAGCGCGGTTCCGCCGCACGTTCCATCGCCGCCGTCCTCTGTGTCGTGCTGGCTGCGCTCCTGACGGTGCCGGCAGCGGTGGCGTACTGGGGACAGCGCACGCTGAACGACACGCAGCGGTACACCGACACGGTTGGTCCACTGGTGGACTCGCGGCGCATCCATTCGCCGAGACCGGGTACTGAGCGGCCGGCGGCCTGGGCGTTCAAATGACGGCGTCGACACATCGGACCATCCCTGCCAGTTCGTCAGCGCCGGTGATAGCAGCGAACGTCCGGCTGCGAGCGACGACGTCCGGCTATCTACGACTGTGGTTTGGCGAATACGTGTCCAAGTTCCTCTCCATGCCGCCGCTTCGCGCGCATTACGGCAGGTCAGGGCAGGTGCTGCTGCCGCCGGTGCGCCGCCCTCTCAAGGCGGTAGCGCGGGTTCGAATCCCGTCGGGGCTACAGAGAGCGCCCCTCACCTGCGGAAACGTCAGGTGAGGGGCGCTTGTGTCTGTCCGGCCGTCGACGGCTCTCTACGGTTTCTCACGCGTCGTCGCCGTCGATGCACTTGGCGTAGATCTTGAGCAGGATGTCGACGGAGTGTCCTGCCCAGGTTGCGACCTTGGTGGGTGGGACGCCGGAGTTGAGCCAGGTAGAGACGGCCGCGTGGCGCAGGTCGTAGGGGCGCAGCGCAACCAGCGAGCGATTCGCGTCGACGCCGAAGACTGCCTCGCGGGCGCGGTTCCAGACACGGAACACAGTGAAGGCAGGAAGGTGGTCGGTGCTGCGTTCGCCGACGAACAGTCGCCCGTCGGGCGTGGTGCCGAAGGTACCGAGGTGGTGATGCAGCAGGGCCGTGAGCTCCGGTGGCGACGGGACCTTGCGGACCTCGCCGATCTCGCGTTGCTTCAGCGGTCGGTCGTCGCGCGCGTTGCCGGTGTTCGTCCATTCGCCGCCGGCGTGCGGCTTGGCGGCTTCCAGGTAGATCCAGCCCCAGCCCCGGTCGGGGAGGTCGAGGTTGTCAGCACGTAGGTCGGCGGCTTCCTCGGGGCGCATGGCGGCGTAGTAGAGGCAGCCGAAGTAGGCCTCGAGTCGCTGCCCGGTGACGCTCTGGGCTGCGACGGCGGTGAGCAGGTCGCGTGCTTGGGTCGGGTTGGCAACGCTGCGCCGGTCGACCTCGGCGATGCGCTGCGCCGGCTGCTTGACGCTGGGGAGCGGGTTGGTGACGAGCACCTTCCGGTCGATCGCGTACTCGGCGAGGTTGTAGAGGATCTTCCGCCACCGTGACGTGACGCTGGTCGCTCTGGCTCCGCCGTCGAGGCGGACCGCGAGGCCGTCCAGGAGCTGGCGGAGCACGTCGGTGCCGGCGAGGGTGGAGGCTCGCCGGGTGTGGGTGGACGCCAACCTGGCCATCCAGAACCAGGTCAGTGCGGTGATCATGATGTTCCTGTTCGGGGTCGCCGGCTTCTCGGTCGTCGCGCCCCTCCAGTTGCGGGTGATGAACGCTGCCGGCCATGCCCCGGACGTCGCCTCGGCGGCCAACATCTCCGCGTTCACCCTGGGTAGCGCCATCGGCATCACCCTCGGCGGCGCGGCGATAGACGGCGGATGGGGCCTGACGTCGGTCAACTGGGTCGGAGGCCTGATCACCAGCACCGGCCTCGTGATCGCGCTCCTCACCTGGGTGCTGATCGACTGGCGCTCGCCGGGAACGGCTCACGACGGCGGTGCCGCGGACGCCGTACCGGCGCATCACGAGCACCACCACGCCGCCAGCCACTCACACCACTGAGCGGGAGCGGGTCCGGCAGGACGGCCGGTGGCCACGGACAGTGGTCACCGGCCGTCGGCCTGAGCCCACGAGCCGGCCGGCCGGGCGGAAACCGGCTCACCTACCGCCCGGCACCGCGTCGGACTCGCACCATACGGAGCGTATGAGCGCGGACGCCCGCAGCGACGAGACAATCCAGCGCGCAACGAAGCACGGCTATCGTCGCTGCATACCGCAGCAGCGACGCTGCTCCGCTGGCCAGCTGGATGGGCCGGCGCGTCGTCACAGCTCCGCGCCATTCGCACGCTGCCGCGCGGACGTTCTCGGCGGCCAGGGCGACGCCGGCCATCCTGGAGGCCACGCGGACCACGCCACGATGACGCACGGTGGCCACGACGGGCATGGTGGCTATGACGGGCACGACCGGCACGATGACCATGCCGGGCATAGCGAGCACGGTGGCACGACGAGCACGCCGGCCATGGCGATCACCGCATGCACCGCGGCGGCGTCGTCGCGGGTTTGGCGATGGCGAGCACGGCGCCGGACCGTGACGGGTTGGAGCTGGATGTGCTGCGCGTGTACTTCGGCCCGGTTCTTCCCGGCTGGCCGACCGGCCTGGTGGTGACGGGGCTGCTCCAGGGTGACCTGCTCACCGGGGCGGACGTGTCCTGGCTGGACGGCCGGCCCGCCTCGACGAGTGGCGGATCGGCGAGCGCGGCGGCGCTGGACGCGCTGGCGCGGTTCCTGCTGATCGCCGGGTGGCCCGCCGCCGCCCGCCGGGCACGGGCGGCGCGCGAGGATCTGGGGTCGGCGGACGAGGGCGTCGTGGAGCGGGGGCGCCGCGGAGCCGCCGCGCTGACCCGGACCCTCCGGCGGTCACGTACACCGTCCAGCCTCCGGCTGCTCTCTCAGCTGG
The DNA here is from genome assembly GCF_001270745.1 of Jiangella muralis. Classification (GTDB taxonomy): domain Bacteria; phylum Actinomycetota; class Actinomycetes; order Jiangellales; family Jiangellaceae; genus Jiangella; species Jiangella muralis. The sequence continues at coordinate 53,628 of NZ_LFXL01000044.1, forward strand.
CGAGTCGTTGTCCGGCTCACCTCACCTCCGGTGCCCGATCGGCTAGTGGTCGTAGAGGCGGACAGCAGCCATGTCCGGGTCGTTCTCGAACAGCTCGCGCTGATCCTCCAGGTACGCCGTCACGGCCTTCACCGTGGCTGCAACCTGCCCCTTCTCGATGTGGGTGACGATCCGCCACCGGTCATCTCGGAACTGGTCGATCTGACCCCGCCAGTAGTCGACGCCGTAAGCACGTTTGGCCTCCACCTGCAGGCCGAGCAGCACCCGGATCAGTAACTTGTCGATCGCATACAGAAGTGGGTTGTGCGCCGCCGCCGACACAGCGGCCTGGAAGCGGACGACAGACTCCGCAAGCTCCTCTACCGTCGACAGGCCAGCGTTCGTGTCACAGGCAGCTGCGGCCTGCCTCAACAGGTCCTTGTCCGCCTCTCCCGCCCGGCGCGCGGCCTGACGGGCGCCGAGCGTACCGAGAGCGCCACGCACCTCTAGGACCTCAACCAGCCCGACATCCTCAAACTCCAGATAGGTGTGCAGCGTCGCATCGAGATGGTCACCAAGATCGCCGGAGACAAAGACGCCGCGGCCGTGGTGAACCTGCAACAGGCCCATCGCCTCAAGCGCCCTGACCACCTCACGCATCGTCGGCTGACTGACGCCGAACTGTTCCGCGAGCTGACGTTCACTGGGAAGCCTGCCGCCGCGTGACAACGCCCCCGTCGCGATCTGGCGGCGCATGTCGGCGATGATCTCCGCAGAAAGTGACGGGCGGCTGCGCCGGCCACTCGCATCGGGGTCTCGCCCCATGGCTCCGAGACTCTTAGTCACCAGGTGAGTATAACCCGAACGCGTCGAACGTCGCGCTGCCGCCGGCGCGCCGCCCCGAAAAGCTGCCTAGCCCTCCCTGATCATCGGGCATTGCGAACCCGGACCCTCAGATTCGTCCCGAACTCGTCCTCAAAAGTCGGCACCACCAAACTTTCGACGCAGCCCTTGCGGAAGTAGCATCCCGCGCAGCTGCCGACGAACTCCAATACGACCTCAGCCTGGTCCACAGTCCGAAGTCGCACCGAACCGGCATGTGAGCTCAACGCCGGCCGCACCTGGTGAACCAGCAGCTTCTCCACCGACTCCGGTGTGACTGCTTCATGCTCCGATGAGCCGCAGACGCTCACTGCAACGCACCCCGCCGCTGACTGCCGCCGATCTCGGTGCGAATCCGGTCCGGGTCATCTGGCAGGCCCAGCAGCCGCAACAGGTTTCCGCCGAACATCAACGACCGGTCCTCCTCAGTGATCTCCGGGAACCCCCAGCCTGCCTGCAGGTCGGTGGGGATCTGGAAGTCCCACGAAAGGTCCAGCAGATGCTGCGCGCTGGGCCACAGCGGGGTTTCGCTGCCCCAGATGATCTTCTCCGGCGTGCACCACCGCAACGCCTTGCCCAGCCGCATCGCCGTCTCGACCGGCGCGGTCTTGACCATGTTGATCCATGTCGACATCGCCAGGTAGACGTTCGGCAAGCGGGAGGCCAGATCGATGGCGATGTCATCGAACGGGAACGCGAGGTGATGGACGATGAAGTTCATCTCGGGGAAGTCCAGCGCGGCCCGGTGTACGTCGTCGGGCATCAGGTCCAGCAGAGGCTCCAGTCCCTGCGGATCGCCCTTGTGCACCTGAACCAGGTTGCAGTCCAGCTCGAGCATGCGTTGCAGCATCGGGTAGCACACGTCGGCATCGTCCATTCGCCATGAGTTGCCGTAGGCGTGCGCCGTGTAGAGCTTGATCGACCGGGCACCGAGGTCCTCGATCTGCCAGGTGATATCTCTCAGCGCCCCGGGAACCGTGCGCAGAACCGGGTCCGTGCCGCCGGCGAACACTATCGAGTCGGGCCGCACCTGGGTCATCTGGTGGACGCGTCTGATGTTGTCCTCGGGGTCCTCGACGAACAGGTCGAACAACGGCACGACCTGCGCCATGGCGAAGTCGATCTGGGAGCCGCCACCGAAGATCTTGTCAACGACCCCTTCTGGGTCGGGGGGGATCTGGAAGAACTCGTCGGCGGGCGGAAGCTCCTCCACCTCCTCTTTGAGGATTTTGAGATGCTCGTACTTGAACGGTTGCGCGACGCTTCCCGCCGGCTCGGCGAAGTTGCTGTTCAGCAGGTTGTGCACATGGACGACCAGGTCGAAGACGACGTTGCCGTTACGCATCGGGGGTCCTTTCGGGGTTGCGGTGCTCGACGACGCGGGCAGCTCCTTGAAGCCAGTCCCGTCGCCAGGCCCCAGCGCGAATCTGGGCCAGCTGCTTCTGCTCGGAGCGGAGGATTCTCTGGGCATCCTCCAGCACCTGCGGGGCTCGCTGAGGTGGGATGAACGCGATGCCGTCGCCGTCGCCGAGCACGATGTCGCCGGCGTGAACGACCGTGCCGTCGATGCTGATGGGCTCGTTGACCGTTCCCGGACCCGACTTGTAGGGCCCACGGTGGGTGATTCCCAGAGCGAAGACCGGGAGGTTCAGCTGCCGAAGATCGTCAATATCGCGAACTGCGCCGTCGACGACGATACCCACGACTCCACGTTGCAACGCGTGGGCGGCGAGCAGGCCGCCGAGCAGTGCGTTACGCACTTCGCCGGCGCCGTCGACGACCAGTACTTGCCCAGGGACCGCGTGCTCGAGAGCGACGTGGACCGCGAGGTTGTCTCCCGGCCTGGTCCGTACCGTCAACGCCGGCCCTGCCAGGGTCGCGCTGCCGTCGTGAACCGGCCTCAGGAGAGAGGTTCCCGGGTCGCGCTTCATGGCATCGGACGCGACACTGACCGGGATGTCCGCCAACGCTCGCAGTACCTCATCAGTTGGCGGGCCAGGTCTCGGGTACACGTCGACGGCGGTCATGGAGCCTGCACCGGGTTGTCGATCCTGCCGAGGCCGGCAATCTCACAGGCCACGCGATCTCCGGGCCGAAGGAACTGCGGTGGCGTCATCGCGAAGCCGACGCCGTGCGGGGTACCGGTCAGGATCGTGTCGCCTGGCTCCAGGGTCATCGTCTGCGACAGGTAGCTGATCAGCGCAGCAACGCCGAAGATCATCTCCGCTGTGCTGGAGTCCTGCCGCACTTCGCCGTTGACCCACGAGGTCACCGCCAGGCCCTGCGGGTCGGCGACCTCCTCCCTGGTTGTGATCCACGGCCCACACGGACAGAAGGTGTCCATCCCCTTCGAACGGGAGAACTGTGCGTCGGAGTGCTGGAGGTCGCGAGCCGAGACGTCGTTGGCGACCGTGTACCCGAACACGTGACTCAACGCCTGCTCGGGGTCGACCTTGCGACACGCGGAGCCGATGACGGCAGCCAGTTCGGCCTCATAGTCGCCCTGCTCCGTCGACGCGTGGTCGATGACGATGGGGTCGAACGGGCCGGTGATGGAGCTCGGGTACTTCGCGAACACCACCGGCGCGGTCGGTGTTCTGCTCCCCGTCTCGCGGATGTGGTCGGCATAGTTGAGGCCGATCGCGAGAACCTTCCCTGACCGGTAGAGCGGACTGAGTAGCCGCACCTGGTCAGCCGCGACTCTCTGATCTGCCAGCCGGTCCCGAGCCGAGGCAACCTCACCACATGCGTCGATCGCCTCCCTCACCGTCGGCGCCTCGACCCCGGCGCTGCGGAACGTCAGCCACCCGTCGCCGGCGGAGACGGCGAAATCGGGGAGGGATGAACCAATGAGCTGGACTCGTGCGAGCCTCATGTCGTCCTGTCCTCCTTCTTCTCAACAGTGACAAGGATCAGCACGGCACCGATCAGCAAACAGACGATGGTGACGGACATGCCGGCATACAGAGAGCCGGTGAGCGACTCCAGGGCACCGACGACGAACGGGTTCACGAACCCGTTGATGTTCCCTACTGAGTTGATCAACGCGATGCTGCCCGCCGTGGCCAGCCCGCTGTACAAGGTCGCCGGGATGGACCAGAAGACGCCGTACACGCTCCAGATCGAGAACGCGGCGACGGAGAACAGGACGACGGTGACCGGCAGGGAGCCGCTCGTGAACATGGTGCCCGTCAGTGCTGCGGCACCGACGGCCATCGGCACTGCACAGAACAGACGCCTGTTGTCCGACCTGTCCGAGAGGCGGCCGACGACGAGCAGACCCACCACCGCGCACAGGTAGGGGATCGCAATGATCCATCCCAGCACGGTCGAGCTCGAAACGTCGAACTCCGAGAGCGCAGTCGGGAGCCAGAAAGTGATGAGAAAGACCCCGCCTGACAGGCAGAAGTAGGCCAAGCTCAGCAGGTAGACCCTCGAGTTGCGCAGAGCTGCCCTGAACGAGGTCACTCCCGCACCTGCAGCTTTGGGGTCGGTGGCGAGCGTGTGCTCGATCACGCGACGCTCGTCGTCATTCAGCCAGCGTGCCTCACCGGGGTTGTCGGGAAGCAGGAGGAAGACCACGACGCCCATCGCCACCGACGGCAGCCCCTGCAGGACGAACATCCACTGCCACCCGGCAATTCCGGCGCTGCCGTCGAACGTGCTGATGATCCAGCCCGACAGAGGAGCACCGATCAGTCCCGCCACTGCAGTCGCGGTGAGGAACAGCGCCATGAACCTGGCGCGCATGACCGAGGGTGTCCACCTGCTCAAGTAAAGAAGCACGCCGGGCGCGAACCCGGCCTCGAACGCTCCGAGGAAGAATCGGAGGATGTAGAAGGTGAATTCGTCGGTGACCAGAGCCATTGACGCCGAGGTGAGTCCCCACAACGTCATGATCCGCAGCAGCGTCCGGCGGGCTCCGATCCGTTCCATCCACAGGTTGCTCGGAACCTCGAAGATGAAGTAGCCGATAAAGAAGATGCCGGCCCCGAGGCCGTAGGCGAAGCTGGACAGGCCCAGATCGGAGGCCATGTGCTCCTTCGCGAAGGACACGTTGACCCGGTCGAGATAGGCAAGCAGGAAGCAGAGGAACAGTAGCGGCATCACATGCAGCGCCACCTTGCGGTACACGCGGGCCACTTCGGTGTCGTCACCGGACATGGGCTGGCTCGAGCCGGTTCCAGAGTTCTCGGGAAGGAGGCGGTCAGTCACTGTGATCGCCTAACCGTGCGGTTTCGGCAGCTTGTCCGCTGCCTAGCAGGAGCATGGGGTTCCCGGCATACCCCTTGGTCACATCGAACACCTGGCGGTAGGTGACCCGATTGCGACGGATCTTCCAGCCCGCGCTCTCCCGGCGGAACCACATCTCATAGACGCCGAACTGCCACGCCGACACGTGCGTCCCCGGTGCGTCCTCAACCGAGGAGGGGTTCATCCAGTGCCACCGGCTCGAGGCATCGTCTCCGATGATGTCGATCACCGGGCTGGCAGTGAAGTGGAATGTCTCCGTGATCCGAGGAAACGTCCCCTTCACCGCCGATGCAAACTGACGGATCCCGTCCTTGCCCTCGAACCCTTGAGCGAAGGGGCGGTACTCCCCCACGCAGTCCTCGGTGAAGCAGCCGATGAACCCTTCGAGGTCGCCGTCATCGAAGGTGTACCCGTAGCGGTACACCAGCCGTTCGATGTCGCGCTGGTCCTCCAGGACCCGCAATCGTTCCTCGAGCCGGGCCACCCGCTCAGCCACATTGCTCTCAGTCACTGTCGCTCCTCACTCATCCAGCCGGCGCCACCGCTGTGTGACGCCATGCCAGGTCACCAAGTGACTTGGTGAGTGGAAGGTAGCGAGGTCGACCGGAGCTCGTCAAGCGTCCGGCCGCGACGCTCTGAGTCGGCCTTGCCGGCCACTGCGGCCGACAGGGGTATTGACAGTGACGCAGCTCACCACATAGACCTAGTGACCAAGTGAGTAACGGGTCGGGTGAGGAGCTTGGCTGTGGAACATGTGACAGATGTGGGACTCGACGGGACGCTCGGTCGAATCGAGGAGGCTCACGCTACCGGCGTGCGGGTGGCGCTGCGCGGGGCGACAGTCTTGTCGATGGATCCCGAGGTCGGCGATCTCGCGTCGGGCGATGTGACCATCGAAGGTGCGCAGATCGCCGCAGTGGCGCCACACGACCCTGCGGCTCAGCAGCCGACAGGCACCGTCGAGGTCGACGTGACTGGGTGCATAGTGATTCCGGGTCTCCAGGACACGCACCGGCACTGCTGGCAGACGCAGTTGCGCAGGATGTTCGCTGCGGTCGATCTGGAACGCTACGTCGACATCGCCCACGCGCGCTTGGCTCCCTCCTATGGGGAGGAGGACATGCTCCTCGCCTCCTACCTCGCCTCTCTCGGCGCGATCGATTCCGGCGTCACCGGCATGCTGGACTTCGCGCACAACAGCCGCTCCTGGGGGCATGTGTCCTCCGGAGTCCAGGGCCACGCCGATGCCGGGATGCGCGCCGTGGTCGCGATCGCGCCACCGCTGAGCGGTGAATGGGACCGTCGGTGGCACGACAACGCCCGGCGTGCACACGAAGATGACTTCGGCGCCACGGTCTCAACCGCGCTCGGGGTGTTCGGCACCTCCGATCTGGGAGGCGATGAGATCGCGCTGACTGCGGAAAATGTCCGCCGAGCCCGCGACATGGGGTTGCCGGTTGCGGTCGATGCGACCTTCGGGCCCTCTGCGTCGCGCAACATCGAGCTGTTGGGCAGGGAGGGTCTCCTGGGTCCGGACATCACCCTCATCCACTGCACCGCGTTGACCGAGGCTGCGTGGGGGCACGTGCAGGAGGCCGAGGTGCGGGTTGCGTTGACGACCACATCCGACGCCGAGATCGGAATCTTCGACGCGACCCCGCCCATCCAGGAGGCTCGCGGCCGGCAGCTACGTCCAGGGCTGAGCGTCGACGTGGAGTGCACACTTGCCAGTGACCTGTTCACCCAGATGCGGGCGACCTACACGCTGCAACGGATGGCCGCCTTCCAGGCAGCTCGGGACGGCGCCGACGACGTCCCGGATCCGATCAGTCCGCGGGCCGTGCTCGAGATGGCGACGATCGACGGTGCACGCACGGTCCGCAGCGATGACATCACCGGCTCGCTGACACCGGGCAAGCGTGCCGATGTGGTTGTTCTCTCCACCGACGGCATCTCCACGATGCCGCTGAACAACGCGGCCTCGACAGTGGTGCTGGGTGTGGACAGCAGCGCGGTGCGGCACGTGTTCATCGACGGGAAGGTCCGCAAGTGGGACGGGCGGATAGTTGGGGTGGATGTTGGTGAGCTGCGTAGCCGAGTGTTGGCGTCGCGTGACGGGATCCTCCGCAGGGCCGGCTACGAGCTCGACCTGCTGGCGTAGTCACCGCTCCGGTCTTCTCGTGAGCCGACAGAGCAGGTGGGTGCTGGAATAGGGCGCGTCCCGTGTCATCAACATCTGGTGCTTCCGGGTCGCCGCTGACAAGGGCGGAGTGGTGCCGATGTCGACGCCGATGTACATGCCGCCTCCTCGCGGTCAGGGGGTGTCGATTGGTGCGACGTGGACGTTGACCCGGCGGTCGCTCAGCGCCCGGACGACGTCCGCGGGCGTGCCGCCGTCGACCACGACGTCGTCGAAGTCGGTGAGCGGCGCCAGCTGGTGCAGCGCGGTGCCGCCGAGCTTGGTGTGGTCCATGAGTAGCACCTTGCGGGTCGCCGAGCGCATCATTGCCCGCTTGACCAGCACGATCTCCTGCTCTTGGTGGTAGGTCAGCCCGCCCGACGCCGCCGAGGTCGACGTCAGCAGCACGTCGGCGCGCAGC
>NZ_LFXL01000045.1 GCF_001270745.1 Jiangella muralis
ACTGGGAACGGCCGCCTGAAACTCAAGATCAACCTCAGAGTTTGGGAAACCTAGCAGCGCTAGCGGGAGGCCACCGTGGGGAAGGGCGTGACGTTGTCGGTGCCGGTGGCGCCGGCGGGGACGGCGGCGTCGGCCGGGCCGGCCTGGCGGGGCGCGTACTGGCCGGTCATCCGGGCCACCTTGAGCGACAGGTGCAGGGCCAGCCGCTCGGCGCCGCTCTTGAGGTTGGTGTGGGCGAGCTGCTCCAGCCGCTGCAGCCGATAGTACAGCGACGTCCGGTGCAGGTTGAGGCGCTCGGCGGTGAGCTGGGCGTTGCCGGCGACGTCGAGGTAGGTCTCGAGGGTCTCCAGCAGCGGCAACGCGTCGGGGTCGTCGAGCAGGTGGCCGAGGCCGGGATGGACCGTCGGCACCTCCTCGCCGAGCGACGCCAGCTTGACGACGATCTGGTGGATGCCGAGCCGGGACCAGTGGACGACGTCGCCGAGGCCCGGGAGCAGGCGAGCGGCGTCGGCGGACATGCGGGCCTCGCGGAAGGAGGCATACGCGTCCTCGAGAACGTCGCGGCGGCTGCCGACACCGACGACCAGCGCGGCGTCGGACCCGGCGCCGGCCAACGCGGTCCGGGTCAGCTCGACCAGCCCTTCGACCCGTTCGTCGACGTAGATGTCGTGGTCGCCGGTGCAGGACAGCAGCAGGACGGCGTGGTCGCGGCTGATCAGGTCCAGCGCCTGGCCGCGCCGGACCACGCGGCGGAAGTCGGCGACGGCCTGGGCGAGGGCGTCCTCGATGTCGACGGCGGAGGAGCGGCGCGGCACGCCCTGCAGCACCACGGCGACGACGCCGTCGCGGTCGGGCATGTAGCCGGCGTCGATGAGGCTGCGAGCGGCCTGGGCGCTCATCGGCGAGCTGCTCAGCAGCATGTGCATGGTGTCGGCCAGCCGGGCGGACGAGAACAGGCTGGCCACGCTCTCGCGGTGCAGCCACTCGCCCAGCTCGGCCGCGCCCTGCACGCACGCGTCGAGGTCGGCGTCGCTCATGCTGCCGTCGGCGTCGACGAACCAGAGGTGGCCGAGCAGCTTGCCGCGGTAGACGACGGGGACGCAGATCCGCGGCAGCATGTGCAGTTCGGGGTTGGCCGGCAGCCGCAGCGGCCGGCGCAGGTTCGGCAACCCGAACCGCTTCAGCCAGCCGCGCACCTCGGACGAGGCGTGCCGGCGCAGGATGGAATCTTCGCGGACGTCGTCGATCGGCTGGTCGTGCGAGCTGAACGCGAGCAGCCGCATGTACCGGTCTTCGAGCACGGCCGGCCGCGCGACCCGCTGCGCCAGGCTCTCCAGGATCTGCTGCATCGAGAGTTCCATGATCACCTCCGCCCGCGCAGTAACATATCACATGCTACCGGGATGAAAGGGATGAATACGTCACCGGGCGACGACGAACTCCGTCAGCTGGCTGCCGAGGTCCTCCACGCCGCCCGGCCAGCCGCGCACCAGCTGCCCGCCGCGCGCGATCAACGCCACCAGCGGCGGCTCGTCGACACCGTAGCGCCGGAACACCTCGCCGACCGGGTCCAGCCCGACCGGGTACGCGATGTCGTGCTCGCGCACGTACTCGGCGGCGTCGTCCTCGCTGGTCGCGCTGCCGACGCCGACGAACAGGACGGCGTCGCGGTACTCCTCGCTCAGCGCGGTGATGTCGGCCTGCTGCTGCGTGCACAGCTCGCAGAACGACTCGAAGAACACCAGCACGACCGGCCGCTGCTCCCACTGCTCCGCGAGGTCGAGGGTGCTGCCGTCGAGCAGCTCCAACTCGAACGACGGCGCCGCCGGCGCATCCGAAGGCGCGTCGATGAACGTCACGTCGCTGGGCACCTCGCCGGGCAGCTCGAACGACACCGCGGCCGGGTCGTCCGACCCGGAGCACCCGGCCAGGGCCAGCACAGCGGCCACGACCGCCACTACGACACGCCTCACGAGATCAACACCTCTCCGATCAGTTCCGCGTCGTCGCTCGGCTCGATCGGCACGGCGAAGCCGTCGCCGACGACGAACTCGTAGCCGTCCGGCGTGGTCAGCCCTTCGACGTCGACGTCCATGACGCACATCGTGGGCTGCCGCATGCCCTCGCGGAACGAGACGTCCATCATCTGCTCCGCGGTGCCGCTCGGCAGTTCGCCGCGCGCCACCTCGACGCCGTCACCGTCCTCGACGGTGAAGGTCGCCTCGGCGTGGACGGAGCGGAACGCGCCCGCCCCGTTGCACGGCTCGCCGAGCCGGCGCAGGTTGCCGTCCGGGATGAGCACCCGGACGACGCCGGCCTCGGTGCCGGAACCGGACGCATCGTCGGACGAGCCCGAGCACCCGGCCAGCACCGGGATCAGAACGGCGACGGCGAGCGCCGCACGGCCACGCAGACGTAGCACGGGATGAGTCCCCTCCCCGGGAGCCCGGGCAGCGGCGCGGAAACACGGCGCCGCCGCCCGGGTGCCCACTCGAGATCAGCGGCGCGGGTTGGTGTCCTGGACCGCAACCGTACAGGTGACGGACCGGGTGGCCGCCGGGTCGCTTTCCGACGTCGCGGTGAGCGTGACCGTGGTCTCGCGCGCCGCCGGCGTCTCGCGGGTGACGTACACCGGCACCTCGACGGTGTCGCCGGCCCGCGCCGTGGTGAGCGCGTTGTCCAGCCGCGCCGTCCAGCCCTTGCCGCTGGACGCCACCGACAGCCGGTACACGTCGTTGTCCAGCTTCGACGCGACGTCGGTCGGGTGGCCCGCGGTGTTCGTCGCGGCCGAGCCGGTGTTCGTCAGCGGGAACGTGCACTGCGCCGCCTGGCTGGTCCGCAGACCCGTGACCTCGGCCGCACCCACCGACACCCCGCGGTCCTGCGCACCGTCGCCGTCCAGCGACCGCACCGCGAGGTCGTACGACAGCACGCCCTCCTCGTCGCGCTCCATGTCGATGACGTAGAAGTGCAGCCGGTTGTGCTCGTCGACGTACTCGTACTCCGAGCCGGAGTTCGTGCCGGCGTGGAAGAGGGCGTCGTTGAGCTGGCGGTGGTCGGCGATCGACGCCATGACGGGGGTGCCGTCGGGGCGGTAGAAGTCGACCAGCCCGATGTCGTCGGGGTTGGCGTCGATGGTCCAGTTGAAGCAGCTGTAGCCGCAGGTGTTCGAGCCGCGCTGCTTGTTCTTCGCGATCATGACGCCGCTGTCCGGCGTGAACGAGTCGAAGCCCATCCGGTCGACGACCTCGACGGTGTAGTCGTCCCACCCGGTGTTGCCGTTGTTGTCCGGGTCGGTGTGGCAGAACGGGTCGGTGTCGGCGTTGCAGTCGGGGGTGCGGTCGGGGCGACCGGCGCCGTCCAGCCTGATCCGGACGCCCGACGTGCCGTCCTCGCCCGCGTCGACGGCGCGCGCCGTCACCCGGTCGACATAGACGCCGGTGTTCGCCAGGTTCTCCCGGCTGAGCTCCACCAGGTTGTCGGCGATGCCGGCCAGCATCTTGTTGCGCACCATCAGGCCGGCCGGCGACCACCCGCCCATGTTCGGCGGCACCACCCACCGCAGGTGGTGGCCACCGGGACCGTTGAACGAGCCGCGGTCCATCATGTCCCACGGCGCGGATCCCACCCGGTGGAACGGCGACGGCGGACTCTGCCGGTCCGAGAACGGATTGTTGTTGTTGTCGCCGATGCTGAAGAAGAAGTGCCCCATCTCGTGCGTGATGGTGCCCGAGCTCTCCGCCTGACGGATCGAGGCGCTGCCCCAGCGCTGCGACGACGCCAGCCACGAGGTCCACTCGACGTAGCGGGTGGGCGCCCAGTTCGGCATCGAGTCGTCCGGGTCCAGCCACTCCGGCGGGCCCCACTCGTCCGGCACGTCCTCCTTGGAGTCGAACATCATCTCGCCGAACTCCTGCCAGACCGAGGTCTGGTCGTAGCCGGCGTAGACCCGCAGCACGACGTCGTAACCGCACCGGCTGCCCACGCAGGGCGTGCCCTGCTCGGCGAGGTCGGCCCGCCACAGGTTGTCGGTGTCGCCCTCGACGTTGCCGTTGCAGGTGTAGCCCTCGGGGCAGTGCTCGCCCGGCGCGTTGCGGATCCAGCTCTCGTTGAGGCCGTACTCGAACTGGTTGCGCGGCAGCGTGTACGGGCCGAAGGTGTCCATCTCGTCGACGCCGAGCCGGCCGCGGCTCTGCTCCATCCAGTACTCGTGGATGGTGCGGCCGTGGTTGTACTCGTTCGGCTCCAGGTAGTAGTCGCGGTAGAAGTCCGGGACGTCCGCACGCGCGATCGGGTCGATCTGCGGGTTGCCGAACGGGTCCGACCCCTTCGGCTGGGTGATGACGAACGGGATGTCCTTGAAGTCGACCGCGACGAGGGCGATGCGCAGGCCGCGCTCGCTCGGCTTGACGTCGGGGTCGTTCCACTCGGTGCCCGGGATGTCGGTCCAGTCGTCCCAGGTCAGGTCGTACTGGTTCTGCCAGTTCTGCGGGTCGATCGGCTCGACGACGTAGTCCGGCGGATCGGCCTGTACCGCCCCGGCGGACATTCCGAGCACGAGGGCCGCGGCGGCGAACGTGAGACTGGCGGCACGAAGAGTTCGGCGGAATCTCATGGGTGCTCCTTCACGAACCGCCCGGGCCTGTCTCGCGGACAGGCCCGGGCGGCCGTCATGGGATGCGGACGACCGGCGTCACCGCCGGGGGTTGGTGTCCTTCACGGCCACCGTGCAGGTGATCTGCTGGGTGGCCGACGGGTCGCTCTCCGACGTCGCGGTGAGGGTGACCGTGGTGTTCCGTGCGGCCGGCGTCTCGCGGGTGACGTAGACCGGGACCTCGACGGTCTCACCGGCACGGGCCGTGGTGAGGGCGTTGTCGAGTTCGGCCGTCCAGCCCTTGCCGCTGGACTCGACCGAGAGCCGGAACACGTCGTTGTCGGCCTTGCCGCTGACGTCGCTGGCGTGGCCGGCCGGGTTCGTCGCCTCCTCGCCGGTGTTGGTCAGCGGGAACGTGCACTGGGCGGCCTGGCTGGCCCGGATCCCGGACACCTCGCCGTCGCCCAGCTCCACCCCCCGGTCCTGCGAACCGTCGCCGTCCAGCGACCGCACCGCCAACGTGTACGACAACACGCTGTCGTCGTCGCGCTCGATGTCGATGACGTAGAAGTGCAGCCGGTTGGCCTCGTCGACGTACTCGTACTCCGAGCCCGAGTTCAGGCCGGCGTGGAACGCGGCGTCGTTGAGCTGCCGGTGGTCGGCGATCGACGCCATGATGGGCGTGCCGTCCGGCTTGTAGAAGTCGACCAGCCCGATGTCGTCCGGGTTGGCGTCGATGACCCAGTTGAAGCAGCCGTAGCCGCAGGTGCTGTTGCGGTCCTCGTTGGTCTTGTTCTTGGAGATGATCACGCCGCTGTCGGGGTTGAACGAGTCGAACCCCATCTGGTCGACGACCTCCAGCGTGTAGTGGTCCCAGCCGGTGTTGCCGTGGCAGAACGGGTCGGTGTTGATGTCACAGGCCGGCGTGCGGTCCGGACGGCCCTCCCCGTCCAGGCGGATCTTCACGCCCGACGTGCCCTCGGCGCCGGGGTCGACGGCGCGCGCAGTCACCTCGCCGACGACGACGCCGGTGTCGGCCAGCGCCTCACGGCTGAGGTCGAGCAGGTTGTCCGCCGGCAGGATGCCCGCGTGGATCTTGTTGCGGACCATGAGGCCCGACGGCGACCAGCCACCCATGTTCGGCGGCACGACCCAGCGCATGTGGTGACCGCCGGGGCCGTTGAACGAGCCGCGGTCCATCATGTCCCACGGCGCCGAGCCGACCCGGTGGAACGGCTGCGGCGGGTTCGCGCGGTCCGAGAACGGGTTGTTGTTGTTGTCGCCGATGCGGAAGAAGAAGTGCCCCATCTCGTGCGTGATGGTGCCCGAGCTCTCCGCCTGACGGATCGACGAGAGGCCCCACTGCTGGGCCGCGGCCCGCCACGAGGTCCACTCGACGTAGCGCGTCGGCGCCCAGTTCGGCATCTCGTTGTCGGGGTCCACCGACGCCGGCGGGCCCCACTCGTCCGGGATGTCCTCCTTGGTGTCGAACATCATCTCGCCGTACTCCTGCCAGATGCTGGTCTCGTCGTAGCCGGCGTAGACCCGCAGGATGACGTCGTAGCCGCAGCGGCTGTCCGGGCACGGGACGCCCTTCTCGGCCAGGTCGGCCTTCCAGACCGTGTCGACGTCGCGGTCGAGGTTCCCGTTGCAGGTGAAGCCCTCGGGACAGGCCGACTGCTGACCCCACTCGTTCAGGCCGTACTCGAACAGGTTGCGTGGCACCTGGTACGCGCCGAAGACGTCCATCTCTTCGACGCCGAGCTTCCCGCGGCTCTGCTCCATCCAGTACTCCTGGATGGTGCGGCCGTGGTTGTACTCGTTCGGGACCATGTAGAAGTCGTGGTAGAACTGCGGCACCTCGTCCCGCGAGATCGGGTCGATCTGCGGGTTGCCGAACAGGTCGCTCTGCTTCTCCTGCGTCATGACGAACGGCTGGTCCGGGAAGTCCACCGCCACCAGCGCGATGCGCAGGCCACGCTCGCTCGGCTTCGCGTCCGGGTCGTTCCACTCGGTGCCCGGGATGTCGGTCCAGTCGTCCCAGGTCATGTCGTACTGGTTCTGCCAGTTCTGCGGATCGATCGGCTGGACCTCGAAGTCCGGCGGAGCCGCCTGCCCCGCACTCGCCACACCGACGACGAGCGTCGTGACCGCGGCCGCGGCAAGTCCCAGCCGCCACCGCCTCGCGCCGCTCGTCCTGCTGAGCCCTCTACGCATGCGCTCTCCCAACGTCGTGCCCGGTGGATAAAATACGACATTGCACATTGCTCGTCACGTCCGGACGACGGGTCAGCGCCGCACGGTCGTGGCGGCGACGTCGACCACGCAGGTGGCCGTCGCGGTCGGGTCGCTCTCCGAGGTGGCGGTGAGCGTGACGGTGGTCGACCGGACCGCCCCCGGGGTGCGGGTGACGTACACCGGCACCTCGACGGCGCCGCCGAACGGGCTCGCGGCCAGCTCGTTGTACAGCTCGGCGTCCCAGCCGGCGCCGGACGACGTCACCGACAGCCGGTACACGTCGGCCGCCACCTCGTCCGTGACGTCGCCCGGGTGCGCCGCCGCGTCGACCGGCGCCGTCTCGCCGGTGTTCTCCAGCGGGAACGTGCAGGTGGCCGCCTTGCCGGGGGTGTGCCGGCCGGGCACGCCGGTGTCCAGAGCGACGCCCCGCCGCTGCGGGCCGGCGCCGTCGAGCGAGCGGACGGCGACGGTGTACGTCCGCACGCCGTCCGCGTCCTCCTCGACGCCGACCACGTAGAAGTGCAGCCGGTTGTCCTCGTCGACCCACTCGTAGGACGTGCCCGAGTGCGTGCCGGCGTTGAACGTCGCGTCGTTGACCTGGCGCGGGTCGCCGGTGACGACCATCCGCGGCGTGCCGTCGGGCTGGTAGAAGTCGACCATCCCGATGTCGTCGGGGTTGGGGTCGATCAGCCACGAGAAGCAGGTGGCCGTGCCGCAGTTGCTGCCACGGTCCTTGTTCTTGTAGATCAGCACACCGTTGCCGGGCGTGTACGAGTCGACGCCGAGTTGCTGCACGACCTCGAGCGTGTAGTTCGTGTAGTCGGCCTGGCCCATGCATTCCGGGCCGGCGGTCGACGGGTGGCACGACGGCGTGCGATCCACCGGTGCGGCGCCGTCGAGCCGGATGCGCACGCCCAGCAGCTCGTCCTCGTCCGGACCGGCCGCTCGCGCCCGCACCTTCGCGACCACGACGCCGGACGACGCCAGCCCGTCGCGGCTGAGATCGACGATGTCGTCGGTGTCGATGAGGCCCAGCTCGAGCTTGTTGCGGATGCTGTGGTGCGGCCCGACCGTCGAGCCGCCGTCGGCCGGGACCTTCCAGCGGGTGTGCATGCCGGTCGGCCCGTTCCAGGAGCCCTGGCTCATCATGTCCCACTGGCCGGTGAAGGTCCGCTGGGCCGGCACCGCGAAGGCGCCGTTGTAGTTGTCGCCGAGGCCCAGGATGTGGGTGAACTCGTGCGCGAACCCGGCGGTGCCCGACGACTCCGACATGTTGCCGCTGCCGCCGCCGGCGCTGGCCCACGTGAACGAACCGGCCGCCCACGACGTCCACGGGATGTAGCGGGTCGGCATCCAGTTCGTCATGACGCCGTCGGGGTCGAACTCGGCCGGCGGGCCGAACTCGTCCGGCACGTCCTCGGGCGAGTCGAACATCATCTCGCCGAACACCTGCCAGGCGGTGGACTCGTCCAGGCCGGCGCCCATGAAGAAGATCAGGTCGTACTGGCTGCGCACTTCCGGCGGCACGTTCGCCTCGTACAGCGCGCGGGCGTCGCGGGTGTAGTTGCCGTTGCAGGTGAAGTCGGGCGGGCAGCTGGCGGCGTTGCCGTACGGGGAGTTGCCGTACTCGAAGTGGTTGCGCGGCATCCGGAACGGCCCGAACGCGTCGACGTCCACGCCGTACTGGCCGTAGGAGTCCTCCATCCAGTACGAGTTCAGCGTCTGCCGGTGGTTGAGGTCGCTCGGCTCGTTGAGCAGTCCGGCGTAGAACCGCGGGACGTCCGCGCGCGGGACGTCGCCGACGCCGATCGGGGTGCCGAAGATCGTGGACCCCTCCGGCTGGCTGATCTGGAAGTCCATGTTCGGGTAGTCGACCAGGACGAGCGCCGCCCGCCAGGTGTCGACGGTGGGCTCGCGATCCGGGTCGGTCCAGTCGACGCCCGGCACCGGGACGAAGTCGTCCCAGGTGAGGTCGTACTGGTTGTCCCAGTCCTGCGGGTCGATCGGGACGAGCGGCGGAGCCTGCGACGGGCCGGCGCTCTCGGCGCCGGCGAGCTGCGGGAACAGCAGCGCGGACGCGGCCACGGCGATCAGCAGCGCCCGCGCCCGGCGGACGTGTCGCGACGATCCATCCGCGACTGCCGTCAGGCCTCGCGGTCGGCTGCCAGCGTCTGTCGGAGACACAGATCCTCCTCGGCCAGAGGTGCGGGAAAAGGCGTCACCGGACAGCGACGCCGAGATGCGGTGATTCTGTGCCGGTACGAGGGAAACGAGAGTAATATTGTACTGTCACCGGTCACGTGGAACAAGTGCGCAGGTGCCGGCCGTCGCCACCACGGGCCGACCGTCCATGATCATCAACCGATGGCGACACATGACGTCACCAGTCGTTGATGACGACCGGCCGCGCGCGGACTCACCCCCCAAAAGGGGACATTCACCCGCGTTACGATTAGGACACAGTAGTGCAATAGCACATCGCACTGTGTCCGCTCTGATGGTTAGATCTGTGCTCTGTGGTGCCGCGGAAGACCCGTGCCGGTCGTGGGTTCCGGGGTGCCACAAGCGTACTGAGCGTCCCGACGCCAGATCCGCGAGCCGGCCGCCCCCCTCGGCTCTGTCGCATGTCGAACCAAGGAGGACCAATGCGTGTGCACCGCAAGGCAGGGCGACTCGTCGCCCTCACCGCCGCCGTAGGGCTGCTGGTCGCAGCCTGTGGCGGCGACGACTCTGGCTCGGGTGACACCGGCAGCGACGACGGCGGCGACCCGAAGACCTTCATCTTCGGCGCGTCCGACGACCCGAAGACCCTCGACGCCGCGTACGTCTCGGACGGCGAGTCGTTCCGGGTGATCTTCCAGATCTACGAGACCCTCGTCCAGCTCGAGCCGGGCACGACCGAGGTGGCGCCCGGCCTGGCCGAGGAGTGGGAGGTCAGCGACGACGGCCTCACCTACACCTTCAACCTGCGCGAGGGCGTCTCGTTCCACGACGGCGAGCCGTTCAACGCCGAGGCGGTCTGCTACAACTTCGACCGCTGGTACAACTTCACCGGCCCCGCGCAGAGCGGTGACGTCACCTACTACTGGCAGACGGTGTTCGGTGGCTTCGCCACCAAGGAGGTCGAGTCCGCGCCCGACACCAGCCGCTACCAGTCCTGCGCGGCGACCGACGAGCTCACCGCCACGCTGACGCTGACGGAGCCGTCGTCGGCGCTGCTGGCCGGCCTGGTGCTCCCGGCGTTCGCCATCGCCAGCCCGAAGGCGATCGAGGAGGGCGGCACCGACATCGTCGCGTCCGGCGACTCGTTCACCTACAGCGGCGGCTTCGGCTCCGAGGTGGTGGCCGGTACCGGCCCGTTCGAGTTCGTCAGCTGGGACCGCGGCGAGAGCCTGGTCCTGGAGCGCAACGAGGACTACTGGGGCGACGCGCCCGCGCTGGACGAGATCATCTTCCGGCCGATCGCCGACCCGACCGCCCGCCTCCAGGCGCTGCAGGCCGGTGAGATCGACGCCTACGAGGGCGTCAACGCCGCCGACATCGGCGCCATCGAGAGCAACGGCGACCAGGTCGTCGAGCGCCCGGCGTTCAACGTCGGCTACGTCGGCTTCAACAACAAGCTGCCGATCTTCCAGAACGAGAAGATCCGCCAGGCCATCGCGCACGCGCTGAACCGGCAGGGGCTGCTCGACGCCGCGTACCCGGAGGGCGCCGTCGTCGCCAACCAGTTCCTCCCGCCGGACCAGTGGGGCTACAACGACAGCGTCGAGGGCTACGAGTACGACCCGGACCTCGCCCGTCAGCTGATCCAGGAGTCCGGCGAGACGAACCTGACGCTGGAGTTCTGGTACCCGTCGGACGTGTCGCGGCCGTACATGCCGGACCCGCAGGCCGTGTACGAGTCCTTCGCCGCCGACCTGCAGGCCGTCGGCTTCACCATCGTCCCGAAGACGGTGCCGTGGACGCCCGACTACCTGCAGAACATCCAGGGCGACGGCCTCGGCCAGCTGCACCTGCTGGGCTGGACCGGCGACTACGCCGACCCGGACAACTTCGTCGGCACGTTCTTCCGCCAGGATCGCCCGGAGTTCGGTTTCACCGACCCGGCCATCCAGAGCAAGCTGAACGAGGCCCTCGGGATGACCGACCAGGCCGAGCGAGAGACGCTGTACCAGGAGATCAACCAGCTGCTGTACGACTACATCCCTGGCGTTCCGTTCGTCCACAACCAGCCGCTGCTCGCGCTCGCCGGTGATGTCACGGGCTACACCCCGTCGCCGGTCAGCCTCGAGTACTTCAAGCTGGTCGACATCGAGGGCTGATCGACACGTGCTGAGATTCATCGTCCGGCGCCTTCTCCTGCTCGTCCCGATCCTGCTGGGTCTGTCGGTCCTGCTGTTCGCATGGGTCCGCGCCCTTCCCGGCGGTCCGGCACAGGCACTGCTGGGAGAACGGGCCACGCCGGAGGCCGTCGCGGCGATCGAATCGCAGCTGGGCCTGGACCGCCCGCTCTGGGAGCAGTACCTCCAGTTCCTGGGGCGGGCCGTCCGGCTCGACTTCGGCGCGTCGCTGCAGACCGGGCAGCCGGTCATCGACGAGATGGTGCGCCGGTTCCCGGCCACCATCGAGCTGGCGCTCGCGGCGCTGCTGATCGCCGTCGCCGTCGGGATCCCGCTCGGGTACCTGGCGGCCCGGCGCTACGGCACCTGGATCGACAGCCTCGCGGTGACGGGGTCGCTGCTCGGCGTGACGATCCCGATCTTCTTCCTGGCGTACCTCCTCAAGTACGCCTTCTCGGTCGAGCTCGGCTGGCTGCCCACGGCCGGCCGGGCCGACCCGAGGGCCCGGGCGGAGCATCCCACCGGGTTCTACGTCCTCGACGGCATCGTCACCGGGAACCTGGGCGCCAGCTGGGACGCCATCCAGCACCTGATCCTGCCGGCGCTGGCGCTGGCGTCGATCCCGCTCGCGGTGATCGTCCGCATCACCCGGGCGTCGGTCCTCAACGTCGTCAACGAGGACTACGTGCGCACCGCCGAGGCCAAGGGCCTGCTGCCGGGCACGATCACCCGGCGGCACGTGCTGAAGAACGCGATGCTGCCGGTCACGACCGTCATCGGCCTGCAGCTCGGCGTCCTGCTGGCCGGCGCCGTGCTCACCGAGACCGTGTTCGCGTTCGCCGGCGTCGGCAAGTTCATGGCCGACGCGATCGTGCAACGCGACTTCCCGACCATTCAGGGGTTCATCCTGGTCATCGCCGTCGTGTACGTCGTCATCAACATGATCGTCGACCTGACGTACGGGTTGCTCGATCCGCGGGTGAGGGTCTCATGAGCGTCAACGAGGTGGTCGCAGGCGAGCCGGGCGGACCGGCCCCGGCCCCGACGGAGGCGGCCGCGCGGCCGCCGTCCAGCCTGGGCCGCGAGGCGCTGCGCCGGCTGGTGCGCACCCCGATGGCGGTCGTGGGCATGGCGCTCATCGCCGTCTTCGTCCTGGTCGCGATCTTCGCGCCGCTGATCGCGCCGTACTCCCCCACAGACAACTCCTGGCTGGACCAGGTCCGCCCGGGCCAGTACCCGGGCCCGTCCGCCGAGCACTGGCTGGGCATCGACCCGCTCGGCCGCGACGTGTTCTCCCGGATCATCTACGGCGCCCGGCAGTCGCTGCTGATCGGCGTCGTCGCGCTGGCGCTGGGCGCCGTCGCCGGCATCGCGCTGGGCGTGCTGGCCGGCGCGTTCGGCGGCTGGGTCGACACCGTCGTCATGCGCTTCGTCGACATCATGCTGTCGGTGCCCGGCCTGCTGTTCGCCATCGCCGTCGCCGCGATGCTCGGCCAGAGCCTCACCTCGGTGATGATCGCGATCGCCGTGGTGAACGTGCCGATCTTCGCCCGGCTGCTGCGCGGCGAGATGCTCGGGCAACGTGGCGCCGACTACGTGCTGGCGGCGCGGTCGCTGGGCATCTCGCGCTCGGCGATCGTGTTCCGGCACGTGCTGCCGAACTCGTTCACCCCGGTCATCGTGCAGGGCACGCTGACGCTGGCGCTGGCCATCGTCGAGGCGGCCGGCCTGGCCTTCCTCGGCCTGTCCGGCAGCGACCCGTCGGCGCCCGAGTGGGGGCGCATGCTCACCGACGCGCAGGAGACGCTGACGTCGGCGCCCATGCTGGCGATCTACCCCGGCCTGGCCATCGTCCTCGCCGCGCTCGGCTTCACCCTGGTGGGCGAGTCGCTGCGCGAGGCCCTCGACCCCAAGTTCCGGCGGTGACGACTTCATGAGCCTGCTCGAAGTGCGCGACCTCTCGGTCACGTTCACCCGATCCGGCCAGGAGCCGGTGCGCGCCGTCGACGGCGTCAGCTTCGACGTCGCCGCGGGCCAGTCCGTCGGCATCGTCGGCGAGTCCGGGTCCGGCAAGTCGGTGACGTCGCTGGCCGTCATGGGGCTGCTGCCGTCGCGCGGCGTCCAGGTGGGCGGCACCGTCACGCTGGACGGCAACGAGCTGACCGACATGGACCAGCGCGCCCTGCGCGACATCCGCGGCCGCGACGTCGCGATGATCTTCCAGGACCCGATGACGTCGCTGAACCCGGTGGTCACCAACGGCAGGCAGCTGGTCGAGGTGCTGACCCGGCACGCCGGGCTGAGCAAGGGCGAGGCGAAGGCCGAGGCCGAGCAGCTGCTGCGCCGCGTCGGCATCCCCGACCCGGTCCGGCGGCTCGGCGAGTACCCGCACCAGCTCTCCGGCGGCATGCGCCAGCGGGTGATGATCGCCATCGCGATCGCCTGCCGGCCGAAGCTGCTGATCGCGGACGAGCCGACGACGGCGCTCGACGTCACCATCCAGGCGCAGATCCTGGACCTGCTGCGCACGCTGGTGGCCGAGAGCGGCTGCGGGATGATCATGATCACCCACGACCTCGGCGTCGTGGCCGGCCTCTGCGACGACGTCCACGTCATGTACTCCGGCCGCATCGTCGAGTCGGCGGGGACGAAGGACCTGTTCGCCCGGCCGTCGCACCCGTACACCGACGGTCTGTTGCAGTCCATCCCGCGCATCGACGACGACGATCCGGCCGACCTGCTGCACACCATCCCCGGCTCCGCCCGCGACACCGTCGCGTGGGACCGTGGGTGCGCCTTCCAGCCGCGCTGCGCGCGGGCGGTGGCCGAGTGCCTGTCCGGGCCGCCGGCGGTGACCGAGCTCGGCACGCCGATCGTGCCGCATCCGGTCCGCTGCCTGCGGCCGGTCGGCCAGGACGTGAGCCTGCACGAAGGGAACGTGGCCCGGTGAGCCTGCTCCAAGTCCGCGACCTCGAGGTCCACTTCCCGATCAAGGCGGGGACGCTGTTCCAGCGCACCGTCGGCGCCGTCAAGGCCGTCGACGGCGTCGACCTCGACGTCGAGGCCGGCACGACGTTCGGGCTGGTCGGCGAGTCCGGCTGCGGCAAGTCGACGCTCGGCCGCGCGATCATGCGGCTGACCGAGCCGACCAAGGGCTCGGTCACACTGGACGGCCAGGACATCCTGGCGCTCAGCGAGCGGAAGATGCGCGCCGTCCGCCGCCAGTTCCAGATGGTCTTCCAGGACCCGATGGCCAGCCTCGACCCGCGGCAGAGCGTGGAGTCGATGCTCACCGAGCCGCTGCGGGCGCACAAGTTCCCCGGCGGCTCGGCGGCGCACGCCAAGCGCATCCGCGAACTGCTCGACGTCGTCGGGCTGCCCGAGTCGGTGGTGAACCGGTACCCGCACGAGTTCTCCGGCGGGCAGCGGCAGCGCCTCGGCATCGCCCGCGCGCTGGCCCTGAACCCGTCGCTGATCATCGCCGACGAGCCGGTGTCCGCGCTGGACGTGTCGATCCAGGCGCAGGTGATCAACCTGCTCAAGGAGCTGCAGGAGCGGTTCTCGCTCACCTACGTCGTCATCGCGCACGACCTCGCCGTCGTCCGGCACATCAGTAAGACCGTCGCCGTCATGTACCTGGGCGGCATCGTCGAGCAGGCGCCGGCCGCCGACCTCTACGGCCAGCCGCTGCACCCGTACACGCGGGCGCTGATGAGCGCCGTACCGGTGCCGGACCCGAACGTCGAGGAATCGCGCAACCGCATCCTGCTGCAGGGCGACCTGCCCTCGCCGGCGAACCCGCCGGCCGGCTGCCGGTTCCACACCCGCTGCCCGTGGAAGCAGGCGGCGAAGTGCGACACCGAGCGGCCGGCACTGCGCGAGCTGCCGTTGGTGGCGCCCGGGCACAAGGTGGCCTGCCACTACGCCGAGGACATCCTGTCCGGGAAGCTGACGCCGCACGAGGTGCGTCCCGAGGAGGTCGCGCTGACGCCGGCCGCCGACGATCCCGGCAGCATCGAGACGACGGAGGCGCACGTCGCCGGTGGGCTCACCCCCGGAGGACCGCCCGGTGCCCGCTGACACCGCAGACGTCGTGGTGGTCGGCGCCGGCGTCGTCGGCGCGGCCACCGCCTGGTACGCCGCGCGGTCCGGGCGCTCCGTCACGGTCGTCGACCGCGGCTCGGTGGCCGGCGGCACGACCGGCGCCGGCGAGGGCAACATCCTGGTCTCGGACAAGCCGCCGGGCGCCGAGCTGGACCTCGCCCGGCTGTCGTCCGCGCTCTGGCGCGACCTCGCGGTCGAGGTCGGCGGGTTCGAGTACGACACCAAGGGCGGCCTGGTGGTCGCGTCGACCCCGGCCGGGTTCGACGCCTTGGTCGCGCTGGCGGCCCGGCAGCACGCGGCCGGCGTCGAGACCGTCGTCGTGCCGGCCGGCGAGCTGGCCGAGCACGAGCCGCACCTGACGCCGTCACTGGCCGGTGGCGTGCTGTACCCCGGCGATGCGCAGGTCCAGCCGATGCTGGCGGCCGCCCGGCTGCTGCGCGCGGCCCGGACCAAGGGGGCACGGGTGCGCACCGGCGTCGAGGTGACCGGGTTCCTGCGCTCCGGCGACCGCGTGACCGGCGTGCGGACGACGGCCGGCGACCTGCCCGCAGGCGCCGTCGTCAACGCCGCCGGGACGTGGGGCGGCGAGATCGCCTCGCTGGCCGGCGTCGACGTGCCGGTGCTGCCACGTCGCGGCTTCATCCTGGTCACCGAGCCGCTGCCGCGCCTCGTCCGGCACAAGGTCTACGCGGCCGAGTACGTCGCCGACGTCGCCAGCGACGACGCCGACCTGCAGACGTCGCCGGTCGTCGAGGGCACCGAGGCCGGGCCGATCCTCATCGGCGCCAGCCGTGAGCGGGTCGGCTACGACCGCACGCTGTCCGTGCGCGTGCTGCGGGCGCTGGCCGCGCAGGCGGTCGCGCTGTTCCCCGTCCTGGCCGGCGTGCAGGTCATCCGCGCCTACCGCGGCTTCCGCCCGTACTGCCCCGACCACCTGCCGGTGATCGGCGCGGACCCGCGCGCGCCCGGCCTCTTCCACGCGTGCGGGCACGAGGGCGCCGGGATCGGCCTGGCCGCCGCCACCGGGCGGCTGATCGCCCAGCTCGTCGACGGCGACCGGCCGGAGCTGGACGTGACGCCGTTCCGGCCAGAGCGGTTCGCATGAGCGCGGCGTTCGAGTTCGACGGGCGCGACATCGCGTTCACCGAAGGGCAGACCGTCGGCGCGGCGCTGGTCGCGGCCGGGGTGCGGTCCTGGCGGACGACCCGGCGCGAGGGCCGCCCGCGCGGCGTGTTCTGCGGCATCGGCATCTGCTTCGACTGCCTGGTGACCATCGACGACGTCCCCAATCAGCGGGCGTGCCTGGTGCCGGCGGACGCGGACTCGATCGTCCGCAGCCAGGAAGGAGACGGCCGTGGCCACCTCGCCGTATGACGTCGCCGTCGTGGGCGCCGGCCCGGCCGGGCTGGCCGCCGCCGCGGCAGCGCTCGCGGGTGGGGCGCGCGTCGCCCTGATCGACGCCGGACGGCAGCCCGGCGGCCAGTACTGGCGGCACCGGCCCGGCGATCTGGGCGCGGTCGCGGACCTCCACCACGACCTGGGCGCCTTCCGTGCGCTGGTCGCCGGTGTCGCGGGTGCGGTCAGGTACTTCGGCCAGCACGTGTGGAACGTCTCGGGCTCGGCAGCCGACGGGTTCGCCGTCCTCACCGCCGAGACCGAGGTGGCCGCCCGGAGCCTGGTGCTCGCCCCCGGCGCGTACGACCGGCAGGTCCCATTCCGCAGCTGGGACCTGCCGGGCGTGTACACCGCCGGGGGCGCCCAGGCCCTGCTCAAGGGCAACGAGGTGCTCGTCGGCCGGCGCGTCGTCGTCGGCGGCACCGGGCCGTTCCTGCTGCCGGTGGCGGCCGGGCTGGCCGCCCGCGGCGCGCACGTCGCCGGCGTGTACGAGGCCAACGCCCCGGCCGGCTGGGCCCGGCACACCGCCGCGGTGCTGCCGGTCGCGGCCAAGCTGACGGAGGGCGCGGGCTACGCCGCCGCGCTGGCCCGGCACCGGGTGCCGTTCCACTCGCGCCGGGCCGTCGTCGCGGCGCACGGCGAGCAGGCCGTCGAGGCCGTCACCGTCGCGAAGCTGGACCGCGAGTGGCGCATCGTGCCCGGCTCGGAGCGGATCGTCGAGTGCGACGCCGTCGCGGTCGGCTGGGGGTTCACGCCGCAGCTGGAGCTGCCGCTCGCGCTCGGCGTCGCCACCCGCGTCGACGCCGACGGCTCGCTCGTCGTCGAGGTCGACGAGCGGCAGCGGACGTCGGTGCCCGGCGTCTACGTCGCCGGCGAGGCCTGCGGCGTCGGCGGGGCGCCGCTGGCCGTCGCCGAGGGCGAGATCGCCGGGACGGCGGCCGTCGCGGCCCCCGTGCCGGCCCGGCTGCGCCGCCGCCGGCGGGCGCTGCGCCGGTTCGCCGCCGCCATGCACGCCGTCCACCCGGTGCGCGACGGCTGGCAGAGCTGGCTGGGCGACGACACCCTGGTCTGCCGGTGCGAGGAGGTGACCGCGGGCGAGGTGCGGGCCGCGGTCGACGACCTCGGCGCGACCGACGCACGGACCGCGAAACTGCTGAGCCGAGCCGGCATGGGATGGTGTCAGGGACGGGTGTGTGGCTACGCCACCGCCTGCCTGACCGCGTCGGCCTCTGGATCAGCCACAGTGTCGGCGCTCGACCTACAGGGGGTGAGCGAACGGCCGATCGCCGTTCCGATCTCGCTCGGCCGGCTGGCGGGCGACGCCGGCCACACCGGACAACAGTGACATTTCACATGTCACTAAGATATTCTGTAGGAAGCACACGACGACGTCCGGCGCCCGGCGGACCTCTCGTCGACTCACCCCGCACCGAACCTGGAAGGCTCATGCATGTCTGACGTCGATCACGCCGTCGGCGCCGCCGCCGAGGCAGCAGCGCCGTTCGAGCAGGCCGGCCGCGTCCGCCGGGCCGACGCTCTCGACGCCGTCGCCGCCGCGCTCGAGGACGACCGCGACGCCATCGTCTCCACCGCCGACGCCGAGACCGGGCTGGGCAGCACCCGGCTGAACGGCGAGCTCACCCGCACCACGTACCAGCTGCGGCTGTTCGGCGAGGTGCTGCGCGAGGGCTCGTACACCGAGGCCACCATCGACCACGCCGGCGACACCCCGATGGGCCCGAAGCCCGACCTGCGCCGCATGCTCGTGCCGGTCGGCGTCGTCGGTGTCTTCGGCGCGTCCAACTTCCCGCTCGCGTTCAGCGTGCCCGGCGGCGACACCGCATCCGCGCTGGCGGCCGGCTGCCCCGTCGTCGTCAAGGCGCACCCGTCGCACCCCGAGACCAGCCGGCGCACCTTCGCCGCCATGCGGGCCGGGCTGGCCGAGGCCAAGCTGCCCGAGGGCACGCTCGGCCTGGTCGAGGGCCTGGAAGCCGGCACCGCACTGGTCCAGCACCCCGACGTCCGCGCCGTCGGCTTCACCGGCTCCACCCGCGGCGGCCGGGCGCTGGCCGACCTCGCCGCCGCGCGGCCGCAGCCCATCCCGTTCTACGGCGAGCTCGGCAGCCTGAACCCGCTGGTCGTGACGCCCGAGGTGGCGGACGGCCAGGCGCAGGAGTTCGCCGCCGGCTACGTCGGCTCCATCACCATGGGCGTCGGCCAGTTCTGCACCAAGCCGGGGCTGCTGTTCGCGCCCGCCGGCGCCGACGAGCTGCGGGCCGCGCTGGGCGCGAAGCTGGCCGAGGTGCCGGCCGGGCGCATGCTCAACGACTCCATCCGCGACGCCTACCAGGCCGAGACCGAACGGCGGCGCGCCGACGACCGGCTGCGCACGCTCGGCGACGGCCAGGGCGACGACCCCGCGCTCGGCCGTCCGGCGCTGTTCTCCGTCGCCGCCGCCGACCTCGACGCCGAGCTGCTCGAAGAGTGCTTCGGCCCGACCGCGCTGGTCATCGAGTACCGCGACACCGACGAACTGCTGGCCGCGCTGGACCGACTCGAGGGCCAGCTGACCGCGACCATCCACGCCGGCGACGGCGAGACCGACCTGGTCGGCCGGCTGCACACCACCCTGCGGCAACGGGCCGGCCGGCTGCTGTTCGGCGGCTTCCCGACCGGCGTCGCCGTCACGTGGGCCATGCAGCACGGCGGGCCGTACCCGTCGGCCAGCCTCAGCACACACACCTCCGTCGGGCCGACGTCGATCCGCCGGTGGCTGCGCCCGATCTCGTATCAGAACGCGCCCGAGCACGTGCTTCCCGAGGAGCTGCGCGAGGCGAATCCGGGCATTCCGCGGCGCGTGGACGGCATTCTCCAGACCTAGATTTTGCCCACCTGGACCCGTTGGTCCCATTCTCCACACATGAGTGAAATGTTATATAGTATAGAAATGGAGCCTCACATGAACGGTCGTGAAAAGCCATGGCACGGCGTTCTGGTTGCCACCCCGACGTTCTTCCGTGACGACCTGTCGGTCGACTACGACCGGTACGCCGAGCACGTCCGCTGGCTTGCCGGCAACGGCATCGACGGCGTGTGCCCGAACGGCTCGCTCGGCGAGTACCAGGTGCTGACCCCGGAAGAGCGGGCCACCATGGTGAAGGTCGCCATCGAGAACGCGCCCAAGGGCTTCACGGTGATGCCCGGCGTCGGCGCCTACGGCTCCCGCGAGGCACGGGGCTGGGCCGAGCAGGCCGCCGAGGCCGGCGCACAGGTGGTCATGGCGCTCCCGCCGAACGCCTACCGTGGCGACGACCGTTCGGTCATCGAGCACTTCCGCGAGATCGCGAAGGTCGGCATTCCGGTGTCGGCGTACAACAATCCCATCGACACCAAGATCGACCTGAAGCCGGCTGTGCTGGCCGAGCTGTACAACGAGGGCCTCATCGTCGGCGTCAAGGAATTCACGGGCGAGTCCCGCCGCTCCTACCAGATCAGCGAGCTGGCGCCCGGCCTCGACATCCTCATCGGCACCGACGACTCCGTCGTCGAGGTCGGACTGGCCGGCGCCAAGGGCTGGATCTCCGGCTACCCGAGCGTCTTCCCGCAGGCCTGCGCCCAGCTCTACCACGCGGTGCTGGCGCACGACCTCGACACCGCGCTGCCGCTGTACCGCGACCTGCACGCGCTGCTGCGCTGGGACTTCAACACCGAGTTCATCCAGGCGATCAAGCTGTCGATGGACGTCATCGGCCGTCACGGCGGTCCGGTCCGTCCCCCGCGCCAGCCTATGCTGGCCGGGGACGCGGCGACCGTGCGCGAGCTGACCGCCAAGGCCGCCGAGAAGTACTCCTGACGGTCGAGGGAGCCCGCCGATGCGATCCAAGCGCATCTTCCACACCGTGGAATCGCACACCGAGGGAATGCCGACGCGCGTCGTGACGGGCGGCGTCGGCACCCTGCCGGGCGCCACCATGGAGGAGCGGCGCCAGTGGTTCATCGCGCACTCCGACCACCTGCGGCGACTGTTGATGTTCGAGCCGCGCGGGCACTCCGCCATGAGCGGCGCGATCCTCCAGCCCGCCACCCGGCCCGACGCCGACTGGGGGGTCGTGTACATCGAGGTGTCCGGGTGCCTGCCGATGTGCGGGCACGGCACCATCGGCGTCGCGACGGTGCTGGTCGAGACCGGGATGGTCGAGGTGACCGAACCCGTCACGACGATCCGGCTGGACACCCCGGCCGGGCTCGTGGTCTGCGAGGTCGCCGTCCGCGACGGCGCCGCCGAGGCCGTCACCATCCGCAACGTCCCGGCGTACACCGACCGCCTCGACGCGAAGGTCGACGTCCCCGGCTGGGGCGCCGTCACCTACGACCTCGCCTACGGCGGCAATTTCTACGCCATCGTCGACGCCGGCCAGCTCGGCCTGCGCGTCGACGTCGCCCAGAAGGACCAGTTGCTCGCCGCCGGACTGGCCGTCATGGACGCCATCAACGCGGCCGACGCCCCGGTGCACCCCGAGAACCCGGAGATCAACGTCTGCCACCACGTCCAGCTGGTCGACCCCGGCTCGGACGCCCGCCACTCCCGGCACGCCATGGCGATCCACCCCGGCTGGTTCGACCGCTCGCCCTGCGGCACCGGCACGTCGGCACGTATGGCACAGCTCTTCACCCGCGGTGAACTGCCGCTCGACACCGACTTCGTCAACGAATCGTTGATCGGCAGCCGATTCGTTGGCCGTCTCGTCGGCGAGTCGAGCGTCGGAAACCTTCCCGCGGTGATACCTACAGTCACCGGGCGCGCATGGCTGACTGGAACGGCACAATACTTCCTCGACCCAGCAGATCCCTTTCCCGAGGGCTTTCTCCTTTAGGGTTGAAGAGGTGGGATATCTCGCACGAACGCGACGTCGCGGTGACGTTCGGCCGTCGTGCAACACCGGAGGGACCACAGATGGCTGAACTGCGGCAGTTGGCTCTGCCGTCCTTCGCACGACGGATGAGCGTCAGGGAAGAGGTCGCCGACGCATTGCGTGGCGCCATCGTGTCCGGGGAGATGAAGCCCGGCGAGCTCTACTCCGCCCCCGGACTGGCCGAGCGTTTCGGCATCTCCGCCACCCCCGTCCGCGAGGCGATGCTCGACCTCGTCAAGCAGGGACTGGTCGAGGTCGTCCGCAACAAGGGGTTCAAGGTCACCGACATGTCGGAGACCGACCTCGACCAGATCACCCAGATCCGGGAGCTGCTCGAGCCCCCCATCGCCGCCCAGGCCGTCTCGGCGATCTCCGCGCAGGAGCTGTCCCACCTGCGCAACCTCGCCTCGGCCATCGTCGACGCCGCTGCCGAGGGCGACCTCATCAGCTACATCGGCGCCGATGTCGAGTTCCACCTCCGGCTGCTCTCGGCCAGCGGCAACCAGCGTCTCGTCCGCATCGTCCAGGAGTTGCGCGCCCAGACTCGCCTCTACGGCCTGTCGTCGCTGGCGTCGTCGGGGCGACTGGTCGCGAGTGCGCGGGAGCACCTGCAGATGTGCGACCTCATCGAGGCCGGCGAGGCCGAGCAGCTGCAGGAGCTCATGCGCACCCACATCGGCCACATCCGGCGCGAGTGGGCCGGCCGGGAGGACTAGGGTCCGGGGTCTCGGCGATCAGGTGACGGAAGCGCCCGGCGTTCGCGCGTTGTGTCACCTGATCATCTCCACGATGCGGACACCAAACGATCAGGTGACGAAGGCGCGCCGAATCTGAGCGATACGTCACCTGATCATCGGCGGCAGCGGTGCCGCCGGCACCTGGCTTCGAGCCCTGGATGAGAGCCCTCTCACCCAGGGCTCATCGGCAGCTCAGACAGCGGCGAGAGGCTCACTCCCGCACCGGCGGTGCCGACGAACCCCGCCGGAGCCCGGGACCTCCCGGAGCACGAGGCCTGAGCCCCGCCGGACGACTCCCCCTTCGGCGGCGCGGCTCAGGTCTCGCGCTGCGTTCGACGCCGCTTCCGGCGACGGCGGGCGCGGCCACCCGCCACGCGCGGCCGCGCCGCCGCCCTCGCCGTCACGCCACCACTACCGGCCGCCACCCACCCTTGACGCCCGTTTCGTCCGGTCAGTACCATGTCACATCTTTCCATGCTGTTACCGCTAACAGGATCCACGGCACACTCCGAACCCGTCGGACTCCGCATCTCCCCGGACAAGGAGAACCACATGAAGAAGGACCTGTCCCGGCGCACCGTCCTCCGCTTGGGGGCACTGGCGGCAGCGGCACCGGCCGTCGGCACCATGGCGGCCGGCAGCGCCGGTGCCGCGCCCGGCGGCGCCTCCGCCGCAGCCGCCCGTCTCGCCAGCCAGCCCAACCTCCCGATCGCGGACAGCTGGCAGGTGCGCCCGTTCACGCTGAGCCAGGTGACCCTCGGCGACAGCGTCTTCAAGGAGAAGCGGAACCGGCTGCTCAACTACGCCCGCGAGTACGGCCCGAGCG
Source organism: Jiangella muralis (assembly GCF_001270745.1). Classification (GTDB taxonomy): domain Bacteria; phylum Actinomycetota; class Actinomycetes; order Jiangellales; family Jiangellaceae; genus Jiangella; species Jiangella muralis. The sequence continues at coordinate 23,148 of NZ_LFXL01000045.1, forward strand.
TCGTCAACGGCGTGCGCGACGACCAGCGGGGACCGGACCGCATGCTGCGCAGCTTCCGCGTGACGGCGGGGCTGGACCACAAGGGCGTGAACCCGATCGGCAGCTGGGAGTCGCCCGACGGCAACCTGCGCGGCCACTTCAGTGGGCACTTCCTGACGCTGCTGGCGCAGTCGTGGGCGTCGACCGGTGAGCAGATCTTCAAGGACAAGCTCGACTACATGGTCAACGCGCTGGGCGAGTGCCAGGACGCGCTCGCCGCGCAGGCCGCCCGGCCCACGCCCCGTGTCGACGGACGCCACGGGACGGCGATCCGGTTCACCGGCACCCCGAACGGCCACATCACCGGCGACGCCGACGTCATCCGGCTGCCGGAGGGCATCGTCAGCGGCCTGACGGACTTCACGATCGCCGCGTGGGTGAACCCGGCCGTGCGCGACGACAACGCCCGCGTGTTCGACTTCGGCCACCCGGGCGACGCCGCGTCGGACTCGCTGTCGCGGATGTACCTGACGGTGCACAACGACACCGGCCCGCGGTTCGCCATCACCACCGGCGGCGCAGCGGCGGAGCAGCGCATTCAGGCAACGACGGCACTGACGGCGGGCCAGTGGGCGCACGTCGCGATCGTCAAGTCCGGCGGCACCGGCACCATCTACGTCGACGGGGTCGCAGCGGGCAGCGGCGAGCTGACGCTGTCGCCGTCCGACCTGGGCAGCACGCCGGCCAACTGGCTCGGGCGGGCCCAGTTCCCGCAGGTCAACATCAAGTTCCTGAACGGCCTGATGGACGAGTTCCAGATCTTCGGCCGTGGCCTCGACGCGGCCGAGGTGGCCGCCGTCGCCGCCGACCCGGCGTCGGCGAGCGCCGACGTCGCCTGGTACCGGTTCGACGAGGCGCCCGGCCCGGTCGTCACCGACTCGTCCGGACGCGGCCAGCACGGCGAGTTCGCCGGCGCGACGGACGGACGGCGGCACCCGGGCTTTCTGTCGGCGTACACCGAGGCGCAGTTCATCCGGCTCGAGGAGTTCACCACCTACAGCGGCACCGGCATCTGGGCGCCGTACTACACGCTGCACAAGATCATGCGCGGCCTCATCGACGCGTACCACCTGGCCGGCAGCGAGCGGGCGCTGGAGATCGTCACGAAGATGGGCGACTGGGTGCACAGCCGCCTGTCGCGGGTGCCGCGCGAGAACCTCGACCGCATGTGGTCGCTGCACATCGCCGGCGAGTTCGGCGGCTCGAACGAGAACCTCGCCCACCTGGCCGCCATCGACACCGACCCGGAGCGCAGCGCCAACCACCTGGCCGCGGCGAAGGCGTTCGACAACCGGCGGACGGTGTTCCCGGCGGCCGTCGAGGACCGCGACGTGCTCACCGGCATCCACGTCAACCAGCACGTGCCGCAGTTCACCGGCTACCTGCGCATCTACGAGCAGGACACCGAGGCCAACGCCGAGTACTTCACCGCGGCGGACAACTTCTGGCACATGATCGTCCCGCACCGGATGTTCAGCCACGGCGCGGCCGGCGGCCAGTACGGCGCGGCGCCCGGGCGGCCGGAGAACACCAACCCGGAGCTGTTCCAGCCGCGCGGCGACATCTCCGAGTCGCTGCACTACCAGGCCGCGACCGCCGGGACGACCAGCGGCGGCGGCGAGACCTGCTCGTCGTACAACCTGCTGAAGCTGACCCGGAACCTGTACTTCCACCAGCCCGATCCGGCGTACATGGACTACTACGAGCGTGGCCTGACGAACCACATCCTCGGCTCGCGCCGCGACAACGACAGCGCCAGCGACCCGCAGGTGACGTACTTCCTGCCGGCCCACGCGGGCGCCACCCGCGGCTTCGGCAACAACGGCACCTGCTGCGGCGGCACCGGCATGGAGAACCACACGAAGTACCAGGAGACGATCTACGCGCAGTCCGCGGACGGCTCGACGTTGTACGTGAACCTGTACATCGCCTCGACGCTGGACTGGGCGGAGCAGGGGTTCGCCGTCACGCAGGTGACGGACTTCCCGCGGCAGGAGTCGACCTCCATCACGGTCGACGGCAGCGGCCCGCTCGCCGTCAAGCTGCGGGTGCCGTCCTGGGCGCGGCGCGGCTTCACGGTGACGGTCAACGGCGCCGCCGTCGACGCCGCGGCCGAGCCGGGGACGTACCTGACGCTGGACCGGACGTGGGCGCCGGGCGACCGGATCGACGTCGCGATGCCGTTCGGCCTGCGCACCGAGCGCGCGCTGGACGACCCGCAGGTCGAGAGCATCTTCCACGGCCCGCTGGTGCTGCCGGCGCTGAACCGGTCGCGGGAGTGGCGGCAGTTCTCGTTCTACCCGTCGCTCAAGCTCGACGGCGACCTCGCGGCGGCCGTCGAGGCGCTGGACGAGCCGAACTTCTTCGCCACCCACGAGCACACGCTGCGCCCGCTGTACGTCGGCATCAACGACGCGCACCACGTGTACTACAAGCGGGTGGAGCCGAAGGTGGTGTTCGGCTCGATCGACTCCGGCGTCTCGAACGAGGCCCGCGACGACGACGGCGACAGCTTCCTCGACAAGGTCTGGGCGGCGGCGCCGTTCCAGGGCCACGGCGAGTTCGTCGCCCGCGTCGAGCAGGTCGCGTCCGAGTGGCAGGCGGCCGGCCGGTTCACCCGCCGTGAGCGCCAGAACGTCCTCGTCGCCGCCGCACAGGCGCAGAAGGACCTGCGGGCCGGCTGACCCGCCCGCAGAGAGGTGCGCCGGCCCGGGACCGCAGCCCGGGCCGGCGCACCTGCGTCACTCCTCTGCGTCGAGGTGAGTGAGCATCAGGCGGTACGTCTCGTCGACGGCGCCCTCGGCGGACGGGACGACGACGGCGTGCGGACGCCGGGCCAGGTACGCCGTCAGCCGGTCGTACAGCGCGGCCACCTCGGCCGGCTCGGCCCGTGCCGGGTCGGCGGCCGTCCGGGCGCGCTCGGCGAACCGTCGTAGGACGGCCGCCCGATCGGCCATCACCACCAGCTCGTGGAACGCCGCTAGGGTCTCCGTCGCCACCGCCTCGAGTTGCTCCAGGAACCCGGGCCGGGCCACCGACTGGGGCACCACGACGTCGTGACCACCCCGCAGGTGCGCCCGCGCCGCGACGACGGCGACCGCGCGGGCCAGCAGCCCCGCGGCGCCCGGATCGTCGCGCCAGCCGCCGATCAGGTCGCGGACGCGGTCGACGTCGAGGTTCAGCGTCAGCGGGTGGTCGGTCGCGTAGCACCCGGCCAGCGTCGACTTGCCGACCGCCGGCGGGCCGTTGAGCACGATCAGCCGCGGCGTCACCGTCCGTACGCGGCGAGGAACACGTCGGCCGCGCGGTCGGCCAGGACGTCCAGCTCGTCCGCCGGCGACACGGCGGCGGTGCCGGCGAACATCATCCGGTTCATCGGCTTGTACATGACCAGCCCGGCGAGGTGGTACGCCGCCAGCGTGGGGTCGTCCAGCTCGCGCAGCAGGCCGCGCTCGGCCATGCGCGCCAGCGCCTCGCCGAGCAGCACCAGCGACGGGTGGAAGGCCCGTTCCCACCAGGTGCCGGAGACGTCGGGGAAGCGGTCGGCCTCGGCGATGACCAGCCGGCGCAGTTGCAGCACCTCGGGCCGGCTCAGGCTCTGCAGCAGTTGCCGCCCGACGTCGCGCACAGCGGCGCGCACGTCGGTGGCGTCGTCGAGCGTCGCGTACACGGCGGCCAGCCGGTCGCCGAGGGTGTCGGTGCGCCCGGCGATGATCTCGGCGAACAGGTGCTCCTTGTCGGCGAACTGCTTGTAGACGGTCTGCTTGGAGACCGCGGCCTTCGCCGCCACCTGGTCCATGCTGGCGCCGATGTAACCGTGCTGGAGGAACACCTCCGTGGCCGCTTCGACGATCGCCCGCCGCTTGCGCGCCGTCCGGCCTTCCTCAACGCCTTCGAGAACCATGCCTTCTCCTCACTCCCTCAGCAGAGAGTACTAGACAGTTCCGTACTCGTGTGAGTACTGTACCGTCTAGTTCCAAGCCACCACCGAGATTCGGGAGCACGAGATGAGCACGGTCACTTCCAAGGACGGCACCACCATCGCGTTCGACACCTACGGCGAGGGCCGGACGCTGATCATGATCGACGGCGCCACCGGCTACCCGGCGATCAACCCGCTGAACGCCGAGACCGGCAAGCTGCTGGCCGACGGGTTCCGCACCTACGCCTACGACCGCCGCGGCCGCGGCAACAGCACCGACACCGCCCCGTACGCCGTCGAGCGCGAGATCGAGGACCTCGCCGCGCTGGTCGAGCATGCCGGCGGCGGCCCGGCCGTGCTGTTCGGCTGGTCCTCCGGCGGGGTGCTGGCGCTCGACGCCGCCGCGTCCGGGCAGCTGCCGGTCAGCCACGTCGTCGCGTTCGAGCCGCCGTTCGTCGTCGACGACGTCCGCCCGCCGCTGCCGTCTGACTACGTCGAGCGCCTGGACGCCGCCAACGCGGCCGGCCGGCCCGGCGACGCCGTTGAGCTGTTCATGACGGCCGCCGCAGGCATGCCGCCCGAGGCCGTCGAGGGCATGCGGCAGAGCGACTTCTGGCCGGTCATGGAGGGCATCGCGCCGACCATCGCCTACGACGGCCGGATCATCGGCACGACGATGTCCGGCAACCCGCTGCCGGCCGACCGATGGGCGTCGGTCGACGTCCCCGTGCTGGTCATGCACGGCATCGACACCTGGCCGACGCTGATCCCCGGCCCGCGCGCGCTGGCCGAGCTGCTGCCGACGGCCACGCTGAAGCCGGTGCCGGGCGAGAACCACGCCACCACCCCCGAGGTGCTGGCGCCGGAGCTGCGCGCGTTCGTTGAGGGGGCCTGACATGGGACGCATCGTCGTGACGGAGTTCAGCAGCCTCGACGGCGTCGTGCAGGCGCCGGGCGGCGAGGACTTCAAGTACCAGGACTGGAGCTTCGACTTCGACAGCGGCGAGGAGGGCGAGCAGTTCAAGGTCGACGAGGCGCTCGGCGCCGAGGCGCTGCTGCTCGGCCGCGTGACGTACGACGGGTTCGCCGCGGCCTGGCCGCAGGAGGAGGGCGAACTCGCCGACAAGTACAACGGCATGCGCAAGTACGTCGTCTCGTCGACGCTGACCGATCCGACCTGGAACAACACCCAGGTCGTCCGCGGCGACGTCGCCACCGAGGTGGCGAAGCTCAAGAACGAGGTCGACGGCGAACTGCAGGTGGCCGGCAGCATCCGGCTGGCGCAGGAGCTGCTGGAGCACGACCTCGTCGACGAGCTGCACCTCATGACGTACCCGGTGCTGCTCGGCTACGGCCGCCGGCTGTTCGGCGAGACCACCGACCGCACGCGGTGGCGGCTCACCGAGTCGCGGACCGTCGGCGAAGGCGTCCTGATCACCCTGTTCGAACGGAACCGGGCCTAGGCTCGCTTGGTCTCCGAAACTCCGACACGTGAGTCGAGGTTTGAGCGGAGTAGCGCGAATCGCACCCCGCGCCACATCTGCAGACTGGACGACCCTGCCGCGTTCGCCGGAGGCCGCCACGTTGGCCGTCCCGCTGGCGCCGGCAGGAACGGCGCACGGCAGCCAACGGCGGACGGTGCACACGGGCGGGCTCTGCCCGCACTTCCCCCGTCCCCCTGATAGCTGCCCGTTCTTGGCCGCGGTGCCGGGGGTCAAGCGGTGCTTCGCTCGCGCGAAGCGCGCCGTTGGGCTCCGCTTGAGGCGCGGTGCCGCGGCTAAGAAAATGGGCAGCAGGGGGACGGCCCACTACCGCAAAACGGCGAACTGCGGGACAACGGCGAACCGCTACACGATCCCCCACCCCACCGTGTGGATCCGCTGCGCCGCCACGCGACGCCGGTCCAAACTCGGTTCACGTGCCGGAGCTTCGGAGACCCAGTGAAGCTAGGCTCGAAGCATGAGCGACGACCCGGTCGGTGTGGTGACACGCTGGGAGAACGCGGGCGGCGAGTGGCGCGTCGTCGCCCGCACGGCGGTGGGCGTCACCGTCGCCCTGTGCCGCTGCGACGGCGGCGAGGAGGTCGACCGGTTCACCTCGGCCGACCCCGCGCTACTGGCGTTCCTCGCCGGCCGCGGCTGAGCCGCCGGCCAGCGCCCGCAGCGGCGCCGTCAGCCGATCGGCCAGGACGGGGTCGACGTGGCGGGCCTCGGCCAGCAGCGCCTCGGTCGCGACGGCGAACGCACGGCGCAACGTCGGGTCGTCGAGGGCGCCGACCAGCGAGCCGGCCAGCGACGCCGTCACGGCCTCCGGCAGGGCGTCGACGCCGCGGCCCTGGTGGGCGGGGAGGTCGTGGCGCAGGCAGGCCAGCGCGACGACCTGGTCGCGCAGGCCGTCGATCATGGACAGCGCCTGCCAGCCGCGGCCGCGCTCGATGCTGGACCGCGCGTGCAGGGCGTACAGCCAGCCCATCCCGACCAGCCCACCGGCCGCCGGCGGCGTCGCGGCCGGGACGTCGCGGGCGGCGCCGAACAGCAGCCGGAAGGTCGGGGCGATGGCGCCGAACTCCGCGGCCGGCGCGAACGCGATGTCCACCTGCAACGTGTTGGCCAGCAGGAACACCCGGTAGATGGTGCTGCCGCGCGGGGAGTCGAGGTGCGCGACCGCGCCATGGCGCTCGTACATGACGGCGGTCCAGCCGGCGATCACGGCGGCCTGGTCGGCGCCGTCGGCCAGCCCGAACGCGAGGTCGATGTCGGACCAGTCGTCCTCGGCGCCGCTCGCCGCCGACCCGGTGAGGGCAGCGCCGTCGATGCGGTGGTCGGCACGGGCGGCCGCGACCAGCTCGTCGCGCAGCGCCGAACGCTCGTCCGGGGTGAACACGATCGGCCAGCCTACGTCAGCCGAACACCCAGCCTCCGTCGACAGTGAGGACCTGGCCGGTGACGAACGCGCTCTCGTCGCCGGCGAGGTAGACGAAGGCGCCGGCGAGGTCGGCCGCGGTCCCCCGGCGCTTCAGCGCCTGAACGGCCGTGACCTGCTCGAACACCGCGTCGGGGTCGGGTTCGAGCGCCTCTTCGTGCTCGGTCCGGATGGCGCCGGGCATGACGGCGTTGACGCGGACGCCGTCGGGGCCGGCCTCGCGGGCCAGCGCCCGGGTGAGCCCGATGATGCCGGCCTTGCTGGCGGTGTAGTGCAGCGCGCCGGCCTGCCCGGTGCGTGCCATGACGCTGCTGACGGTGATGATCGAGCCGCGGCCGCCGGCGACGAGGTCGGGGTAGGCGGCGCGGGCCAGCAGCCAGCTGCCGCGCAGGTTGACGGCGAAGACGCGGTCCCAGTCGGCGACGCTGATGTCGCGCCACGACGACTGCGCGGACAACGCGGCATTGGCGACGACGATGTCGAGCGGGCCGAGGTGGGCGCGGGCGCCGTCGACCAGCTCCTGGACGGCGCCGGGGTCGGCGAGGTCGGCCTCCAGCGCGACCGCCTTCGTACCCGCCGTCCGCAGCTCGGCCGCGAGGTCCTCGGCCTGCGCCGCCATGTCGGGACGCGGCTCGTGGCCCAGCGCGACGGAGGCGCCCTCGGCGGCGTACGCTCGGGCCACCGCCGCGCCGATGCCGCGGGAGGCGCCCGTCACCAGCGCCACCCGTCCGGCCAGCCGACCCTCGTCCACTCGTCACCTGTTTCAGCAGATGCAATGGTCGGTTCGAATTCTCGGACCGGCGGGCGTGCGGTGTCAACCGGAAGGGCCGCATCGTGGCCGTCCGGCAAGGGCTACCGGGTCAGCTCGTCGACCGCCTCGACGGCGGCGTCGACCTGCTCAGGGGTCGTGACGATGCTGGTGCCGAACCTGACGTAGGTCTCGCGGTACGGCGTCAGAGAAGCGTCGCGCGCCAGCTCTCCCGCGACGGCCGCCGCCGGGTCCGCGTCGAACGCGTCGCGCCACCGCTGGACGGCGGCCCGCACCGGCGCCGGGTGGCTGGCCAGCACGTACGCGGCGAAGTGGGCCAACTCGGGGTCGAGGGCGAACTGGGCGCGCACGACCTCCCAGTCGGCGAGGTCGAGCTCGTCCGGCGACGGCGAGGTCGCGGCGGCGGGCTGGCCGGCGTCGTCGCCGCCGGTGTTGCCGGACGAGCAGGCGACCAGCAGTGCCGGCGCACCAGCCACCACCGTCCGTCGCCGCAGCCGCGCGCCCGCCATGCCGCGACGCTACTCCGCACCACGGACACGAGCGAGAGTGTGGAGCGCTGGCGCCTTGGGGGCTGGATGAGTGAGTCCGAAATGACCCCGGGTGGCTGGTCGTGCTGGTGAGAACCATGGTCATGGCGCTATTTGTGTCGCCAGGGCAGCAATTTCCGCGCCATGGTCATGGTTCTCATCGGCGCGGACGTGCCCGCATCAACTGACCGCGTCGCTGGTGCTCGCCACCCGGGTACGCCACCCGGCCACCCGAGGATCATTCGGACTCAGCGCTAGAGCAGGGCGGGCAGGCGGGCGGCCAGCAGCTCGAAGTCGCGGGCGCCGGTGTAGGCGTGCGCCGACAGGCGGAGGAATGCGCGGCTGTCGTGGACGCAGACGTTGACCTCGGCGGCGGCGTCGCGGGCGATGCGCACGCGCAGGGCCTCCTCGGCCGCCTTGTCGCCGATCCGGACGGACGGGGGCAGCGCGACCAGGCGCATGGTCGGCGCCGGGGCGGCCAGGTCCGGGACCTCGCTGCCGATCGCCTTGGCCACGAGGTCCGCACCGGCCGCGACCAGCCGCGACACCGATTCGCGAGCGGCCGGCCAGTTGAGGTCGTCCAGCACGTCCAGGGCGGCCGGCGCCGCCAGCCAGGGCACGTAGTCGGCCGTCGCCTGCCAGTCGAAACGTTCCGGCAGCGAGCCGTGCTCGGACCACGAGACCACCGGCGGCAGCGTCCGCGACCGCCACTCCGGCGCCACCACCACGCCGGCGGTCCCCCGCGGCGCGCACGCCCACTTGTGCAGGTTGCCGGTCCAGAAATCCGCACCCACCGGCACCGGAGCAGGCAGCAGCCCGGGCCCGTGCGCGCCGTCGACGATCACGGGGACGCCGGCCGCACGGCACAGCGACACCAGCCGATCCACCGGGAAGACCGTCGCGGTCGGCGAGGTGATCTGGTCGACCACCACGACGTCCGCGGCGCCGACGGCCGGCGTCAGCAGCGCCACCACGTCGTCGGGCGACGCCGTCAGTGGCACGGGCACCTCGACGACGGACGCGCCGCGAGCCGCCGCGAACCGGTCGGCGGCGAACCGCACGGCGCCGTAGCCGTGTGAGGTGACGACGATGCGCCCGCCGGCCGGCACGTCCACGGCCGCCAGCGCGACCGTCACGCCGGCGCTCACGTTCGGCACCAGCGCGAACCCGGCCTCGTCGGCGCCCAGCCAGCGGGCCAGCTCCCGCCGCGCCGACGCCACCCGCTGCGGCAGCGCCCGGAACCACGCGGCCGGGTTCGCCTCGTTCTCCGCCCGCAGCAGCGCCGCCTCCCGCTGCGCGGCCAGCGGCACGGCGCCCCACGACCCGTGGTTGAGGTGGAGGACGGCGGGGTCGAGGGTCCAAAGGCCGGACCGCGGCTGCCACTCAGACGTCACCGTCTCATCCTTCCCGACGGTGTGCGGCGGCGACCGTCGACCCGTCGGCGGGGACGCCATCGCGAGCGACGCCGTCGTCGTCCTGGTAGCGCCAGCTGAAGCGGAGGCCGTGGGCGGTCGCGATGTCCGGGCCGTCCATCAGCTGGAAGTGCAGGTGCGGCTCGGACGAGTTGCCCGAGTTGCCGCACTCGGCCAGCGGCTGGCCGGCGACCACCACATCACCCACGGCCACCCGCAGCGAACCTTGCCTGACGTGGGCAAACACCGCGTACACGCCGTCGCCGAGGTCGACGACGACGTGGTTGCCGAGCAGGTGCCGGGGCCGGCCGAGCGTGCGGACGAAGCCCTCGAGGAGCAGGTAGAGCAACCCGGGCAGCGATGTACGGGTCAGGTGGTCGCGCTGTCGATCCGCCGCCGCGACGACCCGGGCGCCGGCCGGCGCGAGCAGGGGCATCCCGAACGCCGGGTACGCGGCCGGGCGGCGGGCGACCGGCCACAGCCACACCGGCGCCGGCGCCGGCCGGAGGGCCAGATCGATGGCGTAGGTCTGCGCCAGGGCGTGGGTGTGGCTGGGCACCTTGGTGCCCGGCCCGTTCAGGGCCGTCCAGCGCCCGGCCAGCGGCAGCTCGACGGCGACGGGGTCCGGCTCGGCGCCGCGGGGCGGCCGCTGGGCCCGCGTCGTCAGCCAACGTCCGGCCAAGCCGAACGCCAGCAGCCCGACACCGGTGAACCAGAGCGGGCCGAGCCCGGCCCGGTTGATGAGGACGGCGACGGCGCCAGCCGCGAACGCCGGCCCGTGCAGCCACCTGAGAACCCGCATGACTGCGAGCCTAACAACGCGGTGAGCTGCGGTTTCGTGAACTCGTGAGCGATCGGCCATGACATCTGTCAGCTGCCGGCGAAGCGGCACGGGATTGTCGCGGGCCGCATGTTCCCGGTAACGTCACCGCGCCGAGACGTACGATCAGACCGGCGTCGGCCGGGGTCCCGGCACCGTGCCGCCGCGAGTGACGTGCAGAGTGTGGGAGGGAAGATGAGCGCCGGGAGCCCGGACGACAAGCCGAACCTGCGGTCCATCGCGTCCCTCGCGGGCGTCTCGCACATGACCGTCTCCCGCGTCCTCAACGACCACCCGAACATCCGGCCGGAGACCCGCGAGAAGGTCCTGCGCGTCGTCGAGGAGCTGAACTACCAGCGCAACAGCGCCGCCCGGGCGCTGGCGACGCGCAAGTCGCGGCGCATCGGCGTCATCGTCGACCGGCCGGTCGAGATCGGCCCCGACAGCACGCTGCGCGCCGTCGAGCACGCGGCGCGCGAGGCCGGCTACTCCGTCAGCTCCGTCGCCGCCTCCCCCGACGACGACGGAGTGCGCCCGCGCGAGGCCATCGCGTACCTGACGGCGCACGGCATCGACGCGCTGTGCGTCATCGCGCCGCGTGCGTCGTCGGTCGACGTGCTGCGCGAGCTGACCGAGGGGCTGCCGACGCTGATCGTCAAGGCCGACGACGACCCGAACTTCCTCACCGCCTCGGTCGACCAGCGACTCGGCGCCACGCTGGCCGTCCAGCACCTGATGGACCTCGGCCACCGCGAGATCGTGCACGTCGCCGGCCCGCTGGACTGGCTGGACGCGCGGGCCCGCGAACGCGGCTGGCACGCGCACCTGAAGAAGGCCGGGCTGCACATCCCGCCGGCGTTCGTCGGCGACTGGTCGGCCGACTCCGGCTACGAGTTCGCCGTCGCGTTCGACGAACTGCCGCCGTTCACCGCGATCTTCGCCGCGAACGATCAGATGGCGCTCGGCATCCTGCACGGCTTCCGCGACCGCGGCATCCGCGTGCCGGAGGACGTCAGCGTCGTCGGGTTCGACGACCTGTCCGTGTCGCGGCACTTCCTGCCCACCCTCACGACGGTGCGACAGGACTTCCACGCCCTGGGCACGCTCGCGGTCGAGATCCTCGTCGCCGCGCTCGAGGGCGGCAGCACCGAGCGGCGCTCGCGGATCGCACCGGAGCTGATCCTGCGCGAGTCGACGGCTGGGCCTCGAAGTATGTGACATCAGTCAGTACCATTTCACATCTTGCATGGTCCATGTGTTCCCGGTAACATCTCCCCGTTCCACGCCCACGAACCACGCCGGAAGGCACGGGTCTCAAGGAGGAGATCGATGCGCAGCAACGCACGGATCGCACGGGCCTTCGCGGCGGCCGGGGCACTGACCCTGGCCCTCACCGCGTGCGGCGGAGGCGACGACGACACCAGCGCCAGCGGCGACGGGGGCGACGAGGTCGTCACCGTCGGCTTCGTCGCGGTCGGCCCCGAGGGCGGCTGGCGGCAGGCGAACGAGGCGAACGTCCAGGACACCTTCACCGAGGAGGCCGGCTTCGAGCTGAAGTACGCGCCCGCCACCAACCTCGACCAGCGCTCCCAGATCGACGCGTTCACGTCGTTCGTCGACGAGGGCGTGGACGTCATCCTGCTGTCCGCCACGGAGGGCGCCGGCTGGGAGGACTCCCTGCGCCGCGCCCAGGAGGCCGAGATCCCGGTCATCCTCGTCGACCGGGGCATCGAGCCGGACGACACCGACCTCTACGTCACCCGGATCGCGCCGGACAACTACGAGGTCAGCACGTCGGTGGCCGAGTGGGCCGTCGCCGCGTTCCCCGACGGCGGCAACTACTTCGTGCTCGAGGGGCCGGCCGGCGTCTCCGTCGTCAACGAGCGCAACCAGGGCTGGGACGACGCCGTCGGCTCGGCCGCCAACCTGGTGAAGATCGGCGCGCAGACCGCCAACTGGTCGACCGAAGAGGCCAAGAGCGTCTTCGAGACCGTCCTGCGGGCCAACAACAACGACATCCAGATCGTGTTCGCACAGAACGACGAGATGGGCCTCGGCGCGGCGATCGCGGTCGAGGAGGCCGGCCTGACGCCGGGTGTCGACGTCCAGATCGCCACCATCGACGGCACCAAGCCGGCGCTGGAGGCGCTCTCCGAGGGCCGGCTGAGCTTCGTCGCCGAGTACAACCCGCTGTTCGGCGAGACGCTGCTCGACGTCGTGGGCCAGGTGCTGGACGGCGAGGAGGTCGAGCCGTACATCGTCGTGCCGAGTGAGACGTTCGACTCGCCGGAAGCCGCGACGGCCGCGCTGCCCACCCGCAAGTACTGAGGACTCTGGAGCCGTCATGACCGGAGCGCCACCGATCGTCGAGATGACCGGCATCTCGATCTCGTTCCCAGGGGTCAAGGCCCTCGACGCCGTCGACTTCCGCCTGTTCCCGGGCGAGGTGCACACCCTCATGGGCGAGAACGGGGCCGGGAAGTCCACCCTGATCAAGGCGCTCACCGGGGTCTACAAGATCGACGAGGGGCAGATCCTGGTCGCCGGGGTGGAGCGCCGCTTCGGCGGCACCGCCGACGCCCAGGCGGCCGGGATCGCCACCGTCTACCAAGAGGTCAACCTCTGCGCCAACCTGTCCATCGGCGAGAACGTGATGCTGGGCCACGAGGTCCGCGGCCCGTTCGGCATCAACTGGAAGGCGACGCACCGGGCGGCGGCCGGGGTGCTGGCCACGCTCGGCCTGGAGCAGCTGGACCTGCGCCGTCCGCTCGCCACGCTCTCGCTTGCCATCCAGCAGCTGGTCGCGATCAGCCGGGCCATGGTGACCGAGCCGAAGGTGCTCATCCTCGACGAGCCCACCTCCAGCCTGGACGCCAACGAGGTGGCCAACCTCTTCACCGTCATCCGCAAGCTGCGCGACCAGGGCGTCGCCATCCTGTTCGTCACGCACTTCCTCGACCAGGTCTACGCGATCAGCGACCGCATCACCGTCCTGCGCAACGGCGGCTTCGTCGGCGAGTACCCGACCCGCGAGCTGGACCGCACGACGCTGATCTCGAAGATGATCGGCAAGGACTTCGCGACGCTGCGCTCGCTGGGCAGCGAGCGGCAGACGCACCACTACGAGCCGCGCGGCGAGCCCCTGCTCAAGGCCGAGGATCTCGGCCGCAAGGGCTCGTCCGAGCCGACCGACCTGGAACTGCACCAGGGCGAGGTGCTGGGCCTCGCCGGGCTGCTCGGCTCCGGCCGGACCGAGCTGGCCCGGCTGCTCTACGGCGCCGACCGGCCGGACAGCGGGACGGTCTGGCTGCGCGGCAAGAAGACCGACATCCACAACCCGACGGCCGCGCTCTCGCACCGCATCGCGTTCTCCAGCGAGAACCGGCGCGACGAGGGCATCATCCGCGACCTCACCGTCCGCGAGAACCTGGTGCTCGCCGTCCAGGCCAAGCGCGGCTGGTTCCGGCCGCTGTCGCGCAAGGAGCAGGACGCGCTCACCCGCAAGTACCTGGCCGAGCTGAACGTCCGGCCGGCCGACCCGGAGCGTCCGATCAAGTTCCTGTCCGGCGGCAACCAGCAGAAGGTGCTGCTCGGCCGGTGGCTGGCGACCGAGCCGGACCTGCTCATCCTCGACGAGCCCACCCGCGGCATCGACGTCGGCGCCAAGGCGGAGATCCAGGCCGCCGTCGCCGCGCTGGCCGCCAAGGGCGTGGCCGTCGTGTTCATCTCCTCCGAGCTCGAGGAGGTGGTCCGGCTCAGCGACCGCATCATCGTCATGAAGGACCACCGCAAGCTCGCCGAGCTGGAGAACGGCCCGCACGTGACGGCGGAGACCATCGTCGCCGTCATCGCCGACGAGGGCGACGACGAGGAAGGTGACTCCGAATGAGGGACGTGGCCGCGCGGCGCGGCGCGATCATGCGCAACCCGGCGTTCTGGGGCGTCATCGCGATAGCGGCGCTGCTGGCGATCAACGTCATCAAGGACCCGAGCTATCTCTCCATCGGCTACAACGGCGAGACCGGGCGGTTGTCCGGCAATCTCGTCGACATCCTGCGCGCCGCCGCGCCGATCCTGATGATCGCCGTCGGCATGTGCCTCGTCGTCGCCACCAGCGGCATCGACCTGTCCGTCGGCTCGATCATGGTCGTGGCCGGCGCGGTGTCGATGGAGCTGCTGAGCGGCATGGACGGCAGCACCGGCAACGCGGCGCTGACGCTGGCCGTCGCGCTCGGCATCGCGACAGCGCTGGGCGCGGTGAACGGCATCCTCGTCTCCGTCGTCGGGCTGCAGCCGTTCATCAGCACGCTGGTGATGATGCTGGCCGGCCGCGGCATCGCCAAGGTCATCACCGGCGGGCAGAACACCACCGCCGACAACGACTCGTTCGCGTGGCTGGCCAACGGCTACGTCGCCGGGATCCCGGTGGTGTTCCTGCTGGCCATGGCCATCGTCGCGCTGGTCTGGCTGCTGGTGCGGCGCAGCGCGCTCGGGCTCATGCTGGAGGCGATCGGCATGGACTCGCGGGCCAGCCGGCTCGCGGGCGTGAAGCGGCGTAACCTGCAGCTGACCGTCTACTCGGTGAGCGGGCTGCTGGCCGGCGTCGCCGGCGTGTTCGCGACCGCCAGCGTCATGACGGTGGACGTTTCGCGCACCGGCTACCAGCTGGAGCTGGACGCGATCCTCGCCGTCGTCATCGGCGGGACGTCGCTGGCCGGCGGCAAGTTCTCCATCGGCGGCGCCGTGATCGGCGGGCTGCTGATCGCGACCCTGGACAAGACCGTCGTGTTCCTCGGCATCCCGGCCTCGGCCACGCCCGCGTTCAAGGCCATCGTGATCGTCGTGCTCTGCCTGCTGCAGTCCGAGCGCGTCCGGTCGCTGTTCCGACACCGCCGTGCCCTCCGGGCGCAGTCGCAGAAGGAGGCCGTTGCGGCATGACCGTCACGACTCGACCGCCGACCGGGTCCGCGCCCGGCCCCGCGCCGTCGCGCCGCTCGCTGGGCGACCGGCTGGGGGCCCGGCTCAGCGCGCTGCCGACGGTCGCCGCACTGCTCATCTTCGTCGGGATGATCATCTACGGCGAGGCGGCGTACGGTCGCATCGTCCAGTTCAGCACGCTGTCGAACCTGCTGGTCAACAACTCGCACCTGATCATCCTCGCGGTCGGGCTCACGTTCGTGATCCTCACCGGCGGCATCGACCTGTCCGTCGGCGCCATCATCGCGGTCAGCAGCGTCGCCGGGGTCATGCTGTCCAACGCGGGCTGGCACCCGGTGGCCGCCGTGCTGGTGATGGTGCTGATCGGCTCGGCGCTGGGACTGGTCTCCGGCGTGCTGATCCAGTACTTCGGGGTGCAACCCTTCATCGCGACCCTGGCGACGATGTTCCTCGCGCGCGGGCTCGCGTCGATGCTGAGCACCGTCCCGGAACGGCTGGCCGACGACTCCGCGATCCGCGAGCTGGCCACCCAGCTGAAGATCATCGACGGTGAGAAGGTGAACGACCTGGTCGTCACGCCAGGCGTGGTCGCCGCCGTCGTCATCGTCGTGCTGGGGTTCCTCGTGCTGCACCGGACCCGGTTCGGCCGCACCGTCTACGCGATCGGCGGCTCGGAGCAGTCGGCGACGCTGATGGGCCTGCCGGTCCCCGCGACCAAGCTGGGCATCTACGTCATCAGTGGCACGCTCGCCGGCATCGCCGCCGTCGTCTACACGTCGCGGCTGGGCAGCGCGCAGAACATCACCGGCATCGGCTGGGAGCTGGATGCGATCGCGGCAGTCGTCATCGGCGGCACGCTGCTCACCGGCGGGACCGGGTTCGTGCTCGGCTCGGTGGTGGGCGCGCTGGTACTCGGCCTGATGAACGTCCTCATCACGCGCGACGGCGGCATCCGCCCGGAGATGACCACCATCATCACCGGCGGCATCCTGCTGGTCTTCGTCATCCTGCAGCGTGTCCTCGCCGCCCGGCGCCGGTCGGAGACGGGCTAGGGGAGATTGGCCACCGGCCGCTCCCTCGCAGGTATGGCTCTGCATGGCTCCGGGTCGCGGCATGCCGCGTCCGGCCGACGGCGGCAGCGGCCGACCGGCCTAGCGTCGTCGGCCGTGCGCGACTACGTACCGCAGCCGAACGCCCCCGGCTACGAGTATCTCCGCCTGGCCGACCACCTGGCCGCGGAGATCGCCGCCGGTCGGCTCCCTGCCGGCAGCAAGCTGTTCGGCGAGCAGGAGCTGGCCAAGACCTGCAACGTCGCGCTCGGCACGGTGCGCCGCGCCCTCGTCGTGCTGCGCGAGCGTGGGCTGATCACCACCTGGCCCGGCAAGGGCAGCTTCGTGACCGGCCCGGAGACGTCGAACGAGGCGGGCGGAACGTCACCGGGGTGACGCTCGCCCGTCTCGCCGACGCCCTCGGGGTGCGGGCGCCGGACCTGCTCTGACGATCCCGGCGGTTCGTCAGACGCGCTCGAGCTCGACCTTCGGCAGCACCCGGGCCAGCGGCGCCGGCAGCCACCAGGCGCGCCGCCCCAGCAGTTGCATGACGGCGGGCACGATCATGCATCTGATGATGACCGCGTCGACGAAGATCGCCACCGCGAAGGCGAAGCCCGTCTGTTGCAACAGCCGTTGCGGGCTGAGGACGAAGGCCGCGAAGATCACGATCATGATCGAGGCGGCCGCCGTGATCACCCCGCCGGTGTGGGCCAGGCCCTCCCGGATCGCGCGCGACGGGTCCTTCTCCCCCGCGCGCACCCATTCCTCGTGCATCCGGGAGATCAGGAAGATCTCGTAGTCCATCGAGAGGCCGAAGACGATGGCGAAGATCATCACCGGCACGTACGCCTCGATGGGTCCACTCTCGAAGCCGAGCGCGCCGTCCTGGAACACCAGCTTCATCGCGCCGAGCGCGGCGCCGATGCTGAGCAGGTTCAGGAACGCGGCCTTCAGCGGAATGAGGACCGATCGGAACACCGCCATCAGCAGGACGATCGAGAGCCCCACGACGATGAGGATGAACAGCGGCATCCGGTCGGCGAGCTTGCCGGCGTAGTCCTCGGACGCGGCCGTGGCCCCGCCGACCAGATACTCCGCGCCGTTGTCCGCAGTCAGCCCGGGCAGCACGTCGTCGCGCAGGGTGCCGACCAGTTCCGTCGTCGCTTCGTCCTGCGGTGAGGTGGTGGGGTAGACGAGGACGGTCGCGGCCTCGCCGTCCGGCGTGGGTATCGGGTCTGCGGTGGCCGCGACTCCCTCGGTCTGGGCCAGCGCCTGCGCCGCGTCGGCGGCGGCCTCGTCGGCGCTGCCGTCGCCGCCGTCGGTCACGACCAGCAGCGGCCCGTTGAACCCGGGACCGAAGCCTTGCGAGAGCAGGTCGTACGCCTGCCGGCTGGTGGAGTCGCTCGGGTCGTTGCCCGCGTCGTTGAAGCCGAGCCGGATGCTCAGCGCCGGGAAGGCGAGGGCTCCGAGCAGCACCGCCGCCAGCACCAGGGCAGCCAGCGGGCGCTTCTGCACCGCCGCCGCGAGCTTGCGCCAGCGCTCACCGTCCTCGTTCTTACCCTTGGCCCTGCGCTTCTCGGCCCGCGCGCGGAACTGGCGGGCGAAGCGGTTGCCGAAGATGCCGAGCAGCGCGGGCAGCAGCGTCAGCGAGGCGAGCATCGTCATCATCACCGTCAACGCCACGGACAGCGCCATGCCCTGGATCGAGCCCAGGCCGAGGGCGGTGAGGCCGAGCAGCGCCAGGATGACGGTGCAGCCGGCGAAGAACACCGAGCGGCCCGCGGCGTCCAGGGCCGTGACGGTGGCCCGTTCCGGTTCGGCGCCGCGCACCAACTCGGCCCGGTAGCGGGCGAAGATCAGCAACGCGTAGTCGATGCCGACGCCGAGGCCGACGAGGAACATGATCGGCGGCGTCCAGGACGCGATGGTGAAGATGTGCGAGGCCAGGACGATGATGCCGACCGTCGAGCCGACCGCGAAGAGGGCGATCATGATGGGCAGGCCGGCGGCGATGAACGTGCCGAACATCAGCACCAGGATCACCATCGCGGCTACCAGACCGGCCGCCTCTCCGACGCCGGTCTCGGATTCCGCGATCAGCCGGACGGCGTCACCGCCCAGCTCGACCTGGAGTCCCTCGCCCTCGATCCCCTGCGCGACGTCGAGGATGCGTTCGGTGTCCTCCGCCGGCATGTCGTCCGACGGCACCTCGAGCTCCACGGTGGCGTAGCCGATCGTGCCGTCGTCGGAGACGGCGGTCGGGTTGTCGTAAACGCTGCGGACCTCGCCGACATTGGGCAGCTCCGCGACCTCCGCGAGCATCGGTTCGACGCGCTCTCGCACGCCGGTCAGCCCGCCCTCGTCGTGCAGGACGATGTCGACGGTGTCCCCGGCGCGCTCCGCGCCGTGCTCCTTCAGCAGGTCGGCGGCGGCCTGTGCCTCCGTGCCGGGGAGCGAGGTGTCGTTCTTGTACGCGTCGCCCACGGCGGTGGCGACGCCCCACACGCCGATCAGGACCGCCACCCACAGGATCAGAGCGATCCACTTGCGGCGGTGCGCGAACCCGGCGATGCGGACGAACACCCCCGCCCGCCCGGGTGGTTGTGTGATCTCTTCTTCGCGGTTCAACTGTGGCGTCGTCACGGGTGATGACGACGCAGCCCGGCGAGGTGTGACATCGACGTGTCACAGTGGACGGGGCCGTGTCGTCAACCGGGCATGGGAGCGATGAACGCACGAGACGCCGACGACCTGCTGGCTCGCTCGTTCGAAGCGAACCGGCCGCGGCTGCTGCGGGTCGCCTACACGATGACGGGCTCGCTGGCCGACGCCGAGGACTGCGTTCAGGAGGCGTGGCTGCGGCTGCGCGGGCTGGCCGACCCCGGCACCGTCCGCGACCTCGCCGCGTGGCTGACGACCACCGTCAGCCGGCTGGCGCTCGACGCCCTGGGCAGCGCGCGGGCCCGCCGCGAGCAGTACGTCGGGACGTGGCTGCCCGAGCCGCTGGTCGAGACCCGCGACTACGACCCCGCCGACCGCGTCACGCTGGACGAGTCGGTGAGCATGGCGCTGCTGGTGGTCCTCGAACAGCTCTCTCCCGCCGAGCGCACCGCGTTCGTCCTGCACGACGTGTTCAGCATGCCGTTCCCGGAGATCGCCGAGGTGGTCGGGCGGTCCCCGGCGGCGGTGCGGCAGCTGGCCTCGCGGGCCCGCCGGCACGTGGAGGGCACGCGGCCGCGGCTCCCGGCCACCGGCGCCGAGCAGCGCGAGCTCGTCGACGCGTTCATGGCCGCCTGCCGGCAGGGCGACCTCCCCGGGCTGATCGCGCTGCTCGACCCGGACGTCGTCCTGCGCAGCGACGGCGGCGGCAAGGTCTCGACGCTGCCGAAGATCGTGCACGGCGCGGGCCGGGTCGCGCATGCGCTGGTGCACTACGGCCGGGCGGCCTACTTCCAGGTGCACACGGCCGACGTCAACGGCGCGCCCGGCGTCGCCGTCCGCCACGAGGACGGCGTGCTGACGGTCATCGCGTTCACCGTCGACGCGGGCCGCATCACCGCCATCGACGGCGTGCGCAACCCGGACAAGCTGACCCGGGTGCCCGGCCTTGACTGACGCCGCCGTGACCGGTCCGTGACCGACCGGCGAAGCCGGCCCCGTTCTGGCTCTCCAGGTCTCGTGTGTGCACGCCTACGGTCCCGACTGGTGACATCTGCGCGCTCGCGCCGCTGACACCGTCGTCCCACACGTGAACACGAATCCTGGAGATCTACGTGATAAGGAAAAGCCTGCGCAGCCGGTCTGCGCTGGGCGGTGTGGCCGCGCTGACGCTCGTCACGAGCCTGCTGGGCGGCCTGGTCGCGTCGGCCGCCGAGACGCGGGAGGACCCGGCCGAGCCGCTGCCCCGCATCGCCGCCGGCGACAACCGTCAGCTCATCGACACCGACACCGGCCGGCCGTTCATCCCGCGTGGCTACAACTACGTCCGCCTCGCGCCGCAGCCGTGGAACCCCGAGGAGCCCTACCACTCGACCTTCGAGCCGGGACAGTACGACGGCGAGCGGGCCGGCGCCGCGCTGGCCGAGCAGAGCGCCGCCGGCTACAACACCGTCCGGGTGTTCGTCGACCCCGGCCACGGCCAGGACAACGTCAACGGCACTCCGCACGGCCTGGGTCACGGCGACGACGACACCAGCACCGGCAACCCGGAGTACCTGGACAACCTCGCCGACTTCGTCCGCCGGGCGGCCGGCCACGGCATCTACGTGCTGCCGTCGATGGACGCGTTCCCGCAGAACGCGTACTACTTCGACATCGTCGCGCAGAGCGCACCGCCGGAGAACGTCGCGGGCCGCAACACCAACTACATGTACGAGGGCTTCGTCAAGGCGAAGGAGGCGTACCTCGCCAACTTCACCACCGAGATGACGGACCGGCTCGGCCCGCTGATGAGCACGTTCCTCGCGCTCCAGCTGGACAACGAGGCCACCTTCGCCGCCGACAAGGCGCCGTTCGCAGCGGCGTCGGGCACCTTCACCGGCCCGGACGGCACCAGCTACGACATGTCCGTCCCCGACCAGCGCCAGGCCGCCGCCGACGACACCATCGTCGCGTACGCCGACGCGGCCACCGCCGCCGCCAAGGAGGTCGATCCCGACCTCATGGTGACGATGGGCGCGTTCACCAACCGGGCGGTCGGCAAGCCCGGCTACGACGGCTTCGCCACGCACTGCGAGGGCGACGCCTGTGATGGCGACTTCCGCTACCCGGCCCGCGTGTCGACGCTGACCCGCGAGTCGGCGCTGGACTTCTTCGACATCCACACCTACCCGAACCCGCAGTTCACCCTCGAGGAGGCGCTGAACTCGGTCGAGTGGCCGGAGGTCGAGGGCGTCGTGATCAACGGCGAGTTCGGCGCCCAGCGCGACCGCTACGGCAACGACATCGACCGGGCCGCCGCGGCGATGCGCGACCACCAGATCGAGAGCTGCGCGTTCAACCTCACCGGCTGGCTGTTCTGGACCTGGGACACCGACGATGACGACGTCCAGCAGCTGTTCTTCCGCGGCAACGAAGCCGGCGGCGTCATCGACCAGCAGCTCTCCCCCGTCAACCGGCCCGACCCGTGCCTGCGGGAGGCCCCGGTCGTCGCGCCGCTGGCGGTGGAGTCGCCGGAGGACGGGCAGACCGGCGACGTCGAGTTCGCCGGGACGGGCCAGCCCGGCGGCACGGTCACCCTCACCGTCGACGACGAGGAGCTGGGTTCGGCCACCGTCGGCGACGACGGCGGCTGGACGATCGAGCCGGAGGCGGGCCTGCCGGTCGGCGTCCGCTTCGACGCGCAGCTCACCCAGGTCGTCCGCCTCGACTACCAGGACGTCGTGGTCGCGGACCTCGGCGTCCCGGCGCCGGGCGTGACGATCGACGAGCCGTCGAGGGACGCGGGCCAGGTCTTCACCGGCGGCTCGTACCCGGACGCGGAGCTGGCGGTCTCGCTGACGGCCGACGCCGGCCGGGCCGCCGTCGAAGGTGAGCTGGACCGCGACGACGACGGCGGCTGGACGTTCACCCCGGCGGCCGCGCTCGGGGCCGGCGACTACACCCTGACGGCGACCGCCTCGGCCGGCGACGGCGGCGACGCCGAGCTGCTCGGCTCGGACGCCTCCGTCACCGTCACGGTGAAGTCCTCGGACGACGGCGGCGCCTCGGGCGGCGAGGACGACGGCGGCGACGCCTCGGGTGATGGTGGCGACGGCGGCGCTTCGGGCGAGTCCGGCGACGCCGGCGCGGCCGAGGACGGCAGCGGTGAGGACCTGCCCGACACCGGCGGCCCCGGGGCCGGCCTGCTGCTCGGCGCGGTCCTGCTGCTGGCCGCCGGTGGCGCGCTGGTGGCCCGCACCCGTGGGCGGGCAGCAACGCGCTGACGTCCGCTCCACGACGACGGGCACCGCCGCGAGCGCGCGGCGGTGCCCGTCGGTTCGTCCGCCGCCTGCGCTGAGCCACGCTCACTCAACGCGCTGGTTCCGCCTTCAGGAGGAAGGCCTTGCTCGCGACAGCCTCCCGCACCGCGACGAGAGTCGCTGCGGGCTCTTGGCTCGTGGTGTCGATGACATGCCGTTCCAGCCGCCCGAGACCGGAGAACTCGTCCCAGAGCGAGGCGACAGGCTCTTCGGCGATGAGCGCGTCTGGTGCGGTTCGGCTCTGGGCCCGGCGCAGCGTCTCGGCACGGGAGGGGCGCAGCACCACGTAGTGCAGGCGAGCAGTGGCACCGACACCGTCAGCGAGCTGGAAGTGGTGGAGCATCCACGGGCCGATGACCCCGTCGACGACGGTCACGAACCCGCCGGCCGCATAGGTGGCAGCCGCACCTTGGATGACCCGCATCACCAGGTGGTTCTGCACCCCGGACTCGGGAAGGTAGGGCGGGATGGCACCCGAGACGATGGAGCGCCAGAAGTCGTCGGTGTGCAGGTGCACCGAACGCGGGAACGTCGATGCGAGCGCACGCGCCGTCGTCGATTTCCCCGCCCCCGGAGGCCCGGAGAGGATGATGATGTCCGCACTCATGCATCCAGGCTAGGCACGACGGCCTGCCCACGTCGCGACGGCCCGCGCTCAGCCCGTCCGCAGCGGCGCGAGGTGCTCGGCCAGTTCGTCGTGCGCGTCCGCGACCTGCTCGAACAGCCCGGCGAGGTGGGCCGCCTCGCGCTGGACGGCCGCGTACTGGGCGCGTCCGAGCAGCCGCGCCTACCGGTCCAGCAGGCCGGCCAGGGGCGCGTCGAGCGGCCGTAGCGTCTGAGCGGCGTCGACGCGGCGGCGGGCGGCCAGGCGCAGCGAGAAGTCGGCGAGCACCGTCGTCACCTCGTCGTCCAGACCGGCCGCCGCCCGCCCGGCCAGATCGCGCAGGCCGGCCGCGTTCTCCGGCGCCGCCGCCCACACCGCGGCCCTCGGGAGCGACGCGGCCAGCGCGGCCTCCACCCCGGCCGCGGCCACCGGGCGGATCGCCGTGCGCAGCGGGAACCGGCCCACGCAGTAGGCGATCGGGCTCGCCCAGGCGGCGATGAACGCGTCCTTCGGCAGCCACGCGTACGGGAACCCCTCGGGGTCGTGCATGAGCACCCCCTCGGCGTCGGCAGCCAGCACCGTCACGAAGTGGTCGGCGCCGAGCGGGCGGTCCGGCCCGGGCTGGTGCAGCAGCAGCCCCATCTCCAGCGGCCCGACGAACACCGGGCCGTCCGCCGCCAGCGCCGTGAGGTCCCGGTACGCCGTCTCACCGTCGTCGTACGTGCGCCGCTCGCTCGTCCAGCCGAACAGGTCCAGCGCCTGGTCGACCCCGAGGTCCGGATCCCACCCGGCCGGGTCGAAGTACGGCACGCCGTCGTACAGCTGGTACCCGAACGCCGACCCCGTCAGCGTCTCGACCACGGCCGCCGGCCACCCCCTCCCGGCGACTGTGGCGAGCGTGCTGGCATAGCAGTACGGGCCGGACCCGACGTACGCAGTCATGCCGTCAGCATGACATTTTCGCAGGTCAATTCGCTATGCGCACGGACATGGCGGCCTCGGCACGGCTGCGGCGGGGCAGGTACAGCGCGACGACGAGGAGGATGCCGACGGCGGCGCCGGCCAGCTGGGCGGCGACGAACGCCGGCGCCGACGACGGCGCGATGCCGGCGAAGGTGTCGGAGAAGATCCGCCCGACAGTGACGGCCGGGTTCGCGAACGAGGTCGAGCTGGTGAACCAGTAGGCCGCGCCGATGTAGGCGCCGACAGCCGGCGCCACCACGACGACGCCGCGTCCGGACAGCACCAGACCGAAGATCAGCAACACCAGCCCGGCGGTCGCGACCACCTCGCCCACCAGCACGCCGGTCCCCGTCCGCTCCGTCGTCGCCAGGCCCGCGTCGACCTCGAACATCACGTTCGCCAGCACCGCGCCCCCGATGCCGCCCAGGCACTGGGCCGCCACGTACCGCGCCACCTCGACGCCGGCCAGGCCGGTGCCGCGCCTCCGGCCGAGCCACCAGTCCGCGATCGACACGACGGGGTTGAAGTGCGCCCCCGACACCGGGCCGAACAGCAGGATCAGCACGCTGAGCCCCAGCACCGTCGCGATGCTGTTCTCCAGCAGCTGCAGGCCCACGTCGCCGGACGACAGCCGGCTGGCGGCGATCCCGGAGCCCACCACGATCGCCACCAGCAGCCCGGTCCCGAGGAACTCGGCGAGCAGCCGGCGCGCCATCACTGCGCCGGCCGGGCCGGGAGATCCCAGACGTGGCGCAGGCCGGTGTCGCCGCCGGAGTAGTCGTCCGCGACGGAGTGCAGCGGGCCCACCCGCTCCTGCCAGACGACGTTCGCGGGATGGTCGCGCATGGCCGCTCGCATCGCCTGGTAGTCGTCGCACTCGACCACGTGGAACAGGTCGCGGCCGTCGCGCCAGATGCGCCAGCTGTGCACGCCGGCCGCTCGCAACGCGGCGTCGAGCTCGGCCGGGATCACGGCGTGGACGCGTTCGTACTCCTCTTCCATTCCGGGCTTGAGCACCGTGTGCAGGGCGATCCGTTGCATGGGCGGGCGGGTCCTCTCCTGGTCGTTCATGCGCTGGCCGGGATGCGATGGGTGGGCCGCGGGAATCCTGGCGCCTTGTCCGACGCGCTCTGGACGACGACGTCGACGCGATGCCGGGTGGAGACCACCCGCACACACTCGTCCACCAGGGCGGCCAGGTCCGCGGGGCTCATCTCCACCCGGGCGTTGATCAGGACGTCGGCGCCGTCGGCCTCGCCCGCGTGGCGTTCGTCGATGCTGTACCGGCCCGGCCCGATGACGCTGCCCTTGGCGCGCCGCTCGCCGCTGCCCGCCGACAGCTTGACGTGGCCGACGAGCCCGCCGTGACGGGTCAGCGCACGGTCGAGCGCCGCCAGGAGGTCGCTGAGCCAGGCGTCCGGGTCGATCGTGCCGTCGAGGCGCAGCCGGCGATCGACCCAGCCGAGCATCGCCTCGGCCGCCCCATACCGCTCGTAGTCGATGGTGAGCGACCGCGACGCGACCGGCGCCGCCCGCACGATCCAGTCGTCCAGGAGCTGGTCCAGGCCGTCGCCGGTCACGGCCGACACCCGGGTCAGCGGGGTGCTGGCGTAGTCCGCCGCGATCTCGGCGAGGGCGGCGGCCTGCTCGTCCGTCGCCGCCAGGTCGGCCTTCGTCGCGACGATCCGGTCGGCCTCCTCCAGCTGGGTGTGCAGCAGCCAGCCGAGCTCGAGCGCCTGCCGGTCCAGCTCCGGCGCGGCCAGTTCCACCAGCCGGTACGGGTCGACGGCGACCATCAGGGGCGCGAGCCGCAGCTTCGCCCCGTAGGCCGCCCGCAGCGGCCGGACCACCGTGGCGGCCAGATCGGTGCAGCTGCCGACCGCTTCGGCCAGGATGACGTCCGGCCGGTGCTCCTCGATCAGGACGTCGATGACGGCGGCCAGGTCGTCGAACCGGCAGCAGAAGCACCCGTCCGTCACCTCGCCGACCGGCACGCCGGCCTTCTGCGCGGTGTCGGTGTCGAGCAGTTCCGTCCCCTGATCGTTCGTGACGATCACCACGCTCGTGCCGTTCGAGCGCAGCCGTTCCGCCATGGCCGCGAGCAGCGTCGTCTTCCCGGCGCCGAGGAAGCCCCCGACCAGGCCGACGACCGGTACGTCCGAGGTCCCCGGCGTCATCCCGCGATCACCTCCAGCTGCTGTCCGGCCTCGATCGTGACCGGAGCGTCCAGGACGACGACGAGCCGGCCGGCGTCGTCGCGGTGCGCCTGCGCCGGCACTCGGCGCATCGACGCCGGGCGGCCCGCGTCGGCGACCCGCACGTGGACGGTGGTCCGCTCGCCGGGCACGTCCAGGCGCAGCGTAGCGACCCGCAGCCGGCCCGACCGCGCCTCGAGCTCGCTCGTCTGCCGGCCCGACTCGCGGCGCTGACGGTAGACGCCCCAGCCGCCGGCGGCCGTGAATGCGGCGCTGAAGTCGTCCTGCTGGATGACCGGTGCGAAGCCGAAGTGGCCGCGCGGGCCGTGGTGCTCGTAGCCCAGGACGGTGAGGTAGACGCCGAACGACGCCATGGAGCGCGCGTAGTGGTCGCCGCACTCGATCTCGTTGTAGGGGTTGCGCCGGTCGGGACGGTACCGCTCGTGCACGGCGCGGGTGACGAGCAGGCCCTTCTCCACCAGGCCCTCGGCGACCATGTGCCCGGCGGCCTGGTACTCGAACCCGTTCATCGCCTCGTTGAAGTACCCGACCGACCAGTTGCGGCCGATCTCGTCCGCCCCGCCGGTCGGCCAGGTGCACATGAGCAGCGCGTGGGTGTCGGCGTCGTAGTAGGTGCGGCCGCCCTCGATCGGGCTGTTGTCGCGGTACTCGACCGGCCGCGGGGTGAAGTTGTAGCGCCACAGGCTGTCGAGGGCGGTGGTCGTCTGGTCCGCGGACAGCACCCGCGGCAGGCCGACCTGGTGCGCCCAGCCCTGGCCGAGGACCTGGTCGATGTGCACGCCGCGGTTGGTGTTCACCGAGTCCGGCTGGCTGAGGTCACGCTCGTGGATGAACCACTCGCCGTTCCACAGGTCCCGCTCGATCACCTCGGTGCCGCTCTGCGCCAGCGCCGCGCACTGCTCGGCGAAGGCGTCGTCACCCAGCTCACGGGCCATCGCCTCGCCCGCGCGCAGCGCCGCCACGTACAGCCCCGAGATCCAGGCGATCCGCCCGTACCAGGTGGCGTCCAGGGTGTTCGGCTGACCGCCGTCGAGCACGCCGTCGGCGCCCGCGTCGTGCTGGATCATCCACTCGATCGACGCGCGGACCTTGGGCCACACGCCCCGCAACCAGGTGTCGTCCTCGCTCATCTGGTGCTCGCGGTAGATACGCAGGACCGTGCCGGCCTGCCCGTCCGCCGCCCAGCCCCGGTCGGCCTCGGCGCGCATGCCGATCTCGCCGGTGGCGCGGAAGCCGACGCCGAGGTCGACCCGCTCGCGGGTGTCGCGCTCCAGCCCCGGGAACACCCGGCCGACGGCCTGGGCGTAGTGCCATACGTGGGTGCAGGTGCCGGCGCAGCAGTAGATGCCCTCCCAGCCGTGGAAGCGGCCGTCGTCGAGCCGGTAGGTCGTCGACGTCGCCAGCGTCGCGAGGCCCGTCCCCACCCGGTCCAGCAGCCACCAGGGCAGCGTCGACTCGTCGTACCAGGCCGCGGTCCAGCCCTTGGTGGCGGCGGACAACCGGTCGATGTCGCGGTGGACGGTCTGCACGGCGTCCGCGGCGTCGTCGTGCACGGCGCCGTACCACCGCCGCTCGGACGTCTGGAGGAAGCCCAGGCCCGTCGTCGCGGGGAAGTGCCAGCCGAGGTAGACGCGCACCGTCTGCGTCTCCAGCGGCCGCAGGCTCAGGCTGATACTCATCACGCCGGCCTGCGGGCCGTCGTCGAGCTCCGCCGCCGCGTCGGGTGCGTCGAAGACCGCGTCGGGCGTGTCCCAGGCCGCGACGGACGGCCGCACGCGCCCGATGGTCTCCAGGTCGAGCCACTCGTCGTCGATCTGCGGGTCGCCGTCGGTCCACGGGACGCTCGCCGCGATGGCGAAGGTGCCGTGGTCGGGGAGCTCGCTCAGCGGCCGGGTGTCGCCCGTGCTCTGGGCGAACACGAGCTGGTCGACGCCGACGTTGCCCCAGCCGCCGGTGGCGTCGTCGAGGATCACGATCTGGGCCTGCCGGCCGAGCCAGCGCCACAGGCCGAGGACGCGGTCCGCCATGGCGTTGGAGTTGGGGCCGGTCGCCTCGGCGACCACCTCGCCGTCGACGACGACCTGCAGGCCGGTCTGCCCGGGATGGTTGCCGCCACCGAGGCGGAAGCGCAGATAGGGGTGGGTGATGGTGAAGGGATCGCTGGTGAGCCGCCCGGTGGCGGCGTCCTTGCCGGCGGTGTTGCTGCCCGGCGCCGACGCGTGCGAGTTGACGCAGCGGCTGCCGACGGCGTTGACGTCGCCCTGGTAGGACGGGATGTCGGCGACGGCGATCGGACCCGGCCCGAAGGCCGTGCCCTCGACGGTCCACCCCTCGTAGGTCTCCTTCTCCCAGTCCTCGAACACGACGTCGACGGCGTCGGTCAGCCAGATGCCGTCGACGCTCACGTAGGCGTATCCGCCGGCCGCGTCGTCGACGATCTGAATCGTGGCGTCGCGGCCCTCGTAGGCGGAGAGGTCGAGCGTGCGCGCGACGATGGCGTTGCCGCCCGAGCCGGTGGCCGTCGCGACGACCTCGCCGTCGACCAGGACGTTCAGGCAGGTCTGCCCGGCGTACGCGCCGCCGCCGATGAGCACCCGCAGACCCGCGCGGTCGATGGTGACCGCCGGGCTGGTGAGCGTTCCGCGCAGCCCGTCGCGCACGTTGTAGTCGCCGTCGACCCGGGGGTCGTGGCTGAAGACCAGGTAGCTCCCCTGGGCGTTGACGCCCGAGGTGTAGTCGGGCAGCTGGTCGGCGCGCACGGGGCTGTCCCCGAACGCGGTCCCGGTCGCGGTCCAGCCGCCGTAGCTGCCGTCCTCCCAGTCCGCGACCAGAACGTCCGGCCGCCCGCCGGAGGGATCGGTGGGCGCGTCGTCGGCCCGGAACGCCACCCCGGCGAGGCCGTCGTCGGCGAAGGCGCCAGCGGTGAACCGGACCCGCCGGTCCTGCCGCGCGGAGAAACCGACGGGGTTCTCGGCCATGACCGCCAGCTCCGCCTTGACGGCACGCGACTGCGTGTTGGTGAGCCGGTACTCCATGACGGTCACCGGATGGGAGCTGGAGTCCTCGTCCAGCGCCACGAACGGCGAGTAGGCGGTCAGCGTGGCCCGGACCGGGCTCGCGGGGTCGTCGAGCTCGACGACACCGAGCGGATACCGTCCGCGGAAGCCCACCTCGGCGAACTGCCGTCCGTCCAGCCAGCGGGTGTCGACGGCGTTCCCGACCCGGGTGCGCAACGCCACGGCGGTCTGGAACGGCGACTCCGGCTCCATGGGCTCGGCGTAGTGGCGCCCGTTGTCGTTGTAGGGGCTGATCCGGTTGTCGACGTCCCAGCGCCACAGCCGGCCGTCACCACCGAGGTACACCTGTCCGCAGCCGATGCCACCGACCGGCAGGCCGACCCAGGCCAGCTCGTCGGCGCCGAGCACCCGCTCCTCGCCGCGGACCGTGAGGGTGTCCAGCCACCGCTGCGGGATCTCCTTGTCCTCGGGTACGAGCGTCCACTCGTCGAGGGCGACCCCGGCCTCGGCGGCCGCGGCCCGCAGCTGGTGCAACGGCACCATGCTGGCGACCGCGCCCAGGCCCAGTGCCTGGACGAAACGCCGCCGGCTGACGCCTCGAGGTGCCGCTTCG
Source organism: Jiangella muralis (assembly GCF_001270745.1). GTDB lineage: Bacteria > Actinomycetota > Actinomycetes > Jiangellales > Jiangellaceae > Jiangella > Jiangella muralis. The sequence continues at coordinate 52,922 of NZ_LFXL01000045.1, forward strand.
TTCTGGGAAACCACGCTGTCGCTCCGCTGGATCATGGTGCCTCCTTGCACGTCGTCCATGTCGGTTCGGTCCCAGTCCCGGTCAGCACTCGTTGCGGTAGATGTACTGCGTGACGTCCTCGTCCTCGAGCGTGGCCGCGGTCAGGAACACGTAGTCGGTCTCGATCTGCGCCTCCGTGGCCTCCCCGTCCAGGGCCTTGACCATCTGCTCCATCGCCTGACGACCCATGTCGAGCGGCTTCTGCACGACGACGCCCTGCACCGACCCCGCCTCGATCGCCTCGACGATCGGGTCGGACGTGTCGAAGCCGACCAGCTGCACGGTGCCGACCGCGTCGGCCTGCTCCAGCGCGACGATCGCGCCCTCCACCTCCTGGGTGCTGACCGCGAAGACGGCCGCCAGGTCCGGGTTGGCCGACAGCACCGCGGACAGCTTGTCCGTGGCGCCGGCGGGCGTGCTGCCGGAGTACTGGGTCTCCAGCACCTCGATGTCGGGGTACTCGCTCTCCATCGTCTCGACGAAGCCCTCGACCCTGGCGTCGGTGGTGGAGATGCCGGGGGTCGCGCCGAGGACGAGGACCTTGCCGCTCCCGCCGACGAGCTCGGCTGTCTGCTCCGCCGCGAAGCGTCCGCCCTCGACGTTGTCGGAGGCCACGAAGGACGCCGCCAGCGACTGGTCCGACGCCGTGGTGTCGACGAAGACGAGCTCGATGCCGGCACTCTGGGCCTCGGTCAGCGTCGGCATCATCGCCTCACCCGCCATCGGCGAGACGATGATCCCGTCGGGCTGCTGGGCGATCACCGCCTGCAGGATCGGCGTCTGCGCCTCGGCGCTGTAGTCCTTGCCGCCCTGGTAGTCGAAGTCCACGCCGAGGTCCGTGGCGGCCGCCTCGGCGCCGCACGTCACCGAGGTGAAGAACGGGTTGCCGGTGACGCCCTGCACGTACACCACCTCGTACCCGCCGTCGCCCTCCGCCGTGGCGCCGCCGCCGTCGTCGTCGCCGCAGGCGGCCAGGAAGAGCACCAGGGCGCCGGCCATTCCGGCCGTGACGATCTTCTTCATGAAACGCTCACTTCCATCTGGGCGGGCACGTGACCCGCGTCGTCGGTCAGGAATCGCGTGTGTCAGTGCTGCTGCCGGGCACGTCGGCGCAGCTGGTCGAGGTACACGGCCGCGACGAGAACGGCGCCGATCGCGACCTGCTGCCAGAACGGCTTGACGCCGAGGATCACGAAGCCGTTCTGCAGAACGGCGGGAATGAAGACACCGATGACGGTGCCGATGACGGTGGCGACACCACCGAAGAGGCTGGTTCCGCCGAGAACCACGGCGGTGATCGCTTGCAGGTTGTCGGTGCCATGGCCGGCGATGGTGGTGCTGGCGAACCGGGCGAGGCTCAAGAAGCCGGCGAACCCCGCGAGCAGGCCGGCCAGCGCGTACACCTTGAGCACGTGCCGGTCGACGCGGACGCCCGAACGGCGGGCCGCTTCGTGGTTCGACCCGATGGTCAGCGTGTACCGCCCGAACCGGGTCTTCGCCAGCGCGAACGCGGCCACGGCGGTCACGGCCACGGCGGCGACGACGAGCCACGGGACGGTGCCGAACAGCCGGCCCTGACCCACCGTCGTCACCAGTTCGCCCGGCACCCCGCCGAGGTCGTTGCCACCGGTGATCACCTGGGCGAGGCCCAGCGCCATGCCCATCGTGCCCAGCGTCGCGATCAGGGCCGGGACGCGCGCCCGGGTGACGAGCAGCCCGTTGAGCAGCCCCCAGCCGCACCCGGCGGCCAGCGCCGTGACGAAACCGGCGCCGACGGCGCCCCAGCCCGAGCCGCCGAACGCGTCCATCACCTTGACGGCGACCACGCCGGAGAAGACCAGCACCGCGCCCACCGAGAGATCGATGCCGGCGGTCGCGATGACGAAGGTGGCGCCGACCGCCATCACCAGCAGGATCGACGCTCCGGTCAGGACCGTGCGCACGTTGTAGGCGGAGCCGAACGCCTCGGGCTCGAGCGCGGTGAACACGCCGATCAGCGCCGCCAGGGCGACGGCCAGGTAGAGCGTGCTCGACACGGCCAGGCGCCGCAGCTGCACACGGGACGCCAGCGGGAGCGCGGTCATCGGACCTCCTGGTTGACGGCGCCCGTCATCGCGGCGACCAGCAGGTGCTCGTCGGCCTGACCACGCTCGTAGGTCGCCACGCGGCTGCCGAGCCGCAGCACCTGCACGCGATCGGCCAGCTCGATGACCTGCGGCATGTTGTGACTGATCAAGACGACCGCGACTCCCTGCTCTCGCACCCGGGTGATGAGCCGCATCACCCGCTCGGTCTGCACGACGCCCAGCGCGGCGGTCGGCTCGTCCATGAAGACGACCCGCTCGGCCCACGCGACCGCGCGGCAGATCGCCACGCTCTGCCGCTGGCCGCCCGACAACGACGCCACGGGGGCGTTGAGATCCTTGAGCTCGACGCCCAGCCGCTGCAGTTCCTCCGCCGTGCGCCGGTTCATCGCACCGGCGTCCAGCCAGCCGAGCCGGCCGAGGAGACCGGGACGCAGCAGCTCGCGGCCGATGAAGAAGTTCGCGGCCGGGCTCAGATCCGGGGCGAGCGCGAGGTCCTGGTAGACCGTGCCGATGCCGTGACCGGCGGCGTCCTGCGGGCTGCCGAACTGCACGGGCGACCCGTCGACCTCGATGGTGCCGCCGTCGGGCTGCATGACACCGGACAAGACCTTCACCAGGGTGCTCTTCCCGGCGCCGTTGTCACCGATCAGGGCGGTGATCTCGCCGGGGTACACCTCGAACGCCGCCTCGCGCAGCGCCTCGACGTGGCCGAAGGACTTGACGATGCCGGACGCCCGCAGGACCGGCGTGCGACCTCCGGAAGGCTCAGCTGGCACTTGCACTCCCTTGTACAAACATCGGATCATTAGCCGGAAAGTTATCGTTGCCGCTAGAGGCTGTCAACCATCAAGATGCCCTCTGATCAGCACGTATCCTGAACGCTCGCGGGAAAGCGCTGTCTTTTAGGTAGGACGTATCACGTCCGGCGTGAGTGGATCGGCGCTGGGGGTCGGAGGTATGGCCGACGTCAGCCAGCGCTCCACGCCGCCGATGTGCACCGTCGCCCAGGCGCGGGCGCTGTCCGGGTCTCGGGCCGCCAGGCTCGCGGCGATGGCCCGGTGCTCCCGCAGGGTCGCCGCCACGGCGTCGGCCTGCGTCAGGCCCCGCCAGATGCGGGCGCGCTGGGTGGTCGCCGACACGGTGTCCACCATCGACGAGAGCACGGGATTGCCGGCGCCAGCGACGATGCGCCGATGGAACTCCAGGTCGTTGGCGACCAGGTCGTCGACCGTGGGGCTGTCGCCGAGCCGCTCGAGGAGGCACCTCAGCTCGGCGATCTCGTCGCTCCCCATGCGCTGGGCGGCGAGCGCCGTGGCGGCCGGCTCGAGCAGCCGGCGCACCTCGAAGAACTGGAGGACGGTGTCGTCGCGATGCAGGTCCACCACGAAGCTCAGCGACTCCAGCAGCAGCGCCGGCTCCAGGCTCGTGACGTACGTGCCGTCGCCCTGGCGGACGTTCAGCACGTTGATCAGCGTGAGCGCCTTGACCGCCTCACGGAGCGAACTGCGCGACAGCCCCAGCCGTTCGGACAGGTCGGCCTCTCGCGGCAGCCGATCGCCCGGTCTCAGCTCGCCGGCCACGATCATCTGCTTGATCTTCTCGATGGCGGCATCGGTGACGGCCATGCGTCGCCCTACCGCTCGAACGGCCGCGACCACGCGGGGCCGTCGGGGAAGCGGTGCGCCGTCAGGGACTCCGGCCGCAGCTCGGTGGACATGCCGGGAGCCGCCGGCGCCAGGTAGCGGCCGTCGACGATGCGGACCGGGTCGACGAAGTGCTCGTGGAGGTGGTCGACGTATTCGATGGCGCGGTCGTCGAGCCGCCCGCTGACCGCCACGTAGTCGAACATCGAGAGGTGCTGGACCGCTTCGCACAACCCGACGCCGCCGGCGTGCGGGCACACCGCGACGCCGAACTTCGCCGCCAGGAGGAGGATCGCGACGTTCTCGTTCACCCCGGCGACCCGGCAGGCGTCGATCTGCACGATGTCGACCGCGCCGGCCTGCAGGAGTTGCTTGAACACGATCCGGTTCGCGACGTGCTCGCCGGTCGCGACCCGCACGGGAGCGACGCCGCGCCGGACCGCGGCGTGCCCCAGGATGTCGTCGGGGCTGGTCGGCTCCTCGATCCACCACGGCTGCAGCGGGGCCAGCTGCCGCACCGCGCCGATCGCCTCGTCCACACCCCACCGCTGGTTGGCGTCGATCGCGATGCGGATGTCGGGACCGACCGCCTCGCGGGCCAGCCGCATCCGCCGGACGTCATCGGCGGCATCGGCGCCGACCTTCAGCTTGATCTGGGTGAACCCGTCGGCGACGGCCTGCTTCGAGAGCCGCACCAGCTTCTCGTCGTCGTAGCCGAGCCAGCCCGGCGACGTCGTGTACGCCGGGTACCCCTCGGTCACCAGCGTCGCCGCTCGCTCACGTCGGCCCGGCTCGGCGGCGCGGAGGATCGCCAGCGCCTCGTCGCGGCTCAGCGCTTCCTCGATGTACCGGAAGTCGACGAGGTCCGCGATCTCCTCCGGCGTCATCCCGGCGAGCATGCGCCACACCGGCTGCCCCGCCAGCTTGCCGGCGAGGTCCCACGCCGCGTTCACCACCGCCCCGGCGGCCATCGCGACCACGCCCTTGTCCGGGCCCAGCCAGCGCAGCTGACTGTCGTCGGCGAGGCGCCGGGCGAACCCGCCGAGGTCACCGGCGACGTCGTCCAGCGGCAGCCCGGCGACCAGCGGCTCCAGCGCCCGGATCGCCGCCACGACGACCTCGGTTCCGCGCCCGATGGTGAACGCGAACCCGTGTCCCGCAAGGCTCGGGTCGTCGGTGCGCAGGACGACGTAGGCCGCCGAGTAGTCCGGATCCGGATTCATCGCGTCGGAGCCGTCCAGATGCCGCGAGGTCGGGAAGCGAACGTCGAACGTGCTCAGCCCGGTGACGACAGGACGCATCCCAACCCCTTAGACATCCGATGTATGTGGCGGCTCACTCTAGCAACCGCCGATTCGTCCGCAAAGGGTGGTGTAATGATCAGGTCTTTGGCGCAGGGCTCGCGTTCTACGAAGATCATGTTCGGTCGCGGCGTGTCAGCGACCGCGAGGGAACCTGGTCGTCGGCGGCAGTGGTCGTGGCATGACGAAGCGGCTGGCCAGAACGTTCCTGACCAGCCGCTTCGGCTGTTGTGGAGCTGCCGGGAATCGAACCCGGGTCCTTCGTCGCTTCTCCAGGGCTTCTCCGGGCGCAGCCTGCTATGCCTCTACTTGGCTCCGGTGATCACACAGGCGAGTTCACCGTGACGAGCCCAGCCACGTAAGTGTCCCTACCGGTCCCGTGACCGTACCGGTTGGTGAGTCCCCTTAATGATGCCGAACACCGGGTCGGAGACATCCCCGGGTCGACAGACTTCCTACTCTGCCTCAGGCGGCGAGAGCGAAGTCAGTGCGCTTAGCGTTGGCACTTGTAACGTTTGCCGCGAGCGTTAACGAGATAACGCGGCCTCCTCGGCCCGCTTCCCCTGGTTCGACGAACGAAGTCGAAACCGCTCAGCCCCTCTGGAGTTGTCAATCCCCCGAGCTCGCCCGAAGGTCTGCCCAGGTTACCTCCTTCAACGCCGGGCGGGCGAGTGAGATTCCCCCGTGGCCAGGACGTCGGCGGGACCGAAGCCCCAGACGCCGGCGGCGAGGCCGCTCGAGAGGCCGGAGCGACACCAGAACGCCAGCCGCGGGTCGGCGGGTTCGCGCGGGAGCAGCGCGGCCTTGCGGTGCAGTTCACGCAGGTCGCGCGTCAACCGGGCCGGTGTGCCACCCTGAGCCGCCCCACCATCGCGACCGCGCCTCCCCTCCTAGCTACACAAACCGTTTGCAGCTCGCGGCAAGCTACTACCAGTGGGTAACATGAGGTGCGACGCCACCGACGGAGGAGGCGGGATGACCACCACCCAGCAGGTCGACGAGCGCGAGGCCAGGCGGGTCGCCGAAGCAGCACGCGAGACGCGGTGGGACAAACCGTCGTTCGCGAAAGAGCTGTACCTCGGCCGGTTCCGGCTCGACCTCATCCACCCGCACCCATCGCAGTCACCCGAGGACGAGGCGGCGACGACGGCGTTCCTGGCGCGCTTGCGTCGGGTGTGCGACGAGCTCGACGGCGCCGTCATCGAACGTGAGACGCGCATCCCCGACGAGTACGTGAAGGCGATGGCGCGGGCCGGCGTGTTCGGCATCAAGATCCCGCGCGAGTACGGCGGCGCCGGGCTCACGCAGGTCGGGTACAACCGCGCGCTCATGCTGCTGGGCAGCGTGCACCCGTCCATCGGCGCGCTGGTGTCGGCGCACCAGTCGATCGGCGTCCCGGAGCCGGTGAAGCTGTTCGGCACCGACGAGCAGAAGCGCGAGTTCCTGCCCCGCTGCGCCGCGGGCGCCATCAGCGCGTTCCTGCTCACCGAGCCCGACGTCGGCTCCGACCCGGCCCGCCTCGCGACGCAGGCTGTCGCCGTCGACGACGGGGAGTTCTATGAGCTGAGCGGCACCAAGCTGTGGACCACCAACGGCGTCATCGCCGAGCTGCTGGTCGTCATGGCCCGGGTCCCCGAGCACGACGGCGGCCGCGGCGGCGTCACGGCGTTCGTCGTCGAGGCCGGCTCCCCCGGCATCACCGTCGAGCACCGCAACGCGTTCATGGGGCTCAAGGGCATCGAGAACGGCGTCACCCGGCTCGACCGTGTCCGGGTGCCGGCCGCCAACCGCGTCGGCCGCGAGGGTGACGGCCTGAAGATCGCGCTGACCACGCTGAACACCGGACGGCTGTCGATCCCGGCGCTGTGCACGGGAGCGTCGAAGTGGTGCCTGAAGATCGCCCGCGAGTGGTCCGCCGAGCGGGTCCAGTGGGGCCGCCCGGTCGGCCGGCACGCCGCCGTCGCGCACAAACTGTCCTACATCGCGGCCACGTCGTTCGCACAGGAGGCGGTCCTGGACCTCTCCGCCCACCTGGCCGACGAGGGCCGCCGCGACATCCGCATCGAGGCTGCGCTGGCGAAGCTCTGGTGCAGCGAGACGTCGTGGCTGGTGGCCGACGAGCTGGTGCAGATCCGTGGCGGCCGCGGCTACGAGACCGCCGACTCGCTGCGGGCCCGCGGCGAGCGCGCCGTCCCGGCCGAGCAGATCCTGCGCGACCTGCGCATCAACCGCATCTTCGAGGGCTCGACCGAGATCATGCACCTGCTGATCGCCCGCGAGGCGGTCGACGCCCACCTGCAGGCCGCGGGCGACGTCATCGACCCCGAGGTGGCGCTGTCCGGCAAGGCGAAGGCCGCCGTGAAAGCGACCGGGTTCTACGCCAAGTGGCTGCCGCAGCTCGTCACCGGAGCCGGCCAGCTGCCGACGTCATACCAGGAGTTCGGCGTGCTGGCGCCGCACCTGCGCTACGTCGAGCGGGCGTCGCGGCGGCTGGCGCGGTCGACGTTCTACGGCATGGCCCGCTGGCAGGGCGGCCTCGAGAAGAAGCAGGGCTTCCTCGGCCGGGTCGTCGACATCGGCGCCGAACTGTTCGCCATCGCGGCGTCCTGCGTGCGGGCGCGCATGCTGCCCGACTCCGGCGCCGTCCAGCTGGCCGACGTGTTCGCGCGGCAAGCGCGGCTGCGGGTCGAGCGGCTGTTCGACGCGCTCTGGCACAACACCGACGGCGCCGACGAGGCACTGGCGAAGGCCGTACTGGCCGGCGAGCACACCTGGTTCGAGGCGGACGTGCTGGACCAGAGCGAAGGCACCGGGCCGTGGATTGCGCCGCCACCCACCGGCCCGCCGGCCGAGAACGTCGCCCGCCGCGCCGTCTAGCTGGCTGTAGGTCTTGTCAACCGGGGTCGAGGCGCGTGTGGGTGTGCTCCGGCGGTGTG
>NZ_LFXL01000046.1 GCF_001270745.1 Jiangella muralis
GGATGACCGGCCGCCTCCCGGCGCAGCCGGCCCAGCGCCCGCAGCACCCCCGCCGACGTACGCGGGCCTAGCCGGCGGGCCAGCGGGACGGCCAGCCGGGCGCCGGTCCACGCGCGCACCGCGTCACCATCGACACGCAGCAGCGTCGGCGCCCACTCCGGGTCGCCCGCACGGCGCCGCCAGTCCTCGACGCCGGGATGGCGCAGCGGCAACACCTCGAGCCGGTCTCCGGCGGCCCGGGCGACGGCGGCCGAGATCTCCCGGCAGGTACCGCATGAGGCGTCGAAAGCGAGAATCCAGCGTTCGGTCATGGCGTCCTCCTGGTGGCAAGGGGCGGACGCCCAGCGTGGACCGGCGACGCCTTCATCCCGGCGTCGGAACGGCGTCGCCGCCGGTCAACTCCGGCGGTTGAGGCGGCGCAGCTGCGCGATGCGGATGGTGCCGACGATCGTCGCCAGCAGCCCGGCACCCGCGGCCGCGATCAGCAGCGCGACGGAGAGCGGCACGGTGCCGTCCATCCAGAGGAACGTGACGTCGACGGTCTCGGTGTTCTGCGCGATGAACACGATCAGCAGGCCGAGCATCAGCACGGTGACGCAGATGCCGACCCAGACCGCGCCGGTGCGCGAGTGCGGCAGCTCCCCGGTGCGCTTGCCGTGCCGGCCCTCGCGAGTGCGCGTCTCGCCGTTCGGCGTCTCGCCGTTCGGCACGTCGCCGCTGGGCGGCTCACCGTTCGGCGGCTCGCCGCCGTTTGCCGCGCCGCCGTTCGGCGGCTCGCCGTCCGCGGGCGGCGCCGTGCCGGCCGGGCGGTCGTCATCGGGCGTCGTCATGCGATCACCTCCCCGTGGTCACATCGGTGACACTCGTCACACTAGTCAGCCGCTCCCCACCCAGCACCCGTTTCGCTCGATCGGTACGGGCGATGAGCGCGGCCGCCTCGTCCAGCGCAGCCAGCAGCGCCGTAGTGGCGGGCGGGTCGGGCGGGTCGCCGTAGGTGGCGGCGACGACCCGGCGTGGCGGGACGTCGAGCCGGGTGACGGTGACGGCGGGGTCGCGGTGGGCGCTCAGGGCCAGCCCGGGGATCGTCGTGACGCCCAGGCCGGCGGCGACCAGGCTCTGCATGACGACCATGTCGTCGGTGGTCGAGGTCAGCCGCGGGGTGAAGCCGGCCTGCTCACACAGTTCGACGAGGTGGGCGCGGCACCGCTCGCAGCCGCCGATCCACGCCGCGTCGCGGTGGTCGGCCAGGGTGCCGCCAGCACCGCCGGTGAGCAGGTACAGCGGGTCGTCGAGCAGGTGCCGCAGCCGGACGCCGTCCTCCTCGGGCGCGGTCTCGTCGAAGCGGAAGATCACCGCGACGTCGACCTGCCCGCCCCGCAGCAGCCGCAGCGCGTCGCCGGGATGGGTGTCGGTCAGCCCCAGCTCCAGGCCCGGGTGCCGCTCGGCGAGGACGGCGGCCGCGCGCGGCACCAGCGCGCTCATGACCGAGCCGAACCCGGCCAGCCGGACCCGCCCCGCCCGCAGCCCGACCAGCGTCGACAGCTCCGCCGCCGCGGAGTCGACCCGGCCGATGATCTCCGCCGCGCGCTCGGCCAGCAACCGGCCGGCCTCCGTCAGCCGGATGCCGCGGCCGACCCGCTGCAGCAGCCGCGCGCCGGTCTCGGTCTCGAGCCGGGCGAGGTGGTGGCTCAGCGACGGCTGCGTGTAGTGCAGTTCGCGCGCCGCAGCGGTGACCGAGCCGTGCCGGTGGACCGCGTCGAGAACGCGAAGCTGCACCAAGCTGACCATTCATAGAGCCTACTCATGGGTCAGCGCGGAAATCGGCATTGGACCTATCCGTGCTGGCCGGGCACGCTTTCCACATGACGACGTTCGCCCTCGCCGCACTCGTGCTGATCATGATGCCGGGCCCCGACCAGGCCCTCATCACCCGCAACGCACTCGTCGGCGGCCGCGTCGGTGGGGTGCTGACGATGGTCGGCGGCGTGCTCGGCCTGGCGGTGCACGCGACCGCCGCCGCGGTGGGCCTGTCGGCGCTGCTGCTGGCGTCGGCCACCGCGTTCACCGTGCTGAAGATCGCCGGCGCGGCGTACCTGCTGTGGCTGGCCGTGCAGCTGCTGCGCTCGGCGGCGCGGTCGCGGCGCTCGCCCGAGCCGGCCGGCGACCTGGCGCCGGCGCTGCGATCGGCGTGCCTGCGTCAGGGCTTCCTGTCGAACGCGCTCAACCCCAAGGTCGCGCTCTTCTTCGTCACGTTCCTGCCGCAGTTCCTGTCCGCCGACGCGGGCTCGGCGCGCGCGGAGGCGCTGCTGCTCTCGGCGGTGTTCGCGCTGCTCTACCTCGCCTGGTTCGGCCTCTACATCGCCGCCGTCGACCGGCTGGGCCGCTGGCTGCGCCGTCCGGCCGTGAGGGCGCGGATCGAGCAGGTGACCGGCGTGTTGCTGGCCGCCGTGGCGATCAGGCTGGCGACGGCGGCGAACCACTGACGGGGGCCTCGGCCAGGTCCGCCAGGTCGCCGGGCGGCAGCGCCGACAACTCCGTCAGGGCCCGGACGAACCCGCGGCGGTCGGTGGCCGGCAGCCTGGACAGCAGCCGCTCCTCGCGCGACCGGATGCCGGCGGTGATCGCCCGTCGCACCCGGCGCCCCTCGGCGGTGATGGCGAGCAGCCGGGCCCGGCGGTCGTCGGGGTCGGGGGTGCGGGTGATCAGCCCGGCGTCCTGCAGGTCGTCCAGCGTGCCGATGATGCGGGTCTTGTCGGCCCCGATGGCCTCGGCCAGCGCGGCCTGGGTGCGGATGGGCGTGCGGTCGAGCGCGGTCAGCACGGAGTAGCCCCACATCGCGACGCCGTGCGCGTCGAGCACCGGCTGCTCGACCGCGAGCAGCGCCCGCACCACGGGGTACATCATGGCGGCGAGATCGCGGCGGTCGTCGGACTGCACCTCCCGAAAATACCAATGGCGCAATCATAAGCAATAGCCTACGATCAACGCATGCACATCATCGACCTCGACGCCCGGGCGGTCCGGGCCAGCGCCGAGCTGGTCTCCACGGCGTCCGCCGCCGACCTCTCCAAGCCCACCCCGTGCCTCGGCTGGACGCTGTACGGCCTGCTGGCGCACATGACGACGCAGCACTACGGGTTCGCGGCCGCCTCGCGCGGCGACGGCGACCCCGCCACCTGGAAGCTGTTGTCGCTCGGCGCCGACCCCGTCCACGCCTACCTCGACTCCGCCGAGCACGTCATCGCCGCGTTCGCCGCCGACGGCGTGCCGGAGCGCGCGTTCCCGCTGCCCGAGTTCCGCCCCGAGCCGTTCCCCGCCGAGCAGGCCATCGGCTTCCACCTGGTCGACTACGTGGTGCACGCCTGGGACGTCGCGAAGACGCTCGGCGCCGGCCTCGAGCTCGACGACGACGTCCTCGACGCCGCGCACGCCGTGGCCGCGGTCGTCCCGGCCGGGCCGGCGCGGCTGGCGCCGGGCGCGGCGTTCGGGCCGGTGGTGCCCTGGAAGGGCGGGTCGCGGCTCGACCAGCTGGTCGCCCACCTCGGCCGCTCCCCCGCCTGGACGTCTCCATTCGAGCCTCACTTCGCGTCGGCGTAGGTGCGGGCGACGGCGACGCTGAGGGGGAACTGGACCGGGAAGTCGCCGAAGAGGAGGCGGCCGGCCTCGGCGGCCGCGGCCTGGACCTCGGCCGCCACCGCGTCGGCGAGCCCGGCCGGGGTGTGCACCACGATCTCGTCGTGCACGAAGAAGACGAGGTGGGGGCGGCCGGCGAACGGGGCCGGCACCAGGCCGTCGGGGAGGTCGGCCGGTCCGAGCGCCCACAGCCGCCGCCGGATGGAGGCGATCCAGCACAGCGCCCACTCCGCCGCCGTCCCCTGGACGACGAAGTTGCGGGTGAACCGGCCCCAGGAGCGGGCGGACGCCCGGGCCTTGGCGACGTCGTCGTCGCCGGCGTCGTCCTGGTAGGCGCCGGACTGCGCCTCGTGCCAGGTGGCGCCCGGCAGCGGCGACGACCGGCCGAGGTGGGTCGTGACGATCTCGCCGCGCTCGCCCGCCCGCGCCGCCTCGTCGACGAACGCCAGCGAGCGCGGGAACGTCTTCGCCAGCCGCGGCAGCACCTGCCCGCTGGACCCGGTGGTGCCGCCGTACATGGCGCCGAGCATGCCGACCTTGGCCAGCTCGCGGGTCGGCACGGCGCCGGACGCGACGATGCCCGCGTACATGTCCGCGCCCCGGCCGTCGGGACCGCGACCGGCCGCCGCCATGACCTCGTCGCCGGCCATGGCGGCCAGCACGCGCGGCTCGAGCTGCGCGGCGTCGGCGACGACGAAGGTCCAGCCGGGGTCGGCGACGACGGCCCGGCGGACGCTCTTGGGCAGCTGCAGCGCGCCGCCGCCGCTGGACGCCCACCGGCCGGTGACGACGCCGCCGACGACGTACTCGCTGCGGAACCGGCCGTCGCGCACCCACGCCTCGAGCCAGGCCCAGCCGTTCGCCGTCAGCAGGCGGTACAGCGACTTGTACTCCAGCAGCGGCTCGACGACGGGGTGGTCGAGCTGCTCCAGCTCCCACTTGCGCAGCGTCCGCGCGCCCACACCGACCCGCTCGATGGCCCGCAGCAGGTCGCGCGGGGAGTCGGGGTTGAGGCCGGCCGGCGCGCCCAGCGCGGCCCGGATCTCGTGCGCCAGCTCCTCCAGCCGGGCCGGCCGCTCCCCCAGCCGCGGCCGCGGCCCGAGCGTCTCGGTGAGGACGGCGTCGTGGACGTCGGCCAGCCAGGGCAGCCCGGCGTGGTACATCTCGACGGCGGCCAGCGCGCCCGCCGACTCGGCCGCCAGCAGCAGCCGCAGTCGCCCGGCCGCCGCCGATCCGGCGAGGACGGCGTCCTGCAGCGCCAGCTCGGCGACCGGGTCGGGCCCTTCCGCCGGCCCCGACGACGGGCCGGGCGCGGCGAACAGCACGGCCGGCGCGTCGGCGGACGTCAGCGACGCGGCCGGCAGGGTGTCCCACGGCCCGGGCGGCGCGTCGGCGGGCCCGGGCCACGCCGCCAGCGCCGATCCCCGCAGGATGCGGTGCGCCAGCCGCAGGTCGTGGGAGCGGTCGACCCGGACCCCCGCGGCCAGCAGCCCGGGATACCACCGGTTCGTGTCGTCCCAGGTCCAGCGCGCGGCGGCGCCGGCCGACGCGACGACGGACGGCAGTTCGCCCAGCGCGACCCGCCGGCCGTCGACGCGCACCGAGCCGTCGGGCGACGGAATCACGACAGGCTGCACACGCTCATCCTGCCGCCCGGCACCGACAACGGCCGCGTCAACTCCGACTACTCGCGGAACAGCGCGCTGTACGCGTTCAGCGCCGGCTGGCCGCCGAGGTGGGCGTAGAGGACGGTCGCGTCGCCCGGGATGTCGCCGCCGGTGACGAGGTCGACCAGCCCGGCCATCGACTTCCCCTCGTAGACGGGGTCGAGGATGACGCCCTCGAGCCGCCCGGTGAGCCGTATCGCGTCCAGCGTCGACTCCACCGGCACGCCGTACCGGTCGCCGGCCCAGCCGGGCAGGACGGTGATCTCGTCGTCGCGCAGCGGCCGGCCCACGCCGATCAGCTCGGCGGTGGCGCGGGCGATGCGGGCCACCTGGTCGCGGGTCTGGTCGAGCGTGGCGCTGGCGTCGATGCCGACGACCCGGCGCGGCCGCCCGCCGGCCTCCTCCAACGCGGCGAACCCGGCGATCATGCCGGCCTGGGTGGAGCCGGTGACCGCGCAGACCACGATGGTGTCGAAGAAGACGCCCAGCTCGCGCTCCTGCGCCTCGACCTCGTACGCCCAGTTGGCGAACCCGAGCCCGCCGAGCCGGTGGTCCGACGCGCCGGCCGGGATCGGGTACGGCCGGCCGCCGCGCGCCGTCACGTCCTCGATCGCGCGGGTCCACGACTCCTTGAACCCGATGCCGAAGCCGGCCGGGTCGAGCCGCACCTCGGCGCCCATGATGCGGCTGAGCATGATGTTGCCGACGCGGTCGTTCAGCGCGTCGGGCCAGTCGACCCAGCTCTCCTGGACGAGCACCGCCGTCAGGCCGAGCGACGCGGCGACGGCGGCCACCTGGCGGGTGTGGTTGGACTGGTAGCCGCCGATGGACACCAGCGTGTCGGCGCCCTGGGCCAGCGCGTCGGGGACGATGTACTCCAGCTTGCGGGTCTTGTTGCCGCCGTAGGCGAGGCCGGAGTTGCAGTCCTCGCGCTTGGCCCAGACGGCGGCGCCGCCGAGGTGCGCCGTCAGCCGCGGCAACGGGTGCACCGGACTGGGCCCGAAGGTCAGCGGGTGGCGGGGGAAGTCGCTCAGCGCCATGGTCACTCCTCGGTGGTCGGCAGGCTGTGCCAGGTGTCGAAGGCGACGGCCGCCGCCCGCTCCGCGTCGCCGGCGGCGCACAGTCCGATCAGTTCGTCGTGTCGGGCGACGGACGCGCGCCCGGCCAGGGTGGAGAAGCGCAGCCGCTCGGCCCGGCGCAGCACCGGCGTGTACGTCTCCAGGACGGCGGCCAGCGCGCGGTTCGCGGCGACGGCGACGGGGACGGCGTGCAGCTCGTCGTCGGCGCGCAGCGCGGCCTCGACGTCGCCGCTACGGACCGCCGCGCGAAACCGGTCGTTGGCGGCGCTCATGGCGTCGAGGTCGGCCGCGGTGAGGCCGGCGACGGCGGCGCGGACGGCGACCTCGTGCAGCGCGGCGACCACGTCCCGCGCGTCGCGCAGGTCGCGCACGTCCAGCGGGCTCACCACCGTCGAGCGGCCCGGCTTCGCGACCACCAGCCCGGCCTCGGCCAGCCGCAGCAGCGCCTCGCGCACCGGCGTCCGGCTGACCCCGAGCCAGGCCGCCAGCTCGGCGTCGCGCAGCTGCTCGCCGGGCGCCAGCACGCCGCCGACGATCGCCTCGCGCAGCCGTCCGTAGACGTCGTCGCGCAGCAGCCGGCGGCCGATCGCGGGTTCTCCGTGCGGAACGGGCATGCAATATATTGCACACCAAAGGGCGTTAGGGGCGCAAGAGCACCTTGATCGCCGTCCGCTCGTCCATCGCCCGGTACGCCTCGGCGGCGTCGTCCAGCGGGAGCACCCGGTCGAAGACCCGGCCGGGGTCGATCCGCCGCGACCAGACCAGGTCGATCAGCTCCGGCAGGAACCGGCGCACCGGCGCCGGGCCGCCGAGCAGGTGCACCTGGGCGAAGAACAGCTCGCGGCCGGGCAGCTCGACACCGTGCGAGACGCCGACGAAGCCGACGTGGCCGCCGGCGCGGGTGGACCGGATCGCCTGCATCATCGACTCCTGCGTGCCGACCGCCTCGATGACGCCGTGCGCGCCGAGCCCGCCGGTCAGCTCCTTCACCCGCGCGACGCCGTCGTCACCGCGCTCCGCCACGACGTCCGTCGCGCCGAACTCGCGGGCCAGGGCCTGACGGGGCGCGTGCCGGCTCATCGCGATGATCCGCTCCGCGCCGAGCCGCCGCGCGGCCAGCACGCCGAGCAGGCCGACGGCGCCGTCCCCCACGACGGCGATGGTGCGGCCCGGGCCCGCCTGCGCCGCGACCGCCCCGAACCACCCGGTGCCCAGCACGTCCGAGGCCGCCAGCAGCGACGGCAGCAGGTCGTCGTCCGGCGGCCCCGGCGTCGCCACCAGAGTGCCGTCGGCCAGCGGGATCCGCAGGTACTCGGCCTGCGCGCCGAGCGAGCCGATCGGGACCGCGTCGACGCAGCGGGCCTGGTACCCGGCGCGGCAGATCTCGCAGGTGTTGTCCGACGCGATGAACGACCCGACGACGGTGTCGCCGGCGGCGACGGTGCGGACATCGGCCCCGATCTCCTCGACGACGCCGACGTACTCGTGCCCCATCGGCACCGGCCGGGACGGGCGGCTGACGCCGCGGTAGGTCCACAGGTCCGAGCCGCACACGCAGGACGCGACGACTCGGATCACCGCGTCGGACGGCCGCTCGATGACCGGGCCGGCGCGCTCCTCGACGCGCACGTCGCCGGGTGCGTACAGAACTGCTCCGCGCATGGGTGGGTCTCCTCGTCTCCGCCGGTACGCCGGCACCGTCCCACCCACCGTCCCACGCCCGGCCCGGCGGCGGGACGAAGGTCCCGGGCCACTCGGCCGTCAGCCCCTGGCACGACGACGGCCGCGGGAGGACGCTGGAGACATGACAACCGAGCAGAGCAAGCCCATCGTCGTCGGCGTCGACGGATCCCCCGACAGCGGCATCGCCCTCGACTGGGCGGTCGCCGAGGCGACGCTGCGCGGCGCCCCACTGTACGCCGTCTACGGGCTGTGGATGCCGATCGCGGCCGCGCCGTTCGGCGGCGCCGCCGTGCTGCCGCCGTCCGACGAGCTGCGCGCGTACGCGACCGAGGTCCTCGACGCGGCCCGGCAGCGGGCGAAGGACGCGGCGCCGGACCTCGACGTCGACACCTTCCTCGTACTGCGGCCGCCGGCCCAGGCGCTGCTCGACGTCGCGAGGGACGCGGGGCTGGTCGTGGCCGGCAGCCGCGGACTGGGCACCATCGGCGCGCTGGTGCTGGGCTCGGTGAGCGGACGGGTCGCGGCGCACGCGACCTGCCCGGCGGTCGTGGTCCCGCCGCACGAGGGCGCCGGTGACGGCTCCATCGTGGTCGGCGTCGACGGCTCGGCCCTCGGCGACGCGGCGCTGCGGTTCGCGCTGACGGAGGCCGGCCTGCGCGCCGCCCGCGTCGTCGCCGTCGGGGCGTTCCGGATGCGCGGTCACACGACGGCGCCGGAGCAGCAGGAGACCGAGGAGCTGGTGATCGCCGCGGTGGAGCGGGCCCGCACCGCCACCGGTTCCACCGCCGACGTCTCGGTCGTCGTCGCGCCCGGCTACCCGGCCGAGGTCATCGTCGAGGCGGCCGCCGACGCCTCCCTGGTCGTCGTCGGCTCGCGCGGCCGCGGCGACGTCCGCAGCATGCTGCTCGGCTCGACCAGCCGGGCCGTGCTGCACCAGGCCGCCCGACCGGTCGCCGTCATCCACGGCTGAGCCCCTACGGCGTGCGCCGGGCGGTGTACGCCCGCGGGAGTAGCGGCGCGCGCGGTTACGCCCCCGGCCGGACGCGGCCGGGTGCCCGCGGCCGCGAAGGTCGGTGGCATGAAGCTCACCCAGCCGACCGGCACCCCGTCCCCCACCGCCGACGCGTCCGGAGAGGGGCCGTTGCGGCGGCTGCTCCGGGCGCTGCACGACCACCCGCGCCGCGCGCTGGTGGCGCTGTTCCTGTTCGTGGCCGTCGCCGGCGCCGTCGGCGGGCCGGTCGCCGGGGCGCTGCGGTCCGACGGCGGGTTCACGCCGGGCGACGCCGACTCGGTGCGCGCCGTCGAGCGGATCGAGGCGGCCACCGGGCTGCAACCGTCGCCGGGCGTGGTGCTGCTGGTGGAGACGCCGCCGGGCAGTGGTGACGCGGCCGTCGAGGCGGCGGCGGACACCCTGGCCGGCATCGACGGCGTCGCGCGGGCCGACGTCGCGGGCGCGGCGCCGGACGGGACGTCGGCGCTGGTCGTCGGCACGCTGGCGGCGGACGCGGACGAGGCGGCCACGGCCGAGGCGGCGCTCGACGCGTTCGCTGACGACGACGGTGTCACGGTCGGCGGCGGCGCGGTCGTCGGTGTGCAGCTGGGCGAGCAGATCGGCCAGGATCTCGCCCGCGCCGAGACGTTCGCATTCCCGGTGCTGATCCTGCTGTCGCTGCTGATCTTCGGCGGCCGCGCCGCGGTGCTGCCGCTCGCGGTCGGCGTCACCACGGTGCTCGGCACGTTCCTCGCGCTGACCGGGATCAACCAGGTGTACGGCGTCAGCGTGTTCGCCCTGAACCTCATCATCGGCCTCGGGCTGGGCCTGGCGATCGACTACACGCTGTTCCTGCTCACCCGCTACCGCGAGGAACTGGACCGGCAGGGCCCGACCCTCGGCGCGGTGCTGACGACGATGCGGACGGCCGGGCGCACGGTGGTGTTCTCGGCGGCGACGGTGGCCGTCGCGCTGGCGACGCTGCTGGTGTTCCCGATGGGCTTCCTGCGCTCGATGGGCCTGTCCGGCGCCGTCGTCGCGGTCGTGGCGGCGGCCGCGGCGCTGGTGGTCAGCCCGATGATCTTCGGCCTCTGGGGCGCGAAGCTGGCCCGCCGCCGGAAGAGCGACGCCGCCGAAGGCCGCTGGTACCGCGTCTCGCACGCCGTCATGCGCCGCCCCGGGCTGATCGCCGTCGCGACCGCCGCCGTGATGCTCGTGCTGGCCGCGCCCGCCCTGCGCACCGCGTGGACGCCGGTCGACGGCACCATCGTGCCGCCCGGGCAGAGCGCCCGCGTCGTGTCCGACACCGTCGAGAACGAGTACGGCGGCACCGGCACCACCCCCGTCACCATCGCCGTCGAGGGCGACGGCGCCGCCGAGCTGGCCCGGCAGGCGTCCGGGCTGCCCGGCGTCGTCGCGCCGGCCGAGGCCGTCGACCTCGGCGGCGGCGTGTGGCAGGTCGACCTCGACGTCACCGGCGACCCGGCCGGCGAGGACGCCCGCGCCGTCGTGACGGAGGTCCGCGAGCTGGCCGCCGACGGCGGTGTCGACGCGCTGGTCGCCGGGCCGGCCGCCGACTTCATCGACCAGCAGGACGCCATCGCGGACAGCCTCCCGCTGGCCGTCACGCTGCTGGTGCTGCTGACGATGGTGGTGCTGTGGCTGATGACCGGGTCGGTCGTGCTGCCGGTGAAGGCGGTCGTGATGAACGCGCTCACCGTCGGGGTGGCGCTGGGCGCGCTCACCTGGATCTACCAGGACGGCCGGCTCACCGGGCTGCTCGGCTACACGCCCAACGGCGGCATCGAGCCGACCAACTTCCTCATCGCCGCCGCGGTCGTCTTCGCGCTCTCCACCGACTACGGGGTGTTCCTGCTCGGCCGGATCAAGGAGGCGCGCGAGTCCGGCGAGCCGGAGCGCGAGGCCGTCGCCGTCGGCCTGGGCCGCACCGGCGCCGTCGTCACCGCGGCCGCGCTGCTGCTGGCCGTCGCGATCGGCGCGTTCAGCAGCAGCGAGATCTCCTTCATCCAGCAGATCGGCATCGCGACCGCGATCGGCGTCCTCGTCGACGCGTTCGTCGTCCGCTCGCTGCTGGTCCCGGCCCTGATGGGCCTGATGGGCAAGTGGAACTGGTGGGCCCCGATGTGGCTGCGCCGGGTGCACGACCGGATCGGCGTCACGGAGAGCTGACGTACTCCCCCGGGAGGACGACGGGCCGGTCGCCGTCCGTCTACCGTGACGTCCATGAGCCTGCTGGCCGGCACCGTCCGCGAGCGCGTCGTCGACGCGCTCGCGGCCGTGCTGTGCGCGGCGCTCATCTGCGCCGACATGGTGTGGTCACCGGACGTGGAGCTCACCGCCGCCGGGGTGGCCGTGGCCGTGCTGGCGTCGCTGCCGATCCTGCTGCGCCGCCGGGCGCCGGTCGTCGCGTTCGTGGCGGCGATGCTGCTGATCTTCGCCGTGCTGTCGTTCGCGCACGTGTACGTCGCCGTCGTCGGCCCGGCGATCATCTGCGGCTACACGCTGGCCGCGGCCCGCGGCCGCCGTGCCGCCCTGGTCGCCGGGGCCGCGTCGCTGCCGCTGGTCGTGCTGATGCTGCAGCTCTACAGCCCGCACGAGTACCTCAGCTGGAGCACCGCGCAGAACCTCGGCTACGTCGCCATCCCGCTCGCGCTCGGGGTCGCCGCGCACGACCGCCGCGCCTACACCGAGGCGCTGGTCGACCGCGCCGAGTCGGCCGAGCGGACCCGCGAGGAGGAGGCGCTGCGCCGGGTCGGTGAGGAGCGGCTGCGCATCGCCCGCGACGTCCACGACGTCGTCGCGCACGCGATGGTCGCCATCAACGTGCAGGCCGGCGTCGGGGCGCACCTGCTGGACCGCGACCCGGAGCAGGCCCGCTCGACGCTGCGCGAGATCAAGCGGGTCAGCGGCGCGTCGCTGGACGACCTGCGCTCCATCCTCGGCCTGCTCCGCGAGGAGGGCGCCGAGGCCGTCGTCGCGCCGGTCCGGCCGACCCAGGGCCTCGCCGGCATCGAGGACCTGCGCGACGGCCTCGGCTCGGCCGGCGTCGACCTCGACGTCGACCTCGACGTCGACCTCGACCCCGCGATCGGCGCGCTGCCGGCCGCCATCGACGCCACCGGCTACCGCATCGTCCAGGAGGCTTTGACCAACGTGTTGCGCCACGTCGGGCCGACCACCGCCCGGGTGCGGGTCGCCCACCACGACGACCTGCTGCTGATCGAGGTCGAGAACGACCGCGGCCGCGGCCCCGCGCCGGACGGCCACGCCGGCTCCGGCAACGGCCTGCGCGGCATGCGCGAGCGCGCCGCCGCCGTCGGCGGGTCGCTCGAGGCCGGGCCGCGGGCCGGCGGCGGCTGGCGGGTCGCGGCGTCGCTGCCGGTGGGCGCGCCGTGACCGCCGCGATCCGGGTGCTGCTGGTCGACGACCAGACGCTGGTGCGCGCGGGCTTCCGGGCGCTGCTGGACGCCGAGCCCGGCATCGAGGTGGTCGGCGAGGCCGTCGACGGCGCCGAGGCGGTCCGGCTGGCGGTCGAGACGGTCCCCGACGTCGCGCTGATGGACGTCCGCATGCCGCACGTCGACGGGCTGGAGGCCACCGGGCGCATCACCGCCGACGCGCGGCTGTCCGGGGTCCGGGTGATCGTGCTGACGACGTTCGAGCTGGACGAGTACGTGTTCGGCGCGCTGCGGGCCGGCGCCGCCGGGTTCCTGCTCAAGGACGTCGAGCCGGAGGCGCTGGTCGAGGCGGTCCGGCTGGTGCACGACGGCCAGGCGCTGCTGGCGCCGCGGGTCACCAAGCGGCTGATCGAGGCGTACGTGGCCGCCGCGCCCGCCGAGGCGCCGCCGTCGCCCTCGCTCGACGACGGCCGGCTGGCCGGTCTCACCCCGCGGGAGCGGGAGATCCTCGCGCTGGTCGGGCGCGGCCTGTCCAACCACGAGATCGCCGAGCACCTGGTGCTCTCGCCGCTGACCGCCAAGACGCACGTCTCCCGGCTGTTCTTCAAGCTGGGCGCCCGCGACCGCGCCCAGCTCGTCGTCACCGCCTACGAGACCGGCCTGGTGACCGCTTCCTAGGTTCGGGTCTGGCCGACGTACGCCTCCGCGTGCTCGTGCGCGCCGGCGTCGTTCCGCGCCTCCTCGTAGGTGTCGCGCAACGGGCCGTACCAGACTCCGCTCGTGTTGCCGTCGGCGTGCTGGAACGCGGTGCACGTGGCGTAGAACGCGACCGCCGGCTCCGGCACCCGCGTCTCCGGCCCGCGCCGGACCGGACGCGTGGTGACGTACGGCAGGTTCGGGTCGCCGGGCGTGAACTCCCACTCGCCGCCGGAGAGCTCGGCCGTCCCGATCGGCATGCCGCCGAGCAGCACCGTGGCGTGCGTCGCCGAGCCGTGACCGTGCAGCAGGTCCGGCGACAGGTACACCGTCTCGAAGCCCTGCTCCCGCATGGCCTTGACGATCGGCAGCCCGTGGTACGGGTCGTGGTCGGTCATGAGGTTCCCCCTCCGCCCGGATCCACTGTGGACCCGGACGGCGGGCCGGTCAACGGGCTCGCGCGTTGCCGTCCGCCCAGGCCAGCAGCTCGGCCTCCATGGACCGGAACCGGTCCGGCTCGGCGGCGGCGAGGTCGTGCCGCGGCCGGCCCAGCATCCCCCTCGTCGTCGACCGCGACGGCGCGTTCTCGGTCGGCGTGCACATCGACGGCCAGGTACGGCTGCGCCGCCAGGAGCGCACGCCGCAGGCGACGAACCCGCCCGAGGTGACGGCGCTGATCGCGGCGACCGCCGACGCGGTGATCAGCGAGGCCGGCGTCGACCGCGACCGCGTGCTCGGCCTGGGCATCGCCGCGCCCCCGCCGCCCTCCTCGTCGGGGAGTCGTGACCTCGACCAACGCGGGCTTCGTTGCTATGGTGCGGCCATGATGACGGGATGGGCGGCAGCGCAGACGGCGACGTCTGAGCCTGCCCACGTCATCGCCGGTCCGGCGTTGCTGGCGCTCCAACTGGCCCTGACCGCCCGCGGTGTCCGCGGCCTCGACGTCCTGCGCCGCAGCGTCGACCGCGCCCCGCCCCGCTGCCGCTGACCCCGTCACTCAGCTCACGCGCCGGCGGCGCGTGAGCCCTCAGCGCGCCCGCGGCGCGCACCCTCCAGGAGCAGCAGCATGACCACGCCCACCTTCCCCGCGATCGACCGCGACGCCCGCGCCCGCATCGAGGACACCCTCACCGAGGCCGCCGCCAGCCGGCAGCGCCAGCTGGACGAGCTCGCCGAGTCCGCCGGCGACTCCCCCGCCGCCGCCCACCGCGCGAGCGTCGCCCGCATCCTCAACGACGTCGAGGCGGCCCAGAACCGGCTGGCCCGCGGCACCTTCGGCGCCTGCGAGCGCTGCGCCGCCGCCATACCCGTCGAGCGGCTGGAGCTGCGCCCGTGGACGCGGCTGTGCGTCGGCTGCGCGAGCCGCTGACCTACTGACCCACCCGGCCGTCGATGCACTCGCGCAGCAGGTCGGCGTGGCCGCAGTGGCGGGCGTACTCCTCGACGCGGTGCACCCACAGCTCGCGGACGGCGATGCCGTCGCGGCCGACCCGCATGCCGAGGTCGGCGTACCCCGTCAGGACCTCGTCGGTGGCGGCCTGCTCGCGGGCGAGATCGGCGAACGCGCCGTCGACGACCGCCTGGTCGCCGACGGCGCCGTCGAAGTCGGAGTCGCGCGGCCCGTAGAGCTTCGGCGCCGGGTCGTCGGGCCGGACCCAGTTGCGCCAGTCGCGCTCGACCTCGGCCAGGTGCCGCACGAGGCCGAGCAGCGACATCGTCGACGGTGGCACCGAGCGGCGGGCCAGCTGCTCCGCGTCGAGCCCGTCGCACTTCATCCGCAGCGTCAGCCGGTAGCTGCGGAGGTAGTCGCGCAGCGTCGCCAGCTCACCGTCCGGGCTGACCCCCTCGGAGTCGCGCGGGTCGTCCGCCGGGTCGACCCACATATCGGCGTACACGGTCGCTCGGGTCCACCGTTCCGGTGCGTCGCTCATCCTCAGACGATGGTGCGCGGCGCCCGGCCGCGCAACCGAATTTCGCCACGCCGAGTGATGCGGTTGATGCGTGGGCGATGCGGCGCCGTCGGCTCCACTCGTGTTCGGAGCACCTCACCCGCCGTGGCGCCGGATGAGGGTGGTCGGCGGCGGCCATACGGTGCTGGCGCGGGTGAGGTGCACCCGCCGCGCGTGATGTGGCCGCCCCGGCGCACCGTTAGCCGTTCCTGACGCCGCACCGTTTGGCCGCCCTCGACTCTCGCCGTGTGCCCAGACTGCCCCCGTCCCCCTGATAGGGCCGCGGGACCGCGGGTCAAACGGACCCCAACGCGTGGAGTAACTGACGGTCAGGAGCGCACCGGCCGGCGCCCGCCGGGGCCGAGGTTGGGCCGGACCGAGTCGCGCACGATGAGCTGCGTGGCCAGCTTCCGGTGCACCAGCCCGGGGCCCTCGCCGCGAGCGTCGGCCTGGTGCAGCGCCAGCCGCACGGCGGTGCGGCCCAGCTCCTCGTGCGGGATGTGGACGGTGGTCAGCCCGAGGTCGGCGGCCACGGCGAGGTCGTCGTAGCCGACCATCGACACGTCGTCGGGGACCCGCAGGCCGTGCTCGCGCAGCGCCTGGATGGCGCCGGCCGCCGCGGGGTCGTCGCCGGCGAAGATGGCGGTGAAGTCGACCGGCCCGGCCTCCAGCCGCGCCGTCATCATCTGGTAGCCGGGCTGCCGGCCGAACTCGCCGGCGACGATCAGCGACTCGTCGGACTCGACGCCGAAGTCGGCCAGCGCGCGCAGGTGCCCGGCCAGCCGGCCCTCGGCGGTGGTCTGGCCCGGCTGCTTGCCGAGGTAGAGGATGCGCTCGTGCCCCTGCGTCAGCAGGTGGCTGGTGGCCGCGTACGCGCCGCCCTCGTTGTCGAACTCGACGACCACGGCCGGGACGTCGCGGGCCAGCGGCGGCCGGCCGACCAGCGCGAGCCGGGAGCCGGCGGCGTCGAGCGCCTGGGCGAACTGGCGCATCCGCGCGTGGTAGGCGTCGTCGGCGACCACGGTGCCGACCAGCACGACGGCACGGGCGCCCTGCTCGCGCATCAGCTGGATGTAGGCCAGCTCCCGCTCGGGGTCGCCGCCGGTGGAGCAGACGAGGCAGAGGTGCTTGTCGTCGGTGGCCTGCTCCTCCACGCCCTGGGCGATGTAGGCCTGGAACTCGATGGCCACCGAGCCGACCAGGATCGCGACGGTCTTCGAGGCGCCACCGGCCAGCGCCCGCGCGTGCGCGTTGGCGACGTAGTCGAGCTCCTCGACCGCGCGCAGGACCTTGTCCTTCGTGCTGGCCGCGGTCGGGTACCCGCCGGCCAGGACCCGCGAGACCGTCGACATCGAGACCCCGGCACGGGCCGCGACGTCACGGAGGGTGGCGCGGCCGGGTGCGGCCGTCAGGTCGTCAGTCATCGGTCCTTCGCTCCCTCGTGTCTGCGGACCTCATCCAAGCATGGAGCCAGGATAGAAAGCGCTTGCGCAAGAGTTGTCATGGTACCGAGCGCGACGACGCCCGGCAATCCTGACGGCGATAGCCCAGCTAGACGGCCTGAAGATCGGGTCACGCGGCGGACGACATGATTCGCGCGGTCCGCGCGTGTTGCACCCCCTGCAACGGCCGTCGACCGAATCGTTGACACGTTTGTGGAAGCGCTATAGCTTGGTGCGTCATTCGTCCAGGACCTCAGCGAGGAGGCGCCATGAACGACCGTTCGTGGACGACCAGACCCATCACCCGCCGTCGCCTGCTGATCGCCGGTGGCGCCTCCGCCGGGCTCGTGGCGCTGTCGAGCTGTTCGTTGCTCGACACCGACCCCGCAGGCGGCGGCGACGGCCCGTCCGAGGCACCCGGCACCGACCTGCGGGAGTCGCCGCAGCTGGCCGCCCGGGTCGAGGCCGGCGAGCTGCCGCCGCTGAGCGAACGGCTCCCGGCGAACCCCTCCGTCATCGAACCGGTGGACCGGCCGGGCGTCTACGGCGGCACCTGGACCAGCGCGCTGCTCGGCCCCGAGGACGAGGCCTGGCTGCAGCGCACGCTCGGCTACGACCCGCTGATGCGGTGGAACCCGGAGTGGACCGAGGCCATACCGAACATCGCCGAGTCGGTCGAGCAGTCCGACGACGGGCACGAGTTCCTCATCACGCTGCGGGCCGGGATGAAGTGGTCAGACGGCGCCCCGTTCACCGCCGACGACCTCGTCTTCGCGTTCACGGACTTCCTGATGAACAAGGAACTGTCCCCCGCGTCCCCGTCGTTCCTGAGCAACGGCGGGCAGCCGGCCACGCTGACCCGGGTCGACGACCAGTCGGTGCGGTTCACCTTCGCCGAGCCGAACGGGCTGTTCCTCGAACAGCTCGCCCTCATCAACAGCGGCGACATGCTGGTCACCCTGCCCCGGCACTACCTGCAGCAGTTCCACGCCGCCTACACCGAGGGGGTCGACGCGGTGGCGGCCTCGGCCGGCTTCGCCTCGTGGACGGAGCTGATGCTGGCCCGCTCGGAGACCTACCAGAACGCCGAGAAGCCGACACTGAACGCCTGGATGCTGACGAACGCGCTGGGCGACGCCACGACGGTGACGGCCGAGCGCAACCCGTACTACTGGAAGACCGACCCGGACGGCCGCCAGCTGCCCTACCTCGACAGCCTTTCCTTCGAGGTGGTCTCCGACGCCGAGGTCATCCTGCTGAAGGCGACGAACGGCGAGTTCGCCTTCCACACGCGCCACGTCACCAGCCTGGCCAACAAGCCGGTCCTCGCCGAGGGCCGCGAAGAGGGCGGCTACGAGTTCATGACGCTGAGCAGCAGCCTGATGAACGAGATGGTGATCTTCCTCAACCTGACCCACCAGGACCCGGTGAAGCGGGAGGTCTTCACCAACAAGGACTTCCGCATCGGGCTGTCGCACGCCATCGACCGCGCGGAGTTGAACACCGCGACCTTCCAGGACGAGGGCGAGCCGTGGCAGGCCGCGCCGTCGCCCGACTCGCGCTTCTTCGACGAGGAGCTGGCCACCCAGTACCTGGAGTTCGACGTCGACCTCGCCAACGAGGCGCTGGACCGCGCCGGCCTGACCCAGCGCGACGGCTCCGGCTTCCGGCTCGCCCCGGACGGCAGCCCGCTGGCCATCGAGGTGGAGGTCGCCGAGCCGGGCGTGGTGCCGTACTGGCTGGACGCGATGAACCTCGTCGTCGGCTACTGGGCCGAGGTCGGCATCAACGCGCGCACCCGGCCCGAGGACCGGACCCTGTTCAAGGAGCGCACCGAGGCCAACCAGCACGACGCCGGGGTGTGGGTCGGGCCGGGCGGGCTGGGCGACGAGACCCGCCGGCCGTTCTTCTACCTGCCGACGATGCGCTTCGAGCAGGCGTTCGCGCCGGCGTGGGCGCAGTGGTACCAGTCCAACGGCGCGCAGGGCGAGGAGCCGCCGGAGCCGACCCGGCAGCAGTGCGAGCTGTTCTGGGAGCTGGCCCGCACGCCGGACCCGGACCAGCGGGACGAGCTGTTCGGCCGGATCCTCGAGATCGCCCGCGACCAGTTCTACGTCATCGGCACGCTGCGGGTGCCGACCGGCTACGGCATCGTCCGCAACGACTTCCACAACGTGCCGGAGGAGATGCCCGAGTCGTTCGACTACGCCACGCCTGGCGGGTCCAGCCCCTGCCAGTACTTCATCGAGTAGGGGTCGCGGGTGCTGACCTTCGTCGCGCGCCGCGTCGCTCTGATGATCCCGACGCTGGTGCTGATCTCGATCGTGACGTTCACGATCATCCAGCTGCCTCCCGGCGACTTCCTGACCACCTACGTCACGAACCTCAGTGCGCAGGGCGAGCAGGTCGACCCGGCCGAGGTGGCGGCGCTGCGGGCGCGGTATGGGCTGGACGAGCCGCTGCCGGCCCAGTACCTCACCTGGATCTGGGGCATCGTGTCCGACGGCGACTTCGGCCGCTCCTTCGAGTGGAACCGGCCGGTCGCGGAGATGATCTCCGACCGGCTGCCGCTGACCATCGTGTTCATGGCCGCGACCGTGGTCTTCACCTGGATCATCGCGTTCCCGATCGGCCTGTACTCGGCGATCCGGCAGTACTCGATCACCGACTACGTCGCCACCACCATCGGCTTCCTCGGCCTGGCGATCCCGAACTTCCTGCTCGCGCTGGCGCTGATGTGGATGGGCCTGAACGTGTTCGGGCAGGACTCCGTCGGCGGGCTGTTCTCACCGGAGTACAGGGACGCCGCCTGGAACCTGGGGAAGGTGCTGGACCTGGCGGGGCACCTGTGGGTGCCGATGGTCGTGCTCGGCACCGCCGGCACGGCCGGCCTGATCCGGATCCTGCGCGCCAACCTGCTCGACGAGCTGCGCAAGCCGTACGTGACGGCGGCCCGGGCGCGCGGCATGCCGGAGCGCCGGCTGCTGCTGCGGTACCCGATGCGGGTGGCGCTGAACCCGTTCGTGTCGACGATCGGCTGGGTGCTGCCGGTGCTGATCGGCGGCGAGGTGATCGTCTCGTCGGTGCTGTCGCTGGAGACCACCGGGCCGCTGCTGCTGTCGTCGCTGCAGAGCCAGGACATGTACCTGGCCGGCTCGATCATCCTGCTGGTCAGCGTCATGACGGTGATCGGCACCCTGATCTCCGACCTGCTGCTGGCCTGGCTGGATCCGCGGATCCGGCACGGGATGGCCTGAGAGGACGCCGTGAGCCGACCAACCGACGTGGACCCCGCGACCCCCGACGCCGAGCTCGCCGTCGCGTCGCAGCGCACCCTGGTGTGGCGGGCGCTGCGCCGGCACAAGCTGGCGATGGCCGGGCTCGTGATCACCTGCCTGCTCTACCTGGTGGCCGTGTTCGCCGACTTCCTGTCGCCCTACGACCCCGGCGACATCAACGCCGACTACGCCTACGCGCCGCCGCAGCAACTGCACGTCGTCGACACCTCCGACGGCTGGGACTGGGGCCTGTACGTCAACGGCTACGAGCAGACCCGCGACCCGGAGACGCTGGCGCAGACGTTCCGCGAGAACCCGGACGAGAAGATCCCGGTCCGGCTCTTCGCCCGCGGGCCTGAGTACAAGCTGTTCGGCCTGATCAGCACCGACATCCACCTGCTCGGCCCGGACGACCCGGACGGTCCGCCGATGTACCTGCTCGGCGCCAGCCGGACCGGCCACGACCAGCTGTCGCGGATCCTGCACGGCACCCGGATCTCGATGTCGATCGGCCTGGTCGGGCTGGCGATGGCGTTCGCCCTCGGCGTGGTCCTCGGCGGCGCCTCGGGCTACTTCGGCGGCAAGGTCGACGCCGTCATCCAGCGGGTGGTCGAGTTCTTCATGTCGGTGCCGGCCATCCCGCTGTGGCTGGGCCTGGCGGCGGCGCTGCCACGGGACTGGGGACCGCTGCAGCGCTACCTGGCCATCACGGTGATCCTGTCGATCATCAACTGGACCGACCTCGCCCGCGTCGTGCGCGGCCGGTTCCTGGCGCTGCGCGGCGAGGACTTCGTGACGGCGGCCTACCTCGACGGCATCAGCCGGCGGCGGATCATCGGCCGGCACCTGCTGCCGTCGTTCTCCAGCCACCTGATCGCGGCGATGACGCTGTCCATCCCGGCGATGATCCTGGCCGAGACGTCACTGTCGTTCCTGGGCCTGGGGCTGCGCCCGCCAACGGTCAGCTGGGGCGTCCTGCTCAGCGACGTCGACGTGCGGGCGCTGGAGACGGCGCCGTGGCTGCTGCTGCCCGGCCTGGCCGTCGTCACCGCCGTCCTGGCCATCAACTTCCTCGGCGACGGCTTGCGCGACGCCGCCGACCCCTACCAGTCCTGACCGCCGAGGAGCGACCGTGAGCCGATCCGATGTCCTGCTGGACGTGCAAGGGCTGAAGACCCACTTCGGGACCGACGACGGCGTCGTCCGGGCGGTCGACGGGGTGGACCTGAGCCTCGCCCGCGGCCGCACGACCTGCCTCGTCGGCGAGTCGGGGTGCGGGAAGTCGATCACCGCGCGGTCCATCCTGCAACTGGTCGACCCGCCGGGACGGATCACGGCGGGCCACGTCTGGTGGCACGGCGACCCGGACGCGGCGGAGCCGGCCGACCTCGCCGCGCTGGACCCGCGCGGCGAGCGGATGCGGGCGATGCGCGGCGCCGACATCTCGATGATCTTCCAGGAGCCGATGGCCGCGATCTCGCCGATGTACACCGTCGGCGAGCAGCTGGTCGAGGCCATCCAGCTGCACCTGCCGCTGTCGCGCCGCGACGCCACCGACAAGGCGGTGCGCCTGCTCGGCCGGGTCGGCATCCCGCGGCCGGAGCAGCGGATGCACGCCTACTCGTTCCAGCTCTCCGGCGGGATGTGCCAGCGGGTCATGATCGCGATGGCGCTGGCCTGCGAGCCGTCGCTGCTGATCGCGGACGAGCCGACCACCGCCCTGGACGTCACGACGCAGGCCCGCATCCTCGACCTGCTGGCGGAGCTGCAGGCCGACACCGGCATGGCGATGCTGTTCATCACGCACGACCTCGGCGTGGTCGCGGAGATCGCCGACGACGTCGCCGTCATGTACCTCGGCCAGGTGGTCGAGGAGGGCTCCGTCACCGACGTGTTCGACCACCCGCGCCACCCCTACACGCAGGCGCTGATCGCGTCGGTCCCGCGGCTGGGCAGCCGGGGCGGGCGGACGTCGCGGCTGGCCGCCATCGAGGGGATCGTCCCGCACCCGCTGCTGCGCCCGGCCGGCTGCTCGTTCCACCCGCGCTGCCACGCGCCGGTCGGCGACGCCTGCCAGGAGCTGCCGCCCGAGCTGCACGCCGTGGACGGCGGACCGGCGGCGCGCTGCCACTGGTACGACGACGCGGTCCGGCCGGAGGGGCGGACGCTGCCGGTCATCCCCGTCGCGCCCACGATCGCCGTCACTCCCCCGGCGCCGGTCCCGCGCGAGGAGGCGGCGCCGGTCCTCGAGGTGCGCGACCTCACCGTGCACTACCCGGTGAAGCGCGGCCTGCTCAACCGGACCGTCGGGCACGTCCGGGCCGTCGACGGCGTGAGCCTCACCATCGCGCCGGGCGAGACGCTGGGCCTGGTCGGCGAGTCCGGGTGCGGCAAGACCACGCTGGGCCGGGCGGTCGTGCGGGCGCTCGCGCCGACGTCCGGGCAGATCAGGTACCACGACGACAAGGGCACGGTCGACCTGGCCGCGCTGCCCGACTCCGCGCTGCGCGCGTACCGCGGCCAGGTCCGGATGATCTTCCAGGACCCGTTCAGCGCGCTGAACCCGCGCATGACGCTGCTGCAGCTGCTGGCAGAGCCGTTCCGCAACCCGGCGCTGCGCCGCGACCGGATCGGTTCCGAGACCGAGCAGCGGGTGGCCGACATGCTGGTCCGCGTCGGGCTGCGCCCGGAGTACATGCGCCGCTACCCGCACGCGTTCTCCGGCGGCCAGCGGCAGCGGGTGAACATCGCGCGGGCGCTGATCACCCGGCCGCGGCTGGTGGTCGCCGACGAGGCGGTGTCGGCGCTCGACGTCTCGGTGCGCGCACAGATCCTCAACCTGCTCGCCGACCTGCGCGACGAGTACGACCTCACCTACCTGTTCATCAGCCACGACCTGTCCGTCGTGGAGCACCTGTGCGACCGCGTGGCGGTGATGTACCTCGGCCGGATCGTCGAGACCACCACCACGGACCGGCTGTTCGACACGCCACGGCACCCGTACACCGAGGCGCTGCTCTCGGCGGTGCCGGTCGCCGACCCGCACCGCCGCGGCGACCGGGCGGCGCAGCTGCCCGACGAGCTGCCCGACCCGGCCGCTCCCCCGCCCGGCTGCGCGTTCCACACCCGGTGCCCGCACGTGCAGGCCGAGCGCTGCGGCACCGAGGTCCCGCAACTGCGCGGCATCGCGCCCGACCACGACGTCGCCTGTCACCACGCCGAGGCTCTGGAGCTGCGCGGCGTACGCAACCCGATCTCGTCGCCGAGCTGAGGCCGGCGACCCGGTAGAGGAGGTACCGCACATGGCCGAATCCCTCACCCGACGCCGGTTACTCGGAGCGGCGGGCGCCACCGGCGCCTGGCTCGCCTGGGCAGCAGCCGGCAACTCCGCCCACGCCGTCTGGGCGAAGCCGCGTTTCACCGTCAACCCGTTCACGCTCGGGGTCGCCTCCGGCGAGCCGGCCCCGGACGGCGTCGTCCTGTGGACCCGGCTGGCGCCCGACCCGCTCGCCGCCGACGGCAGCGGCGGCATGCCCGCGCAGGTCGTGCAGGTGCAGTGGCAGGTGGCGACGGACCCGGCGTTCGCCAACGTCGTCGCCGCCGGCACCACCCCCGCGACACCGGAGCTGGGGCACTCCGTCCACACCGAGGTGACCGGGCTGGCCCCGGACCGCGAGTTCTTCTACCGGTTCCACGTCGGCGCCGACACCAGCGCCGTGGGCCGAACCCGGACCACCCCCGTGGCGCCCGGCGGCAGCCGGCTCAAGTTCGCGCTGGCCTGCTGCCAGAACTACGCCGCCGGCCACTACACGGCGTACGAGCACCTCGCGCAGCAGGACATCGACCTGGTGGTGTTCGTCGGCGACTACATCTACGAGGGCCCCGGCGTGGGCACGGTCGGCCGGCCGCACCAGCCGCCGCGGGAGATCTTCACGCTGGCCGACTACCGGATCCGCTACGCGCAGTACAAGACCGACCCCGCCCTGCAGGCCGCGCATGCCCGGGCGCCCTGGCTGGTCGTGTTCGACGACCACGAGGTGGACAACAACTGGGCCGGCGGCAGGCCCAGCGACGACCAGACGGTCGAGGACTTCCTCCGGCGGCGGGCGCTGGCGTTCCAGGCGTACTACGAGTCGATGCCGCTGCGCCCGTTCTCCGCGCCCGTCGGCGACGACATCCAGGTCTACCGGCGGGCCACGTGGGGCGGGCTGGCCACGTTCCACGTCCTCGACACCCGGCAGTTCCGCGACCCGTACGCCTGCGGCGGCGCCGACTTCTCCACCTGCCCCGAGGCGTTCGACCCGGCCCGCACGATGCTCGGCTTCCCGCAGGAGGCGTGGCTGGCCGACGGGTTCGGCCAGTCGCAGACCCGCTGGGACTTCGTCGCCCAGCAGGGCGCGTTCGTCCGGCGATGGGTGGACCAGAACGGCGTGCTGATGCTGAAGATGGACGCGTGGGACGGCTACGTCGGCTCCCAGCAGCGGGTGACGCAAGCGTGGGTCGACGCCGGCGTGCGCAACCCGGTGGTGCTGTCCGGCGACATCCACGCGCACTGGGCCTCGGACCTGAAGCTGGACTACGACACCGCCGGCGCCCCGCTGGTGGGGTCGGAGCTGATCGCGACGTCCATCTCGTCCGGCGGCACCGGCCGCGACCACGTCCCCGGCGTGCACCCCACCTTCGCCGACAACCCGCACCTGCGCTTCTACACCAACCTGCGCGGCTACATCACGGTCACCGTGACGCCTGACCAGCTGCAGGCCGACTACCAGTGCGTCCGCGACGTCACGGTCCCGGGCGCCGAGGTGTTCCGGCGGGCGTCGTTCGTCATCGACGACGGCGTGCGCGGGCTGCGCCAGATCTACGACGGGCCGCCCGCCGCGGCGTCGGCCCGCGAGCTCACCGAGGCCGAACGGCGCGCGGCCATCGACGAGCTGATCGCGTGGGAGTCCGGCGACGAGCAGGAGGGGGTGTGACCTCTCCGCTCGACGGCAATCCGCTGTCCGGCCGGGACGACCTGCAGCGGGCGGTGCGGGACCTGTGGGCCCCCGTCGCCGCCCGGCTCAGCCCCGGCCGGGCGCGGGCCCGCCTCGGCCACACCGCCGCCATGTTCCCCGACGTCGCGGCCGAGCTGGAGGGGTTCGCCCGGCCGCTCTGGGGGCTCGCGCCGCTGGCCGCCGGCGGCGGCGAGGTGGACTGGGCGCCGATCCGCGCCGGCCTGGCCGCCGGCGCCGACCCGGCCCATCCGGAGTACTGGCGCCCGCCCGGCGACCGCGACCAGCGGCTGGTCGAGATGGCCGCGATCGGCGTCGCGCTCGCGCTGGTCCCGGAGCAGGTCTGGACCCCGCTGCCGCAGCTGGCGCGGGCCGGGCTGGCCCACTGGCTGTCGGAGATCAACCGGGTCGACGTGGTCGACAACAACTGGCTGTTCTTCCGCGTCCTCGTCAACGTCGGGCTGGAGCGGGTGGGCGCGCCCGGGTACGACCCGGACGCCGAGGCCGCCGCCCTGGACCGGCTCGAGACGTTCTACCTGCGCGACGGCTGGTACCAGGACGGGCCGACCGGCCGGTGCGACTACTACGTCCCGTGGGCCATGCACTACTACGGCCTGCTGTACGCGCGGCTGGCCGGCCACCGCGACCCCGCCCGCGCGGACCGCTTCCGCGAGCGCGCGGCCCGGTTCGCGCAGCACCACGTGCACTGGTTCGCCGACGACGGCGCCGCCGTGCCGTACGGGCGCAGCCTCACCTACCGGTTCGCCCAGCACGCGTTCTGGGGCGCGCTCGCGTACGCGGACGTGGAGGCGTTGCCGTGGGGCGTGGTCAAGGGCCTGCTGCTGCGCGGCCTGCGCTGGTGGGCCGGCCGGCCGATCGCCGACAACGCCGGGGTCCTGACCATCGGGTACGGCCGGCCGAACCTCATCATGGCCGAGGGCTACAACTCGCCCGGGTCGCCGTACTGGGCGATGAAGGCGTTCCTGCCGCTCGCGCTGCCCGGCGACTACCCGTTCTGGCGGGCCGCGGAGGCGCCGCTGCCGGAACTGGACGCCATCACGACCCAGCCGACGCCCGGCATGGTGCACTACCGCTCGGACGGGCACGTCTTCACGCTGGCCGCCGGGCAGCCCGGTGCGCGGTTCCGGCACGGCGGCGAGAAGTACGCCAAG
The DNA here is from genome assembly GCF_001270745.1 of Jiangella muralis. Lineage (GTDB taxonomy): Bacteria > Actinomycetota > Actinomycetes > Jiangellales > Jiangellaceae > Jiangella > Jiangella muralis. The sequence goes on from NZ_LFXL01000046.1 coordinate 26,004, forward strand.
TTCGCCTACTCGACGGCGTTCGGTTTCAGCGTGCCGGGCGGCGGCCCCGGGCTGGCCGAGCGCGCCGCCGACTCCATGCTCGCGCTCAGCGACGACGACGTGCACTGGCGGGCCCGCTCCGACCCGGAAGAGACCCGCGTCGGCGACGGCGTCGTGTGGTCGCGCTGGACGCCGTGGCCGGACGTCGAGGTCGACACCTGGCTGCTGCCGTGGCCGCCCTGGCACGTGCGGGTGCACCGGCTCAGCACCTCGCGGCCGCTGTTCAGCGCGGAGGGCGGCTGGGCGGTCGGCCGCGACGACGACGCGCCGCAGGCCGTGCCGGACGGTCCCGGCACGGCCGCGGCGTCCGGCCCCGGCGGCGCCAGCGGCCTGCGCGACCTACTCGGCGGCAGGGCCGGTGTCACCGTCCTGACCGGCCCGAACACCAACCTGCTGGAGCCGCGGGCGGCGCTGCCGACGCTGCGTGGGCGGCACGAGCCGGGCGAGCACTGGCTGGTGTGCGCCGTGCTCGGCACCACCCGGCCGGACGCCTGGGCGGCATCCTGGACCCGTCCGCCTACCCTGGACCGGCTGCGCGCCGTGCTGCCGATCGAGGTCGACCTCCCGGAGGTGATCACGTCGTGACGGCCCCCCGCCGCCCCAACATCCTGTTCCTGATGACCGACGAGCACCGCTTCGACGTCGCGGGGTTCGCCGGCGACCCGGTGGTCCGCACACCGGTGCTGGACGAGCTGGCCCGCGACGCCGTCGTGTTCGGCAACGCCTACACGCCGGCGCCGATCTGCGTCCCCGGGCGGCAGGCGATGATGGCCGGTCAGCTCCCCCGGCACTGCGGCGTCGAGCGGTTCGGCGACGACCTCGAACCCGGCCACCTCACCTTCGCCCGCCAGCTCGCGCTGCACGGCTACCGCACGGTCGCGGCCGGCAAGCTGCACCACGTCGGCACCGACCAGGCGCAGGGCTGGACGCACCTGATCGGGATGGAGAGCGGCGTCGCGCCGCACCACCTCGCCGGCCGCGACGAGGACTCCTACCGCGACCTGCCGACGCCGGCCACGCACAAGTGGTCGCAGGTCACCGAGGTCAAGCGGGCCGGCATCGGGCGGTCGCCGTACGTGGCCCGCGACGAGTACGCCGTCGCCGGGGCACTGCAGTACGTCCACGAGCACTTCGTCGACAGCTACTACGACCGCGCGATCCCGGAGGTGCCGCTGCTGCTCAAGGTGAGCCTGCACCAGCCGCACTACCCGTACCTCACCCCGCACCGGGAACTGTTCGAGCACTACCTCACCCGGGTGCCGCTGTACGAGCACCAGGAGCTGTCCGAGCATCCCGTGCTCGGCGGCCGGCGGCACGTCGTCCGCGCCGGGATCGAGGTCACGCGGCGCGAGCAGCAACGCGCGGTGGCCGCCTACTACGCGATGATCGAGGCCGCCGACGGGCTGTTCGGGCAGGTGCTGGACGGGCTGCGGCTGGCCGGCCAGGACCTCGACGACTGGATCGTCGTGTTCACCAGCGACCACGGCGAGATGCTCGGCGAGCACGGCGTGTGGGAGAAGCAGCGGTTCTACGAGGGCAGCGCGCGGGTGCCGCTGTTCGTCCGCTGGCCGCGGCGGTTCGCCCCGTCCGCCGTCACCCGGAACGTCAGCCTCTGCGACCTCTACGCCACGCTCTGCGAGCTCACCGGGGTGCCGGTGCCCAAGGGCCTGGACAGCCGGAGCCTGGCGCCGCTGCTGTCCGGCGACCCGTCCGGCTGGGACGACGAGGCGGTCTCCCAGTTCGACGGCACCCGGCTGATGATCAAGCGGGGCGCGCTCAAGTACCAGTGGTACGGCGACGCAGGGCCCGAGGTGCTGTTCGACCTCGGGGCCGACCCTGGCGAGCGGCGCGACGTCGTCGCGGACCCGCGGCACGCGCCGGCGCTGGCCGCGTTCCGGCTGCGCCGCGACGAGCTGGGGTTCGGGCCGGGCTGACGCCAGGCCGGGCGGCGGGTCGCTCGAAGCGGCCGCGGCGGCCCCCGCCGCCCGGTTAGGGTGCGCGCATGACGTCGCAGCTCGTGATCGGCGGCGCCCTGCTCGCCGTCTTCGCCTGGCGCTTCCGCCGCGAGCCGCGACGGCTGAGCAACGGACTCCTGCTGCTGTTCGGCGCCGGGTTCGTGCTGCTCGCGCTGCTCGACGAGCTGGCGCCGTGGGTGCTGGTCGTCCTCATCGCGGTATCGCCGCTGCTCGTCGTCGGGCTGGCGGTGCTGCTGATCGTCAACGGCGTCGGCGTGCTGCGCCGCGAACGGTTCCGGCTCGGCAACGCGATGTCGCTGCTGGCCGGAATCGCCGTCCTCGCCGTCGTGGTGGTGGTCCCCGCGGGCTTCCTGATCGCGGCCCGCGAGCCGGAGCCGACGGTGCTCCCGGCGCTCATGCTGTCGCTGCTCGGTGTGGCCGGCTACATCGGGTTCCTGTTCACGCTGGTGACGCTGTACGCGCTGGCGTACTCGCGGCTCCGGCCGGCGCTCGGCAGCGCCGCGATCGTCGTGCTCGGCTCCGCCGTGCCCCGCGGGACGGTGCCGCCGCTGCTGGCCGCCCGCCTGGACCGGGCCGTCGAGCTGTACCACCGCGAGGTGGCCGCGGGCCACGCCCCGCTCGTCGTCGCGTCCGGCGGGCAGGGGCCGGACGAGCCGGTCGCCGAGGCGCACGCGATGGGCGGGTACCTGCGCGAGCACGGCGTCCCCGCCGAGGTGGTGGTCGAGGAGGACCGGTCCCGGTCGACCCGCGAGAACCTCGTCCTCAGCCACCGGCTGCTGGCCGCGCGCGGCGACGACGGCCGGCTGCTCGTCGTCACCAGCAGCTACCACGCCCTGCGCGCCGCCATCCAGTCCCGGCAGCTGCGGCTGCCGGCGCAGGTGGCCGGCGCGAAGACGGCCCGCTACTACGTCCCCAACGCGTTCCTGCGCGAGTTCGTGGCGCTGCTGGCCGACCACAAGCTGCTGCACGGCACGATGCTCGCGCTGATCGCCGCCGGCCCCGTGCTGCTCTACCTCGCGAGCTGACGCCTTTCAGGTTGTTCTTAACCGGGTCCTAAGTCCGTCTCATCGACGCCGCGCATCGTGATCGCATGACGACACCAACCCGGCGGACCGTGCTCGCAGTGATGACGACGGCGCTGGTGGCGCCGGCGGTGGCCCGGCCCGCCGCCGCGGCCACCGGCGGAGAGGACGAGTTCGCGGCCGCGGTGCGCGACATCATCGGCCGGCCGGAGTTCGCCGGGGCGCGCTGGGGCGCGGTCATCGCGCGGCCGGGCGCGGACCCCGTCTACGCACTGCGGCCGGACGAGCTGTTCGGCGCCGGGTCGTCGTCGAAGATCTTCATCGCCGCCACCGCGTACTCGACGCTGGGGCCGGACCATCGCTTCCGCACGCCGGTGTACCGGACCGGCCCGGTCGAGGACGGCGTGCTGCACGGCGACCTCGTCCTCGTGGCCGGCGGCGACCTGGTGCTGGGCGGGCGGATCCAGCCCGACGGGTCGGTCCGGGCGCCGGAGCCGGACCACACCTACCCGGGCCGCCCACCGGGCCCGGGCGATCCGCTGGCGGTGTTCCGGACGCTGGCGGCCGACGTCGCCGCGGCCGGCATCACCCGGGTCGACGGGCACGTCGTCGTGGACGCGTCGCTGTACGCCGAGACGACCGAGTCCGCGGGCGGCGTCGCGATGACGGTGTCGCCGCTGACGCTCAACGACAACGTGATCGACGTGACCATCACGCCCGGCGGCGAGCCGGGCGCACCGGCGCGGCTGACGACGTCACCGGACGTCGGCTACGTGTCGATCGTCAACGAGGTCGTCACCGTCGCGGCCGGCGGGCCGCCCGGCCGGCCGCTGCGCTACACCGGCGACGTCGAGAACGCCGACGGCACCCGCACCGTCACGCTCACCGGCGACGTCCCGGCCGGCGCGCCGGACTTCCACTGGAACTACGCCGTCCCCGGCCCGGCCCGGTTCGGCGAACTGGCCTTCGCCCACGCGCTGCGCGCGGCCGGCGTCGAGGCGCGGGCGCGCCCGGCGTCCGGTCCGGCCACGCCGGCGCCCGAGCACTACACCCGGCCGAAGCGGGTCGCCGAGCACGTGTCGCCAACGCTGTCCGAGGTGGTCAAGGTGATGCTCAAGCCCAGCTCGAACGTGCACGCGACCGGCTGGCAGTACGTGATCGGCGCCATCGCCGGCCACGACCGCGACGATCCGCTCGCCGGGTACGCACGGCTGCGGCAGCGGCTGTTCCGGCGAGCCGGCCTGGACACCGACCCGCCCGGCAGCGCCGACAACGACTACACCCCGGCCTTCTTCGTCGACTTCCTCTCGTTCCTGAGCCGGCAGCGCTGGCTGCCCGAGTTCCGCCCGTCGCTGGCGATCCTGGGCCGCGACGGCACCCTCACCGACGTCTCCGCCGACTCGCCCGCGGCCGGCCACGTGTTCGCGAAGACCGGCACCTCGACCCGCGGCGGTGGCCCGGACACGGATCAGGACCTCGCCAAGGCGCTGGCCGGCTTCATCGAGCGCCCGGACGGCGACTCGCTGCTGTTCGGCGTCTTCGTGGAGCACACCGTGCCGGCCGCCGACGCGATGGAGGTCCAGAAACTGGCCGGCCAGGCAATCGGCGACATCGTCGCGGCGGCGTACCTGCTGCTCGGGGCGGAGACGCGATGACCGGGCATCCGCTGCTCTCGCGCCGGTCGGTGCTGGGCGCCGCCGGTGCTGCCACCGCCGCCGTCGTCGGGGCCACCACCGCCACCGGCGCCGGCGACTCCGTTCCGGGGGCCCTGCGGCCCGGTGGCCGCTTCGACCGCTTCGTCGCCGAGCGGGCCGCGGACGGGCGGTTCTCCGGCACCGTCCGGCTGGCGCACCGCGGACGCGCCGTGCTGACGCGGTCGTACGGCCTGGCGAACCGGGACTCGGACCGCCCGAACCAGGCGGCCACCCGGTTCGACCTCGCGTCGATGACGAAGCAGTTCACCGCGGTCGCCGTCGCCCAGCTGGTGCAGCGGGACGAGCTGCGCCTGGACGAGCCCGTCGGCGCCTACGTCGACGGGCTGGACCCGGCCGTCGCCGGCACCGTCACCGTCCACCACCTGCTCACGCACACGTCCGGGTTCGGGCGGCCGCCGCTGCAGGGCCCGGGCGAGGAGCCGCCGCCGGCGCCGTCCGGCATCGAGGAGACGTGGGACGCGCGGATGGAGCTGCTCCGGTCGCTGCCGGCGCCGGACTTCCCGCCCGGCAGCCGGCACCGGTACAGCAACGACGGCTTCTTCCTGCTCGGCGCCGTCGTCGCCGCGGTCGCCGGCACGACCTACCACGACTACGTCGCCGAGCACGTCTTCCGGCCCGCGAAGCTGCGCGACACCGCATTCCCCACGGTGCGGCAGCTGCGCGCGGACGAGCGCTGGGCCCGGCTCTACGAGCCGCGCGACGGCGGCTTCGACGACGTCACCGCATCCGACCGATTCCGCTACATCGGCGGCCCGGACGAGGGCGCCACCTCCACCGTCGCCGACCTGGTGCGCTTCGCCACCGCCCTCACCGACGACGACGTGCTGCTCGAGCCGGCCTACGCGCACCTGATCACCAGCCCGAAGGTGGTCGCCCCGCCGCCGTCTCCGGACCGGCCCGGACCGCCGCGCGACCACGGCTTCTACGGCTACGGCCACAGCTGCTCGATCCTGCGCGGCCGGCGCATCCACGGCCACTCCGGCAGCGGCCCCGGCCGCACCACCAACCTGGACGTCGTCCCGGAGCTCGGCTGGGTGAGCGTCGTCCTCAGCAACCACCACGACGACATCGACCCGATCGTCGGCCTCGCCCGCGAGCTGATGACGGCCTGACCGGCTCGCCGAGCAGCGAGAGCAGCCGTCGAGAACGATCAGGTGACGAAACCGCCCGGCGTTCGCGCGTTGTGTCACCTGATCATCTCCACGATGCGGACACAAAACGATCAGGTGACGAAGGCGCGGCGAATCTGAGCGATACGTCACCTGATCATCGGCGGCGGCGGCGCGTCGCGCAGTAGGCCACGGACCCGGGAGCGACGCCGCTAGGCGTTCGCCCGGCGCAACCGCTCGGCACCCTGATCCAGCAGCGCGATGCCGGACAGCGGGACGCTGCCGTGCATGGTCTCCCAGCGGGCGTTGTGCGCCGCCGTCCAGAGACTGGCCGCCCAGGCGACCTCGAGCTCCTCGGCGGTGAAGACGCGGCCGCGGCGGCGCTGGTAGGTGTCGAGGAAGGCGGCCGAACTGTCGACCGGAGCCAGGGTCGGCGGGCCGGCGCTGGCGAACGCCCCGCTGGCCGCGCCGGCGAGCGCCGCCTCCGGCTGCCACGCCAGGCTGTCCCAGTCGTGCACCACCCAGAGGTCGGGACCCCGCCAGCGCAGGTTCTGCGCCGCGAAGTCGGCATGACCCAGCACCGGCGGCAGCCCCGACGCGAGCAGCCGGCGGCGGACCCGGATCGCGGTGTCGAGGACGTACCCGGGGATGGAGCGCTGGTCGCGCTTGTCGAAGTAGCCGATGTCCGGCCACACCCCGCTGTCGGTGTGGTCCCACCGGGCCCACCGCGGGTTCGGCAGTGGCGGCTCGACGTCGATGCGGCGCAGCCCGGCCATCAGCGCGGCGTACACCTCGGCGCAGCGGACCGCGGCCTCGGGCGACTCACCGCGCAGCAGGTCGCCGCCGGGCTGGTGCTCCTCGGCGTGCACCACCAGCCAGCCGATCTCGATCGCCCCGGTGAGCGGCCGTGGGCAGGGGAACCCGGCGTCGGCCAGCGCCGCCTGCGCCGCGACGCACGCCGCGATCCGCGGGCCGGCCGTGCGCGCCTTGATCACTACCTCCGCGCCGCCGGCCAGGCGCAGACCGAACACCACCGAGATGCGCCGAAACTCGAACAGCAGCTCAACCGGCTCACTGCCCAGCCGGTCGCGGCAGAACTCCGGCATCCAGCCCGGCAGGTCGTTCATCCCCATGCGCGGCGACGGTGCCACGGCACGTCTTCATGTCCGCTTCACAGGAGTTTCAGGCCCGCGCCCGGGGAGTGCCGTGCGGAGCCGCGGACCGGATCAGCCGCGCGTGCGCTGCGGCGGCAGGCGGCGGCCGCGGACGATCTCGGGAACGATGCGGATGTAGTGCGGCCGCTCGCCCGGCGCCCACGGCGTCAGCCCCAGCGTCGCCAGTTCACGTCGCTCGGTCTCGTCGGAGACCGCCTCGGCCCGCCCGATCAGCACCACCGACCACCCGGCCAACGCGTCCTCGTCGTACTGGTCGGCCTCGAACGCGACGACGGCGGACCGGGTGGCGGCGGCCAGCTTCGAGCCCATCCCGGTCCGGATGATCACGTCGTCGCCGTCGAGGACGAAGTTCACCGGCTGGATCGCCGGCAGTGCACCCTCGGTGAACACGATGCGCCCGATCGGCACGCCGGCGAGCAGTGCGTAGCACGTGCTCCGGTCCAGCCGCTCGAGTCCCGCGGAATCGGCATCGCCCATGGGGTCCACGCGACCATGATCCCGCCGCGCCTGGCAAGGCCGCCAGAGGGGGCGGGCGTCCGCCGCAGCGAGGAAATCGATTGCCTTCCACCGCACACTAGCACCAGCCATGATCATCAACCTTTTGAGCTGCCGTGCCGACCGGAAAGGTTGATGATCACGGTCGACTCCGGGACGGCGGCTATTGACGCGTGATCGGTTGACCTCTATCGTCCCGTAGAAATCGATTTCCGAGGCGTCGATCAAGGAGGATCCGGTGCCCTTCACCCCAGACCATCCGGCCGTCGGTGCCGGACCCCTGACGCGTCGCCGGCTGCTGCAGCTCATGGGCGCCGCGGCGGCGGTCCCGGTGCTCGGCTCGGCCACCGGCTGCGAGAGCCCCGGCTCCACCAGCGGCGGAGGCGGAGGCGGCGGCGGGAGTGACACGCTGACGTTCGTGTACCGCGGCGACGCCAACCAGCAGGAGGCGTTCAAGCAGCTGTTCGCCGAGTTCAACAAGGTCGAGCCGGACATCAAGCTGAAGGCGCAGGGCATCGCCGCGGACACCTGGGGCGACTTCTCCAACACGGTGGCGACGCGGATCGCGGGCGGGCAGGTGCCGGACATCATCCAGATCGCCACCGAGGGGCAGCGGATCTTCGCGTCGAAGGACCTGCTCGAACCGCTCGAGCCGTACCTGGAGCGCGACAAGGACGTCGTCGACGACTACTTCGCCGACATCGACCCGAACCTGGTCGAGTGGAACACGAAGTACGCGTCGCACGACGGCAAGACGTACTACATCCCGGGCGGCTACAACACGGTCTGCTTCTGGTACAACACCGAGACCTGGGCCGCCGCCGGCGCCACCCCGCCCGCACCCGGCTGGACGTGGGACGACTTCCTGGTCGCGGCCGAGCAGCTGAAGGCGGCCGGGGTGTACATCCTGCCGATCGGCTCCGACCCGTTCACCGCGATCATGCCGTGGATGCTCACCAACGGCGGCTCGCCGCTGGACGAGGACTGGGCCACCCCGACGTTCGACACGCCCCAGTCGATCGAGTCGCTGCAGTTCTGCCGCGATCTCATCGCCAACGGCTACGCGCCCGAGCCGGGCGGCGCGTTCGACGCCGGCGAGGCGCTGACGAAGGGCACGCTGGCCGCGATAGCGGGCGGCCGCTGGCCGGTCATCGACATGCGCCGGCTGGAGTTGGTCGACAAGATGGCCATCGTGCCGATGCCGCAGCAGGCCGGGCCCGGCTCGCCGGTCGGCTGGGACGCCTGGCCGATCACCAAGGCGTCGGAGAAGAAGGACGCCGCCTGGACCTTCATCAAGTTCATGATGTCGAAGGAGGCCGGCGAGTACTACGCCTCGATCGGCGGCACCATCGTCCCGGCCCGGCTCTCCGTCGCGAACAGCCCCGCGTTCACCGACAACGCGCCCGAGGGGACGACGGCGCTGGCGGAGGCCATCTCGTACGCGACGCCGGTGCCGTCGCCGGACCGCGGCGCCGAGGTGCAGACGGCGATGATCAACGCCTGGGACAAGGCGCTCAGCGGCAACGAGTCGCCGGAGGCGGCGCTCGCGCAGGCGAACGAGGAACTGGCCGGCCTGCTATGACGACCGGCCTCGCCGCACCGGCCGGTGTCGGCGCCGCCGCTCCCCCGCGGCGCCGCGCCAAGCGCCGTCAGACGTTGGCCGGCTGGGCGTTCCTCAGCCCGGCGCTGGTGCTGTTCCTGCTCTTCGTCGCGGGGCCGTTCGCGTTCGCGATCTTCCTCAGCGTGCACTCGTGGGACCTGCTGACGCCGCGCGAGTACGTCGGGCTGGCGAACTTCCGGCAGCTGTTCTCCGACCCGCTGCTGCCCAAGGCGCTGCTGAACACGTTCCTGTTCGCGCTCGCCTCGGTGGTGACGCACGTGTTCGGCGCGCTGCTGCTGGCGCTGGCGGTGAACCGGCCGATGAACCGGTTCGTCTCGTACTTCACCCGCAGCGCGGTGTTCTTCCCGTACCTGCTGTCGTGGGCGGCGGTCGCGCTGCTCTGGAAGTACGTCCTCGACCCGACGTTCGGGCTGGTGGCGTACTACCTCGACAAGATCGGCATCGACGCGCCGAACTGGTTCGTCGACCCGTCGTGGTCGCTGGCGGCGATCATCGGCATCGACTTCTGGTACACCATCGGGTTCACCTTCGTGATCATGCTCGCGGGCCTGCAGACGGTGCCGTCGGAGCTGGTCGAGGCGGCCCGCACCGACGGCGCCAACCGGTGGCAGGTCTTCTGGCACGTGACCGTCCCGATGATGTCGCCGGTGCTGTTCTTCGCCGTGATCATCACGTTCATCGGCGCGTTCCAGATCTTCGACCCGATCCAGATCATCACCGGGGGCGGTCCCGACGACGCCACGATGACGATCGTCATGTTCCTGTACCAGACCGGATTCCAGGCCTTCCAGATCGGCTACGCGTCGGCCATCGCGATCCTCGTCTTCGTCGTGATCATGGCGGTGACCGGCCTGCAGTTCCTGGTCGCGCGGAAGTGGGTGTACGAGCGATGAGCCTGCGCGTCGACGTTGACGCCAACGAGCTGCTCCGGCCGCGCGAGCGCAAGCGGCGGCGGCGCCGTCCCGGCGCGATCGCCTTCGACGTCCTGATCCTCGTGATCGGGCTGCTGATGGCCGCGCCGCTGATCTGGCTGTTCGCCGCCAGCGCCACCGAGCCGGGCGAGGCGTTCACGCTGCCGCCGAAATGGCTGCCCACGCCGTTCTCGACGGAGAACTACTCGCGGGTGCTGGAGCTGATGCCGTTCGGGCGGATGGCGCTGAACAGCCTGATCGTGGCCGTCATCAGCGTCGGAGGGTCGCTGCTGGTCGCCGTGCTGGCGGCGTACGCGTTCTCGCGGCTGGCGTTCACCGGGCGCAACCAGGTGCTGGTGGTGCTGCTGAGCGCGCTGATGGTGCCGGCGCAGCTGACGATCATCCCGGTGTTCGTGCTGATGCGGAACCTGAACCTGGTCGACACGCTGACGTCGCTGTGGCTGCCGGCGCTGATCAACGTGTTCGCGATCTTCTTCCTGCGGCAGTACTTCAACTCGATCCCGCGTGAGCTGGACGAGGCGGCCCGCATCGACGGCGCCGGGCACCTGTGGATCCTGTTCCGGATGCTGGTGCCGCTGTCCGGGCCGGCGCTGTCGGCGCTGGCGATCCTCGGTTTCCAGGCGTCGTGGAACAACTACTTCGGCCCGCTGATCTTCATCTCCAGCCCGGAGAAGATGACGTTGCCGCTGGGGCTGGTGACGTTGCAGAGCGGGCAGGGCGGCGCGCCGGCGGCGGTCGTGTTCGCGGCCATCGCGATGGTGGTGGCGCCGGTGCTCGTTCTGTTCCTGGCGTTCCAGCGCAACTTCGTCGCGTCGGTGGCGACGGCCGGGCTGCGGGGGTGACGATGCGGACGTTCGCGCCCGCGGCCGCCGCCGTGGAGGAGGACTGGCTGCGCCGCGGCGCCCGGTCGCTGTGGTCGCGGGCGCCGTGGGTGCTGGCCGCGTCGGCGCCGGTGCTCGCCGTCGCCGTGATGGCCGGCTGGCTGAGCGGCGGGCGGCTGCTGGTCGCGGCGCCGGTGGCCGGGTTCGCCGGGGCGCCGTTCCTGGTGGCGCTGGCGATCGTCGCGCAGCGGCTGGTGCTCGACGGCGAGGTGCGGGCTCGTGACCTGCGCGTGCCCGGGTGGGCCGGCGCCGTCGCGGTGCTGTGGACGGCCACGGCGGCGGTCGCGCTGACGCTGGCCGCGTTCGAGGTGTACGGCCGGACGGGGTCGGCGGCGGCCCTGGTCCCGGCGCTGGCGGGGTGCGTCGTCGCCGCGCACGCCGTCGCGCTCGCGCCGTCCGCCGTGGCGCTGGTCCTGGACCGGCCGCGGGCGCCATGGCGGCACGTCTGGGTCGTGGCGCTGCTCGCCGCCGCCCGACGGCCGGTGCCGGTGCTCGGCGGCTGGGTGGCCGCGGCGCTGCTGGGCCGGCTGGCGCTGCAACTGCAGGCGCTGCTGCTGGTGGTGCCGGGCGTCGCCGCGGTCGTGCTGGTCAGCGCCGCGTGGACGGCGCTCGGCGGGCTCGGCGTCATGCCGTCGCGCCACACCTCCCAGGACTGACGGAAGGACATCGATGCCCCGCACGATCCCCCACGCCGACGGACGGCACGTCGCGCTGCCGCTGGGCGGCATCGGCACCGGCACGGTGGCCCTCGGCGCCGACGGCGGGCTGCGCCAGTGGCAGTTGCACAACACCGGCAACCACCGCGGCGATCTGCCCGGCTCGTTCCTGGCGCTGCGGGCCACCCAGTGGGAGCCGCCGCTGGACGAGTTGCGCGTCCTGCAGGCGCGGCCGGTCCCGGGCCCGCACGCGCCGACGCCGCTGGTCACCGACGACGTCGTACCGGACTGGCAGGCCGAGCTGGCGACGCGGTACGGCTTCGAGACCGCCGGGTTCAGCGCGACCTATCCGTCGGCGCGGGTCGAGCTGGCCGACGCCGCGGTGCCGCTGGACGTCACGCTCGAGGCGCTCAACCCGCTGGCGCCGATGGACGAGGACGCGTCGTCGCTGCCGGTCGTCATGCTGACGATCACGCTGCGCAACACCGGCGAGTACCCCGTGCACGGGCAGCTCGGCGCCGCGCTGCAGAACGCCGTCGGCCACGACGGGGTGTCGCCGATCGACGGCGTGCAGGGCGCCGGGTACGGCGGCAACACCAACCGGGTCACGCGCGGCGGCGGCTGGACCCGCGTCGTCATGGAGAACCACACGCTGGCCGCCGAGCACCCCGGCGCCGGGCAGCTGGTGCTCGCCGTCGATGATCCAGGCGCGGCCGTGCTCACGCAGTGGCGCCGGCCGGAGGAGTTCCTGGCGTTCCTGCGCCGCCGCGGCCTCAGCCGGGCCGGCGCGCAGGGCGGCGTGCCCGGCGCCAGCCTGCCCGGCGCGACCTGGAACGGCGGCATCGCCGCGCCGTTCCACCTGGAGCCGGGCGCGACCACGCGGCTGCGCGTCCTCGTCGCCTGGCACTTCCCGAACCGCTACGTCGACTTCAACCAGTTCGGCCCGCCGCGGCCGGAGTGGGGCCCGACCCGGTTCTGGCTCGGCAACCACTACGCGCTCGCGCACGCCGACGCCGTCGACGTCGCCCACTCGGTGGAGTCGCGGTGGGACGAGCTGGTCGAGCGGACGTCGGCCTGGACCGGCCTGCTGGCCACGAGCGCGCTGCCCGCCGACGCCGTCGAGCACCTGGCGGCGCAGGCGGCGTTCCTGCGCAGCCCGTCCTGCTTCCGCGCCGCCGACGGCCGGTTCTTCGGCTTCGAGGGGGTGAACGGCGCCTCCACCCTCGGCCACGCCGGCGACACCGGCGGGTCGTGCCCGCTGAACTGCACCCACGTGTGGACGTACGCGCAGGCGGTCGCCGCGCTGTTCCCCGGCCTGGAGCGGTCGATGCGCGAGACCGAGTTCGACGTCATGCAGGCGCCGGACGGGGCGATCCCGCACCGCGTCATCGTCCCCACGTACCTGCCGCAGCTGTGGGACGTGCCGATCGGCGGGCCGGACGAGCCGGCGCTGGACGGCATGCTCGGGACCGTCCTCAAGACCTACCGCGAGGTGCGCGCGACCGGCGACCTCGACTGGCTGCGACGGTACTGGCCGCGGCTGCGCCGGCTGGCCGGGCACGTCCGCGGCCGCTGGGACCCGTCCGCGTCGGGCGTGCTGCGCGGCGTCCAGCCCAGCACCCACGACATCGACCTGAGCGGCGTCAACCCGTTCATGGGGTCGCTGTGGCTGGCCGCGCTGCGGGCGCTGGAGGAACTGGCGCTGCTGGTGGACGAGCCGGAGTACGCGCGCGAGCACCGCGAGCTGTTCGAGCGCGGGTCCGCCGCCTACGACCAGCTGTTGTGGAACGGCGAGTACTACCAGCAGCTGCTCGAGCCCGGCGACGACCCCACCTTCCAGTGGGAGACCGGCTGCCTCACCGACCAGCTGCTCGGGCAGTGGTGGGCGCACCAGCTCGACCTCGGCCACGTCCTGCCGCGCGAGCACGTCGTCACCGCGCTGCGCTCGATCGTCCGGCACAACCTGCGGCACGGGTTCGACGGCTTCGACCATCCGTACCGCGTCTTCGCCGACGGCGACGACATCGGCGTGCTCATGTGCACGTGGCCGCGCGGCGGACGCCCGGCCGTGCCGACCCGCTACTGCGACGAGGTGTGGACCGGCTCGGAGTACCAGCTCGCGGCCGCGTGCCTGGCCGAAGGGCTGGCCGACGAGGGCTGGGCGGTGCTGCGCGGCGTCTGGGGCCGCTACGACGGGCGGCGGCGCAACCCGTACAACGAGATCGAGTGCGGCGACCACTACGTCCGCGCGATGGCCGGCTGGTCGGTGCTGCCCGCGCTGACCGGCGCGCGCTGGAACGCCGTCGACGGGACGCTGCGGCTGCGCGTGCCGGACGACGGCGCGAGCTGGCCGGTCACGCTGGGCACGGCGTGGGGCCGGGTGTCGCGGACCGGCTCCGCCGTCGTGCTCGACCTGCTGCACGGCGCGCCGGCGGTGCGACGCTGCGAGCTGCTGGCGCCGTCCGGCGAGATCGTCGCGTCCGCCGCGGGGACGGACCTCGCGGCGTCGTCGGCGCCGCTGGTCATGCGGTTGCCCGGCTGAGCCGCCCGGGCGGCTCGGCCGGGCGCTCGTCAGGCGACGCCCGCCGGGTCGGTCAGCGAGCCGCTGCCCTGGTCGTCGACCGGGCCGGTCGTGTAGCCGCCGCGCAGGTCGTTGCCGGTGTGCCAGGTGCCGGTGGCGCCCACACCGATCGCGATGCCGTACGCCGCGTCGCCGCGCACCACGTTGCCGCGCACGACCACCTCGGCGACGGTGCCGGTGACGCGCACGCCCGCCGCCGTCGGGTCGTCGGCCCGGTTCTGCGCCACCAGCGCGGCGTTGCTGGCGTCCGCGACGACGATGGACTCCGCGCCCGTGCGGGCCACCGCGTTCGACGTGACCACCGCCCGCGGCGCGTCGTGCAGCCGGATGCCGGCGCCCTCGCAGTCCTCGACCACGTTCCCGCTGACGACGCAGCCGTCGGTGCGGTAGACCGAGATGCCCTCCATCGCGACGCCCTCGACCACGTTGTCCGCGACGGTCAGCCGGTGCGTCCGCGCGTTGTTCAGCCGGCCGACGCAGATCGCGGCGTCCGGTGGCCGGCCGGCCGCCTCCTGCACCCCGGCCAGCCCGCGCAGGGTGTTCCCGGCGACGACGACGTTGCCGCCGGTCTGCACCCCGGCCGGGCCGATCTGGATGCCGCCACCGCCGCCGACGATCTGGTTGCCCTGCACGACGCCGTCGAGCCAGTCGTAGAGCCGGACCGCCCACTCGGTGCACTGGTCGGCGTAGTTGCCGACCACGCGCAGGCCGGTGTGCTGGTGGCCGTCCGGGCCGCCGTGCGAGCCGACCAGCCGCGGGTACGACGGGAAGTCCGCCGACGGGCCCGCGTAGCAGCCGCTGACCTCGACGTCCTTGCAGCCGTAGAAGTCCGGCGCGCCGAACAGGGTGAAGTGGCCGGGGCCGCCGGCGTAGTCCATGTGCACGGCCTCGGAGTACTGCCGGTTGCCCTGCGGGTCGGAGAACCCCTCGAACCGGCAGTTCACCACCCGGACCGTCTCGACGGCGTTCAGCTCCATGGCGTGCCAGCCCTGCACGTCGCGCACCCGGACGTCGTACACCCGGATGTTGCGGCCGTGGCTGAACGAGAAGCCGTTGCCGTTGAGCGCCACGTTCGAGGCGTTGACGTCCCAGACGCCGCCCTGGATGACGATGTCCGACTCGCCGTCGACGCCGGTGGCGGTCATGTCGCCGAGCACGCCGTTACCGACGATGCTCGGCCCGTCCGTCCGGCGGATCACGCTGGTCGCGGTGGCCAGCACGGTGGTGCCGCCGAACACCGTCAGCATGGTCGAGACCGGGTACGTGCCGGGCGGCAGGTACACCGTCCGGCCGCGGCCGGCGTCGAGCGCCGCCTGGATCGCCGCGGTGTCGTCGGCGACGCCGTCGCCCACGGCGCCGTGGTCGCGCACGTCGACCACGAGGTCGCCGCGCTGCACCGGGTCGGACGACCCGGGCGGCGGCGACGGCGGTGACGCCGCGGTCCGCCCCCAGGCCGGCGCCGCGGTGGCGAGGCCGGCCGCCGAGACCGCGCCCGCGGCGGCGACGCGCAGCAGGTTCCTGCGGGCAGGATGGTGAGGTGTCGTCACGGTGAGTTCTCCTCGCAGTAGGAGTTACTTGCCGGAACCCGTGGTGAGGCCACGGATGATGTTGCGCTGGAAGAAGTAGATGAGGATCAGCATCGGGATGATCGCGAGCGTGACGCCGGCCAGGATCAGCCCCGGCTCGCGCGCCTCCAGCGACCGCAGCTGGCTCAGCCCGATCTGCAGCGTCTGCATCTCCGGCGTCCGGGTCACCAGCAGCGGCCAGAAGTACTTGTTGTAGGTGGCGATGAACGCGTAGATGGCCAGCGCCGCCAGGGCCGGCCGCGACAACGGCGTCAGGATCGAGAACATGAACCGCAGGTGCGTGCAGCCGTCCATCCGGGCCGCCTCGTAGATCTCCCGCGGGAACGCCGCGAAGAACTGCCGCAGCAGGAACGTCCCGAACCCCATCGCGAGGAACGGCAGCGTCAGCGCGGGGAACGTGTCCAGCAGCCCCAGGTTCGAGACGGTCAGGTAGTTGGGGATGATCAGCGACTCCCCCGGCACCATGATCGTCAGCAGGAACAGCGCGAACAGCGTCCGCTTGAACGGGAAGCGCAGGAACACGAACGCGTACGCCGACAGCAGTGACGTCACCAGCACCCCGGCGACGACCACCAGGGCCACGCCGATGCTGTTCGCGTACTGCCGCACCAGCGGGATCGCGTCGAGCACGTCCACGTAGTTCTGCAGGGTGACGCCGCTGGGGAACAGCGCCGGCGGGAACGTCGTCAGCTCCCGGTCGGTCATCAGCGACCCGGCCACCGCGTAGTAGAGGGGGAAGACGATGACCGCCGTCAGCGCCGTCAGGCCCGCGTAGGTCAGGGCGCGCCGCAGGCCGCTCATCCGTAGAACACCTTGCGCTGGAGGACGCGGAACTGCGCCACCGTCGCGGCCGTCACCACCAGCAGCAGCACCACCGCCTGCACCGACGCCAGCCCGTAGTTGCTGCCGCCGTAGGCGAACGCGCTCTGGTAGATGCCGTACACCAGCGTCGTCGTCGAGCCGTTCGGGCCGCCGCCGGTGAGGATGTGGATCTCGCCGAACGTCTGCAACGAGTTGATCGTCATGATCACGACCAGGAAGAACATCGTCGGCGTCAGCAGCGGCAGCACGATCTTGCGCACCACCGTCCACCGCCCCGCGCCGTCGATGCGGGCCGCCTCGTACAGCTCGTCGGGGATGCCCTGCAGGCCGGCCGACGCGACCAGCAGCGTGTAGCCGACGTTGCTCCACACGCACACCATCGCCAGGCTCGGCAGCGCGTACGTCGGGTCGGTCAGCCAGTTCACGCTGTCCAGGCCGACCATCTTCAGGATGCCGTTGAAGACCCCGACCGCCGGGTTGAAGAACACCGCGAACACCACGGCCGTCGCCGCCGCCGAGAACCCGAACGGCGTCGACATCAGCGTCCGAAACACGTTGATGCCGCGGATGCGCGCCTGCAGCGTCAACGCCAGGAACACCCCGATGACGACGCTCGGCAGCGCCGTCAGCAGCACGAAGATCCCCGTCGTCAGCGTGATGCGGCGCAGCTCCGAGTTGGAGAAGAACTCGACGTACTGGTCCAGCCCCACGAACCGCGTCGGCAGCCCGAGCAGGTCGTTGGCGTGCACGCTCAGCCAGAACGTGCGGACCAGCGGGTAGAAGGCGAACACCGCGAAGATGGCCATCGACGGGAGCAGCAGCAGGGCCGCCGCCGTCACCTCGCGCCGGTCGTAGCGGCGGCGCTTCGGCGCCGGGGCGGACGCCGGCCCGCCGCCGGTCGACGGGCCCGCCTTCACCGCGACGCTCATGATGCCCGCCCCGCCCCGCCCGTGGTGACCTGGCCGGCCGCGGCGGCGCGGGCGCGGGCGTCCTGCCACGCCGTCCGGATCGCGTCGGCCACGTCCGGGCGGGCCACCCCGAGACCGCCCATCGGGACGTCGCCCGCGACCCCGTCGGCGTCGAACACCACGCAGCCCGCCTCGGCCGCGATGAGCGCGCCGGCCAGCACGTCCCACGGGTTGTAGCGGCCGCCGAGGACCGCTCCGGTCGCCCGTCCCGCGCCGACCGAGGCCAGGCTCAGCGCGCAGGAGCCGAGGACGCGGGTGGCGGTGAACTGCCCCTGCAGGTCCGTGATCAGGCCGTACATGCCGGGCCACGGCAGCAGCCCGGACCACTCGGTGAGCAGCAGGCCGCCGCGCAGCCCGACCCGCTCCCCCTCGTCGCCCACCGCCACCGTGACGCCGTCGACGCGGGCGCCCCGGCCGCGGATCGCGCTGAACGCCTCGTCCCGGTACACGTCGTGCACCACGCCGACGGCCACCCCGGCGGCGTCGACCGCGGCGATGCTGACCGACACCCCCGGCAACCCGTGCACGAAGTTCGTCGTGCCGTCGATCGGGTCGATGTACCACGTCAGCCCGCCGTCGCCGGCCTGCGCGAGGCCCGCCGCGGCCGCGGCGCCGGCGGCGGCCTGCCCGGCGCCCACCGACCGGCCGGCCTCCTCGCCGATCACCACGTCGCCGGGGAACGCCGCCAGCAGCGCCGCCCGGATGTGCTCCTCGACCTCGCGGTCCACCGACGTCACCCAGTCGCCCGGGCCGGCCTTCTCCTCCGGGTCGCCGGGTCCGGGCCGCCGCGACGTGATGTGCCGCTGCGCCCACCGCGCCGCCTCCTCGGCGACCGCCAGCACCGCGCCGAGGTCCCGCCCCGTCATCGGCCCGCCGCCGTCGCCGCGGCCGCGCCGATCAGCGGCAGGTCGTTCGTGATGATGCCGGTGATGCCCAGCGCCAGCGCCCGCCGCAACGCATCGACGTCGTCGATGGTGTACGTCCACCAGGTGGTCAGCCGGGCGGCCCGATAGGTGTCGAGGCTGGCCTCGGCGAGGTCGGCCCAGCGCACGTTCATGATCTCCGGCCGCAGCTGCGCCAGCAGCTTCGGCGGCGGCGTGCTGGCGCCGGACCACGAGAGCGCGAGCCGCGCGTCGGGCAGCTCCGCCCGCACCTCTCGCAGCACGTCGGCCTGGCCGATGAACACGCACCGCGGCAGCGCACCGGCGGCCCGCAGGACGGGCACCGCGCGGGCGACCGTCCCGGCGCCCTTGCAGTCGACGATCAGCGTGATGGCGATGTCCGCGGCGACGTCGGCCAGCGCCGGGAGCACTTCCGCGACGTCGGCGTGGTCGGTCTCCGCGAGCACGTCCGGCCGGCCCCAGATGCGGACGAGGTCGGTGTCGTGCAGCAGGACGGGGACGCCGTCACGGGTGGTCCGCACGTCGAACTCGACGGCGTCGGCGCCGAGCGTCTGCGCGTGCCGCAGCGAGTCGAGCGTGTTCTCCGGGTGTTCGCGGGGCGTGCCGCGGTGGGCGATCAGGGTGAGCAACGTGTGGCCTCGCTTTCGTCAGTTCGCACCGACGGAGTCGTTGTACTGCTCGATGACCGAGGTCAGAGCGGCCGCGCCGTCGACGAGCGCCTGCCGGGGCTCCTTCACTCCGAGCAGCGACGCCTCGATGGCGTCGTTCATCTTGTCCCGCGCCTGCGGCATGACCCCCATGAGGCAGCCGGTGGTGTTCAGGCCGTCCGGGGTGGCGGAGAGCTGCTCGCCGGCCAGCGACAGGCCCGGGTACTGGTCGAGCACCTCGCTGTACTCGGGCAGTTCGGCGGCCTTGGTGTTGACCGGGACGTAGCCGGTGCGGGTGGACCACATGGCCTGGCTCTCCGGCGACATCATGAACGCCATGAAGTCGAAGACGGCCTCCTTCGCGGCGTCGGGCTGCCCGGCCAGCGCCCACAGGGAGCCGCCGCCGAGGATCGGCCCGCCGGCGTCGCCGGCCCGCGGCATCGGGTAGGGCGCGACGCCCACCTCGAAGTCCGCGCCGTCGACGATGTCGCGCAGGTTGGCCGACGTGAACGTCATCATGGCCGCGTTGCCCGCCTGGAACGCCGCCGACGCGTTGTTGGCGTCGCGCCCGATGTTGATCGCCAGCCCGTCGTCGACCATGCCGGTCCACCACGTGAGGATCGACTCGGTGACGTCGCCGTCCCATTCGACCGTCGTGGCCAGGCCCTCGCGCCCGTTCCCGGCGTCGCAGTACGGCGCGTCGGCGACGGCCAGGTACTGCTCGACCAGGTAGCCGTCGATGGACGACACGAAGCCGTACTCGGTGCTACCGCCGCGCAGCTGCTCGGCCGCCGACCGCACGTCGTCGAGCGTCCGCGGCGGCGCCTCCGGGTCCAGCCCGGCGGCGGCGAACGCGTCCTTGTTGTAGTAGAGCGTCGGCGCCGACACGTTGAACGGCATCGACTGCACCACGCCGTCGACGGTGTAGTAGCCGACCACCCGGTCGTTGAGGTCGTCGAAGGAGTAGCCGGCCTGTTCGGCCAGCTCCTGCACCGGCGTGGCCAGCCCGGAGTCGTACATGAACCGGGTGCTCAGCTCGTTGACCTGCACCATGCTCGGCAGGTCGCCCGACTGCGCCGACGCCCGCAGCTTCGTCAGCGTGTCGTTGTAGTTGCCCTGGTAGATCGCCTCGACCGTCACGCCGGCGTCGTTCTGGTCGTTGTAGCGATCGACCAGCTCGGTGATCGCCTCCCCGTTGCGGCCGGCCATCGCGTACCAGAACGTGATGGTCCCGTCGAAGTCGCCGCCGCCGCTGCCGCCGGCCGCGCCACCGTCGTCACCGGCGCTGCAGGCGGTCGTGAGCGCCAGCGCGGTCAGGACGGCGCCGGCGGCGGTGAACACTCTGCGCTGCATGTGATCCTCCGCTGCTCTGTTAGGTCATGCCCGATTTGGTGTGAGGACCGTAACAGAATTAACGCGAGTTTCGGTAGAGTTAACGCGAAGAGACCACGACGGCGGGTGCGGCAGGGCGGGCGGGTGCCGTGCGGGGCGTGCCTGGCGGGCGGCAGGCAGGGAGCGGCGTCAGCCGGGCGACTCAGCCGGCAGCGGGCCGCGTCAGGCGGCCAGCCGAGTCGGCCGCAGCGACACCGGCGCCAGCCAGCCCAGCCGGCAGCGGCCCAGCCATGCCGGAGGACGAGCGACGAGCGGCAAGCGGACGAGCGGCAAGCGGCAAGCGGCGAGGGTCAGGCGAGCGTGACGTCGACGTGTTCGCGGATGCGGTCCACCTCGTCGGCGGAACCGCCCTCGCCGTCGATGATCAGGCGGTCGAACTCGGCGGTCGCGGCGAGCCGGTGCAGGGCCGTCCGCCCGAGCTTCGTCCGGTCCATCAGCAGCACCTTGCGCTGGCCGGCCGCCATCATCGCCCGCTTGACCATGACGATGTCCGGCTCCTGGTGGTAGGCGGTGTCGGCGGTCATGGCGGACGTGCTGAGGAAGGCGACGTCCACGCTGAGGGCCTGGATGGTCTCGATCGCCGACATCCCCAGGAACGCGTCGTGCGTGGGGTTGTAGTCGCCGCCGACCCCGATCAGGTGCACGTCGGGGACCGCCCGCAGCGTCTGCATGATCGGCAGGTAGTTCGAGACGACGGTCAGCGGGCCGTGGTCGTGCCCGCCCAGCAGCCGGGCCAGGAACAGGTTGGTCGTCGACGTGTCGAGCATGATCGACATGCCCGGCTCGATCAGCTCCAGAGCGGTCCTGGCCAGCGCCTCCTTCTCCCGCCCCTGGACCCGGATGCGATACGCGGAGCTGCTCTCGAACGCCGTCGACGGCTGCGCCGACACCCCGCCGTGGAACTTGCGCACCAGCGACCGGCGGGCCAGCTCGTCGAGGTCGCGGTGGACGGTCATCAGGCTCGCCCCGGTGAGCGTGCTCAGCTCGGCCGCCGTCGCGACGCCGTTCGCGACGACGTGGTCGATGATCAGCTGCTGCCGAGCCTCTCGTGCCTGCGCCCGCTTCGGCGACGCACCGCGCGGCGCCTCGGGAGGTGTCATCCGGGCTCGTCTCCTCGCGCATCGCCGGGACAGCGGAACGTCAGGCCCGCACCCGGCCGATACCGGAGAATAACACCGGCGACGCGATTTTTATCAGAACTCATCACAACGGTCCTCGGCGCGCTCGCCCGCCGAGCGGGACCAGCAGGTGGACGTTGCGGTCCGGCGGCGTGCCGGTGAGACCCTGCCGCGCTCCCCCGCGCCAGACGTCGTTGGCGGCCAGCTGGCGGTGCAGCGACGCCAGCTCGCCGGGCGTCCGCGGCCGCGGGCCCGGGTCCAGCGGCGCGTCGTGATCGACGATGGTCGAGGTCATCCGCAGCATCCCGCCGGGCTGCCTGACCAGCTCGATCACCCGCGCCTGCGTCGGCCAGTCGACCATCGACGCCGTCGTCACCTCGAACAGGCCGCCGCCGCTCGGACGGTGGTGCGCCACCACCCGGTTCGCGTGGTGATGCCCGTTGAGCCACAGCACCACGTTGGGACAGCCGAGCGCGACCTCCAGCAGCTCGCCGGCGAACGCCACCGCCGCGTCGTCGTCGGGGCAGACGCCGTAGCCGTTGCCCAGCGACGGCGTGGCGTGGTGCGACGCGATGACGACGAGCGGGTCGTCATCGCCGCGCAGCCCGCGCAGTTCGTCGGCCAGCCACTCCAGCTGGACGCGGTCGACGTTGCCGTCCCACATGCCGCGCCGGTGGTTGGTGTCGAGCACCAGCACGCGCACGCCCGGGAACGGGTCGTACCGGTAGTACGCCGTGCCGTCCCGCAGGTTGGCGTCGGTGTAGCCGTGACCGGCCGGGCCGGCGCCACCACCGCCCGCGTCCGTGCCCACGCTCCCACCGCCGAGATGGGCCCGGACGATGTCGCGCGTGCGCAGCAACCGGCGCTCGGGGTCGGCGGTCACCGGCACGCCGGGGCCGGAGAACAGCCGCACGGGATCGCGCAGGTACAGCTCCAGCTCGCGCTCGTCGCCGAGGTCGGCCGGGAGCCGCACCGCCTTGCGGCCGCCGACGGCGATCGCGTCGAGCTCGTCGCTGACCGCCGTGGTGCCGCCGACCAGCACGTCGTGGTTCCCCAGGCAGCCGATCCAGGGCACGCCCGCGCCGGCCGCCCGGAACGGCGCGGCGGCCGCGGCCGGCAACCCTGGGACGTGGGGATATCCCCACCGATGCTGATAACGATCGCCGGGCACCTCCGGCACCCAGTACCAGGGGTCGCCCCACTCGGCGCTCTGCGGGCCGCGGTAGACGCCGCCGGCCGAGACCGGGGCGACGTCGCCGCCGTCCATCAGGGCCAGGAACATGGCCAGCTCGTTCGCCTGCGCGTTGTCGGTGCTGTCGCCGGTGACGACGCACAGGTCGAGGCCGAGCCCGCGCAGCGTGCGCAGCATCGCGTCGGCCGCGTGCGCCGTGAGCAGCTCGTGCGGGCGGAACGTGTAGGTGACGGCGCCGCCCCAGCCCGGGCTGCGCTCGCCCACCTGCATGGCGAAGTCGAGCCGCAGCGGCGACTGGGTGTCGGCCAGGTGCAGGTCGGTGAGGT
The DNA here is from genome assembly GCF_001270745.1 of Jiangella muralis. GTDB lineage: Bacteria > Actinomycetota > Actinomycetes > Jiangellales > Jiangellaceae > Jiangella > Jiangella muralis. Next base: position 49,159 of record NZ_LFXL01000046.1, read on the forward strand.
GGCCGAGCCGCAGTATCGGCTCCCCCGGCTCGATGCCGCCCGGGTGCGTCTCGCAGAGGTCGGCGCGGACCCCGTGCGCCTCACCGGGCGCCGCGGACACCGCGCGGTACGCCGTCTCGGTGCCGGCCGCGACGGCGTCGCCGGCGATCAGGACCCGATCCCAGGTGGTGCGCACGCCGCATCCCCTCACTCACCTCAACGATTGATGTTAAAAACACATCTTTGCATGATAGATTAACCACTGTTCGTGATACATCCAGGTCGCCGGGCGCAGAGCACCGGCCCGGGTGCCCTCGACAAGGTGGTGGACGCGACGATGAAGGCCGCCAGGTTGCGGCCGCGCTGGCCGCGCCGGTTCCGCGGCGGCCGGCAGCACATGTCCGAGGCGCTGAGCGGTCAGGTGCACGCCGCCCGCGACGGCGCCGCCCTGGCCCGGGCGATGGTCAACAAGAAGGTGTCGCCGGCACAGGCACGCGAGCGCATCGCCGACATCGAGCACCGCGGCGACGAGATGCGCGCGGTGCTGGTCGACCGGCTGTCCCGCACGCTGGTCGCGCCGCTGGACCGGGAGGACCTGTTCCGGCTGTCGCGCTCCATCGACGACGTCCTCGACACCATCCGCGAGTTCCTCCGCGAGGCCGACCTCTACCAGATCCAGCGGCGCAAGACCTACCGTCCGTTCCTCGATCACGTGGTCGCCGCCGTCGACTCCCTCGACGAGGCCGTCGGCACGCTGTGGAGCGCGCCGCACGACGTCCCGCTCAAGGCGCTCGACGCGAAGAAGGCCGCCCGCAGCATCAGCCGCGAGTACCAGCAGGAGTTCGCCCGCATCGTCGACGGCGACATGTCGCCCGACGCGCTCAAGCACCGTGAGCTGATCAAACGCCTCGACGGCGTGGGCGCGCGCATCAGCGAGGCGGCCGACGTCCTCACCGACGGTGCGCTCAAGCGCGGCTACTGACGAGCCGCCGCGTGCCCGACCTGATGATCGCGGTAGCAGTGGTGTTCGCCCTGGTGACCGGCGCGAACGATGGCGGCGCCCTGATGGCGCCCGGGCTGCGGATCCCGGGGATGCCGGTCGCGGCCGGACTGGGCCTGCTGGTCGCCGCCGTCGTCGCCGTCCCGTTGCTGGTGACGACCGCGGTGGCGCAGACGCTGGCCGGCTCGATCGTGCCGGCCGACCCGGCGCCGCTGGCGATCGGGTTCGTCGTGGCGATCGTCGTCGCCGGCGGGCTGGCCCGGCGCGGGCTCCCGACCAGCCTCACGCTGGCGGTCATCGGCGGCGTCGCCGGTGCCGGCGTCGGCGCCGGGCTGGCCGTCGAGTGGCCGGCCGTGCTGCGGGTCCTCGCGATCGGCCTGGCCGCGCCCGTCGCCGGGCTGCTGCTGGCGCTGGCCGGCGCCGCCGCCTGGCGGGCCGCTCGCAGCGCGCGCTACCTGGCCACCGTCCGGCGCACGCACGTGACGGCGTATCTCGCGCAGTGCGTCGCCTACGGCGCGAACGACGGGCAGAAGGCGTTCGTCCTGTTCATCGCCGCGAGCGTGGCGGCCGGCGGCGAGGCGGCGCCGCAGTGGTGGGCGTACCCGGTGGTCGGCGGGCTGTTCGCCATCGGCGCCGTGATCGGCCTCCCGCGGGTCGCCCGAACCGTCGGCACCGGCATCATCAGCACCCGCGCGCCGCAGGCCGTCACCGCCGAGTTCGCCTCCGCCGCCGCCGTGCTGGGCAGCGCCGCGGCGGGCGCGCCGGTCAGCATGACGCAGGCGCTGACCGGCGGGCTGCTCGGCGCCGGCGTCCACGACAGCTACCGGCGGGTGCGCTGGCGCGTGGTCGCCAACCTCGGCCTCGCCTGGGCGGTCACGCTGCCGGCCGCCTTCGCCCTGGCCGGCGCCGCCGCGCTCGTCGTCCACGCTCTGACGTCCTGACCGGCGACCTGCGGCTCACGGACGGCGCCGGCCGCGCCGACGACGTCCGCCTGCACCACGGCGGCGCGCTCCCCTCACCGTCACGGCGCCAGCACGGGGTTGATCTTGGAGTAGCGGCGGAGTTGCGGGGCGAAATGCCCGGGCGGATTCCATCGGTCGTAGCAACGCCTGGTGGAAGGTGTTGTCCGATGCCGAAGGTGTTC
>NZ_LFXL01000047.1 GCF_001270745.1 Jiangella muralis
AGAACACCTTCGGCATCGGACAACACCTTCCACCAGGCGTTGCTACGACCGATGGAATCCGCCTCCGATTGATTCCGCGCTTACTCCAAGATCAACAGTGGCTGGTGGCGGGCTGGTCGGTTAGAGGCGGGCCAGCGCCGCCGGGAGCTCGCCGATGCCGTCGAGGACGACGGTCGCGGTCGCGGCCAGCACCTCCGGGTCCGGCGGGAAGTGCGGGTTCGGCACCGCGACGACGGTCAGGCCGGCGGCGTGTGCGGACCGCAGCCCGTTGGTGGAGTCCTCGACGGCGGCGGCGCGGCGCGGGTCGACGTCCAGGCGGCGGGCGGCCTCGAGGTAGACGTCCGGGGCGGGCTTGCCGGCGGCGACGTCCTCGCTGGACACCGCGACCGGCACGAGACCGGTGAGGCCCGCGTAGGACAGGAAGGACGCGATCAGCACCGGCGGCGAGGAGCTGGCGATGCCGACCGGCCCGCGCGCGGCCACCGCCCGGACGACGTCGACGGCGCCGTCGATGACCGGCGGGGCGGCGGCGTAGCGGCGGGCCATCTCGTCGACGACGGCGCGCGCCACCTCGTCGGGCGTCAGGTCCGCCCCGAGGTCGTCGACGAGGTAGGCGGCCCACTCGGGTGTGCTCATGCCCTGCATGGCCCGCGTCGCCGCGTCCGTCCACGTGCCCCCGTGCTCAGCCACGACCGCCCGGCGCACCTCGTCCCACGCCTGCTCGGAGTCGACCAGCACCCCGTCGAGGTCGAAGATCACCGCATCCATGCCCGCCACGCTACGGGGTCAGCGACTGCCAGGCTTCGCGCACAGTGGCCAACGCATCAGCGGCGCTGATCCGAAGTCGGGTCTGGCCGGCCAACGACCGGCGCCAGGTCTCCTCGTCCGGTGCGGTGGCGAACTGGTTGGGATGCGGCAGCCGATTCGTCGGTCCGAACCGCCGCTAGCCGGCCCGGCATCGGAGGAGCGCTGGACGAGCTCGCGCCGCACCGTGGGCCACGGTGCATAGCCGGTTTGGCGTAGCAGCTGGACGTGCACCGTCGTGCCGTCCGGGTGACGAGCGACGCTGGCTGCGTCTCGCGCACCTCGCCCGCTCGCGCGGCAGCGTGGCGAGCCATGACTGTCACCTCCGTAGGCTAAGAGCCTACGCTCATGCCAGTCGTGAGGCATGCTCGCGGGGCTCGGGGATCAGCCAGAGCCCGCCACGGGGACGCAGGGTGATCAGCGGGTCCAGCCGCAGCGGCCGGCCGGGGACGGGGCGCAGCCGCCAGTGCCGCACGATCGTCGCCAGGCCGAGCACCGCCTCGGTCCAGGCGAACCCCTCGCCGATGCAGCGGCGCAGGCCGGCGCCGAACGGGAAGAACGCCCACCGCGGCCGGTCGGAAGCACCGTCCAGCCAGCGCGCCGGGTCGAAGGAGAACGGCTGCGGCCACCACCGTTCGTCGTGGTGGACGACCCATTGGGGCAGGACGACGAGGTCGCCCGGCGCGATGACCTGGTCGCCCACCTGATGCGAGACGAGCGCCTGGCGGCCCATCATCCACGACGGCGGGTAGAGCCGCAGCGTCTCGGACACGACGGCGCGGCACAGCGGCAGCCGGTCGAGGTCGGCCGGCCCGAGCTCGCCGCCGATGCCGGAGACCTCGTCGTGCACGGACGCCTGCACCGACGGGTGGACGGCGAGCAGGTGCAGCGCGAACGCCAGCGTGTTCGCCGTCGTCTCGTGGCCGGCCAGCAGCAGTGTCGTCGCCTCGTCGCGCAGCTCCTGCGACGACAGGCCGCCGGAGTCCAGGACCAGCGCGGACAGCAGGTCACCGCCGTCCCGCCCCGACGACGAGCGCTCCGCCACGACGGAGTCGACCAGCCCGTGCAGCCGCCGCCGGCCCCGCTGCAACCGCCGCAGCGGCCCGACTGGCAGCCCCTGCAACTTCTCGCTGAACGGCAGGAACGCCAGCTTGTACGCGCTCAGCAGGTCCGCCAGCGCCCCCTCGACGGAGCCGACGTCGACGGACGTGCCGAGCAGCGTCGCCCCGGCCGTCTCCAGTGTCATCCGGACCGTCGCCGCGTGCACGTCCAGCGGTTCGCGCGGCGTCCACGCCGCCGTCACGGCAGCGCAGCGCTCCACCATCACCGACGCGTAGCCGGTGATGCGCCGCGAGTGGAACGCCGGCTGCACGAGATCGCGGTGCTGACGGTGCACGTCGCCCTCCGCGGTGAGCAGGCCGTCGCCGAGGACGACGCGGGCCCGTTGCAGCACCATGCCCTTGCGGAACCCGGCGGCATCGGTGACCAGCACCTGCCGGACGAGGTCGGGGTGCGCGAGCTGCCACACCGGGAACGGGCCGAGCTGGAACCGGGCGACGTCACCGTGCTCGCGCTGCATGGAGGTGACGAAGCGCAGCCGGTCGGACTGGAAGGCGAGGAGGTCACCGACGACCGGCAGCGGGCGGCGCATACCCCGACGCTACGAGCGCCGGCCCGCGCGCCGCCACCCGTTGGCTCACGGTCCGGACACCCGGCGTGGCAGACTGGCGGAAATGCGGCGACTGCTCTTCCTCCTCGCCGGTGCGCTTCTGCTCGCCTCCTGCGGCGGCGGTGACGACGGTGCCGACGACGACTCCTCGGCCACCGAACCCGGCACACCGGCCACCACCAGCCCGACACCGTCGCCGACCCCCACCACGCCGCCGCCACTGGCCTGGGGGCCCACGCAGGACGAGTTCGACCGCGCCGCCGCGCTGGTCGCGGAGCTGCCGGTGGAACGGCAGGCCGGCCAGGTCATCGTCGCCCGGTACAGCGGCCTGGAGCCGCCGGTCGAGCAGATCGAGCAGCTCGGCCTCGGCGGCGTCATCCTCATGGGCGACAACGTCGAGTCGCCCGAGCAGGTCGAGCGGGCGACGGCCGAGATCCAGCAGGCCGGCGGCGACCGCGGCTACCCCCTCATCATCGGGATCGACCAGGAGGGCGGCACGGTCGCGCGCATCAAGGCGCCGGCGACGGAGTTCCCCGCCTATCTGACGCTCGGCGCGTCCCGCGACACGGCGATGGCCGCCGAGGTCGCGCAGGCCAGCGGCGAGGAGCTCCGCGGCATGGGCCTGACCATGGTGTTCGCGCCCGACGCCGACGTCACCTCCGGCCCGGACGACCCCACCATCGGCACCCGGTCGGCATCGTCCGACCCGCAGGTCGTCGCCGAGACCGTCCAGGCGTCGCTGGGCGGCTACGCGGCTTCCGGCATCGTCGCGGTGTCCAAGCACTTCCCAGGGCACGGGTCGGTGCCGGCCGACAGCCACGAGGAGCTGCCGGTGCAGACGGCGAGCCTGGACGAGCTGCGCGCCCGCGACTTCGTCCCGTTCCAGGCGGCGGTCGAGGCGGGGGCCGAGGCCATCATGGTCGCGCACATAGACGTCGAGGCGGTCGACCCTGGCGTGCCGTCGTCGCTGTCGCCGAAGGTCATCGGGCTGCTGCGGGACGAGCTCGGCTTCGACGGGCTGGTGGTCACCGACGCGCAGGACATGGCCGCCATCAGCGACGGCTACGGCTCCGGCGCCGCCGCGGTGAAGTCGCTGGCCGCCGGCGCGGACGTCGTGCTGATGCCGGCCGACGTCGAGTCCGCGCACACCGCCATCGTCGACGCCGTCGCGAGCGGCGAGCTGCCGGCCGACCGGCTGGCGCAGGCGGCTACCCGCGGCGTCGCGCTCATGCTGCACGAGGCGGCCGGACCGGCGCCCGACCCGGCCGCCGTCGGCTCGCACGAGGAGCTGTCCTACCAGGAGTCGCTGGGCGGCGTCACGGTCGTCGCCGGCGCCTGCGAGGGCCCGCTGGTCGACGGCGCCGTCCGGGTCGTCGGCGGCGAGGAGTCCGACCGCGTCCGCTTCGACGAGGCCGCCGCGGCCGCCGGGCTCACGACCGACGCGAACGCGCCGACGACCGTCCGGCTGCTCGGCGGGACGGAGCCCGGCTCCGGCGACGTCGTGGTCGCGCTGGACCGCCCGTACGCGCTCGGCGGCAGCGACGCGCCGGTGCAGATCGCGCTGTACGGGCGCACCCCAGGTGCGTTCCGCGCGCTGGCCGAGGTGCTGGCCGGGACGTCACCGGCCGGCGGCACGCTGCCCGTCCCGGTCGACGGTGTGGCCCAGCAGGGCTGCGCGTCCTAGCGCGACGCCGTCAGCGCGGCCAGCGCCGTGCTGACGAACACCCGCACGCCGTAGGTCAGCGCCTTCTCGTCGATGTCGAAGTCGCCCTGGTGGAGGTCGCCCATCTTCGGCAGCGCGCTGCCGTGCACGCCGATGCGGGCCAGCGCCAGCGGCACGTGCTCGCCGTACCAGGCGAAGTCCTCGCCGCCCATGCTGGTCGAGGTGCCGGTGACGGCGTGCGGGCCCAGCTCGGTGGCGACGGCCTGGCGCATCAGGCGCACGCTGGCCTCGTCGTTCACCACCGGCGGCACGCCCCGCTCGTAGTCGATCTCGACCCGGGCGCCGCTGGGGTGCGCGAGGTCGCGGACGACGGCGCGGACGTACTTCTCGGCGTCGGCCCAGGCGGCGTGGTCGAGCACCCGGACGGTGCCGCGCAGCACGCCCTCGGACGGGATGGCGTTGGGCGGGCCGCCGGCCTGGATCGACCCCCACACCAGCGAGAACCCGGCCCGGATGTCGATCTGCCGGGCCAGCAGCGCCGGCGCGTCGACGGCGATGCGGGACAGGGTGTCGACGGTGTCGACGGTCAGCTGCGGCCGCGCGGTGTGCCCGCCGGGGCCGGAGACGCGCACCTCGACGAGGTCGCAGGCCGCCGTGATGGGGCCGGCGCGCATGCCGATCTGGCCGACCGGCAGCCGCGGGTCGCAGTGCAGCGCGAACGCCCGCTCGACCCCCTCCAGCGCGCCGGCCGCGATGACCTCGCGGGCGCCGGCCATGATCTCCTCGCCGGGCTGGAAGATCACCCGCACCCGGCCGGGCAGCCGCGGCACCTTCGCCAGCGCCATGGCCGCGCCGAGCGCCATGACGGTGTGCGCGTCGTGGCCGCAGGCGTGGCAGACGCCGTCGACGGTGGAGCGGTAGGGGACGTCCTTGAGGTCCGGGAGCGGCAGCGCGTCGATGTCGGCGCGCAGCGCGACGGTGCGCGAGCCGGTGCCGATGTCGACGACCACGCCGGTGCCGCGCGGCAGCACCCGTGGCTCGAGGCCGGACATCCGCAGTTGCCGGACGAGGAGGTCGGTGGTCTGGTGCTCGTTCAACCCGAGCTCGGGTCGCGCGTGCAGCGTGCGACGCAGCGCCGTGAGGTCGTCGGTATGAAGGTCGAGCCAGCTCGCAAGCCAGTCGTAGGTCACTCGGTCACAACCCTGTAGCCATCTCTTCCAAGAGGCTGTCGACGACCTTGGTCAAATCACCGCCGTTCGCCTCTGCAATTGTCCGTTGCCGTTGATAGCTCGCCCCGTGCGCGACAATGCGTTCGATGTCGGCGAGTTCCGCGGTGCAGGACAGTCTACGGGCAATGGGCATGAGCTCGTCGGTCAAATCGAGCAACGCCCTGCGCACGGGCACGACGGTGTCCTTGTCGTCGACGATGATCTCGGCGTCGAGGCCGAACCGGGCGGCGCGCCACTTGTTCTCGCGGACCACCCAGTTCTTCGGCGACGGCAGCCGGTAGCCGCGGTCGATCTCGCGGTCCAGCCGCTCGACCAGACACTGGGCCAGCGCGGCGACAGCGCCCACCTCGTCCAGGGTGGGCAGGCCGTCGCAGATGCGCAGTTCGACGGTGCCGAAGTCGGGGTGCGGGCGGATGTCCCACCACACCTCGCGGACGGAGTCGATGGTGCGGGTGGAGATCAGCGTCCCCATGTAGCTCTCGAACTGGTCCCAGCCGGACAGCTGGTACGGCAGCCCGGCCGTGGGCAGCGCCTCGAACACCTTGCTGCGGGCCGACGCCAGGCCGGTGTCGTGGCCCACCCAGTACGGCGACGACGCGGATAGCGCCAGGAAATGCGGTACGTAGGACGTCAGGGCGTTGACAATGGGAATGACTTTCTCCGGCGAGCGCACGCCGACGTGCACGTGGACGCCGAAGATCTGCAGCCGGCGGGCCAGCCACTGCAGGTTCTCGACGAGTTGCTCGTAGCGCGGCTTCGGACTGATCTTCTGGCTGTTCCAGTTGGTGATCGGGTGGGTGCCGGCGCACATCAGCGCCAGCCCGCGGCGATCGGCCGCTTTGGCCACCGTCCGGACCGTCTCGGCGAGATCGGCCTTGGCCTCACCGACCGTCTGGCACACGCCCGTGACGACCTCGATGGTCGACTGCAGCAACTCGTGCTTGGCCTTCGGATGCTCCTCGGCGCCGGCCGGGCGGAGTTCGTCGAGGATCTCGATGGCTCCGGAGGTCAGCTCGCGGGTCTCGGGGTCGACCAGTTGCAGTTCCCATTCCACGCCGAGGCTGCTGTGGGTGTTCGGCGCGAAAGGGATCTGCATGTCCGGAAGTGTTGCATGCCTTCCGGTAATTACGGAATGCCCAATCTCACACCTTTTGCGGAGTGAAACCGCAGCGTGTATTGACAAGAGGCATCGCTTCACCAACGAGTGCGAGTCACGGGCACGTGCCCGGCGGGGACGACTCGCACCCGGCGCGGCCAGCGACGGGCGTGGGCATACGGTGAGCGGGCTGGCTCAAGATCCAATGCTCGCAGCATGACCACCCCGTGACAAGGCCTGAGAGGATGCATCCGATGACTCTCCCCCGGGTCCCGCCCATCACGTTCGCGCACCGTGGCGCCATGGCACGGGAGCGCGAGAACACGCTGCCGGCGTTCGAGCTGGCGCTGCGGCTGGGCGCGTCGGGCCTCGAGAGCGACGCCTGGGTCACCGCCGACGGCGTCGTCGTGCTGGACCACGACGGCCTGGTGGGGCCACGGTTCGGCCGTCGGCCGATGTCGCAGGTGCCACGGTCGGAGCTACCGCCGCACGTGCCGTCGCTGGCCGAGCTGTACGCCGCCTGCGGCACGGACTTCGAGCTGTCGCTGGACGTCAAGGACCCGGCCGCGTTCGAGCCGGTGGTCGCGGCGGTCCGGGCCGGCGGTGAGCCGGAGCGGACCTGGCTGTGCCACCCGTCGCTGTCCGTCGTGACGCGGTGGCGCCAGCAGGCGGACGACGTCCGGCTGGTCGACTCCACCCGGGTGAGCCGCCTGCAGGACGGCGTCCGCGGCCGGGCCCGCACGCTGGCCGACCGCGGCATCGACGCCATCAACCTGCACTGGCTGGACTGGACGCCGATCTACGTGCGCCTCTTCCACGAGGTGGGCGTGCACGCGTTCGGCTGGGACGCGCAGTCGCGCTCGTCCATCGATCGCCTGCTCGCCACCGGCGTCGACGCCGTCTACGGCAACCACGTCGACCGCCTGGTCGCGGCGGTCGCCCGGCTCGGCTGACCTCCGGCCGCGGGAAAGGCGGAGGAAGGCGGGAGGCAAGTGGTCGCCGCCACCGTGTACCCGTCCTGATGACGGAACACACACGGGAGACGACTCATGCAGGAACGAACGGCCCGCACGGCGCGACGCGGTGTGCGCAGGTGGACGGCGCTGGCCGCGGCGGCGCTGGTGGGCGGGGCGCTGATCCCCGGCACCGCGGCCGCCGACGAACCGGCGGCTCCGGCGGACGTGGAGGTCGCGGCCGTGCCGTACTGGCCGGGGGAACGCGAGTACTGCTGGACGTCCGACCAGGGTTCCGGCGGCATCTCCTGGCAGTCCAAGCCCACGGGAGGCGGCGGCTACGCGTTGTTCAGCGAGTCGGGCGAGAAGCTCGAGGTGGTGGACACCAAGTCCAACGGGTACCGCGTGGTGGCGCTGTTCAGCTGGTGCGAGGGCCCGTTGTACGACAAGGGTGTCTACCGGTCCTGGCTGCACCGCGACAGCGGGCCGGATGAGGGAGCGATCGACCGGCAGTACTACGACTTCGACTTCGCCGAGGGGCGCCGCCTGCTCATGCGGGTCTGCGAGAAGAAGATGAGCACCGGCCAGCTCATCGACTGTTCCTGGCCGGTCCGGATGTTCGGCTGATCGTTCCCGGCGGCCGTCCTCAGCCGAGGGCGGCCGCCAGCCGGTCGAGGAACGCGGCCTGCGCCTTGACGATCTTCTCGCGGGCGACGTCGAGCGGGAACCACTCGGCCCGGTCGATCTCGGGGAACTCCTGCGTGCGCCCGGATCGCGGCGGCCACTCCAGCTCGAACGTGCCGGGCACGACGGCGGCCGGGTCGAGGTCGCCGCGCAGCGCCCACGCCGTCACCGTCTTGCCGCCCGACTGCTTCACCGTGCCCAGTTCGACCAGTTCGCCGCCGGGGACCGGCAACCCGAGTTCCTCGGTGAACTCGCGCCGGGCCGCGGCCTCCGGCGTCTCGTCCGGGCCGTACTCGCCCTTCGGCAGCGACCACGCGCCGGCGTCCTTCTTCGCCCAGAACGGCCCGCCCATGTGCCCGAGCAGCACCTCGACGCCGTCTGCTCCGTCCCGGTGGAGCAGGATGCCCGCGCTCTGCTTGCCCATGTCCGCCAGGATCTCAGAGCGGGTCGGCGACGAGCACCGTCGCCGCGCCGGCCACCCGGGTGACGACGAACGTCGCGGTCCGCTCGCCGCGCGGCCGAACCGCCGCCCGCAGCTTCTCCGGCACGACGCCGACGCCGCGCTTCTTCACCGTCAGCACGCCGATGCCGTGGTCGCGCACGTACCGGCGCAGCGCCTTCACGTCGTACGGCAGGGTGTCGAGGACGCGGTAGCCGCGGGCGAACGGCGTGCTGACCGCCGTGTCGGCCGTCACGTAGGCGATGGACGGATCCACCAGCCCGCCGCCGACCCGATCGGCCGCCGCCGTCACCAGGCCGGCCCGGATGACGGCGCCGTCCGGCTCGTACAGATACTCGCCCAGCGGGCGGACGACCGGCCCGGGGTCGTCGCGGTCGGTCAGCGTCGCGCCCGACGGCAGCAGCGTCGCCCGCCGCGCGACGCCGTCGAGCGCGAGCCCGCCGGACCACAGCGCCGCCTCCTTCACCTCGCCGCGCTCGGACACCCACTCGGCCTCGACACCGTCGGGGATGCGTGCGTGCGGCAGGCCGGGCGCGACCTTGACGCACGCCGTCCCGGCCAGCAGCTCCAGCACGAACGACCACGGCGGCCGGTACGCGTCGGGGTCGAACACCCGCCCGCGGCCGCCGCGACGGGCCGGGTCGCACACGACCGCCGGGTACGCCGTCCGGTCCACCGTCGTCGCGTCGGCGTGCACCACCCGCGCGGGCACGCCCAGCGCGGCGACGTTCGCCGCTGCGATGGACGCCGTCAGCTCGTCCGCCTCGACTCCCGTCACCGCCAGCCCGGCCCGGGCCAGCTCGACGAGGTCGCCGCCGATGCCGCAGCACAGGTCCGCGACCGCCGCGCCCGCACCGAGCGTCGCCGCCAGCCGAGCGGCCCGGTGCCGCGCCACCCCCACCCGCGTCGCCTGCTCGTAGCCGTCGACCGTGAAGAACATCCGGGCCGCGTCGGCCGGTTCGAACTTGTCCACCGCCCGGGCCCGCAGCCGCGCCTGCGTCAGCGCCGCCGCCACTAGGTCCGGCGCGTGGGTGCGCCGCAGCCGGGTGCCCAGCGCGAACTCGTCCTCGCGTCCGTACGCGGCGCTCGCCTCGGCCAGCAGCCCGGCGCCGTCCGCCGACCTGAGCGCGTCGAACGTGGCCCTCTGCACGGCGCTCAGCCTCTCACTCCTGGCGACTAGCACTCACCCAGACCGAGTGCTAAGTTGGGCGTTGGCACCCTCCACTGGAGAGTGCCAACGGTCGAGTCGCCGGCACCCGCGACGACGGCGGCATGCGGCCGGTCCACCAGAAGCATTCGTGACATCCCGCGAAAGGGGAGGTCAGACAAGTGTCGGTCTCCATCAAGCCACTCGAGGACCGTATCGTGGTCAAGCCGCTCGAAGCGGAGCAGACCACGGCGTCCGGGCTCGTCATCCCTGACACCGCCAAGGAGAAGCCCCAGGAGGGCGAGGTCGTCGCCGTCGGCGATGGCCGCTGGGACGACGAGGGTGAGAAGCGCATCCCGCTCGACGTCAAGGTCGGCGACGTGGTGCTCTACTCGAAGTACGGCGGCACCGAGGTGAAGTACGGCGGCGAGGAGCTGCTCATTCTCTCCGGCCGCGACGTGCTTGCGATCGTCCAGAAGTGACGCGCTGACGCCCTGACCCGATCCGGCTCGACGCCGGCGCGGGTCGGGGCGTTTCCTCGTTCAGCAATACCTCCGAAAGGGACCGGTTCCCCATGCCCAAGATCCTCGAGTTCGATGAGGACGCCCGCCGGCGCCTGGAGCGCGGTGTCGACGCCCTCGCGAACACCGTCAAGGTGACGCTCGGCCCCAAGGGCCGCAACGTCGTCCTCGACAAGAAGTTCGGTTCTCCCACCATCACGAACGACGGCGTCACCATCGCCCGTGAGGTCGAGCTGGAGGACCCGCACGAGAACCTCGGCGCGCAGCTCGCCAAGGAGGTCGCCACCAAGACCAACGATGTCGCCGGTGACGGCACCACCACCGCGACGGTGCTCGCGCAGGCCATGGTGCACCGCGGCCTGAAGTCCGTCGCCGCGGGCGCGAACCCGATGGGCATCAAGCGCGGCATCGACGCGGCCGTCGAGGCGGTCCGCGCCCGCCTGGTCGAGTCTGCCCGCCCGGTCGACGAGAAGACCGAGATCGCCGCGGTCGCCGCCATCTCCGCGCAGGACCCGACCATCGGCGAGGTCATCGCCGACGCGTTCGACAAGGTCGGCAAGGACGGCGTCATCACCGTCGACGAGTCGCAGACCTTCGGTACCGAGCTCGAGTTCACCGAGGGCATGCAGTTCGACAAGGGCTACCTCAGCCCGTACTTCGTCACCGACCAGGAGCGTCAGGAGGCCGTCCTCGAGGACGCCTACATCCTGATCCACCAGAACAAGATCTCCTCGGTCAGCGACCTGCTGCCGCTGCTGGAGAAGGTCGTCCAGGCCGGCAAGCCGCTGCTGATCGTGGCCGAGGACGTCGACGGCGAGGCGCTCTCCACGCTGGTCGTCAACAAGATCCGCGGCACGTTCACCTCGGTCGCCGTCAAGGCGCCGGGCTTCGGCGACCGCCGCAAGGCGATCCTGCAGGACCTCGCCGTCCTCACCGGTGGCCAGGTCGTCGCCGAGGAGGTCGGCCTCAAGCTCGACCAGGTCGGGCTCGACGTGCTCGGCTCGGCCCGCCGCATCGTCGTCACCAAGGACGACACCACCGTCGTCGACGGCGGCGGCACGCAGGCCGACATCGACGGCCGGGTCACGCAGATCCGGGCGGAGATCGACAACACCGACTCCGACTGGGACCGCGAGAAGCTGCAGGAGCGGCTGGCCAAGCTGGCCGGCGGCGTCGGCGTCATCAAGGTCGGCGCGGCCACCGAGGTCGAGCTGAAGGAGCGCAAGCACCGCATCGAGGACGCCGTGTCGGCGACGCGCGCGGCCATCGAGGAGGGCATCGTGTCCGGCGGTGGCGCGGCCCTGGTGCACGCGCGGTCGGCCATCGACGACCTCGACCTGTCCGGCGATGAGGCCACCGGCGCCGCCATCGTGCGCGGCGCGCTGGTCGAGCCGCTGCGGTGGATCGCCGAGAACGCCGGCGAGAACGGCTACGTCATCGTGGCCAACGTCGAGAACGGCACGCCGGGCCACGGCTACAACGCCGCCACCGGCGAATACGGCGACCTCATCGCGCAGGGCGTCCTCGACCCCGTCAAGGTGACCCGTTCCGCGGTCGCCAACGCGGCGTCGATCGCCAGCCTGCTGCTCACCACCGAGGTCCTCGTGGCGGAGAAGCCCGAGGAGCCGGTGGCCGAGGGCGGTCACGGCCACGGTCACGGCCACTGAGGTTCATTGCTGCACCGGCGGCCCGGGTCCCCTGCGCGGGGGCCCGGGCCGCCGCTTTGAGACGATGTCCGGCGTGATGCGCCGCCGCTGGGTCCTCGTGCTGCTGCCGCTGCTGGTGCCGGCCGCGTGCGGGTCCGGTCCGGCCGACGCGGACGAGCTGGCCTCTCGGGCGGCCTCGATCGGCGTCGACCCGGACGTCGTCTACGCGGTGTCGCTGGACGGCTTCGAGCCGGCCTCCCAATCCGTCGGGGTGTACGGCGACGCCGGGTTCAGCGTCGCGTACACGTCGCCCGCCGGCGGCTTCGCGCAGCTCACCACGGACCCGCGCGGCGGGACCGACGCCGGTTGTGTCGCCGTCGACGACCAGCGCGAGTGCGTCGCCGTGCACGACGGCGTCGCGGTGCGGTTGTCGGCAGCCGGGGACGCCGTCGACGAGGACACGCTGCGCGCCGCGGTCGAAGGTGCGCACCCGCCGTCGGCGGACGAATTGGCCGCGCTGTTCGCGGACGTGCCAGACGGCGGCGAGCCCGTCGACCGCGGCGACCTGCCACCGGTCGGCGACGGTGCCCCGGTCGATCCCGAGGGCGCGGCCGGATGAGCACCCGACTGGACGTGCTGCGCGAGAACGCCGCCGCCTACGCGCGCACCGCGCTGACCTGTATCGACCGCGAGTACCCGCACCTGCCGATCATCTACGCCGTCGAGCCGGGACCGTATCCGCGGCACCGCGACCAGCATCCGGCGTTCTACGGCTCGCTGGACTGGCACTCGGCGGTCGAGATGCACTGGGTGCTGGTGCGGCTGCTCCGGCTGGCCGGTTCCGACCTGCCGACCGCGCTGGCCGCTTCGGTTCGGGACGCGCTGGGGGCGCACCTGACCCCGTCGAACCTGGCGCGGGAGGCCGAGTTCTTCGCCTCTGGGCCGGGCCGCACGCGGGAGCGCCCGTACGGCTGGGGCTGGCTGCTGACGCTGGCGCACGAGCTGGCGTCCTGGCCCGACGCGGACGGCGCGGCCTGGGCGGCGGCGGTGCGGCCGCTGGCCGACGTGCTGACGGCGAACCTGGTCGGCTGGCTGCCGGCGCAGACCTATCCGGTGCGCGGCGGGCTGCACCCGAACTCGGCCTTCGGGCTGCTGCGCTCGTACGACGGAGCCGGCGGCGACCTGCGCGACGCGATCGACGACGCCGTCCGCCGCTGGTACCTCGCCGACACCGACTATCCGGCGCACTACGAGCCGTCGGGCAGTGACTTCCTCTCGCCGGCGCTGGCCGAGGCCGAGCTGGTGGCGCGGGTGCTGCCGCCGGCCGAGTTCGCTTCCTGGTTCGGCCGGTTCCTGCCCGGCGCCGCGGCGTCGTCGCCGGCGCGGCTGTTCGAGCCGCCGGTGGTCTCCGACCCGTCCGACGGGCAGTTGGCGCACCTGGCCGGGCTGAACCTGAGCCGGGCGTGGTCGATGGTGGCGGTCGCGGATGCGTTGCCGGCCGGCTCGGCGGCGGCCGCCGCGCTGACGGCGTCGGCCGTCGTGCACGCCGATGCCGGCCTGCCCTACGTGGTCGGCGGCGACTACATGGTCGAGCACTGGCTCGCCGCCTACGCCGTCGGCTACCTGACGGAGTAGGCCACGCACGAAGAAGCCCCGGTGCGGAGTCACAACAGCACGCACCGGGGCTTGGCCGGGATCAGCGGTGTTAGAGCACCTACTCCAGCCACCACCCATGCTAGCCGTTGACGGGCTGATTGTCCGAATGTCATTCTGGTCGGCTAACTACATCGGGAATCCGCCCGGCGTAGTCCAGAGATGGGCTACCGGGCGGACTGTTAGAGCGGTTCACCGGTGCCCTCAGCACACAGGAAGGCATCCGTGTGAGTCACAACGACAGGCGAGGGACGTCGCTGCGCAGGCTACGAGAGCTGCGTCAGCACACCGAGGTCATCGGGCAGATCCTGAGGGATCTGCGGCCTTTGGTCATCGGGGCGTTCTCGATTCTGGGTGTCACCCTGCACCAGTTCGTCACGCTGCTGAGGTAGCGGGCGAGCCGCAGGGGAGCGAACGGGGTCGGCTGAGGCCGGCCCCTTCGTGCGTCGCGACTCAGAGCTCCGCCTGCCAGACCCGCGGGGTGCGGATGCCGGGGCCGACCTCGCCGCTCGCCACGACCAGGTCGCCGTCCCAGTTCACGGCCGGGGTGGTGGCCGGCGGCGGGCCGGGGAACCAGCCGTCCACGCTCCACCGGTCGCGTTTCGTGTCGTACCGCAGCAGTTCACCGTTGAAGCCGGTGTGGTGGTCGTAGATCCAGGTCACGATGTCGTTCTGGCGCTGCCACTCGGCCGATCCGGGCGTCGCCGCGGTCCGGAGCGCGACGTGGTGCTCGATGAGGTTCCAGCGGTCGATGTCCTTGTCGCCGCCGACGACGACCAACCCGGTCCGGCCGACGGGGTGGGCGAGCGCCGCGGTGACGCACCAGGGCAGGTCGGCGATCCGGTCCCAGCGCCGGCGCCGCGGCGAGTACGCGTACGCGTCGCGGTAGAACGTCCACGACTTGTCTGCATGCTGCGCCCGGCCGCTGAGCAGGAAGAACCGGCCGTCCTGGGCGGCCCCGACGGCGACGGTGCGCGGGTCGCCGGGCCAGCGCGGCAGCGTCGCCCAGCCGCGGTCCGGCCGGTCCAGGTCCAGGCCGTAGAAGTCGCCGCCCTCCGCGACGTGCACGACGCCGTCGACGATGCCCGCGACGCCGTACGACAGGGCGCGGGGGAGCGGCGGCAGGTCCGTGCGTTCGAGCCGCGACCGCCGGGCGTCCCAGCGCAGCACGAACACGTCGGCGAACTTCTCGGCCGGGCGCTGCAGCGTGCCGCCGGGCCCGCCACGGTAGCCCTCGCCGCCGATCACCAGCACGCCGTCGCCGGTGCTCAGCGTCGCCGCGTAGCCGACGGCGTCGGGCAGCTGCCCGGCCGACTGCCAGCGGCCGGACGCGCGGGAGTAGACGAACGCGTCGGTCCAGTACACCTTGCCGAGGGTGTTCGCCCGGGTCGCGGTCAGCGCCGGCTCCGGGAAGTTCGCCCCGCCGGCGACGATCAGGTGGTCGCCGTGCGCGCCCGCGATCGGGCCGGCCAGGCCGAGCTGGGTCCAGTACGGCTCGCCGACCGGGATCGCCGGATGCCAGTCGGTGGTGTTGGCGGGCACGTCGGGCAGCCGTCGCCACGTCGCTCCACCGCCCGCCGGGCCCGCCGTGGCGCTACTGGGCGGAACAGCCGTGGTAGGTAGATCCCTCCCGGCCCGGGTGGGGCCCACCCTAGGGGCGGGCACCGACACACTCGTTTGCGTCGAGGCGGCCCACGCCGCTGGGCCGGCCGCCGCTGCCAGGGTGAGTGCCGCTCGCCGTGTGAGGTCCGTCATGTCGGATATCCGACCAAAGAGACGACCGTTCGTCAACGTGTTGACACATATCCCATATGTGATGTGGGATGGATCTTCCCTGACGAAGGAGACCCCATGCGCCGGCCCGTCGTCCTCGCCCTCGCACTAGCGCTTCCAGCGAGCGTTCTCGCGGCTCACGTCCCCGCACAGGCGTCGCCCATCCAGCGGACCGTCGTCTTCGAGTCCGGCACCGAGGGCTACGACACCTTCCGCATCCCCGCGATCGTCCGCTCCGAGGCCGGGACGCTGCTCGCGTTCGCCGAGGGCCGGGTCGGCGGCGGGGGCGACACCGGCGACATCGACCTGGTGCTGCGCCGTTCGCACGACAACGGCCGGACGTGGGGCCCGCTGCAGGTGGTCGGCGATAACGGCGCGAACGTGTTCGGCAATCCGACGCCGGTCGTCGATCCAGCGTCCGGCGACGTCGTCCTGCTCAGCACCCACAATGCCGGCGACGCCAGCGAGGCGGAGATCATGCGCGGCGAGGTCACGCCGGAGCAGAGCCGCCGGGTGTTCGTCCAGCGCAGCAGCGACGACGGCGCCAGCTGGTCGGCGGCCCAGGACGTCACCGCCGCCACCAAGCTGCCGGAGTGGCGCTGGTACGCGACCGGGCCGGTGCACGCCATCGCGCTCGAGCACGGCGAGCACCGAGGCCGGCTGGTCGCGGCGGCGAACCACTCGACCAGCCCGGCGGCCGGCTCGTCCGACACCGGCCAGGAGGCGAAGTACTACGGCGCGCACTCCCTCTACAGCGACGACGGCGGCCTGACCTGGGAGCTCGGCGACATCGACACCCCGCTCACCGGCGTCGTGAACCCGAACGAGAACACCGTCACCGAGCTCGCCGACGGCACGCTGTACTTCAACGCGCGCGACCAGAATGGCACCGGCGTCGGCACCCGCGCGACGACCACCAGCAGCGACGGCGGCGAGACGTTCGACGCGTCGTACGCGCTGGAGCCGGGCATCGTCACGCCGGTCGTGCAGGGCTCCGTGCTGCGGCTGCCGCGCGCCGGCGACCGGCTGGTCTTCTCGGGCCCGGCGAACCCGACGGCGCGGCGGACGCTGCAGCTGCGGTACAGCTTCGACTCCGGCGCGACGTGGACCGGCGGGCTGGTCCTGCACGACGGGCCGGCCGCCTACTCCGACGTCACCGAGGCCGGCGGGCGCACGCTCGGAGTGTTGTACGAGAACGGCGACACCGGGACGTACGAGCGCATCACGTTCGCGCGGGTCCCGCAGGCGCAGCTGGACCGCGGACTGGCGCCGTCCGTGACGACGCCCGACGCGGCGGGCGGCCCGGACGGTGTGGTCGGCGGCGCGCCGGTGGTGGTGCCCGACGGCGCGGCCGGCGCCGCCCTGCGGCTCGCGGCGGCCGGCGACCACGTCGCCGTCCCGCGCGGCGACCGCCTCGACGTCGGCGACGGCCCGTTCACCGCGGCCGGCTGGTTCCGTACGGACGTCGCCGCCGACCAGGCGCTGCTGTGGGCATACAACTCGGGCAGCGGACGGGACCAGTGGTGGATCCGGCTCGAGCCCGGGAGCAACCGGATCCGCGCGCTCGTCGACACCGATCTCGGCGCGGGCACGCTGACCGCGCCGGGCTCCTACGCCGACGGCGCCTGGCACCACGTCGCGCTCACCCGCGGTGTGGACGGCCTGGTGCTGTACCTCGACGGCGTGGCTGCCGCGTCGGGACCGGCGGTGCCCGGCTCGGTCACCACCGACGCCGCGATCGGCCTGCACCTGGGCCAGCGGCCGGACGGCGCCAACCAGCTGCTCGGCGACCTCGACGACGTCTGGCTGCTCGGCCGCGCGGCGTCGGCCGAGGAGATCGCCGAGCTGGCCGCCGGCGACGCCGTCGCCGACCCGCTCGTGCACCTGCCGCTCGACGTGCTGAGCCGCTGACCTCGTACGCTGAGTGTCCCTGACGCTGAGAGAGGGACACGATGAGCCGTGCGCGGGTCGGCTATAGCGCCATGCTGGAGCGGTTCGCGCCGTCCGAGGTGGTGCAGCTGGCGGTGGCGGCCGAGGCCGCCGGGTTCGACGGCGTCATGGCCGACGACCACTTCCAGCCGTGGACGCCGCAGCAGGGGCAGGCCGGGTTCGTCTGGAACGTCATGACGGCCATGGCCGAGCGCACCCGCGGCTCGGTCGGCGTCGGCGCCACCTGCCCGTCGTTCCGCTGGCACCCGGCGGTCGTCGCGCAGGCGGCGGCGACGCTGGAGCAGCTGTACCCGGGGCGGCACTGGCTGGGCATCGGGTCCGGCGAGGCCATCAGCGAGCACGTCGTCGGCGGGTACTGGCCGGAGGCGCCGCAGCGCATCGCCCGCATGTTCGAGGCGGTGGAGATCATCCAGAAGCTCTTCACCGGCCGCGACGTCCGCCACGACGGCCGGTTCTTCACCCTCGAGCGCACCCGCCTGTGGACGATGCCCGGCGCGCCGCCGCCGGTCTACATCGCGACGTCCGGCCCGATCACCGCCCGCCGGGCCGGCGCCTCCTGCGACGGCATGATCACCGTCGCCAGCACGCCCGACAAGGTGGCCGCCCTCTTCGGCCGCTTCGACGAGGGCGCCCGCTCGGCCGGCAAGGACCCGTCGACGCTGGCGAAGATCGTGCAGGTGCACCTGTCGTGGGCGCCCGACCCGGACGAGGCCGCCGCCCAGGCGCTGCGCGAGTGGCCCAACGGCGCGATGCGGTTCTCGAAGGCCGACCTCCGCTCGCCCTACGACGTCGACCAGATCGCCCGCATGGTCCGGGTCGAGGACTTCGAGGGCCGGGTCACCATCTCCGCCGACCTCGACGTGCACCGCAAGGAGCTCCAGCGCTACCTCGACGCCGGCGCCACTCACCTCTACCTGCACGATGCCGGACCCGATCAGCGCACCTGGATCGACGTCTTCGGCCGCGAGGTGCTGCCGAAGCTCACCGCCTGAAGGCGCCGTCGGCCGCGCTCCGGGTGGCCATGATCATCAACCGTCGGCGACACCATGATGTCGCCAACGGTCGATGATCATGGAGGCGAGCTCTGGCTCACTCCAGGACGCGTGGGGCGGCGCAGCCGGCGGAAGGCGACGTACTCGGCGACACTGACGACGAGCATGATGAGCATGAGTTCGTACTGCCCGACCCCGCCGAACAGAGTGAGAACGAGCGCGAGCAGGCTCACGCCGACGCAGAACACCACGATGCCGAGCACGCCCCATGCCAGCGTCTTCATGCTTGGAGACTAGAGGCGCGGCCGGTCCGGGCGGAAGATCAGAGCGGCGAGAACGTGAGCACCGGCCGGCCGGTGCGCGGGTTGAGGTGGATGTCGGCGTCGACGCCGAAGACGGAGCGGACGACGTCGGGGACGAGCACCTCGGCCGGCGCGCCCGCCGCGGCGACCCGGCCACCGTCCAGCACCACCACCTGGTCGCAATAGGCGGCCGCCAGGTTGAGGTCGTGCAGCGCCGCCAGGGTCGTCACGCCCAGCGAGTGGACGAACGTCAGCAGCGCCAGCTGGTAGTGGATGTCGAGGTGGTTGGTCGGCTCGTCGAGCAGCAGCAGCTCCGGCTGCTGCGTGATCGCCCGCGCCAGGTGCACCCGCTGCCGCTCGCCGCCGGAGAGGGTGTGCCAGTCGCGGCCGGCGAGGTCGCGCATGCCGACGGTCTCGAGCGCGGCCAGCGCCAGCGCCTCGTCGGAGGCCGACGCGCGGTGCGGCGTCCGCCCGAGCAGCACGACGTCGAGCACCTGCAGCGGCACGTCGGTCGTCGACTCCTGTTCGACGACGGCGACGCGGCGGGCGCGGTCGCGGCGGCGCATGGCGCCGAGGTCGGACCCGCCCAGCAGGACGCGGCCGCCGTCGGGGCGGTAGGTCCCGGCGACGGTGCGCAGCAGGCTGGACTTGCCCGACCCGTTCGGCCCGAGCAGCCCGGTCATCGTGCCGGGCGCGACCGTCAGCCCGACGCCGTCGACGATGAGCCGGCCGTCGGCCGACCACGAGACGTCCGCGACCTCCAACGGCGGCGCACCGGCCGCGACCGCGGGACGAACGACGGGAGTGTCGAGAACGGTCATCGGCCTACCCTTCGGCGACGCAACAGGACGGCGAACGCGGGCGCGCCGAGGAACGCCGTGACGACGCCCACCGGCAGCTCACGTGGATCGAACAGGGTCCGGGCCAGGGTGTCGGCCCAGATCATGAAGCTCGCACCGGCCAGCGCCGACAGCGGCAGTACGGCGCGGTGCCCGGAGCCGACGATGAACCGGACGGCGTGCGGCAGCATCAGCCCGACGAACCCGATCGCCCCGCTGACGGCGACGGCCGCGCCGGTGAGCAGCGCGACCAGCGTCAGCAGCGTCCACCGGGTCGCGTTGACGTTGATGCCCAGCGTCGACGCGGTGCTGTCGCCGAATGCGAACGCGTCCAGCGTCCGGGCCCGCGACACCAGCACCGTCCCGACCACGACCACGGCGACCCAGACGATCGCGGCATCGCCCCACGACGCCCCGCCGAGCGAGCCGAGTAGCCAGCTGAGGATCTCGCGGTAGGAGTCGCCGGTCGCGGACCAGAAGATGATGAACGAGGTCGCCGCCGAGCACAGGTACGACACCGCCAGCCCGGCCAGCACCGTCCGCGTCGGCGCCAGCTCGCCGCGCCGGTTGGCCAGCGCGAACGTCACCACCAACGCCAGCAGCGCACCGGCGAACGCGGCCGCCGGCAGCCCGAGCCGGCCGATGCCCAGGATCAGCACGGCCACCGCTCCGACCGACGCACCGGACGACAGGCCCAGCAGGTACGGGTCGGCCAGCGGGTTGCGGGTCAGCGTCTGCATGACGGCGCCGCAGAGGGCCAGCGCGGCGCCCACCGCGGCCGCCGTCAGCACCCGCGGCAGCCGCAGCTCCCACACGATGCCGTCGCGCAGCAGCGACAGCGACGACGAGGACAGCCCCAGGTGGTCGCCGATCGAGCGCCACACGTCCAGCGGGTGCAGGTCGGCCGAGCCGATCGTCACCGCCAGCGTGACCGACGCCGCCAGCACCGCCGCCATGACGGCGATCCAGGCGGTCGTGCGCGCGCCGGACCGCCGCAGCTCCGGCGCCGAAGCGCCGGCCGCGGGAGGAGCCACCGTCGTCGTCACAGCCCCAGCTCCTCCAGCTGGGCGGCGAGGTCGACGACGGCCTGCGCGTTGCGGACGCCCGCCTCGGACGCCGGGAACGGCAGCCGCAGGTAGCGCTGCCCGGCGACGGCGGGCAGCGCGGCGGTGGCCGGGTTGCCCTCGAGCCGCTCGATCTTGCTGTCGGCGGTGTTCCACGCGGCGTCGACCAGGACGATGACGTCGGGGTTCCGGTCGATGATCTGCTCCCAGCTGACGTTCGACCAGGTGGCGTCGATGTCGGCGAAGATGTTCTCGACGCCCAGCTGGCCCATCATCATGGCCGGTGCGCCGATGTCGCCGCCGACGAACGGGGCGTCCTCGCCGGAGGAGTACCAGAGCGCCGTCAGCCCGTCGCCGGGCGCCTCGACCTGGTCGAGCAACGCCTGCTGCTCGGCGATCAGCTCGTCGGCGCGTTCGGCGGCGCCGAAGAACGACGCGACCTCGCGGATCTCCGTGAACAGCTCGTCGAAGGTCATCGGGTCGGGCTGGTACGCCGGCTCCTGGCAGGCGGCCGGCGACACGTACGTCGCGATGCCGAAGTCGGCCAGCGACGGCCGTTCGCCGGCGGTGTCGGCGCCGAAGTTGCTCTCCCAGCCGCCATAGACGAAGTCGGGCTCGACATCGAGCAGCGCCTCCTGGCCGGGCACGTTGTCGGACAGGACGGGGACGTCGTCGAGCTCGCCGGCGTACTGGTCAGGCAGCGGGCCGTCGGAGAAGGCCGTGCCGACGAGGCGGTCGGCGAGGCCGAGCGCGAGCATCATCTCGGTCGCGGTCGACTTGATCGTGACGACGCGTTCCGGCGGGCTGTCGATGCTCACGTCGGTGCCGCAGTTGTCGACGGTGACCGGCGTGAAATCACCGGCCGGGCCGGTTGCGGCCGCCTCGGCCGGGTCGTCGTCATCGGCCGAGCCGCAGCCGGCCAGCGCGACCGCGCCGGCAGCGACGCCGACGAGGGCAGCGCGGAGCGTTCGGGAGGGGGATAGCGCCACTGGGGTCTCCACACGAGGGCAGGGTCCGTTGGAGACGGTGCAAGGCGACCGCCGAACCAGCTGCCCACTCACCGGGCAGACGCGACAGAGCACAAGCGGTGCTCCAGGGCTCCGATCATCTTAAGCCGCCGAACCCGCTGAAATCATCCCCCCTGGGCAAGATTTATCAAAAATCCACTGTCGAGCCCCAGTACGGTGATCCCGTGCCACCACGCCGACCCGCGCTCGTCGAGCGGATGCGCCCGTTCACGTCGACCATCTTCGCCGAGATCACGGCGCTGGCGACGCGGACCGGCGCGATCAACCTCGGCCAGGGCTTTCCCGACACCGACGGCCCGGCCGTCATCCTCGACGCCGCGAGCCGGGCGATCCACGGCGGCCAGAACCAGTACCCGCCCGGCCCCGGCGTGCCGGTGCTGCGCGCGGCGATCGCCCGGCACCAGCAGCGGTTCTACGGCCTCGACGTCGACCCCGACAGCGAGGTGCTGGTCACCGCCGGCGCCACCGAGGCCATCGCGGCGACGATCCTGGCGTTGTGCGAGCCGGGCGACGAGGTGGTGACGTTCGATCCGGTCTACGACTCCTACGCCGCGTCCATCGCGCTGGCCGGAGCCGTCAAGCGGACCGTGACGCTGCGCTGGCCCGACTTCGCCGTCGACGAGGCGGAGCTGCGGGCCGCGTTCGGGCCGCGCACCCGCGTCGTGCTGGTCAACACGCCGCACAACCCGACCGGCAAGGTGTTCACGCGCGCCGAACTGGAAGCGATCGGCGCGCTGGCCCGCGAGCACGACGCCATCGTCGTCACCGACGAGGTGTACGAGCACCAGGTCTATGACGACGCGGTGCACGTGCCGGTCGCGACGCTGCCGGGCCTGGGCGACCGGACGGTGACGGTGTCGTCGGCGGGCAAGACCTTCTCGGTGACCGGCTGGAAGGTCGGCTGGCTGCACGGGCCGGCCGAGCTGGTGGCCGCCGCGCGCGCCGTCAAGCAGTTCCTCACCTTCGTCAGCGCCGGCCCGCTGCAGCCGGCCGTCGCGACCGGCCTGGACCTCGGCGACGACTTCTACGCCTCGCTGGCCGCCGCACTGCAGGGCAAGCGCGACCTGCTGATCGAGGGCCTGACGGCGGCCGGGTTCGCGGTGTCGGTGCCGCGCGGGACGTACTTCGTGGTGGCCGACGCCGCGCCGCTCGGGTTCGCCGACGGCGTCGAGCTGTGCCAGCGGCTGCCCGAGCTGGCCGGCGTCGCGGCCGTGCCGGTGTCGGTCTTCCACGACGACCCGAAGGCGGCGGCGTCGCTGGTCCGGTTCGCGTTCTGCAAGCGCGACGAGGTGCTGTACGACGCCGTCGAACGGCTCGGCCGGCTCGCCTCGCTGGTCTGACGGCCAGGGCTCAGGCCAGCACGAACTCCAGCGCCGACCGCACCCCGGCCGACGGCGCGCCGTCGGCGACCTCGAGCAGCGCCGCCCGCCAGGCCGCGGCCAAGGGCACCGCGGCCACGCGCACGTCGCCGGGCAGCAGCGCCGCCAGGGTGTCGCGGACGGGGTCGGCCGCGGCTTGCGGCGCGGTCTCGCCGAGCAGCCGGCACACGCCGAAGCGCACCGTCGCGTCGAACGCGACCAGCAAGGCCGCCCGCGCCGCCGCCCGGCCCGGCCCGCCGACCGCCTCGGCGGCGCCCTCCATGCGGTCGGTGATGCGCTTCTCGAGGTCGTCGCGGACGACGGTGTACAGGCCGAGCTTCGAGCCGAAGTGGTGGTAGAGCGAACCGGTCGTCACGCCGGCCTTCGACGCCAGCTCGGTGACGGTGGCCGCCTCGAAGCCCGCCTGCTCGAAATGGTGCATGGCGGCCTCGATCAGCCGGGCCTTCGCCGACCCGGGGACGGGGATCCACTCCTGCATGGCCATCACCGTAACACGTTGACGGAGGGCCATAACGCCGTTACGGTCTCCGGCATGAAGCTCTCCTACATCTACGTGGCCGTGCCCGATCTCAAGGAGGCGCTCGGCTTCTACCGTGACGACCTCGGCCTGGACGAGGCATGGCGCGAGGGCGACTCCACCGTCGCCTTCCAGCTGCCGAACTCGCCGATCCAGCTGATGGTGGACGTGCCGCCGGACTCCGGCGAGAACTGGTCCACCGGCCCGTTCTACGAGGTCGACGACCTGGCGGCGTTCATCGCCGAGCACAGCGGCTTCACCTGGGTCGGCGAGCCGATCGAGATCCCGGGTGGGCGGTCGGCCGCCTTCCGGGATCCGGGCGGCAACATCATGCACGTGTTCGACCAGTCCGGCGCCGAGTGATCCGGCCCCACGGCTTGTAGACCGACAGCAGGAAGGCGACGAGCAGTAGGCTGGTCGAGACGATCGGCGGGTAGAGCATGTCACCCGGCGTCGGCAGCGAGCCGACCCCGTCGCCGAACTGCCGGCCCTGCTCGGCCAGTTCCTTGACGCCCGGCCGCAGGGCCAGCAGCACCAGCGTCGACAGCAGCAGGTTGATCACCAGCTTCACCGCGACCCACCAGTACCGCACCAGGCCGTACTTGCTGCCCAGGCCGAGCAGCACGCCGCTGGCCAGGCAGACCAGCCCGGCCGTCACCATGGGCCAGACGGCGAACAGCTCGACCGCCTGGTAGACGACCGCGCGCGTCTCGTCGGAGCTGGTGCCGACGGCCGTGAAGACCAGCACCGCCATGACGATGTCCATGCCGAACCACGTGCCGGCGGACAGGATGTGGGTGACCAGCACGGCCTTGCGGGTGCGGCCGGCGAGCCGCCACGGCCGGCCAGCCGGCGGCGCCGGGGCCGGCGCTTCGGTGCGCGTCGGGGTCGTCATACCGACAGCCTGGCCGCGGGCCGCCGTCGCCGTCGTCGGGCGACGAACGTATCCGCGCGTACGCCGGATCGCGTACGCGCGGCACATGGACCGTGCCCGTTTTGTAAGGATTTGCCCCACTGGTCAACCCGGATGACCGCTCGCGCGTCTTCAGCGTCATCACCATCGGGCACCAGGGGGGATCATCATGAGACGCACCATCGCCACCATCACCGCACTACTGACCGCCACGCTCGCGTTCCTCGCGGCGCCGGCCGCCGCGGACGCCGCACCGTATTGCGGCCTGCGCTGGGGGTCGCTGCCGGAACGCGGGGCCGTGACGGAGACCGCCGCGCTCACCGACGTCCGCGCCGGCCGGCATGCCTGCTTCGACCGGCTCGTCCTGGACTTCGCCGGCGACGCCGACGGGTACCTCGTGCGCTACGTCCCCGCCGTCACGATGGACGGGTCGGGCCAGGTGGTGCCGCTGCGGGGCGGCGCCGACCTGGAGGTCGTGGCCGTCGCACCGGCGTACGACGACAACGGCCACGACACCTACGCCCCGGCCGACCGGCGCGAGCTGGTCCGCGTGTCCGGCTGGCAGACGTTCCGCCAGGTCGCGTGGGCGGGCAGCTTCGAGGGGCAGACCACCATCGGGCTCGGCGTGCGGGCCCGGCTGCCGTTCCGGGTGTTCACGCTGGACGGACCGGGCGCCGGTTCGCGTCTGGTCATCGACGTCGCCCATCGGTGGTGACGACGGCGTGGCCGTCCCGCGTCGCCCGGCCGGGCCGTCCTACACTGACCCGGCCGGGCACCCGGGCCGATCCACGGAGCATCGACGACATGGCAACACCAGAGCACCAGCTGTTCGACCAGCTGGCCGGGCCGGTCTGGGCCGGCGCCGAGCCGATCCGGGCGTCCGCGCCGGCGACCGAGGTCTCGGCGTCGCGCTACCGCGTCCGCGGCCTTTCGGAGTTCGGCGAGACCGAAGAGGCGCCCGACGACGTCAGCGCCGGCCGCTACACGGCGGTCCGCGGCGAGGCCCCCGACTGCCTGGCCGTCGGCTGTTACCAGGCGGTGTCGTCGGCGGCCGGGCTGGCCTTCGTCGCCGTCACCGACTCGCGGCTGGGTGTGCTGCAACTGCGCGACACCTCGGTCAAGGGCATGCCGACCGCCGAGGAGCTGGCCGCCGACGGCGCCGGGTTCCTGCGCTCCATGGGCCGGCTGCTGAAGGGGTTCGCGCGCGAGGTCAGCGCGCTGAACTCGATCGCCGACCGGCCCGAGTCGGCCGAGGTGACGCTGTGCTGGGAGGTCCCGCGGCTGCAGCTGGCCGAGGCCACGCGGTGGCGCAAGCCGATGATCCCGGAGCTGCCCGGTGGCGAGCGGAACGTGCAGCTGAGCTTCGCCGACGGCTCGTTCGCCCGGCTCTGCACCGACGAGGCCGGGCTGGCGTCGCTGACCGCGCTGGGCGGGCCGCCGCAGGGGTGACGACGAGCACGCCGGAGTGGCGGCACGCAGCCGGGGTCCGGGACTACCCTGGAGCCAACCCCGGCTGCCGACCAGGAAAGTGCCATGGACTCCGACGCGTTCGCGCCCCTCGCCCTCACCTTCGACGACGTCCTGTTGCTTCCCGGCGAGTCCGACGTCATCCCGAGCGAGGTCGACACCACCTCGCGGGTCTCGCGGAACGTCTCGGTCAGCATTCCGTTGCTGTCCAGCGCGATGGACACCGTCACCGAGTCGCGCATGGCCATCGCCATGGCCCGGCAGGGCGGCCTCGGCGTGCTGCACCGCAGCCTGTCCATCGAGGACCAGGCGCACCACGTCGACCTCGTCAAGCGGTCCGAGTCGGGCATGGTCACCGACCCCGTCACCATCGGCCCCGATGCCACGCTGACCGAGATGGACCGCATGTGCGGCCAGTACCGCATCTCCGGGCTGCCCGTCACCGACGACGACGGCCGGCTGCTGGGCATCATCACCAACCGCGACATCCGGTTCATCCCGTCGGCGGAGTTCGAGGAGCGCCGGGTCCACGAGGTCATGACGCGCGAGCCGCTGTTCACCGGCCCGGTCGGCATCAAGCCCGACGACGCGTTCGCGCTGCTGGCCAAGCACAAGATCGAGAAGCTGCCGCTGGTCGACGACGCCGGCCGGCTCAAGGGGCTCATCACCGTCAAGGACTTCGTGAAGTCCGAGGAGTTCCCCAACGCCACCAAGGACGGCGAGGGCCGGCTGGTCGCGGCCGCCGCGGTCGGCTTCTTCGGCGACGCGTGGGAGCGGGCCATGACGCTGGTCGAGGCCGGTGTCGACGTGCTCGTCGTCGACACCGCGCACGGCCACACCGGCGCGCTGCTCGACGTCGTCCGCCGGCTCAAGGCCGACCCCGCCGCCCGCGGTGTCGACGTCGTCGGCGGCAACGTCGCCACGCGTGCGGGCGCGCAGGCACTGGTCGACGCCGGCGCCGACGGCATCAAGGTCGGCATCGGCCCGGGCTCCATCTGCACCACCCGCGTCGTCGCCGGCGTCGGCGTCCCGCAGGTCACCGCCATCCACGAGGCGTCGCTGGCGGCCAAGCCGGCCGGCATCCCCGTCATCGGCGACGGCGGCCTGCAGTACTCCGGCGACATCGCCAAGGCGCTGGTGGCCGGCGCCGACACCGTCATGCTGGGGTCGCTGCTGGCCGGCGTGGCCGAGAGCCCCGGCGAGCTGATCTTCATCAACGGCAAGCAGTTCAAGTCGTACCGCGGCATGGGCTCGCTGGGCGCGCTGCGCAAGCGCGGCGCCGAGACCACCGGCTCGCGCGACCGGTACTTCCAGGCCGACGTCGCCAGCGACGACCAGCTGATCCCCGAGGGCATCGAGGGCCAGGTGCCGTTCCGCGGCCCGCTCGGCGGCGTCACGCACCAGCTGGTCGGCGGGCTGCGGCAGTCGATGTTCTACACCGGCGCGCGCACCATCACCGACCTGCAGGAGCGTGGCCGGTTCGTCCGCATCACGTCGGCCGGGCTCAAGGAGTCGCACCCGCACGACATCCAGATGACGGTCGAGGCGCCGAACTACGCCTCGCGCCGGTAGCCGCCCGCGGCGAAGCGGTCGGCGAGGCCGTCGAGCACCAGCTCGAGGCCGTACCCGAACTCGTCGCCGTAGGCGTACTCGCGGCCGATCACCTGCTCGCCGATCAGCTCGGTGAGGTACGGGTACTCGTCGGCGGGCAGGAACTGCTCCAGCTCGCCGACCAGCTCCTCGGCCCCGCTCGGCCCCTCGAACGGCAGGTTCAGCTCCGTCAGCACGAAGCCGTACACGTAGGCGTCGATAGCCGAGAACGCGTGTGCGGCCAGCGCGACCGAGAAGCCGTTGCGCCGCAGGCAGCCCAGCACGGTGTCGTGGTGGCGCAGCAGCGCCGGTGCAGGGCCGCGGCGCGATTCGACGAGGCCGAGCGCCCACGGGTGTGCGGCCAGTGTGTCGCGGGCCGACGCCGCGCGCGCGGCCATCGCCGGGCGCCATGGGTCGTCGAGGCCGGGCAGCCGGATACGGGTGAAGATCCAGTTCGCCAGCGCGTCGAGCAGGTCGTCCTTGCCGCCCAGGTGGTGGTAGAGCGACATCGCCTCGACGCCGAGCTCGCGGCCCACGTTGCGCATGCTCACATGCGCGAGCCCGCCGCGGTCGGCCACCTCGACGGCGGCCGCGACGATCCGTTCGCGGGACAGGGCGGCACGCGTGCTCAACGGCGGTCACCTCGCTGGGGGTCTTGTCATCCTTACAGGTGTAAGGCTATCGTGCTCGTGAGACAGACCGGTGTCAGGGGGCACGTCGTGAAGGCTGCGATCGTCGACAGGTACGGCTCGCCAGAGATGCTGCGGTTCGTGGATGTTCCACAGCCGGAACCCGGGGCGAACGAGGTGCTCGTCCGGGTGCACGCGGTCGCGGCCACCTCGGGCGACGCGCGCATCCGCGCCGCCCGGTTCCCGGCCGGGTTCGCACTGCTCGGGCGGCTTGCGCTGGGCCTGCGCCGGCCACGTCGCCGGATCCTGGGCGGGTCGTTCTCCGGCGTGGTCGAGAGCGTCGGCTCGGCGGTCACGCGGCTGCGGCCCGGCGACGAGGTCAGCGGCATGTCCGGGGTGCGGATGGGCGGCTACGCCGAGTACCTGACGGTGGCCGCCGACCGGCTCGCCGTGAAGCCGGCCGGCGTGAGCCACGACGACGCGGCCGGACTGCTGTTCGGCGGCACGACGGCGCTGTTCTTCCTGCGCGACAAGGCGCGGCTGGACTCCGGCCGGCCCGGCCGTAGCGTCCTGGTCGTCGGTGCCTCCGGCGCCGTCGGCACCAACGCCGTCCAGCTGGCGAGGCACTTCGGCGCCGCCGTGGTGGGCGTGACCAGCGGCGCGAACGCCGAGCTCGTCACGCGGCTGGGCGCGGCCCGCGTCATCGACCACACGCGCGAGGACGTCAGGCAGGGCGCCGAGCGCTACGACGTGGTCTTCGACACCGTCGGCGCCCTCTCGATCGCGAGCGGCCGCCGGCTGCTGACCGCCGACGGCGTCCTCCTGCTGGCCGTCGGGAGCCTGGGCGACGCCATCCGGGCCCGCGGCAACGTCGCTGCCGGTGTGTCCACGGAACGCCGCGAGGACTTCGAGTTCCTGCTCGGACTGGTCGCGGCCGGCGAGCTCACCGTCGTCGTCGACCGGGTGTACGACCTCGCCGACGCCGCCGAGGCACACGCCCGCGTCGACACCGGACACAAGGTCGGCAACATCCTGTTACATCCGTGACGGGTCGCTCCGATATCCTTCGCAGGTGGCGGAGATCGAGATCGGCCGTGGCAAGCGCGGCCGCCAAGCATATGCCTTCGACGACGTGGCGATCGTGCCCTCGCGGCGCACCCGCGACCCCGAAGAGGTGTCCACGCACTGGCAGATCGACGCCTACCGGTTCGAGATCCCGCTGCTGGCCGCGCCCATGGACTCCGTCATGTCGCCGGCGACGGCGATCGAGCTGGGGCGGGCCGGCGGGCTGGGCGTGCTCGACCTCGAAGGGCTGTGGACCCGCTACGACGACCCCGAGCCGCTGCTCGAGGAGATCGCCGGGCTCGAGGAGGGTAAGGCGCTCAACCGGCTGCAGGAGATCTACGCCGCGCCGGTGCGTGAGGACCTCATCGCCGAGCGGCTGCGCGAGATCCGCGACGCCGGCGTCACGGTGGCCGGCGCGTTGTCGCCGCCGCGGGTGAAGCGCCACCATCAGGCCGTCATCGACGCCGGCGTCGACATCGTGGTCATCCGCGGCACCACGGTGTCCGCCGAGCACGTCTCCGGCCGGGCCGAGCCGCTGAACCTCAAGCAGTTCATCTACGAGCTGGACGTCCCGGTCATCGTCGGCGGCTGCGCCACCTACCAGGCGGCGCTGCACCTCATGCGCACCGGCGCGGCCGGCGTGCTGGTCGGCTTCGGCGGCGGCTCGTCGCACACCACCCGCTCGGTGCTGGGCCTCACCGTCCCCATGGCCACGGCGGTGGCCGACGTCGCGGCGGCACGGCGCGACTACCTCGACGAGTCCGGCGGCCGGTACGTGCACGTCATCGCCGACGGCTCCATCGGGCGCTCCGGCGACATCGCCAAGGCCATCGCCTGCGGCGCCGACGCCGTCATGGTCGGCTCGCCGCTGGCCCGGGCCACCGAGGCGCCCGGCCGCGGCTGGCACTGGGGCTCCGAGGCGCACCACGCCGACCTCCCGCGCGGCGAGCGGGTGCACGTCGGCAGCATCGGGCCGCTGTCCGAGATCCTGGGCGGCCCGTCCTACCTCGCCGACGGCTCCATGAACCTCGTCGGCGCGCTGCGGCGGGCCATGGCCACCACCGGCTACACCGAGGTCAAGGAGTTCCAGCGGGTCGAGGTCACCGTCCTGCGCTGACCTCGGACGCCGGGTCGCGCTCCACCTCTGTTCGGCCGCTGGAGGTCTGCCGTCACATCCGACGGCAGACCTCCAACGACCGGCACGGGACCTCCCGCAGGATCGCGGCGGCCGACGAGAGGCGGCCGGCCGGTCCCGGGTCGTAGGCTGGCGTCGATGACCACCACGCCCGTCAGCGTCGACGCCGTCGTCGACCGCGCCCTCCTCGACCGCCTGACCGACCGCGTCGTCGCCCGGCCGCGGGCCGACCGCGCCGCCACCGTCGCGCCGTTCAGCGGCAGCACGCTGGCCGAGGTGCCGCTGTCCACCACCGACGACGTCGCCACGGCGTTCGCCGCCGCCCGCGACGCCGCGCGCTGGTGGGCCGCCCGGCCGGTCGCGGAGCGGGCCCGCATCATCGGCCACGTCCACGATCTCGTGCTGGACCGCCGCGGCGAGATCGCCGACCTCGTCCAGGCCGAGGGCGGCAAGGCCCGGCGCGACGCGTTCGAGGAGGTCGCCGACGTCGCGCTGGCCGCCCGGTACGTCGCCGCCCGCGGCCCGCGGGTGCTGCGCGAACGGCGCCGGCTCGGACTGCTGCCGGGGCTGACGCGGGCCATCGAGGGGCATCGCCCCAAGGGCGTCGTCGGGGTCATCTCGCCGTGGAACTACCCGCTGACGCTGGCCATCTCCGACTGCCTGCCCGCGTTCGTCGCCGGCAACGCCGTCGTGCACAAGCCCGACTCGCAGGCCATACTGACGGCGCTGCTCGCGCGGTCGATCGCCATCGAGGCGGGGCTGCCCGAGGCGCTGTGGCAGATCGTGTCCGGCGACGGCCCGGTCATCGGCGGCGCCGTCGTCGAGCACGCCGACTACGTGTCGTTCACCGGTTCCACCGCGACCGGGCGGGTCATCGCGGCGCGGCTGGGCGAGCGGATGGTCGGCGCGTCGCTGGAGCTGGGCGGCAAGAACCCGATGCTCGTCCTCGACGACGCCGACCTCGACCGCGCCGCCGAGGCCGCCGTCCGCGCCTGCTTCTCCAACGCCGGCCAGCTGTGCATGTCGATGGAGCGCCTGTACGTGGCGGCGCCGGTGCGCGAGCCGTTCCTCGAACGGTTCCTGGCCCGGGTCGAGTCGATGCGGGTCGGCGCGGCGTTCGACTACTCCTGCGACATGGGGTCGCTGATGTCGCAGGCGCAGCTCGACAAGGTCCGCGCCCACGTCGACGACGCGGTGGGGAAGGGTGCGCGAGTGCTCACCGGCGGACGGGCCCGGCCCGACCTCGGCCCCTGGTTCCACGAGCCGACCGTCCTCGACGGCGTCCGGCCCGGCATGCTCGCGGCCGACTCCGAGACGTTCGGCCCCATCGTCTCCGTCTACCCCGTCACGTCCGACGACGAGGCGATCGAGCTGGCCAACGACACCCCGTACGGCCTCAACGCCAGCGTGTGGACGGCCAACCTGCGCCGCGGCGTCGACGTCGCCCGCCGGCTGCGCTCCGGCATCGTCAACGTCAACGAGGGCTACGCCGCGGCATGGGGCAGCCACGACCTCCCGATCGGCGGCATGGGCGCCTCCGGCCTCGGCCGCCGGCACGGCCGCGAGGGCATCCTGCGCTACACCGAGCCGCAGGCCATCGCCGTCCAGCGGGTGCACAACATCGCCCCGCCGGCCGGCCTGTCCTACGACACCTTCACCGACGCGATGGCCAAGTCACTGCGCGTCCTGCGTCGCACCGGCCGCCCCTAGTTCCCATGATCATGTTCCCTCACGGCGTGTCAGCGACCGCGAGGGAACATGATCATGGGGAAGTGGGCCGAGTTGTCCACAGATTGCCGATAGCCCCTCGTGGTCGTGCTGTTCGCGACGGAGGATCGCGTCCATGGACGTCCCGCCGCAGTACGACACTCCGAGCCTGCGTGAGCTGCTCGATCGGCAGCTGGGCGTCGTCTGCGCCGGCCAGCTCCGGCGCCTGGGTCTCGACGCCCGCGTCGCGCGGCGATGGATCGCGGCGGGGCGCTGGCAGCGGCCGCATCACGGCGTCTTCGCGGCCTTCAGCGGGCCGCTGGACCGGGCCACGCAGGTCTGGGCCGCCATCCTCTGGGTGACGCCCGAGGCGGTGGCGAGCCACACGACCGCTGCTGAGCTCGACGGACTGACCGGCCGTGTCGACGATCGCATCCACGTCACCGCACCGGTCAGTCGACGGGTGCGCGGCCATGCCGACGGCGTGGTCGTGCACTACGCCCACCGGCTCCCGCTGACGCGCCACCCCACGGCGAACCCGCCGCGGACGCGGCTCGACGACACCGTCCTCGACCTCGTCGATATCGCGACTCGCGCCCGTGACGTCGAGTCGTACGTGACGATGGCCGTTCAACAGCGGCTGACCACGTCCACACGACTGGCGGCGTCGCTGCTGCGGCGCAAGAAGATCCGCTGGCGGGCGATCACCGAGGCGATGCTCGTCGACGTCGCCGAGGGCGCGCAGTCGCCGCTGGAACTCCAGCACGTGCGTGCGGTCGAACGGGCGCACGCACTGCCGCGAGGGCGCCGTCAGCGCCGTCACGCCGGCGCACGGGTGATCTGGATCGACGTGGACTACGAGCCGTTCCACACCCGAGTGGAGCTGGACGGACGCGTCGGCCACGACGGCGAGGGCCGGTTCCGCGATCGTCGCCGCGACAACGCCGCCACGGTGAGTGGGGCATGGACCCTGCGCTACGGGCACGCCGAGATCTTCGGCGAGCCGTGCCGGGTGGCGCAGGAGCAGGCCCGGGTCCTGCACGATCGTGGCTGGTCCGGCCGCCCCCGGCGCTGCGGCACCGACTGCCTACTCCCTTGATCATGTTCCCTCGCGGTCGCTGACGCGCCGCGAGGGAACATGATCAAGGAATCAGCGGGTGTCGGCCGGCGCTGACGCCGGGGCGCCGTGCCAGGACTCCCAGAGCGCGGCGTAGGCCCCGCCCTCGGCGACGAGCTCGTCGTGCGAGCCGAGCTCGGCGATCTGGCCGCCCTCGACGACGGCGACGCGGTCGGCGTCGTGGGCGGTGTGCAGGCGGTGGGCGATGGCGATGACCGTGCGCCCGTGCAGGACCGCCGACAGCGACCGCTCCAGATGCCGGGCCGCCCGCGGGTCGAGCAGCGACGTCGCCTCGTCGAGGACCAGCGTGTGCGGGTCGGCGAGGACGATGCGGGCCAGCGCGATCTGCTGCGCGAACGCCGGGCCCACCGAGTGGCCGCCGGAGCCCACGACGGTGTCGAGGCCGTCGGGAAGCGCGTCGGTCAGCTCCAGCGCGTCGACGGAGCCCAGCACCCGGCGCAGGTCGTCGTCGGACGCGGACGGCGCGGCCAGCAGCAGGTTGTCGCGCAGCGTGCCGACGAACACGTGGTGTTCCTGGGTGACCAGCACGACCTCGCGGCGCAGCCGGTCGACGTCGAGGTCGACCAGGGGGACGCCGCCGACGTCCACTCGTCCCTGCCGGGGCGGGTGGATGCCGGCCAGCAGCCGCCCGAGTGTCGACTTGCCGGCGCCGGACGGCCCGACCATGGCCAGCCGCTCGCCGTGCGCCAGCTCCAGCGACACTCCGTGCAGGACGTCCTGGCCCTCGACGTACGCGTACCGCACGTCGGCCGCCTCGATGTCCTCGCCCGCGGGCACGGCGCCCGTCGGCGACCGGTCCGGCGGCACGTTGGCGATGCCGACGACCCGGGCGAACGACGTCAGCCCGACCTGCAGCTCGTCGAGCCACGAGACCAGGCGGTCGACGGGGTCGACGATCTGCACCATGTACAGGACGACGGTGGTGACCTGTCCGACGGTGGCGTGCCCGGCCGACGCCAGCCACGCGCCCCACGCCAGCGTGGCCACGACCGGCAGCACGTACGCCATCTCGGCGGTCGGGAACCAGACGCTGCGCAGGAACAGCGTGCGCTTCTCCGCCGCGAACGCCTCGCGCAGGTCGTCGTCGGCACGCGTGACCCGGACGCCGCCGAGGCCGAGCGCCTCGATGGTGCGAGCACCGTCGACGGTCTCGGTGATGGTGCCGTTGATCGTCGCGTACGCCGCCCGTTCCCACAGGTAGCCGGCCCGCGCGCGGTTGAGGTACCACCGGGTGCCGACGATCAGCAGCGGCGCGCCGACGATGGCGCCCAGCGCCACCAGCGGCCCCGCGAACACGGCGGCCGCCAGCGTGAGCACCGTGGTGACCACCGCGACCAGGATCTCCGGGACCGCGAACCGCACGGTGCGCGACAGCGCGTCGATGTCGCCGGTCGTGCGCGCGACGAGGTCGCCGGTGCCGGCCCGTTCGACGGTGGACAGCGGCAGGCTCAGCACCCGGGTGATGAACGTCTCGCGCAGTTCGGCGAAGACCCGCTCGCCCAGGATCAGCGACCGCCGGATGGCGACCCGGGTCAGCAGGGCCTGGACGACGATGCAGCCGGCCAGGATGGCGGCCAGCACGTCGACCCTGGTCTCGGTGCCGTCGCCGGTGACGGTGTCGACCATGCGGCCGAGCAGGAACGGGCCGGCCAGCCCGGCGGCGGCCGCCAGGACGTGGACGGCCAGCGCGATGATCAGCTTGCCGCGGTGCCGGCGGAACAGCCGGCCGGCCTCGTGGCGGACCTCGGCCGGCGTGGCGACCGGCAGCGCGCCCGCGGGCGTCGGGTCGGTCGACGGCCTGCTCGTGCTCATTCCGGGTCCTCCTCTCGGGTGACGGTGCGGCGGTAGGCGGGGGTGGTGCTCATCAGCTCGTCGTGGCTGCCGGTGGCGACCAGCCGGCCGTCGTCGAACCAGACGACGGTGTCGGCCTTGGCCAGCATGAGCGGGCTGGCGGTGACGACGACGGTGGTGCGCCCGGCGCGGGCGTCGCGCAGCCGGCCGGCGATGGCCGCCTCGGTGTGCGCGTCGACGGCGCTGGTCGGCTCGACCAGCACCAGCACCTCGGGCTCGCGCACGAGCACGCGGGCCAGCGCCACCCGCTGCCGCTGCCCGCCGGACAGCGACCGGCCGCGCTCCTCGACGGTGGCGTCGAGGCCCTCGCGCAGCGTCTCGAGCACGTCGCCGGCCGAGGCGGTCTCCATGGCGGAGGTCAGCTGGGCGTCGTCGTGCCGTCCGTACGGGTCGAGCCCGCCCCGCAGCGAGCCGGTGAACAGCGTCGGCTCGGGGTCGCTCACCACGATGCGGCGGCGGACCTCGTCGACGCTCAGCTGGTCGAGCGGCACGTCGCCGAGCCGCACGCCGTTGCCGGGCACCAGCCGGCCGAGCCGGTCGGCCAGCGCGGCGGTGAACCCGGGCTCGTCGGAGACCAGCATGGTCAGTGAGCCCGGCTCGACCCGCAGCCCGGTGGCGTCGTCGACCAGCACGCCCGCGGGCGCCGCCGGCGCGTCGGTGGCGTCGTCGGGCACCTCGCGCTCGACGGCCAGGACGGCCAGCACGCGGCGCGCGGCGACGACGGCCCGGGTGGCTGCGAACGCCATCTCACCGGCCGTGCGGACCGGCATGAGCAGGAAGAACGCGTAGCCGTACAACGCCACCAGCGCGCCCGGCTCGATGTCGCCGCTCAGCACCAGCCGCGCGCCGACCCACGTCAGCAGCACCAGGAAGATGCCCGGCAGCAGCACGAGGACGGCGTCGAGGATGGCCTGCGTGCCGGCCAGCCGGACGCCGGCCGCACGGACGGTCTCGGAGCGCTCGGCGTAGCGGCGGATGAACACCTTCTCGCCGCCGATGCCGCGCAGCACCCGCAGGCCGGCGACGGTGTCGGCGCCGAGGGCGGTGAGGTCGCCCAGCGCCTCGCGCTGGCGGCGCTGCCGCTCCTGCAGCGGGCGGATCAGCGGGCCCATGGCGACGACCAGCAGCGGCACCCCGATGAGCACCATGAGGCCGATGGGCACGGACGTGTTCAGCACGATGACGGCCACGACGAGGTAGGACACGATGGCGCCGACGAAGCGCGGCACGACCTCCATCATGTGGCCGATGTGCATGGAGTCGCTGGACACGGTGGCCACGACCTCGCCGGTGGACATCGACTTCGGCACCGCGGGCCCGGTGCGCGCGGTGTGCCGGGAGACCAGCTGGATGACCCGGAACGCCGCGTACAGCCAGTTGGCCACCGACGCGCGGTGCCGCGCGACGCCGGCCAGCGCCTGCAGCACGCCCAGCCCGCCGACGAGCACCGCCCAGCGGGCCGTGCTGCCGGAGTCGTCGGCGATGATGCCGTCGATGCCGTGGCCGATGCCCCAGGGGATCAGCGCCTGCGACACCATCCAGACGACGCCGAAGAAGCCGCCGACGAGGAGTGTGCGCCACTGGGCCCGCGCCAGCCAGGTCAGGAACCTGAAACGGGAGCGGGTGTCGGGGATGCCGGGGTCGGCGTAGGGAAGAGCGCGCACGAGATACCACGGTACGAACTTTTCGGTACCGGCCGCATCTGGTTTTCCGCAGGGTGAGATCGTTCCCACCCGGAGCTGCGGGGCCACGAACGCGGCAGCCGACCCTCCTGGACGTGCGGCGTCCCGGCGAGGTCTGCACTACGCTCGGGCAGGTGGCAGAGACCTCCCATGACACCGTTCTCGTCGTCGACTTCGGCGCCCAGTACGCCCAGCTGATCGCGCGGCGCGTCCGTGAGGCGCGGGTCTACTCCGAGATCGTCCCGCACACCATGCCGGTGGCCGACATTCTGGCCAAGAACCCGAAGGCGATCATCCTGTCCGGCGGGCCGTCCAGCGTGTACGCCGAGGGCGCGCCGTCCGTCGACCCCGCGCTGTTCCAGGCCGGGGTGCCGGCGTTCGGCATCTGTTACGGCTTCCAGGCCATGGCACGGGCGCTCGGCGGCACCGTCGCGCACACCGGGAGGTCCGAGTTCGGCCGCACCGACCTCGCCGTGCAGGCCGAGGGCACCCTGTTGCAGGGCGTCGAGACCGGCGCGAAGGTCTGGATGAGCCACGGCGACTCCGTCACCGCCGCGCCGGCCGGGTTCGCCGTGCTCGCCGGCACGCCCGACACCCCGGTCGCGGCGTTCGAAGACACCACGCGCGGGCTGGCCGGCGTGCAGTGGCACCCCGAGGTGCTGCACTCCGAGCACGGCCAGGCCGTCCTGCAGCACTTCCTGTACGAGATCGCCGGCGCCCGGCCCACCTGGACCATGGCGAACATCGTCGACGAGACGATCACGGCGGTGCGCGAGCAGGTCGGCGGCAAGCGAGTGATCTGCGCGCTGTCCGGCGGCGTCGACTCCGCGGTGGCCGCCGCGCTGGTCCAGAAGGCCGTCGGCGCCCAGCTGACCTGCGTCTACGTCGACCACGGGCTGATGCGCCAGGGCGAGTCCGAGCAGGTCGAGCGCGACTACGTCGCCGCCACCGGCGTCGACCTCCACGTCGTCGACGCCGCCGACCGTTTCCTCACCCAGCTCAAGGGCGTCGAGGACCCGGAGGAGAAGCGCAAGATCATCGGCCGCGAGTTCATCCGGGTGTTCGAGGCCGCCGCTCGCGACATCGTCGCCCAGGCCGGCGAAGAAGGTGTCGAGGTTGAATTTCTTGTGCAGGGCACGCTGTACCCCGACGTCGTCGAGTCCGGCGGCGGCGAGGGCACCGCGAACATCAAGAGCCACCACAACGTCGGCGGCCTGCCCGACGACCTCCAGTTCACCCTGATCGAGCCGCTGCGCACGCTGTTCAAGGACGAGGTCCGCGCGGTCGGCGAGGAACTCGGGCTGCCGGCCGAGATGGTCTGGCGCCAGCCGTTCCCCGGCCCCGGCCTCGCCATCCGCATCGTCGGCGCCGTCGACTCCGAGCGGCTGGCCATCCTGCGCCGGGCCGACGCCATCGCCCGCGCCGAACTGACCGCGGCCGGCCTCGACCGCGACGTCTGGCAGTTCCCGGTCGTGCTGCTGGCCGACGTCCGGTCGGTGGGCGTGCAGGGCGACGGCCGCACCTACGGCCACCCCGTCGTGCTGCGGCCGGTGTCCAGCGAAGACGCCATGACGGCGGACTGGTCCCGGCTGCCTTACGAGGTCATCGAGCGCATCTCCACCCGCATCACCAACGAGGTGCGCGAGGTCAACCGCGTCGTGCTCGACGTCACCAGCAAGCCGCCGGGCACCATCGAGTGGGAGTGATCCCAGGTCCTGGTCTCACGTGACGTCCTGGTCTCATGTCACGCCAGATTCCTGGAATCGGCCCAGAAACGCGACGAGAAACCAGGACGCAACGATTGAGCGCGAAGCCCGATGGTGCGGGTGCGTTGGGCAGCGCGTCACGTCCAGTTCGACGTCGTGTGGTCGGCGGGACACGGTCGGTCCCTAGCCTGACCACATGTCGGACACGTTCGGGCGCCCACGGCCCCTCGTCGTCGCGCACCGTGGCGCGTGCGGCTATCGGCCGGAGCACACGCTGGCCGGCTACCAGCTCGCCATCGACCTCGGCGCCGACCTCCTCGCGGCCGACCTCCAGCTCACCCGCGACGGCGTCCTGGTCGCCCGGCACGACGCCGAGCTGTCCGCGTCCACCGATGTCGCCGAGCGGCCGGAGTTTGCGCACCGGCGCCGCCGCGGGCTGGTCGACGGCCGCGAGCTGACCGGCTGGTTCGTCGACGAATTCACGCTCGACGAGGTCAGGTCGCTGTACGCACGCGAGCGGATCCCCGAGCTGCGCCCGTCCAACCAGGCCTACGACGGCCGGCTGCGGGTGCCGACGTTCGACGAGATCATCACGCTGGCGGTCGAGGGCGGCCGCCGCCGCGGCCGTCCGGTCGGCCTGTACCCGGAGCTCAAGCACCCGACCTACTACGCCGAGCGGGGGTTGTCGGCGGAGGACGCGCTGATGGCGGCGCTGCTGGGGTTCCGGCTGGAGCGCGCCGGGATCCCCGTCCTCGTCCAGTCCTACGAGCCGTCGGTGCTGCGGCGGCTGGCCGCGCGCACGTCGGTGCCGCTGGTGCAGCTGGTCGACAGCACCGGCCGGCCGTTCGACTGGGAGCGCGCCGGCGACGGCCGCCGGTTCGTCGACCTGCTCACCCCGACCGGGCTGCGCGAGGTCGCCTCGTACGCGACGGTGCTGGGGGCGCACCGGTCGCTGGTGGTGCCGCGCGACCCGGAGGGCCGGCTGGGCCATCCGGGCCGGCTGGTGTCCGATGCGCACGATCTCGGCCTGGCGGTACACGCCTGGACGTTCCGGAACGAGAACTCGTTCCTGCCGGCCGACCGGCGCCGCGGCCGGGAGGCGGCCGGCCACGGCGACGCGCTGGGGGAGTACCGGGTGTTCTTCGGCGCCGGGGTGGACGGCGTGGTCACCGACCACCCCGACACCGCGGTGCGGGCCAGGGATCAGGCCTTCGGGTCGCGCTCTCGGCGCAGCTTGCTCAGCGACGCCAGCAGCCCGGCGAGGCCGATCGAGACCAGCAGTACCGGCATGGCGACCTCGAGGCCGGACAAGCCCAGCACGTCGTAGTGCACGAACGGCCACATGGCGCTCACTCCAAGGAAGAGAAGTCCGAAGATCAGGGAGACGACGTCGGTGTCGTGCCGCTTCATCGGGTCACCTCCAGGTCGCCCAGGCCCAGCTCGAGGTCCAGCACGACGGTGCCGCCGCCGGGCCCGTCGATCCCGGTGTCGGAGACGTCCTTGCGCTCCTGGGCGAGACCGTCCTGCCGCTCGCCGAACACGTCGAGGTTGCCGGCGCCGACGGAGGCCTGGGTGAGCTCGACGTCGGCGTTGGGCGGCAGCGTGACGGTGAGGCTGCCGGCGCCCTGCTCGATGTCGAGGCGCACGGTGTCGCCGTCGGTGAGGGTGAGCCCGGACAGGTCATAGTGGATGTCACCGGCGCCGTACTCCTGAGTCCCCGTGGGGATCTGGTCGGTGGTGACGTAGGTGCGGGTGATGGTGCCCGAGTTGTGGTAGTCCCACTGCGACACGAACGTGGCCGGGACCAGCGCGAACGCCAGCAGGAAGCCCAGCACGATCAGCCCGCGGGAGCGTCCGTACCAGGCGCCGACGATCAGGCCCAGCGCGACGATGCCCAGCGGCACGGCCACGTAGAGGGCCGGCGGGTAGTCGGCCCAGGACGCGTCGTTGGCGGCGAGCACGCCGACCGACACCAGCGCGAGGCAGAACGTGATCAGGCCGAGCGCCGAGCGCTGCTTGGCCCGCTTCGCCGGCGGGGGCGGCGGCGCGGATGCCGGCGGCTCGGGCGGCGGACCCCAGTCGGGGCCCTCCGGCCAGCCGCTGGTGGGGCCGGACGGCCCGGCGGGCGCGGTGGCGGTGGGGCCGGTGGTGGCGCCGGCCGGGCCGGTGGCCGTCCCGCCGGGGGCCGCCGGAGCGACGCTGGGGTCGTAGACGTACGAGCCGAACCCGGCCTCCTGCGGGTAGTCGGCGCCGGCCTGATCGTCGTCGGCGCGGCGGCGCAGCAGCAGGTACACGCCCATGACGGCGAGCAGGAGCAGCACGCCGCCGTCCCACGTGCCGGCGATGATGCCGATGCCCGCGGTCAGGCCGATGCCGCCGAGCAGCAGCGCCAGCGGGACGGTGCCCGAGCGGCGGTTCTCGCCGCGCCCGAGCGCCTGGTCGAGGATCGAGCGCTCCTCGTCCTCGGCGGGGACCACCAGCCAGCCGATGGCGTACAGCAGCACGCCGACGCCGCCGAAGATGGCCAGGACGACTGTGGCGACGCGCAGCACGACGGGGTCGATGCCGAGCCGCCGGCCCAGCCCGCCGAGCACACCGGCGACGACTCGGTCCGACCGGCTGCGGCGCAGCAAGCGGAACTCGTCCGAGACACTCGGCCCGGCGCCCGTGGCGGGGGAGGCAGGAGGCACATCACTCATGGCAACGATGATGCCGAGGAAACGGCCCTGAATGCATCGGGGATGACCCGGAACGGTCCCCGAGCCCGGATCTCCGGGAGGTCCCTCATGGCGGCGCGCGCTCGCGCGTGTGACCATCGATGTCATGAGCACTGTGCCGACGCCACGTGCTGCCGGGCCGGCAGCACGCGGTCCGGCGCGCCCCGGCGA
This sequence comes from Jiangella muralis, assembly GCF_001270745.1. Taxonomy (GTDB): domain Bacteria; phylum Actinomycetota; class Actinomycetes; order Jiangellales; family Jiangellaceae; genus Jiangella; species Jiangella muralis. The sequence continues at coordinate 41,141 of NZ_LFXL01000047.1, forward strand.
GGCCGGCGACGACCCCGTCGCGGCGCCCGAGGACGCCGTCGCGGCGCCTGAGGATGCCGTCATGGCGCCCGCCGAGCCGGTCGACGGCGGCCCGGAACCCGAGTCCGGGGCCGCTGCGGCCACCGAGCGCGGGCCGCGTGAGCTGCCGCCAGGCGAACCGCCGGAGGCCGGCCGTACCAGCGCGCGCGAGCCCGACGCCGCCGCCGACCCCGGCGCGCCGCCCAAGTTCGTCCGCCACTCCGACGGCCGCATGGTCGCCGGCGTGGCCGCCGCGCTGGCCGCGCAGTTCAAGGTGCAGCCGCTCGCCGTCAGAGTCGCGTTCAGCCTGCTCAGCGCCGTCTCCGGGTTCGGCATCGTGCTCTACCTCGCGCTGTGGATCTTCACCCCGCTCGACCAGACGGTGCAGCGCGAGGCCGAGGAGGCGCGCACGCCGGCCGGCCTCGCCGCCGCCACCCGTACCGGCAAGCGCCGCCGCCGCACGTTCGCCCAGCGCACCGGCGATCTCGGCCAGCTGGCCGCGTTGGTCGTCCTCGGCGCCGGGGTGTGGTTGCTGGTGCAGCAGACCCCGCTCGGCGTCAGCCCGGCCGTGTTCTTCCCGCTGCTGCTGGCCGCCGCCGGCCTGACGCTGGTCTGGCGGGCCGCCGACGAGCAGGAGCGCAGCCGGCTGTCGGTCATCTCGCCGCGGCTGCCGTGGCTGGCCGCGCTGACCGGCAAGGGCGGCTGGATCGCCGGCATGCGGGTGGTGGCCGGGGCCGGCGTCGTCGTGGCCGGCGTCGTGGTGTTCCTCGTCGGGCAGGGCCAGTTCGACCAGACCATGGACGCCCTGGGCGGCGTGCTGGTCATCCTGGTCGGCGTCGGGCTGATCATCGGGCCGTGGCTGTGGAAGCTGTGGCGCAACCTCGACAGCGAGCGGCGCGCCCGCATCGTCTCGCAGGAACGCGCCGACATGGCGTCCCACCTGCACGACTCCGTGCTGCAGACGCTCGCGTTGATCCAGAAGCAGGCCAACGACCCCCGCGCCGTCGTCCGGCTGGCCCGCAGCCAGGAGCGCGACCTCCGCGCCTGGCTCTACAGCGACCTCGTCGACGACGGCTCCTCGCTGGCGGCCGCGCTGACGAAGATGGCCGCCGAGGTCGAGGACGCGTTCGGCACGCCGGTCGAGGTGGTCACCGTCGGCGACGCCGAGATCGACGACGTCGCCCGGGCCGTCCTCAAGGCCGCCCGCGAGGCCACCGTCAACGCCGCCAAGCACTCCGGCGCCGACAAGATCGACATCTTCGTCGAGGCCGGCGACGACGGCGTCGAGGTGTTCGTCCGCGACCGTGGCGCCGGGTTCGACCCCGACTCCGTCCCCGAGGATCGTCTGGGTGTGCGACGCTCGGTCATCGGACGCATGGAGCGGCACGGTGGCGAGGCCACCATCCGGTCCGAGCCCGGCGAGGGCACCGAAGTACGACTGTCGACGAGGAGAAGCTCGTGAGCGAGATCAAGCCAGACGACGCCAGGCCCGCCGATGCCGGCCCGGTGACGGTCGTCCTCGTCGACGACCACGCCATGTTCCGCACCGGGGTCCGCGCCGAGCTGGCCCAGGCGCCGTCCGTCGACGTCGTGGGCGAGGCGGCCGACACCGCCGAGGCGGTCGCCGTCGTGCTGCGCACCAAGCCCGAGGTCGTCCTGCTCGACGTCCACCTGCCCGGCGGCGGTGGTGGCGAGGTGATCCGCCAGGTGCACCCGAAGGAGCCCGGCGTGCGGTTCCTGGCGCTGTCGGTGTCCGACGCCGCCGAGGACGTCATCGGCACCATCCGGGCCGGCGCGCGCGGCTACGTCACGAAGTCCATCACCGGCGACGACCTCGTGGCCGCCGTCGGCCGCGTGGCCGACGGCGACGCCGTCTTCTCGCCCCGGCTGGCCGGGTTCGTGCTCGACGCGTTCGCCGGCACCGAGGCGCCGTCCGTCGACGACGACCTCGACCGCCTCACCCAGCGCGAACGCGAGGTGTTGCGGCTGATCGCCCGCGGCTACGCGTACAAAGAGATCGCCAAGGAGCTGTTCATCTCGGTCAAGACGGTCGAGACGCACGTGTCGGCGGTGCTGCGCAAGCTGCAGCTGTCCAACCGGTACGAACTGACCCGGTGGGCGACCGACCGGCGGCTCGTCTGACCCGGTGGTCCTGAAGTACGACACGGCGTAGTAGGCTGCTCGATCATGGAGTTCGTCTACGACCTGGTGCTCGTGCTGCACTTCTTCGGTCTGGCCAGCCTGCTCGGCGGCATCATGGTGCAGCTGAGCGCGCGCGGCGGCCGCGTCGTCAACCTGGCGATGCTGCACGGCGCGCTCACACAGCTCGTCACCGGCGTCGCGATGGTCGGCATGGCGTCCGGCATCGACTCTCTCGACAAGGACGTCAACAACGCGAAGATCGGCGTGAAACTGGTCATCGTGCTGATCATCACCGCCTTGTGCTTCGCCCAGCGGAAACGCACCGCCATCGCCGACGGACTGTTCTTCGCCCTGTTCGGGTTGACCGCCGCGAATGTCGTGATCGCGGTTTTCTGGAGCTGAACCCCCGGCGGTTCCCGGAGGTGACGCCGTCCGTTAGGGTGGCGACGCAGCCGAGCCCGACAGGGAGGTCCGCGTGACGCCGATCCGCCGCCTGACCGCCGCCATGGCCGCGACGATTCTGACGAGTGTGCTGGTCACGGGCGCTTCTTCGACGGCGTCCGCCGCCGAACACGACGGCGGCTGCCAGGGCCTCGAGCTGTGCCTGCACTACAACTCCGGGCGGGCCGGCGCGCTGCACGACTTCCGCTACCGGGTCAGCGACTTCGCGCCCTACCGTTTCCTCGGATCCGGCGCGGGCGCCGGCCAGCCGGTGAAGAACAACGCCGCGTCGGCCACGAATCGCGACGGCTATTTCACCGCGCGCGTCTACTTCAATTCCGGTTATGCTGGCCCGGCTGACGACGTGCCGCCGCTGTCCGCCCGGAATCTCGGCGACACGTACAACGACAACGCATCGTTCAACTGGTGCCACCAGCAGCCCCTGGTGTGCGGCTGACCGGTGGCCTGGGAAGGCCGTGGCATGACCGCCCGTGTGCTCGTCCGTATCGCCGTCCTCCTCGCGCTCCCGGCCGCCGGGTGCGTGGCCGCGCCCGCTGACGTCGCCGTCCAGTCGCCGGACGGTGCCGGTGTCGTCCAGGCGCGCTCCGCCGGCGCGGAGCCCAAGGCGGGACTGACGCTGCCGCTCGACGCGTACGCGCTCACCGCCGCGGAGGGCCGGGTGCTCGGGTCGGCGGCGGAGGCGCGGGTGCGCGAGTGCGCGGCAGGGCTGGGCCTCGACGACGCGGCGATCGAGCCGCTGCCGTTCGCCGCCGATGTCGCAGCCGTCGCCGCGCGGCACGACCGCCGGTACGCCGTCGCCGACCCCGAGGTCGCCGCCGAGCACGGCTACCACCCGCCGCCCAGTACCGACGTGCGGCGCGAGTTCCACGAGGCGCACACCGACGCCGAACTGGAGGTCCTCGTCGGCGTCACGTCCGACGGCGCCGCCACCACCCGCGACGACATACCCGAGGGCGGCTGCCTCGGCGCGGCCTCCCAAGCGGCCTCCGTCGCGTCCGAGTCGTCGCTGCGGGCGGGGCAGGACCTCGTCTCCGCCGTCCAGGCCGATGCCTGGCACGCCGCGCTGGCCGATCCGCGGGTGCTCGACGCGTTCGCCGCCTGGTCCGCGTGCATGGCCGGCGCCGGGTACCACTACGCCGCCCCCATGGACGCCAACGACGACCCCCGCTGGTGGACGTCCGACGCGGCCGGCGCCGACGAGCTCGCCACCGCCGTCGCCGACGTCGCCTGCAAGTCCTCGACCGGCCTGATCCCCGTCTGGTCCGCCGTCGAGGCCGGCTATCAGTCCCAGTTCATCGCGGCCAGCCAAGCGGAGCTGGACGCCTACCGCGCGCTGCTCGACCAGCAGGTGTCCGCCGCGTCCACGGCCAGGTGATCAGGGCCCATACGGCGGCGACGAGCACCGTCTCGACCACCACGTACCAGGGCCAGGGACCGAACAGGTCGAGTATCGACGCCGAGTCCGGCTTGGCGTTGAGGAAGCCGTAGTTCGTGCCGGCCGCCGCGTTGAACGCGAACACCGTCACTGCCCACGCCGCCGTCGCGGTCACCGCCACCCGGTACGAGTCCCAGCCGGGCCGGATGCCCAGCCCCCACGTCAGGAAGACCGCCGCGAGCACCGTCAGGCCGTGCATCGACCAGTAGAGGACGAACGCGGGGTCGGGGAACTCCGCGTCGAGATCCGGGGTGAGGATCGGCTGGATGCTGAGGGTCAGGCCCCAGTAGAACGTGAGCGCGGCCGACCAGCGCCGGTGCGTCAGGAGCGCGTGGATCGCCGCCAGCCAGGCCAGGTCGCACAGCTGAATCGGCAACGAGAGGCCCACGTCGAAGCGGCCGGGCAGGTTGAAGTACACCTGCAGCGGCAGGGTCAGTACCAGGAAGACGACCGCGAACCCTGCGCTGAGCCGATCCGCCGCCCGAGTGCCGCGGACCGCGCGTCCCCGCCGCACCAGCCACCAGGCCAGCGCGGTCAGCACCGCCAGTACGGCCACGTGGGAGGCGCCGTACGGCGTGAACGTGTCGTCCGCCATCGCACCGCTCCCACGCTGATTATTCCCGTCGGGGGCGAGGTCATGCGGGGGCGACCACCCGGGCCCACTCCTCGTGCACCCTGGTGGTCCCACCCCGGGGTTGCTCACAGGAAGGGCCGCACCTCGATCTTCCGATCGCAGACCTTCGACGCCTCGGTGGCGAGATCGAGCGCCACCTCCAGATCCGGGGCCTCCCACACCCAGACGCCGGCGAGGTACTCCTTCGTCTCCATGAACGGGCCGTCGGTGATCAGCGCCTCGCCGCCCCGGTTGTCGACGACCGTGGCCGCGGTGGTGTCGGCGAGTCCGCCCGCGAAGACCCAGTAGCCCTCGGCGATCAGCCGTTCGTTGAACACGCTGATGGCGGGCTGCCTGTCCGTGCTGCCGGGATTGCTCTTGTCATCGATCACGGAAACCAGAAACTTCATCAGGTGATCCTCCTGTGGTGTCAGGACAGTGTGGTGGACCGGTCAGGGACGTCAGGCCGCTGCGTACTGCGGGCGCCCCGCCGGCCGGTAGACCTGGATCGTCACGCCCTTCGAGTCGACTCGCGACTCGACCAGGTCGAGCGCGAGATCCGGGCCGGTCTGCGGGAACAGTCGCGCGCCCTGGCCGAGGATCACCGGGACCACGAGCAGGGTCAACTCGTCGACCAGGTCGTTCTCGAGCAGCCACCGGGTCAGGGCGCCACTGCCATGCACCTGCAGCTCACCCCCCGTCTCGGCCTTCAGCTCTCGGACGGCGGCCGCGACGTCTCCGGACAGGACGGTGGTGCCCGGCCACGCCGGATCGGTGAGCGTGGTCGACGCCACGTACTTGGGCCGTGTGTTCAACGCCCGCATGACCGGCTCCCAGCCGGGAACGTCCCGTTCCGTCAACGATCCCCACGAACCGGCGAAGATCTCGTAGGTACGCCGGCCGAACAGGAACGCGTCGGCGCGCTGGTAAGTCCGGTTGATGAACGCGTGGGTCTCGGCGTCGCCCCTCCCCCGGGCCCAGCCGCCCCGCTCGAATCCGTTCCTGCGCTCCTCGTCGGACGCGTGCCCGTTTCCCTGCATCACTCCGTCGATGGTGACCTGGGTCATGGTCGTCAGCTTCATGATCGCGGCTCCTCTACCGTGGCGCAGCCCCTCGTGGGCGACCTCACCCCTGCTACGAACACCACCACCCCGGTTCGACACCGCCTCCCGGATTTCTTCGACGACACGTCCGCCGATCGAACGGGCGTTCGTAAGCGTGTTCGGGCCGAGTCTGTCGGTGGTCGGGCATAGGCTGGGGGCGCCAGCCAAGCGAGTGAGAAGGCGAGTGTGACCTGCCGGCGATGAGTGCCCTGTTCGACGACCTCACCCTGACCGAATCGGCCACGCCGAAGAAGCCGGTCAGGCGGCGGAAGCGCGACCCCGAGGCACTGCTCGACGGCCTCAACGGGCCGCAGCGCGACGCCGTGACCCATCACGGGTCGCCGCTGCTCATCGTGGCCGGGGCGGGGTCGGGGAAGACGCGGGTGCTCACGCGGCGCATCGCGTACCTGCTGGGCGAGCGCAACGCGCACCCGGGCTCCGTCCTCGCCATCACGTTCACCAACAAGGCGGCTGGCGAGATGAAGGCGCGCGTGTCCGACCTCGTCGGCAAGCGCTCCGACATCATGTGGGTGTCCACATTCCACTCCGCGTGCGTCCGCATTCTGCGCCGCGAGGCCAAGGTCTTCGGCTACACGTCGTCGTTCTCCATCTACGACGCGGCCGACTCGCAGCGGCTCATGGCCATGGTGTGCCGCGAGCTCGACCTCGACCCACGCCGCTACCAGCCGCGCCAGTTCAGCTACACCGTCAGCAACTTCAAGAACGAGCTCATCGACTACGAGACCGCGCTGGCCAGGGCCGACACCCACCACGAGAAGATGGTGGCCGAGGCGTACGAGCTGTACCAGCGCCGGCTCACCGAGGCCAACGCGTTCGACTTCGACGACCTCATCATGACGACGGTGCACCTGCTGCAGGCGTTCCCCGAGGTCGCCGAGAACTACCGGCGGCGGTTCCGGCACGTCCTGGTCGACGAGTACCAGGACACCAACCACGCCCAGTACGTGCTGGTGCGCGAGTTGGTCGGCACCGGCGTCATCTCCGGCGAGGACGAGCCCGCGGTGCCGCCGGCCGAGCTGTGCGTGGTGGGCGACGCCGACCAGTCCATCTACGCGTTCCGCGGCGCCACCATCCGCAACATCCTGCAGTTCGAAGAGGACTACCCCGACACCCGGGTCATCCTGCTCGAACAGAACTACCGCTCCACCCAGACCATCCTGTCCGCCGCCAACGCCGTCATCGCCCGCAACTCCGGCCGTAAGCCGAAGCGGTTGTGGAGCGACAGCGGCGACGGCGCCAAGATCGTCGGGTACGTGGCCGACGACGAGCACGCCGAGGCGCAGTTCGTCGCCGACGAGATCGACCGCCTCACCGACGACGGCGAGGCCCGCACCGGCGACGTCGCGGTGTTCTACCGCACCAACGCCCAGTCGCGGGTGCTGGAAGAGATCTTCGTCCGGGTCGGCCTGCCCTACCGCGTCGTCGGCGGCACCCGGTTCTACGAGCGGCGCGAGATCCGCGACGCGCTGGCCTACCTGCGCTTCCTGGCCAACCCGGAAGACTCCGTGTCGCTGCGGCGCATCATCAACGTCCCCAAGCGGGGCATCGGCGACCGCGCCGAGGCCATGGTCGAGGCGCTGGCCCAGCGCGAGCGCAGCACGTTCTTCCAGGCGTTGCGCCACGCCGCCGACGCGCCCGGCATCGCCACCCGGTCCGTCAACTCCATCGAGGGGTTCGTCCAGCTGACCGACGAACTGCGGGCGCTGGTCGAGGCCGGCGTCGGCCCGGCCGCCGTGCTCGAGGCGACGCTCGACCGCACCGGCTACGTCGCGGAGCTGTCCGAGTCCGACGACCCGCAGGACGAGACCCGCCTCGACAACCTGCGCGAGCTGGTCGCGGTCGCCGGCGAGTACGAGGCGAGCGAAGACTCCGACGGCTCGCTGCCCGGGTTCCTCGAACAGGTCAGCCTGGTCGCCGACGCCGACGAGATCCCCGAGGGCGACGACCACGACGGCATGGTCACGCTCATGACGCTGCACACCGCGAAGGGCCTGGAGTTCCCGGTGGTGTTCCTCACCGGCCTCGAGGACGGCGTCTTCCCGCACCAGCGCTCGCTCGGCGGCAACGCGCAGGAGCTCGAGGAAGAGCGCCGGCTGGCCTACGTCGGCATCACCCGGGCGCGCGAGCGGCTGTACCTGTCTCGGGCGTTGCTGCGCAGCGCGTGGGGGTCGCCGGCGCACAACCCGGCGTCGCGGTTCCTCGCCGAGATCCCCGACGAGCTGATCGACTGGCGCCGCACCGAGGCCGACCAGGTCAAGTGGACCACGCCGCCGCCCCCGCGCCGCCAAGCCGTCAGCGGCCGGTCCACCGGCGCCGGCAACCGCCCGGTCATCTCGCTGTCGGCCGGCGACCGCGTCACCCACGACGCGTTCGGCCTCGGCACCGTCGTCGCGACCAACGGCCAGGGCGAGCACGCCCAGGCCACCGTCGACTTCGGCGAGTCCGGGCTGAAGACGCTGCTGCTGCGCTACGCCCCGGTCGAGAAGCTCTGAGCCGGCTCCGCCGCCCGCCGCCGTCCGTTCCGGTACACGACGACGATGGTGGCGACGCTCGCTGCCGCCACCACGAGGAGGATGGCCCAGAACACCGCCGGCGTCAGCCAGCCGCCCTCGGTGGTGCAGGTGGTGGGGGTGTCGCTCCCGCCGGTGCACATCTCGGACGAGCTGGTGTGGAACAGGCCGAGGAACAGCAGCACGTTCAGGCCCGGCAGCAGGAACGTGCCGAGCAGCTTCTCGGTTGGCGTCCACAAGGGTGACATCCAGAGCACCGTCCAGCCGGCCACCGTAGCGACCGGCAGCAGGAAGATCCCGCCGAACCCGGCCAGCGCCGTCAGCACCAGCGGAGCAGCCATCAGCGTCGCCACGACGAGACCGGGCACCCAGTCGCGTTGCAGCATGGGCACGTCGCGGCGCCGGTCGTCCCCTGTAGCGACCGCAGCGGGACCGCCGCTGTCGCCGTCGTCGCCGGTGGCCTCGGCCGCGATGGTGAGCGGGTCGCCGAGCGCCCGCAGCACCTCGTCGACGTCCGCGTCGGTGCGCTCGGGCAGGTCGGCCAGCGCCGCCTGGATGTGCTCGCGAACGCCTGTGACGAGATCGTCCCGCTCGCTCGCCGGCAGCGCCCCGAGTGCGCCGGCCAGTTCGGCCAGGTAACGGTCGATGCGCTGGTGCTGGGTGGCGGTCAGCATGGGCTCCTCCATGGCGCTCACCCTCGCCCGTTGGCGAGGACGCGGTCGACGGCGTCGCGGAACGGCCGCCAGGTCTGCTCGAACGTGTCCAGCGAGGCCCGCCCGTCGGGCGTGAGCCGGTAGTAGCGGCGCGGTGGCCCGGACTCCGACTCCTGCCACGACGACGCGACCAGCCCGCCCTTGCGTAGCCGCGACAGCAGCGGGTACAGCGTGCCCTCACCGGCCATCAGCACGCCGTCGGTCAGCTCGCGGGCGATGTCCAGCCCGTACCGGTCGCCGTCGCGGACGAGGGCAAGGATGCAGTACTCGAGCGCGCCGCGCCGGAGGTTGGTCATGATCTGACCCTCACCAGGTACCATGCGAGACAAGATACCAGATCTTGCCCCGCTCCGGAACCGGCCTCATGTGCGGCCGGCGTCTCGGTGCCCGTTCCCGCATCTCCGGCGCCGCGTCGATCCACACGCCGCGCGCCCGGGTACGCCTCCAGCGGCGCCGCTGAGTGGCGTATCCGGTTCGCGGAGCCACGATCCGCGTACGCCGCCCCACCCCGCCAGGTTGATCTTGGAGTAACGGTGGAGTTGGTGGGGGCGGATTCCATCGGTCGTAGCAACGCCTGGTGGAAGGTGTTGTCCGATGCCGAAGGTGT
>NZ_KQ434761.1:0-33082 GCF_001270745.1 Jiangella muralis
CATGCCAGGAGGACCAGCGCGCCAACGCCAGACACTCAGACGGAATCCAACGGATCCCTTCTGACACCTCCGGAGATGTCTTGTGAAGGACTACCGACCTATATCAGCTCCGCTTGGTCTCCGAAACTCCGACACTCGAACCGGATTTGAGCGGGCGTCGGGTGGCTGGTCTCGCCGGCCCGGCGCAACGGTGTGGGATCGCTGCGTGATCGAGGTGAGAACGCTGTCGTGTCGGCGACAGTGATGGCGCGTCGTTTCCGCAGCGATCTCACATCGATCCCCGCATCGTTGGGCGGCGGCGACTGTGCGCCCGCCCCGGGTGCGCCATTGGGTGGGATCGCTGTGTGTGCTGGGTGGCGTTGCTGTTGTCAGGGGAACAGTGATCTGCCCCACCCGGCGCAGTGAACCCACACAGTGAGGTGGGGATCGTGTAACGGTTCGCCGTCGTCCCGCAGTTCGCCGCTTTGCGGCGGTGGGCCGTCCCCCTGCTGCCCATGTTCTTGGCCGCAGCTATCAGGGGGACGGGGGAAGTGCGGGCAGAGCCCGCCCGGTGCGCCGTTCGCCTGGCTGGCTGGCGTTCGTCGTTCGTGCCGGTGCACCGTTGGTTGTCCTCGATTCCCGGAGCCGTCTTCGATGGCGAGGGTCGTGTTCGAGGGGCCTTTCGGACGGTTCTCACCATCGAGGACGGCGGTGGGCATCGAGGTGTGCCCAGACTGCCCCCGTCCCCTGATAGGGCCCGGGGCCGCGGGGCCGCGGGTCAAGCGGACCCCCAACGCGCGAAGCGCCTATCCGGGTCCGCTTGAGGCGCGGTCACGCGGCTGAGAAAATGGGCGCCAGGGGACGGCCAACGTGCGGACCACGGCGAACGGCCGACCACATAGGCTGCATCGCCAAGATCAATCGGACTCACTCAGCTAGTCCGGCAGCGGCTGGACGATCACCCGGCCCCGACCCACGGTGCCGGTGCCCTCGACCGACGCGACCACTGTCACGGCGACCCGGCCGTCCGGATGAGGCTCCGAGACCCGGGCCTGCAGCGCGAGTGCGACGCCGCCGTCGTCCGGCACGACCACGGGCCGGATGAAGCGGAAGTTGAGCTCGTCGAGCCGCGCCGGGTCACCCAGCCAGCCGGTCAGCAACCGAGTGACCAGGCCGAGGATGAGAGTGCCGTGCGCGATCACGCCGGGCAGCCCGGCCGCGGCGGCGATCCGCGGGCTCCAGTGCAGTGGATTGAAGTCGCGGGACGCGCCGGCGTAGCGGACCAGGTCGGCGCGGCTGATCCGGTACTCGTCGCTGGCCACGACGGCCCCGGCCGCCAGGCTCGCCTCCGTCACGGACGAGATCATCGATGGGCTCCCGCCCCACCGCGCCGGGTGACCACGGCGACATCGAGCATCTGGATGCCTTCGAGGTCCGCCGCCATCGCGACGACCCGACCGAAGCGGTCGCGCCGGACCCACCACCGCCCGGCGACCCGCTCGATCGTCACCGGGCGTCGCCCTGCCTGCGCGCGCGGTCGTGGTGTCACGGGATGCCTCCCTGGATCGACGACTTCCTAAAACGAATATCCCTTCTTTTATGCACGCTGGCAAGATCTCCCGGGTGCGGCGAGGATCACTCGGCCCGGGTGCAGACTGACGACTGTGGAGGCCGATTCCGATCTCGTCGCAGCGATCAAGGCGGCGTCGTCGCCGAACTGGGCCACCCGTGCGGGTGCTGGCCGGCAGCTGGCTGCCCGAGCGGAGCGCCCCGACATCGCAGAGGCGCTGCGCGCCCTACTCCTGGACGCCCACGATACGGCGGTGACTGATGCCACCAGCCAAGCGCTGTTGCAACGCGACGACGTCCACGGCGTTCGGCCAATTGCGCAGGCTGTCGCGAGTGCCGACGCCGAGCAGCACGACCACCTCTACGGCACCATTGCCGACGCCAGTAGACGCGGAGCTCGCTTCGTAGACCTGTGCTTGGAGCTGACCCACGACGACGACCCAGCAACGAGAGCAGGGGCCGAATTGCTCGTCACCTGGATCGCGCCGGATGCACAGCACGGATCGCCACCGCAAGTCCCCTAGGGTGACGGGTCCGCCGGGAGGGGTTCCTTGCCCGGCGCGAACACACCTCACTCGCGGCGGGACACCTTGTGGGCGCCGGTTCGGTCGCTACCGGTGCGCACGCCTCACGAGCCAACTTGACCAACCGCCGAGGATCACTCGTTGTCGGCGCCCACTCCAGGGCGAGGTCTCAGCTCCGGGGTTGGACCAGCACCTGGGCGTAGGCGGCCATCGAGCGCTGGTAGCGCGGCAGGTGCCGGGCCAGGGCGCCGACGGCGACGGACACGGCCTCGCGCTCGCGCCCGGCGTCGGTGAGCGCCAGCGCGAGGACGCAGCTGACCGCCTCGTCCAGGTGGTCCGAGCCGCGGGCCTGCTCCGCGGTGAGCAGGTCGACGCTCTCCCCCGGACGGCCGAGGTTGCGGACGGTGCTGGCCAGCTGGATCACCGCCCGGCGACGACGCTCGCCGGGCAACTCGCCGGCCAGTGCCTCGCGGTAGAGCGGTTCGGCGAGGTCGGGGCGGCCGGTGGAGTCGAAGGCGCAGGCCCGCTCGAACGCCGCGACGGGGCTACCCTGGGGCAGCTCAGCGGCGAGACCGTCGATCAGCGTGACGAACTGCGCCTCGTCGTGGTCGTCGATCAGCGCCCAGGCCGCGGCGACCCGTCCTTCCCAGTCTTCGTCGGTGCTCATCGCGCCAGCCTCGCACAGTGCCGTCAGCGCAACGTCACCGAGCCGGAGTCGGGGACCAGCTCGATCCACACCCGCCCCGGCGGCACGTGCAGCGGCGCACCGGCCGCGTCGGCGAGCGTCAGCGGCGCCGCCAGCGATTCCTTGGACCACGTGCCCTCGACGGCCGTGCCGCCGGTGAGCAGCGTCGCGGCGCCGGAGCCGACGAGGACGGTCTCGGGGACCGGGTTGCCGGCCGGGTCCTCGTAGCCGGCGTCGCGCAGCGTGACCCGCAGGACCAGCACCGTCGCCGGAGCGAACCGGTCGCCGTCGGCCGCGTGGTCGCCGTCGAGCACCCAGACGCCGTCGGACCAGGTCCAGGTCGACGTGCGCGCAGCGGAGAACGTCACGACGGCGCCGCCGACCGGCCGGCCCGCGGGCGCCGTCCCCCAGGGCAGGTACGGGCCGGTGGGGACGCCGGCGCCGCCGGGCAGGCTCGCCACCGCCGCGGCCGGATCGAGCATGACGTTGTACGGCGCCGGCCGGCTGTGATCGCGGGACAGGCCGTTGCCGCCGCCGGTCAGCACGGTGACGCCGGCGTCGTCCAGCGCCTTCAGCACTCGCTCCGCCCCGCCGGACGCGACCAGCACGCCGCCGGCCGGCAGCGCGAGGCCGGCGTCGGTGGTGCGCACCGACCGGACCGGCCCGGCGACCGGCGGCAACGTCGACTGGAAGAGCGCGGCCAGCCGGGTCAGCCCGCCCTCGACCAGTTCCTCGACCACGAGGTCGGCCTTCGACAGGCCCAGCTGCGGCGCCGACGACGCCGTGTTGTCGATCTTCACGACCAGCGCCGGCGTCGCGAGGTCGGCGGCCGACGGCGCGGGCAGGCCGGTCAGCGGCCAGGCCGGCGCAGGTGTGGGCGTCGCCGTCGCGGTGGCAGTCGGCGTCGGGGCGGACGGCGACGGCGTCGACGCCGCGGAGCCCTCGCCGCAGCCGGCCAGCAGCACCCCCGCCAGGAGCAGGGCTGCCGCCGCCGGGACCCGCTGCGGGCTCACCGCGGGCTCAGCGCTTGCGCCGAGCGTTGGCCATGGCGCGCTCGGCCTCGCGCTTCGCCTCGCGCTCGGCCAGCGTGTGCCGCTTGTCGTAGGCCTTCTTGCCGCGGGCCAGCGCCAACTCGATCTTGGCGTAGCCGTCCTTGAAGTACAGCGACAGCGGCACCAGCGTGTAGCCGGTCTCGCGGGTCTTGCCGATCAGCTTGCTGATCTCGTCCTTGCGCAACAGCAGCTTGCGCGAGCGGCGCGGCGCGTGGTTGTTCCAGGTGCCGAGGTCGTACTCGGGGATGTGCACGTTGCGCAGCCACACCTCGCCGTCGCGGACCTCGGCGAAACCGTCGACCAGCGACGCCTTGCCGGCCCGCAGCGCCTTCACCTCGGTGCCGGTCAGGACGATGCCGGCCTCGTAGGTGTCGTCGATGTGGTAGTCGTGGCGGGCTTTGCGGTTCTGGGCCACCACGGTGTGTCCGCGTTCTCGTGCCATGCCCCAAGGATCGCACTTCGAGGGCCGTGCCGACGACTGCGTTTAGCTGCCGAGGTAGTTCATCGGGTTCACACGCTCGCCGCCGACGTAGAGCATGAAGTGCAGGTGGCAGGCGGTCGAGCTGCCTGTCGTGCCGGAGTAGCCGATGACCTCGCCCTGCGAGACGCTCTCGCCGTCGCTGACGGCGAATCGGGACAGGTGGCTGTACGTCGACACCATGCGCCGGTGGCTGACCGCGACCTGGTTGCCGTACGCGCCGCGGTAGTAGGCCCACTCGACGGTGCCGGCGGCGGCCGCGCGGATCGGCGTGCCGCAGTAGGCCCGGAAGTCGGTGCCGTCGTGCAGCTTGTAGACACCGGTCACCGGGTGGACGCGCATGCCGTAGGGCGAGGTGACGTACGGGTTCGCGGTCGGGAAGGCCAGCGTGACGGAGCTGCTGCCGCCACCACCACCGCCGCCACCGCCACCGCCGCCACCACCGCCGCCACCGCCGCCTCCGCCACCGCCACCGCCGCCGCCGCCGTTGTCCTCTTCGGCCTCCTGCTCGGCCTGCTCCTGCTCGGCTTGTTCCTGCTCCCGGCGCTGGATCTCGGCGATCTCGGCCTCGATCTGGTCCCGCTCGGCCGACCAGGCCGCCGTCTGGGCCTGGTCGCCGGCCTGGGCCGCCTGCGCCGCCGTCCTCGCGCCGTCGCGGGCGGAGATGAGCTGGTCGACCTCGGCCTTCGCCGCGGCCGCTGCGTCGCTGGCCGCCTGCGCGGTGGCGCGGGCCGCCTCGGCGGCCTGCTCGCGCTGCTCCGTCGCCTGCAGCGTGGCGGCCGCCAGCTGACGGGCCTCCTCGGCGGCCGCTTCCAGGTCTTCGAGGACGACGCGCTCGTTGGCCAACTCGGCCCGGTCGTCCTTGAGCTCACCGAGGATGGTGTTCTCGGCCGTCAGCACCGACGTCGACGCGGCGGCGCGCGCGGCGAGCGCGTCCATGCTGTCGGCCTGCATCAGGATGGTGAGGCTGGCGAGGTCGGCGCCGACGCCGCGGGTGTACGCCTCGACGGCGACCTGGCTGATCGACGCCCGCTTGCCGTCGATCCGCTCCGTCACGTCGTCGATCTTGACGATCTGGTCCTTGACCTTCTTCTCCGCCTCGACCAGCTTCTGCGCCGCCGCCTCGTCCGCCGCCCGCGCCGCGGCGACCTCGCCGCGCGCGACCTCGAGCTCGTGCTCGGCGGTGGACAGGCCCTGCTGCGCGGTGGCCAGCGTCGCCTCCGCTGTCGGCAGCTGCGCCGTCGCCGCCTGGAACGCGGCCGTCGCGTCGGCGAGCGCCTGCGTGGAGTGGGCCAGCTGGTCCTGGGCATGCTCCAGGCTGTTCTGCGCGTCCTTCAGCCGGCGCTCGGCGTCGGACGTGGCCCCCGCCTGGCTCAGCCCGGTGCAGAGAAGGCCGACGGTGACGACGATCACGGTCACCCGCCGTGCCCACGACGTCTCACTTGTCACAGCCTTCACAGCGGCCTCCCTCGCACCACTCGTGCATGACCGTAACACCATTCACTCTGGCCGCGAAGCAGCCCGCGATAACTACATCGCTGTCATTTCCGCAGGCGAGCGCACAAGGTGGGCAAGTGGCGCGAATCGACGGAGACGCCGGATGTCGGCGTGTCGGCGTGTCGGGAGGTGACGATGTGGGACGCGCCGCGGCCGGGGCGGTGCCTGCGCGGGGCCGGGCCGAGCCCCGGTCGGGGTCGTGCCTGCGTGGGCCCTGGCCGTGTCCCGGACGAGACCGGCGCGGTGAACTGTCGCGGTCGGCCGACTCGACGTACGGTCCCCGCCCGGCTGGGAGGGCTCCCACCCTACGGGCGGGCACCGACAACGTCCGCGCTGACGGACCCGTGCGCCGAATCCGTACCCTCGCCGCAGTCTGGGCGCGCCTCGCCGTCGCCGCGGCCCCGCCCGTCCGCTGTTAAACGCGCAGGTAGCGGCGGAGCGTGACGAACGACGCCAGCATCGAGAACAGCACGCCGGCCACCAGGAGCCACGGCGTCGCCGCCCAGACGTCGGCGCTGTCGACCCAGGACGTGAACTGGAGGTTCGGCGCGATGAACCGGCCGACGATCAGTTCGACGCCGCCGAAGAGGGCGATGACGCCGAGCACCGAGCCGAGCAGGCCTGCGATGGCCGCTTCCAGGATGAACGGGAGCTGGATGTAGAAGTTCGACGCACCGACCAGCCGCATGATGCCGGTCTCCCGGCGGCGGTTGAACGCGGCCAGCCGGATGGTGTTACCGATCAGCAGGACCGCCGCGACGATCTGGATGACGGTGATGGCGAACGCGACCAGCTGGAAGCCGTCGAGCGTCCGGAACAGTGGTTCGAGCAGCTGCCGTTGGTCGGTGACCTCCTGCACACCGGGCAGGCCGGCCACCGCCGAGACGACGCCGTCGTACTGCTCGGGGTCCTGCAGGGCGACGCGGAAGGACTCGGGGAGCTGGTCGGGCGTGATGATGCCGCCGATGTCGGAGTCGTCGAACTGCTCGCTGAACCGCGCGAACGCCTGCTCCTGGTTCTCGTAGAACACCTCGTCGACCTCGGGGTGCGACTCCAGCGTCTGCCGGATGGTGTCGCGCTGCGCGTCGGTGACGGCGCCGTCGGCACAACCTGCCCCGGTCGAGTACTCGTTGCACATGAACACCGAGATCTCGATGCGGTCGTACCAGTAGCCCTTGGTGGTCTCGGCCTGGGACCGGATCAGCAGGCCGGCGCCCAGCATCGCGATGGAGATGGCCACCACGATGACGAGCGCGATGGTCATCGTCAGGTTGCGGCGCAGGCCGGTCGTGATCTCGGACAGGACGTACTGGAAGCGCATGGTTTCTTCCGGGTCGGCGGGTTCGGGACGAAGGGCGGTGTCAGCGGGTGTAGCCGTAGACGCCGCGCGACTGGTCGCGGACCAGCTTGCCGTGCTCGAGCTCGATGACGCGCTTGCGCATCTGGTCGACGATGGACTGGTCATGGGTGGCCATGACCACGGTGGTGCCCGTGCGGTTGATGCGGTCGAGCAGCTTCATGATGCCGACACTGGTGCCCGGGTCGAGGTTTCCGGTGGGCTCGTCGGCCAGCAGGATCAGCGGCCGGTTGACGAACGCGCGGGCGACGGCGACACGCTGCTGCTCACCACCGGACAGCTGGTCGGGCAGCCGGTCCTCCTTGCCGTCGAGCCCGACGAGCTCGAGGACGGCGGGGACGTCGCGGTTGATCTGGCGGCGCGGCTTGCCGATGACCTGCAGCGCGAAGGCGATGTTCTCGAACACCGTCTTGTTCGGCAGCAGCCGGAAGTCCTGGAAGACGGTGCCGATGCGGCGACGCAGGTGCGGGACCTTCCAGTTCGACAGCCGGTGGAGGTCCTTGCCGGCGACGCGGATACGGCCCGAGGTCGGCTTGTCCTCGCGCAGCGTCAGGCGCAGGAACGTCGACTTGCCGGACCCGGACGGCCCGACGAGGAAGACGAACTCGCCCTTCTCGATCTCCAGGGACAGGCTCTCGAGCGCTGCCTGGTTCTGCGTCGGGTACAACTTGCTGACGTTGTCGAAAAGGATCACGATGCCTCGCCGATGTGGATGTGAGACGCTCCCGCGATGGCCCTGACCGCCTGAAGCTCGTCTGTGAGTGTACGTCCGGATGTGACCGCACGCTGGGAGAACCAACGCGGCGTGGCGCCCCGAAGGTTCCCGTACGACAGCAGCGACCTCACTGTGCCTCGGCCTGCTCCTGCTGTTTGCGCCAGCGGATGCCGGCCTCCAGGAAGTCGTCGATCTGCCCGTCGAACACCGCCTGCGGGTTGCCGACCTCGTGCTCGGTGCGCAGGTCCTTCACCATCTGGTACGGGTGGACGACGTACGAGCGCATCTGGTCGCCCCACGACGCCTTCACGTCGCCGGCCATCTCCTTCTTCTGCGCCTGCTCCTGTTCGCGCTGCAGGAGGAGCAGGCGCGACTGCAGCACGCGCATGGCGGCGGCGCGGTTCTGGATCTGCGACTTCTCGTTCTGCATCGACACCACCAGGCCGGTCGGGAGGTGGGTGATGCGGACGGCGGAGTCGGTGGTGTTGACGCTCTGCCCGCCGGGACCGGACGACCGGAACACGTCGATGCGGATGTCCGCCTCGGGGATGTCGACGTGGTCGGTGGTCTCGATCAGCGGGATCACCTCGACCGCCGCGAACGACGTCTGCCGGCGGCCCTGGTTGTCGAACGGCGAGATGCGGACGAGTCGGTGCGTGCCCGCCTCGACGGACAGCGTCCCGTACGCGAACGGCGCCTTGACCTCGAACGTCGCCGACTTCAGGCCGGCCTCTTCGGCGTAGGAGGTGTCAAGCACCTCGGTCTTGTAGCCGTGCCGCTCGGCCCAGCGCAGGTACATGCGCAGCAGCATCTCGGCGAAGTCGGCGGCATCGACGCCGCCGGCGCCGGAGCGGATCGTGACGACGGCCTCGCGCTCGTCGTACTCGCCGGACAGCAGCGTGCGGATCTCGAGGTCGGAGATCACCCTCCGGAGGTCGTCGATCTCCCGCTCGACCTCGGCCATCGCGTCGGCGTCGCCCTCGTCGCGGCCCAGCTCGACCATGACCGGGAGGTCCTCGATGCGCTGGCGCAGCTCGGTGAGCTTGCGCAACTCCGCCTGCAGGTACGACAACTGGCTCGTGACCTGCTGCGCCTGCTCGACGTCATCCCACAGGTCCGGCGCGGCCGCATGCGCTTCGAGGTCGGTGATGCGCTCTCGCATCTTCTCCGGCTCGAGAACGTTCTCGATGCTGGCCAGGGTCTGCGAGAGGTCCGCGATCTCGGCGTCTACGTCACGTGCTGCCACGTCGCACAGGGTACGCGCTTCGGCGGCGGTCGCCCGCATGCCCGCGCCCGACGAGGCCGAGGTCACGCCGTCACGGGGCTGCTCGGCGGGCGTTTCGGCGGGCGTTTCGGCGGCGCCCAGTCGCCTGCTCAGTCGTCGCCGGGAAGGGTCAGCAGGCCGGGCTCGGGCAGGCCGGCGACCTTCGCGATCAGCCGGATGCTGGACTCGAAGATGGCGTCGCGCAGCTCCCCGGGCATCCAGTCGAGGTGGCCGTACGACTCAAGGCAGGTGAAGCCGTGCAGGCTCGCCCAGCAGTGCAGCATCGCCTGGAACGTCTCCGGCGCGACCGGCGGGCCGTCGATCGGCAGATCCTTCGCCTCGTGGTGCTCCGCGAGCATGCGGGCGATGCTGGCGTCGTCGTCCGCGAGCATGGGACGACGCAGGAGGCCGGCCTGGGTGGCCTCGTAGAACAGCGACTTGAGCTGCGCCATCGCGCGCCGCGCCGCTTCCGTCGTCGGACCTTCCTCGGGGGCGTGGTAGCCGGGCACCGGCATGCCGAGGATCAGCGCGAACCGCTGCGGCTCCTCACGCGCCCAGCGCCGGTATGAATGCGCGACCGCGGCGAACCGGCCGCCCGGATCGTCGACGGGGATCTGGTCGCGCGCCTCCGCGACGGCCTCGCCCAGATCGTTGTACGCGTCGACGATGAGCTCCGTGAGCAGCTCGTCGCGGTCGGCGAAGTAGCGGTACAGGGCGGGCGCCGTCATACCCATGAGGCGGGCGATGTCGGAGAACCGGAAATCGGTGGTGCCCTGCTCGCGCATCAGACGCAGCGCGGTCTGCTTGATCTCCTCGATGGTCGCCGCACGAGCCCGCTCTCGCCGGGACGGCGGCCGCTCCGGCTCGTGGCCAGGCTGGGGGATCTCGTCTGCCATCTGCGCCCACCTCCTTGTGTCGCACCGAGTCATCGCACCGACGGCAATGCGTGAAGCACTGTCACAGATGTGAAGCCTCTTGACAAGTTTAGCCGCGTCGTGTTTGTTATGTCGAGTAACAGTTCTAACGCTACGTCACGTAACGCTTCGAGGGGCAGGACGATGAACGAGCCCACCACTGACGACGGAGACCGGCCGACGACGCCACCGGGCGCCGACGCCGCGAACCGGACCAGCCAGGCCGGCGCGGCGGACCAGCCCGGCGGCCGGACCGGCCGCAACGGCGAGGCCGCAGCGAGCAACCAGCCCGGCAGCGGCAACGGCCGCAACGGCGACCACGGCCAGACCGGCGCGAGCAACCAGCCCGGCAGCGGCAACGGCCGCAACGGCGACCACGGCCAGACCGGCGCGAGCAACCAGCCCGGCAGCGGCAACGGCCGCAACGGCGAGGCCGCAACGAGCAACCAGCCCAGCGGCGGCAACGGCCGCAACGGCGACCACGGCCAGACCGGCGCGAGCAACCAGCCCAGCGGCGGGACCGGCAGCATCGGTGGCCACGGCGACCACGGCCAGACCGGCGCGGGCGACCAGTCCCACCCGGGCAGCCAGTCCAGCGCCGGCCATCAGCCCGGCGGGAACGGCAGCAGCGGTGGCCACGGCGACCACGGCCAAAACCGCGGCAACGGCGACCACCGTCGCAGCGGCGGCAACGGTCGCCCCGGCGGCAACGGCGGCAACGGCGCACCGGCCGAAACGCCCGCCGCTCCCCCGCGTCCCGGAGTGCTCGGCCGGTTGGCCGGGGTCTCCTATCGGCGCCGGGGCCGGGTGGTCGTGGCGTGGGTGGTGGCGATCGCCGCGGCGTTCGGGCTGTCCGCCGCGTTCGCCGGCGACTTCACCGCCGACTACTCGGCGCCCGGCTCGGACTCCCGCCAGGCCCAGGACCTGCTGGAGCAGCGCTTCCCGGCGCAGTCCGGCGACACCATCGACGTCGTCGTGCGGACGGATGGGGCGGCGGTCACCGACCCCGACGTGCAGGCCGACGTCGCTGCGCTGCTCGACGAGCTGCGTGGCCAGCCGCACGTGGTCGCCGTCGACGACCCGTACACGACACCGGGCGGCCTCAGCCAGAACGGGGACATCCTCGTCGCGACGGTGAACCTGGACGTCGTGCTGCCGGACGACATGCCGGTCGAGGAGACCGAAGAGCTCCTGGCGATGGCCGACGCGGCCGAGCGGCCGGGGTTGGAGATCGCGCTCGGCGGGCAGACCATCGCGCTGGCCGAGCAGGGCGAGATCGGCTCCGAGGCCATCGGCATGGCTGCCGCCGCGGTGATCCTGCTCATCACGTTCGGCACGGTCGTCGCCGCGGGGCTGCCGCTGATCGTCGCGATTGCCGGGCTGGCGCTGAGTGGCATGCTCACCGGGCTGGTCGCGGCCGTCGCCGACGTGCCGGACTGGTCGACGGCGCTGGCGACGATGATGGGCATCGCGCTCGGCATCGACTACGTCCTGCTCATGGTGACGCGGTTCCGCGAGTGGCGCGCCGCCGGCCTCGACCCGGAGCGGGCGACCATCGCGACGCTGGACACCGCCGGCCGCGCGGTCATGGTCGCCGGCAGCACCGTCATGATCAGCATGCTCGGCCTGTTCGCGATGGGCCTGACGTTCATGCAGGGCGCCGCGCTCGTGACGATCGTCGCCGTCCTCGTCGTCATGGCCGCCGCCGCGACGCTGTTCCCGGCGCTGCTCGGCTTCTTCGGCAGCTGGGTCGACCGCCTCCGCCTCCCGCTGGGCCGCCGGCAACGGCCGACGGCGCAACTGGCCGCGGGCGGGCACGTCGAGCCGTCGCGGACGTGGCTGCGCTGGGGCCGGTTGGTCGACCGGCACAGCATCATCGCGACGGTGGTCGGCGTCGGTCTGCTGCTGGCGCTCGCGGCGCCGTTCCTCGGCGTCCGCTTCGGCTTCCCCGACGCCGGCAACAACGAGGAGGACCGCTCGTCGCGGCAGGCGTACGACCTGCTGTCCGAGGGCTTCGGCCCGGGTGCCAACGGCCCGCTGCTGCTGGTCGCGGACCTGGACGACCCCGGCGACGAGGCCGCGCTACCGGCGCTGGCCGAGGCCGTCGCCGCGACCCCGGGCGTCGCCGCCGTCCTGCCGCCCGCCGTCACCGAGGCCGGTGACGCCGCGCTGCTCACCGTTCTCCCGGCGACCGGTCCACAGGACGCGGCGACGGAGGACGTTGTCCACACCCTGCGCGACGACGTGTTGCCGGGCGCCGGCGTCGAGGTACACGTCGGCGGTGTCACGGCGACGTCGATCGACTCGACCGAGAACACGGCCGAGCGGCTGCCGCTGCTGATCGGCGGCGTCGTGATCCTGTCGATGATCCTGCTGCTGGTGTCGTTCCGCAGCATCGTCATCCCGATCACCGCGGCGCTGATGAACCTGCTCTCCGTCGCCGCCGCGTACGGCGTGGTCGCGCTGGTGCTGGAGGGCGGCTGGGCCGGCCAGCTGATCGGCATCGACACCGAGACGCCGATGCCGGCGTTCATCCCGGTGCTGGTGTTCGCCGTGCTGTTCGGGCTGTCGATGGACTATGAGGTGTTCCTGATCAGCCGCATGCGCGAAGCGTGGACGCGGACCGGCGACAACGGCCGGGCGATCGTCGAAGGGCTGGCCGGCACGGGGCGGGTCATCACGGCCGCGGCGGCGATCATGGTCGCGGTGTTCGCGGCGTTCATCCCGAGCCCCGAGGTGTTCCTCAAGGTCATCGGCGTCGGCATGGCCGCGGCGATCCTCGTCGACGCCACCGTCGTGCGGATGCTGCTGGTCCCCGCCGTCATGCACCTGCTCGGACGGGCCAACTGGTGGCTGCCGTCCTGGCTGGAGCGCCGGCTGCCCCAGCTGCACGTCGAGGGCCGGCCGGAGCTCTACCTCCCCGACGGGGACGGCCGCAGCCGCGACGCGGACGAGCCGGAGCTGGTCCCCGTCCGCTGATCCGGCGCGACACCGAAACGATCAGGTGACCAACCGGGCACTACAACGCCGGTTTGGTCACCTGATCGTTTCATGTCCACATCGTGGAGATGATCAGGTGACGAAGGGCGCCGTCCTGCGGGCGGTTCGTCACCTGATCGTCTTCGCGAAAACGATCAGGTGACGAAGCCGGGCGGGCTACGTCGCGTCGGGACGGAGCAGGCCGCGGACGGCGCGCAGGCCGACCGAGAGGCGGGCGAGGTCGAAGCTGTCGCCCTCGACGATCTCGCGCAGCATGCCCTGGGTCCGGGCGACGACGACGTCGTCCTGGGCGGCCCACGCCTCGACCCGGTCCTGCGGCGCCGCCTCCTCGTGCGTGTGCTGGATGACCTGCGCCGTCAGCGCCGCCTGGACGCCGTGGAGGTCGTCGCGCAGGGCGGCCCGGGCCATCGTCTGCCAGCGGTCGCGCCGCGGCAGCGAGATGATCCGCTCCAGCAGCCGGCCCAGTTCGAGGAAGGCGCCGAGGGTGAAGTGCACCCGCGCCACCTCGAGCAGGTCGGTGCCGGTGGCCAGCGAGTTCTCCACCATCCCGAGCCCGGCGTAGGCCGGCGGCAGCACCGCGACCCGGTTGGCCAGCGGCTCCGGCACGCCGTCGGCGGCCAGCGCCTCCAGCCGCTCGTGGTAGAGGTCCAGCTCGCGGCCGGACAGCACCTCGGGCAGCGCCACCAGCAGGCGGGCGATCGGCTCTTCGAAGAACCCGATCTGCCAGGCGATGTCGATCGGTGGCCGGCGGTTGACGGTGAGCCAGCGGGTGGCCCGCTCGGTGATCGTCCGCGCCTCCAGCCGCATGCGGGTCTGGACGTCGAACGCGACGACGTTGTCGAGCTCCTTGATCGCGACCATGAGGTCGGGGATCTGGAAGACGACGCCGCCGACGGTGTGCGCGCGGGCGAGGTCCTCGACGGTGCCGCCGGTCTCCATGCCCAGCCGGTACGCGAACGTCGTGCCGGCGGTGTTCACCAGCTCGTTGACCACGACGTTCGAGATGATCTCGCGGCGCAGCGGATGGTTGTCGATGACCTCGCCGTAGGTGTCGCGCAGCGCGCTCGGGAAGTACGCGTGCAGCGCGGCGCCGAGGTACGGGTCGTCGGGCATGCCGCCGGCCAGCAGCTCCTCGTACATGAGGTTCTTCGTGTACGCGAGGACGACGGACAGCTCCGGGCTGGTCAGGCCCTTGCCGGCGGCCATGCGCTCAGCCAGCTGGCGGTCCGTCGGCAGCGCCTCGATGGCGCGGTCGAGCTTGCCCTGGCTCTCCAGCTTGGCGAGGTAGGAGCGGTGGACGTGGGCCAGGTTCGGCGCCTGGAACACGCCGTTGGCCAGCGCGATGTTCTGGCCGTAGTTGTTCGTCAGCACGAGGCCGGCGATCTCGTCGGTCATCTCGGCCAGCAGCTCGTTGCGCTGCTTCTCGGTGAGGTCGCCGGCCCGGACGACGCCGTCGAGCAGGATCTTGATGTTCACCTCGTGGTCGGAGGTGTCGACGCCGGCGGAGTTGTCGATGGCGTCGGTGTTGACCCGGCCGCCGGCCAGCGCGAACTCGATGCGGCCGCGCTGGGTCAGGCCCAGGTTGCCGCCCTCGCCGACGACCTGGGCACGCAGGTCACTGGCGTCGATGCGGATGGCGTCGTTGGCCTTGTCGCCCACCTCGGCGTTGGACTCCGTGGACGCCTTCACGTAGGTGCCGATGCCGCCGTTCCAGAGCAGGTCGACGGGGGCGCCGAGGATGGCGTGCATCAGCTCGGGCGGCGACATCGTCTCGACCGACGCGTCGATGCCCAGCGCCTGCTTGACCTCGGCGGACAGCTTGATCGTCTTCGCCGTGCGCGGGTAGACGCCGCCGCCCTCGCTGATCAGCTTGGGCTCGTAGTCGTTCCAGCTGGACCGCGGCAGCTCGAAGAGGCGACGGCGCTCGGCGTAGGACTCCGCCGCGTCGGGGTCGGGATCGAGGAAGATGTGCCGGTGGTCGAACGCGGCCACCAGCCGGATGTGCTCGGACAGCAGCATGCCGTTGCCGAACACGTCGCCGGACATGTCGCCGACGCCGACGACGGTGAAGTCCTCGGCCTGCACGTCGCGGCCGAGCTGGCGGAAGTGCCGCCGCACCGACTCCCAGGCGCCGCGGGCGGTGATGCCCATGGCCTTGTGGTCGTAGCCGGCCGACCCGCCGGACGCGAACGCGTCGCCGAGCCAGAAGCCGTACTCCTGGGAGACGTCGTTGGCGATGTCGGAGAACGACGCGGTGCCCTTGTCGGCCGCGACCACGAGGTACGGGTCGTCGCCGTCGTGGCGGACGACCATCGGCGGCGGGACGACGCTGCGGTCGGCGGCGCGGTTGTCGGTGATGTCGAGCATGGCCCGGATGAACGTCTTGTAGCACTCGACGCCCTCGGCCAGCCACGCCTCGCGGTCGACGGCGGGGTCGGGCAGCCGCTTGCCGACGAAGCCGCCCTTCGCGCCGACCGGGACGATGACGGAGTTCTTCACCGCCTGCGCCTTGACCAGGCCGAGGATCTCCGTCCGGAAGTCCTCGCGCCGGTCGGACCAGCGCAGCCCGCCGCGCGCGACGGCGCCGTAGCGCAGGTGCACGCCCTCGACCCGGGGCGAGTACACCCAGATCTCGTACTTCGGCTTGGGGTCGGGGAGGTCGGGCAGCGACCGGGAGTCGAGCTTGAAGCTGGTGACGGTCTGCGGCCCGCCGACGGTGGTGCGGTAGTAGCTGGTCCGCAGCGTCGCCTTCACCAGCCGCAGGAACGAGCGCAGGATGCGGTCCTGGTCGAGGCTGGCGACCTGGTCGAGGGCCTCGTCGATGCGCCCGTTCAGCTGGTCGGCGGCCGTCTGCCTGGCGGCGCGGCCGGTGTCGTCGGCGCCGTAGCGCTCGGGGTCGAACCGGATCTCGAACAGGTCGACGAGCATGCGCGCCACCTCGACGTGGCCCGAGAGCGCCTCCTCGAGGTAGTTCTGGCTGAACGTCGTGCCGGTCTGGCGCAGGTACTTGGCGTACGCGCGCAGGATCGACGCCTGCCGCCACGACAGCCCCGCCTGCGGCACCAGCGCGTTGAACCCGTCGCTCTCGGCGTCGCCCCGCCACACCGCGGCGAACGCGTCCTGGAACAGCACCTTGAGGCGGTCGGCCTCGGTGGCGCGCAGCCCGCGGTAGCGCAGCCCGAAGTCGTAGATGTACGCCGTCGACTCGGTGTCGTGGCCGCGCCGGACGATCTCGTACGGCCGCTCGTCGACCACCTCGACGCCCATGCGCGACAGGATGGGCAGCACCTGGGTGAGCGAGATGGGCGTGCCGGTGCGGTAGATCTTGAACCGGCGGTCGGTGGCCAGCCCACCGACCGGCTGGTAGAGGTTCATGCCCAGGCCGTCCTCGGCCGGCAGCTCCTCGAGGCGGCGGACGTCGGCCACCGCCGTCCGCGCCGGGAAGTCGGCCTTGTAGCCCTCCGGGAACGCCTGCCGGTACCGGCGCAGCAGCTTCGCCGCGCCCTCCTCGCCGACCTGCTCGGCCAGCGCGTCGGACAGCTCGTCGATCCACGAACGGGTGGCGCCGACCAGGTTCTTCTCCAGCGACGGGACGTCGATGGCGGGCAGCTCCTGGTCGCGCCGCATGCGCACGACGAAATGCAGCCGGGCCAGCGCCGCCTCGCCGACCCGCGCGGTGAAGTCGATGGAGTCGCCGTCGGTGGCGGCCAGCAGCAGCCGCTGGATGCGCTCGCGGACATCGGTGTTGTACCGGTCGCGCGGCAGGTAGACGAGGAACGACAGGTAGCGGCCGTAGTCGTCGCGGCGGACGAACATGCGCAGGTGACGGCGCTCCTGCAGGTGGACGACGGCGAG
The DNA here is from genome assembly GCF_001270745.1 of Jiangella muralis. Taxonomy (GTDB): domain Bacteria; phylum Actinomycetota; class Actinomycetes; order Jiangellales; family Jiangellaceae; genus Jiangella; species Jiangella muralis. Next base: position 16,890 of record NZ_KQ434761.1, read on the forward strand.
CGCGGTGGGCAGCAGCTCCTCGGGCGGGATCTGGAACAGCTCGTCGCGCGGGTACGTCTCGAGCACTTGCAACAGGTCCTTGCCGGAGTGCCCGGAGGGCGCGAATCCGGCCTGCTCGATGACCTCCTGGACCTTGCGCCGCAGCACCGGGATGCGCAGGACGCTCTCGGTGTAGGCGGCGGACGTGAACAGCCCGAGGAAGCGCCGCTCGCCGACCACCTCGCCGGACTCGTCGAACGTCTTGACCCCGACGTAGTCGAGGTAGGCCGGGCGGTGCACCGTCGCCTTCGAGTTGGCCTTGGTGAGCACCAGCAGCTGTTTCTCGCGCGCCTTGGCCCGCACCTCGCGTGGCAGCTTGCCGAACGAGCCGGAGAGGTCCTGGTCGGAGCGCAGGATGCCCAGGCCGGTGCCGGTGACCGCGCGCAGCACGTCCTCGCCGTCGACCTCGTCGAGCTGGTACTCGCGGTAGCCGAGGAAGGTGAAGTGGTCGTCGGCCAGCCAGCGCAGCAGCTCGCGCGCCTCGTCGGCCTCGGGCGACCTGATCGACGACGGCGGGTGCTCCAACTCGTCGGCGATGTCGATGGCGCGCTGGTGCATGCGCGGCCAGTCCTCGACCGCCTCGCGGACGTCGCGGAGGACGTCGCGCAGCAGCTGCTCGATGGCGGCTTGGTCGTCGGGGTCGTCGGTGCGGTCGATCTCGACGTGCATCCACGACTCGACGACGGTGCCGGCGTCGCGCCGCCGGTCGTTCTCGTTGAGGTCGAGCACCTCGAGCAGCTGGCCGGTGATGTCGCGGCGGACCACCAGCTGCGGGTGCACGACGAGGCGGAGGGTGTGCTCGTGCTCGGACAGCGCCATGGTGACGGAGTCGACCAGGAACGGCATGTCGTCGATGACGACCTCGACGATGGTGTGCCCGGACGCCCAGCCGTGGTCGTCGACCGTCGGCGTGTAGACATTGACGACGGCGGTTCCCTGCGGCCGCAACTGGGCCGAGCGCCGGTGCGACGCGGCCACCCCGTAGACGTCGACGACGTCGCGGTCGACGAGGTCCTCGGCGGCGACGTGCCGGTAGTACCGGCGGAGGAAGGCTTCGTCCTCGTCGCGGCTCCCGCGGTCGCCGACCAGGGCAGCCTTGGCGAGGAGCTCGGATTTGGCTTCGTCGAGCCGATTACGCATGGATCCACCAACCCCCGGAACTAGACCCCGCACGTCGTTGTACGGGACCTCTCAGAACCTTAGTAGCTCCCCGCGCGGTCCGCTGCCCGACCCCCGTTTCATGATCATCTCAAAGCCAGGAACGCAGCTCCCAGAGCAGCGGGTAGTAGCGGAAATCGAGGCGACTGCGCAGATAGGAGGCGCCGGACGAGCCGCCGGTGCCGGTTTTCGTCCCGATCATCCGTTCCACCATCGTGACGTGCCGGGCCCGCCAGCCGGCGGCGAGCTCGTCATGTGACATCAGTCCCTCGGCCAGCTCCCAGACGTCGCCGAAGCCGCCCCGGTCATGCGCCGCCGTGCGCAGCGACGCGCTGATCTCGTCGTCCGTGCCGGTAGGGAGGTCGTGGGCCCGCATCGCCGCCAGGAACGCGTCCCACAGCGTCGGCTCGTCCAGCCGGCGCCGCAGCCGGGCCGCCTCGTCCTCCGTCAGGCCGCGGAACCGGCGCAGGAACGCCGCGTCCTTCGCGCCGGAGATGAACTCCAGCTCGCGGAATTGCACCGACTGGAAACCGCTGGCCGGCGCCAGCTGGGCCCGGAACTGCAGGAAGTCCTGCGGCGTCATGGTCTCCAGGACGCCGACCTGCTCGATCAGGATCCGCTCGATCTCGTGCACCCGGTTCAGCAGGTGCCGAGCCCACCACAGCCGGTCGTCGAACATCGCCTGCCGGGCCGCCTCCAGCTCGTGCAGCAGCTGTTTGAACCACAGCTCGTAGACCTGGTGGATGGTGATGAACAGCAGCTCGTCGTGAGCATCGGTCTCGAGACGCTGCTGGTCGAGCAGCTGCGCGAGACGCAGGTACGTGCCGTAACTGAGCCTGGCACCGTCCTCGCCGAACTGTGCGGACGGAGGGCTGATCTCCTTGTCGGTGGTCACCTTGCCAGCGTATGGGTCAGGATGTGGAGCCATGGACCTGTACAGCGAGCTGCGTTTCGACGCCGATCCGGTAGCGGTCTTCGCGATGCTGACCGACGAGGCATACATCGCGAAGAAGACCATGGCCGCCAACGCGATCCGGCACCAGGCCTCCGTCCGCCGCGACGGCGACCGCGTCACCATCGACCTCCTGCGCGTCATGCCCCCGGACGTCCCCGACTTCGTCCGCCGCTTCGTCGGCGAGACGATCGACATCAAGCAGCGGGACACCTGGGGTCCGGCCGCGGCGGACGGGTCGCGTGAGGGCAGCATCGAGCTCGAGATGTCCGGCGCGCCGGTCCGCGCCACCGGCACGATGACGCTGGCCGGCAACGGGGCCTCGACCGCGCTGACGATCAAGGGCCTGCTGAAGGCGTCGGTGCCGCTGGTCGGCGGGAAGATCGAGCAGGCGGTGCACCAGGGGTTGACGGAAGCGGCCCGCATCGAGGAGCGGGTCGGCCGGGACTGGCTCGCCGGACGGCGCTGAGCCGGACGGCGGGCGGCCAGGGCCGGACGGCGGACGGCCGGGCCCGGGTGGCGCAGAACGATCAGGTGACGAACCGTGCCGTTTCGACGTGCCGATGTCACCTGATCGTTTCGCGTCCACATGGTGGAGACGATCAGGTGACGAAGCGGCCGCCGTCGCCGGTGGGCTAGGTCACCTGATCGTTTCGGTACGGATGATCAGGTGAGCCATCGGCGAACGTGCGCCCGCCGGGTTGCTGCGCGGAACCGAGTCCACCTCGGCTCCGCCGGCGAACGGCCCGGGCGGACATGCGTGTCCGACGGACGGTCGCCCGGCTGCCGTCCGAGCACCCCAGCGGAGCTGACACCGATTCCGTCAATCCAGAGAGCAGTTCATCGGAGCGAGGGAGCGCCCCCTCAACGGCCCGGAACGCCGCCGTCCAGTGCGCGCAGCGCCACGTTGCGCTCGGCGGCACCGGCCCGGCGCCCCGGCTGCCGCGGCGCGGGGGCCTCGGCGGCCGCCGCGGGCGCGGCGTCGGCCGACTCGCGCTCCAGCAGCGCCTCGGCCAGCTCGGCCGGGCCCGTGACCGCCATGGCCAGCGCGCGACCGAGGTCGTCGCGGTCGATGGGCTCCTCGGCGGTGCGGCGCAGCCGGTCGGACAGGTCGATGACCTTGTCGGCCGTGCCGAGCGTCGCCCGAGCGGCCATGAGGTGACCGCGCTGCAGCGGCCGGCCGGCGATCATCAGCGCCAGCGCCTCGGCGGTGTCGCTCCAGTCCGACGCCGGCGCCTGCTCCCCGATGAGGCCGGCGACCCCGGCCATCACCCGGTCGGACGCGGCGACGAGGCGCTCAGCCGTCTCGCTGTCGCTGTCGAGGGAGGCCAGCCGCAGTGCTACCGCGGTGACCAGTGCGCCGTCGGCGGGACTCCGACGGGGCTGGGACAGCAGCCGCACCGCTCGTGCGACGTACGGCCTGGTCGACAGCCGGTCATCCATCACGCTTGACACCTCGTGTTCTCATCTCTCGGCTCACCCATGTGCGGGTACTCGTGCGCATGCAGCGGGGCGAACGTCTCCGTCACGGCCCGAGTGCTCGTCCACCGTAGAAGATTCTGCACCGAACCCGCCTTGTCATTCGTCCCACTGGCCCGACTTCCCCCGAATGGCTGCCGCCCGGCGACCGCTCCGGTGGGATTGTCATCGACCTCAACGCTACCGGCTGCGAAGCGTATCGCCTCCGTGGTATGAACGACAGCCGTACGGCCCCGGGCGCTGACGTCAGCCGGGGTGTCGGCGGGTCGTCAGCCGGCGTCGGCCCAGGAGCGGCCCTGGGTGAGCGCCTCCTCCGACGTCCGCAGCGAGGTCTCGAGGACGGCCATGCGCCGGCCGGTGTCCATGACGTTCGCGCCGATCGCGTCGAGGTCCTCCGGGCCGGGGCCGAGGATCGTGACGTCGGTGCCCGCGGCCTGCAGCTTCGCCGCCTCGCGCAGGCAGCGACGGGTGCAGCGCCGCCGCCACCGCCGCTCCAGCCGCGGCAGCAGCGCCCGCGGATGGTCCAGCTCGAACGACACCATCGGCGCGACGACGTAGACCTCGTCCAGGCCGAGGCCACTGAACAGGTCGACCGACGTGGCCGAGCAGGTGCCGCCGTCGACGTAGCGGTGGCCGCCGATCAGCACCGGCGCGAACCAGCCCGGGATGGCGCACGAGGCCATGACGGCCTGCGGGAGCGACGCCCGCGGCTCGCCGGCCCGGCCGAACGGGACCCGGCGGCCGGTCTCGTAGTCCATCGCGACGATCCAGACGCCCGAATGCGGCGACCACCCGGCGTCCGGTCCCGTGACCGCGTCGACGAGGTCGCCGACGCCGTCCAGCGAGCCGCGGCCGACCGGCATCAGCGCCGACAGGACGGCGGTCGGCGGCATGCGCCGCAGCCGGCGGACGTTGCGCCGGACCAGCGCCGGCGAGCCGACCCCGAACCGGGGCAGCTGCGGGCGCGAGCCGCCGGTCGCGGTCTCGTAGTCCCAGGTGTGGTCGGACAGCGGGCCGTCGATCGGGTTGCCCAGCTGGTGATCGCGCAACTGCTCGGCGTCGACCCCGGCGCCGAGCAGCGCGGCGAGCACCGAGCCCGCGGACGTGCCCAGGATGTAGTCGAACGACCGGAGGTCGGCGCCGGTCGACTCCTCGATGGCGCTCAGCGCGCCGACCATCCACGCCGCGCCCAGAACCCCGCCGCCGCCGAGCACCAGGCCCCGCCGCGGTCCGTTGTGACGAATGGCCTCCATTTGTTGATTCTCCTGCAACAAACTGATTCATGCCACGCATCAATGGTCGGAATGTGACAGAGCCCTGATTGCCCGCTGCCGTTCACCGGTTGCCCGTTCGCCGTTTCGGAGGCCGCCGGAGGTTGCCCGTTTGCCCGTTCCCGCCTCGGGTCTGCCCGGCCGCGCGATCCCGTTGACTCGTCTGCTCCTGGTGGTTTCGATGCTCATGACGCCGATGTCCGCCCAGTCAGGAGGCCACGATGACCGCCACGTCCGCACCACCGGAGCCGTACGTGAGCCGGGTGCGCCTGCTGCCGGTCCCGGTCACCGAGCCGCCCTTCGACGACGAGTTGGGCATCGTCGTGCCACGGGGCGAACGGCGGCCGCTGGGCGCGGCGACGGCGGTCCAGGGGACACTTCCGCTCGAACTGGACGCCGACGTCTTCGAGGACCAGCTGCGGCCGATCGGAGTCGGCGCGGCGGTGGTCGCGGACAGCCTGTGGCTGCGCAACCCCGGTCCCGAGCCGACCCGAGGTCCCCGAGACGTGGGCTCGGACGGCGCCACCAGCCGGGTCCGCGAGGGCGGGCGGGCCGGCGAGGCCGATGCGGGCGAGCGGGCGGCCCCAGCGGCGCGCCGACGGCCGGCACGGCCAGACGCCGGGGCCGGCAGCGGGATCGGAACCGCAGCCCGTGCCGGAACCGGCACCGGGACCGCAGCCAGGTCCACCACCCGAGCCGCCACCGCAGTCACAACCGGGCCAGCAACCGCCACCCGAGCCACGGGCACCGCCGGAACCGGCACCGCAGTCAGATCCGCCACCCGAGCCGGAACCAGAGCCGCCGCCGGGCCAGCAACTGCGGCAGCGGCCGCAGCCGGATCAGGAGCCGCCGCGTGGGCCGAGACCGCAACCGCGGCCGGGGCGGACGAGCTGCCGGACCCGCGCCGGTGGACCGCCCGGCTGGCCCAATCGGCGCTCGAGTGCCTGCACGGCCGCCGCCCACTGCAGCAGCTGGTCCGGTGGACCGCCGAGCCCGTCTACCGCGACCTCAGCCGCCGGGCGGTCGCCCAGGACGAGGCGCCCGCCGTGCGGCCGCGGATCCGGGCGCTGCGGGTCTGCCGCGTCACACCTGGAGTGGCCGAGGCGAGCGTCGTCGTGCAGATCGGGGCGGTGGCGCGGGCCGTCGCGGTGCGCCTCGAAGCCGACGACGGCAGGTGGTTGTGCACCGCCTTCGACATCGCCGAGCCGCGCCCGGCCCGCCGCGGCACGCGCCGCGGAGCCACTCCTGGCGCCGCATCCAACGGCGCCAGGAGCAGCGCACGGGGTCAACGGGCGGCCCAGGCCTCCTCGAACGCGTCCGCGTAGCCCGCCTGGCCGTTCACCGTCGGATGGAAGGAGTCACGCACGAATGACGACGCGACGTCCCACTGCGGCTGGTACGGCGAGGCGCTCGCCGTCGTCGGCTCGTCCGCCGCCGACCACGAGATCTTCAGGCCGTAGAGCCAGTCACCGGGCCCGTTGGCGCACGCCTCGTGTCCGTCGAATCCCGCTGCCACTTCGTCCGACGCCGACTCGACGCCGGCTTCAGCGGCCGCGGCGTCGATGACGTCGTTGAGCAGGACGCCGAGGCGGCGGATCATCTGTCGCTCGGAGTCGGACAACAGGCCGGTCAGCGCCGGGCAGTCGCTGCGCACGGCCGGGTCGGGGACGAGCATCGGGTACCCGCCGACGATCACGTCGTCGCCGGGCGCGGCCGCCTGCACGGCGTCGTAGAGCTGCACGAGCGGCTGGTGCAGGCCGTTGATCAACGTGGTCAGCTCGGCCTCGCGCCGGGTGCAGGACAGGAACGAGACCAGGCAGTTGACCAGCTCGTCGGCGAAGCCCGCGTCGTTGCCGCCGACCGTGACGGTGATCAGCCGGTCGCCGGCGCCGGGGATCGCCTCCAGCTGCCGCACCTGCTGCGTCACCTCGGCGATCCGGGCGCCGGAGCAAGCGAGCAGGGTCCGGTCGGACACGGCGTCGCCGAAGATCAGGTTGTTCCACGCCTGCGGTGTTCGATCGCAGTCGTCGAGATAGCCGCCGGCGCCGAGGCCCGACGAGTACGAGTCGCCCAGCGTGATGACGGCCGACGGTGCATCGCCCGCCGCTTCCGTCGTCTCCGCCGCCGACGCGTCCGCCGCCGCGCCGAGGGCCGCCCCCACCAGCACGACGGCCGCCACGCAGAGCGTGACGGCCGTTCTGGCGAAGGATCGTGGGGATCGCTGCTGGTGGTGGGTGGTCGAGGTGTGGGTCATGAGCACTACGCGGCCGGTCGCGGCCGCTCCTCCCATCCGCCGTCCGGGGATTGTGACACCCGATATCACCGAGCGTCACAGTGGACGATAGCGGACGGATGCCGTATGCGGGACACCTTTCTGCCAACAACGGCCGACGAATACGCAGCGGCGTGACAACGCGCCAGAACCGCGCGTGACCCGGCCGGCGAAGGGACCTGCCGGACGGCGTCCCGGCCCGTCCGGCGCGACGGGCCGGCCGCCAACGGCCGCCGGCCGGCGCTATGCGGGCGGCAGACGGTGTGCGGCCAACGGCAAACGGCCGCCGGCAGGTCGCCGACGGCCGCTTGACCGGGGATCAGCTCAGTTCGCCGACTGCTCCGAGTTCTGCGTCGCGTGCCGCGGGTCGCCGTGGCAGCGCTTGAACTTTTTGCCCGAGCCGCACGGGCACAGCGCGTTGCGCGACACGTTGCTGAAGTCGAGTTCGCCCTCGTCGGCCCCCGCCGCGTGCGAGCCGCGCTCGCCGTTGGCGCCGGACGACACGACGGCACCCGCGCCGGCCGCACCAGCACCGGAAACGCCAGCGGCCGCGGCACCGCCGCCCGAGCCGGCCGCCCCAGCGCCTGCCTGCCGCACGGCCGGGCGCACCTGCTCGACCCGCCGCTGGACGGCGCCGTCGCCGTCGACCGTCGGCGCCGTGTACTGCAACTGCTGCGGCCGCTGGAAGCCGCTCAGGCCCTTGGCCTGCACGACGGGAGCACCGGGCGTGGTGGGCGCCGCGGCGCCGTCGCCCGGGGCCTGCACCTGGACCTCCAGGTTGAACACCAGGCCGACGGACTCTTCCTTGATGGCGTCCATCATGGCGACGAACAGGTCGAAGCCCTCGCGCTGGTACTCGATCAGCGGCTGCTTCTGGGCGAACGCGCGCAGGCCGATGCCCTCGCGCAGGTAGTCCATCTCGTACAGGTGCTCGCGCCACTTGCGGTCGAGCACCGTCAGCATGACCCGGCGCTCCAGCTCACGCATGACCTCGGTGCCGAGCTCAGTCTCGCGGCGCTCGAGCGCGCCATGCGCGTCGTCGACCAGGCGCTCGGTCAGGCTCGCCGACGTGAGCGCGTTGCGGCCGCCGGCCTCCTGCTCGATCTCCTCGATGGTGGCCCCGACCGGGTACAGCGTCTTCAACGCCGTCCACAGCTGGTCCATGTCCCAGTGCTCGGGGTAGTTGCCGGCCGTGGCGCCCTGGACGTAGGCGGTGACGGCGTCATCGAGCATGCCGGTGACCTGCTCGTGGAGGTCCTCGCCGTGTAGGACGCGGGCGCGCTCGTCGTAGATGACCATGCGCTGGCGGTTGAGGACGTCGTCGTACTTGAGGACGTCCTTGCGCATCTCGAAGTTCTGCGCCTCACGCTGCGTCTGCGCGCTCTTGACGGCGTTGCTGACGCGCTTGTGCGAGATCGGGACGTCGTCCGGCTGGTTGAACGTCCGCATGATCATCTCGACCCACTCGCTCTTGAACAACCGCATGAGGTCGTCCTGGAGTGAGAGGTAGAAGCGCGACTCACCGGGGTCGCCCTGACGACCGGAGCGGCCGCGCAGCTGGTTGTCGATGCGGCGGGACTCGTGCCGCTCGGTGCCCAGCACGTACAGCCCGCCCAGCGAGCGGACCTCGTCGCGCTCGGCCGAGACCTGCGCGTCGAGCTTCTCGAGGATCGCGATCTCGGCGGCGTTGTACTCGTCGGCGTTCTCGATGGGGTCGAGGCCGCGCTGCTTGAGCTCGGCCTGCGCCATGAACTCGTGGTTGCCGCCCAGCATGATGTCGGTACCACGGCCGGCCATGTTCGTGGCGACGGTGACGGCGCCCTTGCGGCCGGCCTGCGCGACGATGGCGGCCTCACGATCGTGCTGCTTCGCGTTGAGGACCTCGTGCGGGACGCCGCGCTTGCGCAGCAGCTGCGACAGCCGCTCGGACTTCTCGACGCTGGTGGTGCCGACGAGGACCGGCTGGCCCTTCTGGTGCCGCTCGACGAGGTCCTCGACGACCGCGTCGAACTTGGCCTCCTCGGTGCGGTAGATCTCGTCGTCCTGGTCGAGACGCGCCAGCGGGCGGTTCGGCGGGATGGGGACGACGCCGAGGGTGTAGATCTTGTCGAACTCGGCGGCCTCGGTCATGGCCGTACCGGTCATGCCGGAGAGCTTGTCGTAGAGGCGGAAGAAGTTCTGCAGGGTGATGGTCGCCAGGGTCTGGTTCTCCTGCTTGATCTCCACCCCTTCCTTCGCCTCGATGGCCTGGTGCATGCCCTCGTTGTAGCGGCGCCCGCCCAGGATGCGGCCGGTGTGCTCGTCGACGATGAGCACCTCGCCATCCTTGACGACGTACTCCTTGTCGCGCCGGTACAGCTCCTTGGCCTTGATGGAGTTGTTGAGGTACTGGATCAGCGGGGTGTTCGCGCTCTCGTAGAGGTTGTCGATGCCCAGCCAGTCCTCGACCCGCTCGATACCGGGCTCGAGCACACCGACGGTGCGCTTCTTCTCGTCCACCTCGTAGTCGGTCTCGCGACGCAGCCGCTGCGCGACCTTCGCGAACTCGGTGTACCAGCGCGTCGGCTGGTCGGCCGGGCCGGAGATGATCAGCGGGGTGCGGGCCTCGTCGATCAGGATGGAGTCGACCTCGTCGACGATGGCGAAGTGGTGGCCGCGCTGCACCTGGTCCTCGACCCGCTGCGCCATGTTGTCGCGCAGGTAGTCGAAGCCGAACTCGTTGTTCGTGCCGTACGTGATGTCGGCGGCGTAGGCCTCGCGGCGCTGGGCCGGCGTGAGGCCGTTGAGGATGACGCCGACCTCGAGGCCGAGGAAGCGGTGGATGCGGCCCATCCACTCGGCGTGGTAGCGGGCCAGGTAGTCGTTGACGGTGACGACGTGCACGCCGTTGCCCGCGAGCGCGTTGAGGTACGACGGCAGCGTCGCGACCAGCGTCTTGCCCTCACCGGTCTTCATCTCGGCGATGTTGCCGAGGTGCAGCGCCGCGCCACCCATGATCTGAACGTCGTACGGCCGCTGGCCGATGACCCGCCGCGCCGCCTCGCGCACCGTCGCGAACGCCTCCGGCAGCAGCGCGTCGACCTCTTCGCCGGCTTCGAGGCGCGAGCGGAACTCGGCGGTCATGCTGCGCAGCTCGTCGTCGGTCATCGAGGTGAAGTCGTCCTCGATGCTGTTGACCTGTTTGACGATCCCCTCGAGCTTCTTGAGGATCTTGCCTTCGCCGGCACGGAGGATCTTGTCGAGCAGAACAGGCACGCGGGTCAACTCCTATGCAGCGGGCTTGGGCGTTGGTCGCGCCCGGTGGCTCCGGGGAGGTACAGAGGCTCGTCGACCCATGGTACGTCGGGTCACGGAAAAGATAACGACTCGACCTCGAAGCGCGGCAGCGGGCAGGATGCAGGACGTGCAACCGTTCGAGCTCCGCGCAGAGCGCCTCCTGCTCGCGGTACCGGTGGCCGCCGACATCGACCGCATCACCGAGCTGTGCCAGGACCCCGAGATCCAGCGCTGGACCACGCTGCCCTCCCCCTACACGCACGAGCACGCCAAGAGCTTCGTCGAGGACGCCGTCCGCCGCGGCTGGGAGACAGAGCAGGACCTCGTCTGGGCGATCCGCTCGCCGGAGGACCGGCAGGTCCACGGGGTGATCGGGCTGCGCTCGCACGGCGACGGCGCCGCCGAGGTGGGCTTCTGGGTGGCGCCCGAGGCCCGCGGCGACCGGCTGGTGTCGCGGGCGGTCCGGCTGGTCGCCGAATACGCGTTCGCCGACGTCGGGCTGGGGCTGACGCACCTGCGCTGGCGGGCCATCGTCGGCAACTGGGCGTCGCGGCGGGTCGCGTGGGCGTGCGGGTTCCGGATCGAGGGCATGATCCGCGGCGGCAACGCGCAGCGCGGCGTCCGTCGCGACACCTGGGTCGGGACGCTGATGACCGGCGAGCCGATGCGGCCCGTGTCGCCGTGGCTGGACGTCCCGACGCTGCGCGGCTCGCGGGTGGCGCTGCGCCGGTTCGCCGACTCCGACGCCGCCGCCGTCGTCGAGGCCTGCAACGACCCCGTCACGCAGCACTGGCTGGGCGGGCTGCCGTCGCCGTACACACGCGACATCGCACGTGCCTACATCCGCGACCGCGAGGAGGAGGCGGCCGCGGGGCGGGGTGTGCACTGGGCCGCGGCGCTACCGGAGGGCGGGCCGGCGATCGGGGCGTTCTCGCTGATGGGCCTGCTGACGCACGACGGCGGCGCGGAGATCGGGTACTGGATGCACCCGGCGGCGCGGGGTCGTGGCGTGGCGACGGAGGCGGTCGGGCTGATGGCGCGGCACGCGTTCGCGCCGGTTCCGTCCGGCGGGCTGGGCCTGCGCCGCCTGGTGATCGCGCACGTGACCGGCAACGATGCCTCGCGCAAGGTGATCGAGCGGGCCGGCTTCCGGCCCTACGGCGTCGAGCGGGCCGGCGATCGGATCCGCGGCGGGACCGTCGTCGACCTGCACTGGTACGACCTGCTCTCGGACGACCCGCTGCCGCCGCCCTCGGACGATCCACTGCTCTGACGCCGGTGCGGACGCCGCCCAGTCGACCATGATCATGTTCCCTCGCGGTCGCTGGGACGCCGCCGTTGAACATGATCACGAGAGCGCGGGACTGAGGCCCGTCAGCCGGCGGAGCGGTCGAGGGCCTCCTGAAGTGGGGTGGCGATGTCGCCGCGGCCGGTGGTCGTCACGCCGGAGAGGCCGAGCCAGCCGGCCAGCGACACCAGCTCGTCGGCCAGTTCGTCGGGGGTGTCGGCCGGTGAGCCGGGCTCGCCCCACGCCGACTGCACCCGCAGCACGCCGGCCTGGCGGTCGGCCTTGAGGTCGACCCGGGCCACCAGCTCGTCGCCGAGCAGGAACGGCAGCACGTAGTAGCCGTGCACGCGTTTGTCCGGCGGGACGTAGATCTCCAGCCGGTACCGGAAACCGAACAGCGCCTCGGTGCGGGCGCGTTCCCAGATCAGCGAGTCGAACGGGCTCAGCAGCGCCCGGGCGTCGACCCGGCGCGGCACGCGAGCGTCGCGGTGCAGGTAGGCCGGCCGCTTCCAGCCGTCGACGGTGACCGGCAGCAGCTCACCGGCGTCGACCAGCTCGGCGATAGCGGTCTTGGCGCCGGCGACGGGGAGACGGAAGTAGTCGCGCAGGCACTGCTCGGACCCGACGCCGTGGGCGCGGGCGGCGACGCGGACCAGCTCGCGGTGCGACTCCTCAGGCGTGGGTGTCGGCACCGAGAGGACGTCACGATGCAGGACCCGCTCGGGGATGTCGTACAACCGGGCGAACGCGCCGTTGCGACCGGCCGCCGTGACCTCGCCGGCCCAGAACAGGTACTCGAGCGCCGTCTTGACGTCGGACCAGTTCCAGCCCCAGTCGGTCTTCTCGCGAGGGGCGTCGTGCTCGATCTCGCCCGACGTGACCGGGCCGAGCCGCTTCACCTCGTCGAGCACCCAGGCAACGAACTCGGGCTTCTCCTGCGCCAGCCGCCGGATGCCGCCCCAGGCGAGCTCGTCGGCCCGGGCCATGCGCGAGCGCAGGTACGGCTGGGTACGGACCGGGAGCAGCGACGCCTCGTGCGCCCAGTACTCGAACAGCATGCGCGGCGACTTGTTGGCCGCGCGATCGACCTCGGCGCGCGGATAGGGGCCGAGGCGGCTGAAGAACGGCAGGTAGTGCGAACGCGAGAGCACGTTGACGGAGTCGATCTGCACCACGCCGACGCGGTCGACCACGCGGCGGACGGCGCGCCGGTCGGGACTCGGCGGCCGTGGGTCGGCGAACCCCTGGGCCGCGAGCGCCACCCGCCGGGCGGCCGCGTTCGTCAACCTCTCTCGTCTGGCCATGTCGCGAAGCTATCAGCGGGCACCGACAAGGTCGGGGCGCTGCAGACGCGCATCGGCGCGCCCTCGACGGAGGACGCGCCGATGCGGTGGGACGACGTCAGACGTCGAGGCGGATGACGCCGTAGTCGTAGCCACGGCGCCGGTAGACGACGCTCGGCATCTTGGACTCGGCGTCGACGTACAGGTAGAAGTCGTGGCCGACCAGTTCCATCTCGTAGAGCGCTTGGTCGAGCGTCATCGGCTCGGCGCGGTGAGTCTTCTCGCGGACCACCATGGGGCCGGAGTCGGGGACGGCGTAGGCGTCAGGCGGCTCCTCGACCGCGGTGGCCGCCTTCGCGGCGGGAGCGGGTGTCGGCTGCGCGGGGATGGCCGCGCCGTCGAGCCCGGCGGTGGCCGCGGCGACGGAGATCGGCGTGCGGCTGCCGCGGTGGACGCGGCGACGGTCGGCCGCCTTACGCAGTCGCGCCACGAGCCTGTCGGTGGCGAGATCGAGCGCGGCGTACCGGTCGGCGGCCGCCGCCTCGGCCCGGATGACGGGGCCCTTGGAGTGCAGGGTCAGCTCAACCCGTTCGGACTGGTCGGCCTGTCGAGGGTTGGCCTCGGCCGTGACCTCGACGTCCACTCGGATGACCTTGTGAGCGATCTTGTCGAGTTTGGAGAGCTTCTCCGCGACGTGGCTACGGAACCGCTCCGGCACGGTCGTGTGACGGCCCTTGATGACGATATCCACTCGAAACCTCCCGGTCGTGTGGGGTCTGACGGTCGAGCGGCACCCACACGCTCAAGTCACCGGGGTTCGCACCCGGCCTTCCTCGTGGGGTCGAGGATCGACAATGGGTGCCATGCACAAACGTTAGCCGTTCGTCGCCTTTCGTACACGTGGAACCCCCCGATTTCTGCTCGCCGAGGGCGACATCACACCACCGCGATCACCGCCGCCGCGCATGGACGCACGCCGGCGGCCTCGAGCGCGCGGGCGCTCTCGCGCAGCGTGGCCCCGGTGGTCATGACGTCGTCGACGATGACGACGCAGCAGCCGGTGGTGCGTCGGGTCGCGGCGGCCGTGGCGACGAGGGAGCCGTGCAGGTTGTGCTCGCGTTCGTGCCGGTCGAGGCCGGCCTGATCGGCGACGCGGCGGCCGTGGCGGAGGCAGCGGACGACGGTGGCGCGCTGGCCGGATCGCTGGAGGGTGGCGGCGGCCCGGCGGGCGGACCGGAGGACGGGATCGTGGCCACGGTGGCGCACCGCCGCGGGCGCGGACGGCACCGGGACCAGGGCTATCGGGCGGTCCACGTGCGCGGCGAGGAGATCGGGGGCAGCGCGGCCGTTGGCGGCGTCGTGGACGGCGGGGGTAGCGGGGTGGGCGATGGTCGCGGGGTGGGCGATGGTCGCGGTGATGGCGACCGCGAGGGCGTCGCCGAGGGGTGCGGCCAGGGGCAGGCGGCCGCGTTCCTTGTGCTCGATGATCGCGGCGCGCACGGCACCGGCGTAGGCGGCGGCTCCGGCCAGTGGGAGGTCGGGGCGGCCGGGGACCGTCCGGAGCCGCGCCGCCGGGCCGAGCAACGCCGCGCGGCAGGGTGGGCAGAGCAGCCCGGCGTGCTCGCCGCACCCGGCGCAGGTGCTGCCGAGGGCGAGGTCGGCCGCCGCGTACCCGAGGCGGGCCACGGTGCGACAGAGGCGCACGACGGGCCGCGCGACGGCAGGACGCGGACCGGCGGGACGAGAGGGACCGGCCCGGGCGGCGCCCTCGGCATGGCTCGGTCGAGCGGCGGCGGGCGCCGTGCTCTCGGGGCGGCTCGCCCGGGTCGCGGGACGAGCGGTGCTCTCGGGCTGGTCGGATGTGGTGGCGAGGCTGCTGGAAATGATCATGGAACCAGCATGCACCATGGGTCCGACAGAGTCGGCCGGGCAGTGGCCCGGCCCAGGTGAGGGGCGTACCGGACGGTGGCCACCGCCCCACCGCGTGACGCCGTCACCGCGCGCCGCCGCGCGTGGCGCCGCCACCGCTGCCACCGCCGCCATCGAGTGCCGCCGCCGCGGCCGGCTGCCGGTGGAGCGGGCGGGTCAGCCGGGGTAGGCGGGGCCGCGGGCGGGCCCGATCTCCGTCCACGCGTTGCTGGACCGCTGCACGTACAGCACGCCGTCACCCGACTCCAGGACGACGGGCAGCCCGGCCGCCGCGCCGACGTGGACGGCGTCGCCGGCGGGGAGGCCGCCGCGGGGAAGGGTTTCCTGGCCGGAGAGGGCGGCGTAGTAGGGCTCGATCGTGGTCTCGCCGGCGTTGGACTCGGTCTCCAGCAGGATGACGACGGTGTCGGCGGCGCTCCAGGTGGGGCTGGTGGAACTCCAGGCGACGTCGATGGCGACGCCGGAGGGGCCGATGGGCTGGGGCTGGTCGATGCGGATCGACGCGTCGCTGTCGGCGTCGCGGATGACGTTGGCGACCATGGCCTGGCCACCGGCGACGATGGCGACGCGGGTGCCGTCGGGTGAGACGGCGAGGTGGTCGACGTCCTTGTCGGTGAGGTCGGGGGCGGTGACGGCGACCGGCTGGCCGTCGGGGCGGAGGACGACGATGCCGGGGCCTTCGACGCCGCGGTCGACGGCCCAGATGAGGCCGGTGCGGTCCCAGGCGGGCGAGGCGAGGTCGGTACCGGTGAAGAGGGTCTCCAGCGGCTCGTCCTCACCGAACGAGGCGGCCAGGATGGCGGTGCGGTCGGCGCTGATCACGACGCCGCGGTTGGCCGCGAGGTTCACCGCCACCTCGTGGGCTTCGGCCTGCTCGCCCAGCGGCCCGGGGACCGGCGTCAGCTCGCCGTCGGACACCGACACGACGCCGGTCTCGCCGATGGCGTAGAGCGGCGTGCCGGACGGCAGCACCGACGGGTCGTACGTGCTCAGCGGCGGCTCCTGCGGCGACAGCGGGTCGCCGGAGATCAGCGGCAGCTTGTCGGCCAGCACCTCGACCTTCTCGACCTCGGGCAGCACGCCGAGCGTCCACGCCAGCTGCGCGACCATGCGCTCGCGTTCCTCCGGCCCGGCCAGCGCGGCCCCGGCCCCCAGGTCGATGGTGGCGACGCCGTCGCGGACGGGGACGGCGTCGATGGCGAGCTCGGTGTCGGGCCGGAACGCGGTGGCGACGGCGGGGGGCAGC
>NZ_KQ434761.1:33092-50117 GCF_001270745.1 Jiangella muralis
GCCACTCCGTCGGGCCGGCGAGCACCTTGCGGGCCAGCAGCGTCGCCGTGGCGTCGTTGGCGGTGCGCGGCAGGTAGACGACGTCGGGCACCAGCACCTCGAAGCCCGGGTCGAAGAAATAGACGTTGCGGGCCTGGTACTCGCGCTCGAAGCTGAAGTCGGACACCAGGATGCCCGGCGGCGGGTTGGCGATGCGCCACTCGCCGTCGATCTGCTGCAGCTGCAGGTCGAACTCGCGCGGCAGCTGACCGTCGCCATCGCTGAACGCGCCGTCGGCGCCGACCTCGCCGCGCGGCGTCGTCTTCACGTGGACGACGTTGTCGCTGAGCTGCTGGGTGTCGGGCTTGGCCTCGTAGTACACGCCGACGCGGGCGTACGGGTCCCACCCCGCGCCGGCCTCCTCGGTGAGGTACTCGCGGGCCGTCTCGTAACCGGGCTGGTAGGACGCCATGGCTTCGATGAACCCGTCGACGATCTGCTCGGGCGTCATTCCCGGTAGCGGCGGCGCCTCGATGACCTCGATGTAGCGGCTCTGGTCGTCGGCCTGCGGCCCGACGGCTCCCGCGTCGACGACCGGGCCGGACGTCGGGATCTCGCTGCACCCGGCGGCGACGGCCGCGGCGGCCAGCACGGCGACGGTGACGGCGACGCGGCGGCTACCCATGCCGCACCTCCTCTGCCGACGAGGCCGGCGACGGCGTAACCTCGGGCGGCGCCGCAGACGAGACCGGCGACGGCCCGTCGTCGGGTTCGTCGGCGGACGGCAGCAGCCGGCGGTACGGCGCCCCGATGGCGCTGGCGTCCATCAGCCCGCCGTCGCCGATGTCGCCGGGGACGAGGGCCTGCGGTGACGAGCGCAGGTCGTCGCCGGCCAGCCGGGGCAGCGTGAGCCGGAACTGCGACCCCTCGCCGGGCTCGCCCCACGCCTGCAGCCAGCCGCCGTGCAGCCGCGCGTCCTCCAGCGCGATGGACAGCCCGAGGCCGGTGCCGCCGGTGGTGCGGGCCCGGGCCGGGTCGGCCCGCCAGAACCGGTGGAAGACCAGCGACGACTCCCCCGGCTTCAGGCCGACGCCGTGGTCGCGGACGGTGACGGCGACGGCGTGGTCGTCGGCGGCGACGGTGATGCGGACGTCGTGGCCCTCACCGTGCTCGACGGCGTTGACGACGAGGTTGCGGACGATGCGCTCGATGCGCCGGGCGTCGATCTCGGCCATCGCCGGCTCGACCGGAACCTCGACGACCAACTCGCTGCCCTTCTCGACGGCCAGCGGCGTGGTGGCGTCGACCACCTTGTGCACGACGTCGCGGACGTCGTACCGCTCGGCGTTGAGCGCGGCGGCGCCGGCGTCGAACCGGCTGATCTCCAGCAGGTCGGTGAGCAGGGCCTCGAACCGGTCCAACTGGGCCTGCAGCAGTTCGACGGAGCGTTCGGTGACGGGGTCGAACTGGCCGCGCGACTCGTAGAGGACGTCGGCGGCCATGCGCACCGTGGTCAGCGGCGTGCGCAGCTCGTGCGAGACGTCGGAGACGAACTGCTGCTGCATGCGCGAGAGGTCCTCGAGCTGGCCGATCTGGTGCTGCAGGCTGGCCGCCATCTGGTTGAAGCTCATCGCCAGCCGGGCGAGGTCGTCGCGGCCGCGGACGGCCATGCGCTCGGCGAGGTTGCCGGCCGAGAACCGCTCGGCGATGCGCGCCGCCAGCCGCACCGGCGTCACGACCTGCCGCGCGACCAGCCAGGCCAGCGCGCAGAGCAGCACGATCAGCAGCACGCCGGCCGTTGCCAGCGCCGTCAGGACGAGGTCGACGGTCTGCTGCTGCTCGGTCAGCGGGAACAGGTAGTACAGCTCGTAGTCGCCGCCGTAGGGATCGGTGATCTGGCCGCCGACGGCCAGCCCCGGCACCTCGCGGCCGTCCAGGTAGAGGATCGACGTGTAGGTGCGGAAGATCCGCTCCTCGTCGGCGACCCGATCGCGCAGCGAGCCGGGGACGCTCAGCGGACTGACGCCGGAGCGGTAGGTACGCGCGCCCTCTCCGCCGAGCACGACGATCTCGTACAGCGGGTCACTCGCGATGGACGTGTTGCCGCTGGCCGCGAGCGTCTCGACGATGCTGGTCAAGGTCTGACGCAGCTCGTCGGGTGGCGCGTCGGACACCGCGAGCGTGCGCTGGGCGCTGTCGACGCCCGCGGCGGCATCGGCGACGGCCGCCTCGCGGTGCGCCTGCAGCAGACCGTCGGTGATCTGCCGTGACAGCGTGACACCCAGCAGCGACACGACGACCAGCGACAACGCCAGCGTCGCCGTGATGACGCGCAACTGGATCGAGCGCCGCCAGGCGCCCCGGACCAGCCGCCACGGCCGCATCGACCACTGGGCCAGGCGCGGCAGGAACCGCGACAGCGCGTCGGCGCCCGCGCCCGCCGCTGCCGCCCCCGCGCCGTCCCCGCCGACGGGACCGATCATCCGCTCACCCAGGTCCGGCCTTGTACCCCACACCACGGACGGTCACGACGATCTCGGGTCGTTCGGGATCGTGCTCGATCTTGGATCGCAGCCGCTGCACGTGCACGTTGACCAGCCGGGTGTCGGTGGCGTGGCGGTACCCCCACACCTTCTCGAGCAGTTCCTCGCGGGTGAACACCTGCCACGGACGGCGGGCCAGGCAGGCGAGGAGGTCGAACTCCAGCGGCGTCAGCGAGATCGGCTGGCCGTCGCGTTTGACCGAGTGACCGGCGACGTCGATGACGACGTCACCGACCTGCAGCGTCTCGGGCTTGGGGTCGTCGGTGCGGCGCAACCGGGCCCGCACGCGGGCGACCAGTTCCTTCGGCTTGAACGGCTTGACGACGTAGTCGTCGGCCCCGGACTCGAGGCCCACGACGATGTCGACGGTGTCGCTCTTGGCAGTGAGCATGACGATGGGCACGCCGGACTCGGCCCGGATCTCCTTGCACACGTCGATGCCGTCGCGGCCGGGCAGCATGAGATCGAGCAGCACGAGGTCGGGCTTGAACTCACGGAACGCCGGCAGCACGTCGTCGCCGCGGGTGATGATGGCGTGCTCGTACCCCTCACCACGCAGCACAATCCCTAGCATCTCCGCCAACGCAGTGTCGTCGTCAACGATGAGCACACGTCCCTTCATGTCCATATCGTGACACCGAACGGGCCTCAGAGTGAAAAAGTCGCTCGCCAGAGTGCCAACGGACGCGCCGGTGGCTCGTCTGAGCAGAGGTCGCAGGACGTGACAGGATTGAGGTGAGACCGGCGTGTCCGCGGGTTCGCGGACCCGCGACGGCGACGGCCACAGCGCCTTGGGGGCGTGCGGAGCATGCGCCGGATCGGCCCACCACGGCCGTCCGGCGCCGGAGAAGGGAGCCCGATGTCCGGGATCGCGGGGGCGCCTCCGCCGGACGACGACGCGGCGCGCGAGGACGACGCGACGCGCGGCGACGCGCCCGCCCCGGACAGCGGACCGGCCGGCGACGGCGGGCCGGTGGCCGCGCCCGCGCCGCCGCCGTATCCGGGCTGGTCGCCGCAGCAGCCGCCGGGGTTCCCGGCGGGCGGGCAGGGCGGGCAGGGCAACCCGGGAGGCCCGAGCAATCCGAGCAACCCGGGCGACCAGGGCGCTGGTGCACCGGGCGGCGGCACCCCCAGCGGCGGCGCACCCAGCGGACAGGGCGGACCAGGCGGACAGGGCGGACAGGGCGGCCAGGGCGACGGCTGGAACGCGGGCGGCTGGGGTCCGGGCGGCGGCTGGGACCAGTCCCCGCAGGGCTGGCAGCGGCCGTCCGCCGGCCAGCAGGGCGGCTGGGACCGTCCGAGCGGCCCCACCTACAGCGGCCCACCCGGCGCGAGCGGTCCCGGCCCGGGCCAGCCTGGCAGCCCGGCCGCCCCCGGCTACGGCGACCCACGCCACGGCCAGCCGGGCTACGGGCAACAGCACCAGGGCCAGCAGCACCACGGACAGCAGAACTACGGGCAGCCGGGGTACGGCGCCTGGTCGAACGGCCCGGGGCCGACCTGGCAGGCGCCGGACGTGAAGCCGGGCGTCATCCCGCTGCGCCCGCTCGGCGTGACGGAGATCCTGGACGGCGCCATCACGACCATCCGCCGCAACCTCGCTGCCATGCTCGGCCTGTCCGCGATCGTGGCGGCGACGACGCAGATCCTCTCGTCGGCGCTGCTGGCGTGGGTGTTCGGCGAGACGATCACCCAGCCCGATCTCGGCATGACCGACGCCGAGACGTTCGACGCGCTGGCGCGGGGCATCCCGGCGGCGCTGATCGGCTGGCTGGTCACCGTCGTCGTGACGGTGTTCCTGACCGGCGTGCTGACGGTGGTGGTGGGGCAGGCGGTGCTGGGCCGCGACCTCAGCATCGGTCAGGCGTGGCGCGAGTCGAAGGGCCGGCTGCCGCGGCTGCTGGGGCTGACCTTCCTGTACACGCTGATCTACTTCAGCCCGGCCATCGTGGTGCTGCTGGCGGCGCTGGGGCTGACGTTCGTCGGCGGGACGGCCGCGGCGGCGCTGGTCGTGCTGCTGGGGGTTGCCGCGGTCCCGGTGACGATCTGGCTGTACGTGCGCTATGCGCTGTCGACGCCGTCGCTCATGCTGGAGACGACGACTGACGGCGGCGCGACGCGGCCGATCCGGGTGGTCGAGTCGCTGCGGCGGTCGGCGGCGCTGGTGAAGACGTCGTGGTGGCGGGTGTTCGCCATCCTGCTGCTGATCCTGATCATCACGTTCCTGATCGGGCAGGTCGTGGCGGTGCCGTTCGGTGTGCCGTCCATGCTCGGCACCAACGCCGCCGACGACCCCGTCACCTGGTATGTGCTGAACACGCTGGCCGGCATGATCTCGGCGACCATCACCGCGCCGTTCGCGGCGGCGGCCACGGCGCTGCTGTACATCGACCGGCGCATCCGGCGCGAGGGCCTCGACATCGAGCTCGCCCGAGCGGCCGGCGTCGACCTGCACGGACGCGGCGGCAGCGGAGTGCCTCCGGGCTCGCCGTGATCGTGGCGTCGATCCCGGTCGACCTCGGCCGCGACGAGGCACGCGAGCTCGCCCGGCAGGAGCTCGCGAAGCCGTCGTACGAGCGCGACACCCCGATCGTGACGAGGGTGCTGCGCTGGCTCGCCGATCAGCTCGACCGGATCCTCGAGGCGGCCAGCGGGACGTTGTCCAGCCAGCTGGGGCTGGCCATCGTCGTCGCCATCGCGGTGGGCTTCGCGACCTTCGTGATCCTCCGGGCCGGGCCGCTGGCCAGGCGCAACACCGTACGCTCCGGCGCCGTCCTGCCGGGGCGCCGGCGCAGCGCCGCCGAGTACCGCGCCGCGGCCGACGCCGCCGCCGGGCGCGGCGACTGGCCGGTCGCCGTCGTCGAGCGGTTCCGCGCCGTCGTCGCCGGGCTGGAGGAGCGCGGCGTCCTCGACCCGCGGGCCGGCCGGACGGCGGACGAGGCGGCCCGTGAGGCCACGACGCTGCTCGGCGACCTCCCGCGACCGGCCGGCGGCATGCACGCGGGCGCCCGGCTGTTCGACGGCGTCCGCTACGGCGGCGCGGCGGCGACGGAGGCCGACGACCGGCTGCTGCGCGAGCTCGACGACGCCGTCGCAGCAGTGCGGCCACGGCCCGAGCCGGCCGCCGGTGGACCCGTCCTGGCGGTGCCCCGGTGAGCACGACCACCGCGCCGCCGGAGTCGCGGCCGCTCGACCCCACCGGGGCCGACCACTGGCGGCGCTGGCGCCGGCCCCTCACCGTCGTGGCGTTCCTGCTGGTCACGGCCGTGGTCCTGGGCATCGTGCAGAGCCAGGCCGGCCGCGGCTACCTCGATCCCGAAGGCGTCGACAACCCGGGCGCGCGGGCGCTGGCGACGCTGCTGGCCGAGCAGGGCGTCGACATCACGTCCGTGCGCAGCAACGCCGACGCCGTCGCGGCCGCGGGCCCCGACGACACCGTGCTGGTGACGGTGCCCGACCTCCTCGGCCCCCAGCAGATCGACCGCCTCGTCGACACCGGCGCCCGGCTGGTGCTGGTGGCGCCGGAGCTGCGGGTCCCCGACTACGCGCCCGGGCTGTCGGCGGCGCTGGTCGACGCGCCGGACGCGGTGCAGCCGGACTGCGGGCTGCCGGTCGCGGAGCGGGCCGGGACGGCGCGGCTGGGCGGGCTCGGCTTCAGTGGCGACCTCAGCCGGTCCGAAGGCGCCGCCTGCTACCCCGTCGACGGCGAGCCGGCGCTGGCGGTGTCGTCGACGGAGAGCGGCGGCCAGGTGGTGCTGCTCGGCACCGCCGAGCCGCTGACCAACGAGTACCTCGACGACGACGGCAACGCCGCGCTGGCGCTGGGGCTGCTCGGCGAGACGCGACGGCTGATCTGGTACCGGCCGATCCCCGAGCAGGGCACCGACGCTCCGGCCGCGTTCACCGACGAGTTGCCCGGCTGGGTCCGGGCCGGCGCCTGGCAGCTGGCCATCGCCGTGGCGCTGGCGGCGGTGTGGCGGGCCCGGCGGCTGGGCCGGCTGGTCACGGAGCCGCTGCCGGTCGTCGTCCGGGCCAGCGAGACCACGGAGGGACGGGCCCGGCTGTACCGCCGCGGCCGGTCCCGCGAGCACGCCGCCGGGCTGCTGCGCGCGGCCGCGATCCGCCGGCTGGCCGCGTCCGCCCGGCTGCCCGGCGAGACCGGCGAGCCCGGGGCGGACGCCGTCAGCGCCCTGGCCGCGACGCTCGCCGCCCGCACCGGCCGGCCCGCCGCGGACATCGCTGCGCTACTGACCGGTCCGCCGCCGGCCGACGACGCCGCCCTGGTGCGGCTGGCCGACGACCTCGACGACCTGGAGAATGCCGGTGTCCCCCGGGATACCGGCGCCTCGCCCACCGGAAAGGATCCCCGTCCATCGTGACGTTCTCGGCGCAGTCCCCCGCACCCACGTCCGACGCCGCCCGCGCGGCGCTCACCAGCGTCCGCGAGGAGGTCGCGAAGGCCGTCGTCGGACAGGACTCCGTGGTCAGCGGCCTGGTCATCGGACTGCTCTGCCGCGGCCACGTACTCCTCGAGGGCGTGCCCGGCGTCGCGAAGACGCTGCTGGTCCGGGCGCTCGCGGCGACGCTGCGGGTCGAGACGAAGCGCGTGCAGTTCACCCCCGACCTCATGCCCGGCGACATCACCGGCTCGCTGGTCTACGACGCGCGCACGGCGGAGTTCTCCTTCGCCGAGGGTCCGGTCTTCACCAACCTGCTGCTCGCCGACGAGATCAACCGGACGCCGCCGAAGACGCAGGCCGCGCTGCTGGAGGCGATGGAGGAGCGGCAGGTCTCCGTCGACGGCCGGCCACGGCCGCTGCCCGACCCGTTCCTCGTCGCCGCCACCCAGAACCCGGTCGAGTACGAGGGCACCTACCCGCTGCCCGAGGCGCAGCTGGACCGCTTCCTGCTCAAGCTCACCGTCACGGTGTCCGAGCGCGACGACGAGATCGCGGTGCTGCGCCGGCACGCCGACGGATTCGACCCGCGCGACCTCGCGGCGGCCGGGGTCCAGGCGGTCGCCGGACCGGACGACCTCGCGGCCGCACGCGCGGCCGTCGCCGCCGTCCGGGTCGAGCCCGACGTGCTCGGCTACGTCGTCGACGTCTGCCGGGCCACCCGCACGTCGCCGTCGGTGCAGCTGGGCGTCTCGCCGCGCGGTGCGACGGCGCTGCTCAAGACGGCGCGCGCGTGGGCCTGGCTGTCCGGGCGCGGGTACGTGACGCCCGACGACGTCAAGGCGCTGGCCCGGCCGACGCTGCGGCACCGGCTGACGCTGCGGCCGGAGGCCGAGATGGAGGGCGTCACCGCCGACTCCGTGCTCGAGACGGTCCTGGCCACGGTCCCCGTCCCGCGCTGATGGTCCTGACTGGGCGGGTCGCGGCGCTGGCGGCCATCGGCGCGGTCCTCGTCGCGGCCGCGGCGCCGTCGTGGGCCGGCATCCTGGGCGTGACGGGGGTCGTGCTGGCGCTGGCGCTGGTCGACGTGCTGCTGGCCGGGTCGCCGCGGGCGCTGCGGCTGTCCCGCGACGGCGACCACACCGCGCGGCTGGGCACGACGGCGACCGTGCGGCTGAGCGTGCGCAACGACGGCCGCCGCCGGGTCCGCGGGCTGCTGCGCGACGCGTGGCCGCCGTCCGCGGGCGCCGTCGCCGACCGCGTCGCCGTCGACCTCCCGGCCGGTGAGCGGCGGCTGGTCGAGACCGAACTGCGGCCCACCCGGCGCGGCGACCGCACCGCCGACCGCGTGACGGTGCGCAGCCTCGGCCCGCTCGGGCTGGCCGGGCGGCAGGGCTCGCACGCCGTACCGTGGACCGTCCGGGTGCTGCCGCCGTTCCAGGCCCGCCGGCACCTGCCGTCGCGGCTGGCCCGGCTGCGCGAGATCGACGGCCGGTCCGCGGTGCGGGTCCGCGGCCAGGGGACGGAGTTCGACTCGCTGCGCGAGTACGTCCGCGGCGACGACGTCCGGTCCATCGACTGGCGGGCCACCGCCCGGCACGGCGGCGTCGTCGTGCGGACGTGGCGGCCCGAGCGCGACCGGCACGTACTGATCGTCCTCGACACCGGCCGGACGTCCGCGGGACGGGTCGGCGACGAGCCGCGGCTGGACGCCGCCATCGACACCGCGCTGCTGCTCGGCGCGCTGGCCGCCCGCGCCGGCGACCGCGTCGACCTGCTCGCCTACGACCGCCAGGTCCGCGCCGACGTGCCGCGGCTGGACGCGACGGACGTGCTGCGGCGGATGGTCGGCGCGCTGGCGGTGCTGGAGCCGGAGCTGCTGGAGACCGACTACCGGCAGCTCACCGCCGAGATCCTGAGCCGGGCCGGGCAGCACGCCCTGGTCGTCATCGTCACCGGACTCGACTCCAGCGCCGTCGAGCTGGGGCTGCTGCCGGTGCTCGGACGGCTGACCCGGCGGCACACCGTCATGATCGCGTCGGTCGCCGACCCCCGGCTGGCCGAGCTGGCCGCCGGCCGGGGCGATTCCGACGCCGTCTACGCCGCTGCCGCCGCCGAGCACGACCGCCTCGCCCGCGCCCAGCTGGCCGAGCTGCTCGGCCGCCGCGGCGCCCACGTCGTCGACCAGCCGCCGGCCGACCTCCCGCCCGCCGTCGCCGACGCCTACCTGGAGCTGAAGGCCACCGGGCGGCTCTAGCCCGCCACCGGGAGGGTGTCGGCGCGGGCGTCGCGGGCGATGTCGCCGACCTCGCCGGCCAGCACGGCACGCCGTCCGTACACCCAGACGTAGGCGAGGAACAGCGCCTCCGCGAGCACCCCGATGGCGATGCGCGCCCACGTCGGCAGGCCCGACGGCGTCACGAACGCCTCGATGACGCCGGACACCAGCAGCACGCAGGCCAGCCCGAGCGCCATGCCGAGCGTCGCCCGTCCGGTCTCGGCCAGCGCCTCGCCGCGGCCGCGCGGACCCGGATCGACCACCGTCCAGCCCAGCCGCAGCCCGGCCCCGGCGGCGACGAACACCGCCGTCAGCTCCAGCAGGCCGTGCGGCGTGATCAGGCCGAAGAACACGTCCAGCCGGCCGGCCGCCGCCATCAGCCCGGCCGAGGCGGCGACGTTGACGGCGTTCATCCACAGCACGTACACGACCGGGATGCCGAGGAAGACCCCGAGGGCGAGGCAGGCCGCCGCCACCCAGGCGTTGTTCACCCACACGCGGGCGGCGAACGACCCGGCCGGGTTCGCCGAGTAGTAGTCCTCGAAGTCGTGCTCGACCAGCTGTCTGATCTGCTCCGGCGCGCCGATGGACGCCTGCACGGCGGGATTCGCGGCCACCCACCAGGCGACCGCGACGGAGACGACGGCGAACGCGAGCGCAGCCCCGATCCACCAGCGCCGGTTGAGATACACGGCCGCCGGGAAACCGACGGTGAGGAAGTGGACGACATCGCGCCAGCCTGGGTCGTGGGCGCCGGCGATGGCCGTCCGTGCCCGCGCCACCAGCGCCGACAGCCGCCCGAGCAGAACGGGGTCGGGCGCGGCCGAGCGCAGCGTGGACAGGTGGGTGGACGCGGCGCGGTACAGCGCGACCAACTCGTCGGCCTCGGGCCCGGTGAGCCGGCCGCGGCGGCGGACCAGCCGTTCGAGGCGGTCCCACTCGTCGCGGTGCGCGGCGACGAACGCGTCGAGGTCCACCTGCCGTCCCTTCCGCGTGCCGACTCCGAGCCCGTGTCCGACACTAGGGCATCACGCTACGAGGAGGACACGATGCTCGAAGGCACCGGCGTCACCCCAGCCGAGGAAGCGGCCTACCGACTGCTGGTGCGGGCCGGCGAGCTGGACATCGCCGACCTCGCGGCACGGCTGCCCGGCGCCGACGCCGCCGCGGTGGTCGACGGGCTGAGCGGACGCGGCCTGGTCCGGCGGTTGCCGGGCGGCGGCGAGCGGTACGCCGCCAACCCGCCCGACGTCGCGTTCGGGCCGCTGCTGCTGCGCGGCCAGGAGGCGCTGGACCGCGCCCGGTCCGCCGTCGCCGAACTGGCCGAGGAGCACCTCACCACCACCCGGCGCCGCGACGCCGGGCAGCTACTGGAGATCGTGACCGGCGGCGACGCGATCCGCCAGCGCATCCGCGCCGTCCAGCTGGGCACCCGCGAGGAGCTGCTGTGGTTCTGCCGGGCCGGGCACGTCGCGATGCCGTCGGAGGACAACGTCGAGGAGTACGACATGCTCGCCCGCGGCGTCAGCTACCGGGTGCTGTACGAGCGGCAACTGCTGGAGGAGCCCGGCATGATCGACGACGTCGCGAAGGCCATCGCGGCCGGCGAGCTGGCGCGAGCGGCGCCGACGCTGCCGGTCCGGCTGGCGATCTCGGACCGGTCGGTCGCGATCTGCCCGCTGGTCCCGCGCAGCGACGACAGCACCGAGCCGACCGCCGCGATCGTCCGCGACAGCAACCTGCTGACGGCGCTGATCGCGCTGTTCGAGAGCTACTGGTCGGCCGCGACGCCGCTACGGCTGTCCGACGGTGTTGCGGTGGCCGGCCCCGGTGAGGGGCCCGGGCCGGCCACCGCGCTCTCCGGCGACGAGCGCTATCTGCTGTCGCTGCTGGTCGCGGGCGTGACGGACAAGTCCATCGCGACCCGCCTCGGCGTCAGCATGCGCACCGTCCAGCGCCGCATCCGCGACCTGATGGCGCTGGCCGGCGCCGAGACCCGCATGCAGCTCGCCTGGCAGATGGCCCGCCGCGACTGGCTGGCCTGACGCGGCTGACCTGACGCGGCCGGCTGACCTGATGCGGCGGCGCCGGGGGCGGCGGCGTTGTCGGTGCTCGTCCGTAGAGTTGGTGGCCCACCCGGCCGGGAGGGGTGGCTACTGCGCCGCGTGGGAGCGACGTTGTCAGTGCTCGCCCGTAACGTAGGTGGCCCACCCGGCCGGGAGGGGTGGCTACGGCGCCGCGCGGGGCGCCGCGCTCCGACACCGTCACCGTCGGCCATAGGCACGCTCCACGGTCTGGGTAACGGTGTTGCCGTCGGCGTCGGCGGCCTCGATCCGCAGCGACACGTACTCGCCGCCGCGGCCGCGCTCGTCCGCCGCCCACCGGCCGTCGCCGTCGCGCCGGACCGCCAGCGGCGTCCACCGGCCGCCGTCGTCGTAGGACACCCAGGCGCGCAGCCGCACGATCCGCGGCGGGTCGGCCAGCCCGTCAGGGTGCCGGGCGGTGAACGCGAGCCGCGCCGGCGGACGGGCCGGGACCCGGTTGTCCAGGCCGGCCGGCACCTCGTAGTCCACCTGCAGCAACGGCAGCACCGCGCTCGCGCCGGCCGCGGGGCGGTCGGACCGGAACGTCCACACGGTGTCGGTGCGCGGCGCGAACTGCCAGTCCGGCCGGCGCCGCTCGGTGCCCAGCTCCAGCCGGTACCGTCCGGACGCGCCGGTCGCCGGGAACGTGCCCCAGACGGCGCCGGCCTCGGCGATCAGCCGGTCGTCCTGGTAGAGCCGGGCCTCGACCAGGTCCGGCTCGTCGAACAGGTACGGCTCGGGCCGGCCGGTGTGCGTGGCGTCGGCGAACTCGGCGATGTGCAGCGAGAGCGTGTCGCCGGTCCGAGTGGGTGCAGCGCCGGCAGGGACGGCCGGGCGGACGATCGGCGCGAACCACGACTCCCGCAGCCGCTCCCCCGCGGCGTACGTGCGCAGATCGTGGCTGAGTCCGGACGTCACCGGGTTCATGTCGTCGCGGCTGAGGTAGTGCAGCACATGCTGGCGCCAGACGGTGTCGCCGGCCGACACGTACTCCTCCCGCTCCCGCCCGGTACCGACGTAGCGCTGCTGCTCGATGATCGTGTCGGTCTGCCAGGGTCGCCAGCCGTAGCGCTGCTCCTTCGCCCACGTCCCGTCGCCGTTCTGGTGGTAGCCGGCCGTGACGACGGCGCTGTTCGCGCTGCTCACGGTGTGCACGATCGGGTCGGGGACGTGGCCGGACGAGACCTGCATGACGTCGTAGAGGTACGGGCTGACGGCGACGCCGTCGACGCGCAGCCGGAGCCGCCCGGCCTCCAGCCGATCGGTGACGGCACGCGCCTCGGCCGGCGAGAAGGTCGCCGCGGGCAGCGGCAGCCGGTCGCCGTCGGGGCGCCAGAACTGCGGCCAGTCGCCACCGCCGGGCGCGACGACCAGCAGCATCGCCGCACCCGCCGTCGCGGCGGCGGCCGCCAGTGCGTCGGCGTCGGGCTCGCCGGTCGGCCACACGACGACGGCCTTCCCGCGCACGTCGCGTTTCGCGTAGTCGCCCTCGCCGCCGGCGCCGGCCGCGACGACGTCCAGCGTGCGGCGTCCGTCGAACAGCGGCGACTGGTTCAGCGGCTGCGGCGTCACCGACAGCCGCGCGCCGCCGGACGCCGTCGCGGTGAAGGCCGGCGCCACCAGCTGCCAGCGCGACATGAGCTCGAACGTGCCGCCGGTCGCCTCGTCCGCCGGCGTCACCCAGAGGGACCGGACCGAGTCGAACTGCATGGTCCCGTTGGTGACCTTCCGCCCGTCGACATCGCGGTGCGTGTAGAAGCCCCAGATGCCGCGCTGCTCGGCCGGCAGTGGCGTGCGGATCTCCACCCGCCGCGTCTCCCGCGCGTCCAGCACGACCTCGGTGTCGCCGGCGACCTCCAGGTCCGGGTCGACCACCAGGAACGTCGCCTCCTCGCCGTCGACCTCGCCGGAGACGAGCGCGTGCAGGAAGTAGTCGCCCGCGCCCAGTTGCAGCCGCCGCGGGCCGCCGGTGGGCAGCAGGGTGAGCGTGTCGTACCGCGGGTCGGCGCCGATCAGCACCACCGGCGACGCGAACGCCGGCTGCCCCTCCCGGTCGACGGCGCTGATCGTCACGTCGTGCACCGGCGCGCTCTTGACCAGCCAGAGCGTCGTCGCGACGGTCGTCGCGCCGTCCGCCGACGCGGCCACCAGCCGGCCGGTGTAGCGGCCCTGGCCCAGCGCGGCCGGGTCCACGGTCAGGGCGACCGTGGCGGACCCGCCGGCCGGGACCGTCACCGCCTCGGCGCCGGGCACGACGGCGTCCGGTGCGGGCGGCGCGCCGCCGGGGCCGGCGAGCGTGAGCTCCACGGTCAGCTCGACCGGCGTCGCGGTGGTGTTCGTGTAGGTGACGTCGTGGGCGACGGGGGTGGTGTCGCCGTCGGTATACGTGCCCAGGGCCAGGCTGCCGGTGCCGACGACCGGCTGGGCGACCGCCCGGGCGAGGTCGACGCGGCCGGCGCCCTGCTGGTCCGGCGTCAGGTCCGGGTTCGGCCGGGCCGTGCTGACCAGCGCGTCCTCGAGCTGCTCGCCGGTCCAGTCCGGGTGCTGCTGGGCCAGCAGCGCGGCGGCGCCGGCGACGTGCGGCGCGGCCATCGACGTGCCGCTGGCGGACGTGTAGAGCGTGTCGACCGGCGTGCCCAACGCGGTGCCGGCGGCGCGGGCGGCGACGATGCCGACGCCGGGCGCGGTGATGTCCGGCTTGACCGCCTGGTCGCCGAGGCGCGGGCCGCGGCTGGAGAACTCGGCCAGCGACTCGTCCCGGCCGACGGCGCCGACGGTCAGCGCGGCGTCGGCGCTGCCCGGGCTGCCGATGGAGACCGCGCCTGGGCCGTCGTTGCCGGCGGAGACGACGAACAGGGTGTCGCTCTGCGCACTGAGCTCGTTCACGGCCAGGCTGAGCGGGTCGGTGCCGTCTGACGGGCCGCCGCCCAGGCTCATGTTCACGACGTCGGCGCCCTGCGCGACCGCCCACTCCATACCGGCGATGACGCTGGACAGGTCGCCGGAGCCGTCGTCGCCGAGCACCTTGCCGGACAGGATCCTGGCGCCGGGCGCGACCCCGGGCCGGTTCGGGGTGCCGCCGTCGCCGGTGCCGGCGATGGTCGCGGCGACGTGGGTGCCGTGGCCGAACCGGTCGGCCGTTGAGGTGCTGCCGGAGAAGTCGGCGGCAGCGGCGACCTGCCCGGCGAGATCCGGGTGCTCGGCGTCGACGCCGGTGTCGAGGACCGCGACGGTGACGCCGGCCCCGTCCAGCCCGGCGTCCCAGGCGGCCGGCGCGCCGATCTGCGGGACGCTGCGGTCCAGCGTCGCCGCGACCCGGGCGTCCAGCCAGAGCTTCTCGATGCCGCCGCTGAGTGTCGACGCGCCGGCCAGCGCGGCCCAGAACGCCGCCGCGTCGTCGGCGGCGACATCCAGCGCCCGGCCGCCGATGCTGGCCAGTTCCGGCCCGGCCTGGGCGCCCGCAGGCACGTCCGCCGTCCGGGCCGCCCCGGCGTAGGTGGCGATGAGCGGCAGCGATGCGGTGTGCCCCTGCTCGATCAGCGCGTCGACGTCGAACAGCGCCCGGTCCAGCCGGCCGGCGGCCAGCAGCGCGATCGCGTCGGACGGGATCACCAGCGACCGGCCGTCGATCTCGAGCTGGTGGACGGTGACGTCCTCGCGGCCCGGCGCGGGGTCGACCCGCACCGACCGGCGGCCCTCCGCGACCTCCGTCACGTGGACGACGTCGCCGGTGACCAGCGTGACCGTGGCGGGTGCGGCGGGTGCGGCGGGTGCGGCGGCCGGCGTGGTGACCGGCGCGGCCGGGGCGGGGCCGGCGACGGTCACCGTCAGCAGGACCACGCTCACCAGCGCAGGGAGCGGTATGAACCGATTCGGCATGAAAGCCACCGTGGCGGCCGCGGCCGCCGTTGTCATCGGGTGGCGGGTGCCGGGGTTACGACATGTCGCGTTTCGGACAGCGGGCGCGGCTACGGCAGACTGGCCGGGTGAGCGACCTGGTGACCGGCGAAGCCGTACCCCTCGAGCTGCGGCTGGCCAAGCTGCCGTCGCGTGCGCTCGGTCTGCTGCTCGACGCCCTGGTGCTTGCGGTGGTGGGGTTCGGGCTGCTGTACCTGCTCAGCCAGATCGCGCCCGGCGTCGACGAGGCCCTGGCGGCCGCGCTGATCATCGGCGGGACGGTGTTCCTGCTGGTCGTCATCCCGACGACGGTCGAGACGCTGACCCGCGGAAAGTCGGTCGGGAAGGCGGCGACCGGGCTGCGGGTGGTCCGCGACGACGGCGGCCCGATCCGGTTCCGGCACGCCCTGGTGCGCGCGCTGGCCGGGGTGTTCGCCGACTTCGTGCTGACGCTCGGCGTCGGCGCCATGGTCTGCTCGCTGCTGAACTCGCGCGGCAAACGCATCGGCGACGTGCTCGCCGGCACCGTCGTCGTCCGCGAGCGCATCCCGTCGACGGCCGCGCCGCTGCCGGTCCTCGACCCGCGGCTGGCCCCGTGGGCCGCGTCGCTGGAGCTGTCCCGGCTGCCCGACCGGCTCGCCATGGCCGCGCGGTCGCTGCTGGCCCGCGCGCCGCAGCTGGCGCCCGAGGTGCGCACCCGGCTCGCCGTCGACCTCGCCAACGAGGTGTCCGCGCTGGTCAGCCCGCCACCTCCGCCCGGGTTGCCGCCGTGGGACTACCTCGCCGCCGTGCTGGCCGAACGCCGCCGCCGTGACGCGCTGCGCTACGGCCCGGCGGCCGGCCCGTTCCCGCCGCAGCCGCCGTCCTCGTCCACGCCGCCGCCACCGCCCGTGCAGCCGGCCCAGCCGCCGTCGCGTACCGACGGCGGGTTCGCCCCGCCCTCGTGACCGCCGGTTACCAGCGGGTCGACGGCGCCGGGCCGGAGCAGCTGGCCGCGATGCGCGACCTCGCCGGGCGGGCGTGGAGTTGGTCCAGCCGCTGGCATC
This sequence comes from Jiangella muralis, assembly GCF_001270745.1. Classification (GTDB taxonomy): domain Bacteria; phylum Actinomycetota; class Actinomycetes; order Jiangellales; family Jiangellaceae; genus Jiangella; species Jiangella muralis. Next base: position 49,317 of record NZ_KQ434761.1, read on the forward strand.
CGGGCGAGCTGACGTGGTTCTGGTACGAGCACGGCGAGCCGGACCCGGCCTGGCGGACGGCGCACTGGCGGCACGGCGGTCGCGTGGTGGCATGGGCGTGGGCCCGCGGCGAACGGCTGGACCTCCAGCTCGACCCGTCCCACCTCGCGCTGACGGCTCAGCTCGTGGCGTGGTTCGGCGGCCGTACGGCGACCGTCCTGGACGCGGAGACCGGACTGATCGGCGAGCTCGACCGGCACGGCTATGTGCCCAGCGACGACGGCCCGTTCTTCGTCCACCTGCGCCGCTCGCTCGACGATCTCCCGGCGGCCGCGCTGCCGGACGGGTACGCGTGGCGGCCGGCCGACGCCGCCGCGCGGGCCGCCGTCCACTCCGCCGCGTTCGACGTCGCGATGCCGGAGGCCGCCTACCGCGGTGTCCTGCGCGCTCCGTCGTACCGGCCCGAACTGGACCAGCTGATCGTCGCGCTGGACGGCACCCCCGCCGCGTCGGCGCTCGCCTGGGTCGACGGCGAGGTCGCTGTGCTGGAACCGGTCGGCACCGCGCCCGGACACCGTCGGCGTGGGCTGGCGGGGGCGGCCTCGCTGGCCGCCCTGCGTGCCGCGCGCGACCTCGGCGCCCGCGACGCCCGGGTGTGCGCCCGCGGCGACGACGGGTACCGGGCCGCGCGGGCGGCGTACGAGGCGCTCGGGTTCCGGGCCTACGCCCGCAACGTGCGCCTCGTCCGCCGCGCGTGACTCAGTAGCGGTAGTGCTCGCTCTTGTACGGGCCGTCGACCGGGATGCCCAGGTAGGACGACTG
>NZ_LFXL01000050.1 GCF_001270745.1 Jiangella muralis
CGGAGGTCTTCGTCATCGTCCAGCAGGCACGCCGTCCCTAACGTCCGTGGTCAGTACAGCTAGACCGCCGAGCCGCGTGGGCAGTCAGGCCGCGTGGGCCGCCGAGCCGTTCGGGTCGCTGAGGCGCCGGGCCGTTGAGCCGCTGGGCTGGTCGGGCCGTTCTGGTCGGTGGGCCGCCGAACCTCGCGTGGGTCGCCGAGCTGCACGGCGTGCACGTTGAGCACGGCCAGCGTGGCACGGTGTCGGCGTGAAGGCGCGGCCGCAACGGCGCCGAACCCCGCTTGGGTCGCCGAGCCGCCGAGCCGCCGAGCCGTTCGGGTCGCTGAGCCGCCGAGCCGCCGAGCCGCCGAGCCGTTCGGGTCGCTGAGCCGCCGAGCGTCAAGCCGCCGAACCCCCGCGGGGCCGCTGGGCCGGCGGGCTTCCGCGCCACCGGCGACCTGCTCGGCCACGCAGCTAGGACACCACGCTGCTGGACGGAACCGCTGCCGCGCCATGAGATCGCCGCTGAGCCTGCCCTTGCGCCCCGTTGTCCACAGGCCGATCCGATTCCGCTGGTTGTCCCCAAAACCGGATTCGGCGCTGGGATCCGCTCGCCCGGCCGAAGAACCTGGTCGCAGGCCTACAGCTCGTGGGCTCCGCGCCGGCCGGTCGCCGGATTCCAGGGAGGTTCACCATGTCCAAGTTCACCAGCAGGCTCGGTCGGTTGCGCAGCGAGCGCGGCATGACCACCGCCGAATACGCCGTCGGGACGGTCGCGGCGTGCGGCTTCGGCGGCGTCCTCTACAAGTTGCTGACGAGCGAGCCGGTTCAGGCCCTGCTGAACAACGTCATCGAGAAGGCGTTCGGGGTGATCGGCGGATGAGCCGCCGGCGACCCGTGGCGCGGGGCGATCCACAGCGCGGCATGGTGACGGCCGAGATCGCGGCTGGGTTCCCTGCCCTCGTGCTGGTGCTGTTCATGGCGATCTGGGCGATCACGATCGCCGTTGGGCATCTGAGGTGCTCCGACGCCGCTCGCGAGGCGGCTCGGGCGGCGGCTCGTGGCGAGGATCTGGCGGTCGTGCGCGAGGTCGCGGCAGAGTCGGCGCCATCGGGTGCGGATGTCGTCATCGACGAGGTCGACGGGACGATCGAGGTCCGGGTCAGCACGCGAATGGCCATGCCCGGTCCGCTGGGCGACACCTTGCCGGCGCCCACCGTGTCGGGGCACTCGGTCGCACTGGCCGAGGCCGGCTGATGCCGGTCCAACGCCGCTCCGGCGAGCGCGGTGCGGGGACGGTACTGATCCTGTCGATCGTGCTGGCGATCATGGTCGCTGTGCAGGCCGTCGCGGTCTTGGCGGCGGGTCAGTCGGCCCGTCACCGGGCGGCCGCGGCGGCGGATCTTGCTGCGCTGGCGGGAGCGAACCAGCTGGCGCTCGGCTCGGCCGATCCCTGTGCCGTCGCCGGCCGCATCGCCGACGCCAACGGCGCGACCCTGCGCGACTGCGTCATCGACGGCATGGAGGTCGAGGTCCAGGTGCGGGTGCCGACGACGTCCGCGTTGCCGTGGCTGCCGGGTCAGGACCGACGTGCCCGTGCCGGTCCGCCGCGGCCCGGCTGAGGCCCGGACGGCGCAGTCGCTGCGCACGGATCGGCTCGTCCCGCTCGGCGCGGCCGCCGCACGGTGGGCTCGTACGAGGTACGGACGGACGTGGACGAGGTTGTGGCCGCTTCGCCCACATCGGTCGACGGGTGTAGTGGTCGTGCGTCGGTGCGATCTGGGCGTGCGTCGGTATCAGCGCGCCCAGATCGCTCGTCACGCCGGACCGTCGAGCCTCCCTGTGCGTCCAGGTCAGGGCTCGGTGCGGCTCGGACGTTGCTGGGTCGCGCCGAGGCAGGCCGCCACGACGAGGCCGATCGCGAGCCACTCCTGAACGTGCAGGATCTCGTCCAGCACGAGGAGCCCGACCAGTGCGGCCGCCGCAGGTTCGAGGCTCATCAGGATCCCGAACACCGTCGCGGGCATGCGACGCAACGCTTCCAATTCGAAGGAGTACGGAATCACCGATGAAAGCAGAGCGATTCCAGCAGCCAGAAGCAGCACCTCGGTCTGCCAGAGGTCGGATCCGCCGGTCGTCAGGCCGATCGGCGCTACCGCGACCGCGCCCACGACGCTGGCCACGGTCAGTCCGGACGAGCCCGGGAAGCGCTGACCGAGCTGCTTGCCGAGCAGGATGTACGACGCCCAGCCGACGGCCGCCACCAGCGCGAACAGCACGCCCACCGGATCGATCTCGCCTGACCCGCCGCGAGCCAGCAGCACGACACCGGTGCCGGCCAGCAGCACCCAGAGCAGGTCGAGCCGGCGTCGCGACAGCGCGACCGCCACCCCGAGCGGCCCGATGAACTCGATGGTGACTGCGATGCCGAGCGGGATGCGCGAGAAGGACTCGTAGATTGCGATGTTCATCGCGGCCAGCGAGAGCCCGAAGGTGACCGCGAGCCCGAGGTCACCGCGCGACGCCCGGCGCAGCGCCGCGCGGACCGCATGTTGAGTGATGGCCGCCAACGCCACGGCCGAGAACGCCAGTCGCAGGAACACGACGGCGGTCGGCGGCAGCGTGTCGAACAGGCCTTTCGCGAGACCGGCGCCGATCTGCAGCGAGAAGATCCCACCGAGCACCAGCCCGGGAGCGGGAATCGACCCGAGCGGCGACGTCACGCGGTCAGCCTAGGCGTTGGGCTGACCCACCTCGGCTGACTCATCTCGGCCGAGCGCCGGGGACGTGGCGCCGTGGGTCGTGCAGGCCTGCGGTGCGATGCGTAGAGGTGGGCGGTGCGGCACCCGGAGGCGGATGATGCGATGTCCAGAGGTGCGCTGTGGGACGCGGGTGGGCTGGGCTGGGCGAAGGTGCGCGGTGGGCCGGGCGTCAGGAGTTGTCGCGGTCGGCGACCGGCGATCCGGAATCGGCGCGGGCCGGCTCCTGTCGATCGCCGTCTGCGTCTTTGCCGCGACGGTCTCCGTCTGCGTCACCGTCGGCGCCGGTGGCCTGCCGGCCGCCGTCGGTAGAGGGATGGTCGGCAACGGGGGATCCGTGCGGATCGTCGGCGCGGTCGGCACGTCGTTCGAGGTCGCGGATCCGCTTGCGCTGCTTCAGCTCCTTACGCAGCCCGATCCGCAGCAACCACAGGGCGGCCAGCGTCGCCAGGCCGGTGATCAGACCGGCGATGTACAGACCGGACCCCGACGTCGTGACCTCGGAACCGAGCAGGTCCACGGAAAGCGACTCGCCGGCGCCGGTGAGCACACCGATGGTGAGCAACAGAGCGAGCAGGAGAACGATCAGTGCGACAGCGACCACGGCGACCACCCCTTCATCGATCCCCCGGAGTCCACCGTAGCGATCACCGGCCCGTCGGCGGGCGAATCCGGGTCGGGTCAGTCGGCCCCGGAGAGCAGCACGTCCAGCAGCCGCACCGCACCGGCTTTGTCGAGCGGTTCGTTACCATTGCCGCACTTCGGCGACTGCACACACGATGGGCAGCCGTCGCGGCAGGGGCAGGACGCGATCGTGTCACGCGTCGCCGTCAGCCAGGACCGCGCCGCGTGGAAGCCGCGTTCCGCGAAGCCCGCGCCGCCGGGATGACCGTCGTGCACGAAGACCGTGAGCATGCCGGTGTCCGGATGCAGCAGCGTCGACAGCCCGCCGATGTCCCAGCGGTCGCAACTGGCCACGAGCGGCAGGATCCCGATCGACGCATGCTCCGCGGCGTGCGCCGCGCCTGGCGCGTCCGCCATCGACACCCCGGCGGCGGCGATCACGTCGTCGGGCAGCGTCCACCAGACGGACCGGGTGCGCAGGCGGCGTTCGGGCAGGTCGAGCGGCACCTCGCCGAGCACCGCACCATTGCGCAGCGCCCGTTTGAGGTATCCGACGACCTGGCTGACCACCTCGACGGTGCCGAAGGCGAGGCGCGCCGACCCCCACTTCTCCGACGCCGACTCCTCCAGCACCCGCAATGTGCTGACCTCGCGCGCCGTCGTCGTGTAGTCGGGCGCACCGGGCAATGCCATCGCGACACCGTCGTCGAGGTCCAGGCTCTCGATGACGTAGGTGTCGCCCTGGTGCACGTAGACGGCGCCTTCGTGGGCGGTCGAGTGCGCCCGGACGCCATCGACGGTGCCGAGCACGCGGCCGGTGCCGGCTTCGACCAGGCTGACCAGTCCACCGGAGCCGCGCAAGTCTGCCAGGTCGGTCGGGCGCTCGCGCTTGGTCCAGTGCCAGGTGGTCTCGTCCTTGACCCTTCGCCGCAGCAGCCGCCGGTGCTCCAGCGTCGCCAGGACGTCGTCGGTCGACGGGCCGAAGATGGCCGCGTCCTGGGTGGTCAGCGGACGTTCGGCCGCGGCGGCGCACAAGTGCGGCGCCAGCACGTACGGATTGTCCGGGTCCAGCACCGTCTCCTCGACGGGCTGCTCGAAGATCGCCTCCGGGTGCTGGACGAGGTACGAGTCGAGCGGGTTGTCGCTGGCCACCAGGACGGCGAGGCTTGCCTGACCCGCGCGGCCGGCCCGGCCAGCCTGCTGCCACAGCGACGCCCGCGTCCCCGGCCAACCGGCGATCAGGACGGCATCCAGCCCGCTGACGTCGACACCCAGCTCGAGCGCCGTCGTCGCGGCGAGGCCGACCAGCGATCCGTCGTTGAGGGCGGCCTCCAGGGACCGGCGCTCGTAGGGGAGATAACCGGCTCGGTACGACGCGACCCGGCTCGGCAGCGACGCGTCCACTTCGGTCAACGCCGACCGCGCGAGCCCGGCGACCGTCTCGGCGGCACGGCGGGAGCGGACGAACGCGACGGTCCGGGCGTCGGCGATGACGAGATCGGTGAGCAGGTCCGCGGACTCGGCCAGCACGCTCCGCCGCCGCGCCGTCCCGCCGTCGACCCCCCAGGAACCCGAGTCACCGCCTGGACCGGCGGAGTCACTGGTGACGGCGGCAATCGAGGAACTGACGGTTGTAGGGCCGGTGCCGACGCTGCGGGTGTTCCGGTTCGTGCCGTCGCCGAGCAGGGGCGGCTCCCAGAGGAGGAACGTCTTCGCGCCGCTGGGCGAGCCGTCCTCGGTCACGGCCTCGATGGGCAGCATGCCGATGAGCAGCTCGGCGGTGCGGGCCGGGTTCGCCGTCGTCGCGGAGGCGAGCACGAACGTCGGCGTCGAGCCGTACATCGCGCAGACGCGCCGCAGCCGCCGTAACACCTGCGCCACGTGGGAGCCGAAGACGCCGCGGTAGCCGTGGCACTCGTCGACCACGACGAACCGCAGCGACCGGAGGAAGCCGGCCCAGCGGTGGTGCGCCGGCAGCATCGCGTGGTGCAGCATGTCCGGGTTCGTCAGCAGGTACGTCGCATGCGTCCGAGCCACGTCGCGCAGCTCGATCGGGGTGTCGCCGTCATAGGTGGTGGCCATGACGCCGGGGACGCCGAGCTCGTCGAGCGAGCGCAGCTGGTCGGCGGCCAGCGCCTTGGTGGGCGAGATGTACAGCGTCGTGCCGCCGAGGCGCCGGCCGGTGCGGGCCGCCGTCAACGCCGGGAGCTGGTAGGCAAGCGACTTGCCCGACGCGGTGCCGGTGGCGATGACGACGTGCCGCCGGGACCAGGCCAGCGCAGCGGCCTGTGCCTGATGGGCCCAGGGCGCTACGATGCCTGCGGTCATGAAGCGATCGCGCACGACGGGGTCCACCCAGAGCGGCCACGCGCCGGGCTTGGCGGCCCGGGCGGGTATCGATTCGATGTGCGTGACACGTCCGGTCCGGTGCGGACCGGTCAGCAGGACATCGAGCAGGTCGTTCGGGCGGGGCACCTCGTGAGTCTCGCATCATGGTTGAATGCGGATGAGCCCGGCACGCGGTGAGCGCTGTGTGTTGACCGATGGAGGCATGGAGGATCTGCGTGGACCTGTCGTTGTCGACCCGTACCGAGAGCGGCCGCAGCGTGGTCGCGGTCGGTGGTGAGATCGACGTCTACACGGCGCCGAGACTGCGCGACCAGCTGGTCGAGCTCGTCGACTCGGGTCACTACCACATCGTCGTTGACATGCGTGAGGTCGAGTTTCTCGACTCGACCGGGCTCGGCGTCCTCGTCGGCGGCCTCAAGCGGGTCGGCCAGCACGACGGTTCCCTCCGGCTCGTCTGCAACCAGGAGCGGATCCTGAAGATCTTCCGGATCACCGGCCTCACGAAGGTCTTCCCGATTCACGAGACGCTCGAGGAGGCCGTGGCCGCCACGGAGACGCCCTGAGAGGGCTCGCGCAGGCGGCATCGTGTGGGTACTTTCACACGGTGGTGACGATGTCGGTAGGTGGACCGACGTGAACTTTGGGTCCGGGGCGCTCTAGACTCCGCAGGTCGGTCGGATCCTGCCCATCTTGCGGGCCGTCGACACGAACGAGCCGATTCCTGTCAGCGGTCGGTCCAGCGGACCGGGCGCGGACAGCTGTTTCAACGCCCTGCCCGAGGGCGACGTCAAGGAGGACGAATGACCGGGCTCAACCTCTCCTATGTGGTTGTCGTCGCGTTGATCGCGGTGGCAGCCCTCGCTATGGCGGCGCTGTTTCGCCGGGAGGTTCTCGCTGCCCCTGAGGGCACCGAGAACATGAAGACGATCGCGCGCGCCGTGCAGGAGGGCGCCGCGGCCTACCTCAACCGGCAGTTCCGGACGCTGGCCATCTTCGTGGTGCTGGTGTTCGGCCTGCTCTTCCTGCTGCCCGGCGACGCCGACGTTCGCTTCGGCCGGTCGCTGTTCTTCCTGGTCGGTGCGGCGTTCTCCGCCGCCATCGGCTACATGGGCATGTGGCTGGCCACGCGGGCGAACGTCCGTGTCGCCGCCGCCGCTCGTGACGAGGGCCGCGACCCGGCGATGAAGGTCGCGTTCCGCACCGGTGGCACCGTCGGTATGGCCACCGTCGGTCTGGGTCTCCTGGGCGCGGCCGTCGTCGTCCTCGTCTATCAGGAGGACGCGCCGACGGTGCTCGAGGGCTTCGGCTTCGGCGCCGCGCTGCTCGCCATGTTCATGCGTGTCGGCGGCGGCATCTTCACCAAGGCCGCCGACGTCGGCGCGGACCTCGTCGGCAAGGTCGAGCAGGGCATCCCCGAGGACGACCCGCGCAACGCGGCGACCATCGCGGACAACGTCGGCGACAACGTCGGTGACTGCGCCGGCATGGCGGCGGACCTGTTCGAGTCCTACGCCGTCACGCTGGTGGCCGCGCTCATCCTGGGCCAGGTCGCGTTCGGCCAGGAGGGCCTGGTCTTCCCGCTGATCGTCCCGGCGCTCGGTGCGCTGACCGCGGTCCTCGGCATCTACCTGACCCGCCCCCGTCCCGGCGAGAACGGTCTCACGACCATCAACCGGGCGTTCTACATCTCAGCGGTCGTCTCGGCGGTGTTGTGTGCCATCGCGGCGTTCGCCTACCTGCCCGACAGCTTCGCCCAGCTCGACGGCGGCCTCGGCGACCACGACGGCGACCCGCGCGTCCTGGCGACCGCCGCCGTGTTCCTCGGGATCGTGCTGGCCGGCATCATCCTGTGGCTGACCGGCTACTTCACCGGCACCGACAAGAAGCCGACCGAGGACGTCGCCAAGACGTCGCTCACCGGCCCGGCGACGGTCATCCTGTCCGGCATCGCGCTCGGACTGGAGTCGGCGGTCTACACCGCACTTGTCATCGGCGGCGCGGTCTACGGCGCGTTCCTGCTGGGTGACGGCTCGGTCGAGCTGTCGCTGTTCCTCATCGCGCTGGCCGGCACCGGCCTGCTTACCACCGTGGGCGTCATCGTAGCGATGGACACCTTCGGCCCGGTCAGCGACAACGCTCAGGGCATCGCCGAGATGTCGGGCGACGTCGACGGCGAGGGCGCGCAGATCCTCACCGAGCTGGACGCGGTCGGCAACACCACCAAGGCCATCACCAAGGGCATCGCCATCGCGACGGCGGTCCTCGCGGCGACGGCGCTGTTCGGCTCCTACATGGATGCCATCTCGCGTGAGCTGGTCAACGTCGGCGGCGACATCGCCGGCGAGTCGTCGTTCATCCTCGAGATCGTGTCGCCGAACGTCCTCGTCGGCGTGATCATCGGTGCCGCGGTCGTGTTCATGTTCTCGGGTCTGGCCATCAACGCGGTCGGCCGGGCAGCCGGTGCGGTCGTGTTCGAGGTGCGCCGCCAGTTCCGCGACGACCCGGGCATCATGGCCGGCACGTCGACCCCGGCGTACGGCCGCGTCGTCGACATCGTCACGAAGGACTCGCTGCGCGAGCTGGCGACGCCGGGCCTGATGGCGGCGCTGGCGCCGATCGCGGTCGGCTTCGGTCTCGGTGTCGGCCCGCTGGCCGGCTACCTGGCCGGTGCCATCGCGACCGGTGTGCTGATGGCGGTGTTCCTGGCCAACTCCGGTGGCGCCTGGGACAACTCGAAGAAGCTGGTCGAGGACGGCAACCACGGCGGCAAGGGCTCCAGCGCCCACGACGCCACCGTCATCGGCGACACCGTCGGCGACCCGTTCAAGGACACCGCCGGTCCGGCCATCAACCCGCTGATCAAGGTGATGAACCTGGTCTCCGTGCTGATCGCGCCGGCCATCGTCTCGATGTCGGTGGGCGCGGACGCCAACGACGGTCTGCGCTACACGATCGCCATCGTCGCGGTCGCGATCATCGTCGGCGCCGTCTGGTTCTCGAAGCGGCGCTCGGCCATCATCGGTGAGGACGAGCCGGCCCGGGAGGGCGCGGCGGTCTGATCGACTGCTCCACGGCGCGGCGGCCGCTCCCCCTGGGGGCGGCCGCCGTTCCTTTTGTTGTGACGGAATCGGCTACGGCTGGGTGCCTGGTTGCGGCCGCACACCCGGAGGAACCCGTCGCCGGAACCGACGCGAGCAGCGACGGCGGCCGGTCAGCGGACGGCAGCCACGGAGATCACGGCGCCGGGGTGACCCGCGTCGTCCACCGGGGCGGCCGGTACGCCGGACGACAGCAGCTCGCCGACCAGCGCCGCCGCGTCCACCGTCGGGGCGAAGGCGTGCACCCCGACCGGCGCGCCGCCGAGTTCGTACCGAGGCGCCAGCCGCGCCGTCAGCAGGGACCGGCGTTCGTCGTAGACGCGGCGTGCGCGGCGGAGGTGGCGGTCCAGCCCGCCGGACTCGATCAGCGCGGCGACGGTCAGCTGCAGCACGACCGAGACGCCGAGGTCGGAGTCTTCGCGCTGCTCCCGCAACCTGTCGGCCACGGTCGGTGGTGCGACGATCCAGCCGAGCCGCAGCCCCGGCGCCAGCAGCTTGGACAGCGACCCGGTGAACACGACCAGGTCCGGCGCCAGCGCCTGCACCGCCGCCGGCACGACGCCGGGGGCGGCGAGGTGCGAGTCGTAGTCGTCCTCGACCAGCCAGCGGCCGGCGACGCGGCACCCGTCGACCAGCGACCGTCGCCGGGACGCGGACAGCTGCACGCCGGTCGGGTACTGGTGGCTCGGCGTGATCATCACGGCCCCGACGCCCGCACCACCGGCGCCGGACCCGTCCAGCAGCGCCGGATCCAGGCCGTCCGCGTCGATCGGGATCTCGACGACCTCGACCGGACGGCGCACCAGGTGATGCATGGTGCCGGGCGAGCACGGCCGCTCGACCGCCCACGTCGCGACGTCGAGCACCGTCGTCAGCATCCACATCGCGTGCGAGACGCCGCCGGTGACGTGGATCTGGTCGGGTTCGGCGGACACGCCGCGGGTCCGGGCCAGCCAGTCGGCCAGCGCCGCCCGCAGCCGTGGATGACCGGCCGGATCCGGATAGCCGAGGTCCCGTTCGGACAGCCGGGCCAGCGCCTCACGCGTCGCGGCGGCCCAGGCGCGGTGCGGGAACAGCGCCGGATCGGGCACGCCCGGAGACGGCGGCGGCGCGGCCGAGCTGGGCGGCGCCAGCGCCGGTGCGCCGGCGCCCGGACCGCCGCTCACGACCGGCCGCCGCCGCGGCGCGGAGCGGATGAACCCCTCGTCCTGCAGTTGGGCGTAGACGGCGTCGGTGGTGCCGCGGGCGAGGCCGACGGCCTGGGCGAGGTCGCGTGCGCCGGGCAGCGCCGTGCCGGGCGGCAACCGTCCGCCGAGGATCGCATCGATCAGCCGGCCGCGCAGCCAGGCGGCCTTCGCGACCGGCGGAGGCGGACCCCAGGGCGCGACCAGCTCGGCGGCGATGTCGGACATCACTGGCCTAGTGGACCATGTCGCCTCTGGCCCTGTCCATGGGCCAGTTGCTTGGCGACGATCGTCTCATGACCCGATTCGCGTCGCCCACCACCACAGGAGCGCTGGCCTGCACCGTCGGCATGACCGTCGTCGGCGCCTCGATCGCGTTCGGACCGCTGCTCGCGGACTATCCGGTGCTGGCCGGGCAGGCATGGCGGTACCTGCTGGCCGGGTTCGTGCTGCTCGCCGTCATGCGGCTGCGCCGGGTACGGCTGCCGCGGGTGCGTCCGGGCCAGCTCGGTCGGCTCGTGCTGCTGGCGGGTACCGGTCTGGCGGCGTTCAACTGGCTGCTGATCGAGGGCACGCGGCACTCCGACCCGGCGTTCATGGCGGCGGTGGTCGGCGCGACGCCGCTGGTGCTCGCGCTGGCCGGGCCGCTGCTCGACGGCGGCCGGGTGCGCGCGCGGACGGTCGCGGGCAGCACGGTCGTGGTCGCCGGCATCCTGATCGTGCAGGGCGCGACGACCGCCCCGCTGGGCGCCCTGCCGTACGCCGTCGGCTTCCTGCTCTGTGAGGCGGCGTTCACGCTGCTCGCCGTCCCGCTGCTGAAGGAGTTCAGCCCGCTACAGGTGTCGAGCGCGGTGTGCCTGGTCGCGGTCCCGCTGCTGGCCGGGCTCGCGGTGCTGGAGCCGGGAGCCGACCTGGTCGTCCCGACCGTGTCCGAGGCGGCGACGCTCACGTTCCTGGCGGTGTGCACGACGGCGGTCGCGTTCCTGCTCTGGTATGGCGGCGTGATCCGCCTCGGCGCCGACCGGGCCGGCCTGTTCGCCGGCATCATGCCGATCGCCGGGATGGTCGTCGGCGTCGTCGCCGGGACGTCGGTCTGGACCCCGATCGGGCTGGTCGGCTCGCTGCTCTGCGGCGCCGGCATCGCCCTGGGCCTGCGCCGTCCATCCGCACCTCGCCGGGCTCCCGTCGCCGGGGACACCGTCGGCGATGCCGTGGCCGAGACCGTCTGACCGCGCCGTTCGCGACGGGCGTAGGGCCGGCCGCAGCCGGGGCGGCCTACGGCGTCCGAGAATCGACGGATGACGGAGTGGCTGGACGATCTCGGCGTGGTGACCCTGCCCAGCGGCGTGACGGTGCGCGGGCGACCGCTCGGCGCGGCGGCCACTCCGGCGGACTTCACGCTGGTGCTGACCGACGGGACGATGCCGGAGTGGCCGCACCGGCGGATCCGCTGGCCGGACTTCTGGATCCCGCTCGACCGCGCCGACGCCCTCGACGCGCTGCACGATGCCTACCGGCGTGCGGTCGACGGCGAGCGGGTGGAGGCCGCGTGCCGTGGCGGTCGCGGGCGGACGGGGACGGCGCTGGCGGCGCTCGCGATCCTGGACGGCGTGCCGGAGGGCGAGGCGGTCGGCTGGATCCGTACGCACTACCACCCGAAGGCGGTCGAGACGCCCTGGCAGCGCCGCTGGCTGCGCGGCGTGCGCTGACGTCCGGCTGGCGCGACGGCCGTCCGGCCGGCCGGCCTGACGTCGTGGGTGAGGCCGGCCGCGGCGCGGTCAGTCGGTCGCCAGGTACGCCGTCCGCAACGCCTGCCGCGCCCGCGACGCCAGGCTGGAGACCGCGTTCGGCGTCAGCGAGAGGCCGGGCGCGAGTTCGGCCGGCGAGTACCGGTCGACCTCGACGAGCCACAGGATGCTGCGCCACCGCGGCGGCAGCGACGCCCACGCGGCCGTGACCCGCTCCGTCTGCACCGCCGGCAGCACGACGTCGGTGTGGCGCTCCCACATGTCCGGATCGTCGTTGGCGACGGTGCGGCTCTCGGTCTTGCAGTACCGGTACGCCAGGTGCTTCACCGTCGCCAGGACGTAGCCGGCGAAGGAGTCCCGCGGGCCGCGGCCGGACCGGACCGCCCGCAGCACGAGATAGAACGTCTCCTGGACGAGGTCGTCGGCGGCATGTGAGTCACGCACGATGTTGTGCGCGGCGCGCCGGGCCATCGGGGACACCCTGCGGTAGAGAGTGCCGAACGCGGCATCGTCCCCCTGATACACACGGTCGAGCAACATGGTCGACTCCTCATGATCCCACCCCTTGATCATGAGCAAACATTCCCTGTGACCAGGCCGGCCCGGCGTCGGGGATGTCCGCATTCGTGTATTCGGTAAACACGTACGTGGTCCGGAAATTACCTGAAATAGACGGTTCAAAACTGTTGAAATCACTCCAATATGGACAAGCGAAACCAATGACTGTGAGGCAGATCACGTTTATCATTCGTGCTGTGGTGCCGACGTGGTGGCTCTTCAGGGGTGAGGCCGCCAGTTGGAGGGGGCGAACGATCCATGGCAGAACGCAGGCGTAGATACAGGGCCACGCACGTCCAGTTCGGGGCGGGCCCGCGATACCTGACCGCGCTGAGCCGAAGCGCCGGAGCGCATCGTGCCCGCGCGCACCGGCCCGGGCTGCGCCAGCGGTTCAGAAGCAGGTTCGTGGGCCGGTCCTGGTGACGCCTCGCCGCACCCGATCGGCCCATTGAGCTCGGCGCCTTTCCCGGTGACGGCCCGTCCGCCCGAAGCCGGGGAAGGCGCCGCGGTACGCGCATGGCGACCCGGCGGCGTTGGGGGATGCCGGGCCGACGGACGCCGGCCTGGCCGGGCCGAGGCCAGGCCGGCCCGCGGTCAGCGCCGCGGGAGGATGACCGGCGCGCCGGTGCGTGGATGGGCGATCACCTCGACGTCGTGCTCGTAGACGTCGGTGAGCAGCGCGCCGCCGAGTACCTCGCGCGGCGATCCCGTCGCGACGAGGCGGCCGCCCGCGAGGACGGCGACGCGGTCGGCGTGCGCGGCGGCGAGGTTGAGGTCGTGCAGCACGACCACGACGGCGACCCCGGCGGCGGCCCGGGTCCGGGCGACCCCGAGGACGAGCTCCTGGTGCCGCAGGTCGAGGGCGGCGGTCGGCTCGTCCAGCAACAGGACGCCGGTCCGCTGCGCGAGGACCCGGGCCAGCGCGACCCGCGCCTGCTCGCCGCCGGACAGCGACGTGAACCGGCGACCGGCGAACGACGCGACGTCGGCCTCGGCGAGTGCGGAGCGGACCGCCTCGTCGTCGCCGTCCTCGAGCGGCGTGCCGGCCCAGGGCGCCCGGCCCATCTCGACCACCTCGGCGACGGTGAACGGGAACGACAGCCGGACCTGCTGGAGGAGGACGGCGCGGCGCATGGCGGCCTCGGTCGCCGACCACGCCGTCAGCGTTGCGCCGTCGAGCGTGACCGTCCCTGCCGACACCGCGACGTCACCGGTGAGGGCGGACAGCAGCGTCGACTTGCCGGCGCCATTCGGCCCGACCAGCGCCAGCACCTCGCCCGCGCGGGCCTCGACGCTGACGTCGTCCAGCACCCGTGCCCCGCCGAGCGTGACGGATACGCCCGCGGCCTCGCTGGCGATCGACCCGGCGACGGGGGTCGCGGGCAGCCGGTGCCCGCGGCGGACGGCGGCCCAGCCCCGGCGAACCTCCGTGCGGGTCATGCCCAGCCGCCTTGGCTGGTGCGGGTCCGGCGCAGCAACCAGAAGAACAGCGGACCGCCGACCAGCGCCGTCAGCATGCCGAGCGGGAGGTCCGCATACCGGATGGCGGTCCGGGCGACCAGGTCGGCCGACACCAGCAGCAGCGCCCCGCCCAGCGCGCTCGCCGGCAGCAGCACCCGGTGCCCGGGCCCGGCGATCATCCGGATCAGGTGCGGCACGACCAGCCCGACGAAGCCGATGACGCCGGCGAAGGCGACTCCGGAGCCGACCAGCATGGCGACCGCGGCGATGGCGACGAGACGGAGCCGCTCGACGTGGACGCCGAGGTGGCGGGCGGAGCGCTCGCCGAGCGCGAGCAGGTCCAGCGACCGCGCCATCCCGATCGCCAGCGCCAGTCCCACGACCATGAACGGCAGGACGGCGACGACGGCCTGCCAGCGGGCGCCGTTGAGGCTGCCGAGCTGCCAGAACACGATCTGCTCCCGCGCCTCCGGTGTCGCGACGAACGTCGCGAACGCGACGATGGCGAACGCGACCGCGGTGACGGCCACGCCGGTGAGCACGAGCGTGACCACCTCCGTCCGGCCGCCCGACCGCGACAGCGCGTAGACGAGCAGCGTCGTGACCAGCCCGGTCGCGAACGCCGCCACAGCGACCGTCCACTCGCCGAGGAAGTTCGCGCCGGTGACGAAGACCAGGCTGGCCCCGACCGCCGCGCCCGGCGAGACCCCCACGATGGCGGGCTCGGCCAGCGGGTTGCCGAACACGCCCTGCATCAGCGCGCCCGCCGTCGCCAGCGCGGCGCCGACCAGCAGCGCCAGCACGACCCGCGGGAACCGGACCAGCCAGAGCGTGTTCTCGCCCTGCACGTGCTCCGGCCGCGGCCCGACGTCCAGCGGCAGGTCCGCCGTCACGCCGATCTGCCGCAGCACCCACTCCAGGTTCGCGTCCAGGCGGTGCAGGATCGACCCGACGACCTCGGCCGGCGGGATCTGCAGCTGGCCCCGTCCGGCCGACACGATCGTCACGACGACCAGCGCGATCGAGAGCGCCGCGATCAGGACGCCGCTCCGGCCGCGCCGCCACCGGCTCACGCGCGCGACACCGGTGTCGGGCCCGGCCGGCGCCGACGGCGGAGCCGACACCGTCGCCGTCATGGCTGGTAGACGGCGTGGGCGAGCGCCTCGATGGTGCGCCCGGAGCGTGGGCCGAAGCTGAGCAGCACGGAGTCGGCCATGTCGACGACGCGCAGCTTCTCGCCCGCCGGCGTCTGCGCGACGCCGGGCAGCTTCAGCATGCCGTCGACGCCGCCGATGGACTCGAGGCCCTTGCTCATCATGATGATGACGTCGGGGGCGGCCTCGATCAGCGCTTCGGACGTGATCTGCGTGAACGGCCGGTCCAGCCCGATGTCGGTGCCGACGTCGACCGCCCCGATGGCACGGATCATCGCGTCGGCGCCAGACCCCGGCCCGGCCAGCAGTTGCACCATGCCGCCGCGGGTGTAGAGGAACGCGACGCGCAGCGGGTCGGCGCCGGCCGGGGCGAGCCCGAGCGCGTCGGCGATCTCGCCGGACGTCCGCTCGACCAGCTGCTCCCCCTCGTCGGGGACGCCGAGGGCGCCGGCGACGGCGCGGATCTGGCTGGGGATGCGGTCGAGGTCGCGGGCGTCGTCGAAGAAGATCACCGGGATGCCGGCGTCGCGCAGCTGCTGCTGCACCTCGGGCGGGCCGACGCTGGCGTCGGTGAGGACGACGGTCGGGTCGAGCTCGAGGATCGCCTCGGCGTTCATGTCGTGGCCGCCGGGCGTGACCAGCGGTAGGGCGGCGGCCTGCGGGAACCCGGTGGACGCGTCGCGGCCGACGACGTGGTCACCGAGGCCGAGGCTGAACACGATCTCGGCGAGCGTGCCGTAGAGGTCGACGGCGAGGATGCGGCTGGCGTCGTCGACCACCACGGTCTCGCCGTCGCAGGACTCGACGGTGACGGGGAGCGCGGGCGCGGGGTCGTCGGCCACTGGGGTGACGGTCTGGTCGACGACGGCGGTGGACGGGCCGAGGATCGTCCGCGGGTCCCCGCCCTCGTCCGTGCTCGCGCCCGTGCTCGATGGGCGGGGCGGCAGCGGCTCACCGTCCGCGTCGACGCTCACCCCGAACCCGGGTACCGGTTCCTGACAGGCATGGACGGAATCGGCTGCGGGGTCCGCCGGGGTGCTCTGCGACGAGGGCTGCGCGTCCGTCCCTCCATCTGCCGCGTCGTCCGCCGGCGCCACGCACGCCGTCGCGCCCAACAGCAGGCCGGCCGCCACGACGACGACCCTGCGCCCCCATCGCCACACGTCAGCCGGCCGCGGGCGTCGCCGGGTGCACCGCGCCCAGCGCGAGGAAGATCTCGGTGTTCAGCCCGTACGCGAGGACCACCTCGTCGATGACCCGTTCCCGCTCGTCCGGGTTCCACCGCGCCGCGTCGAGCCGGGCGCGGTAGGCGTCCTTGAACGGCCGCGGCTTCGGGATCTGCGCGAAGTGGTAGAACAGCACGCCCTCGCCGCCCAGCTGGAAGCCGTACGTACGCGACACGATCGTCCCGACGGCCAGCCCGCCGGAGAGGTCGCCGAGGTAGCGGGTGTAGTGATGCGCGATGAACCCGCCGGGCCACTGCGCCGTCTCGCGGATGCGGTCGGCATAGCGGCGCGTGGCCGGCAGCGGCTCGAGGTCGTCGACGGCGTCAGCGCTGCCGAGGAGGAACGCGAGGTCGCGCCGCAGCGACGGCACCCGGGTGAGCTCGTCGGTGACGAACGGCCCGGCGATCGGGTCGTCGCGCATGCCGGCGGCGACCGATTCCAGCGCTTCGTAGACGAACAGGTGCTGCGTGACCAGCGCCGCGTAACCCGCGCGGCTGATGCGGCCCTCCATCAGCGCGTTGATGAACTCCGCGCCGTTGGCGACGTCGTGCAGGGGCCAGCTGCGCTCGCGCAGGGCCTGGGAGAACGTTCGGGGCTCGGCCTCGGCCGGCGTTCGGGTGGTCGGCACGGATGCTCCTCCGGGTCGGCGCTGCGGATGAGACAAGTATTGCATCTTAGGTTTGCCTACCCCAATGTAGGTATGCCTTACCTATGCCGATATGGTGCGTCATCGATCCGCAGAACCCGACATCAGGTTGAAGGGTGGGACATGTCGAACGTTTCCCGACGGCGCTCACGTCGCCGTCGACTCGTGACGGCGCTGGGGGTGGTCCTGGCGACGGGGAGCTCGCTGAGCCTCGCCGGGACCGCGGCGGCCGCATCCGCCACCGGCCCGGAAGGCCAGACCATCACCGTCTCCAAGGTCGACGGACTCGACCCGGCCGGTGAGACGATCACCGTCCACGGCGAGGGCTACGAACTCAACAAGGGCATCTACGTCGTCGTGTGCGTCGACAACGGCGCAGGTCAGCAGCCCACTCCGTGTCTCGGCGGCGCCGACATGGAAGGCGGCGGCGGTGCCTCGGCATGGATCTCGTCGAACCCGCCGTCCTACGGCGAGGGCCTGGCGACACCGTTCGAGGAGGTCGGCGGCAAGGGCTCGTTCGACGTCCAGTTGAGCGTCGCCGCGCGCGACGAGTTCACCGACTGCCTCGACCCCGCCCAGGCACCCAACGGCTGCGTCGTCGGCACCCGCGCCGACCACACCCGCACGGCCGACCGCAGCGCCGACGTGCTGCTCCCGATCACCTTCGCCGCCGCCGGAACCGGCGCGGACGGCGGGAGTAGCGGTACCGGCGGGGGCGACGGCGCCGATGGCACGGGCGGCGCCGGCGGTACGGGCGGAGCCGGCGGTACGGGCGGCACCGCTGGGAATGGCGGCGCCGCGTCCGGCGGTAGCGGCGGCCAAAACGGCGCCGCGGGGTCGGCGGCCGGCGGGTCTGACCTCGCCGAGACCGGCGCCCCGATCATCCCGGCCGCGTTGGCCGGACTGGCCCTGCTCGGCGGCGGAGTCGTGGCCGTCGCCGCACGTCGTCGCAGCGAGGAGACGAACCGACCGTGAGAACCACATCGTTCAGACGAACCGTGGCGGCGCTGATCGCCACTGCGCTGGCCACCGGCACGTTGGTCGCGGGTACCGCACCCGCCGCCACCGCCGCCGCCTCTGCACCATCCGCCTTTGCACCCGCCGCCTCCGCACCGTCCGCCTTTACACCCGCCGCCGCCTTCGCGGCAGAGCCCGCCGAGTCGGCTGGGCCTGCCGAGTCGGCTGGGCCGGGCGTCGCCGCCGGTGCACCGGACACAGCTGCCGCGGCCGACGCCGCCGGCGGCACCCTCGACTGGGGCGTCAAGGCGTCGTTCCGGAACTACATCACCGGCCCGATCGCGCACGGCTCGATCGAGGTCCGCGACCCGGCGACGCGCAACACCGACGGCACGGTGCGGTTCGCCGACGCGACCGGCAGCGCCGACCCCGACGCCGGCACGGCCGACCTGGCCTTCGCCGGTGAGGTCTACTTCGCCGGTCACGACATGGGCGCCGGCCCGCTGCTCGAACTGACCGTCACCGACCCGCGGGTCGCCGTGACGTCCGCGACCGAGGGCGTGCTGGTGGCAGACGTCGTCAGCAAGGCGCTGGACTCCGGCGAGTTGGTCACCTACGACGACGTCGAGCTGGCCGACCTCGACCTCGCCGACCACCCGCTGACGTTCGACGGCGACACGGTGTCGGCGACGGGCGTTCCGGCAACGTTGACCGCAGCTGGCGTGCCGGCGTTCGCGAACTTCTACACCGCCGGCGCCGCCCTCGACCCGCTCACCTTCACCGCCACCCTGGAGGCGACGGCGCCGGTCTGGGAACCGTCGATCGAGGTGTTCGCGGCCGACGGGACCACCCCAGCAGCGGATGCCGACCTCAGCTACGGGGACACCGTCGTGGTGCGCGGCAGCGGCTTCGACCCGTTGGGCAACGTCGCGCCCGAAGGCAACCGCCCGCCGATCCCCGCCGGCGTCCCCGCGGGCACGTACGTCGTCTTCGGTAAGTTCGCCGACGACTGGCGGCCCTCGACCGGCGCGCCGCCGGCCGGCCGCGTGGTCGGCACCCAGAAGTGGGCGCTGGCGCAGGCCGCACTCGACCAGGTGCCGGCGCAGTACCAGAGCGCGATCCGCGCCCAGTGGGCCGACGTGCAGCCGGACGGCACCTTCACCGCGGAGCTGACGCTGGCCAAGCCGACGGACCGCACGACCGGCGAGCCGGTCGAATGGCCGGAGGCCGGCACGCTCGGCGTCTACACCTATGCCGCCGGCGGCTCGACCAACGTGGACCAGGAACTGGCCGTGCCGCTCACCGTCGCCGAGCAGACCGACCCGGACCCGGAGCCGGTCGTGGTCACCGACGCGACGTTCGAGTGGGGCATCAACCTGGTCTCGCAGTACGGTTCGCCGGCCGGTGGCTGCAGCTTCTTCGTCGCCGGCATCGCCGACGGCACCGAGGCCAGCTACAAGACGCAGGACGGTGCTGTCTATCTGCTCAAGCGGCTGGCCGACGGCCGTGCCACGCAGGTGACCGCCGAAAACCGCTGCCTCCCGCTCGTCGACGACAAGATCAACCAGCGCGCGCTGTTCACCGGCGGCACGGGTGAGCTGGACGCGATCGGCGCCGGCGGCATCGCGTGGACCGGCGCGTTCACCATCTACTCCTACGGCGGCATGGTGCCGTGGTACGTCAAGGACCCGGTGCTGACGATCGACGGCGCGGGCAACGGCGCCATCACCGCTGAGGTCGGCGGCTTCGCGTCGTCGATGGAGGATCCGACGGTCAAGGAGCCGCTCGACCCCGAGCAGGACGTGACCATCCTGGAGCTGTCGGGCGTCGTGATCGAGGACGGCGTCGTCTCCGGCACGCCGGTCTATCGGGGCGTCGACTACTTCCCGCTGAACGACCCGACGGACCCGGCGTCTGGCCGGCGCGAGACGTCGGCGATCCCGGACGAGGCGAAGGCGGCCAACCCGGACTGGGGCGCGTGGCCAACCCCGATCGTCGACTTCCACTACCGCACCGGGCTGTCGTCGTACTGGCACAGCAGTGGCCTGAGTGCCGACCCGAACAAGCCGCCGCTGCCCGTCCTGCTCGACCTCGACGGTGGCGTGCCCGAGTTCGTCGACGTGTACCCGATCACCATCAGCGGCCAGCCGCAGTGGGCGCAGGTTGTCACCGGCGACGACGCCACGTTCACCGTCGGCGCCGAGAGCGACGAGTCGCTGACCTACCAGTGGCAGCGACGTGCGCCAGGGGCGAGCGACTGGGTGGACGTCGACGGCGCGACCGGCACGACGCTGACACTGCCGGGCGTAACACCGGTCGACACGGGCACCTACGTCCGCGTGACGATCGCCAACAGCACGACGTCGGTGACGTCGAGCGCGGCCGGGGTTCAGGTCCAGGACGCGGCGGCTCTGGAGCTGTGGTCGTCGCCGAAGGACGAGACCACGTTCGTGGGGTACGAGGCGCAGTTCGCCGCCGACATCGCCGGCTGGCCGCGGCCGACGTACCTGTGGCAGACGAGCGCCGATGGCGGCGCCACCTGGATCGACAGCGGCGAGCCCGGACAGCTGCCGTCGCTGGAACTGACCGGCGTCACCGCCGGCCAGGACGGGCTGCAGGTCCGTGCGGTCGGCAGCAACGGCCGCGGGCCGGACGTCGTGACCGAGGTCGCCGAGCTGACCGTGTTGCCGGCGCCGTCGGAGCCGACGCTGGTGTTCCCCGCGGGCACCGATTACGACCCCGCGGCGGACTTCCTGGTGATCGAGGCGCTCGGCGGCGGTTACCCGGTGCCGACGAGCGACACGATCGTGGCCGTCGTCGAGGCCGAGGTCTGGGCCGCGCGCGACGAGTCGTTCGACCACGAGACCGACACCGTCGCATGGTCGAACCTGCAGTCGATCAACTACCGCGACGGTTTCGTCAACGCCGGGGTGTACGTGGAGCCCGGGAAGATCGACGCGGACAAGGACTACGTTCTCGTCACGTTCAGCACGACGCCGGGCGACCGAAGCCACGACGCCGAGGTGGTTGTCCCGTTCGGATCGGGGGAGCCCACCTGGGAGCCGTCGATCGAGGTGTTCGCGGCCGACGGTGTGACCCCGGTGGCCGAGGCCGAGCTGAGCTACGGCGACAGCGTCGTGGTGCGCGGCAGCGGGTTCGACCCCGAGGGCAACGTCGCACCCGAAGGCAACCGGCCGCCGATCCCGGCCGGCGTACCCGCCGGCGCGTACGTCGTGTTCGGCTCGTTCGCCGACCAGTGGCGGCCGTCCGAGGGCGCACCGTCGTCGGCCCGGACCGTCGGCTCGCAGCAGTGGGCACTTGCGCAGGCCGCGCTGGACCAGGTGCCGGCGCAGTACCAGGACGCGATCAGGGCCCAGTGGGTGGGGATCGCGGCCGACGGCACGTTCACCGCGGAGCTGACGTTGGCCAAGCCGGCCGACCGCACCACCGGTGAGCCGCTCGAGTGGCCCGCCGGCACCACGCCGGGCGTGTACACGTACGCCGCCGGCGGCGCCGTCAACGCCGGCCAGGAGCTCTCCGTTCCGCTCGCCGTCGTCGACGACGAGGAGCCGGCCGGGCCGTCCATCGAGCTGTCGGATTCCGAGGGCCTGTCCAATATCGGCGGCAACACCGTCGGCGTGACCGGCGCCGGTTTCGCGCCGCAGATCGCCGTGGAGGTCGTCCAGGCCGTGCGCATCGACGGCACGGACCCGACCACCTGGCCCCGAGCGAACGGCGCGGCGCGGCTGATGACGACCGCCGACGGAGGCTTGATCGTTCCGGCGACGTTGAGCGAGGTGACCTCGCGCTTCGTGCCCGACGGGAGCGGCGACGTCTACGACTGCGCGGTGGTCGAGTGCGTGGTGCTGGCCTCCAACTTCAGCGACCAGACCGACCGCTCCCAGGACGTCTGGGTGCCGATCTCCTTCGACGACGCCGAGCGGCCCGTGCCCGCGGTGACGCTGAGCCGGACCGAGCTGCCGGCCGAGGGCGGCGCGGTGAACGTCACCGGAACCGGCTTCGTGCCCGGCGACAACGTGCTCGTCGCCCAGACCACCGCGCTGGATGACGCCACCGACGCACGCGAACTGCCCCGCAACCCGGGCGGCACGAGCTACGTCGTGCCGGGCACGGGCGACCAGTCGTGGGCGACGACGCTGGGCGACATCACGCCGTCCTTCACGACGGACGACGGAGAGACCGTGGACTGCCGTGAGGTCGAGTGCGCGGTGGCGGTCTTCCCGAGTGGGCGTGCCGACCTGTCCCAGAGCGTGTTCGTCCCGATCACATTCGCCGACGAGGAACCGCCGGCCGACGACGGCTACCTCGACTGGGGTCTGAAGGCGTCGTTCCGGAACTACATCACTGGACCGATCGCGCACGGCGCCATCGAGGTACGCGAGCCGGCCACGCGGAACGAGGACGGCACCTTCCGGTTCGCCGGCGGCGCCGGCACCGGGTCCGCGGCGGCGGCCGAGCTGACCTTCGCTGGGGAGGTGTACTTCTCCGGGCACGACCTGGGCTCCGGTCCGCTGCTGGAGCTGACCGTGACTGATCCGAGGGTCACAGTGGCGTCGGCGACGGACGGCGTGCTGGTGGCCGACGTGGTGAGCAAGTCGCTGGACTCCGGCGAACTGGTGACCTACGACGACGTCGAGTTCGCGACGCTGGACTTCACCGACCACCCGGTCACGGTGACCGACGGGGTCGCTGCGGCGTCGGACGTACCAGCGGCGCTGACCGAGGCGGGCGCCGAGGCGTTCGCCGGGTTCTACACCGCGGGCACCGAGCTGGACCCCGTCACGTTCAGCGTGACGCTCGAGGACGAGCCGCCGGTTCCGACGCCGAAGGTCGTCGTGTCGGAGGTCGCGGATCTCGACCCGTACGCCGACCAGATCACCGTCACCGGGTCCGGGTTCACCCCCGCCGACCTTGCTGGCGGCCTGCGGGTCGGTGTTGGCGTGGTGACCGGCGACGGCAGCGTGCCGGCGCTGGACCCGGTCGAGACCGTGACGTTCGAACCGGCCGGCGGCCTGCTGTCGTTCGGCCGGGCGGCACTCGGCGCGTTCGAGGTGACGCTGACGACCGGCACGGTCGAGCCGGGCACGACGCTGGCGGTCTACACGTCGCCGGTCGACCCCGCGGCGAACCCCGCGTACGCGACGCGGACGCCCATCGCGTTCGCCGACGTCCGCACCCCACAGCTCACCGTCACGCCGACGGAGGAGCTGGCGGTCGGCACCGAGGTGCGGATCGAGGGCACCGGATTCGCGCCGAACCGTCGGATTTCGCTGGCGATCACGGCGAACGCCGAGCAGGACCCCGACTACGGCTGGCCCACCGGCTGGCTGCAGCACGAGGTCGTGCAGGCTGACGCGTCCGGCGCACTCTCGCGGACACTGACGCTGGCCGGCACCGTGACCGGCAACGGAGTGGACTGCGCGGAGACGGCCTGCTTCGTGGCGAGCTTCAGCTCGGCGCAGGCGTCCGACGCGACGCCGGTCGACTACCGCGCCGACCGCAGCCAGGACGTAGTGGTCCCGGTGACGTTCGCGACCGACCCCGGCCCCGAGCCGGAGCCGCCGGCCGTCACCGTCGACCCTGACCCGGTCGTGCAGGGCGAGGCGGTGACGTTCACCGGCATCGGGTTCGAGCCCGGCGCCACGGTGACGGCCGTCGTCGACCGAGACACGCCGCCGCCGGGTGACACCGGCACGCTGGACTGGGGCGTCAAGGCGTCGTTCCGGAGCTACATCACCGGGCCGATCGCGCACGGCGCCATCGAGGTGCGCGACCCTGCGACGGAGAACGACGACGGCACCTTCCGGTTCGGCGAGGGCAGCGGCGACGCGACCGCCTTGACGTTTGCTGGGGAGGTGTACTTCGCCGGGCACGACCTGGGCTCCGGTCCGCTGCTGGAGCTGACGGTGACTGATCCGAGGGTCACGGTGGCGTCGGCGACGGACGGCGTGCTGGTGGCCGACGTGGTGAGCAGGTCGCTGGACTCCGGCGAACTGGTCACCTACGACGACGTCGAGTTGGCGACGCTGGACTTCACCGACCATCCGGTGACGGAGACCGGTGGCGCCGTGGCGGCGTCGGACGTGCCAGTGGCGCTGACGGAAGCCGGCGTGGCGGCGTTCGCGGACTTCTACCCCGCGGGCACCGAGCTGGACCCGGTCACGTTCAGTGTCCCGGCCGGCGTGGCGGACGCCGCGACCGGCGTCCGGACCGCGGGCGTCGATGCCGGTGTCGGCACCGCGGGCGAGGACGGCACGGTCGAGATCGGCTGGACCGTGCCGCGCGACCTCTCGGCCGGCGGGCACACCGTCGATCTCGTGGTCGCGGACGAGTCGCCTGCCAGCACCGCGTTCACCGTCGAAGAGGCCGGCGAGGAGCCGCAGCCCGACCCGGACCCCGCGGTCAGCGTCGACCC
Organism: Jiangella muralis; assembly: GCF_001270745.1. Lineage (GTDB taxonomy): Bacteria > Actinomycetota > Actinomycetes > Jiangellales > Jiangellaceae > Jiangella > Jiangella muralis. Next base: position 24,180 of record NZ_LFXL01000050.1, read on the forward strand.
GGAGACGGTGGCACAGGGCGAGACGGTCACCTTCACCGGCACCGACTTCGGCGCCGAGGAGACCGTCGAGGCGACGATCCTGATCGACGCCGCAACCGAGGAGCTCACATTCCAGAACGACCACGGCCAGGCGATCACCGTCAGGTCTGCCGATGGCACCCCGCTGGTGCAGCGCGACGGCAAGCTGCTGGTCGTCGACGGCGGCGAGCTGGACGTGACGCTCACCGGGCTGGAGCCGACCAGCGAGGAGAACACGCCGGAGTCTCCGGCCGGGTTCTACCTGCTGACGGCGGTCGACAACGGTCCCGGTGAGGTCGCGACTCCGGCCATCGGCGGCGCCGACACCAGCGGCGAGTCGGGCACCTCGAGGTGGATCACCAACTTCCCGTACGCGGGGAGCGAGGACGTCGTGGTGCCGATCGCCGGCGGTGTCGCCGAGACGTCGATCGCGCTGGTGGCGGCCGACGAGTACGCCGACTGCGACGCCGGCTGCTTGCTCTACCTGCGCACCGACCACCGGTCGGCGGCCAACCGCGCGTTCGACCTGCGGGTGCCGCTGGAATTCGTCAGCGCCGACGAGCTGGCCGCCGCGGCCGAGGCAGAGCCCGTCGCCGTGACGGGTACGACGTCGGAGGACGGCTCGGTGCGCATCGACTGGACCGTCCCGGCCGACTCGCCGGTGGGGCCGGCCACCGTCACGCTGGCCGGCGCGGACTCCGCGCTGACCGCGTCGGCGCCGTTCACCGTGACCACCGCCCAGCCGGGCGGCGACGACGGCGGCTCCGACGAGAGCGGCGCCGATGACGGTGGCGACACCGGTGGGGCGGCGGACGGCACCGATGACGGCAACGATGACGGCGCCGGCGGCGGTGACGGCGACCTGCCTGACACCGGCGCCGACCCGCTGGTCGTGCTGTTCGCCGGGCTGGTGCTGCTGGCCGGTGGCATCGCGGTCGTGCTCTACGACCGCCGCCGCTGGGCCTGACTGGCGGTTCGTGCACCTGGCCGCTCTCGCGAGAGGACGGCCAGGTGCACGTCTGTCTTTCGTACGCATGTCGCCCTCCTTGAACTCGAAGTTGATCTTGAGAAGAGGTTGGCATACTCTCGTTTCAAGATCAACTCGGAACGGAGGGAGCGTGACGATGAGAGCCGAGCAGCAGGGCGGTCAGGGCGGCGGCCGCCAACAGGATCACGCCGCCGACGGTCAGCGCGGCCGTGTAGCCGTGCACCACGGCCGCGGCCGCCCCCCGCCCGGCGAAGGCGGCCGTCGCGGCCGCGGCCACCGTGTTCAGCAGCGCCGTCCCCAGTGCGGCGCCGACCTGCTGGGCGGCGTTGTACGCGGCCGACGCGGCGCCGACGTCGTGCCCACGCATGCCCTCGGTGGCCAGGCTCGCCGTCGGCGACAGCACGCAGCCGAGACCGAGCCCCGTCAGAGCCATCGCCGGCAGCAGGTACAGCACGAGCACATGCGACGTGTCCGCGCTCAGCTGCGTGAGCAGCAGTGTCCCGGCGGCGGCCGCGAGCAGTCCGGGCACGATCAACGCCGCCGGCCGGACCCGCCCGTACAGCCGCCCGGCCACCAGCACCGACCCGACCACGGCGGCCGCGGAGTTGACGATCAACGTCAGGCCGGCCTGCGCCGGGGAGTAGCCGAGCACCGTCTGCGTGTAGTAGCTCATGAACAGGTAGAAGCCGAACATCGCGACGAACAGCAGTGTCACCGCGACGAACGCGGCGGCCCGGGCGCGGTGCCGCAGCACGTGCATCGGCAGCAGCGGGCGCGCCACCCGCGACTCCACCACGACGAACGCAGCCAGCAGCGCCAGCCCGCCGGCCAGCAGCGTCCACACCTGGACGGAACCCCAGCCCAGCGACTCGGCCCGGGCGAAGCCGTACACCAGCGCGGCGCATCCGGCCAGGCTGAGCAGCGCGCCGCCGACGTCCAGCCGGCCGCGGTCGCGGATCGCCCGGCTGGCCGGGAGCAGCGCCACGCCGAGCGCCGCGAGCAGCGCGATCGGCACGTTGACGTAGAGGCACCAGCGCCAGCCGGCATACTCCGTCAGCAGCCCGCCGGCGATCAGCCCGACCGCCGACCCAGCCGCACCGACCGCCGCGAACACGCCGAACGCGCGGCCGCGGTCGCCCCCGGTGAAGGTCATGGCCAGCAGCGACAGCCCGGCCGGTGCAAGCAGTGCGGCGAACGCGCCCTGCAGTGCCCGCGCGCCGAACAGCAGCTCCGGTGTGCCCGCGGCGCCGCCCAGCACCGACGCGGCGGCGAAACCGAGCAGCCCGATGAGGAACGCCCGCCGGTGCCCCAGCACGCCGCTGACCCGCCCGCCGATCAGCAGCAGCCCGCCGAATGTCAGCGCGTAGGCGGTGATCGCCCAGTGCCGGTCGCCGTCGGCCATCCCCAACGACTCCTGCGCCGATGGCAGCGCGATGTTCACGATCGTGCCGTCCAGAACGACCAGCAGCTGGGCTGCGCTCACCACCGCCAGCGTCCACCATCGCCGGCCGGTGACCTGCGTCTTCTCCGTGTCGAGACTCATGACTTCCATCGTGTCGTTGAAGTCGGCCCGGAGACTTTTCGTCGCCCGTCGTCCGGTGAGCAGCATGGATCGTCCGTTCGGCCCTCAACCGGCGGTTCAAACGCGGAATCGATCCGGCGGGCGGCCGGTTGGATCGAGCATGGTGACCACCGGAGCACTGCTCGGAATCGCGGCCGTCGCGCTGGGCCTCGTGCTGACGCCGGGGCCGAACATGATCTACCTGGTGTCGCGGTCGGTGACCCAGGGACGCCGCGCCGGTCTCATCTCACTGACCGGCGTCGCCGCGGGGTTCCTCGTCTACCTGCTGGCTGCGGCGGTCGGCATCGCTGCGGTGTTCACACTGGTTCCGGCGCTGTACACGGCGCTGAAGATCGCCGGTGCGGCGTACCTGCTGTGGTTGGCGTGGAAGGCCATCCGGCCGGGCGGCGACTCGGTGTTCGCGCCGAAGCCGCTGCCGCCCGACCCAACCCGTCGGCTGTTCACCATGGGCCTGGTGACCAACCTGCTCAACCCGAAGATCGCGATCCTCTACGTGTCGCTGCTGCCGCAGTTCGTCGATCCCGCGCGCGGCAGCGTGGCGACGCAGAGTGTGCTGCTCGGGCTGACGCAGATCGTGGTCGCGCTGTCTCTCAACGCGCTGATCGTGCTGACCGCCGGCTCGCTGGCGTCGTTCCTCGGCTCGCGGCCGGTATGGCTGCGGGCGCAGCGCTGGGTGATGGGATCGGTGCTGGCCGGGCTCGCGGTGAAGATGCTCACCGACCGGTCGAGGCCGGTGGCCGCCGCCACCTAGCCGTCCCGGCAACGCAGCTGGACGACGCCGTTGCGGACGTGGTGACGCTGGGCGACCGCGCCGAGGACTGGCAGCGGGCCAGGTTCGCCGTGGTGCTCGTCGACCAGCTCCAGGTCGAGCCGGACGTCGTCGGGCAGGGAGCGCCTGCCGCCCAGGACGATCGGCGAGATCAGCAGCCGGTACTCGTCGACCGGCCCGGCGCGGATTGCGGGTGCGGCCAGATTGGGTTCGCCGACCACGAGGTCGGCGTTCGTCTCGGCTTCCATGCGGCACACCGGCTCGGTGCCGACGACGCGCTCCAGGTGCGTCCGCGCCGTCGACGCCGTGGCGAGCGCGCTCGAGTAGGAGACCTTCCCGGCGGCGTGCCAGTTCGGGGCGTACGTGCGGGCTCATTCGGGCAGGTCGCGCACCGTGTCGTCGTCCTCAGCCACCGCCATGACCTCGTCGAGACGGCGCCCGGACAGGTGTGTGCCGATCGGGCGCAGGAGGTCGTTGACGACCGCGGGCACCTCTGCGTCGGGTACGGACCAATCGAGCCGGCCGTGCGGGTCCTCGATGTAGCCGTCGAGCGACTTGGTCCCCGGGTCGACGACCGCGCCCATGGGCCGACGCAAGCGGGACCGGCGGTGGGTGTGGCGTCAGCCGAGCCGTCGGCGGACACCGGCGAACCCGCGCGCCGCTTCCGCGCGGCAGTACTCGGCGAGCGTCGGCAGCCCGGGCTGCGGCGGCTGCGCGCCACGCCAGGCCTGCGCCCCGGCGAAGGCCAGCAGCAGATCCGTCACGACGTCGGGGCCGACCGGCTGGGTGGCCATCAACTCGTCGAACGCGGGCGTGTCCACCCAGGTCAGCGCCAGCATGAACGCGTCGCCCCAGGATGGGCCGAGGCACGACATGCCCCAGTCGACGATCACCGCGGCGCCGTCCGGCCGCACGAGCAGGTTGTCCTCGCGGACGTCCCAGTGACACAGCGCCTCGGTCGTGAGCCGCTCCGGCAGCGTCGCGACCCGCCGGTAGAGCTGAGCGACCAGGCCGGCCATCCACGGTGGTAGCACGTGGTCCGGTGCGCCGGCGAGCTCGGCCCAGCGCTCCCGCCAGCGCTCGGCCATCTCCGGCAGCAGCCGGTTGCCGCTCACTCCCGGCGGCGGGGGCGTCAGCTCGCGGGCCTGCCGCCCGACCAGCTCCCGGACGGCGGCAGCGTCGGTGCCGTATGGGTCGGCGAGATCCGGCGGGCGGGCGTCGACGTCCTCCAGCAGCAGCGCGACCCAGTCGCCGTCGTCGTAGTGCGCCAGCAGCGCCGGCCGGTACGGCGCCGGCGGGAGGGCGCGCAGCACGTCCATCTCGCGGCGGAACAGCGCCGGCGTGTCTGGCTGCAGCGAGGTGCCGACCGCCTTGACGAACGCCGTGCGTCCGCCGGCGGTCGCCAGCCGCGTCGCGCACCCCGACGACATGCCGCCGGCCTGCTCGTTCGTCGTGACGACGGGGGAGCCGAGCGACGTCTCGACCCAGTCGCGCACCGCTGCGGAAACATCCTCATACCGGACTCGGACGCCGACGGCTCGTGTCATCGCGACAGAATATTCGCCGTGACGACTCTGACTCCCGGCCTGTCCGACGACGACGTCGCCCGTGTACGCGACGCGTTGGCGGCGGCCGGGTACACCGTCGACGGCGTTCGCGACCTGCTCGGTCCGCGGGCGGCAGCGGCGCTGGACCGCAACGAGACCACCCCCGGCCGACTCGCCGTCGCCGGGTCGGACGAACCCGTGGCGCTGCTGGCACGGCTCTGGTCGCTGCAGGCGCCGGTCGAGCGGTGGCTGCTCGAGCGGGTGCTGCCGGTCGAGCCGCTGCTGGCCGGCGGCATCCTCGAAGCCAGCACCGACGGCGACACCGTCCGGGCCGTGGTCGACATCCGGCCGTACGCCGACGACGCCGGCGACTGGTGGGTGGTCGCCGACCTCACACCCGGCATGGACGGCCAGCGGGCGCCGATCCCCGACGACCACGTCCTCGGCCTCAACGCCGCGTCCAGCACGCTTGCACAACTCGCCGTCCGGCGGCCGGTCTCGCGTGCGCTCGACCTCGGCACCGGCTGCGGCGTGCAGTCGCTGCACCTCGCGCGGCACAGCCAGCAGATCGTCGCGACCGACGTGAACCCGCGGGCGCTGGCGCTGGCCGCGCTCACCGTCCGGCTCAACGGTCTGGACGTCGACCTGCGCCGCGGCAGCCTGTTCGAGCCGGTGGATGGCGAGACGTTCGACCTGATCGCGACCAACCCGCCGTTCGTCGTCTCGCCCGGCGGCACGCACGTCTACCGCGACGGCGGCCTGCCCGGCGACGAGATCTCCCGCCGCGTCGTGGTTGACGGCGCCCGCCATCTGGCCGACGGCGGACTGTTGCAGTCACTGGCGAACTGGACGCACGTGCGCGGGGTCGACTGGCGTGACCGGCTCGGCGAGTGGGTCGCCGCGACCGGCTGCGACGCGTGGGTGATCCAGCGCGAGGTCGAGGACCCCGCCGAGTACGTCGAGTTGTGGCTGCGCGACTCCGGCGAGATCGGCGACACCGGGTACGCGCAGCGCTACGCCGACTGGCTGCGCTGGTTCGACGAGCAGTCCGTCGAGGGCATCGGGTTCGGCTGGATCGCGCTGCGCCGGTCCGGTGCCGTCGACCCGTCCGTCCGCATCGAGGAGTGGCCGCACGCCGTCGAGCAGCCGCTCGGCCCGACGGTCGCCGCGTGGTTCGACCGCGTAGCTGACCTTCGTGTCGACGACGAAGCGCTGCTGGCCGCTCGGCTGACCCAGGTCGACGGGGTCGTGCAGGAGCAGGTCGGGCGCCCCGGCGACGAGGACCCCGAGCACATCGTCCTGCGGCAGCGGCGTGGCCTGCTGCGCGCCGTCACCGCCGGGACGGCCGAGGCCGGGTTCGTCGGCGCTTGCGATGGGACGCTACCGGCCGGGACGATCGTGGACGCGCTGGCGACGGTGCTATCGGTCGACGCGGCGGCGTTGCGGGCCGACCTGCTGCCGCGGGTGCGGACGTTCGTGCAAGACGGCTTCCTGGAGGTCGCGAAGTCATCGTGACGTCCTATGAGGCGCCGGCGACCGCCGTCACGCCGACCACGAGGTAGACCAAGCCGCCGAGCGTCACGCCGAGGGCGGCGACCAGTGGTACGCCGCGGATGAGGAGGGAGAGCCGGGACGAGCGGTGGGCCGAATCGGTCAGGAGCGAGCTGCCCTTGATCACCAGCAGGCCGACCGCGGTCAGCGTCCCGGCCAGCCCGACCGCGAAGCAGACCACCAGGATCAGCGCGTACGCCGTCCGGCCGGTGAGGATGCCGCTGACCAGGATCAGGAACGCCGACGGCGACGGCAGCAGGCCGCCGGACAGGCCGAGCGCGACCAGACCCCGTCGCGACCACGGCGCCACGCCGGGCGGCGGCCCGTGCCCATGACCGTGGCCGTGGCTGTGCCCATGACCGTGGTCGTGCCCATCCCAGCGGCTGTGCCCGTCCTGGTGACCAGGGCCATGGCCGTGGGTATCCCCGTGGCTGCGCCCACCCCAGCGGCCGTGCTCATCACCGTGACCCTGCCCGTGCCCGTGCTCATCACCGTGGCCGTGCCCATCCCAGCGGCCGTGCTCATCCTTGTGACCGTGACCGTGACCGTGACCGTGCCCGTGCCCATGGCCGGCCGCGGCCAGCGCCCGCACGGACCGCATGCTGCGCATGTACCGCCACAGCAGCCCGACCCCGACGGCGACGACGACGAGGGCGGAGATGACCTGCAGCCAGGAGGTCAGCAGCCGCGTGTCGGTGCCGCCGGACGCCGTCAGGCCGACCCAGCCGAGGGCCAGCACGAGCACTGAGAACGTGTGCATGCCCGCGACGATCGCGCCCAGCAGCAGCGCGTCGCGGTAGCGTCCGTGCGCGCCGATCAGGTACGCCGCCGCGATGGTCTTGCCGTGCCCGGGCGCGACGGCGTGCGCGCAGCCCACCACGACCGCCACGACCAGCCCGGCCCACCAGATGCCGGGGTTGTCGAAGAGCGCGATCAGCCGGTTGTCGAGTTCGTAGAGCCAGTTCACCGGGCGGTCCCGACCAGGTCAGAGGTCGCGGCGCGCTGGGTGGAGCCGCGGCGCCACCAGAGCAGCAGCACTCCGGCGAGCGCGGCCAGGATGAGCGCGCCGGCCGCCATCAGCGCGGCGCGCGCCGTGCCGGGTCCGCCCGCCGGCGCGTCGAAGCTCCACCGTTGCGTGGCGGTCGAGTTCGTGAACAGCGCCTGCGCCGGCTCCGACGCGTCGTCCGATGTGACGACCGTGCGGTAGTTCTCGTTGATGTCGGTGAGCGTGGTGACCGTCAGCTGCACCGTGCCGACCGGCCGCGGGCACGTGTAGACCATGCCGGCGCCCAGCGTCAGCAGATCCTCCAGCTGCGTCACCTGCCCCTCGCACGGCCGCCCGTCCTGCTCGACGACGAAGTGTGAGAGCAGGTAGCTGGGCAGGTTGTCGGAGCGGGCGAGCAGCTCGGCGCCGGTCAGCTGCCCGCCTGTGCCACCGGTCTGGTCGGTGAAGGCGCCGAGGAACTCGCCCAGGTTCACCCAGTCGTCCTCGGCCGCGGTCCATGTGACCGCCACCTCAGCGCCGTCGACGTCCAGCCGCGCCGACAGCGGCGGTCCGAACGGATGTGCACCGGCCGGCGGCGCAGCGACCAGCATCCCGACGGCGGGTATGACGGCCGCGATCGCGACGGCGGCCAGCCGGCGCGGACCACGACGGCGGTGGACGATCGGCACGGGCCCCTCCTACGGCGTGACGAGACTCCGCACAGCCAACCTCGGCCGGGCGCGCAGCATCCGCCCCGTGGCCGTCGTCCGCGTGAACCCCGGATGAACATCCCGTTCGTCCTGGCATGTCCGGTTCGGTCGGTCGCGGCGTGTCGTCAGGCGAGGGTCCTGCGTGCGGTCGGTGAGGCGATCGTCACGCCCCGGCGCGGACCAGGCCGCACTCGTAGGAGAAGATCACGGCCTGCACCCGGTCCCGGAGATCAAGCTTTGTCAAGATGCGGCTGACGTGGCCCTTCACGGTCCCCTCACTGAGGAAGAGCCTGCTGGCGATCTCGGCGTTGGACATTCCTCGGGCGATCAGTTCGAGCACTTCGCGTTCTCGCTCGGTGAGGACGCGAAGCTCGGCCTCCGTGCGGGGCAGTGGGTCGCCGGAGGTGCCGATGTGGCGTTCGATCAGGCGGCGGGTGATCGATGGCGCCACGATGGCGTCGCCCCTGGCCACCACGCGGATCGCGGAAAGCAGATCGGCGGCGAGGCTGTCCTTGAGCAGGAATCCACTGGCTCCGGTCCGCAGCGCGGAGTACACGTACTCGTCGAGATCGAAGGTGGTGAGGACCAGGATGCGTGGCCCGTCCGGAAGGGACGCGCGGATGCGGCGGGTGGCCTCCAGTCCGTCGACCCCGGGCATCCGGATGTCCATCAGGACGACGTCGGGCGCCTTTTCAACCGCAAGGGCGGTGGCCGCGGCGCCGTCGTCGGCCTCCCCGATGACGTCCATGTCGTCGGTGTTCTCGAGGATCATCCGTAGGCCTGCGCGCAGCAGCGCCTGGTCGTCGACCACGAGCACACGGATCATGCGGTCTCTCCCGGATCGAGGGGGATGCGAGCCCGCACGACATAGCCGCCGTCCGGCCCCCGGCCGGTGGCCACCTCGCCGCCCAGCAGTGCAGCACGTTCCCGCATGCCCCGCAGTCCGTTGCCGTTCCCGTCTGAGATCGACTCGTTGGTGCCGTTGTCGCTGACTTCGAGCCGCAGCTCGTCGCTCCGGTAGGACACGATCACCTGGGCCGCGGCTTCGGGACCGGCATGCTTCAAGGTGTTGGTCAGCGACTCCTGCAGGATCCGGTACGACGAGACGTCCACTCTGGTGGGTAGCGGTCGCGGTGCTCCGTCGATGTGCAGCTGGACCGTGGTGCCCGCCTGCTCTACCTGGTCGACGAGGCGGCGCAGCTGCGCCAGGCCCGGCACTGGCCGTGCGGAGTCATCGATCTGCCCGTCCACGAAAGGCGCGGCCAGGACGTGACGTATATCGGCGAGAGAAGCGCGGCCGGTCGCCACGATGGCGTCGAGCGCCGCGAGGGTGTCGGCGGGTCGCTTGGCGAAGGCTGCGGCGCCGCCCTGCGCCTGCATCACGATGACGGCCAGCCCATGCGCCACCACATCATGCATCTCGCGGCTGATCCTGGCCCGTTCGGCGGCCACTGCCAGCGCGGCCTGCTGGTCCCGCTCACGCTGCACGTCACGCGCCCTCGCCTCGAGCTGACCGAGGTAAGCGCGGCGGCTCTGCACACCCCACCCGATCGCCCATGCGACGACCAGCAGGGAGCCGAGGACGGGCGTCCCGCCCCAGTCCGTGGGACCGAACGTCTCGAGTGTCTCGCCGCCGTCCCGCAGTGGCAGGTCGCGTTCTGCCCCCTGTGGCTGCGGGCCAGGAGCCTCCGGCGCGCGTGCCCCTGCACCCGCGCCGAAAGGACCCTCGTAGACCCAGCCGTTGACCCTGCCGTCGAGGTTCACGTACGCCGACCATGCCGTTACCACGGCCAGGGCGGCACCGAGCAGTGCCAGCGAGGCCTTGCGCGGCCGCTGAGAGGCGATCGTATAGAGGATGATCGGAACGGCCAGGTCGGCGGGCACCGGTCCAGCTGCCAGCGCCATCTGCACCATGCCGGCCAGCGCCGCCGCGGCGAGCGCTGGAATCGGCCACCTGCGGCGCACCGCCACGGCGGCCACGCAGATGACGATCAAGACCCACCGCGCGTGCGGCCACAAGGCCTCGGCGAACGAAGCGCTGACCACCGGAGTCGCGGCGGAGCCGCCAACCGCCCAGGTGCCGGCCAGCAGCGCGGCAGCCAGGCCGGCATCCTGGATGCTCGATCGGCGCAAGGCACCCCCGAGGGCCGCCACGAAAGTCTTCATGTCTGGCGACACCATAGGCCTCGGCGTCGCCGCGTGGCACCCGCCGAAAGTCAGGGATCCGAACATGACCGAGGACGGGTGCGCGGCCGATCTGGAACCGCGCAGCCTGTGACGCATGACGAACATCTCTCGCAGTGGCCGCTGCCGTTCTCGCCGCGATCGTGTGATGAAGGCGCCACGTCTTCTGCTGGTCGCCCTGGCCTTCGTGCTGGCCGGTTGCAGTCTCCCCGGGGAAGGCTCCGCCCGGGACTTGGAATGGGAGCGGGTCGTGCCTGCCGGTGATTGCCACTGCGCTGATGGCAGCGAGTTCTCATTCTGGGAACAGCGGGCCGATCCGACGAAGGTCGTGTTGTTCATCAACGGCGGCGGCGTCTGCTGGGAGGCGGAGACCTGCGCTTTCACGGGCGAGCGCGGCGAGAGCGACTTCTACGACTGGAACCTCCAGGGAGTGAATCCGGAGAACCGGAGCGGAATGTTCGACGTCACGGAGGGGGACAACCCGTTCGCCGACTACTCGTTCATCTATATGAGTTCCTGTACGGGCGATGCGCATCTGGGCAACGTCTCACAGGTGTACTCGCCGGAGTTGACCGTCGAACACCGCGGCTACGTCAACGGCACGGCGGTGCTCGACTACCTCGCCGAGCACTATCCCAACGCCACCGAGGTCATCGTCATCGGCAAGACCGCGGGGTCGGTCGCAGCTCCGCTCTACGGAGGCCTCGTCGCGGACCTGCTACCCGAAGCCGAGGTCACGGTATTCGGCGCCCAGTCCGGCGCCTGGCCGGACAACCCCGACTTCAATGCCGACATCCTCGACGCTCGGTGGGGCGCCTACGACACCATGCCGGGCTGGGCGGTCGACGGACTCACGGTCCCCGACTGGGGCGTCCCACGATTCTGGACTCAGGCCGGCATGCATGATCCCGACCTCGCCCTGGCCCGCTTCGACTTCGCCTACGATCCCAATGCGGCCGTGGAGGTGACCCCGTGGATGGACGGGAATCCGCCGGACCTCCTCACCGTCATCGACGGCAACGAGGCGGCTATCGAGGCCGACGGGGTGCGCCTGCACAGCTACACCGCACCCGGCGACGACCACGGACTCTTCGAGTTCGACACGTTCTATGAGATCGAGGTGAACGGCGTCCGGTTGGTCGACTGGCTCGAGGCGCTGATCACCAACGAATCGCCCGACGACGTCCATTGTGACCAGTGCGATCCGTAGGCCACGCGCCCGACCGGACCAGCCGCCCAAGCCGCTCGGCGGCGCCCGCTCAGGCCGGCGCCGCGGCGGCAGCGGCCAGTTGAGCGTCGCTGCGGAGGACGCAGAACTCGTTGCCCTCGGGGTCGGCCATCGTCAGCCAGCCGGTGCCGGGGCCGTACTTGCCGCGATGGTCGGCCACCTCGGTCGCGCCGATGGAGCGCAGCCGCTCGATCTCCTCGTCCTGGGTGCGGTCGGTCGGCCGCAGGTCGAAGTGCAGCCGGTTCTTGACGGTCTTGCCCTCGGGGACCTCGATGAACAGCACCATATGGCTGCCGTCGGGCGTCTGGATCATGCACTCCTCGTGGCCGGGCTCGTTGGGGTCGTCGGCGATGTCGACGTAGCCGAGGACCTGGCGCCACCACTCCGACAGCTCGTAGGCGTTGGCGCAGTCGATGCTCGTGTGCGAGATGCGGGACGTCATGGCGCACAGCCTGCCGCCCCGCACCTCGGCACGTCGACGCAATTACGGGAGATCGGCGAACGCCGGTCGTAGGGACGGCCAGTCCGCCGCACGGCAGTAGACCGGGATCTCGTCGAGAGGCACCGGCCGCGTCACCGTCCGCCCGCCGTCGACCACAGCGCCCGTCCAGACATCCACCCACGAGCCCGCCGGCAGGTACACGTCCCAGGTGGCAGAGCCGGCAGACAGCACCGGCGCCACCAGCAGCGCGTCACCCAGCAGGAACTGCCGGTCGACAACCGACCAGACAGAAGCATCAGCGGGGAAGTCGAAGAACAGCCCGCGCATCAGCGGCGCCCCGCCCGAAACAGCAGAAGCAGCCGACGACGTGAGGTACGGCACCAGCTGCTCCCGCAGGTGCGCGAACCGGCGGAACACCGGCAGCACCCGCTCGTCCCCGGTCTGCGCGGCGACGTTCCACGGCGTGCGGTCGCGGGCCGGCAGCCGGTGGTGGTTGAACTCCGAGTGGTACTGCATGATCGGCATGAACGCCGACGCCGCCGCGGCCCGCAGGTACAGCTCGGCGTCCGGCACGTCGCCGGAGAAGCCGGCCAGGTCCCAGCCCCAGTAGACGATCCCGCACGCGCCCGCGGTCACGCCGGCGACCACGGCGGCGCGGAACCCGGCCCACGTCGAGTCCTCGTCGCCGGCCCAGAACGCGCCGTGCGCCTGCGACCCGGTGAACCCGGCCCGGCTGAACGTCACCGGCGCCTTGCCGGCCGAGCGCAGCAGGTCGCCGTAGGCCCGCGCGTATTCGACCGGGAACCGGTTGTTCCCGGCCAGCCCGCGTGCGGCCCCACCCGAATGCCACAGGTCATGGCCCCACGCGTGCTCACCACCGTCGGTCTTGAAACCGTCGATGCCGAGCTCCTCGACGAGGTACCGCCGCTTCGACGTCCACCACTCGCGCGCCTTCTCCGACGCGAGGTCCGGCATCAGCGCGAGCGGGAACCACCAGCCGCGGTTGCGGTACGGCCGCCCGTCCGCCTCCGTCACGGCGAAGCCGCCCGAGACCAGAGCGCGCGCGTCCGCCGCGAGCTGGCCGCGTGGGTGCGGCCGCATCTTCAGCAACGGGATCTGCCACAGCAGCACCTTCACGTCCCGCCCATGCAGCTCCTCGACCATCCCGCGAGGGTCCGGCCAGGCGCCGTCGGCGGGGAAGGTGAAGTCGGCCAGCCGGTGCGGCCCGCCGTCCTCATTGACGTCATAGACGGCGTCGCGGAACGCGGTGAACGTCGACTCGTCGCTCCACGCCTCGATGACCAGCGCGCCGACGGGGATGTCGTGCTGACGGTGCGCGTCCAGCTCCGCCATCACCCGGGCCTGCGTGTTCCACTCGTTGCCGCTGGCCCAGAGCCGGAACACCCAGTCGGGCAGCTCCTCGGGCCGGCCGGCCTCGTCGAGGAACTGCCGGACCACGGAAGCGGGCGTCCCGGAGAAGAGCCCGACGGAGAGCGCGTCGTCGCCGTCGAGATCGGCCTCGACGACCAGCCGGTCCGGCGTCGTCGCGCCGACGTCGTACCAGCTGCGCCGGGCCGTCCGGACGTGGAATCCCCACGACGACGAACCGCCGACCACCAGCGCGAACGGCATCGGCAGGTACGTCCGCCCGTGCGCGCCCTGCGCCTTGTACTGCTCGAACACGACGGCGTCCAGCGTGCGGCCGCGCTGGTCGACGGCGTCGTACCGCTCGCCGAACCCGACCACGTGCTCGTCCGGCGCCAGCCGCAGCGCGAACCGGACCCGCCGCGGACCTTCCGGCCCGGTCAGCCACTCGACGCTGCCGGGCACCAGCCGGTCGCCCTCCACCGTCAACGACCTACCAGAAGCGGCCCACGAGCCCGCCGCCACCGGGAACCACCGCGTCCGCCGCGCCGCGCCGGACGACAGCGTCGCCACGAACCGGTACCGGTACGTCGTCCCGGCGGCCAGCGGCGGCGTCGTCACCGACCAGAACGACCGGTCCGCCAGCGACCGCGCCTGCGCGGCGGCCAGGTGCCCGCCGTCGGCGGAGTCGGCACCAGAGGACGAGGAGGACGGCGGCAGCAGCGGCCACGTCTCCACACCGGACGGGCCGGACCACTCGCACACCACGGACGTCACCGACGCCGACGCCCGGACCCGCAGCTCGCACGTCTCGCCGTCGACCGGCAGCGCCGGCACCCGCTGATCGCCGGTGACGGCGTACGGGTGCTCGGAGCCGAACGGACGGTGCCGGATCATCGGGCCCTCCCCACCAGGCCGAGCTCGGCCGCCAGCACCAGGTACATGCCGTGCGACCACAGCAGCGGCGTCGCGACGGTGCCCCAGCGGTCGATCCACTCCTGCTCGCGGTCCGGGGCCAGCAGGTGGTGCCCGACCTGCTCCGGCAACTCGCCCGACGGGGTCGCCTGCGCCGCGATCCACCGCAGCGACGCCAACGCCTCCGCACGACGCCCGGCGGCCGCGTGATTCCAGCCGAGGAACGCCGTGAGCAGCGGCCACTGCCCGCCGCCATAGAACGTGTCGGCGGCGTAGCGGTGCACCCCGCCGTCCACGCACAGCGCGTCCTCGACCGCGGACACCGTCGCCCGCCCGATCGGACTGTCGACGCCGGCCAGCCCGAACGGCACCACGCAGGCCAGCAGGCTCGCGTCGACGTCGGCCGCGCCCAGCCACTTCGTCAGGTGCCCGTCGACGGCGCCGGACGACAGCACCAGCGCGTCGATGGCGCCGACGGCCTCCGCCGCGGCCGCGCGCTCGGCCGGGGCCAGCGCCGCGGCCAGCGCCGGATGCGACACCGCCGCCGCCAGCCCGGCCCGGATCGCACCCAGCGTGGACACGTGCCGGTGGTCGACGTGCTCCTCCCACCAGTCGTAGCAGGGCCGGGCCCAGAACGTCGTCAGGTACCGGACCGCCGTCGCCACGCCGCCGTCCACGCCGTCGACCGGCCCGTGCCGGTCGGCGTGTGCCGCGAGCGCCCACAGCCAGGTGCCGTAGCCGTCCAGCTGGAAGTCCCACCACGGGTCGTTCCCGACGCCGCCGTCGATCGTGTACCGGGTCGGCAGCAGGTCCGCGACCGGGATGTGCTCGCCGCGCACGGACAGCGCGACCAGCGCGTCGACCTGGTCGGTCCGTTTGCTCAGCACGTCGGCGCACCAGCGGTGGAACGCCGCCGGGCCGTCGGCGTCGCCGTAGCGGCTGACGCCCTCGGCGATGAACGCGCCGTCGCGGAACCAGCTGTAGCCGCGGTACGCACTGAACGTCGGGCTGGCCGGGTAGGCACCGGACGGCGCCTGGTGGGTCGCGATGACCCGGTGGCTGGCCTCGGCCAACGCGAGTAGGTCGTCCGTCACAGCAGCTCGTCCACCCTCGCGGCGGCGTCGGCGACGGCCTGCTCGACGGTCTTGCGGCCGGCCGCGGCGTTGCCCAGTTCCTCGGTGACGGCGTCCTGCATCTCCTGCTGGCGGACGATCACCGGCGGCAGCACGGTCGCGTCCAGCGCGTCGAACACGGCCTGACGGTTCGCCGGCGGGCTCTGCTCGAGGTACGGCGCCAGCTTGTCCTGGTCGGCGATCGGCGGCAGCTCCCAGCCCGCGTTCAGCCGGGTGTCGACGGTGGTGTCGGACGCGGTGAGGAACTCCAGCCAGGCCTGCGCCTCCTCCGGGTGATCGCTGTTCGCGCTGACCACGACGCCGTTGGTGAACATGGCGCTCGCCTTGTCGGTGTCGCCCGGCTCGACGACGACGTCCCACTCGAACGGGACGTCGGCCAGCGGGCCGAACATCCAGATGCCGCTGTGCCACATGGCCAGCTTGCCGTCGCGGAACAGCGTCGAGTCGAAGTCCGGCGTGCCGGCGCCCTCAGCCTCGGTCGGCATGACGGTGCCCGACTTCTCGGCCAGCCAGGTGGCCGCGGCGACGCCCTCAGCGGAGTTGAACGCCGTCGCGCTGCCGTCGTCGGTGAGGAACTGGCCGCCGGCCTGGGCCAGCGCCTTGTAGAACTCGTGGAACGTGGCCGGCTGGTAGTCGCCCCAGACGCCGGCCGCGGTGTCCGTCAACGCCTGGGCCGCGGCCCGCTCGTCCTCCCACGTCCAGTCCGCCGTCGGCTCCGGCACGCCGGCCGCCGCGAACAGGTCCTTGTTGTAGAAGAGGACGACGTCGCTGAACGACTCGGGCAGGCCGACCTGGGCGCCGTCGTGCTGGAACGCCTCCAGCAGCGACGGCGTGTACGCCGTACCGTCCACGGAGAGCTCCGCGAGCGCGCCGCTGTCGGCGTAGGTCACGAAGTTCTCGTAGTTCAGCTCGAACGCGTCGGCCTCGGTGCCACCGGCGACCGCCGTCTGCAGCTTGGTGAAGTAGTCGGCGTACGGCGTCGTCTCGACCTGGACGTCGATGCCGGGGTTCTCCTCCTCGAACGCCGTCACGATGGCGTCGAGGTTCGCCTCGTTGCCGCCGTTGGACGAGAACTCCTGGTACCGGACGACGACTTGGCCGTCCTCGCCGCTGTCCTCACGGGTCGCGGACCCCTGCGAGCAGGCCGACAGTGCCAGCAGCGCGGCCGCCGCGGCCACCGCGCCGAGCCGGATCGGGTGAGTCATGGGAACTCCATTCACTTGAGCCCGGAGCGGGCCACGCCTTGGATGACGTACTTCTGCGCCGCGAGGTAGAGCACGGCGATCGGGATGATGCTGATCACGGAGCCGGCCATCACCACGTCCCACTCGGTGGTGAACTGGCCGTGCAGGGTGGACAGGCCGAGCGGCAGCGTCATCAGCTCCGGCGAGCGGATGACGACCAGCGGCCAGAGGAAGCTGTTCCAGCTGGACATGAACGCCAGGACGGCGAACGTGGCCAGCGCCGGGCGGATCAGCGGCCAGACGACGGAGACGAAGATGCGCAGGTGCCCGGCGCCGTCGATGGTCGCGGCCTCGTCCAGCTCGATCGGGACCTGTGCGACCGCCTGCCGCAGCAGGAACACGCCGAACGCCGACGCGATGGACGGCGCCAGCAGGGCGGCGTAGGTGTCGACGAGGTTCAGCTCGCGCATCTCGATGAACAGCGGGACGACCAGCACCTGCATCGGCACCATCAGCGTCGCGAGGTAGACGAGGAACAGCCCGTTGCGGCCGGGGAAGTTCAGCCGGGCGAACGCGTAAGCGGCCATCGCGCTGGTGACGAGCTGCAGCAACGTCGACGCGACGGCGATCCACAGGCTGTTCGCCAGGATCCGCCAGAACGGCATCGCGTCCAGCAGCGTCCGGTACGCGTCCAGGCCCGGCTCGTCCGGGATCAGGTCCGGGGTGCCCAGGCCGGCGCCCGGCGTGATGGACGTGATCACCGTCCACACGAACGGGAACAGCATGACGAGGGCGCCGACGGCGACGCCGGCGTACAGCAACGCCCTACGCATACGTCACCCACCTGCGCTGGCCGCGGACCTGAACGACCGTGACCACCAGCACCACCACGAACAACAGCCACGACAGCGCGGACGCGTCGCCGGCCCGGCCGTACCGGAAGGTGAGGTCGTAGATCTGCTGGACGACGACCTCGGTCGAGCCGGCCGGGCCGCCGCCGGTCATCACGTACACCTGGTCGAACACCTGGAAGCCGTTGATCAGCGAGATGACCACCACGAAGAAGGTCGACGGCGACAGCAGCGGCAGCGTCACGTGGCGGAACCGCTGCCACGTGCTGGTGCCGTCGACCCGGGCCGCGTCGTACAGCTCACCGGGAATCGCCTGCAGCCCGGCCAGCAGGATGATCATGACGAAGCCGAGGTCCTTCCACGCCGACGCGAGGATCACCGACGGCATCGCCCAGGTGGGGTCGGTCCACCAGCCGGGCCCGTCGATGCCGACCAGCCCGAGCAGATGGTTGACCAGCCCGTTCGACGGGCTCAGCAGCCACCGCCAGAGCAGCGCGACGACCACCCAGCTGGTGACGACCGGCAGGAAGTACGCGGCCCGGAACACGTTGCGGCCACGCAGCGCGGTGTTCAGCGCCAGCGCCGCGGCCAGGCCGAGCAGGTAGACCAGCGGCAGGTAGCCGGCGATGTAGCCGAGCGTGTGCCCGAACGCGGCCCAGGTGTCGCCGTCGGCGAGCAGCTCGCGGAAGTTGGCCAGCCCGACGAACTCCATCGGCGTGATGAGGTTCCAGTCGTGCAGCGCCACCCACAGCGAGCTGACCATCGGGACCAGCGTGAACAGCGTCAGCGGGATCAGGCTCGGCGCCAGGAACAGCGCGACGATGCCGGCGTAGCGCAGCCGGTTGCCGCCGTAGCGCAGGGCATTGCGGCGGCGTGGCCGCTTCCGGGCGGGAGTGACGGCGGTGGGCCGGCTGCTCGTGGTCGTGCTCACGGCAGTTCCCCGGAGAGCGCCCCGCCGAGCCGGGCCCGGACCAGCTCGCCCTGACCGCCGGTCGCGCCGGCCGCGTCGTACGGCGTCGCGAGCACCAGCGCGGCCGCGCCCAGTGCCCACGACGTGTCGTCCCAGGACTCGACGACGACGGGCACGCCGCGGCGCGACGGCATCAGGTGCGCGCGCAGGCTCGGCTCGAACCCCGGCCGCCAGTGCTCCCACGCGCGGGTGCCCTCGCCGAGCACGATCACGACCTCGGGGTCCATGACGTTGATCAGCCCGGCGACGCCGCGGCCGAACAGCTCGCCGGCGGCCGCGAAGATCGTCGGGTCCGGCGCGTCGAGACCGGCCGCCCGCGCGGCGCGCAGCAGGCCGTCCTGGCCGACCGACGCCTCCAGGCAGCCGGTGTTGCCGCACGAGCAGCGCGGGCCGTCGGGCTGGACGGGGAAGTGGCCGAACTCGCCGGCGCCGCCGCCCGCGCCGCGGTACACGGTCCCGTCGACGACCAACCCGGCACCCACGCCGCGCCCGATCGTCACGACGAGGAAGTTCCGGTGCTCGCGGCCGCGGCCGTACAGCCGCTCGGCGACGGCGAGCGCGTTGACGTCGTTCTCGACCAGGACGGGGACGGGCAGCGCCGCGCGCAGCCGGGCGCCGAGCCCGAGCCGGCGCCAGCCCAGCGTCGGCGCGTCGACGACGCCCGCCTCCTGGTCGTCGACCGAGCCGGGGACGCCGACGCCGATGCCGAGGATCGGCGCATCGTCGCCCGCGGGCGCCTCGATCAGCGGCCGCAGCAGGTCGACCAGCCGGTCCGGCGCGTCGGCCGCCATCGCGTCGAACGGCCACTCCCACGACTGCCGCACCTGACCGTCCAGCTGGACGTCCACGACGGCGACGTGGTCGGCGGCGACCTTGGCGCCCAGCGCTCGCCCGGCCGAGCCGACCAGCCCCAGCAGCACGGCGGGGCGGCCGCCGCGGGACGGCCGGTGCTCGACCTCCGCAACCAACCCGCGGGCCACCAGGTCCTTGACGATCTGGGTGACGGTGGCCGGGCTCACACCGAGCGTGCGGGCGATGTCGGTCCTGCTCAGCGGGCCGGACGTGCCCAGCGCGGCCAGCACGGCCGAGCGGGTGAGGTCACCGCGGGGAACGGGCATCCAGCACTTCCTTCGGGACTAAAGTTAGTCATAAAGAAACACCCGCGACATCGCCCTGTCAAGTGATCCTTGACAAAAACTTTTGTCGGAAGGAAGGCTGGAGGAGTTCCGAGACGGTGTACGAGCGCCGTTCAGCGGCAGCAGCGGGGAACCGCTCCCATGATCATCAACCTTTTGTGCTGCTGGGACGACCAAAAAGGTTGATGATCATGGGGTGGGGTGGGTCAGCGGCGGCGCAGCGACGCCGAGAAGCTACCGGCCGTCGCGGAGGTGCTGGAGCCGCCGCGGTTGCCGTTTCGGGACCGCCCGCCGGAGGTGTTCGGCGAGCGTCCACCGGACGTGTTCGCGGTGCGGTCCTGCTGCTCGCGGCCGGTGCGGCCGGCGGTGCGACCGCCCGCCGCGCCCGAGCCGTTCGATCCGTTCGAGCCACCGGCAGTGCCGCGCCCGCCGCGCCCGCTGCGGCGTCGGCGGCCGCCCGCACGGTCTCCGGCGGAATCGTCCGCGGCGGCGCGGCGCCGGTCCGGAGCCGCGGGCGATGCCAGCGGCGGCGCGACGAGGTCCGCCTTCGGGCCGGTGAGCTCGGTGATCGCCGGGTGTCCCGGGCCGACCCGGGTGATCGTCGGCGTGATGCCGGCCTGGCGGGTCAGCGTCCGTACGTCGCCGGTCTGGTCGTGCGTCATGACCGTGACGACGGTGCCGCCGGCCCCGGCGCGGGCCGTGCGGCCGGACCGGTGCAGGTACGCCTTGTGCTCGGCCGGCGGGTCGACGTGGACGACCAGGCCGATGTCGTCGACGTGGATGCCGCGGGCGGCGATGTCGGTGGCGACCAGCACGCGCGACGTCCCGTCCGAGAACGCGGCGAGGTTGCGCTGCCGTGCGCCCTGGCTGAGGTTGCCGTGCAGGTCGACGGCGGGGATGCCGGCCGCGGTGAGCACCTTCGCCAGCTTCTTGGCGCCGTGCTTGGTGCGGGCGAACAGCAGCGTGCGGCCCTGGCCCGAGGCGAGCTCGCGCACCACCTGGCCCTTGTCGGTCGCCTCGACCGCCAGGACGTGGTGGGCCATGGTCGAGACGTGCGCGACGGCCGGTGCCGTCGAGTGCAGGACCGGGTTGGTGAGGTAGCGGCGCACGAGGGTGTCGACGCCGTTGTCGAGCGTCGCCGAGAACAGCAGCCGCTGGCCGCCGCGCGGTGTCGCGTCGAGCAGCCGCCGCACAGCGGGCAGGAAACCGAGGTCGGCCATGTGGTCGGCCTCGTCCAGGACGGTGATCTCGACGGCGCCGAGGTCGCAATGGCGCTGCGCGATGAGATCCTCGAGCCGGCCGGGGCAGGCGATGAGGACGTCGACGCCGTTCCTGAGCGCCTTGACCTGCGGGCCCTGCCCTACGCCGCCGAAGACGGTGGTGATGCGCAGGCCGGTGGCCGCGGCCAGCGGAGCCATCGTCGCGGCCACCTGGTTGGCGAGCTCGCGGGTCGGCACCAGGACGAGTGCGCGCGGCTGCCGGGCCTGGCGGCCGGTGCGCGAGGCGACCAGCCGGGTGACCGTCGGGACCGAGAACGCGATGGTCTTGCCCGACCCCGTCTGGCCGCGACCGAGCACGTCCTTGCCGGCGAGGGTGTCGGGCAGGGTGGCTGCCTGGATCGGGAACGGGCTGGTCACGCCCTCGGCGGCGAGGGCCGCGACGATGGCGGCGGGCACGCCGAGCTCGGCGAACGACCGGTCGTCGGCGACGGCGGGTCGCGCCGGCGCGACCGCGGTGTCGGACGCGACCTGGGGATGCGTGGTGGCCGCCACAGCGGGGCGGCGGTTCCGGTTGCGGGGGCGGCGACGAGCGCCGTCGCCCCGCGAGGTGCGGGTGTCGGTGGGCACAGACGTCCTTCCAGGACGTAGAGGGAGTGGCCGGTCACGATGGGGGCGCCCGCTCATTGGAAGGGGGAACCTGCGCCGGCATCGGCGCTACGCACTCGACCTCGGGGACGTGTCATGTCGTCCCGTCGGTGCCTAGTGTGCCTTATCGGGTGCCCGGCCACCAACCGGGTTCTGCTGCGATCGGAGGAACGAGATGAGTTTCGCGCCCTATCCGCCCAGTCGCTACGACGGTGCGAACGGCGAGGTCGACGTGCGGTTGCGCCGCGCCGACGAGCCGCCGGAGGTGACGTACGCGTCCGGCGTGACGGTCGACTACCTGGCCACCGGCGCCACCACCGGCGGCGACTTCGGGCTCTACCGGTGGACCTTCGGCCCCGGCCAGTCCGGCCCCGGCCCGCACTTCCACCGCACCATCACCGAGTCGTTCTACGTGCTCTCCGGTGCGGTCAGCCTCTACGACGGCACCGGCTGGACCGAGGCCGGCCCGGGCGACTTCCTGCACGTCCCGCCGGGTGGCGTGCACGGCTTCAAGAACGTCCTCGGCGAGCCGGCGTCGATGCTGCTGATGTTCACGCCGGGCGCGCCGCGCGAGGACTACTTCGAGACGCTGGCCGCGGTGTCGAAGGGGCTGGAGCTGAGCGACGAGGAGCGCTCCGCCTTCTACCTACGCCACGACAACCACTGGGTCGACTAGCCTCGGGGTTTCACGTCTGCCGGGGTGGTGTGTGGCGTGTGATGCACGGAAGTGCCTGT
>NZ_LFXL01000051.1 GCF_001270745.1 Jiangella muralis
AGGCCGGCATCTCCGCGCTCGGGCAGACCTACTACCCGCCATCGCTGGCCGCCGCGCTCGACCACACCTGGCGCAAAGACCCTGTGCTGTATCCGGAACGCCGGCTGCAGCGCCTGATCGGCGAGTTCAGCGCCCGCAACCTCGAGGGCCGCCCCTACACGCGGGCACAGAACGTCCGCGCCACCTTCGTCGCGGCATACGACCGCGCGCTCACCGACGTCGACGTCCTCCTCATGCCGACCTGCCTGACCACGGCACCGGCCTATCGCGAACGGCCGGACTTCCCGGCACTCCTGACGTGGGCCGAAGGCAACGACGACCGCGCCATGGGCCTGCCCGGCCTGCGCAACACCCTCCCGTTCAACTACACCGGCCACCCAGCCATCACCATCCCCTGCGGACGCTCCGACAGCCTCCCGGTCGGCATGCAACTGGTCGGCCGCCACCTGAACGAGGCCACCCTCCTGCGCGCCGGCTACACGTACCAGCACTCCGTGCCATTCGACGAGCTGATCGCGGTCGAGGCGACCAGGTGAGGGGCCGCCCAGTCGATGAGTGTCCAGCCAAAGCTCTCGATCAGCCCGTCCTTGTCTCGATCCGTGAGCGCGCCATCCAGGATCGAATGCATGACACCGAATGGATCCTGAACGATCCCGGTGTCGCCCGAGTATCTGTAGTGCTCCGGAAGACCGATCCATCAGAAGCCGAAGTCCGCGATGTGGAACTCTGCCCGGTTATCAGGGCGATCCGCGCCCGACCCCGCCCCAAGGGGATGGCCCGAGTAGGGCGTTGCGCGCCCACATCCAGCGGACTAGATTGCAGAATACGCAGAAGATACGCGCGTTTCATTAAGTGAGATTGTGGCAACCCGCAGGGGTAGCTGGCAGGGCGGCTCGTTGTCGTCGATCTTTACTCGATCGTTTCGACGTCGGCGAGGGGGCGTCACCCAGTCCGCTCCGAGCTGTGGTTTCCCCTCCGCCTCGGCGATGGCTCGAGATGGACGGAGGGCCAGCAAGGCACGGCCGGCCGTTGAAGGCGCCAGCAAGCCCTTCGTGTGCGGACATGGAGGCTGGCCAGTCGGCGTTGACCTCGGCGATCGCGGTGCCGGCGGTGTTCGCGACGAACCGACGATGAGTGCTTGCAGGGCAATGTTGTTGACCGCGCAGGAGCCACGGCTGGCCTTGTGGATGAGCGCGACGGCGTCGTTGGAGACGAGAGCGGCCCTGCGCCCGAGCCAGTGCAGGTGGCGCCGGTAGCCGCAGTTCGAAGTCGAGGGAAGGACGCAGATGGACCGGATCGTCAAGGCGCCAGCGGAGCAACGACGCGACTTCCGAACCGAACAACTCGAGGCAGACCTCGTCATCGTCGGTGGTGGCACGTCGGGAACATGCTGTGCCGTCACTGCTGCGCGGGCGGGCGCGCGGGTAGTACTGATCCAAGATCGTCCGGTGCTCGGCGGGAACGCGTCGAGTGAGGTACGGCTATGGATCATGGGCGCAACGGGTCACATGGTGGTGAATAATCGGTGGGCCCGAGAGGGCGGCGTGCTCGACGAGTTCCTCGTGGAGAACACGTTCCGCAACCGTGAAGGCAACCCGGTACTCGTCGACACGGTGCTCCTGGACATCGTGGCCCGAGAGCCGAACATCACCCTGCTGTTGGACACGGCGGCGATCGATGTGGAGAAAACGGGCGAGCGGATCTCGTCTGTCCGCGCCTTCTGCTCCATGAACCAGACCATGTATGACGTGCGCGCACCATTGTTCTGCGACTCCTCTGGCGACGGCGCGCTGGGCTTTCTGGCCGGCGCGGCACATCGCATCGGTGCCGAGGCGTCGGACGAGTTCGGCGAAGGATTCGCGCCCACCGAAGAGTTCGGAACACTACTGGGGCATTCGATCTACTTCTACAGCAAGGACGTCGGGCACCCGGTCACGTTCCGCGCACCCAGCTACGCGCTGGACATCGCGAGTCTTCCCAACACCATGTGGAAGAGCTTCGCGGCGAGGGACCACGGCTGCCGGTTGTGGTGGATCGAGTACGGCGGCCGCTTGGACACCATCCACGACACAGAGAAGATCAAGTGGGAGCTCTGGCGGATCGTCTACGGGCTGTGGGACCACGTGAAGAACTCCGGCGAGTTCCCTGACGCCGACAATCTCACCCTCGAGTGGGTCGGCCTGATCCCCGGCAGGCGCGAGAGTCGCCGCTTCGAAGGCCAGTACATGCTCCGCCAACAGGACATCGTCGATCAGGTGCAACATCATGACGCCGTGGCGTTCGGTGGCTGGTCCATCGACCTCCACCCGGCCGACGGCATCTTCACCGAGCACGAGACGTCCAAGCACATCTGGTCGCGAGGTCCGTACCAGATTCCCTATCGCTGTTTGGTCAGCGCTACGGTGCCGAACCTGTTCTTGGCCGGGCGGGTGATCAGCGCCTCGCACGTGGCCTTCGGTTCCACCAGGGTGATCGGCACCGGCGCGCACATGGGGCAGGCCGTGGGGATGGCTGCGGCGCAGTGCGCGCGGGATGGCCTTGCGCCGGCCGACTTGCTCGCCCCCGATCGTATGAGAGTCCTCCAGCGCGAGCTGCTGCGTACAGGCCAGCACATTCCTGGGGTGGCCCTCGATGACCCCGACGATTTGGCCCGGTCGGCGGACATATCGGCCTCCAGTGAGTACATCGTGGCCGAGTTGCCCGATGATGGGCCGACCGTGCGCCTGGATCGGTCCCGGGCCCAGATGTTGCCGCTTCCTGCCGGGCAACTGCCCCAGGTCTCCTTCACAGTCGATGTCGCTGCAGCCACCACACTGCGTGTCGAGGCCCGCGCCGGCCACCGCCCGGACGGATACACGCCGGCAGTGCTCCTGGGTGCCCAGGAGGTCGAACTCGATGCCGGCGCCGGCCAGCGCGTCAAGCTCGACATCGACGGGGTGGTCGACCAGCCGCGCTACGTGTTCTTCTGTCTGATGGCCAACAAGGATGTCTCCGTTCGGACCAGCGAACGCCGAGTCACCGGCCTGCTGTCCGTGGTCCACACATTCAACCAGGACGCCGACGACAAGCTCGGCCGTCCACGGATCGAGTTCTGGGCTCCGGAACGGCGACCTGCGGGGCACAATCTCGCCGTAGCCATCGATCCCCCGCTGAGTCCGTATACGCCGGCCAACATCACGAACGGCTACGCCCGACCCACCACGCATCCCAACGCCTGGGTGGCCGACCCCGAGGACCCAGCGCCCACTCTCCTCCTGCGCTGGCCAGATGAGCAACGCATCCAAACACTGACGCTGTCGTTCGACACAGACTTCGACCATTGCATGGAGACGGTGCTCCGGGGCCACCCCGAAGACGCGATGCCGTTCTGCGTCAAGCACTACCGAGTCCGGGACGGAGAGAACGTCGTCGCCGAGGTGACCGACAACCACCAGACTCGCAACGTTCACACGTTCGACCCACCCCTGCACGCCACCGAGCTGTCACTGGAGGTCGTGGCCACACACGGTGACGTGCCCGCCGCGATCTTCGAGGCGCGGTGCTACGAGTGAACAGTGCCGCCGCGCCGGACACCAGTGATCTCCGGCATGCGCGGGAGCGCGACAGTCCCGGACCCTTGCGCAAGCGAACCGTCCTCAAGTCCCAGCGTCGATCTCTGGCCTGCTACCACGCGGCTTGAGTTGATCAGCCAGTGGAGCGACCTCTGGCGTGGCGGATGTGGCTGGTGGGTCTGCTGCTATTCCAGGTCATGGCGACGGCGCGGCCCGACATTGCGCGGTCGGGAGTGCTGGTCGACGCGGTTCGGAGTGACGCGATAGACGAGCCCGTTACGGCGTGCGGGAGTTCGGCTACGCCGGGTCCGAGGAGAACCGCTCGGCCACCTGTGGGTGGGATCCGTCCCCTTGAACTCAACGGCATTGTCGCGGTGCGATATAGGCAGCGCCTATCGGGAGACTGGCGGCGGAACTGGCCCCTGGGGCTTATGCAGACGTGGTTTGAAGGCTCGAGAAATCGGCGCGTCGTAAAGGGTGGAGCAATTGCTCCAGAGGAGGGAGTACATGAGCGTGATAACTGCCCTTCCGTTGAAGCGCGTGACTGAGATTCGCGTTGACAGGTCGAATGAGGACTGCCTCACATTCGAGCCAGTCGAGAAGATGGTCCGCGGCAGCGCGAAGCATCTGTTGATCGAAATTAGTGCTGCACATACGCACACAGAGCCGCAGTGTTGTGAAGTCATTTTGAACGGCGACCGCGGCGCGGCGTATAATGTACGGGAATTTAGCGGGTCCGGCTCGAATGTCGCCACCCACGCGGGATTGAGCCGGAGGTTTGCCGACGGCGTTGATATTCCTCCGCAGAACCGGAGTAGATATGGTGGCGGCTACCTGTTCTTTCCGAATGCATTCGGCGAGGATAATCTGAAGATCTTTCAGGCCATGGGTTCCTCTTTCGAGGAAAGATTGCAGCGCCATGTTGGCCTGCACGACAGTACGAGCATCATCAGTTCGATTTCATTGAGGCCCCGACAGGCTGGCTCCAGCCCCAATTTTTGGTCAGTGGGCAGCATTATGACTCTGTACGCGGTGGATGAGGATTTCCTGATAACCAGAAAGACATTGGCTGGCTCACGAGACCCTTCCTTCAGAGAGCTTCCGAGCGAAACCAATCATCTTGCGTTCGTCATGCACGCACGAGCATTAGATGGACGGGAAGGTGACCAAGGCGCGCGGATCTATCAGGCCGTGAATGGGTCGGGAACGCATAATGACTTCCCGATGCAGCGTTTCGGCGGTGAGAACAACAAGATCAACAAGGTGTTGGATGGTCGGTTCGAGGAGCCCCGGGTTGGATGGTCGCCGAATGACTTCGCTCCGGCGAATTCGTTTGGTAGCCTTGTGGCATTTTATCCGGAGTTTCAGCGTTCGAGTTTCTGTCAATGCTGGATCAGCCAGCATGCGGCATGGGAGGAGACCTTCTTTCCCGTCAGCCAGGAAAATGGTGCGTGGATTCATCGGCAGGAGGTAATGGAGTTTCAGTTCTATTCCCAATTTCGGGGGGGCTATGCCAGTGGCTCGTATATAGACGCTTACCGATTGCCGGTCTCGCATTCATCGCGCCGCATCGCCGGTGCCAGTGGTGAGTCGAGCGTAACTCTCGAGGTGCCTGAACATGCGTCGTGCATGAGGGCGTTCGTCGTTGCGCGCACGAACGCGAACGTTGAGATAGATGGGCTGCTTATCGGGTTCAACGGAAATTTGGAGGGCAGCAACTACGTTCGCCGACGAATGTCAGCGGCGAAGAGCTCCCATGAAACCCATGTTGCCGCAGAGAGCGATTTTGGCGTATTGCCGGGTAGCAATGCGCCGCCTGAGGTGTTCGGATGCAACGTCATCGCATTTCCGCACCACGCGGCAGTTGATCGGGAAAAGCACGTACTTTCCGTCGGGGGAACATCCACCGGAATGTTGGCACTTTTTGGTGGCCGGTGGAATTGCACAGAGGCAGTAACCTCGGTAACCTTTACGCCAAAAATTGGCACCAAATTTGCGGAAGGATCGACGTTTGAGCTTTCCTTTGCTGGGACTTGAGTTTCACCGTTATACAGCGGTGGCGGCGCAGTCCGGGCGAAGTCACGATATTTGCGGAGGCCGGGTCGTACTGCGTCAAACGCCGGCTATTTGGGCGGCGATGAAGGGTGCGACCACCGCCCTCATCGCCATGCCCGACTTCGCCCACGGCGGATTATTCCCAGTTGGCCGTACTAAGCGACTAACAACTAATTCCTGGAGGCCGAGAAGAGTCCTCGTGCTTCACGAGTTCAGCAGGAGGGATTGACGGCCGGTTGGTATCTCTGCGTGATGTCGGTGGACGGCGGCGATGTTGTCCCAGCCGGTCAGGCGCAGGAGCCTGACGGTGTTCATCCCAACGTCTTTCGACCACTCGACTGTCAATGGCAGGGCCGGGTCGCCCTGATCGGCAACCCAGACGTTCGCTGCGAGGTCTCCCCGACCACGACGCCCGCCGTAGTCATCGGCCCGCACGGTGACCTCCTTCAGGGTTCCGGTGAAGGCGAAGGCGCCCCAGTTCACTCATAGCGCGTGATGCCAGGCCGTCCACCCTGTGGTGACGTGAACGGCAAAAGGCAATCCCACCGTGGGGGACATGATGACCAGCGAGCCGAGAGCCAAGCGCACCGTCCATCCGCGGCCATGGATGGCCGCTGCGGTCGTGATCGCGTTGGGGGTCCTGGCGGGGTGCGACTCCTCCGGGGACTCCTCGAGCACCGCCTCGCCCACACCCGGGCAGGCGAGTTCCGCCCTCGAACAGCTGGCCGCCGCGGCCTGCTCCGCCCTCGGCGACCTCGAGGGTGACCTGCAGACGGTCTCGGAGCAGGGTCTCGAACAAGGCGACGAGATCGCCCGCTCCCTCGAATCGGTGGCGTCGGCGCTCGAGACGGCTGCCACCGGACTCGAGGCGGCGAACGCGGATGCGGCGGCAGCGGCGAGGTCGCTGGCCTCGGACGTCGAGGCGCTGGCATCGAGTGCGGGAGAGGATGCGCAGTCGCGGGCCACCGACGCTGCCGGCAAGGTCGATGATCTCTCCTCCGAGCTGAGCTGCTCCGGATCGTGAAGCCGGGAACTCGGCGGGCATGGTGACACTGAGGGATGAGTCAGGTGGACTACACCGAACGGCTGCGCCGCCTAGCGATCAACGACACCCGCTTCGTCGAACACCGCGTCGAGTCTTCAGAGCTCGATCCGAAGACGCTGGCGCTGGTCCGTCTGGCGGCGCTGGTCGCGGTCGGCGGGGCGGTCCCGTCCTACGGAGCGCAGGCCGATGCCGCGGTGAGCGCCGGCGCCACCGCCGCCGAGATCGTCGACGTGTTGATCGGCGTCATTCCCGTGGTCGGGCTGCCCAGCGTGGTCGCGGCCGCCCCCAACCTCGCGCTCGGGCTCGGCTACGACACCGACGACGCCCTTGAGGAGCGGACGGATGAGGCGTGACCCCACCTAGATGAGTGAGTCCGATCTTCAGTGGTCGTACGCGGGGTGAGGTGCCCGCCAGGCCGGTCGGCCGGTCCTCGAGGCGGTCGGGCCGGTCAAAGTCGGTTGTGCCGGGCTTCGCGTTGGCCTGACGTCGCCGCGTGCGCCGTGGTCCGCACGTTGGCCGTCCCCCTGCTGCCCATTCTCTCAGCCGCGGCGCCGCGCCTCAAGCGGACCCATGGGCGCTTCGCGCGCTGGGTGACCGCTTGACCCGCGGCCCCGCGGCCAAGAACGGGCACCTATCAGGGGGACGGGGGAAGACTGGGCACACCTCGCCGCCGGCTGCCGTGGCCCCGGGTCCGCCACGGCAACACCCACCGCCGAGTTGGTCATGGTGAAATCGGGGTTCCCGGTCGCTGGGAACCCCGATGTGCCCATGATCAACCGGGTGGGGCGGCCACTTCACGCGGATCGGGTGCACCTCACTCGCGTCAGCACCGCACAACCGCCGCCGACGACGTCCATCCGGCGCTACGGCGGGTGACGTGCTCCCCACGCGAGTGACGTCGACGGCCTGAGCCGTCTTCGATAGCCAGAATCGTCCGAAAGGCCCCTCGAACACGGCTCCCGCCATCGAAGACGGCTCCGGGAATCGAGGACGACCAACGGTGCACCGGCAGGAACGGCCAACGGACATCGGCCAACGGCGCACGGTGCACCGGGCGGGCTCTGCCCGCACTTCCCCCGTCCCCCTGATAACTGCCCGCACTTGGCCGCAGCAGGGGGACGGCCCACTGCGGCCATGACGGCCAACCGCCGCACGACGGCGAACCGCTACACGATCCCCAACGCCACCGTGTGAGATCGCTGCACCGGGTGGGGCGGATCACTGTCGCCCTGACGACAGCAACGCCACCCAGCAAACACAGCGATCCCACACCGTTGCGCCGGGCCGGCGACCGAACGCGGCTGCACCTGCGCAGCGGAACCAGCCACGCGACGCCCACTCAAAACTCGGTTCGAGTGTCGGAGTTTCGGAGACCAAGCGAAGCTAGCCGCCGAGGAGCCCGGCCGCCGTCGCTCGCTGGACCGCGCCGTTGCGCGACGAGACGCCCAGCTTCCGGTAGATCGAGGCGACCTCCGAGCCGACAGTGTTGCGGGAGACGAACAGCCGCTCCCCGATCTCGCGAATGGTGAGGTGCGTCTGCAGGTAAGGGAGCAACCGAAGCTCCGCCGGGGTGAGCGGCGACGCCCCTGCGACGCTCAACTGGGCGCTCGAGGTGAGGGTCCGGCGGAACTCCGTGACCTCGTCGACCAGAGCGCCGAGAGCCGGACGGCGGCGCAGGACGTCGTCGATCTCGCGCAGCAGGTGACGAGCGGTGGTGTGGTCGCCGATGGTCGCGTGCACCTTGGCGAGGTGCAGTCGTGCACGCACCGCGAGGAAGGGCAGCACGAACGTGCAGGACGGGCGGGCCCGCATCGCCCGGGTGAGCTGCCGGCCGGCTTCGGCCAGGTCGCCGCGGTGGACGGCTAGGCGCGCGGCGGCGGCGAAGGCGAGCACGCTCGCGGCGTAGTCGTGCATGCGATGCGTCTCGATGGTGCCGAGCGCGTGTTCCACGCGTTCGGCCGCCTCATCCCATCGGCCACGTTCCATCGCCTCCAGAGCGAGCTCGGCCTCGCCGTCGACGATCGTGTCGGTGTTGCCGAGTGACGCTCCGACGGCGGACGCCTCCGAGAACAGCGGAAGCGCCTGGTCGGTGTCTCCAGTGAGGAGGTGCGCCTCGGCGGACAGGAGGAGAGCGGTGTCGCGCCACTGGCTCCACGGCGGCTCCTGGGTGACGGCGCAGTCGGCGTCGATCGTCATCTGCTGCGGGCCGGCGGGACACATGACGGCGCGCAGCATGGCGCGCGCCGAGTCGAACGACGCCGTGCCGTCCACGGGCACGAGGTCGAACCGGGCAGCGTCGACGATCGCCGCCCAGCGTTGTGCCTCGGCGGTCCGCCCGGTCAATGCCGCGATCCACCCCGCCAGCACGGCGAGCGGTGGATAGCTCTCGACGGCGGCGTCCCCGAGCGCGGCCAGCCAGCGTTGAACGGTGGAGATCTGGCCGGCGCTGTAAGTGGGCTGCACCAGCTGCGTCACCAGCCGGACGCATCGGTCCCGCTCGGGTGTGTTCAGGAGGTGCTCGAGGGCGAGCGCCGGAGAACCGTGTGCTTCGTACCAGTCGGCGGCGCGCAGGTGCAGCTTCGTGATGATCTCGGGCTCGACGCGGCGCAGCTCACCGGCCAGGAACTCCTGGAACAGCGCGTGGTAGCGGTACCACTCCCGCCGCCGATCGAGCGGGATCAGGAACGAGTTCGAGGCCTCGAGATCGCGCAGTTGCCGCTGCCCGCCTGTTTCGTCGAGGACGGCATCGCAAAGCGGCGCGTGGAGTTGATCGAGCACGGCCGTGCGGCGGAGGAACCGCTGCGTGCGCTCGGGCAGCCGGCTGAGCGACTCGCGATAGAGATAGTCGGCCACGTAGGGGTCCGCACCGGAGACCTTCGCACCCTGGCTGCGGCTGTCGCGCGCGATGAGCGCGGCGAGGTAGACGCCGGCCGGCCAGCCTTCGGTCCGCGCTGTCACCGCGGTCGCCGTCTCGCGCGTGACATCGACGCGGGCCTGCGCGAAGATCTGCCGGGCTCCGTCCGCGTCGAGAGCCAGGTCGCCCGACTGGAACTCCACGGCGTCGTCCGACGCGCGCAGTCGCGGCAGGTGAGGCTGTTCGAAACGGCTGGTCGCGACCAGTTGGGAGCCGCCGGGAATCCCCGAGATCACCACCTCCAGCACGTCGTGACAGGCCGGCGACCGGAGCAGGTGCAGGTCGTCCAACAGCAGCACGAACGGCGCCGGGCTCGCCGCCAGCACCGACGCGAGATGCGGCGCCGCACGCCCCAGCGCGGACACGCCCAGACCGCTGACATCGGCGATCAGGCCGGCATCGTCCGGCGAGATACCGGCGTACGCCGAGGCGAGCAGCGTGAGGAGGGCGGCGGGGTCATCGTCGAAGCGGTCCAGGGAGATCCAGGCGACCCGGCGGTCCTCGGCCAGCGCCCACTGAGCCAGCAGCGTCGACTTGCCGTAGCCCGCGGACGCGGTGATGCCGACGACGCGTCGGCCGCTCGTGCGAGCCGCGTCGATGAGAGGCGAGCGACTCACCGAACCCGGCCGAGGCCGCGGCGCCGACAACTTGGCGTCGATCAGCAGCCGATCCAGCTCAACGACGATCGGACCCACCCCCCTTGGGGATCCCACCCGCCGTCCAACCTACGCCCGATCGAGCGTGCGGATGCATTCGCCTTTCACTCAGTTTGGATGATGCGACGGCAGCGCCGTTCGCGGTGGAATCGGAGGTGAACGGCCCGATGACAAGCTGCGACCAAGGGGGACATCGTGTCCGAAGCCACCGAAGAGACACCGGTCCTCGACCTGATCGAACGGATGACCGTGGACTCGGTCGCCACCGCGAACCTCGACCCGGTCGATCTCATGCTCGTGCGCATCGCCGCCCTCGTCGCGGTCGACGCTCCGTCGATCTCGTACCTGATGAACCTGGGCGCGGCCAGCGAGATGGGCATCGACTCGGAGCAGATCCGAGGCGTCCTCGCCGCGATCGCACCGATCGTCGGCACGGCGCGGATCGCGTCCGCGACGGGCCGGATCGTCGACGCACTCGACGTCGCCATCGAGGTCGCGGAGTTCGAGGAGGAGGCCGACGAAGGGACCGGGGCCGCGGAATAGCCGTCCCGCGCCGATCCACGACGGGCCGCCATGATCACCGCCGTATCGCCCGCCTTCACCGGGGCACAGCGCCGGCGGCGGCTCGCCCTGGCGCTGTTCCGGGCCTCGGCCGTCACTGCCGTCCTCGTCGCCCTGTACTACCTGCTGCCGCTGGACCGGCTGAGCGACGTCCCTCTTGGCGTGTCACTCACGGTCGGGCTGGCCGCGCTGACCGTCGTCGCCGCCTACCAGGTCAGAGCGGTCGTCAGGTCCCCGCTCCCGGCGATCCGGGCGGTGGAGGCGGTCGCGGCCACCGCGCCGTTGTTCCTGCTCCTCTTCGCGGCGGTGTATTTCCAGCTGGCCGCGGCCGACGCCGGCAGCTTCGACGTGGACTCGCTCAGCCGGACCGATGCGCTGTATTTCACGGTCACCGTCTTCGCCACGGTCGGCTTCGGCGACATCACCGCGACGAGCCAGGCGGCGCGCGTCCTGGTCACCGTCCAGATGGTCCTCGACCTGATCGTGCTGGGTCTGGGCATCCGCGTCTTCATCGGCGCCGTCGAACTGGGCCGGCGGAAGAACGACCCGGCGGACGCGTCCTAGCCGCGGACCCGCTGTCCCAGCTCACCCTCGTCCGTCGCGATCACCTGGCCGGCCAGGGCCGTCCCGAGGAAGCAGAGGGCCAGGGCGTAGAGGAACGCGATGTACGTGAACGCTACGCCGATGCTGCCGTAGCGGTCGGCGCTGTCCTGGAGGGCATCGGCGAGCAGCGGCCGGCTGATCGGCCGCGACGCCACCATGACCAGGCCGAAGAGGAACGCTCCCGGGACGAGCAGGCGAACCGGGACCCGTCCCGAGAGGAGCAGCCACGGCACCGACGCAGCCACCGCAGCGGTCAGCACGAACGGGACGACGTACCCGGCGACGATCTCCGGCGTCCAGTCACCGGTGACCCGCGACAGCCACCTGACCACGAGCGCGCCGGCGACCAGCAGGAGCACCGAACCGAGCGCTCGCCACAGGTAACGCAGGCCCGTCCTGGGCCGCGGCAACTCCCAGATCGCGGCGAACGCCCGCGTCAGGGCCCGCGACAGACTGGTCGCCGACACCAGGACGAGGAAGGCTCCGAGCACCCCGAATGCGCTGGCATCGGTGCTGTTCAGAGCCTCCTGAAGCACACCCCGGGTCTCCTCGGGCAGGCCGATCGTGTCGGCGATCCCATCGCTGTAGCGGCTGCCCAGGAGCACCGCCGTCATGATCAAGACCGGGAAGACGGAGATGAAGATCTCGGCCGCCACGGTCATGGACCGGTCGAGCATCTCCAACCGCCCGAACCGGCCCGCGAACCGCAGCAGCGGCCGGCCCAGCGGGGAACCCACCAACCAGGCCGTTGCGGGCCGCAGCCGCCGTGGCGCTCTCGCCACGAGCTGGTCGACGTCGACGGTCTGCCGTTCGATGTCAGTCACGGCCGCCTCCTCGAGAACCGGTTCAGGCCTGCGTCGTCCGGCCGGTCACTCGAGCAGGCGTTGCAGCGCCGGCTGGGCCCGGTCGGCGACCTGGTCGACGACTCCTCGCGAGCGAAGCCGAGCGAGGGCGTTGCCGGCGATCACGAACAGCGGCACGGCCAGGATGAGCCCGACGATGCCGCCGAGCAGTCCGCCCAACGCGGTGACGACGAGGACGACGAGCGGGTGGATGTCGAGGGTGCGGCCCATCACCTTGGGCTCCACGAAGTTCTCCAGTGCGAGGTTGGCGGCGAGCACCACGACCAGCATGACCGCGGCCACGCCGAGTCCGCCGTCGCCCAGGGCGACGATCACGGCCAGCCCGCCACCGAGGAACGCGCCGATGTACGGGATGTAGCCGCCGATGAAGTTGACCAGCATGATCGTGAGCACCAGCGGCAGCCCGAGCACGAGGCTGGCGAGGCCGATGACCACCGCCACGATCGCCGACATCACGCTGCGGCCCCGGCCGTAGTCGCGCAGGATCCGGCACGCGTCGCCCACGAAGGCGTCGACGTCGCCGCGCACCGCGGGATCGAACTGGTCGACCACCGATCGCCGGAGCCGGGTACCGTCCTTGAGCAGGTAGTACATGATCAGCGCGCCGAGGATCAGCCCGCTGGCCAGGCCGATCAGCGTGTGCAGACCCGAGACCAGGTTGGTGAGGAAACCGTCGGAGATCGCCGGGGCCATCCCCTCGGTGGCCGCGCGGGCCTCCTCCAGCGCGGACCGATCGACGTCCAGCTCATCGACCGCGTGGTCCACCGCCGCGTCGACGGACTCGCCGATCTGGTCCGCCTGCTCCGTCACCCCCTGCACGGTCGCGGTGATGACGAGGGCCATCAGCGCCAGCAGCCCGAGGACGACCAGCCCGGCGGCGGCGGTCGCCTTGATCCGGTGCCGGCGCAGCATCCCCACCAACGGCCGGAAGACCACGGCCAGCACCGCGGCGAACGTCAGCGGGAGCACGATCTCGCTGGTCGCACCCAACGCCATCGCCACGATGACAGCCGCCACCACGAACCCCACGAAGCTCCACGACCACACGCCCACCCGCGGCACCCACCGCAAGAACGCCGGATCGGCGGTCGGGTCGTGCGGAGCATGCGCGTCGGGCTCGTCAGCCACGTTCGGTCGCCCGGACATGTGTCATCGAGCGACGTCGCGCCCGTGGGCGACCAGTGCCCAGATCACGAAGACGTCGAGTGCGATGATCGCCAGGGACCAGAACGGGTAGTAGGGAACGAACGCGAAGTTCGCCAGGGCGCTGAGCACGGCCAGGATGACACCGATCACCCGGCCCCACGTCTTGCCGGCCAGCACCGCGAAGCCGGCGAACAACACCAGCAGTCCCAGCAGCAGGTGGATCCAGCCCCAGGTGGTGGCGTCGAACTCGAGCACATAGTTACGGGTGGACACGTAGAACTCGTCCTCGAGGAGGGCGGCCAGACCGGCGAGTGCCTGGAACCCGCCGGCCATGATCATCAGAACGCCGGCGAACGCCGTCAGGCCGACGGCCCACCGGTTGCGCGGTTCCTTCTCCTGACCCGTGGTCGCGTAGTCGGGTGTCGTCTGCTCGGTCATGGCCGAACCCTCCTTCTGAGCCAGGCCCCACGAGCACACGCCCGTGAACGGCCGAGTTCGATCCAACCGCCGAACACGGTGCAGCGAATCACCCGCATCGCGTGAAAGCTCAGCGCTCAGCGCGGCCGAGGCCGCGCACGGCCGGGATCGCGAGCAGCAGTGCGCAGGTGACGAGCGCCATGGCGGAGGACACGAACAGCAACGGCACCGTGCCCACGACGACCGCGAGCGGCCCCGCCACCGCTTGACCGATCGGTTTCATCACCAGCGAGCCGGCCGCGTCGTACGCGTGGACGCGGCCGAGCACGTCCTGCGGGACGTGCGTCTGGACGCTGGTGTGGAACATGACGGCCCAGAACGCCATGCCCGCGCCGGTCACCGCGTAGCACCCCGCGACGAGAGGCCCGGAAAGGCCGAGCGCGACACTCAACGGCATGAGCGTCCACAGGATCATGGAGAGGGCGCCGGCCCGGAGCGGATACCGCGGGCGGAGCCTGATCGCGACCAGCCCGCCCAGCACGCTACCCGCCCCGAGCGCCGACATGACCAGGCCGAACGTCGCCGATCCGTGCTCGGTGACGAGCGTGCTGTAGCCGAGGGTCATGGCCGGGCCGGCGCCGGCCAGCTGCCAGGCCATGTAGACGACGATGACGCTCCACAGCCAGGTCCGGGCCCGGAACTCCCGCCACCCTTCGACGAGGTCGGCCCGGAACGACGACGGCACGTCGCCGCGCCCGGCCGGGCGCATCGGGACCGAGCGGATCCGGAGCAGGCAGGCGCCGCTGACCGCGTAGGTCAACGCGTCGAGGGCGACCACCGCCGCGGGCGAGGCCACCACCAGCAGCAGGCCGGCCAGCGACGGACCGATCACGGCGGTCACGGACTCGGAGATGCGCAGGGTGGCGTTCGCCTTCTGCACGTCACGAGCGATGAGCGGGGTGACGCTGGCGACTCCCGGCTGGAAGATCGCGGTGCCCGCGCCGACCAGGGCCAGCAGCACCAGGATCTGCCACAATTCCGGCGTGCCCAGCGCGAACAGCAGCGCGAGCACCGCCTGGAAGCACAGCCGCGCCGCGTCCGAGATGACCATCAACCGCCGCGCGCCGAAACGATCGGACAGCACCCCGCCAAAGATGAGCAGCGCGGCGAACGGCGCGATCAGCGCGGCCAGCGCATAGCCCACGCCGGTCGGCCCGTGCCCCGCCCGGATCACGGCGGCCGTGATCGCGACGGGCAGCATCACGTCGCCCAGCAGGGACGTGGTGCGGGCGACGAAGAACCGCCGGAAGTCTGCCGTCCACAGCGGCGAATCCGGCGAGTCGTCCTCGACGTGCCGGTCACGCGCCATGTCCGAGCCAGCCACCGTTCACCGTCCCACCGATGCCGTCGATCACCATCAGGGCGATACTCTCGCCTGCCGTCTATTCCTCGGAGTAGCCAACAGTCCGATCGATGACCGCAGTGTGCGGGTACCGCATGACCCGTCGAGGTCTACGGGCGGAACCTGAGGCCGAGACCGGGTCCGGCGCCGGCGGTGAGGCGGCCACCGGTCATCGTGACGCCGCTGGGGATCGCCAGGCAGCCGAGCGCGGCGAAGGACGCGTCTTCGACGTCCTCCACGAGGACCGGCTCGGGCAGGCTCAGCGCGAGCTGTCCGGACAGCTCGGGCAGCAGGTGCGGCGCCAACGTGACCCCGTAGCTCCGGGCGAGCGCGGCGATGCGCAGGAACGGCGTCACTCCCCC
The DNA here is from genome assembly GCF_001270745.1 of Jiangella muralis. Classification (GTDB taxonomy): domain Bacteria; phylum Actinomycetota; class Actinomycetes; order Jiangellales; family Jiangellaceae; genus Jiangella; species Jiangella muralis. The sequence goes on from NZ_LFXL01000051.1 coordinate 15,576, forward strand.
GACGCGGACGACGTTGGGCTGCACGATGTCGCAGGCGCCGGCGTCGAGGAGGTCGCGGAACCGGTGGACGGTGTGCACGTTCTCGCCCAGCGCGATCGGGACGTCGACGGACCCGCGCAGCTGCGCGTACGCCCAGGTCGCGTCCGCCAGCAGCGGCTCCTCCACCCAGGACAGGTCGAACCGCGCGAGGGCGCCGATCGCCCGGCGCGCGGTGGCGAGGTCCCAGCGCTGGTTCGCGTCGATCATCAGCCGGCGGCCGGGCCCGATGACGTCGCGGACGGCGGCCACCCGCTCGACGTCATCGGCGAGGTCCGGCTTGCCGACCTTGATCTTGACGGCGTGGTGCCCGGCCTCGACCCACCGCCGCGCCTGCTCGACCAGCTCGTCCAGGGAGTAGTGCAGGTTGACGCCGCTGCCGTAGACCTCGACGGAGTCGCGGCGCCGGCCGAGCAGGTCGGCCAGTCCGGCGCCGTGGCGGCGGCAGCGCAGGTCCCACAGCGCGAGGTCGACGCCGGCCATGGCGATGGTGGTGACGCCGCCGCTGCCGGCCTCGTGCAGGTGCCGCCACAGCGGGTCCCAGACGACCTCGGGATCGGCGGGCCGGCCGACGACGAACCGCGTGCACTCGTCGTCGAGCAGGGCCCGCACGGCGCCGGCGCCGATGGTCGGGGTCCAGGAGAACCCGGTGCCGGTCGCGCCGTCCTCGGTGGCGATGTCGACGACGATGACGTGGACGTGTGGCACGTCCGGGCCCCACGGCCGTGGCAGCGGGATGCGGAGCAGCCGCGTCGAGACCGCCGCGACGACGTCACCCATGCGCGTCGGCCACCTCGATCAGCCGTCGCAGCCGCTCGACGTGCGCCGGGGACGGGTCGACCAGTGGCGGGCGCACGCCACCGACCTCGAGCCCGCGCAGCCGGACGCCGGCCTTGACCAGCGAGACGGCGTATCCCGGCACCTGGTCACGCAGCTCCACCAGCGGCTGGAAGAACTCCGCGAGCAGCCGGGTGCGGCCGGCCTCGTCGCCGGTGGCCAGCGCCCGATGGAACGTCCTGGACAGCTCCGGCGCGAAGCAGAACACCGCCGACGAGTAGAGCGGCACCCCGATCGCCCGGTAGGCGGCCTGGGTCTGCTCCGCGGTGGGCATCCCGTTGAAGAACAGGAAGTCCTCCCCCACCTCGGCCCGGACCGCGAGCACGATCCGCTGCATCAGGTCCAGGTCCCCCAGCCCGTCCTTGAACCCCACGACGCTGGGCAGCCGCGCGAGCCGGACCACGGCCGACGGGGTGAACCGCGCCCCGCCGCGCTGATAGAGGACCAGGGGCAGGCCGGTGGCCGCCGCCACCGCCTCGACGTAGCCGACCAGGCCGTCGGCCGGCCCGCTCACCAGGTACGGCGGCAGCACCAGCAGCCCGTCGGCGCCGGCCCGCTCCGCGCGCCGGGCGCACCCCACCGCGTGCGGCAACGCACCGCCGGCGCCGCCGAACACCGGCACCGCGCCCGCGACGGCTCGGACCGCGGTCGTCACGACCAGCTCGTATTCGTCGCTGTCCAGGGCGTGGAACTCGCCGGTCCCGCACGCGGCGAACACCGCGCCCGGGCCGTGCGCCAGCCCGGCCTGCACGTGCGCGGCCAGCAGGTGCGCGTCGACGGCACCGGCCGGGTCGAACGGCGTCACCGGGAAGAACAACACGCCGTCGAGGGTCATCGCAGCTCCGTCCGCCAGGTCCGTCGGGGTTTCCAGCCCAGCAGCCGTTCGGCCCGGGCCGGGCTGAACGCCGGCGCGTCATCCACCAGCGTGGGCGCCGCGGCGGCCGTCCCCGGGTGGAACCGCGGCAGCAGCTCCGCCAGCGGCTCCCGCGCCAACGCGTCCGCCGCGCCGGCGAAGAACGTCTCGCCGTTGGGGATCTCGTGCGCCCCGTGCAGCAGCAGGCCGATGAGGTCCGCGGCGTCCCGGGCGTCGACGTAGTTGAACAGCGACCCCGCGGCCAGCGACGGGTCGTCCAGCCGCTCGCGGACGGTGTGCCCCTGCTGGGTCGGCGCGCCGGCCCACTCGTCCGCGCCGATCACGTAGCACGGCCGGACGGCGCTCAGCCGCATCCGGTCGCCGGCCTGGGCGGTGAACATGCGCACGACCTGCTCGGCGACCAGCTTCGACAGGCCGTACGCGTGCCACGGCCGCACCGGGTGGGCCTCGTCGATCGGCAGGTACGACGGGACCCAGCCGGCCGGGGCGCCGTAGCCGACCACCGTCGGGCTGCTCGCGACGACCACGGTTCCGGCGCCGGCCTCCAGGGCGGACCGGCACACGTTGAAGGCCAGCGCCGTGTTCGTGCGCAGGATCTCCGCCTCCGGCCGGCTGAACGGCACCGCGATGGCGGCCAGCTGCACGACGGCGTCGGGCCGCACCCGCGACAGCGCCCAGTTCGCCTCGTCGGCGACGGTGAGGTCGGCGGCGAACCACTGCTCCCGGTGCCGGGCGGGCGGGCGCCGGTCGACGCTCACCACCTCGTGGCCCGATCCCAGCAGCCCGTCGACCACAGCCGTACCCAGCCGCCCGGACCCGCCGGTCACCAGGACCTTCATCGCGGGCCCAGCGGGAGGCCGAGGCTCGCCACCCGGACCGGGAGTCCGGTCGCCAGGGATTCGTTGGCGGCCAGCCCGACGGCGATGCTGCGGAATCCGTCGGTGAGACTCGCGGGCCGGCGCAGCGGGTCGTCGCCCGGGCCCCGGAACAGGTCGTCGAGGAGCAGCACGTCGCCGCCCCCGTGCCCGTGCGGCCCGGCTGCGCTCGGAGGCACCGGCACCTCGACCGCCCGCTCCCAGTGCCGCTGCAGCACGATCCGGTCGCCCTCGCGCCGGACGGAGTCGGCGCCCGGCGCCGCGGCCTGGTGTGCCGTCTCGACGACCTCGATCTCGAGCCGGCCGGCGGTGCCGTTGACGGCGACCCGATAGCCCTCCCACGGCGCGTGCGCGTGCAGGGAGTAGGTCATGCTGGCGCCGCGCTCGTAGCCGACCAGGACGCTGAGGTTGTCCTCGATGCTGATGCCCTCGCCGAACACGTCCTGGTCGCGGACGTAGCCGTCGTCGCCCTCGGCCTCCAGGTACAGCCGCCGCAACGTGTCGTCGGCGCCCAGGTCGAGCGCGAACGGGTCGTCCGCCCGGCCGGGGTCGTCGCGGCTGCGCGGCGGCCGCGGGCCGAGACCCCGCTCCTCGGCCCGCCGGGCGCCGTAGAACCGCAGCCCGCCGAGGGCGAACACCGTCGCCGGCACGTCGTCGAGCCACCAGTTGGCCAGGTCGAAGTGGTGGGTGGCCTTGTGCACCAGCAGTCCGCCGGACTTGTCCTTCTCGCGATGCCACCGCCGGAAGTAGTCCGCTCCGTGCGCGGTGTCGAGCAGCCATTCGAAGTGCACCGACGTGACGTCGCCGACGGCGCCGGAGGCGATCAGCCGCCGCACCTCCGTGTTCCGCGGCGAGTAGCGGTAGTTGAACGTCAGCACGGCCCGGGCGGCGCTGTCCTGCGCCGCGCGCGCGATGGCCCGGGCGTTGCCGACGCTGGTGGTGAGCGGCTTCTCGACGATGACGTCGCAGCCGTGTTCCAGCGCGGCGACCACATAGCGGTGATGGGTCCAGTCCGGCGAGGTGACGATGACGCCGTCCGGGCGCACCTCGGCCAGCAGGGCGGCGAAGTCGTCGGAACCGTACCGGCGCGGGGCCGGCGCGCCGCCGTGCACCGAGCGGTAGCGGTCGTCGTAGTACGACATCCGGACCGAGTTGACGTCGCACCAGGCGACCGGGGTGCCCACGTCGGCGTGCGTGGTCAGCAGCGCGTCCACGTACAGCTGTGCTCGGTTCCCGGTGCCGACGACGGCGTAGCGCCGGCGGCCGACTGTCGTGTTCACTGCTGCTCCAGCTGCCAGAGGTGGGTGTACCGGCCGCGCAGGGCCGCCGCGAGCTGCTCCGGCGGGCAGTGCCGGGCCAGGCCGGGGACGAGGCACTGGTTGTCGCGCTCGGGTCCGTAGAAACGGGTGTTCACGATCCGCACCGGATCCAGCGGCGGGGTCAGGCAGACGACCTCGGCGATGCCGGGATCCAGGGCGCCGGCCAGGACCGCGAGGAACGCGCCCTGCCCGGCGCCGACCAGCCGGACCGGTCCCTTCGCCCCGGACCAGCCCCGGACGAACTCGGCGGCGCGCAGGACGTCGTACGTGCGAGCCGCGCCGAGGCTGTCGGACAGGCAGACGAGGTCGGCGACGATCTTGTACATCGTGCCGTAGTTCTGCTCCAGGCCGAACTCGTTGAACCGGTGCACCGCGAGGGCGCCGGTGCCGCGGACGTCCAGGACGACGACCCGGCGGCCGGCGGCCGTGGCCCGGGCGCAGGCGTCGAGGTGGGCGGAGAGATCCTCGGTGCCGCGGTCGAGCACGAGCAGGTCCGTCCCCGCCGTCACCGGGCCGGCCGGGTCCAGGACGATCGCGGCGTTGACGATGTCGCGCTCGGACCACCAGAACGCCTTGCGCGCCCCGGACTCGGGGTCGGTCCACCAGCGCGGGTAGAACTCCGGCCCCGGATCGCGGCCGGACCGGACCTGGTCGTGCAGCCAGGGCACGCCACCTGCCTCGGCGGCGCGGGCCAGTTCCCCGGCCAGTCGTTCCCGGTTGAGCTCGAAGACCTGGCGCGCGGACGGGTGGTCGGTGGAGATCTGGCCGGTCCGGGTGCACTGAAGTTCGGCGCTCGTGTGCAGGGCCGGCTCCTCGAGCGCCCGCTCGCCCGGCACCCACGACGTCGCGCCCAGCTGCCGGGCGAAGAACTCGACGGCCTCCCCCGCGAGCTCCGGGCCGAGGCCGTGTTCCCCGTCCGCGCGCACGTGCGTCAGCGAGCCGCCGGTCAGGTCGAAGATCCGCTGGGCCCGCCGCACCGTGCGGATCGCGCCCTCGACGCAGAAGAAGTCGGAGTTCGCCGACAGCACCAGCGTCGGCCGCGGCGCCATGGCGATGAGGAGGTCCTCGTGGTCGATGCCCGCGAGGGCGCCGCCCGGGATGATCTGCTCCGGGTCCTGCGCCTGGCCGGAGCGCTGGTACTCCTCGCGGCCGGTGATGAAGCAACTGGGCGCCGCGGCGGCGATGCGCGGCTCGACCAGCATGAGCCAGGTGGTCTGGGTTCCACCGCCGCTGTTGCCGGCCACGCCGACCCGGTCCGGGTCGACCTCGGGGCGTGCGGCCAGGTAGTCCAGTGCACGCCGCGCGTCGGTGACGAAGTACCGCGCGATGGTGTCGCCCGCCCACCAGCACTGGACACCGGCGTGGACGTGCTCGGGCACGTTGGCCGCGATCAGCTCCTTCCCGTCCGCGTCGAGGTAGCTCTTGCGCTCGCCCTGCCCGATCGAGTCGAACGTGAGCACCACCAGGCCGGCCCGGGCCAGCCGGGCGCACATGGCCTGGTAGCGGGGAGCGGCCTTGCCGACGCCGGCGTGGCCGCACAGGAACAGCACCGCACCGGCGGGCCGCTCGGGTGTCGCGCCGTCCGGCCGGTACAGGTTCGCCGGCAGCAGGACGCCGCCGCCGGTGTCCAGGATCAGCTTCTCGATCGTGTACCCGTCCGCCGCGAGCGTGCCGGCCGGCCGGGCCGTGGGGACCGGCCGGTCGTCCGGCAGGTCCCCGCCCAGGGCGTCGAGGGCGAGCTTGCGCAGCTCCTCCTGCCGCCGGCGCACGTCGTCGGGGGTCCGCAGCAGGTCGTTGGCGCGCCGGCCGGCCGCGAGCCACTCGCTGGTCCGCCGGTGGACGTTCTGCTGCACCTGCAGCGACGGGTCGTACATCCCGTCGAGGAAGTCGCGGAACCCCGGCGCCGTGCCGGCGGCGTCAGCCATAGGTGCCCTCGGCGATGGTGCCGACCGGGCCGCTGGCGCTGCCCCAGTGGACCCGCGGGCCGGTCACCGTCGTCTGCGTGCCGTCGACGTCGTTCTCGACCAGGATGTCGTTGAGGTGGATGTACCAGTTCCGCGCCGACGTCCCCATCGACTCGGTGAACGTGCAGGCGACCAGCCGGGCGCCCCACGGGTGGCACTGGATGCCGCCGTCGGCCAGTGCCGCGTAGCGGTGGTCGATCGTGCAGCGGACGAAGTGCTTCTGGACGGTGATGTCGTTGGTCCAGATGCTGCGCAGCTCGCGGGCCACGAACGTGCAGTCGGCGTACCGGACGTTCTGGCCGGTGTTGCCCGCGTCGGTCACGAGATACGTGCCGCGGTACACCTGCCCGTTCGTCCAGGGCCGGTCCTCGAAGTGGCAGTCGGCGTAGACGGTGGCCAGCGCGGCGTCGGCGGACCCGTAGCCGACGTTGGCGGTGCCGTTGAAGGTCGACCACTTGAACACCAGGCCGGGCTTGGTCGTGTAGGCGCTGTACGTCGTGGTGCCCCAGAACGTGCAGCCCTCGAACCGCGTGTAGCCGGAGTCGCCGTGCGTGACGTCCAGCCCGCTGCCGGCGTTGTTCACGAACTCGCAGCCGGTGAAGAGGCCGTCGCGGCAGACGCTGCCCTCCGCCTCGATGTCCACCCCGGCCGACGGCGCCGACTGCACGGCCGCCCGCCCGGTGTGGTTGAACTGGCTGTCGGTGCAGGTGAGGCCGCGCCCACCGGTCCACGACAGGCCCTGCCGGCCGTTGTACTCCGAGCGCAGCCGGGTGATCGTGTGCGGGGTGGCCGGGTCGGCGGCGGTGTGCCCCGGCTGGCCGACGGTGACGCCGTCGAGGCCGTGGTGGTGCGCGTGGACGTCGGTGATCCGCACGTTCGTGCAGCCCAGCAGCCGGATGCCGGTGGCCTTGAGCTGCCGGCCGGTGTCGCCGAACTCGCCGCCCAGCACGAGCTGGTCGTTGTTGCCATCGAGCTCGAGGTTCTCGATGGTGAGGTCGCTGCCGTCGAGCACCTCGATCATCCGGCCGGCCTCGACGCCGTAGGAGGCGGTGGTGAACGGCAGCGACGGCGGGTCGTACCGCGCGCCCGTCGTCGGGTGGAACGAGCCGAAGCGCAGCCCGGCCGCGAGCCGCAGGACGGCGCCCGCGGCGCCCTTGACGTGCAGGAACTGCACGCCGGTGAGTGCGAAGATCGGTTCCATGACGTAGTACGGGGTGACGCCGCTGGTGTGCGTCTGCCGCCCGACGACGTACACGCCGGCCGGGATCGTGAGAGTGCCGCCGCCGGCCGCCTGGATGGCGGCCGCGGCCTGCTGGAAGGCGGTGGTGTCGTTCGTGCTGCCGTTGCCTGCGGCGCCGAAGTCGGCCCTGATGTCGAACGTCGGGTAGGCGGCCGTGGCGGCGGCCCGGGGCAGCTGGGTCGCGACGGCTGCCGCGGCGGCACCGGCGAGGACGGTGCGGCGGCGGAGCCGGTGGGGGTCGGCCATGATTCCTCCTTGCGGGCTGGACGGGGGGGGGACTACTTCAGGGCGCCGGTGACCATGCCGCCCTGGATCTGCCGCTGGAAGCTGAGGTAGACGACGAGCACGGGGATGATCGAGATGGTGAGGCCGGCGAACAGCGCGCTCCAGTTGCCGGCGTAGCCCTGGCTGACCGCGAGGTTGGCCAGCCCCTGCGCCAGGACGTAGTTCTCCGGGCTGGACTGCAGGATGAGCGGCAGCAGGTACTGGTTCCACTGGCCGAGCACCACGAAGATGCCGACGCTCACCAGGCCCGGGCGGGCCAGCGGCAGCATGATCCGCAGGTACGTGCCCCAGTGCCCGCAGCCGTCGATGAACGCGGCCTCCGACAGCGACGTCGGCAGGGTCCGGAAGTAGGCGGTGAGGAAGAAGACGGCGAACGGCAGGTTGTACGCCGCGTAGACGACGGCCAGCCCGGGCAGCGAGTCGGCCAGCCGCAGGCTCTGGGCGATGAAGAACAGCGGCACGATCGCGAGGAACGTCGGGAACGTCATGCCGACGACGAACAGGAAGTACACCAGCCGGTTGCCGCGGAACGCGTAGCGGGCGACGACGTAGGACACCGTGGCGCCCATGGCCAGCGTGAGCGCCGTCCCCAGCGTCACCACGATCACCGTGTTGACGAAGTAGCGGCCGATCTCCGCGTTCGTCCACGCGTCGGCGAAGTTGCCCCACCGCAGCGCGCCCGGCAGGCTCCACGGGCTGCTGAGCAGCTCGTCGTTGGTCTTGAACGCCGACATCACGCACCACGCGAGCGGGATGACCACCAGCGCCGCCCAGGTGAGCAGGAAGCCGTGGGTGAAGACGTTGAGGACGCTGCCGGTGACGGTGCGGCCGTCGCCCGGGCCGGGCGGGGCCGGCCGGGCCGCGGGAGCGGCGGGTGCGCGCGGCGTCGTATCGAGGCTCATCGATCCTCCTAGAACTCGACGCGTTCGCGCCGGGTCAGCCGCAGTGCCGCCGCGGCGAAGGCCAGGGTGAGCAGCAGCAGGGCGACGCCGATGGCGGTGGCGTAGCCGAACTCGCTGTTCTGGAAGGCGGTGATGTACAGGTAGTTGCCCAGCACCTGGGTCGAGTTGTCCGGCCCGCCCGACCCGCCGGCCGCCGACATCACGTTGACGATCGCGAACATGTCCAGCGCGTGGATGCCGAGGTAGATGCCGGCGACCTGGACGGTGTCCCAGATCAGCGGCAGCGTCATGCGCCAGAACGTCTGCCACCGTGTCGTGCCGTCGAGCCGGGCGGCCTCGAAGATGTCGGCCGGGATCGAGCTCATCGCGCTGGTGAACAGGATCACGTAGAAGCCGACGGACAGCCAGATGATGACCGCGAGCATCGCCGGGTAGGCGGTGTCCTTGCTGCCCAGCCAGTTCACCGGCTCGATGCCGACGAGGCCGAGCGCGCCGTTGAGCAGGCCGCTGCCGGTGGGGTCGTACACCGTCGAGAACAGCACGCCGACGACGGCGATCGAGAGCAGGTGCGGGAAGAAGTAGACGATGCGGTAGACCGCGGCGCCCCGCACGCCGCGGCCGCCACCGCGGGCCCGGTACCGGCCGACGTGGATCATCGTCGCGAAGAACAGCCCCAGGGCCAGCGTCACCGCGGGGATCACCAGCACGGCGATGACGTTGTGCCAGACCGAGATCCAGAACACGTCGTCCCGCACGAGCCGCGCATAGTTGTCCAGCCCGATGAACGTCCGCTCCGGCGACAGCCCGTTCCAGTCGGTCAGGGAGATGTAGAACGACTGCGCGTAGGGCGAGATGACGAGGACGCCGTAGAGGAGGATCGGGACCGCGAGGGCGGTGACGACGAACCTGAGACTGCCGGCACGCATGACGTCACTGGTCCCCGTACTTCTCGATGGAGTCGTCGTTGCGGACGGTGTCGGCGGCCGCCTGGCAGCGCCGGCTCCACTCGTCGGGGTCGATCTCGCCGGTCATCAGCGCGCTGGTGGCGTTGGCGGCCTCGGTCTGCAGCGGCGAGTACCAGGTGCCGTAGCGCCAGAAGAAGGTGTCGTCGCCGGACTCGGTCAGCGCGTCGCGCACCGACGTGAGGCCGGTGCCGGCGGACTGCGGGTCGTACTCGGCCAGGCTGGTCAGCGTCTGGGTCTGCCGGGTGAAGTTCTGCGACGACGTCGGCGACAGCATGATGCGCAGCAGCTCCATGCCGCCGTACGGGTTCTCCGCCTGCGCCGGGACGATGAACGGCTCGTTGCCCATGCCCCGGATGGCCGCCTGCGGCAGCGCGTCGTCGTCGGTCAGCGACGGCGGCGACGCGATGACCATGTCGAAGCCCTCGGGCATGACGTCGCCGAGCTCGCTCTCCAGCCACGACCCGCAGGGGATGAACGCGGCCTCGCCGTTCGCCCAGTAGGTCTGCGCCTGAATGTGGGTGAGGCCGGACGTGCCCTGCATGATGAAGTCGCGCTCGACCAGCTGGTGCATCGCCCGGGCCGACTCGAGCATCGGCTCGCTGGTCCAGCTGTCCGGCTCGAGGTTGTCCAGCGCGTCGATGACCTCCCGGCCGCCGGCCTTGATCGCCATCATGACCAGCGGCGTCAGGATGTAGCCGGGGTTCTTGCCCTGGTAGGTCCAGGGCGCCATTCCGGTGGCGTCCTTGATCTCCTGGCACAGGTCGAGCATCTCGGCCCAGGTCGACGGGTAGCTCCAGCCGTGCTCGTCGAACAGCGAGCTGCTGTAGTACAGCCCGTGCACCGTGAAGGTGTAGTTGAGCGCGTACGGCACCCCGCCGAACGTGCCCTGCTCGACGATGCCCGGCAGCAGCGTGTCGCGCACGGTCTTGCCGTCGCCGCCCTCGGCGGGCGCGTCGAGCAGCGGCGTCAGGTCGGCCAGCTGGCCGTTCTCGACCAGCGGCGCGAGCATCAGCGCGCCGGCGCCGGCGTTGCAGACGATGTCCGGCACGTCGCCGGAGACGAACCGTGGCTGCAGCAGCTTGGCCAGTTCCTGGCCGCCGGTGTGCGTGATCTCCGACTGCGGGAACCGCTGCTGGTAGACGGCTTCGGCGTCGATGGCGTACTGGTCGCCGTAGCCGCCCTTGAAGATGATGGCTTCCAGCGACAGATCGGCGGGGACGCCCAGCGGGTTGTCCGGGTCGCCGGTGGCCTGCGGGCTGGCGGACGCTCCGTCGCCGCGGGTGGACGACGACGTCGCGCAGGCGGACAGGAACCCGGTGCCGGCGAGGGCGCCGAGTCCGGCGCCGAGGCCCAGCAGGGTGCGCCGGCTCAGGGCGCGGGTCGGGTGGGTCATGATCTCTCCTCGGGAGGTCGGGTCAGCCGGCGACGCGCAGCGTGACGGCGTCGCGGCCGGCGATGGTCGTACCGGGCAGCGGCCGCAGCGTCAGCGTCAGGTCGCGCGGCGTGGTGGCGGCGGTGTCGCGGGCACGGACCGCGATGGTGACCTCGCGCTGTCCCGGCGCGATGACGGCGACGCCGGGGAGGCCGTCGTAGTCGACCCGGCTCCGGGCGGCGCCGGACAGGTCATAGTGCAGCGCCAGCGGCGCGGCCAGGTCGTCGCCGACCCGCCGGACGGTGACGGTGGCGGTCTCGCCGCCCCGCACCCAGCGCCGGTCGCTGGTGAGGACGACGGTGGCGGCGCCGTCCGTGGGCCGCAGTTCGAGGTCGACGTCACGAGTGGCGCCGGCGGTCTCGACGACGGGCTGCTGGGGCCGGGCCGCCCAGACGGTGCCCTGGACGTTGGCGAGGACGGGGTCGCCGGCGCCCTCCATGCCGGCCAGGAACGGGCCGTCGAGGTCGGCCAGGACGAGGCAGTCGGTGAACCCGATGTTGCCGTACTCCGGCAGCACGGTCACCATGCCGGACCACACCTTCACGAACGGGTCGGTGCGGGCCGGGTCGCGCCGCGCGGTGAACGCGACCCGTTCGAACGTCGTCCGCAGGCCGTCGTAGCCGCGCGGGCCGTACACGTTGACGGTGCCGGGCGAGTCGCCGGCGTCGAACACGCAGTCGCGGAAGATCACCGATCCGCTCGCCGGGCCCTTGGTGCCGGGCTGCACGTGCACGACGGCGTCGCCGGTCGGGCCCATGTAGCACCGCTCGACCAGCACCGACGCCGGGGTGCTGGTGGCCTGGTAGCGCATCAGGTTGATCTCGAAGCTGTACGTCCGGTTGCCGGCGAACACGCAGTCGCGGATGACGACGTCCTTGATCAGCTGCACCGCGGTGTCGGGCTCGAGGTCGATGCCGGCCTCCGGCAGCGTGCCCTCGGTGTTGATGAACGCGCTGCCCTCGATCAGCAGGCCGTCGGCGTAGATGACGCTGATGGCGTTGCGCTTGTTGTCGTCGCAGACGACGTTGCGAATGGTGACGTCGACCGAGCCGGCGCCGGTGATGATGCCGTCGCCGGGCGCGCCGCGCAGCACCAGGCCCTCGACGGTGACGTTCTCGCTGGTGCCCATGCGCACGATGGCGCGCCACTCGCCGGTGTACTCGGGCTTGTTCATGACGCAGGTGGCGCCGTAGCCGATCAGCTTGACGTTGCGCCGGCCGTGGATGCGCCAGATGCCGTCGCGGCGGTCCGGGAACGCGGCCGCCTTGCCGCGGACGGTGACACCGTCCTCGAGGATGACGGTGAGGTCGTCGCGGTTGATCCACAGCGGGCCGGTGATCCAGTCCTGGCCCACGTTGTCGATGACGACGACGTCGGCGTCGCTGGCCAGCGCCGCGGTGAGCGCGGCGGTGGAGTCCTCCGGGTCGAAGCCGAAGTCCGAGGCCCTGACGACGCCGGCCGCGGGGCCGGCGCCGGCGGCCGCGACGCTGAGCTTCGTCGCGCCGTGGAACAGCGGGAGCGCGGCGGCCATGCTGAGCAGGGTGCGCCGGGTGACGCTGGTCGGGGGCATGGTCCCTCCAAGGGGGGAAGGGGTGCGGGGGTCAGACCGTGCGGGTGCGGATGCGGTCGGGCCAGGCCAGTTCGGCGCCGAGCACGCCACTGAGCAGGCGTTGGAACTCCGCCAGCGCGTCGGGCTTGGCGCGGACCGCGCGCGGCGGGAGACCGGTGCCGAGGGCGTACGCGGCCAGCGCGCCGGCCGCCTCGCCGATGGTCCACTCGACCGGGTGCAGCCGGTATCCGCCGTTGGTGATGTGCGTGGTGGCGATGTTCTTCGCGGCAGCGATCAGGTTGTCCATGCGGACGGGGAGCAGCGCGCCGAGCGGCACCTGGAACGGGTGGCAGGCGATGTCGACGTACGTGCGCGGGGTCCCGGAGCCGGAACTGGGGTGCAGGTCGATGCGGTAGCAGCCGATGCCGACGGAGTCGGGGAAGACCTCCGAGCCCACCGGCAGTCCGGCGGCCCGGCGTGCCTCGACGCCGACGTGTTCCTCGACGACGGTCAGCTCGCCGGCGATGCGCCGCGACTCGCGGACGTAAGGACGCAGCGCCAGCCCGGCATCGTCGGCGGTGCCGTCGCGCAGCAGGTCGCCGCGCGGGCGCAGGCCGGGGTAGCCGGTGCCGCCGTCGTGCCGGGGCGCCTCGGTCTGCATCCAGTAGAGCAGCGACCGGCTCAGTTCCCGGGCGGCCTCGAGATGGCGCTGCCGCTCGGCCGGCTCGACCCCGACGAGCGGGCCGGGGACGTAGTCGTTCTGCGGCCAGTTGACGAGGGTGACGTCGCTGGCAAGGAAGCCCGGTGTGAACGTGCGGGCGCTGAGGATGCGCCGGAACGTCCAGCGGTCGATGCCGTGCCCGCCGGTGGGCGTCGCGGCGTCGGTGAACAGCGGATGGGTGCGGACGGCCAGTGAGTCCGGCCGCACATCGGTCCAGGACAGCAGCGGTCCCGGCCAGTAGCCGGGGGCGAAGTCGCGCCAGAAGCCGTAGCCGGCCGGGCGGTCGATGGTCCAGTCCTCGCCCTCGCGGAAGTCCATGGCGAAGCACCAGGTGAACGACTGCTGGTCCAGTGGTTGCGCGGCGCCGTCGAGCGCGTGCAACTCCCCCGTCTGGTCGCGGCTCTCCGCGCCCACCACCGACTCGGTGCCGGACTGCTCGACGACGTCGCCCAGTTCGGTGGCGTCCAGGACATAGGGCGCCCGGACGGTGACGTGGTCGCCGTCGCGCTCGAACCGCACCGCGGTGACGGTGTCGCCGTCGACCTCGACGGAGTGCGGCCGGGTGCCGGTCAGCACGGTGAGCCGGCGGTTCGCCCGGTACGGCGCCAGCATCGCGTGGATGGCGGTCAGCGCGACCTTGGGCTCGTGGCACAGCGGGCTGACGCGGCCGTCGCCGGGGTTGAGGGCGGCGGACGCCCGCGCGGACTCGGTGAGCGGGTAGTGCCGCCGGTACAGCTCGCGGATCTCGGTGCGCAGCCGGCGGTAGCTCGCTGCCGCGCCGAACGTCTCGACCCAGGCGTTCTCGTCGGGTGGGACCGCCTGCGAGGTGAGCTGGCCGCCCAGCCACGGCGACTCCTCGGTGAGCACGACGGTGCGGCCCAGGCGAAGCGCCGCGAGCGCCGCCGCGACGCCACCCAGCCCGCCGCCGACAACGAGCACCTCGGTCTCGTGGTCCACCGTGCCTCCCGCCTCGTCAGAAGGTGATTAAGCGCTCTGATTAAGCGCTATGATTAAACGCGTTAGCCGATGGTAGACTCGGCTCGTTCCGTCGTCAATGGGTGGGTTCCGGCGAGCTTCGCCGGCACAGGGAGGCAGATACTCGTGGCTCAGCGCCGCCGGCCGGACAAACGACGCGTCACGCAGAGCGATGTCGCTCGCGTCGCGAACGTGTCCACGGCCATCGTCTCCACGGTCATCAACGGCAAGACCGACTCCATCCGGGTCAGTGAGACGACCCGCGAGCGGGTCTGGCAGGCCGTCCGCGACCTGCACTACACCCCGAACATCGCCGCGCAGAGCCTGGCCGGCGGCCGCAACCGCATCATCGGCGCGTTCACCTACCAGCGGCTGTTCCCGTGGGAGAGCCGCGACTTCTACTACGAGTTCCTGCTGGGCATCGAGGAGGAGGCCGAGGCCGTCGCGCATCACCTCCTGCTGTTCACCGGCGCCAAGAACGAGTCCGGCGAGCGCTCGATCTTCAACCGCGACACCAACCTGCTGCGGCTAGCCGACGGCGCCATCCTGGTCGGTGGCCGGGTCGACAGCGGCGAGCTCGCGAAGCTGGCCGCCGACGGCTACCCGTTCGTCATGATCGGCCGGCACGACGAGGTCGGCCCGCAGGCGTCCTGGGTCGCGGCCGACTACACGGCCGGAGCCGACGCCGTCGTCGAGGAGCTGTACGGACGTGGGCACCGGCGGCTGCTGTACGTCGTCGGCTCGCGCACGCAGGAGACGCTGATCGAGCGGCGCTCCGGGTTCGCCGCCGCCTGTGCCCGGCACCGGCTGGGCCCGAAGCGGGCCACCATGGTGGCCTTCGGCGCGCCGAACCCCGAGCTGCCGCGCGTCGCGGTGGCCGCCGACGAGCCCGCCGTCCTCGCCGCGGCCCGCGAGGCCGGCGCTACCGCCGTCATCGCCGAGTCCTCGTACGTCGCGCACCGGCTCTTCGAGACGGCGCGGGCCCAGGGTGTCGACGTGCCCGGCGAGCTGAGCATTGTCGGGCTGGGCGACCACGGCGACCGCGCGAACGTGCTCTCCCCCGACCCCGCGCTGTCGCTGCTGCGCACGCCCAGCCGCGAGATCGGCGCGGCCGCCGTCCGCATGCTGCTGCGGCTGCTCGACGCGCCCGACGCCGGCCCGGAGCAGGAGTTCGTCCCCTGCGAGCTGACCGGCGGCCGGACCGTCGGCGCGCCGGGGTGACCCGATGGACGCGCTGCTGGGGAAGCTGACGCTCGAGCAGAAGGTGCGGCTGCTCACCGGGACCGACTCGTGGCACCTGCCGGCCGAACCCGCCATCGGGCTGCGCTCGGTGGTCCTCACCGACGGTCCCGCCGGGGTCCGCGCCGCCCACCGCGGCGGCGCCGTCACCGCCCTGAACCTGCCGTCCGGAACGGCACTCGGCGCGTCGTGGGACATCGACCTCGCCCGCCGGTTCGGCGCGGCACTCGCGGCCGAGACCCGCAGGGTGGGTGCCGACGTGCTGCTCGGACCCACCGTCAACTTGCACCGCAGCCCGCTCGGCGGCCGGCACTTCGAGGCGTTGTCCGAGGACCCGCTGCTGACGTCGCGGCTGGCGGCGGCGCTGGTGCGCGGCGTCCAGGACGGCGGCGTGGGCGCCTGCCCGAAGCACTACGTGGCCAACGACTCCGAGACCGAGCGGTTCACCGCCGACGTCCGGGTGTCCGAGCGGGCGCTGCGTGAGCTGTACCTCGCGGCGTTCGAGGACACCGTCGTCGAGGAGCGGCCGTGGATGGTGATGGCCGCGTACAACTCGGTGAACGGCACGACGATGACGGAGCATCCGCTGCTGGCCGACCCGCTGTGCGGCGAGTGGGGCTTCGACGGCGTGGTCGTCTCGGACTGGGGCGCGGCGCGCACGACCGTCGCAGCGGGGCGGGCCCGGCTGGACCTCGTCATGCCGGGGCCGTCCGGTCCCTGGGGCGCGGCGCTGGTCGATGCGGTGCGGGCCGGGTCGGTGCCGGAGGAGGCGGTCGACGAGAAGGTGCTGCGGCTGCTCCGGCTCGCGGCCCGGGTGGGCGCGCTGGACGGCTTCGGCGAGACCGCCGTCGTGCCGTCGCCGGTCGACGGGCCCGGCCTGGCCCGTGAGGTGGCGGCCGCGGGGATGGTGCTGGTGCGCAACGCCGGCGGCGAGCTGCCCTGGAACCCGGCCCGGCTGCGGTCGGTGGCGGTCATCGGGCAGAGCGCCGTGCTGGCGCGGACGCAGGGCGGCGGCAGCGCGTACGTCGAGCCCGAACACGTCGTGTCACCGCTCGACGGGCTGCGAGCCGCGCTGCCGGGCGTCGACGTGCGGTGGTCGCTCGGGACCCAGGTGCAGCGGGGCCTCGTCCCGCTCCCCCCGTCGGGGCTCACCGATCCGGCGACGGGAGCTCCGGGGGTGCGGCTGGTGATCCGGGCCGCCGACGGGACCGTCCTGCGCTCGGAGCGACACCGCTCGGCCGACCTCACCCGCATCGGCTCGAAGCGGCTGGCCGGCGCGGCCTCGATCGAACTGGCCACGATCTACCGGCCGGACGACGGCGGCCCGGTCCGGCTGGGCGTCGCGGCGGCCGGGCGGCTCCGGCTGAGCGTCGACACCGTCGAGGTGATCGACACCGTGCTGGCCCACGACGGCACGGCGTTCGCCGGCGGCCTGGTGTCGCCGCCGGTGGTCAGCACACCGGTCGTGCTGGACGCCGGCCGGCCGGTCCACGTCGTCGTCCACCTGGACCTGCCCCCGCTGCCGGGCCACGACCACACCGCCGCGACGCTCACGGTCGGGATCGACCTCGCCACGGCGTCGCCGGAGGACGAACTGGCGGCAGCGGTGGCGGCGGCCCGCGCTGCCGACGCCGTCCTCGTCGTCGTCGGGACCACCCCGGACATGGAGAGCGAGAGCTTCGACCGGTCCACGCTGGCGCTGCCCGGCCGCCAGGACGAGCTGGTGCGTGCCGTCGCCGCGGCCAACCCGCACACCGTCGTCGCCGTCAACGCGGGGGCGCCGGTGCTGCTGCCGTGGCGCAGCGAGGTGGCCGCGGTGCTGCTGACCTGGTTCGGCGGGCAGGAGCTCGGTCACGCCCTGGCCGACGTGCTCCTCGGCGCGCGCGAGCCGGGCGGACGGCTCCCGACCACCTGGCCGGCGGCCGAGGCCGACGTGCCGGTCCTGTCCACGACGCCGGCCGGCGGCGTGCTCGGCTACGACGAAGGCATCCACGTCGGCCATCGGGCCTGGCTGCGGGCCGGTGTGCAGCCGGCGTACCCGTTCGGGTTCGGCCTCGGCTACACGACGTGGTCGTTCGACGGCCTCCGCGTGGCGGCCGCGACCGGCGGGGCCGTCGACGTGGTCGTCGACGTGCGGAACACCGGCGACCGGCCCGGCAAGCACGTCGTCCAGGTCTACCTGTCCAGGCCGGAGACCGCCGTCGACCGCCCGGCGCGCTGGCTGGCCGGATTCGCCGTCGTCCGGGCCGACGCCGGTGCCACGACGACGGCCCGCATCGAGATCGGGGCACGGGCGTTCGCGCACTGGGACGGCGGCTGGCGGACCGAGCCGGGCACCTACACCCTGCACGTCGGTTCGAACGTGGCGGACCTCCCCCTGCGTGCCGACGTGACCCGGCCATGACCCGGCGGCCGGCCATGATCATCCACCTTTTGCGCTGTCAGAG
The DNA here is from genome assembly GCF_001270745.1 of Jiangella muralis. Classification (GTDB taxonomy): domain Bacteria; phylum Actinomycetota; class Actinomycetes; order Jiangellales; family Jiangellaceae; genus Jiangella; species Jiangella muralis. Next base: position 33,236 of record NZ_LFXL01000051.1, read on the forward strand.
CACCCCAAAAGCTGGATGATCCGGGTGGAGGGTCACGCGATGCGGAAGTCGTAGGCGGGCGGGACGGGGCGGCCGGGGAAGAGCTCGGTCCACAGGTCGGACAGCGCCGTCTCGCCCTCCAGCAGGTCGGGCAGGACGAGATCCTCGCCGAGCGCCCGACGCGCGGCATCGACGTCGCCGGTGGCGGCCAGCGCGCGGGCCAGGAGCAGCCGCAGCCGGACCGCCCGCGGGCCGGACGGCTCGCGGCCGGTCAACAACTCGACGACCGCCTCCGGCCGGCCGGACCGCAGCAGCGCGGCGGCGGCCTCCTCGGCCAGCCGGTCGTCGCCGGTCCGCTCCAGCGCCTGCCGGTAGAGCGCGTCGTCCGAGGTGAGCAGCGCGAGGCCGCGCAGCGCCCACGCCGTGACCTCGTGCTCCAGCGAGCGCCGGTAGTGCCGCTCGGCGTCGTCGAGCGCGCCGCGGGCGTGCGCCATGACGGCGAGGTGCAGCTCGCTCAGCCAGGTCGGCGGCGATCCGGCCAGACGCCGCTCCCAGTCCGCGCCCCGCACGTAGGACGACGGCGGTCGCGGCGCCTCGGCCGGCCGCCCGGCGAGCAGGTCGCACCATGGGCGCTGCTCGCCGGTCAGGGTGTCGTCGGCGAACGGCGTCGAAGTCTCGTCGACCCACGGCAGCCCGCCGGCCAGCCGGCGCCGTCGCTCCAGGGCACCCCAGCCGCTGCCGTCGGCGATCCGGGCGGACGGCGGCAGCTGCGCCCGGTCCCGGAGCCGGCCGATCCGCTCCGCCGCCGGCCAGAGCACGTCCACCCGCTCCCCCGCATGCCCGACCGCCCCCGTCCACGACGGGTCGTGCGCGGCGGCCGGGTCGAGCCGGGCGTTGCCGTACGCCTCGACCCACGACCACTCGGTGCGCGGCGGCATCGGCAGGTGCTCGTACTGCGTCGGCGCAAGGCCGCCCTGGATCTCGAAGTACCGGCCGCCGAGCGGGCTCAGCCATTCCTGCCACCGCTCGCCGCCGGGCGACGTCCCCCAGCAGAACAGCTTCCGGCCCCGCAGCGGCGCGTCCGACAGCAGCGCCAGCCCGTCGCCGTCCGCGTCCGCGCTGACGATCCAGTGCCGGTCCGCGTCCGGCTCGGTCTCGAAGAAGTAGTCGACGGCGCGCGGCGCGGCGGCCGGCCAGGTCAGCCGCTCGCCCGGCGCGTCCACCGGCACCTGGTTCAGCGCGCCGGTGTAGTCGCTGGTCAGCGCGGTCGTCGCCGGGCACAGCACGCGGGTGTCCGGCGTCTGCGGCACCGCCGCGTTCGTCCACCAGTACATCGGCACGGTGTCGTCGCCGGGGTTGACGACGCGCACGTGCGCCAGCAGCACCGGCGAGTCGGCCGGCAGCCACAGGTCGATCTGGAACACCACCTCGCGCAGCCGCTCGAACTCCCACAGTCGCAGCGACGTCTCGCCGTCCTCGCCGACCACCGTCGCGGCGTGCAGCGGGCTGCAGGTCAGCGGCGAGTGCCCGCGGGTGCCGAGGTTGTACTCGATGCCGCCGGCGAACCAGGCGTTGCGCAGCGCGAGGTTGCCCAGCTGCACGGCGCCGTTCCGGTGGACGAGGTCGACGTCGCGCCCGCGGTCGCGCAGGCTCCAGATCCGCCCGCCCAGCTCGGGCAGCACGACGGCGGTCAGGTGCCGGTTCTCCAGCACCACCGCCCGGAACGGCGTGGGCCGCAGCGCCCGGCCGTAGCCGTCCTGGTCGAGGTACGGGAAGAGGTTCGGCACCCGGCCGTAGCCGAAGCGGTCGTCCGTGGCGTACGGCGCGGCGCGGCCGCCGACCCCGGGCAGCGTCGACGGCGACCCCAGGCCGGCGGCGGGCAGCTCGATCGTCTCGACCCGCACCTCCGTCGTCACGGCCGCCGCCAGTCCAGCAGCGCGGCGCCGTAGGCGCGGACCGGCTCGGTGCTCGGGTGCGCGGCGAAGTAGGCGCCGTTCATGTACGCGGCGAACGCGGTGACGTGCCGGATGCCGCGGCTCCCGTACGTGTCGAGGTCGTCACGCAGGACGCCGTCGGCCCACGGCAGCTCGACCGCCGGCAGCGTCCAGTCGCTGAACAGCGACACGTCCAGCCAGTACTCCAGCACCTGCGCCGTCTCGGCGCCGAAGCAGGCGAGGTTGGCGTCGAGGTGGTCCAGATAGTCGCCGTGCGCGATGCGGCGGTCGTCGCGCCGGGCGGCCCGGCGGGAGTCGCGCCCGGGGACGTCCCGGTCCCAGCCGGGGCCGTGCGCGTCGCGCCGCGACAGCGGGACCTCCCACGTCCGGAAGAACGGCGCGAACTCCAGGAACACGCCGGGCTCGGGCCGCACCCGCTCCGGCGCCGGCATCGTCGACTGGTACGCCAGGTGCGACACCTGAGCGTCCGGGCGGACCTCGCGCATCGCGCGGACGATGCGGTTCTCGACCAGGAGCGCCTGGTCGGTGTGGCTCAGCCCGGCGCACTCGCGGCAGTGGCAGCGCAGCCCGCCGTCGTCGGGCCAGAAGTAGTAGCGGCCGGTGGTCGTGCCGGGGTCGTCCAACTCCCCCACGGCGTTCGCGGCGATGACGTCGAGCCCGGCGGCCGAACTCGCGCAGCAGTTGCTGTCGGGGCTCCGCTCGCCGTCCTCGGTCAGCCGGAACATCGCCGGGTCCTTGTCGAACAGCTCCCGCGGCAGCAGCCGGGACAGCGCGTGCTGCTGCCGCTCGATCGCCAGCCCGGCCTGCCGGCACTCGTCGAGGAACGCGGCGCCGCGCTCGGACGTCAGCGCGTCGGTGTGGACGCTGAGCGTCGTCAGCCCGGCCGCGGCGGCCAGCGCCACCCAGTCGTAGGTGGTGATGTCGTCCCAGGTCAGCACGGCACCTCGGGTGATGAACCATGGCGTCGTCACGGGTGAGTGTCCTTCCGGTCGGTGACCAGTGCGGCGATGCCGGTGAGCACGGTGTCGTCACCGCGTGTGGCCCGGCCGATCGCGACCCGCTGCCCGCGGGCGGCGACCTCGGTCTCGAAGTGCTGGACGGCGAGGTCGGCGAAGCCGGGGACGGCCGCCACGACGCCGCCGCCCAGCACCACCTCGTCGAGGTCGAGGGTGCCGGCCACCCCGGCCAGCACCGTGCCGAGCGCCCGGGCTCCGCTCTCGACGACGGCGGCCGCGACCGGGTCGCCGTTGGCCCGCCGCTCGACGATCGCGTGCAGCCGGACCCGTTCGGTGCCGGCCGCCGCGGCGTAGGACTGCTCGATGCCGGACCCGGACGCGGTCGCCTCCAGATGGTCCGGCCGCCCGCAGCCGCAGCGCGCGCCGTCCACCCCCGGCCAGGGCAGATGCGCCAGCTCGCCGGCGCCGTAGCGCGGCCCGCGGTACAGCGCGCCGTCCAGGACGAGCCCGGCGCCGATGCCGGTCCCGGCCATCACCGCGACGACGCTGGAACGTCCCGGCCCGTCGCGGAGCAGGCCCGCGGCGAAGGCGTTGCAGTCGTTGTCGACGACGACCGGGCACCGGAACCGGGCTGCCAGGGTCGCGCCGACCTCGGCGCCGGCCCAGTCGCGGATCGTGGCGCCGGAACGCAGCACCGTGCCGGACCGCGCGTCGACGATGCCCGCGCAGGCCACGCCGATCCCGGCCACCGCCGCGCCGCCGGTCAGCTCGGTGATCGCCGCGGCGACGGCGTCGAGCACCGCGCGGCCGCCGTCAGCCGGGGTCGCGCGCCGCAGCCGGCGCACGATCGCGCCGTCCCGCACGACCGCCGCGTGGATCTTCGTCGCGCCGAGGTCGACCGCCACGACGCCCGTCATGCCGGCTCCTCGACCGGCCGGCGCGACGGGCACGCGCCGACGAACTGCCTGGTCAGCGCGACGGGATTGGTGATCGCGGTGCCCACGACGACGGCCAGCGCGCCGGCCTCGAACGCCTCGCGCACCTGGCTGGGCCGGCTGAGGTGACCCTCGACGATCACCGTCATCCCGGCCGCGCACAACGTCGCCGCGAGGTCGATGCCGGGACCGTCGTGGACGGCGGTGTCGGGCGTGTGCCCCCACAGCGTCGTGCCCACGACGTCCACCCCGGCGGCCCAGGCGCGCTCCGCCTCGGCCACCGTCGAGATGTCGGCCATGATCGTCACCGCGCCCAGGGACCGGATCTCCTGGACGAGGTCGGTGAGCCGGGCCGACTCGGGCTGGTACTGCAGCGACGCGTCGAACGCGACGACGGACGCCCCGGCCGCGACGATCTCCGCCGAGTCGTCCCGCGACGGCGTGATCTGCGGCCGCCCCTCACCGGTCACCTTCTTGATCCCGATGATCGGCAGCGCGGTCGCCGCCCGGGCCGCGCGGATGTTGTCGCCGCCGTCGATGCGCAACCCGACCGCGCCGCCCACCTCCGCCGACGCGGCCAGGGCGGCGATGTGCACCGGGTGGTCCATCGGCTCGCCGGGATTCGCCTGGCAGGAGACCACCAGGCCGCCGCGGATGGCGTCGAGCACGTGCATGTCCGTCCTCACTTCAGCGACCCCGCGATGGCGCCGCTGATGAACAACCGCTGGGTGAACACGTAGAGCAGGATGAGCGGCGCCGCCACGATCAGGGTGGCCGCGGCCAGCAGTTCCCACTGGTTGTTGCCGTACTCGCCGTAGAACGTGAACAGCCCCAGCGAGATGGTGCGCAGCTCCGGCGACGCGAGGTAGATCGTGGCGCCGATGATGTCGTTCCAGACGCCGATCACCTGCAGGATGAACACCGCGCCGAGCACCGGCTTGCACAACGGGAACACGAACGTCCACACGAACCGGAAGTACCCGCAGCCGTCCATCGCCGCGGCCTCGTCCAGCTCGCGCGGCAGCGACCGCAGGTACCCCATGACGAGCAGCGGCCCGACGCCGAGGCCGGCCGTCATCAGCAGCATGTAGCCCAGCCGGGTGTCGTACAGGCCCAGCTTCAGGACCAGCTGGAACTGCGCGACGATCGCGTTCGGCAGGAACAGCGAGAGCACGAACAGCACCCGCAGCGGCCGCGACCAGCGCACGTAGTTGCGCGCCACCGGGAACGCGATGAGCACCGACAGCACCGTGCCGACCGCGGCGCACACCACCGCGTAGAGGACGCTGTTCGCGACCAGCGCGCCGAAGTTCCCCTGCGTCCAGGCGTCGACGAAGTTGCCGAGCGCCAGGCCGTCCGTCAGGCCGACCGGGTCGGCGCTGAACTCCCCCGGCCGTTTCAACGCGGTGTTCAGCAGGAACAGCAGCGGCAGCAGGTACAGCGCGACCACCGCGAACGCGAGCAGGTAGTTGACCAGCCGCCACGGCGTCCGCTGACGCCGTCGCCGCTCGCCCGGCGGTCCGGGTGTGAGCCGGCCGGCCGTGCGAGCCTGATCGTGGAGGACGGTCATAGCTGGGTCTCCCGCCTGCGCAGGTAGCTGAGCAGCACCAGCGCGATCACGGCGACCAGGACGAACTGGATCATCGAGACCGCGGCGGCGTAGCCCTGTTCGGACGTGCCGAAGCCGATCGAGAACACCTTCAGCGCCAGCACCGACGTCGTCGGCCGGTCGCCGGTGAGGACGTAGATGATCTGGTAGGTCTGCAGCGACCCGACGATCGAGATCACCATGTTCGCGGTGATCGCCGGCGCCACCATCGGGATGGTCACGTGCCGCAGCTTGTGCCACGCATTGGCGCCGTCGACCCGGGCCGCCTCGTACAGGTCGGACGGGATCGCCATCAGGCCGGCGTGGTAGATCATCATCGTCGTCCCGATGGCGGCCCAGATCTGCACGAAGATGATCAGCGTGAAGGCCAGCTTCGGGTCGCCGAGGAAGGACGAGCTGGACCCGAAGGACGACCACAGGCTGGCCGCCGGGCCGCCCGTCGGGTTGAACACCAGCGACCAGATCAGGCCGACGATCGTCACGCCCAGCACCACCGGCATGAACACGATCGACCGGTACAGCGCGGCGCCGCGCAACCGCCCGCTGAGCAGGACGGCGAGCAGCAGCGCCAGCACGTTGAGGATGATCGTGACGGACAGCGCGAAGATCAGCGTCCGGTTGACGACGTCGAGGTTGGCCGCCACCGAGCCGGCGGAGAAGAACCGGCGGTAGTTGTCCAGCCCGACCCAGGTCCACGGCACGTTGGGCATGCCGGAGATGTCGGTGAACGACATCCCCACCACGGCGACCGCGGGGATGAGCGCGAACGTGAGGAAGAGCAGCAGCCCGGGCGCGATGCCCAGCCAGGGGCCGACGCGTCCCACCCTCGACGTGGCGAACGGGTTCACGGCAGCGAGTCCAGACCCACCTGCCAGTCCGCCTGCATCTTCTCCGCCAGGGCGGGCATGTCGGACTCGGTGCCGATGGGCGCGACGTTGTCGAACGCGAACGGGCTCACGGCGAGCGGTCCGGCGTACTGGTTGCCGTGGAAGACCTGGTCCCAGGACGGCGTGAAGCCGCCGTCGGGCAGGTACTGCTGGACCTCCTGCAGCACCGGTCCCAGTTCGACGTCGGGCTGCGCCGGGCCGAACCCGGCCTCGACCACGAAGTCCTCGTACACCTCCGGGTCGGAGTACAGCGCCAGCCACTCGCGGGCGAGGTCCTGCTGCTCCGAGCTGGACGGGATGGACAGGCTGAACTCCAGCTTGCCGGCGATGTACTGGTTGTCCTCGGCGTCGTCGCCGCCGGGCAGCGGGAAGTAGCCGAACTCCAGGTCCGGCGCGGCCTCCTGGATCGCCGGGATGCTCCACGAGCCGTCCGGCAGCATCGCCGCCTCGCCGGCCGCGAACCGCGCGGGCACCGTCGCGTAGTCGATGCCCTCCCAGTGCTCGAGCGTGTGGTCGAAGATGGTCTGCAGCCGCTCCATGACGGTGACCGCCTCGGCGTCGGTCAGCGCGGCGTCGCCTTCCCAGAGGCCGCGGTCCAGTTCCTCGGTGTCGTCGAACTGCGACTGCACCAGCCCGTACATCGGGATGCCGGCCGGCCACGCGTCCTTGCCGCCCATGATCAGCGCGGGCACGCCGGCGCCTTCGAGCACCTCGATGACGGTCAGGAAGTCGGCCCAGGTGCGCGGCACCTCGAGGCCGTGCTCGGCGAAGACGGCCTTGTTGTAGAAGACGCCGGTGACCAGGCTGGTGCCGGTGGGCACGGCGTACGACTTGTCCTCGTACTCGTAGGCCTCCATGATCTCCGGCGAGAAGTTGCCGAGGAACTCCTCGTCGCTCAGGTCGACCCAGTTGCCGGCCTGCAGGCCCTTGACCCAGTCGCTCTCCTGCTGGCCCTCGACCCAGTCGGGCAGCAGCCGCGTCCCGCCCGACGTCGACCCCTCGGTGATGTCGACGTCCTCGGCCATCAGCCGGGTGTTGCGGACGGTGAAGAAGTCGACGCCCGCGGCGGTCGTGAACTCCACCCGGACGCCCGGGTTCTGCTCCTCGAACAGCGCGTTGATCTTCTCGAAGGCGCTGTCGGTGGGCGGGTTCGCGTGCACGAAGATGCGCAGCACGGTCTCGCCGGAGTCGCCGCCGGACGACTCGTCGGCTCCGCAGGCGCCGGCCGTCAGCGCGGTCGCCGCAGCGATGGCGCCCCAGACAGCGACCACACGTGGACTTCTCATGGTGCCCCTCCGATTCAGTGAATGGCTGACGGTTGCGTGGAGAGGTATAGCCCAATTAAGCGAGCGTCGTCAACACTTCATCTGGGCATTGACGCGAGATCGACTCGTGACTAGCTTTGGGCTAAACCACTTCTGGGGAGCTGGGCATGAGCGACGCACGCAACACCGACCACAAGTCGGGCCGGGTCCGCTCCCACATCGAGCGGCTGATCGACGACGGGCTACAGCCCCACGACAAGCTGCCCACCGAACGGCAGTTCGCCGACGAGCTGGGGGTCAGCCGGATGACCGTCCGGCACGCCCTCAACGCACTCGAAGAGGAACGCCGCGTCTACCGCGTGCACGGCTCCGGCACGTTCGTCGCCGAGCCCACCATCGACAAGACGATCCGGCTCACCTCGTTCACCGAGGACATGATCGAGCGCGGCATGAAGCCCAGCACCCGCGTCGTCGACGTCGGCACGGAGTTCGCCGGCGCCGCCGTCGGCAGCAAACTGAGCCTGAGCCCCGCGGCCGAGATCGCCCGCATCCGGCGCGTGCGACTGGCCGACGGTGCACCGGTCTGCCTCGAGACCGTCCACCTGGACGCCAGCCGCGTGCACGGACTGCTCGACCGCGAGCTGACCGGGTCGCTGTACGACCTGCTGGCCAGCCGCTACGGCACGGTCGTCAGCCGGGCCGAGCAGCGCATCGGCGCCACCGTCCTCGAACCCGCCGACGCCGAACTGCTCGACGTCGCGGCCTTCTCCGCGGCCCTCGTCGTCGAGCGGCGCACCATCGACCAGCACCAGCGGCCGGTCGAGTTCACCCGGTCGCTGTACCGCGCCGACCGGTACTCCTTCCTGATCGACATCGAACGCTGACTGCCCATCACCCGTCTGATCGTTTCGCAGGAGGACACCCATGCCCGTTTCCCCCGTCAGCCGCCGCAACCTGCTGCGTAGCGCCACCGTCGGAACCGGCGCGCTCGCCGCCGGCGCCGTCATGACCGAACCGGCCGACGCCGCCGCCCGGCGCCGCGTGTTCGCCGCCTCGTGGGAGGACGTCAAGTCGCACGGCGCCACCGGCGACGGCGTCACCGACGACCTCGCCGCCATCACCGCCGCCATCGCCAGCGTCGACGCCGGTGGCGGCGGCGTCGTGTTCTTCCCGCCGGGCGTGTACCGCATCAGCGGCCCGCTGCAGGTCGGCGACGGCAGCGACAGCGCCGTGTCGACCAAGCACCACCGGATCACCCTGCAGGGCAGCGGCCGGGGCGGCTCGCCGTCGCTGAACTTCGTCCAGAACACCGGCGCCACCGAGATCGTCTACGACGGCCCCGTCAGCACGTCCGCCGCCGCCCTCAGCCTGGAGGGCCCGCTGCACAGCCTGGCCGTCGCCGACCTCGTCGTGAACGCCAACGCGAAGGCCGGCTACGCCGTACGCGTCAACCACGTCACCGACTCGATCTTCACCAACGTCATGGCCCGCGCGGCCACCGTCGCCGGCTGGATCCTCACCTCGCGCAACGGCTTCCCGCCCGGCTGCGTGTACGGGTGCGGCAACAACACGCTGCTGCAGTGCTGGGCGTACGACCCCGAGCCGAACGCGCACGGCCTGATCATGACGTCCGGGGTGACGGAGTCGATCACCCTCACCGGCAACCCCGACGCCGCCAACAACGACGTCATCGGCGGCGTCTTCTTCTACGGCGGCGGCGCCGGCACGGCCGGGTTCTACGTCCACGGCGCCGACAACAACACCGTCTACGGCGCGCAGGCCATCCCGAGCGGCGGGCGCACCGGCGGCAACTCCGTCTACTTCCGCCCGTGGTCCGGCGACCCGCGGTTCCCGCTCGAGAACGTCTTCCACAACATCGGCATGAGCCAGCCGGTCGGCGGCACGTCCGGCACCTTCGGGAACATCTTCGCCACGTTCCAGGAGGGCGACGGCGCGCCGGTGCCGATCATGCCCAGCATCACGGCGCTGTCCCACCGCGGCGTCCAGGCGGCGTACGGCAAACGGGTCTACCGCAGCCGCGACATCCGCACCGCCGCGCTGCCGGCCGCCGCCTCCGTCACCGCGACCTCCTTCACCACGGTCGCCGGCCTCTCCATCGCCCTCACCGGCGCCGTCGCCGGCTCGTCCAAGGTGCGCGTCACCTTCAGCGGCGTCGTCGAGAAGTCCGGCTCCGGCTCCGGTGAGCTCGCCCTGGCCCTCGACGGCGCCGTCGCCGCCCACACCGTCCAGCAGGCAGCCGCCGGCACCGGCCGCCACAACGCCGGCGTCACCGCCGTGTTCGACGCCGCCACCGCCGCGCCCACCCTCGCCGTCCGCGCCCGCTCCACCGACGGCGCCGCCTTCACCGTCCACTCCGGCTCGATCGTGGTGGAAGAGCTGTACTAGCTGAGTGATCTTGGCTACCCGGCCTGTGTGGCCGGCCGGCCCGTGCGCCTGGGTCTGCCGCGTTCGCCGTGGTCCGCCACGTTGGCCGTCCCCCTGCTGCCCATTCTCTCAGCCGCGTGACCGCGCCTCAAGTCCGCCCAAGGGGTCGCTTCGCGACGACGGGGCGTACTTGACCCGCGGTCCCGCGGCCAAGAACGGGCACCTATCAGGGGGACGGGGGCAGTCTGGGCACACCTCGATGCCCGGAGCCGTCTTCGATGGCCAGAAACGTCCGAAAGGCCCCTCGAACACGACCCCCGCCATCGAAGACGGTCGCAGGAGTCGAGGACACCAAACGGTGCACCGGGCGGGCTCTGCCCGCACTTCCCCCGTCCCCCTGATAGATGCCCGTTCTTAGACCGCGCGCGTGCGGGTCAAGTCCAAGCCCCCAAGCCCAGCGAACGCCGACCACAGCGGCGCGGACTTGAGGCGCACGGGCGCGGCTAAGAAAATGGGCAGCAGGGGGACGGCCCACTGCCGCAAAACGGCGAACTGCGCGTCCCCCTTGCACGATCCCCACCTCACCGTGTGGATCCGCTGCGCCGTGTGGGGCGGATCACTGTTCCTCTGGCAACAGCTACGCCACCCAGCAAGCACAGTGACCCCACCCAGTGGCGCACCGGGGGCGGGCGCACAGTCGCCGCGCCCAACGATGCGGGGATCGATGTGAGATCGCTGCGGAAACGACGCGGCAACACTGTCGTCGACGCGACAGCGTTCCCACATCGATCACTCAGCAATCCCACACCGTTGCGCCGGGCCGGAGAGGCGCCACCGGGCTACGGCGATCTCACCCAGTGGGGCGCCGAACGTCGCGACGCCCCGTTCAAGACCCGGTTCGAGTGCCGGAGTCTCGGAGACCAAGCGAAGCCCCGGTCGGCGTCAGCGCCTCGGTAGCTGGCACAGCGCCCGGTGCAGGCGGATGTCCTGCTGGATCTGGCGTGGCACCGGCCAGTGCCGGCGTTCCAGCTCGTCGGCGTAGGCCTCCAGGGCGCGCAGGCTGTCCTCACGCGCGGCGGCCTGCGCGCCCGGCTCGTTCACCTTCTGCGCGGCCTGCCTGCGCTGTGCGGCCTTGGTGGCGAGGACGCGCGCGAACAAGGAGCCCAGCGGCGGCGGAAGGGCGTCGAGCGCGTTCACGGCGGTCCGCTCGCCGACGCGATGACCGCCAGGATCTGCCCGCCGTCGAACGTCCGCCCGACGATGAGCCGCAGCACGGCGTGCCGGATCTCGACCGTCTCGACGAACCGCGCGTGGCCGCCGGGCATGGGCTCGAAGTGTCCCGCCTCGGACAGCACGATGATGACCGGATCGTCAGGGGCCAACTGTTCCGCACGCTGCGCCGCGTCCAGCAGCGCCATGCCCGCCAGCGCCGTGTCCGGCGAGTCCAGGGCGTCCGCGGAGAACGAGAACGCGCCGGCCCAGCGCCGGAGGAAGAGGGCCAGCGCCAGCGCCCGCGCGTCGGGCCTGCGCGTCAGCACCGAAGGCACGGGCCGGACCGACCGGTTCCGGCCGACGTGCGTCGCCGGCGGCTCACGAGAGCACCGGGGACGCCCGGCAGGCGTCCCGCGCCGCTGGATCATCGGGCAGTTGCGGACTGAGGAACTGGCGCATGAGCGCGGCCTGTCTCCGGCCTCTTCGGCCGACATTCGTAGAGCCGACGCAGCTGGGGACCGACCTGCCCGCATGTCAACGCCTGAACCTTCACCGTACACCCATCGACGACGCCGGCGGCTGCCTGACCTGACCAGATACCCCTTCCGGCGGGGTCCGCGTCAGGACGAGTCCGCGCGCGCCGTGATGCCGTCGAGAAGCCGGCGCAGCCCCCAGAGGTACTGCTCGGTCGAGACGTACTCCGCCATGGTGGTGGCCGCCGCGGCAGCTCTCGGGTATCGGTCGGCGGGCGCCAGGGCGAACGCGCGTTTCCTGGCGGCGATCCGTTCGGCCTCCGGCGGCGCCGGGCCGGAGTCGTGGACGTCCGCGAGCTGCAGGGCGATCGACCCGAAGGCGTAGACGATGAGCAGGTAGGACGCGCGGGCGGCGTCGACCGGGTCGAGGCCGGCGTCGGCGAGGAGTTCGAGGAGCCGTTCGTTCAGGCTCAGCGCATGCGGCCCGTTCATCGGACCGCCGATCATCAGGGGCACGGCCCCCGGGTGTTCGCAGAGTCGTTGCCTGAGTTGCAGGGCGAGGGCTTCCAGCCGTAGCCGCCAGGGCTGGGCGCGGTCGGCGAAGACGTCGTGGTTCACCTCGCCGAGCAGCCGCTCGATCAGCGCTCGGACCACGGCGGCCTTGTCGGGGAAATAGGTGTAGACGGCGTTCGGGGCGACCCCGACCGCGGCGGCGATCCCACGGATGGAGGCCGCCTTGGGTCCGCCCTCGTCCAGCAGCGCCATCGCCGCGTCGAGGATCTCGTCCTCGCTCAGCGTCCGCCGGCGCCCACGCCCGGATCGTGTCGCCGCCGTCTCTGCACCCGAAGCCCGCACCGGCCCCTCCATTGACTTTTTCTGTACGTCGTACAGTATATGTATCGACGTCAGGAGTTCATCATGACCACAGACGGCACCACGACCAGGAGCCGGGCGGTCGTGCAGGACGCCTATGGCTCGGC
>NZ_LFXL01000052.1 GCF_001270745.1 Jiangella muralis
GAAGGACTACCGACCTATATCAGCTTCGCTTGGTCTCCGACATGCCGACACTCGAACCGAGTTTGAGCGGGCGTCGCGTGGTGGCGCGCCGCTGGGTGGGATCACTGTGTTTGCTGGGTGGCGTCGCTGTTGCCAGGGGAACAGTGATGCACCCCACCCGGCGCAGCGATCTCACACAGTGGCGTTGGGGATCGCGTCACGATTCGCCGTTGTCCCGCAGTTCGCCGCTTTGCGGTAGTGGGCCGTCCCCCTGCTGCCCATTTTCTCAGCCGCGCCCGTGCGCCTCAAGTCCGCGCCGCTGTGGTCGGCGTTCGCTGGGCTTGGGGGCTTGGACTTGACCCGCCCGCGTGCGGTCTAAGAACTGGCAGCTATCAGGGGGACGGGGAAGTGCGGGCAGAGCCCGCCCGGTGCACCGTTTGGTGTCCACGGCTCCGGTCATCGAGGTGTGCCCAGACTGCCCCCGTCCCCCTGATAAGTGCCCGTTCTTGGCCGCGGGACCGCGGGTCAAGCGGACACCCAACGCGCGAAGCGCCGATCGGGTCCGCTTGAGGCGCGGTCCCGCGGCTGAGAGAATGGGCGCCAGGGGGACGGACAACCTGCGGACCACGGCGAACGCGGCAGACCCGGGCGCACGGTCGGCCAGCCAACGCGAAGCCCGGCCAGCCGAGGCGAAGCCCGACCCGACGGAGCGGACCAGGAGACGCACCCTATCCTCGGCACGCACAGTGATCTCACCCAGTGGCGCGCCGCCACACGACGCCCGCTCAAAACTCGGTTCGAGTGTCGGAGCTTCGGAGACCCAGCGGAGCTAGAGGCCCGCTCGGGGCGCCTCGATGGCGGGGCAGGCGTCCATGACGACCTCCAGCCCGGCCGCCTTCGCCCGCTCGGCCGCCTCCTCGTCGATGACGTCCAGCTGCAGCCAGACGGCCCTGATGCCGAGCCGCTCCCGCTCCGCGATGGCGTCGTCGACCACCTCGCCGACCCGCCGGCTGTTCACGAAGCAGTCGACGACCTCGACCGGCCCCGGCACGTCGGCGAGCGTCTTGTACCCGTGCGCGTCGAGGGTGTCCTCGCCGCGCGGGTTCACCGGCACGATGGTCATGCCGAGGCGGTCGCGCAGGAACCGCGCCACCCCGTACGCGGCCCGCTCGCGGTTCTGCGACAACCCGACGACAGCCCAGGTCGCGGGCGTCGTCAGCAGGCGGCGGACGGTGTCAGGGTCGTTCGCGTGGGGGCTCACCCTTCGAGCGTATGTCGGCGCGTTCCTTGATCATCAACCGTTGGCGACGCCATCGTGTCGCCAACGGTTGATGATCAAGGACATCTCGCTCCCGCGCTGGCGCGATGCCGCGTCAGCCGGCGAAGGTGGTGGTGGCGTGGCGGAGGGCGGCGGCGACGGAGCCCTCGGTGGAGGCGTGGCCGCCGTCGACGACGACGAGGCGGGCGTCGGGCCAGGCCCGGGCCAGTTCCCACGCTGCGCGGACGGGTGTCTGCACGTCGCCGCGGCCGGCCACCAGGACGCCCGGGATGCCGTGCAGCCGGCCGGCGTCGCGCAGCAGCTGGTCGTCCGCGAGCCAGCCGCCGTGGCGGAAGTAGTGCAGGGACAGCCGCACGAGCGTCGCCGCGAACCGCGGGTCCGCGAAGGCATCGTCCGCGTGCGGGTCCGGGTGCAGACTCAGCGTCGCCGCCTCCCAGGAGCACCACGCCGCCACGGCGGCGTCGCGGACGGCGGGGTCGGGGTCGTGCAGCAGCCGGTGGTAGGCGTCGAACACCTCGGCGGCACCCGTCGCCGCGGGCGCCGGGGCGCTGAACTCGGCCCACGCCTCGGGGAAGAACCGCCCGGCGCCGCCGCCGTAGAGCCAGTCGTCGTCGGCCGGACGCAGCAGCGCGACGCTGGTCAGCACCATCGCCGTGACGCGGTCCGGGTGCGCCTGCGCGTACGCCAGCCCCAGCGTGCTGCCCCACGATCCGCCGAGCACCAGCCAGCGGCCGATGCCGCGGTCCTCACGCAGCCGTTCGAGGTCGCCGACGAGCGCCGACGTGTGGTTGGCGGACAGGTCGGCGTGGTGGTCCAGGACGCGCGGCGTGCTGCGCCCGCAGCCGCGCTGGTCGAGCAGCACGATCCGGTACAGCACCGGGTCGAACAGCTCGCGGTGCGCCGCCGTGCAGCCGCTGCCAGGGCCACCGTGCAGTACGACCGCGGGCCGGCCCGCGGGGTTGCCGCATTCCTCCCAGTAGACGCGGTGCCCGTCGCCGACGTCGAGGAGGCCGTGCGCGTACGGCTCGGTCACGCGACGTCGAGGGTGCCAGGCCGGTAGGAGGACATCCAGGTGCGCAGCAGTTCGACCCGGCCGGTGTTGGCGTCGTTGCCGACGACGACCGGCTCCTCGTTGTAGGCCATGGTGTCCGAGCGGCGGCGTAGCTTGACGTAGAGTCCGGCCGCCTCGATGGCGTAGCGCTCCATGTCGTCCTGCAGGGCTCCGACGACGGTGATGTTGTGGTCGTTGCCGATGCGCTCGAACAGCGCGACGGCCTCGCGGCGGTGCTGCTTGCCGAGGTTGCGGCCGAGCTCGTCGAGGATCAGCAGCAGCGGCCGGTCGCCGCCGCGGGCCAGGGCGGCGGCGCAGACCAGTTTGACGGCCTTCTCGTCCATCTGGGCGGTGTTGCTGCGCAGCGTGTACGCGGACATCCGCTGGCCCTCGGCGCGCCGCCACTTCGGGCTGACCGTCCACCGCCACGGCTTGTCCGGCTCGGACGGCGGCTCCGGCTCGGGGTAGTCGAGGCCGGCGCCGTAGCCGCCATACTCCTGGTCGAGGCGGTCGAACTCGGACGCGACCTTCTTCAGCATCGTCTTGATGCCGGCCGCCAGCGACGTGCGGTGGGCCCGGACGGTCTGCTCGGCCTCGCCGTACCCGAGCCGCGCGGCCTCGAGGTCGGCGGTGCGCCGGGCCCGCTGCTCGGCGATCTGCTTGAGCTGGTGCCGGTCGTGGTCCTCGTGGTCGCGCAGGTGGGTGTCGAGCGCCCGCAGCAGCGCCGCCACCAGCGAGACGCGGGTCTCCAGCGCCGCGCCGGACCAGTTCGGCGTGACCAGCAGCTCGCGCAGCTCCGCGGTCAGCTCCTCCGGCGGGGTGCCGGGCGGGAAGCAGCGGACGGCGACCTCGTCGGTCAGGCGGGTGGCGTCGTCGTCCCACGCGGCGGTGGTGCGCGCCTGCAGCTCCGACGGCAGCTCGACGAGGTGCCGGCGGGCGGCGTCGGGGGAGTCGCCCCAGGCCTTCTCGCGGTCGAGCAGGGCGAGGCCGTCGCGCTCCTCGGTCAGCGCGTACCGCTCGGCCTCCTTCTCCTTCGCCGTGACGGCGAGCCGCTTGCGGGTGTCGCGCAGGCTGGTGATGCGCTCTTCGCGCGAGTTGTGCACGCCCAGCTCGTGGGCGTAGGCGGCCTCGGCGGCGGTCAACTCGGGGGCGAGCGCGTCGCGGTGTTCCTGGCGCTCGGCGTTGGCCGTGCGCAGGTCGCCGATCTCGTCCTGCAGCCCGTCGGCCCGCTCGGCGGCGTCGGCGGCCTTCGCGCGCGTCTCGGCCCGGGCCAGCGTGGCGCGGGCCTGCTCGACGACGGCGGCAGCGGCGTCGAGCGCCTCGGTCAGCTCGCGGTGCGCCTCCTGAGCGGCGGCGACGCGGGCCGGCTGGCCGGTGATCGGCTCGGCGAACCCGCCGATGGCCAGCACCCCGGCCGCGTCGTCGACGACGGCGCCCTTGCCGGCCCGCGCGGCGACGGCGTCGAGGAACGTCGTGAGGTCGTGCTCGGCGTCGGCCAGCACCAGCAGCGAGCCGGGCAGCCCGGCCAGCGCCTTCGCCGCCTTCGTCGCGTCCTTCCGGCCGACCACGACGGCCTCGCGGTACGGCGACAGCCGCGGCTCCCACACGTCCCGTTCGGCGGGTTCGACGGTGACGACGTCGACCAGCGCGGCCGCGTCGAGGCCGGCCGCGCGGAGCCGTTCCACCTGCTCGGCGGCGACGTCGTCGCCGGACTCAGCGGCCGTGACCCGGCGGGCCGCCGCGGTGGCCGCGGCCCGGGCGACGGCATGCGCGGCGATGGCCTCCTCCAGCGCCGTCCGGGCCTGCGCGACCTCGGCCGCGGCGGTCTCCGGGGAGCGGCCGTCGGCGGCGCGGGCGTCGTCGACGAGCTGGCGCTGCGTCGTGGTCAGGCGGTCCAGGTGCTGGGTGGCGGCCAGCTGGGCGGCCTCCAGCTCGCGGTCGCGGGCGATCAGCTCGTTGCGCTTGCGCTGCGCCGCCTCGAACCGGCGCGCGGACTCGTCGTCGTCGGTCAGCGCCGCCAGCCGGTCCTCGACGGCGTCCAGCTCCTGCCGCAGCGCCGCCTCGGTGTCGTCCAGCTCGGCCAGCGCCTGCCGCAGCTCCGCGGCCCGCTCGACGCCGTCCAGCAGGTGCCGCGCGCACCGCGACCGCCACGCCGTCCGCGCGTCGCCGAGCAGCTCGCGGGCGGCGAGCCGGCGGGCGATGCCGGCCTCGATGACGGCGACCTCGCTCTCCCAGCCGGCGATCTGCCGCTCGGTCTCCTCGACCTCGCTGCGGTGCCGGTGCTCGGCCGAGCGCAGCACCTGCTCGTGCTCCAGCTCGCGGTCCAGCCCGGTGAGCGTCGCGATGGCGTCGAAGATGCGGTGCGGCGGGAGGTCGTTCAACGGCTGGGCCAGCAGGTTCGCCGCCTGGCTGGAGCGCACCGACGTCGACAGGAACGACACGCAGCGCGCGTTCTGCCCGAACAGCACCCGCGACAGCTGCCCGGCGTGGAAGTCGGTGCGGCCGTTGCTGCGCGGCAGTTGCGCCCACAGCTCGTCGACCCGCGCGGCCCGCTCGGACTCCGTCGCGCCGTACGGGACGTGCAGCCCGCCGGTCCAGCGCAGGTCGAGGTAGGGCGCCTTGCGGTTGATCCGCAGCCAGATGGTGACGGCGTCGTCCTGCGGCGCGCTGCCGGGCGAGGCGAAGACGCCGATGACGTAGCCGCGGTCGACGTTGGACCAGCGGCCCTCCTGTGCGGCCAGTTCCGCAGTGAACAGCAGTTCGGCCGCACCGGCGGCGCCGCTGGCCAGCTTCCACTGCTCGTCGGCGTGCAGCAGGCTCAGCGCGGCGATGAACGACGACTTCCCGGCGCCGTTGGAGTCCTTCGGCCCCTGCCCGGCGACGGTGACCAGCCCCTGCCCGATCATCGGGACCGGGTGCGTGGACAACCGGGAGATGTCGACGACCTGGACGCCGACGAGCACCCGCTCGCCGACGACGTCGAAGGCAGCGTTCACGTTCCCCTGTTCCTCTCGGTGGGACGGCGCGCGCGGATGGCCGCGGCCAGCGGGCTGTCCGGCGCGGCGGCCAGGATCAGCTCGTGCTCCAGCCGCTCGCGGGCGGCCTTGGTGAGCCGGTGCAGCGCGGGTCCGGGCAGGTAGGCGGGCCCGTCGACGGCGGCGGACCGGCCGCGCGGCGGCGCGATCTGCACCAGCCCGGCGGCGCGCAGACGTTGCAGCGCCGGCCGGATCTCGCCGCGCGGCAGCTGGGTGTAGCGGGTCAGCTCGTCGACCGACGTCGGGTGCGCCGACGTCCACGAGTCGCCGCCGACCAGTCCCTGGCTGCGTGGGATCGCGACCGAGTGCACCAGCACCAGCACCAGCACGGCGCGGTCGACGCGCGACTGCGCCGTGGTGCCCTCGGCGGTCAGCTGTTCGGTGACGTCGTCGCGGAAGCCCGAGGTCCAGTGCGTGCTGCCGACCCGGACCAGCGTGCGGCCGAGGCGGAACAGCAGCCGCTGGAGGTCGCGGCGGACGGTCGCGTCGCGCAGCGCCAGCAACTGCGCCTCGGCGACCGGCTCGCGGCCGTGCTCCAGCGCGGCGAACGCGGCCAGCACCTCGTCGCGGTGCCGTTCGTTCAGCTCGGTGAGGGCGCTGTCGAAGACGGTGCTCATGCGCCGCCCGCCGGCGGCGCGGGCAGCGAGCGCCACAGCTCGCGCAGCGTGCTCAGCTCCGCCGCGCTCCACGACGCGACCCGCGGGCCGAGCCGGACGACGCGGGTGTCCTCGTCGAACAGCACCCAGCCGGAGCCGGCCAGCCGGCGGACCGCGCCCATCGCGGCGGCGTGCAGCGCGCGCTCGTCACGGCTGCCGGTGATGCCCCGGAACACGCCGATGACGTGGTCGAACGGCGCCGGGACGGCGGGCCAGACCGGGCCGCTGGGCTCGGTCCAGCAGCAGCGCAGGCAGGCGGCCAGCACGCGTGCGGTGTCGTTCGGCTGGTCGACGGCGACGCCCGGCAAACCGAGCTCGTCGAGCACGTCCGGGCGGGCGTTGTCGGGCAGCTCGGGCAGCAGCCAGACGGCGCTCGCGTCGGGCTCGACCAGGCGGGTCATGCCGGTGGGGTGGGCGCTGGCCGGTGGGATGCGCTGCGGCCCGGCCGCGCGGTGCCGCGCCCACCAGAGGGCGGTGTCGTCGACGGTCATCAGCTCGCGGCCCGCCGGAACGTCCCCTCCGACACCCACGACGGGCTGCCGGCGGGGTCGACCCGCAGGCCGCCGGCCCACGTCAGCTCGTAGGCGAGGTCGGGGTGGTGGTGGATGGCGGTGAGGTCGGCCAGCACCCGGCGCCCGGCGAGCCAGTCGCCGGCGCCGTCGAGCACGTCCGCCACCGCCACCGTGGCGGCGTCGCCGAGCAGCCGCTCCGCGGTCTCGCGCAGGCTCGCGGCGTCATCGGCCGGGCGGATGTCGTCGGGCGGCGGCTGGCCGGGTCCCTCGGGCCGGGGCGGCGGCTGGCGGACGGTGTTCGCGCCGCGGCCGGTCTCGACCGCCTCGGTGAGCAGGTTCGGCGAGAACCACGGCGCCGGCGCGTCGAAGACGAAGGTGTCGAGCACGCCGGCGAGGTCGTCCTCGTCGGCCGTGCGGGCGTAGCTCAGCCACGTCTCGACGGACAGCAGGCCGAGCGCGCGCGTCGTCCCGGCCCGCTCGATCAGCCGCCCGGCCGCCTTCTCGACGGCGTCGCCGTAGGCGGCCAGCGCGACCCGCAGCGCCGTGCACTCGCGGTCCAGCTGCGGCCAGCGGGTCAGGACGACGGTGTGCACCTCTTCGGCCTGGCTGATCAGGCCCTTGTTGCCCCAGAGCAGCTGCGCGTGGTCGCCCAGCTGCTCGGCGGTGCTGCCTGCGGCGAGGATGGCCAGCTCGTTGCCGAGGTGGCGGAAGATCCTGGTCAGGCGGCTGATCGTGGTCTGGCCGGTCGCGGGCTCGGCGTCGCGCGCGGTGACGCTGACGTGCTCGAGCGTCAGCAGTTGGTGCAACTCGGCCTGGCCGCCCTGCTCGGCCAGCCGGCGCAGGAACAGCAGCATGACGTACGGCGCGAACGCCGCCCGGTGGAACCGCTCGTTCGGGCGCTCGACGACCTTGCTGATGGCGCCGTACTCGCGCAACACCTCGAACCGGCGGTGGATCAGGCCCGGATCGATCGGACGGCACGCGGCGGCCGCCTGGTCGACGGTGAGGCCGTCGCGCCCGGCGTCGGCGAACGCGTCGAGGATGGCCTCGTCGACGTCGAGCAGTTCGAGGTCGCTGATCATCGCGCCGGACTCGCGCGCGAGGACCGCGAAGACCTGCCGGTACAGCCGTTCGACGGCGGCGTCGCCGGCGAGCTGATCGATGGTCAGCTCGGGCCCGGCGGTCATCGGGACAGCATGCCATCCGGGGTGGGGCGGCTGTCCAGCTGTAAGGGGTTGCCGCCGACCGCGAGGTCTGACGCAGTCGGTCGAGAATTCAGTGCTGCTGGCCGATCGGCCGGACGATGATCTCGTTGACGTCGACGTGCGGCGGCTGACCGACCGCGTAGAGGACCGCCGCGGCGACGTCGCCGGGGTCGAGCTTGGGGTCGTCCGCCCGTCCCGGCGGGATCGACCCGGTGTCGACGAGGCCCGGCTGCAGCAGCGTCACCCGGATGCCGGTGCCGACGCATTCCGCGCGGATGGCCTGGGCCAGCCCGGTGACCGCCCACTTCGTCGCCGAGTACAGGTTGCCGGGACGGACGCCGCGTCCGGCCGCCGAGCCGGTGAGCAGCAGGTGGCCCCGCGTCGCGCGCAGCGCGGGCAGCGTCGCGCGGGCGGTCAGCGCCGGGCCGTAGACGTTCGTCAGGACGAGGTCGCGCCACTCCTCCGGCGGGGCGCCGCCGTCGCCGAGGAAGGACGTGACGACGCTCGTGCCGGCGTTGGCGAGCACGACGTCCAGCCGGCCGAACCGTTCCTCCGCCTCCGTGACGACGCCGGTCAGCGCCGTCCAGTCGGTGACGTCGGCGGCGCGGGCCAGGGCGCGGGACGGCCCGCCGAGCTCGTCGGCCAGGGCCGCGAGCGGGCCGGGTGACCGGCCGGTCAGAATGAGGCGGTACCCGGCGGCCGCGGCCCGCCGGGCGACGGCCGCGCCGATGCCGCGGGACGCACCGGTGATCATGAAGACCGGGTCTGTCATGACGCGACCTTAGGGCGTCGGATCGCGCGGGCCGGGTCCGGATCGGTAATACTTTTCACCGGAAGGCCACTTTCCGGATGGAGCGAGCAGACGTGTCGCAACGACCTGGCACCCCGAGCCTGCTGCGGGCGATGAACGACCGCAGCGCGCTCGAGCTGCTGCTCACCGCCGGCCCGCTGACCCGCGTCGACCTCGGCCGCATGACCGGCCTGTCCAAGGTGACGGCGTCGCAGTTGCTCGCGCGGCTGCAGGGGCGCGACCTCGTCGAGGTCGTCGGCACCCGGTCGGCCGGCCGCGGCCCCAACGCCGAGCTGTACGCCGTCCGTCCCGGCTGCTCCTATTCCATCGGCATCGAACTGAACCCCGAGGTCGCCGAGGCGGCGGTCGCCGACGTCACCGGCGCGGTGATCGGTTCCGTGACGGCGCCGGTCGCGGCCGAGATCACGGCCGGCGGTGGCGCCGACTCGCGCCGGCTGGTGCACGACCTGGCGCTCTCCGCGGCGGCCGACGCCGGCCTCGCCCTCGCCGACATCGACGACGTCGTCGTGGGCCTGCCCGGCGTCGTCGACCCGTCGACCGGTGACATCGAGCTGTCCTTCGACCTCCCCGGCTGGCATCGCGGCATGCGCAAGCTGCTGGCGGCCGACCTCGGCTGCGCCGTCTCGTTCGAGAACGACGTCAACCTCGCCGCCGTCGCCGAACGCTCCGAGGGCGCCGGCCGCGACGTCGACGACATGGTGCTGCTGTGGATCGGGCGCGGTGTGGGTCTGGCGGTCGTGCTCAGCGGCCACCTGCATCGCGGCGCCACCGGCGCGGCGGGCGAGATCGGCTACCTCCCGCTGCCCGGCGTGCCGTCACCGGCCAGCGTCGAGCGGCCGGCGAGCGGCGCGTTCCAGGCACTCGTCGGCGCCGGCGCGGTGGACGAGCTGGCGGCCGAGTACGGCATCGTCGCCGACGGCGCGGCCGCCGCGGTGCGGGCGGCGCTGGCCGGTGGCGGCGCGGCGGCGGACGGTTTCCTGCTGGCGTTCTCGCATCGGCTGGCGCTCGGTGTGGCGTCGGTGTGCACGGTGGTCGATCCCGCGCTCGTGGTCGTGGCCGGTGAGGTGGGGGCGGCGGGTGGGGACCGCCTGTGCGACCTCGTCGGCGACGACGTCCGCCGCATCGCCCCCGTCAACCCCAGCGTCGTCCCGACCACCGTCCCCGGCGCCCCGGTGCTGCGAGGCGCCGTCCTCACCGCGGTCGACCACGCCCGGCAGACGTTGTTCGCCTCGACGGAGTAGCGGCCACGGGTACGGGCTGCTCGCGGCGCACGTTCGCCGCTTGGCGGCGGTGGGCCGTCCTCCTGCTGCCCATTCTCTTGGCCGCGGCACCGCGCCTCAAGCGGAGCCGAACGGCGCTTCGCGCGAACGCGGCACCGCTTGACCCGCGGCCCCGCGGCCTAAGAACTGGCAGCTATCAGGGGGACGGGGGAAGTGCGGGCACAGCCCGCCCGTGCACCGTTCGCCTGGCGGCCACTTCACCCGCCGTAGCACCGGCTGGGGATCGGGGTCGGTGAACGTTGCGCCGGGGCTGGCTGTGACCGCTTGAACCGCGGCTCCGCGGCCCCGGGCGCTGTTGTCAGCCGCCGTCGGAGATGACGATGTGGGCGTCGCCGAGCGTGCCGATGGGGGCACTCCGGCCGGGCCGGGCGTGGGCCGGCGCGGTGGCGGCATCGTCGTCACGGTGCCGGGACGATCAGGTGCCCCCGTACGAGCTGCCGGCCTACCGGCCGTTCGCTGACGCCCCGCAAACCGGCGCACGCCCCGCAAACCGGCGGACAGGACCCGTTGCGCGGTCGCAAGCGCCGGTCTCCGGGGCGTCAGGCCGAATCCCGGGCGTCAACGTCCAGGCCTGCCCTTCACGTCCTGGACCCACGTCACGTCTCCCGACCGGATCACCATCGCGTCGGCACCGTGACGTCGCCGACGAGGGGACCGGCCGCGGCGTCGGTGACTCGGTCGTCACCACAATGGACGGCCACGTCGTCATCCAACGTGGCGGGTCGCAGGCCCCTCCTTGTTCCGGGCCATCCCCGGTGGCTGCTCATTCGGTAGCGGGACGTTACGGAAACGTGATCCCCAACACTGGCAAGAAACCTTACAGTGGGCACAGTTACTGGAAGGTTAGCTTCCAGTTCACCGTCACGTGCCCTGCTCGGGCCGAACCGGAGGAACCGCCGTGAACAGAGCACTTCGTCTCACCGCCGGCCTCGCCGCCGCGGCGCTCGCCCTTTCCGCTTGCGGCGGTGACGGCGACGACGACACCACCGAACCCGCCGCCGAGGGCGAGACTGCCGAGGCGCCGGAGCCCGCCGAACTGCGGCTGTGGCTCAACGGCCCGGACACGCCCCAGCCGATGCGCGACTGGCTGGTCGCGGAGTTCGCGGAGCAGAACCCTGGCTCGACTCTGGTCATCGAGGAGCAGGAGTGGGAGGGCCTGGTCGACCGTCTGACGACGTCGCTGGGCAGCGAGTCCGAGACGCCGGACGTGGTGGAGGTCGGCAACACCCAGGCGCCGACGTTCACCACCGTCGGGGCGTTCAGCGACATCACCGACCAGGTGCCGGACCTCGGCGGCGACGACCTGCTGCAGGGGTTCGTCGACGCGGGGAGCTGGGACGGCAAGACCTACGCCGTCCCGCTGTACGCCGGGTCGTCCTACGTCTTCTACCGCAAGGACCTGTTCGCGGCGTCGGGCATCGAGGTGCCGACGAACATGCAGGAGTTCGTCGACGCGGCCGTGAAGCTGAAGCAGGACAACGCGTCCGTGCCGAACTTCTCCGGCTTCTGGCTGCCCGGCCAGGACTGGCGTGACGGCGCCGCGTTCCTGTGGGACGCGGGCGGCGACTTCGCCGTCGAGGATGGCGGCGAATGGAGCGGCGCGCTGTCGACGCCGGAGTCGCAGGAGGGCCTGGAGCTGGTGCAGCGGCTGTTCAACGAGGCCTCCGGCGCGCCGAAGGACGCCAACGAGGCCGACGGCCACATCCCGTTCTGCGCCGGCGAGATCGGCATGATGCTGCGTCCGGGCTGGCTGCGCGGCCAGATCGAGGACCCCGCGATCGGTTGCCCGGACATGATCGCCAACGTCGGCGTCTTCGCCCTGCCCGGCACCGACGGTGAGCCGGCCCCCGTCCTGCTCGGCGGCTCGAACATCGCCATCTCGGCCCAGTCGCAGAACCAGGAGCTGTCCGCGAACCTGCTCGAGCTGATCCTCAGCGACGAGTTCCAGAGCCAGTACGCCGAGAACGGCCTCACCCCGGCGAAGGTGTCGCTGGCCGACGGCCTGGGGACGGACGAGTTCGCCGCCGCCACGATCGAGGCGGTCACGAACGCCAAGCTGACCCCGGCGGCCGCCAACTGGGCCAGCGTCGAGGGTTCGCGGGTGCTCGAGGACCTGTTCGTCAACATCGCCAACGGCGGCGACGTGCAGCAACTGGCTGAGGAAGCCGATGCCGACATCGCCACCCAGCTCGACTAGCAGAGCTGGACGGACCGGCCGGGACCAGGGACCCGGCCGGTCCGTCCCCCCGGTGCCGCCGCAGGACCCACTGACCGGCCGGGGGCCGGCGGGTGACGTGACACCCCGCCGGCCCCGACGGCCCCGACGCTCGACACTGCCCTACGTGCTGCTGCTGCCGGCGCTGGCGATCCTGGTCGCCGCGCTCGGCTACCCGCTGTACCGCCAGGCGGTGATGTCGTTCCAGGACTACGGCCTCGCGCAGCAGTTCGGGCAGCCGCCCGAGTGGGTCGGCCTGGACAACTACGTCACGCTGGTCACCGACTCGTACCTGTGGACGGTGATCGCCCGGTCGATCCTGTTCTGCTTCGCGAACGCCGCCATCACGATGGTGATCGGTACCGCTCTGGCGGTCCTGATGACGCTGGTCGGGCGGGGTCCGCGGCTGACGTTGCAGATCGGCCTGCTGCTGGCGTGGGCGATGCCGCACCTGGCGTCGCTGACGGTGTGGCAGTGGCTGTTCGATGCCCAGTACGGCGTCATCAACTGGGTGCTGGTGAACCTCGGGTTCGACGGGTTCGCCGGGCGCTCCTGGCTGATCGACCAGTTGTCGTTCTTCGTCGTCGCGACAGTGATCGTCGTCTGGATGAGCGTGCCGTTCGTCGCGTTCGCCGTCTACGCGGGCCTGACGCAGGTGCCGGACGAGCTGTACGAGGCGGCCGAGATCGACGGCGCGTCGGCGTGGGCCCGGTTCCGCACCGTCACCGTCCCGCTGGTGAAGCCGGTGCTGCTGATCGTCGCGCTGCTGCAGATCATCTGGGACCTGAAGGTGTTCACCCAGATCTTCGTGCTGCAGGACGCCGGCGGCATCACGTCGCAGACGAACCTGATCGGCACGTACATCTACCGGCTCGGGCTGGGCGAGGGCGAGTTCGGGCTGGCGGCGGCCGCATCGTGGTTCGTGCTGCTGCTGACCGTCGTGCTGAGCCTGTACTACGTCCGGGTCCTGGTCCGTGAGGAGGAACTGTGAGCACCCGCATCCGCACCCGGCAGCGGTCGCTCGGCCTGTTGGCCGTCGTCATCGCGCTGCTGTGGATGTTCCCCGTCTACTGGATGCTGAACAGCTCCTTCCTGCCGTACAACCGCATCCGCGCCTCCGAGCCGTCGTTCGTGCCGCTGAACGGGACGCTGTCGGCGTACAGCCGCGTGTTCGACAGCAACTTCTTCGACACGTTGCGGACCAGTGCGATGGTCACCGGGCTCACCGTCGTGGCGGCGCTGCTGTTCGCGTTCCTGGCGGCACTGGCGCTGTCGCGGTTCCGGTTCAGGGGCCGGCGCAGCTTCATCCTGGCGGTGCTGATCATCCAGATGATCCCGGCGGAAGGGCTGTTCATCTCGCAGTTCAAGCTGCTGGAGGGCTGGCAGCTGCTGAACAACGTCATCGGGCTGTCGCTGCTGTACACCGCGGCGGTGGTGCCGTTCACGATCTGGATGCTGCGCGGGTTCGTCAACGGCGTGCCGCGCGAGTTGGAGGAGGCGGCGCAGGTGGACGGCTGCAGCCGCCTGCAGGCCTTCTTCCGCATCACGCTCCCACTACTGGCGCCGGGTCTGGTGGCCAGTGGGGTGTTCGCGTTCCTGCAGGCCTGGAACGAGTTCACCCTCTCCCTAGTGATCATGACAAGGCCGGAGAACATGACTCTTCCACTGTGGCTGCGCACGTTCACCGAGGCGAATCGCGTCAGTGACTGGGCCGGTATCATGGCCGGAGCCGTCCTGGTGGCGGTGCCGGTGATGATCTTCTTCCTGCTCGTCCAGCACCGTATGACCTCGGGTCTGGTGTCCGGGGCGGTGAAGGGCTGACATGAACGCGAGTGACCTGCGAGGCCTCGCCCTCGCCACGCTGTTCCCCGGCTTCCTCGGCGCCCACGACGTGCCGCCGTGGCTGGCCGCGATGGCGGCCGAGGGGCTCGGCGGCGTCGTGCTGTTCGGCCGCAACGTCGACCCCGACCGCGGCGACGCCGGCGTGGCCGCGCTGACCGGCGCGTTGCACGCGATCAACCCCGGCCTCATGGTCGCCATCGACGAGGAGGGCGGCGACGTCACCCGGCTCGACGTCGCGGCCGGGTCGATGCTGCCCGGCAACGCCGCGCTCGGCGCGCTGGACGACCCGGAGGCGACGGAGCGGGTGGCGGCCGAGGTGGCCGCCCGGCTGCGTGCCTGCGGTATCGACCTCAACCTCGCGCCGGTCGCCGACGTCGACTCCAACCCGTTGAACCCGGTCATCGGGGTGCGCTCGTTCGGCTTCGACCCCGACCACGTCGCGCGGCACGTCGCCGCGTACGTCACCGGGCAGCAGGCGCAGGGCGTCGCCGCCGCGGCCAAGCACTTCCCGGGCCACGGCGGCACCAGCGAGGACAGCCACGTCACGGTGCCGTCCATCGACGACCCGCTGGACGTCATCCAGACCCGCGACCTGCCGCCGTTCCGGGCGGCGGTGAAGGCGGACGTCAAGATCGTCATGACGGCGCACATCCGGTATCCCGCGATCGACGGCGACCGTCCGGCCACCCTGTCGCGGCCGGTCATCACCGGCATGCTCCGCGACGAATTGGGCTACGACGGCCTGGTGATGACCGACGGCATGGACATGCACGCCATCAGCGAGACGGTCGGGCACGCCGAGGGCGCGGTGCTGGCGCTGCTGGCCGGCGTCGACGCGCTGTGCGTCGGCGGCGAGACCGTCGGCCCCGAGACGGTCGAGGCGATGGTGGCCGCGCTGATCGACGCCGTGCGCACCGGGCGGCTGCCGGAGGAGCGGCTGGCCGAGGCGGCCGGACGGGTCGGGGCGCTGCGCGGCTGGGTGGCCGGCGCGGCGTCGTCGCCGGTGCTGTACGGGTCGGCGGCCGACGCCGCGCGGCGCGCCGTCACCGTCCACGGCAACATCACGCTCACCGCGCCGCCGCTGGTGGTCGAGCTGGACGACGACCCGTCCATCGCCGCGGGCCCGATCCCGTGGGGCGTCGGCCGGCACCTGGTCGACCGCCTGCCGGGCACCGTCCTGGCCCGGGTCACGGCGTCGACGGCGGACCTCTCCGCCGTGCTCGCCGCGTTGCCGTCGCGGCGGCTGGTGATCGGCGTGCGCGGGGTGCGGCGGCGTCCGTGGCAGGTCGCTGCGGTGGAGGCGGCCCGGGCCGCCCGGCCCGACCTCATCGTCGTCGACCACGACGTCAACCCGCTGCCGGAGGTCCTCGGCGAGCACTACCTGCTCACGCACGGCGCCGCCCGCGTCACGGCGGAGGCCGCGGCGGAACGGCTCGCGGCCGCGCTCACCCCGTAGGGGTAGCGGCGGCCCACTCGACCCCTCCTACGGGGGAGGCCGGGCCGGACCCGGACCGGAAGCATCGTCGGTATGACGACACTGCGCACCCGGTCCGGGCCGGTCCGGCCTCGTCAGCTGGCCGGCGACGTCCTCGCGATCGGCCGGCCGTGGTTCTGGTTCGTCTCGCTGCTGCCGTACTACCTGGGCGTGGTGCTGGCCACGGGCCGCATCGTGCCGCCGGTGGGCGACTGGCCGCTGCTGGCGCTCGGCGCCCTGGTGATCGGGCCGCTGGTGTGGATCTCGGTGCTGGCCGTCAACGACGCGCACGACCTGCGCGGCGACCGCCTGAACGCGCGTAAGGCCGGGTCGCCGCTGGTCGTCGGCCGGTTGACGCCGGCGGCGGCGCAGCTGATCGCGCTGCTGGCCGGGGTGCTGGCGGTGGCCGCGGCGCTGTTCGCGGGACCGTTGTTCGCGCTGGGGACGGCGATCGTGCTGCTGGTCGGCTGGGCGTACAGCGCGCCGCCGCTGCGGC
This sequence comes from Jiangella muralis, assembly GCF_001270745.1. Lineage (GTDB taxonomy): Bacteria > Actinomycetota > Actinomycetes > Jiangellales > Jiangellaceae > Jiangella > Jiangella muralis. Next base: position 15,836 of record NZ_LFXL01000052.1, read on the forward strand.
TCAAGGCCCGCCCCGGCTTCGACGTCGCCGTCAACGCGCTGGCCATCGGCGCCGCCGGGCAGCTGGCCGGTTGGTCGCTGCTGCGGCCGCTGGCGGAATTCCCGTGGCCGATGGCCGTGCTCGGGACGCTGGTCGGCGCCGCCCTGTACGTCCCGACGACCCTGGCCGACCTGGAAGCGGACCGGACGAGCGGCTACACGACGGTGGCCGTGCGGCTCGGCCCGCGGCGGGCGTACCTGCTGGGGCTCGGGCTGTGGCTGGCGGCCGGCCTCCTGTCGCTGGCGATGTCGGCGGCGGACGTGGTGATCCCGCGGTCGATGCTGCCGATGGAGATCGTGCTGGTGCCGCTGCTGGTGATCGCGTACCGGCGGCTGGTGCGGGCCGAGCGGACCTTCCGCGGCATCGTCGCCGTCGCCGTGCTGTTCCTGGTGCCGAGCCTGACCTTCGTCCTCACCTACACCCGCACCCTCCCATGATCATCAACCTTTTGAGCTGTCCTGACGACGCAAAAGGTTGATGATCATGGGGCGGGGCAGCCGGGCCGGCAGGAGCGTGGGCGGCCGGTCCAGCCACGCGACTCGAGGACGCGGGCGTGTTCGGCGGCGACGGCGCAGGGGTTGGCGTAGATGTCGGCGTGGCCGTAGCGCAGCGTGGCGTGGCCGTCGACGGTGGCGTGGTTGTCGCGGTGGTGGTCACGGAACCGGCCCTCGCCGGTGTGGCCGAGGCGTCCGTCGAGTTCCACCCGGACCTGGTACTCGGCGTAGTCGACGTCGATCCAGATCACGCGGCTGCCGGTGACGCGTTGTTGGCGGCAGCCGGTGGGCAGGCCGTGGGCGCGTTCGACCCGGTGCAGGTGGCGTAGTTCCAGCGGCGACTGGGCTCCCTCGGTGACGTCGGCGAGCATGGCTTCGGTCATGGGTCGCCAGCGGATCTTCTTGCGCCGCCCGAGCGCGTCGGCCAGTCGTTCCGGGGTGGACAGACGGCGTTGGCAGGCGGCCGTCACCCAGGTCTCGGCCTCACGCGGATGCGGCGCGACGTCGACCAGGTCCAGCACGGTCTCGTCGAGCCGGGTGCGTGGCGGGTTCGCGGCCGGGTGCCGGGTGTGCGGCAGGCGGTGCGCGTAGTGGACGCGGACGCCGTCGATCTTGGTGCGGACGTGCCGTTCGGCGGGCGCGGTGACGTGGATGACCGGACCGGCGTCGTCACACAGGCCGTCGAGGTAGGCGGCGGTGCGGTGGCTGGCCACCGCGCCCCGGCCGGCGCGCAGGATCGCCGCCCACACCTGCGCCTCGAACGGGAGTGGCCCGGTGAACGTGGCGAAGGTGTGCGCATGCACACGCTGCCAGCGGCCCGACGCCACGAGCCATCGCAGCCGTGCGACCGTCAGCCCCGCGGCCAGCGCCTGCGCACCGCTGATCACACCCCGCTGCCGCTCCAGAACATCGTCGAGCTCCACGCCTGCCAGCCTGCGCGACCCGGGCGCGTCCCGCTAGCCCGAATCCCCGATCTGTGGATACCGGTGATCATCAACCTTTTGCGTCGTCAGGACAGCTCAAAAGGTTGATGATCATGGGGAGGAGAGCTGCTCCACCAGCAGGAGCAGAGCGCCGTGGTCGAGGTCGCCGTGGCCTTGGGCGCGCAGGGCGGCCATCAGCGTCGCCGCGAGGGAGCCGGCCGGGATCGCGACCCCGGCGTCGCGGGCGGCGGCGGTGACGATGCCGAGGTCCTTGTGGTGCAGGTCGACCCGGAAGCCGGGGGTGAAGTCGTGCGCCACCATGGCCGCCGCCTTCCGGTCGAGGACGGCGCTGCCGGCCAGCCCGCCGGCCAGCACTTCGAGCGCCCGGGACCGGTCGACGCCGTGGGCGTCGAGGAAGACCAGGGCCTCGGCGACCAGCTGCAGCGTCCCGGCGACGATCAACTGGTTGGCCGCCTTGACGGTCTGGCCGGCGCCGGGCGGGCCGACGTGGACGACGGTGCGCCCGAGCGCGTCGAACACCGGCCGGGCCGCCTCGAACGCGGCGGCGTCGCCGCCCACCATGATCGACAGCGTGGCGTCGACGGCGCCCTGCTCGCCGCCGCTGACCGGGGCGTCCAGCACGCCGACACCCAGCGCCGCCCCGGCATCGGCCAGCGACCGGGCGACGTCCGGGCGGATCGTGCTCATGTCGACGACGACGGTGCCGGGCGCGAGCACGTCGAGCACCCCGCCGGCGCCCAGCAGCACGGCCTCGACATCGGGGGAGTCGGGCAGCATCGTGACGACGACGTCCGCGCCCTCGGCCGCCGCGGCCGCCGACGCCGCACCTCGCCCACCCGCGGCGACGAGCCGCTGGACCTTCGCCGGGCTGCGGTTGAACCCGGTCACGTCGAACCCGGCCCGCACCAGGTGCGCCGCCATCGGCCCGCCCATGACGCCCAGTCCGATGAAGCCGATGGCCGTCATCGCCAGCTCCCTTCCGCGCGCCACGCGAACGGGTCCGCGTCGCCGCTCACGTGTTCCAGTGCCATCCATCCGGCGTACCCGCCGGCGAGGAGGTCGTCGGCCCAGGCCCGCAGCGGCAGCGTCCCGGTGCCCGGCGCGCCCCGCCCTGGCGCGTCGGCCAGTTGGACGTGCGCGATGCGGTCGCGGAACCGCTTGATCGCGGCCGGGACGTCGTCGCCGTTGACGGCCAGGTGGTAGACGTCGAGCAGCAGCCCGACGTTGGCCGCGCCGACCCGGTCGGCGGCGGCCACCGCCTGCGCCGCCGTGCGCAGCGGGTACGCGTCGATGCCACTGACCGGCTCGAGCAACACCGTCGCGCCGGCCAGCCCGGCGGCCGCGGCCGCGAGGTTGCGATCGGCGACGGCGTCCTGCTCGGCGGGGTCGTGGTCCGGCAGCCGGTTGCCGTACAGGGCGTTGAAATTCCGGCAGCCCAGCTCGGCGCCGACGTACGCTGCCACCTGAACGCCGGCCAGCAGCTCGCTCTCGCGGCCGGGCCACGACACGATGCCGCGTTCGCCGGCCGGCAGGTCGCCGGCGAACAGGTTCAGCCCGGCCAGCGCCAGCCCGGACCCCCGGACGGCGTCGACGAACGCCTCGACCTCGGCATCGCCGGGCGTCGCGGTGGCGAACGGCCACCAGAACTCGGCCGCCTCGAACCCTGCCGCGCGGACGGCGTCGAGCCGCTCGCGCAGCGGCAGGTGGGTCAGCAGGATCGAACAGTTGACGGCGAATCGGGGGTCGGGCACCGGCCCCACTGTAGCCGCCGCCCCAGGGCCGGGCAGGCCAAGTCCGGGCCCGGGGCACCGGACGGATCGCCGCTGGTGGCGGGTGGCCCGTAGGCTCCGGCCGTCGTCGACATTCAGGGGAGCCCGTTCGTGAACCGCATCGCCCGGCTGGCCATGCTGGCCGTCGTCGCCTCCGTCGTCTCCGTGACGCTGTCCGGCCCACCCGCTTCGGCTGATCCGGCCACGCCGGCCGCCGTCGAGCCGTTGCCGCGGATCGCCGCCGGGCCGGACCGGACGCTGGTGAACACCCGGACGGGCGAGCAATTCCGCCCCCGCGGCTTCAACTACGTCCGGCTGACGCCGATGCCGTCGAATCCGGCGTCGCCGTACCACTCGACGTTCGAGCCGGGCCGGTACGACCCCGCCCGTGCGGACGCCGCGCTGGCCGAGCTCACGATGAAGGGCTACGACACGGTCCGGGTGTTCGTCGATCCCGGCGACGGCCAGGACAACCTGATCGGCAAGCCGCACGGACTGGGCCGAGGCGACGCGGACAAGAGCCCGGCCAACGCCGCCTACCTCGACAACCTGGCCGACTTCGTCCGGCGCGCCGCGAGCTACGGCGTCTACGTGCTGCCGTCGATGGACGTGTTCCCGCAGAACGGCTACTACCGCGACCTCATCGGGAACAGTCCGCGGCCGGTGAACGTCGAGGGCCGGAACCGGTCCTACATGTACGAGGGGTACATCCGGGCGAAGGAGGAGTACCTCCGCGTCTTCACCAAGGAGATGAAGGCCCGCCTCGGCGACCTGATGAGCACGTTCCTCGCACTCCAGCTGGACAACGAGGCCTACCTCAAGTTCACCGAGGCGCCGTTCCACCAGTTCTCCGGGACGGTGACGGTGGCGGGCCGCAGCTACGACATGGCCGTCGCGGCGCAGCGGCAGGCGGCCGCCGACAACGCGTTCATCGCCTACGCCGACCGCGGGGTAGCCGCCGTCAAGGCCGTCGACCCGGAGCTCATGGTCACCATGGGCGCCTTCACCAACCTGGCGGTCAACGGCCGGACCTTCGACGGGCTGTCCGGCCGCTGCGCCGGCGGCGTGGCGTGCACCGATCCTCGCTACCCGGTCCGCGTCTCCGCCGTCACCCGCGAGTCCGGCCTCGACTTCTTCGACATCCACACCTACCTCGCCGCGGGCCGCACGCTGGCGGCGTCGCTGGGCTCGATGGAGTGGCCGAAGGTGGTCGGTCCGGTGATCAACGGCGAGTTCGGCACCGAGCGCAAGTGGTTCGCCGGCATCGCCCCGGCCCGCGACGCGCTGGTGGCGCACCAGGTCGGCAGCTGCGACTACGGGATCTCCGGCTGGCTGTACTGGACCTGGGACACCACCGAGGACGCCACCCAGCGGAAGTTCTTCAGCGGTGTCGAAGCCGGCGGCGTCATCGCGGCGGGACTCGCGCCGCGGTACCGGCCGAACCCGTGCAGCACGACCGTGAGCCGGACCGAGTCGATGACGGTGTTCCCGCTGTCCGCGGCCGAACGCGTCAAGGCGCGGCCTACGTTCAGCGGCAGCGCCGGCGCCGGGCTCGTCACGCTCACCGTCGGCGGCGAGGAGTACGGCCGCACCGACCAGGGCGGGTGGCGGTGGCAGCTGGTGCCGACCCGGGACCTGCCGGTCGGCGTGCCGTTCGACGCGGTGTTCCGCCGCTACGTCGACGGCCGGCTGTACGACCGCGTCACCGTGCAGAACATCGTGCTCGGTCAGGCGGCGGCCGCCACGGGAGCCTCCTGCGACCGGAACTGCGTCCGGTAGAGGTCGGCGTACGCGCCGCCGGCGGCCAGCAGTTCGTCGTGGGTGCCGCGCTCGACGATGCGGCCGTCGTCGACCACCAGGATCTGGTCGGCGTCGCGGACCGTGGACAGCCGGTGCGCGATGACGATGGACGTCCGCCCGGCCAGGGCCGTCTCCAGGGCTCGCTGCACGGCGGCCTCGGACTGGGAGTCGAGGTGCGCGGTGGCTTCGTCGAGCACGACGATGCGCGGCGCCTTGAGCAGCAGCCGGGCCAGCGCCAGCCGCTGCTTCTCGCCGCCGGACAGCCGGTAGCCGCGCTCGCCGACGACGGTGTCGAGGCCGTCGGGCAGCGACCGGACCAGCGGGGCGATCTGCGCCGCGTCGAGCGCCGCCCAGACCTCGTCGTCGGTGGCGCCCGGCCGGGCGTAGCTCAGGTTGGCCCGCAGCGTGGTGTGGAACAGGTGGGCGTCCTGGGTGACGACGCCGATCGCGTCGCGTAGCGACTGCTGGGTGACGTCGCGGACGTCGTGGCCGCCGACCCGCACCGTGCCGCCGGTGGCGTCGTACAGCCGCGAGACCAGGTGGGTGACGGTGGACTTGCCGGCGCCGGACGGCCCGACCAGGGCGATCATCTCGCCCGGCCGCGCCGTGAAGGTGACGTCGTGCAGCACCTGGCCGCCCGGCGTGCTCGCCAGCCCGGCCACCGACTCCAGCGACGCGAGTGAGACCTCGGACGCGGCCGGGTAGCCGAAGTCGACGTGGTCGAACTCGACCGACGCCGCGTCGGCCGGCAGCGGCGTCGCGTCGGGCGCGTCGCCGACCATCGGCTCGAGGTCGAGCACCTCGAGCACCCGCTCGAAGCTGACCAGCGTGGTCATGATGTCGACCTGCAGGTTCGACAGCGACGTGATGGGCCCGTACAGGCGGCCGAGGTACGCCGTCAGCGCGACGATGGTGCCGACGCTCAGCGTGCCGGCGATGGCGAGCACGCCGCCCATGCCGTACACGAACGCCGTCGCCAGCGCGGCGAGCAGGCCGAGCGACGTCATGAGCACCCGCGAGTAGACCGCGGTGGTGACGCCGATGTCGCGCACTCGCGCGGCCCGCTCGTCGAACTCGGCGGACTCGGCCTCGGGCCGGCCGAAGACCTTGACCAGCAGCGCGCCGGCGACATTGAACCGCTCGGTCATGGTCTGGCCCATGTCGGCGGTGAGGTCGTAGCGCTCGCGGGTGAGGTCGGCCAGCTTGCGGCCGACCAGCTTGGCGGGCAGGACGAACAGCGGCACCAGGACCAGCGCCGCGACGGTGATCTGCCACGACAGCACGAACATCGCGGCCAGCACCGCCGCCGTCGTCGCGACGTTGCCGACCACCGTCGACAGCGTGGACGTGAACGCCTGCTGGGCGCCCTGCACGTCGCCGTTGAGCCGGCTGACCAGCGCGCCGGTCTGGGTGCGGCTGAAGAACGCGATGGGCATGCGCTGGACGTGCGCGAAGACCTGGCTGCGCAGGTCGTGCACCAGCCCCTGGCCGATGCGCGCGGACACGTAGCGCTGCGTGAGCCCGACGACCGCCGTGACGACGGCGAGCCCGGCGACCGCGATGGCCAGGCCGATGACCAGGCCCTGGTCGCCCTTCAGGACGCCCTCGTCGATGATCAGCTTGAACAGCAGCGGCTGGGCGGCCCCGAGCAGCGCGTCGACCAGGATCAGGCTCAGGAAGACGGCGAGCTGCTTCTTGTAGGGGCGGGCGAAGGTGAGGATGCGCCGGACGGTGCCGGGCGCGAGCTTGTGGGCGGTGACGGAGCGGTCCTTGGTGAAGGAGCGAGTCCGGCCGCCGCGAGTGGAGTCATCCATGGCGACCTCCCGAAAGTCTGTGTAATGCAGAGGTTACCTCGTAAAGAGGTGAGATCGCAAATCGATGGTAGGGTGGACCTGTGGACAAGGAGCTCGCCGGGCCCATCGCCGACCTGCTGACCAGCGCGAACCGGCGCCTGCGCCGGGCGTCCAGGGCCGAGCTGGAGCGTGCCGGCATCACGCCCAGCCAGCTGCGGGTGCTGCGGCTGCTCCATGCGGCCGGCGAGCCGCTGCGGGTCAGCGAACTGGCCCGGCAGCTCGACGTCATCCCCCGCTCCGCCACCTCGGTGGTCGACCTGCTCGAAGAGCGCGGCCTCGTCTCGCGGCAGCCCGACCCCGGCGACCGGCGGGCCATCCTGGTCGCGCCGACCCCGGCGGCCACCGACCTGCTGCGGGCGTTGCGCGCGAGCCGCGCCGCCGGGGTGGCGCAGCTGGTCGACCGGCTCTCGCCGGAGGAGCAGGCCGAGTTGGCCCGGCTGCTCACCGTCCTCACCGCCGACGACTGAGCGCCGGCGGGGCGGCGCGAACCGGCGGGGCGGCCACCACGGCGCCCGCCGGTCACACGTCTGGTGCGGACCGACAGCTGGATCGGCCCGCGCTTTGGATCATGATCAGCTCCGGCGGCCGTGTCAAGATCGCGTCCACCGGGCGTCGCGGCGGGCCGGCCGGGTCAGCCGTCGAGGCCGATCCGGACGGTGTCGAGCAGGTCGGACGGCTGGCAGCGCTTCGCCACCTGGTCGACCGGCACCCACTCGGACGCGGTGTACTCGGCGCTGAGCTCGACGGGCGTGCCCCACGGCAGCTCGATGCGGTACACGGCGACCTCGGGGTCGTCGTCGCGGACGGGTTCGGGTGTGGCGACGATGCCGGTCTCTTCGCGCAGCTCGCGGGCGGCGCAATCGGCGATCTTCTCGCCCGGCTGCCTGACGCCGCCGGGCGGCACCCAGGCCCACTCGCCGTCGAGGGACTCGATGTCGGCCGGGTGCAGGAGCAGCACGTGCGGCCCCTTCGGCCCCCGGCTGGTCACGACGATCGTGGCGACGGCCGGGCCGTTCTCGAGCGCCTCGCTGGTCGGGTCGGTCATGGCGGACAAGTGTGACGCATGACGTGGCCGAATGCGGCCGTATCGCCAGGATCGCGTCGTCCGGCGCGTCGCGGACGGCCCGGTCGCGCGCCGCCGGGGTGGGGGTAGCCCCACCGCAGGCTCGGGTGGCAACCGGCCCGCGCTGCTGATCACACGTACGTATGATTTCGATCATGACAGCTCTCGACGCCATGACCAGCACCGATGCCGTTCAGGATCGTCCGCGGCAGCGATTCGTCACCGACTATGCGGAGCTCTCCCAGCGGGTCCGCGCCGCCGGCCTCATGCGGCGCCGTCCGGTCTACTACGCGATCCGGGCCGCCCTGCTGGCGGTGGTGTTCGCCGGGGGCGTGGCGGCGTTCCTCGCCCTGGGCGACTCGTGGTGGCAGTTGCTGCTGGCGGCCGGGCTCGGCCTGCTGCTGACCCAGGTGGCCTACCTCGGCCACGACGCGGCGCACCGGCAGATCTTCGGGTCGGGCCGGCGCAACGAGCTGACCGCTCTGCTGCTGGGCAATGTCGTCGTCGGGCTGAGCCACGGCTGGTGGATGTCCAAGCACAGTCGGCACCACGCCAATCCGAACAAGGTGGACGTCGACCCCGACGTCGAGGCGTCGGTGCTGGTGTTCACCAGCGACGTGGCGGCCGAGCGGCGGGTGCGCAAGGGGTTCGGCGGCTGGTGGGTGCGTCATCAGGGGACGGTGTTCTTTCCGCTCCTGCTGCTGGCCGGGCTGAACATGCACGTCAGCGGCCTGCGGACGGTGTTCGGGCGCGGCCGCGTCAGGTTCCGGGCCGTGGAGATCCCGCTGTTGCTCGCCCGGCTCGTCCTGTACCCCGTCGCGCTGTTCACCGTCCTCTCGCCGGGCCTCGCGGCCGCCTTCCTGGCCGTCCAGCTGGCGGTGTTCGGGGTGTCGATGGGCGCCACGTTCGCGCCCAACCACAAGGGCATGCCGATGATCCCCAAGGACCTGAGCCTCGACTACCTGCGCCGGCAGGTGCTGACCAGCCGCAACGTGCGCGGCGGCCGGTTCGTGGACGTCGCGATGGGCGGGCTGAACTTCCAGATCGAGCACCACCTGTTCCCGAGCATGCCCAGCTCCAGACTGCGGGCGGTCCGTCCGATCGTGCGGCAGTTCTGCGCCGAGCGCGGCGTGCCCTACACCGAGGCGGGCGTGCTGGAGTCGTGGCGGATCGTGGTCGAGCACCTGAACCGGTCGGCAGCACGAACGTCGACCCGTTCGAGTGCCCCATGGCCGCCCGGTTGCGCGCGCCCGCCTGACCCGTCACTCGTCGACGAGGTCCCCGAGCGCCCCGGCCAGCGCCGCCGCGTCGGGCAGCGACTCGGGGTCGACGAGCGCCTGCGCGACCAGGCCCGTCACCAGCGCGTAGACCAGCGTGCCGAGGCCCTGCGCGGCCGCCGAGTCCTCGTCGACGGACGGCCGGCCGAGCACGATCGCGGCCAGCGCTGCGCGTCCGCGGGCGTGGCCGGCCGCGATCTCGGCCCGCAGCTCGTCGTCGAACTTCGACTGGGTGAGCGCCAGCAGGCCGGCCGCCTGTGTGTCGCCGGAGTCCGGGATCATCTCCAGCAGCGTGGTCAGCAGCGCGCCGAGGCGCTCCGCCCGGGTTGCGCCGCCCGCCGCCCGCGCGGCCGCCTCGAGGGTGTCGCCCCATTCGCTGCTCAGCTCGATCGCGGCGAGGTTCATCAGCCGGTCCTTCGAGCCGAAGTAGTAGCTGATCGACCCCAGGTTGGCCGCCGCGGCGCCGGCGATGTCGCGGGCCGTCGTGCCGCTGTAGCCCTTCTCGAGCAGACACTTCTTCGCCCCGGCGATGAGGGCTTCGCGCTGAGACATGGTCGTCAGCGTACGGAGGTGAGGCGCGCGAGGAGCGGGGTGATGCGGTAGGGGACGAGTTCGCGCATGACCAGCGCGGTGTTGGTGCGCTCCACGCCGGGGATGGCCAGGATCTGGCCGGCGATGCGGTAGAGGTCGGTGTCGTCGGTGGCGACGATGTGGACGAGCAGGTCGGTGGGGCCGCTGATGCCGTGGACCTGCAGCACCTCGGGGATGTCGGCGAGCGCGGCGCCGACCTCGTCGAGGAAGCGCTGGGTGACCTGGGTGGTGACGAAGGCCGTCAGCGGGTAGCCGAGCGTGCGCGGGACGACCCGGCGCTCGAACGAGTCGAGGACGCCCGCCCCCTCCAGCCGGGCCAGGCGGGCCTGGACGGTGTTGCGGGAGAGCCCGAGCCGGTCGGCGAGGGCGAGGACGGTGGCTCGCGGGCTCTCGGTGAGCGCGGCCACGAGGCGGGCGTCGGTGGCGTCGAGCCTGTCGTGCGTGGGCATTGTGCTCGCTCCCGTCCCCGGTCTGTCTGGTCGGCGTGAGCATACTGCTGAATCCTGGATCTGGAGATGGTGCAACCTGGGCTGCTCATGCTGTGATCGAGCGCATTCTGTCCGAGCATGATGGAGGTCGGGATGACGATGGTCGCGGCGGCGCCGGAGGCGGACCGGTTCGAGACCCTGCGCGAGATCGAGCGCCGGGTGCTGTGGTTGTCGACGGCGATGGTCCACCACGCGAACCGGGTGCGGCCGAACCCGTCCGGCGTGAAGGTGGGCGGCCACCAGGCCTCGTGCGCGTCGATGGCGACGCTCATGACGTCGCTGTGGTTCCGGCACCTGCGCGCCGAGGACCGGGTGTCGGTGAAGCCGCATGCCTCGCCGGTCCTGCACGCCGTCAACTACCTGCTCGGCGAGCTGGACGCGGCGAAGCTGACGACGCTGCGGGAGTACGGCGGCCTGCAGAGCTACCCGAGCCGGGCGAAGGACCCGGACCCGGTCGACTACTCCACCGGCTCGGTCGGCATCGGGGCGACGGCGCCGATCTGGGGCGCGCTGGCCGGCCGGTACGTGGGCGCAGCCGGCGCCGGCCGGCAGTACTCGCTGGTCGGCGACGCCGAGCTGGACGAGGGCGCGGTCTGGGAGGCGATCCTCGACCCGCACGTCGCCGAGCTGGGCGAGATCGTCTGGATCGTCGACGTGAACCGGCAGTCGCTGGACCGCGTCGTGCCCGGCATCGCGATCCCGCGGCTGGAGGGCATGTTCGCCGCCGCCGGCTGGCAGGTGCTGACGGTGAAGTACGGCCGGCTGCTGGACGACCTGTTCGCCCGGCCGGGCGGCGCGGCGCTGCGGGAGCGGCTGGACCGGATGTCCAACCCCGAGTACCAGCGGCTGCTGCGCTGCACCGCCGCCGAGCTGCGCGACCGGCTGCCGGACGGCGCCGCCGCCGTCGCGGACCTGCTCGCCGACGTCGGCGACGACACCCTGCTGGCCGCGGTGCGCAACCTCGGCGGCCACGACCTGCCCGCGCTGGACGCCGCGCTGGGCGCCGTCGACGACACCCGGCCGACCGTGATCTTCGCCTACACCATCAAGGGCCACGGCCTGCCCACCGAGGGGCACCCGCAGAACCACTCCGCCCTGCTCACCGACGCACAGCTGCACGACCTCGCCGCCACCATGGGCATCGACCCGGACCGGCCGTGGGAACGGTTCGCCGACGGCACCGACGCCGCCCGGCTGTGCGCGGCGACGGCGGACCGGCTGGCCCGGCCGGCCGTTCGCCCGGCAGCGGGGCCGGAGTTGCCGGTGGACCTCGGCCGGACGCCCCAGGGGACGGCGACCACCCAGGCCGCGCTCGGCCGGGCCCTGGTCGACCTGACCCGGCAGGCACCCGACACGGCCCGCCGCGTCGTGACCGTCAGCCCGGACGTCTCGTCGTCGACCAACCTGGGCGGCTGGGTGAACAAGGTGGGTGTCTGGTCGCCGCGCGAACGGGTGGACTGGTTCGCCGACGACGCCGAGACCATCCTGCACTGGCGCGAGCGGCCGACCGGCCAGCACATCGAGCTGGGCATCGCCGAGACCAACCTGGTCGGCCTGCTCGGCGAACTCGGCGCGACGTGGAGCCGGTGGGGCGAGCCGCTGCTCCCCATCGGCGTCCTCTACGACCCGTTCGTCGCGCGGGCCCTGGAGCCGTGGTCGTTCGGCATCTACGCCGGTGGCCAGTCGATCCTGGTCGGCACCCCGTCCGGCGTCACGCTGGCCCCCGAGGGCGGCGCGCACCAGTCGATCATCACGCCGTCCATCGGGCTGGAACAGCCCGGCTGCGTCAGCTACGAGCCGGCCTTCGCCATCGACCTGGAATGGACGCTGCTCGCCGCGCTGGCCCGGCTCGGCCGTCCGGACGGCTCGTCGGCGTACCTGCGGCTGTCCACCCGCCCCGTCGACCAGACGCTCGCCGCCGTGCCCGCCGACCCGGCCGCCCGGGACCGGCGCCGCCGCCAGGTCGTGGCGGGCGGCTACCCGCTGTGCCGGACCACCCGGCCGGACGTGACCATCGCGGCCATGGGCGCCGTCGTCCCCGAAGCGCTGGCCGCGGCCGACCGGCTGGCCGAGAGCGGGGTCGCCGCCGACGTCGTCTGTGTCACCAGCCCGGACCTGCTGTTCCGCGCCGTCCAGGCCCGCGGCGGCCGCGACGATGCCCCGTCCTGGATCCTCGACCAGCTGCTGCCCGCTGGCCGGGCCGCCCCGCTCGTCACCGTCCTCGACGGGCACCCGCACACGCTGGCGTTCCTCGCCACCGTCCACCGAGTCCGGCACGTCGCCCTCGGCGTCGCCGGGTTCGGCCAGTCCGGCTCGCTGGAGGACGTCTACCGCCACCACGGCATCGACACGGACAGCATCATCAGCGCCGCGCTCGACTGTACGCTCCTCGAATGAAGCGCCCCTGGCGCAGGACCGACCTGAGGAACCGAGTTGCGCAGTCTCTCGGAGGCACCTGACCTCTTCGCGATGGCGGGAGCTCTCGCGAACCTGCTGGGCGCCCCGGTCACGATCGAGGACCACGACGCGAGGGTCCTGGCGTACTCGGACGGTCAGATGTCGGCCGACCAGGCGCGGACCGCGACGATCCTCGGCCGTCAGGTCCCGCCCGAGTACCGGGAGGCGTTGCGCGCCGCGGGCGTGTACCGCCGCATCTCCACCCAGGACGGCGTCGTCTATGCCGACCTCGCCGACGCCGGGATGAAGCCGCGCGCCGTGGTCGGGATCCGCGCCGGCGACGAGCTGCTCGGGTCGATCTGGGCGCTCGTCCCCGCAGAGCTGTCCGCGGCGCAGGAGAAGGACCTCCTCGAGGCGGTCCCGATCGTCGCTGACGCTCTGCTCCGGAACCGGGCCCGCGACGATCGGGCCGGCGAGCAGGTCGCCGCCCTCCTCGAGGGCGGCGCCGACGCGGAGGCCGCGGCCGCCCGGCTCGGTCTCGCCGGCCGGCTCACCGTGCTGGCCGTCGCGACGACGACCGACGCGGCCAGGGTGGACCGCACGGCCGGCGCCCTGACCCTGCGGCTGGCCGCCTCGGCCACACGGCCGGTCTCGGCCGTGCTCGACGGCGTGCTGTACGTCGTGGTGACCGCCGAGGCCGACGCGGTGCACCGGATCGTGGCGGACTTCCTGCGGCGCGGCGGCGACGGCGGCCAGCTCGTCGCCGGAATCGGGCGGACGGTGCCCGGCCCCGCGCACGCCCACCGGTCCAGGTCCGACGCCGACAACATCGTCCGCATGCTGGCCGGCCGGGGCTCGGCCGGCGTGGCGCTGCCGATCCAGGACGCCTTCGTCGACGTCGTCACGGCCCGGGTCGCCGACGTCATCGAGGCCGAGGACCTCGGCGGCTACGGCCCCCTGGCCGCGCTGGAGCGGTTCGACGCCGAGCGGGGCACGGAGCTGGTGAAGACCGCGCGCGCCTACCTGGCCCGGGGCGGCGACGTCAGCGCCGCCGCCGCGGATCTCACCGTGCACCCCAACACGCTGCGCAACCGGCTGCGCAAGGCACTGGAGGCCGTGGGCGTCGACTTCGACGACGCCGATACCAGACTGGCGTTGATGCTGCAGCTGAAGGCGGCGGCGCTGGCCGATCGCACCGCGCGTCGCGGGGAACGCTGGCCGCCCCGCCAATGACCCGGCACCTCCGCCCGGTGACGATGGTGACTAGGGGGTGGCTGACGGATCTTCGGCGGCGCGGATCGACGCCCAGCCGCCGACCAGCGGCGTTGTCGTCGTCGGTCGATGGCTCCGCATCGACCTTCTCCTCCGCCTTGCTGGACCGACGACTGGACGCCGCCCGCATCCACCAATATCCGTCAGCCACCCCCAGCCATCTCACCAGGAGGTTTCGTCCATGTCCGCCCAGTCGTCCGGCCGCGCCCCGCGTCATGTCGTCGTCGCCGGCGCCGGCATCGTCGGCCTGTCCACCGCGTGGTTCCTGCAGGAGCGTGGCGTGGAGGTCACCGTGGTCGACCGCGTGGGCGTCGCGGGCGGCTCGTCGTGGGGTAACGCCGGTTGGCTCGCGCCGGCACTCACCACGCCGCTGCCGGAGCCGGCCGTCCTGGCCTACGGGCTCAAGGCCGTGCTGAGCCCGTCGTCGCCGGTATACGTGCCGCTGCGGTTCGACGCCGGCCTGATCCGCTTCCTGGCCGGCTTCGCCCGCAACTCGACGCCGCGGCGGTGGCGGCGGTCGATGGCGGTCTTCGCCGGGCTCGGGCGCGACGGCCTGGCCGCCTACGAGACGCTGGCCGCCAGCGGCGTCGCCGCCGAGGTGCGCGACGCCGATCCGTTCCTCGTCGGCCTCGGGTCCGACGCGGCGTTGCGCGCCTTCACCGCCGAGCTGCGGCACGTCGAGGAGGCCGGCGTGGAGGTCGCGGCGGACGTGCTCGGCGGCGCCGAGGCGCGCGAGCTGGAGCCCGCCCTCGGCCCGGGGGTGGCGGCGGCGGTGCGGCTGCGCGGGCAGCGCTTCATCGACCCGGCCGTCTTCGTGCACGCGCTCGCCGACGCCGTCGTCGCTCGTGGCGGCAAGCTGTTGGAGGGCGTCGCCGTCGACGGCGTTCGCGACCTGGGCACTGAGGTCGTCGTGGATTCCGGCTCCGGCGAACTGCGCGCCGACGCCGTCGTGCTCGCGACCGGCGCCCGGCTGGGCGAGCTGGCCCGGCCATTCGGCGTGCGCCGGCCGGTCCAGGCCGGCCGCGGCTACAGCTTCAGCGTGCCGCTCGACCACGTCCCCGCCGGACCCGTCTACTTCCCCGATGTCCGGGTGGCCTGCACACCGCTGCGGGGCCGGCTGCGGGTGGCCGGCACCATGGAGTTCCGCCCGCCGAACGCGCCCCGGGACCCCCGGCGCATCGCGGCCATCATCGAGTCCGCCCGCACCCGCCTGGCCGGCGTGCGCTGGGACGAGCGCACCGACGAGTGGGTGGGATCGCGCCCGTGCACGAGCGACGGCCTGCCCCTGGTCGGACCCACCCGGTCGCCCCGCGTCCACGTCGCAGGCGGCCACGGCATGTGGGGCGTGGCGCTCGGGCCGCTCACGGGTCGCGAGGTGGCCGCCACCCTGGTGACCGGCCGGCGGTCCGGCCAGATCGCGGCCTTCGACCCGCTGCGCTGAGTCAGAACTCCCGGCCCGCGTCAGGTCACCGCGAGGCCGAGCTGCTCGCCCCAGCGGCGGGCGCGTTCCTCCTCGCCGTCGGCCAGCGGACCGGTCGTGCCTGTCACGAAGAAGCTCGCGGCGGCGGCCACCGGACGGTAGCCGCGGCGACGCAGCAGCCGGCGGGCGGCGTGCGCCGCTGATCCGGGCAGCCGCGGCTTGTCGGCCTTGGTGTCGAAGGTCGCGACCATGGCGCCGTCGGCGTGCACCTCGGCCAGCCATTCGCGCAGCCCCGTCGCCTTGGAGACGACTCCGCCCGGGGCCTTCTCGGCCGCGTTCGCCCGGGTCGACCGGCGGCTCAGGCCGAAGGCATGAGTCGGGCCGCCGACCACCAGCAGGTCGACGCCGTCGAGTGAGCTGCCCGCGGAGCCGACCTCGAGCGTGTCGACCGTCATGGTGACGGACAGTCCGTCCGCGATCGCCTCGGCGATCTTCTGGGTGTTGCCAAACATGGACTCGAAGACGACGAGTGCGCGCATGATGACACTTCCTTCCGTACCCTTCTCCTGGGTCCACCCTGCGCCTGGACGACGCCACTGAACCACCCCCGTTCGGCCTCTGACCTGGGGACCTACGGCCCGGTAACGTGTGGGTGGGGAGGAATGGCAAGCGATGGACGTCACGACGTACGCGAACGCCACGGTCCTGTGTCGCCGGCTGGCGGGCAGGCTTTCTGACGTGGTTCTCGAGGCCGTCCGGGTCTACTACTTCGTCGGTGAGGGCGACCTCGCCGATGCCTCGTTGCTGGTCAGCCTGGCGATGGAGGACGTCCAGATCACGCCGGCGGAACGGGATCTGATCCGTGCCGTGGTCGCCGATCCGAACGCGGCCGAGTTCGAGGATCTGCGCGTCGTGGATGAGCCGGTCATCCCGGTCCACGACTTCCAACCGGCGGGGCCGCCGACCGCGCCGGATCCGGCTCGCGCTGACGACATCCTGGCCGCCGAGGCCGACAGGCATCGGGTACACAGCCTGCATCGCACGTGGCGCAGTTCGACGGGCGACCCCGGAACCGGGACCTGGGTCTACGTTGCGATGGTCGGCGATTCCGCCGACGAGCTGGGGGTGCACTCGGCCCTGAGCTCGAGGCTCGGCGTGTCACTCCGGGTGGCGTGGCCGATCGAGGCGGTCGCCGTCAGCGAGCCGAACTCTTACCAGGATCGGGCATTGGCCGGCGCCGTCCAGGTGTCATGACGCGGTAGCCCCGTCTGACCTGGTCAGAAGCTCACCGTACCCTTGAGCAGCTGGCGGACCGGCTGGCTGGGCTGCGCTCGTCGCTGGAGGACGTGCGGCAGCTGTACGTCGCGGAGCAGGAGCGCCAGCCATGACCGGCGCCGAGGGCCGCAATGTGGTGTGCTCGGTGAAGAGGTGCGACGAAACCGGCACGCATACGGTTCACCGGCTCTACCTTGCGTCGATCCCGGCCGAGTCCGGCCGTTGGATGCTCTGCGTCAACGTGTTTCGGCCCCACGGCTCCGGCACCGGAGTCGAACTGACCACCGCGCCGCGTCATGGCCACAGCACCGTTGTGCGCCTCGGGACCCGTGCAGCCGGATTGCTCCGCGAGGCGATCACCGACGCCGTAGAGCGCATCGAGCCGTGAGTCGGCCGTTACGGCATCTGAACGACCAAGCGCCGAAGTCCAGCCCGCTGGACGGGGCCAGTCTCCAGCTCGGACACCAGTTGGACGAGTTGGGGCCGGCCCACGATCGAGAAGGAGTAAACATGCAGGTAGAAGGCACAGACGCAGGTCTCCGCTACTATAGGGGCCATGACGGTCCCGGCGTTCAGCGATCCGGCCATTGTGGTCACCGCGACGCCTGCCGACCCCGAGCGGGAACGTGCGGAGTGGCGGGCGTGGTGGTCGACTCTGCCCGCGGTCGAGCGGGACCGGCCCGCGGCTGAGGTGCTCGCCGAGATCCGCGACGAAGACTAGTGCCGCAGCGTTACGTCCTCGATGCCTCCGCCGGCGTCGAGATCCTCAACCGCACGCCTTCTGGCATGGCCCTGACCACCCACACGTTCCGGCCCGTGCCGAGGAATGGACCGTCGATCACTTCTACGTCGAGGTCGCCAAGGTGATCCACCGTGACGTGCTCCGCGGCATCCTCACCGAAGCCCGAGCCGCGGCGCTCATCGACGGGCTGGTCAACTGGCCCCTGTCGGTTGCCCAGTCCGCACCACTCCTGCGCGACGCCTGGACGATGCGGAACAACATCACCATCCACGACGGCCTCTACGTGGCCCTTGCCCGCCACCTCGGCGCCACCCTCGTCACGGCCGACCAGAAGTTAGCCAAGGCGCCGGGACTGGGTGCGCTGATTCTGGCACCGTGATCGCGTTCTCATCGGCCCTATGAGCAATAGCCGGCGGGCGCCGGTGGGCCGGTCCTGCGCTGTGGCGTGGAATGCGCAGAAGCAGCCCCGGCGTGTCCCCAGGAGTGCTGACAAGTCGAAACGTTAGTCCTTGTCTTCTTCCCAGTCCGCCGTAACCGCTACGTCTTCGACGCGCTGCCTGTGGCTTTCCTTGCTGTTGGAGAGGTCCGTCCTGTCCTCACGAGGCGTCTCAATTCGCCGCGAAGTCGGTTGGTTATCCTCATTCCTGTCTCTGCCCATCGTGCTCCTCCCGTCTGTTCAGGTGCCATACCGGCGACCTCTGGCGATAGTACTCGGCGTGTGTATATGTCGATCCAGGGTCGCTTCAAGAACAAATTGACCCATCCGGCGCTGGTCCGAACCATCAAACGAGCTTCACAGAGCACGGTCGTGGGCCCCCAGCATTCGAGGTCCAGGAGTAGACTCTCAGTGACGCTTCGCCTGGCTCGATCCACTTATGTTCCTTCAAGATTGAGAACGTCTTCTTTCGTTCCCATGCGACGCGGTGTGGCTCGGTCTTCGGGTCCTCTAGGTCCGGCAGGCTGAAACGCAGACCGGTACCTGTCTGCCTCAAGTAGAAGTGTGAACTGCCGATGTTGGTCAGGTCTATTCGAGCGATCAAGAACCAGCGGCCCTCAATCTCGATCCATTTCGCCGACAGGTCCACAAGTGTACGCGGCTGGAATGTGCGTCCTTTTGCGAGCTTGTAATAGGCCCAGATGCCCGCCGCTGCGACGCCGACCGCTGTCAGTGCGCCCGCAACAATATCAACCCAGATGCTCGCAATCTCAATCTGGCTGAGCTTGTCCGCATCATCCGATCGCGACATCGCCGAGCGACGATATCATCGCTTGTCGCGAGGAGGGTTTGGGTCGTTTCCTGGTGCGATGGTGTCGGCGTCTCGGATCTTTCCTTCGCGGTTCTTAATCACCAATTCGCCACCGCCGCTGTGCTCTAGTATTTCTCGCGCACGTTCAATAGCCTCGGCCTGGGTTTGGTGTCTGCTGCTCGCGCGCGACGCGCCTGGAGCCTCTACCTTCCATCCTCCATCGCTGTGCGGCGCGACCTGCCGTTCGTTTCGTGCCATGTTGCCCCCCTTGCAGAGTTGGTGCTTGACCACAGCACTCTAGATCCGTCCCCGGACAGAAGCATCGAGGACGAGTCGGAGGCACACCTGAGCGCGGATCATTCTGGGGTCGTCCTCATAGCTGCCGGTCGTTGGCTTGACGCGCAGAGCGGAGGCCAAAGGATGGCAGCTATGAGGGGGACGCCAACGACGGTGACTGTGTGCGCATGATCGAGCTGGTGTCGGCCGTGAAGGAGCCCGCCGGCCGACAGGCCCGGAATGGCCGCCAGGCCGCACGCCCGGAGGCCGGGCGGGCACGGCGCGCGCAGCGCGCCGCTTGATCTCGGAGAGGTCGATCCGGCAGTTCACTGAGGTGGATCGCCCGGCCTCGCCGGGACGATCGTGGCTGTTGACCTGTTGAGCACCTGTGGCCCGCGTCGCGGTAGCCTGAAGTGTGTGTCGACGACCGGGGGGTGTGTGCGGGGGACCTTCCGCCCGGTCGCTGAACGTGCCATGATACGGCTCACCATGCTGATGAGCGTGCCAAGGGCGAAGGGGTTTCGGTGGTCGTCCCCAAGATAGCTCTCGAAGGTGCATCGGTTGTGGTCCGAGGTCAGTTTAACCCTGCCATGTTCTCCCCCGCCTGGTTCTTGATGAATGGCCTAGTTGGGAAGGCGGAATACGAGGCGGCGGACGTCGAGGCTATCGTTGCGCCCGTAGCGTCTTTTCGCCTCGATTGGCTACAAGTTAACGTTCAGGCCGAGATGTTCCAGGTGCTGACCGATAAAACCGATGCCTACGAGTCTCTGAGAGACGTCGCGGTTGGCGCACTAGGAGCCCTTCCTGGGACGCCGATAAGCCAGCTCGGAATAAATCGGCAGGTTCACCTTGTCACTGAGAACGCCCATGAATGGCACGCAGTTGGCGACGCTCTTATTAGGAACGATGTGTGGGAAGGCGTGCTTACCCTCCCAGGTCTTGCAGACGTGACCACGTGGTCCGTAAGGCCGGACAAGTACGCGGGAAGAATACAGGTGCAAGTTCAGCCTTCCTCAAAGGTGGAGTTCGGAGTCTACATCGCCTACAACGATCACTATGATCTAACGATCGTTGAATCGCAGCCACAATCGCGTGATGAGTTCGGTACCCGCCCAAACGCTGGCACGGGGACGCTCTCGGCGGAGAAGGTCTCGGTTGCAGTCGAGATTCTGTCGGGCGAGTGGGCAGAGTGCATGAAGCGCGCAGGGCAGGTTGTGGAACGCGTTGCTGCGCAAAAGGAGGGGGCGGCATGAGTCGGACCGGCACGCTTGGTGCCCAGCAGTTGGCGGGAACAACCAGTACGAGCGTCGGCGGGGCTGCTCGGCCGGCCTGGAGCCCTGATGTAGCAGAGCTAATACGGCGCTATGTGCAGGCGACCAGCGAGAGCGATACGACACCGATCTCCAGTGTGGACCCTGCAAGATCGCCTACTGCTGTGGACCTGACCAGTCCTGGAGAACTCGGAGAAGCGGCGACTGTTGCGCCTGCGCAACCGGCGCGGCGCTTCGAACTTACGCCTGTCCTGGGGCTAAAGAAGTGGCTGGGTCGGGTGCTAGAAATCGATGGGCCAATCTTTACTGCGGAACTGGTACCGCTCGACCCTGTCGACGGACCGGCTGTATGCGCTGATTTTGAGCTTCAGCTGTTATCGCCTGACGAGGCTGAGGTCCGATCGGGCGACACCTTCTATTTGACTGTTCGAACGGTCGAAGAGGGCGCGGGGCGCAGAACTACGACCTCAAGTCTCCGGCTGAGGCGGCTTGGACGCTGGACCGAGAGTGATATCGAGCAGGTTAGGGCGCGAGCACGCCGCAAGCTAGCGCGGTTCAGCCAGTATGTTGACTGATCCGCCTGCTGAAGACGAGTTCGAGGTTTCGATTTTTGGTCCCGGGAAGGGTGAATCAATCGCGGTCCATCTCGGAAGGAACGAGTGGATCATAGTTGATTCTTGCATTGATCAGGCGGACGGTTCGAATCCGGTCGCAACTTATCTGGGCCAAATTGGTGTGGACCTGGCTACGCAAGTTCGCTTAGTTGTTGCAACCCATGCGCACGATGATCATTTCGCTGGAATAGCCGAATTGTTCCGCGCTTGTTCCGCCGCCAGATTCGTGTGCTCCTCGGCAGTGACATCGGAAGAGTTCTTTGCTCTAACGGAGATTGACGTAGAGCTTGAGAAGGTGATGCGCGCAAGTGCCTTGGCTGAATATCGTAAAGTCATTCGTTATGTCGAGGATCGGGGTCGCTCCTCGAATGGGCTGAGGCCAATGATACGTGCGTCCAATCAAAGAGTACTTCTCAGCCGGACGTCATCGGAGCTAGCGGCGAAGGTGACGGCTCTGTCGCCCTCCGATGAGGCGGTAACGCGGGCGTTGCGGACTCTTGCACGCGGTGCTGCGTCGAGTGGCGATCTCCGTCGGCTGCCGACCCGCGACCCGAATGAGTTGGCTATCGCGATTTGGGTTGAGGTCGGAGAATGCGCCGCGCTCCTGGGGGCGGACCTACTAACCGGCCCCGCTGGCTGCGGCTGGGGCGCCGTGCTTGCGGAGTTCGTTCCAGACTTTCCGGCTTCGCTATTCAAGGTGCCGCACCACGGCTCGCCTAACGCTCATCACGATGATGTTTGGGCTACATTACTGGATGGTGCACCGGTCGCATTGCTGGCCCCTTATCGAGCTGGCCGGACTCCCCGGCCTTCGGATGCTGATCGGCAGCGAATCTGCGGGCTAACTGAGCGAGCATTTATCACGGCGTCGCCGGAGATGCCCAAGCCGAGGCGGGCGGTTAAGACAATGGCGGCTGCCCTTGGGACGCTTCCCGCGCGTATTCATGAGCCTTGGGGTCGTTCTGGTCACGTGCGCGCTCGGTTCGGTGCGCGCGATGCTCGCTGGCGTGTGGAGTTGTCGGACATCGCCCGCCCTCTGTGTGGGACGTAGTCGCGCCTACAAGGTTCGGTCAGCCTCGGCGCGGCGATCCTGGCCATCTCGCCCGACGACATCGACCGTGCGGCGCAGGTGGCGCTGATCCAGCGGCAGCTCAAGACGGTCAACGGGGTCCAGATGTTCGCGCTCCCGAAGGGCGGCAAGACGCGCACGGTCCCGGTGTCGGGTGGGCTGTTGGAGGTTCTGGACGAGTACGGCGAGATGTTCCCGCCGGTCGAGGTGAAGCTGCCCTGGCGCATCCCCGACGGGGAGCAGGTGGTGGCCCGGCTGATGGTGACCGGCGAGAACGGTCGTCTGTACTCCGGGGACCTGTTCACGAAGGTGGTGTGGCAGAACGCGTTCAAGGCGGCGGCGCTGACGTACCGCCCTCGGACCGACGGCATGCACGAACTCAGGCACTTCTACGCCTCGACGTTGCTCGCCCGCGGAGTGTCGATCAAGGAGCTGGCCGAGTACCTGGGGCACGCCGACGCCGGTTTCACGTTGCGGACCTACACCCACCTGGTTCCGTCCAGCCACGAGCGGGCACGACAGGCCGTCGATGCCGTGTTCGGGCCCGAAAGTGACGGCCCAGAGACGGCCCGATCATGAAAACCGGCCTTCGACGCGCTCCTGGGCTAGAAGCTCACAACCCCTTTGAGCAGCTGTCTTGCCATGACCATGCGCTGGATCTGGTTGGTGCCTTCGTAGATCTGGGTGATCTTGGCGTCGCGCATCATCCGCTCGACCGGGTAGTCGCGGGTGTAGCCGTAGCCGCCGAAGAGCTGGACGGCGTCGGTCGTCACGGCCATGGCGACGTCGGAGGCGAAGCATTTGGCGGCGGCGCCGAGGAAGCTCAGCATGGGCTCGTCGCGCTCTGACGCCGCCGCCGCGCGGTAGACCATCTGGCGGGCGGCCTCGGTCTTCATGGCCATGTCGGCGAGCATGAACTGGACGCCCTGGAAGTCGGCGATGGGACGGCCGAACTGCTGGCGCTCCTGGACGTAGGCCGTAGCGGCCGCGACGGCGCCGGCGGCGATGCCGACCGCTTGGGCGCCGATGGTGACGCGGGTGTGGTCGAGCGTGCGCAGGGCGATCTTCAGGCCCTGGCCGAGGTCGCCGACGACGCGGTCGGCGGGGATCCAGCAGTTGTCGAAGAGCAGTTCGCGGGTCGGCGAGCCCTTGATGCCGAGCTTGCGCTCGGGCGCGCCGTAGGAGAAGCCGTCGTCGGTGGACTCGACGACAAAGGCGGTGATGCCGCGGGACCCGGCGTCGGGGTCGGTGACGGCCATGACCGTGTAGTATTGCGACACCCCGGCGTTGGTGATCCACGACTTCTGGCCCGACAGCCGGAAACCGTCTCCATCGGGGACCGCGCGGGTCGTCATGGACGCGGTGTCGGAGCCGGCCTCGCGCTCGGACAGCCCGTAGGAGAACATCGCCTCGCCCGCGGCGACGGGCGGCAGGTACTTCTCCTTGACGGCGGGCGACGCGGCCAGCAGCAGCGGCATGGTGCCCAGCTTGTTGACCGCCGGGATGAGCGACGACGACGCGCAGGCGCGGGCGATCTCCTCGATGACGATGCAGGTGGCCAGCGCATCGGCGCCGGCGCCGCCGTACTGCTCGGGGATGTGCGGCGCGTGGAAGTCGGCCGAGCGGAGCGCGTCGTACGAGGCCTGCGGGAACGTGGCGGTCTCGTCGGCCTCCGCGGCGTGCGGCGCCACCTTGTCGGTGCACAGCTCGCGCACCGCGGACCGGATCGCCTCGTGCTCGTCGCTGAGCCGGTACAGGTCGAAGTCGGCATCCATCCTCCGATGCTACTCGCCAGTAGGGTCGGTACCGCAAGTGCGGCATGGCGACGCCCGGCAGCGGCTTGTAGATTCGACACGACGAATCGGCCAGAACGGGTGGGATTGATCGTGACCATGCGCATCTCCGTCATCGGCACCGGCTACCTGGGCGCCGTCCACGCCGTCGGCATGGCCGAGCTGGGCTACACCGTCGTCGGCATCGACGTCGACGCGGAGAAGGTCGCGGCGCTGGGCCGGGGCGAGGCCCCGTTCTACGAGCCCGGGCTGGACGAGCTGCTGGCCAAGCACTCCGGCACCGGACGCCTGACGTTCACCACCGACTTCGCCGCGGCCGCCGGCGCCGAAGTCCACTTCGTCTGCGTCGGCACCCCGCAGCGTCGCGACGGCCTGGCCGCCGACATGCGCTACGTCGAGGCGGCCGTCGACACCCTCGCGCCGTACCTCGACAGCGCCTGCCTGGTGGTGGGGAAGTCGACGGTGCCGGTGGGCACCGCCGCGGCGCTCGCCGACCGGCTGGCCAAGACGGCGCCGGTCGGCGCCGGCGCCGAGCTGGCGTGGAACCCGGAGTTCCTGCGCGAGGGGTTCGCCGTCGAGGACACCCTGCACCCCGACCGCCTGGTCTTCGGTGTCACGTCCGCCGAGTCCGAGCGGAAGCTGCGCGAGGTCTACGCCCGCACCATCGCCGACGGCACGCCGGTCATCGTCACCGACCTGCCCACGGCCGAGCTGGTGAAGGTGTCCGCGAACGCCTTCCTGGCCACCAAGATCTCGTTCATCAACGCCATGGCCGAGATCGCCGAGGTGGCCGGCGCCGATGTCACCAAGCTGGCCGACGCCATCGGGCACGACGCCCGCATCGGCCGGAAGTTCCTGAACGCCGGCATCGGCTTCGGCGGCGGTTGCCTGCCGAAGGACATCCGCGCGTTCATGGCCCGGGCCGGCGAGCTGGGCGCGTCGCACTCGCTGGCCTTCCTCGCCGAGGTCGACGCCATCAACCTGCGCCGCCGCCAGTACGTCGTCGACCTCACCCGCGACCTCGTCGGCGGCAGCGTCGCCAACCGCCGCATCGCGGTGCTGGGCGCCGCGTTCAAGCCGCACTCCGACGACGTCCGCGACTCGCCCGCGCTGAACATCGCCGGCCAGCTGCACCTGCAGGGTGCCCGGGTGTCCGTCTACGACCCGAAGGCCACCGCCAACGCCCGCAAGGTCTTCCCGACGCTGCCCTACGCCGACTCCGCCGTCGAGGCCTGCCGCGACGCCAGCGTCGTCCTGCACCTCACCGAGTGGCAGGAGTTCCGCGAGCTCGACCCCGCGGAGCTGGCCGGCATCGTCGAGACCCCGGTCGTCATCGACGGCCGCAACTGCCTCGACGCCGACGCCTGGCGGGCGGCCGGCTGGACCTACCGGGGCCTCGGCCGCCCCTGACCCAGCCCCGCGGGGTTACGGCTGGGCGTCGAGGACGGACTGGGGGACGGCGTCGCCGTTCTGCAGTGCGGTCCACAGCTCGCCGGAGAGCTCGGCGTCCCAGGTGACGGTGTTGCCGATCTCGCCCAGCGGGACGGTGATGGTGTCGCCGGAGCCGCCGGAGACCGAACCGATGCCGCGGGCGAACGCGAACATGTCCATCGGGCCGGTGTCCTCGTCGAGCACCAGGGCGTCCCCGCCGGCCAGCATGGTCCGCGTCAGCTCGATCGGGTTGACCAGCGTGCCGGGGGAGAGCGCCTTGTCGGAGATGGCCGAGATCAGCTCGCGCTGCCGCTGCACCCGGCCGATGTCGGACGTCGGGTCGAAGTGCCGGGCGCGGGCGTAGCCGAGCGCGTCGGGGCCCTGCAGCGTCTGGCAGCCGGCCGGGAGGTCGATGTGCGCCTGCTCGTCCTGCACGGGATCGTCGAGACAGATCTCGACGCCGCCGAGCGCGTCGACGATGCCGGCGAAGCCGCCGAAGCCGATCTGCACGTAGTCGTCGATGGCGACGCCGGTGGCCGCCTCGATCGTCTCGACCAGCAGTGGCGCGCCGCCGAATGCGAACGCGGCGTTGATGCGGTTCTCGCCGTGGCCGGGGATGTCGACGACGGAGTCGCGCGGGAGGCTGATCAGCGCGTTGCGCTCGCCGCCGCCGGGGACGCTCAGCAGCATGATGGTGTCGGTGCGCTGGCCCTCGGTGCTGCCGGTGCCCAGCTCGCTCTGCTCCTCGTCGGAGAGGTCCTCGCGGCTGTCCGAGCCGACCAGCAGGAACACCCGGCCCTCGGAGGTGGCCGAGCCGTGGTCGGACGGAATGGCGTCGACCTTCTCGATGCGGCCCCACACGTACCAGAGCAGCGCGCCGAGCGCGATCAGGACGACCAGCCAGAACGACAGGAACCAGCGGAGGAAGCGGACGAAGCCGGAGCGCTTCTTCTTCGGCCGGCCGGGCGGTTCGGCGCCTTCGCGGCGACGACGGGTGGGCGGCGGCGCCGCGGGGGGCGCGCCGGCGCCGTCGGTGTCGGCCGGGCCGTACGCGTCGGCCGGCATGACGCTGGTGCCGCTCGGCACCGCTGCGGCCGGCGCCGGGCCGGGCCCGGGCTCGTCCTGCGGGCTGTGGGCCACGCCGCCGCGATAGGAGACGCCGGGGACGTGGCCGGCTTGGTACTCGGTGACCTTGACCTCGGTCCCCCGGGCACCGCCGTCAGCCCCGTATGCCGCCATGCCTGCCTCGCCGTCTGGTCGCATCACGCTCGACCATACCGTCGCCGGACAGCTCTGTAACCTGCCGATCTCGCGTGTCATACCTGGACGGAGACGGCGTCGCCGGCGCGCAGCCCGAACTCGGCGGCCGCCGAGCCGCCGTTCACGACCAGCTCCAGGAAGCCCGGCCCGGAGCTGCCGGTGACCAGCGCGGCGGCGCCGACGGGCACGTCGGAGAGCCGCTCGTGATGACGCACCTTCGTGGCGCCGACGGCGACCCGGTCGCCCGCGACGACCCCGAGGTCGGCGGCGGTGCAGGTCAGTTTGCAGTTGCCGAAGTTGTCGACGAGCGCGACGCGGACGCCGTCCGGCCGGTCCGGCACCGGCAGGTCCACGGACGAGGACGGCACCGGCCGGTCGTCGAGCACCCACTTGGCCAGCAGCGGCAGGTACCAGAGGCTGCGGAACTGCGTCGTCGCCAGCCCGGCGGCGTCGGCCGCGCCGATGGAGGCCCACTCGGCCGCCGCCAGCACCGTCGCCGCGTCCGTCACCGAGACGGAGCTCACGCCGAGGTGCCGGCGCACCGGGTCCAGCAGCACCGGGTCGTACGTTGTGAACACGGTGTGCCGGCCGTGCCGGAACCAGCCGAACGGCGCCCCGTTGGGCCATTCGCCGTCCCGTGGCGCCACGTTGACCAGCGTCACCGTCGGGAAACCGTCCTCGCCGAGCAGCCGCGTCGACAGCAGCACGTCCAGCAGGGTCAGCCCGGCCGACTCCAGCGGCGCCGGCCCGTCCAGCGGCAGCAGCACCGGCGACCGCCCGAACAACGCCGCCATGCGCGTGGTCAGCCGGGCCTGCGCGTTGGCGTCGGAACAGTCGGTGAGGTAGGTGATCGGCGGATACATGGTTCCCCTCGGGAGGTGGGCATGAACAAGTCACTGAAAAGAAAATGGGCCCCCGCGCGGTGCGGGAGCCCATTGAGCTGACGGAGTGAGCGTCAGGCCAGCATCGAACGGCCGCACCGGGGGTGCAGCATTCGCATCGTGGCCTGGACGTGCGTCACATCGACGACCGTACCCGACGGCGGCCGCCTACGCTGACCGCATGAGTCCAGAGGGCCGGCCCGCCTCGGCCGCGCAGACCAGCCTGTCGCGCATCATGACCGCGCTCGACGCCAACCTGCTCGGCACCGTGCACGGCGGCGTCATCATGAAGCTCGTCGACGACGTCGCCGGCGCGGTGGCGCAGCGGCACGCCGGTGGCCCGGCCGTCACGGCGTCGATGGACGAGATGACGTTCCTCGAGCCGGTGCACGTCGGCAACCTCGTGCACGCGCACGCGAAGGTGAACTGGACCGGCCGGACGTCGATGGAGGTCGGCGTGCGGGTGGTCGCGGAGCCGTGGAACGAGGTCCGCCCGGCCACCGCGGTCGCCACGGCCTACCTCGTGTTCGTCGCGCTCGACCCGGACGGCGCGCCGCGTGAGGTGCCGCCGGTGCTGCCGGAGACCGACGAGGACCGCCGCCGGTTCGCCGAGGCCGAGATCCGCCGCACCCATCGGCTGGCCCGGCGCGCGGCGATCCTGCGCTCCCGCGAGGAGCGCATGCCGACGCCTTGACCCGCCCCCGTTCCATGATCATCAACCTTCTATGTCGCGATAGCAGCCCAGAAGGTTGATGATCTCTCTGTCAAGATCGTGGGTGCCGGGGTGCTGCTCGACGGGGTGGTGTCC
>NZ_LFXL01000053.1 GCF_001270745.1 Jiangella muralis
CCCGAGGCGGCCGCCCGCGCCAAGGCTCGCGCCGGCGGGTGGACCAGTTCGGCCGAGGGGTACGACATCTGCCCGGCCTGCGCGCCGAAGCCGGCCGCGGAGTCGCCGCTACCCGAGCCGGGCCCGCCGCGCCTCGACACGTCCGAGTGGCCGCAGTGAACGCGCTCGCGGCCGAGCTGGTCGCGTTCCTGCGCGCCCGGTGGGACGAAGCCGAGGCCACCGCGTCGGCCGCCGCCGTGCGGCCGATCGTTGCGTCGAGCAGCATGTACGGCACCCCCGGAGATCGCAAGCCGCGGCAGGCCGACGCGTTCGGCGTGATCTGGTACCGCCACGATGACGGGTGGAACGGCAGCGACCGCGGCACGTTCGAGGCTGGTGAAGCCCACTTCGCCATGTTCGACCCGGCGTACGTGCTGGCCGACATCGCGGCCAAGCGGCGCATCGTCGATATGTACGAGCGTGCCGTCAGGGTCGAGGCAGGCGAAACAGACGCTCGCCTACGGCCGTTCTGGACCGAGGAGCGGGCGGCGTTTCAGCGCGCCGTCGAAGCTCTGGCCACGGCCTATGCCACACACCCGGACTACCGGCCCGAGTGGGTGGCATGACGGCGCATCAGCTCGACGTGTTCACCGCGGTCGGCGCGCCCCTGCCGGCCATCACCACACCCGAGGACCGGCGTCGGTCCCTGCTGCGCGCCGCGTGGCTGCTGTCGCTCCGGTCCCGGCACACCCGCCGCGCCTACGGCGTCGACATCGACCGATGGTTCGCGTTCCTCGACGAGCACGGCGTCGGCTTCCTCGAAGCCCGCCGGCTGCACGTCGACGGATGGCGCGACGCCGGCGCCGGCAGCGCCATACCCAACCCCAAGCCGTCGACCGTTGCTCGGCGCCTCGCCGCGGTCGGCTCGTTCTACACGTACCTCGTGCGGGAAGAAGTCGAGGACGCCCGCAACCCGGTCGCGCACGCCGCCCGCCCGTACGTCGACCCCGACGCGTCGTCGACCCGCGGCCTGTCCCGCGACGAGGCGTCGACCCTGCTCATGCGCTCCCACCTTGCTGGGCCGCGCGCGGCCGCCGGCGTGGCGCTCATGCTGCTCGACGGGCTGCGCGTGGAGGAAACCGTCAACATCGACGTTGCCGACCTCGGCACCGACCGAGGGCACCGAACCATCGACGTGACCCGGAAAGGCGGCGCCCGGAAGCGGGTCGCGGTCTCGCCGGCCGCCTGGTACCTGATCGAGCGGTACCTCGACGACCGGACCGAAGGGCCCCTGTTCATCACGAGCAACGGTCGC
Source organism: Jiangella muralis (assembly GCF_001270745.1). Taxonomy (GTDB): domain Bacteria; phylum Actinomycetota; class Actinomycetes; order Jiangellales; family Jiangellaceae; genus Jiangella; species Jiangella muralis. The sequence goes on from NZ_LFXL01000053.1 coordinate 1,295, forward strand.
CGGCTGACGACGACGGGCGCATACCGCGACGTCCAGCTCGCGGCGGTCACGGCCGGTCTCAACGACCCGCGGTCGGTCACCCCGCACGTCCTGCGGCACGCGTTCGCGACACTGTCCCTGGACGCCGGCGTGCCGTTGCGCGACGTTCAGGACGGCCTTGGTCACAAGGACCCGCGGACGACGCGCCGGTACGACCGGGCCCGGAACCGGCTCGACCGGCACCCCACGTACGCCCTGTCGGCGCACCTGGCCCCGGCCGACGAGTGAGGGCGAACGTCCGGAACGTTCGGTACCATGCGATCGTGCCGATTGACGAGTGGAGCGAAGAGCCCCGGTACCGCCAGCTCGCCGCGATCCTGCGCGACCGCATGGCCACTGACGCGATACCGGCCGGCGGGAAGCTCCCCACCGAGGTCGAGTTGATGGACGAGTTCGGCCTCGGTCGCAGTACCGTTCGGGCCGCGATTCAGGTGCTCCGTGATGAGGGGCTGGTCGTCGCCAGGCCGGCCCGCGGCACCTTCCGCGTCCCCACCCCCAAGCAGTAGCCCCGCAGACGCGGCGGCGGGGCTGCCAAGCCCACCGTCTTCGGTCGTCCGGTTGTGCCTACAAGCGGTGTCTCGGGGGACCTCGGTCCCCAGTGAGACGGTGCGTTCAGCCAAATGCGGCGCCTCTGGGGGCTTGGCAGTACCGGCAGCATACATCGATATCCAAACGTTCCAAACGTTCGGTATCATGCCTGAGTGATCATCTGGTGGCGTAGAGCCCTCATCGCAGTATCAGCAGCCGCCGCGGTACTGGCGTCGTTCGTGTTCCTCCGCGATCTCGCCATCTACGCCGGCTGGCCCACCTGGACGGCGCCTCTGCTGCCGCTGTCCCTCGACGCGCTCGCGGCCGCAGCTCTCACCGAGTACCGGCGCACGCGGTCTCGTACCGCCGCCGCGGTATCGGTCGGCGCCGTCGCGGCGACCGTCACCGGGAACGCGGCTTCCCACCTGCTCAGTACCGACATGCTCGATCCCGGCTGGGTGGTCGTCACCGCCGTCGGGTCCGTGCCGGCCATCACGGTCGGTCTCGTGGTTCACCTGTTCACCGGAAGGACCGACCCCGAATGGAACCCGACCTCGACCACGGTGACGCCCGATACCGCCCCCGTAGCTGGTCTGGCCTCGCCGCCTGCGCCCTCGTCGGTCACCGCCGAGACGGCGCCGGCGATTGCGGCCGCTGCGGTATCGGCTACCAAGCCGCCCCGGAACCGCAGCGACGACGAGCTGTTGCGACTCATTCGCAGCCGTGGGTTGGAGGACGCCCCGCTGAGGGCTTTGACCTCCGAGTTGAGCGTGTCGCAGACCCGGGCGAAGCGGCTGAAAGACAAGCTCTCGATACCGCCGGCCCCCATCAGCTCGCGATCGGACCAGGAAGCGGCGGCATGACCACCAGTACCGGCCAAGCCGGCCCCGACACCGAGACGCCGCGCACCACTCCCCCGGCCGCCGGTACCAGTACCGCCAGCCACGACCGGGAGGAGCCGATCCGGCCGCCGTGGATGCGTGACGGCGCGCTCGTCGATACCGTCCGCACCGTCAGCCGCCGCAAGGTCCGCACCGTCGCCCGTCACTCCATGTGGGCGCCGGGGTACGCGCTGCGGCTGCTGCGGTGGTTCCCCCGCGGCCTGTGGCGGGCGGCGGCCTGGGCGGTACGGACGACGCTCGACGCCGAGACCAGTACCTTGCAGCACGCCCACGCGGGCCGGGGTGAGTCCGCCGAGTTCGTCACTCTCGAACGTGTCCACCGGGCACGCGTGCACGATCGGCTCATCGTGGCCGGTATCGTCGCTGCCCTCGTCGCCGGCGGCGCGGTTTCGCTGTGGCTGCTCGCCCCGCGGCTGGTATCGGTCGCTGTCGCGGCGGTGCTGGTGCTGCTGCTCGGGTGGATCGGCCGGCCGAAGGATCGGCCCTTGCTCAACGCGGTACCGCTCGTCGACGGCGCACCGCCGCCGATGTCGGCACCGATGGTCACTGAGGCCCTGGCCAGGGTCGGTATCGGCGGCATGAACGACGCCGACGGTATCGGGCTGCTGTACGACGTCGCCCGTACCGCCGGCGGGTACCAGGTCGGCCTAGAGCTGCCCGCCGGCGTCACCGCCACCAAGGTCATCGCGAAGCGGGAGGAGCTGTCGGCGGCGCTGCGCCGCGAACTCGGTACCGTCTGGCCCACCCGCGGGAAGCGGCACGAGGGGCACCTAGAGCTGTACGTCGCCGACGAGCCGGTATCGACCGCACGTCAGCGGCCGTGGGCGCTCATGGACAAGGGTCAGGTCAACATCTTCGACCCGGTGCCGCTGTTCACCGACCAGCGCGGCCACTGGATGAAACTGCTGCTGGCCTACACGTCCGGCGTCATCGGTGGCCTGCCCCGCATGGGCAAGACGTTCGTGATGCGGCAGCTTGGGCTCGTGTTCGCGCTCGACCCCCGGTGCGTGATCTACGCCTACGACCTCAAGGGCACCGGGGACTTTGGGCCGTTGTCGCTGGTGGCGCACGGGTACGGGGTCGGCGACGAGCCTGACGACATGCGCGACCAGCTCGTGCAGCTCCGCGGCCTGCACCGCGAGATGCGGCGCCGGGTGAAGGAGATCCGGAACCTCGCCGAGTCCAACCGGGCACTGTGCCCTGAGAACAAGATCACGGACCAGATCGCGTCCATGCGGGACCTGCGGATGGGCCCGGTGCTGCTGCTCGTCGACGAGTGCCAGGTGTGGTTTGAGCACCCGGACAAGGCGACCCGTGAGGAACTGATCCAGATATGCACTGACCTGGTGAAACGTGGCCCGGCGGTCGGCATTCACTCGTACTTTGGGACGCAGAAGCCGGACGCGAGCAGCATCCCTACGGCGATCTCCGCGAACGCCGCGGTGCGGTTCTCGTTGAAGGTCATGGGGCAGCCGGCGAACGACGCTGTCCTCGGCACTGGGGCGTACAAGACCGGCATCAACGCGACCGTGTTTGCCTACGAGGACAAGGGCATGGGGTACCTGCGCGCCGACGGCGCCGAGGCGCAGATCGTGCGCAGCGTGTTCGGGCTCGACGGCGTCCAGGCCGAGAAGATCGGTCTGCGGGCGCGGGCGGCGCGGGAGGCGGCCGGGCTGCTGTCGGGGTACGCCGCCGGTGAGGACATCGCCGATGTCATGCAACAGGTCGACTTCCTCACCGACTGCCGGACCGTGGTCGGGTCGGCCGACACCATCCACCTGGGCGACCTCGCGGCCGGCCTGGCGGCGCTGCGGGAGCCGACGTACGGGTCGCTGACGGCGCACAGCGTCGGCCGGCAGCTCCGGGAGCTGGGTATCGAGCCCAAGACCGTGTGGGACGCCTCGAAGCCCCGGGGGCCGGCGTCTGGGAAGGGTGTCGAGCGGGCACAGCTCAACGTGTCGGCGACCGACCCGGACGGCGACGAGGACGGCCGCGAGTAGGCCGCAGTCTGCTGACCCACGGGCCCGGGTGCTGACCGGCCAGTCAGCACCCGGATTCGGTTGTGACCTGCATGCTTACCCGATCCGGTCAGCGTGAGAGGCTGCCGTCAGGGCCGCTGTGAGGGCGTCGTCGGCGGGTCAGCGCCCGGTCCGGTCAGCACCGAGTAGAGTGATCACGCCAGCCCATCGAGGTGGGTGAGGAAGCGAGGCCGGTGACCCCGTTCGCGGGGCCCGGCCGGACGAGACGCCGAGGGCAGTAGCCCGAGGAAGACGTGAGCCCGGCGGCCGGTCGGAATGACCGGTAGGCCGGGCTCACGCATGTCCGGGCCCGTCCGAGGGTGGGCCGGACGGGGCCCGGCGTCTATCCGGTCAGCACGGCGCCGCGGCACCACGTACACGACCCCGCGTGCAGCTCGTCGACCCGCACCCACCAGCCACACGAGCCGCACTCGTCCAGCACGTCGCCGGCCCACCGGAACGCCGCCGCCGGCGGCGCCTCAACGGCCACGGTCACCGGCGGCCGCGCTTCCCGGACCAGCCGTGCGCTTCGAGGTCGGCGAGCTTGTCCTCGATGGCCTGGGTAACGATGTCCTGAATCTCGACGTCGTGATCGATCGCCGCGCGGCGCACCCGCTTCCGTAGGTCCGTCGACACCCGTACCGACAGCGCCACGTACCGCGGGCCCTCGTCGTCACCCGACGTCGCCGGCGCGTTCGTCATCCGCGTCACCTGCGCCTCAACACTGCGCGGCGCCGCCGCCGCCCGTCGCTCTGTCGCTGCCATCACTGACCCCCTGCTCGTTCGTCCAGCTCTTTCGCGAGATCCCCGTACGCCGTCGACAGCGCGCGGCCGGCGTCGCCGGCCAGCCACGCCGCCGGCGCCCCCGCGCCGGACGCCTCGTCACTCTTCACCCGGTGCGGGATGACCGCCCGCGTCACCAACTCCCCGTACAGCCGCCGGACCTCGTCGAGCCGTTCGACGTGCTCGTTCACCCGCCGGTCAACCGCTAACGGCACGATCGCGGACACCCGCAACTCGGGCTCAAAGTCGCGCCGCAGCACGTCGACCATCTCGACCGTGTCCGCGACCCCATCGAGAGACATCCGCTCAGGGTGCGTCGGGATGATCACCGTGTCGGCAGCCAGCGCCGCGGACACCATGCCCGGCCCGAGGTCCGGTGGGCAGTCGAACAGGACCCGGTCGTACTTCTCCCCCACGCCGGTCTCTGCGACCGCACGCCGCAGCCAGAACACCAGGTCAGGACGCGCGCTCTTCCACACGTCTTCCAGGTCGAGGGACGCCGGCACGATGTCGACGCCGCCCCACTGTGCGTCAGCCCGCACGATCACGTCGACCAGGCCGACGTTCGTCCGCCCGGTCGGGCCGAGCGCATCGGCAAGAGTGGGCAGGTCAGCGCGAACGTTGGCGTCGGCGATGACTGTCTTGGTCGCGGCGGCCTGCTTGTCACAGTCGATGACGAGGACCGTCTCACCGCGAGACGACCATGTGTACGCGAGGTTGAGGGTCGTCGTGGTCTTCCCAACGCCGCCCTTCTGATTGGCCACCGCCAGCGCGGTCACGTGTGATCGGTTCCTCTCTGGCCTGGGCATGTGCGGGATAGCCCGCCGTTTCAGTGTTGCACGCTAGCTAGCTGGCTGGCTAGCGACACGCGTTCGGTCCCACCGTGACGCACCCGCCGGCGGCAGCGTCGCGGCCATGGAGCAGACCACCGCGCAGCGCCCGAGCGCGCCGCGACCGAGCGTCGGCCGGGCCGTGCACTACGTCAGCTACGGCACCCCAGGAGGCGAGTACCGAAGCCAGTGCCGTGCGGCCGTCATCACCGAGACCGGTGACGACGACACCGTCGTCGGGCTCGCCGTGATCAACCCCACCGGCATGTTCTTCCAGCCCCTCGCCTCCGGCGGGTGCCGGCAGGAAGAGGACACCGACCAGCACCCGGGCGGTACGTGGCACTGGCCCGAACGGGTGGGCTGACCATGGCCACCGCCACCATCCGCGGCGTAGAGCTGGTCAAGGCCGGGAAATGGAACGCCTCGACCGGGCCCGTCGAGGTCACCACCGAAGACCTGGCATCGATCGTCGAGGCGTACGGCGACGCCGGCGTCGACCGGCCCGTGATCAAGCTGGGGCACATCGACCCCAGGTTCGACGGCGAGCCGGCGCTCGGGTGGGTCGCGAACGTCCGCGCGAAGGACGGCGACCCCGACACGGTGGTAGGCGACATCGTCGGCATCCCGGCGAAGCTCGCCGAGATCATGCCGACGGCCTACCGGCGCCGCTCGGTCGAGATCGCGCACGGGCTGCGCACCGCCGCCGGCAAGACGTACCGGGCCGCGCTCACCGGGCTCGCGCTGCTCGGCGTCTCCCGGCCCGCCGTGAAGGGACTGGCTGACGTCCTCGCGCTGTACGGCGCGCCGCCGGCCGAGGCCGAGCGGGTCGACCTGGTCGAGTTCGTCGACGGCGTCGACGACGCGGCCGCCGTCGCCTGGCTGGCCGCTGCCCGTGTCGAGGTCGTCCAGCTCGCCGAGGCCAGCGGCATCCCCGACGACAAGGTCGACGCCGCCCTCGCGCGGCTCGACCGTCTCGCCGGCGTGCACGACACGGCATCCATCCCACACGCGGTCGTCGACCCCGCCAAAGCTGACGACGACGGCACAGACCAGGGCCCGGCAACCGCCGGCGCCACGAACGGAAGGAAGCGCATGGCCAAGATCAAGCGCGACCAGGTGACCGCCGCGCTGGCCGAGGCCAGCGACGACGACGTCGAGGCGAAGCTGCGCGAGCTGCTGGGCGACGACGGCACCGAGGACGCGGACAAGGCCAAGGCCGCCGAGGCTGCCGAGGCGGCCGAGGCCGAGAAGGCGAAGAAGGACGCGGCCGACAAGGTCGACGAGCCGAAGCCGAACGACGACGGCACCGTCACCTTGACCGCGGCGCAGCTCACCGCGCTCACGCAGAACGCGTCCCTGGGTGCGGCCGCGCACGGCGAGTTGGCCGAGCAGCGGCACGCCCGCATCCTCGACGACGCGGTGCGCGCCGGGAAGATCACGCCCCCGGAGCTGGAGGCGTGGCAGACCGCGCTCACCGGCGACGAGCCGGGCACGGTCACGCTGCTCGACAAGATCCAGCCGCGGTTCAACACCGAGGCCGCCGGCCACGCGACCACGCCCGCGACGACGCAGCTCAGCGCCTCGGAAGAGGCCGCGTGGGCGGCGTTCGAGTCGGACACGTTCGGCATCACCGACGGGAGCAAGTGACATGGCGAACGACGCGATCCCCCTCTACGCCCCCGGCTCCGACCTCACCTGCAAGGCCGCGTCGAACGTGACCGGCAAGCGGCTCGTCAAGGTGTCCGGCAACGGCTCGGGCAACGTCCTCGTCGCGCACTCCGGTGCAGGCGAAGCCGCGTTCGGTGTCGCCGGGTGGGACGTCGCGACGGGCCAGCTCGTCAACGTCCTCCGTGAGGGCGTCCTGCCCGTCACCGCCGGCACGAACCTCACCGCCGGCGCCGTCGTCCAGGCCGGCGCGGCCGGCGTCGTCGTCGCGGTCTCGACCGGCATCCCCATCGGGACCGTCGTGTTCGACGTCGCCAGCGGCGCCGACGCGTTCGTCGCGTTCAACCCCGCCCTCGTCGCCTGACCGGGCCCCGACAACCCGTCTGACCAGCAAAGGAGATAGACCGTGCTGACAAACCCGCCGGGGCCGCCCACCATCAACGGCCGGCTGATCACCGTCGACATGTGGCTCAAGAACCCGACGAGGGTCCAGCGAGTCATGGAGGAGCTGTCGCGCGAGCGGTTCGTCGCCGACTTCCTCTTCGCCCCCGGCGACGCGCAGGGCGGCGCCGTGATCTACGACCAGGTCACGGAGCAGGACCTCTACACCGACCGCGACGTGCAGGAGATCGCGCCCGGTGCCGAGTTCCCCCTCGTGGGTGCGTCGGACCCGACCCCCAAGGTCGACGCCGTCGTCAAGCGTGGTGGAGCGTTCCTCGTCACGTACGAGAACGTGCGCCGCAACCAGCGCGACGTCATCCAGCGGGGCACCACCAAGCTTCGCAACACGATGATCAAGAAGGTCGACAGTGTCGCCATGGCGAAGATCACCGCCGAGCCGCTGAAGCAGGGCGGCAACGCGGCCGACGAGTGGACCGTCGCCGCGACCGGCGACCCGCTGTCGGACTTCTACACCGCGAAGTCCGCGATCAGCCAGAGTGACCTCGGCTACGAGCCCGACACGACGGTCATCCACCCGTCCGACGCGCTCAACCTGTTGAAGCGGAAGGACATCCGCGACGCGCTGCCTCGGGAAAACACCACCATCAACCCGGTCCTGTCGGGGAAGCTGGCCGGTCTCGCGGGCATCGAAAACTGGGTCGTCACCAACCGGCAGACCGCCGGCGTCGTCGACGTCTGCCAGGCGAAGATCATCGGCTCGCAGCGCGACGAGCTGCCCCTGTACACGCGGGTCATCGACCTGCCGTGGCGCGAGGCGTGGCTCGTCCAGGCCGGCCGGGTGTCCGTGCCGATCATCACGGACCCGCTCGCCATCTACCGGATCTCCGGTACGCAGTGATGGCGGGCCCCACCACTGCGGAGAAGCGCGAGGCCGCCAAGGCCGCCGCGCTCGCCAAGCTGGCCGCCGGCGCGGACCCCGCACCGGACGTCAGCTCCGCGGCGCCCACAGCCCCGGAGACGGCCCCCGCGGTCGCCCCGGTGCCCGAGGTCGCCGCACCGACTCCCGGCGCCAGCAGCCCCCCTGCTGGCGCCGGGGACAGCGCGCCGGCCGCCTCCCCCGAGGCGCCCGGCGCAGAGGCCACCGTCGACGGCGCGGGCAACGCCGACGACGGGGCCGCAGCCGAGGCGGCCCGCGCGGCCGCCCTGGCTCTGCTCGTGGCCGGCGGGGCACCGGTCACGAGTTCCACGGTGGGTGGTGGGGACGCCGCCCCGCAACCGGTCATCACGCCCAACGGCGTGGTCCGGGAGTGGGGCGGCTCCCGCCGCATGCTCGTCGTCGCGTCGCGGTTCAACGTGATGGTCAACGGCCAGCACAGCACCGCCCAGCGCGGCGACGTCGTCCTCATCGACGACAAGTACGCCGACCGCGGCGTCAAGCTCGGCGTCCTCGCACCGGCGCCCGACGCCAGCGCGTAGCACTAGACCAGGAAAGGAGAGCGGCGAATGGCTGAGGGCCAGCCTTGGGGCGCGACCGTCGACGGTGTCGCCGCTCTCCTACCTGACGCGCCGCTGCTCGAATCGGCGCCGGTGAACCCGCAGCCCGGGCAGAAGATCGTCACCAGGGCCACCGTGCAGGAGTGGGTTGACCAGTTCTGCGCGAAGGTGGCGCTACGCCTCGACGGGTGGGAAGCGCTGCGCGATGACTCGCGGCGGGAGTACGTGAAGCTCACTGCCTGCGACCTCGTGCACAACGCGGCCGGCAGCTACGCGCAGGCGGCCCGGTTCCCCGAGCGTGCAGGCAAGGCGACCGACAGCTACTCGGGCATCCTGTGGGACCGCTACACCACCGGCCTCGACGCCCTGGCGAAGCTGGTCGAGGAGTGGACGCAGGACCCCGACGAGTCGGCCGACCCGACGTCGGACCGGCCGGCCTGGTCGTTCCCGCCGGTGACGTTCTACGACGGCATCAGGTGGTGACGTCGTGCGGATCTCGTTCGCGTTCTACGGCGACGTGCAGCTCGACCGCACGCTCGCCCGCGTCGGCGACAACGTCGACGACCTGACGCCGGTCTGGTACTGGCTCGCCGAGTCGTTCCAGCGTGCCGAGACCCGGCAGTTCAACAGCGAAGGTGCGTTCGCGTCGGGCGGCTGGTCGCCGCTGTCGCCGCGGTACGCCCGCTGGAAGGCACGCCACTACCCCGGCACGCGAGTCCTCGAACGCACAGGCGCGCTGCGAAAGAGCCTGACCACGCGGCCGTTCGGGGTCGAGGTCATCGAGAACAAGTCGATGGCGATCGGCTCCGACGTCGACTACGGCCGCCACCACCAGCGCGGCGGCGCCGGGCTGCCGCAGCGGCGCCCGGTCGAGCTGACGGAGAACATGCGCCGCGAGTGGATGCGCCGCATCCAACGCTTCGTGATCACCGGCAACGCCTAACCCACCTGACCAGGAGAAACGCTCATGGATGCGGCCTACTTCGCTCGGCTCGGCTCGACCGGCCCGGACGCCATCACGCACATCGGGCTCGTCAACGGCGCCGGCGTCGAACTGACCGGCGGCGACCCGGCCTACGCGCGGCAGCCCGTCACCTGGACTGACGCCGCGCTCGCCCGGCCGACGACCGACCTGCCGTTCGACATCCCGCCGGGCTCGACCGTGGCCGGGTGGCGCGGCTACAGCGCTGCCACCGGCGGCACGAACTACGGCGGCGCCGCCGTCGTCGACGACCAGGGCGCCCCGGCCCCCGAGACGTACACCGGGCAGGGCACGTACCTGCTGCGCGCCGCCGACACGGGCATCCTCCACCGCGCCCCGGTGGGCTGACCGTGACCGTCACCCGGTTCGACGGCGCTACCCTGCCCGCCGGGTGGACGGCCGTCACTCCGGCGGGCTCGTCGGTCGTCGTCGGCGGCGGGTACGCCGAGCTGGCCATCGCCCCCGGCCAGACCATGAACAGCCTGTTCACGACGGGGACCACACCGCAGGGCCCGCACATCTGGACCCCGGTCGGCGGGTCGTGGGACATCGCCGTCGCGCTGGCGGAAGAGTCGATCACTCTCCCCAATCAGGGTCTCGACCTGCTCGCGCTGAACTCGGCGACGATCCAGGGTGCCCGGTTCGCGTCGTTCACCGACGCGCAGGCCGGCACGTTCCGCGCCGACCGGATGTGGTTCGGGTTCCACCGGTGGGGCACGACGAACACCAGCGGCACCCGCGCCTCCATCACCACGACCGACACCCTCGGCAGCGTCCTCTACGGCGGCCCGACGTGGCTTCGGCTCGCCTACGACCAGCCCACCACCACGTTCACCTACTCGGCCAGCATGGACGGCCGCACCTGGTACGTCATCGCGACGGCCGTTTCGGCGGTGCCGGCTGACCGGTTCGCCATCCACGCCACAGCCACACCCTCCGGGACCGAGGGCCGCGTGCAGCGCATCGCCGCCGTCGTCGACATGGTCGGCCGCAGCGGCGACGCCACCACACCGCCGCCGGCCGTGACCCGGCGGACCATCCACGCGACGAACTTCGCCGACGGCGCGGTGCCGGCGTGGCTCACCCCGGCCACGGCCGCGGGCGGCACGGTCACCCCGGCCACGGGCAGCGTCACCCTGTCGACGGACGGGACGCAGCTCGGGTCGCTCGCCTGGCTGACGGCGGCCGCGGATCTACCCGCTGATCACGGCATGCTGCTCCGCTACGAGATCCCCGTCGCCGGGCACACGAACTCGTTCTGGGTGCCCACGATCCGCGGCGCGGCCACGACCAGCGTCGCCGGCGCCAAGACCCCCGACGACAAGTTCGGCGCCGGCGTCTCGATGCTGTTCGAGCTGCCCGCCCGGCAGCACTCGACGGCTGGCACCGTGATCCGGCTGCTGCGCCGCTCCCCCATCGCTACCGCGGCGTCGATGACCGGGACGCGTGAGTTCGACGGCTACACGATGCTCGTTGAGAACCTGGCCGGTGAGGTGTCCACCGTCGGTGGCCCGGTCACGTGGGTCCGGCTGGAAGCGGCCGGCGACACGATCCGTGGGCGCCTCTGGTACGACGGCAATCCCGAGCCGTCGACGTGGCCGTACCAGGTCGAGGACCACATGCGGAAGGGGCTGCGGGCTGCCATCACGCTCGCGCACAACGACGCGACGAACGAGGCCGCGGCGTCTGCTGTGCGGCTGTCCTCGGTCGAGCTGTACGAACTCGCCGAGCATCACGAGGGCGGCGGGGTCGCCGTCGTGGAGGCCGCGCCCACCGGTGGCGGGCTGTCGGCCCGGCCCGGCGGCGCCGTCTCCGTGGCCGAGGCGGTCGCCGACGGCGGCGGGGTCAGCTCGCGAGCCGGCGGCGGCGTCGCCCTGGTCGACGTCATCGCGGACGGCGACGGCTCGTCGGGCCGCGCTGGCGGCGGCGTGTCCGTCGTGGAGGTCGTCGCGTCCGGTGGTGGCGGGCCCTACGTCCAGGACCCGACCGGCATCGAGGGCGCCTCCGAGCTGGTCGCCGCAGCGGTCCGCGACCGCATGCCGGGGAAGCTGACCGAGCTGCGCGCCCGCTACAGGGTCGGGCCCGACAAGCTGCCAGACCTGGCGCACGTGCTCGCCCACGACCAGGTACAGCTACCGATCGAGTTTTGGCCGTGCGTGCTGGTCGTCGGGCAGGACACCCGCGCCATCACGCCCGCCCGGGTGACCGGCACCACCGAGAGCTACGCGTGCACGTACGCGCTGCGGCTGTTCGTGTGGGCCCGCGGCACCCACGCCGCCGAGACCGACACCGCGCGGAAGCGGTACACGCTCGCGGTGCGTGAGCTGCTGCTGACGCGCCGCGTCCTCGGCCCGCTGGCCGCGGTCGCCCCGACGTCGATCACCGAGTCGTACAGCGAGGTTGCCGTCGACGACTCGGCGGCCACCATCGCCGGTGCGTACGTCACCGTCGACGTCACGGTCGAGGAGACCATCGACCACGGCGGCGTCGGCACGGTCGAGTCGATAGCGCTCGACACGGGCGCCCTCCCACCACATCCCGCGCTCTGAAACGACGCTGCCGGTATGGCTCAGTGGGAGACGTTGTACAACCCCGGCGACACGCCGCGCCGGCGCACCGCGGACGGCCGCATGATCGGCGCCCGCTCCTGGGGCACCGGCGACGTCGAGTCGCCGGTCGTCGCCGCTGCTGTCGCCGCGTGCCGGCTGCTCGTCGTCCAGACCCTCGACCCGGTACCGGCGACCGGCGTCACCAGGGCGGCCGCTGCTGCCATGCGTGAGACGCACGAGGCGCGGCACCTGGCCGCGCAGGCGCGCGAGCGCCGACGTTCCCGCGCGAAGACCAACACCGACGACACGGCGGCCGACGGCGGCGCCGGCGACAGCGAGGAGTGACATGCCCGGCGTAACCATCACCACAGCGACCCGGCAAGGGCCGGTCGCGCCGGCCAGCGACCAGGCCGCGCGGTACTTCGTGCTCGGCCTCACCGAGCGCGGCGACGCCACCGTCCCCGTCCGGGTGCGGTCCCTCGGCGAGTACGAGGCGCTGCTCGGGCAGCGTGTCGCGTACGGCGCGCTGCACGACGACCTGCGGGTGTTCTTCGAGGAAGGCGGCGCCGAGGCGTTCGTCGCCCGCGTCGTCGGGCCGGCCGCGTCCGCCGGCACGTTGCAGCTCATGGACCGCGCGACCCCGGCGGTCGCGACGCTGTCCGTGACCGCGGCGTCGCCCGGCGCCTGGTCGACCGGGATGACCGTCGCCGTCGAGGCCGGCACCGCCGCCGGCACGTTCCGGCTTGTCATCTCCTACGGCGGCCGCGTCGTCGAGCGGTACGACAACATCGCCACGCCGGCCGCCGCCGTCACCCGCACCGCGGCGTCGACGTGGATCACCGTCGCCGACCTCGGTTCGGTCACCGCGGCGCCCGACAACCTCCCGGCCGTTCTCGCCGCGACGGCGCTGTCGGCCGGCACCGACGACCGCGCCAACGTCGACGCGCCCGAGGTCGTCGCCGCGGCCGCCCGGTTCGCCCCCGAGCTGGGCGCCGGCATCGTCGCCGCGCCTGGCTACACCGCCGACCTCGTCGGGCCCGGCCTGATCGAGCACGCCCGCACGCACAACCGGCTCGTCGCGCTGGCGATGGACGTCGACGCGGTCGAGTCCGAGGCGACCGCAGCCGCGGCCACTCTGGGCGCGCTGCCGGGCTCGGAGCACGCCGGCCTGTTCTACCCGTGGGTGCTGATGCCGGACGGCGCAGGCGCCCGCCCGATCCCGCCCGAGGGGTACGTCGCGGCGTGCCGGGCCCGCGCGCACCGCGACGTCGGCCCGTGGCGCGCGCCGGCCGGGCAGATCGCGCAGTCCCGGTACATCCTCGGCCCGTCGGTCGAGCTGAACCGGGCCGCCGGCGACGCCCTCGACGAGGGCCGCGTCAGCGCCATCCGCCGCATCGTGAACACGACCCGCCTCTACGGGTGGCGGTCGCTGTCCCCCGATGCCGACAACTACGCCCTGCTCGTCGGGCGGGACATGCTCAACTACCTCGCGGTGCAGGCCGAGGCGCTGCTCGAACCGTTCGTGTTCGAGACCATCGACGGCGGCGGCCGGCTGCTGTCGCGAGTCGAGTCCACCCTCGTCGGGCTCGTCGACCCGATCCGCGCCGACGGCGGCCTGTTCGAGCGGCTGACCGAGGACGGCGAGCAGATCGACCCCGGCTATTCCGTCGACGTCGGCGAGACCGTGAACACCGACGCCGTGCTCGCGTCGAACACGATCAACGCCGTGCTCGCCGTCCGGGTGTCGCCGGTCGGCACCCTCATCCGGCTCACCATCGTCAAGGCCGCCCTGACGGCGTCCGTCTGAGAAGGGAGAAACCGATCATGGCGCGCGCCAGTCAGCGGCAGTTTCTCGTGAACGTGCAGGGCATCCCGGAGTACTTCGCCACGCAGACCGGCGGTGAGGTCACCGCCGCTGTGTCGAAGGTGTGGGACGGCGGGAAGCTTCAGCCGTCGACGCTGTCGGCGCCGGCCGAGACGTCGAATCTCGTCATCGGTCGGCCGTACGACCCGCAGCGCGACCAGCCCGTCATCGCGTCCCTGCGGAAGCAGGTCGGCCGGCTGCGCCGCACCGTCACCAAGCAGCCCACCGACGCCGACCTCACCCCCATTGGGCGGCCGACGACGTACCCGAATTCGCTGCTCGTCCGGGTCAACGACCCGGAACTCGACTCGTCCAGCGGCGACGCTGCGACCTTCGAGATGGAGTGGGCGACCGACGGCGCCGCCTGACCCCCGAAGACCACCGGCCGGCGGCCGAGTAGCCGCGCCACCAGCAGAGAGCGGGCAACCGCCGCCGGCCGGTAACCACCACGCCACCCACCAGAGGAAGGACCCGCCCATGACCAGCCCGACCGACTTCCAGTTCGAGAGTGGCGCCCGCGCCGACCTCGACGCCCTGCCCGCCGACGCACCGCACGAGCCCCGCCGCCGCGGGCCCGTCGAGGACGAAACCACCGCGCTCGACGACGATGGCCCGTCCGACCTGGAAATGATCGCGACCGACGTCAAGCAGAAGCTCGGCGAGCCGGTCCCGATCAAGGTCAAAGGGCGCCCCGGCTACACCGCGTGGTGCCGGACCAACGTCGAAAGCGGCGAGATCTCGAAGTGGCGGAAGATCGCCCGCGTCAAGCGGGAGCAGATCGACGACGTCAAGTTCGCCGGGCTGATCCTCGCGTACACGTGCGTCGCCATCCACAAGAACGGGAAGCGGCTGCTCGGCGAGGACGAGGAACCGCTCACGTTCCGACACCCCGACCTGCTCGACGTGCTGAAGGTGCGCAGCGCGGCCGACGCCGCTAAGGCGTTCTTCGGCCGCGACGGCGACCTCGACTCGGCCGCCAAGACCGTTCTCGCCGAGTCCGGATGGGGTGACGACGCCGACGTTGTGGACCCTACGTAAGCCGCGTCTTCGCCCTGATCAGGGATGACGCGCGAGTCCACGCCGCGGCGAACATCGCGTACCTGTTCAAGATCGACCCGGCCGTCGTGCTCGGCGAGCGGGACAGGGTCACGGCCGCGGTCCGCATCGCCGCGGCCCGACACGTGAACGACGAGATCTCCAAGGCGAACCGAAAGAGCTGATGGGAGGCGGGACGGGTGGACGATGACGAGATCGTCGTCAAGGCGTCACTCGAAGATGACCTGTCCCGCGCCCTCGCGAAGGTCCGCGAAGGCATCCGTAAGACCAAGGACGACACCGACCAACTCGACCGGTCGGCCAAGCGGTCGAGTAAGTCGCTCTCGGAGATGACGGCCGGTGTCGGCGGGCTGGCCCGCCGACTCGGCGGCGGCGTCCTCACCCTGTTGAAGGGGGCAGCTACCGGCGTCGCCGCGCTGACCGCGGCAGCAGTCATCGGCGGCGCCAAGCTGCTCGGCATGGCCAGCGACGCCGCGGAGACGGCGTCGGCGTTCTCGACGGTGTTCGCCAGCGCGGCGGCCGAAGTCCAAGGATACATTGACGAAACGTATTCGCGTTTCGGAATTCCTACCGCTGAATTGAAAGCGGCCGCAAATACGTTCGGTATTTTCGGTAAGGCTGCCGGCGTGCCGATCGACGCGTTGGGCGATTTCTCGACGTCGCTCACGCAGGCCGGCCTTGACCTGTCCAGCTTCTACAACGCTGACCCGACCGAGGTCTTCATGGCGCTCCGGTCCGGGCTCGCCGGCGAAGCCGAGCCGCTGCGACAGTTCGGCATCTTCCTCAGTGACGCCACCATGAAGGCGCAGGCGGCGACGATGGGGATGACCGGCGAGCTGACCGAGGCGCAGAAGGTCATGGTCCGGCACCAGCTCATCATGCAGGGGCTCGGCGACGCGAACGGCGACCTCGAACGCACGTCGGACGGGCTCGCGAACAAGATGCGCGCCATCAAGGGCCGGTTCATCGAGGCCGCCACCGCGGTCGGTACGGCGCTGCTGCCGGCCGCCGAGCAGGCAGCGCAGGCGCTCGACTCCCGCCTCGGGCCCGCCGTCGACGGCCTGGTCGCCAAGGTGCCCGAGTTCGCCGACCATGTCGAGCGGGCCGCCGCGCTGGTGCCGGAGCTGTGGGCGGCGCTGTCGTCCGGTGACGCGCGCGGCGCCGCCGAAACGATCGACGCCATGCTCGGCGGGACGGGCGACCTGATCGGCCCTATCGAGGACGGCCTCACGTCCTTCGCTGACTTCGCCGACGACGCCGGCACCGTCCTCCGTGACGTGCTGCTGCCCACCATCGACGACCTGTCCGGCGCGCTGCCGGCGTTCCTCAGTCCGCTCGGTCTGGCCCGTGAGGGGCTGGGGTTCGTGGCCGACAACGCCGAGGAGCTGCAACCGGTCCTCGCTGCTGTGCTGGCCGGGTTCGTCGCGTACCGGACGATCGGATGGCTGGCCGGAACGTACCGCGCCATCTCGGCCGCCATCGCCGGCACCACGCTCGCGCAGAAAGGGCTCAACGCGGCGATGCGCGCCAACCCCCTCGGTACAGTGATAACCATTCTCAGTTTGCTTGTGGCCGCGATCACGTACGCATGGCAGGAATCGGAGACGTTCCGCGACATCGTGACCGGGGCGTGGGACGCCGTCAAGCAGGGCGCCATCTGGCTTGCCGAGGTCGCCGTCACCGCGTTCCGGCACCTGGTGAACTTCTACCTGACCGTGGTCGAGACGCTGGTCAACGGCGCCGCGCGGGCGTTCGGGTGGGTGCCCGGCCTGGGTGACAAGCTCGACGGCGCGGCCGACGCCATCTCCGGTTTCAAGGAAGACGCGAACGAGGCCCTGGGCGGCATCGAGCGCGAGCTAGAGATCATGGCCGACCCGTCGAAGGCCGAGGCTGCGATCAACGAGCTGCGGACCAGCGTCGCGAACAAACCGATATGGGTGCAGATCCAGGCCGCTAACAACACCGGCATGCCGATCAGCTCGTTCGCCGGCAACGGAGTTGGGTCCGGGACGGTACTGGCGCCCGGCATGGGCGACACCGCCACCAGCCGCGGCCGCGGGCCCGGCAACCTGAAACGCACCCTCTCCGCGCACTACGGCATCGCCATGTCGCTCGGCGGCGGGTACGGGATCTCGAACGCGCTCGTCGGCGGGGGTGGCCACGGCGGCGGCTCCGGTGACCACCAGGCCGGCCGCGCTGTCGACGTCGTCGGGCGGAACCTCCCGCAGTACGCGCGCGCCGTCCGGGCCGGCGGCGGGTACGCCGCCATCCACGGCGACGGCGGCGGCCGCCACGTCCACGCGGTCATGGGTGACACCGCCACCCCGCGGCACGGCTCGGTCGGCTCCGGCGGCGCCGGCGTCGTCGTCGCCGAGGGCGCCGTACAGGTGACCGTCGTCAACCCCCGCGACGACGCCGAGATCGAGGACGCCGTCGAACGCGCGCTGCGGCGCATCCTCCGCGAGCAGGAAGAACGGACCCGCTGATGGCCACTGTTGCGATCCGCCGCCGCACCGACAGCCGCGCCGCCGCCCCGCCGCGGAAGCACCCCAAGGCGTACATCCAGGACGAGTCCGGGCGCCGGTTCATCTTCCCGTTCGCGCCGCGCATCCTCGACGCCGGCGGCGACGCTCCCGAGTTCACGCTCGTCAAGCGGCCCGGCCGGCGGCCGCTGCGGCGCCGCGTCGGCGGGCACTCCCGCACGCTCCGGTTCTCCGCGATCATCGGTGAGACCGACGCGCAGGAACCCATCGAAGCCGAGATCAACCAGCTACGGCAGATCGCCCGGCACGGTGAGCGGGTGCTGCTGTACCGGCTCGGGCAGATCTCGGGCGACTGGTGGAAGATCGACGATCTCACCATCACGACCGAGGCGATGCAGGCCGGGACGAACCGGATCACCCGCGCGACCGCGAACGTGTCCCTGGGTGAGGACTACAGCGTGCGGCCGAAGATCGCCCGCACGGCGCCGAAGCCGCCGCCCCCGAAGCCGCCCCGGCCGGCCACCCGGACGTACGTCGTGAAGAAGGGCGACACCCTGTGGGAGATCTCCCGCAAGTTCCTCGGTGACCCGTACCGGTGGAAAGAGATAGCCAAGCTCAACGGCGTCAAGGACCCGAGGAAGCTCCAGATCGGGCACAAGCTGACGATCCCGCCGCGGTGACGTGATGGCTGCCGCTGACCTGTACACCGAGCACATCGGCCGCCTCGTCGTGCGGGGCCGCCGAGGCAACACGTCGAACATCGCCGAGGCCATCACCAGCGGCCGCGTCAGCCTGTCCATGACCGAGGTCACGCAGCTCACGCTCACCGCCGAGGACCCCGACCTTGGGTTGCTGGCCGGCCGGATCTTCGACATCGGCGGGCAGTGCGACTACGCCGACCTGCTGCTCGGCATCGCCGCCGTCGCGCTCACCGAGGCCGACGGCGTGCCAGCCGTTGAGGTCACCGCCCGGTCGGTGCACGTCCGCGCGATGCGGAAGGCCACCGGGGAGAAGGTGTGGAAAGGCCTGAGCCCGACCGAGTTCGCGGCCATGGAGGCGCAACGGTTCGGGCTGCGGTTCGTCGGCGAGCCGTCCGCGAAGCGCCGCCAGATCGCCCGCCAGGCCAGCACCGGCAGCGACACCCCCGAGAACTCGTGGGACGTCATACGCCGCCTGGCCGACGAGTTGGGTTACGTGACGTTCGAGGCCGGCGGGACGCTCTACTTCGGCCGCCCGACGTGGCTGATGACCCGCGCCACGATGTACCACTTCACCTGGTCGTTCGACGATGACGCCTCCGAAGGGCTGGTGTCGCTGCCGAAGATGCGCAGGTCGGAGGACTCCGACACCGGCATCGAGGGGACCATCGAGATCATCGGCGACGACGCCGAGCGCATCCGGCCGGGCGACGCTGTCCGGCTCCGCGGCGTCCCCTACTTCAACGACGACTATCTCGTGAGCAGCGTCGATATCCCGTTCGCCAACGACGCACCTGTCTCTGTCGGCATCCGCACGCCGATCAACCCGGACCCCAAACCGCCCGACGACCCCGACGACCCCGACGACCCCGACGACCCCTCCCCTGCCGGCGGCGGCAGGTCGGGCGAGCAGGGCGCCAACGGCACCGCCGAGGCGTTCGTCGCGGCCGCGCTCGCGCAGGCCGGCGACCGGTACGTCTACGGCGCCGAGGCGTCCGCCAGCGACCCGGACCCCAACGCGTTCGACTGCTCCGAGCTGGTCGAGTGGGCGGCCGCCCGCGCCGGCGTCAAGTTCGTCGACGGCTCAGGGAACCAGCGCGCCTACTGCGACCGGAAAGGCACGCTCATCAGCGTCGACCGGGCCATCAACACGCGCGGCGCGCTGCTCTTCGCGAACGGGCACGTCGCCATCAGCCTCGGCAACGGCCGCACCATCGAGGCCGTCAACCGCTCGTACGGCGTGACCGAGATGTCCGCGACCGGCCGCGAAACCGTCCGGTGGATCGCCGGCGGGCTCGTCCCCGGCATCAAGTACCCGTAGAAGGGACCGCCCCATGGCCGCCCGCCCCGCCCTGCCCGGCGTCTGGATCGGCACCGTCACCCGTCTCGACGGGCCCGCCGTCTACGTCACCGTGCCCCGCCTGTCCGCCAAGGACTACGAGTACGGGCCGTGCAACGCGGTCGCCGCCGGCGGCCCGTACGTGGCCGGTGCGCGGGTGCTGGTGGCGCCGCTGGAAGGGCGCCGCGACGACGTCGCCGTCCTCGGCGTGCTCCAGTAGCGGCCCGCATCCCACACCGCCCGGCCAGGTCGGGCGACGCTGGGCCGCATGGGGATCTTGTCGCACCCGTTCCGGATCGCCGACACCGGCGCGGTCGTGACCGTCGACGAGGGCACGACGGCGGCGGCCGCCGAAGCGGTCGCCGTGCTTGCCCTCACCCGCCTCGGGGAGCGGCGCATGGTGCCGGCGTTCGGGGTGTCCGACCCGGCGTTCGACGGGTACGACGCCGGCGAGCTGTCCGCCGGCCTGTCGCAGTGGGGCCCGGACGGCGTCACCGTCGAGTCCGTCGACACGGAGTGGGAGAACGACACCACGGCCGTCACCACCATCACGTTTGAGGAAGAGGACCCGTCGTGACCGTCTCGCCCGACCTGCCTGGCTACGTCGACCAGTCGTTGTACGACGCCGACGAGCGGGTGCTCGTCGACCGGGCCATCGCAGACGCCGCGATCAAGCTGCCCGAGTGGGCGCCACGCGAGGGCAACACCGAGGTGGTCCTCATCGAGTCGACGGCGCTCGTCGTCGCCGAGCTGGTGTACGCGATCAACCGGCTACCCGACGCCGTCATGGGTGGCGTGCTCGGCCTGTACGGGCTGCCCCGTGACGCCGGCGCCCGCACCCGCGGCCGCGTCCGGTTCACCCTGGCCGACTCGCTCGGGCACCTGATCCCCGCACAGACCAGGGTCCGCGCCACCGTCGCCACCACCGGTGTTGTCGTCGACCTGCTCACCGACGAGCCGTTGGAGATCCTGTCCGGCGCCACCGTCGGTCAGGTGTACGCGACCGCCATCGAGCAGGGCGAGGACGCGAACGGCCTGGCGGAAGGGCTGCGGCTGGACCTGATCGACGCCGTCCCGTACGTCGAGCTGGTCGAGGTCGGTGTCGGAGGGTTCGCCGGCGGCCGCGACGCCGAGACCGACGCGGCCTACTTCGACCGCGGGTCGGCGCTGCTGTCCCGCCTGGTGTCGACGCTGGTCCTGCCGGGCCATTTCACCGCGGCCGCGCTCGAAACCGCCGGCGTCGGCCGCGCGGTCACGATCGACCTGTACGACCCGACCGCTGGCACCGGCGCGCCGGGCGACCACACCGGTCACGTCACGGTGGCCGTCGCCGACCTCGACGGCGCGCCGCTGCCAGCACCAACGAAAGGTGAGGTCGAGGGGCTGCTCGAAGCGCGCGCCGTGGCCGGGCTCGACGTGCACGTCATCGACCCGACGACGACGACCGTCGCCGTCACAGTTCAGGTGACGTCGACCGCCGTCGACGACGCCTCGGTCATCGCCGCCGTCTCGTCCGCCGTCGCCGCGTACCTCGACCCCGCCGTCTGGCCGTGGCAGGGCACCGTCTGGCGGAACGAACTGATCGGCCTTGTTGACCGGGTGGCCGGCGTCGGCCGCGTCGCCAGCCTCGTCCAGCCGGCCGCCGACGTCGCCCTCACCGGTGTCGCGCCGCTCGCGCAGGCCGGCACCGTCACCGTGACCGTCGTGCCCGGCCCATGACGCCGCCCGCCGTCTCGGAGTTCACGGCCCGGCTCTACGCCGACCTGCCCGAGTTGTACCGCGACGCCGACGCCGCGCAGGGCACGTACCCGCTGCTGCGGTACCTGTCGCTACTCGGCGACATCGCCGGCGACGTCGACACGCTGGCAGACCGCGTCGACGCCGGCGACCTCACCGACCCGGCCGCCGCCGACCCGGCGTGGCTGCCGTGGCTGGCGCAGCTCGTCGGCGTGCGGCTGCGCGCCGGCATGACCGTGCAGCAGCAGCGGGACGCGATCTCTGGCGGCGCCACCGGGTGGCAGTCCGGCACCCGCGCCGCCATCGCCGAGGCCGCCCAAGCGGCACTCACCGGCACCCGGTACGTCGACGTGCGGCCACACGCCGGCCCTGACCCGTTCGCGCTGCTGATCCTCGTCAGGTCCGACGAGGCGCCCTCCCCGATGTCGCTGGTGGCCGACGCCGTCGTCGCCGCCGGCGCGAAACCGGCCGGGTACGGGCTGGTCGTGCAGTCTGCTGACATCCCGTGGAGCGCCGTCGACACCGCGTTCCCGCTGTGGCAGGACATCGACGCACAGCAGACGTGGGCGCCGATCGACTCGACCGGCATCGACTGAGGTCGCGACACCGGCCACGTCCGCCCATGGGCCGGCCGGCTCGGTCAGCGTTGGCCGCATGGCGGTGACACAGACACCTCGGCTCGGGCTCAACCGCTGGTCCGCCGGAACCGACGCATGGCCCGGCCGCGCCGGGTGGGACCAGCAGCAGCAGACGCTCGACGAAATGCTCGCGATCGACCTGCAAGTCGCGACCGTAGACGCACGCCCCACCGCCGGCGTGACCGGCCGGTACTGCTTCGTCACCGGCACCGGGCGCCTGTACCGCGACGACGGCACGCAGTGGAGCGAGGTCAACCCGATCGGCGGCGCCGGCGCCGGCGGCGCCCTGGCATACGGCGGCGCCGGCGTCGAGGGCACATCGGCCCGGATCGCCCGAGCTGACCACACCCACACCATGCCGGCCCACGACGCCGCCGCGCACTCTGCGATCCCGCTATCGGCTCTGGCCCCCCCGACAGCGAACGTCAACATGAACAGCAGGCGGATCACCAGCCTCGCGGCACCAACAGTTGGCAGCGACGCCGCTACAAGGGCTTGGGTCGAAAGCTTTTTCGACGCCCATTTCGCGGCCGGGAGCGACAGCATCGGGACCGCCAGCGCCACCAGCAGCCCTGTTTCAAAGAGCGTCGCGTTTGGCAAGACGTTCGCGCAGAGCCCTGTCGTCATCCTCCAGAAGCGGGGGCTCCCCGGGAGCATGGTCGAGCTGAAGGTCAACGGCGCGACGTCGACGGGCTTTAACGTCACCGCGGACGCCATGGACGGCGGGTCGTGGAGCGGCACGTTTTCGTTCGGCTGGATCGCCACGGACATCTACTGATGACCGACGACGACGGCACCACCATGCGCGTGACCATCGTCGACGTGCACCGCGACGTCGGCGCGCTGGCGTCGAACGTCGCCGGCCTACAGGTGACCGTCGAGAAGTGGATCGCCGCCAACGACCAGCGCATCGCCCGCCTCATCTCGGAGAACGTCGACACTGAGGGTCGGCTGCGGCACATCGAGGGCACGTACGTCACCGTGGAACAGCTCGCCGCGTTCCGGGCCGAGCTACAGCGGCAACGCGACGAGCAGGCCGCGCGGCGGCCGAGCTGGGTGAGCGCCGCGCTCACCGCGGCCGCGCTGCTGCTGTCCGTCGTAGTGGCCGTCGCCACCGTCGCCGCGGCGCTCCGCGGATAGCCCGCGACACGGGCCGCGTCCGCCCACGACCCGCCGGCGGCGGCGAGCGTCGACGGCATGGACACCCACACCGAACCGGACGAGGTTCCGGTCGACACCGACAACAACCCAGGCCCCTGGGACGGCCTGCAGAACCTCCCGCAGGAGGCCGGCTCGCGGCTGCCCGGCGACGACGACGAGCAGGAGGACTGAGCATGGGCGCCGCTGTCGCCACCGTCGCGGCCGCGCTCGCCTGGTGCCGTGCGCAGCTCGGCACCCGCGAGACCGGCAACAACAACACGCCGTATCACGAGATCGCCGGCCACCCGGACGGGTGGGCGTGGTGCGGGATCTTCCTCGAAGCCATGGCCAAGGTGACCGGGCTTGGGCTGCCCGGCCACGTGCACTACACGCCGTCCGGGGCGGCCGCGTTCAAGGCCGCCGGCCGGTGGGTCACCACCCCGCGGCCGGGTGACTTCGCGTTCATCTACTACCCCGAACTCGGGCGGATCGGTCACATCGGCATCGTCGAGAAGGTCGACGGCGGCGACGTGATCACCATCGAGGGCAACACGAACACGACGGGCAGCCGCACCGGGATCGGTGTGTTCCGTCACCGCCGGAAGAAGCTGGTCGGCAAGGGGCAGCGCGGCATCGTCGGGTACGGCCGCCCGGCCTACGGCACCGGCACGACCAAGCCGCCGGCCAAGCCCAAGCCGCCGAGCGGCGGCGGCAACGGCCCCTCGCTGGACGTCGTCGACCTGTCCGTGCTGCGCACCGCGGCGCGGCACGACCCCGACCGGTCGCAGGGCGGGCACACCCGCGGCGCGTCCGAGCACGTCCGCACCGTCGAGCGTGCCCTCGTCGCCGAGGGGCTGCTCGACCCGAAGTGGTCCGACGCGTCGTTCGGGACCAAGACCGTCGCCGCCTACGCGGCGTGGCAGCGCCGCTGCGGCTACAGCGGCCGCGACGCCGACGGCGTCCCCGGCCTCGACTCGCTGCGGCGGCTCGGCTCCAAGCACGGGTTCCGCGTCACCGCCTGACCGGGCGGCCGCGGCACTCCCCCGCACCCCATCCCATCCCTCACAGAAAGATCGATCATGGACGCGAACCAGTTCAAGCAGTGGGCCAAGGACGCCGGCGAGCGCATCGCCTCGACCACCGTGCAGGCCGCCATCGCCGTCACCGCGGTCGAGGTCGGGTCGCTGCCCGAGTGGGCCGCGGTGCCGATCCTGGCCGGCCTGACGTGGTTGAAGGCGCAGGCCGCGCGGAAGCTCGGCGACCCCGGCACGGCCGCTCTGCGGCGCGGCTGACCAGCCGTCTCGCTCTCGGGCCCGCTCGCCATCTGGCGGGCGGGCCCACCTGTCTCGCCACCCTGCTCGACAGCTAGCCAGCCAGCTAGCTTGCGGGCTAGCCCGCTCGCGCGTAACCTGTGGGGGTACCACCGGGTGACGGCCCGGCGGCACCCATCAGGAAGGAGCACCACCCCAATGTGCGCGATGATCACCCGCGAGTACGAGACCCGCCGACCGACCGGCAAGCCGCCGTGGCCGATCGTCCTGGTCGCCGGCGCCGAGAAGGCCGGCAAGAGCTGGACGGCCGCCCAGGCGTCCGGCTCGGACCTCGTCGGCCGAACGTTCTGGATCGGCATCGGCGAAGACGACCCCGACGAGTACAAGCACGTCCCCGGCGCCGACTTCGAGATCGTCAAGCACGACGGCACCTACCGCGACCTGCTCGGCGCGGCGGTGTGGGCGACCCGACAGCCGCGCATCGACGGCCTGCCGAACCTCATCGTGGGCGACTCCGGTACCCGGTACTGGGACCTGCTGTGCGATCAGCAGCAGCTCGTCGCCAACGACCGCGCCCGCCGCAAGGCCGAGCGGGCCCGTCGCGAGTGGGACGGCGAAGACGCGACCATCACCATGGATCAGTGGAACATCGCCAAGCAGCGGTGGGCGCACTTCGTCGACGCGCTCCGCGGCCACGACGGGCCCAGCATCATCACGGCCCGGCTCGAAGAGGTCACCGTCATGGTGAACGGGCAGCCGTCGACGGCGAAAGAGTTGAAGATCAAAACCGAGAAGTCGTTGCCGTTCGACGTCGGCGTCGTCGTGCAGATCCCGCGCCGCGGCGAGGCGTTCGTCACCGGCGTCCGGTCGGTCAAGTACGACGTCCCGGTCGGCGAGCGGAAGCCGTTCGAGAACTTCACCGTCGACGCCCTGTGGCGCCGGCTCGGGCTCGACGCGCCCGACGCGACCGCGCCCCGGCAGCACTCCGCGATCGACCCCCGCGAGGCGCCGCCGGCGGCGCCGGCTGAGCAGGCCGCCCCTGCGCCGCAGGAGCCGCAGCAACGGCGCGCTGAACGCTTCTACCGCGAGCCCGCCCCCGCGGCCGCCAGCGCCGCCAGCAGCGCGCAGCAGGAGCCCGCACAGGACGACGACGGCAGCCGCACGTACCCGCCGGTCGTCATCGCGTTCATGGCCGAGCTGAGCCAGGCGCAGAACGTCGAGGACTACCGCGACGCGTGGCGCAAGTCGGGCGAGCTGGACATCCGCGGCGTCGAGGTCGAGACCCCCGATAACGGACTGGTCACAATCGGCAGGCTGATCATGAGTCGGCAGGCCGCGCTCCCCCGCGAGGACGCCCCGTCGGAGCCGGTGCCGTCGTGACGGCGTTACAGCACGTCAACGTAGATCCAAAGCGGAGGCGTGCTGTAACCGGTGTCAGGGCGCTGTCAGGGCGGAACAGCTCGCCTGTCCGGCCCCGACTATGCGGGCTCTGCTCTACCGGGGTGGTACCCCGTCGGGCTACCCTGCGTAGCGACAAGCGTCACTGGTTGTGACCACCCCGAACCGCGCCATGACCAGGTGTAACACCCAAGGAAAACTTGGGGGCGCGCTGGCTCCTACACCAGCGCGCCCCACGGATCGACCGCACCGCTTCCCCCGGGACTCTCACATCACGGAACAGGACACAGTCGATGCCCAACCTACCGGCCCGAAGCTCGGGCATTGCCCGCTTCGCCCCGATCGACGCGACACGAGCCGCGTCCACCAACGCCTCATACCTGCGGGCTATCCCTGGCACCATGCCCAGCGAACAGACCGCCCAAACCTCCCACCGGCGAACCGACCGGCGGGCGCCACGCCCGGCCAGCCAATCGGCCGGACTCTTCCTCCGCATGAGCACGGAGGAGCGGCAGCAGGTGCACGAGCAGGCCGCCGACCTCGGCATACCCACGTCGGTCTACGTGCTCGCCCTCGTCGACGCCGACCGCAAACGGCGCGCCTCCGTCGAGCCCGTCACGGCCGGGGCTAGCGTGACGTCGATCAACTCCACACAGAGCGAGGCGCCCGGTCCTGTCCGGGACCGGGCGCCTAACGCTAAGGCCCGACGCGCGGTGACCGCCGCCGCGGGCTGACCACCTCCGACCGCTAAGCACGAGAGGCAGCAACACCCATGGTAGAGCAACACCTTGCCCGCGTCAGCATGCCCGCGCCACGCCACGCCGAGGCGGTGACCGCATGAGTCTCGCCGCGATGCTGTGGGCACTCAACGACGCGCCAGTCAGCAACCCCACCGAAGCGTTCGTGCTCGTCGCCCTCGCCGACAACGCGTGGGACGACGGCCGCGGCGCGTTCCCGTCCGTCGCGACGATCGCGTACCGCACCCGCGTGTCCGAGCGGACCGTGCAACGGACGTTGCGCGACCTCGAAGCCGCCGGCGTCATCAGCCGCGCCGAGGACCAGTCGCCAGCCGCCGTGTACGGCCGGTACGCGCCCATCGTCTACGAACTCGACATGACGCGCCGCCGCGACGACCCGCCCCCCAGCAAGAGCAAACGCGCAGCTCAGCAGGGGCGACAGTCTGTCACCCCTGCCAGAAACGAGGGGCGTCAATCTGTCACCCCTCACCCGACCAGGGGTGACACCGACGACACGCAAGGGGTGACACTGGTGTCACCCGAACCGTCCACTAACCCACCTGTGGTCACCCAGGGTGTAGAAACTCACCGTTCCGCGCACGCGAGCGCAAACCCCCCCGAAGTTCCGACGTCGGCGGCGGGCCCGTTGCCGGCCGCTGGCGCGGCCGGCCGGGCAACCGAGCGCGACCAGTTCGGGCCGCTCTATCCGACGTGCCCCGCGCACCGGCTGTCCCTCGACGCGCCGGCGTGCCGTCGCTGCGGCGACCAGCGCGAGGCGTTCGAGGCCGCCGAGCTTCACCGCCGGTCGCAGCGCGACCGCGAGGCGTCCCGCCAGCAGCTCGACGAACTGTTCGCTCACCGGCGAGACGCCATCCCGGCCCAGGTTGGCGCCGAACGTGCACGCTCGGCGATCCGAAAGAGCGGCGCCAACGGCGCCACGCGCCGCCCCAGCCAGCCCGGCGCCGCGCCGGCGGCCGCGACCACCGGAGGCACCGAGTGAACCCGTCTACGGGCCGCACAGCGCCGCACGTCCTCGGCATCGATCCCGGCAGCGTCGACACCGGTCTCGTCGTCCGCTGCGGCCTTGACGTCCTGGCGCACGTCACCGTGCACCGCGACCGTGACGAGGACGCCGACGACGGCACCCGCGGCGTCGGCGTCGGCCCGATCTACCTCGGCGCCATCGCCGAGACCGCCCGCCAGCTCGTCCACGAGCACGCCGTCGAGCACGTCGGCGCCGAGTCCGTCGTCGCCCCCAACCCCCACGTCCGCCGGCGCGACGGCGACTCGAAGATCAACCCCGCTGCGGTCATCGCCGCCGGCCTCGTGCTCGGGCACCTGCTCGCCGTGTGGCCGAACCTCGTCCGCGTCCCGCCCGGCCGCAACGGTTCGTCGCCCCTGTCGGCGTACCCGCTCGTCCTGGTGTCCGACCGCGAGCGCGCCCTCGGCCTCAACCGCATCGGCAAGGGCGGCAAGCTGCGGCACGTCCGCTCGGCCTACGACGTCGCCGGCTCAACCATCCCGCTCGCACGCCAGCGTGCCAGCTTGCACGCTGCCCAGCGAGCTAGCTAGACCGCTAGCCGTCTGTTACCCTGACAGGGTTACACCGTCGGTGGCGGCCGGCGCCCGCCGCCCCCATCAGAGAGGCACGCCAGACATGACCAGCAGCAACGCTGCCGACCTCGCCGAGGTTCTGCGGCTCACCGCCCAGCAGCACGCGACCAAAGCCAGGATCGACCGGCTACGCGCCCGCATCGACGAGCGCGCCCGCGCCGAATGGCAGGCAACCGGCGCCGCACCGTCGTACAAGATCCGCGGACTCGGCACGATCCGCCTCGACGGCGCCGATCTCGACCCAAAGGCCGTCGTCAGCGACCGCGCCGAGTTCGCGTCGTTCGTCGCCGAACAGTGGCCGACCGAGGTCGTCGCCACGATCACCGTGCCGGCCGACCAGCTCCCGGCCGCGCTCGAAGCGCTCGACTTCGCCGGCGTGCCGGTCGAGGAGAGCGACGCCACCGTGCGCGAGGCGTTCCAGGGGAAGTACCTCGGCGAACTGGTCGTCGAGAAAGACCCGGCCGCACCCGAGGGGGAGACCCGGTACTACGCCGCCGACCGCAAGCTCGGCGTCATCGTGCCCGGCCTCGGCGGCAAGCCGTCCAACCCGCACCTGACCGTCGCCGTCGACAAGGACGCCAAGGCCGACGCGATCGAGGCCGCGCTCGCCGAGCCTGTCGACGAGCCGCGCGACGACACCACCACGACCGACGCCCCGAACGTCGTCGACCCGGCGTTCTTCAACACCGACGGGTCGTGGAAGTCCATCGAGCACGCCGTCGCGCACGCGACCAACGTCCAGGGCGGCGCCACCACACCCGAGGTTGAGGCGCGCCGCATGCTGCGCGAGCCGCTGAACAAGGCCACGGCCGAGGCGTGGCTCGACGAGCACGACCCCTGGTGGCGCAACGACCCCGCGGGCGACGAGCAGCGGCTCGGACTCGGAGACCCCGACGAGGCGCAGCGGTGACCGCCGCCGCCGACACCGCCCTCGTCGCCCAGGCGCTCCGCGACGCCGCCAGAACAGGCCGCCGCGCCGCCGCCAAAGCCGCCGCCACCCTGCGCGCCACCGCACCGAAAGACCCACGATCCGCGGCCGTCCGGATCGCCAACGCGCTCGCCGACGCCGAAGAACTCGACCGCATCGCTGATGCCATTACGGCCGGAACGCTGGCACTGTGTAGCAGCACAGCACCACCCAGCGACCAAGACGCCCCGGACCCTGCGCGCACCCCGGTCGCCGATGCCCTCAGCGACGAGGACGCGGCACGCGCGCTCGGCCCGGCCGTCGACGAGGACGACCTCGACGACGTCGACGACGCCATCGTGTTCGGCCCGCTGGACGGCACCGACGACAACCAGGAGCGCACATGACCACAGACCCGCCGAAGCCCCGATCGGCGCTCGCCGCCGACGTCGGGCAGCAGCTCAGACAGGCGCGCGAGGCAGCCGGGCTATCCCTCCGCGCGCTGGCCAGCCAGTTCGGCGTAACGCACGTGACGATGCGCCGGTACGAGCGCGGCGAGTACAACGTGTCGCTGTCGAAGCTGGCCGAGGTCGCCGACCTCTACGGCCTCGACGTCAAGATCACCTGCACGCCGAAACGCCCCCCGGCCTGACGACACGCCCGAGACGTTTCAACCCCGCCCGGTCGCCTGCCCAGCGGCCGGGCGGGATAGCCAGCCAGCTAGCCCGCTGGCTAGCTGGCGAGCCAGTCTGCTAGCACGTAGTCTCCGTGGCAGGACTCTCACATCCCGGACACCTCCACGGAGCACGAACATGCCCTCTCGTCTCTGCCCAGCGTGCACCCGCCGCTACGCCGCCCTCGTCGACGACCACTGTCCGGTCTGCCGCGGCGCCGGCACTATCCAGCTCGGCGCCGCCGCGCTCTACCGCGACGAGCCGGCCGTCGTCGCCCGCTCGATCGAGATGTACCTCGAAGCGGCGTCCCGCGAGGCCGCCGCCGTCCTGCCACCCGACGACCCGCAGTCCAGCTCACTCGGCCGCCGCTACGCCCTGGCCGAGGCAGCCGACGAGCTGCGCCGCGCCGGCGTCATCCAGGCCGACCCCGACGAGATCTCCACGGAGACCCGCGCCGCGATGCCACCGTCGCCGCCGTCGCCCGAGGGCCCCGCCCGCCGAGCCGACGACGCCGAAGCCGCCATGCTCACCCACCGCACCGGCCGAACCCCCCGCCCCTCCGACCGCGCGAACCTCGACGCCGCCCCGACCGTCTACGCCGCCACCGACCGGCCGCTCGCCCGCACCCTCCCCCGCGTCTCCGCTGCCGGCTGGCCGTCCGCGCTCGCCAAGGCGGCCGACCCGGTCGACCCGTTCGGCAGCACCGGCCGCGCCGCCCTCACCCGGATCAGCCGCGAGCGCCGCGCCGGCATCATCGCGTCAGCCGTCGACCGGGCCCTCACCATCGCCGCACGCCGCGCCGGCGGCGCGCTGCCGGCCTGACCACCCGGGCCGGTGATCCGTGACCAAGAACAGCCCCGACCCGGACCAGGTCGACCGCGAGGCCCAGTGCCTGCGGTACCGCCGCGAGGGCAAGACCTACGACGACATCGCGATCTTGGTCGGGTACGCCGACCGGTCCGGCGCCCGTAAGGCCGTCGAGCGCGCCCTGAAACGCGTCATCGTCGAGAACGTCGACGAGCTGCGCATACTCGAAGCGCAGCGCCTCGACGAGTTACAGCAAGCCATCTGGGACAAGGCCCTACGGTTCGAGCCAGCGCTCGGCGACGACAAGGCCCTCACCGGCATCCTGCGGATCATGGTGCGCCGGGCGAAGCTGCTCGGCCTCGACATGCCCACCAAGACCGAGGTCACCGGCGCCGGCGGAAACCCCCTGATCATCGAGATCATGCCGGGGATGATCCCGGACATGGGCAAGTCCGACGACGAAGCCGTCGAGCTGGACCCGTGACCGAGGGCGGCGCCGCCGAGCCGCCCCGCTGGCGCTACCCCTACACGCCCACCGAAGCACAGCAGCGCGCCCACGACTGCGGCGTCGACGAGATGCTGTACGGCGGCGCCGCCGGCGGCGGCAAGTCCGAAATGCTGCTCGCGACCGCCGTGCACTTCGCGCTGCTCGTGCCCGGCAGCGCATCCGTGATCTTCCGCCGCACGTTCCCCGACCTCGACCGGTCGCTGATCCCGCGGCTGCTGAAGTACCTACCCAGCAGCGTCGCCACATGGCACGCCACCGCCCACCGGTGGACATTCCGCAACGGCTCAACGATCGAACTCGCCCACCTCAGCCGCGAAAACGACGTGCTGAAATACCAGGGCGCCGAGTACCAGTTCATCGCGTTTGACGAGTTGACGCAGTTCACCGAGTCGCAGTACCGGTACCTGCTGTCGCGGCTGCGCGCCGGCGGCGACGTCCGCGACCGAATGGCCGCACTCGGGCTGCGGCCCCGCGTGATGTCGGCCGCCAACCCAGGCGGCCCCGGCCACCACTGGGTCAAGGCCCGGTGGATCGACCCGGCCAGCCCCGGCCAGGTGTGGCGACCCGTCGCAACCCTCGAAGACCCACAGCCCGGCACCCGCGCGTTCATCCCCGCCCGGGTGACCGACAACCCGCACATCGACGGCTCCTATGTCAACCGCCTCAACGGGCTCGACGAGATGCTGCGGCGCGCGCTCCGCGACGGCGATTGGGACGTCCTCGAAGGTGCCCGGTTCTCCCGCTGGCGCCGCGACATCCACGTCATCGAACCGCACGAGCTGCCGATCACGTTCGGCGGCACCGTCCGCGCGATCGGCGTCGACTACGGCCTCGACGCCCCGTTCGCCGCCCTGTGGGGTGCGCGGCTCGGCGACGGCCTCGTCGTCGTCTACCGCGAGCTGTACGAGGCCGGCCTCACCCCACGCAAGCAGGCCGCCGCCATCGCCGACGCCGAAACCGCCGACGAGCGTGCCCGCCCGGTCCCGCTCGCCCTCGACCCGTCGACATGGGCCCGCAACCCCCACGCCGCCGGCAAGGCCGTCGCCCCCGTCGTCGACCCCGACGCCCCGCCCATCGGGTCGATCGCGCACAGCTACACCAGCAAGTTCGGGACGCACGTCGTGAAGGCCCGCAACGACCGCCGCGCCGGCGTCGCCCTAGTCGACGACAAACTCATCGTCCGGCCCGACGGCCTACCGCGGCTGCTCGTCTACTCGACGTGCGTCAACCTCATCCGCACCCTGCCCGCGCTCGGCCGGTCGACCCGCGACCCCGAAGACGTCGACACCAAAGCCGAAGACCACGCCTACGACGCGCTGCGGTACCTGCTGATGGAGCTGGAAGGCGCCGGCCCGCACCGCTCCACCGCGCCCCCACCAGGCCGCGAGCTGGTCGGCGCCCACACCGGCGACGTCGCCGCCGCGGCGGCCGACCTCACCACGGCCGGGTTCTGACATGCGAACGGGACACCCGGCCGGCGCCTGTGAATCCTCCGCGCTGACGGGCGCTCGGGAGGCAATCCGGGGGTGTCCCGCCGGCCTGCCACGCCCCCATCAGGAGAAGCGTGCGGCCTTGACTAGAGCGTACACGGCTGCTCGCCACCCCCGCTCAATCTGGTACCCTGACAAGGTACCGGTTGGGATGACGGCCCGACCGCACCATCAGGAGGAACCCACGTGACCGCACCAGTCGACTTCGCCCACACCGAGCAGGCCCGACGCAACCGCGCCGCCAAGGCCGCCGCCCTCGCCGCCTACTGCCAGACCAACAGCATCGGCCCCGAGATCGTCGCCGCCCCCGCGGCCCGGCAGCGCGCCGTCTGCCGCGACGCCGGCGTCAACACCGCCAGCGACGACACGTGGTACGCCGTCGCCGACCTACTCATCGACGCCGAGCCGGCGGCCCCGGCCGCGGTCGAGGCGCCAGCCCCGGCCGGCCCTGCGTACCCGACCAGCCGGTCGCAGCAACTCCCCCCGGGCATCGGCTGGTGCTGGGACGCCACCAGCGACGGCTACTGCTGGCGCCCGGCGCCCGGCGGCTACTACTGCCCCGAGCACCGGAACACCCCACCCACGCCGCCGCCCGGCACCACCCTCGCCGACCTGCGCCCGATCTACGCCCGCCCGACCGCGGCCGACACGTCCGGGTGGCCGCGCTGCCACGCCTGCCGGACCCCGGTCGACCCGGTCGTGCCGCTCGTCAACGGCCGCCCCGAGCACCCCGCGTGCGACCCCGACCACGAGCCACGCCGGCGGCCGTCGAGACGGCGAGCCCGCTAGCTAGCTATCTCGCGAGAGGGCTAGACAAGTGGTACCCCGTCAAGGTACCGTTCTGTTCATGACGAACACCACCGCCGCCCCCAACTACATCGCCCGCGACACCTACACCGGCCGGCACACCATCGACGGCGTCCCGGCCGGTCACAAGGTGTTCGCCTTCCGCGCCGGCGAGATCGCCGCCGAGGCCACCGAGGGCGTCATCTGGGAGTCGTTCGGCATCCCGCGCGGGAGCCGCCGCGAACACCTCAAGCGGTCGCGGTACGTCGCCGACGCCGCCGGCAACCTCCACGTCTTCAACAGCGACGGCGGCAAGACCCTCATCCACCCGGCCGACCGCGTTATCCGCGTCCTGCGCCGCGTCTGACCCGCCCGCCGGCGGCCGCCCACCGCGGCCGCCGGCACCAGCCACCAGGAGGACGACATGCAGAACACCACCGCCCCCGCCACATGCGCCGAGGTCTACTACCGCGAGCGCCCCGACTGGCAGTTCGTCACGTGCGGGCGGCCGGTGAAGCGCGACGGCCGCTGCGGCATCCACGCCCGGCAGCGCGAACAGCAGGCGGCGCGGCGGGCCGAGCTGGACAAGCTGATGAACGGTGGCGACCGATGACCGCCACCGTCACCGCCCCCGAGGCCACCGCCTACCGGCTCCGCGCCGGCGCCGACGTCGACGACCTCATCGCCACGCCGACGACGCCGCGCCCGTGGCTGCCGTTCGGCCGCCGCGACTTCGACGCCGCCGCTACCGACCAGCAGCTCGCCCTCGTCCCACCGGCCGACCCGGCCGGCACCGTCGCCCTGTTCTGACACCGGCGACCTCCCACC
Source organism: Jiangella muralis (assembly GCF_001270745.1). Classification (GTDB taxonomy): domain Bacteria; phylum Actinomycetota; class Actinomycetes; order Jiangellales; family Jiangellaceae; genus Jiangella; species Jiangella muralis. The sequence goes on from NZ_LFXL01000053.1 coordinate 35,462, forward strand.
CACCACCACCCCGCGTGGCCAGCGTGACGGCAACGACCACCCGGACCAACCATCAGGAGACGCACCGTGCTCATGCCCAGCGACTACCGCCCCGAGGTCCGCGACGCCATCCTCACCGCCGTCGCACTGAACCTCGCCCGCGGCGAGTCCCTGCTCGAACTGGTCGCCGACCTCGGCATCCTCCGCATCAACGCGACCAGGGATCAGGCGTCCGACCTCCGCGACCTCGCCGAGGATCTGGCCGCCATCGAGGACGGCTCTGCCGGCGTCGAGCGGTTCCTCGGTGACCGCCCGCTGTACGGCCCGCCCGCCGCGTTCCTCGACGCCAAGCGCGCCGAGTGCGACCGCCAGCTCGGCGCGCTGCTCGCCCGGCTCATCACGGGCACGCCGGCACCTGTGCCGGCCTAACCCCGGGCCCGGCCGGTGTCGCGATGTTCCCTTGAGGCCGCGACACCGGCCGCCTCCAACCTCACCCCGACCAGGACAGGCACGGTGACGACCATGGCGGACACTCCCAACATCGGCCGCGAACTCGGCCAGCCCGGCGGACACATCCGATCGTGGTCGCCGTACGCCGGTGACGGCTATCAGGCCCTCGGCTACGAGGCGACGCCGGAACTGGTGTTCCCGCACAACCTCCCGATCTACGACCGGATGCGCGACAGCGAGAGCCAGATCGGCGGCCTGCTCCGCGCGATCTGCCTGCCGATGCTGCGCACCGGCTGGCACCTGGTCGGGAAGGACGTCGCCTCCGACGTCATGGAGGCCGTCCGCATCGAGTTCGGGATACCCGACGACGAGGGCAACACGCCCCGCCGCCGGCCCGGCGCCATCGTGTGGAAACGCCACCTGTCCGACCTGCTGCTGTCGATGGTGTTCGGGTTCATGCCGTTCGAGAAGGTGTTCGAGTACGGCCGCCCCCACCCCGGGCAGACCCCGCGGTACGGCAACGACCTCGTTCACCTGGCCAAGCTCGCGATCCGTCACCCCCGCACCATGGAAGAGATCCGGGTCACCCGCGGCGGCGCCCTCGCCGGCGTCGTGCAAGCGCCCCTCGGCGACGACGTCGGCCTACGCGACCCCGCCGTCAAGTACGCCCGCTCGTCCAGCATCGGCGACCCCGGCGACGCGACCCCGACGTTCATCGACGCCGCCAACCTCGCCTATTACTCCTTCGAGCGTGAGGGCGCCGATTGGACGGGCCGGTCCCTGCTGCGCCAGTCGTACAAGAACTGGCTGATCAAAGACGCCCTGCTGCGCACCGGCGCTCAGGCCGTCGAGCGCACCGGCATGGGGCTGCCCGTCGTCTACTACACCGACAAGATGGGCAAGGACGAGGCCCTAGCGATCGCCACGCAGGCCCGCGCCGGCGCCACCGCCGGCATTGCCATCCCCGATGGCGCCGGCCGGGTCGAACTGCTCGGCGTGACGGGCACCACGAAAGACGAGCTGCCGCTCGTCGAGTACCACGACCGCGCCATGTCGAAGTCCGCCCTGGCGATGTTCATGAACCTCGGCCACGACAACGGCGCCCGCGCGCTCGGCGAGACGTTCGTCGACTACTTCGTCATGTCGCTGCGGTACACGTGCGAGTGGGCCGGCGAGATCACCACCGACGGAGACGACGGCACCCGCGGCGCCATCGCCGAGTTCGTCGCCATCAACTTCGGCGCCGACGAGCCCTACCCGTCCCTCGTCCCCGACGAGATCTCGGCCGAGTCCACCCCCACCGCCGAGGCGTTGAAGCTGCTCAAAGAGGCCGGCCTCATCACCCCCGACGCCACCCTCGAAGCGGACGTGCGGCGCCGCTACAGCCTCCCCCCCATGGAAAAGGTCAACGACGACGACGCCGCCGCGAAGTCGTCCCCGTTCGCCGACGTCGGCCTACCGGCCCTCGTCGACGCGTACATCATCAGCCCCGAAGAGGCCCGCCAGCTCATCGGCATGAAGGGCCCCGCACCCGAGAAGCCGGCCCCGCCCCCCGCCCCGGAGCCGGGCGACGACAGCGTCGACGAGCTGCCCGTCGAGGGCGACGCCCCCGCGGCCGCCGGTCCCGTCCCGCCGCAACTCGACCCCGAGCAGATCGCCGCCACCGCGCACGTGAGTCTCGCCGAGGCCCGCGAGCTGGTCGAGCGCATCGAAGCCCTGCGGGCGGCCCGTGTGTGACCTATGCGACGGTGTCGCCCGCCTGGCCGCCGACACCGTCGTCGACGAGCTGCGCGACGAGCTGATCCGCGCCGAGGTTGCCGCCGGCTGGTCCGTGCCCGGCGCCCGCCGCCCGCTGCACCGGCACGAGGTCACCGCGCACGTCCGCTTCGGCGACCTCGAACGCGCCATCGCCGGCGCCGGCGGCCGCGTCTACCGCCACGCCGCCGGCGTCCGCGACCAACTGCTCGACGCCCTAGCCAACGACCTAACCGAGCTAGCCACCACCGGTAGCCCGCTGACCATCCTGGACCGCATACGCGCCCTCGCCGACCCGTCCAGCGGCGCCGTCCTGCCCGGTGTCGCCCGCGCCGTCGACGACGCGGCCGCCACCATCGAGGCCGACCTACTGAACCTGTCCCGCAACGGCGCCCGCGGCCTGGCCGCCGAGAACGCCCGCCAGGCCCGCCAGCCCGCCCCGCCGCCCACCGGCGACGACGACCCCGTCAGCGACCAAGCCCGCGGCATCGCGCACAGCGAAGCCCGCCGAGTCGCAGCCCAGCCCGTCGCCCGACTCCTCACCGTCGCCGAGCGTGCCGCCGCACGCGCCGCCAGCGACGCCGACCCGATAGACGTCGTCGACGCCGTTATCACCGCCGCCGAGTCCGCCAGCGACGCCGGCACCGCCGACGTCGCCCGCCAGGCCGCGAACCGCGCCCACGGCGCCGGCCGCGCCCAAGCCGCCGCCACCATGCCCGAGCCGCGCGAGGTCTACGCGTCCGAACTGATGGACCGCGACACCTGCCGCCCCTGCGGCGACGTCGACGGCCGCACCTACACCGACCTCGCGGCCGCGCTGGTCGACTACCCCGACATGGGCGGCTACGTCGCCTGCGCCGGCGGCGGCCGCTGCCGCGGAACGCTCGTGCTCGTGTGGGGCACCGAGTCGCCGCCAACCCTCGACGACCCCGGCGACCGGCCCCCGCCGGCCATCCCGACCGACCGCACCCCACGCGGCCCCGTCAACCCGCCACCAGCGCCCGAACCGGCCGTCGACGTCAACGACCTCGACGGCATGGACGACGACACCCTCGAAGCCGCCCTGCACGCCGCCACCAGCCGCGGCGACTTCGACACCGCCGAACGGTACGGCGACGAGCTGGACCGCCGCGCCGGCGCGCAGCCCCTCACCGAGGTCGACGAGCAGGCCCTCGTGCCCACCGACGCCGACCTGTACCGGGCGCCAGACGACGACTGGGACGCCCCGATCGGGCTCGACGACACGGCACCCACCGACGACGAGATCGCCGCCATCCGCGCCGCCTACGAGGAACACATGAACGCCACCGGCGGCGTCCTCGCCGGCGGCACCGAGCCGGCCCGGGCCAGCCGCGCGATCGACAGAGTCCGCGACGAGTGGGACAACCACACCATGCGGACGTCGCTGGAAATAGAGCGGTACCTGCGCGGCGCCTCGCACATCTCCCGGGCCCGCGCCGTCGAGGCCACCGACCAGGGCATCACGCTCCTGTCGCTACTGACCGGCCCCATCGACCGTGCCCTCTACTACGCGTCCGAAGACCTGTGGCGCTGGTGGGTCGACAACCCGCGCCTGTCGTTCGCCGAGTACGCCCTCGGCGCCGGCGTCGACAACGCCACCATGCGCCAGCGAGCCGAGGCAGCAGCTCGCGCCCGCGACGAGGCGATGGCACGATACGAGGAGGACCCAGACGCGCGGGCCCAGCGCCGACGCGACCGGGACCGGCGGCGCCGACGCGGGCAGATCGACCGCGGCGGCGACACCATCCGCAACCGGAGGACGGACTGATGACGTCGACCGCGGTCGAGGCCGGCCAGTACGGGCCCCGCGGGCTCGCGCTGCGCGCCGCCCGATCCGGGTACGACGTCGGCGTCATGGGCGGCCCCGTCACCGACTGCCCGTACGAGCGGGACCGTCCCGTCGCGCTGTACGCGTGGCTCGACGGCTACACCCGCGGCCGCCGCGCGGCCGGCCTACCCATCGCGACCGACGTCGCAGAGTAACCAGCGGAGACGCCGGGCGGAGCGCACCCAACCCGGCGCCCCCACATCACCGTCGACCCGGTCGCCGACGGCTGTCCAGATCCCGCCACGCCACCATCACCAGCAGCGCGACCAGGATGACCAGAACGGGGCCGAACGCTAGCAGCAGCACCAGGTCACCCGGACCCGTTTCAACCACAATGGGGTGACCTCGACCGTTACTCACGGTCCAGCGCCAATGTCCGGTCGAGCGACGTCATCCACCCGAGCGCCCACATCGCGTCAGGGCACGCCCACAGGCCGCCGCAGCGGCCACAAACGAGCGGGCGGCGCCTCAACAGCCAACCCCCAGCCCCCCGCCGGACCGGCCTATGCGTCCGCAGCAGCTCGGCCGCGTAGTCGTCGACTTCCGCGGTCGACCACGCCACCGGGCCCAACGTCGGAACGTGATGCCTCATGTACACGGCCAACTCCTCGACGGGGAGATTGAGGCGCCGGCCCGCACGGATCGGGGTGATGCTGTGGGGTGGGTCACGTGCGGACCGGCGTTGATCACGAGGGTAACCACATATGTGGTTAAGTCAAGGCCCTGCCGGTATCATGCGCCCATGAGTCAGCTACTCGCCGCCGACACCGTCGACCCGCACCGCGCGCGGCCGCAGTACCGGCAGATCGCCGACGCCATCGTCGCCGCGATCGACGACGGCCGCCTCGCACCAGGCGACCCGCTGCCCAGCAAACGCGAGCTGCACCAGCAGACCGGCGTCACGATCACCACCGTCACGAGCGCACTCGACTTCCTCGCCGCCCGCGGCCACATCGTCACCGCCCGCGGCGTCGTCGCCCGAGTCGCACCCCGCATCGTCCGGTACGACGTCGCCGCCGCCCGCTGGCACCAGCTCGACGCCGCCGCCCGGCTACGCCGCGGCGACGACGACCGCGGCGAACGCATGCCCGACGACGGCATCGACTGGGACCAGCACGAGCTGACCGTCGTCCGCTACAGCGTCGAAGCCGCCCCACACATCGTCGCCTCCCGCCTCGGCATGCCCACCGGCGCGCCGGCGCTGCGCCGCGAATTCATCGAAGAGGCACCCGGCCTGTCCCGCCGGCTACGCGTCGGCTGGATCGACCACGCCCTCGCCGAAGGGACCGACGTCGCCGACCCAGCCGCCCAACCATGGCGCGGCGGCACCATCGACGAACTACACGACCTCGGCGTCCCCGCCACCAGCGTCACCGAGTACGTCCGCGCCCGCCTCGCCACCGAGGACGAGCGCGCCCTACTCGACCTCCCCGTCGCCGGCGCCGTCATGAACCTGACCCGGATCTTCCACCACGGCGACCGCGGCGTCGAAACCAGCGACGTCGTCACCGACGCCGCCACCATGACCTACGTGACCACCACCGACATCACCTGACCCGCCACGCACGAGGGCCCGCCCGGGTTGCACGCCGGGCGGGCCCTCGCTCATCGACTGACATTCGATGTGAATTGGAACGTTGATCATAGGCGGATATCTCACGACAACACAATCGCCCGGCCTGCCAGCTAGCTTGCGGGCTAGCTGTCGAGAAAGCTTGACGACCGGTACCCCCACAGGTTACCGTCGGAGCACGAGAACGGCACCGGGGACTGACGGCCCCGCGGCCGCCCCGACACCATCAGGAGCACACCATGAGCCAGCGCCCCCGCGGCCGCTACCGCAAGCCCCGCCTCACCCGCCGGCAGATCCTCGACATGCACCACGCCCAGGGCCACGCCCTCGGCTACGCCGGCCGCGACCTGCCCGCCAACGCGTCGTACAAGATGACCCAAGGCCACCGCGAAGGCCAGGCCGACCGAGCCGCCGCCATCGCCCGCGACGCCGCCCGCCTCACCGACGAGCGAACCATCGTCCGCGTCACCGACCGCCGCCTCGACACCGCCGGCGGCCCCGGCACCGGCCACATCTACCGGGTCGACACCGAGTGGTCCGACGGCACCCGCACGTCGACCTACCCCGGCACCGAAACGGCCGCCTGACCATGAGCGCGCCAATCGCCATCAGCAAGACCGCCGTCAACCTGCTCGACCTCCTACAGGCCAGCGCACCCGCCGGCGAGATCCTGCTTATCGACGAGCCCGGCCAGCGGTACGGCGTCATCATCACCAACCCGCACTCACCGGCCGGCCGCACCTACGTGCACAGCGCCAACGCCCGCACCGTCTGGGAGCTGTACGACGAGGAACTGATCCTGTGGGCCCCCCACGAGCCCGCCCAGGATATCCCCGCATTCAGCAACCGCACCATCTGGCACGACCGCTGGAAGAGGCTCCGCGGCCGCCCCGTCGTGCTGACCACCCGAGGCCGGACGATCATCCCCTAGACCCCTGCCCTGTGGCCCGCCCCCCGGGACACACAGGGCAGGACACATCGCACCACCACACCCAACCGAAGGAGCACCACCGTGAACCGTCTCGTCCGCACCGTCGCCGCCGTCTCGTCGGCTGTCGCGCTGTCGCTCGGCGTGGCTGCCGTCGCCGACGCCGGCACCGTCTCGAAGTCGTCGGGCCGGTCCCTGTGCGTCAGCCCGTCGGGCTGCACGTACGACAACCCGTTCGGGTCGGTGGTGCCGCCGTCGCGTTGGCGCTGACCGATCCCCTCGACCGCTCGCCCCGTCACCAGCCCCCTGGTGGCGGGGCGAGCTGCTGTCTATCTCGCTAGCGGGCTAGACAGGTGGTACCTTGACGGGGTACCGTTCTTCTCATGAGGTCGAGCGACGGACTCGACCACCGACCATCAGGAGCCGACATGCAGAACACCACCAGCGTCACGGTCACCCGCGCCACCCTCCGCAACGGCAAGCTGCGCTACGAGGTCGACGGCGAGGCCCACACCAAGGCCAGCACTCGCACCTACACGCACGCCAGCGTCTACCGCGTCGACGCGGCCACCGAGTACACGACCTGGTCGTCCGGCCAGGGTGTCACGTCTCCCGAGGTCGGCAGCTTCGTCGTCTTCCTGCACTCCCGCCTCGACCTCGCAGCCCGCGGGCACCAGGTCGGCGAGCACGAGGTCGCGCAGGGCAA
>NZ_LFXL01000054.1 GCF_001270745.1 Jiangella muralis
GGAGTCATAGCGGGGTTCTATGACGACTGACGAGAACGCAGCGAGGCGCCGCCTGGACGCCGCTCGCTACGGCCGAGACTTGGGAGACACGCCCTAGGACAAGCCGGAGGCCTTCTTCACCAGCGAGATCAGCAGCTTCTCGTCCTCGGGCGTGAGCCGGGTGATGCCGAAGGCGGTGGGCCACATGGTGCCGTTGTCGAGCCGCTGCGCCTCGTTGAAGCCGAACGTCGCGTACTCGGTGCCGAACTTGGCCGCGGCCTGGAAGAAGCAGATGACCTTGCCGTCCTTGGCGTAGGCGGGCTGCCCGTACCACGTGCGCGGCGTCAGCTCGGGCACCTCGGTGCTGATCAGCTCGTGCAGCCGCTCGGCGAGGGCCCGGTCATCGTCGGGCATCTCGGCGATCTTCTCCAGCAGGTCCGCCTCGGGGTCGGCCTTGGACTTCTTGCCCTTCTTGAGCTCCTTGGCCCGCTCCTTCATCGCGGCCCGCTCGGCCTCGTCGAACCCCTCGTACGTGCCGCCGGTCTGCTGCGTATTCATCTCTGAAGACTCCTCCCCGTGGGTGAGCTGCTCTGACACCTCCAGGCTAGGGAGCGGGCCGGGCCGCGGCTTCTCGAAACCTGATCGGTTCTTGTGCTCTCGTCAATCTGACAGTTACTCTCAGAAAGTAGGAACGTTCTAAGACGAGTGACTGTCGGAGGCTGTCGTGGCAACCCTGCTCTACCGGATCGGGCGGTTCTCGTACCGGAGCCGCCGCCTGGTCGGAGCCGTCTGGCTGGCGGTGATCGCGCTGGCCGGAGTGGCCGCCGCGACGTTGTCCAGCCCGACGGCGGACTCGTTCGCGATCCCGGGCACCGAGTCGCAGGAGGCGTTCGACCTGCTGCAGGAGCGCTTCCCCGGCTCGTCGCCGGACGGCGCGGCGGCGCGGCTGGTGTTCGCGGCGCCCGACGGCGGGGCCGTCACCGACCCGGACCACCAGCGGGCCATCGCCGCTGCCGTCGCGGAGATCGAGGCGGGGCCGCAGGTGGCCGGCGTGGCCGACCCGTTCACGTCCGGCCTGGTGTCAGAGGACGGCCGCATCGCGCTGGCCGAGGTCACCTACACCGTCGACTTCCTCTCGATGGAGGCGCAGACCCGCGAGACGCTCGAGCACGCCGTCGAGACCGCCGGCGAGTCCGGCCTGCGGGTCGAGGTGGCCGGCACCGCGGCCGAGCCGGAGCCGGAACTGGGCAGTGAGCTGCTCGGCATCGCCGTCGCCGCGCTGGTGCTGGTCCTGACGTTCGGGTCGCTGCTCGCGGCCGGCATGCCGCTGCTGACCGGTGTCATCGGGGTGGGCGTCGGCGTCGCGCTGGTCACGGCGGCCACGTCGTTCGTCGACCTCAGCACGATCACGCCGATCCTCGCCACCATGCTCGGGCTGGCCGTCGGCATCGACTACGCGCTGTCCATCGCCTCGCGGTACCGGCACGAACTGGCCACCGGCCTGCCCGGCGACGAAGCGGCCGGCAAGGCCATCGGCACCGCCGGCACCGCGGTCGTGTTCGCCGGACTCACCGTCGTGATCGCGCTGGCCGGGCTGTCGGTCGTCGGTATCCCCATGCTGACGGAGATGGGCCTGGCCGCCGCGCTCACCGTCGCGATCGCCGTCGTCATCGCGCTCACCCTGCTGCCGGCGCTGTTCGGGTTCGCCGGACGGCGGATGCTGGCGCGGCTGCCTGCGCTGCGGTCGCGGGCCACCGACCCGGAGGACGACGACGCGCCGCGGCTGAGCCGGCGGTGGGCCGGGGTCGTCACCCGGCACCCGGTGGTGGCGCTGACGGCGAGCGTCGCCGGCCTCGCGGTGCTCGCGCTGCCGGTGCTGGACGCCCGGTTCGGCCTGCCCGACGAGGGCACCTACCCGGCCGGCACCAGCCAGCGGCAGGCCTACGACCTCACCGTCGAGGGGTTCGGTCCGGGCTTCAACGGCCCGCTCATGGTGATCGTCGACGGCGAGGGCGCCGAGGCCGCGGCCGCCGAGGTCGTCGAGGGACTGCAAGGGCTGGACGGCATCGCGATGGTCGCGCCGCCGGAGGTGGACGAGACCGGCCGGACCGCCGTCGTCACCGTCGTCCCCGCCGGCGGCCCGTCCAGCCCGGAGACCGAGCGGCTGGTCGAGGCGATCCGCGCCGAACTGGCCGGGCCCGGCGCGCCCGCCGGGACGAGCGTCCTCGTCACCGGGCTGACCGCGCTGTACATCGACTTCTCCGAGCGGATGTCACAGGCGCTGCTGCCGTACCTGCTGGTCGTCGTCGGCCTGTCGTTCCTGCTGCTGATGCTGGCGTTCCGGTCGCTGGTGGTGCCGGTCAAGGCGACGCTCGGGTTCCTGCTGACGATGGCGGCGACGTTCGGCGCGATGGTCGCGGCGTTCCAGTGGGGCTGGCTCACCGGCCTCGGTATCGACGAGGTCGGCATGATCAACAGCATGCTGCCGATCATGGTCGTCGGCATCGTGTTCGGCCTGGCCATGGACTACGAGGTGTTCCTGGTGACGCGGATGCGCGAGGCGTACGTGCACGGCGAGCCGGCCGTCCGCGCCGTCACGACCGGGTTCGGCCACGGCGCGCGGGTGGTCGCCGCGGCGGCGATCATCATGATCAGCGTGTTCGGCGGGTTCGTGCTGAACGAGGCGGCCGACATCAGGCAGCTGGGGTTCGCCCTGGCCGTCGCGATCGCCGTCGACGCGTTCGTGGTGCGCATGACCATGGTGCCGGCGGTGCTGGCACTGGTCGGCGACCACGCGTGGTGGCTGCCGCGCTGGCTGGACCGGCTGCTGCCGAACGTCGACATCGAGGGCGCCCGGCTCACCGACGCGCTGGCCGATCAGAACCGCCAGCGGGTCGCCGTCAGCCCGTCGACGCCGTAGCCGAACCCCTTCACCGGGGTGATCTCGAAGAACGCGTACTCCGGCGAGCCGGGCAGCGAGTCGTCGAACACCCGGCCGTCGCGCAGCCCGAACCGCCAGTCGTACTTCGCGGCGAACGCGGCGGCGACGGGCTGCTGGCCGGCCGGTTCGGTGACGTGGCGGGCGGCGCACTCCAGCACGAGGTCGCCGCCGTCCGTCGCCGCCGTGACGACGCAGCTGCCGGTACGGAGCAGGTTGCGGCCCTTCACCGAGCCCGGCCGCGTGCTGACGGCGAGCGTGCCATCGAGCCAGACCCCGAGCACCGGCATCACGTGCGGCCGGCCGTCCGCCCGCTCCGTCGCCAGCCAGTACTTTCCGACGGCGGCCAGCTGCTCGGCGGCGGCCGGCCAGGGCAGCAGGTCGGCCTCGTCGGTGCTCATCGGCGTGGCGTCCTCGGGGCGGAACAGCAGTTCGGTGGTCGGGCTCATGGCGCTCCTCGGTCGTGAGTTCCTTGAAGGGACGGACGCTAACGTAGTAAGTTCCCTCAAGCAACTGACTCGGGAGGCAGGATGCAGCGCACCGACTTCGGCGACATGGCCTGCTCCATCGCGCGGACGCTGGCCGTCGCGGGCGAGCCATGGTCGCCGCTGATCATCCGCGACGTATGGGTCGGGCTGCGCCGCTTCGACGAGTTGCAGCGCGACCTCGGCATCTCCCGCAAGGTGCTCACCGAGCGGCTGGCCTGGCTGGTCGGGCAAGGCGTGCTGGAGCGTCATCAGTATTCCGTCCGGCCGCCGCGGCACGAGTACGCGCTCACGCCGAAAGGGCTGGAGCTGACCGAGGTGCTGATGGCGATCACCGCCTGGGGCGACCGCTGGACGGCGGGCGAGGCGGGGCCACCGGTGCTGCTGCGGCACCGCGGCTGCGGCGAGCACGTGCACGCCGAGGTGCGCTGCTCGCATTGCGGCGAGCCGCTGCACGGCGACGACGTCGAGGTGGAACCAGGTCCCGGCGCGCGTTAGCCGAGCGCGTCGCGGGCGCGGGTGAACGCCTGGGTGGCCTCGCGCAGGTCGTCGATGGTGTGTGCGGCCGACACCTGGGTGCGGATGCGGGCCGCGCCGTGCGGGACCACCGGGTAGCTGAAGCTGACCGCGTACACCCCCTCGGCGAACAGCAGCTCCGACAGCCGGGCGGCCCGCGACGCGTCGCCGATCATCACCGGGACGATCGGGTGGGTGCCGGGCAGCACGTCGAAGCCGAGCGCCGTCATCTCGGCCCGGAAGAACTCAGTGTTCTCGCGCAGCCTCGCCCGCAGCTCACCGCCGGAGACCAGCCGCTCGAGCACCGCCGACGCCGCCGCGACGATGGACGGCGCGACCGAGTTGGAGAACAGGTACGGGCGCGAGCGCTGCCGCAGGTACTCGACGATCTCCGCCCGGCCGGACGTGTAGCCGCCGCTGGCCCCGCCGAGCGCCTTGCCGAGCGTGCCGGTGACGATGTCGACGCGGTCGCGCACCCCGAAGTGGTCGGGCGTGCCGCCGCCGTGCTCGCCGATGAACCCGACCGCGTGCGAGTCGTCGACCATGACCAGCGCGTCGTACTGCTCGGCCAGGTCGCAGATGCGGTCCAGCGGCGCGAGGTAGCCGTCCATCGAGAACACGCCGTCGGTGGCGATCAGCCGGAACCGCGCGTCCTGCGCCTCCTTCAGCCGCGCCTCCAGCTCACCCAGGTCGGCGTTGGCGTAGCGCAGCCGGCGCGCCTTCGACAGCCGGATGCCGTCGATGATGCTGGCGTGGTTGAGTGCGTCGGAGATGACGGCGTCGTCGGGGCCGAGCAGCGTCTCGAACAGGCCGCCGTTGGCGTCGAAGCAGGAGCCGTACAGGATGGTGTCCTCGGTGCCGAGGAACTCGGAGATGCCGCGCTCCAGCTCGGTGTGGATGGTCTGCGTGCCGCAGATGAACCGCACCGACGCCATGCCGAAGCCCCACTCGTCGAGGCCGCGCTTGGCCGCCTCGATCAGCCCGGGGTCGTCGGCCAGGCCGAGGTAGTTGTTGGCGCACAGGTTGAGGACGCTGCGGCCGTCGGCCAGCGTGACCCGGGCGCTCTGCGGGCTGCCGATGACGTGCTCGGGCTTGTAGAGCCCTGCCTCGCGGATCTCGTCGAGGTTCGTGCGCAGCTGGTCGCGCATCGCTCCGTACATCGCGTCCTCCTTGGTTACCGCTGCGCCCACTCGATGATGACCTTGCCGCTGTGCCCGCTGGCCGCCGCCTCGAACGCCGCCTCGTGCTGGTCGCTCGCGAACCGGTGCGTGACGACGCGCGAGATGTCGACGCCGGCGGCGACCAGGACGGACGCCTGGTACCACGTCTCGTACATCTCCCGGCCGTAGATGCCGCTGATGGTGATCATGCGCAGCACGATGCGGGACCAGTCGACGCTGCTCTCCTTCGACGGCAGGCCGAGCATGGCGATGCGCCCGCCGTTGGCCATGCCCTCGATCATGTCGTGCAGCGCGATCGGGTCGCCCGACATCTCCATGCCGACGTCGAACCCCTCGGCCATGCCCAGCCGCTGCCGCACTTCCTCCAGCGTCGTCGACCGGACGTCGACGGTGGTGCCCGCGCCCAGGCGCCCGGCCAGCTCGAGGCGGTACGGGTTGACGTCGGTGAGCACGACGTTGCGGGCGCCGGCGTGCCGGGCGACGAGGGCGGCCATGATGCCGATCGGCCCGGCGCCGGCCACCAGCACGTCCTCGCCGTGCACCGGGAACTTCAGCGCGGTGTGGACGGCGTTGCCGAACGGGTCGAAGATCGCCGCGGCGTCGAGGTCGATGCCGTCGGGATGCCGCCACAGGTTGCCGGCCGGCATGACGATGTACTCGGCGAACGCGCCGTCGCGGTTGACGCCGATGCCCTCGGTGTTCGGGCACAGGTGCCGCTGCCCGGCGCGGCAGTGCCGGCAGCGCTCGCACACGATGTGCCCCTCGCCGCTGACGAGGTCGCCCACCTGGACGCCGCGGCTGCCGGGGCCGACCTCGACCACCTCGCCGACGAACTCGTGCCCGACGATCAGCGGCGGGCGGATGTTCGCCTGCGCCCACGGATCCCAGTTCACGATGTGCAGATCGGTGCCGCAGATGCCGGTGCGCAGAACCCGGACCAGCGCCTCGCCCGCACCGGCCGCCGGCATCGGGACGTCCGCCAGTTCCAGCCCGGCGCCGGCTGCGACCTTGACCAGTGCTCTCACCCGCGCGAGCGTAACCCACCTGGTTAGAGGGCTTGCGTCCACCCCGTGAGACGACGTCGGCTAAGGTACGGCCAATGCAGGTGGTCATCGCTGGCGGACACGGGCAGATCGCGCTCCGGCTGGAACGGCTGCTCACCATGCGCGGTGACACCGCGGTGGGCCTCATCCGCAATCCCGAGCAGGCCGGCGACCTCGCGTCGAACGGCGCCACGGCGGTCGTCGTCGATCTGGAGACGGCGACGGTGGACGAACTGGCCGCCGAGGTGCGCGGCGCCGACGCCGTCGTGTTCGCGGCCGGCGCCGGGCCGGGCAGCGGCACGGCCCGCAAGGACACCGTCGACCGCGGCGCGGCGGCACTGCTGGCCGACGCCGCCGAGCTGGCCGGGGTGCGGCGCTACCTGCTGGTGTCGTCGATGGGCGCCACCACGGCGGCACCGGCCGACCCCGACGACGTGTTCCAGGTCTACCTGACGGCCAAGGGCGAGAGCGAGGCCGACCTGCGCCGGCGCGACCTCGACTGGACGGTGCTGCGGCCCGGCGGCCTGACGAACGACGCCGGCAGCGGGACGGTGCGGCTGGCGCGGTCGGTCCCACGCGGCCGGGTCAGCCGCGACGACGTCGCCGCCGTGCTGCTGGCGCTGCTGGACGAACCGGGCACGGCGCGGCTGACGCTGGAGCTGGTCGGCGGCGACGTCCCGGTCGCCGACGCGGTGCGGCGCCAGGCGGGCTGAGACGGAGTCGAGGGCGGCCGGCCGGCGGCCTAAGCTGTGCGCCGTGGCCGCCGAACCGACCCCCGGTCCCGCTCTGACCCCCGATCCGATCACCCTCACCATCCTCGAGCTCGCGCTCCTGGGCATCGCCGCGCCCGGGTCCACCGCACCGCCGCCCGCGGTCGCCGTCGAGCTCGATCCGCCGCCCGGGAAGAAGCCCGCGCCGGGTACCGAGCTGACCGTCACCGACGCCGAGGGCGCGCCGGTCGCCGTCCTCACCGTCGAGTCCGCGGCCACCCGGAAGCGCCGGCTGACGGTGACGGGGACGGTGCGCCGCGCGCTGCCGGCCACCGACGACGACGAGCCGCGCGGGGCGTACGCGGGGCTGCGGCGGGCGCCGGGACGGGCGAAGGCGGCCGCCGCCGCCGTCGTCGTGACCCGCGACCCGGTCGACCTGCGCACACTCGAGGCCGCGACCGCGAAGGCCGGGCAGCCGGTGCTGCTGATCGTGCTGGACGGGCCGCGCGCCGTGCCCGGTCCGGACGCCGCCGACGTCGTCTCCGCGACACTGACGCTGCGCGATCGGCTGCGCCGCGACGGCCGCCGGGCCGAGCTGGTCGTCGTCCCGGCGCCCCAGTACGGCGACGACCGCGACGACGAGCTGGCCGAGCGGATCGCCGTCGCCTACGGCGGCACCCGGGTCGTGCCCGCGCAGCCGCCGTCGCTGCAGGCGCTGCACGACTGGCTCGACGGCACCGCGGCCGAGCCGGCCGATTGGCCGCCCGCCAGCCGGCACGCCTGGCGGCGGTGGCGGCCGCTGCCGCACGAGCGCGGGCTGGTGCTGTTGTTCACCGGGCTGTCCGGGTCGGGCAAGTCGACGATCGCGCGGGCCGTCACCGACCGCATCGCCGAGATCGGCACCCGCACCGTCACCCTCCTCGACGGCGACGTGGTGCGGCGCAACCTCTCCGCCGGGCTCGGGTTCTCCAAGGAGGACCGCGACCGCAACGTCGAGCGCATCGGCTTCGTCGCCGCCGAGATCGCCAGGCACGGCGGCGTCGCGGTGTGCGCGCCGATCGCCCCGTTCGCCGCGACCCGGGCCCGGGTCCGCGCGCTGGCCCAGGCCCATGGCGACTTCCTGCTGATCCACGTCGCCACCCCGCTGGCCGAGTGCGAGCGGCGCGACCGCAAGGGCCTCTACGCCCGCGCCCGGGCCGGCGAGATCGCCGAGTTCACCGGCATCTCCAGCCCCTACGAGGAGCCCGGCGACGCCGACCTCGTGCTCGACACCACCGGCCTGTCGATCACCGCGGCCCGCGACGCCGTCATCACGCTGCTCGACCAGGGCGGACGTCTCTAACCCCATCCAGGCCACCACGTCCCAGGCAACCGTTCCGCTTCGGCGCGTACCCGGCCGCCGCGCTCACCTGATCGTCGCCATCGAAACGATCAGGTGACCAAACGGCGGTGAACGTCGGCGTTTGGTCACCTGATCACCTCCACGATGTGGACGCCCGATGATCAGGTGACCAAGCGGCGGTGAATCTCGGCGATCGGTCACCTGATCGTCGGGCAGGCCGACGTCGCTCGCGGGGCAAGAGCTTGCCCTGCTGGTCAGGCCGGTGAGGGCAAGTCCGCGGGCAAGAGCTGCCGCCCAGCCTGGACGCATGAGCGTCACGATCACGGGAGCGCGGCGGCAGACCGGGACCGGCGTGGCCGGCCGGCTCAACGACGAGTGGGACCGGCTCCGCGCCGACGGACAGCCGGACGCGGTCGCCCGATGGGCCGCGGCCGAGCCGGCCCTGGCGGGCTGCCGCCACCTCGCCGACGTCGAGGCCGCCGTCACGACCGCCGTGACGACCGCGGCAGGCGGCGCGGACGCCGTCCTGATCGCGCTGCTCCGGCTGGCGCACGCCGGTGACGCGCTGGCGGGGCGCACCGTGCTGCAGCTGATGCTCGGCAAGGCCATCCGCATCGCCGCCGGCCACGCGGGCCGCGACAGCCGGGAGGCGCTGGAGCATGCGGCGGTCGCCGCGCTGTGGACCGTCATCGCCACATACCCGACCGAGCGGCGGCCGGCGAAGGTGGCGGCGAACCTCGCCATGGACACCCTCGGCGTGGTCAGCCGCGAGCTGGCGCACCGCCGCAGCGAGACGCCGGCCGAGCCGGATGTGCTGGCGTCGGTCGCCGGCACCGGCGCCGGCGACTCCGAGAACACCGGCCTCACCGAGTTGCTCGCCTGGGCGGTCGACGCGGGCGCGGTCAGCGTCGCCGACGCGAGGCTGCTGTTCGACATCTACGCGCCCGCGCCCGGCGTCGAGGGCGGCGCCGCGGCGGCCGGGCGGGCCGGCATCAGCTGGGCCGCCGCCCGGCAGCGGGCCAGCCGTGCGGTGCGCCGCATCGCCGTCGCCGTCCGCGCCGACGAAGCACAGCACGACGCGCTCCCCGCGGCCTGACCGCACCACCCGGCAGACTCGATTGACACCGCCCCCGGCACCGGGTCTACGTTGGAAATCTGGGGGAGCGAACGCCCTGCGTCTTGCATCGTGTTCCTCGCCCGTGCCGTCCGCCCACTTTCCTAGGGGCGCGGTGACGAGTTCGGACGGCCCCGCCACCGCGGCCGGGAGGTAAGCCGAATTCCCGTCATCCGCCATCACGAGAAGGGGAGCAAGGACGTGCCAGGCAACAGAGCAGTCATCTACCGGGGACCCGGCCACGTCGAGGTCGAGTCCATCGCCTATCCGACCTTCGAGTTGCAGGACGGCCCGGGGGTCAACCCGGCCAACGTGGGCCGCCAACTCAGCCACGCGGCGATCCTCAAGGTGGTCGCCACCAACATCTGCGGCAGCGACCAGCACATGGTCCGCGGCCGCACCACCGCGCCCGAAGGGCTCGCGCTCGGCCACGAGATCACCGGCGAGGTGGTCGAGGTCGGACCCGGGGTCGAGTTCATCAAGGTCGGCGACCTCGTCTCGGTACCGTTCAACATCGCCTGCGGCCGGTGCCGCAACTGCAAGGAGGGCAAGACCGGCGTCTGCCTGAACGTCAACCCGGACCGGCCGGGCTCGGCCTACGGGTACGTCGACATGGGCGGCTGGGTCGGCGGGCAGGCCGAGTACGTGCTGACGCCGTATGCGGACTGGAACCTGCTGAAGTTCCCCGACCGCGACAAGGCGATGGCGAAGATCCTCGACCTCGCGATGCTGGCCGACATCTTCCCGACCGGGTTCCACGGCTGCGTGACGGCCGGGGTGAAGCCGGGCACGTCGGTGTACATCGCCGGCGCCGGGCCGGTCGGGCTGGCCGCGGCGACGTCGGCCTTCCTGCTCGGCGCGTCCGTGGTCATCGTCGCGGACCTGCAGCAGGAGCGGCTGGCACAGGCCCGCTCGTTCGGCTGCGAGACCGTCGACGTGTCGATGGGCGACCCGAAGGAGCAGATCGCCCAGATACTCGGCGGCGAGCCGGAGGTCGACTGCGCGGTCGACGCGGTCGGGTTCGAGGCCCGCGGGCACGGGGCCGACGCGCAGGCCGAGCGGCCGGCGACGGTCCTGAACGCCGTCATGGACGTCACCAGGGCCGGCGGCGCCGTCGGCATCCCCGGCCTGTATGTGACGGGCGACCCGGGTGCCGGCGACGACGCGGCGAAGATCGGTTCGCTGTCGATCCGGCTGGGGCTCGGGTGGGCGAAGTCGCTGACGTTCACCACTGGTCAGTGCCCGGTGATGAAGTACAACCACTACCTCATGGAGGCGATTCTGCACGACCGCGCGCCCATCGCGCGGAACGTGAATGCCACGGTCATCCCGCTGGACCGGGCTCCGGAGGGCTACACGGAGTTCGACCGCGGCGCGGCCCGTAAGTACGTCATCGACCCGCACGGGATGCTGGGATCGGCGACATCCTGACGGTCGTGTGATACTGGATCCGTCGCAATGGGGCGTCACCACCATCCCCCGTCCCCTGCGTGGTGATCCACATGACCATCGACGAAAGACTCGACCTGGAGTTCGCGTACACCACCTACGCCGATTCCTGCCGAGACCTCTACTCGCTGACGTATCGGTGCCGGCGGCCGTACGGCCACGACGGCGTGCATGCCGCCGGCTTCGGTGCGCACCGGGTCCGCTGGGAGCACCATCCCGGCCACGGACCCGACGCGCCGCCCGTCAGCCGGTAGCCGGCCCGCCCTCCACTCGCAGCGCCAGGCCGTCGAGAATCGCCTTCAAGCCGAACTCGAAGATCTCCTCGTAGCCGAAGCTGAACGTGTCGTCGTCCATCGTGGCCAGGGTCGGATAGCGCCCGGTCTCCATCATCCTGACGAGCACCGGCTCCTGCGCCGCCCAGAACTCCTCCTCGGAGACGCCGGTGCGCTGCTCGGCCTGCAGCGCGTTGACGTGCGAGCGTGCCACCGTCGTGACGAAGCCGTCGACGACCGACACCATGAGCACCAGCTGCTTGTCCGGCAGCCCGGCCGGCTCCAGCCGGCGCATGAGGCGGTCCATGCCGGCCACGTTGTTCGGGCCGAGCAGTGGCCGCACCTGGTCGACCTGTGGGTACCAGGGGTGGTCCAGGCACAACTGCCAGATGCCACGGGCCATCTCCTCCAGCGCCTCGCGCCAGCCGACCGGCTCGTCGGCGGCGCCGGAGTCGACCGGACCGGCGACGTGGTCGAGCATGAGGTCGAGCAGTTCGGCCTTGCCCGGCACGTAGCGGTACAGCGACATCGTGCCGACGCCGAGGTGCGTCGCGACCCGCCGCATGGACAGCGCGGCGAGGCCGTCGGCGTCGGCCACCTCGACGGCCGCGACGACGATGCGCTCGAGGGTGAGCCCGGGCTTGGGCCCGCGGGTCGGACGCTGCTGCATCCCCCACAGGAGCTCGAGGCTCTTCGAGACGTCGCCGCTACCGCTGCTGTAGTCCGTGGTCATCAGGGCAAACCCTATCCAGGGAATAAATTGCGCATGGTGTACGCTTTTAACGCGTACATTGTACCCGGTTCAGCGAAAGGGACTCCCTTGAGCACCTCCAGCCACGCGATCCTCGCCGAAGGACTGCAGAAGAGATACGGCGAGAAACGCGCCCTCGACGGCTTCGACCTCGCCGTCCCGCAGGGCACGGTCTACGGCCTGCTGGGGCCCAACGGCGCCGGCAAGACCACCGCGGTGCGCATCCTGGCCAGCCTGGTGCGCCTCGACGGCGGCCGCGCCGAGGTGGCCGGCTTCGACGTCGCCCGCGACGCCCGCAAGGTGCGCCGCCGCATCGGCTTCACCGGCCAGTTCACGGCCGTCGACGAGATCCTGACCGGCCGGCAGAACCTGCGGATGTTCGGCCGGCTGTTCCACCTCGGCTCGGCCCGCGCGGCGGCCCGGGCCGACGAACTACTCGAGCAGTTCGACCTCGCCGAGGCCGCCGACAAGGGCACGAAGGAGTACAGCGGCGGCATGCGGCGCCGGCTCGACCTCGCCGCCAGCATGATCCTCGCCCCGAAGGTGCTCTTCCTCGACGAGCCGACCACCGGCCTCGACCCACGCGGGCGCAACGAGGTGTGGACGGCGGTCCGCTCGCTGGTGTCCGGCGGCACCACCGTGCTGCTGACCACGCAGTACCTCGACGAGGCCGACCAGCTGGCCGGGCGGGTCGCCGTCATCGACCACGGCCGGGTGATCGCCGACGACACACCGGCCGCGCTCAAGCGCCGCGTCGGCGGCGACCAGCTGGAGGTCGTGCTGGAGGAGGCGGTCGACCTGCCGGTGGCGGTGCAGGCGATCACGCGGGTCGCGTCCGGCGAGCCGGAGATCGACGAGGAGCTGCGGCGGGTCGCCGCACCGGTCGAACGACGGGTCGCCGCGCTCACCGACGTGGCCCGCACCCTGCAGGACGAGGGCATCGGCGTCGAGGACATCGGCCTGCGCCGGCCCACGCTCGACGAGGTGTTCCTGCGGCTCACCGGGCACAAGTCCGAGGAGATCACCGAGCGGACGGAGGTCCCCGCATGAGCAGCACCATCCTCGACGACGACCTGAACGCGCCGGAGCGGCGGCTGTACTGGGCGCTGGCCGACGGCTGGACCGTCGCCCGCCGCACGCTGACGCACCTGGTCCGGCAGCCGGGCAACATCGCCTGGCAGCTCGGCTTCCCGATCGTGTCGGTGCTGCTGTTCGGGTACGTGTTCGGCAGCGCGATGAGCGTGCCGGGCGGCGGCGACTACCGCGAGTACCTGATGCCCGGCATGTTCGGCATGACCATGGCGATGGGCTTCATGAACACGGCCTACGCCGTCGTCATCGACACCACGAAGGGCGTCACCGACCGCTTCCGCTCGATGCCGATGTCGCCGTCGGCCCCGGTCACCGGCCGCGGGCTGGCCGACATCGTCAGCGCCGCGCTCGACCTCGTGGTGCTGGCGGTGACGGCGCTGGTGATCGGCTGGCGCTCGGACGGCGGCTTCTGGGCGACGCTGGCGGCGTTCGCGCTGCTGCTCTGGCTGCGGTTCGCGCTGATCTGGATCGGCATCTGGATCGGCCTGCTGACGCCGAACGAGGAGGCGGCCGGCAGCCTGTTCGCCGTCGCGTTCCCGTTCGCGATGATCTCCAGCGTGTTCGTCGCGCCGTCGCAGATGCCCGACTGGCTGGGCGCCATCGCGGCGTGGAACCCGGTGTCGTCGACGGTGACGGCGGCGCGCGAGCTGTTCGGCAACCCCGCGGCACTGGGCGACAGCTGGATCGAGCAGCACGCGCTGCTCGGCGCGATCGTCTGGCCGCTGGTCATCACGCTGGTGTTCGTGCCGATGGCGGTGCACCGGTTCCAGCGGCTGAGCCGGTGACACGCAGTGAAATAGATCAGGACAAAGGGTAGCGGAATGTGACATCGGGCCAGGACTATATGGCGTGTCACGTCATATAGTCCTCTTCCTCCGGGAGTGGCCCATGGCACCGCAGACCCCTCGTTCCCGCCGCCGGCTGGCCGTGTTGGCAGCCCTGCCGCTGCTTCTGGCCGGGCTGCCACTGGCGGCCGGCGCGGAACCCGATTCCGATGACGGCGCCTCGCCGGTCTCCGCCGCTGCATCCACCGGCGCGGCGACCGAGATCGTCGAAGTCACCGTCGCCGACCAGGACGCCGTCGCCGGGCTGATCGAGGCCGGCGCCGACGTCACCGAGTACACCCGCCCGGCCGACGGCGGCCTGGTCGTCCACGTCGTCGCCACGCCGGCCGAGCAGGCCGCGCTGCGCGACCTCGGCTACGCCGTCGGCGAGGTCGTCGTCAGCGCCGCCGAGACCGAGGCCGTCGTCGCCGAGCGCGAGGCCGCCGTCCGCCGGGTGAACCAGACCTTCGCCCGCATGGCGGAGACGCTCACCCCGCTGCGCGCCGAGTGGTTCGAGAGCGTCGGCGGCCAGACCTACCTCGGTGTCGAGGTGAAGACCTCGCTCGGCGCCGACAGCAACGTCACGCTGAGCGTGGGCTTCGGCGGCCAGAGCGTCACCATGGACCGCTTCGTCGACGCCGGCCAGTACATCTACCACACGTTCTTCGAGCCGGTCGCGGTCGGCGACGTGCCCGCCGAGGTCACCGTCACCAGCACCGGCGGCACCTCGATCACCGTCCCGGTGGTCGAGTGGCTCGGCGACCCGCGCCCGGATCCCGGCCCGCACTACGCGACCGGCTTCGTCGACCACTACATGGACCCGACCGAGCTGTACGACCGCATCGAGGCGCTGGCCGCCGAGTTCCCCGAGCTGGCCGAGATCATCGAGCTGCCGTACCAGACCAACGGATACCGGCGGAAGGCGCAGGCCATGATCGGCGCCGGCGCGACGGCGTTCTACCTGACGTCGCGCGCTTGGGGCCACGAAGGCGGCAACGACCTGCGGCTGGAGACGGTGCACCCGGGCACGGCGGACAGCCCGCTCACCGTCGGCGTCACCGGCGGCACCGTCCGGGTGTCGCTCGGCACCGACGCGGCCGGCGCCCCGAACAGCACCGCGGCGCAGGTCGTCGCGGCCGTCAACGCCGCACCCGCGGCGTCGGCCCTGGTGACGGCGGCGACGTACCGCGCCACCGGCGGCACCGGAATCGCCGGCGCCGGCGCCCAGGACCTCACCGACGGGCTGGACGCGCCCGCGAGCGTCTCGCGCGAGCCGTTCACCGTCCGGGCCATCCGCATCGGCAAGGTCCGCGACGGGTCGAAGACCGGCGTCTTCGCCTACAGCCAGGAGCACGCCCGCGAATGGGTGACGCCGCTGGTCGCGCTGGAGACGGCGGAGCGGCTGCTGCGCAATTACGGCACCGACGCCGACACGAAGAAGCTGGTCGACGACCTCGACATCTTCATCGTCCCGTCGGTGAACCCCGACGGCGGGCACTACTCCTTCTACGACTTCAACGGGCAGCGCAAGAACCTGACGAACCACTGCCCGGCCGCGAGCGGCGACCCCGCCAGCGCCAACTCCTGGGGCGTCGACCTGAACCGCAACTTCAGCGTCGGCTCGCGGTTCGACGGGTACAGCGGCGCGTCCGCGTCGTGCACCAGTGGCAACTTCTCCGGGCCGACCGAGTTGTCCGAGCCGGAGGCGCGCAACGAGGTGTGGCTGACCGAGCAGTACCCGAACATCGGGTTCGCGATGAACGTGCACTCCTACGGCGGGTACTTCATGTGGCCGCCAGGCGCGTACGTCCAGAACGGCCGCGTCCCGCTGCCCCGCCCGACCCTGGGCGAGGAGAACTACTTCTGGTCCGCGTCCAGCCACATCCTGTCCGCCGTCCAGGACTGGCGCGGCACGGCGGTGTGGCCCGGCCGCACCGGCCCGGTCAGCGACGTGCTCTACTCGGCGGCCGGCAACTCCGCCGACGAGCACTGGTACAACCGCGGCATCTTCGGCTGGGACTTCGAGGTCGGCGCCGACCTGTGGGACCCGGTCGAGCAGGAGTGGGACCCGCAGGGCTTCCAGCCGCCGTTCGCCGAGGGCTACGAGCAGGCCATGGAGTTCTCCAACGGCCTGATCGGACTGCTCGAGGTGGCCCGCGCCCACGGCCGCGACAACCGGCCGCCGCGCACGACGCTCGAACTCACCGACGCGGGTGTCACGTTCGACTCGACCGAGCCGGTGACCATCCACTACACGCTCGACGGCAGCCGCCCGACGTACTCGTCGCCGCGGGTGGAGTCGGCCGGGCTGCGCGAGGACGCGGCGCCGATCCCGGTCGGCGCCGGGTCGACGCGGGTGCACTGGTTCTCCGTCGACGCCGCCGGCAACGTCGAGAACCGCTACGACCCGCTGCGGCCGAGTTCCAGCTACCGCAAGCAGACCGTCCGGGTCGGCTGACACCGCGCGGGGTGGGCGGCCGCCGCCCACCCCGCGTTCCCGGTGGCCACGATGCGACCGCGCGCGAACCGGGCGAAATCCCGGCCGTAGACTGCGTCCGTCGTCGTCGGACCGGGCACCGGGTGGGGGTCAGCATCGACGTTCTGTTCGTGTGCACAGCCGGCCGCTGCCGGTCGCCCATCGCCGCCGCCATGCTCGACGCGTACGCGCCGCGGGCCGGGTCGCCGCTGGCCGGCCGGGCCGGCGCGCTGGTGGGCGCGCACGGCTCGGTGCCACCGGTCGGCATCACGGCCATGCGCGAGCGCGGGCTGGAGCTCGGCGGACACCGCAGCCTCCCGGTGACGCCCGCCGCCGTCGCGTCGGCGGCCCTCGTGCTGGGCATGGAACGCGAGCACGTCCGCGCCGTCGTCGACGCGAACCCGGACGCCTGGGCGAAGACGTTCACGCTGAAGGACTTCGTCCGCCGGGTCGAGAAGGCCGCCGTCCGCGGCCGGCACCAGCGCTTCGCCGACTGGCTGCAGCACGTCGGCGAGGGCCGCACCCGCGACGACATCGCCGGCGACGACCCCGACGACGACCTCGTCGACCCCTACGGCCAGCGCGCCTCCGTCTGGCGTGAGGTGATCGACGACCTCGACGACCTCGTCCGGCGGCTCATCCCGAACGTGACGTGAGCTCGGGGGTGCCTCCCGGGTGGCGCTACTCCCACTGGTCGGCATCAGCATCGGCCTGCGGGAGTGACGGCTGCCGGCCGGGTCGTGGTGTAGGCGTGGGTGACCTGAACGCCAACAGTTGGCACGCTGGTCACCCACGCCGCCACAACCACTGGCCCCACGCCGTCACCGCCGCCGGGGCGACGCGCAGTAGGCCACGACCCCGGGAGAAACCCTCTGGCTCATCCCGAACGTGACGTGAGCTCGGGGGGTGCCTCCCGGGTGGCGCTACCCCCACTGGTCGGCATCAGCATCGGCCTGCGGGAGTGACGGCTGCCGGCCGGGTCGTGGTGTAGGCGTGGGTGACCTGAGCGCCAACAGTTGGCACGCTGGTCACCCACGCCGTCACCGCCGCCGGGGCGACGCCCCCTAACAGGTGTCGCCGGTGGCGAAGACGTCCCAGATGGTCGCGCTGGGGCCGATGTACTGGCTCTCGCCAGCCGGCACGCAGTCGTAATTGAACAGCGACGGTGGCATCACGACGTGCCAGCGGACCTCCTGCCCGGCGTCGGTGCAGTTCGCCCAGTAGCGGTTGCCGTTGACCGTGTAGCTGCCGCAGATCTCGTCGGCCGAGGCGGCCGGCGCGACGCCCACCGTCAGGACGACCGCGGCGAGCCCCGTGGCCACCGCACCCATGCGGGTCATTCCGGATCCGAACACCGTTCCCCCTCGGAGTAGGCATCGATGACGGCGGCATTGAAGATCTCATTCAGATCGTGCACGCCGGGCGCCAGGCAGGCCGTGTATTGGTTGTACATGCCGTACCCGACCATCGTCACCAGAACGGGATGGTCGCCACAGTGGTTGTACATGTCGTCGTGGAAGATGCCGCCGACCTCGTAGAAGCCGCACGGCGGCGGCACAGCCTGCGCCGACGCCGCCACGCCACCGGCGAGCAGGCCTCCGGCGAATACTGCCGCGGTAGCGGTAAACGCTACCTTGCCCCATTTCATGCCAATACCTCCCGCAGGTATTCGGAATTCTTTCCGACGAATACCCGCTGAGGAAGTCGATAAACCGTCCGGGCGATTCTCTCCGCCGTCAGGCGCGGCTGCTCTCGTCGCGCAGCCAGGTGCCGTCCGCCCGGCGCGCTCGCAGCCGCGACAGCACCGCGGTGCCGAGGAACAGCAGCACCTTGGGCGCCAGCCGCGGGTCCGCGGTGACGAGGCGGCGCAGGTCGCGCCAGCCGGTGCGCGGCTGTGCCCGGGCGGCGGCCGGACGGTCGCCCGCGACCAGCCGGGCGTTGCCACTCATCGCCCGGACGCGGCGGCGCAGCAGATCCGCGTAGGTGCGCGGCGGGCGGATCTCGACGACGGCGTCGGCGACGATCGCCCGTTCGGCCGGCCCGAACGCCGTCGCGACGGCGAGGTCGTCGGCCATGACGTCGTCCCAGGCGCCGAGCCGGGCGTGGCCCCGCTCGGACAGCGCGATGACGCCGCGTCCGTACAACTCGTCGCCGACGTGCGGCAGCCGCTCCCACACGTCGTAGTACCAGCGCACCGGCCAGCCCACACCGTCCATCGGCAGCAGCCGCCGCGGGCCGGCCGCGAGCACGCCGCCGGTCAGCGCCGCGCACAGCGCCCGGAGCTGCTCCGCCGGCAGGACGACGTCGGCGTCCAGGTAGACGCGCGGGAAGCCGGCCGCCGCGTCGTCGCCGAGCCGCAGCGCGTTGCTCTTCGACGCCACCTCGGTCTCGATCACGCGCACCTCGGCGAACCCGCGGGCGACCGCCGCGGTGGTGTCGGTACAGCCGTTGGCCACCACCACGACGTCGAACTCGCCGGGCGCGGCGCCGGCGAGCAGCGCCGACAGCGTCCGGCCCAGCACCCGCTCCTCGTTGTGGGCGGGCACGACGATGCTGGTCACGAGCGCGAGTATGGCAGCCCGGCGACGGCGGCAGCGGCGGACTCCACGTCGGCGGCGTCCAGCCACCAACCCTGGACCCGACCGGCCAGCGCCGCGACGGCCGTCCACGCCGCCGCTCCGTGCCGGTAGTGGTTGAACGACGACGACAGCAGCAGTGTCAGCAGATCGCCCGCGGCCATCGGGCCGAGGGTCGTCGCCGCGGCGCCGCGGCGCACCCCCACGACGTGCGCCACCGGCAGCGCCGCCTCGATCGTCGTCCCGCCGAGCTCAGCGCACGACACCGCCGCCTTGCCCTCGCCGGAGTCCCGCACCGGCAGCCCGAGCGCCTCCTGCGCCCAGGGCGTCAGCATGATCGGCCGCGGCCAGCCGCGCACGGCGCCGGTGCCGAGGTCCAGCGCGATCATCTCGTCGGTCAGGTAGCCGAAGCCGCGCCGGACGCAGGCCGCCACCGTCGTGCTCTTTCCGGTGCCGGACTCGCCGGGGAACAGGACGGCCACGCCGTCGCGCTCCACCGCGCCGGCGTGGAACAACAACTCGGGTGAGCGCTCGACGGCCAGCCGCGCGGCGGCCGCGTAGAGGTCCTCGACGCTGCCGTACCCCTCGGCCCGCACCTCGACGCGTACCCCGATGACGTCGAGCACCACGGGGTCGGTCATCCGTGCGGGGCGCCGTCGATGACGTGGTGGTCGGCCAGCTGCCGCAGCGCCGCGTGCACCCCGGACCGGATGGTGCCGGCGTCGGCGGCGTACATCTGGGCCAGTTCCTCGACGATGTCGGCGACCGTGCGCCGGCCGTCGAGCAGCCGCCAGACGTCGCTCGCGGTCTCGTTCAGCACCAGGGCCGTCTGGGTGGGCTCATGGAAGAGCGTGACCGCACCGTCGACGTGGAGCTCGCGCACGGCATGGGCGCGTGAGAGGGGGCGGGCCGCCGTCATGGACCCCAGGGTAGCCAGCCCCGCAACCCGGCACCCCAGCTCGGGGCGACAAATGGTCAGTAATGCCGTTATGATGCACGCCAGCGCACGGGGGGCGTGCGCTTTTGACTCAATGGGGCCGATATGCCACACGATGATGTCACCGGGCTCAGCCGCCGGCAGATGCTCCGCCGCGGAGTAGCGGTCGGGACGGCGGTCTGGACGGTGCCCACGATCACCGCCATCACGCTGACGCCCGCCAACGCCGCCTCGCCCAGCGGCGAGCCGCCCACCGAGCCGCCGAAGCCTCCGACGGAGCCGCCGAAGCCGCCCACGGAACCGCCGACGGAGCCGCCGTCCAACGAGACGACGCCGCCTCCGTCCACCGAGACCACGCCGCCTCCGTCGAACGAGACGACGCCGCCCGGCAAGCCGTCGGCGACGCCTCCGCCGCCCGGCGATGAGGACGACGACACCGCTGGAGGCGGGCTGCCCAACACCGGCCCGGGCGACGTCGCCCAGGGGCTGGCGGTCGGCGGGCTGCTCACCGCGGCCGGCGCGGCCATGTACGTGGCGTCGCGGAAGGAGTCCCCCGAGCCGGGCGACGCACAGCCGGGAGCGACCGTCTGAGGGCCGGCACGCTCGACTAGAAGCCTGGGGGGGCTGCTTTCATGGGGGTCTGGGGTGGAACCCGGCGGCGTACGACGCCGCGGGTACTGATCGTCGTGCAGAACATTCCGGTGCGCATCGACCGCCGGGTGCGGCACGAGTGCCATGCGCTGCTCGACGCCGGGTACGGCGTCACGGTGATCTGCCCGAAGGAGACGCCGGACGAGCCCGACGTGCATGAGCTGGACGGCATCGTGGTCCGCTCGTACCAGCCGCCGCCGGCGACGTCGGGACTGGTCAGCTACCTCGTCGAGTTCATCGTCTGCTGGCTGCGCACGGCCCGGCTGTCGCTGCGGGCCGCCCGCGCCGAGGGCTTCGACATCCTGCAGGCGTGCAATCCGCCGGACACCTACTGGCTGCTCGGCCTGCTGTGGAAGCTGCGCGGCAAGCGGTTCGTGTACGACCAGCACGACCTGTGCCCCGAGGTCTACGAGGCCCGGTTCGGCAAGCGCGGCCCGCTCTACCGGGCGCTGCTGCTGCTCGAGCGGGCCACCTACGCCACCGCCGACCGCGTCGTCAGCCCGAACCCGTCGTACCAGGAGATCGCGCTCACCCGCGGCAAGGTGCCGATCGGCCGCACCACCATCGTCATGAGCTCGCCCGACCCGGAGCTGATGAAGCCCGGCCCGCCGCACCCCGAGCTGCGTGGCGGCCGCGAGTTCCTGGTCTGCTACATCGGCATCATGGGGCCGCAGGACGGCGTCGACCGGCTGCTCGACGCCGCCGCCCATTACGTGCACACGCTGGGCCGGACGGACACCCGGTTCGGGCTGCTCGGCTACGGCGACAGCCTCGACGACCTGCGCGCCCAGTGCACTCGGCTGGGCCTGGACGAGTGGGTCACCTTCACCGGCCGGGTCGACCAGACCGAGTTGGGCCGCTGGCTGTCGACCGCCGACATCGGCGTGACCCCGGACCCGCCGTGCGAGTTCAACCACCGCTCCACCATGAACAAGACGCTGGAGTACATGGCGCACGTGGTGCCGGTGGTCGCCACGGACCTGCGCGAGACCATGCGCTGCGCCGGCCCGGCCGCCGACTACGTGCCCGACGGCGACCCGGTCGTCATGGCCAAGACCATCGCCGCCCTGCTGGACGACCCGCACCGGCGCGCGCAGATGGGCGCCGCCGGCCGGCAGCGGATCGAGACCGAGCTGGCCTGGGCCGACCAGGCCCGCCGCTACGTCGCCCTGATCGGGTCGTTGCGATGACCTCCTCCTGCCCCGCCTGCTCCGGGCCGGACCTGCGCACCTTCTACACCGTCGAACGGGTGCCGGCGGCGAGTTGCCTTATGCTCGACGACGAGGCGGCGGCGCGCGCCTTCCCGGCCGGCGAACTGCGCCTCGCGGTGTGCGAGACCTGCGGGTTCGTCACCAACACCGCGTTCGACCCGGCGCTGACCCGGTACGAGGACGACTACGAGGAGTCGCAGGGCTGCTCGCCGCGGTTCCGTGACTACGCGGCCGAGCTGGCCGACGGCTGGGTGCGCCGGTACGGGTTGACCGGCAAGACCGTCGTCGAGCTCGGCTGCGGCAAGGGCGACTTCCTCGCGACCCTGATCGCGTCCGGCGTGGGCGACGGCATCGGCGTCGACCCGGCGGTGCGGCCCGAGCGGGTCGATCCCGCGCTGCGGCCGCGCACGACCTGGATCCGCGGCCTGTTCCCGGACGCGCTGGAGCACATCGACGCCGACGCGGTGGTGTGCCGGCACACGCTGGAGCACATCGCGCCGGTCGGTGCCTGGTTGCGGGCCGTACGCGACGCCATCGGCCCGCGCACGGACACCGTCGTGCTGTTCGAGCTGCCCGACGTGCTGCGCGTCCTGCGCGAGGGCGCGTTCTGGGACGTCTACTACGAGCACTGCTCGTACTTCTCCGCCGGCTCGCTGGCCGCGCTGTTCCGTCGCAGCGGGTTCGAGCCGCTGGACGTGCGGCGCACCTACGACGACCAGTACCTCGTCATCGAGGCCCGGCCGGTGCCCGGCGGCTTGCCGCCGGCAGGCGCCATCGGCGATGACCGCGACGACGTGCTGGCCGCGGCCGGCACGTTCGTCAGCCGCATGGAGGAGGCCCGCGCGCACTGGCGCGGCCGGGTGCGCAAGGTCGCCGCGGACGGCGGCAGCGTGCTCGTGTGGGGCGCCAGTTCGAAGGCCGTCGGGTTCCTCGCCACCCTCGGCGACGACGCCCGGCACGTCGCGGCGGCGGTCGACATCAACCCGCACAAGCAGAACCGCCACCTGGCCGGCAGCGGCCACCGGGTGGTGGCGCCGGATGCGGTGCCGGACCTCGGGCCGGACCTCGTCATCGTCATGAACCCCACCTACGCCGCCGAGATCGGCCGGGACCTGGACGCCCGCGGCGTCCACACCGCCCTGGAGACGCTATGACCTTCCGCCCGTGCCTCGCCTGCGGCGGCGACCGGCTCCGGCCGATCGCCGACCTCGGCCTGACGCCGGTGCTCAACGGCGTGATGTTCGACGACCGCGACGCCGCCCGGTCGGCGGCGCTCGGCCGGCTCGACCTCGCCGGGTGCCCGGACTGCGGGCACGCGGTGAACGTCGCGTTCGACCCGGCGCTGATCGACTACGACGCCGAGTACGACAACTCGCTGCACTTCTCCCCGACGTTCCAGTCCTACGCCGACGACCTCGCCGCCCGGCTGGTCGAGACCTACGGCCTGCGCGGCGGCGTCGTCGTCGAGATCGGCTCCGGCAAGGGCGACTTCCTCGCCTCGATCACCGCGCTCACCGGCGGCGCCGGCGTCGGCTACGACCCCAGCACGATGCCCGACCGCGAGATTCCGCACGTGACGCTGGTCAGCGACTACTACCGGCCCGGCCAGGACGTCGAGCCGTACGACCTGCTGGTCTGCCGGCACGTGCTGGAACACCTGGAGGACCCGGTGGCGATCCTGCGCTCGCTGCGCGCGGCCGCGCCGCCGGACGCCGTCCACTACTTCGAGGTGCCGGCCGCCGAGTTCGACTTCGGCCCCACCGGCATGTGGGACTTCATCTACCCGCACGTCTCCTACTTCTCCGCCGGCTCGCTGCACACGCTGATGCGCCGCTGCGGCTTCGAGGTCGTGGCGTCCGGCCGGTCGTTCGCCGGCCAGTACGCGTGGGTGGAGGTCCGCGCCGGCAGCACCGACCCGGCCGCCGCCGACCCGGCCGAGCACCTCGCCCTGCTGGCCGACTTCGCCGAGCGGCACCACGAGCACGTCGCCCGCTGGCGCGACGACATCGCCCGGCACGGCCACCGGACGGTGCTGTGGGGCGCCGGCTCGAAGGGCGTGAGCTTCCTCAACGCCGTCGACCCGGAGGGCCGGCTCACCGTCGTCGACCTCAACCCGCGGAAGTGGCACCGCTTCCTGCCCGGCTCCGGGCACCGCGTCATCGCCCCCGCCGACCTCCCTGGCGAGCAGGTCGCCACCGTCCTCGTCACCAACCCCGCCTACCAGCGGGAAATCACCGGCCAACTCGGCGAGCTCGGCGTTCCCGCCGAGGTCGTCGCGGTCTGAGCGGAGGCAGCAGATGAGTGACCGGGCCCGCTTCCGGCTCACGACCGCGATCCTCGCCGCGCTGGGCATGGGCGCCGCCGCGCTGGTGGCCGTCGCGCCGGCCGGCGCCGCGGCCGGTGGAGTCGTCTCCGACGACTTCTACTCCGGCACGCTCGACTCCGGCCGGTGGACCACGGTCGACCCGCTCGGCGACGCGTCGATCCAGGTCACCGGCGGTGGCAGCGCCGACGCCCGAGTCGAGATCGGGGTGCCGGCCGGCACCGACCACAACCCGTGGTCCCGCGCCGACGTGCCCCGGATCGTCCAGCAGGTCGACAACACCGACCTCGCGGTCCAGGTGGGGTTCGACTCCGTCCCGGCCACGCTCAACCAGATGCAGGGACTGCTGTTCGTCCAGGACGCCACGACGTTCACCCGGTTCGACGTGTTCCGCGGCGCCGACGGCCTGCGCGTCTTCGCGTCCAGCAGCGTCGGGGGCACCGCGAAGTCGCGGCTGAACCAGCTGCTGCCGTCCACGGTCGGCTCGCACCTCGCGCTGCGGGTCACCCGCACCGGCAACAGCTGGAACCTGCGCTGGTCGGCCGACGGCGACACGTGGACGTCCGCGGTGACGTTCACCCAGGCCCTCACCGTGAACCAGGCCGGGCCGTACGCGGGCAACGCGTCCGGCGGCGGATCACCCGCGGCGGCGTACACGGCCGCCATCGACTACGTCTTCGACCCGAACGAACCGATCACGCCCGAGGACGGCGGCTCGACCCCGACCCCGACGCCCACGCCCACGCCGACCCCGACGCCGACCCCCACGCCGACACCGACCCCCACCCCGACGCCGACGCCCACGCCGGCCCCGGATGGCGGCTCGCTGGTCAGCGACGACTTCTCCGGCCCCACGCTGGACACCGGGCGGTGGACGACGGTCGATCCGGTCGGCGGCGCGGAGTTCGAGACGGCCGGATCCGGCACCCAGGACGCGCGGCTGGTCATCGGCCTGCCGGCCGGCCAGCCCCGGGACGCCTGGGGCGCGAACGGCTCCGCCCGCGTGCTGCAGTCCGTCGACGACTCCGACACCGAGCTCGAGGTCAAGTTCGACTCCGTGCCCAGCCAGCGGTTCCAGGACGAAGGGCTGATCGTCCAGGAGTCGTCCTCGCGCTGGCTGCGGTTCAGCGTCTACAGCGACGGCACGTCGACCTACGCCTACGCGGCGTCGACCACCGGCGGCACGTCGACGCAACTGCTCAAGAAGAAGCTGACCTTCTCGACCGGCGTGTGGCTGCGGGTCACCCGGGTCGGCGACACGTTCACGTTCCGCGCGTCCGCCAACGGCACGTCGTGGACGACGATCGGCTCGACCACGCAGAACCTGCAGGTGACGCGGATCGGTCCGTACGCCGGCATCGCCGCGCCCAACCCGGCCTGGACCGCGCTGGTCGACTACGTCTTCGAGACCTCGGCGCCGATCTCGCCGGAGGACGGTGGCGGGTCGCCGGACACCACGGCGCCCGAGGTGACGCTCGGCGACATCGTGCCGGGCTCCCGCGCCGTCGGTGTGGCGTGGTCGACCGACGAGTTCGCCACCGGCGTCGCGGAGGTCGCGCTCGCCGGCAGCTCCACCTGGTCGCGGCAGGCCGAAGCGCCCACCGCGAACCTCACCCAGCAGGTCTCCGTCACCGGGCTGACTCCTGGCACCGACTACAAGGTCCGCGTCGTCGCGACCGACCTGGCCGGCAACTCGACCACCAGCCCCACGCGGACGTTCTCGACGACGGCGGCCACCGGCCCGGTCGTCGACGTCTGGTACGGCGACACCCAGCGCTTCGGCGCCCGCGGCCGGACCCAGCCCAAGGTCAACCTGCTGGGCAACGTGTCCGACGGCGACGGCGTGCAGTCGTTGCGCTACTCGCTCAACGGCGGAGCCCAGCGGACCCTGACGATCGGCCCGGACAGCCGGCGGCTGCAGTACGCCGGCGACTTCAACGCCGACATCACCTACACCGACCTCGTGGCCGGACAGAACACCGTCACGCTCACCGCCACCGACCGCACCGGCGAGGTCTCGCAGCGCACCGTCACGCTGGTCCGGCAGGACGTCGCCGCGCCCGGCCTGCCGTTCGTCACCGACTGGACCGGCGCCCAGCCGCTGGCCAGCCAGGCCACCGTCGTCGACGGGCTCTGGACGGTGGGCAACAACGGTGTCCGCGTCGCGCCGGACGCCACCGGCTACGACCGGCTGATCGCGATCGGCGACCAGAGCTGGACCGACTTCGAGGCCGTCGTGCCGTTCACCGTGCACGGCATCGGCCCCGGCGCCGGCAGCCCGCTGAGCAACGAGGCCATGGTGGGCGTCGGACTGCGCTGGCCGGGCCACTCCGCCGTCGACAGCAAGCAGCCGGCGTGGGGCTACAAGACCATCGGCGCCTACGCCTGGTACCGGTTCTTCTCCACCCCGCGGATGGAACTGCTCGGCAACGGCGCCGTGGTGCGTGGCAAGAAGAACGCGCCGCTGCAGTTCGGCCAGCAGTATGTCTTCAAGGTCCGGGCCCAGACGACGTCCGGCGGCCAGACCACGTACTCGATGAAGATGTACCCGGCCGCCGGCCCCGAGCCGGCCGCGTGGGACCTCACCTACACCGGCAGCGGCCCGGCCAACGGGTCCCTGCTGCTGATCGCCCACCACACCGACGTCACCTTCGGCACCGTCACCGTCAACCCGCTGCCCTGAAGCCGCCCATGTCCACTGGTCTCGCCGATGCCGGCCTGGAACGCTCCGCAACGAGCGGAAAGAAGGTCGGCCACGGCCTGAAGTGGACGATGGTCGGCGAGTGGCTGGGCTACGTGCTCCAGATCATCACCATCGCGATCCTCTCCCGGCAGCTCACGCCGGAGATCTTCGGCGTCATGGCGATGGCGCTGACGCTCACCGTCATCGTCGACCAGCTACGCAGCCTCGGCCTGAGCCAGGCCGTCATCCAGCGCGAGGACCTCACCTGGCCGCAGGTCAACGCGCTGTTCTGGATCAACGCCGCGTTCGGCGTGCTGCTCGCCGGCGTCGTCGCCGCGACCGGCCCGCTGCTGGCGGCGTTCTACGA
Source organism: Jiangella muralis (assembly GCF_001270745.1). Classification (GTDB taxonomy): domain Bacteria; phylum Actinomycetota; class Actinomycetes; order Jiangellales; family Jiangellaceae; genus Jiangella; species Jiangella muralis. The sequence continues at coordinate 26,921 of NZ_LFXL01000054.1, forward strand.
CGAGCCGCAACTGACCGAGATCTGCGTGGTGCTCGGCGTCAGCTACCTGTTCGCCGGGCTGGCCACCCAGCACGGCGCGCTGCTCAACCGCAGCATGGACTTCAAGAAGCTGGCGAGCCGGAACATGATCGCCCGGTTCGTGTCCAGCCTCGCCGCGATCGCCGCGGCGTTCGCCGGGCTCGGCGTCTGGGCGCTCGTCCTCCAGCAGGTGCTCTATGTGGTGCTCAGCGCGGTGTTCGTCTGGCTGGCCGCGGACATGCGGTTCACCAGGCCGGCACCGCTCCGGGACACGCTGCACCTGGTCTGGTTCGGCAGCCAGGTCATGCTCTCGAACCTGCTCCACTCGATCTCGCGGCAGGCCGACAACATCATCATCGGCCGCGTGCTCGGGGCCGGCGCGCTCGGCCTCTACACCCGGGCGTACGCGCTGCTGACCCTGCCGCTGCGGCAGATCAAGAACCCGATCAGCGCGGTGATGGTGCCGACGCTTTCCGCCCTGCAGGGCGAGCCGCGCCGGTATCGGCGAGCGTACAGCCGGGCGATCAACGGCCTCGCGCACGCCGGGATGCCCGCCGTCATCGTCCTGGCGGTGGCCGCACCCCAGGTCATTGAGGTGTTCCTGGGCAGCCAGTGGACGCAGGCGGCGACGATCTTCCAGCTGCTGGCGCTCACCAGCCTGATCCAGCTGATCTCGACCACCGCCGGCTGGCTGTTCGTGACGTTCGGCCGGGGTGCCGCGGCGGCGACATGGGCCGCCGTCAACGCCGTCGGGACCATCGGCGCATTCCTCATCGGCGTCCAGTGGGGCGTCGAGGGCGTCGCCGCGGCCTACACCATCAGCCAAGTCGTGCTCACCTGGCCGGGGTTCATCGTGGCCTGCAGGAACACGCCGGTACGTCCTGCCGACGCGCTGGTCGCGGTGCTCCGTCCGCTGGCGGTGTCGGCGGCCGTGCTCGCGGCGGCGGCCGGCATGCAGTACGTCCTGCCCGAGTCGTGGCCCGCGCCGACCGGGCTGATCCTCATCCTGGTCGCGGCCGGGCTGGCGTGGCTGGCGGCGCTGATCGCCTGGCCCCGGGCCCGCGACGAGGTCGTCGACCTCTACCTGACCATCCGCGGCAGAAAGGTGCGCCATGACCGGCAGCCCCCGCGTCACCGTCGGACTTCCCGTCTACAACGGCGAACGCCACCTCGCACAGACCATCGAGTCGATCCTGGCGCAGGACCACGGCGACTTCGAGCTGATCGTGTCGGACAACGCGTCCACGGACCGGACCGGGCAGATCGTCGCCGAGTTCACGCGTCGTGACCAGCGGATCAGGTACGTCCGCAGCGAGACCAACGTCGGCGCGGCCGCGAACTACAACCGGCCGGTCGAGCTGGCCCGCGGCGAGTACTTCAAGTGGGCCGCCGACGACGACCTGATCGCGCCCACCTACCTGTCGTCCTGCGTCGCCGTGCTCGACGCCGACCCGGGCGTCGTCCTCGCCTACGGCCGGACCCGGCTGATCGACGAGGCCGACGACCCCATCGGCGACCACCGCGACGGCATGCACCTGCCGTTCCCCGAGCCCTGGCGGCGGATGCGCGACTTCGCCGCGCACCGCTGGCTGTGCAACCCGTGCTTCGGGGTGATCCGCACCGACGTGCTCCGCGGCGCGACCACGCTGATCACGCCGTCCGACTCCTCCGACGTCACGTTCCTCGCCCAGGTCGCGCTGGCCGGCCGCGTGCACGAGGTGCCCGAGTACCTGTTCTTCCGCCGGGTCACCCGCGACAGCCGCGGGCTGGGCGAGCAGAGCGACGGCCAGGCCGCACAGTGGTTCGGCTCCGCCGCGCCCCGCAGGGCCGGCGTCGCACCGATGGCCCGGGTCTTCGTCGACATCGAGCAGTGGATCCTGCGCAGCGACCTCCCGGTGCCGGACAAGGCCAGGACGGTCGCCGCATTCACGTATGCCTGGCTCAAACGACAGGCGGGAATCACGCTCTGGCGATGGCGACGCCGGTTGCGCGGAAGCAGAACGCGGTCATTCGTCGACGGAATCGCGCAGAGCAAGAACTGAATCGGAACGGGCCGCACGCCGATTTTCCGCCGCCATTCTCGACGCGATCCAGGCCGACACATAACGATGGTGGAACTCACCGACGATCAATGCCGCTTTCGCCCGCGCGGTCGGAAGCTCGCGACTGCGAAATGCGCGCCGGAATGCGCCCAGCGGCGGAATCCACAGCCGCGCCGGCGGCCGGTGCGTCGGCACGCCGCGTCCTTCCAGCCGGTCGCGTTCGGCCCGGCCGGACATCACCCGCACCAGCTTCGCGCGCACCTGCCCGAAGCTGCTGCGCGCCGGGTGCGCGACCACGGCCTCCGGCACGTAGCGAGTGCGAAAGCCCAGGTGGTTGACCCGCTGGCTCCACTCGATGTCGGCGCCGGACATGAGGTCGTCGAGGAACGGGCCGGCGGCGTCGACCACCTCGCGCGTCGTGACCAGGTTCGCCGTGACGCAGGCGCCGCCACGGCTCACGTACGTGCGTTGTGGGAACGCGTGCAGCAGTTCGTACGCCTCGACCGGGTGCGGCCGCCGGGCGTCACGTGCATAGACACTGACCCGCCCGGCGACGATGCCGGTGCCTGGCGTCAATGCGGCGACCGCCGCGGACAGCCAGCCGGGATCGGGCCGGCAGTCGGCGTCGGTGAACGCGAGGACGGTGCCGGTGGCCACGCGTAGCGCCGCGTTGCGGGCGGTGTACGACCCGCCGCGCGGCTCGCGGACCAGCCGCGTCGGCACCGGGCCGGGCGGTTCGAGCGCCGCCGCGACGTCGGTGCGGCTGCCGTTGTCGGCGACCACGATGTCGATCAGGCCGGCCGGGTAGTCCTGCCGTTGCAGGGCGGCGAGACAGTCGCGCAGCCGGGGGTCGTCGCGCACCGGGACGATCACCGTCACCGCCGGCAGCCGCGCCTCGTCATCGCTCATACCGTCCCCCCGGGTCCGCCGCGCCCCCCGCGCCGGACATCGCCCTCCAAGTGTGCCATCCGGAGGCCCGATTCCCTACTCGGAAAGGCCTTCTGCTCGCCATCGACAACGTGTAGCGTGACTGCACAGGGGGGAGGTCCGGTGGCCGTTGAATTCGACGCGCATCCGCATTCTGCCGGTGCGTCATTCACGCCCGGCCGATCAGCCGCCCGTCGTGGTTTTCGCACCGATGAAGCGCGTCGCAGACGAGTCGGCGACATGAGTTCCACCTCACATTCGGCCCGGGTTTTGTGAAGATCTTGGACAACTGGCCCGCCTCGCGACGGACCACAATCAGCGCTGCCCGGAAAGTCGGAAATAGTGACATCTCCCCTGGTCGCGTCGCCGCCTCGGCCCGCGCCACAGCACGCGATCATGACCGTCCCACGCACCCGTCCAGACCGAGTGGTCCGGACCATTCTCAGACCTTTCTGCAGGTCACAGGCTTGCGTGAGGTGAGGCGGCATGTTTGATTGGGCACGGTCACGACCAGGTCACGGGCACTGACCCCGGGGCGTTGTCTATCAGCAGGGATTTGATTTCATGCCGAAGTACGCTCGCTCGCCAGCGCGGAGGACGCGACGGAAGATCGTCGTCGCCACCACCCTCGTCGCCACGGTTCTCGTCGGCGGAGCGCTGGCATCGAACGCACTGCAGTCCAACGACGGCACGCCGCAGGCGATCGCCGACGACACCGTGAGCAACGTCCGACTCGCCGGCAAGTCCGAGAACCGGCCGGAGAAGGTCGAACGCGGCCACAAGTGGGGCTGGCACAAGATCGAGCGACCCACCCCCACCCCTACCCCCACTCCGACACCCGAGGAGACGGCGAGCGCCGAGCCCGAGCCGGAGCCCACCGAGACCGAGGAGCCGGAGGAGACCCAACCGCCCGAGACGGAGCAGCCGTCGACGCCGGAGAACAACGGCCCGTTCCCGACCTTGGAGAGCACCGGCCCCCGCACCTCCGACCTCAAGCCCAGCAAGGGCATCACCACCTCTGAGGACGGCCAGGTCATCGAGGGTCTCGAGGTCTCCTCCGGGATCAAGGTCGTGAACGACGACGTCACCATCCGCGACGTCCGGCTCGTCTTCGACGCCAAGTACGGCCTGCACATCGCGAAGAAGAACGACGGCACCTGTCCGCAGAACGTCGTCATCGAGTACGTCGAGGTGACGGGGACGTCGCAGCTGGACGACGAGAGCATCGCCGTCTACTCGCCGTGCCCGTACACGCTGCGCAACTCCAGCGTGCACGAGGTCGGCAGCGCGGTGCGCATCACCAACGGCACGGTGATCACGGGCAACTACATCCACGCCAACCACTACATCCCCAACTCGGGCGCGCACCGGTCGGCCATCGGCCTCAACGGCGGCGGCGACCACACCATCACCAACAACACCGTCGACTGCGAGGGCCCCGGCTGCTCCGGCGCGCTGGTGATGTACGGCGACTTCTCGCCGGTCGAGAACGTGCTGATCGAGCACAACCTCCTGAACACGACCGGGTCGTACTGCACGTACGGCGGGTCGGTCGACTCCAAGAAGTACCCGACCGCGAGCAACGTCCGGTACGTCGACAACCAGTTCGGCCGCAAGTACAGCTCCGAGTGCGGCAAGTACGGGCCGCTGACCGCCTGGAACGGCGGGAACGGGAACGAGTGGAGCGGTAACGTCTGGGCTGACACCGGGCAGCCCGTCGGCGGCTAGCCCGCCGCGGACGTCAGGATCGGGGGACTGTGTCGCACGAGCTGCTGGTGGTGGCCGGCGCTGGGCGAGGCGGTACGGCCGCCGCGCGCAGCAGTGCCGTCCAGCGGGCCGCCGCCCTGCTGCCGGGCGCACAGTCCCACGACCACGCCGAGACCGCGACGGCCGCCGCCGCGCTGGTGACCTGTTCACCGGCCGGCGGCGGCGCCGGGTCGGTACGCCGGACCGGCGACACACTGCAGGTGGCCGTCGGCGTCCCCGAGGTCACGGCCGATCCGGCCGCCGGCATCGGGCTGGACCGCACGGCCGGCGCCGAGGGCCGGCACGTGGTGGTCACAGCCGGCGCCGACGGGACGGTCGAGGTCCGCAACGACGGCGTCGGTATGATCCCGGTCTTCTGGGCGCTGGCCGACGACCAACTCCTCGTCTCGACCCACCTGGCGTCGCTGGTGTCGCTGGGTGCGCCGCCCGCCGTCGACGAGCTGGGCCTGCTCGAGTACCTGACGATGCTGCACCCGATCGGCGAACGCACGGTGCTGGCGGCGGGCCGGATCCTGCCGGCGGGCGGCACGCTGACCTGGCGGCCCGGCGGGCCGGCCGAGGTGACGTCCACGCCGATCTTCCTGCCGTCCAGCACCCGGCTCACCGACGACGAGGCCGTGGCCGAGTTCCGCGAGCTGTGGCCGTCCGTCATCGCCGGCATCCTCGACCGTCACCCGGCCGCCCGCACCGCGGTGAGCCTCAGCGGCGGGCTCGACAGCCGGGCCGTCGCCGCCACCGTCAGCGACCTCGGCGCCGAACTGACGACGTTCACGTACGGCTCCCGGCGCAACCGCGAGACGCGCATCGCCGCCCTGGTCGCCGACCGCGTGCGGCTGCCGCACCTGACGCTGCCGGTGACCGACGACCGCCTGCTGGCCGACGCCGTCGCCGAGACGACCCGCCTCGACGGCGCGCACACCCCCGCGGAGCTGTACGACACCTGGTTCCTCGACGCCATCCGGGCGCAGGCCGGCACCGTCATCAACGGGCACGCGGGCGGTCCGCTCTGGGGCGACGAGAAGGCGCACGGGCTGACCGGCCGGCCGGAGATCATGCGGGCGGTCTGGAGCCGGTACGCGGGAGCGGTGCCGTACCTCCAGCCGTACCTGGCCGACGCCGGCCTGGCCGCGGGGATGGCCGCCGCGGTCCAGGAGAGCATCCTGGACTCGCTGCGGCCCTGGGACTTCGCCGAGCGCTCGGACCAGATCACGTTCTGGCAGGTGGCCAACCGGCAGACCCGCTGGGGCAACATGATGGTCAACGCCATGCGGCGCGGCGGCGTGTACGTCGAGACGCCCTTCCTGGACGGCCGGTTCCTCGAGTACCTGACCCGGCTGCGGCCGGAGCACCGCCGCAACGGGCGCCTCTACCTGCGCATCCACCGCGAGGCGATCACGCGCACCGCCGACATCCCGCGCAGCGACGACGGCAACCCGCCGGCCGCCCTGACGCACCTCTTCTGGACCGGTGACGAGTCGTTCCGCCGGCAGTGGCTGCGGATGACCGCCGAGCACCCGGTCTCCGGGCTGCGCCGCGGCGGGCGACGCGCCACGGGCCGGCTCGCCGCGGTCGCGCGCGCCCGGACCGGCGTCTCCTACTTCGCCGACGTCCTTGACGAGAAGTCGGCGGTGTTCCCGGCCGAGCTGCTGCTCCGGACCAGGCCCGTCTACGCGGACCGGCTGGCCGCCATGCTGCGCGCGGGCGCCGAGGCCGGCGGCGTCCTGAAGGGCGACGTCCTCGCCGACGCGGCCGACGCCGTCGCCGCGGGCCGCCCGACGGCCCCGCCGCTGCTGCTCGCGCGGGTCGCCACCGCGGCCCTGTGGACCGCCGACTTCGCCCAGCGGCACCGTGCCGCGGCTGTAAGCTAAGGTTAATCGATAACCTTAGCTTAGAGGGGCGGTCGGCCAAGGATGGCGACCTACGTCAGCCGGCAGTGGACGGCACGGTTCGAGGGCATGAGCCGCCGCGACCGCGGCGGTTGTTCCTACGAGGCCTACCTCCCCGACCCGTTGACGGGGTGGACGCCCACGCTTCCCGGCGACCTCGCCGCGGACATCGCCGACGCGGAAGCCGCCGTCGCCGAGCTCAACCGGAACGGCACCCGTCATGTCAGCCTGGACGGACTCGCCCGCTTCCTGCTGCGAGCGGAATCGGTCGCGTCATCGAGGATCGAAGGGTTGCACGCCGGCCCGCGCCGGCTCATCGAGGCCGAAGCCGCCCTGTCCCGAGGCGGCGGCACACCCGATCAGGTCGCCGTCGAGGTTCTGGGGAACGTCGCGGCGATGGAGTCCGCCATCGACCTGGCCACCCACCCACCCGGCCTCGACCTGGCCGACGTCCTGACGGTCCATCGGGTCCTGATGAAGCGATCCCCTACGCCGGAGCTCGGCGGCGTGGTGCGGGACCGGCAGAACTGGGTCGGCGGGAGCTCCTACAATCCCTGCGCCGCCGACTTCGTGCCACCGCCACCCGAGCACGTCGAGGATCTGCTGCACGACCTCGTCGGCTACGCGTCCGGCGACGACCACTCGCCGCTGGTCCAGGCCGCGCTCGCACATGCCCAGTTCGAGACGATCCACCCGTTCGGTGACGGCAACGGACGGGCCGGGCGGGCGCTCATCCACATCGTGCTGCGTCGCCGCGGCCTCGCACCTCGCTTCGTCCCGCCGATCAGCCTCGTCCTGGCCACGTGGTCGAAGGACTACGTCTCGGGCCTGACCTCGTTCCGCCACGTGGGAGAGGCGAACAGCCCGGCGCGTTCGGAGGCCGCCTCCACCTGGCTGCGGATGTTCGCCATGGCCACCCGCCGGGCGTGCGCCGACGCGCAGGTGTATGCGACGAGGATCGACGAATTGGTGCGGCAGTGGCGAGCTGACCTCGGCCGGGTCCGAGCCGGTTCGGCCCTCGACCTCCTCCTCGCCGTGCTTCCCGGGGTTCCTCTGATCACCGTCGACTCCGTCGCCGCGTTGACCCAGCGGTCGGCCGTCGCGGCGAGCGCCGCCGTCAACCGGCTCGTCGAGGCCGGCGTTCTGGTCCAGCGCAACATCGGGAGGCAGCGCCATCGCGTCTTCGAGGCGCCGGCCGTGCTCGCCCTCTTCACGTCGCTGGAGCGGGCACTCGCCAGCCCGACGGGCGACACGATCACGTCCGAGCCGGTACGTCCGGTCCCCCGTTCCGGCCGGTGACCGGCGGCGGAACCCGGCCGCGGAGGAGCGCCCCCAGCGCGGCCCGGCTGGTCCGCCGTCCCAGCGCGGCACGCACCGCCTCGTTGAACACGACGACGCCCCAGTACACCGCGGAGCGCAGCGGGCCGTGCCGCTTGCGGTAGAGCTTGGTGCGGTTCACCGCCACCAGGCTCCACAGCCACGGCGAGCGCTCCATGTCGCCGCCGGGATGCGTCGCGACCGCGTCGCGGACGTAGCCGATGCGGAAGCCGGCGTCGCGGGCGCGCAGGGCGTAGTCGGTCTCCTCGGAGTAGAGGAAGAACTCCTCCGACCACGGCCCGACGGCGTCGAGCACCCGGCGGGACAGGAACATCGCCGCACCGGTGGCCCAGTCGGCGGTGGCGCCGTCGACGTACCGGGACGGGTCGCGGATCTGGTCGCCGAGCAGCGGGAAGCGGGCCGCGCGGTGGCCGCCGAGCACGGCCTCACCGATCGCCCGCGCGATGGTCGGTTCGCGCCGCAGCGAGAACTTCAGCCGCCCGGTCGCGTCGACGATGCGGGGCACCGCGATGCCCACGGCGGGGTCGGCCTCGACGGCGTCGAGCAGCCGGCCGACCGCGCCCGGCGCCAGGACGGCGTCCGGGTTCAGCACCAGGATGCCGCGCCGCGCCCGCACGTGCCCGATGCCGAGGTTGAGGCCCGCGCCGTAGCCGAGGTTCGCGCCCGCCTTCACCGCGACGGCCCAGGGCGCCAGCTCGACCACCCGCTCGACGGTGCCGTCGGCGGAGTCGTTGTCGACGACCACCACCTGCGCCGACCCGAGGCCGTCGAGCGCCGCCGGCAGCGCCCGCAGGAACCGCTCGACGATCGCGGCGCTGTTGTAGGTGACCGTGACCAGGACGACGTCCGCCACCGGTGCGCCGTCGTCGACGGCCGCGGGGGCCGGCACCGGTGACATCACCACGTCGCCGGCTTCCCGACCAGCCGCTGCACCCGGTTGCGCACCGCCTTGGCGCGGCGCCGCCAGCCGCGGTAGGCGTTCGGGTTCAGCGACGCCGTCTGCAGGACGTAGGCGCTCTGCCGCAGCTGGGCGAGCCAGTCGTCGACCGTCCGGACGCCGTTGGCCTGCGCCGAGAGCGGCATCCGCGCGGCCAGCTCGGCGTCGGTGCGGACCAGCGTGTGCGGCGAGCGCGGGTCGTCCATGTGGTCCTCGCGGACGAACGGGACGTAGTAGCCGTTGACGCCGCCGGCGCGGGCCACCCGCAGGCAGTAGCCGGTGAACGACTCCGCCTCGCCGAGCACGCCGAGCCGCTCGACGAACGACCGGGGCATCAGGTAGCCGCTGCCCTGGACCCACAGGTTGCGCATCAGCTGGTGGCCGTCGCGGAACGTCTGGGTCTTCCGCCGGGCCAGCTCGGGCCGGAGGTCCTCGTCGGGGTGCCGCCAGCTGCCGATGACGCCGAAGTCCGGGTTCGCGTCGTGCGCCGCGGTGAAGGTGTCCAGCCAGCCGGGCGCGACCAGGCAGTCGTCGTCGACCTTGGACACGAACCGCGCCTCGGACTCCGTCCACAGCCAGGTCGTCGGCGGGCGCAGCCGGACGTTCTCGCGGCTGTGGTGGTAGCGGAACACCCTGGGGTCGTCGCGGTAGGGCCGCAGCGCCTCGATGGTGGCTTCGTCGTCGCCGTTGTGCCACAGCCAGACGCGGTCGTCCGGGCCGCAGGTCTCCAGCAGCCGCGGCAGGCTCAGGTGCAGGTAGCCGGCGCTGCGGTAGGTGATCATGACGATGTCGGCGCGGTGCCCCATCACGCCACCTCCCGCATCGGGCGCGGCTCGGGCTCGCGCAGCCGCTTGGCCTTGATCCGGCGCAGCGTGCCGGCCGTCGACCGGAGCTTGTCGCGCCAGCCCAGCGCCAGCCAGAGCCGGAACGACGGCAGGCCGGTGTAGTCGGGCGCGAGCAGCCCGGCCAGCCGCATCGTCCGGACCCGGGCCCAGACGGCGCCGCGGGTCGCGGCCAGGTTCGGCTGCGACTGCGGCAGCCGCTCCAGCGGGATCGGGCCGCCCTCGACGGCGCCGTCGCGCAGCGCCGCCTCGAGCGCGGCCCGGCCGGCCTCGGTCCGGACCACGACCAGCGACCGCCCCGGCTCGCCGTCGCGCACCGTCCGGTACCAGGGGTCGCCGACGGCGAGGTCGGCGAACTCGCTGGTGTGGTCCGGGCAGATCATGCACCGCCACTGCCGGTGTTTCTGCAGCGTCTCGCCCCAGGACTCCTCGTAGCTGAACGACGGCGTCCGGCCGTCGCCGGTGCGCAGCCGGAACCGGCCCGGCCAGCCCTCGCCGCGGTAGTCGAGCTGCGTGACGTCGTCAGGGTCGACGCCGAGCCGCCGGACCACCTCCTCGGTGCCCTGGGTGGTCGGTGTGCCGGCGCAGAAGATGCCGATGGTCAGTTCGACCTTCGCGGCCAGCGACGGCCGCAGCCGCGCCGCCTGCCGGGCGGCGGCGATGTCGCACGGCTTGCCGACGACGACGCTGCGCCCGTCGGCGTCCTCGACGAGGTCCAGCCGCTCCCCCGGGCTGGCCGGCGAGTACCGCGAGCCGGCCGCGGCGACGATGTCGCCGTACGTGCGGTTGCGGACGGTCTCGTTCTCCAGCGGGGCGTCCGCGCGGGCCTGCACCTGCAGCACGCCGGTGGCCGCGCCCGACGTGACGGCGTGCGCGGCGAGCGCGCTGATCACGCCGCCGGACGAGCCCCGGTGCCGGACCTCGGGATCGGTGGCCCAGCACTCGTAGAGCGCCAGGATCGGTCCCCAGCTGCCCCCCAGCGGAGCGCCGTCCAGCGCGCCGGCCTCGTGCTCCAGCCGCGCCCCCGGGCAGGCCGCGAGCGCCGCGCCGGCCACCCGGCCGTTGACGCTCGCGATCGGCAGCGGCCGGCGCCCGGCGCCCGGCACGTCGGCCATCCGCAGCGCCTCGGGCTCGAGGAACGCGCAGGTGCCGCAGCCGCTGCACAGGTGCGCGTCGACGACCTCCTGGATCGAGCCGGGCCTGGTGGTCACGCGATCGCTCCCCGCCGGTCGGCGTCGTGCCGCCAGCCGAGCACGTCGTGGACGATGTCAGCGAGCTGCCCGCGGGCGCGGTCGACCACGCCGGGCACGGTCTCGGCCAGCAGGTCGCGGCTCGTGGCGCGCGCGTGGAACGAGGCCGCCATCGCCTCGACCGCGGCCGGCCCGGCGAGTTCGCGCGCGTCGGCGACCTGCGCGCCCATGCCGCAGGTCTCGAAGACACCCAGCGTCTTGAGGCTGTAGGCGTAGCCGAACGCCGGCACCTGCGACGACAGGGCGCCGATGGTGGCGTGCATGCGGCTGCCGGCGAACCAGTCGCACCGCGCGATGCACCACTTCAGCTCGGCCGCGTCGAGCTCCGGCGGCACGACGGCGGCCCGCTCGCGCTCGGCCGGGGTCAGCTCGCCCAGCACCTGCTCGATGGCGGCGATGTCGCTCTCGCCCTGGCCGCCGGGCACCTGCACGTGCGGCACCAGCAGCACCCGGGCGCCGGTCGCGATCAGGGCGCGGACCAGCTCGGTCATCGTCGCGATGTAATCGCCGGCCAGCCCGAACCGCTCTCGCCCAGCGGCATCGCGGAGCAGCCCGCTGACGTTGACGCCCGCCACGACCTCGTCAGCGGCCCAGGCATCGACGACGTCGGCGACGTGCGGCGCCGGCCGGCGCGGCCGCAGCGCGAACGCGACATCGACGCCGTCGCGCAGCCGGGTGGTGTCGGCGCCCGGACCGGCCAGCTCGAGCAGCCGCTGGTAGCTGTGCGGGTCACGCGCGTAGGCCAGCGACGCCGAGCGGATCAGCCGCTGGGCGAGCACCTGCCCTTCGGGGGTGTCGAACGGGCCGTACGTCTGCGGTAGCAGCACCAGCGGCCGGCCGGCCCGCACCGCGGCCAGCTTCGGCGCGGCGACCGAGTGCAGCCGGACCGGTCCGTACAGGTCGGTGAAGCTGTCGCCGCCACTGATATCGGCGACGGCGTCGGCGCGGGCGATGCGCGCGGCGACCGCGTTGCCCCGGCCGCCGAAGGCCTGCGCGACCCGGATCTGTGCCCAGCTCTCCGGCCGGTGCCAGCGCCGTGACGTGCGGACGCCGGCGAACTCCACCGTCGTGGACGGGTACCGCCCCGAGGTGTCGGGACGCACGCCCCAGCCGTCGTCGAACGCGGTGACCTGCCCGCCCGGCGCGACCGCGTCGATGACGTCCAGTACCGAGCGCCCGAGCGCTTCGACGCCTCTGTTGCCGTTGCCGATCGACGCGCCGGCAAGACAGAGTCGTATTCCCCCCACGTGGCCCCCCCACAGTGCAAGACACTGCAAGTATGTCCGACATCGGCGAATGACGCGACTGTTCGGCTTTGCCGTGCTCGTGATACCGCCTACCATGGAGCAGGCCTCGTCATGGGGCAGCACGTGCTGGGGGGCAATACGTGGACGTCTGGCGAATCACTCTTGCGGCCTTGCGCCGCTGGTATGTCCTGCTGCCGCTGCTCGCGCTGACGGGCCTCGCCGCCGTCAGCGCCGGCAACAGCGTCGCGCCGGAGTACCAGGCCACCGCGACCATCATGTACGTGGCCGGACCCGGCGAGACCGAGCTGCCCAACCCGTACGGCGACCTCAGCGGCGCCAACGAGGTCGCGACCATCGTGCTGAACAGCGTCGAGACGCGCGCTGCCCTTGCCGCCGCCGGCCACGGCGGCGCCTACGAGGTCACACCCGAGTCGCGCAGCTCCATCGCCTACCTGTCCATCCGTTCCGGCGATCCCCAGGACGCCGTCGCCACCGGCACCGCGCTCATCGACGTCGCCACGGCGGAGCTGGTCAGCCGCCAGGAGGCGGCCGGCATCCCGCCGACGGCGCAGGTGAGCCTGCAGGTGCTCGAGCCGCCCACGGTCATCGCCGCCGTCCAGGAGGGCAAGCTGCGCATCCAGGCCGTGGTCGGCGTCATCGGCGCCGGCGTCTCGCTGCTCGTCGCGGTCCTGTTCGACGACATCGTCGGGCTCTGGAAGCGGGCCCGTGCCCGCGGCCTCGGCGGCGAGCGGAAGCGGGCCCGCGGCGACAAGCGCCGCGAGTCCGCGGCCGAGACCGCCACGCCCGAGACCGCCACGCCCGAGACCGGCGCGGCCGAACCGGCGGCCGCAGCCGAACCGGCGGCCGAGTCGCCCCGCCGCAGGGCCGAGCCAGCCACCACGAACGGGTCCGCGCCCGACGACCACGGCGGCCTCGGCACGGCCAGCCCGAGCATCAACAGCGCCATGATCAACACCAACGAGTGGGTCTGGCCGGGCGATCACGGCCTCGAGGAGGCCATCGAGCAGGAGCAGCGCGAACGGCCGCAGCGCAATCCGTTCTTCGACCCCGAGTTCACCAAGCGCCAGCTGCGCAAGACCAAGCGCGAGCAGGACGCCAGCCCCGACGCCGAGCCCGCAGAGCCCGAGACCTCGCGGAAGCGATGAGCGGCACCGGGGCCGCTGTCGCCCCACGCACCGGTCGCCGGAAGCGCGACTCCCGCGAGCCGGTGCTGCTGCGGCACCCGCGCAACCTGGACGTCGTGCGGCACGACTGGCAGCCGACGCTGCTGCGCCGCCGCCGGCCGGACACCACGGTCCTGCTCATCGTGTTCCTCGCCGCCCAGTTCCTCATCCCGGCGCGCATGGTCATCGGCGGGATGGGCGCCGTCGGCCGGCCGTCGGTCGCGCTCGGCCTGCTGCTGGTCTTCCTGTGGCTGATGTCGCTGTTCCGCAGCGGCCAACTGCCCAGCGGGTCGCAGCCGGTCCGCTGGGTCGTCGGCATCTGGGTGGCGATCGAGCTGGTCGGCTACGCCGTGGGCTACGACCGCGGACTGCCCGCCATCGAGGCCAGCGCCGCGGACCGCTGGCTCATCTTCGTCCTCGCGACGGCCGGCATCGTGCTGGCGACCGCCGACGGCATCGGCACCCGCAAGCAGCTCGACACCGTGCTCAAGGCGTTGGTCGGCTTCACCGCGGTGATGGCGGCCATCGGCGCGCTGCAGTTCCTGCGCATCGTCGACCTCGTCCAGTACATCAAGCTCCCCGGGCTGTCACTGAACTCCGACCTCATCGGCATCGGCGCGCGCGGCGGACCGGAATTCGCCCGCGTGGCGTCGACGGCCAACCACTACATCGAGTTCGGCGTGGTCCTGGCGCTCGTGCTGCCGATCGCCCTGCACTACGCCCTGTTCGCCCGGCCCGGGTCGCAGCGCCGCTGGCTCTGGGTGGCGGTCGGCCTGATCGCCGCCGGCATCCCGTTCGCCATCTCCCGCTCGGCGACGCTCGCGGTGCTCATGGGCATGGTGCTGATGGCCACGGTGTGGCCGTGGCGGCAGCGGTACAACGCCCTGGTCCTCGGCGTCGTGGCCACGGCCGCCTTCCACGTGCTGCAGCCGGGCGTGCTGGGGACCATCCGGGCGCTGTTCACCAACGCCGAGGACGACCCCAGCGTCCAGGACCGCATCGCCCGCACCGACTACGTCATGGACCTCTGGTCGCTGCGGCCCTGGTTCGGCCGCGGCGCCGGCACCGTCATCCCGTCGGAGTACATCCTGCTGGACAACCAGCTCTACATGACGCTGCTGGCCGGCGGCGTCCTGGGCGTCACGGGCCTGGTGATCTTCTTCATGGTGCCCTACTTCATCGGCCGCAGCCTGCGCTTGCGCGGCGCCGACCAGGAGACCCGGCACCTCGCCCAGGCCCTGGCCGTCGCCATGCCCGTCGGTCTCATGGTCAGCGCCACGTTCGACTCGTTCTCGTTCGCGACGTTCGTGGGCGTCATCGCCATCATCCTGGGAGCGATCGGCGCCCTGTGGCGGCTGGACCATCAGTCACCACACGAACGGGTGCTGCAGGTCGCCGCGCCCGGCGACAAGTACGTCGCGACGCCGTTGATGGGGTTCTGGCACCGCAACCGCGCCACACCCGTCAGCGACCGCCTGACCTGACCTCCATGATCATCAACCTTTTGGGCTGTTATAGCAGCCCAGAACGTTGATGACGCTTCTATGTCAAGCGGCTGCTTGTTGGCTGGTCACGGGTGGGAAGTCGTCGTGGAGCT
>NZ_LFXL01000055.1 GCF_001270745.1 Jiangella muralis
GTGCAGGCATGATCTCCTCTTCCCGGTTAGATCATGCCCTCCAGCGATCCCAGGCCGGTTCAGTGACAGCCAGAGCCTCATCGACCATCTCGAACGGCAGGTGCTGGGTCAACTCGCCCAGATGACCGGGCGCGAACCGGCCCGCCGCCACCGTGACGGCGCGAGTGATGACAGAATTCACGATCGGCGCAGCTCCTGGTGGTGAGGATGTCTTGGCGGACTACCTCTCCTACCAGGGGCTCCGCCCCCACTACCGGCCAGACACGCCGAAGATCAACATCCTTGACCGCGGCCACCATCGCTTAACTAAACGGCCTTGGAACTAGTCCAGGCCTTGAGTTGACTCATCGAAGAAGCCCGCGAAACCGATTCGTTGCCTCATGTAGAAGTGCCCGCGTAGCGGTGCGCCTGCGTGGCTGGTAGCGGTTGGCGGTTGGCGGGACAGCCTCGGACATGGGACTGAAGATGAGCCAGCGCAGGGCGGTCACGAAGGCAACGGCGACGCGGTACCGGTCGGCGTCGAAGGGCGCCAAAGGCGGTGATCATCGACGAGCTGTGCGCGACCACTGGATCGCATCGCGACCACGCCCGCAAGGCGCTGCGCCAGGCGCTCGGCCCACGTCGGGTCGCGACGCCACGCGAACCTCGGCCGCTGACCTACGACGCCGAGGTCATCGCAGTGTTGCGGAAGGTGTGGGCGGTGATGGACGCGCCGGCTGGGAAGCGGATGGCGCCGTTCCTGGGCGAGATTGTGGCCCGGTTGCGTGTCTGCGGTGAGCTCGACATCAGCGAGGAGGTCGCCGCAAACTCATCCGAAAGCGGTGCCAGAACTCTCCGGAGAAATCACGCGTGATTGCGGGATTCGCCCCTACTCGGGCGAGCTTTCTGCACGTGACTGGAGGTTCTGAGCCAGTGCGAGGGTCTCAGGATCGGGGCGCTCCTGGAGTTCGGCCAACCGTATTGTGAGCAGACCGAGAGTGCGTTGGATGGCGTCAGACTGTCCGAGGCGCGCCTGGAGGCGCATGATGTCGCGGTAGACCAGCTCGTTGTATGGATCGATCGCGCGGGATTGCTCGAGGTATCTCAGCGCCTGGTGCGGGTCGGTGTCGACGTAGGTACGCGCAAGGCGAGCGGCAGCGTCGATGGCATCGCGGCGAGCGGCTTCCCTCGGAACTTCGAGCCAGTCGGCGTCCACGCCTGCAGCGAGCTCGGCGCGGTAGAGGGAGATGATCTCCCGATCCGACGCCATGCGGTCGGCGCCTGTTGCGGCCGTGCGGGCCTGCTGGACCGCCCGAGTGAAGCTCCAGTAGTCGACCTCGATGAGGGCCGCGTTGAGTCGGTACCTGTCGCCACTGGTGATCACGAGCCCCGATAGCTGATCGTCGCCGGTGGCCTTGATCAGGGCGCGGCGAATCCTTGAAAGGGTGGCGTGCAACGCGTTCGTGGGGCGCTCGTCCGGTGAATCGGGCCAGAGCGCGTCGGCCAGCGTGTCGCGAGCGACGCCGTCTGGGTGCAGCGAGAGGAAGGCGAGGAGCTCGCGTTGTCGCCGCGTCAGTGTCGGCGTGATGTCGACGTCACCATCGTGGAGGCGCTGCCGCAGCGTCGGTACTCCGAGGATGCGCCACGACAGCGGCTCGTCACCGGTGCGCCGAGCAGCCTGCTCCGTTTGTGGCTCTGGCGGGCCATCGACAATGGGCCTGGTGTCAGGCTCGTGCCAGCTGCTCGATGAGTCTGCTGGTTTCGTGTCGGCGCGGGTCTCGCGGAGTAGAGCGAGCATATCCTTCGCCTGCTCCGTCGGAAGTGTGAAGAGACGAGCACCAAGGAGTCGTTCCGCGGGACCGGGATTGGTGGCGCTCACGGTCCCGTCGTCACGCACGTGAACGCTTCCGCCCGGACGCCATTGGCCGAGAACCACGCCGGCAACACCCATGGACGAACCGTTCTCCAGAACTGCTTGCGTGCGTTCGTTCAGCTCCGGTCGCGGGCTGGCCATCACCACGATTCCCAGCGCTGAACTGTCGTCGTCGGCGCGTCCACGACCATCGAGCAGACGGCCTATGTGCTCGTCGACCTGATCGAGCGCGTCTTCGAGCGATGGGACGATGCTCAGGCCCGCCGGTCGGCCGTCGTCTAGCGTGGACGTGCCGAGCAGGCGTCGGGCGTCGTCCTCGGGGATGAGGACATGAGCCGGAGAATCTGGCTCTCGTCGGCCGGTGAGGACGGTCAGCAGAATGGCCCTCGCCACCTTGTCAGCGCCCGGGCCGACAAGGCCGAGTCCACGGCCGCCGGCGAGGTCCATCAGGATCTCCTGGTCGTCACCAACGCCCAGAGGCAGGCCAGGCTGGGGCGCGGCTGCCATCGGCCGGTACGGTTGATCGGGGACCGGGGAGTGGCCGACGTCGGCGTGATCGGCTTCGTGCACGGCCGGCACGCTGTCAGTCTCCGCGCCGGCGTCGATGGGAATGAGTCGCGCGACGCGGAGTGTACGGATGACCGGTGCGGTCGGGAGATCGGCGCGGTGGCCGCTGCCCGGCTCGTACCAGCGCCGCTGCCTACGGCGGGCAACGACGAAGAGCGTGCTGATCGCAGCGGCGAGAGCAGCGCCAATGTAGAAGCCCGGACCCAGATCGATACCCGGCGGCGTGTCTGGTTGAGGAGGGCCGGCGTCAGGCGATTGCGCAGTCTCCGGCGGCCCCGTCGTTGGAGCGGCGGACACCGGAGTCGGGTCAGCGCTCGGTTCCGCTGACGTTGGATTCGCCTTCGGAGGCGCTGTCGGTTGCTGAGGCGGAGGCTCGATGTCCTGGCTCGGCTGCTCGCTGGGTTCCTCGGGGCCAGGGGCGCCGGGCAGTATAAGGACCCAGCCGGGATGGATCAGGTTGGGGTCGGTGAGCGTGCCGCCGCCGGGTTGTGGTCGTCCGCGGTTGAGATCGTAGATCTCCGGCCACCTGGCGCCGTCGCCGAGTTCACGGTCCGCGATTCGCCACAGGCAGTCGTGGATTCCGTTGCGTGGCTCTCGAACGACAACCGATCGACTTGATTCGCTGAGCCTGCTCCCACTGGTGACGTTCAGCTGTGTGGTGTTGTCGACGGTAGCTGTCGCGGCGCTCGCCGCGGTCGGCGCGATCGGATGTGTGGCGAGGCGCGGGGCGAGAAGTGCGACCGCGACCGAGGTGACGAGAACGGCAGCCACTCCGTGCAGCGGTCCGCGCCTCGTCGCGGCGGATTGCGCTAAGCCGCTGGTCGCGGCCCGGACAGCGGCAGGCAGAGCCTGGACCACGTCCAGGAGGAAGACGGCCCAGGCCGCCCAGCACAGCACAGCGAGGAGGTCTAGCACCGCCGCGTTGGCGGGCGGTGTCGTGAGAGCCGCCTGGATCTCGGCCCAGCTCGGTAGCCGATCCGGGAGCGGCCAGCCGACGTAGCGGACGAGCACCCATGGCACACCGACGACGAGCGCACCGAGCGTCGCGGCGGCCGTGAGCCCACGCACGGCGCGGCCGACCGCCGACGGGCGCCAATGACGGCCCGTCTCCGCATGGATCGGCGGCACCATCGTTCTGGTGCTCATGGCTCTGGGCTGGTGATGCCACGTCGCGGTTGCGCGCTGCCCGAGCCATCCACCGTCAGCGTGGTGATCCCGACGAGCTGGAGGATCTGGGTCGGCTGAGTGGCGGTCACGATCACGGTGACGGTGTTTCCGACCACATTCACGCTTCCCGCGGCGCCGGCAGCATCGAGATAGGCATGTGCGGCGGAGCTTGCCGCAGCGGGATCGAGGGTGAGGCTGCCGTCGGCACGATAGGCGTTCAGGTCGAGTTGCTGGGCGCCGGCGCGGGCGGCCTCTTGAGCGATCCCGATGGCCTCGACCTTGGCGGACAGGGCGAGCCCACCGTCGAGCACGAGGCCGACCAAAGCCAGCAGCCCGGTGACACCGACGACCAGGAACGCTGTCACTTGACCTCGCTCCTTGTCGGCTGATCGTTCTCGGGGCACAACCAGGTCACCCGTCTGCCGAGGTTGTTGCTCGCCAGGTGTCTACCGGCGACGTGAAGGTGGCGGTGAGCTGCCGGTGGCCGGGGATGCCGACGAACAGAGCATCATTGTGGCTGACGGTGCAGCCGACGGTCACCGTCACCACTCCGCCAGGCGCGAACCGTGCGGTGTCGGTGGCGATGGTCATGTGGTCGCAGACGATGCCGGCATCGGCGAGCGCCTGCGTGGCGGTGGTGTCGGCAGCGGTCGTGGCCGCGACCGGGCTACGGGCGAGGCTTGCTGCGCGCGCAGCCTGGTGAGCCGCATCATCGAGCCGCAGCCGCGCGTCGACACCACGGTGGACGATGACGGCGACGAACACAAGGACGGCGACGAGCAGAGGCGTCGCGATCGTCAGCTCGACGGTTGCTGAACCGGTCTCGCGCCCTGCCCGCTGTCGGCGGCCTGCCCGGACGAGGTGTGCCCGGTTCATCCGACGGTCCACCGCTCGACGGGCCCCGAGGCCTCTGCGTGTACAGGCAGGTTGAGGAACGGCACGACCGGCGCCGCTGTCCCGCTGATGCGGACGGCGGCGCCGTCGGCGTCGCGCGTCACGTCGACGACGGCTCCCTCGAGTGGTCCGTCGCCGAGTTGAGCCAGCACTTCGGCTGCGGCGGCGTTGCCGGCAGAGGTAGTGCCGCCCTCGGTCCGGGTCGCGGCGAGTCCCTGGGCCGCGGCGGCCTGGGCGATGTGGGTCGCATGAGACCAGACGGCGAACTGCACGATCGCGAACAGGAGCAGCATGAGCAGTGGCGTGGCGATGATCAGCTCCACCGTTCCAGCGCCGCGCTCGCGCATCCGGCGCGCCGCGGCGAGCCGAGGCCTGTAGGGATTCGACGAAGTTGTCCGCCGCGGTCGCTGTGTTGTCCGCGAAGGCCCGCCTGGACGGCACAGGCAACCGTCCGGGTGTGCGGGCTGCGTGGTGCTGATGTGCCATCGAAGTTGTCCACTTCTTCGGCCACGACAGATCTCGACTTCTGCATCGCCACAGTTGGGGCGTCGTCTGGCGGACGAATCGACAGACCGTCGGACACGAGACGGACATGTTGTTGACCGACGGGACATCTTCGATGACTCCCTACAAGGCCGAATGGAGTTGGTGTTGCCGGTCATCGGGCTAGCCGAGGTCGATGCTGTTGCTCTTCTCCACGACCAGGTTCCAGATGATCGTGCCGAAAACGAGCAACGCCAACGCAGCGAGCAACGCAGTGACCACGACGGTCTCGGTGGCGTAGCCGTCCTCGCGGCGAGTACGTACGGCGAGTTCGTGCAGCTGCTGCCGTAGCCACGTGGTGACGGCGAGATAGCGGGGCATGACGGGTACCTGCCTTTCGGTTGGTTACAGGCTGCGGATGATCTGATCGACGGCCGGGTAGCCGATGAACACCAGGAAGCCGGTGAAGAGCGTCATGACGGGGAGGCTCATCCGTTCCGTAGCGGACTGTGCCTGGCTTTCGGCCTCGGTGAGCTGATGGATGCGCAACGCGACGGCTTTCGCGGACAGGCTGGCGCGGATCTTGGCGCCCTCGGTTCCGGCCAGCGACGCGCTGGCGGCCAGTTCGGTCAGTTCTGGGATGTCCAGCTCCGTGCCGAGCTGACGCAATGTCTGCCATGGGCTGACACGGGTGATCCGTGCGGCGGCGAGGGCACGTCGCAGCTGGGTAAACGCCCACCCGTGCCCCACCGTGGAGGCGTCCGTGAGAGCGGCATCGACGCCGGCGCCGCCGGCCAGGGCGATGACCACGAGGTCCAGATAGACCGAGAGCGCATCTCGGGCTTCGGCTCGCCGTGCGGCGGCCCGGGCACGCATCTGTAGGTCGGGCAGAACGAAGCCAGCCAGGGCAAGGACCGCGGAGGCGATGGCCGGGATCTGGACACCCCAGCCCATGTCGACAGCGGAGAGCGCAAGGTTCGTCACAACTGGTGCGAGAAGCCCGGTGAGGGTGGCGGCCGCCTTGACCGCAAGGTGGCTCTCGATCGATGTTCCGGTAATGGCAAGGTCGCGCCGCAACGACGCGCTGGGGAGGCCCAAGGCCCGTTGCGGGCGCACGAACGGCCCGCCGAACCGCAGCACCCAGCCGTGCTGCGTCGTGGCGAGCAAGGGTGGGGCGGGCGGAGTGGCGGACGTGGCTCGGGCAAGCACCATGCCGAGCCGAGGCAGCGGCGGTGCCACCCATACGGCCAATGCCCATAGACCGAGGCCCAGTCCAGAGCCGAGCACCAGCGCGGTGGTCATCGCCCGGCCCTCCCACCGTTAGGCCCCTCGGCGACCACCGGTCCGGCCACGGTCGACGAGGTAAATAGCCGGGCTGGATCGTCGATCCGCGCGATCCGGGACAGCCATGTGAACCCCACCGTGAACAGCCCACCGATGGCCAACAGGACGAGTTGGCCGAGTGCGTCATCGAAGGCCGACAGGTAGTCGCGATTCCACAGCACGAGCCCAGCCGCGAACCCGACGGTCGTCACGACGATCACTCGTATCGACGTGCGGGTCCGGGACCGATTCGCCTCGACCCGCAACCGCATCGCGGCCTGGTCGCGGGCCGCCCGCGCGAGGGTCGACAGGAGATCGCCCAGTCGGCTCGCCTGGCGGTGCGCCGCCTGCGCGAGCGCCGCCACGACGAGATCTCCGCTCGGATCGTCCAGGTCTTGGGCCAGCCGGCGAAGCGCTGGCGCGAGCCGGTGGCCAGCCTCGATGCGTGACGCAAGCACCTCGATCTCGGTCCGGATCGGCGCTGGCGCGATCGGCGCGGTCGCGACGATGGCTTGTTCTAGCCCTGCTGCCGCGGCGAGCGTGTCGCGGAGCATCTCGGTCCACGCTGCGATCGCCTCGATCTTGGCGACCTTCTCCTCCTGATCGCGGTTCCGACCCACCAGTCGTGGCAGCCACCAGGTGGCGGCCGCGGCGAGGATCGCGCCGACCAGCCAGCCGGTCAGCGCGACGGCGAGCACGGCTGACCCGGCTGCAAGTCCCAGACGGAGGAGAGTGCGCTGGTCGATCGCAGGGATTCGTAGGGAGCCCGAGCCGGCGCGGTCCGGGATCCTGCGCCGGCCGAGCACGATCAGCGTCAGCCCGGTCCCGACGCCGAGGCCGAAGAGTGCGGCGAGCCCGGTGGTCACGCCGTCCACCACCCGTCGGGCTCGTGCAGTAACGCCGGATCAAGCCCTGCTGCGACCAATTCGTCGAGGGTCTCCGCTCGTATCGGTGCCCCAGGAGCGGCGCGGCGGTCGGGCCGCGGGCGGTAGATCTCGTTCGACACCACTTGTCGTTCGTCGGCGTCGACGACTTCGCGGATCGACGAGACTACCCGCCGTCCGTCTCTCGATTCCGCCAGGTGGACGACGAAGTGCACGGCGGACGCGACCAGCAGCGTCGTGGCTTCCAACGGGAGCCGTTCCGGACCCTGGGCAGCGTATGCGGCCAGCCTGGTGAACACCGTGCGGCTGTTGGAGGCGTGGATGGTGGCCATGGAACCGTCGTTGCCCTGGCTCATGGCGTTGCACATCGGCACCACTTCGGGGCCGCGGATCTCGCCGACGATCACGCGGTCTGGGGACATCCGCAGCGCCCACCGCACCAACTCGGCCTGCGACACTGCGCCCTCGCCCTCGATATTGGCTTCGCGCGCCTGCAGGGCCACCACATCCGGATGCCGGTCCGGATCGCGGTCAAGGCCCAGCTCGAAGGCGTCCTCGACGGTCACGAGCCGCTCGCCCGGGTCGATTTCGGACGCGAGGGCACGCAGCAGCGTGGTCTTGCCGATCGCCGTGCCGCCGGCGATCAGCAGGTTCTTGCGGGCCCGTACGGCGGCGCGCAGCACCTGCTCGAGGCCGCGGTCGACCATCCCCAAGGTCCGAAGCTCCGGCAGGGTGATGGTGAGGTAGCGGTGTCGTCGAATCGACACCGACGGCCGGCCGCCGGCGGTCAGCGTCATCACGGCGAACAGTCGTGAGCCGTCCGGCAACTGGAGATTCACCGCTGGCGACCCGCGGTCGAACCTGCGCTCCTCGGACCCCGCCCGAGCAGCCATCGTGCGGACGAGTTCCACCAGCTCGGCGTCCGTCTTCGCGACCGGGGGAAGCTGTGCGCGGGTGCCATCGGCATAGCGGACGAACACCCGATCGCATCCGTTGACGTTGACGTTCTCCACGCTCGGGTCGTCTAGGAGTGGCTGCAACCCGGCAAGGCCGAACATCGCGTCTAGGACCTCGGCGACGACCTGCTGCTCCTCCTCGCGGGTTGGTAGGGTCCGGTTGTTCATCAGTTCGTCCTCGACGTGCGCGGTGATCGCCTCGCCCACAATCTCCTGGGCGAGCACACGGCGGCGTTCCAGACCGAGCGTTCCGCCGTTGGCCGTAGCACCGTCGATGCGTGCCGGCAGCTGAGCGTCGAGGGCGGCACGGAGCCGCGTCCGCAACCGGGTTGGTGCATTGCCCACTTCGTCAACTGCAGCTGCGGTGGAGTCGGCGGTCGCGCTCGTCGCGGCAGACCGCGCAGACGGGGCGCGGCCCGCAGACAGGCGACGGAGGTTCAGCGGGACGCGGCTGGGTTGGTCGGTCACGACCGTCTCCCGGGCTGTCCGTTCTGCGCCGCCAGCGCACTCCTATCGAAATTGTTTGCGCGTCCGGCGAGGTCGTCGACTGTTGCGTGTGCCGTGATCGGTCCGGATGCGGCGAGTGTTGCGGCGATTCGCGCGGCGGCCTGGACCAACCGTGGCCGGGAGAGCCGGATGGGGCGATGTGTGACCGGGGCGCCGGTCAGCCCGGCCGCGCCTCGGGGATCCTCCGGCACTTCGTCGAGCACCGGTAGTCCGATCTCGCGTTCCACCTCGCTGGGTCCGTATCCCGAGCCGAGCAACAGCAGCTGTGCCTGTCCAGCTAGCCGCGAGATCACCGGAACCCGTGACATGACGTGGGCGAGATCGGCCGCATGCGGCCGGACGAGCACCAGCACGTGGTCTGCCGCGCTGAGCAGAGGTAGCACTGGGGAACCAGGGGCGACCCGACCGCAGTCGACCACGACGACGGCCCGGGAGTGCTTTGCCGCACGCGAGAGGACCGTGGCGTCCTCGAGGGCTGCCAGCGCGGCTCGCGCCTGCTCCGTGCCCACCGGCGCGACCACCGCCGGTAGACCGCCAGGTAGTGGTTGCGCATGCCGCCAGATCAGTCGCGGGTCGTCGTCGCGGCGTGAGGCTGCGGCCAAACTCACCAGCCCAGGCGCGGTCGCCAAGCCGAACCGGGCGGCCAGGTCGCCGCCCGCCGGGTCGGCCTCGACCACGATGCACTCCGCTTCGGCGTCCGGCCAGCGTGCGGCAAGCGCCAGCGCCAGCGTTGTCGCACCGGGAGACCCCTTCACGGAGCAGATCGCCACCAGCACGATCAGTCACCCCCGGCCGGTGTCATCACCACGCTCACCGGACCGGCTGCCGCGATCCGACGCGCGTCTGCCTCGGCCACCTGCAGTGAGATCACCGTCGTCGCCTCTGTCTCGGTCGGATGTACACCCACGACGACCGCGGCCCAACCACGCGCGGGGTCACTCGTGGTTTCGGTCGCCGGGGCCGCGGGCACCACCACCACTGCCGACCCCTGCGAGGCCTCCGGCGGGAAAGCGCCTGGAGCGAGCGCGACAGCAACGACCGCGCTATCGGGCTCGGGCAGGCTGGCGTCGCCCAACATCGCCGGCGACAGCACTGTCCCGGCCGGCAGGCTCACCGCCACCGGGGTTCCGACGACGCTCGCAGCGTGGGACGACGGGATCACGTCGACGTCTGGGGCGACGGCGACGTCGACCTCACGCAGGTGCGACGGTTCGAGCACCTGGCCGACCGTCACCGGTTCGATGAGCGCGAGAACCGCGACGCGGTCGTCCAGCTGTGTGGAGACAATGGCGAATCCGGTCGCGCATGCGATCACCAACAGCAGCCCCAGGGCGAGGTGCGGCACGCTGCGTCGTGGTCCGCCCCGCAAGCGTGACCGGCCGGCGTTGCGGCCGACTGCCGTCCCGGCGGTCGCCGCCTCAACCGTTTCGGGACGTAGGTATGTGCTCACGGGAGCGGCCTCCTCGGATCAGTTCGTGGTCAGCGTTTGCGACTCGACGACTCGGACCTGGGTGGAGGTCGAGGTCGTCAGTCCGGGGAACACACCCGACTGGCCTGCGCCGGCCCAGCTGACCGTCCACTCCACCGTCGCCGTGACGTCGTACCGCTCCGACGCGGCGGTGTAGATGTGGCCACAGTCCGGCGACTCCGCCGCAGGATCGGTTCCCGAGGCGAACGGTGTGCCCGGACCGCCGCACGTCACAGTGGCCCCATCGCCCATCGCCCACGACACCGACTGAGGTACCGCCGTGGCCGTCACCGACACACCAGGCACCGATGCCGTCGCCGAGATCGGCGCCCAGGTGTCCGGGTCAAGCCACAGCCACGTCGGTAGCCGCACCAGCTGCTCCGCTGCCGGGCTGACGGAGATCTGTGGAGCCGTCAGGTGCAGCTGCGCGTAAGCGCGGTGCGCGACCTCGACCACGGACGGCCCGGTCGAGCCATCCGGGCGTTGTTCGTGCGGGATCCACACCGGCGGTCGCCACGCCGCGTCCGTGAAACCTTCGCCGGTGCACTGATAGACGTACCAGGCGCCGTCCTCGCCGCCCTGGTCATCAGGAGGTACCACGACATCGGCCGGAACGAGCGTGGTGTTCGCTCGACCTGCTGACGCGCCAGCAACGATAACGGGTGGTTGATCTTCGCCCGGCGGCACGTAATCGACAGGCACGTACTGGCAGTCGGCCAGGTTCTCCGGCTCACCGATGATGTGGTCGCCCGGCGGTCTGATCGGCGTGTCCGGCGTCCCGTTGCCGCCATCCTCGTCGGGACCGTCGGGGATCGGTGGACGACCGTCGTCTTGGTCCTCGTCACCTTCTCCGGCGCCGAGGTCGCACGACGGCGAGGGGACCTGATCACAGTCGACCTCGCCCCAGGGGTCGGCGGACGCCCTTCCTGTTGTGATCACCACGAGCATCGTGGCGACGACACCGATGGCTGGAAATGTTCTGGTCAGCATGAACCGACACCCCGCACGGCGAACCCGGTGACCTTCCAGGTCCCATCTGCTTGCAGTTCTACGGTGGCCGTGATCGAGCGGCGTCCCACCGGCTCGTCGTCGATGACCTCGCCGGTCGCCTCGTCGTAGGTCAGCCAGTTCGACGAGTCGCCACAGTCGGAGATCACGACAGTCGTGGGGTCTGCCGGTGGGCTGGCTGACGAGACCTCCGGGTTCAGGACGGGCCTGCCTTTGGCCACCTCGCCGTTGTAGTGGCTGGCGTACAACCCTCGCGACATCACCGACAACGCCTCCCCAGTTGCGTGATCATCGAGCAGCGGGGACTGCCAGTCGGCGGTCTCAGACGCCACCGCGTAGTCCTCCCACATGCCCAGGTACGCATCGATAGCCAACAGCTCCGCCGGGGGTGTGGACGGCTGCATCGACGAGGGCGCCTCGGATGGCGTCAGCGACTCAGATGGTTGCGGCGAGTCTGCGTCGACGCCGCTCTGCGGACTACTTGTTGGCGTTCCCGAGCTGCATCCGACGACGATGGCCGCCACAGCGACCACCAACAGGCCGACACCGTTCTTCTGCGGATCAGGACTCACGAGCCGTCCCTCCGGCGTGCACGCGACGAGCGACGCTCATCTCGCGAGCTGACCAGCCGCCCGTGCCCTGCACGCGCCATGCACTCTGGTGGACCGGAATACCTTAGCTGTCCACTGGTGTGAACGGCGCCAGTCTGCTCCTTTCACTCGAAGCCGTCAAGACCGTAGTCGCGCAGATGTGCGAGACCGTGGCACCATCCGGTCACGGGGTGATGAGTCGGCATCGACCCAATGGCGAGGGAGACTCGAGAGGTGACGGAGGCGTCGGCGCCCAGCGGAAAGACGCTGGCGGAGAAGCTCGACTACCTGTTCCGCGTCGTGCACCCGCGCGGTCGCGGGGAGTACACGCACCGCGAGGTCGCCCAAGCGATCAACGAGTCAGGGTCCGGGGTCAAGATCTCGGCGAGCTATGTCTGGCAGCTGCGGCGGGGTGAAAAGGAGAACCCGACGATCAGACATGTCGAGGCGCTGGCGAGGTTCTTCGGCGTGCCGGCCAGCTACTTCCTCGACGACGAGGCCGCGGGCGAGGTCACAGAGCAACTTGAGCTGCTTGCGGCGATGCGCGACAGCGACGTGCGGGACATCGCGCTCCGGGCGAGTGACCTCTCGGACGCGGCCCTGAGGATGATCAAGAACGTTGTCGAAAGTACGCGTCAACTCGAAGGTCTGGACGACGTACAGTTGCATTCAGACCCTTCGGGTCCTACAGGGCAATCTAGCGATGAATGACATGGCGCGGCGAGAGCCGACAAAAGGGGAGATTCTGGACTAAGGGGGTGGGTCGTGGACCTGCGCCACGTACGACAGCGGTGCGAGGAGAAGCTGCGCACTCTGAGCCTGCCACGGCCTTTTTCGCTAGATGAGTTCTGTGCGACGCTCGTTCGAATCCGTCAGCGTCCGCTGCGGTTACTGCCGATCCCCGGCAACGATGACGGGCCATGTGGGCTATGGGTGTCGACGCAGGAGGCCGACTACGTCTTCCATCAGGTAGCCACCAGTCCACTCCACCAAGAGCACATCATCCTGCACGAGCTGGCGCACATGGTCTTCGACCACGCCGCGGTGCGAGAATCCGCGGCTGGCATTCGCAGCCGACTACTTCCAGCGCTCGACCCGATGATGGT
Source organism: Jiangella muralis (assembly GCF_001270745.1). Lineage (GTDB taxonomy): Bacteria > Actinomycetota > Actinomycetes > Jiangellales > Jiangellaceae > Jiangella > Jiangella muralis. The sequence goes on from NZ_LFXL01000055.1 coordinate 12,806, forward strand.
CGCCGCGGTTCTGGCTCGGAGCGCCTACACCACAGAGCAGGAACTCGAAGCTGAGACGTTCGCGGATCTGGTGGGCGGCCGGGCGCACCGCGCGGTGACGACATCGGATTCCGATGCGACCTTCCTTCGGGTCCGCAACGTCCTCGGACCTACGATGTCATGAGTCTCGTGCATGTCGCCGCGATCCTGCTGTGGGTCGTCGTCCTCGCCCGGATTCCCACCATCGTCAGGCACACGACCCAGCGCCTGCTGTGGCTAGCCCTCGTAGCGCTGGCGGTTTCCGTGACTCTGGAAACACCCGATGTCGCACAAGCCTTGGACGAGGTCGCCGGCTTCACCGCCAACATCTCGCATCTGGTCAAGCACGCCATGGTCGTCACGTCCGCCGTACTCGCTCAGGAGGTCGTGCGAGATCTCGCGCTTCCCGCAGAGGTCGCCGATCAAGGTCGCGCGCGGCGTGCGCTTGCCATGACCGGCATGGTCGCGCTTCTTGCTGGACTGTTCTCGGCGGCGCCCGTCCACGATCGGACTTTCCCCGGCTTGACGGCCGTCGCTGTGGGCGAGCCCGTCCTTCTCGCGTACTGGGCGATCTACCTGTTCGCCCTGGCATCTGCTCTGGTCAGCATCGCCCGGCTTACGTTCACATCAGTGATGAGCTTCCCGCCCGGGCCGGTGCGCACGAGCATGACGTGGATGGCTGGTGGAGCCATCGTTGGACTGACCTACTGCGGGCACAAGGCCGCCTACCTCGTTGTCGCGACGAGCAATGGCGGCTCTTGGCCATCGCCAGAGTCGATGGACACCGTCCAGCAGTACCTCCTCTCCACAACGGTGATGATCTTCGTCGTCGGGGTGCTGTGGCCGGCCTGTACGGAGTGGCCGGTCATCCGGCACTTGCGCGCGTATCTGGCCTACCGGCGGCTGTACCCGCTGTGGCTCGCCTACTACCAGGCCGAGCCTGGCATCGCGCTCGATCCGGTATCGCGCGGACGTCGCGGCGTCGTGTTGTTCCTCCGCTATATCGAACTCGACCTCTACCGTCGTGTCATCGAGATTCGCGATGGCATGCTGGCCGTCCAGCGATTCGCGCCGCCGCATGTCCGTGAGCTCGCCGTCCGCGAGGCTCACCGGGCGGGCGCTGGGGTGAACGCTCAAGTCATAGGCGAGGCGGCATGGCTCGAGGTCGCGCGCCGCGCCAAGCTGCGAGGAGCTGAACCGCACGACGAATCGATGCCCGCACCAACCGGCGGCGAGGATCTGGCCACCGAGATCCTGGTCCTGACCGAGATCACCGCCGCCCGGAAGATGATCGAGACCATCGTGGGTCGCGTCGAAGCGACGATCGGAGCCGAGTCATGACCAGTGCGCCGCCGCAACAGGCTCCGGCGAGGCGGCTGGCAGTACTTTTGACGGCAGTCTTCGCACCTGCACATCTCGTCATCGTTCTCCTGCTCGTCGTGGGCGCAGCCAGCGATCCATCAGCCGCACGAGGTCTGGGCTGGGGCGTGCTCGCAGCGCTTCTCGTCGGTGTGGCGCCCTACGGCTGGGTGCTTCTCTCCGTGCGCCAGGGTCGGCTCGCCAGCCGCCACATTCCTGATCGCAGGCAACGGCTGGTACCGCTCGCCATTGCGGCCGGCTTCGCGGTCGCCGGCGCCGGCCTTTTGGCGGTCCTTGGGGCACCACGCCAGGTCGTTGCCCTGGTGGTCGCGATGCTCGTGGGTCTCGGCGTCACCGGAACGATCACGACTCGATGGAAGATCTCCATCCACGCGGCGGTGGCCGCCGGCACCGTAACGATCCTGGCCATCGTCTTCGGTCCGGCGTTGCTCGCTACGGCGGCGGTCGTGCCTGCAACCGGTTGGTCACGCGTCACGTTGCGTGACCACACACCTGCGCAGGTGATCGTCGGCGCTGTGCTCGGTTCCCTCATCGCGGCGACCGTGTTCGTCGGTTTCCGCTAGTCGACGACTCGATGACGCCCGTCCCACTGTATCCGGCCCCGCCTCCACAATCGTGCGCCACCTACCAGCGCACAGCGCGCAGAACGGGGCGTCGCATGCCCCCTCTGCGCGGCTCGCCCTCACCGAGGATCGGGATGCTCAGGTATCGCCGGGCCATGGACCCAGTGCAGGACCAGTTCACGCTGATGAAGCGCAGGATGATCGCCAGCCCGTGGTTGAGGTAGGTCACCTGGACCGGGAGGCGGCGAGGACGACGTAGAGTGCCTTCAGTCCGAGCAGGGCGAAGGCGTTCATGGTGATCACCGGGTAGGTGATGCCGTCCACCGCGGGCACGGAGGCTATGGCGAACACGACGTCTGTGGCGAAGACCGCTACGACCACGCCGGCCAGCGTCGCGGACGGTGAGCATAGTGCCCACGTAGGTGTCGGTGACGGGAATCCACCGCCGCAGCAGCCGCACCGACCTCATCTGCGCCACGTCGCCGATGGCTTCCTGGCGCGGACGACGTCGCGGAAGATCCGAATCGTGGTGGCGAACAGGACGGCACAATGCAGGAGGTCCCGTGCCTGCACCGCCTCGACCCGCAGCGGTTGGAACCGACGGTGACGGGCAGTGAGGCAACGATCCAAGCCCTTGGCTGGCCGTGTCGGGTGTCGCCGTGATCGTCACGAATGGGCGAGAGGCGGCTAGCGCAGCCATCCTCGCTGCTTGATGTACCAGAGCGGAATGATGGCTGCGACGAGCGTGAGGACGGTCGTGACGAGGAATCCGTGTTCGGTGTTGAGCTCAGGCATCCCTGTGAAGTTCATGCCGTAGAAGGTGGCGATCAGCGTCGGGGGCAGGAACACCGCGGTGATGATCGTGAAGACCTTGACAATCTCGTTCTGCTTGATGTCGAGCGTCGTCATGATGGACTGCTGCATATAGCGCACCTTGTCGTGCTCGAAGCTGGCGTGCTGCTTGACGCCGTCGATGTCGGCGACGAGCACGTCGACGCGATGGGCGAGGTCGGGGTCGGCGATTTCGGTGCGCAGGTGTCGGGCGGCGCGGATGAGCTTGAGCTGGGACTCCTGGACACGGGAGAGAACCTCTTCGGCCTGGTTCATGCGCTGCATGGTGTCGCGCATGTCGCCGACCCCGAGCTGGCGTCCCATGTCGTCCTGGCCTTGGGCGGCCTGCTCGATGTCGTCACTCATGTCCTCCAGCGCCTCGCTGGCATATTCGACCACGCGCTCCTCGGACTCGTTGAGCGCCCACAGCAGGGCGTACATGATGCCGTGGGCGCTGCTGCGCAGTGCGGGGGTACGGCGCATGCGGGCGATCGCCTTGTTGAACAGGTGCAGCGGGACGGAGGGCTGGAGGGTGACCAGCGTCTCGTGGCCGAGGGCGAACACGATGGTCTCGCGGCGGATGGTGTCGCCCTCGACGTCCTCGACAGTCAGGGGGAGGTAGACGTAGTCGTCGCTCTCCCATACGCGGTTGCCGACCGTGGCGAAGTCGATGCCGTGCTCACGGTGTAGTTCGGCCAGGCGGGCTGTGTCGTCGGCGGCGACCTGAATCCAGTGGGCGCGCAGTTCCTCGCCGACGCTGTCGATGGTGGTCGTGGTCATGGTGGTCTCCTGTGCTCGTGGTCGTGGGGTCTCGCCCGCTCGTCGTTCAGCAGGGGTTGAACGGTGAGGTGGAGGAGCTGCTGCCGCAGTCTCCGGACTGTGCATCTTCGACCTGGGGCATGGAGGGGGCGGCGTAGTGCACGGCCAGCAAGGTCAGGCAGATGAACAGGTAGAGGCCAACCGTGAAGCTGATGGCCTGGCGCTCCAGGGTGGGTGCGCGGCGGCCGCGCTTGCCGGTCCTCATGCGGGAAAGCTGCGTGGTGGTCATTGAGGATCGTTCCCTTCAGAGTTTCATGGACGGTTCAGCACGGGAACACGCCCCGTGCCGTGAAGGCGAGTCGGTTCTGGTCGGGAAGCTCGTCCCGTTCTGCGGGACGTGTTTCGACTTGCCGCCGGTGGACTCGGCGCAGGCGGCGGCGAGCTTGGGAAGCAGCCCTAGGGAGACCTCGCTGCGGATGAGTTCGCCGGTGCCGGAGCCGTAGTCGAACAGCTCGCCGTGGCTGCCCCAGTCGACCGCGATGTCGAGCTGTTCTCAATGTCGCCGGCGTTGTGGCCGGTGCGGAGCAGGTCACGGAAGAAGTCGTCGCGGAGCGTGTCGTCCTAGACGGTATGAGTGACCGCTCGGTGTGAATGGTTGCGGACGGGGCCTCACTCACGGCATCCGGTGGGTTACCGAGCAGGGGCGACTGCTCGGTCTATCCGACAGTCGTGGGAGGCCCCGGTGTTCACCGAGCGTACGACCGTGGGGCTCGACGTGCACGCACGATCGGTCGTCGCAGCGGCGATCGACGGCTTCACGGGCGAGTTCAGCCAGACCCGATTGCCCCCCGCCCACGCCGTCACCTGCGCGGGCCCGGCGGGCGTCGGGGCGAGCTGAGCGCGGCGCAGGTGATGATTAGTGCGACGATGACGATCACAGTGGCTACGACCTCTAGCATGTAGTCGAACATGGTCAGTTCCTCTTTGCGACGGCTTCTGGATCGGGGGGCAGGGCCTGTGCGGCAGTGCGCCGGCTGCGCAGGCTGGCCACGGTGACCGTGGTGAGGATGCCCACGATCACGACCAGCGAGATCGGTGTGGGAACCACCGGGACGGACGGCCAGATCTCGTGCGCCCAGTGGAGCACCAGTTTCATTCCGATGAAGGCGAGGATGATGGCTAGGCCGTGGTTGAGGTAGACGAGCTTGGCTAGCACCGTGTGGAGCACGAAGTACAGCGCGCGTAGGCCGAGCAGGGCGAAGGCGTTGGTGGCGAACACCAGGTATGGGTCGCTGGTGATGCCGTAGACGGCCGGCACCGAGTCGACCGCGAAGACGATGTCGGTGAAGAAGATGGCCGCCACCACGATGGCCAGCGGGGTGAGTGCGCGCCGGCCGTTCTCCCGCACGCTGAATCGGGTGCCCCGGTAGTCGTCGGTGACCGGCATGATTCTGCGTAGCAGTCGCACGATACGCATCTGCGATGGGTCGCGGTCTTCGAAGCCGCCGCCGGAGCGCACCTCCTGCAGGATCTTGCCGGCTGAGACGAGCAGGATCGCTCCGAAGACGAGGAACGCCCAGGTGCCGGCCTGCAGTAGCGCCGCACCGGCGGCGATGAAGATGCCGCGCAAGACCAGGGCTCCGACGATGCCGAACAGCAGCACCCGTTGCTGGATGTTGGCGGGGACGGCGAATCCTGCGAGGATGAGCATGAACACGAACAGGTTGTCCACCGACAGGGACTTCTCCACCACGAAGCCGGTGACGAACTCCAGCGCCGGGGTGTTGCCGTAGGTGGCCCAGATCCAGATGGCGAACACGAACGGCAGGGTGAGGTAGAAGACCGACCACGCCACCGCTTCCCGGAGCGACACCTCGTGCGGCCGGCGAGTGACGATAAAGTCGGTCACCAGCAGGGCCAGCAACACGGCGATGCTGACCGCCCAGAGTCCAGGTTGCGATGCAAGAAGCATGAAAGGGGACACCTCTAGACACGTTGCAGTGTCGAGGTCTCCTTCGCCTATAAAGGCGACTCCCCGGGGAGCACCATAGGGGTGTCCGTAATGACCGGGTGAGCCCTGCGGAAGTACTCCCCTCGCGCCCCTATTATCGCGTGAGCTGTTGGCCCCGGTCAAACGGACGACGAGACTCACAGTGTGCACGAGGATGTGGGGAGGCCCGGTGGCGCGCTACCTCGCGGGTGTTGTCAGGAAGTGGGGTGAGGGTGATCCAGAGCGGCTGAAGGAGTCTGGTATTGCAGCAGAGGAAGGGGCACTCTGAATCACAACGATTCCGAGACAGCCGCCGCGGACGCCCGCTGACCGGTCGAGCCACGCGAATCGTTATCGATCCGCCTTCACGCCGAGGATGCGGGCCGCAGCGACCGCCGCGCCGAACCCGTTGTCGATGTTCACCACGGTCACGCCGGGCGAGCAGGAGTTCAGCATCGTCAGCAGCGGCGCGAGCCCGCCGAACGCGGCGCCGTAGCCGACCGATGTCGGCACCGCCACTACCGGCGCGCTCACAAGGCCGGTCACGACGCTCGGCAGCGCACCGTCCATGCCCGCCACCACGATCACGCAGGCCGCCTCCCGCAGATCACCGAGCTTGTCGAGGAGCCGGTGCAGCCCGGCCACGCCCACGTCGGCGACCAAGCGGGCGTCGATCCCGTTCGCGCGGGCCGTGATCTCCGCCTCGCGGGCTATCGGCAGGTCGGAGGTTCCCGCGCAGACGATCGTGAGCGGGCCGGCCTCGGGGGACGGGAATTCGCCGACCGCGCACACGCCTGCCTCGGCGAACACGTTGTCGCCGAATGCCTTGCGAACCGCCGCCTCGCAGGCCGCGTCGCAGCGGGTTTGGGCCGCCAAGGGAGTCGCCGTGGACGGCCTCCTCGTCCGCCACGACGTGCTGGTGTGGGTCGACGGCGCTGGGGCCCGACATTCGCGGGTCCGGTGGGCGACCCTTGCACGGTCGCGGTCACCGCCCAACCGGCCGCTGTGTCATCTCCCGGATGTCTGAGTTCTCGCAGCGCGCGGCTCAGGGGTTGCAGCGTGGGCACCGCCCAGGGTCCGCAGTCGTACCCGGGGCGATTACGGCGCGCTCGGCCCGGTGGCCGCAGGCGGGGCAGCCGTCGGTCTCGGCCCGGACGTCGTCGACCGGGGTGCCGCACCAGGCGCAGGGCACACCGGTGACTGCATCGATGGGTCCCCAGCCGGGGCTCGTGCAGGCCGGACAGCGGGTGGCGAGGCGGGCGGCAAGGCGTTCGGCGGCTTGGCGGATGACCGGTCGCCGGGATGGGCACATATGCGCGCGCAGGTCGGTCTCGACCCGTGCTCGCCCGTCCGGAGATGCCGCGGCGCAGGTGGCCACCGCGGCCTTGATGTCGGCCAGGCCGCGCAGTCCTTTGAGCACTGGTGCCGGCGGGCCGTGGTTGGGACGGACGATGACGGCGTGGCCGGGGAGATCGAAGCGGCGGGTCAGGCTGGTCATGTCATGACCGGGCTCGACTGCCTGGGCGGCGGCCCGGATGTCGAGGCTGATGGCTCTGTCCCATACGACGACGTCGCGGTCGGCGTCGACCAGCACCACAATTTCGGCGTCCGCGGTGAGCAGCGGGCTCGCCGGATGGGGACCGACGCTGCCCTCCGAGGCGACCCCGAGAGAGGTTCCCGCGGCGGCCATGCCGAGGCGGGCCTTGGCGATGGCGGTGTCCAGCGGCGTCCCGGGACGCGGAATGTCCCCGGTGAAGGTGCCCAGCTGGTCAGTGTCGATCGCCACGGCCGTAACCTCTAGGCCGGAGGCCGCCAGCGGCGGGGCGACCAAGGGAAGCTTGTCGTGCTTGGTGGCCAGCACCGCTCGGCGGCCGGTGTAGGACACGACCGGGCGCCGGCCGGCATCGCGCGGCACGGCGCCATCACCCGAGGGGCTGCTCATCGTGGGGTGGCGCCGACGAGCGCCCCCTGCGAGGCGCAGCCGACCAGGCGGCTGTATTTGGCCAGGAAGCCGTTGCCGGTCGGGGCGGGGGGTGGGCGCCAGCGTTGGCGGCGCTGTTCGAGTTCGGCGGTGTCGACGTCGAGGTCGAGTGTGCGGGCGGGGATGTCGATCCTGATCGGGTCACCGTCGGTGACTAGCGCCAGTGGCCCGCCGGTGGCGGCCTCGGGGGCGACGTGGCCGATGCAGAGGCCGGTGGTGGCGCCGGAGAAGCGGCCGTCGGTGACCAGCGCCACTTGGTCGCCCAGGCCGGTGCCGCGGACGGCGGCGGTGACGGCGAGCATCTCCGGCATTCCCGGTCCGCCACGTGGGCCTTCGTACCGGATCACGATCACCTCGCCAGGGGTGAGTCGCCCGCCTGCGACATGGCTCATGGCGGAGTCCTCGTTGTCGAAGACCCGGGCCGTGCCCTGGAAGCGGTCGACGCCCAGGCCGGCGATCTTGACTACCGCACCGCTCGGGGCAAGCGAGCCACGCAGGACAGCAAGTCCGCCGTCGGGGCGGAGTGGTTCGTCGGGCGTCCGGAGGACGGTGCCGTCGGGTTCAGGTGCTGCGAATACGGCGAGATTCTGGGCCAGGGTGGCTCCGGTGACGGTCAGGCAGTCGCCGTGGAGCAGGCCGGCGTCGAGCAGTGTTGTGAGCACAGCGGGTACGCCGCCGATCCGGTGCAGGTCGGCCATGACATGGCGCCCGCCGGGACGGAGATCAGCAATGTGAGGGGTGCGTCGGCTGATCCGGTCGAAGTCGTCGAGGGTGAGCCGGACGCCGGCTTCGTAGGCGATGGCGGGCAGGTGCAGCGCGGCGTTGGTCGACCCGCCAAGGGCCATCACCACGGTGATGGCGTTCTCGAACGCTTCGCGGGTCAGGATGTCGCGTGGGCGGATCCCGGCGCGCAGGGCGGCGACGACGGCCGCGCCGCTGTCGTGGGCGATGCCGGCGCGGGTGGGGTCGACGGCGGGTGCGGACGCCGAGCCGGGCAGCGCGATGCCGAGGGCTTCAGCTTCGGCGGCGATCGTGTTGGCGGTGTACATGCCGGCGCACGATCCGGCTCCCGGGCATGCGGCGCGTTCCAGCTCGTCCAGGTCGTCGGTGCCGAGCAGGCCGCTTGCCTGCGCGCCGACGGCTTCGAACACGTCCTGGATCGTCACCGGCCGGCCCTGCCAGCTGCCGGGCAGGGAGGAGCCGCCGTAGACGAACACCGTGGGCACGTTGAGGCGCGCGGCGGCCATGAGCATGCCGGGAAGGCTCTTGTCGCAGCCGGCGATGGTGACCATCGCGTCGAGTTGCTCGGCCTCTATGACGCACTCGACCGAGTCGGCGATGAGGTCCCGGCTGGGCAGGGAGGCGCGCATGCCGCGGTGCCCCATGGCGATCCCGTCGGAGATGGCGATGGTCGAGAACCGCATCGCCACCCCGCCAGCCTCCCTGATGCCGCCGGCCACCGCGCCTGCCAGGCGGTCCAGGCCGATGTTGCAGGGTGTGAGGTCGTTGGCGGCCGCGGCCACACCGATCTGCGGCCGGGTGAAGTCCTCGTCGTCGAACCCGACTGCGCGCAGCATTGCCCGAGCTGGCGCTCGGGTGACGCCGTCGGTGACGATTCGGCTACGGTGCCGCGGGTCCATGTCCTTCTCCCAGCTTCGCTTGGTCAGCTCGGCCCGTCACTGGCCCTGGCCTCGGGTGAATGCGGGTTCGCCGTCGAAGGCATAGAGGCCTTCGGTCTTGATTGGTTCGATGCCATGTTCGACCATTCGGGCCTGGAGGGCGACGACCGCGGCGGCGGTCGTGTTCCCACGGGGGTCGAAGAAGCGGCATCGCCAGTGGTCGGTGAGCAGGGTCTCGGGTGCGCCGCCTGGCCATACCTTCTGGCCCCGGTTGGAGATCATGTCAAGGTGCAGGGGGGCGGCGACCGGATGTAGCTTGGCGGCGAGCTCGTCCGGGGAGGTGTCTGGGCTGTGGACGAACACATCGATGCCGAGTTGGGTCTTGGCTGCAGTTGGTCGGCTCGCGAGCTTGACGGTGATCGGCCTGCGCTGGGCGTAGTGCGTTGCAGGCAGACGGGTGGGTTCTTGGCCGAGACGCTCGATGACCGAGGCCCCGAACGTCGTGGTGCCGACCCTGGAGGTGCTGGTGTCGGGGTCGTAGATGTCGTAGGTGTGGATGCCGTCTTCGATGGTCCGCAGCCAGGCGTTGTGGACTCTGCTCGCGATGTCGGCTTGTCCGATGTGGACTAGCATCTGCACCGCGGCCAGCAGCAGCCCGGAAGGATTCGCGACGTCTTGGCCAGCTCGCCGGGGGGCGGATCCGTGGATGGCTTCGAACATGGCAACTCGCTCGCCGATGTTCGCGCTTCCGGCGAGGCCAACTGATCCGGCGATCTGGGCGGCGACATCGGAGAGGATGTCGCCGTAGAGGTTCGGCAGGACGACGACGTCGAACGCCTCGGGGGTGTCGGCGAGCTTGGCCGCACCGATATCAACGATCCAATGCTCTGCCTGGATATCGGGGTAGTCGGCGGCGACCTCGTCGAACACCCGGTGGAACAGGCCATCGGTCATCTTCATGATGTTGTCCTTGGTGAATGCGGTCACCTTCGTGCGCCTATAAGCGGTGGCGTACTCGAAGGCGTAGCGAATCACCCGCTCGCAGCCCTGCCGGGAGATGAGCTTGAGGCATTGCACGACCTCGTCGGTCTGGCGGTGCTCGATGCCGGCGTAGAGGTCCTCTTCGTTTTCCCGGACGATGACGACGTCCATGCCGGCATGCTTGGTGGCAACGAACGGCGCGTACGCGACGCATGGCCGGACGTTGGCATAGAGGCCGAACGTCTTGCGCACTGTGACGTTGAGGCTCTTGAACCCTCCGCCTTGAGGAGTGGTGATGGGCGCTTTGAGGAACACGCCGGTGCGGCGGATCGACTCGAGCGCCTCGGGAGTGACGCCGGCGGGGTTGCCGGCCTGATAGACGGACTCTCCGATGGTGATCGTTTCGATATCGAGGGCCGCGCCTGCGGCTTGGAGCACCGAAAGGGTGGCTTCCATGATCTCCGGACCGATTCCGTCTCCGTAGGCGACGGTGATCGGCGCGGGTGTGGAGGACGACGTCATTGATCTCTCCTCTGGTCGTGATCGACAGCTGGGGGCGGGTGCCCTGTTCGGTCGGTTTGTATGGGTGCGATACGTCGGCGTTCACCCGTCTGGGGTCTGTATCGGCCCGGCGATGCCGTGGTCTCGGTCATCGACGTACCATTGCTCGGCAACGAGGCGCGGATGCCGGGCACGTAGCGCCGACAGGCGCGCCTGTATGACGCGGCTGGCGTCAGCCGGGTCGAAGACCGGGATGAACGCACCTGCAGGGGCTTTTTCGGGCACCCTGCCCGCCACGAAGGCATCGAGGATCCTGTGCCGGTGCTCGTGTGCGCCCTGTACCTCCCGCAGGAGGGGACCGTCCATCCAGCACAGGGTCCAGAGGCCAGCCAGTGAGAACGACATCTGGATCCCGACGGGCGCTTCCTCGGCGGGGGTCTGCGCGGTGGCGCCGTCGGTGTTACATCCACTGTCGGAGCCGCTCGGGCTGCACGGCAGCAGCGCGGGCAGGCCTGCGTCGAGTTCGGGGCGGATCCACAGCCCGACGAGCGGGCTCGGCTGGGGTGGATCTCCGAACTGCTGTCGATGGTGGACCAGGTAGTCGCCCACGTCCTTGACCGCGGGCCTGACGTCGTCCAGGCTTCGAACCAGCAGGAGCAGGCTCATCTCGGGGGCCTCTCTTCTGTCGTAGCGTTGCTCGCGATGAACGCAGCGGGTGACGGTAGCCGGCTGCCTTCCTGGTGAGCTGTGGCGGGCCGCCAGGGCTGCCATCCGCTGGGGGTGTAGCGAGACCAGGGTTGGTCGGGGTGTTCCCGGGCGGTGAGGCCGACCCAGTCGTGGTCGAACATGTGCTGCAGCACCGTGTTGCGCGCGATGAGGGTGTCCAGCCTGGGCAAGGGTGCCTGCACGATCGCGAGCAGGCGTTGCGGTTCGTGCCGGGTGTGGTGGCCGTCGGTGAGGGATTGCCAGGGCAGGCCGGGCAGGAGGTCGCTGGCGGGGCCGCTCATGACGCCGAGGCCTCCACCGGTGACGTTGTGCAGGGTTTTGCTGCCGGCGCCGAAGGCGTGCGGGTCGGTGGTGGCGAAGTAGTACTGGCTGTTGATCCAGTGCGCGACGACCAGCGGCGCGGTGAGGATGGTTTCCAGGACGGTGCCGGTCGGGTCGAGGTCGGGATCGTAGTCGTGGAGGAACACGCGGCTGTGCAGGTTGACGCCGCGGGTGAGGGAGCGGGGCGCGATGAGGAAGGCGGCGTTGTCGGCGAGACCCCATTCCGGGAAGACCTGGGCCCAGTCACGGGCCCGGGCGCGGGTGTGGCGCGCCGCGTGCCGCGGGCGGGGCCGGGTGGGTGCGCCCGGCAGGATGGCGCAGCGTTCGGCGGCCAGCCGGGTGCCGGCCGTGCGGAGGTCGGCGGTGAGCCTGTCAGCGTCGCGGCGGTGGGTGGCGGGCAGGAGGTGGGTGTCCAGCAGGCGTACGGTGTCGGTGGTGGTGTCGTGTTCGGCCGGGACGAACCAGGTGTCGTCGGGAACGGTGATGCCGCGGTCGGCCAGGTGAAGGCGGACCTGCGGATCGTTGAGCAGGGCGGCGGCCGTGCGGGCGTTGGGACCTCCGGGATGTCCCCCGCAGGCGCCGCAGTCCAGCGCGGCCTGGTAGGGGTTGTTGTCGGTGTGGGCGCGGTGCCCGCAGAACACGACCAGCCGCGCGAACCCGCGGGTCAGGCCCATCAACGTCAGGATGGTTTCGGCGGTCGCGGCACGCTCCTCGGGGGTGAGCGCCTCGGCGATGGAGATCTCGGTCTGCGGCTCGGGGGCGATGCGGCGGGTCCACCACGCGCGTGCGGCGCCAGCGGCGCGGGGCGCGAACGTCCTGGCCGCAGCCAGTGGGCCGGCCAACCAGCCGGCGGCTTCGGCGAGGACAAACGGCGCCAGCAGGTCGTCCTTGGCGGTGTGCAGACCGTGATCAGCGGCCGCGCCGACCCGGCGGCCGGCAAGTGACCGCTCGGCCGCGCGCTGTCGGCCGGCGACGGGCTTTTCGGTGACAGCGTACTGGGGCGTGATCGGACCCGGGGATTGGGCGCGGGCGGCACCTCCGGCGAGGTCGCGGTAGCGCATGGCGACGGCGAAGAAGCCGGCGAAGCCCAGGGTCTGGTAGTTGCCGAGCGCTTCCAGGTGTCGGCGTAGTCCTTCGGAACGGGGATCGATGCAGCACACCACCTGCGCCCTGGGTTGGGCGTCTGTCTGCTCGGGCTGGTGTCGGCCGAGGGTGCGTAGCAGCTCGTGTCGGTAGTGGTCCTCGTAGGCGTCCAGCCAGACGAGTACCCGCTGCTCCAGCGGAAGGTGATCGAGAAGTGCCGCGAGCGCGGTCCGCTGGGCGGCGGTGGCGTCGGCGACTTCCAGCACGCCCAGGAGGTGGTCGGCGCGGGCGGCCGGAGCTACGGTGGCCTGCCGGGTGTCGATCCGGCCGGCGAAGGCCGAGGCCCATGCCGTGCCGTAGGGGTGTGCGCCAGCGAGCGCGGCGGCTTCGGTGGCCAACCGCAGTGCCAGATAGTGGACCAGGTCGATGCCGCTGTCGGGCCGCTGGCCCTGCCACCGGATATGGGCGGCGAAGCCGGGAAGGCAGGCCAGGTGAGCCTGCAGATAGCGGGCGCGCTGGTTGTCCGGGACACCGAGCGCTCCCAGCGCCTGCACGATGGCGTGCTCCGCCCGTTCGGGCAGGTACCGCAGCCGCGCACGCACCGACCGCGGCAAGGTCGCGTCGTGGGTTGCCAGCGTCCGCCACCCGGGGTAGAAGCCGCGCTCGCGGCCCGGCATTCGCCAGGTGGACTGGCCGTCGTCCAGGTACGCCGCACACCACTGGATCGTGTGGGTGTTGAGCAGGGCGGCCAGATCAGGGTCCAGTGCTTCGGCCGCGGTGAGTGCCTGACGGCGCGGCGGTGGACTCGTAACGCCCTGGTGCAGATCCGCCACCAAGAGTTCGACCGGGTCGTAGGCGCGGCTGCCGAGGATGAGTTGCCCCCGCCACGGCGCCGCGGGGTGGCGGCGGGCCAGCACGGCACGCAGGTCGTCGTCGGTGATCCGCCCGCACCGCCAGGCAGTGCGCAGCCAGGGCTCGTCCGGGGTGACTCGTGCTCCGAGCAGATCCGCGGCGACAGTGGCCGCTTCGGCGAACGGTCGGTCCATCAGGCCGGCCAACGGGTTGACCGCGATGAAGTCGGCCAGTGGCCAGGTCGGCGCCAGAAACCCGGCCGCGGCGGCGATCTCGGTGCGCACTGCCGCGAGCGGTGTAGCGACATCAGCGGCGACGTCGGTGGCGGGGCTGGTGGTCATGTGCACGAACCCTCCTGCGTGAGCACGTTGATAGCGGTGGCGAATAGCGCGATCGTCTTGCCGCCCCGGGGAACCGCGTGTGCGGGACGGCCGATGACTCTGGGGTTACAGCGGCGGACTGCCTTCCCGTGTGCCGTCGAGAGCGCAGGGGCCGGAATCACGCCCGAGCTCCTTCAAGCTGGGGGACCGGCCTCGGGCGCGGGGTCGGCGCCAGCCGCGGCGGGTGCCCCCAGGTGGCGGCGTGCGTGCGCTGCTGCCCGGCCGACAGCGCCAGTACGTACAACCGGTCGCGCCAGCGGGCCAGACCGTTCGCCGGTGCCAGGTGGAGCAGCGCGCCGGCCGCCAGCACCACCACCACGGTCGCCAGCAACCAGGCTGAGACAGCGGCCGACCCGGCGGCTGGCAGGCTCGGGGCCAGGAACTCCGCGACCGCGCCCACCACAGCCAGATAGCCGATCGCCGCGCCCGGCAGCACGATCACTACCGTGACCAGCGCGCCGGCGGTCGGGTAGCGACGAAGCCAGCCCCACGCCAGCCGGGCGGCGGTGGCTGCGGCGAATACCAGCAGCGCCGCGCCGCCGGCGTGTGGGGGCAGCCACCAGGCCGCCACCGCCACCGCAGCGACGGCGACGACTCCGGCGAATACAGCTACCTGCGCCGCGCGCGCGGGAGCCAACCGAGGCGCGGGAGGAGCCACGGTGTGGCGTGCGTACCGCTGCACAGCCGACCCCGAACCGAGGAACAAGGTGGCTTTGAACAGCCCATGCGCCACCAGGTGCACCACCGTCGCGGCGTAGAGGCCGAGCCCGCAGGTCATCAACATGAACCCCATCTGCCCGATCGTGGAATGCACCAGCGTGCCTTTGACGTCCGGGCGGGCCAGCATGATCGTCGTGGCGGCTACGACGCTGACGGCGCCGATGGCGAACGCCAGGTGTGTCGCCAATGGCGCGGCACCGACGATCGGCGCCAGCTTCACCAGCAGCACCCCACCCGCGTTGACCACGCCGGCGTGCAGCAGCGCCGAGACCGGAGTCGGTGCCGCCAAGGACGCCGGCAGCCAACGATGCCAGGGCAGCTGCGCGCAACGCGTGGCCGCGGCGACCACCAGCGAACACGCCACTACCGTGCCCAACGGGCCGCCGACCGCGGCGTTGCTGCTCTGGTGCCGCAGGTCGAGATCACCCCAAGCGGCGACGGCGAGGACAACTCCCACCCACAGCGCGGCGTCCCCGATGACGACGGCACGTGCGGTGCGGCGGGTGGCGTCAACAGCCGAAGGAGCCGGCCGATATATACCCACCAGTCGACACAAGATCACCCCGGTCAGCGACCATGCCACTGCAAGGGTGACGAGGGTCGCCGCGGTCACCATCGCCGTGGTGGCGGCGGTCAGCGCCCCGGCCGCGATGGCGAACCTGGCCGCCGCGGGGTCACCACGCAGGTAGCGAAGTGCGAATGCCTGGACCACGGCGCTGACCGCGCACACCAGCAACAGCACGATCGCCCCGACGTGGTCGACCACCAACCCGGTCCATACCCGCCCGTCGGGGGCGGCCATCACCACTTCCACCGGCCCGCCGACAGCCACCGTCACGGCCAGCGCCACCGCCAGTGTGGCGGCTAGCACTGCCGCGCCGACGCTCAGCACGGGCGCCATGCCCCGCAGGCGACGGACCGATCCGGCCACGGCCGCGCCTGCGGGGAGCGCCGCCACCGCCGCCAGCATCAGTCCCGACATCACTTGCCACCGCAGTCAGCCCACGCTTGCACGGCCGTCACGTCGATCAACTCCGCCTCCTTCTCCGTGGGCACGACACCGATGACATGCTTTCTGTTACGCGACACATATCGTACGACATAGATTACGCATGTTGGGACGGTGGGCTTCCCCTCGTAGCGTGGAGACATCGCCTTAAGGAGGATGGCGATGGCACAGACACGGCGGAAGTTCGATGAGGACGTCAAGCAGGGCGCGGTGCGGCTGGTGGTCGAAACTGGGCGGCCGATCGCGCAGGTGGCCCGCGAGCTGGGCATCAATGAGGGCACGCTGGGCAACTGGTGCGCCAAGGCGCGCCGCGAGCGTGACGGCGGCGGCGTGGTGTTGAGCGAGTCCGAGCGGGCGGAGCTGGAGCGGCTGCGGCGGGAGAACACCGAGCTGCGGATGCAGCGGGACGTGCTCAAGCGCTCAGTGGCCCTCTGGGTGGACGAGGCGATGGGCCGGTAGCCATGGCCGGGTTCATCGTCGCCAGAGGGCACAGCGCGACATCCCGCACGCGAACGCGTGCCGCGCGCTGGGCGTGTCGCCGGCCTGGCTGTACAAGTGGCGCCACGGCGACGCCTCGCCGCGGCACGCCCGTCGCGAGCAACTGTCCGCGGCGGTCCGTGAACCGCCCCGGGATGTCCGGACACTTCGGATCGTGTCTCTACCCGGTCGGGAGGAGACGGTTACCTGCAGCGTAGTGGGCGGCCTCGACCTCGACAGGGGTGAGGTCGTCGATCGATTCGTGGGTGCGTTCGTGGTTGAACCAGTGCACCCAGTTCAGGGTCTCGTGCTCGACGTGCTCGACGTCGTGCCAGGGCCCTTCGGGGCGGATCAGCTCGGTCTTGTAGACGCCGATCTGGGACTCGGCCATTGCGTTGTCGTAGGCGTCGCCCACCGAACCGACCGAGGCGTTGACGCCGGCTTGGAGCAGCCTGGTGGTGAACGCGAACGAGGTGTACTGGGCGAGTTCAACCTGTCGTTGCAACACCGGGTTGTTGTAGTGAGCGTAGCTGTTCGGCGAAGACCTCGGCCGGCGTGCGCCAGCCGAGGATCTTGCGGGGCCGGTTGTTGATGGCGAGCGCGACGGCTTCGAGGTCCTCGGCCGACCATCTCGATAGGTCGGTGCCCTTGGGGAAGTACTGCCGCAGCAGCCCGTTCGTGTTCTCGTTCGTCGGGCGCTGCCAGGGCGAGTGCGGATCGGCGAAGAACACTCTCGTGCCGGTGCCGAGGGTGAACTGTGCGTGTCCGGAGAGCTCCTTGCCGCGGTCCCAGGTGAGGGTCTTGCGTAGCTGCTCGGGCAACGTGGTGATCGATGCGGCCAGTGCGGCATTCATCGCGACGGCGCCGTAGCCGCCGAGCGATGGCCCGTTCTTGACCGGCGGGGTCTCGCCCCATCCCTCCAGCCGGGGCAGGTGCACCAGCAGCGTTGAGCGGCTGGAACGCTCGACGAGCGTGCCGATCGCCGACCGGCTGGTGCCGATGATCAGGTCTCCCTCCCAATGCCCGGGAACAGCGCGGTCGGCAGCCTCGGCCGGCCGCTGGCTGATGACCACGTCCGCGGTGACATGGCCCTGCGGCTTGTTCCGCGACCGTTCCCGCGGCTGGCGCAGCGCCCGCCCGGTGCGCAGGCACGCGACCAGTTCCCTCTTGAGCGCGCCACGGCCCTGGATGAACAGCGACTGGTAGATCGCCTCGTGGCTGATGCGCATGGACTCATCATCGGGGAAGTCGACCCTCAACCGGTGAGAGATCTGCTCCGGGCTCCACGCCAGCGACCAGCGCCGATCCTGCCGGTGTGGCTTGTTCAGCCCCTTCCACTGCGGCGTCTTGGGGCCCGGGACGAGCGTGCCGTCGGGTCGGCGGACGTCCCCGGTGAGGCGTTCCTGCACGTACTCACGCAACTCATCGTTGGACACCAGCTTCGCGGTCTTCGGTCGCTTCGCGGCCTGCTGCGCCTTCCACTGCGCCACCAGTGCCCGATACTCCTGCTTCCCGCTCCGGGTCGCGGCGTTTACGACGCAGTTCCCGGGAGATGGTCCGGGATCACGCCCGAGCCGGCGTGCGATCTCCCGCATGCCGACATCCTTGGCACGTAGCAGCGCGATCTCCTCCCGCTCGGCGAACGACAGGTAGCGGCCCGCGGGCTCCTCCAGGCTCAGCGGCGCCATCCCGCCAGCGTGACGGAACCAGCGGGAACCGACCGGCCAGGACACGCCCACGCGCTCCGAGGCTTCGACGGTCGTGACCCCCGTCGCGATCAGCCGCCAGAACTCCCGCTGGACCGCACGAGACGGCTCCGGCCGGCCCGGGGACCGCATCGGCGGCCGCAGCGCTCGGTCCGCGGCCCACTGACGCCGCGCTCCCGCCGGAGCCTCCGGCGACTGCTTCCTCGGCCCTCCCACCGCACACCTCCGTCATCGAGGTGTTGCGACGACCACTTGATTCCGCCCTGGGAGCCGGCGTCGGTGTGGTGAACCAGCCCGGACAGGTCGCTGACGCCGGCCTGGTGGCGTGACCAGATGGCGTGCTCGAGGGTGTCGAGGACGAGTTCGGTGCTCATGCTGGTGGCGGCCCGCCAGCCGACGATCATCCGGGAGAACACGTCGAAGACGAAGGCCACGTAGACGGTGCCGGACCAGGTCGCGACGTAGGTGAAGTCGGCAACCCACAGCTGGTTCGGGCAGGTGGCGGTGAAGTCCCGGTCGACCAGATCCAGGGGTCGCTCGGCCTCCTGGTCGCCGATCGTGGTGCGCACCCGCTTGCCGCGTAGCGCGCCCTGCCAGCCGTTTGCTGTCATCAGCCGCTCGATCGTGCACCGGGCCACGTCGTGGCCGTGGCGGCGCAGGTGCAGCCACATCTTGCGGGCACCGAACCGGGCAACGAACCGCTGCTCACGTGCTTGGCGGATCAACTCCACGATCTCGGTGTCGCGTAGTGCCCGCTTCGACGGCTTGCGGTTGCGGGCCTCGTAGTAGGAGGACGGGGCGATCTCGACGCCATGCTCCTTGAGCACGCGACAGATCGGCTCGACCCCGAACTCCTCGCGGTGTTCGTCGACGAACGCGGTCAGAACCTGGACGGGCGGTCGAGCTCCGCCGCGAAGAAAGCCGAGGCCGCCTTCAGGATCTCCTTCGCGCGCCGCAGTTCAGCGACCTCACGCTTGAGCTCACGGATCTCCCCGATCTCCTGGGTCGTCTTGCCCGGCCGGGCGCCGCCGTCGATCTCGGCCTGACGGACCCACTTACGCAACGTCTCAGCCGACCCGATCCCCAGCTTCGCGGCGATGGTGCGGATCGCCACGAACTCGCTCGGGTGATCACCCCGCTCGACAGCTTCAGCGACCATCCGGACCGCGCGCTCACGCAACTCCCGCGGGTACTTCGAGGGACGTGCCATGACTTCATCCTCCAACTAATGAAGTCTCCGGACATCCCGGGGCGGTTCACTCCACGTTTTCAGGGGATTGCCGCTGTGTGTTACGGGAGAGGCGGTATGGTGCTGAGCATGCGGGAGTGGGCGTTTCCAGCCAACCACGCCCACGTCCTGTTGTGTGGATGTCGCCGAGCAGGTGGGTATCACCGAACGAGCGGCGCAGCTGCCCCTGCGCAGTCGTCATCCCCGAGACGACGGTCGAACCAGCGCCCACCCATCTACTTTGCCGGCTGCAATCCGTCACCGATCCCCGCAGCGCCACATGCTGACGCACCCATCCAGTGGCGCGCCCCCGACGGCCACCCGACCCCGGGACGAGCCTCGTGCGCTCGTCGCCATGCTCGCCAACATCGACCACACTCATGCCCGGAAGGACTGACGTGCTCGACATCGGGATCACCACATGGGTCGTCACGGTCGCTGTGATCGTGATTCTGCTCGCCGCCGACCTGACCATCGCCGCGCTCAAGCCACACCACGTCGGATTCCGGGAAGCGACCGCATGGTCGATCTTCTACATCGTGGTCGCCGTGCTTTTCGGCGTGTGGTTCACGGCGCGCCACGGCAGCGAGTTCGGCACCGAGTACTTCGTCGGCTACCTGGTGGAGAAGAGCCTGTCGGTCGACAACCTCTTCGTCTTCGTCATCATCATCAGCACCTTCGCGGTGCCGGCCGAACACCAGCACAAGGTCTTGACCTTCGGCATCGTGCTCGCCCTGGCCATGCGGGCGGTGTTCATTGCGCTCGGCGCCGCGCTGCTGGCGCTGTTCACCTTCATGTTCCTCCTGTTCGGCCTGCTATTAATCTTCACGGCGATCCAGCTGTTCCGGCACCGCAACGAGGACCCGACGATCGAGGACAACGCGGTGGTACGTCTCGCCCGGAGGGTCCTGCCGGTCACCGACGGGTTCGTCGGCGGCAAGATCTTCACCCGGATCGACGGTCGCCGCGTGGTCACGCCCATGCTCATCGTGCTGATCGCGATCGGCACCGTCGACCTGCTGTTCGCCGTAGACTCAATCCCCGCGATATTCGGCATCACCCAGGAGCCGTACATCGTGTTCACCGCGAACGCCTTCGCCCTCCTAGGGTTGCGTGCGCTGTTCTTCCTGGTGAAGGACTTGCTCGACCGGTTGGTTTACCTCTCGACGGGCCTCGCGCTGATCCTAATGTTCATCGGCGTGAAACTGCTGCTGCACTGGGCTCATGTTGACTTCGACGAACGAGTCCCGGAGATCCCGACGCTGGCGAGCCTGGCCGTGATCGTCGCCATCCTGGTCGTGGTCACCGTCGCGAGCCTGGCCAAGACCCGCCGCGACCCGACCGCCAAGGCCCACGCGGGGTCACTTCGCGCGCACCGCACCGAAACCGAGCGCAACGAGGCCACAGATCAGCCGTGAAGCGCGCGCTGAACGCCGGAGAACGTCGACCTCGAGCCACCTGCGCCGTCTCGCCGGTCCACCGGGCGGCCAACGCGGGCGTCACGAGGACGCGCTAGTTCGGGCGACCGCTACTGGACGGGTGGCGTGGTGGAGCCTCCTCCGGCTGACCGACCCCAGCAGCAGCTTGTGGAGTGAGCCGTGCCCTCGGAGCTGTCTGTGCGCCTTCGGTTGTGTCAGCGCGGTGTGCGCTGCGCGTCGTCACCTCACGGCTGCGTCGTCGCGGGTACCCTGAGGTGGTTTCGGTCGAGGTATCCGTAGACGGTGGATTGGGGTACGTCGAACATGTCGGCGATCAGCTGGACGGTCATTTCCGGGCCTCGTACATCTGCTAGGCGACCTTGGCCTGGCCCGGGCTGAGCCGCGGCTTCCGGCCGCCGCCGCGGGCGCGGGCGCGGGCGCGGGCGGCGGCAAGGCCGTCGTTGGTGTTGGCGACGATGAGCTCGCGCTGGTACTCCGCGAGCACCGACAGCATCCCGTACATGGCGCGGCCCTCAGCGGTGCTGGTGTCGATGCCCTGCTCGATCACGTGGAGGCCGAGGCCACGGTCGCGGAGCTCGGCGCCGAGGTTGACCAGGTGCCACAACGAGCGGCCGAGCCGGTCCAGCCGGGCGACCTTTGACGGTATCGCCGTCGCGGAGCAGCTGCATCACCAGGTCGAACCTCGGCCTCGACGCCTTCGCACCGCTGGCCACGTCGACACGGATAACGCGGTCGGCGGCGCTGGCGGCCGCGGAGCGCGTCGATCTGGTGGTCAGGGGTTGTGGTCCGGGGTGGAGGTCAGTCCTGGCGCGCAGCCGAGCAGCATGCGTCGGAAACTACGGCACGTCGACCGTTCGCTGACGTTCGTTTCTGACGTGGTACCGGACTCAAGATCGGAGGCCTTGAAACGATAGGCGAAGCATGCTTGGCTTGTCAGCCAGGAGGGGAGTATCCCGCCAGCGCCTCGTCGTCACTATGGCCCTAACCACGGGCTCCGGTGAGCGGCCCCTGCAAGGGGTTGGGAGAGACCTCCGATCGTGTCGATCGGAGGGTTGTGTCGTGGAAGTCCCGTTTTGGGTCCGGGTCGCAGTGCTAGCCTTCGTCGTCGTAGTGCTGGCCATCGACCTGTTCGCCCACCGCCACGCCCACGTGATTGGGGTGCGTGAGGCGGCCGCGTGGTCGGGGGTGTGGGTGGCCTTCGGCGTAATCGTCTGGGCCGCGTGGGGCCGCCGAGTACGGCCAGCAGTACTTCGCCGGCTACCTGCTCGAAAAGTCACTGGCCCTGGACAACGTCTTCGTCTGGGCGATCATCTTCAGCTACTTCGCCGTCCCTCGGGAGTTCCAGCGCCGGGTGCTGTTCCTCGGTGTACTAGGAGCCCTGGTCTTCCGCGGCATCTTCATCGCCGCCGGCGCCGTGTTGATCCAGAACTTCGCCTGGATTCTCTACGTCTTCGCTGCGTTCCTGCTCTACATCGGGTACCGGATGATCCGCCAGCGCAACGAGCACCTGGACCCCGAGAAGTCTGCCGTGCTGCGGGGCCTTCCGCCGCTTCGTGCCGATGACCGAGGCCTACCATGGCCAGAAGCTGCTGGTCCGCCGGAGCGGGGTGCTGCTGGCCACCCCGCTGCTGGCGGTGCTGGCGCTGGTCGAGGTCACCGATGTAGTCTTCGTCGTGGACTCCGTCCCGGCGATCTTCGCCGTGACCGACGAGGTGTTCGTCGTCTTCACCGCCAACGCCTTCGCGATCCTGGGACTGCGCGTCATGTACTTCCTGCTCGCCGATCTCATCCACCGCTTCATCTACCTCAAGATCGGCCTCGCCCTGGTGCTCATTTGGGGCTCTTCTGACGGATCCGTGGGTGGGTTATCGGGTCTGAGTGGCTGCACGCCGCTCCCGCTCTAAGTTTCTGGCTTGTCGAAGGTCAGAAACTGCAGAGCGGAGAACGGCGTGCGGAATGCCAGCCTATGGCGTGCCCTGTTGGGTGTGGAGAACACCGTCATCGAGTTGTCGAGTTCGACGAGGGGACTGCGGTCGTGGTTGCGCATGTGCGGCCACGACGTGCTGGCCGCGGGCGCTGCGGATCGTGTGGTGTCCGGGCGCCGTGGTACGACCGCGGCCAGGGACGCTGCCGGTGGCGTGGGCTGGATCTGGGCGCGGTGCGGGTGTTCCTCGAGGCCGACGCGCCGCGAGTGAACTGTCGAAGGCATGGGCCGACGGTGCGGGAGGTGCCGTGGGCTCGTCACGGGGCGGGTCACACGCGCGGGTTTGACAGGCCCCACCTCGATCGCGCCGGGATACTGCTTCCCAAACGTGGTCTCGAACTCTTTCAACGCGATCTCGGCCGCGGCGACACCGGGAGCGGTGTAGATGGCGCGCATCGCCGTGGCGACCTTTTTCCGGTCACCGTAGGAGATGAACCGCATCGTATTGCGGATCACGTGCACGACACAGGTTTGCACGGTGACCTTGTCGAACACGCTGCGCGCGGCATCGGGCAGCCCGGTCAGCCCGTCGCAGCACAGGATGAGCACGTCGCGCAGGCCCCGGTTGCGCAGCTGGGTGAGCACGTGCGCCCAGAACTTCGCGCCCTCCTCCGCGGCGATCCAGATCCCCAGCACGTCCTTCAACCCGTCCACGTCGACACCCACGACCAGGTGCGCGGACTTCAGCGTGACCGAGCCACGGTCGCGGACCCGGATCCGGATCGCGTCGACGTAGACGATCGGGTAGACCTCGTCGACCGGGCGGTTCTGCCACAGCGTGATCTCGTCGACGACCACGTCGGTGATCTTGGAGATCAGCGCCGGCGACGTGTTGATGTCGTAGATCTCCTTCAGGTGCGCCTCGATCTCGCGGGTGGATAGCCCACGCGCATACAGCGACAGAACGATGTCCTCGATCGCGCCGACGCGCCGGGCGTGTTTCGGCACGATCTGCGGGGCGAATGTCGAATTACGGTCTCGTGGCACGGTCACGCTCACCGGGCCGGCCGTCGTCGCGACCGTCTTGGCCGAACGACCGTTCCTGGAATTCCCCGACCCACGCCCAGCCGGATCACCAGGCTCATAACCAAGATGATCGGTCATCTCGGTCTCCAACGCCCGCTCCAAAACTCTCGACGTCAACCGATTCAACAACCCATGCACACCATCAACCGGTGTCCCGGACGACTCGGCATCCGCCAACAGATTGTCAATCGCCTCATCCGACAACACCGCCGCCAACCGACGAGCCGCCTCATCCGAGGAATCGACAACCTTCTCCTGCTCCGACACAAAGAATCCTTCCGCGGCCACGACGTGCAATCACGCCCGGACCAATCCTGGCCCACCCGGCCTTACACGAAAGATTCAACACGCCCTCGACCAGCAGGTCGCCTGGCTGGCCACCCAGTGCTCCAAGACCGCGGTCACCGCACTGATGCGGATCGCCTGGCGCACAGTGGGCGCGATCATCACCCGGGTCTGGGCCGACACCACCACCCGGGTGGACCTGTTCGCCGGCCTACGCCGCATCGGGATCGACGAGATCTCCTACAAACGCCACCACAAGTACCTGACCGTGGTGGTCGACCACGACACCGGCCGGCTGGTGTGGGCCGCACCGGGCCGCGACGGGACTGTCTGAATAACGGTGTGTGGGGTCCGGCCTGATCCGAGAGGAGACGGCCGTGGCTG
>NZ_LFXL01000056.1 GCF_001270745.1 Jiangella muralis
TCAGCCACGGCCGTCTCCTCTCGGATCAGGCCGGACCCCACACACCGTTATTCAGACAGTCCCACTCGGCTGCCGGTTGCGCCGGTAGGGCTCACGGTGCCGATGGGCGCCGGGCGAGGCGTGTGTGTCGAGTCGGCGCGCTGACCTCGGGTTGCTGCAACTGGTCCAGGAAGGCTACGTAGTGAGTAGGCTCGGTCGGCGAGGAGGATCGGCTGGTGGCGTTCGTCGGGCACAAGCGGGCACGTGAGCTGATCGTGCGGTGGCTATACGCGGGGCTGGACGAACGCGAGTTCGAGGAGATCACCGGCCGCGCGTACGATTCGGCGGCTCTCATGGACTGGGATGCGCTGGACCGGGGCTACGAGCGGATCGCCGCCGTGTACCGGGACCGCGCCACGACGGGAAATGAGCGCAGCACAGACGCCGAGCAATGACGACTTCGCTGGCCGGGCTCACTTCAGTGTGTGCTCGGGCCCCACCAAGATCGAACGCCCAGTTGTCGCTGTTCTGCGTGGCGGTCGTTGCTCTTGCCCGGGGTGCTGCTCAGATCGCGTAGTAGCCCAGTCAGACGTAGATCCAGGCGATGACGAGGGTGGTGATGGTGACGAGGAGGCCGTGTCGGGTGAATTGCCAGAAGCTGACCGGGGCCCCGGATCGGGCGGCGATCCCGGTGACGACGACGTTGGCGCCGGCGGCGACAGCGGTGGATGAGGAAGTCGTTGGAGGTGAGCCCGGAGCGGCTGGCGATCATGATGTTGGGTGGGTCGCCGATCAGGGTGGCGGTGCCGCCGCTATTGGAGACGCAGACGATGCTGATCAGGAACGGTCCGCTGGGCAGGGCGAGGTCGCGGCAGACGGCGAGCACCACGGGGGCGATGAGCAGGACGGTGGTGACGTTGTCCAGCAGCGCGGACGCGGCCGCGATCAGGGTGTAGGTGATGAGGAAGATCACGAAGGCGGCGGCGGTGGTCATGGCGTCACCGCTCCGTTCTCGCCGTACCAGGTGGCGAGCCGGCCGGCGCGGCTGATGGCCCGCAGGCGCCGTTCCACCGCGGCCCGGTGCGCGACGGTGGCGGCTAGCAGCAGCTGGTCGCCGGTGCGCAGGGTGGTGTCGGTGCGGGGGACGAACAGGGTCCCGTCTCGGAGGATCAGGGCGACGACGGCGTCGCCGGGGAGCCGCAGTTCGGTGAGGTCGACGCCGTTGAGCCTGGATCCGGGTGGGATGTCGAAGGTCAGCATGGTGGCGCCGAGGTCCTCGAACGGGGCGTGCTCGATGGTCAGCTCGCGGGTGTGTGCCGGTTCGATGACGCCGAGCCGCGTGGACAGCCAGGGCAGCGTGGGCCCTTGGAGCAGTGTGAACACGACCACCAGGAGCAGGGTGACGTCGAAGATCCGTTCGGCGTTGGGTAGGCCGGCCGTGATCGGAAAGGTGGCCAGCACGATCGGGACGGCGCCGCGTAGCCCGGCCCAGGAGATGAACACCTGCTCGCGCGGCCGTACCCGGAACGGGGTGGCGCACAGCACGACTGAGACGGGCCGGGCGATGAGGGTGAGCGCCACGCCGACCACCAGCGCGGGCACGATGGCGTCGACGAGCCGGGCCGGGGAGGCGAGCAGCCCGAGGAGCACGAACAGACCGATCTGGGACATCCAGGCCAGCCCTTCGGCGAAGCCCAGGGTGGCGTTGCGGTGCGGGAGGTCGGCGTTGCCCAGCATGAGCGCGGCGGCATACACCGCGACGAACGGGCTGCCGCCGGCCATGCCCGCGACGCCGAATCCGAGCAGCGCGAACGCCATGGTGGCCAGCGGGTAGAGCCCGGTGGCCGGCAGCGCGAGGTTGCGCAGCACCCATCGCCCCGCGGCGGCGACGGCCAGACCGACGGTCACGCCGACCACCATCTGCTGGACGAACCCCAGGAACGCGGTGACCGCGTTCAGGTCGTCCCAGGCATCGGAGACCACCAGCGTCACCAGGATGATCACGGGTGGGTCGTTGAACCCGGACTCGGCCTCCAGTGTGGCCCGGATCCGCCCCCGCAACGGCAACGTCCGCATCACCGCGAACACCGCGGCGGCGTCGGTTGATGAGGCCACCGCGCCGAGCAGCACCGCGGTGCGCACGTCGACGTCGAGCAGGAGCCACACCAGGGTGGAGGTGATCGCGACGCTGATCGCCACCCCGACGGTGGCGAGCACGGCGGCGAGCCCGATGACCGGCCGGATGACCGGCAGCCGGGTGGTCAGACCGCCCTCGGCCAGGATCACCGCCAGGGCGATCGAGCCGAGCGTCTGGGTGAGGTCGGCCTGGTCGAATCGCAGGCCGAGTCCGGCCTCGCCGATGGCCAGCCCGATGGCGAGGTAGAGCAGCAGGCTGGGCAAGCCAGCACCGGAGGACACACGCACGGCCGCGACGCCGAGCAGCAGAACCACGCAGGCCCCGAGGACCACGGCGTTGAGTTCGGCCGGGCTCATGCCAGCAGCCGCAGCAACTGCGGGCCGAGCCGCACCTGCGCGTCGAGCAGGTCGACGTCGACCAGATCGACCCCGAACACCGCCACCACCCGGCGAGCGGTCTCCGGTACGCGGGCGAGGACGGCCTCACGCTCCCGCAGCAGCTCCCCCAGCTCGACTCCGGCCACCAGGTGATGCAGCGCCCGCTCCACCGCGGCCGCGGTCGCCGTCGCCGCGGTCGGGTTCGCCCGCACGATCAGCGCCGGGTCCGTGACCGTCCACAGCACGCTGACAGTGAGCCGTACCTCGACCCCGTCCCGCGTGCGCACGACGGCGCACCCGATGGCCGCCGCCGCGGCCAGGGCAGCAGCCACCAGCAGGGCCACCGGTTCCATGAGCCAACGCTGCCCGACCAGCCAGGCCCGGGACCATGGGGTCCAGCACCCATTCATCCGGCGCAGAGTTCTGCCAGGCTGGTGTCATGCGCCGGGAGCTGTCGCTGCCGCTGTTCTGGCGGGTCTGCCTGATCAACGGCGCCGTCTTCGCGCTCGGAACTCTGGTGCTGGTGCTGTCCCCGGCGACGGTGTCCGAGCGGACGTTGTGGTCGGAAATCGTGGTACTGGCGATCGGCCTGGCGGTCATCTTCACCCTCAACGGGCTCCTGCTGCGGTCGATCCTTCAACCTCTTGACCACCTCACCGGCGCTATGGCCGCCATCGACCTGCGCCAGCCCGGGCGTCGGCTGGACGAGACCGCCGCCGGCCCGGCCACACCGCTGGTGGCTGGCTTCAACGCGATGCTCGAACGGCTCGAAGCCGAGAGCACCACCAGCACCACCCGCGCCCTGCACGCCCAGGAGGCCGAACGGCAGCGCATCGCCCAGGAACTGCACGACGAGGTCGGGCAGAGCCTCACCGCTGTGCTCCTCGGGCTCAAACAGGCCGTCGATGCCGCCCCACCCGAGGTGGCCGCGGAGCTGGAGCAGGTGCGTGAGACCACCCGGACCAGCCTGGAAGAGGTCCGCCGCATCTCCCAGCGCCTGCGCCCCGGCGTGCTGGCCGACCTCGGGCTGCTCAACTCGCTGTCCAGTCTCGCCAGCGACCTCACCGCCCGCACCGCCATCCCGGTCACCCGGGGGTTCCTCCCCGGCCTGCCGGCCCTGGCGCCCGAGGCCGAGCTCGTCGTCTACCGCGTCGCGCAAGAGGCGCTGACGAACGTGGCCCGCCACGCCCACGCCGACAACGTCGAGCTCGGGCTCACCCGGCGGGGGAACATCCTGACCCTGCGGGTCGCCGACGACGGCGTCGGCGGAGCCGACGCCACGGCCGGTGCCGGCATCCAAGGAATGCAGGAACGCGCCCGGATGGGCGGCGGCCGGCTCCAGGTTCGGTCCCGCCGCGGTGGTGGCACCGAGGTGCTGCTCGACCTGCCCATCGACGAAGCTACGCCATGACCGTCCGGATCCTCCTCGCCGACGATCACGCACTGGTGCGCGGCGGGCTGCGGCGCATCCTCGACGCCGAGGCCGACCTCACCGTCGTCGCCGAAGCCGCCGACGGCGCCGAAGCCGTCGACCTGGCCCGCGCGACCCGGCCCGATCTGGCGATCCTGGACATCTCGATGCCGCGGATGACCGGCCTGCAGGCCGCTCGCGAGATCACCCGCCGTGTCCCGGCGGTGCGCACGCTGATGCTGTCCATGCACGACAACGAGCAGTACTTCTTCTCCGCCCTTCAGGCCGGGGCCTGCGGCTACGTGCTGAAATCAGTCGCCGACGAAGACCTCGTCGCCGCGTGCCGGGCCGCCATGCGCGACGAGTCCTTCCTCTACGCCGGCGTCGCGGGCACCCTCGTGCGGGACTTCCTCGACCGCATGCGCCGCGGCGAACGGATCTCGCGCGCCGTCCTGACCGAACGAGAAGAAGAAGTCGTCAAGCTGATCGCCGAAGGGCACACGTCCAGGCAGATCGCCACCCAGCTGGTCATCAGCCACAAGACCGTGGACCACCACCGCGCCAACATCCTCACCAAACTCGGCATGCGCGACCGCACCGAGCTCACCCGCTACGCCATCCGCGCCGGCCTCATCGAACCCTGAACGAACCACGCCGGCGACGAGACGGAGAGGAGGAGGGCCGTTGGCGGTGAAGGACGACGACGACGGCGGCGGCATCGACCTTGATCAGGAGACCGTCCTCGACAGCCGCGGAAACCGGATCACCGAGGCGATCGGCGAAGAGATGGTCGGGCACGTGCTGAACGCCCCCGAGGCTGGCCGACGCTGACCCCCGGCGAGGGTGAGACACACCCGAGGTCTGCGGACGCGTGCCGACGGAGTTGCGGGAGCGGCTCATGGTGTGAGTCGACTGGAGCGCCGGGAAGGCCTCGGAGCTGATTCGCGAGGCGTTCGAGCGGTACCCCGAGGCGTCCTCGACCCACCTTGAGATCGACCTGGGCGCCGCCGGTCGTGCCTATCGGGCTGTCCCAGGGCCGTGTCTCCACCCACCTGGCTTGCCTGGCCGACTGCGGTTACGTCCAGCCACGACGCGATGGCCGGCGCGTCTACTACCGAGTAGCCGACCCACGGGTGGCGGGCATCGTCATGCTCGCCCAGGCCCTCGCCGCCGACAACCACGCCGCCCGCGCGCCTGCTGCGACCAGCAGCGACGCCCACCAACACTTAGACCGACCGACGGAGATGTTGCTCCAAGACCTGAGTTCGGCGATGCAAGCTGACCGCGTGTGACTTCTAGCGTGTGATCTGGCCCCACCTTCGGGGCCAGAACTCGCCGGAGAAATCACGCATCCCGACGGCGTCGCCGTCCCGCACCCCATCCTCGGCACGTACCTGCTCAAGGGCTATCTCGACGCGTATGAGAGGTCCGGGCGGGGTGAGCACCTGGATGCCGCCTCGGTGGTGGCGCGTGGCACTCGCCCGTATGCAGGAGTTTCGCCAGACCCGCGTCTTCTGGTACCAGCCGACCTGGCGGCTCTCGTCCTGGGTCAGCTGGCCGCACTACTCGGCTCTTGCCCAGACGTATTACGGGGTCGAGCTGGCCCGGCTGGCGCGCTCCTCCGGCGACGCGCAGATCGCCGAGGCGGCTGACCAGGTTATGCGGTCACTGCTCGTGCCGGTCGCCGATGGGGGAGTGCTGGCGACGGTCTGTGGCCACCCGGCGTTCGAGGAGGCGCCGGTACAGCCGGTCAGCCTGATCCTCAACGGCTGGTTGTCCGTGCTCGCGTCGACCGCACAGTATGCCGAGCTGAAGGGCGTCGCCGAGTGGCGCGACGTCGTCGCCGCGAGCCTGGACGCGTCGAACGGGTACTGCCGTGGTATGACGTCGACGCTCTGGCGCTGAGCCGGTACAGCTTTATCGGCTACCTCTGCGCTCGGCTGCGGATGCAGGCCGACATCGCCTGGGCGCCGCAGGAGGAGCCGGTGGGCCGGTACCGCAGCTGGTTCAACGTCGCCGACCACGACGCACAGGGCGTTCTGAGCCGCACGGCGCGGATGAACCTGGTACCGACGCGGTTCGGCTGGCCGATCCGCAACGTCTTGGTCCTGCAACTGGAATTGGCACAGGCCCAGGCCGGTGCGCTGGATCTGCAGGAGACGCACTACGACCCGCTGGCGCCGGCGCCGGCGCCAGTGGCCGACGGCTGGCAGCGGGTCGCGCGTTTCGGTCTCGTACCCGGCCGCAACGACTTCCGTATCGAACTCCCGTGGACGGCGATGCCACTGGTGCGTTTCCCCGCCAACTTCCGCAAGCGCACACCAGCCAGTGTCAGCGACTACCACGACATCCATGTCAGGCGGCTCCGGGCACTCGGCGAACAGTTCGAGCGGCCGGTGCTGCGGACATGGGCGCGTACTGGCTCGAGCAGCAACGGCGCTGGCCGCCGATTCCGGCGCTGGCGGCCCTCTACACCGACCGCCCGGACTGATGCCATACCACCCGCTCGGTGGACACGACGCCTCACCGGGCACCCGGGAACGACGTGCCTCTGCCCCGGGGCCCGCCCTGCACGCAGGCGCGATCAGCTCACGACGCGCACCAGAGCGAACACCGCCGACATCAGCACGATGACGACGGCTGTGGCGACGGCCAGCCGATCGGCGAGCATGCGGCGCATCGGAGAGTCTCCCTAGGCGAAGCTGTATCGCTCGGAGTGGTACTTCGACATTGGCACATCCAGTTCGCGAAGCGCGGCCTCCATCGCATCCATCATCGGCGGCGGCCCGCAGATGAAGTACTCGTGCTCACCGTACGGCGGCGCGACGTGCCGCCGAAGAACGTCCGCGGTGATGAAGCCCTGTTCGCCGTCCCACCCGGACGGCGGGTCGGTGAGCACGTGGACGGTGTTCAGGGCCAGCCGCCCGGCGACCTCGTCGAGTTCCTCACGGAACGTGATCGACTCCCAGTCCGTGGCCCCGTAGAGCAGGACGACCGGCCGGTCGTCGTGCCGGTCGGCCAGGGTCCGGACGATGCTCATCATCGGTGTGATGCCGACACCGCCTGCGATGAGAACGTGCATGTCGGCCGGGTGGCCGATCGTGAACGCCCCATAGGGACCGTCCACGTAGACCCGCCTCCCGACCGGAATCTCCCCGACCCTGCCGGAGAAGTCGCCCAGCCTGCGGATCGACATCTCGACCGATCCGTCGCCGGTCTCGGCGCTGTTGGAGAAGGAGAACGGGTGACCGGTGATGCCGAACGGGCTGCCCCAGACCGTGAGCCAGCCGAACTGGCCGGGTACGAAGCGGAAGCCGTCGTGCCCGTCGGGCTCCATCCTGAGCGTCGTCGTGTCGCCGCGTTCGGCACGCACCTCGGTGACGGTATACGGCTTGCGGAGCATGAACAGCGGCCTGATGACGCGCACGTGCACCAGCAGGCCGATCCAGAACACCGTCAGCGCGATCCACAGCGCCCGCTTCCATGGATCGGTCAGGTAGAAGCCCCAGCCCACCATGTGTAGCAGGCCGGTGACCACAGCAGCGACGGCCAGGACGACATGCAGGTGGTGCCACGTCTCATAGCGGATCCGCAGCCGTGCCCGCCACAGCGAGGTCGCGAGAAGCACGAGCAGCGACGCCATGGACAGCGCGGCGAACCGCGCACGCCAAGGAGCATCGACGAAGTTGAGCAGGTCCAGCAGCTCCGGCCGGACCATGAACAGGATGACCGGATGGGCGATCACCAAGGCGACGGCGACCAACGAGAGCTGCCGGTGCAGGTGGTACAGCACGTCCTCGCCCCACGGCTCGGTCACCCACCGGAACCGGGCAGTGAGACCGAACTGCAGTCCCATCATCGCCAGCCCGGCGTAACCGAGTGCGGCAGAGAACTCGGTCCAGAAATCCCGAGCCGGCCCGACGGCACCGGTGAGCAGCGCGAACAGAGGCGCCAGAACGAACACCAGGTAGCCGACCACCCAGGCGGCGCCACGCAGCGAATGAGTATGCCGCATCACCCCATTGTCTTGCACAGCGTCCGCTCCTGGGACGAAAGAACGAAAATGGATGAAGACCCTTCGTGCGGGGCGTAGCGTGAAGATCGGGTGTCGCGCCCGCCATGTCTGGTGGAGGGAGACTCTCAATGGCTGACACCGAATTCAGGGCGGCCGGACTCGCCGCAGCGGATATTGTGGATCGGCTCGCCCATCCCAGAGACGCCGACGACGCGGACGTCGCCGCGGTCGACGCGCGTGGTGGCGGGCCAACAACTACTTGACCGTGGGTCAGATCTACTTGATGGCCAATCCGCTGCTACGTGAGCCCCTGGCCTTCGAACACATTAAGCCGCGATTGCTGGGGCATTGGGGCACCAGCCCGGGCCTGGCGTTGGTGTACGCGCATGCTTCTCGGTCCGGCGTGGCCGCCGGCTGGGCGCGAGGCTTCGGCCTGGTCATCGTGGTGAACCGGGCCGGCCAGGCGAAGGAGCTGGCCGAGCGTTGCGCCGACCTGGTTGTCGACCACCTCGGCGAGCTGCTCGCGGATGTGACCGAGAAGGCCCACCGGTCTGGGCCGCGGACCCACCGGCTGAGGGCGGCGGCTCGGCGCATGGTGGCGGCAGGCGCCGACCATCGCACGGATCCATGGCGGCTCATCGAACGGCATCCGCGTCCCGACGATGCCGGACGCACGGAGTCGCTGTTCGCGGTTGCGAACGGCTACCTCGGTAGTCGCGGCGCCCACGAGGAGGGCGACCCGGCCTATCGTCCCGCTACACTGCTGAACGGGTTCCACGAGACCTGGACGATCGTCCTCCCAGAGGCCGCCTACGGGCTGGCGACCACCGGGCAGACGGTGGTTCCGGTCCCGGACGGGACCACCGTCAGGATACTCGTCGACGAGGATCCGGTGAACATGGCCACCACCGAAGTGCGCGAGTACGAGCGAACTCTCAACATGGCGCACGCCACGTCGAGCCGCGCGGTCGCCTTCCAGCTGCCGGGTGGCCCGCGCATCAGGATCGCCTCGTCCCGCTTCGTGTCGCTGGCTCATCGGTACCTGGCCCGCCTGCGCTACGACCTGACGATCTTGCCCGGCCCGGACGGGCAGGCGGAGCCCGGTGCGCTCCGCGATCTGATCATGTCGTCCGAGCTGGTCACCCACCTGCGAGTCGTCACGGACCCCGACGCCGACCCGCGCCGGACCCGGTCACTGGCCGAGGACGCGCTACGACACGACGGCGAGTGGGTCGACGGGACGCGCGTCATGCGGATGTGCCGGACCGCCGGCAGCGCGATGGCGGTCGCCGCGGCGATGGACCACACCTGCGACCCTGCCGCGCTGACGCACTTGCACACCCGCCTCGACCGGGACCGCGCGTGCGTGCTGTTTGCGGTGAGAGTAGCGCCCGGGCAGACCGTGACGCTGGTGAATTTGCTGGCCTACCACTACGGATCCGGCACCAGCGACGCCTTGGCGAGCCGAGCCGCCGTCACCTTCGGTCGCGCGATGGGCACCGGCCATGCGTCAGCCCTGGACGAGCACGAGAACGACGTGTCCGCGTTCTGGACCCACAGCGACGTCGAGTGGATGGGTTCGCAGACGGCCCAACAAGCGCTCCGGTTCAGCCTGTTCTCGCTACTGCAGGGGACCGCGAGAAGCGCGGGCCAGGGGGTTTCCTCGAAGGGACAGACCGGGACCGGCTACGAGGGGCACTACTTCTGGGACACCGAGATCTACCTGCTGCCGTTCCTCATCCACACCCAGCCGTCGATCGCGCGCGCAGCCGTCCGCTCACACGACCAGGACCTCTACAGCCGGCTGGTGACGCGGACCGGGCCGCGGCCCGGAGAACCGGAGCTGTGGCGCCGCGCAGCGGAGAAGATGCACATCCTGTACGACGCTCGCACCGGCGTACACGCACAGGACGACGACTTCCTGGACCGCAAGCCGTGGGACTTCGCCGGAACGCCGCCCGAGTACCCGCTGCTACTCCATCACCACCCGCTGGTCATCTACCGGCATCAGGTGATCAAACAGGCCGACGTCGTGCTCGCGACGGTGTTGCTCCCGGAGCGGTTCACCGCCGAGGAACGCTGCCGGATCTTCGACTACTACGACCCGCTGACCACCGGCGACTCGACACTGTCGGAGTTCATCCAGGCCATCGCGGCCGCGGACGCCGGCAAGTACCGGAACGCGGAGGAGTACCTGGTCGACGCAATGGCGGTGGACCTGGCGGACACAGCGGGCAACCTTCGGGACGGGCTGCACCTGGCGTCGGCGGCCGGCACCCGGATGGCCGTCGTCTACGGCTTCGGCGGCTACCGCTGGCGAACCCGGGAGTTCGCCCCGATGCTGCCGACGAGGGCGCAACGCATCCGGTTCCCATTTCGGCTCGGGCGCTCGGTGCTCGAGGTGACCGTCGAGCCACGTCTGGTCACCTACACCGTGCGCCGGGGTGACCCGGTCACCGCGCGGCACCGGGGCGAGGAGTTCGTCGCCGCGGCTGGTCGGCCGGTCACGTTCCCGGGCGATTACCACACCCACGATGGGGCGCGATCGCGAAAGGGCTGGTGGGCATGACCAAGGAGGCGAACGGGGCCGTGCGGGTCGCGGCCGACGCCGTGATCGACACCCCATGGTCGCGACCGCCGGCCGATGTGCTGGCCGCTGTGGGCAGCCGGCCGACCGGGTTGTCGGGTGAGGAGGCGGAGCAGCGGCTCGAGCGCTACGGCCCGAACCGGCTGGCGCCTCCGCAACGGACACCGTGGTGGCGGCGCGTGCTCGCCCAGTTCGACGACACCCTGATCTACATCCTGCTGGTCGCGGCGGCGTTCAAGGCCATCCTCGCCGACTGGGTCGACTTCTCCGTCATCCTGGGCGTCGCGGTCATCAACGCGATCATCGGCCTGGTCCAGGAAGGCCGTGCGGAGCGTGCCCTAGACGCGATCAGGAACATGCTGTCCGTCCGTGCGCACGCCCTGCGCTCCGGAGTGGTGGTCGATGTCGACGCGGACGGGCTGGTGCCGGGGGACGTCGTACGGGTGCGTTCGGGAGACCGGGTACCCGCCGACGTCCGGTTGCTGGAGTCGAACGGCCTGCAGGCGGACGAATCGGCACTCACCGGAGAATCGGTTCCGGCGGCGAAGGACGTCCACAAGGTTCCGGCCGACGCGGGCCTGGGCGACCGCCACTGCATGCTGCATTCCGGGACGCTGATCGTCGCGGGAACCGGGACCGGGGTGGTGGTCGCCGCTGGGCAGAACACCGAGATCGGCAAGGTCCAGACGATGATCTCGCAGGTCGAGGGGGTCGACACCCCGCTCACCCGATCGCTCGACGCGCTCGGGAAGAAGCTCGCGGTCGTGATCCTGGTGATGGCCCTGGTGATGATCGTGATCGGCCGCGTGCTCCACGACTTCGGGATCTTCGACGTGGTCAGCGCCGCCATAGGGTTCGCGGTCGCCGCAGTGCCCGAGGGACTCCCGGCCCTGGTGACGATCACGCTCGCCTTGGGCGTGCAGCAGATGGCCCGCCGCCGCGCGATCACGCGCAAGCTCCCGTCTGTCGAGACCCTGGGCGCGGTCACCACCATCTGCTCCGACAAGACCGGCACACTGACCAAGAACGAGATGACCGCGCGGATGGTGCGCACCAGCGGGGCGCGGTTTGAAGTCAGCGGACTGGGCTACGCCCCGATCGGCGAGGTCACCCTCGACGGCGACGTCGTCACAGTCGCCGACCGGCACGATCTGGCGCGGCTGATCGAGGACATGTCGATCTGCAACGACGCCAGGATCGTCGAGGACGGGTCGCAATGGCGCCTGGTCGGCGAGCCGACCGAAGGCGCCCTGAGCGTACTCGGCAAGAAGGCCGGGTTCACGGCAGATGGATGGCGACGGATCGCGGTGGTGCCGTTTGATCCAGCGACCAAGTATATGGGCGTGCTTGCAAGCGACTCGAGTGGCGTCCTGCACGTCCTCGTCAAGGGCGCACCGGACCGGATCCTGGACCGGTGCGGCTCGCAGACCGGTCCGGACTGTGACCCCGAACCGCTCGACCGGGAGTTCTGGGAGTCCCAGATCGACGAGATCGGCGCCCACGGACTGCGGGTGCTCGCTGCTGCCCACGCCCGCCCGGATCCCCGGACCTCCGAGCTGTCGCACGCGGACCTCGACGACGGCCTGGAGTTGGCCGGGCTGGTCGGCATCGTCGACCCGCCCCGCCCCGAGGCCATCGACGCGATCGCCCAGTGCCGGGCGGCGGGGATAAGGGTGAAGATGATCACCGGCGACCACGCCGGGACAGCTCTCGCGATCGGCCGCGAGATGGGCATCACAGGGCGGGAGGCCAGCCGGGTGCTGAGCGGCGCGGAACTGGAATCGATGTCCACCGAGGCCCTGCGCGCCACCGTGCGCGAGGTCGACATCTACGCCCGGACCAGCCCCGAGCACAAGCTCCGCATCGTCGCTGCGTTGCAGGCACATGGCGAGGTGGTGGCGATGACCGGCGACGGCGTCAACGACGCACCCGCGCTGACGCGGGCGGACGTCGGGGTCGCCATGGGCATCAAGGGCACCGAGGCGACCAAGGAGGCGGCGGACATCGTGCTCGCCGACGACAACTTCGCGACCATCGAACGGGCCGTGGAGGAAGGCCGGCGCATCTACGACAACGTGCGACGATCGTTGCTGTTCCTGCTACCCACCAACGGCGCCCAGTCGCTCGTAATCCTGATCGCCGTGCTCTTCGGGCTGACCCTGCCCCTGCAACCCGTCCAGGTGCTCTGGATCAACATGGTCACCTCGGTGACCCTCGGCCTTGCCCTGGCCAACGAGCGAGCCGAGCACGACATAATGACCCGACCGCCACGACAAGCCCAGGAGTCGATTGTCCCGCTCGCCTCCGTACGGCGCATCGCACTCGTGGCGGCGCTGGTCGGCAGCGTCACCATGGGCGTGTTCTACTACGAATACGACCGTGGTGTCTCGCTCGCGCAGGCCCAGACCACAGCCGTCACGATGCTGGCCCTCGGCCAGCTCGCCTATCTGTTCAACTGCCGATCCCTCGACCGCTCCAGCCTGACCCCTGCCGTGCTCCGCGGCAATCCAGCGGTGTGGTGGAGCGCCGGCGCCATGATCGCGCTACAACTGCTGTTCTCCTACGCGCCGATCGCCCACACCTGGTTCGGCTCCGCACCGATCGGACCGCGCGAGTGGCTGATGACGTCGGCCCTCGCAGTGGTGATCTTCCTGCTCACCGAGGCCGCCAAGGCGATCACCCGGGCGCGGACTCGATGGAGATCGCCGTGACGGCGCGTACCCGACTCGTGTCCCGAGGCCGCCGCACGGAGACTGACGGCATGCTTCAGCATCAAGGATCGACGCCGGCGGATCCTGGTGGAGGCTGACCACCGTGGCCTCGGGGCGGAGGAACCGGGCGGTGTAGCGGTCGTTGACGTGCTCGGTGACCAGGGCTGCGGCGTCGGCCAGCCGGGGGTCGCTCGGCGGTGCGGCGCACGGCGTGGATCACCGAAGCCGTCACCGCGCCTGACCAGGGAGACCGGTCGAGGCTGGACGACCTGGTCCGGGACGTGGAACGCCGGCTCGTCGAGCGGAGCGCGATGAACCGGTCCGCGCTCCTGGACAAGCTGTCGGAGCAGGCCGACCACGCGGGCGATCAGCCGACCGACCGAGGGTTGCGCATCTACGTCAACCGTGCGGTCGCCCGCTCGTTCCGGCTGCCGCAGCCGGTGACCGCCCGGGCAGTGGTGGAGAGCACCTTCGCCACCCGGCCGTTCATCGCGGCCCTGAACCGCATGCCACCTCACGTGGTGCTGCTGCACCCCACGTGCGCCCACCTGTACGCCTCCGAGGACGGCGGGCCTGCGTCCGGTGGGCCGACACGAGCCGTTCGGCTCGGGGCGACCGATCCGGGTGCCGGGCGCCGGCCAGCCGGGCGCCGCCGAGGCGCGGACGGAGCTGATGGCCAGGTTCCTGCGCAAGGTCGAGAAGATGCTCGGGGACTACCGGGCCAACCACCCGAGCCCGCTCGTCCTGGTCGGACGCTCGCGCCTGCTCGAGGAGTTCTGCTCCCTCAGCGCCATCCTGGATCGACTCGCCGGCCGGGTCGACGATCGCGACTGCGCCACCGCCTCGACCTGGCCCTGGCCGGGATCACCGCGGTCGAGGCCTACCTGCGGACGCGAGGCGACGACGCACTCGCGCTGCTGCGGTGGACAGAGGCGGATCGACCCGCTGGCATGGCCTCGGGGATCGAGAGATGCTGGCGGGCCCTCGGGCGGGGCCGGCCGGCGATGCTGCTGGTCGAGGAGAACTTCATCAGCGCGGGCACCACGGCACCCGGACGCGACGCTCCCGCGAACGCCTCCGGGAACGCCTCCGGGGTCGGCGACGTGCATGACCTGGTGGACGGCCTGATTGAGCAGGTGATCTTGATGGGCGGCCAGCTGGCGCTGGTGGCCGACGGCGACCTCGCCACCCATGACCGGATCGCGCTGGTCCTGCGGCGTTGATCCCAGCCTTGACACCGCAACTGTGTTCACGTATTGTGCTTCGTAAGAAGACTGAAGGGGAGTACCCCACCCAACCGGCCATCGTCACTCCGGTCGCCCTGCGACCCGGTGGCCGACCACGCCTCCCGAGGTGCGGCGGGGAAGACCTTCCGACCACTGTCGGGAGGCATTCTCCGTGGACACTCACCTACTCCGTGACCAGCTGCGCGACCGGCACCGCCCGCCCAGGCGGGTCGGCCTCGACGGGTCAAGGCGGTGACGGCCTTGACCGCGACGCGCACCGAGCTGCTGCGGCGCCGCTCGGCGATCGCCTTCGCGGCCCAGGGGCGTGACCTGCTCATCGACAAGCGTATGGCACTGGTGCGCGAGCTGCACCGCCTCGACGCAGACGTGTCCGCGGAGCGCGAGGCCGCGGCCGTCCTGGCCCGCGAGGGACGCGCGCTGCTCGACGAGAGCATCGCCGAGGAGGGACCGGCCGCTGTCGCGGCGGTCGCCTCCGGTGCGGCCACCGGCGTCGTCGTCGAGCGCGAGGACCGCATGGTGGTCGGCGTTCGGGTCGTGACGGTGCAGGCCGGGGACGTACGCCGTACGGCCGAGGAGCGCGGCGCGGCACCGGCCCTGGTGGCCCCGTCGATCGAGGCGGCGGCCGAGGCCTGTGAGCGGTACCTCGAGCACGTGCTGCGCTTTGTGGCCCTCGAGGCCACGGTGCGCCGGCTCACCGAGGAGGTGGCCCGCACCACCCGCCAGGTCAATGCGCTGGAGAACGTCGTCATCCCGGGACTGGAGGAGGAGGCGGCACGGATCACCGCGGTCCTCGAGGAGCGCGAGCGTGAGGAGCACTCCCGCCTGAAGCGGGCGCGGGAGCGGCGTCGCGTCTCGCAGGACCGACCGGCACAGGATCACCCCGCTGTGCCACGACCCGACGAGGAGGTACGTCGATGACGCAGGTGCAGGATCCGGCCGCCATGCGCCAGGTGCGCGAGCTTGAGCGGCTCATCGAGGCCCGCCTCGAGGAAGCGCGGCACAGCCACGACCGCGTCGACGCGGCTCGGGAGCAGGCGGAGCTGCTCGTGGCGGCGACCGCCGCGGAAGCCGTCGCGGAAGCCGATCGCCTGTCCGCGCGCATCGTGCAGGAGGCACGCGATTGGGTGCAGGCCGACGAGGCCGAGCAGCAGCGGATCGGTGCCGAGGTGGTGCAGCGGGCCGCGCGCCTGCGTGAGGACCTCGTCGCCGCCACCGTCGCCGCCGTCCTGACCGTGGCCCCGACCGTCGCCCAGCGGGCCGACCGGTCACCGGGGGCGAGCCGATGATCCGGCGACTGCACCACGTCCAGCTCCTGGGCCGGCGCGAGCAGTTGCTCGAGACGGTCGAGTCGCTCCAGCGAGCGGGGAGCGCGGAGGTGACGCCGTCCGGGGCGCCGGACGACGATCCGGACCACGCTGCGGACCATGTGGCGAGGCGCGACCTGCTGTCGCGGGTGCAACGTGTGCTGGAGTGGGCACCGGCAGACGCCTCGGCGACACGCGACGGCGCGGACGCCGCACCTGTGGACCCGCGCCACGCCGACGTCGACATCGCGACGCTCGAGCTCGAGGTCGAGTCCCTACGCGGGGCCCACGCCTCGCTCGAGGCGGAGCGCGACGCGTTGGCGCGCTACGTGGACGTCCTCGCCCAGCTCGAGTCCCTCGTGCCGGAGCTGACCTCGCTCTCCGATGTCGAGCTTGAGCTGCTGGGACTGGCGATGACCGCGCTGGTGCTGGACGACCCGGCCGGGTCCGTGGTCGAGCTGATCGAGACCCAGCTGCGGCAGCTCGTGGGTGAGGGTTTCGTGCTCCGCAGCACGGAGGCCGGCCGCACCCGCGGGTGCCTCCTGGTGGTGGCCCGCGACCGGCTGCCCGAGGTCCTCGGTCTCATGGGCGCCGACGAGATCAGCCGGGTCGAGGTGCCCGAGGACTACGCCCACCTGTCCCTGCACACCACGCTCGTGCGGATGCGCGAGCGGCTGGTCGACCTCCAGGACGACCTCGACGTCGTCCGCGCCGACCTCGACGCGCTCTGGCTCCGCGGAGCCCCCCGGCTGCGCGCCGCCGAGCGTGTCCTGCTCGTGCTGACCGAACGCGACGACGCGGTCGCGTCCGCCGCGCTCTCCGCGCGCACCTTCCTCCTGCGCTGCTGGATCCGGGCGGACCGTCGCCGCGAGGTGCGCGAGCAGCTCGACCGCGACGGCCTCGCCGGCGTGGCCGTCGTCGACGCCCCAGCGGGCGAGGTCCCCGGCCCCTCCCCGGTGGAGCTGAGCGGACGCGCCGCCTGGTCCCCCTACCGCCGCTTGGTCGGGTTCCTCTCCTGGCCCTCCCCGGGCGGGTTGGACCCGACCGGGCTCATGGCGATCTTCCTGCCGTTCCTCTTCGGCGTGATGGTCGGCGACGTCGTCTACGGCGCCGCGCTCGCCGGCATCGGCTGGTGGCTGCGCCGCCGGGCGGTACGAATGCACGACCGGGGCGGCGTGATGGACGACGCCGGCCGGGTGCTGATGGCCGGCGGTACGTGGTCGGTGCTGTGGGGCGTGATGTTCGGGGAGGCGCTCGGCAGCCTCGGCAACATGTGGGGGATGCCGGCACTGTGGTTCTACCGCGGTGGACCGGCCGCCCTCGAGCCCCTGCTGGTCTTCGCCGTCGCCCTCGGCTGGTCCCACATCGTGCTCGGCCTGACCCTCGGCCTGGTGACCGCGCTGCGACGTGGCGACCGCCACCGCACCCTGGAAGTGGGCGGCACCCTGGCCGTACTGCTCGGAGCGACGGCGGCCATCGCGGCCGCCGTCTTGGGCGCCCCCTCGTGGGTGACCCTGGCAGCTCTGGTCCCCGCCGTGGTGGGGCTCGTGGCCACCAGCTCGGTGCACGGCCCCATCGGCGCCCTCCTCGGCCCGCTTGAGCTCATCGGCACCGTCGGCAACGTCTTGTCCTACCTCCGGGTGGCCGCGGTGGGACTGGCCTCGGTCTACCTCGCCAACGTCGCCAACGAGCTCGCTACCGAGCTGCCGCTCCTGGTGGGCCTGTTCGTGGCAGTCCTGCTGCACCTGCTCAACCTGGGGCTGGCGGCATTCAGCCCGATGGTCCAGGCCCTGCGACTGCACTACGTCGAGTTCTTCAGCAAGTTCCACGACGGCGAGGGCCAGGCCTTCCGGCCACTCGGCGCCCACGGCGCCCTCACCCCCCGCCCACTCCTTCGACCGGTCGGCGTCCCGCCGCACGGCACCACCACCGGCGTCCGCATCCCGGACGCCACCCACGAAAGGTGACACAGATGGAAACCGGACTCATCGCCCTCGGAGCAGGACTCGCGGTCGGCCTCGCCGCTCTCGCGACCGGCTACGCCCAGGCGCGGATCGGCGCGGCGGCCATGGGAGCCATCGCCGAGAAGCCCGAGCTCGCCGGCCGGGCCATCCTGCTCGTGGCCATCCCCGAGACCCTCGTGATCCTGGGCTTCGCGGTCGCGGCCATGATCGTGCTCCTGCTGGGCGGCTGACATGAGCCTCCAGGCGCTGCTTGAGACCATGGAGCAGGACGGTCGACGCGAGCTGGCCGACGTGCTGGCCCAGGACGAACGACGCGCTGCCGAGATTCTCCGGGAAGCCCACCAGTCGGCCGAGCGCGACCGCCTCGACCTCCTCACCCGAGCCGAGTCGACCGCCCGCGAGGAAGCGCTCCGCCTCCGCTCCACCGGGGCGGCAGCGTCTCGTACGCACCTGCGCGAGCTGGTCGACGCCGAGCTCGAACGGGTGCGCGCGGCGGCCGGGCAGGACCTGCAGGACCTGGTCGGCACGGACCGCGGCGCGTCCGCCACGCTCGACCTCCTCGAGGAGGCGATGGCGCTCCTGCCCTCGGCCACCTCGTGCGCGGTCGACCCGGCCCATGTGGACGCCGTACGCCGTCACCGGCCCGCACTCGTCGTGGAGGCAGGACCCGTCGGGGTCGGCCTCGTGCTGCACGACGCCCAGGGTCGAGCGGTGCACAACACCGCCGACGGCCGCCTGGACGCGGCGTGGGGGCTGTTGCGCCCGGTGCTGCGCGACGCGGTGTGCGAACCGCGCCCAGAAGTGGACGCGGAGGTGGACCCGCGATGACGGCGCCGCTGTACGTCGCCGGGTCGACCGCCCTGCGGGCACGGATGTCGCGCCTGACCCCGCACGGTGCGGGCGAGGAGGAGCGCGACGAGCTGCGACGTCTGCTGGAGCTGTTCGTGGGCGAGGCCCGCACGGTGGCGCAGGTGCTGACCGGACGACACGACCTCCGCGACGCCCTCGCGCTGCTGCGCGGCGCGGCCTCGGGCCTCCCGCCCGAGGACCGGCTCCGAGGGCTACTCGCGGTCGGTGCGCTCACCCCCGAGCGGGCCGCCGAGCTCGCCCACGCGCGGGACGAGGCGGGCGTCGCCGCCCTGCTCGAACGACTGCGTCTGCCGACGCCGGCCACCGCGGCGGCCCTACCCCGGCTGTGGTCCCGCTTCGAGCTGCACCGCGACGTCGAGGAACTCGAGCTCGCGCTCGCGGCCACGGCGCACGCCGAGTGGGCCGAACGGGCCGCCCACCCGCGTTCGCGCCCCGTCGCGGAGCTGCTCGCCCGCGAGCGGGACCAGCGCAACCTGGTCATCGCGCTGGCCCGGTCGGACGTGGACCCCGCCCGACTGCTGCCGTTCGGTCGCCTCGGTGCCCGCGACCTGGAGCACGCGGTCGCCGGGCGCTGGGCTCCCGTGCTGGGCGTCCACCCCCGCTGGCGGGCCGCGGCGGCGGCGTACGAGGTGCACAGGGACCTCGGCCACCTCGACCGGGACCTGCACGACGAGGCCACCGCCGGCGCCGCCGCGCGGCTGCGTAGGGGGGA
This sequence comes from Jiangella muralis, assembly GCF_001270745.1. Lineage (GTDB taxonomy): Bacteria > Actinomycetota > Actinomycetes > Jiangellales > Jiangellaceae > Jiangella > Jiangella muralis. Next base: position 19,315 of record NZ_LFXL01000056.1, read on the forward strand.
CGCCGAGAGCGCCGACCCACTGGTGGGCTACCTGCTGCTCCTCGAGGAGCGCGCGCGCCGGCACCGTCGGGCCGTGCTGGTCCTCGCCGGCGGTGCGGACCGGAGGACTCCGTGACGAACGCGCACGCCCCGTCGGCGGCACGGACAGACTCGGAGGTAGTCGTGGTGGCTCCTCGACCGGTCGACGCGGGCTTCCGCCTCGCGGGGGCCGCGACGGTGGTGCCTGAGCCAGGCCCGGACGGCGAGATCGGAGCCGACGCTGTCAACCGAGCTGTCGAAACAGCCGTGCGCCTGCCCGGGGACGGTCGCGCGGTGGTCCTGGTGCATCACGGCGCCTGGTCGCGACTGCCGGTCGCCGCGCGCGATGCCTGGGCGGAGCGCACCGACGGCCTTGTGGTCGGCCTTCCGCCCGACGCCCCGGCCGTGGACACCGAGCCCCACGACCAGCTCCAGCGACTGCTCGGGCGAGCGGTCGGCTACGAGATCAGCTTCGTCCCTGAAGGAGACCACCCATGAGCACGACAGTCAGCACCCCGGACGGAACCCGCGACCAGGTCGGGACGGTGGTGCGGGTCTCTGGCCCCGTCCTGGAGGTCGCGGGCCTGCCCGCCTGCCGGCTCTACGATGTGGTGCGCGTCGGCGTGCAGGCCCTGCCCGGGGAGGTGATCCGCCTCGACGGCGCCCTCGCCACGGTGCAGGTCTTCGAGGACACCTCGGGGCTGCGCTCGGGGGACCCCGTGACCGGCACCGGTGGACCGCTGAGCATCGAGCTCGGACCTGGCCTGCTGGGCACCGTGTTCGACGGCACCCAGCGCCCGCTCGCCGCACTCAGTGCCGAGCACGGCATCTACATTCCGCGCGGCGCCGACCTGCCGGGCCTCGACCGCGCCCGGACCTGGGAGTTCGTGCCGTCCGTGGTGGCGGGCGGCCGGGTGGAGGCGGGCGACGAGCTGGGCACTGTCCAGGAGACCGCAGCGCTGCGCCACCGCGTCCTGGTGCCCCCGGGCGTTCGTGGTGTGGTGGAGCACGTCGTGGAAGGGTCGCGCCGCGTTGACGAGGTCATCGCCCGCGTCCAGGGCCACGACGTGCAGATGTTGCAGCGCTGGGCGATCCGCCGACCCCGCCCGGTGCGGGGACACCAGGCCCTGCGTCGCCCGCTGCTCACCGGGCAGCGGGTCCTCGACGGTCTCTTCCCGATCGCCCTCGGCGGTGCCGGCATCATCCCCGGCGGGTTCGGCACCGGCAAGACGGTGCTCGAGCAGGCGATCGCCAAGCACGCCGAAGCGGACGTGGTGGTCTACGTCGGGTGCGGCGAGCGGGGCAACGAGCTGACCGAGGTGCTCGAGGAGTTCCCACAGCTCTCCGACCCGCGCACTGGACGCCCCCTGATGGAGCGGACCGTGCTCGTGGCCAACACCTCGAACATGCCGGTGGCGGCCCGCGAGGCCAGCGTCTACCTCGGCATCACGATGGCGGAGTACTACCGCGACCAGGGCCTGCACGCCGTGCTGCTTGCCGACTCCACCAGCCGCTGGGGCGAGGCACTGCGCGAGGTGTCGGGTCGTCTCGGCGAGATCCCGGCCGAGGACGGCTACCCCGCCTACCTCGCGACCCGCCTAGCGGCCTTCTACGAGCGTGCCGGGCTGGTCGACTGCCTCGGCTCCACGCCCCGCCGCGGGTCGGTCACCGTCGTCGGCGCGGTGTCGCCGGCGGGTGGGGACTTCTCCGAGCCCGTCACCCAGAACAGCCTGCGCGTCGCGGGATGCTTCTGGGCGCTCGATGCGAGCCTGGCCCGCAGCCGCCACTTCCCGTCGATCAACTGGACGCGCAGCTACACCTCCTACCGGCTGGGCGAGTGGTTCGACGAGCACGTCGCCGAGGACTGGTCACGCCTCAGCGCCTGGGCCGTGCGCACGCTGCAGGAGGAGGGGAGCCTCCTGGAGGTGGTCAGCCTGCTGGGCGTGGAGGCGGTCGCGCCGCCCCAGCGCGTGACCCTGCGGGTGGGACGCATGCTCCGCGAGGACTACCTGCAGCAGTCCTCCTTCGACCCCGTCGACGCCAGTTGTCCACCGCGCAAGCAGATCGCGATGCTGCAGCTGGTCAAGGCCGCCGAGGACGCCATGACCGCCGCGGTCACCGCCGGCCGGCCCGTTGCCGACGTCGTCGCCCACCCTGCCCTGCGCACGGTCGCCGCAGCGCGTGGGTGGCCGACCGACGAGACGCTCGAGCGGCACCTCGACGAAGCCGTCGCGGCCCTGCATGCCGCACTCACCACCGACGAGGAGGAGCAGGGATGACCACCACCGACACGAGGGCCCGCGCCCGGGACGCCGTCGCCGCCGCCCCGGTGGGGATCCTGCCCACGATCGAGATGCGCGACGTACGCCGGGTGGCGGGGCCGCTGCTGCTGGTCGAGGGCGCTGACAGCCTAGCGTTCGGCGAAGTCGTCACGGTCGTCACCGACGACGGCAGCGAACGCGACGGCCAGGTCCTCGAGGTGGACCGCTCCCGCGCCGTGGTGCAGGTGCTCGGCGGGACCGAGGGCATAGGCCGGGCCAACGTCGCCGTCCGCGCGCGGTTCCGGGCAGCGGTCACCGGCGTCGGGACCGACGTCCTCGGGCGCGTCCTCGACGGTGCCGGACGCCCACGGGACGGCCGGCCGGAGCCCACCGCCGAGGCGTACCGCCCGGTGAACGGACTGCCGCTCAACCCCGTCGCGCGGATTCACCCCGACCAGTTCATCGAGACCGGCTTCTCAGCGATCGACGGGCTCAACACCCTGGTCCGCGGGCAGAAACTGCCCGTCTTCACCGCAGCCGGACTGCCCGCCGCCGAGGTGGCCGCCCGGATCGCCACCCAGGCCCGGGTGCCCGGCGAGTCAGACGAGGTGGTCGTCGTCTTCGCAGCGATGGGCGTCACGCGCCGCGAGGCCGACTTCTTCCGCGACCAGTTCGCCGCCAGCGCCTCAGGGCACCGCAACGTGCTGCTGCTCAACCTGGCCAACGACCCCACGATCGAGCGACTTTTCACCCCCCGCGTGGCCCTGACGCTGGCCGAGTACCTCGCCTTTGAGAAGCACCTGCACGTCCTGGTGATCCTCACCGACGTCACGGCCTACTGCGAGGCGCTGCGCGAGATCGCCGCGGCCCGTGAGGAGATGCCGGGGCGGCGCGGCTACCCCGGCTACATGTACACCGATCTGGCCTCCCTCTTCGAGCGGGCGGGACGGGTGCACGGCTCGACCGGGTCCTTGACCCAGCTGTCGGTGCTGACCATGCCCGACGGCGACATCACCCACCCCATCCCGGACCTCACCGGCTACATCACCGAGGGACAGGTGGTCCTGTCGCGCGACATGGCCGGACGCGGCGTCGACCCACCCTTCGACGTCTTGCCGTCGCTGTCGCGGCTGATGAACGCAGGTGTAGGCGAGGGCCGTACGCGCGCCGACCACCGCGGTCTCGCCGACCAGTTGTACGCCTGCTACGCCCGTGGCGTCGAGGTGCGACGCCTGGTCTCGATCGTCGGCGAGAGCGGGCTGACGGCCGAGGACCGCCGCATCCTCGCGTTCGCCGGTCGCTTCGAGGAGGAGTTCGTCGGCCAGGGCGAGGCCCGGCGGACCATCACCCAGACCCTGGACCTGGGCTGGGAGTTGCTCAGCGAGTTCGAGCCCGGCGAGCTGGGCCGGGTCGGGGCCGAGCACGTCGCCCGTCACCACCGCACCACCGCGAGGAGCCAGCCATGACCGCGACACCCGTCCCCGGCACCACTGCACACGCCACTGCACACGCCACTCCGCACGCCGCCAGTGCCGAGGAGGTGGCCGCGGCGATGGAGGTCGACCCTGCATGCGGCCTGAGCAGCGAGGAGGCCCGGGCACGGCTCGACAGGTTCGGCCCCAACCAACTGGCCGAGCCCGCACGCCGACCGGTGCTGTTGCGCTTCCTCGACCAGTTCCGCAGCGTCCTGATCCTGGTGCTCATCGGCGCTGCGGTCCTCGCGGGCCTCGTGGGCGAGATCAAGGACACCATCGTCATCGCCGTGGTGCTCCTCATCAACGCCAGCATCGGCTTCTTCCAGGAGCAGCGAGCCGAGAAGAGCCTGGAGGCGCTGCGCAACATGCTGAGCCCGTCGGCCCGGATCCGGCGCGACGGGCGGACCCTCGTCGTCGACGCCGGCGACCTGGTGCCCGGCGACGTCGTCCTGCTCGAGGCGGGCGACCGCGTGCCCGCGGACGCGCGTCTGGTCCTCGCCTCCTCGGTGGAGGTCGACGAGTCGGCCCTGACCGGCGAGTCCCAGCCCGTCCCCAAGCGATCCGACTCGACCGCAGAGCACGACGCCCCCCTCGCAGACCGCGACGGTATGGTCCACATGAACACCGCGCTCACCCGCGGACGGGCCGAAGCGGTGGTGACCGCCACCGGCATGAAGACCTCCGTCGGTGCCATCGCCGAGATGCTCGCCTCCGGCGAGGAGCCGCAGACCCCGCTCCAGCGGCAGCTCGACACCCTGGGCAAGCGGCTGGCCGCGCTGGGACTGGTCGCCGTGACGGTCTACGTCGCGTTGGCCCTGGCGCGGGGCGAGGCCCCCTCCGAGATCGCCCTGCGAGCCGTGGCGCTCGCGGTGGCGACCGTCCCGGAGGGCCTGCCGGCCGTGCTGGCGCTGACGCTCGCGCTCGGCGTGCACCGCATGGCGGGGCGCAACGCGATCGTCAAGCGCCTCGCCTCGGTCGAGACGCTGGGCTCGGCCACCGTCATCTGCAGCGACAAGACCGGCACCCTCACCCTCAACGAGATGACGGTCCGCGAGGTGCACGTGGGTGACCTCGAGCTCACGGTCCACGGCCAGGGGTACGACACCGACGGCGAGGTCCTCGACGCCGACGGCAGCCAGGCGACCCTGCCGCCGCTCCTGCTCGACGTCCTGGCCTTGTGCAGCGACTCCGAGCTCGACAGCGACGGCATCATCGGCGACCCGACCGAGGGTGCGCTGATCGTGCTGGCGGCCAAGGCAGGGCTGGACGTGACGGCGCGCCGCGCACAGTGGCCGCGATCGGCGGAGATCCCCTTCGACGCCGACTACAAGTACATGGCCACCTACCACGACGAGGGACCCGCGTCACGCGTGCTGGCCAAGGGCGCGGCCGACGTGCTGCTGCGGCGCTGCGACTCGTGGCTGCTCGGAGGCGACGAGGTCGAGCTCACCCCGTCCGACCGGGACCGGCTCGACGACGCCATCGCGGCGATGGGGGAGCGCGGACTGCGCGTGCTGGCCGTGGCCACCCGCCTGGTCGAGTCGCCGTCGGCCGAGCCCCACTCCGACGTGTCGTCGCTGACCCTGCTCGGCCTGCTCGGGATCGCCGACCCGCCGCGGCCCGAGGCGACCTCGGCGGTCGCCCTGTGCCACCGGGCCGGCGTGGGGGTGAAGATGATCACCGGCGACCACGTCGCGACCGCCGTTGCCATCGCCCGCGAGCTCGGCATCGAGGGCCGCGCGATGACCGGCGCCGAGCTCGCCGAGCTGTCGACCGAGGAGCTGGCCGACGTCGTCGACGAGGTGGCGGTGTTCGCCCGGGTGTCTCCCGAGCACAAGGTCGCCATCGTCAAGGCGCTCACGGCGCGCGGCCACGTCGTGGCCATGACCGGTGACGGCGTCAACGACGCGGCGGCGCTGCGCTCGGCGCACATCGGCGTGGCCATGGGCCTGACGGGAACCGAGGTCACCAAGGAGGCGGGCGACGTCATCCTCACCGACGACAACTTCACCACCGTCGTCGGCGCGGTCGAGGAGGGCCGCTCGATCTACGACAACGTGGTGAAGTTCGTGCGGTTCCAGCTCTCCACCAACATGGGCGCCATCTCGACCTTCCTCGGCGCCTCGGTGATGGGACTGCCGGCTCCGCTGACCGCCGTGCAGATCCTCTGGGTCAACATCATCATGGACGGCCCACCCGCGATGGCGCTTGGCGTGGACCCCGCCCGGCCCGGGATCATGTCCGAGCCCCCGCGGCGCAGCGGCGACCAGATCCTCTCCCCGGCGCGACTGATCAGGCTGGCCCGCGTGGGACTGGTGATGGCGATCGGTACCCTCGCAGTCCTCATCCTCGCGCGCGAGGAATGGGGCGAGGCCGTCAGCCTGACCATGGCCTTCACCACCTTCGTGCTCTTCCAGCTCGTCAACGCGCTCAACGCACGCGCCGAGCACGTCACCGTGTTCGCACCGCACACCTTCACCAACCGGTGGCTGTGGGTGTCCCTCACGACGGTCGCCCTGCTGCACATCATGGCCGTGCACACGCCGTGGGGCCAGGCGATCTTCGACACCGTTGCTCTCACGCCCGGGCAGTGGGGGATCTGCATCGCGGTGGCGCTGAGCGTGCTGGTGGTCGAGGAGCTGGTCAAGCTCGGCCACCGCTGGGGCTCGGGTCGGGGGAAGGGCTGCGGACGACCCGGGACATACGAAACAGGAATCGCGTAGCATGGGTCGTCATGACCCGCGACGACTGGACCTTCCTGTCCAACCACGGCCACGTCCTGGTCGCGCTCGCGCGCGACCCGGACGCACGGACCCGCGACGTCGCCGACGCCGTCGGCATCACCGAGAGGGCGGTGCAGCAGATCGTCGCGGACCTGGTGGAGCTCGGCTACGTCGACAAGGACAAAGTAGGTCGGCGCAACCGGTACCGGGTCACCCGCGACTCCCACTTCCGGCACGACCTGGAATCCGGAGTCACCATCGGCGCCTTCGTGGACCTCATCAACAAGTCCGCTGCAACCCCCTGACATGCGAAGCAAACTTCGTGATAAGATCTGCGTACATCAGGGTTGGGGAGTACCCCACCTCCGGTCGCACGTCACCACGGCTGATCAGCCCGGCGACCGGGTTCCATACCGGGACGGGAGAGACCACTCCTGATCACCATCCGGGCAACGAGGCCCGGACCGACGACAACGGTGGTGATCAGCGTGGACGACCTTCTCATCCGCCTCGGACTGGCTCTCTGGCTCGGCCTCTGGGCGGCGCGCGAGCTCGGCTGGTGCGGTGTCAGGCGAGGGCAGGCGAGCGCTGCGGCACGGCGCAACAGGCCGCACTCGTCTCCCGGGTCCGTGCCCGAGGGTGGCTCCGACGGCCCGTACGTCGACGCGGCGGGGAGGCGGCCATGATGCTCATCAGGCTGCCTGCTGCTGCGGTGCCCGAGAGCGGCGACCCGTCAACCCCCACGTGCGACTACCTGTCTCGGGTGCCTGGTCGCGCAAGGACCTTCACCAGGTTGCAGGTCACCTCCAGGACGGGGGCTGCGTGCACGTGACCCTGACGATCCGCACCGCGGACTGCTCGCGTTCGCGCAGCGGCGTAGCGCTGCCACGGCGGACAACGACGTGCGCGACAGTCTCGCAGACCTCGCCCGGGTCGTAGGACCCGATGCGAGTCGCGTGACTGTGAGGTTCCAACATCAGCCGAGCGCGCTGAGGAGGGCCTGGGAGGCCTGGGCATGGCGGCGTGGGATCGGAGGACCTGGGCACCCGCCGGAGCGCGAGCGTCCGCTCGACGAGCTATTGGCGCAGCCCGATCCCCACCCCGACGAGACGTCCCTCGACAAGACTCGACCCTGCGAGGGCAGGCCGCATGTGCTGGCCGATGCGGCGGAACCATTGGAGTGGGCGGTCATCGACGAGCTGCACCGCTGGGTGTACGTCGGACGCGAGGCCCACTTGGTGCTGACGGTGCCCCACTCCCCGGTCTTGCGCGACCCTGACCTCCACCTCCTGTGGGAACGACGCATGGCACTCGACGTCGCCGACCGGGAGGGGGAGGTCGCCCAGTTGTGGCCAGGAACCCCGCTCGCGCGGATCGAAGTTGTCAGGGCCCAACCCACGGCGCGCCGCCGTCGATGGGCACGTCAGTTGGCCCAGGCGGACGCCATGACGGTCCGCGAGCGGCGTACCGCCGGAGCGCAGCGTCCGGGAGGAGCGGCATCGTGATCTACGGCAACCGAGGCGGCGCCTCAGGTCACGCTCCCGCTACAAAGGAGTCGGCCATCACCACGGATGCGGGACACATCGGCGGGGCCCGCGGAGTTATCCCCCGCGACCTCATAGCGGAGGCTGCCGCGCATCAGACCGCGGCCGGTGGTCCCCTGTATCTCCGTGCTGATGCCGACCACCCCGGCCACACGGATGGCGATCGCGGACCGCGAGCGCCTCGACGGGCTGCTCCTCGACGCCGAGCGACGTCTGGACGACCAGCCGTTGGGCGACCACGAGCGCCTGATGTACGAACTGCGACGACACGCCCGCATCGCCCAAGACTCCAGCACGCAGAACGCGCTCGGTCTCCTCGTCAGCCACAGCCTCTCGCGGAGCTGGACGCTCCCCGTGACGGTCCACCAGAAGGTCGTGGTCGAGTCCACCTTCGCCACCCGTGACCTCCTCCGAGCGCTGCACCGGACCCCGCCGCACCTGGTCCTACGCGCGTCGACGAATTCGGAGCCCGCGTGTACTGGGTTGCCGCACGCGTCACGCTGCTCGACACGGTTGAACGCCTCCCCGAAGGCCATGCGCGGCTCATGGCATCGCCCGGCCTCGACAGATCCGACCCGGAGTCGGGTCTCGGGCTCGGTTCGGAGCGCGAGGCCGACGACCGCAGCGACCTGCTCGCCCGGATCCACGACTGCGTGGCACGCCTGCGAGCAGACCGTCCGGCTCCGCTCGTCCTGGCCGGCGACGCGGCACTCGTGAACGAGGTGAAGAGCAACGCGCGGTGGCTGTACCGCCTCGTGGGCGCCGTCGTCGGCGCGACGGCCGACAAACCGGACAAGCTGTTCACAGCGACAGCACTGTGCCTGGAGGACTACCTGCACCGACGTGGTCAGCAGACCCCTCGAGACCCTGCATGAGGCTGCCGCCACCGATTCCGAACAGGTAGTGGCCGGGCTGGACCAGTGCTGGACGGCCGTGGCAAACCGGACCCTGGGCACCCTCGTGATCGAGCAGAGTTACGTCCACCCCCAATCGCCCGGAGAAGGTGGGGGCCTGTGTCCCATGACCTGATTGACGACCTTCTCGAGCACGCTGTCCAGGCCGGCAACCTCATCGCCTTCGTTGACGATTCCCAACTGCACGAGTCCGGGGGATCGCGCTACTGAGGTGCCGATGAATGGACGCCGCATCGATGCCGGCGCCTAGCCGCCCGCGACACACCGCACGTGGGACGCGACGTCGAGGCACGCGGCCGCTTGCTCCGAGGATCGACATCCGCAGACTCGGTGGTCGCCCCGTGAGCACATCCCGGCCAGCGCGCCGCAGCGTGAGCCGACTGCGTTCTTTCCCGAGGCCTGGCCGACACGATTTCCATGGCGGACTACCACTACCCGTGCTCCGCATCAGCCACGAGAACGCACCGCGCGCGAGCCCGCGGCACAAGTCCGCCTACTTCCGACATCCGCTAGCAGGTGGAACACTCCTACTCCTCGGTCGGTTCGCGACTACCCCACCTCCGTCACCGTCACCCTGGTGGGCGGGGGACTGTCTGAATAACGGTGTGTGGGGTCCGGCCTGATCCGAGAGGAGACGGCCGTGGCTGA
>NZ_LFXL01000057.1 GCF_001270745.1 Jiangella muralis
ACTCCGAGCCACCAACACACCGTGACCGATCCCCGGCCACGCAGGCCAGACGAAACATCGAGGTTAGGGGGTGTCTCCCGGGTCCATGGCCTACTGCGCGACGCCCAGGCGGCGCCTCGCTGCGTTCTCGTCAGTCCTCATAGAACCCCGCTATGACTCCCTCCTCGGCCTTGCGAGGCATCCACCTGGACGCCGCTCGCTACGGCCGAGACCCGGGGGACACCCCCTAACCCACCGCCCGCTCCAGAGCGGAGGCCAGCAGCCCCTCCGCGACGCCGGGCCAGTCGCCGCCGGACGGGTCGTCCATGGCGCCGAAACCGACCGCGACGACGATGTTGCCGACGCTGGCGATGCCGACGCCGGCGAACGAGGTCTCCGAACCCGGGTTGTCCGCGGTCGGCACGCTCTCGACGGTCCAGGCGACGGCGTCGTCGGCGCCGGCCACGTCGACGGCGACCGGCTCGCCCACCGTCTGCTCGCGATCCGCGCCCACCTCGCCGCACACGTCCGGCAGCGAGGTGTGCGCGGCGACCGTCCGGAACGCCGAGTCGGCGTCGGGCATCAACCCGACCCACTCGTAGAGCGAGGCGTCGAGGTCGTGGTTGTAGCCGAGCGCGGAGACGGTGATCGCGCCGTAGTCCATCGGGTCCTGCAGGCACGGCGCCGCGGCGAAGTCGATGTCCATCTCCGGCCGCCGGACGAACCCGGTGGCGGTCCCGACCGCGGCGACGTCGGCGTCGGTGAGGAACGGGTCGTCGGCGAGCTCGTGCGGGCCGTACTCCGGCGTCGTCGGGTCATCGGCCGGCGGATCGCTGGACGCGTCGCCGGTCGGCTCCTCCGTGGGGTCGCCGGTCGGGCCGGTGCTGGGACCCGGGCCGGCCCCGACGCCGCTGCCGGTGAGGTCGGCCAGGGCCGGGTCGCTCACGCACGAGGTGCCGAACACGGCGGAGCACATCCGTTCCGCCGCGGCCACCGGCAGGGCGGTGTCGATCTCGCCGCCGGCGGTGTTCTCCTGCGGCTCGACGCGCGCCGTGACGCTGACGGCGTCCTGGTAGCGGACCAGCGCGATCGTCACCGCCTCGCTACCGGGCACGGACGGGTCGGTGTAGTAGCGGAGCAGCATGCCCTCGTCGCCGACGCCGTCGAGCTGGTACTCGTCGGTGACCACCGGCAGGTCCTCGGCGCCGCGGTCGGGCAGGCAGGACCGCAGCTCGGTCCAGAGGCCGTCCAGCGACGGGTCGGCGCCGAACCGGGCGAGGTCCTGGCGCACCGCGAGGCCGTCGGGCGCCGCAAAGCTGACCTCGGCGCGCTCGGTGATGGCGCTGATGCGGGTCAGCTCGTCGCCGGGGTCGCAGGAGAGTCCGGCCAGCCGCTCGTCCTGCCGCTCCCACCCGTCCGTCTGCGTGGCGGCGGCGACGTCGTCGGAGGTGAGCAGCGCGTCGCCCAGCCCGGCCGCGGCCGTCGTCGGCGCCTCCGTGGTCAGCGTCGACAGGCTGGCCGGTGGAGCCGGTTCGGGCGTCGTGCCGAGGCCGGCGGGGTTGAAGACGAGCACGCCGGCCGCGACCGCCGCCACCCCGGCCAGCACACCGCCGGTGACCTGGTGCCGGGTCCGCCGCGCGCCGCGTTCGCGAGCCGCCGACGGGCCCGGCAGCGAGACGCCGTCGAGGTCGGCGGACATACCCGCGAGCCGGCGGCGCAGCTCGTCGTCCGGGTCGGTCGTCACGACGCCTCACCTGCCGCCGGTAGCCCCGCGGCGTCGCCGCTGTCGGTGAGCAGCTGTGCCAGCGCCGCCCGCCCCCGCGACAGGCGCGCCTTGATCGTCCCCGACGGCGTGCCCGTCTCGGCCGCGATGTCGTCGACGCTCATCCCGACCAGGTGGTGCAGGACGACCGCCTGCCGCTGGCTCTCCGGGATCTGCTTGAGCGCCGCGACCAGCGCGACGTGGTCCGGGCCGGGTGACGGCGTGTGGTCCGGCGCACCGTGCTTGACCAGCGCCGTGACGCCGTTCTTCGCCTTGCGCCAGCGGCTGGCGGCGATGCGCCAGGCGACGGTGCGGATCCAGGCCTCCGGGCTGTTGGCCTGGCTGACCGTCTTCCACCGCTGCCAGGCTCGGGCGTACGCCTCCTGGGTGCACTCCTGCGCGTCGGCGAGGTTGCCGGTCATCGCGTACATCTGGTGGAGGACGCGGCGATGGGTGGCGTTGTAGAACTCGTCGAAGTCGGTGGTGTCGGCGGCCATCTCGTCACCCCCCGATCCGCTGTGCGGCGAGGTCGATCAGCTGCCGCATCTGATCGGGGGTGAGCTCGTCGCCGATGAGACCGTAGATGGCGACGGTGACGACGTTCCCGCTGACCGCGGCGCCGTAGAGCCAGGACGTCCCGAACTCGGTGTTCGTCAGCCGCCAGCTGGTGCCGTCGTAGCCGTCGCCACTGACCGTGCCGGTGTTCTCCACGACGTCGCCGTCCTGGGTGGGCTGCTCGGCCTCCGCCGCCAGCGCGTCGTAGTGGGCACGGGCGGCCGCGGCGTCCGGGAACGTGGCCCGGAACTGCGTGAGCTGCGAGCCGCCGATGTCCTCAGGATCGGAGTAGTCCCGCTGCTCGAGCGATTCGGCGCCGTCGGCGACCGGGTCGCGCATCAGGCCGACGAAGCCGTAGTCGACGATCTCGGCGGACTCGGCCACCTCGCCGCCCTTGGTGAGCGTGGTCAGGCCCGCCTCGACGAGGTCGTCGACGGCCAGCCAGCCGGGCAGGTCGCCGACCGGCTCCGGGTAGAGCTGCTCACGCTGCGGCTCCGACGGGCACTCGGTGTCCGCGACCGCGCACAGCCGGCTGGCCGCCTCGACCGCGTCATCCGTCGCCGGGATGCCGTTGTAGTCCTGGCCGGCGCCGCCCCTGACGACGATCTCGACGAAGCCGCCGGCGCGGGTCAGGGTCGCCTCCACGTAGGTCGTGGTGTCCTCGGTGTCCGGCGGTCCCTGCCAGGCCAGCAGGTAGGTCTCGTCGCCGACGCCGGTGACCTGCCACTCCTGGAGGAGGCTGTGGTCGCCGCCCTCGGCGCACGAGGTGATGCCGTCGCGCAGTTCCGCGAGCCGCGCCTCGGCGTCCGGTCCGGCCGGTTCGACGATGTGCTCGACCCGGTAGTAGTCCTCGACCTGGAACGCCACGGCCGCCGCGTCCGCGCTGGCCGCCGGCATGCACGGCAGCCAGCTGTCGCCGGCCGGGACCTCGACCCAGTCGGACGGGGACTCCTGGCCGCGGATCAGGTACTCGAGGTCGATCAGCGCGCCGGGCGGCACGACCAGCGAGCCGGACCCGCCGTTCTGGCCACCGCCGTCGTCCGGGCTCTCGCCGTTGGTCGGATCGGAGGTGGGCGTCGTCGGCGGCGGGGTGGTCGGCGGCGGCGACGCTGTCGTGGGGACGGTCGTCGGGGAGGAGGAGTCGGTGGGCGGCCCCGCCGGGTCCGGCGACGCGACGAAGTCGGGCGGGCTGACCGCGAACACACCCAGCGCCACCGCCGCCACGCCGGCCAGCACCCCGCCGGTGACCTGGTTGCGGGTCCGCTGCGCGGCACGGCGCCGCGCGGCGGCTGGACCGGGCAGCGATACGCCCCCTAGGTCCGATTCGAGCGACGACAAGCGCCGGGAAAGGCTGTCGTCGTTGCTGTCAGACACGGTGGCCTCCGGTGAGTGCGGCGATGTCGCCGGGGAGAAGGCGAGTGAGGGTGGCATGCGCCTTCGCGAGACGGTTCTCGACGGTCGCGATGGACGTTCCGGTCTCGGCCGCGATGTCGGCGACGGCCGCACCGGCGAGGTGCCGGACGACGATCGCGTAGCGCTGTTTCTCGGGCAGCTGGAGCAGCGCCGCGACGAGGTCCGCGGACCCGCCGCCCGGTGGCGCCGTCGTCCGCCGTCCGCCGCGTCGCCACCGTCCCGACGCCAGCCGCCACGCGGTGCCGCGGACCCAGGCTTCCGGGCTGGTGGCGGCGGTGACGGCGGGCCAGTGACGCCAGGCCCGCGCGTACGCCTCCTGGGTGCAGTCGCGGGCCCGGCCGAGGTCTCCGGTCAGCGCGTAGAGCTGATGCAGCACGCGCCGGCTCGTGGCGCCGTAGAACGCGTCGAAGTCCGCGGGCTCGCGCATGCCGAACCTCCCCTGTGCCCATCGCTCTCCGCTTACACCCAGGAGGACCCGTGAGTGCGCTCCACGGTTGCACGACTTATTCGGTGATCGGGCGCGTTTCCTCGTATTCCGATCATCGAAATAGCAGCTGATCAGGGCATGACCGGCGTGGTGCCGCCGATTCGCGTGCCTTTTCCGGTGACGATGGGGACGTGGCCGACCTGCTGACCCGACCGCTGCTCCGGCGCGATGAGCCGGCGTGGGGGTCGCGGGTCCCGTGGCTGGCGGCCATCGTGGCGACGGCGTGGGCGCTGCTGGCCGGGTTCGCGCTGTGCGTGTTGCCGGGCGTGGCGGTGTGGATCGCCGAGGGCGCGGTCGGCCCGCTGGGCGGGCCGCTGCGGTTCGCCGCCCGGGCCTGGCTGACGGCGCACCACGCCGGGCTCGACGTGGGTGACGGGTCGTTCACGCTGGCCCCACTCGGCCTCACGCTGCTGTTCGTGCTGCTGCTGCACCGGTCCGCCCGGTGGGCGGCGCACTCGGCCGGGGTGGCGACGACGCGCGGCGCCGTCGCCGTCGTCGTGCCGGCCGTGGTGACGTACGTCGCGGGCGCCGGGATCGTCGCGGCGCTGTCGAGCACCCCCGGTATCGCGGGCGACCCGTTCGAGGCGGTGCTGTGGGCGGCGCTGTGGTCCGGCGCCGCCGTGACGACCGGGGTGGCGCACGAATCCGGACTGCTGGCCGACTGGTGGTGGCGGGTGCCACCTCTGATGCGCGCGGCACTGGCCGGCGCGGGCGTGGCGGTGGCGGGGCTGGTCGGTGTGGGTGCGGCGCTGCTGGGGGTCAGCCTCGTCGCGCACACCGGCCGCATCGGGGACCTCGCCACCGCCCTGAACGCCGGCCCGCTCGGCGCGACGCTGCTGATCGTGGGCAGCGCGCTGCTGGTGCCGAACCTGGTGGTGTGGTCCGCGGCGTTCGCGCTCGGACCCGGCTTCGCGGTCGGGACGGCGACCTCGGTGGCGCCGGACGGGGTCACGCTCGGCCTGGTGCCCGCGGTCCCCGTGTTCGGCGCGCTGCCGTCGGATGTGCCCGGCTCGCTCACCTGGCTGGTGGTCGCCGGACCGGTGCTGGCGGGCCTGCTGGCCGGGCTGATGGTGCACCGGCGGCTCGGCCCGGTCCCGGGCTCGGACCTCGACCTCGACTTCGACGAGGACGGCGAGGACGGTGACGGCGGCGTGGCGCTGGTCCCGGCGCTCGGCGTGGCGGCCGGAGCCGGCGTGATCGCGGCGGTCGCGATGGCCGTGCTGGCGCTGCTGTCCGGCGGGTCGGCCGGCGCGGAGCGGCTGACGGCGCTCGGCCCGGTGCCGTGGGAGGTCGCGGCGGCGACGTTCGGCCTCGTCACGGTGCCCGCCGTGGTCGCCGTCCTGGTCCTGCGGTTCCGCCGCGCCCCCGCCGCCGAGACCACCGACGACGCCGACGACGACGCGGCGACGGACCACGAGGACCCGCCGGAGGACGCCGACCCGGAAACCGAGGCCGACGACGCCGGCGACGACACCCCGCCACCCCCTCCGTCACTCACCGAAAGTTGATCTTGGAGTGCCGGCGGGATCAACCGGACGAATCGGTCCGCATCCAGCGTTTACTCCAAGATCAACTCGGCTGGGGGTGGGGCGTGGGCCGGGCGGGCGGCGGGCCGACGGTATTGTCGCCGGGTGACCTGCCGGATCGTGGTGCTGGTCTCGGGTACCGGCAGCAACCTCGCCGCCCTGCTCGACGCGTGCGCCGACCCTTCCTACGGTGCGACGGTGGTGGCCGTCGGCGCCGACCGCGACGGTATCCGCGCGCTCGACCTCGCCGCCGAGGCCGGCGTACCGGCGTTCGTCGAGCGGGTGAAGGACCACCCGGAGCGCGCCGACTGGGACCGCACGCTGGCCGAGCGGACCGCTGAGCACGCCCCCGACCTCATCGTGTCGGCGGGCTTCCTCAAGCTGGTCGGGCCGGCCTTCCTGAGCCGGTTCGGCGACCGCTACCTCAACACCCACAACGCGCTGCTGCCGTCGTTCCCGGGCATCCACGGCCCCCGCGACGCGCTCGCGTACGGCGTCAAGGTCACCGGCGCCACCCTGTTCTTCGTCGACGAAGGTGTCGACACCGGCCCGATCGTCGCGCAGGTCGCCGTCCCGGTGCACGATGACGACACCGAGGACACCCTCACCGAGCGCATCAAGGTCGCCGAGCGCGCCCAACTGGTCGAGTACATCGGCCGGCTGGCCCGGGAGGGCTGGACCATCACCGAGAGAAAGGTCACCATCCCGTGAGCGAGGCCCGTACGCCGATCCGGCGCGCGCTGATCAGCGTCTACGACAAGACGGGGCTGGAAGAGCTGGCCCGCGGCCTGCACACGGCCGGCGTCGCGATCGTCTCGACGGGGTCGACGGCGGCCCGCATCGCCGCCGCGGGCGTGCCGGTGACCGCCGTCGAGGAGCTGACCGGTTTCCCCGAGTGCCTCGACGGCCGGGTCAAGACGCTGCACCCGAACGTGCACGCCGGCCTGCTCGCCGACGTCCGCCTGGAGAGCCACCGCACCCAGCTCGACGAGCTCGGCATCGAGCCGTTCCAGCTGCTGGTGAGCAACCTGTACCCGTTCGCGCAGACGGTCGCGTCCGGCGCCGGACCGGACGACGTGATCGAGCAGATCGACATCGGCGGCCCGTCGATGGTCCGCGGCGCGGCGAAGAACCACGCCAACGTCGCCGTCGTCGTCGACCCCGCCCGCTACGGCGAGGTGCTGGCCGCCGTCGAGGCGGGCGGGTTCACGCTGGGCGAGCGGCAGCGGCTGGCCCTGCAGGCGTTCACCCACACCGCGACGTACGACGTGCACGTCGCGTCCTGGCTGGGCAGCGTCGTCGCGCCGCCGGCCGATGGCACCGTCTTCCCGGAATGGGTCGGCGGCACGTGGGAGCGCAGCGCCGTCCTCCGGTACGGCGAGAACCCGCACCAGGCCGCGGCGCTCTACCGCAGCGGCTTCGGCGCGCCCGGGCTGGCCGGCGCGGAGCAGCTGCACGGCAAGGAGATGTCGTACAACAACTACGTCGACGCCGACGCCGCCTGGCGCTCCGCGCACGACTTCGCCGAGCCGGCCGTCGCGATCATCAAGCACGCGAACCCGTGCGGCATCGCCGTCGGCGGCGACATCGCCGACGCGCACCGTAAGGCCAACGCGACCGACCCGGTGTCGGCGTACGGCGGCGTCATCGCGGCGAACCGGCCGGTGACCGCCGAGGCGGCGGAGCTGATCGCGACCATCTTCACCGAGGTCGTCGTCGCGCCCGACTTCGAGCCCGGCGCGCTGGAACTGCTGACGCAGAAGAAGAACGTGCGGCTGCTGCGGGTCGCGGGCGCCGCCACGGGCCCGGCCGAGACCCGGGCGATCTCCGGCGGGCTGCTCATGCAGCAGGCCGACCGCGTCGACGCGCCCGGCGACGACCCCGCGACGTGGACGCTGGCCGCCGGTTCGCCGGTGGACGACGCGACGTTGGCGGACCTCGCGTTCGCCTGGCGGGCCGTGCGCTCGGTCAAGAGCAACGCGATCCTGCTGGCCAGCGGCGGTGCCGCGGTCGGCGTCGGCATGGGCCAGGTCAACCGCGTCGACTCCGCCCGGCTCGCGGTGACCCGTGCCGGCGACCGCGCCGCCGGCTCCGTCGGCGCCTCCGACGCGTTCTTCCCCTTCGCTGACGGCCTGCAGGTGCTCACCGAGGCCGGCGTACGCGCCGTCGTCCAGCCGGGCGGCTCGGTGCGCGACGAGGAGGTCGTGGCGGCCGCCCGTGCGGCCGGCGTGACCATGTACTTCACCGGCACCCGGCACTTCTTCCACTGACCGGCCCGGCGGGGCGCGACAGTCGCGCGCGAGTCTGTCGGTGCCCGCCCGTAGGGTGGGACTCCCTCCCAGCCGGGCGGGGTGCGTACTCGGCCGAAACCGCCGATGCCCGCCGAGGTGCGCGGGGTAGGGTGACGAGCATGGCAGCCAAGAAGTCCGGCGGTAACGACGATCTCAAGGCCAAGATGCGCGAGGCTTTGGAGCGGAAGAAGACCGCCGATCACGAGCACCCGGACGACCAGGTGTCCGGCACCGGCCCGTCGCACGAGGACGCGGCGAAGACCCAGCGGATGTTCCGCCGCAAGAGCGGCTGAGCACCGGTCGGCCGCCGGTTCGGTCCGTGCGAGAATCAGATACGTGAGCGCGAAGATTCTCGACGGCAAGAACACGGCGGCCACCATCCGTTCCGAGCTCACCGCCCGGGTCAAGGCCCTGGGCGAGCGGGGCATCGTCGCGGGGCTGGCCACGGTGCTGGTCGGCGACGACCCCGGCAGCCACGCGTACGTCGCCGGCAAGCACCGCGACTGCGCCGAGGTCGGCATCGAGTCCCTGCAGGTCGAGCTGCCCGCCACGGCCACCCAGGCCGAGGTCGAGGCGGCCGTCGCCCAGCTCAACGACGATCCCGCCTGCCACGGCTTCATCGTCCAACTGCCACTGCCGAAGGGCCTGGACGAGGAGCGGGTGCTGTCGGCCATCGACCCTGTCAAGGACGCCGATGGGTTGCACCCGCAGAACCTCGGCAAGCTGGTGCTCATGCAGCCGGCGCCGCTCCCCTGCACCCCGCGCGGCTGCCTCGAGCTGCTGCGCCGCTACGACGTCGCTACCGACGGCGCCGAGCTGGTGGTCGTCGGACGCGGCGTCACCGCGGGCCGCCCGATGGGCCTGCTGTTCTCGCGTCGCAGCGAGAACGCCACCGTCACGATCTGCCACACCGGCACTCGCGACCTCGCCGGCACCGTGCGGCGCGCCGACATCGTCATCGCCGCGGCCGGCGTGCCGGGGCTGCTCACCGCCGACATGGTGAAGCCCGGGGCGGCCGTCCTCGACGTCGGCATCACCCGCGTCGTCGGCCCCGACGGCAAGGGCCGCTACACCGGCGACGTCGCGCCCGAGGTGCGCGAGGTCGCCGGGTACGTCGCGCCGATGCCCGGCGGCATCGGCCCCATGACTCGTGCAATGCTGTTGGCCAACGTCGTGGAGGCGGCCGAGGCCGCCGTCCCCGCGTAGGCCGGACCCACGCCCGGCGAGCGGATCGGCGGCCTCACGCCGGTTCGTTCTTTCCTTCGAGAGGACTCATTTCATGGCCGAGAAGTCTCCGCGCGGCCTCGCCGACGTCGTGGCCGCGTCCACGTCGATCTCCGACATCGACGGGCGAGAGGGTCGGCTCTGGTACCGCGGTTACGACATCCACGACATCGCGGGGCGCATCTCCTTCGAGGAGTGCGTCCACCTGCTGCAGCGGGGCACGCTGCCCACGCAGGCCGAGCTCGACGGGTTGACGGCCGAGCTGGCGGACGGCCGCCGGTACGGCTCGGTGGCGGCCACGCTGCTGCCGTACGTCGTCGGCAGCGGCACGCCGATGGAGGCGCTGCGCACGCTGGTGTCGTCGCTGGCCATCGACGATCCCGACGCCGAGGACGCGTCCATCGACGCCGACCGCCGCAAGGCGACCCGGCTGGTCGCGCAGCTGCCGGTGCTGGTGGCGTCGTACGAGGCGCAGCGGTCCGGCCGCGAGGTGCCCGACGCCGACCCCGAGCTGGGCATCGCCGGCAACTTCCTGCTGCAGATCACCGGCGAGCGGCCGGCGCCGCGGGCCGCGGAGATCTTCGACGAGTGCCTGGTGCTGCACGCCGACCACACGATGAACGCGTCGACGTTCACCGCGCGGGTCATCGCCGCCACGCTCTCCGACATGCACTCGGCCATCACCGGCGCCATGGGCGCGCTGCGCGGCCCGCTGCACGGCGGCGCGAACGAGGCGGTCATGAAGACGCTGACGTCCATCGACGGCGACGAGGACGCCGTCGACCAGTTCGTCCGCGACGAGCTGGGCGCGGGGCGCAAGATCATGGGGTTCGGCCACCGGGTCTACAAGACCGAGGACCCGCGCGCCACGCACCTGCGCAAGATGAGCGAGGAGCTGGCCGACCTCACCGGCAACCGCCGCTACTACGAGTTCTCCCGCCGCATGGAGCAGACGGTGCTCGACGAGAAGGGCCTGTTCCCGAACGTCGACTTCTTCGCCGCCAGCGTCTACCACGCGCTGGGCATCCCGACCGACCTGTTCACGCCGGTCTTCGCGATCTCGCGGATGAGCGGCTGGACGGCGCACGTCATCGAGCAGCATGAGGACAACCGCCTCATCCGGCCCGACAGCGACTACACCGGGCCGCACGACCAGCAGTGGGTGGAGATCTCCAAGCGGTGAACACACGCTCCGGTACTCATCGCGCGGCGGCCAGCAGCCGCTGGGCCCAGGCCGCCGAGCGGCGGCTGATGCCCGCGAGCTGGCTGCGCGCGGTGTTCCGGCAATGGCCGATGCTGCTGGTGCTGACCGTCATCGCCATCGGCACGTTCATCGTGGCCGACAACCACTTCCGCCGCGGCACGTTCATCATCGCCGGCGGCGTCTGCCTCGCGGCCATTCTGCGGGCGGTGCTGCCCAGCGGCGTCGCCGGCCTGCTCAAGGTGCGCTCGCGCGCCATCGACCTGCTGACGCTGGGGTTCCTGGGGGCGGGGACCCTGATCGCGTCGCTCATCGTCCCGCCCCCGTCCTGACACCACCGTTCCGTCGCAGCTCACCGAGGAGAGAATCACCATGGCCCAGGCGCCCGTCAACGTCACCGTCACCGGCGCGGCCGGTCAGATCGGCTACGCCCTGCTGTTCCGGGTGGCGTCGGGCCAGCTGCTGGGCGCCGACACCCCGGTGCGGCTGAAGCTGCTGGAGATCCCGCCGGCGGTGAAGGCGGCCGAGGGCACCGCCATGGAGCTGGACGACTGCGCCTTCCCGCTGCTGTCCGGCATCGACATCTACGACGACCCGCGCCAGGCGTTCGACGGCGTCAACGTCGCCCTGCTGGTGGGGGCGCGGCCGCGGACGAAGGGCATGGAGCGCGGCGACCTGCTCGAGGCCAACGGCGGCATCTTCAAGCCGCAGGGCGAGGCGATCAACGCCGGCGCGGCGTCCGACGTCCGCGTGCTCGTGGTCGGGAACCCGGCCAACACCAACGCGCTGATCGCGCAGTCGCACGCGCCGGACGTCCCGGCCGACCGCTTCACCGCCATGACGCGCCTCGACCACAACCGCGCGCTCTCGCAGCTGTCGGCGAAGCTGGGCGTCGGGGTCGCCGACATTGCGAAGCTGACCATCTGGGGCAACCACTCGGCCACCCAGTACCCCGACATCTTCCACGCCGAGGTCGCCGGGAAGCCGGCGGCCGAGCTGGTCGACGAGGCGTGGCTGACCGACGACTTCATCCCGACGGTGGCCAAGCGCGGCGCCGCCATCATCGAGGCGCGCGGCGCGTCGTCGGCGGCGTCGGCGGCCAACGCGGCCATCGACCACGTCTACGACTGGGTCAACGGCACCGACGAGGGCGCGTGGACGTCGGCGGCCATCGTGTCGGACGGCTCGTACGGCGTGCCCGAGGGCCTGATCTCGTCGTTCCCGGTGGTCTCGCGCGGCGGCGCCTGGGAGATCGTCCAGGGCCTCGAGATCAGCGACTTCTCGCGGCAGCGCATCGACGCGTCGGTACAGGAGCTGACCGAGGAGCGCGACGCCGTGGCCGCGCTGGGACTGATCTGATCCCGTCTGTTATCTTGACGTCGAGACAAATATCATCTTCCGGGAGTTGCTGACATCATGGCGAAGATCAAGGTAGCCGGGCCCGTCGTCGAGCTCGATGGCGACGAGATGACACGGATCATCTGGGCGTTCATCAAGGACCGCCTGATCCACCCGTACCTCGACATCGACCTGCGCTACTACGACCTCGGCATCGAACACCGCGACGCCACCGACGACCAGGTCACCATCGACGCCGCCAACGCCATCAAGGAGCACGGCGTCGGCGTCAAGTGCGCCACCATCACGCCGGACGAGGCGCGGGTCGAGGAGTTCGGCCTGAAGAAGATGTGGGTCTCGCCCAACGGCACGATCCGCAACATCCTCGGCGGCGTGGTGTTCCGCGAGCCGATCATCATCTCCAACATCCCGCGGCTGGTGCCGGGCTGGACCAAGCCGATCATCATCGGCCGTCACGCCCACGGCGACCAGTACAAGGCCACCAACTTCAAGGTGCCCGGCGCCGGCGAGCTGACCATGACGTTCACCCCGGCCGACGGCTCCGAGCCGATCCAGCACGTGGTCGCCAACTACGGCGACGACGGTGGCGTGGCCATGGGCATGTACAACTTCAACAAGTCCATCGAGGACTTCGCCCGGGCCTCGTTCTCGTACGGCCTGCAGCGCAACTACCCGGTCTACATGTCGACGAAGAACACCATCCTCAAGGCGTACGACGGCGCCTTCAAGGACATCTTCCAGGAGATCTTCGACGCCGAGTTCAAGGCCGAGTTCGAGAAGGCCGGCCTCACCTACGAGCACCGGCTCATCGACGACATGGTCGCGGCCGCGATGAAGTGGGAGGGCGGCTACGTCTGGGCCTGCAAGAACTACGACGGCGACGTCCAGTCCGACACCGTCGCGCAGGGCTTCGGCTCGCTCGGCCTCATGACGTCGGTGCTCATGACCCCCGACGGCCGGACGGTCGAGGCCGAGGCCGCGCACGGCACCGTCACCCGGCACTACCGCCAGCACCAGGCCGGCAAGCCGACCTCCACCAACCCGATCGCCTCGATCTACGCGTGGACCGGCGGCCTCAAGCACCGCGGCAAGCTCGACAACACCCCCGAGGTCACCGGCTTCGCCAAGACCCTCGAGGACGTCATCGTCAAGACCGTCGAGTCCGGCGTCATGACGAAGGACCTCGCGCTGCTGGTCGGTCCCGACCAGGAGTGGAAGACCACCGAGGACTTCCTCGGCGCGCTCGACGAGAACCTCGCCAAGCGCCTGATCTGAGCACCTCGCTTCGCCGTGCGGCCCGGTCGATCCTTGGCCCGGCCGCACGGCGTCGTCGGTCAGGAGGACGCCCGGAGTACGGTATGGCCGTGAGCGAGAGCACGCGTCGCGAGGTCGTAGCCGAGTTCGCCGCCTGGGCGGAGGGCAGCCGTCCAGAGGTACCGGTCGAACCCGACGTCGTCGAGACGATCCTCGAGGCCAAGGCGAACTACTTCGACTCCACGGACCCGGCGTCGTGGCGGGCCGGCGAGCTGACCGAGATCCTGACCGACATCATCCCGCGCAAGGTCGTCGCTGACCGGGAGTGGAATGATGCGCTGATCCGAACGGTCCCGGTCTTCGTCGAGTTCCTGGCCGACCGGAAGCGGCCCTATGCGATCCGGCGGCTCAGGGCGGAGGCGGAAGACGCGCTGGCGCTGTTCGCCGAGGCGGTGAGCGATCCCGAGCGGTGGGGCATCGGCAAGCGGCTGCTGTCCGCCATGGGCGCGGAGGGCCTACCGGACCAAGCCGCGCTCGACGAGCTCACGGCCCGCTTCAACGCACTGCCGGTCGAGGAGCGCGACCGCATCCTCGGCACCGAGGCGCCCGCCGAGCCGCCGGTGCCGTTGCCGGCCGTGCGGCTGGCACCCAGCGACGAGCTGGCCGGCGCCGCGCGCTCGGCGCCACTGCTCGCCGACGTTCTCGCACTCGTGCGCTGGCTCGGTGACCGACGCGAGGTCACCACCACGGGCGCGCTCCGGGTCAAGGACGGCAGGCAGGCGGCGGTCGACCTCGGCCTCGTCGATCCCGGCGAGCTGGCGCGGCGGGAGGAGTTCGCCGTCCTTCGCAGCAGCGCGGAACTTGTCGATCTCGACGAGCTGTGGGCCTACGCGGCCTCGTCGGGCTTCGTCCGCCTCACCGCCAGCCGGGCCTACCCGGGCGAGGCGATGGACAACTGGCAGTCCGGCGACGACGACGCGATGCTCTCCGCCTGGGGCGAGCTGTTCGACGCCGTCCTCGCGGGTCTGGTCGAGGGCGACCAGGCGACGATGACCTACCATGCCGACGTCCATGCCGACCTCCCCGCCATGCTGTTCACCGCCTACGTCGACGGCGCCGTCTCGCGGGAGCGCATCGTCGAGAGCCATGCCGAGAAGATCGCCGGGCACCCGATCTTCACCCTGCCGGACCTCGACCCGCGCACCGAGGTGGCCGGCGCCCTCGACGACGGGCTGGGCCGGCTGGAGCGGCTCGGCGCGGTGCGCACCGACGGCGACGTCATGCGGCTGACGCCCCTGGCGGTGTGGAGGCTGAACGCCCTGTACGCCTCGTTCGGCTGGGACGCTCCCAGCGTGGGCGATCTCACCGGGGCCGACCCGATCACCAGGCTGACGAGCCTGTCGCGGCTCGCCGACGACGACGCGGCGTCCGAGATCGCGCTGTGGCTCGACGGCGCCGACCACGCGGCGCTGGCGGGTGAGTTGGCCGAGGCGATCGGCGTGGTGCAGCCGTGGCTCCGGCCGGCCGTGTTCGACCTGCTGACGCGCATCGGCGAGCCCGCCGCCCCCGCGGTGGACGAGCTCGCCGATACGCCGTGGTGGCGCTACGCGGCGGCCTGGCACGAGCAGCAGGGGGACAGCGGCCCAAGGCCACTGTCCGGCCCCGATCGCGCGTGGCTGCTGGCGGACCAGCTCGCCCCGACGCTCGATGAGCTCGGTGAGGAGGTCGAGGCGCTGCGGGAGATCCTGCCGGCGCTGTCCGCGGTCGACGCGGCCCGGCTGTACGACGACCTGATGCACAGCGGCCATCCGCGTGCCGCCGACGTGCTCGACGCGCTGTCGCGGCTGGCTACGGACAAGCAGGCGGCCAAGGCGGCGCGCAAGGCGGCGTTCAAGGCCCGCAGCCGGTGACGAGCCGGCGTCGTCAGTCGCGGGTGAGTGTCGAGCGCATCAGCGTCACGTTGTACGGGCCCCACTGGGTGAGCGCGAAGTAGAGATCCGGGCCGCTGGACCACGGGTGCAGGAACCCGCCGTACAGCGCCGGATAATCGGCGCCGTCGGCGAGCACCTGCTCGTCACCCCAGGGGCCGGTCGGCCGGGGCGCGTCGCGCAGCACGATCTGGGCCCGCGACTCGTCGAGGTAGGTCATCAGCCAGCGGCCGGTGTACTCGTTGTACTGCACCGACAGCTCGCCGATGGGGCCGTCGGTGACGGGCGCGGCGGCGGCCTCCGAGCGGGACCAGCCGGAGCCGTCCCAGTACCGGTAGGCGTCCTTGTCCAGCACCCGGCCCGACGGCACCCGGGCGAGATGGGCGTCGCCCCAGCGGCCGTTGGGCGTGCCGAACAGGTAGACGTGGCCGCCGTGACGGGCGAACGCCGTCATTTGGAAGTCGCTGTCCCACGCCGGCGTGTTCGGCCAGACGGCGTCCGGGTCCTTCGTCCACGTCGTGCCGCCGTCGTCGGACCAGGCGATGCCGGAGTGGTTGGTGAACCAGCTGCCGGCCGGGCCCCAATGGTGCACCGACATGTAGTGGATGAAGCTGCGGCCGCCGACGGCGATGCCGGCGGTCGGGATGACCGTCTCCTCGACCTCGTTCTGCTGCAGGCAGTCCAGCAGCTGGCCGGCGTCCCCGGGCCGGTCCTGCACCATCGTGTCGAACGTCATGCCGTCGCCGAGGTCGCGGTCCGACGACACCGCCAGCACGTTGCATCGCCAGTCGGCCTCGCGTGGCCCGGCGCCGTTGCCGCCCCAGCCCGCGCCGTAGGTGTCGCCGAAGGCCATCAGCACGTTGCCGTCGCCGTCGTCCCACATGATCCCGAGGTCGGTGCCGTGCACCTGGTAGCGCAGGTCGGTCGCGTTGATCGAGCCCGCGCCCGTCAGCACGGCGACCGGCTCGCCCGGTGCGACGGTGACGCCCGGCTCGGGCTCGGCGGCGGAGGAGGAGGTGAGGGCGGCGACGAGCAGCAGGCTCGCGCCGGCGGCGGTCGGTGGCAGCAGTCGCACGAGGTCTCCCACGATGTCGGCGGAGATCAGGAAATCGATTTCTAGCCTAGAAGTGCCGCCGCTGAGGGGTCAAGGGGCCGGGGACGGCCGTCAGGCCGGCCGGATCGAGCTGGCCCGCACCTGCAGTTCGGTGGGCAGGACGATGCGGGTGACCTCGGCGTCGGGCTTGGCCAGCCGCCGGGTGAGCAACTGGCCCGCCTGCCGGCCGACCTCGTACGCCGGCTGCGCCACCGTCGTCAGCGTGGGCCGGATGAGGTCGGCCCACGGGATGGAGTCGAACCCGACGACGGCGATGTCGGACGGGATGGCCTGCCGCCGCTGCACCAGGCACTCCAGCGCCCCGACCGTCATGAGGTTGTTCGCCGCGAACAGCGCGTCGGGCTCGGCGGCGTCGTCGAGCAGCGACGCCATGGCCTCGTAGCCGCCGCGCTCGCGGAAGTCGGCGAACCGCACCAGTGCGGGGTCGAGCGGCAGGCCGGCGGCCGCGAGCGCCCGCTTGTAGCCGTCGTGCCGTGACGTGGCGGTGCTCAGCCAGCGCGGCCCGCCGATGCAGGCGATGCGCCGGTAGCCCTGTTCGACGAGGTGCGTGGTGGCCAGCTCGGCGCCGTGCTCGTTGTCGACGAGGACGGTGTCGGTGCGCGGCCCCTGCAGCTCGCGGTCGATGACGACGACCGGGCAGCCGGCGTCGAGCAGCAGCTTGACGTCGTCGACGCGGTTGGAGGACGGCGAGATGATGACGCCGGCCATCTGCTCGGTGAGCGCGGCGGCGATGTAGTTGGACTCCTTCTCCGGGTTCTCGTCGCTGTTGCAGAGCACGACCGAGTACCCGGCGGCCAGCGCGATGTCCTCGACGCCGCGGACCATGGCGGTGAAGAACGGGTTCTCGACGTCGGAGATGATCACCGCCCACAGCGTGGTGCGGCTGCGGCGCAGGTTGCGGGCCACGGCGTTGCGCCGATAGCCCAGCTCGGCGACGGACGACGTGACCCGCTCCGCGAGCGCGGGGTCGACCTGGGTGTGCCCGTTGAGCACCCGGGACACCGTGGCCGCGGAGACGCCCGCATGCCGCGCGACGTCGTAGATGGTCACCACGCATTGATCCTAGTGGACGGTGGAATCGATTTCCGCGCGTTTTCCGCCGGGTGTCAGTCCACCTCCATGGCCATCAGGTCCGGCGCCGGCGGACGCCGGGCCAGCGTCGGCGCGTCGAGGTAGAACAACGCGGTCGAGGCGATGTCGTCGCTGGTGGGCCGGTACCGGTGCGGCAGCCCGTTGTGGTGGCCCGGGCCGATGCCGAGGCTCTGGACGGTGACCCGCAGGTCCGCTCCGAACCGGACCGGGTCCAGGACGTGCCAGCGGTACATGCCGAAGCGCTGCTGGCTGACGTAGAGCCCGTCCGGCCGCAGCACCTGGTGCAGGCCGAGGTACGGCGTGGTGAACGTGGTGTAGCCCTGCCCGGGGACGTCGAAGTTCCAGGCGCCGCCGAAGTAGTCCTCGGTGCCGGTGCCGCAGATGGTGGGGAACTCGTCGTCGCCGTCGAGGTAGAACTTCAGCTCGCCCTCGCCCCACCAGCCGGGGTCGTTGACGCCCCACGCCAGGTAGGTGCCGACGTAGTGCCCGGCGCCCTCGACGCCGTCGAGGACGGTGTGCACCTCGCCCCGCGGCACCGGGTGGCTGCGCCGCCACTGCGCGTGCAGGTAGGCGGCGTTGCCGGCGATGTCGCCCAGCTCGTAGTCGAGCTGGTAGTAGAGGATGACGTCCTCGGCCGAGACGTTCTCCAGCGTCACGAGGGCGGCGGTGCGGAACGGCATCGGCCAGTAGGCGTTGAAGCCGCCGTTCGGGTTCACCGCCACGGTCTGCGACGACACCTGGCTGAAGGTGTTCCAGCCCTGGCAGAAGAAGTCGCCCAGCGGCACCTCGACCGCCGGGGCCTGGGCGCCGTCCCAGTACATCCGCAGCACGGTGCTGCGCCACGCGCGGTGCGGCGCGGTGGTGCACCAGACGTGCGTGATGACGCCGGGCCCGTCGATCTCGCCCAGCACGGCGGTCTCGCCGGGCGCGATGCGGATGCTGGGGGAGATCTTCCAGCCCTGGCCGAGGGCGCCGGCCGCCTGAGCGCCGGTGCCGTCAGTGGCCATGGCGCCGCGGCCCTTCTCGCCGGTGGGGTTCTCGGCACTGATCGAGCGGCTGACGCGGGACGAGCGGCGGGCCAGGGACTGCAGGCCGGTCGGGTCGTCGAGCACGGGGGCAACTCCTTCTGTCATCAAGCGGGGGTCATTTCATTCCGGAGGTCTTGATGGACTCCACGATGCGGCGTTGGAAGATCGCGAACGCCAGCAGGGTCGGCACCGCCGCCACCGTGGCCGCGGCCAGGACGTACTGCCAGTCGACGGTGTTCTGCTCCTGGAAGCTGGCGATGCCCAGCTGCACCACCTGCAGGTCCGCGTCCGTCGTCGCGACCAGCGGCCACAGGAACGCGTTCCAGTTGGCCAGGAAGAACAGCACCGCGAGCGCGGCGAAGATGGAGCGACTCAGAGGCAGGATGATGGACCAGTAGATGCGCCAGTAGCCGCAGCCGTCCAGCACGGCCGCCTCCTCCAGCTCGGCGGGTATGGCCAGGTAGAACTGCCGGAGCAGGAAGATACCGAACGCGCTGAAGATGGCCGGCAGGATCAGCCCGGCGTAGCTGTTCAGCAGCCCCAGCCGGTGCACCACGAGGAACAGCGGCACCAGCACCACCGGCGCGGTCACCAGCAGCGTCGAGAAGATCCCCAGGAAGATCGCGTCGCGCCCCGGGAAACGCAGCCGGGCCAGGGCGTACGCGGCCATCGAGTGGAAGAACAGCGCCACCACGGTGACGGTCGCCGACACCACGAAGCTGTTGAACAGGTACCGGCCGAACGGCGCGGCGGAGAACACGTAGTCGAAGTTGTCGACGGTGGGCGCCGACGGCAGCAGGTCGGTGCTGAGCACCTCGTCGGGGCCCTTGAACGAGCTGGTCAACATCCACACCAGCGGGAACACCGTCAGGATGGTGATGACCCCGACCACGACGAACAAGGTGGCCGACCGGCGGCGCCGCCAGGACATCCGCCGGCCGGGCGACGCCGTCGGACGGGTGGCGGGACGGGACAGGGTGGCGGTCTCACTGGGCATGGCTGAATCGGCCTCCCTTGGTCAGGGCGAACAGCAGCGCCGACCACGCCAGCAGGATCAGCACGAGGAAGGACGAGATCGCGGCGGCGTAGCCGAACTCGCCGTAGACGAACGCCTGCTGGTACACGTAGTAGATGATCAGCGTGGTCGAGTTGGCCGGGCCGCCGCCGGTCAGGATCACCAGCAGGTCCAGGCCGCCGGTCATCACCGCGATCGTCGACGTCAGCAGGATGAAGAAGCTGGTCGGCTTCAGCAGCGGCCAGGTGACGTTGCGGAACGTCGTCCACGGCCCGGCGCCGTCGATGCTGGCCACCTCGTAGTACTCCCGCGGGATGTCCTGCAGTCCGGCCAGGAAGATCAGCATGTAGTAGCCCATCGAGAACCAGATCGTGATGATCATGACCGTGGGCAGCGCGAACGCGGGGTCGCCCAGCCACGACGGCGCGGTCAGTCCGACGCGATCCAGCAGCCGGGCGATGAAGCCGACGTCGTCGGTCAGCAGGAACTGCCAGATCAACGCGACGACCACGAGGCTGACGACGTTGGGCGCGAACAGCGCGGTGCGGAACAGCCCCACCAGCGGGAACCGGTGCCGCACCAGCAGGGCGAGGCCCAGGCCGGAGAGGAACAGGCCCGGCACCAGCACCACCAGGTAGAGCAGCGTGCGGCCGAGGCTGGACAGGAAGTACGGGTCGGAGAACATCCGCTGGAAGTTGGCGAACCCGACGAAGTCGTAGCCGCCGAACCCGTCGACGCGGAAGAACGCCAGCACGATCGAGAGCAGCATCGGGATCGCGACGAACACGGTCAGCCCGATGAGGTTGGGCGCCATGAACAGGTAGGCGGCCCGGCGTTCGCGGCGGGCCCGGTCGGAACGTGCGCCGCGCGGGCTGGTCGTCGGGCCGTGCCGGGCGGCGGAGGTCCGGTCCGGCGCGGCGCTCGTGGCGGAGGTGCTCATGCGAGTTCCACCCCCTCGTAGGTGGTGAGGTAGGCGTCGATGGCCTGGGCCGCGGTGGCGGCCTGGTCCTCCGGGTCGCCCCCGGCCAGCTGGCAGGACTGGATGGCGTCGGACACCGCCTTGTAGATCACCGGCGGGTAGCGCGGCTCGCCGCGTCCGGACGGGAAGATCTCGTCGCGGAACAGCCGCATGTGCTCGTTGTCGTAGCCGCCGGCCTGGCTGCCGTACTCGAGGCTGGACCGGCGCGGCGAGATGTCGCGCTTGGCGTCGATGCACCAGTCGGCCACCCGCGCGACGCCGTCGTCGTCCGTCGACCCCAGTGCCCAGGCGCAGAACCGGGCCGCCTCGTCGGGGTTGCGGCCCATGGCGTTGGCGGCGAACGCCCAGCCGCCCAGCACGGTGGCCGGCTCGCCGCCGTCGGGGACGGGCAGCGGGACGACGCCGTAGTCGAAGTCCGGCGCCTTGCGTTCGAAGTCCTGGATCGACCAGATGCCCGACTGCCAGACCGACGCGTAGCCCTCGGAGAAGGAGACGACGATGTCGTTGGAGGCTGGCGGCACCCGCGGGGTGAGGCCGAGATCGACGGTCTCCTTCCACAGCCGCAGCGCTCCGACGGCGCCGTCGGAGTCGAAGCCGCTCCGCCCGCCGCCGGCGATGACCTCGCCGCTGCCCTGCCACATCCACGGGTACCAGACGAAGTTCTGGTAGTAGTCCTGCGCGGTCGGGAACACCAGCCCGCCCTGGCCGGCCGACACCAGCCGGTCGCTGACGGCGATGAGGTCGTCCCAGGTGGCCGGGAGGTCGCCCTCGGACAGCCCGGCCGCCTCGAACGCCGGCCGGCTGTAGAAGAGCGCGAGCGGCTCGATCTCCATCGGCAGCGCGTAGACCTTGTCGCCGATCATGCGGGTGGCCAGGTTGTCGGCGAAGAAGTCGTCCACCGCCTCCGGCGTCAGGTGCGGGGTGATCTCGGCCAGCACGTTCCCGTTCAGGTAGCGGGCGATGTCGCCGGGGCTGATCAGGAAGATGTCCGGGCCCTCGCCCGCGGAGAACGCGGTGGCCAGCTTCTCGCTGCCGAGGACCGGTGCGTAGACGAGCTCGATCTGCTGCTCGTTCTCGGCGTTCCAGCGGTCGACGGTGTCGTGCATCCAGCCGGCCCGCGCCAGCAGGGCGGGGTCCTCGTTCGGCGCGGGCGCGTAGAAGT
The DNA here is from genome assembly GCF_001270745.1 of Jiangella muralis. Lineage (GTDB taxonomy): Bacteria > Actinomycetota > Actinomycetes > Jiangellales > Jiangellaceae > Jiangella > Jiangella muralis. The sequence continues at coordinate 21,370 of NZ_LFXL01000057.1, forward strand.
TCCAGAACTGCAGGGGGCCCGAGCCCGAGGCGGTGCTCGTGCCGCCGCACGCGCCGAGCAGGCCGGGAGCGGCGACCGCCCCGGTCAGCGCGGCGGAGAGGCCGAGGAAGCGCCGTCGGGACGGGCGCTCGGCGTGGACCGAGGTGGGGGTGGGGCCGGATCCGGGACCGGGCGGGAGCCCGGATCGGCGGCCGGGTGGGTGACCGGGTGGGTGGCCGGGGGACGCTGCCATGTCCGCTCCTCAGCAATCGATTGCTTGCTGTGACGCCGAGGTTAACCCTGCGCAATGGAGCGGTCAACACTCTGGTCAGGTTGAACGCCGAAATGGCAGGACACGACCGGTTGCGGCGGTTGCGCGCCGTTGACAGTCCGGAGCGCCCTCGCCTAGCGTGTGGGCAATCGATTTCTGCTGGTGGACACGTGATGGGAGTGGCTCGTGGCACGTATCGGCCTGCTGACGATCTCCGACGGACGCGACTTCGTGCACCGCGACATCGCGGACTGGGCGCGCTCCTCGGAGGACGCGATCGCCGCGGCGCTGGAGGGCGCCGGGCACGAGGTGACGCGGGCGCCCGAGCTGGTGTCGTCGAACGTGCTGGCCTCCAGCCAGGCCCGGCTGGTCGCCGAGGCGCGGCCCGACCTCACGATCTTCAACTACTCGGTGTGGGCATTCCCGCACTTCTCCATGCTCGCCGCCGACGCGACGCCGGGGCCGCTGGTGCTGCTGTCGAACATCGACCCGGTGCAGCCCGGCATGGTCGGCATGCTGGCGGCCGGCGGCTCGCTGGACCAGATCGGCCGGGTGCACGGCCGGGTCTGGGGCGACGTCGCCGACCCCGCGACGCTGGAGCGGCTGCTCGTCCACGTCCGCGCCGCCCAGGCCGTCGGCGGGCTGCGAGGGAGCACGTTCGGCCGGTTCGGCGGACGCCCTATGGGCATGTACACCGCCGTCGCCAACACCGACCAGTGGCTGTCGACGTTCGGCGTCGACGTCGAGGAGATCGACCAGTGGGAGATCGTCCGCCGGTCCGAGCTCGTGCCCGAATCGCGGGCGCGCGCCGGCCGGGAATGGCTCGAGAAGCACGCCAACGTCCACTACGACGGCAAGCAGCTGACGCCCGAGCTGCTGGAGCGGCAGATCCGCTCGTACCACGCGGTGCGTGAGCTGATCGACGAATGGAACCTCGACTTCTCCGGCATCAAGGGCCAGCCGGAGCTGACGACGCACTTCACCACCATGGACATCACCGAGGCGTTCCTCAACGACCCGTACGACTGGGAGGGCCCGAAGCCGACCCACGTCACCGCGACGGAGTCCGACATGGACGCCGCGCTGACCATGCAGATCCTCAAGCTGATCTCCGGCGACCCGGTGCTCTTCGCCGACGTCCGGCACTACCACGCCGACCGCGACATCTGGGACATGGCCAACTCCGGGCAGCACGCCACCTGGTACGCCGCCCGCAGCGACGACCCGGCGGAGAACCTGCGCCGCGTCCACCTGTACCCGGAGGTGTTCTTCTTCCCGGCCGGCGGCGCGTCCGTGCACCACATCGCGGCGCCCGGCGACGTGACGCTGGCCCGGCTGACGCGGTACAACGGCCGCTACCGTATGCAGGTCGTGCGCGGCGCGTTCGAGGACTACGGCGACGAGGTCAACGAGCAGCTGGCGCGGCAGTCGACGTTCGAGTGGCCGCACGCGTTCACCCGCATGGACGTCCCGGCCGACGAGTTCCTGTCCCGGTTCGGCGCGAACCACATCCACGCGGTGCCGGGCGATTACGTGGCCGAGTTGGAGCAGGTCTGCCGGCAGCTGGACGTCGACTTCCAGCGGCTGGGCGGGTAGGGCGTGCCGGCCGAGTTCGTCCTCGGGATCGACATCGGGACGGCCAGCAGCAAGGCCGTCCTGGCCTCGACCGGCGGTGACGTCGTCGCCGTCGAGGTGGTCGAGCACGACACCCAGCGGCCGCGGCCGGGCTGGGTCGAGCAGGACGCCGACGCCGTCTGGTGGTCCGACGTGTGCACGCTGAGCCGGCGGCTGATGCAGCGGTACCCCGCCGCGTCCGTGGGCGCGGTGTGCGTGAGCGGCATCGGGCCGACGGCGCTGGTGGCCGGCGCCGACGGCGTTCCGCTGCGGCCCGCCATCCTCTACGGCGTCGACACCCGCGCCGTCGGGCAGGCGGCCGCGTTGTCGGAGCGGCTGGGCGAGGACGAGATCCTGGCGCGGTGCGGGTCGCGGCTGTCGTCGCAGTCGGCCGGGCCGAAGCTGGCCTGGATCCGTGAGAACGAGCCGGACGTGTGGGCCCGGACCCGGTACTTCTTCATGGCCAACGGCTACGTCGTGTACCGGCTGACCGGCGAGTACGTCCTGGACCACCACTCGGCGAACCAGGCGCAGCCGCTGTACGACCGGCACCGCGGCGAGTGGATCGCGGACTGGGCCGACGCCGTCGCGCCCGGGCTGGCGCTGCCTTCGCTGCGCTGGCCGACCGACATCGCCGGTCACGTGACGGAGCACGCGGCGGCCGCGACCGGGCTGCGGGCCGGCACGCCGGTCGCCGTCGGCACCATCGACGCCTGGGCCGAGGCCGAGAGCGTCGACGTCCGGCGTCCCGGCGACGTGATGATCATGTACGGCTCGACGATGTTCTTCATCGCGGTGACGGCCGCGCCGGTCGCCCATCCGCAGCTGTGGGGCACCGCCGGCCAGCATCCGGGCGTGCACACACTGGCCGGCGGCATGGCCAGCTCGGGGTCGATCACCGGCTGGTTCCGCGACCTCACCGGCGGCCGGCCGTACCCGGAGCTGCTGGCGGAGGCGGCCGCGGTGCCGGCCGGAGCGGATGGGCTGCTGGCGCTGCCGTACTTCGACGGCGAGCGGACCCCGTTCGCCGACCCGGACGCGCGCGGCGTGCTGGCCGGGCTGTCGCTGCGCCACGGCGCCGGGCACGTCTACCGGGCGCTGCTGGAGGCGACCGCGTTCGGCGTGCGGCACAACCTGGCCGAGTTCGCCGCCGCCGGGGTCGCTGCCTCGCGGGTGGTCGCGGTGGGCGGCGGGACCAAGAGCGACCTGTGGACCGGCATCGTCAGCAGCGCCACCGGCGTGACGCAGGAGGTGCCCCCGGTGACGGTCGGCGCGGCGTACGGCGACGCGAAGTTCGCCGCGGTGGCGATCGGCGCCGCCTCCCGGGACGACCTCTGGAACGGCGGCGGCGCCACCGTCGCGCCCGACCCCGCCGACGCTGCCGTGTACGACCGGCTGTTCCCGCTGTACCGCGAACTGCACGAGCGGACGGCGGACGTGCAGCACGCGCTCGCCCGCGGCTGACGGCTGACGGCCGGCGGTGGGTGCAGTGCGCGTTCGCCCGCCGCTGACCAGGAGTGCACACCCCGCCCGGCTGGGAGGGCACCCACCCTACGGGCGGGCACCGACACACTCGCTTGCTTCCGGGGTCGAGTGTCGGAGCGGGCGGCTAGCCTCGGCGGATGATCCAGCACGACGACGACGTGCCCGAGGAGATCGTCGAGGCGCTGCGCGAGATCTGCATGGGGCTGCCCGACGCCTATGAGGAGCAGGCGTGGGTGGGCACCCGCTGGCGGGTTCGCGGGCGGACGTTCGCGCACGTGCTGACCGTCGTGCCCGACGCCGAGGCGCCGTATGCCCGGGTGGTCGGCGCCGACGAGGAGGTGACGGTGCTCACGTTCCGCGCGCCGGCGGAAGAGCTGGACGCGTTGGTCGCGGGCGGGCCGCCGTTCTTCCGGGCCCGCTGGGGCCGCGACGTCGTCGTGCTCGCGCTGGTCGACGACATCGACTGGACCGAGATCGCCGAGCTGATGACGGAGAGCTACTGCACGCTGGCGCCGAAGAAACTGGTGGCGCTGGTGCGCCGTCCGTCGTGAGGATGGGCGGCATGAACAACGTCACCACGCCGCACGTCGCCGTCGTCACCGGAGCCAACGCCGGCATCGGCGCCGCCACCGCCGTCGCGCTGGCTCGGATCGGCGTGTCCGTGCTGGCCGCCTACTTCCGGCCGGGCCACGCCGAGGGGCAGGAGGAGGCGTACAACCGGGCCCGCGCCGCCGACGCCACCGAGGTGGTCGCCGCGGTCGAGGCGGCGGGCGCCCGCGCGCATGCCGTCGAGGCCGACCTCACCGACCCGGCCGTGCCGGCCCGGCTGTTCGACCTCGCCGAGCGGCACCTCGGGCCGGTCGACGTCCTCGTCAACAACGCCAGCGGGTGGGTCCAGGACACCTTCGCGCCGGCCGCGACCGACCGGTTCGGCCGGCCGATGACGCAGGTCAGCGAGCGGACGTTCCGGCAGCAGTTCGGGGTCGACGCCATGGCGCCGGCGCTGCTGATCGCCGAGTTCGCCCGCCGCCACGTGGCTCGCGGCGGCACCTGGGGACGCATCGTCGGGCTGACGTCGGGCGGCCAGCACGGCTTCCCCGAGGAAGTGTCCTACGGCGCGGCCAAGGCGGCGCAGGAGAACTACACGATGTCCGCGTCGGTCGAGCTGGCGCCGTACGGCGTCACCGCCAACATCGTCTATCCGCCGGTCACCGACACCGGCTGGGTCACCGACGACGTCCGCGCCGCCGTCGCCGCCAGTCGCGAGCACAGCCACGTCGCCACACCCGAGGAGGTGGCCGAGGTGATCGCCTGGGTCGTCTCCGACCAGGCGAAGCTGCTCACCGGCAGCGTGGTGCGGCTGCGCTGAGGGGTGTCTCCCGGGTCAGCTCTCCGAGCGGCCGGTGCGCCAGTAGCCCATGAACGAGACGGCGCCCTTGTCGATGCCGCGCTCGCGCACCAGGTGCCGGCGGATCGTCTTGACGGCGCCGGCCTCGCCCGCGATCCACGCGTAGGCGCTGCTGCCGGCCGCCGCGGCGACCTCCCACAGCACCTCGAGGTCGATGTCGACGGTGTCGACGGCGCTCGCGTCCAGCGCGGCGGCCCGGGCACCCCGGCCGAACTCCGCCGCGCACACCGCGTCGACCAGCAGCTCGCCGTTGGCCGCGACGGTGCCGTCGGGGCGGCGGCGGGACAGCCAGGTGATCTCGGCCTGGTCGGGCGCCAGCAGCGGCAGCACGTCGCCGCCGTCGGGGACCTCCAGGAACACCTGCACGCGCGCGCCGGGATCGAGCGTGCCCCTCAGCCGCTCGAGGATGCCGCACACCGCGGGGACCGCCGTCTCGTCGCCGGCGATCAGCACGTCGCTGACGTCGACCGGCGGGTTCCATTCGTGGCCCTGGCAGTCCGCGCCGTAGAGCCGGTTCGGGCCGATCAGCGCGACCTCCTGGCCGATGACGGCGCGGGCGGCCCACGCCGAGGCCGGGCCGGCGTCGCCGTGCAGGGCGAAGTCGACGTCGACCTCGCGCTGCGCCGGGCGGACGGCGCGGATCGTGTACGTGCGCAGCGCGCCGCGGACCTCCGGGTCCATGGCCCGGTAGCGCGCGAACCAGTCGCCGTCACCGGCGTCCGGCAGGGCCTGGCCGGCCTTCGGCAGGTAGAGCTTGATGCGCTGGTCGGGGCCGTCGTGACCGAACTCGTCGAGGTCGCCGCCGGTGAAGGTGATGCGCAGGAAGCACGGCGTGAGGTGCTGGACGCGCGCGACGGTCACCCGGAACGGGCGCCAGGACGGCACGTCTGCGGCGCGCCGGACGGCACGCTCGGTGGTCGCGATGGTCATCGAGTCCCCGTGTGAAGGTTGCTTCGCCTTACTTAGGGGAGGCTAACCGATGAGTTCCTTGATCGCACCTCCGGCCCCCGAACTCTTCGTCAGTCGCGCGCCCCGGCCGGGTTCGGATCGTCGCCCGGGTAGGTGCCGTGGCCCTCGCGCACGCGGTCGCCGTCGAAGATCAGCACCTCGTTGACCAGCACGTCCTTCTGGTTCCGGTAGGTGATGACGAGCGCCGAGACGCCCGCGTAGACCGCCTCCACGGCGAACCGCAGGTCGGGGATCTGCCGCAGCCCTTCGGTCCAGTAGCGGCGCAACTCCTCTTTGCCGCGCAGCACGCCGCCGGTCTCCGGCAGCACCCGCGCCGCCACCGGCGACGTGAACACGACGTCGTCGTGGAAGTGCCGCAGCACCGCCTCGACGTCGTGGGCGTTCCAGGCGGCCAGCCAGTCGCGGGCGAAGGCCCGTGGTTCGGGAGTCGTCATGCCCGCGATCGTCTCACCGACAGCGTCGTTACCCTGATTCGGTGCTGACCTCCTCGCTCGTCGAGCTGCCCGATCACGCCACGCTGGTGGCGGCGAGCGGGGGACACCCCGTCGTGCGCTGGGATCACCACCAGGGCGGCTTCCAACGCGCGTGGTCGCTGGGCGGCGCCGCCGGCTGGACGGTGCAGGGCCGGCGCGGGCCGGCGCTGGCGGCCGTCGGCTCCGCCGTCGAGGCCGGACGGCTGGTGACGGCCGTGCTGGAGCTGGTTCCGGTGCCGCGGGTCTCGATCCCCGTCGACGCGGTGCCGTACGTCGGCGCCGCACTCGGCGAGGGCAACGACTGGGACTGGTTCTGGACGACGGACGCGCCGACGCCGCGCCCGGGCGAGCAGGCGGTGCGCCCGCTCGGCCCCGCCGACGACGCCGACCTGCGCGAGCTGCTGCGGGTGTCGTCGCCGCGGACGTCGGCGCAGCCCGGCGACCCGAACCACGTGCGCACGTGGTTCGGTCTGCGCGACGCGTCCGGCGCACTGGTGGCGTGCGCCGCCAAGCGCGACCAGGCGCCGGGCGTGTGGCACCTGCAGGCGATCGCCACCCACCCCGCCCACCGCGGCCGTGGCTACGGCGCCGACGTCACCGCCGCCGTCACGCGCGCCGGTCTGGTCGCCGGTGCGCGGGCGGTCACGCTCGGCATGTACGCCGACAACGACGTCGCCCGCCGCATGTACGAGCGCCTCGGCTTCCGGGTCGGCCAGACGTTCGCCACCCGCGCCGTCGTCCCACCCCGTTGATCTTGGAGTAGCCGCGGTATCAAAGGGGCATACCGGAGGCGGCGTCCAGCGGTGTAAGCAACGGTTCATGCTGCTGCCGGTTTGGCGAGCAGCTCGGCCA
>NZ_LFXL01000058.1 GCF_001270745.1 Jiangella muralis
ACTGGGAACGGCCGCCTGAAACTCAAGATCAACCTCAGAGTTTGGGAAACCTAGCAGCGCTAGTCGGTCGTCACGCGACGTTGTCGGTGCCCGCCCATAGGGTGGGCCCCACCCGGGCCGGGCGGGTCATGCCTACGGCCCGGCGCGGCGCAGATCAAGGCGACTGGCCGGTCTTCGCGTCCCGCGTGAGCCGGTGCCGGAGCTCGTCCAGCAGGGCGGGGTCCGGCATCGGCAGCCCGGCCAGCGCGCTCAGGTACAGGCCGTCGCCGACCAGCCGGACGATCTCGGCCGTCACCGGGTCGTCGACGTGCTTGCGCAGGATCTCCGCCCACCGGACGAAGCAGTACATGACCAGCCGCCGGGCCTCCTCGCTGGCGACGTCGTTGGTGCGCAGCGCCGCCAGCAGCGACCAGTAGACGGCGCCGTCCTCCGACGACGGCACCGACGTGCGCAGGAAGAAGCCGACGACGTCGTCGGTGCGCTCCGCCTGCTCGAACTCCGCCTCGACCGCCTCGGCCAGGCGCCGGGCCAGCCCGGTGATCAGCGCTTCCTTGCTCGGGAAGTGGTAGAGCAGGCCGCCCTTGGAGACTCCGGCCTTGTCGGCGACGGACTCCAGCGTCACCGCGTGCAGGCCCGAATCGACGAGGATGCGCTCCAGCGCGTCGAGGATTCGATCGCGAGAAGAGGGGCGTGGCACGGGAAGAAACCTCGATTCTGACGGTGTTACTGTACCGTCCGGACGGTTTAGCTTAGCTCGGAGGGTGTGGCGATGACGACGATGGAGCAGCGGGCGCTGGCGGGGCCGCGCGAATGGGGCGCGCTCGTCGTCCTGCTGCTGCCGGTCCTGCTCATCTCGGTCGACATGACGGTGCTCAGCTTCGCGGTCCCGCACCTCAGCGAGGATCTCGCGCCCACGGGGACGCAGCTGCTGTGGATCGTCGACGTGTACGGCTTCATGATCGCGGGGCTGCTGGTGACCGCCGGCACGCTCGGCGACCGGATCGGCCGGCGCAAGCTGCTGCTGGTGGGCGCGACGGCGTTCGGCGTGGCGTCCGTGCTGGCGGCGTACGCGACGTCGCCGGAGATGCTGATCGTGGCGCGCGCCCTGCTCGGCGTGGCCGGGGCGACGCTGATGCCGTCGACACTGTCGCTCATTCGCAACATCTTCCACGACGCGCGGCAGCGGACGCTCGCGATCGCCATCTGGGCCACGATGTTCTCCGCCGGCGCCGCGCTCGGCCCGATCGTCGGCGGCTGGCTGCTCGAGCACTTCTGGTGGGGCTCGGTGTTCCTCGTCGCGCTGCCGGTGCTGGCGCTGCTGCTGATCCTCGCGCCGTCCCTGGTGCCCGAGTCGCGCAACCCCGCGCCGGGCCGGTACGACCTGCCCAGTGCCGGGCTGTCGCTGGTGGCGATGCTGCTGGCGGTGTACGGGATCAAGGGGCTGGCCAAGCACGGGGCGTCCTTCGGGTACGCGGCGGCGCTGGTGGCCGGCGTGCTGGTCGGCGTCGCGTTCGTGCGGCGGCAGCGGCAGTTGGAGACGCCGCTGCTGGACCTCGCGTTGTTCGAGCGGCCGGCGTTCCGGGCGTCCGTCGTGACGAACCTGCTGACGACGTTCGCGATGATCGGCGCGCTGTTCTTCATGACGCAGTACCTGCAGATCGTGCTGGGCCTCGAGCCGCTGCGGTCCGGGCTGGTGCTGGTGCCGGGGCTCGCGCTGGCGATCGTGACCGGGCTGTTCGCGGTGCCGCTGATGCGCCGACTGCCGATGCCGTACCTGCTGTTCGGTGCGCTGATGGTCGTGGCGTCCGGGTTCGCGCTGATGGTGCTGGCCGGCCGCGACCTCGGCGCCGGGCTGGTGATGGTGGCGTTCCTGCTGGTCGGCGCCGGTGTCGGGCTGGTACAGACGATCACCAACAACGTCATCATGGGCGCCGTCGACCCGGACCGGGCCGGCGCCGCGGCGGCCGTGTCGGAGACGGCGTACGAGGTCGGCGGCGGCTTGGGTACCGCGGTGCTCGGCAGCCTGCTGACCGCGGTGTACGGGTCGTCGCTGGGCGCCGTGAGCGGCGTCGACGGCGCCACGCTGACGCAGGCGCGCGAGACGCTGGGCGGTGCGGTCGATCTTGCCGGGACGCTGCCGGCGGAGGAGGCGTCCGCCCTGGTCACCGCCGCCGAGGACGCCTTCACCCGGGCTGTCGAGGTGACCAGCGTGGTCGGTGCGCTGATGGTGGTCGCGGCCGCCGTGCAGGCGTTGGTCGTGCTGCGTCACCACCGGACGCCGGTGAGCGTCGGGTCGCACTAGTAATCTGAGTGCTCGTGGGGATTCAGATCGCGCCGAGCATCCTGTCGTCCGACTTCGCCAACCTCGAGGCCGAGATCGCCCGCCTGGGCGACGCCGACCTCGTGCACGTCGACGTCATGGACAACCACTTCGTCCCCAACCTCACGCTCGGGCTACCGGTCGTCGAGGCGATCCTGGCCCGCACCGACCGGCTCATCGACTGCCACCTGATGATCGACGAGCCGGACCGGTGGGCGCCGGGATACGCCGAGGCCGGCGCGCACAACGTCACCTTCCACGCCGAAGCGGCCGCCGCGCCGGTCCGGCTGGCCCGGGAGCTGCGCAAACACGGGGCGCGGGCCGGCGTCGGGCTCCGTCCGGCCACCCCCGTCGAGCCGTGGGCCGACCTCCTGCCCGAGATCGACATGCTGCTGGTCATGACGGTCGAGCCGGGCTTCGGCGGGCAGCCGTTCCTGGACGTGTGCCTGCCGAAGATCCGGCGGGCGCGCGAACTGGTGTCGGCGTCTGGGCTGGACATCTGGATCCAGGTCGACGGCGGCGTGTCGGCCGAGACGATCGAGCGCTGCGCCGACGCCGGGGCGGACGTGTTCGTCGCCGGGTCGGCCGTGTACGGAGCCGAGGACGCCGCGGCCGCCGTCACCGAACTGCGCGAGCTGGCGGCGAAGGCCGCGCACTAGTCGGCCAGCGGCAGCGTGAGCCGGAACCGGGCGCCGTCGCCGAGCCGCGTCCGCACCTCCACGTCGCCGCCGTGCGCGCGGGCCAGCGAGCGGGCGATCGACAGCCCGAGCCCCGCACTGGCGCCGCCGGACCGGTCGCGGGACGGGTTGGCCCGGTAGAACCGGTCGAAGACGCGGTCCGCCTGCTCGGCCGTCAGGCCCGGGCCCTCGTCGACGACGTCCAGCACCGCCCGGCCGCCGACGGTGCCGACGCCGATGCGGACGGCGCTGCCCGGCGGCGTGTGTGCGACGGCGTTGCCGACGAGGTTCGCGACGACCTGCCGCAGCCGGTCCTCGTCGGCGTCCACCGGTGCCGGGCCTGGCACGCCGTCGCCGCCAGGCCCGGTCAGCTGGATCGTCCTGGACGGGTCGAGCGCGCGCAGGTCGTGCCGGGCGTCGCCGGCGAGCGTGCGCAGGTCCATCGGGGCGCGGTCGAGCTGGCCCTCGGGCGCCTCGTCCAGCCGGGCCAGCAGCAGCAGGTCCTCCGTCAGCGCGGTCAGCCGGGTCGCCTCGCGGTCGATCCGCAGCATCGCCGCGTCGACGTCGGCCCGTTCGGGCAGCGCGCCCATGCGGTACAGCTCGGCCGAGCCCTTGATGCCGACCAGCGGCGTGCGCAGCTCGTGGCTCACGTCCGACAGGAACGTGCGCATGCGCGCCTCGGCCTCCGCGCGGTCGGCGAAGGCGCGTTCCAGCTGGCCGAGCATGGTGTTGAGGGACGCCGCGAGGTGCCCGACCTCGGTGCTCGGCGCGGCGAGGCCGGGCACGCGCTGCGTCAGGTCGCCGCCGGCGATCGCGGCCGCGGTGTGCGCGATGCGGCGCAGCGGGCGCAGCCCCCGGCCCAGCGCCAGCCAGCCGATCGCCGTCAGCAGGACCAGCAGGACGGCGCCGCTGACGATGCTCGTGACGCGGAGCCGGTCGATCGTCGCGTCCGCGTCGTCCAGCGGGGCCGCCGCGACCACCGTCCCGTCCCAGCCGGTCGCCGTCACGCTGACCGTCCGCCAGCGTCCGTCACCGTCGGCCGCAGGGAGGCTGACCGGGGTGCCGTCGGACAGTCCGTTCAGCTCGTCGGTGGCCGGCAGCTCGCCGCTGTCCAGGCCGGACGTGCGCAACCCGCCCGCGACCGTCCCGTCCGCGTTCAGATACACCAGGTACGGCGCGCCGATCAGGTCGAGCGCGGCGTCCAGCAGCTCCGGCCGTCCCGCGGTGTCGACCGGTTGCGGCGGGCCGCCCGCGGAGACGCTGGTCAGGATCGCGGTGAGGGCCCTGAGCTGGCCGTCGATGCGGTCCAGCTGGTAGCGCTCGAGGTTGCTCGCGACGGCCGCGCTGATCAGCGTCAGGCCGGCCAGCAACAGCCCCGACGTCAGCAGCAGCAGCCGCGACCGCAGCGACAGCCGCCTCATCGCGGCTCCCGCAGCACGTAGCCGACGCCGTGCACCGTCCGGATCAGCTTCGGTTCCTCAACGTCGACCTTCCGCCGCAGGTAGGAGATGTAGGTGTCGACGATGCTGGCGTCGCCGCCGAAGTCGTAGCGCCACACGCGGTCGAGGATCTGCGCCTTCGACACCACCTGCCCGGAGTTCTCCATCAGGTACCTGAGCAGCCGGAACTCGGTGGGGGACAGGCGGACCGCGGTGCCGTCGCGGGTCACCTGGTGTCCCGCCGGATCGAGCGTCAGCGGTCCCGCCCGCAGCAGGTCGGCGGGGTTGCCGGACGTGCGGCGCAGGATCGCGCGGATGCGGGCGATCAGCTCCTCCAGGTCGAACGGCTTCGTCACGTAGTCGTCGGCGCCCAGCGACAGGCCGGTGACCTTGTCGGCCTGGCGGTCGCGGGCGGTCAGGAACAGGACGGGCACCGGGCCCCTGCCGCTGGTCGCGGCCCCGCGCAGTCGGCGGACCACCTCGAAGCCGTCCATGTCCGGCAGCATCACGTCCAGCAGCACCAGGTCCGGCGGCTCTGCTGCCGCCGCCTCAATCGCCTCCGCCCCGGTGGCGGCGGACGACACCCCGAAACCGGCGAAGCGCAGCGCCGCCGACAGCAACTCCCTGACCGTCGCCTCGTCGTCGACCACGAGCAGCCGCTGGGACGTCATGGCCGGGCCCGGTCCTTCCACGGTCGCCAGGGTAGTGAAGTCAGTGACCTCGCCGCCTGGACGACGGTGACTCCGGCCGCGCCCGCGGCGGCGCCCACCGCTGCGCCGGCGGCGAGGGCTGCTGCCGGGTCGGCCGCCAGCCTTGCGTCGAGCAGGGCCAGCCCGCCCACCCCGACGTCGATGGTCACCGTCGTGAGCAGCGCCATCGCGGCCAGCCCCGCTCCCGTCGCCGCCCCCATCCCGCCGACGTCCATCAGTCCGCGTCGCAGCCTGGGTCGCAGTCCGGGTCGCAGTCCGTGGTGCGGCTCGTGGTGCGCCCTCGCGGCGACGACCACGCCGAGCGCGAGCAGCGCCGCCGCCGAGACCCACCTCAGCGGGGTCGTCGAGACCACCGGCTCGGCCCCATCCAACGCGCATCGCAGCACACCGTCCGCTCGCACCGTCACCGGCGCCCCGAGCGCGACCGGCAGCGCGCCGGCCACCGCGGCGGGCAGCAACAGCAGCAGCCCGCCCACAGCCTGGGTCCCGCCCGACGCGCCGGCGGCGACCATCCCCGCCGTGACGATCCCCGCGACGGCCCACCGCCCGGCCCACGATCGCCGAGTCGATCCGCGGAACCGCAGCACCAGCCAGCACACCCCGACGACGGCCAACGCACCCGCCGCCCCGGCTGCCGCCAGCGGACCGCCGGCGACCGAGTACCCGACGTCCAAGCCGCCGGCCGATCCACCGTCGCCACTCGGCAGCGCGCTGCCGAGTGGCCTCCCGTCGCCGAGCGGCGACCCGCCGCCGAACGGCAACCCGCCGCCGTCCGGGCAACCGTCGGCGGGCGTGCGGCCAGCCGCCGAGGCGACGCCGGCGGCCGCCACCGCGTCGGCTGGGAGCGACACCGTCACGTTCCCGCCGGCCAGCTGCGCCACCACCAGCAGCCCGGCCGCGACGGCCACCGTCGCGGCCGCGGCACGCACGCCGAACCCGTCCCGGCCGCGCCGCAGCAGCACCGTCCCGAGCACCACCGCACCCGCCAGCGTGACCCCCAGCGGCAGCGCCTCGACCCCGGCACGCAGCGGGATAGGGAGCTCGCCCGGCGCCGTCGTCGTCAGCGTCGCCCGCCCGCCCGCGGCCAGTGCGACGACGGCCGCCGTCAGCGCGCCGACCTCGCCGATCCGGCCCGCGTCGAGCAGCAACAACCCGGCCGCGGCGACGCCCGTCATCGTCAGCAGCGCCGCCGCGCCCGCGACCAGACCGGCGCCGACGTCCCGCGGCCGCACCACCACGTCACACGTCGCGGCGACGGAAGACGACGAACGCCGCGACCAGCACCGCGACCACGCCCAGGCACATCCCGCCCAGGTTCAGCCACGGGTGCGGAAACTCGGGGTCCGGCACCGTCGCGAACACCGCGGCCGCACCCCGTGTCGGCCACACGTCGACCAGGCCCTGCAGCCACGACGGGAACAGTCCGGCGAGCGCGGGCACCAGGAACACGATTCCGACGAGCGTGGCCAACGCACCCGCCGTCGCCCGCATGATCGTGCCGAGACCGGCCGCGAGCAGCGCGATCGCCGTCAGATACAGCCCGCCACCGCCGACCGCCGCCAGTACGCCGGGATCGCCGAGCGACGCCGACGGCACGTCCTGCGCGCTCAGCATCGCCTGCCCGAGCAGGAACGACATGAGCATCAGCAACTGACCGGCCACGACGGCGACCGCGGCGGCCACCGTGACCTTGGCCGCCAGCAGCCGGCTCCGGCGCGGCGTCGCCATCAGCGACGTCTGCATCAGGCCGGTGGCGTACTCGGACGTGACGATCAGGATGCCCAGGACACCGATGATCAGTTGCGCGACGATGTACGTCGTCAGGCTGAGGTTGGTCGGGTCCCAGGCGGCCCGGTCCGCCGCGGTCGCCTCCGCGTAGTCGGTCCCGGCCGAGCTCATCGCGAGCGCCGTGACGCCGAGCCCGACTCCGAAGAGGCAGGCCAGCGTCGACCAGGTCGAACGGAGGCTGCGGAGCTTGACCCACTCCGCGTGCAGCGTGTCGGCGAACCTCACCGTGGGCGCCGTGGCCGGGGCGCTCATGCGGCGACCCCCTGGTACTGCACGCTGTCCCTGGTCAGGTCCATGAAGGCGTCCTCCAGCGAGGCGCGCTGCGGGGTGAGCTCGCTGAGGGCGACGCCGTGGAAGGCGGCGAGCGCGCCGATGTCGTCGCTGCTCATGCCGGACACGACCAGCGATGACTCCAGCCCTTCGCGGACGGCGGCGCCGGCGGCGGTCAGTCGCAGGGCGAACGCGCCCGGCTCGCGGGTGCGGACGAGGACGGTGCCCTCGCCGTTCGCGCGCAGGAACTCGCTCATGCCGGTGTCCGCGATGACGCGGCCGCGGCCGATGACGACGAGGTGGTCGGCGCTCTGCGCCATCTCGCTCATCAGGTGGCTGGAGACCAGCACCGACCGCCCTTCTCGCGCGAGCGAGCGCATGAGATCGCGGATCCAGCGGATGCCCTCGGGGTCCAGCCCGTTCACCGGCTCGTCGAAGATCAGCGCCTGCGGGTCGCCGAGCAATGTCGCCGCGATGCCGAGCCGTTGCCGCATACCCAGCGAGAACCCGCCAGCGCGCTTGCCGGCCACACCGCCGAGCCCGGTCCGCGCGAGCACCTCGTCGACCCGACAGCGGGGAAGCCCGTTGCTCAGCGCGAGCGCCAGCAGGTGGTCGCGGGCGGTCCGGCCACCGTGGACGGCGCCGGCGTCGAGCAGCGCGCCGACCGTCGTCAGCGGAACTGGCAGGTCGCGGTAGCGGCGGCCGCCGATGGTCACCGAGCCGTGGGTCGGCGCGGCCAGCCCCATGATCATCTTCATCGTGGTGGACTTGCCGGCGCCGTTCGGCCCGAGGAACCCGGTCACCTGTCCGGGTCCGACGGTGAACGAGACGTCGTCCACCACGGTGTCGGGTCCGTAGCGTTTGGTCAGTCCGCGGAGCTCGATCGTCGTCATGAGGCGATCGTGACCGGCCGATCCGGGTGGTTTCGGAGAGCTTCTGAGAGAACTCTGTGAGCCAGCGCGCGGTGGCGCCGGTTGCCCGGCGTCCGGCCGGTGGCGGGGACGGCCGCGCGGGCAGCCGGATTCACAGGAAATCCTGGTCTCGTTGCTCGCTTTCCGCCGTTTCTGAGAGTCGGGAGTTAGCCCTGGAGTTTGCCCGGACGTGCTCGATCGGGTCGGGCAAACTTGCCCGGAAACGGGCAACCGCCGGGCTGACATTTCGACGCGACAATCGGCGTTCGAGCTGCTTAGCGTGGTGTGAGTCGCGGATCGTCCGCGATCCGCCGGCAGGCGTGCAGCACCCCGAGGAGTCGTCGTGAACGTTGCCCAGTTGCTGGCCCGGTCGCCCGGATCGCGCGGCTATCGAGCCGCCGACCTTCGTGCCCTGCCCGACGGCGGTCCGCGCTACGAGGTCATCGAGGGGTGCGTCCTGGTGTCGCCACCGCCGTCGGTCGCCGAGACCGCGGTCTGGCGGTGGCTGGCGAACACCTTCGAGGTCGCGAACCGGGGGAGTCCGCTGGTCGTCGATCGCGGCCAGCCGGTGCACATCGGCGCGCACGACGAGGTGCGGCCCGACGTCGTGGTGGCGCACGTGGCGCTGGCCGAGACCACGCCGATCCCGGTCGGCGCGCTGACGCTGGCCGTCGAGGTGGTGTCGCCCACGTCGGCGCTCCGCGACACCGTGACGAAGCGTGCGTTGTACGCGCGGGCGGGCGTCCCGGCGTACTGGATCGTGGCCCTGCGGCGCAGGCCGCCCGACATCGAGGTCACCGAGCTGCGCCGCGACGAGGCCACGGGATCGTACGCGGAACGCACCCCGGCCACGTCGGCGAGGTTCAGCACCGACCACCCCTGGCCGGTTGTCGTCGACGTGCCCGCCCTCGCCGACTTCTGGGCGGCCTCGGCGCCGTTGGCCGCCGACGACTGGGAGGTGGTCTGAGCTGGGAGGAGGCAACCTGGTGATGAGACGTGACCTGACGCGAGGTGATGAGGGTCAGGAGGTGATCCCCATGTGAGAAGAAGCACGGAGCGTGGCTGGGGAATGCGTTCCGCGCGGTGGCGGTTAGGCTGCTAGAGACACAAAGCGTGCTCCGGGGTCGGTGAAAGTCCGAACCGGCGGTGACAGTCCGCGACCCGGTCGGCGTCCGCATCAGCGGGCGACGGACGGTTGACCCGGTGGAACTCCGGGACCGACGGTTAAAGTCCGGATGGGAGGAAGCACGCGCGGCTGTCTCGGCTGGTCGCGCCCTGGTGCGCGTCCGGAGCGCCGAGCCGGCTGTTGGTGCGCACTCGCGCCCGCCCCGGAGCTCGCCCGATGAGGCGAGGAGGGGCCGGTGGCGAGTCCGGTGGAGCTGACGGCCATGCGCCGCGCCATCGAGCTGTCCCTGAACGGCGCCTACACGACGCCGCCCAACCCGGACGTCGGCTGCGTCATCCTCGGCGCGACCGGCGCGACCGGCGCGACCGGCGCGACCGGCGCGACGGTGGGCGAGGGCTGGCACGAGCGCGCCGGCGGACCGCACGCCGAGGTCAACGCGCTCGCCCAGGCCGGCGAGCGGGCCCGCGGCGGCACCGCCGTCGTCACGCTGGAGCCGTGCGACCACACCGGGCGCACCGGGCCGTGCACGCAGGCGCTGATCGCGGCCGGTATCGCGCGGGTGGTGGTGGCCGTTGCCGATCCGAACCCGGTCGCCGCCGGGGGAGCGGCGACGCTGCGTGCGCACGGTGTGGACGTGGAGCTGGGCGTGCTGGCGGACGAGGCGGCCGACGCGAACGCGCGCTGGCTCACGCCGTTGCGCACCCACCGGCCGTTCGTGGTCTGGAAGTTCGCCGCGACGCTCGACGGGCGTAGCGCGGCAGCCGACGGCACCAGCCGCTGGATCACCGGCCCGGAGGCCCGCGCTGACGTGCACCGGCTCCGTGCCGCGGTCGACACCGTGGTCGTCGGGGCGGGGACCGTGCGGGCGGACGATCCGCAACTCACCGTCCGCCTCGACGCGGCCGACGCGGCCGATGCGGCCGACGCGGTAGCCGCCGATGGGGACGACGCCCCCGCGGTTCGCACCCACACTGGGGTCGGCCACGGCGGCGCTGGGGCAGGCGGTGCCAGCGCGACGCAGGTTGCCGTGGCGCCGGGCGGGCCGGCCGTCGTGCAGCCGCTGCGGGTCGTCGTCGACAGTGGGGGGACGACGCCGGTGTCGGCGCGGGTGCGCGACGACCAGGCGGAGACGTGGGTGGCGACGGCCGAGGAGGTCGGCGCCACCGCTGACGGGCGCGTCGACCTCACCAGGCTCCTGACCCGGTTGTACGAGCGCGGCCAGCGATACGTCCTGCTCGAGGGCGGGCCGACGCTGGCCGGGGCGTTCTGGCGGGCCGGTCTGATCGACCGGGTCGTCGGCTACGTCGCGCCCGCGGTGCTCGGCGCCGGACCGGCCGCGCTGGCCGACGCCGGTGTGAACACCATCGACGCCGCGATCCGGCTGGACGTCGCCGACGTGCGGATGGTCGGCCCCGATCTGCGTATCACCGCAACCCCGCAAGATCACAGGAAGGCGTGAGGCCATGTTCACCGGGATCGTCGAGGAACTGGGCGAACTCGTCGCCGTCGAGGGCGACGCCGACGACGGGCGGCTCACCGTCCGCGGCCCGAAGGTCGCCGAGGACGCCGTGCACGGCGCGTCGATCGCCGTCGACGGCGTCTGCCTGACCGTCACCGCCGTCGACGGCGACACCTTCACCGTCGACGTCATGCGCGAGACCTTCGACCGCAGCACGCTGGCGAAGCTGAGCGCCGGCGACGCCGTCAACCTGGAGCGGGCGGTGCGGGCCAGCGACCGGCTCGGCGGCCACATCGTGCAGGGCCACGTCGACGGCGTCGGCACGGTGGTGTCGCGCACGCCGGGCAGCCGCTGGGAGGTCGTCCGCATCGAGGCGCCCGCCGGCCTGCTGCGCTACGTCGCGGAGAAGGGATCGATCGCCGTCGACGGCGTCTCGCTGACGGTGTCCGGGCTCGGCCCGGACTGGTTCGAGGTGAGCCTGATCCCGACCACGCTCGAGCTGACGACGCTCGGCCGCCGGCAACCGGGCGACGGCGTCAACCTCGAGGTCGACGTGGTCGCGAAGTACGTCGAGCGCCTCATGGCGAGCGGGGCGAGCGGCACGAGCGGGGCCACGGCGCCGGATGTGACGGCTGAGAACACGACAGAGGTGGGGGCGTCGACTGCAGCCCGCCGCGAGGCGTCAGAGGAGGGACAGTGACCGTGCAACTGGACACCGTCGAGCGGGCGATCGCCGACATCGCCGCGGGCAAGGCGGTGGTCGTGGTCGACGACGAGGACAGGGAGAACGAAGGCGACCTGATCTTCGCCGCCGCCAAGGCCACGCCTGACCTGATGGGCTTCACCATCCGGTACACGTCGGGCGTCATCTGCGTCCCGATGCTCGGCAGCGAGCTGGATCGCCTCGACCTCCCGCCGATGACCGTCGTCAACGAGGACCGCAAGGGCACCGCGTTCGCCGTCTCCGTCGACGCCAGGCACGGGATCACGACCGGCATCTCGGCGGCCGAGCGCGCGCACACGGCGCGGGTGCTGGCCGACTCCGCGACGGAGGCGTACGAGCTCAGCCGGCCGGGGCACGTGTTCCCGCTGCGTGCCCGCGAGGGTGGCGTGCTGCGGCGGCCGGGGCACACCGAGGCCGCGGTCGACCTCGCCCGGATGGCCGGCCTGTCGCCCGCGGGCGTGCTGTGCGAGATCGTCCACGACGACGGCTCGATGATGCGGGCGCCGGCGCTGCGCGAGTTCGCCGACGAGCACGGGCTGGCGATGATCTCGATCGCCGACCTCATCCGGTACCGCCGCCGCACCGAGCGGCAGATCGAACGGGTCGCCTCGACCCGCCTGCCGACGGTTCACGGCACGTTCACGGCGCACGCCTACCGCGACATCCTCGACGGGAGCGAGCATGTCGCGCTGGTCATGGGCGAGGTCGGGGCCGACACGGTGGGTGACGAGGCGGTGCTGGTCAGGCTGCACTCCGAGTGCCTGACGGGCGACGCGTTCGGCTCGCTGCGCTGCGACTGCGGCCCGCAGTTGCGCGCCGCCCTGGACCTCGTGGCCGGCGCCGGTCGCGGCGTCGTCGTGTACCTGCGCGGCCACGAGGGCCGCGGCATCGGGCTGGCGCACAAGCTGCAGGCGTACGAGCTGCAGGACGGCGGGCTGGACACGGTCGACGCCAACGTCGAGTTGGGGCTGCCCGCCGACGCCCGCGACTACGGGACCGGCGCGCAGATCCTCGCCGACCTGGGCGTGCGCACCATCGCGCTGATGACGAACAACCCGGCCAAGCTGACCGGCGTCGAGGGGTACGGGCTCAAGCTGGCCGAACGGGTGGAGCTGCCGGTCGCCGTCAACCCCGAGAACCTGCGGTACCTGACGACGAAACGGGACCGCATGGGCCACGAGCTGGGCGATCTGCCAGGCTCGGAGGAATCCGCGGAACGAGAGGACACCAGACGATGAGTGGTCAGGGCGCGCCCGAACTGCAGGTGGGCAAGGTGGGCGACCTCCGGGTCGCGGTCGTCGCGTCGCTGTGGCATCAGCAGGTCATGGACGGCCTGATCGCCGGTGCGCTGCGGGCGCTGGACGAGGCCGGGGTGCACGACCCGCTGATCCTGCGGGTGCCGGGCTCGTTCGAGCTGCCGGTCGTCGCGGCGCGGCTGGCGCGGGCCAACTACGAGGCGGTCGTGGCCCTCGGCGTCGTGGTCCGGGGCGAGACGCCGCACTTCGACTACGTCTGCCAGGCGGCCACCGACGGCCTGACCCGGGTCGCCGTCGACACCGGGGTGCCGATCGGCTTCGGCGTCCTCACCTGCGACGACGAGGCGCAGGCGCTGGCTCGGGCCGGGCTCCCGGGGTCCAAGGAGGACAAGGGCTACGAGGCGACGCAGGCCGCGCTGGCCACCGTCGTCGCGCTGCGCGCCTGCTACGCCTGACCCGGACGGAGGCGGGTCGCGCGCCTGCGCGGCCGGCCTGCGGGCTGAGGGACGCTGGCGCGCACGTGGCCGGCGGTGCGGTGTCCGGCTCGTGAACCAGGCGGCGGCGAGGGGCACCGTGTCCGTACCCTTGTGCGACGTGAAGAGTTTCGAGGACCTCTGGGTCGAGCTGTCGGCGAAGGTGGAGTCCGGTGCGGCCGGTTCCGGCACCGTCGAGGCGGTCCGCCATGGGGTCCATCACGTCGGCAAGAAGGTCGTGGAAGAGGCCGCCGAGGCGTGGATGGCGGCCGAGCACGAGAGCACCGAACGAGCGGCCGAGGAGATCTCGCAGCTGCTCTACCACGTTCAGGTGCTCATGCTGGCCCGCGGCATCACCCTCGCCGACGTCTACGAGAGGCTCTGACATGACGCTTCGCATCGCCGTGCCCAACAAGGGCTCGCTGTCTGGTCCGGCCGCCGAGATGATGCGCGAGGCGGGCTACCGCCAGCGCGCCGACGGCGGCCGCGAGCTGGTGCTGCGCGACCCCGACAACGATGTCGAGTTCTTCTACCTGCGGCCGCGCGACATCGCGGTGTACGTGGGTGCGGGGACGGTCGACGCCGGGATCACGGGGCGCGACCTGCTGCTCGACTCCGGTGCGTCGGCCGAGGAGCTGCTGGCGCTCGGCTTCGGCGGCTCCACCTTCCACTTCGCGACCCGGCCGGGCACGGCGGAGAAGGTGTCCGACTTCGGCGGCCTGCGGGTCGCCACGTCGTACGCGGGGCTGCTGCGCGACTACCTCGCCGACCGCGGCGTCGACGCGTCGGTGGTGCGGCTGGACGGCGCCGTCGAGACGGCCGTGCAGCTGGGCGTCGCCGACGTCATCGCGGACGTCGTCGAGACGGGGACGACGCTGCGGCAGGCCGGCCTCGAGGTCGTCGGCGAGCCGATCCTGCGGTCCGAGGCCGTCCTCATCGCCCGCGCCGGCGGTGACCGTCCGCCCGCCATCGACCTGCTGCTGCGCCGCCTCAACGGCGTCATGGTCGCCCGCGGCTACGTGATGATGGACTACGACATCCGCGCCGACCACGTCGACGAGGCCAGCGCGCTCACCCCCGGCCTTGAGTCGCCGACGGTGTCGCCGCTGCACCGCGAGGGCTGGGTCGCCGTCCGGGCCATGGTGCCGCGGTCCGAGGCGCAGCGGGTGATGGACGACCTGTGGGCGGTCGGCGCGCGGGCCATCCTGGTGACGGAGATCCTGGCCTGCCGCATCTGAACCGGTCCCGGGGCCGCGATGCAACCCGGGACCACCGCCGTTCCGTGCACCCAGTGTGAGGAGCTCACTCGGAACGGCAGCGGAGACGGTGGATGCGAGCAGCAGACGAGGCGTCGTACAGGGATTTCGTCACGGCCCGGCGCCGTGCGCTGCTGCGAACCGCCTTCCTGATGACGGGCGACTGGCACGCCGCAGAGGACCTCGTCCAGGAGGCACTGACCAAGCTGTACGTGGCGTGGCGGCGGGTGTACCGCGGCGACGACATGATGGCGTACGCCCGGCGGGTTCTCGTCAACGCCCACATCGACGGCACCCGGCGGCCGTGGCGGCGGGAGCAGTCCGTCGACGTCGTCCCGGACCGCGCCGCCACTGACCAGGCGGATTCCGGTGATCCGTACACGCGGGAGCGGCTGCTGGCGGCGCTGGCGTTCGTCCCGCCGCGGCAGCGGGCGACGCTCGTGCTGCGGTTCTGGGAGGACCTCGGCGTCGAGCAGGTCGCCGACCTCATGAACTGCAGTTCCGGCAACGTCAAGAGTCAGACGGCGCGCGGTCTGGACCGGCTGCGCGACGTGCTCGGATCCGGGGCATTCGCGGAATCGAAGGAGGCGTGATGACCGAGCCCACGCTCAGGGACCTGTTCAAGAAGACGCTGACGGGCGAGCCGGCCCATCCTGTCGTCGCCGACGAGGATGTGTCCCGCGGCCGCGCCCGGAAGCAGCGGATGCGGCGCAACCGCATCGCCGGCGGCGTGGCGGTGCTGGCGGTGGCCGGCCTCGGCGCGGCCGTTCTGCCAGCCGTCTTCGACGACGACCGCGACACCGTGGCGTCGGGCGACGGCGCGGGCGACCCGGCCGACTACCCGCCGCAGATCGGCGCCGACCCGGTCAAGCAGCGCATGTGGGACGCGATCGAGTCGGCGTTGCCGGCCGACGTCGAGGTCGCCTCCTCCGAGGAATCGGGGAACGAGGTCGTGCCGGCGACCGGCCCGAGCATCGACGTGACGCTGGCCCGCGGCAGCGGGGTGAGCTTCGACCTCGCCGTGACGCTGGAGCCGGCCCGGACCGATCTGCCCGAGTACCGGCCGTGCACCGAGCCGGGCCAGCTGGAGGGCACCCCGGGCCAGTGGCTGAACTGCGAGGAGGGCGACGACGGCGGCGTCTACCGGGCCGCCGGCGATCTGAACGACCTCCATACGTCAGCGGTGCTCGTGGAGGACGACCACGCCTCCGTCACAGTGCACTGGACCGTCCCGCCGCTCGACGTGTCCGGCGACCAGCCGGCGCCGGGTACCCCGCCCGCCGCGTCGGCACTGGATCACGCCGAGGGCGAGGCGATCGGCGACGCGGTGCTCGAGGCCGGCGCGGACCTGGAGTCCGCCGACCTCACCAGCGGCGTCGAGCTCGCCGCCGTCGCCGACGCGTGGCCGGAGCTGACGAACGCGGTCAAGGAGGTCGTCGGGGCCGAACTGACATTGGTCAACACCGAGGACCCGGTCGTCGACCTGCAGGACGCCGAGCACCAGGCGGGCATCGTCAGGGCCGATTACGTAAGCGACAACGGTTTCGAGGTGGAGATCTGGTTCTGGCAGCAGCCGCGGGTGTCCGAGCCGATGTGCGTCAAGCTGATCACGCAGTGCTCCTCGGTCATGGGCGTGCTGGAGGTGCCCGGGGGTGCGCTCATGGTCAACAGCGTCAGTGGGCCCGGCGCGCCGGTGGGGATGCGCGGCAACACCTGGGTCCGGGTCGCCTCCATGTACCCGGACGAGCGTGTGGAGGCGATCTTCGGCGACGTGCTCCAGGCAGTCGACGACCTGCTCGCGCCGCAGGTGCAGTCGCCGCTGGACGTCGGCTGACCCCGATGCAACCCGGAACGCGTCCGCTACCGTCCTAGGGGTAGCGGGCGCGGTCCGGGCGTGGGGGGAGGCGGTGCATGGCGATCGACGAGGCGTCATACCGGGAGTTCGTGTTGGTGCGCCGTCGCGGCCTGCTGCGCACCGCGTACCTGCTGACCGGTGACTGGCACGGCGCCGAGGACCTCGTCCAGGAGACGCTGACGAAGCTGTACCTGAGCTGGCGCCGGGTCCGCAGCCGCGAGGACGCGCCGTCGTACGCCCGCCGCATCATGCTCAACGCCTACGTCGACAGCACCCGGCGCCCGTGGCGGCGCGAGCACGCCGTCGCCGTCCTGCCGGAGCGGCCCGGCGGCGGCGACCCGGCCGACGCCGCCGACCCGGACACCCGCTCGCGGCTGATGACGGCGCTCGCGGGCGTGCCGCCCAAGCAACGGGCCGCGCTCGTGCTGCGATTCTGGGAGGACCTCTCGGTCGAGCAGGTCGCCGACCTGCTGGACTGCAGCACCGGCAACGTCAAGAGCCAGACGGCGCGCGGCCTGGACCGGCTGCGCGAGCTCCTCGGTCCGGCCCAGCTCGCCGCGATCAAGGAGGTGCGATGACCGACGACGCGCTCAAGGAGCTGTTCGCCGACGCCTTCCTCGACGAGCCGGACCGCCTGGCGTCACCCGACGAGGACATCGCCCGCGGACGTGCCCGCCGCGCTCGGCGGCGCCGTGCCCGCATGAGCGCCGGGGTCGTCGGGGTCCTCGCGGCCGGCTCGTTCGGCATCCTCGTCGCGCCCGAGCTGGTGGATCCGCAGGGCGAACTCTCGGCCGCCGGTCCGGGGTCGCTGCCCTACGATGAGCTCCCGCCGCTCGTGCCGCCGCCATGGGGCCAGAGCGTCATGGAGACCGGGGCGATGACGGGCTCGGACTCCCCGGCATCGGGCCCCGAGAGCTCACGATTGTCGTCGCAGCCGGACCGGCTGGGGATGGTCGACGCGGTGTTCCAGTCGCTGCCGGCGGACGTCGAACTCGCCGACCCGGCCGTCGTACCGCTGGTGCGGTCGCACCACGTGAAGGTGCAGGTCGAACGCGACGGCGTCCCGTTCGACCTGCAGGTGTGGTGGCAGCTGTCGAGTAACGACGCGCAGTCGTTCCGGCCGTGCTCCGAGCCGGCCGCGGCCTTCACCCGCACAGCCGTGTGGGACGACTGCACCGAGGGCACGGATGCGCAGGGCCGGTGGCGGGTCATCGGGACACCCGACCCGGGCCGCCGCGTCCTCGTGGTCGACGAGTATCCCGCGGCCATCACGCTCGTCTGGGACGCCATCGCCGAGGACGCGACGCCGGCGGACCCGGGGGCCGTGCTGAGCGACGACGAGGCGGACCGCGTCGCCGAGGCGGTCCGCGACACGGCCAGGGACTACTCCGCGACGTTGTCCGGCGGCATCAACAACACCAGCGAGTACATGAGTGACTTCGCCATGGCCATGGTCTGGAGGCGGTGGCCGGAGATCGAGGCGGTGCTGACCGCGGTCCTCGGCCCGCTCGACAGAGTCCGGTTCGACAAGTCCGATCCCGCCCTGCCCTCGGACTGGGGAGCGTCGGAGCCGATGGCCATGACCGCGTCCTTCCGGATGGCCGGCGGCGGCACGGTGGAACTGGCCGTCTGGCAGACCGGGCCGATCTACGGCACCCTGTGCACGGTGAAGACCGTCTGCGAGGTGTGGCCGGGCAGTCGCGACTACTTCCGGCCGCTCCTCGACGCTCCGGCGGACGCCAGGGGCGGCACCGCCTTCGGCGACCTCGGCCAGGTGTATCTGGTGCTGGACGGCATCGACGGCGACGCCGCCGCGCTGCACCGGGCGGCCATGGAGGAGATCTTCATGGTGCTGCCGATGCAGTACTAGCCGGCGGTGACCTCGACCTCGTCGCCGAGGGAGAGGCGGCCGGGGCCGTCGGGGACGAGGTTCATGCCGAACCAGACCTTGCCGTCCCAGCGGCGGTGCCGGGCCAGCGTGCGCAACGGCTCCTTGCCGCGCGTCCGGGTGTCCGGGTCGATCGTGGTGAGGACGCAGCGGTCGCACAGCTTGACGGCGCGGAAGGGGACGTCGCCGATGCGCAGCTTGCACCAGGTGTCCTCGGCGAACGGGTCGGCGCTGTCGACGACGACGCTGGGGCGGAACCGGCGCATCGGCAGCGGCTCGGCCGGCGGGTCCTCGCCGCGCAGCAGCGCCTCCTCGACCACCCAGTCGTTCAGGCGGGCCAGCGAGCCGGTGGTGGTGAGCAGCAGCGGGAACGCGTCGGCGAACGACACGCGGTCGGCGGGCAGGCCGTAGGCCGGGTTCACCGGCCGCCGCGTCGGGTCGTCCAGCCAGACGAGGCGGACGTCGTGGCCGAGCAGCTTGCCGAACCAGGCGTCGGCGGCGGCGCTGGGCCGGACGGCGTCGAGGGTGTTCTTCCAGATCTGCACCGGCACGTACTCGCGCGCCCCGGTGGCGTCGACGTCCAGTGGCGCGGCGTGCGGGCTCTCCAGCCGGAGCCGGCCGCGGCCCAGCGGCGTGGCGGTGACGCTCAGCAGTGCCGGCCACACCCGCGCCGTGACGACGTACCCGGCGTCGTCGACGACCATCCAGCGGCGGTCGTCGGCCAGCCCCCACGGCTCGACCTCGGCCTGGGTGCGGGACTGCCCACGCGTCGACTTGACGGGGTAGACATTCAGCTCGACGACGCGCACGGCTCCAACGCTAGCCGAGAATCGGCGCCGGCTCAGACCCGAGATTCGGCGACCACCTCGCGCGCCGGGTCGTGCGGGACCGGCGACGCGGTGTCGATCCGCAGGTCGGCCCGCTCCCGGGTGCGCTCGGCCGCGAACAGCGCCTCCTCCTGACGGGCCCAGCGCGTCCAGTGCGGCCGGAAGCCGTCGCCGTCGCGCTCGAAGCCGCGGGCCTGACGCACGTCGTGCGGCGCCTCGACCCACAGCAGCAGCGACAGGTACGGCGCACCGGGCGTGGAGCCGCTGCCGCAGCCCTCGACGACCAGCACCGGCACGGCCGGGACGTCCACCCAGCCGGCCCAGCGGTCCGCGTGCCAGTCCCACCGCCGGTACCGCGCCGGACGCCCCTCGGCCAGCGGCGCCAGCACCTCGGAGGCGACGGCGGCAGCGGCGGGCGCGAGCCCGTCCCAGCCGGGGTAGAGGTCGTCCATGTGCAGGACGGGCGCGTCGTCGAGGCGCGCCGCCAGCCGCCCGGCCAGGGTCGTCTTGCCGGATCCGGCCGGCCCGTCGACGGCGACCACGGTCGTCGACCCGGCGCGGGGCGGCAGCGAGCGGACCCGCGCGGCCAGCGCGTCGAACGTCAGAACACCCACTACAGGAACGTCTTGCCGTCCCCGCGGTACGTCGCGATGGTGTCGACCAGCCGCTCGCCGCGCACGAGGTAGTACTGGTCGAACCGCTCGGCCAGCTCGCCCGCCTTGGCGTGCCGGAACCAGACGCGGTCGCCGATGGCGAGGTCGTCGGCGGGGGAGCCGAGCAGTGGCGTCTGGGCCTCGCCGGCGCCCTCGTCGTTGTCGAGGGTCAGGCCCTCGGGCAGCCACGGCACCGGCAGCCGGTCGTCGCCGGCGGCGCCGCTGGCGACGTAGCCGCCGCCCTGGACGGTGACGACGCCCGGCCCGGGCCGGCGCACCACCGGCACCGCGAAGAACGCCGCCGGGCGCGGCGAGAAGCTGGTGTAGCCGTCGAACAGCCGCGGCGCCAGCAGCCCGGACCCGGCCGTCACTTCGGTGATCGACACGTCGGACACGGTGCGCTCGACCGAGCCGCTGCCGCCGCCGTTGACGAACTCGAGGTCGGCGACCTTGCGCACCGCCTCGACCGCCGCGACCCGCCGCTCGGACAGCTCCGACCACGACCGCCGCTGCATCGACCGCACCATGCGCCCGCGCCAGCCGCGACCGGGCGGCGCGTCCTGCACGCCGGCGATCTGCGACTCGTAGCCCATGACGCCGACCAGCCGGAACCCCGGCCGCGACTGCACCGCGTGGGCCAGCCGGACGAGGTCGTCGACGGCGTGTAGCGGCGACCGCTTCGCGCCGACCCGCATGCGCCCGCCCAGCGGCTGCCAGGAGAGGTCCAGCTCGAGGCAGACCCGGATCTCGACCCGCCCGTCGGTCGGCGCCACGGCGTCGACGAGGTCGAGCTGCGCGACGTCGTCGACCATCAGCGTGATGCCGGCGGCCAGTTCCTCGTCGCCGGCCAGCCGGGCCAGGCCGCGGCGGTCGGCGGTGGGGTAGCCGACGACGACGTCGGAGCTGAGCTCGGTGCCCACGAGCCACAGCGCCTCGGACAGCGTCAGCGCCAGCACGCCGTGGAAGCCGTCGCGGCCCAGCGCGTCGCGCAGCAGCGCCCGGCTGCGCAGCGACTTGCTGGCCACCCGGATCGGCTTGCCGGCCGCACGCCGGACGAGGTCGCCGGCGTTGACGTCCCACGCCTCCATGTCGATGGCGGCGAGCGGCGCCTCGAAGCCGGCCGTGGCGGTGTTCAGCCGGTGCCGCAGATCGGCGCGCGAGCTGGCCACCGGCGGCGCCGCCGGGTCGGGGGCGGCGGGCGGCGGCGGGACGTCGGGCACAGCGGCGTCGGCATCGGCATCGGGCACGGTGATCTCCACAGCGAATCCTTACCAGATCGGGACGATCGTGGCTATGCCCGCCATCGCGGGCGACCCCATCCTGCCGCAGGGTACTGGAGCGCCTAGGCTTGCGTGGATGGCGAGGACCCTCGTGCTCATCCGGCACGCGAAGGCGCAGCACCCCGAAGACCGCGCCGACCACGACCGTGCCCTCGCCGGCCAGGGCCGCCGCGACGCGCCGGTCATCGGCCGCTGGCTGCGCTCGCAGGACGTCGCGCCGCAGGTCGCCGTCGTGTCGAGCGCCCGCCGCACCCGCGAGACGTACCAGTTGCTGGCCGCTGAGCTGCCCGCCGCGCCGGACCCGGTCGTCACCGACGACGTCTACTACGCGTCGGCCGGCGACCTGCTCGAGATCGTCCGCGCGCTGCCGCC
This sequence comes from Jiangella muralis, assembly GCF_001270745.1. GTDB lineage: Bacteria > Actinomycetota > Actinomycetes > Jiangellales > Jiangellaceae > Jiangella > Jiangella muralis. Next base: position 21,285 of record NZ_LFXL01000058.1, read on the forward strand.
GGAGGCCGGGTCGGTGGCGATCGTCGGGCACAACCCGGGCGTCGGCATGCTGGCCAACGTCCTCGACGACGGCGACTCCGCGGTCGGCGACACCGAGCGCATGCGGTCCGGCTTCCCGACGTCGTCGGTCGCGGTGTTCGCCGTCGAGGGCGACTGGTCGGCGGTCGACCCGGGCGGCGTCCGGCTGGTCGGCTACACCGTCGCCCGCGGCTAGCGGACGGGGGGAGCGGGCGTGGGCATGCCGTCGGCGGCGTCGGCGGCCTCGATGTCGTCGCGGCTGATGCCCAGCAGGTAGAGGATCGCGTCGAGGTACGGGACGTTGACGGCGGTGTCGGCGGCGCTGCGGACCACCGGCTTCGCGTTGAACGCGACGCCCAGCCCGGCGGCGGCGAACCGGGCCAGCGCGGCGGCCTTGCCGGGACGGTCCAGGATCGGGCCGACCAGCCCGCCGGTCAGCACGTCGCCGTCGATCTCCAGCGTGTTGGCGGCCGCGTAGTCGATGCCCAGCTCGTCCGCCAGCGGGTCGGTGATCTGCGAGACACCGTCGCCCGCGGCTAGCGGACGGGGGGAGCGGGCGTGGGCATACCGTCGGCGGCGTCGGCGGCCTCGATGTCGTCGCGGCTGATGCCCAGCAGGTAGAGGATCGCGTCAAGGTACGGGACGTTGACGGCGGTGTCGGCGGCGCTGCGGACCACCGGCTTCGCGTTGAACGCGACGCCCAGCCCGGCGGCGGCGATCATGTCGAGGTCGTTGGCGCCGTCGCCGACCGCGATGGTCTGCGACAGCGGGATGCCCTCGGCGGCGGCGAACCGGGCCAGCGCGGCGGCCTTGCCGGGACGGTCCAGGATCGGCCCGACCAGCCCGCCGGTCAGCACGCCGCCGTCGATCTCCAGCGTGTTGGCGGCCGCGTAGTCGATGCCCAGCTCGTCCGCCAGCGGGTCGGTGATCTGCGAGAACCCGCCGCTGACGATGGCGCACCGGTAGCCGAGCCGCTTCAGCGTGCGCACCAGCGTCCGCGCGCCCGGGGTCAGCTGCACGGCCGCGCGCACCTCGGCGACGGCGGACGCGGGCAGGCCGGCGAGCAGCCGGACCCGCTCGCGCAGCGACGCCGCGAAGTCCAGCTCGCCGGCCATCGCCCGCGACGTCACCGCCGCGACCTGGTCCTCGACCCCGGCGTGCGCGGCCAGCATCTCAATCACCTCGCCCTGCACCAGCGTGGAGTCGACGTCCATGACGACCAGCCGCTTGGCCCGGCGCAGCAGCCCGGACGGCTGGACGGCGACGTCGGCGCCCTCGGCCAGCGCGACGGCGGCGAGGTCGGCCCGCAGCCGGGCGGGGTCGGCGCCGGACACCTCGAACTCGATCGACGTGACCGGGTAGGACGCCAGCCGCACGATGCGGTCGATGTTCGCGCCGGCCTTCGCGACGGCGTCGGTGAGCGCCGCGACGGCGCCCGGGCGCAGCGGGAAGCCGAGGACGGTGATGTGGGCGCGGCCCGGCGGGCGGCGGCGGTCGCCGTGACCGGCCGAGACCTCGATCTCGACGTCGAGCTGGCCGGCGAGGCCGGCCAGCGTGCGCCTCAGGGCGGCCTCGTCGGCGGACGCCGGGTTCAGCAGCACCGCCAGCACCAGGCGGCCGCGGACGGTGACCTGTTCGACGTCGAGCACCTCGACGTCGTGCGCGGCCAGCGCCGTGAACAACTGTGCGGTCAGGCCCGGCCGGTCGCGTCCGGTGAGGGTGACCAGCAGGGTGGTGGCAGGGGGTTCCGGTGGCAGGCTCATCGCAAGCCCGAACTCTATCGAGCGGCCAGCGCGTTGCACGCGGCGGCCAGGGCCGACCGCGACGCCCGCTCCAGCGGCGTCAGCGCCGACCGCCGCGACGTCGCCTCGGACGTCGTGACCGCGCCGCCGTCGTCGCCGAGCGCGAACCGGACGACGGCCAGCAGCCGGGCCGCGCGCGCCGCCACGGCCTGCGCCTGCGGCGGGAACGCGCGCGGCAGCGGGTCGGACTCGCGGTTGGTGCGGATGTCGGCGAGCAGCGCCTCGACCTCGGGCCGCCACGACGGGACGTCGAGGTCGGTGAGGATCGACCCGGCCGCCAGCAGCGCCGCCGTCAGCTCCTTGTCGGTGTCGGCCAGCGGCGGAGCGGCCGGCGCCGGCTGCGCCTGGCGGACCATCCAGGTGACCATGTGCCCCTGGTCGCCGGGCGGGCCGAACGTGCGGACGTCGGGCACCAGGGCGTACGGCGCGCCGTCGGCGATGACCGCCTCGCCGGCGTCGACCGCGTCGCCGTTGAGGTCGGCCGGTCCGCCCAGGCCGCTGGGGTCGCCGGGCGCGGGCAGCGCGACGAGGAACGCCGTGGCGCCGGCGTCGCGCAGCGCCAGCAGCGCCTCGGACAGGCCGGTCGCGGTGGCCGCGCCGGGGACGTCGACGGCGTCGTGCGGCTCGTCGTCGGCGCGGACGCGGTCGACGACGTCATCGAGGCCGGCCTCGTTCCGCAGCCAAGCCGTGCCCCATGCCGCGAGGCGGGCGGAGCGGGGGAGGGTGACCATACGCCAGAGCCTACGACCCGCCCGCTAGAGTCGTCCGGGGGTTCCGGGGCCGACCACGTCACCGGCCTCGTCTGTCTGCGCCGAGGGAGCCGAGCCACGCGATGTCCGAAGTGCTGGAACTTGCCGACGTCACGCTCGTGCGCTCGGGCAGCCGCCTGCTCGACGACGTCACCTGGTCGGTGGCCGAAGGGCAGCGCTGGGTGATCCTCGGGCCGAACGGCGCCGGCAAGACCACCCTGCTGCAGATCGCGGCCGCGCAACTGCACCCGACCACCGGCTACGCCGCCGTGCTGGGCGAGATGATGGGCGCCGTCGACGTGTTCGAGCTGCGGCCGCGCATCGGCATCACCAGCGCCGCGCTGGCCGAGCGCATCCCGCGGCAGGAGTCGGTCCTCGACGTCGTCCAGACCGCCGCGTACGGCGTCGTCGGCCGGTGGCGCGAGGCGTACGAGAACCTCGACTCCGAGCGGGCCCGCTGGCTGCTGGCGCGCATGGGCATCGGGCACCTCGCCGAGCGCACCTTCGGCACGCTGTCCGAGGGCGAGCGCAAGCGCACCCAGCTGGCCCGCGCGCTGATGGCCGACCCCGAACTGCTGCTGCTCGACGAGCCCACCGCCGGCCTCGACCTCGGCGGCCGCGAGACGCTGGTGGCCACACTCGGCGAGATCGCCGCCGACCCCGCGTCGCCGGCCACCGTCCTCGTCACCCACCACGTCGAGGAGATCCCGCCCGGGTTCACCCATGCGCTGCTGCTCGCGAACGGCCGCGTGGTGGCCGCGGGGACGATCGCCGAGACGCTCACCGACCAGCACCTGAGCACCGCGTTCGGGCTGCCGCTGCGGGTCCGCTACGAGGACGGCCGGTGGTCGGCGCGAGCGGTTTCCGGCGCGCGCGACGCCGTCCCCGCACCCTGACGGTCGAGACCGGAGACGACCGCTCGCTGCGGCGCGACACCGTGCCCGCACCCTAGAATGACGCTATGCAGGACTTCCTCGACTGGCTCGGCGACCACGAGTGGGTCGCCTGGCTCGGTCTGGCCTTCGTCCTCGGCATCGTCGAGACCACCACGGTCGACCTCATCTTCCTCATGCTGGCCGGCGGAGCGCTGGCCGGTGCGCTGGCGGCGCTGGTCGGCATCGACCCGCTGTGGCTGCAGATCGTCATCGCCATCGCCGTCAGCGTCGCGCTGCTGGGGTTCGTCCGGCCGGTCGCCAAGCGGCACCTGCGCACCAGCGGCAGCACCCGCACCGGCGCCGCCGCGCTGGTCGGCCGCAAGGGCGTCGTCGTCGAGGCGGTCGACTCCGAGCGCGGCCTGATCAAGCTGGCCGGCGAGATCTGGACCGCCCGCTGCTACGACGGCACCTCGGTCATCGAGGCGGGCCGCGACGTCGACGTCATCGAGATCCAGGGCGCCACGGCGCTCGTGTTCGAGGCCGACCCGCGGTAGGCCCGTCAGTTGATAGGTTTTCCGCGACTCGCCCGGACCAAGGAACAGCGGAAGGTCATTCATGGAAGCCGGTCAGATATTCGTTCTCCTCGTCGTCATCCTCTTGGCCATCTTCGTGCTGGTGACGCTGGCCAAGTCGGTGCGCATCGTGCCGCAGGCGCGGGCCGGCATCGTCGAGCGGCTGGGCCGCTATCAGCGCACCCTCGACCCGGGCCTGACGGTGGTCGTGCCGTTCATCGACCGCGTGCTGCCGCTGCTGGACCTCCGCGAGCAGGTCGTGTCGTTCCCGCCGCAGCCGGTGATCACCCAGGACAACCTGGTGGTCTCCATCGACACCGTCATCTACTACCAGGTGAACGACCCCAAGGCGGCGACGTACGAGATCGCCAACTACATCCAGGGCATCGAGCAGCTGACCGTCACCACGCTGCGTAACGTCATCGGTGGCATGGACCTCGAGCGCACGCTGACCAGCCGCGAAGAGATCAACAACGCGCTGCGCGGCGTCCTCGACGACGCCACCGGCAAGTGGGGCATCCGGGTGAACCGGGTCGAGCTGAAGGCCATCGACCCGCCGCCGTCCATCCAGGACTCCATGGAGAAGCAGATGCGCGCCGACCGCGACAAGCGTGCGGCGATCCTCAACGCCGAGGGTGTGCGGCAGTCGCAGATCCTCACCGCCGAGGGCCAGAAGCAGTCCGCCATCCTCACCGCCGAGGGCGACAAGCAGTCGCTCGTCCTGCGCGCCGAGGCGGAGAAGGCGGCGCAGATCCTGCGCGCCGACGGTGAGGCCAAGGCCATCGGCGCCGTGTTCGACGCCATCCACCGCGGCAACCCCGACCAGAAGCTGCTGGCCTACCAGTACCTGCAGATGATGCCCGAGATCGCGAAGGGCGACTCCAACAAGGTCTGGATCGTGCCCAGCGAGTTCGGCAAGGCGCTCGAGGGTCTCGGCGACGCCGTCGGCCGGTTCGGTTCCGGCTTCGCGCCGGGCGCCATCCCGCCCGACGACCACGCCGCCGAGGCGGTCGAGGCCGCCGCGCAGGAGGCCGCCGCCGAGGGCGAGGCGGCCGCGGCGGCCGCCGCCGAGGAGGTCCGGCGGGCACTGGAGGCGGCCGAGGTCGCGTCCAACCCGTCCAAGCCGATGCCGTCCGAGGCCGACGTCAGCAACCACGGCGACGACGACCAGGTGTCCGGTGACGGCGCGTCCGGCGACGAGCACGGCCCGGCCGGCAACGGCGCGGCCGGCACCGGCCCGGCCCTCGGCCGCGACCTCACCGAGGACCCGGGTGACGAGCCGCCGTCCACCCCGCCGCCCGCACCGCCCGCGCCTCCGGCGGGGTGAGCCTGTTCGACGTCGTTGCGATCGTGGCGGCCGGGTTCGCGGCGGGTGCGGTCAACGTCGTCGTCGGGTCGGGGACGATGATCACGTTCCCGACGTTGCTGGCGTTGGGTTACCCGCCGGTGGTGGCGAACGTGTCCAACACCGTCGGGCTGGTCCCGGGCTCGGTCATGGGGGCCTGGGGGTATCGCGAG
>NZ_LFXL01000059.1 GCF_001270745.1 Jiangella muralis
TTGCCCAGCCCCAGACTCGGCGGTCCGAGGCCAGCCTCGCTGGATGAGTGAGTCCGATTGATCGGGTGGACGGTTCGCCGTCGTGCGGCGGTTTGCCCGCATGGCCACGTGGGGCCGTCCCCCTGCTGCCCATTGTCTTGGCCGCACCTATCAGGGCGACGGAGGAAGTGCGGGCACCGGCCAACCCCTGTCAGCCATGATCATCAACCGCTGGCGACGTCATGATGTCGCTGATCGTTGATGATCATGTAGATCCGCCCGGGTGCACCGTTTGGCCGTCCCCGACTCCCGCCGCCGTCTTCGATGGCGGGGGCCGTGTTTCGGTCGCCGTTCGCGCGGTTCTCACCATCGAGGACGGTGGCCGCGGTTGCGGAAGTCGCGGCCCCGCCTCCATGACCCGAGTTGATCATGGCGGCGGGCGGCGAGGTGTGCCCAGTCTTTCCCCGTCCCCCTGATAGGTGCCCGTTCTCAGACCGCGGGACCGCGGGTCAAGCGGCTGAGAAAATGGGCAGCAGGGGACGGCCAAGGTGGCGGCCTCCGGCGGACGGTCCGGCCAGCCAACGAGAACCCCGGCCCGACCGAGTTGACCGGCCTGACGGGCCGGTCGTCAGCGGCTGCGGCCTCGGGAGACGCACCCTTTCCTCGGACCCCGGCCACACAGGCTGCGTAGCCAAGATCAATCGGACTCACTCAACTAGGAGACGACCGCCGGTTCGACGTCGACCGGGAGTTGCGTCTCCTGCTGCCGGGCGACGGCCGCCGCGACCAGGCCCGTGAACAGCGGGTGCGCGCGGGTCGGCCGCGACTTCAGCTCCGGGTGCGCCTGGGTGGCGACGAAGAACGGGTGGACGTCACGGGGCAGCTCGACGAACTCGACCAGCGTGCCGTCGGGTGACGTCCCGGACACCACCAGCCCGGCCTTGACCAGGCGGTCGCGGTGCTCGTTGTTCACCTCGTAGCGGTGCCGGTGCCGCTCGGTGACGCGGCTCGCGCCGTACAGCTCGCGCGCCAGCGTCCCGTCCCCGAGCACCGCCGGATACGAGCCCAGCCGCATGGTGCCGCCGAGATCGCCCTGACCGGCGACGATGCTCTTCTGGTCGGCCATGGTCGCGATGACCGGCTCGGGCGTCTCGGGGTCGAACTCGGCCGAGCTGGCCTGCACCAGGCCGGCCTCGGACCGGGCGTACTCGATGACCATGCACTGCAGGCCCAGGCACAGCCCGAGGGTCGGCAGCTGGTGCTCGCGGGCGTACCGGATGGCGCCGATCTTGCCCTCGATGCCGCGGATGCCGAACCCGCCCGGGATGACGACGCCGTCGACGTCGCCGAGCTGGGCCGCGGCACCCTCGGGCGTCTCGCACTCGTCGGACGGCACCCAGCGGATGTGCACCTTCGCGTCGTTGGCGAACCCGCCGGCCCGCAGCGCCTCGGTGACCGAGAGGTACGCGTCGGGGAGGTCGACGTACTTGCCGACCAGCGCGACGGTGACGTCGTAGCGCGGGTGGTGGACGCGGCGCAGCAGCTCGTCCCACGCCGTCCAGTCGACGTCGCGGAAGGACAGCCCGAGCCGCTTGACGACGTAGGCGTCGAGGCCCTCGGTGTGCAGCACCTTCGGGATGTCGTAGATGGACGGCGCGTCGACGGCGGCCACGACGGCCTCGGCGTCGACGTCGCACATCAGCGAGATCTTCTTCTTCACGCCCGCCGGGATGGGCCGGTCGGACCGGCACACGATGGCGTCGGGCGTGATGCCGACCTGGCGCAGCGCGGCGACGGAGTGCTGCGTCGGCTTCGTCTTCAGCTCGCCCGACGGCGCGAGGTAAGGCACCAGCGAGACGTGCAGGAAGAAGCAGCGGTCGCGGCCGACGTCGTGGCGGACCTGCCGCGCGGCCTCGAGGAACGGCAGCGACTCAATGTCGCCGACGGTGCCGCCGATCTCGTGGATGACGACGTCGACGTCGCCCTCCCCGATGGCGATCATGCGGTCCTTGATCTCGTTGGTGATGTGCGGGATGACCTGGACGGTGTCGCCCAGGTACTCGCCGCGGCGCTCTTTCGCGATGACGTCGGAGTACACCTGGCCGGTGGTGACGTTCGCGGACTTGTTGAGGTCGCGGTCGAGGAACCGCTCGTAGTGGCCGACGTCGAGGTCGGTCTCGGCGCCGTCCTCGGTGACGAACACCTCACCGTGCTGGAACGGGTTCATCGTCCCGGGGTCGACATTGAGGTAGGGGTCGAGCTTCTGCATGGTGACCCGCAAGCCGCGGGCGGTGAGCAGGCTCCCCAACGAGGAGGCCGTGAGCCCCTTACCGAGGGAGGAGGCGACTCCTCCGGTCACGAACACATGGGTAGTCGGCTGCAAGGCCAAGAGGGGCTCCCGTGGTCAATCCGTCAACTGGCGGTTCGGCGACGAAACGCTGAACCTTTGCTCCACGGACCTCCAGCCTAACAGTCCCGGAGCACTCGGCGGGCCGACTCGCCGGAGCCGGTGTTCGCCGTCGTAGAACTTGATGAGATCTTTCCCCGATCAGGGTGGCTTGCCGATCTTGATCCGGTACGTTTGGCTTCGGCCACTTTCCCCCGTGGTGGCCACCGCCCCCGCCGGACTCGCGGCTGGCGGGGGCGGACCAAGCCTGCGTCAACGCCCGGTGAGGTCCCGGCAGAGGTCGGCGACCAGCCGGGCGTTGTCGTCTTCGTCGGGCCAGGTCTCGGCCTGCTTGCGGCCGCGTGCGCCGAGCTCGGCCCGGCTCCGCGGGTCGTCGAGCAGGGCGCTGACGGCGTCCGCGACGGCCCCGGCGTCGCCCACGGGCACGATCGTCGCCCCGTCGCCGACCAGCTCGGGCACGCCGCCGGCCGCCGTCGTCACCACGGGCAGGCCGACCTGCATCGCCTCCTGGATGACCAGCGGGCGGCCCTCCCAGACCGACGTCAGGACGTAGACGTCCGCGGCGCCCAGCAGGTCGGGGACGTCGGTACGCCGGCCCAGCAGCCGCACCGGCAGGTCGTCGCGGGCGACGGCCGCGGCCAGCTCGTTCTCCAGGGGCCCGTCTCCGGCCACCACGACCAGCGGCGACGGGGTGCGCTCGGCCCAGCGGGCGGCGGCCGCCAGCAGGACGTCCAGGCCCTTCTGCTCGGCCAGCCGGTTGACCGCCAGCAGCAGCGGCCGGTCCCCCGCGCCCAGCTCGGCCCGGACGGCGGCCGCGTCGCGCTTGGCGGGCTGCACGCGCGGCGCCGCGACCGGGGCCAGCCGGACGTCCGGCGCGCCGAGCTCGCGGGCCCGGGCGACGAGGTCGGACGAGACGCCGAGCGTGACGTCGGCTCGGCGCGCCGCCAGCCGCTCCAGGCCGGCGATCAGCACCCGCTTCGGGCCGGTCGCGATGACGGCGTTGTGCCAGGTGGCCAGTAGCGGGACGCGTCCAGGGCGCCGCCGGCCCAGCGCCAGCCCGGACAGCGCGGCCGCCCGGAACCCGTGCGCGTGCACGACGTCGGTGCCGCGGAACGCCCGTCGCAGCCCCCGGACCGCCGCGACGTCGGCCGGCGGGTTCGGCGCGCTGCCGATGCGGACCGGCGCGAACCGGGCGCCCGCGCCGGTGAAGTCGAACCGTTCCTCGGTCTCCGGCGGGCCGGCCACGCCGACCTCGATGCCGAGCCCGCCCAGCCGCTGCACCAGCGACCGCACGTGCATGCCGACGCCCCCCGCCGTCATGCCGACGACGATCGTCAGCCTCATTCTCGCTCCTCCGTCCCAGGCCCCATGATCATCAACCTTTTCGGTCGTCATGGCAGCACAAATGGTTGATGATCATGGGCGCAACCCGCGCAACTCGCGCAGCACGGGCCACGCCAGCGCCCCGGCGACCGCCGTCACCGCCGCGGCCGCCAGGAGCCCGGCCAGCACCAGCGACGCCGTCGACCCCGGGCCGAACGCCGACGCCACCGCCCACCCGGCCGCACAGCCCACACCGGCCGCCACCGCGCCCACCACGAACGTCCGCGCCACCCCGGCCAGCGCCACGCCGCCGGAGTCGCGCACGACGCCGGCCAGCAGCAGTACGCCGGCCACACTCAGGCCGGCCGTGTGCGCCAGGCCGAGCGCCGCCGTCGTCCCCTCCTCCCCCACCGACGACGTCAGCGTGACCGCCAGCCCGATGACCACCAGCCAGCCGGTCGCCGTCGCCGCGGCCGCCGTCTTGCCCCGTCCGCGCGCGTACAGGGCCCGGCCCAGGTGCGCGACCAGCCCGTAGCCGACCAGGCCCGGGGCGAACGCCACCAGCGCCCACGCCATGCGCTCCGGCGGCGCGTCACCGGCCCCGATGGCGGCGAAGAACCGGGCCACCGGCCAGGCCACCGCCGTCAGCACGGCCGCGCCCAGCAGCGACACCAGCACTACCGCCCGCGTCGACCTCGCCAGCACGGACGCGTACGACGACTGCGACGTCTCGGCGTGCTCGGACAGCCGCGGGAACGCCGCCGTCGCGATCGGGACGGCCAGCACGGCGTACGGCAGCAGGAACACCATCCAGCTGTTCAGGTAGGTCACCGCGCCGCCGGTGCCGCCGTGCTCGTTCGACATCAGGTACGACGTCAGGTACGCCAGCTGCTGCGCGACCAGAGTGACCAGCCCGGCCCCGGCCAGCACGACGGCCCGCCGCCTGACGCCGTCCGGGAAACGCAGCGTCGGCCGCAGCCCGGTCACCCGCAGCAGCATCGGCACCAGCGTCGCCAGCGCCAGCGCGAGCACGCCGAGCGTCGTCCCGCCGGCCAGCACCAGCTCGTCGCGGCGGTCCAGCGTCGACAGGTCGTTCGGGTCGCCGGTGAACACCGCGCCGAACGCCACGTACGCCCCGGCCACGACCAGGCTCGACAGCACCGGCGCCAGCGCGGCCGCCAGGAACCGGCGGTGCGCCTGCAGCGTCCCGGCGGTCACGACGGCGATCCCGTACAGCGGGATCTGCGGCAGGAACAGCAGCAGCATGGAGCGCCCGACGGTGACGCCCTCGGAGCCGCCGGCATCGCCCAGCATCAGCTCCATCAGCGGCCCGGCGATCAGCACGCCGAGCAGCGCCACCGGCACCAGCAGCACCAGCGTCCAGCCGAGCAGCGCCGACACCGTCTGCTTGACGTGCTCGTGGTCGCCCCGCCCGGCCGCGGCGGCCAGCAGCGGGACGACGACGCCGGCCAGCGCGCCGCCGGCGACGATCTCGAAGACGACGTTGGGGATCGCGTTGGCGGTCGCGTACACGCTGCCGAGCAGCGTCTCGCCGACCTGCGACTGGAAGACCAGCTGACGGCCGAAGCCGACCACCCGGGCCAGCACGCTGACCACGGCGATCAGCGCCGCGCCCCCGGCGATCCCGGCGGCCGCCCCGGCGGCGACCCGGCGTGGGTTCACCGGGTCAGGTCTGGCGGCCGAGGCCGTCGAGCTCGCGCAGCACCGGCGTGCGCTCGATGACCTTGGTGAAGCTGACCTTCTCGCTGGCCAGCGTGAGCCCGGTGACGACGGCGAGGTGCACCAGCCGCGCGGCCCGCCCCTCGCGGGCGACCAGCGCCAGCCCGAGCAGCGCGCCCAGCGTGTTGGCACCGGCGTCGCCGAGCATCGTGCGCTCGCCGAGGTCGTCGGGGAGCAACGCCAGCGCGGTGCCGACGGCGGCGGCACCGACCGGCGCCGCCGGGCCGCCGAGGACGGCCGGCGCGTGCAGCAGCACGGTCTTGTTGGCCCGGCCGGGCCGGAGGTCGAGCAGGTTCAGCAGGTTCGCGTGCCCGGCGACGGCGGCGCCTCCGATGGCGGCGTCGACGACGTTGTCGCTGACCAGCGCGCCGCCGATGACCCCGGCCGCGCCGATGACGCCGATCTTCACGACGCCGCTGGTGACCTCGCCGGACTGCAGCGCGGTCAGGTGGCCGCGCAGCCCCTTGCTGGCCGTCGAGCCGAACAGGTCGTCGTAGAGCCCGACGGCGCCGACGGCGACCGCGGCGGTCACCCCGGCGGTGCGGACCCGTGCCGGCAGCCCCGGCGCGACGGCGACGCCCGCGGCGGCGCCGGCGGCAGCGGCCGGGCCGGCTGCCAGCGTCAGCGTCGAGCCGCGGAAGTTCTTGCGCTCCCACAGTTCGGCGCCGCCGGGCTTCGCGTCGCCGATCTTGCGGGCCGCCAGCCAGGCGACGGCGCCCGCGGCGCCGGCCGCGACCAGCGACCCGACGATGCGCCTCACGGCGAGCCCTCTTCGGTCGGCTCGTCGGTGACCGACGCGCCGGGTTCCTCGGGCACCGGCGGCAGCGCGCCGTCGGTCTCGCCCACCACGCCGTACTGGCCGGAGCCGCCCCCGGCCTGCTCGCTCAGCGCGAAGACGACGGCCGCGCGGCCGCTGGGCAGGTCGACGGAGTCGACGGTGGACACGACCTCGGCGAGATCGCCGTTGTCGCGGATGGTGCGCAGCAGGCCGTCCTCGGCGGTCGAGGCGGGACCGGCCACGACGGTGCCGGCGTCGGCGGCGTCGATGCCGCCCACCAGCGTGGCCAGCCGGTCCAGCCGGTCTTCCGCGTCGTCGCCGGAGACGTTGCCCGCGACCAGCACCGCCATCGACGGCGCCACCGACGCGTCCTGCTCGAGCGTGATGAGGTCGGACTCCTCGAACGCCGTGACCGTGGCGGTGTCGATGGTCTCGTGCGAGGCACCGGCCTCGGTCGGCGGCGCCATCAGCGCGGCCGCCAGCACCGCGGCGCCGCGGGCGTACCCGCCGCCGTCGGCAGGCAGCTCGGTGCCGGACGTGACGAGCTCGGTGGCCAGCTCGTCGAGCGTCGGCTCGGAGTCGGGGTCGGTCCACGTCGGCTCGATGCGGACGGTGAGGTCGGCCGTCGCACCGGCCTGCACCAGCGTGTCGCGCACGGCCGTGACGGTCTCCTCGTCGGCGCCCGGCAGCGCGATGACGCCGATGTACTCGCCCTCGAGCTGGCCGGTGACCAGCCGCGGCGTGACCTCTTCGAGGAATGCCTGCTGGTATGCGGTGTCGCGTTCGGTGTCCTCGAGCTGCTGGCGCAGGTCGCGGTTCTCGTCGCGCAGCGACGACGTCTGCTCGGCCAGCGTGTCGTCGACGGTGTCGCCGAGCGGGCCCGCGCCGAGCACGATGCCGGCCGCCAACGCGAAGAAGACAGCGATGATCGAGACCAGGTGGTAGCGAAAGTCGATCACGTCAGAAGAGTCCCTTGACCCAGAAATAGAAGCGGTCCCACCACGAGCCCACGATGTCGAGATAGGCCTGGCCCGTCGGGGTGGAGTACATGGCGGCCACGACCGCGGTGATGCCCGCGACGACGAGCACGGCCAGCATCCACGCCGGGACGCTGCTGTGGTAGAGCCGGCTGACGCCCTTGGCGTCGACCAGCTTGCTGCCCACCCGCAGCCTGGTGAGGAAGGTACTGGCCATGCCGGAGCGGCCCTTGTCGAGGAACTCGACCAGGGTGGCGTGGGTGCCGACGGCCACGATGAGGCTGGCGCCCTTGTCGTCGGCCAGCAGCATGGCGATGTCCTCGCTGGTGCCGGTGGCCGCGAACGGGATGCCGGACAGCCCCATGCGTTCGAGCCGACCCAGGCCCGGCGCGCGGCCGTCGCGGTAGGCGTGTACCACCAGTTCGGCGCCGCAGGACAGCACGTCGTCGGAGACGGAGTCCATGTCGCCGACGATGAGGTCGGGCTTGAGGCCGACCTCCATCAGCGCGTCGGCGCCGCCGTCGACGCCGATGAGCACCGGGTCGTACTCGCGGATGTACGACCGCAGCGTGGCGAGGTCTTCCTTGTAGTCGTACCCGCGCACGACGATGAGGACGTGCCGGCCGTCGAGGTCGGTGCGGATCTCGGGCACGCCGACGCCGTCGAGGAGCAGCTCGCGCTCACGCTTGAGGAACTCCATGGTGTTGGCGGCGAACGCCTCGAGCTGCGCGGACAGGCCCTCGCGGGCCGCGCTCATCAGCTTGGCGAGGCTCTCTTCGTCGTGCCGGATGCCGACGCCGACGGCCTCGCCGGTGGCGTCGCGGTACAGCGTGGTGCCGTCGACGCGCAGCCGCTCGCCCTCTTTGACGGCGCTGAAGAGGTCGGGGCCGACGTCGTCGATCAGCGGGATGCCGGCCCGGACGATGATGTCGGGCCCGAGGTTCGGGTAGCGGCCGCTGACCGACGGGCGGACGTTGACGACGGCGCCGGCCTGGCAGGCGACGAGCGCCTCGGCGGAGACGCGGTCGAGATCGAGGTGGTCGATGACGGCGATCTCGCCCGCTTTGAGCCGTTTCGTCAGGTTTTTGGTGCGGTGATCGAGGCGCACGACGCCGCTGACCCCGGGCAGGTCATCGGGCTTGCGGCGGCGTAGTGCAGGCATCCTCACCAAGCGAATCCTGCCACGTCCGGGCCCGTAACACCGCATCGGTCCGGTGTGTGTTGGCCGATTCCCACAGGTTCACCGGGACCGCGACGGCCGATCTCCGGGCCGGGTCCGGGACGGGTTCCGGCCCGGCCGGCGGTCACTGGCGAGCCAGCGCGATCCGGATCTCCGCGGCGTGGTCGACGACGCTGTCGCCGGACACGTCGTACACGATCCGGTCGATGCTGCCGGTGAACGGGAACGGCGCCGCATACACCTCGCTGACCGGCGATCCGGCGTCCGCGCCGACGGCGATGCCCGACGCCAGCCCCATGGCGATCGGGATCGTCACCGGCAGTTCGCCGGAGCCGATCGACTCGCCGTCCACGAACAGCGTCAGGGTGCCGGGCGTGCCCTTCCCCTCCTCCAGCCGGGCCTCACCCGTCGGCTCGAACTCGAGGCTCAGCGCGTGCCGGCCGGGCGGGACGGTGCCCTCGGAGACGACGTGGAACTCCTGGTCGGCGACGTAGTTGTAGACGTAGTGCAGGCGCTCGTCGCGCAGGAAGAACGCGAAGCCGCCGTCGATGCCGCCCTGCGAGACCAGCACGCCCTCGGCGCCGTCGTCCGGGACCGTGACCAGTGCCGTGATCGTGTGCGCCCGGTTGACCAGCCGCGGCGCGACCACCGACGGCACCTCCTGGGTGCCCGGACGGTAGACGTAGCGGGTGCGCGGCGGCGCGATCGTCGGCCGGTCCTCGGCCAGCCGCTGCTGCCCCCGTCCGTCGACCGGCAGCACGTTGTACTTGCCGGCCTCGGTGTACCACTGGGAGATCAGCTCGATCAGCTTGTCGCGCTGCTCGGCGGCGAGGTCGTGGTTCTCCGTCGGGTCCTCGTCGACGTGGTAGAGCTCCCAGCCGCTCGCGTCGAGGGCGGCCAGGTCGGCGGCGGTGATCGGGGTGCCGAACGAGCGGCCGGCCTCGGCGAAGGACGGGCCCGGCCACGGGCAGACGGCGCGCCAGCCGTCGTGGTGGATCGCGCGCGTCCCGAGCATCTCGAAGTACTGCGTGACGTGCCGGGTGGGCGCGTCCGCGGCGTCGAAGGTGTGCGCGAAGCTGACCCCCTCCAGCGGCGACTGCGTCACGCCGCGCAGCTGGCCCGGCGGCTCCAGCCCGAGCGCGTCCAGCACCGTCGGGACCAGGTCGATCGCGTGCGCGTACTGGGTGCGCACCTCGCCGCGGGCGGCGATCCCGCGCGGCCAGTGGACGATGAACGGGTCACTGACGCCGCCTCGATAGGTCTCGCGCTTCCAGCGGCGGAACGGCGTGTTGCCGGCCCACGCCCAGCCCCACGGGTAGTGGTTGAAGTGCTTCGGGCCGCCCAGCTCGTCGATGGCGGCGAGGTTCTGCGGCAGCGACTCCGGCACGAAGTTGAAGAACTTGTTCTCGTTGACCGAACCGGTCGGGCCGCCCTCGGCGCTGGCGCCGTTGTCGGACAACACCATGACCAGCGTGTTCTCCAGCTCGCCGGACTCTTCGAGGAAGTCCAGCAGCCGCCCGATCTGGTGGTCGGTGTGCGTCAGGAAGCCGGCGAACACCTCCATCATCCGGGCGTACAGGCGGCGCTCGTCGTCGGTGCAGTCCTCCCACAGCTGCACGTCCGGGTCGTGCCGCGACAACTCGGCGCCGGACGGCAGCAGCCCCAGCTCGCGCTGCCGGGCGAACACCCGCTCGCGGTAGGCGTCCCAGCCGTCGTCGAACACGCCCGCGTAGCGGTCGGCCCACTCGCGCGGGACGTGGTGCGGCGCGTGCATGGCGCCGGTGGCGAAATAGAGGAAGAACGGCTTGTTCGGCGCGACCTGCTTGGCGTCGGCGATGAACCCGATCGCGGTGTCGGTGAGATCCTCGGTGAGGTGATAGCCCTGCTCAGGGGTCCGGGGCGGCTCGACGCGGTGGTTGTCGCGGGTCAGCTCCGGATAGTACTGGTGCGTGTCGCCGCCCATGAACCCGTAGTAGCGCTCGAAGCCGCGGCCCAGCGGCCAGCGGTCGTACGGACCGGCCGCCGACGTCTGGTCGGCCGGGGTCAGGTGCCACTTGCCGACGGCGTAGGTGTTGTAGCCGTGGCCCAGCAGTGTCTCTGACAGGAAGCCGTTCTCGAACGGGATGTAGCCGTCGTAGCCCGGGAAGCCGGTGGCGATCTCGGTGATCCCGGCCATGTGGTTCGAGTGGTGGTTGCGGCCGGTGAGCACGCACGACCGCGTCGGCGAGCACAGCGCCGTCGTGTGCATGCCGGCGTACCGCAGGCCGCCGGCGGCCAGGCGGTCCAGGTTCGGCGTCTCGATCGGGCTGCCGTAGCAGCCGAGCTGGCCGAAGCCGGTGTCGTCCAGGATCACGAACAGCACGTTCGGCGCGTCGCCGGCCGCCCGGCGCGGTTCCGGCCAGGCCGGTTCCGACACGTCGAACGTCCGGCCCACGACGCCGGGGAACGCCCGCCCCGCCGGGTACTCAGTCAGCGGCATCCCCGTTCCCCCCTCAGACCAGCAACTTCGCCTTCTGCGACTGGAACTCCTCCGGGCTGAGCACCCCCTCGTCGCGCAGCCGCGCCAGCTTCGACAGCTCGTCGGCCGTGCTCGCGCCGGCCCCGTCGCTCGCCGCGTCGCGGACGTACTCGCGGAACGCCTCGTCACGCTGCTGGTAGTCCGCCGCCATCCGCTCGGCCATGCCGGAACCGCGCGCGATCAGGTAGATCAGCGCACCGAACAACGGCAACACCAGGATGAAGATCGTCCAGAGCGCCTTCGACCAGCCGCCGAGGTCCTTGCTGCGGAACACGTCGGTGAGCAGTGTCACCAGCAGCCAGATCCAGGCGATGAACAGGAAGAACCAGAGCATCGTCAGGAACAGGTTCAGGAGCGGGTAATCGTCCATGGTCCACCTCCGACCGACAGCCTGGCCCGCGCCGGGCCTGTGCTCCTCACCCCTCGCGGGTGATCCCGGGCGGTTCGGCCTCGCCGTGCTCTCCCTGAGTCCGCGCGAGGCTCAGCCGGTGCGCGATCTGCGACGACGCGACGGCGAACAGCGCGCCGATCACGACCAGGTCGAACACGATCTGCACCATCGCCGCGATCCGCCCCGCCTGCCCGACCGCGTGCACGTCGCCGTAACCGACCGTGCCCAGCGTGACGACGGCGAAGTAGAGCGCGTCGGTGCGGGTGCTCAGGCCATCGAACTGGTCCGGGTCGTTGCGCTCCATCAGGTAGTAGGTCAGCGCGAAGAACACCACCACGATGTAGAGCACCGCCAGCAGGCCGGACACCCGGGCCCGCGTCTGGCCGAGGTGCTTGGCGAAGCGGCGGACCTCGTGCAGGGTCAGCCAGATCAGGCCGGCCACCCCCGCCACGAACGCCGCCGCGCCGACGACCTCCGGCGGGTCTTCGGGCGCGTCCAGCGGCAGCGTGTAGTAGACGAGGATCGTGCAGGCCAGCATGCCCGCACTGCGCAGGACGTTCCTCATCACGCCGCCTCCCTCGGCGGGTCGTACACCACCGCCGTCCGGGCCACCACATCGCCGACGGCGCGGGTGTCGCGGCTGACCAGGGTCCACAGCACCCCGATCGGGAACACCACCGTGACGACGGCGCGCACCAGCGCCCGCCCCACGCCCAGTGGTCCCGCCGCCGACCGGTCCGCCCGAGTCACGACGCGCAGGCCGAGCACCAACTGGCCGGGCGTCCGCCCGGTGAGCGCCCATCCGGTGGTCAGGTACGCCACGACCAGCAGCGAATGCCCCGCCCCGAACGCCCACCCCGGCACCGGCGGCAGTTCGAACGGCGGTCCCTCCACCGTGTACCGGATCCCGCTCAGCACCAGCCCGGCCACCACCGTCGCCGCGGCCACCACCGCGACGTCGACCAGCGCCGCGGCGCTCCGCGACACCAGGCCCGCCCCGCTCACGGCGGCGCTCGCCCCGTCCCGTCGCCCTCGGCGCCGTCGGCTGCGGTCTGGTCGCCCACAGCCCCGCCGGCCGGGGGTTCCTCGCCGATCGCGCCGTTGCGGTCCCGTGCGTCCGTCACCCGGCCGCTGTCGCGGGGACGCCGGCGCAGCACCACCCGGTCGACGAAGCCGTTGAGCGCCCGGTCCGCCCCGGCGCTGCGCACCCGCACCGCGTCGACCGTCTCGGCGGCCATCCCGGCGCTGGACTCGCGCACGATCCGGCCCAGGTCGATGTCGTCCAGCACCCGCTCGACCAGCTCCGGCACCCGCAGCCGCACGATGACGGCGTCCAGGTCCACCCGCTCCACGACGGCATCGAGATCCACCCGGCTGACGACCGCGTTCAGGTCCACGCTGCCGACCACGCCGTCGAGGTCCACCCGGCGCACGATCCCGTCCACGTCCACCTCGTCCAGCACGGCGCCGACGTCGGTCGCGGCGACCGCGCCCACCACCGACCGCCGCCACGCCGACCGGAACAGCAGCGCCGCCTCACGCTCGTTCCGGCGCTGCTCCTCGCGGCCGATGCGGGCCAGCCGATCCACCCGCCGGGCCATCCCCGTGCGCCCGGCGACGACCGCACCGGCCCTGACCACTATCGATGCCGCTGCCTCGACCGGCATCGCGACCCCCGCGGCGACGTCCAGCGCTCGGCGGCTGGTCAGCGCGGCCAGGCCGAGCGCCGCCTCCCCCAGCCGGCCGGCCGCCGCGACCACCGTCGCCTCGGTCTCCGGCCGTTCAGGCGGTGGTGGAGGCGGCGGCACGGCGGGACCGTCCGCGGTCTGCCCGATCGCGCCGGCCGGGCCCGCCGGGCCGCCCTCAGGCCGGGACTCGCGGGCCGGCGAGGGCGCGACCAGCCTGGTCAAACCACGGACCGTCAGCCCGGCCCCTCCCACCAGCACCCGCCCGAACCGTCCGGCCGCCCGGACCGCCGCGGGCCGCTCCGTCCCGTCCGCCCCCATCGCGCCACCTCACCCTCACGGCAAGGCTCCCGCGGGCACCTCCGGCCGGTCCTCACCCGCGTCAGGTGATCCGGCCCGCAGGCTCAGATCGACGTACAGGTAGCCGAGCACGAGCGCGACGAACGGGATCGTGACGATGTAGACCAGCGCGGTGATCAGGTTGATCACGTTGAACGAGCCGTCGGACACCAGCAGCAGCACGACCCCCACGAACGGCCCCGTGATCGCGCCCAGCCCCACCACCAGCGCCGCGACCGCCGTCGCCCGCCACCACTGGCCGCGCACGACGTCGCGGCTGCGGCGGAACGCGGCGCCGGCCGGCTGGTCCTCCATCATGACGGCCTGGAGGGCGAACCCGTTGCGCACCGCGTAGATCAGCGCGAGCGGCGCCGTGAACACGAACAGCAGCAGCGCCCACACGACGAGCACCAGCCGCACCGCCACCAGCGCCAGCGGCCGCAACTTGGCCCGGACGGCGCGGTACGCCGACAACACGGTCACCCGCTGCCCGTCGTCGAGGTCGCGCAGCGCCTGGGCCGTCGCCGCGACGACGCAGAAGTACGCGAGCAGCGAGATCGCCCCGCCCATCAGCACCACGACGAACACCGTCGCCGCGTTCTGGTCGCCGTCCGTGTCGACCAGCGACGTCAGCTCGCCGGCCTCGACCAGCACCCACTGCAGCCCTGCCGCCAGCAGCATGACCGGGACGTAGACCACGCCGATCCCGATGAACAGCAGCGGGTGCCGCGCGTACATGCGCCGCGCGGCGACGATGATCCGGCCCCAGCTGCGCCGCTGCCTGACGGGGTACGGGTCGCCCGGTCCCCAGCTGGTGCGGCTGGCGACCAGCGCGAGCAGCGCGACGAGCACACCCAGGCCGACCAGCACCGCGGGTGGGTTGCGGATCAGCTGCCGCAGCAGGTTCGACCCGCCGGCGACGACGCCGCAGAACGCGTCGGTGGCGCTCGGGCCCAGCGACGCGCCGAGCGGGACGGTCGCGCTGGAGTCGCGCCAGCTGGTCTCGGACCAGCGGATCGGCGCCGTCCACTGGGTCTTCATGTTCGGGCCGGTCGGGCCGTTGTAGAACGCCTCCTGACGTTCGCCCCACCGGCCCTGGAATCCCAGCCACGGGAAGCCGGCCCGGTAGTCGTCGGTGGGGATGACGGCGGTGCTGGTGCGCAGCTGGGTGTGCGGTCCGGTGGCGTCGTCGCAGCCGACGCCGGTCGCGGAGCTGGCGCCGAGGTACAGCGCCGGGCTGAAGAAGTTCGCGTGCGACCCCTCGGCCGGGTAGACGACCGGGCGGGTGCCGTCGACGATCTCCAGCTTGTCGTCGCCCCAGTCGGCCCGCTCGGCGCCGGAGTGCTGGCTGTACCCGATGCCGGCCGGGTCGACCTCCAGGGCGGACTCCGCGTCGGGGGCGTCGAAGACGAGCTGGATCATCTCCCAGTCGCCCTCGTGCAGGTTGTTGAAGTCGTTGAAGACGTAGAAGAACCAGTACTGCACGGCGAGCTGGTCCGGCCGGGCGGCGTCCTCGACGACACGGCCGTAGACGGTCGGGACGGTGCCGCTGCTGATGGTGCGGGCCCACTGCTCGTAGCCGCAGCCGGGGTCGAGCGCGTCGCCGGGGAAGTCGAGGTGGTAGTCGAGCAGGCCGGCGCCGAGGTCGTCGGCGCTCGGCCCGATGTCGACCAGGTCGTTCGTCGTCCATGGCCCGCGCAGCGCCACGCCGTCGTTGTCCATCAGGACGTCGACGTCGGCAGGCAGGTACGGTTCACCGTCGCCACACGGTTCGAGCTGCTCGCGAACCCGCACGACCGGCGCGTACCGCTCGACCAGCTCCTCTTCGGCGGGCTCCAGGGTGCGGACGGCGGAGGTCGAACTCGTGACGGGGACGGCGTCGACGATGACCGTTGCGGGCGGGCCGGCCGGTGTCGCCGCGGCCGGGGCGTCGGCCAGAACCGTGGGCATCGTCGTCGCCGCGACCGCGACCAGGGCGAGCAGCGCCGGGACCATGGCGATCACCTTAGCTCCAGGCCAGACCCGTGGGCAGGAGGTTCAGCGACCCCGCTTGGAGCTGGCCGCGGTCTCGAGCAGTTCCTCGGCGTGCGCCCGCGCCGACGCCGACCCCTCGAGTCCGGCGAGCATGCGCGAGAGCTCGCTCACCCGGCCGGTGTCGTCGAGGGTCTCAACGCCGCTGCTGGTGACGCGGCCGTCGTCGGACTTCACGACCTTGAGGTGGTGGTCGGCGAACGCCGCGACCTGCGGCAGGTGCGTCACGACGAGGACCTGCGCGTGCTTGGCGAGCATGGCCAGCCGGCGGCCGACCTCGACCGCCGCCTTCCCGCCGACCCCCGCGTCGACCTCGTCGAACACGAACGTCGGGACCGGGTCGGCGCCGGCGAACACCACCTCGATGGCCAGCATGAGCCGGGACAGTTCGCCGCCGGACGCGCCCTTGTCGAGCGGCCGCGGCGCCCCGCCGTTGTGCGCGGTGAACAGGATCTCGACGTCGTCGACGCCGGTGGGCCCGAAGCCGTCGCGGGGGCGGACCTCGACGATGATGCGGGCGTGCGGCATGGCGAGAGCGGTGAGCTCGACGCTGACGTCGTCGGCGAACGTCGCGGCCGCATCGGTGCGAGCCTTGGTGATGGTGGCGGCGAGGTCGCCGAGTTCGGCGAGCAGCGACTCCTTCTCGGCGCCCAGGGTGGCGACGCGGTCGTCGTCGCCGTCGAGCTCGAGCAGCCGGCGCGAACCGGCCTCGGCCCAGCTGAGCACGTCGTCGAGGGTGTCGCCGTACTTGCGGGTCAGCCCGGTGAGGGCGGCACGGCGCGACTGCACCTCGGCCAGCCGCTCCGGATCGGTGTCGACGGCGGAACTGTAGGACGCGAGGTCGGCCGCGACGTCGCCGACGAGGTACGCGGCCTCGGCCAGCCGGTCGGCGAGCCCCGCCAGCTCGGGGTCGTGGTCGCGCTCGCTCTCGAGCGCCTGCCGGGCGTGGGCCAGCAGCCGGAGCACGTCGGTGTCGTCCTGGCCGGTGTCGTCGGCGGAGAGGCTCTGGTGCGCGGCGACGGCGGCGGTGCGCAGCCCGTCGGCGTGGGCCAGCCGGGCCTCCTCGGCGCGCATCGCCTCTTCCTCGCCGGGCTGCGGGTCGACGGCCTCGACCTCGCCGAGCCCGAGCCGCAGCAGGTCGGCTTCCTGGGCGCGTTCGCGGGCCTTCGACGTGACCTCGCCCAACTCGGCCTCGACGGCGCGCAGCCGGGCGTAGCGGGTGGCGTACTCGGCCAGCGGCTCGGCGACGGCGGCGCCGGCGAACCGGTCGAGCGCGCCGAGCTGCCGCGACGAGCGCAGCAGCCGCTGCTGGTCGCTCTGCCCGTGCACGGCGACCAGGCCGTCGGCAAGCTCGACGAGCAGGCTCACCGGCGCGCTGGTGCCGCCGACGTGAGCACGCGACCGCCCCTCGGCCATGACGGTGCGGCTCAGCAGCAGTTCGACGCGTTCCTTCTTGTTCTTTCCCGTACCGCGGGATCCGGCGGGCTCGAGTTCGGCGCCGGCCTCGGCGGCCCGCTCGGCCACCGTCCCCCCGGCGTCGATCGTGACGCGGCCCTCGACCAGCGCGCGGCTGTTGCCGGTGCGGACGGCGCCGCCGTCGGCGCGGCCGCCCATGAGCAGGTTGAGGCCGGTCAGCACCATGGTCTTGCCGGCGCCGGTCTCCCCCGTGACGACGGTGAGCCCGGGCCCCAGCTCCAACTGGGCGTCATCGATGACGCCGAGTCCACGGATACGGATTTCCTCAAGCACGGGACCTCAGCCTACCGTCGCGAAGCCGCTGGACACGGTTGCGACTTGTCGGTGGATGCGTGATTGTTCCTGGCCGCCGGGCCCGCTCGCGCCGGACGCCGCCGGATCCGCGGTTCCCGGTCATGAGCGCGCGCCGCGCCAGCCCTCGACCGGGAGCGCGAACTTGGCGACCAGCCGGTCGGTGAACGGCGCCGTGTGCAGCCGCGCGAGCCGGACCGGTTGCGTCCCGCGGCAGACCTCGACCCGTGCGCCGGGCGGCAGCTCGACCGCACGCCGTCCGTCGCACCAGAGGATCGCGCCGCGCGTGCTGTGCTGCACCGTCACCGCCATGACCGAGGACGGCGCGACCACCAGCGGCCGGGCGAACAGGGCGTGCGCGCTGATCGGGACCATCAGCAGCGCCTCGACCTCCGGCCACACCACGGGGCCGCCGGCGCTGAACGCGTACGCCGTCGATCCCGTCGGCGTGGCCATGACGACGCCGTCACAGCCCCACCGCGACAGCGCCCGCCCGTCGATCTCGGCGACGAGGTCGAGCATGCGCTCGCGGCTGGCCTTCTCGACGCTGACCTCGTTGAGCGCCCAGCCGACGGCGGTCTGCGCACCGTCGTGCCGCACGGCGACATCGATGGTCATGCGTTCCTCGACGACGTAGTCGCGCTTCACGATGTGGTCGACGGTGAACCCGAGGTCGTCGACCTCGGACTCGGCGAGGAAACCGACGTGGCCGAGGTTGACGCCCAGGATCGGCGTGCCGGTGGGCCGGGCGACCTCGGCGCCGCGCAGGATCGTTCCGTCGCCGCCGATGACGACGACCAGTTCGCAGCCGTCGGCGGCGTTCGGATCACCCTCGGCGACGACCGCCGCGACCCCGTGGTCGGACTCGGGGATGTCGATGTCGTGACGTTCGTCGGCCATGACGCGGACGTCGACGCCGGCCGCGCCGAGCTTGCCGATCACCTTCGCGGCGATCTGTCTGGCCTCCTCGCGCCCGGTGTGGGTGACGAGCAGCACCGTTCGGGTCATGGCGGCCCTTCCTCGACAGCGCGCTGGACGTCTTCGGGGCGGACCTCGGGCGCGCCGGAACGCAGCCAGAGGAAGTACTCCACGTTGCCGGACGGGCCGGGCAGCGGGCTCGCGGTGACGCCGTTGACGCCCAGGCCCAGTTCGCCGGCCGCCCGCGCGACGTCGAGCACGGCTTCGGCCCGCAGCGCGGGATCGCGCACGACGCCGCCCTTGCCGACGCGCTCCTTGCCGACCTCGAACTGCGGCTTCACCATCAGCGCGAAGTCGGCGCCAGGTCTGCTCACCGCCGCCAGCGGGCCGAGCACCAGCCGCAACGAGATGAATGACAGGTCGCCCACCACGACGTCGACCGGCTCCCCCACGATCTCCAGCGTCAGCTCACGGACGTTCGTGCGATCGTGCACCTCCACCCGGTCGTCGGACCGGATCGACCACGCCAGCTGCCCGTACCCGACGTCCACCGCCACCACGGATGCCGCGCCGCGCCGCAACAGAACGTCGGTGAAGCCACCGGTCGACGCGCCGGCGTCGAGGCACCGACGTCCGGCGACCGTCAACCCGGCCGGCTCGAACACGTCCAGCGCACCGGCCAGTTTGTGGCCGCCGCGCGAGACGTACTCGTCGCCCTCGGCCGGCTCGGTCACCAGCACCGCGTCGGCCGGATCGACCGCCGTCGCCGCCTTCGTCGCAACCCGCCCGCGGACCATCACCCGGCCGTCACCCACCAGCGTCGCCGCATGCTCCCGCGAGCGGGCCAGGCCACGGCGCACCAGTTCCGCATCGAGGCGTCGACGAGGTGGCACCGCGCGATCAGCCTTCGCCGTCGCCGGGCGAGGCAACGGCACCGTCGGCGTCGGCGTCGTCACCGAAGTCGTCGTCGGCCACCGCGTCGGGCTCACCCGACAGCCTGTCCTGCAGCACCTGATGGACCCGCTCGACCACCGAGGCGTGCTCGTGCACCGGCAACCCCTCGAGCGCATCGAGCGTCCGCACCGCCTCGTCGACCTGGGCGTCTCCGCTACCGCCGTCGTCCGTCAGTTCCTGCATGACGACAACGCTAGTACGGCCGCGTGGGCGCACGGGTGATTCGGGCGGCATCGAGCGCTGCCCGGACCGACGCCGGGTCGGCGGCGGTCCCGCTGCCTGCCTCGGCGGCATCGGCCGCGGCCCAGACGGCGCCGCATGCCGCCCGCAGCGCGTCGAGCCCGCCGTCACTCGCACCGTCGCCCGAGCCGTCGCCGCCTGCACCGCCACCGCCTGCACCGCCACCGCCCGTCCAATCGCCGTCGGCTCCATCGCCGCTGCCGCCACCACCGTGTGCGCCAACCCCGTCGGATCGACCGCCGCCAGCTCCATCGCCGCTGGCGCCACCACCGCGCGCGCCAAGCTCGTCGGCTCGATCGCCGTCGGCTCGATCGCCGTCGGTTCCGTTGCCGCTGGCGCCGTCGCCGCGCGGGCCGGCCTCGTCCGCCGTGACCCGGGTGAGCCGCAGCGTCCCGCCGTCGACCACCGCGTGCCAGTCGCCCACCTTCGACTCGCCCGCACGAACCGACAACGCCTCCGCCGGTAACCTCAGCGCACGCAGGTCGTACCCCACGTAGGTGGGACGCAGCCGCGGCGGCGCGAGCACGAGGTCGATGGGATCGGTCACGCCGGTGAGCACCAGCAGACTGTCCGCACCGGCCGCGTTGGCCCCTTCGATGTCGGTGTCGAGGCGGTCGCCGACCACCAGCGGCCGCTCCGCCCGCGAGCGCAGCATGGCCTCGCGGTGCATCGGCGGTTCCGGCTTGCCGGCGACGACCGGTTCGCGCCCCGTGGCCGTTCGGATGGCGTCGACCAGCGTGCCGTTGCCCGGCGCCCGCCCACGATCGGTCGGGACGACCGGATCGGTGTTCGTGGCGATCCACGGCAACCCGGAGGAGACCGCGTAGGTGCCCTCCGCGAGCAACGGCCAGCCGACGTGCGGCGAGAATCCTTGCACGACCGCGACCGGGCCGTCGTCGGCGCTCGAGACCGGGATCAGTCCCTGTTCGCGCAGTGCCACCTCGAGCCCTTCGCCGCCGACCACCAGCACCTTCGAGCCGCTGGGCAGCTGCTCGGCGAGCAGCCGCGCGGCCGCCTGCGCCGACGTGACGACCTCGTCGGGCCGTGCGTCGACGCCGATCTCGCTGAGGTGCGCGGCGACCCGTTCCGGCGGCCGGGAAGCGTTGTTGGTGACGAAGGCCAGCCGCATGCCGGCCGTACGGGCCAGCCGCAACGCGTCCGGCGCGTGCCGCACCGCGTTGGCGCCGACGTAGACGACGCCGTCGAGGTCGAGGAGGGCGACGTCGTAGGTCTGAGTCAGGGGCTGCACGGCACCCATCCTCCCAGCAGGTTCCCCCGGTGGTCGTGGCCGGTCGGCCGGGGCGGCCCGCGTACCATCCGCTAGATGACCACCGCCGGGCCGCCGTTGCGGCTGACGCCGTTCCGCGCGACCACGTACGCACCCGGCGCCGACCTGGCCGCGGTGGTGTGCCCGCCGTACGACGTGATCGGCGACCGCGCGCTCGCCGAGTTCGAGGCTCATGACCCGCACAACATCGTCCACCTGACGCTCCCCCGGCCCCTGCCGGGAGACGGCGACCGGTACGCCCGGGCCGCGCACACGCTGCGAGAGTGGCGCGAAGCGGGTGTGCTGCGCCGCGATCCGTCGCCGGCGCTGTACGTCTACCAACACGTGACCGCCGGGGGTTCGGCGATCGGCCTGGTGGGCGGCGTCAGTCTGGACGGACCCGTTCTTCCTCATGAGAACACCTTTCCCGGCCCGGTGGCCGACCGCGCCGCGCTGATGAGCGCGACCCGGATGCAGCTCGAGCCGATCCTGCTGACGTATGACGGCGGCGGCGCGGCCAGCGAGGTCGTCGACCACGCGGCCGGCACGGAGCCGCACCTGGAGTTCACTGTTGCCGGCGAGTCGCACCAGCTCTGGCGCATCGACCGGCCGGACGCACTGGCCGCCGTCGCCGCCGACCTGGCCGGCCGGACCGCGCTGATCGCCGACGGGCACCATCGGTTCGCCGCCTACCGCGCCGTGCACGCCGCCGACCCCGACCCTGCCGCCACCGACCACGGCCTGGCCCTGCTGGTCGACGCCGCGCGGCATCCGCTGGAACTGCGCGGCATCCATCGCAGCGTCTCCGGGCTGACCCTCGACGACGCGGCAGCCGCCGCGGCGAAGGCGTTCGACGTCGTCGCACTCGCTGCCGACGACGACCCCACTGCCGCGCTCGAGGCCGAGCGAGGCACTGCGTTCGTCATCGGCGACGGGCAGCGACAGGCGCTGTTGCGCTCGCCGCAGCCGGCGACCCTCGCCGAGGCCGTCCCGGCCGACCGTCCTGACGGCTGGGCCGCCCTGGACTCCGGCGTGCTGGTGGACCTGCTGCTGGCTCACCTGTGGGGCGTCGACGACTCCGATCCGCGCGTGACGTACCACCACGACCGCCGGGACGCGCTGCGCGTGGCTGGGCGCGGCGCGGGGGTCGCCGTGCTGGTGCGGCCGCCTGTGTTGGCGGACGTCCTGGCCCTCGCGGCCCGCGGCGAGCGGATGCCACGCAAGTCGACGTCGTTCGGGCCGAAGCCGTGGACCGGGCTACTGATGCGCGACCTCGCCTCCGATCAGGACTAGGCGCCTCTCGGTCTGCGGATCGGGCTCCGGCGGGCGCTGCGTTGCCGCTGCCGGTGCTCCCGCCGCGCGCCTCTTCGGTGTCGGCGGTGGTTCGCGGGCCATGAAGTTGGCGGACTCGACCTCGATCTCGAACGTGCTCTGTCCGGGCCCGGCGCCCGAGCGCCAGAACCGGCGGCGGAGCGCACCCGTGATCTCGACTGTGTCGCCCTCGTCGAGAAGACGCAGGTTGCGCCGCTGCGCCGGCCCCCATGCGGTGCAGGTGACGGTGTCGACGCGGCGTGGTGCCGGAGGGCCCGCCGACGGGCGTGGCCGCTGGACCACCAGGCGCGTCGTCACGATCTCGTCGCCGCTGGGCAGCATGACCGCCTCGGGCTCGACGGACAGCCGGCCGATCAGCCGGACCTCGTTGGTGTGCTCGACCGGGCTCGTGCTCGTGCTCGTGCTCATCGTGCGGCTCCTTCGGGTGATGGGAAGTGGAACTGGTCCCATCGTGGGCGGGGATGAGGGAGCGCGCAGCTGCGGAATGGCGAATTGTGGATGAGCGGGCAAAGTGGTCGAGGCTGTGGACAAGGAGGACGGGTTTCCTTGCTCGCGGCGAAGTAGCCGGCGGCCAGACTTGCGGTCGCTGCCGGGACTTGCCTGCGATGCTGCTGGTCAGCTCCAACCGAGGCGGACGCACTGTCGCGACCGAGATCGGTCCGGTCGCCGGGGCGGCGCTCAACGCTACTGGCCGATCAGCCGCCGCTCAGTTCCGGCGACGCTGCTCCGCCAACCCACCGATCGCCGACCCGTCCCACCGTCTACTCGAGTGCGTGTGGTGTTTGGTCGCGATCACCTCGGGCGGACCGGCCGGTCGTCACCGGTCTGCCGACGGTGTTGCGCCGACGATATGGGCGATCGATCGCCGCCCGTTCCATCGTCGCCGTGGGCATGTGACGCTCAGCTGCAATCAGCCCGACCGCCGGTCAAGGACCGATCCGTCGACGATGCTGCGCCGTCAATGGGACGGGCGATCGCCGCCTGTCCCATTGACACCGTGGGCCCGCTTGGCGGTCAGACGTGATCCCGACCGCCGGTCAAGGACCAATCGCGTCGGCGTGGGTCGTCAGTCCTCGCCCAGGTCGGCCGCTCGCTCGGCGGCGTCGGTCTCCTCGTCGACATCGGCTTCGGCGGCGCGGACGAACCAGCGGCGGGCTTCCTTGTCCCGTCCGGCGGCCAGCAGCGCATCGGCGTAGGCGTAGCGGAGGCGGGCGACCCACTCGGCGCGGGCGTTCGAGCGCAGCTCGGGGACCTGCAACGACACCGCGGCAGCCTCGTGGTCGCCGAGGTCGCGGCGGGCACCGGCGGCGACGATGAGCATCTCGACCCGGCCAGCGGTATTCAGGCCGGTGACGGCGGGATCGTGCGCGAGATCGAGCGCGCGCTGCGGACGGCCGAGGCCACGTTCGGCGTCGGCCATCATCGGCAGGTACTCGGCCGATCCGGTCATCCGGCGGGCGGCCCGCAACTCGGCCAGCGCGTCGGCGTACTTGCCAGCCAGGTACGCGGCGACGCCGGCGGCCTCGCGGACCACGCCGATACGGCCGGCCTTCCGCCGCGCGGCCATCGCGTGCTCGTACGCCTGCTCGGGGTCGTCCTCGAGCAGGCGCTGCGCCATCACCAGGTGACGGGCGACGGCGGCGGACATCTGGCCGGACAGCGCGCTGAGCTCGGACCTGATCTCCTCGTCCAGCTCGCGGCCGGTCACGTCCTCGTCGACGACAGGATCGGGGACGCGGGGCGCGCTGCTCGGTCCCGGCGCCGTACGAAATCCGTCGCTGCCGTCGGCCGGGCCGCGAGAGGCGCCTCCACGTGGGCCACGGTCACCGCCGCCACGGCGTTCGCCGCCCGGGCGATCGCCACCACGCCCGCCCGACGGGCCTCCGCCCCAACGGCCACCGGCCGAGTCCGAACCGCGGCCACCGCCGCCGGAGGAACGGCCGCCACCGCGCGAGTCGTCGCCGGAGCGGGGACCATAACTACCGCCCGAGGAACGGCCGCCACCACGGGAGTCGTCGCCGGAGCGGGGACCATAACTACCGCCCGAGGAACGGCCGCCACCACGGGAGTCGTCACCAGAGCGCGGACCATAACTACCGCCCGAGGAACGGCCGCCACCACGGGAGTCGTCGCCGGAGCGGGGACCATAACTACCGCCCGAGGAACGGCCGCCACCACGGGAGTCGTCGCCGGAGCGCGGACCATAGCCTCCGCCCGAAGGACGGCCGCCACCAGGGCCGCCGCGGCGTTCGCCGCTTCCGGAGCCACGGTCGTCGCGGCGGCCGCGCGCACGTGGGTCATCGCCGCGTGGGGAGTAGGAGCGTCCACCGGACGGGCGGTCGCCGCCGCCGCCGCCGCCGCGGGAATCATCGCTGGAGCGAGGGCCGGAGGACCGGCCACCCCCACCACGAGGGTCGTCGTCGCGCGGTGGGTAGGAGCGCCCACCGGAGGGGCGACCGCCACGGGAATCATCGCTGGAACGCGAGCCGGAGGGGCGACCACTACCGCGGGAGTCGTCGCCGCGAGGGCCAGAGCCCCGACCACCGCCGCGCGAGTCGTCCGGGCGGTTGTACGAGCGCCCGCCGGAGGGGCGACCACTACCGCGGGAGTCGTCGCCGCGAGGGCCAGAGCCCCGACCACCGCCGCGCGAGTCGTCCGGGCGGTTGTACGAGCGCCCGCCGGAGGGGCGACCACTACCGCGGGAGTCGTCGCCGCGAGGGCCAGAGCCCCGACCACCGCCGCGCGAGTCGTCCGGGCGGTTGTACGAGCGCCCGCCGGAGGGGCGACCACTACCGCGGGAGTCGTCGCCGCGAGGGCCAGAGCCCCGACCACCGCCGCGCGAGTCGTCCGGGCGGTTGTACGAGCGGCCACCGGAGGGGCGACCACCGCGTGGATCATCGCTGGAACGCGAGCCGGAGGGGCGACCGCCGCCGCGGGAGTCGTCGCCGCGAGGGCTGGAGGAGCGATTGCCGCCACCGCGGTCGTCGTTGGAACGCGGGCGGGAGGGACGGCCGGCGCCGCGCGAGTCGTCGCCGGAGCGGGAGGGGCGGCCGGTGCCGCGGGAATCGGGCTTGCCAGAGTCGCCGGAGCCACGCCGGGGCGCACCCCCGGGAGATCGATCGTCTCGGCCACCGCCGCTTCGCCCAGCTCGGCCGTCGTCGGACGGATCCGGCGTGCCTTGGCGGTCGGGACCAGACATCGATGATTCCTCTCGTTCCGCTGGCGGTCACCCACATTCTCCCCCGCCAACCACCGATCTGGCGTATCGGGCTGCGCCGAGTGCCGTTGGCCGGCACCGGGCGGGCCTAGAGTGCCGTCCGCGCTGGCCGGCCGGCGGAGGGCCGGCCATTCGCCCGTCGGGCCGGCGTCGGCCGGCTGGCGGTGGGCGCGCCCTTGCGGTGTGCGGCCGGCCTCGCGTGGCGTGTGGTCGTGGTGGTGGACGTGGTGAAGGCCCACCCCGGGGTTGCTTGGTTGGGGTGGGCCTTCACTCTTGGGTGTGTGTCCGGCGGTGTCCTACTCTCCCACCCCCGCTAGAGGGCAGTACCATCGGCGCTGGAGGGCTTAGCTTCCGGGTTCGGAATGGGACCGGGCGTTTCCCCTGCCGCTATGACCGCCGGCACGTCTATTGAGTTGTCACCGTCTCCCGGCACCGTCCACCCCCTCGAACCACCGTGTGGTGCTGGTGGTGTGGGGTGTGTGCCTGGGGTGTGGTGCCTGTTCGTTGGAACAGAACCGTATAGTGGACGCATTTTTCGCATGTTCAGCAGGTACTCGCCCCGCCACGAGGTGGAGGGGTGGGTGGGTGTGGTCAAGTCCTCGGCCTATTAGTACCGGTCAGCTTCACCCATTGCTGGGCTTCCACGTC
>NZ_LFXL01000060.1 GCF_001270745.1 Jiangella muralis
GACGCCAACCCGCTGGAGGCCACGCTGCTGGGCTTCCGCGACCGCGAGGATCAGCTCACCGACCACACCGACGCCGGCGACCCGGCCGGACTCGGTGTTCGCGGCCTGTGGCACGGGCGAGTTCCATGCGCTGGGCATACGGCATCGTCGTCGTGACCGCGGCCGACGCTGCCGGCGGCGCCGTACCGGTATTCGGCGGCACCGGCGCCGCGGGATCGCTCACACCGTTCCCGAACCAGCCGACCAGCGGGCCGAACGACGTCGGCGTGGGTCGGCCGGCGGTCGCCCGGTCGGGTTCAACAAGACCATCTACAAGCGGCACAACGTCGTCGAACATGGCCGGCAGCTCTGGTGTCGTGCTTGCGAACCAACGACCTCTTCGTCCCGAAGAAGGAAACCCGCCGCTCGACACCTGCTGCGATGCGCATCGCCCCTGGTCGTAGCCCTGTCTGAGTCAGTATCAGCCATCCTCGCCCAGGCTCGCCAACAAGATCATCCCATGAACCTCACATGATCTTGGGAACGGCTCGCCCGTGAATGATCGGAGGCATAGACGCTCACGACCGGGCGAACGAGCGCCGGGCACGGCGACGTGAATGGGTCGCTCAGCGACGGGTGCCTCGGCTCAACATGGCCGCCATCCGAGTAGCCACAGGCCGGCCCTTCCTGCCTATGAGATCGTCGCGCCGCGACGCTGCAGCTCGGCCTTGACCTTTGTGCCGTCGATCGCGCGGGGTGTCGTGCTGGCCTGAACGGACATCCCGGCCGCGACACCTGCGGCTTCACCCATGGCGACACAGTTTCCGGTGACGCGGTAGGAGCCGTGCGCTTCATGTGATCCGGAGATGCAGCGCCCCGCGACCAAGAGATCGTCAACGGATTGCGGAACGAGGCATCGGTACGGCACCTGGTATCTCGGTACGGCCCGGGTCTTCATATGAGTGTCGTCTGGATCGTGGATGTCGACGTTGAACGTCACCTCGCAGACACCGTCGTCGAATGTGCGGCCCTGGAGCAGATCGTTCAGCTCCAGGTAGTACTCCCCGCGGATGCGGCGGGTCTCTCGCACGCCCACCTGCATGGCCGTCGCGATCAGGCGCCCCTCTCCGAGGACATCCCGTGCGGCTGCGAGCAGCACCATGGCAGATTGCACCTGTTGACGTCCTTCGATCACCGCGGAGGTGAGGTCATCAGCGTTGGTGCCGTCGGCACCGTGGATGTGCGTCCACATCATGGCCCGGCTGTCGTCATGTCCGGCGATGGGCACAGGTGCCAGAGAGCGGAATGGGATCCGCGCCAGGGCTTCCGGAGTGTTGTATCGGGCCAGCACGTCATAGGCTTCACCGAATCGCGGCCACGTGATTCCCTGCACCGTGAACTGCAGTGTCATCGGTTGTAGCTGCCCGTCATCGAGCCGGCCCATCTCGTACTCACATCCTGCGTGATGGGCTACGTCGCCATCGCCCGTGCAGTCGATGGTGACGCCGGCGAGGATGGCAGAGCGACCAGACTTGTTCTCCACGACCACGCCGGCGACTCGATCGCCGTCGATGACGGTCGCCACCGCCGAGGTGTAGAACAGGGGACGAACGCCCGCCTCGGCCGTCATCACGTCCAGGACGTACTTCATCGACTCGAAGTCGAATACGTTGGCGATCATCGACACGTCGTCCCAGTTTTGGACCGCCCGCCGGCCACCATGCTGATGCAGCCTGCCGATGATCTCCTCTGGAATTCCGCCCTTGCCGGCCGCGTCGAAGTACGGATTCAGAAGGCCGGCCGTCCAGATTCCACCGAGGCAGCCGTACCGTTCGACGAGCAGGGTGTTCATGCCTGACCGAGCGGCGCCAAGGGCTGCGCCGATCCCTGCCGGCCCGCCACCGACGACGAGGACGTCGACCTCGGCGTACACCGGCAGGTCTCGTGCCGGCTCGCGGACATGCCCGGTGGCGGTTCGAGTGAGCGGAACAGCGCTTCTCATGAGACCTCCGTGTGTTGAGGAGAGTGACGGGCCGAGTCCTCGAGCGTCGTACTGGGCGCTTGTGCTTGGGATCTGACGGCCCGAACTGCTGCGCGTACTCGGGCTGCGTAGTCGCACGCACTGGCAAGTTCGGTCTCCAGGGCGCGCCGGCGCAGTTGGTCATCGTCGATGAGCGTGGCCAGCTCGAGGCCGGACCGTCCGGTCTCCAGTGCGAGGTCCCAGAGTGGGATCCCGGCGTGCAGTGCAGTTATGAGCGCCGCCCGAGCATCTCGCTCGATGTCGGGATGGAACCGGGCGGCGATCAGCAGCCCCACCGCGTCAGCGTGGAGGCTGGTTGCGGTGGCCCGCTGTGCCGGGCTGTCTTCGCCGGCAACCAGATAGCCGACCGTGACCTGGTAGAAGCGGGCGAGCTGCACCAGTGTGTCGATGGACGGCACCCGGTCCCCACGCTCCCATGAGCCAAGCGTGCTGAGAGTAAAACTGCCCCCAGATGCTGCTGCCACAACCTGTGCCAGCGTCAGTCGACGTCGCGACCGCAGCGAACGCAGCCGCCCTCCAACCGCACCGGCGATCCGCGTGTCGACGTCGCCCACAGTGCGATCAGCCCCTTCCCTGACTCTCCACGCGGATCCGCAGCTTGAGGCTGACGTGCTCACCTCGCAGGCCGACACCGCGGACGGTGGCGACGTAGAGGCCGGCCCGGCTGTAGGAGTGGGTGATCTCGCCGTTGGGCGCGATGTCGGTCGTCGCGCCGTCGCCGAACTCGATGGCGGCTCCGACGACGTCGCGTAGCCGGCTCCAGAACTCCACCGGCGTTCCCGGGTGGATCTCTCTGGACGGGCTGTAGTGGACCCAGCCGCGGGGAACGTCGCTTCGCAGGATGGGCTCGTAGACCACAACGGAGATCGCGTCGCGGTCCTCGGCGCCGTCGGCCGTCCGTACGACCAGTTCTTCGGCGAAGTATCCGGGCTTGTCGTACACCACATTGGTGATCGGGCCGTGGACGACTTGACCGTCGTGCAGACGCCACTCGTAGTCAACGATGGCGGCGCCGGGCCTGGCGACGGAGCGGGTGCCGTCGAGGCGATAGGTGTGGCCCGCGAGTGTGTAGCCGAACCCGCCCGCCACGGCGAGCACCGTGTCGGCGTAGGTGCGGAAGTACGACTCGAGATACATCGGGTAGGGGCTGATGGGGCTGCCGCCGCGGAACACGTCGACGTGCAGATGGGGGTCGTCGTGCTGAGACTTGGACCCATCGCAGGTCTGGCCAGTGAGCCCGATGGGTGCGCCGCGGTCGAGCCTTTGGTT
The DNA here is from genome assembly GCF_001270745.1 of Jiangella muralis. Classification (GTDB taxonomy): domain Bacteria; phylum Actinomycetota; class Actinomycetes; order Jiangellales; family Jiangellaceae; genus Jiangella; species Jiangella muralis. Next base: position 3,290 of record NZ_LFXL01000060.1, read on the forward strand.
CGGTCGCACGCGAGGCCGGATGGTGTCGATGTTCATGTGCGCGTAGCGGACGGCGACGTCGTGCCCGACGTCCAGGAGGACGTAGTTGCTGTCCACTGGTTGCCCGGGCTCGGGTGACTTTCGGACGGTGGCATCAGCGACGGCGAGGACAGGGAGCCGGTCTGGAACGGCGCCGAGGTCCTCGCCGCGGTGGTAGTAGTACGTGTTGAACGGGACTTGGGCTCCCCAGGTGTTCTGGTAGGTGCTGCTGCGCCACCGATAGTTGCCGATCGGGAACACGAGGTCGTCCGGACCCCAGGTAGCGCCGGCTGGCACGGCGGAGAACCGGACAGCCTGGTCGACACCGCTGATCGGCCGGAATTGGCTCGGCGACCGCGCCCAATCTCGGGTGGTTTCGACATAGAGCCGCACGGGGCCGATGGTGGTGGGTCGTTCTCCTGGCCGGCATTTGAGAGTGATGGGTTCACCGTCGATCTCGATCCTGACCTGGGCGGCGACGTAGATCGCCTTGTTAGGCGAGACTCCGGTCCAGAGGTCCGGCTCGGTGTCGTGGCCGACGGCCCGGAGGGTGACGACCACGTCTCCCTCGGGCGCGTGCAGCTGGACGGCCTCACCGACGTTCAGGTCGAACTGGCTGGGCCAGGGTCCGTTGACGAGGAGCTGACGCGCGCTCACGACTGCGCTCCGCTCGGGACGGACGCCTGCGGGACGGCGGCGAGAAGGGCGCGGGTGTAGTCATGGCTGGGTTCGCTGGTGATCTGGTGGGTCGGTCCTTGCTCCACAATGCCGCCTCGCAGGAGTACCGCGGTTCGGTGGGACATGTGGCGGACGACGTCGATGTCGTGGGAGATGAGCAGGTAGCTGAGGTGGAGCTGCTGCTGTAGGTCGAGCAGCAGGTTCAGGATTTGCGCCTGGATGGACAGGTCCAGCGCGCTGGTGGGCTCGTCGCAGACGATGATCTGGGGTTGGTGGATGATGGCGCGGGCGATGGCGATGCGTTGTCGCTGACCGCCTGAGAACTCGGCCGGGTAGCGGCGGACGGTGTCCGGCGGCATGCCGACTCTGGCCAGGCCGTCAGCGACACGGGACTCGGCGGCGGCCCGGCGAAGTCCGTGCACGACGCGCAACGGCTCGGTGAGGGTATGTCCGATCGTGCGCGACGGGTTCAGCGAGCCGTACGGGTCCTGGAAGATCACCTGGATGTGCCCGCTCAGTTCGCGACGTTGACGGGCAGAGGCTTGGGTGACGTCACGCCCCTGGAAGAGGATCTTGCCGCTTGTCGGCGCGACGAGTCCGAGGATCGCGTTGCCGATCGTCGATTTGCCCGAACCGGACTCGCCCACCAGGCCGAGCGTTTCGCCCGTGCCGACGTGCAGGCTGACGTGGTCGACCGCGCGGATCCGGGCATCGCCGCGGCGTCGACCGGGATACTCCACGATCAGGTCTCGGACCTCCAGCAGCGGCTCGGTCACGGCGCCTCCAAGCGTGCGATCTGGTCGTGGTGCAGACAACGGGTGAGGTGTTTCGGTGCGGCCTCGGCCAGGCCGATGGGGGCGGCGCCGCAGTCCGCGGCGGCGAGCGCACATCGTGGCGCGAAGTGGCAACCGGCCGGCCAGGCACCTGGCGCCGGCACGGCACCCGGAACCGCCCGCAGGTGCTCCAATGGAGTCGCCTGATGCGGCGTCGACTGAAGCAGTCCGACCGTGTAGGGGTGTGACGGCGACCTGAACATGGACGCGACATCGCAGGTCTCGACCACCTGGCCGGCGTACATGACGTTCGCCCGGTGGCAGGCCGACCCGACCACGCCCCAGTCGTGGGTGATGAGCAGCACCGCCATCCCGCGTTCGCGTTGTAGCCGCTGCAGCAGTTCGAGGATCTCAGCTTGGACGGTGACATCCAGGGCGGTAGTGGGCTCGTCGGCGATGAGCAGATCCGGGTCCCCCGCGAGTGCCATGGCGAGGGCGACACGCTGGGCCATTCCGCCGGAGAGCTCGTGGGGATAGCTGCTCGCGACCCGGTCGGGATCACGGAGGCTGACGTTCGCCAGCAACTCGAGGGTGTGCGTGCGCGCCGCCGCGCGGGATCCGCCGTGATGCCGGCGCACCAGTTCGCTGACCTGCTGGCCGACGGAGAACACGGGGTCGAGGCTGGCGATCGGGTCTTGAGCGATCATCGCGATGCGCGAACCGCGTAGCTTCTGGATGGTCCGAGGCTGCGCCGACGTGAGGTCGGTGCCGTCGAACCAGATCTGACCGCCGGTGATCTGCGCGCCTGCGGGCAGCAGGCCGAGCACTGCGCTTGCGGTGATCGATTTGCCGCATCCCGATTCCCCGACCAGCCCGACTGTCTCGCCGGCCTCGACGTCGAGGTTGACGTCGTCCACGACGGTGGTCAGCGCTCCATTGACCGGCAGCGCGATCGACACGTGGCGCAGCCTGAGCAAGGCTGTCGGCGTTGGCTCATCACCGGCGGGGACCGAGACTGGTTCGCGGTTCGCCACAGCGGGTGCTCGCCGCGACCGGAAGGCTGTGCGGCCAGTGCGTTCTTCGGTCGCATCGCGCACGGCATCGCCGAGCAGCGCGAACGCCAGGGTCGCGAGGCCCAGGGTCGCTCCGGCCGGCACGAGCAGCCATGGCTGCTGCTGCATCACCGTGCTGGCCTCGACGATCATGCCACCCCAGGTCGGTGTCGGTGGCTGTGCGCCGAACCCGAGGTAGGCCAGGCCGGCGTCGACGAGCAGGGCCGCTCCGCAGAACAGGGAGAACTGCACCAGGATCGGGCCGGTCACTCGGGGGATGACGTGGTGGACGATGATGCGCCTGTTCGGAAGACCGGAGACCTGTGCGGCCGCGATGTACGGCTCGGCCCGGACCGCGAGCGTGACGGCTCGCATGACGCGGGCGAATCCCGGCGCTGCGAGCACGCCGAGGGCGACCATCGCCACGGTCATGTTCCCGCCGAACACAGCGAGGACGACGAGCAGGATGATGAGGCCGGGAATCGCGATCATGATGTCCACGACCCCGGTGATCGCGCGGTCGACCCAGCCACGGTAGAAGCCGGCCGCAAGGCCGCCAACGACGCCGACGACGAGGAAGGTCAACGCGGCGATGGCCGCGTTGAGGAGACTGACCCGGCCGCCGTAGATCAGCCGGCTGAGGACATCTCGCCCCAGCGCGTCAGTGCCGAGGAGGTGCTCAGCGGATGGCCCAGCCAGCACGCTGTCCAAGTCCAGATCGGCCGGGTCGAACGGCGCGACGGCGGGCGCGGCGATCGCGGCGACGACGAGCAGGACGAGGTAGACGAGCGACACGACTGCCAGCGGGCGGCCGAGCGCCGCCCGCCAGGTCCGCCGGCCAGAACGAGGCGAGGCGCCGCCGCCGCCGGTGCCGTCCGCAGCACGCGATGTCTCCGGGTTGGCCGGATCAGTGGCCTGCCGGGTGGTCGATGTGGTGGTCGTCATGGCGTACGCACCTTCGGGTTGAGCCAGCCGTAGGTCAGGTCGACCAGCAGGTTCGTGACGATCACCACCAGGGTGAGTGCAACCACGACACCTTGCACGACGGGCAGGTCGTGTTGGTTGGCGGCTTGGACCGCCAGCCGCCCGATGCCGGGGAGGGCGAACACGTTCTCGATGAAGACCGCGCCGCTGAACAGGCCGATGAACACCAGACCAACGAGCGTCACCACAGGGATGGCGGCGTTGCGCAATGCGTGCCGCCACACGATCGACGCCTCCGATGCGCCGTTGGCGCGCAGCATCCGCACGGAGTCATGTGTCAGCGCGGTGAGCATGGAGTCGCGCGTCTGTTTGGCGAAGGTGGCCGCGCCGGCGACGACCAGCGTGGTGACGGGCAGGACCAGGCTCTCCGCCCAGCCCTGCGGCGAATCGGTGAACGACACGAAGCCCGTCGCGGGTAGCAAACCAAGTGTGACCGCGAAGAGGGCCATGAACAGCAGAGCCAGCCAGAAGTTCGGCAGTGCGGACCCAAGCAGCGACAGCACGTCGACGACTCGGCCCAGCCGCCCGCCGCGGACGGCGCTGACCACGCCGAGCCCCACACCCACAATGGCAGTGGCGAGCGTACCGAGCGCGACCAGCGACAGTGTGACCGGTAGCCGGCTGCTGATCGCCGCAGTGACGTCAAGGCCACTGACGGGTGACGTGCCCAGATCGCCGAGAACCGCGCTAGTGAGCCAGTTCCAATACTGAACCAGCAACGGCTGATCCAGCCCGAGTTCCTGCCGCAGCTGCTGGTACTGCTCCTCGGAGTAGCTACGCCCGACGCTGCCCGACCCGGATCCGAGGATGGTTTCGGCCACGTCACCAGGCGCGAGGGACTGCAGGATGAATGTCAGCAGCGAGATGACGAAGAGCAGCACGGCGGAGATGGCGAGGCGCCGTGTGATGAGTCGGAACATGTTTCTGCCTCCTTCCTCGGTGGTTCACAGTTCCGGGTCGGGGCTCCTAGCCCGCCGGACGGAACTCACTGACAAGAGGCACGCTCGCGAAGTCGACCCAGGGCACCTCCACCACGTCACTGTTGAACAGGACGGACTCACCGTGCAGCACGATCGGGAGGAACCAGGCGAGTTCAGCGACCCGGGCGATGATCTGCTGGTCAAGGTCTGCGCGGGCATCCTCATCGGCGGCAGCGCTCTGCTGGTTCAGATCGACCAGGTCCTGGTCGAGGGTGTCGAAAGCATTGTTGGTCGCGTTGGGCAGCCAGAAGTTCGAGGCCATCCGATACGGAGGCTCGACCCCCCAACCGAGGTACAGCGCTCCGTACCCGCGGTTGGTCGCGTCGTCGCCCTGGTACTGGTCCGGGGGAATGGCATCGATCTTCATCTCGACGCCGATCTCGGAGAGATTGTCTGCGATGGCCTGGGTCAGACGGACATGCTCCTCAGACTGAGGGATCCGGACGGTGAAGGCGAACCCGTCGGCGTACCCGGCGTCGGTGAGCAGCTCGGTGGCACGGTCGGGGTCGTATGGATAAAACGGCTCGTCGTGCCAGCCCGGCTGGCCCGGGGCGGACAGCTGGTCGGTGGGACGGCCGGAATCGCCGACGAGGGCGGTGACGATCTTCTCCCGGTCGACGGCGTAGTTGAGCGCCTGGCGTACCCGTTCGTCGCCCAGAGCCGGCGACGTCTGGCCGGCACGATCGATGAGGTTCAGACCCAGCACGATGGGATAGCCGGGGCCGGTCGCCGCGAGCCCGGCCGCCTTGCCGGCCTCCACGGAGGCGAAGGTGACACGCGCGGCGTCGAGTTGGCCGCTCTGCAACGCTGCGAGTGCTGCGCTCTCCTCGGGCATGTAATGGATGAGGACCTTGTCCCAGACGATGTCATCGGCGTTCCAGTAGGTGGGATCGGGCACCAGCGCGTAGTGGTCGCCGAGGACCGTCTCCGCCGGGTCGAGCATGTACCGGCCTACGCCGTAGGTCTCGGTTGCCAGGACGCTCGGGTCCGCCAGGACGGCAGGATTGATCAGCAAGCCGGGTCCGCCTGGGCTCTGGCTGAACAGCTCCGGCATCAGCGGGTTCGGTTCGGATAGGTGCAGCCGAACCGTCAGCTCATCAACCATCTCGATCTGCGAGATGAGCGCGAGGTGGGGCGCGGACTGGCTGCCGACTGCGGGGTCGCGGCGGTACTCGATGTTGGCCTTGACGGCCTCAGCGGTGACCGGTTCGCCATCGGTGAAGCTGACATCGGGGCGCAGAGCGATCTCGAACGTGGTGTTGCCGGAGCCGACGTAGCCCCAGGAGGTAGCGAGCTGGGGCTCGTAGCTGCCATCCGGCGCCTTGCGGATCAGCATGTCGTAGGTGAGCAGGGTGACGTTCCCGCCGCCTCGCGCGGGATCCAGGGAGTCCGGGGCGCTTGTCCGGTCGTGGTAGCGCAGGATGCGAGCGGCGGCCGGATCGTCGCTGGCGCCGTCAGCGGACGCTCCGGTGTCATTGGAACCGGAGCACGCGCTCAACGCTGCGGCCCCGGCGGTGATCCAGAGGAAGTTCCGTCGCGACAGGTGGGTGTCGTGCGCCATGCTTTCTCTCCTCATCGAGATGGTCATCTCACGCTGACCACGGTGGGCGGTGGGATCAGACCGGTTCTGTCACGGTCGTGTGAGGACGGTCGTGGGTCCATGGCGGCCTGCATCTGTACCGCGTGGTTCCGGGGCGGGCCTCGGCGGTCTGTTCGTCCGGCAGTGTGACGTCCGCGGTGGTGCCAGGCGGGACCGTGACCTCGAGGGTGAACTCGTCATCCTCGAGCTGCCATGCGACCTCGATCCGCCCGTACGGGGAGTCGTGCGCGGCGCGGACCCACTCCAGGCCGGGACCGGGTCGTGGAGCGACGCGGAAACGGCGATAGGCCGGGGATTCGTCCAGGATCTGGATTCCGGCGGTGTAGCGATGCAGGAAGGAGATCACGGCGCCCTTGCTGTAATGGTTCAGCGAGCCGACACCTGCAGGCGCGTCCGGTCTGCCCTGCGCATCCAGCCCGGACCAGTGCTCCCAGACGGTCGTGGCATTCCGGTCGATCATGGTGAGCCAGGACGGTTCGGTGTCTTGGAACAGCAGTTCGTGCGCCACGTCGAGGTGGCCGGCTTCCGCAAGCACGGGCAGCAGGTACGGGGTGGCGAGGAATCCTGTGTTCAGGTGGGTGTCCCGCTCGCGGATCAGGTCGACGAGCCGGGACGCGGCGGCTGGCTGCAGCTCGTCTGGCACAAGGCGGAAGGCAAGGGCGCGTACATAGCTCGCCTGGGTGTCGGGTGTGATGGTGCCGTCGGCGTTGAGGTACTCGGCTTGCCATGCCTGACGGCTGCGGGCGGCCAGGCGCTGGTACCTAATGGCCTCGTCGTCTCGGCCGAGGATGGTGGCGATCTTGGCCAGGAGGTGAGCGGAATGGTGCAGGTAGGCCGTGGCGATACTGCCCGGATCGGCCGCGCGCAGCTCGGTCAGCATCGACTCGACCGGGACCGGCCGTGCCTGTTCCGTGGCTCCGTTAGGTTCCAGCCATTCGCCCCAATGAAATCCGGTGTCCCACAGGAACTGTTCGTGCGGCGCCGGCACCGGTCGAGTTGCGGCGCGGCTGGGGTGTCGGCCGGTGCGAGCCGAACGTGCGGCGTAGTCCACCCATGCGGTCATCGACGCCCACTGATGCTCGAGCAGGTCCCGATCGCCGTTGGCGCGGTAGATCTCCCATGGCACCATCACCGCGGCGTCGCCCCAGCCGGCCGAGCCTGGCGGATGGACGTGGTCCAGGCTCGGGTTCGGAGCGCTGTGCCAGACGACGCCGTCTGGTCGCTGATCGGCCGCGAGGTCGCGCAGCCACTTCGCGGAGAACCCGGCGACGTCGTAGAGGAACGCAGCCGCGGGCACGAAGATCTGCCAGTCGCCGGTCCACCCGGCTCGTTCCCGGGTCGGACAGTCGGTCGGGATGTCACAGGCATTGCCGCGGAAGCTCCACACTGCCGCCTCGTGCAGACGATTGATGCGCTCGTCGTTGCAGAGAAACCACCCGGTGCGGCGCATGTCGGTGTGTACGACTACCCCGGTGACGTCGTCGTCGCCGATACCGTCGACGTCGCCCTCGATGCGCACATACCGGAAACCGTGCGTGGTGTGCCTGGGCTCGAACACAGCGTCCGGGTCGTCGGCCGAGGTCACGACGTCTTGCTGGAACGGCCGGTGGTGCTTCCCATCAGCTCCCGCCAGGTGATGGATCGTCACATCGCCGTCGGGGTCTAGCGCTTCCCCATGCGTGAGGGTCAACGTCGTCCCGGCGGCGCCAAGTTTGGTGAGCCGGATCCATCCATTGATGTTCTGGCCGAGGTCGACGATCAGACGGTCGCGGGCCAGGCGATTTACTGCGGCCGGGCGCAGCTCGTCGACCCGGCGGACCGGCGGTGCCGGTGAACCCGTGAGCCGGGTGAAGTCGAGCGCGCGCGCCTCCGCCGGGCGCCAATGAGTCATGTCGGTTCCGGGCGCGCTCCAGCCAGGTGTCTCCTCGTTGAAATCGGTGATCTGGCCTTCCTGCAGGTTGGCAGCTCGGATGGCGCCGCGGGCGCAACGCCAGGCTGGGCCGGTCCCGATCCGGATCCGCGTCCCATCCCGGTCGTACACATGCAGCTGCGCGAGGAGTGCCACCGGAGCGCGTTGGTTGATCGGGGCCCACTTCAACCAACCGCCGGAGACAACCGCGCCGAGCGCGTTCTCGCCCGGCAGCAGCATTTCGGTGACGTCGTACGTCTGCACCTGCAGGATCGTGGAGTAGCTGGTAAAACCGGGCGTCAGCTCCCGGTCTCCGACGCGGTAGCCGTTGATGAAGAATTCGTAGATGCCCTGCGCGGTGACGTGAAGGCGGGCGCGGCCCACCTGTGGTGCGAGTACGCACGAACCGCGTAGCTGCCACACATCTTGCGGCGACAGCGCTCCCTCGGCAGGTGGACAGATCCATTCGGCGATCCAGTCGTCCGCCCGCAGCAGGCCCATCTCCCACCACGACGGCGTGGACCAAGTGCTTTCCCCGACGTCGGTCCAAACCTTCACCGCCCACTCCACCCGATCCTCGCTGCGCGCCGCCGGCCCGGCATAGGGCACCAGACGGCTCTGATCGGACTCGACGCGTCCGGAGTCCCACGACCCGGCTCGCACCTGGTAGGCCACCTGGACCGCAGCATCGGACGGGAGACGCCATGACAACCGTGGCGCCTGCACGGACACACCCAGGCGCTCGTCGAAGTGTTCGACCCGAAGGTGCGTCGGGGGTGCCGTCATCTACGAACTCCTCGCATACTTGGTGGCGCCGCATTCGGATGTGGGGCGGTCCAGCACCGAAGAACCGGTCGACACCCTCACGTCAGGGACGGGTTTGGCCCGCACGAGACTCCTGGGTGTCCTGCGGCGACACCGGACATTCACCTGGGTGCCGTCTGCCGGTCACCTTGGCGTAGCACTTTCGACTATCGCATGGCAGTTTTGCTCGGCGACACTCATGACTCGCCTAGGATTGTTCCCGAAACACGGGGGTGTGCATGACCCGTCCGCCAACTGCTGAGAGCGCTCGGTTCGAGGACTATGGCCACGGGCTGTCCGCGTTCACCTTCCGGCGCCACGTGGACTCCCAAGGGGAGCCTGACCTGCGCGACTCCGGATTCCATACGCACCTGGAGATCGAGATCCACCTGGTCGAATCCGGTGAGATCACACTGGACTGCGCGGGACTCGAGGTTCGGCTCGTCCCCGGCGATCTGCTGGCCTTCTGGGGCGGGGTGCCGCATCGAGACGTGGATCCGAAACCGCCGCTGACCGTCTACCACGTGGCGCAGGTTCCGATCGTGAACGTCCTGGCGTGGGCGAGCTCAGCGCCGGTACTCGGCCGGTTGCTTGACGGCGAACTGGTGAAGCTGGTCCCGTCGCCTGCGCAGCTAGCCGTGAACGGCCTGGACTTCGCGCGCTGGAGCGCGGACCTGACGACGAAAGACCCACACCTGATGATGTCTGCAGAGATGGAGATGCACGCGCTCCTGCTGAGGCTTCTCCATCACACGCCTGGAGCCGCCGCGACAGCTGGCCCTCGCGTCAACCGCGCTGCGGCGAATGTCGTGGCCAACGCGATCCGATACGTCACGCGACACTTCGGCGAGCACATCACCGTGGACGACGTCGCACGAGCCGTCGGGCGTAACCGCGATCACCTGACGACCACCTTCCAGACCGTATGCGGGATCACCGTCAAGGGGTATGTCGTCCGTCTGCGTCTTGCCGAGGCGCGACGGCTGCTCACTGCAACTGATCTACCCATCAGGGCCGTGGGGCACCGCTCTGGATTCGGTTCGACCGCCAGGCTCTACGAGGCATTTCGTCGTCACTACGGCATGACCCCAGCCATGTACCGACGCCAGGCGCTCACCCGCTGATCCCTATTGTCTGCTCAATGTAGGCAGACAGGGCGTCACACCACGGCCGCATGGGCGTGAGGCCGGACGCTGTCCAGTACGGGTTCCACCCGTTGACGGGGAACGAACGACTTGGGGTGCATCGCAGGAGTCTGACCAGCCTAGCCGACCACAAGGCGTCAGCCCAGGTCAGATGCGACTTGTTCGAAGCTGTCGGCGCCACCATGAGCGTCTGGATCACGCACACCATGACGGATGAGCGTTGCGTCCTCTGGCATATCAACTCGTAGCTCCGCCCGCCTGGAAGCAGAGACGCGGCAGCTCACCAACGGGTCACACAACACACTCTCGAGCCCGTGAGCCGGCAACGACAGTTGCTGCGTGTAGAAGGTCGCCCAGAGCCGGCGACGGTAGGACGGACGCTAGCGGCCCTCGCCTGACGTTCCCACCGGTATGCGGCACCTCTCTGTAGCCCGACGGAATCGAACCCGCGCTACCGCCTTGAGAGACATCCCAGGAGCTCGAGGGTCAAGCGGCGATCGCTTCTTGTCCGGTGTGGTTGGCGTGGTGGTGCGACCAGGCGGTGGCCTCGTCGTAGGGGGTGCGGGTCTTCAGGCATCCGTGCAGGATTCCGACGAGACGGTTCGCGAGTTGGCGCAGGGCCGCGTTGTGCCCGGCGCCGCGAGCACGCTGCTGGTCGTAGTAGCCGCGGGCGCCGGGCGAGGCCTGCAACGCGGAGAAGGCCTGGCTGATCAGCGCGTCGACGAGCCGGTCGTTGTGCACGAATCGGGCCAGCACGGCCTTCTTCTTCCCCGAAGCACGGGTGATCGGTGACGTGCCGGCATAGTTCTTGCGGTTCTTAGCGGTGGTGTAGCGGGCCGGGTCGTCGCCGAACTCGGCAAGCACCCGGGCGCCGAGGATCCGGCCCATGCCCGGCTGGGACAGGATGATCTCAGCGTCCGGGTGCTGACCAAAATTCGCATCGACCTGGCTCTCCAGCACCTTGACCTGCTCGTTCAGCGTGCCCAAGATTGCTGCCGCGGACCGGGTGGTGGCCGCATACGCCGCAGTGATCACCTCGGCGCGGCCCAGGTGCTCACCACGCAGCACCGCCTGGATCCGGGCCGCCTTCTCATCGACGTCACGACGCCGAGCCCGATGGAGCGCCCCACGGATCTGCGCCAGCGTGAGCGCCGCGGCCGATGCCGGGTCCGGCGCCTTGGCCAGCAGCTCCAACGTGTCGGCCGCATCCAGGTCGTCGAAAACCTCCAACGCCGCCGGGAAGTACTCCCGCAGCGCCTGCCGCAACCGCTGCGTGTGCCGGGTGCGTTCCCAGATCAGCGTCTTGTGCGCCCGTGACACCACCTTCACCGCCTCCGCCTCGGCCGTGTCACCGGCAACCGGACGCAACTGGTGAGCATCGGTGCGGACCATGTCGGCCAACATGTGCGCATCCGCCGCGTCGCTCTTCGCACCGGAGACGCTGTGCCGTTCCCGATAGCGCGACACCTGCAACGGGTTGATCGCGAACACCCTGTAACCGGCCGCGATCAGTGCGGCCACCCACGGGCCACGGTCGGTCTCGATACCGACCAGCACCTCCGCCTCGTCGACCTCGTGGCCGAGCTGCTCGGCGATCATGGCGTGCAACCTGGCAACCCCGGCCACACCCTCGGGCAATCTGGCCCTGGCCAGCCGCTGACCGGCCGCGTCCATCACCTCGACATCGTGATGCTCCTCGGCCCAATCATCACCCACGAACAGCACCACTCGCGCTTCTCCCGTCTCGACATCGACCACGCCCGGCAGCACGCGGGAGAACCATCAGCGACCTAATGGATCAGTGCTCACGCCACCAGTCGGCGGGCACGACATCCCATCAGCGATTCATCCTCCCGGCCACCAGCAAGGGCACGATCTCTCAACAGGACTCGACGTCCAGGGCGGAACACAAGTGCTCACCCGCCGGCGGCTACCAGGAGCGAGTCTGCCGGACGGCCGACTCGCCAGCCCCCATTAGGGCGGCGCACCGGCCGCGAGCGCACCCACCCTGACCTGCTGTAACGCGCGCCATGCGGCGGTATGCAGACGAACTTGGACACGTATTCGCCAACGACGGTCGCAGGTGGCCGGACGTCGTCGCTCACCGTCGGACACGTTGAAGCCATCATCGACAGTGAGCGGATCCGATCTGGCAGGCTGCCTGGGACCGCTCGAACCGGAGGGCCGGCGGGTGTCGGTTGTTCTCCTCGATCGGGCTCCATCAGCAGGCACACCGACACCCATTCGTATTCATGGGAGTGGGATGACCGTCGAGTGTGCTGGCGAGAGGAGCACAGATGGGATGCAGCGGCTGCTGCCCATGCGGACGCGGCCAGCGTCCACCGCGCCGATCACGTCGTCCGAGCTGCGCGCCTCGACGATCACCGCCGGACGATGCCTCACGGCGAGGTTAAGCCGGCCCGCAGTTCCTCGTAGCGGCCTGCACCGGGCCGGACACCCTCGATAGCCATACCCCCATCGTCCGAGCGTGCCACAGCCGCGTCTTGAAGGTTTCCGACCTCAGCCGCGGCCTGACGATCTGGCCGGGCGGGCTCCGGCGAGGGCCGCCGCGAGCGCGAGGACGGCGCACGTGACGCCGATCGCCGCCAGCGGCAGCCAGGGAACGGTCATGGCCGGATCGACACCGGTGCCCGCGAGGTCGGCGACGATGGCACGGCGCGTGAGGATGCCGAGGAGGATGGTGGTGAGCCCGCCGAGAGCCAGCCCGGCGCCGGTGATCAGCACCGCTTGCCAGATCGCAGTGCGGCGCAGCTGGTCACCTGTGGCTCCGAGCAGGGCGAGCGTGCGGTGCTGGCGACGTCGTTGGGTCGCGCCGATCAGGGTGGCGTTCACGACGGCGATGGCGGCGTAGAAGCCGGCCGGGCCCAGCAGGATCGTGAGGCCGAGGTTGTTGGCACGCCGGGTCTCGGCGGTGACGGCGTCGATCCACTCGTCGGCGGTCCGGACCTGGCTGCCGGCCAGTCGCTCGGCCAGCGCCGCGCGCACCGCGACCGGGTCTACGCCGGGCTCGAGGACGACGAACAGCTCGCTCGGAGCGGTCCCGGTCAGCTGGCCGGCGACGAGGTCCACGGGAACGAGGAGCTCGCCGTAGAGGTCCGGGGCGTCGTGAACGACGGCGACGATGCGCAGGTCGACCGGCTGGCCGTCGATTCGGGCGGACAGGTGGTCGCCGAGGTCCTTGCCCGAGTCGCTCACCCAGGTCTCGGAGACCGCGACGGCGGTGCCGTGCAGGTCGTCGAGGCTGCCGTCGACCGCCTCCAGCCCGCGGGCGACCGTGGCGGTGGCGACGTCGACGGCGTCGACCTCCTCCTCGCCGTCCGCGAGGGCGACGATGGCGGTGTGACGGGGGTCGGCCAGCCGCACGTCCGGATCGGCGGCGATCGTGGTGACAGCCTCCTGCGCGTGGGCCGGGTCGGTCTGGACGACCAGCGGGGCGTCGAGCCGGGCACGGTCCTGCGCGGAGGTCCAGTCGGCGGTGAAGCTGAGCGAGAGGATCATCGAGCCGGCGATGGCGGAGATCGCGAGCACCGGTGCGGCGACCGACGTGGTGGTACGCACGGCGGCGCGCAGCTCGTCGCGGGCGATCCGGGCCGCGACGTCACGGTCGACGAACGGCCGGCCGAGCAGCGCGGCGAGGCCTGGGATCAGCAGCGAGCCGAAGCACATGATCCCGATCACGACGACCTCGGGCAGCAGGATCGAGGCGACCAGCATGAACAGGGGGTCGCTGTGCTGGGCGAGGACGGCGGCCGCGACCACTCCGGCCAGGCAGATCGTGCCGACGATCCACTGCGGCAGGCTGGGGCGTCCGCGTTCGATGGACGCCTCGCGCAGCGCCGCACTGGGCGAGACCTTGGCGGCACGCCGGGACGAGCGCCAGGCGCCGAGCAACGCGACGACCAAGCCGGTCGGCGCGGCGATGGCCCAGGCCAGCGACGGCGACGCTGCGATGAGGTGCTGGTCGGTGACCCCGACGTGCCGGACCAGAGCCAGGATGGGTGGGACCAGTGGGGTGGCGACCAGGCACCCGGCGACGGACGCCGCGAGCGAGACCGCCAGCGACTCGCCGAGGACGAGACGTCGCACTTGCCGGCCGGTGGCGCCGACGAGGCGGAGCAGTCCGAGTTCACGGCGCCGGGTGGCGATCACGAACCCGAAGGTCGAGCCGACCACGAACAGCGCCATGAACATCGAGACCCCGGACATGATGCCGAACATCGACGTCAGGCCGTCGAGCTGCTCGCGTTGGTCCTGGGTCGCGGCCGGGCCGAGGTGGGCCAGGGTGGCGTCGACCGATCCGATCAGGTTGACGGTGGTCGCGATCAGGACCACGCCGCTGGCCAGCGCGACGAACGCGCCGAGGTATGCCACCCAGGACGTGCGGACGGTCTGCCGGGCGAGCCGGCTTATCGGACCGGTCACGGGGCTGGTGAGCGCGCCGGCGATGCTCATCGCTGCTCCAGCTCGCTCATGCGCTGTGCGATGGCGGTCGCGTCGGCGTGCCGGAGCCGTCCGACGAGCTGGCCGTCGGCGAGGAACAGCGTCTCGTCGGCATACGAGGCGGCGAGGGGGTCGTGGGTCACCATGACCACCGTCTGTCCCCCGTCGGCCAGCGATCGGAGCAGGTCGAGGACGTCGCGGCCGGTGTTGCGGTCAAGCGCGCCGGTGGGCTCGTCGGCGAAGAGCACGTCCGGTCGTCCGTAGAGGGCGCGGGCGATGGCGACGCGCTGCTGCTGCCCGCCGGACAGCGTGGGTGGCCGCCGCCTGGCCAGGTCCCGCAGGCCGACCCGGTCCAGGGCGTCGAGGACAGCCCGGCGGTCGATCCGCAGGCCGGCGAGGCGGGCGGGCAGGGCGACGTTCTCGAATGCCGAGAGCGCGTCGAGGAGGTTGTAGGACTGGAAGACGAAGGCCATGGCGGTGCGCCGGAACTTCGTCAGCGCGGTCCGGCCGAGCCCGCCGAGGTCGGTGCCGCTGATGCTGACCCGGCCGTGCGTGGGCGTGTCCAGCCCGGCCGCGAGCTGCAACAGCGTCGACTTCCCCGAGCCCGAGGGGCCCATGATCGCGGTGTAGGTACCCGCGGCGAACGCGTGGGTGACGCCGCGCAGGGCGTGGACGCTCCCGGCGCGGGACTTGTAGGTGCGGGTCACGTCGTCGAGGGCGACCGCCGGCGCCGCCACGGGCGGCCGGGGCGGCGTGGTGATCGTCGATGTCGTCATGGATCCAGTCCAGCGGCCGCGACGCCGCAACACCCGGGCCCGGACGCGACATTACGGGTAGCGCCGGCGCTACCGTCGGCACCCCAGGCAGCCCCTACGCTGGCCCCCGTGACCCGCCCCGCGACACAGCCCGCTGCGCATCGTGACGCGTGGTCGGCCCTGCGGGGGCGGCCGTGGCGGTTCCTGACGTCGGTCTGGCCCTGGCGATGCCTGGCGTACCTTGTGTCGACCGTCCCGGTCGGACTGGTCGTGCTGGTGGCGCTCTCCGCGGTGATCGGTCTCGGTGCGCTGACCGCGGTCATCGTGGTCGGGCTGCTGCTCCTGACCAGCGTTCCGCTGATCACCACCGTCGTGGCCGAGGTGGAGCGGGCCAGGCTCCGCCTCGTCCTCCCCCTGGCACACTCCACGACGCCGGGCGGCGGGCCGACGGCCACGCCGCGGGAACGGCTGCGCGCCTGGCGGACGCTGCCGATGTCGTGGTCGGAGCTCGGGTACGCCGTCCTGCTCGCCACCGTCCTCTGGGTCGTCGACGCACTCGTGCTGATCCTGGCGATCGCGGTGCCGGGGGTGCTGCTCCTGGCGCCGCTGCTGGTCCGGGTGGACACGATGGACGTCGCCGGGTGGCAGATCGACACCGCGTCCGAGGCCTGGCCGGCGTTCGGTATCGGTCTGGTCGCCGCGGCGACCGTCGCCTATCTGATCACCGCGCTGGCGTGTGGGCAGGCCGCTCTCGCCAGGCTCCTGCTCGACCCCCTCGAAGCCCGGCTGGTCGACGCCGTCAACCAGCTCCGGCGGTCCCGGGCCGGCCTCGTGGACGCGTTCGAGGCCGAACGCCGCCGCATCGAGCGCGACCTGCACGACGGCGCGCAGCAGCGTCTCGTGGCCCTCACCATGACGCTGGGCCAGGCCGAGCTGGAGCTCGACAGAGGACCCGGGCTGGACCTCGTCACGAAGGCACACGGGCTGGCGGAGGAGGCCCTGGCGGAGCTGCGTGCCACCGTCCGCGGCATCCACCCCCAGGTGCTGACTGACCATGGTCTGGCGGCCGCGATCCACGAGCTCGCCGGCCGCTCCCCGGTCCCGGTCGACACCGACCTCCACCTCGATGGCCGCCTCCCCACACCGGTCGAGACGGCCGCGTACTTCGTGGTCAGCGAGGCGCTCACCAACACCGCCCGGCACTCCGGCGCCACAACGGCACAGGTCCACGCATGGGTGACCGGCCAGATGCTGACCGTGACGGTCATCGACGACGGCCGTGGCGGCGCCGAGCCGGCCGACGGGAGCGGCCTCACCGGCCTCACCGCCCGGCTCGAGGCGATCGACGGCACTCTGGAGGTCACCAGCCCGCCCGGCGGGCCCACCACCGTGAGGATGACATGCCCGACGACCTGACCACCCCGGCCGCGACCGGCCGGGCCGCGCTGCGGATCGTGCTGGCCGAGGACTCGGCCCTGCTGCGCGAAGGACTCGCCGGCATCCTGGAGAAGGCCGGCCACCAGCTCCTCGCCGCGGTCGCTGACGCCGACGCCCTGCTGGCCTACACCGCACGGCACGTGCCCGACGTCGTGGTCACCGACATCAGGATGCCGCCCACGCACACCGACGAAGGGCTCCGGGCCGCCGTCGCCATCCGCGCGCGGCATCCCGGCATCGCCATCGTGCTGCTCTCGGCCTACATCGCCGAGGCCTACGTGGCCGACCTGCTCGACTCCACGGCCGCGACCAGCCAGGCAGGCATCGGCTACCTCCTCAAGGACCGCGTCGGACACGTTCGCGAGTTCCTCGACAGCCTCGACCGAGTCGCCCAGGGCGGCACCGTCGTCGACCCCGACGTCGTGCGCCACCTCCTGGCCCGGCGCCGCAACGACGGGCCCCTGACCGCGCTGACCGAACGCGAGCACGAGGTCCTCGCCCTGATGGCCGAGGGCTACACCAACCCCACCATCGCCGCGCGCCTGTTCGTCAGCGAGGCCGCGGTGCGCAAACACGTCGGCAACATCTTCGCCAAGCTCGACCTCGATCCCGACTCCGACCGCCGCGTGACGGCGGTCCTGACCTACCTGCGCGGAAATCGCTGAGCCACGCGCCGGGTGGCGCCCCGCGAGAACGACCTCGGCGCTACCACGGCGCCGCTCATTGCCTCCAGAAGCACCTCCGATCTGCGGGTCCCTGTTGGTCAGCCGCGGACCAAAATCCTCCTCACCCAGGCGTGGGGTGGGTAGGACTTTGGCGACGCTTCATCCTCGCTATGGAGGCAGGCATGGCCGCAAGTACCGGCGCGGCTTTGCCGTCGACGTTCACGTCGGCCGAGGCTCGTGAGCTCGGCCTGACCCGCCGCCAGCTACGATCAATGGTGGAGCGGGGCAACGTCGAGCGCATCGCGCACACGACCACTCCGCGACCTCGGGCGGAAGGGCTGTGTCGAACTCCGAAATGTCGGTATTGATCAACCAGGTCGATCTGTAGATCGCGTCGTCCGGGCACCTGCGCCCCGGTGGCCGCCGCGGCGATGTCGGTGTAGTCGACGTGCAGTTCCAGCGGCCCGACGCCGGCCGGCAGAAGGACGTGGCCGGTGGACTCAGCGCCGGCGAGCGTCTCGAGGACGCCTGGGTCGGTCGCAGCCGCGCTCGTCAGTTGCAGTCCGGCTCCGCCGGCCACGGTGATCTCGTACAGCGTGCCGTCCGCGTCGACCCGGACCGCTCCGACTCGCCGACGATCGAGCTGAGCACCTCGAATGGTTCGACGTCCCGCGAGTCCGACTGGCGCCAGCCCGAACTCGGCCAGGTGATTCCCCTCCGCGTCGCCCAGGTCGACCCACTGCGACCCACAGGCCTCCATCCCGGACGGATACCGCACGAGGGTCACAGTGTCGGTGGTGACGAACCGGATCCCGCTTCCCGGGGGGTTGGTTGCCGAGCGCTTCGGTCACGGCCGGACAGACGTAAGCGCCCCTCACCTGGCGTTTCCGCAGGTGAAGGGCGCTTCCCTGTAGCCCCGACGGGATTCGAACCCGCGCTACCGCCCTTGAGAGAGCGGTCTGCCGCCGCCACGCGGACCGGCTCTGACCTGCTGCAACGTGGACGAAGGGGCGGCGGGCAGGCGAACTTGGACACGTATTCGCCAAACGACGGTCGTAGGTGGCCGGACGTCGCCGCTCACGGTCGGACACGTTGGGGGCGTCGATGGCGGGCGGAACGAGCCGCCGGCAGCGTGCCGGAACCGCCGACACGGACGTCGACCGGAGGGGGCGCTCATGATCGTGGGGCATGCCGAGCCCTGGTCAGTGCGTAGTGGTGGTGTCGGTGAGTGTCCCGGGTCGGTCCGGCCAGCCGCCGTGGGGTTCGTCTTCTTGCTGCTGCAGAACGACGACCTCATCGCCGATCTCGGAGCCGATCTCCTCACCTGGCGCCCTCGACACCCACAGAGCCCGGTGTGACCTGCTGCGGCACTCGGTAGGGATTGCGACGACCGGCACGAGAGGATGAACCCATGATGTCGCTGCCGGAAGCCCGTGAGCTGGCGGTCACGTTGGCATCCAAGGCCATCGACGGTGGCCCCGGCGACTGGCGCAGAGGCGCTGCGCGACTCGAGGCACTCGATGGCCGCTCCTGGCTCCTCCTCGACCAAGCCGCCCGCACCTTCACCTACGCCACAGGGACCCCGGTCAGCGGCGTCCGTGGTTGGCTCAGCACCAGCATCGATGAGCCGACCGGATTCGTCGCCACCATCACCAGCATGCACGTCGACGGCCGATTACGGGAACGGGCAACGCAGGTCCTGGCGACGAAGCGCGCAGTCATCGCGACCTCGGCGCTCACTGTTCGCCTCCTCGACCACGTCCCACAAGTGCGGACAGCCGCTTGGACGAGCCTGCGGCCACAGCTCGACGTCGTCACGGCGGCGGTCGTTCTCGACGTTGTCCTGGCCGGCCGCGGCCGACAGCACGCAGCTAAGGCGGTGAGCGACGTCCAGGGAGCCTTGGTCGCTGGCGTGGGTCCGGATGACCTCGTTCGGATACTCCGCTCAAGCAGCCGACGGAGTGTCCGTCGGTGGGCACATGAGCTCGGCCACCAGTGGAATCTCCTCACCGCAGATCAACTGGTCGACACCGCACGCAACGACCCCGACCAGTGGCTGCGTGCCACCTGCGCCGATTGGCTGATGCACGCCGGTGACCAGAGCCACATCACCCAACTGCTCGACGCCAACAGCGTGGAAGCCCGGCTCGTCGCGCTCACCCGAATGCCGGACGACCAACTCACCGACGAGGCACTCCGTGCACTCCTGACCGATCGCGCACCCAGAGTCCGAGAGCAAGCCCGATGGCGGGCACGCCGACGTGGCCTCGACATCATCGGTCACTACCGCGACCAGCTGGCAACGGCTCCCATCCCACCACGCGTTCGCGCGGCGTGCCTGGACGGCGTCGCCGTCGTCGGCGACGACTCCGACCTGCCCACCTGCATCGAGCACCTCAGCCACCAGAACGCGCGCGTCCGCGCAACGGCCGTCAACGCCATCCTCGGACGCGCGACCAGCGAGGAAGTCGTCAGCCTTCTTGCCCCCGTGCTCCTCGACCCCAGCCCTCGCGTCAGCGTCACCGCCGCTCGAGCCCTGGCTCGATTGGGCGCGCCACCAACCATGGCGAACGAAGCTTGGGCGTCAGAACGCCCGGCCACCAGACGAGCCGCCTGGCGACTGTCACGAGCAAGTGGCGGTTGGCACCGCGTCGAAGCAGACCTCCGCGTGGCTGGCGACCCCGACCCACACCTCGCGTCGCTCGGCCATGCCGGCCTCTCGAACTGGCTTGCCGTCAGCGCCGCGACCACGTGGGACCATCTCTCCGATGAACAGCAGGCCCGGATCGCTGACCTACTCGACGCCGCGGGGATCAACGCCGAGCAATCCCTGATCTTTGCGTTCCACACCGGCATCAAACGCCGGGCCAACGATCCCGACGGAACAGAGGCGCCGGCTCTGGAGGTCACCGCTCGTCGGCGGTGGCTACGGGCAATCCGCCGAGGCTGACCCCGCGGGGCGGGGTCAGCACACCTCGCCAACACCACCAGCGCCGGCGCATCACGAGCCGAGATGCCTAGGACGAGAGCAGTCACTGTCCTCGACATGAGCGAGAAGCGACGGCATGCCGACGGTTTCGGCGAGACCTTGCAGCTTGTCCGCGATATCGCTCAACCTCGCCTGGTTGCGCTCGCGCCGCACAACATCGAGCACGAACCACTTCTGCGCGGGCAGAATCGCGCGGAAGGCGATCAACCCTCCCAGCTCCCGCAGGACGTCTCCGCTGTCGAGCTGGTCCACGGGTGCGGCGATCCTGGTTACAGTCAGACCCATTCCGTCCCTTCCTACGCGAGTACCGGGATCGACAACCGCCGGCTCCCGGGCCCGTTGGTCCATTCGAGCTGGACTCGACCCCGGTACTTCTGGCCACGCGCATCGAGCCCGGCTAGGTTAACGGTCGTGTTCGGAGCAGAACGAGCAGAGCGGACAGACCGGTACGACGAGTTGATGACCCGCCGTGCCGCACTTCGGGAAGAGATCCAGCGACGGATCGACCAACACCACCGGTCGATCATGGAGCAGCTGCCCATCGGTGGGCCCGCACAACCCTTCGGAGGCTCCAACGACGGCATCCTGCTGGGTCGTGACGGAACACTCACCGCAACGATCAGGCTGCGCGATGCGCATGGAGTTGAGACACAGGTCGTCCTTCGCGCCGCGGCCGCCGGCGGTGTCGAAGTCGTTCAGCCCCCCGACAAGGGCTCCGCGCCCGCATCGCCGACCCGGGCATTCGACGAGACCGAAGAACGCATCAGCCACGTGACCGCGATCGCCCGGGAGCATCTGCCCGCCCCAGCGGCAGAGGAGTTCCTAGCCACGCTTCGCCCCGCTTTGAGGCTCGCCCATGCGGGCGAAGGCGACCCCGTGATCGCCCAGCTCGGCGGCTTGCCGACCCTCCCGATCAACTCCTGGCCCGTCTGGGATGGCCACGGCCCGCTCAGCCACGTGCTCAGTTTCGACTGTGCACCGGTCGCGGAATTGCTGCCCGAGCTGGGCATCCCACACAAAGGCCGCCTTGCCTTCTTCTACTTCGACGGCGCATACGACGACTACCAGAGCACCGTCGGCACCTGGGACCCCTCAACAAGCCCTGGATACCGTGTCCTCCATGTGCACCCTGAGAACAGCACCCGGGCGCACATCACCGACGCCGCCACGCCCGCGCCGCCCGGCCTCACTCCCTTCGCGCCCATCGCGCTGACGGCGATACGCACGCTGACCTGGCCGGCGAACGAAACCCCGATGGCACAAGCCGTGTGGATGAAGCACGGCCTCGTGGAAGAGGAAGGCGCGCGCCCGTCAGAACCAGTCCGAGCGCTGTACGACGCGCTCTGGAAGCTGCCCGGCAGCGGATACGACACCCACCAGATCAGCGGCCATCCATGCCCACAGCAGGGGCCAGTCGTGAACCGCCCCGGGATGTCCGGACACTTCGGATCGTGTCTCTACTCGGTCGGGACGAGACGG
>NZ_LFXL01000061.1 GCF_001270745.1 Jiangella muralis
GACGTGGAAGCCCAGCAATGGGTGAAGCTGACCGGTACTAATAGGCCGAGGACTTGACCACACACACCCACCCCTCCACCTCGTGGCCGGGGCGGGTACCTGCTGAACATGCGAAAAATGCGTCCACTATACGGTTCTGTTCCAACGAACAGGCACCACACCCCAGGCACACACCTGGTGTCGACACACGTCGACGCCGGGTGGACGGTGCCGGGAGACGGTGTATAACTCAATAGACGTGCCGGCGGTCATAGCGGCAGGGGAAACGCCCGGTCCCATTCCGAACCCGGAAGCTAAGCCCTCCAGCGCCGATGGTACTGCCCTCTAGCGGGGGTGGGAGAGTAGGACACCGCCGGACACACACCCAAGAGTGAAGGCCCACCCCAACAAGCAACCCCGGGGTGGGCCTTCACCACGTTGGTGGATCCCCGCCAGCCGGCCGCGCCGCGGCTACGCGCCGCCGTGGCGACTGTGCGCCGCGGAGCCGGCCGCCGCGGATTCGGCTCTCGGGCCGGGAACCAGACGCGGTTGCGGCGAGTTGACCAGATGAAGGGCTTCCCCCGCCGGGGCGGCCCTTCGCCACGTCCCGGCCTCCACCACCGCGCCACGTCTGTCCGACGACCGCGCGCACCACCGCGCCAGGCCGCTCGGCGGCCGCTCCACTACTGCGCCAAGCCCGCTCGGCCGGCGCTCTACTACCGCGCCAGGCTCGCTCGGCCGACCGCTCCACTACTGCACCACCACCGCGCCACCACCGCGCCAGGCCCGCTCGGCCACCGCTCCACTACTGCGCCACCACGCCGCCAGGCCCGCGGCACGTTCGGCGCCGGCCGGTGCACGTGAGGTCGTCAGACCCTCCGCCTAGGCTGATCCCATCGACGCCGAACCAGAGGCCCTCGTCGCGCTGCCGAGCGAGGGAGTCCAGTTCGCCCGGACGCTGCCGGGCGGGCCGCTGCTGCACGTCGACGTCGACGCGTTCTTCGCGGCCGTCGAGCAGCGCGACGACCCCGAGCTGCGGGGCATCCCGATGGCCGCCGGCGACGTCGTCATCGCGTGCGCCAGCTACGAGGCACGCGACTGGGGCGTCCAGGCCGGCATGTCCGTCGCCGAGGCGTTCGCCGTGTGCCCGCGGCTGCGGCTCGTGCCGCTGCGCTCCGACGCCTACGCCGCCGCCAGCACCGCGCTCTTCGCCGTGTTCGGACGGTTCGCCGCGCGGGTCGAGCCCGGTTCGTTGGAAGAGGCGTTCCTCGACACCCGCGCCACGCCCTGGGCGACGGCCGACCAGCTGGCCGCGACCATCCAGCGGGCGGTCCGGCAGGAGGTCGGCCTGCCGGTCACGGTCGGCGCCGGGCGGACGAAACTCATGGCCAAGCTCGCGTCCCGGTCGGTGAAGCCGCGCGGCCTGCGCGTCATCCAGCCGGCGGAGGAGCGCTACCTGCGCCCCGCCCTGCTCATCGAGGAGCTCTGGGGCGTCGGCGAGGTCACCCGCGAACGGCTGCGCCAGCACAACATCCGCACTGTCGCCGACATCGCCGTCGTGCACCCCGATCACCTGCGCGACATCGCCGGCACCCAGATGGCCCGCCGGCTGGCCGCCATCGCCATCGGCGCCGACGACGCCACCGTGCGGCCCGAACGACCCCGCCGCTCCTACAGCGTGCACCGGGTCGTGCCGCGAGGCAGCGGCGTTGACGTCGACGCGCTGACGGGCGAGCTGGCGGGGCGGCTCCGCGACGGCGGCTTCAGCTGCGCCGTCGTCGCCGTCGCGCTGACGTACGCCAACCGCCTCGAGCACCGCGCCCGCGCCAGGCTGCCCGAGCCCACCGCCGAGCCCCGGCAGCTGGCGGCGACGGTCAGGTCGCTGCTGCCGGCCGACGGCGTCCGGGTCGAGAAGGCGGGCATCACCGTCACCGGGCTGCTGCCCGCCGATGCCGCGGTACAGCTGACGCTCGACACCGGCGGTGTGTAGCCGGCGGTCGCGATGAGCGGCGCCGTCACGATGACGCCCGCACGTGCTCGCGTCCCGCTGGCCTCGGTCAACCGTCGCAAACCCGACACCGCCGAGGTCTTCTGTAAGGACGCCGGGCCGTCTAGTGTCCAGGTCATCATTTTCCGGTCCGCAGACCGGCATCCAGGAACCTGTGCAGGAGGTTGCCCGATGACGAGACGACCCACCAGGCGCGTGGCCGCCGTCGCCAGCGCCGGCGCGCTCGCCGCGACGTGTCTGCTCGCCGCACCCGCCCAGGCGGCGAACGACAACGTCGCGATCCGGCAGATGAACAAGCTCATCACCCTCGAGGCGGTCCTGGATCACCTGGAGGCGTTGCAGGAGATCAGCGACGAGAACGGCGGCGACCGGGCGTCCGGCCACCCGGGCTACGCGGCCTCCGTCGACTACGTCGTCGAGCAGCTGGAGGACGCCGGGTACACGCCGGTGGTGCAGGAGTTCGAGTTCGAGTACTTCGACGAGCGGTCCGAGCTGGAGCGCGTCTCGCCCGACCCGCAGACGTTCGTGGAGGGCAGCGAGTTCATCCGCAACCAGTTCGACACCGGCGTCCCGATGGGCGAGGCGACGGGTGCGCTGTTCCCCGCCGACGTCCGTCTGGACACCCCCGGCCTGCCGGCGAACACGTCGACGAGTGGCTGCGAGATGACCGACTTCGACGGCATGGCGGCGGGCAGCATCGCGTTGGTCCAGCGCGGCACCTGCGGCTTCAGCGTCAAGGTGCTCAACGCCCAGGCGGCCGGCGCGGCCGGGGTGATCGTCATGAACGAGGGCCAGCCCGGCCGCGACACCGGCCTCGTCGGCATGATCGGCGACGCCACCGGCCTCACCATCCCGGCGGTCTTCTCGCAGTTCAGTGTCGGCGTGAACCTGGCGAACACGCCGGGCGCCACGGTCCGCGTCGAGGTCGACTTCACCGCGGACACCCGCACGACGTACAACGTGCTGGCCGAGACCCGCAAGGGTAACCCGGACAACGTCGTCATGGCCGGCGCGCACCTCGACAGCGTCCACGACGGCGCGGGCATCAACGACAACGGCAGTGGCAGCGCGGCGCTGCTGGAGACGGCGATCCAGCTCAACCGGCAGAACCTCAAGAACCAGGTGCGGTTCGCCTGGTGGGGCGCGGAGGAGTCGGGCCTGCTCGGCTCGAACTTCTACGTGCCGGACCTGACGCAGGAGGAGCGGGACAAGATCGCGCTCTACCTGAACTTCGACATGGTCGCCTCGCCCAACTACATGTTCGGCATCTACGACGGCGACAACTCCGGCGGCACGGCGCCCGATGGCTTCATCCCGGAGGGCTCGGCGCAGATCGAGGACGTGTTCGAGAAGATCTACACCCGCCGCAACCAGCCGTTCAACGACAGTGAGTTCTCCGGGCGCTCGGACTACGGCGCGTTCATCGCCGCGGACATCCCGGCTGGCGGCCTGTTCACCGGCGCCGAGGGCGCGAAGACGGAGGCGCAGGCGGCGCTGTACGGCGGCCTGGCGAACGTGCCGTACGACCCGTGCTACCACGGGTTCTGCGACAACCTGACCGGCGAGGGCCAGGACGACGCGATCTACGACGCCCTGAGCGCGGAGTACGACCTCGTCGGCAACGTCAACACCGAGGCGCTGGACATCAACGCGGACGTCATCGGCTCGGCCGTGCTGACCTTCGCCTACGACACCTCGACCGTCAACGGCGTGAAGCCGCGCCGCTGACCGTCAGCTCGGCCGCACCGGCGCCCGCCCGCTCGTCGGGCGGGCGCCGGCGCGCGTCGGCCAGCCACCAGAACGTCAGCGTCAGCGTCGCCGCCAGGACCAGCAGCGTCACCGGCAGCAGCCCGTGCTGCCAGCGAGTCAGCGGGTCGGGCAGCGCGGAGAAGCACAACGCGACACTCAGCCCGATCAACCGTCGCTGCCCGATGACGCCGGCGCCGGCCGCGAGCAGCATCAGCGCCCACGACAGGTACCACGCGTGGATGACGGGCGCGGCCAGCGCCAGCACCACCAGCGCGCCGCCGACCAGCGTCCCGGCCCGGCGCACCGGCGTCGACGGGTGGCCGCCGCGGACGACCAGCCAGCCGATCAGCACCGCGCCCGCGGCCGCGCACAGCACCCGCGACCCGTCCAGCAGCGCGCCGAACCCGACGCCGCCCATCGTCAGGCCGTAGGCGACGCCGGCGACCGCGGCCGGGACGGTGTACGGCAGCTCCACCCGGCCCGGGGTGTCCAGCGTCGCGATCCAGCCCCAGCCGTCCGGCACGGTCGCCGCCGCCCCGAAGACGACCGCGGCCGTCACCGCCAGCACCGCGGCCGTCCCGGCCCAGCGCCGCTCCGGCCGCCGCAACCGCGCCCACAGCACGTAGCCGACGAGGACCAGCCCCGGCAGCTTGAGCGCGAACGCGGCTGCCGCGGCCAGCGCCGCCAGCCACCACCAGCGCCTGCGCACCGCCAGCAGCACGACCGGCGCCAGCGCGCCGACCAGCACGTCCAGGTGCACGCCGCCGATCAGGTGCAGCACCACCACCGGGTTCGCCGCCACCAGCGCGACGGCGGCAGCCTGCGCGCCCGGCCGGGCCAGCCGTGCCGCCGCCACCGTCCCGACCACCACCGCGGCGAGCGCCAGCGCCCGCAGCAGCAGCACGAAGGGCACGTGCCGCGCGCCGGTGACGTCGGCGGACCACCCGAGCAGCGTCAGCGACAGCGGCCCGTACGGCGCCGGCGTCATCCGCCAGACCGGCGCCACCGGGTCCAGTAGCGGGCCGGCGCCGAACACGATCGGGCCGGTCGTGTACGGGTCGATGCCCAGCACGAGCAGCCGGCCTTGCGCGATGTACGAGTACGCGTCCAGGCTGAGGATCGGCTGCGCCAGCAGCACCGGCGCCGTCCACACGGCGGCCGTCCGCGCGACGAACCGCACGTCGACGACGCGGTCGCGGGCCAGCAGGTACAGCCGGACGAACAGCAGCGACAGCGCCGCGATGGCGGCCACCGCCAGCAGCGCCCACGCCGGTCGTCCCTCGCCGGCGGCGCGCCACAGCCCGAGCGGCCCGTCCGGCACGACGACGCCCGGGATCGGGCCGGCCAGCGTGACCGCCGCCACGACCGTCGCCGACGCCGCCGCACCGGCCACCAGCGTGGCCCGCGGCGACCCTGACGGCGCGACGGCGGACATACCCGTCAGGTAGCCAGAGCCCGGCGGGGAACGGACGGCGCCGCGATGAACGACGCGGGGCGGCCGGGTGAATGATCGCCCGGCCGCCCGCCCTCAGCGCTCGCTGTCGAGGTGGGCGTAGGCGTAGTCGGCGTACCGGTTGCCCGCGGCCGCGCCGGCCGGCACGGCCCGCTCGATGCGGGCGAGGTCGTCGGCGTCGAGGACGAGGCCGGTGGCGCCGAGCGACTCCGTCAGCCGGGCGCGGGTGCGGGCGCCGAC
The DNA here is from genome assembly GCF_001270745.1 of Jiangella muralis. Lineage (GTDB taxonomy): Bacteria > Actinomycetota > Actinomycetes > Jiangellales > Jiangellaceae > Jiangella > Jiangella muralis. The sequence goes on from NZ_LFXL01000061.1 coordinate 5,430, forward strand.
CAGCGGGACGATGTCCGCGCCCCTGGCGGCGACCCACGCGATGGCTGCCTGGGCGACCGTCGCGCCGTTCTGCTCCGCCACGCCGCGCAGCGCCTCGACCAGTGCGAGGTTGTGCTCGAGGTTGCCGGACTGGAACCGCGGGCCGGTGCCGCGGAAGTCGCCCGCGGGCAGTTCGCGGTCCGAGCGCCAGTGCCCGCTGAGCAACCCGCGCGAGAGCACGCCGTACGCCGTCACGCCGATGCCGAGCTCGCGGGCGGCGGGCAGCACCCGCGCCTCGATGCCGCGGGACAGCAGCGAGTACTCGATCTGCAGGTCGGCGATCGGGTGGACGGCGGCGGCGCGGCGCAGGGTGTCGGCGCCCACCTCGGACAGCCCGATGTGGCGGACGTAGCCGGCCTGGACCAGCTCGGCGATGGCGCCGACGGTCTCCTCGATCGGCACCGCCGGGTCCAGCCGGGCCGGCCGGTAGACGTCGATGTGGTCGGTGCCGAGGCGGCGCAGGCTGTAGGCGGCGAAGTTCTTCACCGCGACCGGCCGGGTGTCGTAGCCGAGCCAGGCGCCGTCCGGCCCGCGCAGGCCGCCGAACTTCACGCTGACGACGACGTCGTCGCGGTTGCGGCCGCGCAGGGCGTCGCGCAGCAGCAGCTCGTTGGCGCCCATGCCGTAGAAGTCGCCGGTGTCGAGCAGGGTGACGCCGGCGTCGAGGGCCGCGTGGACGGTCGCGATCGACTCGTCGCGGTCGGCCGGGCCGTAGAGGTCGGACATGCCCATCAGGCCCAGGCCGAGGGCCGAGACCGCGGGTCCGGTGCTGCCGAGGGTGGTGCTGCGCATGACGGCTCCTTAGAGGCTTCCACTGCTAACACTTCGACGTTAGCAGCGATTTGGTAGCGATGCTAACGCAACTCGGTTATCGTTGATTCCATGACGACGGAGGAGGCGACGGACACCCGGGGCCGTATCCTGCGCGCGGCCGCCGGCCTGCTCGAGCGCGAGGGCCGCGACGCGGTGTCGACGCGTGCCGTCAGCGCCGCGGCCGGTGTGCAGGCGCCCACCCTGTACCGGCTGTTCGGCGACATGAACGGGCTGCTCGACGCGGTCGCGGCGTACGGCTTCGAGCAGTACCTGCGCGACAAGCGGGCCATGGGCGAGACCGACGACCCGGTGGCCGATCTGCGTCGCGGCTGGGACCTGCACGTCGAATTCGGGCTGTCCCGGCCGGCGTTCTACGTGCTGATGTACGGCAACGGGCGGGCCGGCGGGTCGGCCGCGGGGCACGACGCCGCGGCGATCCTGCACCGGCTGCTCGGCCGGGTCGCGGCGGCCGGACGGCTCACCATGAGCGTCGAGCGGGCGGCGCGGCTGACCCACGCGACGGCCGTCGGGGTGGTGCTGACGCTGATCGCGGCGCCGGAGGCCGAGCGTGACCGCTCGCTGTCCGAGCTGGCCCGCGACTCCCTGCTGCGCACCCTGGTCACCGACGCCGTGCCCGCGGCCGACGCGGGGGTCGCGCCGTTGGTCGGCCGGGCGGTCGCGCTGCGCGAGGCACTGCACACCGACGCCGGCGACGCGGGCTCGCTCACCGCCGCCGAGCGGGCGTTGCTGGAGCAGTGGCTGGACCGCCTCGCCGGGCGGCCCTGATCACGTCAGCCGGGTAGTGCTCGAGCGCGGCGAACTGGTCGGCACACCCTAGTGTCCTGCCGTCCGGCCATCGCGACGGGCCCGGCGCCCAGCTCGTCGGAGCTCAGCAGCGCGACCACCGCCGCCCGGATCGCGTTGGAGAGTCCCGCTCCGCCGGGCGACCAGCACCGGCGGAGCGGGACGTTCGATCAGTCCACCGCCTCCGACAGCGCCAGCGCGCCGTCGTCGGTGATGAACGCGACCAGTGCGGTGAGGTCGTCGGACTCACCGGTCACGGGGATGTCGACGGTGCTGCGGCCGGAGCCGACCTCCACCGACACCGAGCCCGCCACGCGCTCGCCGTCCCAGAGGAAGACGTTCGCCCGGCCGGATTCGCGGGTGCGCAGCCGCAGCTGCACCTCGCCGTCGTCCTCGCTCGCCGACTGGATCGTCGCCGTGCGGGCCGGCAGCTCCCGGCCGCCACCGAGCCCGACGCCGTCCTCGGCCGACTGCGCGATGCTCTGCGGCGAGTCGACGCTCAGCGCCGCGGTGTCGGGCATCGTCGGGGCGACCGGGTTCGAGCCGGCATCGGCCAGCCCCGGCAGCGTCGCGATCGACCACCGGAACGGGTCGGCCTGAACCCCGTTGAAGGTGGACCAGCCGATCCGCGTCTGGCCGGTCTTGTCCTGCGTGTCCGAGTCGTAGACCAGCACGTTCAGGCCCATCCGCGCCGGGTCGACGGCGTCGGGGAGGACGTCGAACGGGATCTTGGCCTCGACGGTGTAGCCGTCGTACGGCTCGTTCACGACCGACGCGACCTCCATGCCGGGCGCGGTGTCGGCACCGGGGCCCTGGTGGTTGTCGGCGTCGCGCTGGAAGCACGGCTGGCCCTCCACCGTGGTGGGGAAGATGCCGGTCTTGAACGTCGTCGAGGTGTTCGACGACGTGCCGCGCGGGTCGACGGTGATCTCGACGGAGTCGGTGCGCCAGTGCCGCTTGCAGTCCTCGATCGGCAGCACCGTGCCCAGCGTGTCGTCGGTGACCTCGACGAACACGTACAGCGCGTCGTCGGTGAAGGCCAGCCGCGTGGTCGACGACGCGTCCTCGGGCGTGGCCTCCTCACCCTCCCAGCGGGTCCCGCTGTCGATGACCTCGCCCGGGTACTCGCCCTCGCTCGCGACGCCGTCCAGCACCGGAGCGGACGCCGCCTGCGGGATCTCCGCCGACGGCACCAGCTCGAGCACGGCGTTCTGGGTGTCGGAGCCCGACCCGAAGTCGGTGACGACCTGGAACGGGTAGCCACCGTTCGGGGCGCGGTTCGACGTCGCCAAGGTGGTGTCGGTGTTGGTGACGTCGAACGTGACGGTGGCCGTGGCGCCCGGCGCGAGGCCGTCGAACGGCGCCGACGCCGGCGAGGCGGTGAAGCCGTCGGCGAGGTCGAGCGTGACCGACCCGGCCGCCGCGGCGGCGCCGTCGTTGGTGACCGTGACCGACACCGGCTGGGTCCGGCCGACGCCGACCGAGGCGATCGGCGCGATCAGGCTCTCCAGCTTCGGCAGGTCGACGTCGCCGGTCCAGGCGGCGAAGACCTCGGCCTCCGGCCGCTGCGCCAGCTCGCCACGCACGTCCGTGGTGACCTCGACGGCGGCCTCGTTCGCGCCGCTGCCGGAGCGGGTGGCGAGGGTCGCCTTCAGCGCGATCCGCTCACCCGCGGTGGCGTTCGCCGGCGGCGTGACGGTGACGTCGACGCTCGCCTCGCGGCCGGGAGCCAGTGTGCGGGGGAGCGCACCGGCCGGCACGTCCGCCGTCCAGCCGTCCGGCCCGGTGACCGTCAGCGCCGGCTGCACCAGCGGCTTGCGGGCCGGCGCCTTGACGGTGACCGTCGCGGTGAACGACTGGCCCGGGAGCACCAGGAACGGCTCCGGGTCGATGGTCACCTCGGCGCCCAGCGGCAGGCCGCCGTCGATCGGCAGCAGCGCGCCCTGCAGCGCCGCCGTCTGGCCGGTGCCCGGCATCGGGTACGGCGTGCGGCTGGCGATCAGCGTGAACCAGTCGCAGCCGTTCAGCTCCGGGTCGGTGGGCGGCGGCGGGAAGCCGGCCCAGCCCTGGCTCACGTACTCCCACTGCGCCTTGCGCTCGCGCAGCGCCCACAACTCGCCGGTCTCCGTCGACGTCCGGCCCTGCCAGGCGCCGAACACGCGGTCGGTGCGGTCGGCCGGCGTGTACGGCGTGGTCTCGCAGGCCGAGCCGCCCACGCCGGAGCCGGTGGCGCCGCTGCGCAGGATGCGCGACACCCGCCACGTCGACAGGCCCTCCTCGGACAGCTGGTCCGGGAACGCGTTGGGGTCGGCGGCGGCCTCGTACGCCTCGACGGCCAGCCGTGCGGCCTGCTGGTGGTGGCCGTGGTTGCCGGGCGTCGGCGACGGGTTCATCGTGACGATGACCTCGGGCCGGGTGCTCCGGACGACACGCACGACTCGCTCCAGCGCGTCGTCGCCCCACACCTCGTCGGTCAGCGGGGCGCTGGCGTTGTAGAAGAAGTCCAGTTCGTCGAGGTTGTAGACGTTCTCGATGCCGGCGTTGGAGACGGCGCTGCGCTCCTCGGCCTCGCGCAGCATGCCCAGCTCCGGACCCTCCTCGAGGCCGACGGCGTTGCCGCCGCCCTCGCCCCGGGTCACGGTGATGACGCCGGCCTTCAGATCAGCGGCCTCGTTCCACTGGCCGAACGCGGCCAGCGCGCCGGCCTCGTCGTCAGGGTGCGCGCCGACGAACAGCACGTCGAGATCGACGGCGTCGGACTTCGGGGCGGGTGCTCCCGATGCGGCCGGTGCGGCGACCGCGGGGAGCGTCGCCGCGAGGAGAGCTGCGGTGGCGGCTGCAGCAGCGGGTCTAGCTGCTCGCATGGTGACTCCTCTCGAGTTGTGATGAAACAGGTCGGGCGCTACTTGACCGCGCCCTCGACCATCCCCCGGATGAAGTGGCGCTGCAGGAACAGATAGAGCACGACAACCGGCAGCGCGACGAGTGTCGCGCCGGCGGCCAGCAGCGCCGTTCCGGACGTGTACTGGCCCTGGAAGAAGGCCAAACCCAGTGGTGCGGTGCGGAGGCTCTCGTCGGTGGCCATGATCAGCGGGATCAGGAACTCGTTCCACGTCCACATGAAGACCAGCACGATCATCGTGGTGACGGCCGGCCGGCCCATCGGGACGAGGATCCGCCACAGCGTGGCCCAGTGCCCCGCGCCGTCGAGACGGGCCGCCTCGACGACCTCGCGGGAGCTGCCCCGGAAGTAGGCGCGCATCCAGAACGTGCCGAACGCGGTCGACTGCGCCACCTGCGGCGCGACGATCGCGACCAGCGTGTTCGTCAGTCCCACCTCGCGCAGGTCGAAGTACAGCGCGATGACCAGCGCCTCCGCCGGCACCATGATGCCCAGCAGGATGACGTAGAACAGCACCTCCGAGCCGCGGAAGCGCATGGTGCCGAACGCGTAGCCGGCCAGCACCGAGAACAGCGTCGACAGGCCGACCACGAGGATCGCCACGACGATGCTGGTGCGCAGGTAGGAGCCGAAGTGGCCCTGGTCCCACGCGTCGGCGAAGTTCTCGAAGTGGAACGAGCCGCCGCCACCGATCTGGTCGTTCGACAGCGCCGTCTGCAGGATCAGCAGCACCGGGAACACGGCGATCACCGCGAACAGCACCAGCACGGCGTAGTTCGCCAGCCGTTCTCCGCGCGAGATCGTCATCGTTGCCCCCGTTCGCCGACCCGGTTGATCAGCACCGTCGCCACGAACAGCAGCAGCGTCAGCACGACCGCCAGGGCCGTCGCGACGCCGACCCGGCCGAGCAGGAACGCGTTGTTGTAGACCTGGTACGACGGGACCGTGGTCTCGGTGCCCGGCCCGCCGCTGGTCATGACGTAGACCAGGTCGAACGTCTTCAGCGCGGCGATGACGGTGAGCGTCAGCGCCACGGCCATCTCACCGCGCAGCGACGGCAGCGTGATGGCCCGGAACTCCCGGAACGCACCGGCGCCGTCGAGCCGCGCCGCCTCGTACAGCTCCCGCGGGATGCGCGACATGCCGGCCAGGAACAGCACCAGGCACAGGCCGGTGCCGACCCAGGTGCCGACGATGCCGACCGACGGCAGCGCCCAGGTGTAGTCGCCCAGCCACGGGCGCGCCAGCGAGTCCAGGCCGACGAACCGGAGCACGTCGTTGAGCGGCCCGTTCGGCTCGTAGATCTGCCGCCACGCGATGGCCACGACGACCATCGGGATGACCTGCGGCAGGAACAGCACGACCCGGAAGAACCCCATCCCGCGCAGGAGCGCCCGGCTCATCGCCGCGGCCAGCAGCAGCCCCAGCGTCACCGGGACGACCGCGTAGAACACGATCAGCACCAGCGCGTGGACGAACGCCCCGCGCAGCTGCGGCTCGGTGAAGACGTCCTGGTAGTTCGACAGCCCGGCCCAGGTGCTGGCGCCCAGCCCGTTCCACTCGTAGAGCGAGAACTGCGCCGTCCGGACCAATGGGACCAGGACGAACAGGCCGAACACCAGCAGTGCCGGGAGGATGTAGAGGTAGGCGACCCGGCGTGGTTCGCCGGGCCCCCTACCTGCGGCTAGCGCCATCAGCTGCCGGTGGCCGCGCTGTACTCGGCCTCGAGCGTGTCCAGGAACGTCTGCGGGTCGCTCTGCCCGGCCATGAGGTTCTGCACGGCGACGGTGAGGGTGTCGTAGAACGTCTCGGTCGCGTAGTCGAGGTACGGCACGACCAGGTCCTCTTCGCCGGCCTGTGCCCACGCCGTGAACACCTCGGACTGCAGCCCGGTGGTGGTCTGCTGGTCGGCCTCGATGACCGGCAGGTTGCCCGCCTCGGTGACCGCCGTCATGGCGTCGGAGCTGGTGATGAAGTCGATGTAGGCGGCCGCGGCCTCCTTGGCGTCGCTCTTGGCCGGGATCGCCCACGGGATGCTGATGCCGCCGGTGACGAGGTGCGAGTCGCTGGCGCCGGCCGGCGGGAGCACGAAGCCGACGTCGTCGCCCATGGCCGAGGTGAGGTCCGCGACCAGCCAGGTGCCGCCGACGAAGAACACGCCGGTGCCCTGGGCGAACGCCTGCCAGGCGCTGTCGTAGTTGACGCCGTTGAAGCCCTCGACGAAGTAGCCGGCGTCGACCCACTCGCGGGTCGCCTCGGCCGCCGCGACGTTGTCGTCGGAGGTCCAGGAGGAGCCCGGCCGGCCGAAGCCGAGGTTGCGGATGGTGTCGGCGTCGGAGAACTGGTTCTGGATGAACCCGAACTCGTGGATGCCGGCCCACGGCTCGGAGTTGCCGAACTGGATCGGCACCTCACCGGCCGCCTGTGCCGCCTGCAGCGCGGCGACGAAGTCGTCGGTGGTCTCCGGCGGCTCGATGCCGAGCGCCGCCAGCTTGGACTTGCTGTAGTAGAGGCCGACGATCTCGCCCATCTGCGGCAGGCCGTAGAGGTCGCCCTCGCCGTAGGTGGCGCCGTCCTCGCTGTACGACGCGAGCGCGCGCACCGACTCGGGGAAGCGGTCGAACCACTCGTACCCCTCGGCGTAGCCGTCGAGCGGCGTGAGCAGGCCGGCCGCGACGTACTGGCCCATCTCGGGGCGGCCGTTGTTGGCCTGGACGACGTCGGGTGCGTCGTCGCCGGACAGCGCCAGGCGCAGCGTGGTGCGCAGGTCGTCGGTGGAACGCGACACCCGCTCGATGGTGATGTTCGGGTAGGTCTCCTCGAACGCGGCGTTGAGCGCCTCGATCTGCTCGGTCTGCCCCTCGCGGACTTCCTGGTCCCACACCGTCAGCGTGATGTCGCCCAGTTCGGACGGATCGGTGGCGACGTCGCCGGCGGTGGGTGCGCTGCTGGCGTCGCCGTCGTCACCGTCGTCGCCCGGAGCGCACGCCCCGATCAGCAGTGCGACGGCGGCAGCCGCGCACAGCCGGGTGCTGGTCCTCGTGATCGACAGCGTCATGAGAGTCGGCCCTTTCGAAATGTCGGTGTGTGCCCAGGTGCCCGGTTCAGCGGCCGGCCCGGAAGCCGAGCGTCGCGATGGCGCGCGACACCTCCGGGACGGCGTCGTCCGGGACGATCGTGTTCAGGAACTCGTAGTCGCCCGCGAGCGCGGGGTCCTTCGACCCCGTCTCTCGGTACCACAGCGCGATGTCGCCCCAGCCGGGCGAGGCGAGCGCGCCGCCGAAGTGCCGCACCGAGAGCGCGGCACCCAGGTTGGCCAGCCGCAGGCTGTGCAGCAGCGGCCAGCCTGCCAGCGTACCCACCATGAGGCCGGCGACGAACACGTCCCCGGCGCCGGTGGGGTCGAGCGCCTCGACGGGGACCGCGGCCGCCTTCACCGGGCGGCCGGTCTCCTTGTCGAACGCCAGCGCGCCCTCGGAGCCGTTGGTCACGACCGCCAGCGGCACCAGCTCGGCCAGCTTCTCGACCGCCGCCTCGGCGCTGCCGGTGCGGGTGTAGCTCATCGCCTCGACGGCGTTGGGCGAGAAGGCGTAGCAGCCGGACAGGCTCTCGCGCAGCCGGCCGTGGTCCCAGCGGTCCTCCGGGTCCCAGCCGAGGTCGGCGAAGATCCGTCCGCCGGATTCGGCCACCGAGTCGACCCACGGCTCGCGCTCCGCGCCGAGGTCGATGAAGCAGGACCGGGCCTGCGGCGGGTGCGTGACCAGCCGGTCCAGCGCCGCGGGCCGGTGCCCGTGGGTGACCATCGCGCGGTCGCGCTGGTAGACCATCGACACCGTGACCGGCGAGTGCCAGCCGGTGACGTAGCGCGAGTAGGTGAGGTCGACGCCCTCCTGGACGCCGAGCGTCTGCCGGCAGTAGTCGCCGTAGAGGTCTTCACCGAACGTGGCGGCCAGGCCGGTGCGCAGGCCGAGGCGCGCGGCGGCGACGGCGAGGTTGGCGACGCCGCCCGGGCTGGAGCCCATGCCGTCGGCCCACACCTCGGTGCCCTGCTTCGGCGGGCCCTCCATGCCGATGAAGATGATGTCGAAGAACACGGTGCCGGTGAGGAAGACGTCCAGCCCGGGACCGCCGTCCTGGCGCTGTGCGGCCAGCGGGTCGTGCCGCGACGGCGCGCGGTACGGGTCACGAGCGATGTTCGACACGGTGCTTCCTCTCCCCATTTCCCCGGTCCCACGCGTATGCCACAGGGTTGCGACGAACCCTAGTGTGGCTGCGCGCAAATGACAAGATATGAGCGGTTGTGATGCATCGCTCGTGTCGTGTACGGCTCTGACCCGGTGTTTCGCGCAGCTTTGCGCACGTTTCGGCGTGACTGCTGTTCGATTGAGCGAAGATGACTGATATGGTGCAGCCGTGCTTGCGCAGCGCCGGTATGAGCTCATCATGCAGACCCTCCGTGCCGAGGGTCCGGTGTCCGTGACCGTGCTGGGCACCCGGCTGGGTGTCAGCCAGGCGACCGTCCGGCGCGATCTCGCGTGGCTGGAGGAGCAGGGACTGCTCACCCGGGTGCGCGGCGGCGCGGCCGCCAGCCCGTCGCTGGAGCCGTCGTTCGCAGCGGTCGCCACCGAGGCGCACCGCGCGAAGGACGCCATCGCCCGGCGGGCGGCCGGCATGGTCGAGGACGGCGACGTGCTGCTGCTCGACATCGGCACCACGGTGCACCGGCTGGCCGTGCACCTGCGCGGCCGCAAGATCACCGTCATGACCGCCAACATGGCGGTCTACGAAGAGTTGCTGCCCGACCCCGACATCGAGCTGATCCTGCTCGGCGGGGTGGTGCGGCGCAACTACAAGTCGCTGGTCGGCTTCCTCACCGAGGACGCCGTCCGGCAGCTGCGCGCCGGCAAGTTGTTCATGGGGACCAGCGGGGTGCGCGCCGACGGCGCTGTCGTCGACACCACGGTGGTCGAGGTGCCGGTGCGCCGGGCCATGATCGCGGCGGCCGACCAGGTCATCCTGCTCGCCGACGCGGAGAAGTTCCCAGGGACGGGGTTCGCCAGCGTGTGCGGGCCGGACGCCCTGGACGTCGTCGTGACCGATGCGGACGAGGGCACCGAAGCCCTCGGCGCGCTCCGGGAGAACGGTGTGAAGGTGGTTCTCGTATGAGATTGACGATCCTCGGGGGCGGCGGATTCCGCGTCCCGCTGGTGCACCGAGCCCTGGCCAGCGAGGAATCCGGTGTCGACACCGTCGTGCTGCACGACACCGACGCCGAACGGGTGCGGGCCGTGCGGGCGGTGCTCGAGGAACGGTCCGGCGGCCGCGGGCCGAAGCTGGTGGTCGAGAGCGACCTCGCGGCGGCCGTGCGCGGCACCGACTTCGTCTTCTCGGCGATCCGGGTCGGTGGCCTGACCGGGCGGTCCTGCGACGAGCGGACCGCGCTCGGGCAGGGCGTGCTGGGCCAGGAGACGACCGGCGCCGGCGGCGTGCTGTACGGGCTGCGGACGGTGCCGGTCGCGCTGAAGATCGCGTCGACCATCGCCGCGGAGGCGCCGGACGCCTGGGTGATCAACTTCACCAACCCGGCCGGAATGGTCACCGAGGCGATGAGCTCGGTGCTCGGCGACCGCGTCATCGGCATCTGCGACTCCCCGGTGGGGATGTTCCGCCGGGTGGCCCGCGCGCTGGACGTCCCGATGGGTGACGCGTGGTTCGACTACGCGGGCCTCAACCACCTGGGCTGGCTGCGCCGGGTGCTGGTGAACGGCCGCGACGTGCTGCCGGACCTGCTCGCGTCGGACGACGCGCTGGGCTCGTTCGAGGAGGGCAAGCTGTTCGGGGCGCCGTGGCTGCGCTCGCTCGGCGCCATCCCGAACGAGTACCTCTATTACTACTACTTCACCCGCGACGCGATCGCCTCGGCGCAGGCCGCGCCGGCCACCCGCGGGGAGTACCTGCTGGAGCAGCAGGCCGGGTTCTATGCCGGGCCGGCCGCCGGTTCCGCCACCGGTGGCGCCGCCGAGCGATGGGACGAGGTGCGGCGCGAGCGCGAGGCCACCTACATGGCCGAGAGCCGCGACGCCGCCGGCGTCGGCGAGCGCGACACCGCCGACCTCGACGGCGGCGGCTACGACCGCGTCGCGCTGGCGCTCATGCGGGCCATTGCCGCCGACGAGCGGGCCACGCTGGTGCTCAACGTCCGCAACCGTTCCGCCCTCGCCGGCGTCGACGCCGACGCCGTCGTCGAGGTGCCCTGCCTGGTCGGCCGCAACGGCGCCCAGCCGCTCGCGGCCGGCGCGCTGGACCCGGCGGCGGCCGCGCTGGTGGCGGCGGTGAAGGCGACCGACCGCGCCGCCATCGCGGCGGCCCGGTCCGGGTCCCGGCGGGCGGCCGTGAAGGCCGTGGCCGGCCACCCGCTGGTCGACTCCGTCACGACGGCGGAGCGGCTGGTCGAGGCCGAGCTGGGCGCGCTGCCGGAGCTGCGCGCCGTCCTCACCCGCGACTGACCGAGCGGTTCCGCACCACCCAGCCACGTTGATCTTGGAGAAACCGTGGGATTCTTCGGGCATTCCGGGCCGCGACCCCGCAACTACTCCAAGATCAACGTCGGGCGGCGTGTGGGTCACGGGGGTGCCCGCACCTGCTGCGGCGCCGCCCCACCGGCGTTCCGGGGACGCCGGTGGAGCGACGCTCGTCTCTGACCGTCAGGCCGCCGCGGCGGCGTTGTAGACGGACTGCGCCGTGCTGCCGAAGAACGGGCCGTACATCGTGTTCGGGTCGTTGTTGTACTTGTAGCTGTTGACCGAGTTCAGCCGGTTGCTCGTGAGCCATCCGCCGCCGGACGAGCCGCCCGTCATGTCACAGGTGAGGCCCTGCGTCTGCAGGCCGGACGGGTCGTTGCGGGCGGTGCCGCTGCACGAGTACAGCCGCTGCCCGTTGAACGGGGCGGCCGCCGGGTAGCCGTAGGACGTGTAACTCAGGCCGCGGGCCAGGTTGAAGGCGATCGGGTGGGAGCCGACCACGCTGGTGAGGCTCTGGCCGGACGAGTTCTCGTTCATGACCGCGAAGCCGACGTCGACGTTGAAGTCGCCGCTGTTGGCCCAGCCGCTGGACGTGAAGAGGTCCGACGCCGACCATTGGCCGTACGGAGCGGAGCCGTTGTCGTACGCGGGCACGAAGGTGAACTGGGAGGCGAACCCTCCGCCGCCGCCCTCGTGCAGGCAGTGCCCGGCCGTCGTCACGACGTCGCCGTTGGAGCTGGTGGTGGCGGTGCCGGAGCAGACGTAGTCGGTGCCGCCGATGGTGAAGAACACCTTGCCGAGTTGCGAGCGCGGGTTCTCCGGCACGGCGGCCGGCGCGAAGTCCCGCGCCTTCGGGGAAGCCGCGCCCGGTGTGCGCGCGTCGCCGGTGACGATGACGTCGGCCGGGACGGCCGCCCGCATGCGCTCGGGTGTCCAATAGGCCTCCGCCGCGCGCTGCTGGGCCCGCGTCGTCGCCAGTTCCTGGTGTACGACCTCGGACGCCCGGATTCCGTCGGCGGTGGCCGTCGTGACATCCGTTCCGGCCAACGCCGGAGTGGCAGCGATGCCGGACACCACGAGTGCGGCTCCGGCCAGGAGAGATCGAATGACGGGTCTCCTCATTGCCCATTCCTCCCTGATAAGGCAGTTCGTCGGGGTTCGACGAGATGCCTCAACATACAGTCATCATCCTGTCATGTACAGGTATGTCGGAATTGGCTTTCTGGGAGTTCACTTGGACAACGGCCGGGACCGAAAGTCATGGTGCGGTCAACCGGCGCGGCGTCATAGGGCGCTGAAGAAGAGCACCGCCATGCCGGCGCTCAGGGCCACCTCGGTCGCGCAGGCCCCCGCCTGCGACGTCAGCACCCGCGCCGTCGTGGGGCGCGGCGGCCGCGCCGGCGGTGGCTCGGGCGACGTGCGCTCGCCGACCCGGAACCCCAGCGACGTGGCGGCGACCAGGAAGTACAGGCCGAACACCCAGCACAGCGCCACCAGGGCGGGCAGGCCGGCGTGCGCTCCGTGCAGGTCGAGCGCGACGGCCTCCGGTGCGGCGCCGGTCGCGGCGGCGCCGGCTTCGGCGGTGGTGGCAGCGGCGGCGATGGCGTGGGCGGCGAGGGTGCCGTGGCCGGTCAGGTACATGACGACCATCGCCACGCAGCCGACGAGATGGTGCAGGTGATACCCACTGTGACCGCTGCATGGGTCGTCGCCGTTGTCTCGGTGGTCGAGACCGGTGAGACGGCCGGTCGCGGCCCGGGTGTGGCCGAGCTCGCCGCCGTGCGGGCTGGTGGGACCGTCGCAGCCGCACGCGCCGCCACTCCCACCTCCGCCTCCGCCCCCGCCGCCGGCGACAGCGGGCAGGGTGGCCCGGCCCAGTAGCCCGTCGTGGCGCAACCGGGCGCCGAACCAGGCCGCGAGGACGGTGAACGCGGCGATGCCGAGGGCCGGCGGCACCGCCTCGCCGGCCGGGCTGACCATCAGTGCCATCGCGACGCCCATGAGCGCGTGCGAGAGGTCGGGCACGTCCGCGGCGAGGAGTCCGGTTCGCCGACCCCGTCGTGTCACCGACCAAACGAATCGAGCGGCGGAATACGTGGCCACTGCCAGGAACACGACGACCGCTACGACGCGGGCCATTTCGATCGGGGACATCGGCCTCACATCCCGCTCGAGTTCGCACGTCGGCCGTGCTCCGGCGCAGGCAGCGCCGTGACTTCACGGTAATGCACACAACGACGCCACAACAGTCTTGATCTATGTCAAGACAGCCAGTAATTTACCTGTCATCATGCGTCGATCCGCTTACCAGGGGGCCAGAAAAACAAAATCGCCATTTCTCTTGAAGCTGCGTAACAGCGAGTGTCATAGTGGAGTCACAACAGAACACTGGAGTCCCGCTCAGGGACAACCGGCATCACGCTGGCCCTGAGCGGCTGTGTCCCGCTTCTCGGGGGTCATTCCAACCCACAAGGGAGGAACGATGAAGGGCAGGCACAGGCGGCGACGTCCCACCAGGTCGCGCAAGAGCTGGCCGCTCAGCTGGTTGAAGAGCGCCTCGCGCGGGCGTGGGGATGATCCGGATGCGGTGGTGGTCGCCAGGTGACGCCGCAGCGCTCCAGAGTCCTGGGGCCGCTCGTCCCGTGACGGGGGTGGACGAGTCGGTGGAGGAACACGAAGGGTCCGGCTCCGGGGGAGCCGGACCCTCCGTGTGTGGTCAGCCCTGCAGCACGGACAGCACGTTGCCGGCGGGATCGGTGAACCACGCGATGGCCGGGCCGCCGTTGCGGTGGACGCCCTTCGCGTCGGCCTCCATCCCGTCGTAGCGCAGGAACTCGACGCCGCGGCGGGCCAGCTCGTCGACGGCGGCGTCGATGTCGTCGACCGGGAAGTTGAGGATGGTGAACGACGCCGGGGTGTGCGCGTCGCCCTTGGGATAGACGAGCACGCCGTTGTCGCCGCCTATGTGCAGCGTGAGCATGCCGTTGGCCTCGCTGACCTCCAGGCCGAGCGTCTCGGCGTAGAACCGCTTCGCCGCCGGGATGTCGTCGACCGAGAAGCCGCTGAAGGCCTTGGTCTTCTCGAACATGTCGGGTCCTCCCTCTCGTCACGAGTGACGTTACCCACCCGCACCGACAATGGACGCCATGTCGAGAAGCGAGCGCCGGCTCCGACGTCTCGCCCGAGCGGCGTCCAGCCGGGACGCCGGAACACGAGGGGATGCACCGTGAAGTACATGCTGCTCATCTACAACAACGCCGCGGAGTTCGAGGCGATGCCGCAGGACGAGAAGTCGGCCATCTTCGCGCAGGTCGACGCCGTCATGAAGGAGCTGCAGGAGTCCGGCGAGTGGGCCGGTGGCGAGGCGCTGGTCGACGCGGCGCGGACGAAGACGGTGCAGGTGCGCGACGGCAGCGCGATCGTCACCGACGGCCCGTACCTGGAGGCCAAGGAGCACCTCGCCGGTTACCTCACCGTCGATGTCGCGTCGGAGGAGCGGGCGGTCGAGATCGCCGCCGGCTGGCCGGACGCCTTCCGCTGGGCGATGGAGGTCCGGCAGGTCATCGGCGAGGGCTGACGCCAGTCGCTCACATCGCGCCGACCGGCTCCGCGCGCAGGTCCGCCAGCAGCCGCTCGACCTCGGCCAGCTCGGCCGGGGCGAGCGGCCCGTGCGCCAGCGCGCCGGCGTTCTCCTCGGCCTGCGCGACGGTCCGGCAGCCGGGGATCGGGATCGTCGCGCCGCTGCGCGCCCAGATCCACGCCAGCGACCCCTGCGCCAGCGTCCGCCCGCCGCCGCGGAGCACCTCGCGGACGGCGGCGACGCGGTCCAGCCACAGCGGCACCGGCCGGCCGTCGCGGAAGTAGTGCAGCCAGTCGGGCGCGATGCCGCGCACGTCGTCCGGCCCGAGCGTCGACGACGCGGTGAACTTGCCGGTGAGCAGGCCCATCGCGAGTGGGCCGCGGTTGAGGCTGGCGAGGTCGTGCGCCTCGCACGCGGCCAGCACGTCGGTGGCGTCGTGCAGGACGCTGAACGCGTGCTGGACGGCGGTGCAGTGCGGCCCGGCCGTGCCCCAGGCGGCGGCGCGGTCGGCGTGGTCGGTGGACCAGCCGTACCAGCGGAGTTTCCCCTCCGAGACCAGCGACTCCAGCGTGCCCAGCAGGTCGGCGGCGACGGGGATCGGCAGGTCGTTGAGGTGCAGCTGGTACAGGTCGATGCGGTCGGTGCCCAGCCGCGACAACGATCCCTCGACCGCCCGGCGCAGGTAGGCCGGCGACGGGTCGGTGCCGGTCAGCTGCTTGGCCGCCGGGTCGATCGTGTTGCCCCACTTGGTGGCGATGACGACGTCGTCGCGGCGGCCGGCCAGCGCGCGGCCGAGGAGCGTCTCGCTGTGCCCGGTCCCGTACGCGTCGGACGTGTCGAACAGCGTGACGCCCAGCTCCAGGGCGCGGCGGATCGTCGCGATCGACTCGTCGTCGTCGACCTCGCCCCAGCCGCACGGCTGGTCGCCGGCCCAGAACGGCCCCCCGATCGCCCAGCAGCCCATGCCCATGGCACTGACCTCGATCCCGCTGCGGCCGAGGGTGCGCGTCATCGTCATGCCGGACACGCTGCCACTTCGAGCGCGCTCCAGGTCAAGCCCGCGCGTACCGGCCCGGGCTGACGCCGAGGTAGCGGCGGAACTGCCGGGTCAGGTGCGCCTGGTCGTAGAACCCGGCGGCGGTGGCGACGTCGGCCGGACGCTGCCCGGCCAGCAGCAGCCGGCGGGCCAGCTCGACCCGTCGGCCGGTCAGGTAGCGGTGCGGCGGCAGCCCGAACGCCGCCGTGAACGAGCGCACCAGGTGCGTCGGGTGGGCGTGCAGCTCGGCGGTCGCGGCCCGCAGCGTGACGCCGTCGGTGACGTTCGCGTCGAGCAGCTCGCGCAGCCGACCGGCCAGGCCGGACGGCCGCGGCCGCGGCGGCCCCGCGGCGGGCGACAGCAGCGCCGCGATCCGGGCGGCGATCAGGGTCAACCGGCTCTCCGCCTCCAGCGCGTCACCGGGCCGCTCCAGCGCCAGGTGCAGCTGGTGCACGCGCAGCCGCAGCTGCCGGTCGGCGAACGTGGGGTGGTCGACGGCGGCGCCGATCAGGTCCGGGCCGAGCACCTCGGGGTCGAGGTAGAGCACCCGCTTGCCGAACCCGGCCGGCGTGGCGGCCCGGCCGTCGTGCGGGACGTGCGGCGGCAGCAGCGTGACGGCGGACCCGGCGGCGCCGTGGTGGTGGCGGTCGAGGTCGAACCGGATGGCGCCGTCGTCGACGATGAGCAGCGTCCACGCGGTGTGGGTGTGCGCCGGGTAGGCGTGGTGGGTGAACCGGGCGTGGAAGACCTCGGCCAGCCCGGGCACGTCGGGGCGCCAGGCGCGGACCGTCGCACCGGCGGGGGCGAACACGCTAACACCGTACAAGACCCGGCGACGGCGGCCGGCGCACGCTGGGACGGTGACCGACGAGATCCGCTTCGCCACCAAGATCGCCGTCCTGCTCGCCGACGACCTGCCCGGGTGGCAACGCCTCAACGTGACGGCGTTCCTGGTCAGCGGCCTGGCCGGGACCATCCCGGAGCTGATCGGCGAGCCGTACGAGGACGCCGACGGCACCGTCTACCTGCCGATGTTCCGTCAGCCGGTGCTGGTGTTCGCCGGCGACGCCGCCGTACTGACCGCCGCGCACGGGCGGGCGCTGGACCGCGGGCTGCGGCCGTCGGTCTTCACCCGCGAGCTGTTCGCGACCGGCAACGACCGCGACAACCGGGCCGCCGTCCGCGCGGTGAAGCGGGCGGACCTCGACCTCGCCGGCCTCGCGGTGCACGGCCCGAAGAACGCCGTCGACAAGATCGTCAAGGGCGCGCGGCTGCATCCGTGAGCACGTCGACCCCGAGGCCGCCCTCGACCCGTGCCTCGGCGCCGGTGAACTCGCCGGTCAGCATCGGCATGGCGGCGGCGATGGCGGCCTTCGTCTCCGGCAGCTGCAGCGACGCGTCGTGGTGCTGCTTCGACGCCCACAGCTCGCTGACGACGACGAGGTCGGGGTCGGTCTCGGAGACGCCGACGGCGTAGAGGTGGCAGCCGGCCGCGCGCAGCCCGTCGGTGCCGCCGAGCAGGATCGCGACAACCTCGTCGCGGCGGCCGGACCGGGTGCGCATGGTGCCCTGATATGCGTACGTCACGGCGCCAGCGTCGCACCTCGAGCCGCGGCGCGCTTGTAAGGATCGGACACACCTAGTTTCGCTTGGTCTCCGAACCTCCGACACTTGAACCGAGTTTGAGCGGGCGTCGCGTGGCCGCGCCTCGCCGGCCTGGCGCAACGGTGTGGGACGGCTGCGTGATCGATGTGGGAACGCTGTCGTGTCGGCGACAGTGATGCCGCGTCGTTTCCGCAGCGATCTCACCTCGATCCCCGCATCGTTGGGCGGCGGCGACTGTGCGCCCCCTGGTGCGCCATTGGGTGGGATCACTGTGTTTGCTGGGTGGCGTTGCTGTTGCCAGGGGAACAGTGATCCGCCCCACTCGGCGCAGCGATCTCACACGGTGGCGTGGGGATCGCGTAACGGTTCGCCGTCGTGCGGCGGTTGGCCGTTTTGCGGCGGTGGGCCGTCCCCCTGCTGCCCATTGTCTTAAGTACGGGCAGTTATCAGGGGGACGGGGGAAGTGCGGGCAGAGCCCGCCCGGTGCGCCGTTCGCCGTTCGTGCCGGTGCACGATTTGGTCGTCCTCGATTCCCGCGACCGTCTTCGATGGCGGGGGTCGTGTTCGAGGGGCCTTTCGGACGTTTCTCGCCATCGAGGACGGTTCCGGTCATCGAGGTGTGCCCAGTCTTTCCCCGTCCCCCTGATAGGTGCCCGTTCTTGGCCGCGGGACCGCGGGTCAAGCGGACCCCCAACGCGCGAAGCGCCTATCCGGGTCCGCTTGAGGCGCGGTCACGCGGCTGAGAAAATGGGCGCCAGGGGGACGGCCAACGTGCGGACCACGGCGAACGGCACCGAACCCGGCGAACGGTCCGGCCAGCCAACGCGAAGCCCCGAGCCGACCGAGCTGACCGGCGCGAGGACCGGCCGACCGACCTGACGGGCCGGTCGGCAGCGGCTGCAGCCTCGGGAGACGCACCCTGTCCTCGGACCCCGGCCGGCCACAGGCTGCATCGCCAGGATCAATCGGACTCACTCATCCAGCGAGGCTGGCCTCGGACCGCCGAGTCTGGGGCTGGGCAA
>NZ_LFXL01000062.1 GCF_001270745.1 Jiangella muralis
ACGGTTCGAGAGAGCCACTCATTGAAACGCCGGGCCTCACACACCGTTTATCGGACAGACCCGCCGAGTCGCTGACGCGTTGGTGGTGGTCAGGCCTGCTGGTTCATGAGGGCGGCGTAGTGGCCCAGGTTCCGCTCCATCTCATTCAGGCCGATCTCGGCCATGGCCGCGCCGAGCTGAGGTACGCGCGCCTGGAAGCCCGGCCAGCTGACCGACCTCGAGAACTCCGCCCAAGACGCGCGCAGGTCGGCCTCTGGCGGCAAGGTCGCGCGGTTGATCTGCGCCTTGGCGCCCAGCACAGAGTCCCGATCGAACGACGCGATGCCGGCGGCGACGCCGTCTACGAGGTTGTCGAGCTCGGCGTCGGCGACGGCCCGGGGCACCCAGCCGTACTGCTCGGCCCGGTCGGCGTCGTAGTCCTGGCTGGTCAGGATCGCTTCCAGGGCGCGGTCGCGGCCCAGGAGGCGGGGCAGGCGGTCGCTGCCGCTACCGCCGGGGACTATGCCGATGGCGACCTCGGGCTGGCTGAAGAACGCCTGCTTGCGGCTGGCGTAGCGCAGGTCGAAGGCCAGGTTCAGCTCGTCGCCCCCGCCCCTGGTGCGGCCACGGATGGCGGCGATGCTGATGAACGGGGCGCTGGCCGGGCGGATCGACAGGTCGATGAACAGCGGTGTCGAGTCGGTGCCGGTCTGTGCGAGGAGCTGGGGCATTTGGCCCAGGTCGGCGTGGTTGAAGAAGTACTCCGGTGTGCCGCTGTCGAAAATGACCACCTGGACTTGCTCGTCGTGGCTCAGGTCGTCGACGACCGCGGACAGCTCGGCGACGGTGTCCGCGCCGACGACGTTCACGGGCGGGTTGGTGAAGGTGACCCGGCGGATCTTCGGCGCCACGGTCTGGATCTGGAACATGTGGTACTGCGTCATAGTGTGCTCCGATGCTGGTGTGGACGGATCCACGGGGTTGAGGGCCGGCTGTCGCCGGCCGATGGCCGTCAGGCGATGGGTGTCAGGCGGGCAGACCGTTGAGCTTGCGGATCCGCTGGTCGAAGATCCCGGCCGGGGCGAGGCGGCGCATGGTGTGCACGCGCGCCCCCTGCCCGACGGTCGGCGCTGCACCCGGACATCGATACCGCAGCTTGCGGTCGGATCATCGCCGCATCGGCAACGCGCCGAGCACCAGTGCCGACGAGCTCGGTCAGGGACGGCCGCTGGTGCTGGTCGGTTTCGGCCCCGGGTGCTCGGAGGTGCTTGAGCAGCAGCCTGAGCAGTACTCCGAGAACGGCACCGGCCACCGCGGTGAGTCTGAGCATCGAATCAGGCAGGCGGGGATTCGCCAGCCTGGTCGTCCGCTGTGGTGCCGCGATGGTCGTGACCGATGCCCTCGCACCCATACGCTCCCCACGGCGACGCAGACCTCACCCGGCGCCCGCGCACACCTCCGCTGCCGGCTGACCGCGAGGTCAGTGCTGGGCGGACGGCAGGCGCCGGTCGTGCACCTAGTGAGCGGCCAGGCAGGTACGCCACGAGGGGGCTGTCATGAGTTTGCTGGGGCCACAGAACGCGCACCGCGAGGCGGGCACCTTACGTCTGTCGGTGCAGTATGTCGGTGATGAGCCAGACCGGTCCGGCGAGTCGCGGGCGCGGTTCAGTTGGCGCGTGGAGTCGGTCGACCCTGACCTGCGCGGTTCGTTCCGAAACCACCATCTCTATGGACCTCTCGGCGCACTAGTGACAGCGGAGGATGCGCTCCGCGTGGCGGCCTCCAGACTGGTCGACGCGGGCAAGCAGTTCGGAGCCGGAGTGTCTGCGGACGGCCGGTATCCGCTGTGGCTGCAGGCCATGGCACACCGCAACCTCGCCGAGCTCTCGGCGGTGGCGGCATCGGCGAGCGATGACCTCCTGGGCCAACACGTCGAGGAACTGCAGCTGCCGACTCCGGCTGATCTGCTGGCCGTCGAGGTCGCGAGAGCGCTGCTGCGCGGTGGGCGTAATATCGTCGGCGCAGAACTGCTCAACGGCGACGACCTGGCCGAACTGCGCGCAGTCACGGCGCGGGCGAACCGCGAGGTCGTCGTCCCTGACCCCGACGACCCGTCCGCTCCGCCGCTCTACGAGGGCCCCGCGGCCGACACATACACCCGCCTGAAACCTGGCACCTATCGGGCGCTCGGACTCAACGGCGACGAACTGGCCGTGATCGTCGATCACTCGCCTCTGTCCAGCGCAGGTATGGCCGCCGCGGCCTTCCCGACGGCCGTCACTGCCGCCGAGCCCACGAGCGGCGCCGACCGGGTCGACCACAGCATCGCCCAGGCGGAGACTCGCTCATCTGCAGCACGCAACGGACACGAGGTGCGACCGGGCCAGCGCCCATCCAGCGCGCCGCCCTCTCCCTCGTCCGGCACCGGCCGGCAAATGCCGCCGAGCCTCGGCATCTGACGCTTGGCGAAGCGCTGCGGTATCGGCCCCACCTATTCGTACGGCCCGACGGCCCGCCGTCGTGCGGCCAGTACCTCCTGAATGATTGGCGTGGGGAGCCCGCAGCTCGGGCAAGGCTCGTCGCGTTCGTAGGCCTTCAGGATCGAGATGTCAGCGAGGTCGCATCCCGGACAGAAGATCAGCTGGCCTGGTCGGGCACCGCCTGGCGGTCCCTCCGGAATGAGATCGGCGATGGGCATCTGCGCCGCGGCGGCGATTCAGTACATGGTCCAGATAGGTGGGTTGCGCTCACCCCGTTCGAGCGAGGCGAGATACGTCGCGTGCAGCTGCGCACGGTGCGCGAAGTCACGCAGATCCTCGTCAGCGGCGGACGTTGATTTCTCCGGTGAGTTCTGGCCCCACTTTCGGACTTGGGTTCTAGAGGTCGTTGCAACACCAGCCCTGAGGGATGTTGCGATGACCAAGCCGCGTCGGAACCGTAGGAAGCGTGGACCTGCTCCGCAGGCAGAGAAGCGTGATCAATACCTTCGCCTCATGGCGCAGGGAATGAGCAACTCGGCGGCGTGCCGCGAGGTAGGGGTGCATCGCAAGACGGGGCAGCGTTGGCGATACGGACGGAAGATCGTCGACCGGGCTGGACGCGAGCACTTCTATCCGCCGATCGCGGAGGACCGGGACGCTGGCGCCATCTCACCGCGGTACTTGTCCGAGGACGAGCGGATCACCATCGCCGACCTGCTGCGCGTGAAGAAGTCCCTGCGCGCGATCGCACGCGAGCTCGGCCGCAGCCCGGCGACGATCAGCCGCGAGGTGCGCCGCAACCGCTGCCCCCGCACGGGCAAGTACCACCCGTTCCAAGCCCAGCGGCGCACCGCCGTGCGCCGAGCCCGCTCCAAGGAAGGCAAGATCCGGCGCGACCCGGAGCTGAGGCAGTTCATCCAGCAGCACCTGGACCGATGCTGGAGCCCGGAGCAGATCAGCCGTGTTCTGCGCTCCGCCTTCCCCGACGAGCCGGACCGCAACCTGGCCCACGAGACCATCTACCAGGCCATCTACCTGCCGCACCGCGGCGGCCTGGAACGCCAGCACGGCGTGCTGCGCACCGGCCGCCGTGCCCGGCGCCGACGTCGCCGCGCCGATGAACGCGCCACGCGCTTCATCGACCCGGGCACCCTGATCAGCCAGCGTCCGGCGGAGGTGGCCGACCGCCAGGTCGCCGGACACTGGGAAGGCGACCTCATCGTCGGCAAGGGCAACCGCTCGGCCATCGGCACCCTGGTCGACCGCACCACCCGCTACGTCAAGCTGCTGCACTTGCCCGACGGCCGCGGCGCCGAGCACGTCCGCGACGCCCTGGTGCACGCCTTCGCAGACCTACCCGCTGACCTCGCCCGCTCACTGACCTGGGATCAGGGCAGCGAGATGGGCCGGCACGACGAGTTCACCCGCGCCACCAACATCCCGATCTACTTCGGCGAGCCTGCCAGCCCCTGGCAGCGCGGCTCGAACGAAAACACCAACGGCCTGCTGCGCCAGTACTTCCCGAAAGGCACCGACCTGTCGATCTACAGCGCCGAGGACCTCGCGTTCGTCGCCGCCGAACTCAACGACCGTCCCCGCAAGACCCTCGACTGGCGCACCCCAACCGAGCTCTTCGCTACGCTCGTCGCAACACTGGAATGATCACGTGTTGCAACGCTTGCTGGAATTCGCCGTTCCGACGCGGCTTGGTCATCGCAACATCCCTCAGGGCTGGTGTTGCAACGACCTCTAGAACCCAAGTCCGAAGGTGGGGCCAGATCTCGCGCTAGAAGTCAGGACGTGGCGGGTCGCTGACGGCATGTACATCGGAGGCGGGTCATCGGCGGCTCCATTGAGACTCGACGGGACGGCCTCACAGCCGGTCGGTGAGTCGGATGGCGGCGTTCAGCGCTCTCACGACGGTCCTGGCTTCGTTCGGCACCAGGACGACCACGCGACTCGCCGCGCGCCGTGGCATGAGGGTGAGCTCCACCACCGACGGCGCTATGTCCGGCTGCACGACGTTGACGCCGATCATGCAGCCCTGTTGGGCGAGCAACGAGATGAGGTACTGGCGATGAACCTGGTGGTCACCCGCTTCGTTGCACCACTTGAGATCGCATTCGTCAGGGAGCTTGAGTCGATGCTTCGTCGTCATGGCTTTCGCTCGGTTTCGGCCTGGTAGAAGCGGCGCATGCCTGCGATCGCCTCGCGCAGCTCCGTCAGCGCGGGCGTGAGCTGGTGCACACCGTCGAGCTGCTGGCTCGCCACGTCGACAGCAGCTGCGACGCGGTCGAGCGCCTCGAGGCCGACTTCGGCAGTCAGCATGCGGCCAGCTTCACCGTGCAGCCTGCCGCCCACTCCGAAGACAAGCCCGCCAATGCGGTCAGCCAGGCGGTCCAACCGCTCGATAATCTGCACGTCGCTCATACCGGGCAGGTAGCGCGCTCGTGCCTGGGCCAGGATCTCGGGCGTCCATCCGGCGTGCTGTGCGACGGTGGCGATCTCATGCAGCTGGTCCGCGAGCTTGTGCACCTCCGACGGCGTGAAGCTGATCTCGGCGTGTTGGTCGGTATCTTCAGGTGCCAGCCGGAAGTCGATACTTGGGCCTTCGTGGTCGTGCCAGGCGATGATCTCGCCGATCTCTCGGGCCAGGAATGGCGCCCGCGTGATGATGTTGGTCTCGTCCGGTGTCGGTAACGTAGCCATTCGGGTCTTGCCTCCAGACGGATGGTGGGGTCAAGTCCTCGTTCGGGGTTGGCGCAGCGGATGAGGGCGCGGAGCGTGAGATGGACGGCCGGCCTCGCCCAGGCTGCCGTGAGCGGGTCGTTCGTCACGCGGGCTCACTTTCAGCCGTTCGACAGCGCAGCGCCAGCCATCGGCGGACTGAGTCCACTCACTGGTCCTAGTGAAGCCGAGGCCACGGAGTTCGGCGTCGGCGCCGTCCGGCAGCGGAGAGCCATACGGCAGTGGCCGCTGGGCGACGGCGTTGCCGCCGTTGGCGACGACCAGCCGATGCAGCAGGCTCTGCGTCCGGGTCGATGGCACGATGTAAGCAATCAAGCTCCTGCGCCCGTCGCCCCTCTGCGCGGGAGCCTGGCCCGTCAATGGTCCGCCCAGCTGTTCCACGCACACGGCCAGGCGGCGTGGCAGTGCGCACAGGTGCTGCGCCTGCGCGGTACCCAGCGACCCGCCGGTACGCGTACGTCCCGAAGCCCGGCTGCGTAGGCATCGCCATGCTCCGGTGGCCAGTCGACCAGTCCGTGTCTCTGTACTCGAGCGGTGAACTGGGTCATGATGTCGCCCTCCTTCCAGCTGTGCCGACCACGCCCGCGGGCGCCGGCAGCGCGACCAGCGCGACGGTCGGTTCCGGCCGACGGTAGGAAGCGCACGGGCGCGGGCGGAAGGCTTCTGCCGGTCTTTGCCGATCATCTTCCACACGGCTTCTCGCCGAGCAGAAGGAAGCAAAGCTCTCCCAAACAGCGCATCGCGCGCCATAGGGTGGGCGTTGAAGAGCATCGCCTGCGAGCCGACGACGGCGCTGATCCTCCGGAGGCATCCATGCGTTTGACCTACCTCGGCAAGACCGCGGAGTCCGGCAAGAACGGCTGTCCCGCCCTGTACGCGACGGACCGCGGCACCTACGTCGTGCAGGGAAAGGTCGTCAACGATCCAGCAGCGCTCGCCGATCTGCGTGACGTCGCGCCTGACGAGATCGTCGTCGAGATCCCCGCTGACGTGCTGCGGCTGGCCGACCAGACGCAGGCGAGCACGGCATGACGGGCCTGCTGGACGGCGCCGCGTTCCGGGCGTTGTTCGACGCATACGAGCACACCGCGTTCCGCCTGGAGACCCGCGAGCGCTACGTCGAGGACGAAGAGCAGGAACCGCTGCGGAAGTTCCTCGCCGGCGAGGAGCCGGATGACGAGTGGTTCGCAGACTGGGTGGAAGACGTCCAGGCCGCTGTCGCAGCTGGTAAGCGAGTCGAGCGTGTCCGAGTCGTCAGCGAGCCCCACGGCGACTACACCAGGTTCGGGCTGGATCTGGCCCGGCTCAATGTCGCGGCCGGCGAGGACATCCGCTACCTTCCCCGCACCAAGGCCGCTGAGCTCGGGCTGCCGTGCGAGGACTACTGGCTGTTCGACTCCGGCAAGGTCGCGATCCTGCGCTTCGACGACGATGACCGGCTGCTCGGCGTTGAGGTCGTCGTGGACCCTGCTGTCGTCGTGGAGCGGTGCAAGTGGCGGGACGCCGCCTGGCACCACGCCATCCCGTGGCGCCAGTACCGGGCTGGCGCGACCCCGACCGATGACTAGCTACCAGCGTGAGCGTCAGGCTCTCGGGCAGCGGCTGCGCGAGTTGCGCGTCGAGGCACGTCTCACCGGTCTAGCCCTTGCGGACAAGGCGGGCTGGCACTCCAGCAAGGTCTCCAAGATCGAGACCGGCAAGCAGACTCCGTCCCGGGACGACGTCGACGTGTGGGCACGGATCTGCGACGCATCGGACGAGCTGCCTGTCTTGGTGGCGTCACTGAGATCGTTGGAGAGCCACTACCAGGAGCACCGACGACAGTTCCGTGCCGGCCTGGCCGGCCATCAACGCGACTATGCCGATCTGGAGGCGCGGTCCGACCTGATCCGCAACTTCGAGAGCGCATTCATCCCAGGCCTACTCCAGACGCCGGACTACGCGCGGGCTCGGCTCGCCGAGGCAATCACGCACGACGGCGCCCCCGACGACCTCGATGACGCCGTGGCCGCTCGAATGGAGCGCCAACATGTCCTCTACCAGCCAGGCAAGAAGTTCCACATCCTCCTCACGGAGGCCGCCCTGCGCTACCGGCCCTGTCCGCCCGATATCATGGCCGGACAGCTCGACCGGCTGGTGTCGGCATCCACCTTGAGCACTGTGGGGCTCGGCGTCATCCCGTTCGCGGCGCCCCTGCCGGTTGTCCCAGTCCACGGGTTCTGGATGTTCGACAGCCACCTAGTCCGGGTGGAGACCTTCACCGCCGAACTGCACATCACCGACACAACCGAACTCCAGTCCTATGCCAAGATCTTCGCCGAGCTGGCACGAGCCGCCGTGTACGGCTCGCCGGCACGTCATCTCATCACTCGGGTCGTGGGCGATCTCGCCGCTGCGTAACGAACGGCGGCCGCGGCGATACTGCGGCGCTATCCATCCTGCAGGGATGTCGCCCACACCTGGAGGCGCCGCGCAATGCCCTCCAGGGCAGAGACGTCGACGCCATACTCGGAGACCTCATCGGTATGGATGTGACTGATCCGGTCGAGCTGGGCCGCGAACATGCGTGCGTCGAATCCGTCGTCGTGGTCACGGGCCAGCTGCAGCAGCTCTTCGTCGGTGAAGCGGCCGGACTCGCGGATCGCGTCGAGGTCGAGGAAGTCACGCGCTTCGCCGCGGGAATACACCGCCCCGATCTTGGCGGCGACGGCATCGCGGATCGACAGCACCGGACCGACGGACAGCTGGACCGGCGGGTCCTGGCGCCAGTCTACACCCAAGTCGACCTCCAGACCGACGCCGGCGTGGTCCTCGACGACCAGGCGCGCAAAGAGTGGAGACGAGCGGTGCCGCCTGACCTGGTAGCCGCGCTCGCGCAGTACACCCTCGGCACGCGTGAGGGCAGCTTTGAACTGCTCTGCTGTCGTGCTGGAGGCGGCGAACAGGTCTACGTCCTGCGTGGGGCGATTGGTGAGGCCGTGCTCACGAATCGCGGTCGCACCGGCGAGGGCGAACCCTGCGTCACCGATCGCGCTCAGCAGCAACCTAGCGATGTGCCGCTGATGCTCGTCCGCACCGGCCACCGCTATGCCGGTAACGCTGCGGCGAGGTCCGGAAACCGTTGCTCCCACAATTCGCGGCACCGGTCCGGCAGCACCAGGTCGGGCCAGACGCCACGCAGCAGGGATTCGTTCAACAGGACTTCCTGATCCTCGGCGGTGCCTTCACGCACGATCGCACGGTAGGCGGCGCGCAACTGGGCCGGCTGACCCAGGTCCACCACTCGCTGCGGACCCCAGTGCACCGTGATCGGCAGCTCGAGCACACCCGAGCCTGGGCCGCGCAGAGCAGGCAAGGAGGACGGCGTCTCGTACGGAACGATGTCCTTGTACAAGACCTTTCGCACCGCACTC
This sequence comes from Jiangella muralis, assembly GCF_001270745.1. Taxonomy (GTDB): domain Bacteria; phylum Actinomycetota; class Actinomycetes; order Jiangellales; family Jiangellaceae; genus Jiangella; species Jiangella muralis. Next base: position 8,621 of record NZ_LFXL01000062.1, read on the forward strand.
ACCTCCCAGCCCCGGTCTCGTTGCTTCTGCCAGTCTACGGAACAAGCAGGTCGTACCCCGGCGAACGGAAACCCGAGGCCCTCCACCAGCGGCCGGGCACATCCGCCTCAAATGTGACCACTAACGCCGTCATCGGCCCAGGCTCGCTCGCGCTGGGCGTCAGCGGCTGTCTTCAGGCTGGCGTTCTGTGTTCCAGGCGATCAGGCGAATCCCGATTCGTTCCTTCTTCGCGCACTTGGGTACTGGGCCGCCATGAATAGCTCCGAAGCGCTAGCCGCGAGCGGGTGCCCGTCGTTCGACACTGCGGATGAGGATCGCCATCCTCCTCATCGATACGAGGACGACCTCGCTAACGATCTTGATGTGCGGGGTCTGGCCGCCGCCTTCGAAGCCCACATCCGCCGGCATGGCATACCGGCGGCTGGCGTGCATGCGGCGCTGCTCGACTGGCTCGATGAACTGTGCACCGAACTCCGCGCCGAAGCGACGTAACCCACAACCGTCCTGAACTTGCGACGCATGTGTCGGCACGCACTTCCGAGATCGACAGGAGGCGGCGGCTCATCGATGGTTACGTCCGCAGGATCGGCATGGTCATCGCCCGGCCGTCCGGGCGGAATCGGCGGCGGAGCGTGAATGCCCTCGGGGACGGTCCCCACGTGCGGAGGTAGTCCAGGCGGCGTAGCGCGCCTCAGACACGTCCGGCTCGGCGCCGATGGGGGTTCACCACAAGGCGGTGGACGGCTGCGGCACCGGTTGAACCAGTCCGCTCGTCGCAAGACGAGACCGCCGTGGCGGCTCCGGTACACGAATGCATGCAACGACTCGTACGACTCCCACACCGACAGGTTGACCACGAGCCGCGGATCGTCATCCAGTATCGACACCGGAGCGTGGGCGGCGCGCAGACGCCAGACGAAACCATTGCCCGGCTCGGCCAGCAGGTTGATCCCGTCCACGGCCGTGACGAACTCGGCCAGCTGCGGCGAGTCGAGGTCGGCGTGCAGACGCGCCACGTTCACCTCGACCAGTCGGTATCGTTCGCCGGTCACAGCGCCAGCATGCTCCCGCCGCCCGGCCTTTACACCAGCCAGCGGCGAAAGGCAACGCGGGAATTTTGGGGTGCACGCCCGGGACTGGCGTCCTGCGGCTCCACAGCTACTACCGCGTTGCTACCAGCCGCTGACAGCACCCACAAAACCTCTGGTCAACAAGCTGTTCGTCCTCGTGCCTCGATGCAGGACGGGACGAGGGATCGGCGCCTCCAAGTTCGCAATCCGAGCAGGAAGCTGCCCTCCGTCAGAGAACCGTCAGAGGTCCGTAGTAGCGCGGTGAGGCGTGTGTAGGCGGTCCGTCAGAACCACCGTGGCGTCCTGGGTCATGACCAGGTACCCGAGATCTGCGGCCCTCCCGACCGCAGCGGGCACCGCTCCCGCACCTCGAGATGGGAAGGATCACGACTCATGCCACGTCGAGGGTCGCTACCGTTCGCGCCGACCGCCGTCCTGCCGTTCGTCGAGCCGGAAGGGCTGCGAGCCACGCTGAACCGGCTGCACGCCGCCGGACCGGGTGCGTGGCGGGATGATCCGGAGGCGGCAGAGCTGATGCGGTTCGCCGCCGACCGATACGCGGCACTGGCCCGCAAGTACGGGCTGGAACCGACCGATGCGGCGGTAGCCGCGTTCGAAGCGATGCAGTCGGAGGCGGCCCGGACAGCGAACGACCCATGGGCCGTGGTGACCGTGGCGGTGCGGATCACACTGATCGCCGAGCACCGCGCCCAAGGCTTGTTGACGTCGACGGAGCGGGCGCGCCGCCCGGAGTACTCCTGCTTCCACGACGCAGAGCGCTTCAGCGATCGCGAAACCGAGCTCGTCGAGTACCACCCCGCCTTCCAGGTCGTGTCCGAGCACGACGTGGAACCCGACCAGCTGCCCCGCTCACGATCAGCCGGAACTCACCAAGCCGTCACCGACGCCGTCACGCTACTGACGCTCCTCGGGTGGCCCGCCGACATTGCCCATGCTGGCGTCGACTACGTGACTGCCAGGTTGATCGACATTGGTGACCGCGCCGCCGCCTACGACGTCCTGAGGCGAGACAAGTCCGTCCGTGCGCTGCTCGACCTGCCGCATGCGCCGTGGATCGGCCTGCTGCGCATCGTGCTCGGCCACCCGAATGCACCGACGCGCAACGGGCGGCGCGGCGTACTGGCCCGGCTCCTGATCGGCGACACGCTCGACGATCTGCTCGCCGACGACGACCTGCTCCGGACCGCGGCCGCGTCGAACCGTCTGCAGATGGTGACTGCCGATGGCTAGCGGGCACATCGAACTGGACCGCGCGGTGGACTCGATCCGAGTGGGCTACCGGCACCGCCACGAACTGGGCGACCTCGACGAGCTGGCCGCATCGATCCGCCAGCTGGGGTTGCTGCAGCCGATCACGATCAGCCCCGACGGCGTGCTGATCTGCGGGGCGCGACGCTTGGCCGCAGTGAAGACGCTGGGGTGGAAGCACGTAAACGTGTGGGTGCGCTCGGGCATCTCGACCGAGCTGGAGCGCCTGCTGGCCGAGCAACACGAGAACGTCACGCGCAAACCGCTCAGCCCGACCGAGGCCGCCACGCTGTACCAGGAACTCAAGGCGCTGATGGCCGAGGACGCGGCCCGCCGTCAGAGATCGACCCGGTTCGGCGCGCAGCCCGACCAACACACCAGGTCAGACGGTCCCGCCACAGTGGCGGCACCGTCTGGAGACAGCCGAGCCCAGGCCGCAGCAGCGGTCACCGGAACGAGGTCGTACACCACCTTGGAGCGCGCCAGCGAGATCCAGCGCATCGCCACAGATCCTTCCTTGCCGGAGAAGGTGCGCCGGCTCGCCGGTGCAGAGATCACCGCGATGGATGCGGACGGTTCCGTGGCCGGGCACTACCACCGGGTGAAGGCCGCCGCTGTCATCGCGGAACTCGAACGACTGGCAGATGATCCACTCCAGCCGAGGCGGGTACGTGACCACGCTGCCCGCGCGATGGGGCAGCTCCGAGAGCATGACAAGGCTCCAGTAGAGCGCGCACGCCTGGCGAAGGACGCGCTCAGGAGGCTGAGGGCCGAACAGGCGAGCCAGGACCGAGCTAGAGCTAATGGCCAATCGACCCCTATACCGAGCTCGCCACCGGCCCGTCCCGTCAAGCGGTACGGCGTGCGGGCGTTCCTGTTGATGTGGGACGAGCTGGACGGGTGGACCGCCGACTACAACCCAGGGGAGATCGGGCCCGCGCTGACTGCGGATCAGTGGTCACGTTTCGAGGCGACCGTGGCAGCCACGGTGTCCTTCGCCGATGCGGCCCGAGTCGCCCGCATGGCCTAGCCGCGACGCCAGTCAGCGGCCTGGTACCTCTCCGACGCACGCGGTGTTCCGAGGCGTCGGGGGAGGCACGAACCATGATTCGCCGATTCAGCCGGCACCGGCCGCGCGTCCTGGCCATCGTCGCCGTCGCTGGGGTCACTTTGGCGGCACTCATCGGAACAGGCATTTACGGCCTGATTCGCGGCCCGGGAGACACCACGACGCCCGGCGAGCCCGCCGCAGCGACCAGCGCTGTCGAGCCTGCTCCGTTGCTCACCACGCCCGCTCCAGCGATTCCCATCCTGCCGCGGACGGGCGATCCGGTCATCTACGCTCGGGCCGTCGCTGAGGCACTGTTCACCTGGGACACAATGTCCCGACTGCTGCCGGCCGACTACGCCAGCATCGTGATCGCCGATGCCGACCCGTCCGGGTACGAGACCAACGGGCTCGCTGCCGACATGGCGAACTACCTGCCCACCGAGGAGACATGGCAGCGGCTGCGGGAGTACCGGACGGCCCAAACGTTGACGATCCACGACGCGTACGTCCCAGAATCGTGGCCGGGAATCGTCTCCGCGGCTGGTGACCAGCTCACGCCCGGGACTGTCGCCGTCACGATCGAGGGCACGCGGCACCGGTACGGCACGTGGTTCGGCCGGTCCGAGACGTCCGATCATGACGTGGCATTCACCGCGTTCGTCGCCTGCCCACCGGCGTTCGAACGGTGCCACATCTTGCGGCTGTCCCGCCTCGACAACCCCCTGACCTGATGGCGAACCGGTCGTAGTGAAGAAGATCGTAGTCGCCCTGGCGTTGTTGGTCCTGCTCACCGGGCCGGCGGTGATTCTGCAGGGTATGGCCGTGATCCTGAATCCCGCCGCGCAAGCGGCCTGCCTGCCGACCTCCGGAGGGACCGGAGAGGTGCCGGACTCGCTCACTGCCGCCACGGCCGACGGGGACACGATCACGTTGAACCGTACGCAGCTCGGTCACGCGGCGACCATCATCACGATCGGAACGCAGACCCCTGACGTCGGCCAGCGAGGAACTCTGGTGGCCCTGGTGGGCGCCCTCACCGAGTCTGACCTACGCCAGCTGGCCAACACATCGGCGTATCCAGAGTCGGCGGAGTACCCGAATGATGGCGACGGCTCCGACCACGACTCGTTGGGCTTGTTCCAGATGCGACCGACCGCCGGCTGGGGCAGCGTGGCGGAGCTGATGGACCCGGCTTACCAGGTCGCGGCCTTCTACGGCGGACCGACCGGTCCCAACCGCGGGTCTCCTCGCGGACTGCTGGACATCCCCGGCTGGCAGCAGCTGACGTTGGGCGAGGCCGCGCAAGCAGTCGAGGTGTCAGCCTTTCCCGACCGGTACCAGAACTTCGAGCCTGTCGCGTACACCATCTACGCCCGGCTCGCCATCGGCTCACCTCCGCTGCCTACTGATCCTTCGAATGTCGCGGGTCAGGTCGTGCTGCCACTGCCAGCCGGTACGTTCACGATCACCGACCGCTACGGCGTACGGGTCCATCCGATCACCGGTGTCCGATCGATGCATTGGGGCACCGACTACGCCGCACCAGCCGGCACCCCGCTGCTCGCGGTCGCCGACGGCGTAGTCGCGGAGGTGCGGCAGGACCCGGTGAACGGGAACGTCGTTCTCGTCGATCATTTCGTCGACGGCACGCCAACCGCGTCGATGTACGGACACATGACGACAGACGGCGTTCACGTCGCCGTCGGCGACACGGTGGCCGCCGGGCAGCAGATCGGAACCGTGGGATCAGCCGGGCTCGCAACAGGGCCGCACCTCCACCTGGAGATACGGCCCGGAGGCTCTGCCGCTCCTCAGTCGGCGGCGGTCGATCCCGAGGAGTGGCTCGCCGACCACAACGCCGCACCCTTGGACACGCCCACCGCCGTCACGCCGGCCTGCGGCGGGCAGACTGTGCCGGACATCGGCGAACTCCCACCGTCGCCAGAGCCGTTCACCGGCCAGCCCGGCGGTCACGTCGATGACCCGACCGGCACTGGGGGCTTCGTCACCCGTCCCACCGCCCATCTCATCTCACAGGCTCAGACGGCGTTCCCCGGCACCGGCTGGGCGTGCTGGGACCCGCACCCGCAGAATCCGACCAGCGACCACCCGGTCGGCAAGGCCTGCGACATCACGTTCGGCAATCAGCTGGGCACCTGGCCAACGCCCGCGCAAGCCGCTGAAGGCTGGCGCGTCGTGGCCTGGTTGCGAACGTACGCATCCCAGCTCCACGTCAAGTACCTGATCTTCGACGGGAAGATCTGGACCCGCGGTGACGCCGATTGGCGGCCCTACACATCCAGCATCTACGACGTGTCCACGCCCACCGGCTCCCACGCGGACCACATACACGTCTCCACGCTCGACTAGGCACGATGCCGTCTCGGTTGAGCACAGGGTTCGTACCTGGGACCGTGATCCCGCTACCAGCTGATCTGACTTCTCCGATGCCGCATATAAGGTCCACGCGCTCACGTGGGGCACAGGTATTTCCCGACCTCAGTGCCGTGAACCACGCCAGCGATCTCGCGGCTGCAGTGGGAGCCCTACTGACCGTCGTGCTGGTCGTGGCCGTATTGATGTTGATCGTCTGCGCTGCCGCCTGGGCGATGGCGTCGGCGCATGGCAACTACCACGCGGCAGTTCGTGCGCGAACCGGCGTGTGGGTATCCGTTGGCGCGGCCGGTCTAGCTGGCGCCGGTATGGCCTGGATCAACTTCCTCATGGACGTCGGTAGCGCCCTCTAGCTCGCGCTCCGTGCCACAGGGTGCGGCCGCCGTGGGTAGCCGAGCGCACCTAGCGGGCGGACCCATGCCGCTCAGGCCGGGACCGTCCGTTGGTTCGCCACGAGGAGATCACCGCGATGCTGCTCGATTCGGCCGCGCTGGCCGTCGATCTTGTGGGGGCTGTTCCCGCGATCGTCCCATCGAACGTCAACATCACGCCCAACGACACCGGCCTTCCCGGCATCGGGTCGCTGCGCACCATCGTCGGAGCCGTGATGACCATCGGCCTCATCTTGTCCGTCCTCGCACTGATCGTGTCCGCCGTCGTGTGGGGGTTTGGATCGAACAGCTCCAATCCCCATCTGGCCGGTCGCGGCAAACTCGGTGTCCTCGTGTCGTGTGGCGCGGCCATCATCTGCGGCGCATCCGTCACCCTCATCAACTTCTTCTGGGACGTCGGGCAAGGGATCAGCTGATGCCGGCGGCGTAGGGAGTCATCGAAGATGTCCCGTCGGTCAACAACATGTCCGTCTCGTGTCCGACGGTCTGTCGATTCGTCCGCCAGACGACGCCCCAACTGTGGCGATGCAGAAGTCGAGATCTGTCGTGGCCGAAGAAGTGGACAACTTCGATGGCACATCAGCACCACGCAGCCCGCACACCCGGACGGTTGCCTGTGCCGTCCAGGCGGGCCTTCGCGGACAACACAGCGACCGCGGCGGACAACTTCGTCGAATCCCTACACCGTCGGTCGCGAGCAGACGAGGGGCTCAGCTGATGAGCGTCTGTGACGTTCCGGTCATCTCGACGGTGTGTGACACGGTCGGCGAAGGAGCCGCCACGCTGGTGTCGGCGCCGTTCGACTGGCTTGCGCAGGCAATGGGCGCCGCGGCGGCGTGGATGTTCGAGGGCGTCTGGCAGGTGCTGGACACCACCACCCTGGTCGACGTCACCAGCGGCCGCTACGTCCGCGTCTACAACATCGTGTTCGGCATCGCGATCGTCCTGATGCTGCTGTTCTTCTGCCTGCAGTTGCTCACTGGGATGATCCGTCGCGACCCGTCCGCACTACAGCGGGCCGCACTCGGCCTGGCCCGCTCGGTGCTCGGCTCCTTTCTCATCATCACACTGACCGCCGCAGCGCTGGAGATCACCGACCAGCTGTGCATCGGAATCGTGCAGGCCACGGGCACCACGATGGAGGAGATGGGCGGGCGCATCGCCGCGCTTGGTGCCGGGCTGGCCGCGATCAGCATCGCTGCACCGGGCGCCGGTGCGGTGATCACCACGTTCCTTGCCGGCATGGCTATCGCGGCCGCGGCGATCCTCTGGTTCTCACTGCTGATCCGCAAGGCCCTGCTCCTGGTGGCCATCGTGCTGGCCCCAATCGCGTTGGCTGGTCACAGCTGGGACGCGACTCGGTCCTGGTTCTCGAAGTGGGCCGCGTTCGTGCTCGCGCTGATCGTGTCCAAGCTGGTCGTCGTCGTGATCTTCCTGGTCGCGGTCACTCAGGTCTCCGCGCCGATTGACTTCGACCTCGCCTCCATCGCCGACCCGATCGCCGGAATCGTGCTGATGCTGATCGCGGGATTCGCGCCCTACATGTGCTACAAGCTCATCGCCTTCATCGGGACCGACATCTATCACTCGATGAGCACGGAGTCCGAAGCCAAGAATGCGGTCAACCGGCCAGTGCCCGTGCCGATGTCACCGCGGCCGCGTCAAACCAGCGGGGTGCAGCAGCCCGGCGGCGGTGCGCCTCAAAGGGGTGGCGGCGGCTCAGCTGCCGGAGGAACCGGACCTGCCGGAGGAACCGGACCTGCCGGAGGTGGCGGCAGGTCTGGCGGGCGACCTGGTGGTGGCGGAGGCGGTGCGGCGTCAGGAGCCGGGGGGGCAGGCGGTGCTGCCGCCGCAGGTCGCCGGGTCGGCGCATCCGTCGGCGCGGCGGCCGAGGAACACGCCGCTGCCACCCAGGACTCCACAACGACGTCAGCACGACCAGCGAGGTCTACGGGCACTGGTTCTCCGCCGTCTCAGGCTGCAGAGCCCGGCGGTGGCCATGCCGAACCCGGCACAGCGCCGGCAGCCGCTCGACCGTCATCCGGCCAGGACTCATCGAAACCGCGGCGGTCCTCCACGGCCGCCGAATCCGCAGTGCCGTCCCCTCCTGCCCACGCGACACAACCCACTCCGCAATCGCCTCCGCCCCCGCGAACGGAACTGCCACCGCGACGACCAGACGACTCACGAAGCGAGAGCTGAACCGTGACCAATACCGGGGCCGGCGTCGGCGTAGGACTTTCCCCAGTGCGCCTCTCGAGGTTGGCCCGCAGGGGCATCCTGCTCGGCCTATCGCTCGCCCAGGTGATCACACTCGGCGCCGGCCTGGTCGTCATCGTCGGCAGTCTTTACGCGGCCGGCGGCGCCGGACTGTGGTGGACCTTCCCGCTCTGGGGCAGCACCCTGATCCTCGCGTGGCTGCCAGTCGGTGGGCGAAGCGTCATCGACTGGTCGCCTGTCGCGACGAACTGGGCATGGCGGGTCGTGACCGGCCAGACCGCGTATCGGCGACGCGTCATGCGACCACGCCCGGCTGGAACCCTCGCGTTGCCGGGAGATGCGGCCGCGTTCCGCGAATACACGGACCCTGACACCGGCACCGTCATCGTCCACGATCCGCACAACCAGCGGCTGATCGCCGTCGTGGAGGTCAGCCATCCCGCGTTCGTGTTGCTCGACCCTGCCGAACAGGAACGCCGTGTATACGGATGGAGCCGCGTGCTGGCAACCTGCTGCCGCTCAAGCCAGATCGCCCGCCTCCAGGTCCTCGAACGAACCCTGCCGGACTCCGGCAGCGGCCTGGCCAGGTGGTGGGCGGACCACGGGACCGATGACGGGTCCTGGGTCGCACACACCTACAGAGAGCTCATTGACCAGGCCGGTCCAGCCGGTGAACGGCACATCACCACCATCTCCCTCGCCCTCGACATGGCCGCCGCCGGTCGGGCGATCCGCGCCGCCGGCGGCGGGCTGCGGGGAGCAGCGGCGGTCATGCGGCAGGAGATGGCCACGCTCAGCACGGCACTACGGGCAGCGGATCTCCAACCCAGCGGCTGGTATGACCCCGGGCAGCTCGCGGTCGCATTGCGATCGGCCTACGACCCAGCCGTCGCGGCCACGCTGGAACGCTCCGGCCTCGGCCGTGACCTGGCCACCGCGGGCCCGGTCGCCGTCGAGGAGACCTGGGACCGTCTGCGCTCTGACGCGGCGCACCACGCCGTGCTCTGGATCTCCGAATGGCCCCGAACGCTGGTGTATCCGGGGTTCCTTGGTCCGCTCGTGCTGTCCAGCGGGATCACGCGCACGATCAGCCTCGTGTGCGACCCGATCCGCGCCGACGTCGCCGCCCGCAGCATCCGTCGCCGCAAGACCGAGTACATCAGCGATGCCGCACAGCGGGCCAAGATCGGCCAGCTCGAGGACGCACATCATGCAGCGGAGTACCAGGACGTCCTCCAGCAGGAAGCGGACATCACCGCGGGGCACGGTTTGCTCCGTTACACCGGCCTCGTCGCCGTTTCGGCGACCACCCCGGCCGACCTCGACGCCGCAGTGTCCGAGATCGAGCAGGCTGCCATCCAAGCCTCCTGCGAAACCCGTCGCCTCGTCGGACAGCAAGCGCAGGCCTTCACCGCCGCTGCCCTTCCGCTCTGCCGAGGGCTTTAGGCTCGGCGCCGCTGCCCGTACCTGCCGCTTGAAGCCAACTCGCGCCCAGAACACGGAGGTGGGTTGCTGATGGTCAGCATGGAGGCCGCCGCGGCCGCGGCGGAAGCCGCCCTCGCCGCGATGGCGCGCCCCGACGTGACGCTGGACGAGCCTGATGGCAGCTACTCGACTCTTGGGTCAGTCTCCGCCGGACTGGTGTCCCTCCGGCAGGCACTCGATCAGCTCGCTCTGTGGCATGACCGGGCCGCCGGCAGGGCGGCCGACGACGACAGTGAGCCACGGAGCGGGTATCGGCACGCGATCATGGCCGCCGCCCGGCTCCGCCACGCCACGGCCCTCGTGCAGCGCGCCAGCGTCGAGATCGACGCGGCATGGGCCGAGAACGGCCACATCGTGTGGCAGCCCGCTCCCCATCCGCCAGCGGCAACGATTCATCGCAAGCCTGATGAGCCAACTGAGTTGGCCCGGCGACTGCCGCCGACATCAGCGTTCGGTGCCTCCGCTGGCCATGAGGAAGCGGGCGGACGTGGGCACCGGCAGGACGGTCTTGCCCGGTGATGCCCCAGCGCCCTTGCGGCAAGGAGAACATCTGATGGGACCCGAACCCATCGTGCACGCGGCGACACTCGTCACTCCGGCCGGGGAACGGCGCCGCCGTCGACGCCAGCGCCGCCGCATCGCGATCGCTGTCCAACAGGCCAGCCGACAGGAGCGACGGACTGCCGCACGGGAGCGGGCCGAGGCAGAGCGAGCCGAGCGCCAGGCCACCACCTATCTCCCTCCAGGCGGCGAGACCGGCGCAGCGGCGCTGCGAACCCGCCGCCGATTCACGCTGCACGCGCACCAAGACACCTCAGCGGCACTGGCCGGCACCTACCCGTTTCTGGCCGAAGCCGGCCTCGGTTCGTCCGGCGTGTTCGTCGGCCACGATCTCTACAGCGGCGCATCATTCGTCTACGACCCCTGGGTGCTCTACGCCCGCGGGCTCATCACCGCCCCGAACATGGTCCTGGCCGGGATAGTCGGCAGCGGAAAGTCGTCGCTGGCCAAGTCGGTGTATACCCGGAGCATTCCGTTCGGGCGTCGGGTCTACGTGCCCGGCGACCCGAAGGGCGAGCACACCGGTGTCGCCGAAGCCGTCGGCGGCAAGGCGATCACGCTCGGCCACTCCCTGTCGAACCGACTCAATCCACTCGACGAGGGCCACCGACCCTCCAGTGTGTCCGACGCCGAGTGGGCAATCCAGGTGGCCGCCCGCCGCCGCGACCTCGTCGGGGCCCTCGCCGAGACCGTGCTCGACCGCCCACTGTCGCCGCTCGAGCACACCGCGATCGACCTCGCTCTCGCGGAAACGGTGCGCAGCACGGACGTGCCGATCCTGCCGATCGTCGTCGACCGCATCCTCGACCCCAGCCCTGCTCGCGACGCGGATGGCCGGCTGGCCGAGGACGGACGCATCGTGGGTCACGCCCTGCGCAGGCTCGTGGCCGGCGATCTCCAAGGCCTGTTCGACGGACCGAGCACCGTCCGCTTCGATCCGTCCCTGCCGATGGTGTCACTCGACCTGTCTCGGGTCGCCGAGAACAGCACGCTGATCTCCGTGCTGATGACCTGCTCATCAGCCTGGATGGAGTCAGCCCTGTCCGACCCCGACGGCGGCCAACGCTGGGTCGTCTACGACGAAGCCTGGCGCCTCATGGCCTACCCAGCCCTGCTTCGCCGAATGGATGCCCAGTGGCGGCTCGCACGGCACTACGGCCTGGCCAACATGCTGATCTTCCACAAGCTCACCGACCTGGACAACGTCGGCGACTCCGGGTCGGCCATGCGCGCTCTGGCGTCGTCGCTGCTCGCCAACGCCGAAACGAGGGTGGTCTACCGCCAAGAGCCCGACCAACTCGGTGCCACCGCCGTCGCACTCGGCTTGACCGGCACCGAGCAGAAGCTGCTCCCAACTCTCGGAACGGGCCAAGGCCTGTGGCGCATCAAAGACCGGTCCTTCGTCGTGCAGCATCAGCTTCACCCGAATGAGCTGGCGATCTTCGACACGAATGCTCGCATGACTGACGTCTCCCGTGAGTTCAGGAATTCGGGACTGTCTGAATAACGGTGTGTGGGGTCCGGCCTGATCCGAGAGGAGACGGCCGTGGCTG
>NZ_LFXL01000063.1 GCF_001270745.1 Jiangella muralis
GGTGTATGGCCGCGGCGCGGTGTGTAGCCATCGGGTGAAGGGCGTGCGGAGCGGACGGATCGTCTCGACAGCACCCAGGCCCAAGGTCGGAAGCGTGCAACCTCACGGTGGTCGAGGAGGTCGAAGTGCCCGGCGTCGGGCACTGCATTGGCGCCGACGACCAAGGACACTACTGGACCTGCGATGCGGCCGAGGGAAGGCTGCTCAGGTTCGGCGACCCGCCCGCATACCACACCACCCGGTGCGGCGATGCCGACGAGATCGAGCCTTGTCTCCCTGTCGGGCCCACCAGCGACGTGTGAGGCGTACCCAGCCATCGTACGACATCAAATACGTAAGCTGGGAAGCGTGATATGCGTTACGGGAGATGCGGTAAGGTGTTGAGCATGCGGGAGTGGACGTTCCTGACCAACCACGCCCACGTGCTGTTGTGCGTAGTTCGGGATCCGCACGCACGTCTGCGGGATGTTGCCGAGCAGGTAGGGATCACCGAACGAGCCGCGCAGCGTATCGTCGCCGACCTCGTCGACGCCGGCTACCTGGAACGAGATCGCGAAGGGCGCCGTAACCGGTACCATCTGCACGCCGAGCTGCCGCTACGGCACCCGATGGAGCGCGACACCGCCATCGGGGAACTGATGGCCGTGGTCGCCGACGTCGGGCGGGACTCCGTCGCGTGACCACCGTCCACCCTTACGCGGACCCACGTGTGGCCACCCGACGCACCAAACAGCAGGCACTCGGCCCAGCGTCCGCCCGCACCCCAGGACTGCGCCAGGTCCTCGCCGACGGCATCGACACCGACCAACCCGGCGCCTTCGCACGAAGGAATCTCACGGTTTGATACCCCTGACCGCTGCCGCCATCGCCGAGGCCACCGGTGGCCACCTCGTCGCGGGCACCGATCCCCTCCTGCGTGTCACGGCGCCGGCGAGTATCGACTCGCGCCGGGTCGATCCAGGAGGCGTCTTCGCCGCGCTCCCCGGCCGTCACACCGATGGGCACCACCACGGTCCGGCTGCCATCGCCGCGGGAGCCGCGCTCGTGTTGGCCTCGCGCCCGCTGGCCGCCCCGGCCGTCCAGGTCGCCGATGTCACCATCGCGCTCGGCGCGCTGGCGCGCCATGTGGCAAGCCACCTGTCGGCAACCGTCATCGGGATCACAGGGTCGAACGGCAAGACCACGACCAAGGATCTGGCCGCCCAGGTGTTGGCGCCCCTCGGCCCAGTCGTTGCCACTGACGGTTCGTACAACAACGAGCTCGGCTTTCCACTGACGGTCCTGCGCGCCACCACCGACACGCGGTACCTCGTCCTGGAGATGGGAACTCGAGGCCGCGGGCATCTGAGCTACCTGTGCGACCTAGTCACTCCCCATGTCGGAGTGGTGCTCAATGTCGGCACCGCTCACCTTGGCCAGTACCCCGACGGGCAACCCGGGATCGCCGCGGCCAAGAGCGAGCTCCTCACCGGCCTCCCTACGGCCGACCACGGCGGCCTTGCCGTCCTCAACGCCGACGATCCGCTCGTCGCTGCCATGGCACCCCAGACCCACGGCCGCGCCCAGTGGTGGAGCCACCATCCCCATCCAACGCACGTGCATGCCCGTGACGTGCGCCTCACCTCGGACGGCCGTGCGGGATTCACCCTGCACACGCCAGAGGGTGCCGCGCCCGTCACACTCTCGCTCACCGGCCGACACCACGTCAGCAACGCACTCGCCGTCGCGGCGACCGCCCACGGCCTCGGCCTGGACACCATGATGATCGCCCAGGCTCTGACCTACGCGCAACCTAGGTCCACCGGACGCATGCAAACCATCGTCCGCGACGACGACGTCACCCTCATCCACGATGCGTACAACGCGAACCCCGACTCGATGGCGGCCGCCCTCACGACGCTCGCCGCTATGACTGCGCGCCGACGCATCGCGGTCCTGGGCGAGATGGCCGAACTCGGCGAACACGCCGCTCACGCCCACCGCCACCTGGGCATGCTCGCCGCACGTGCCTCTCTCGACCTCCTGATCGCGGTCGGCGACGAGCATGCTGCTCTGATCGCCGACGCCGCCCGCACCACGCGCGGCAACCTCGAAATCCTCGCCGTCCCCGACGCGCGCGAGGCCCACGATGTCCTGCGCCGTGGACTCTGCCCCGGCGACCTCGTCTTGATCAAAGCCTCCCGGGCCGCTCACCTCGAAGACCTCGTCACCGTACTCAGCGACTCTCGCCCGGCAGCCGCTGACCGGGACCAGGGCGGCGCGGCTGGGCCGGAGCGACCGAGCACAGCATAGACAGCGAGCCGGCCGCGATCTGACAGCCATGAGCGCAGCCGGTCGTATGCTGCCCGGGCCACGCTGCGCTTGCCGGTCAGGTGATGCCTGCCGATGAACGCCACGGTTCCGTCGGTGTGCCAGCGGGCGACGGGATCGATCCGGCCGACGACTGTAGGTTTCGCGGCGCCGCCATACGGCGCAACCGATCGGTGATCGCCAATCCGAGCCCTTCCGGGGCGGGCGCGGACGCCACGATCGCCTCACATCCGTGCCGGTCGAACTCTCGGAGGAGCCCGTAGAGCTGCCGGGCGTAATCCGCATCCGATTCCGGGACCGCGATCACGAACTGCCCGGCGCGTGAACCGGAAACGTTTGCGACCTCGGGCGGGAGCAGGGCACCTACTCGGCACCCTTGCGCTGCCAGCAGCTCGGCTTGGCCGATCACCTGGTCCGGTTCGACCAGCAGAACCCGAGCCCGCGGCGCATAGTGCGACGGATGCTGGCCTGGGACTCGGACAGCACTTCGCGAACTGACAGGCACCGAGCAGCCCAGTGCTTGCTCGAGATCTTCTCGCGCCACGCCACCCGGGCGGAGGATCACCGGCTCAGCGGTGACATCGACGATGGTGGACTCGACACCGACACCACACGGGCCACCATCGAGCACGAAGTCCACGGCAGCACCCAACCCCTCGCGGACATGACCAGTTGTCGTCGGGCTGACCGCTCCGAACCTGTTGGCTGACGGCGCCGCCACCCCGCCACCGAACGCCGCGAGCAACGCCAGCGCCACCGAGTGCTCCGGCACCCGCAACGCGACCGTTTCAAGGCCACCGGTGACCGTGAGCGGAACGCGGGACCTGCGCCGGAGAACCAACGTCAACGGCCCAGGCCAGAGGCATTCGGCGAGATGCCGAGCCAGCCCGGAAACGCCCGCTGCCCAGTCGTCGATCTGTGCGCGGTTACCGATGTGCACGATCAGTGGGTGCGTCGGGGGTCGCCCCTTCACCTCGAAGACACGCTCGACCGCGCCGACGTTCTCGGCGTCCGCACCAAGCCCGTACACGGTCTCCGTGGGGAAGGCGACCAAGCCGCCCGCGCACAGAACGCGAACGGCGCGCTCTAGGCGATGGGGCGCGACAACCCCCTGATGCGGAACCACCGTTCACCTCTCACTCGGCAACTCGGTTAGGTACCCGGCTACGCACACTACGGACGTCCGGCGTGTCACCCACCCGTGGCCCCTTCCTTGGCCGGCCAGGTGTTCGTACTGTGAGCAGGCTACCGGACGGTCATGCACGGAACACGGTCACGCCACCGTGACGCGCGTGGCCGGTTCATGATGCCAGTGAGCGCGCAACGGGCAGCGCCTCGCCCGCGACATACAGCGATCCAGTGACCACCGCGACAGCACCGTCGAGGTGGTGGGCAGCATGACGGACCGCTACAGCTACGGCGGCCTCGACTTCGACAGTCCGTACGCCTACCGCTCGCGCGGCAGCGGCTAGGGCGTCGATCGGCATTGCCCGAGCTGTGCGAGGTGATGTGCAGATGACCCGGGTTGCGGGCTGCACACCAAGGGCACTCAAGAACGTCTTGGGGTCGCGCTCCCCAGTCATGCCGACCACCACGGTGGAAGGAGACCGGGCGAACCGCTCGTGCAACCCGCGGGACAGGGCGGCGGCTGCCGCAGCGTTGTGTGCCCCGTCCACGACTAGAGGCCCCGGAGTGTGCACGAGCTCGAACCGACCCGGGGCGTGCGTCGCGTCGAACACGTCTCGGACCACCCGGTCGTCCACCGCCGCGCCGAGCCACGTCTCTGCCGCGGCCAGCGCAACGGAGGCGCTGGCCGTCTGCCACGGCGCAAGCAACCGCAGGAGGACATCGTCGTACGTCGCGGCCGGTGTGAACAACGATACCGATCGCCCGGCCGCCACCGGCGAGTCAGCAAGGACACCGAAGTCGTGACCGGTGATCAGCAGCGAGGACGGGCAGCGCGCCTCGAACGGCGGGTGCAGCGCCGGGTCCGGCTCACCGAGCACCACGGCCGCTCCCGCCGGGACGGCACCGGCTTCGGCAACCGCGTTGCTCCACCGGGTGGCGCCGAAGTACTCGACGTGGTCGATCGCCACCGACGTGACTACCACGATCCGAGCGCCGAGGGCGGCGGTGGCGTCGCCGCTGCCGCCGAGGCCAGTCTCGACCACCGCGACATCGACACCCTGATCGGTGAACCAGCGGACGGCGGTCGCGGTCATCAGCTCGAACCAGCTCGCCGGCTTCGACTCGTCCCGCTCATGCTCGACCACCGGGCGGAGCACGGATGCAAGTTCCTCGTCGGTGATCATGGTGTCCCCGATGACGATGCGCTCGTGCGGCACATCGAGATGAGGGCTGGTGTACAGCCCCACCCGAAGACCACTGCCCTCAAGCAACCGGGCGAGGACTCGAGCAGTCGTCGACTTGCCGTTCGTTCCGGCTACGAGCACCACTTGTAGGTGACGCTCGGGATGGCCCAGCACGCCGAGGAGTCGCTCCATTGCCCCGAGGTTAGGCCGCGGCAACACCGACCCACCAGGCGGGATCCCCACTCCCGTTTCACGGTTGACGTGAGCGTCCAGCCACCCCCAGACCGATGCGCGCGCCTGCCCGTGCTCCACGGTGCGACATTCTACTGTCTCGACGAGAGCCGGACCGAGCCGGGGACGTCGGCGGTCGTCTCCGCGGGATCGTGCCGTTCGATCAGTCGTACCCGAAGCTGGCTCGGCACGTGCCGCGACAGCCCGAGCGCACGTCGGTCTCCAGCGATGTGCAGCACGCGCAGGAAGACGTTTCGCCGGTCGAGCACAGTAATGCGCCATCCGAACGCCGCGAGGTAGACGATTGTCGAACGAGCGAGCGCCCACACGAGCGGGCCCTGGGGCTCGCGATCTCGCGATCGCGAGGTTCTTCGGGTACGGCTCACCGAAGATCATCCGCACGACCGTGGCCACAATGAGAGCGATCACGGTGTCCACGAAGACGCCGAGAGTGTGGGGATGCCAGGCCCTCCGAGCAGCACGCCGAGAACTCGCCGACGAGAGGTTCCGCGACGTCTTCGACGAACAGGTGACTTCTCCGGTGAGTTCTGGCCTCACTCCCGAAGGTGGGGCCAGAACGCACGCTAGGAGTCACAGGTCCCTGACGCGACCACGCTGCATGTTCCTGGCCGGTGTCGTAGCGGCCGGCACGGCCGGAGACAATGGGTGCGCCCTTACCGTCGGCGTTCGCCCACTCGTTGGTGCCGATCGCCGTCGGCTATCTCATCACGCACTACTTCTCGCTGTTCCTGTCCGAAGGACAGCGCACGTTGATCCTGGCCTCCGGCCCATGGAGCAAGCGCGGCCGACCTGGCCGGCCTGACTGGGCGCCAGGTGGACTTCTCCCTCACCGGTCTGGCCACGATCGCGACCGTTCAGGTGGTGGCCGTCGTCACCGGCCACGTGCTCGGCGTCGCTGCCGCGTACGACCGCGCCGTCCGGTTGTTCCCGCCGCGCGCCGGGCGGTGATCGGGCAGCTCCCGCTCGTCGTGCTCATGATCTGCTATGCCGTCGAGCCTCGCCCTGTTGTTCGACACCTGACCGGACGGATGCCGGTGTTCAGCAATCCCGGGTCGCGGCAGAACAGTGGCCGGCAGCAACGGTCCGCTGCCGCTCGACGGTGCAGCAGTCGGGGCCGGCCGTCACGGGCGGCGTGGCCAGCGCGATCAACGGCGCCACGATCAGGGTCAGTGCCGCGGTCGAGACGTTCGACCTCGCCGCCGCGGTGGCCGGGGCCGGACCCGGGGCGTTCGTGCTGGTGGACGCGCTGGACACGTGGCTTGCCGAAATGCTGGAGTCGTCCGGCCTGTTCGTCGGCGACGAGGTTCCCGATCCGGCCGCGCGGGCGGCGGCCGAGGATCGTCTCGTCCCCGAGCTGGTCATGTTCGGTGCGGCGGTGGCCGCTTTGGACGCGGACGTGCTGGCCATCGCCGGGCAGCCGGGGCTCGGCGTGCACGCCGGCGGTCCCGGTGCGCGGTTCTACGTCGACCTGCACGGGCGATGCGTCCAGACGTTGTGCGCCGCCGCCGACGAGGCGCTGCTCGCGGTGGGCGGACAGGTGGTCCGGCTGGAGCAGGACCGGCCCCCTGCGACGAGCACCGAACGGCCCGACCCCGTCGATGCCGCCGGGCTGCGCGCGCACGGTGACACGCAGGTGCCGCCCGGCGCGGTCGACCTGGCCGTCAACGTCGAGCCGGGCCCACCGTCGTGGCTGGCCCAGCGGTTGGCGGCGGAGCTCAGCGATCTCGCCGCCTATCCCGACGACCGGCCGGCCAGGGCTGCGGCCGCCGCCCGGCACGGCCGGCCCGGCCGAGGAGTGCGTGGTCGTCGACGGTGCCGCGGAGGCATTCTGGTTGATCGGACGGGTGCTGCGGCCGCGGCTGGCGGCATGTGTGCACCCGTCGTTCACCGAGCCCGAGGCGGCGTTGCGGGCGGCTGACGTTCCCGTCGTCCGGGTCCACCGCGACCCGGGTCGGAGCTGGCTGCTGGACCCGTCGTCGGTGCCGGCGGACGCCGACCTCGTGGTCCTCGGCCGGCCGGACAACCCGACCGGGGTGCTCGACCCGCTCGCGACGGTGGAGGCGCTGGCCCGGCCGGGCCGGACGGTCGTGGTGGACGAGGCGTTCGCGGAGTTCCTCTCCGACGCCGACGGCGTTGCTGGCCGGCGCGACCTGTCCGGCGTCGTCTCGGTGCGCAGCCTGACGAAGCTGTGGGGCCTGGCCGGGCTGCGGGTGGGATACGTCGTCGGCCCGGCGCCGCTGATGGCCCGGCTGGCGGCCGGCCGGCAGCTGTGGAGCTGCGACAGTCTCGCGCTCACCGCGCTGGAGGCGCTCACGGGTGCCGAGGACGAACGGCGCGATCGAGCCGCCGACGCGGCGGGTCGCCGGTCCGAGCTGGTCGACGCGCTGCGGGGCGTCGACGGCCTTCGGGTGTGGGACACCGCGGCCAACTTCGTCCTGATCCAAGGGCCGATGCCGCGCCTGCATGAGCGGCTGTTGGCCCACGGCCTGGCGGCCCGCCGTGCCGACACGTTCCCCGGCCTGGACGACCACGCCGTGCGCGTCGCTGTCAGGGACAGGGAGACCAACCGACGGCTGGTCCAGGCGTTGCACGCGATCGTGAGAGGGGGACTCGGCATGACCACCGTGGAAGACCTGATCGAGGCGGTCGTCGCGGTCGACGCCGGTGCCGCCGACACCGCCCGGGAGCGGCACGCCGCCCTGGCCAAGCCGCCGGGCAGCCTCGGGCGGCTGGAGGACCTCGGGGTCCAGCTGGCGGCCATCGCCGACGCCTGCCCGCCCCCGGTCCCGTCGGCGCCGGTGGTCGTGGTGGCCGCGGCGGACCACGGTGTGCACGCGCAGGGGGTCTCGGACTGGCCGCAGGCGGTGACCGCCGCCATGATCTCGACCATCGCCGCCGGTGGTGCCGCCGTCAACGCGATCGCGGGTGCGGTCGGCGCCCGGGTCGTCGCCGTCGACGTCGGCACGCTCGCCTCCGGCGCCCTGCCAGAAGGTGTCCGCGACGAGCGGGTGCGGGCGGGCAGCGCGGACCTGGCCGTCGAGCCGGCGACGAGCCTCGACAAGTGCCGGGCCGCCGTCGCCGCCGGCGCGCGGGTGGCCGCCGCGCTGGTGGATGGCGGCACCGACCTGCTGGTGACCGGCGAGGTCGGCATCGCGAAGACGACGGCGTCGGCGTGCCTGCTGGCCGCGTACAGCGATGCCGACCCGGCCGACGTGACCGGGAAGGGCGCCAACCTCGACCACGGCCGGACCGCGCACAAGGTCGACGTCGTGCGCGCCCTGGGCAGGCACGGAGCCGACCGCGACCCGCTGAGCACGCTGGCGTCACTGGGCGGGCTGGAGCACGCGGCGCTGGTCGGCGTGATGCTTGCCGGTGCCGCCGCGCGGGTCCCCGTCGTCGTCGACGGGGTCGTCACTGGCGCCGCGGCGCTCGCGGCGGTCGCGCTGTGCCCCGAGCTGGCCGGCTACCTGATCCCGGGCACGAATCGGTCGAGCCGCGCGGGCGAACACTGCCCGACCGGCTCGGCGAGGTGGCCTGCTGGACCTGCGGCTGCGGCTGCGGCTGCGGCTGCGGCTCGGCGAAGGGACCGGTGCGTTGCTGGTGGTGCCGCTCGTGCGGGCCGCGGCACGGGTCCTCGGTGAGATGGCGACGTTGGACGGGGCGACCGGCTAGGTCAGCTCTGCCTGCCGTCCAGCGTGGCCTGGCTGGACGCGCTGTTTGTGGCCTTCTTCGCCGGAGCCTTCTTGGCGGCGGACTTCTTGGCCGGAGCCTTCTTCGCTGGAGCCTTCTTGGCCGGCTCGGCGGCGGCCTTGTCGTCGGTGCCTTCCTTCTCGGCGGCCTCGGATTCCTCGTCCGCCTTCTCCGCATCCGCAGCCGGTGCCGGTGCCCACGGGCCGGTGGACGGGTCGCAGGTAGTCCACTGGTCGGACTGGCTCTTCCGCCGGACGACTGCGGCCACGGCCGCGCCTGCCGCGGCGAACGCGCTGAGCACCGTCACCACCCTGCGGCGCCGCTTCTTCTTGCGCTCCTTCTCCGCCTTCTCGGCGAACGCGGCGGTCCGGTCGGACAGGTCGTGGGCGCGCTCGGAGAACTTGTCGGCCGCCGTCGCCAGTGTGTCGGCGACCCGGGGCACGACGTCGTGCATCAGGGTCTCGCGCGCTTGCGAGGCGGCGGGGCCGACCTTCTCCTTCGCGGCCTGGACCTTCGGACTCATCCGATCGACCGCGGTCTCGACCACCGGGGTGATGCGCTCGCGGGCGGAGTCAACCACCGGCGCCGCGGCATCGCGCGCTCGCCGGCCGGCGTCACGACCGGCCTTGCGGGCCTGCTCGGCAGCCTCCTGCATGCGCACCTTGGCGTCGCCGGTTCGGCTCTTCCGCCGGTTGAATAGCCTGCTCACGTTGGGCCTCCCTTATCGGATCGCTGCAGGGCCCTTACCCCGTTGTGTTCTCTCCGATCTTGCCTTGTACCGACCGTATGCCCTCACGCCACGGCGTGGGGAGACTGGAACAAGATCGAGAACAGCAACGTGAAGCGCGTACCCGTGGCCGACGAGCTTCATGCCACCCTGCACACCAACCGCGGCGACATCACCGTGGCTCTGCTGCCGAACCACGCGCCGAAGACGGTGCGCAACTTCGTCGAGCTCGCCAAGGGCGAGCGCGAATGGGTCAACCCCGAGACCGGCGAGAAGACCAGCGACAAGCTGTACGACGGCACCGTCTTCCACCGCGTCATCGGCGGCTTCATGATCCAGGGCGGCGACCCGCTGGGCAACGGCACCGGCGGCCCCGGCTACGACTTCGCCGACGAGTTCCACCCGGAACTGGCGTTCAACAAGCCGTACCTGCTGGCCATGGCCAACGCGGGCCCCAACACCAACGGCTCGCAGTTCTTCATCACCGTCGGGCAGACGCCGCACCTCAACCGCCGTCACACCATCTTCGGTGAGGTGGCCGACCAGAGCAGCCGCGACGTCGTCGACGCCATCGCCACCACGCCCACCGACCGCGCCGACCGGCCGCTCGAGCCCGTCGTCATCAAGTCGGTCAGCATCAGCGGCAGCTGGCCGGATCACCAGCATGACCGGATCCGCCGGCAGCACCGGCGGGCCGCCACCCGGCGGCTCCGCCGTGCCGACCTATTATCGCCACCCCGACCGCGAGACGTACATCCGCTGCTCGCGGTGTGAGCGGCCGATCTGTCGGTGAGCATCGGCACTCCGGGAACGCGCGAGCCATGGCGGCAGCCACTCCGATCACAACGTGGTGACGACCTCGCAGATGAGCACGTTCGTGCGCGCGAGAACGGCCGTCAGCTGTTCGGGGTCAGGAATGCGGTTCGCTTCGGTGGTCAGCACGATGCGGTGCCGCCGCCCGGCCACGCAGTACACGTAGGGCCGGTCGTCGTCGAGCACGGTGACGCCCAGGCCCTACTCCAAGCGGCCTACCATCGCGAGGTCGCTATGATGGCGCCGTCGGACGGCCGCACTGCGGGAGAACTCGAAGATCGAGCAGTACGCCCACCGCATGAGCACGGCCGTGGCGAGGGTCAAGCCGACGGTGGCCGCCGCCGCGCCACCGGGCGTCGAGTACTGGGCACGCAGCATCGTCGTGCACGACTCCACCAGCCGCGCCAGGTTCATGCTCACCACATCGGTCGGCACGACCAGCGCCAGCCCTTCGAAGGCGACCGCCAGCAGAGTCGACGCGGACAACGCGTGCCAGGCAGCGATGGCCAGCCAGGGTGCTCGGTCGACCCACCTGGCGCGTCGCATGATTACTGCTCCGGCCGTGCCCAACACGAGCGCTTAGCCCCGCAGGATCAGCGCGACGTTCACGATGCCTGCCCTCGATTTCTGGCTTCGTCCAGCCTGGCTGAGTTCGGCGATCTCGTCCGGGCGTCTGGCACCTGGCCGACCACGTCGCGAGCACCAGCCGACTGATCCTCACCACGCAGAAGTGTGTTCGAGCGGCTCACGCTCCGCCTCGCCGGCAACCACCAGACCGTCCGCCCGTTCCCGATCGTCCGCCGGTGCCGACTCCCGGATCGAAAGCACTGCGCTACAAGAAGGGGTCGTGGAGCTCGCGGCAGCGCGCAAGCCCGCCCCGTCGGCCAACCGGGGCATGCACCAGCCCGAAGTTGTTTGATCTCGGTGGAGGGGTGAATTCAGTCCTCACGCGAACGCACAGGACTGCTCAATGTCCTAGGGTTCGACGGCTGGGTGGCGCTGTCCGTGTTTGTGCCCCGTGTGCACCAAAGGCCGCAGGAGATGGAAGGCGTGTGGGCCGGCTCGGTGCCGCGGCAGTAGCGTCTTTGCTTGCGTGCATCGCAAGGATCAGCCGGCGCTCGAACAGCCGACGCGCCCAGCGATTGGCGGCGACCATCCAGGCGATGCTGCGATCCGCGGTGTACGCGCCTGCGCGCGTGAAGAGGTCGGTGGGCCGCAGCCACACGATCCGGTTCGATGCTGACGATCGCTGGGTGTGCGTCGCGCCGGGAGTCGGTCTCGAAGGACCGTGGACCTTGAGGTAGTCGAAGCCGGCGCTGGTCACCACTGCGGGCGACGTCCTGGCTCCTGACCGTGGCGCGACTGGGCGTTCGCGGGGGTCGGGCATGTTGTCCTCCAAGCGTGTCGCCTCTATCCGGTCCGCTCGGCTGCTGGGCGGTCGGAAGGAGTCACGGCCGCAGAGCCGTTGAGCCATCGGCCGACGGTGGACGGGTGGACACCGAGCGCCCGGGCGATCTGCACGTTCGTCCAACCTTGGCTGCGTCGCTCGTGTGCGAGCGCTTGGCGTTGTGGCGTGGTGTCGAGGGCTATCGCCTTGATCCGGGGCTTCTGTCGGCCGCCCGTTGATCCGGCACTGGGATCCAGCCGCCTGGTACGTCTGGTCAGCTCAACGGTCAGGTGAGTGATGGCCACAAACACCAGCGGAGGGACGGCGGACACTGCTGCGGCCAGCTCCGGGGACGTACCCGGGTCGACGCCGACGACGGCATGTGCGGCGTTCGCCGCCACGGAGACGCGCGCGCCGGCGACCAGGAGCATCCATGGGTACCAGGTCGCAGTCCGGCCGTGCGGTGTGAGCGCTACAACCGAGACGGTGGCCACCACGATGATGCCGTCGACGATCAGCGGCCACGCCCACGCCTGGCCGGAGTCGATCCCGGCGCGCCGGGCGAGGTCGCGCAGCGCGGTGAACGACAGCCAGAACGCTCCGGCTGCGACTAGCACGGTGCCACTGACGGCGGTCATGGCCACCCACGAAGGTACCGGCCGGGCGGCGCTGCTGGTGGTCGCCACCTGGTCGTCAGATGCGAACGCGGGCGGGACGTCGCGGGCGGAGAACCGCGTCATGGCAGCGCTGGCGGGCTGGAGCGCGGCCGAGCGGGTCGACCCGGTGACGGTTGCTC
This sequence comes from Jiangella muralis, assembly GCF_001270745.1. Lineage (GTDB taxonomy): Bacteria > Actinomycetota > Actinomycetes > Jiangellales > Jiangellaceae > Jiangella > Jiangella muralis. The sequence goes on from NZ_LFXL01000063.1 coordinate 12,288, forward strand.
AAGCCCCGCCGGTGCGCGGACGGAGTGATGGCGGAGGATGGTGCGAGGACGGCGTTCGCCGTAGGCGAGGCCGTCGGCGATCGTGCGGTGGACCTCCTGCTCCGTGCAGTCGTCCACGCCGATGTGCCGGGATGCGGCGTCGAACAGGACCTGGCGGGCGTACTCCTCATCGAGCTCCCCGCCGCCCACCAGGCGGCCCAGGGTCCGTGCCGCGCGCAGCAGAGTGGCATGGCGTGCGCCCGTCACCGCGGCCGCGACGTCTCCGGTCTCACGAGCGAGGATCGATTGTAGATATGCGTCCGCATGCTCGGCGCGCACGTGCCGACGGGGCAAGATCAGCCGTGGCCGGGGCGGTGGGGTCAGGGCATGGCGCAGCCAGTCGGGCAGCTCCGCGACCGGCAGATCGCGGACGACGCGGTACTGGCCGTCGCGTCGCATCGAGCCAGCACCGACGATGTACCCCCCACCTGCACGGGTGTCGATCTTCCACCCGAGGACCCCGCTGGTGCAGCGCAGTTCGATGCTCTCCGGCGCGCGGAAGTAGAGATGCAGCCCCCCGGGAGTCGAAACGGTGTAGGTGTTGGTGGGGATGTCGGCGCCGGCGGAAGCGGCGAGCCTGCCGAGGACATCCAGCCCGTGGCGAGCGCCGGCGTGCCGTTCTGGTGGCAGGTGCCCTCCGCCATCGTCGAGGTCGACCACAACCAGTCCGGACGGTCCGGTTGCGATGCCGATGTTCATCGCATAACCGCGCCACCAGGACCGGATCTGCTCCGGACGGTCAGTTGCCTGCTGCTCCCACGCCTTGATCATTGGGACCTTGCTGCCGGGCCCGACCGGAAAGATGCGCCATCCCTTGGCTGCTGCTGCGAGGGCCGCGGCGAGAGACGGATTCTGCGACATTCTGCTCACCTCCAGGCTCGGAGGCTCACTCGCGCCGTCACAGTTCGACCACCGGCCGGTGGCCCGCACGGTCACGATCCGCGGCGCGCGAGGCAGCGACTGGACCGAGCCGCTGCCCGATCACCTCACGTTCGGCCTCCGGGAGTTCTGCCAGACCGGGTGGCCGGCCGTCGCCGATGGGCGGCTCGGGCAGACCGGCCAGGATCTCCAAAGCCGTGGCGCGCACACGCTCTCCGGTTGCTCGGACGACGTCGACGGGTCGCGTGTTGTCGACTGCGGCGGCCCAGGTCGAGACGTACGGGATGGTGTAGTTGCTGGTGTCCATGCCGTAGGTGGCGGCGATCATCATGGCGACCGACTCGGCCTCGACCTCGCCGATGCCGCGGTGGAGGCACTCGGCACGACGGCTCTCGTGGCCGAGGGTGATGTGGGCGTGCTCATGGGCGAGCGTTTTGACGCGGGCGGCGGGGTCCATGTCGGCCCGGACCTGGACGGTGCGAGCGACGAAGTCGGTGACCCCGTTCGCGCCGTGCAGAGTGCTCGCGTCCGGGGCTGTGGTCACCGTGTAGCCCGCTGCGGTGATCTTGGCGACGAGACCGTCCCAGAGCCCGTCGGGTGCCTGTCCCGCGAGCAGCTCGGGAGCGGGTCGTTCTGGGAGCGGAGGGCCGGTGGTCTGGCTGACATCCCACACGTAGGCAGGCCGCATCCCGACCGTCCGGACTCGAACGATCTCGTCCGAACGTGGCCGCTCATAACGGGCCAGTCGCCGCCACGACGTCGAGTCCGCGGGTGTCGCCGTGGCGAGCCTCGCCTTAACGGGGGCGTAGATCTTGTACCCGGTCTGGCCCTTGACCGAGCGGCCCAGCTGCTGCCATTGCTTGTACCCGGCCACGTACGTCGGGTACGGCGCCGTGACGCGCCCCTCGACGTAAGCAGCAACGTGCTGGCTGCAGATCAGCAGCGTGTTTCCGAACGACCTGGACCGGAATCGGGCCGCAAAGGTGATCGCCCGGATCCAGTCCTCGCCAGTGGTCAGTTCTTCAACCGCAGCCTCCAACCTGGATGCGATCTCCTCGAGCTTCTCCTCCCGAAGCTTCGCCGAATCTCCTCGACCACTTGCCGCCACGTCCCGCTCCTTCCCAGGACCGCTCCGCTCGCCACTGAAGGCGGAGCGGATCGTCATCGGGTAGGTGCGTGACCACTGACAGCGGCATGGCCATTTGCGGAGAAGCTCGTCGCTTGTCGAGCGGGGCGGTTCGACCGTGGAGTGGCTTTCACCGGGGCGGAGCGGATCGGGAAGAACCAATCGGAACCGCTTCGCGGTGCAATTCCCCTGGCAAACCTCCGGTTTGCCTTTCGGCCGCCCATTGTGCGGGGCCAGGAGGACCGCGCAAGGCACACGAAAACTCTCCGAGAGTCGGCTCGAATCGAGCCAGTGACATCGAACGGAGACTTTTCGTTCTTCGGCCTTGCACGGTCCTTCCTGGCCCCGCTTCTCGGCACTTGCCGAAAGGCAGACCGGGTCCGACGAGGACACACAACGGGTGTGACCGGGATCCGGGTGTTTCCGAGAGGGGAACGCCATGACCGTCAACGACACGCCGATCGCCACGGTCGTCACCGACGCGGCACCTGCCGCGTCGGTCGAGCCAGCCGTTGGCCGGGACGTCGTGAGTTCCGCGTCCGTGGAGCAGGTCGTCCAGATCGACCCGCATGCCGTGCGGATCGAGGACAACGTGCGGGCCGAAGCGAGACTGTCTCGCCGGTTCGTTACCTCCGTCAAGTCGCACGGGGTGCTCGTGCCTGTGCTGGCCTACGCCGACGCGGACGGCACCGTGGTCGTTCGCGACGGGCAGCGTCGCGTCCTGGCCGCCCGTGAGGCGGGGCTGTCCACCATCCCGGCCTACGTCCTCGACCGCAAGGACGAGACGCGGATGCGGATCATCGAGCAGATGATCGCCAACGAGCACCGTGAGGCGCTGAGCACCGGTGAGCGAGCCGCCGCGTGGCGGCAACTGTCCCTTGAAGGGATGAGCGCCACCGCGATCGCCCGTCAGACCGGGGCCAAGCGCAAGGAGGTCGAGGCCGGGCTCGTCGTCGCCGGGCACGACGTCGCTGCTGCCGCGGTCGCCGATTACGACCTCACGCTGGACCAGGCCGCTGTTCTGGTCGAGCTGGAGGACGTGCCCGACGCCCTGGCCGAACTTCGCGAGGTCGCGAAGAGGAACCCCGCGATGTTCGACCACTACGCCCAGCGCGCCCTGGACGCCAAGGCGACCCGCGACGAGATCGCTCGGCTCCGGGCGGAGCACGAGGCCCAGGGATACACCGTCGTGGACTGGCCCACTTACGGCAACACCGACACGCTGTTCCTCCGTGAGCTGCTGACCCCCGACGGCGAGCGGCTGACCGAGGAGAACTACGCGGGCAAGCCAGGCCACGCCGTGGCAATCGGGGAACGCTGGGGCGAGGTCGCGGTCGACCACGTCGTCGTGGACTGGCGCGAGCACGGTCTACAGCGACTGGGCAGCACGGGGACCGTCACCGGCGGGAAGCTGACCGACGAGCAGAAGGCCGAACGCCGCGAGGTCGTGGCGAACAACAAGGCGTGGGCATCAGTCCTGTTGACTGCACCGCCGGAGGCCCTCGGTCGCGGGCCGCGGCGGAGGTGGATGCAGTGGACGAGGTACGGCGGGCGTTGCTCGACGGGCGCAGGCAGTTTTCCCGGATTGGGGAGGTTCGCGCCGGTACGACGGTGTCGCTGCCCTTCGTGGTCGTCGATGAGCACGGCGAGGAGATCGAGCCGGTATCGACGTTCCTGCGGGATCTGATGCTCACCGACATGAGCCCGCTCACGGCGCGCTCTTACGCCAACGATCTGCTGCGCTGGTGGCGGCTGTTGCATGCACTCGACGTCGATTGGGATCACGCGGGACGCGGCGATGTCGAGGTCCTGGTCGGCTGGATGCGTTCGGCTGAGAACCCCCAACGTCGCCGTGGCGCATCCGCGTCGGCGTCGGTGGCCTCGGTCAACCTGCGCACCGGTAAGCGTGCGCTGGGCTCGGGGTACGCGCCGGCCACGATCAACCACGCGTTGTCGGTGGTCTCGTCGTTCTACACCTTCCACGCCCAGTTCGGTCGGGGTCCGGTGGCCAATCCGGTGCCAGCGAGCTCGACCCGTCGTGCCCGGTTGGCTCACCGAAGTCCCCTCGAACCGCAGCCGGAGCATCGCCGCGCGCCGCTGCGGCAGAAGCCGGCCGAGCTGGTCCCGCGTTCGATCCCGGACAAGCTCGCCGACGAGCTCATCGCGGCGATGCGCAACACCCGCGACCGGGCGTTGCTGGCGTTGTTCTTGTCCACCGGCGCGCGGGCCAGCGAGCTGCTCGGCGTGACCGGCGATCGGGTGGACTGGACCCGGCAGCAGCTGTGGGTGATCAGCAAGGGCACCCGCGTCCTGCAGCCGGTGCCCGCCTCACCGGAGGCGCTGCGCCTGCTGGCGGCCTACTTCGACGAGCGCGGCACACCCGCCGGCGACGAGGTCATCTGGCGCACGCTGCGCGGCAAACCGCAGCCGTTGTCGTACTTCGCCGCACGGCGCGTACTGCAGCGCGCGAACGACCAGCTGGGCACCGACTGGTCGCTGCACGACCTGCGGCACACCACCATCGAGCGGATGACCGCCGACCCGAACCTCACCGTGGAAGACGTCATGACCGTCACCCGGCACCAACACGTCGCGTCGCTCGACCCGTATCTGCGGCCCCGGGTCGAGGAGGTCTTCGACCGACTGCAGCAGCACTACGGCACGCCTCGGCCGGCGCCGAGGCCAACACCGGGTTACGACGACGCCGACTTCAAGACGGTGTTCGGTGGCGGGTCCGCTGGCGGGTCCGCCACGCTGAGTTCGGCGGTTGACCCGGTCGATGAGTCGACGGGTGAGGTCGATGGCTGAGCGGCGACACACCAAGCAACGCGCGCTGCGTCCGGAGGCTCCTGCGCGCCCGAGCCGGCAGCTGACCGTGAGGCAGGTGATCACTGCCGCGCCGTCCCCGGCGCCTACGATCCCGCCGCGCCCGCACGGGAACCTGGACACCGCGACGGCCGAGCAGATCGCGGTGATCGCTGACCAGGTGTGGCCGGTGGTCCAGTCGCGCTCTTGGGAGCGTCGCGCCGGACTGCGTGTCCTGCTCGCGCTCCTGGCCGAGCATCCCGGCCAGACGTGGCAGGAGCGGTGGCTCGCGTCCGGGTTGGACGCCGGCACGACCCAGGTTCGCGACCTCTTCGCGCTGCCGACGCAGCGCGAGCACGCCGGTCACGCGCTGAAGGTGCTGTTCTGTCTGCGGGTGATCCGCCCGTCGCTGCCCGCGTTCCGCGCGAGTCGGTTCAAGCACTATTTCCAGTTCTTCGAGGCCGCCCAGGCCGACCCGGCGCTGGACCGGTTCCTGGAACTGGTCGAACAAACCAACACCTCGCCGCATTACAAGCGCTGCGCGAGGATGGACATCGCCGGCGCGCTGACCACTCAGGGCATCGAGCTGGCCGACCTGACTGCCGAGGGTCTGCTGCACCACGCGATCGAGACCCGCCGCGGCCGCTACGGCGCCGGCTATGAGCACCACATCGGGCACCTCGCCTGGCAGGTGCTGCACGAGTCCGGACACTTCCCGTCCAGTGTCCCCGCGACCCTGCGCGGCGCGATGCGCGCCCCGGCGATGACGCCAGCGGAGCTGGTCGACTCCTACCAGCTGGTCAACCGCGACGTCGCCGAAATGCTGACCCGCTATCTGACGCGCCGCAGCCACGACCTGGACTACTCGACCCTGCGAGGACTCGCCCGGGACCTGTGCGACATCTTCTGGCGCGAGATCGAGACGATCAACCCGGCCCAGGCCGACCTTGCCCTGTCCGAGGGGTCTGTCCGATAAACGGTGTGTGAGGCCCGGCGTTTCAATGAGTGGCTCTCTCGAACCGTC
>NZ_LFXL01000064.1 GCF_001270745.1 Jiangella muralis
GCCGGTCGCGGTCACCACGATGTCCGCCCGCTCGATCGCCTCGTCCAGCGTGGTCACCTCGTACCCGTCCATCGCCGCCTGCAACGCGCAGATCGGGTCGATCTCCGTCACCACCACCCGCGCGCCCTGACCACGCAGCGACTCCGCGCACCCCTTACCGACATCGCCGTACCCGCACACCACCGCCACCTTCCCCCCGATCAACACATCGGTGGCCCGGTTGATCCCATCGATCAGCGAATGCCGGCACCCGTACTTGTTGTCGAACTTGCTCTTCGTCACCGAATCGTTCACGTTGATACCCGGGAACAACAACGCGCCGTCGCGCATCATCTCGTACAACCGGTGCACCCCGGTCGTGGTCTCCTCCGTCACCCCACGAATCTCCCGCGCCATCGCCGTCCACCGCGAATCCGACTCGCCCAGCGTGCGCTTCAACAGCCCGAGCACGACCCGCCACTCCTCCGGATCATCCGCCACCGGGTCCGGGACCGCGCCGGCCTTCTCGAACTCCACCCCCTTGTGCACCAACAGGGTCGCGTCGCCACCATCGTCGAGGATCATGTTCGGACCCGCCTGCCCGGGCCAGGTCAACGCCTGCTCCGTGCACCACCAGTACTCCTCCAACGACTCACCCTTCCACGCGAACACCGGCACCCCCGCCGGAGCGTCCACCGTCCCCGTCGGGCCGACCGCGATCGCCGCGGCCGCGTGATCCTGGGTGGAGAAAATGTTGCAACTGGCCCACCGGACATCCGCGCCCAACACCGTCAACGTCTCGATGAGGACGGCGGTCTGGACGGTCATGTGCAGCGAACCCGTGATCCGGGCGCCGGTGAGCGGCTTGCTCTCACCGAACTCGGCGCGCATCGCCATCAAACCCGGCATCTCATGCTCAGCCAAACGAATCTCACGACGACCGAAATCAGCCAACGACAGATCAGCGACCTTGAAATCAAGGGACATGGAACGGATCCTCTCAGCGGGAGGGCGGTCAGGGTCGGACGCGGGCACGACGAAGCGGCCTCGAACGGTCGTCCGACCCGGCGCGACCCATCTGGGTCCGCGGCATCACCTGCGCCGGTGTGGTCAGCTGGAGTCTACCCCCAGCTCTCCGGCGCGGCAGCTGCTCACCCGCTACCGTGGATCCGGTAGATCGGCACGATGCAGGGCGGCGGATGACCTCGGGGAACGACGGTGCGGACGGCGATGGCGGCGGCGTGCGGCACGCCGCCGAATCGCTACGCGCCGCTCTCGACTCCCTCCCCGACCTCGCCGAACACCTCGACGCCGCCGTCCGGAAACGAGTCGACACCACCACCAGCGCCGTCGAACACGCCGCGCACGGCACGAACGACGCCGTCCGACGCGACCTGCTGTCCACGGCACACGAGATCCGCCTCATCGGCACCCGCATGACCGCCACCCGCGAAGACACCTTCACCGAGGTGGCCCACATCCTGACCACCCACGCCGACGAGATCGACGCCCTCCTCCGCTCCGCCGACGGCAGCGAGGCTCCGGTCATCTCCATTCCGCCACCGGTACCTGCGCCGAGCGTCCAGACGACCGCCCACGACGCCGCCGCCGTCCAGGAGCAGCTGCCGGACACGACCGCCCAACGCCGCGCCATCAACCAGGTCGTCGCCCAGTTCCCGCCCCACCTGCAGCACCTGGCCCGGGTGCTCCTGTCCGGCAAGTCGTCGCACGCCGTCGAACGCCACGGCCACCACCTACGCCGCGACCACCAGATCGCCCGCGCCCAATGGCGACTCGACCCCGCCGGCGAGGACGACTGGCAACTCAACGCCGACGGATCTGTACGGTCCCAGCGCTGGAACGGTGAGCCACACCAGGTCAGCACGACCAGCGGTCAGTACACGTCACCGACGGCCGTCGCCAAGCCGCTGATCGCGCTCCTGCAGGCCGCCGGGCACACCCAGGCCGACCTGGACCGGTACCTGGATGCCAGGGCCAACGGGAAGACGCGGGTCAGGATCTTCCTACGACCGGGCGACACCAGTATCACCCCCGAGGACGTCGCCACCATCCGGGCGCCCGGCACCGACACCGACTCCGGCGAACGCATGTGGAAGGGTGCCCGCAACGGGTCGATGGCAGGTCGTGGCGATCCACCGGTGGTCCGCGACTACGACACCGTGAGTTCGGGCCGACGCCCGGGGAGCCTGATCATGATGGTGAGGCGGCCGCACCAGCCGTGGCGGCTGGTGACCAGCTACTTCATGGACGACCCCAAGCACCAGATGAGCTATACGGAGCTGTGATGCAGATCAGTGAGAACTTCCGCGAATGGCGCCAGGAATTCAGCGACGGCGGCGGCGAACTGCGGGACTTCTACATGGAGGCGTGCGAGAACGTCCCCGCGTGGCTGGAGAGCAACTTCAACGACATCCGCGGGTTCCGCGACGAGCTGGCCGCGCACATCCGCGACTCCTCCGTCGGCCCGTTCCCGTCGGAGACCCAGTGGGGCACCGATGAGATCCTGCGTGACCTCTGGTTCGACGTGTTCGGAGCGGAACCGCCGCCGGGCGACCCGTACCCCGTCCCCCAGGACCGGTGGGGCCGCCATCGCATGACCACGTACATGGAGGACATCCCCACCACGGACACGTCACGGGTCCCCGAACCGACCCGCCACTGGCTCGCCGCGCGCGGCGTCACGTTCGACGACCTGGCGGCGTACCGGGAGCCGGGGGCGGACGTCGAGTATTCGCGGCCCGAACCGGCCGGGTTCCGCACGCGCCTCGACGAGCTCACGGCGGCCGGCCGCCGGTCCGGGCCGGCCGAGGGCGAGCGGGCCGCCGAAGCCCGCGCCGACCTGCTCGACGCGCAGCGGAGCTACCGGGAGACCGGGCACGACGAGCAGGCGGCCGCCGTCGACGAGATCCTGGCCAACCGCGAGCCCCGCGACGACTGAGCCGCCGCGCCTCATGATCATCAACCTTTTGAGCTGCCAGGACGACACAAAAGGTTGATGATCATGGAAGGGGGCGGGTCAGGAGGTGGGCGCCGCCGCGCGGTCGATGTCGGGCTCCAGGAAGATGTGCCGGGCCTCCGGCAGCGCCGCCCTGATGCGCTCCTCGGCGCCGTTGATCGCGGCCGCGATCTGCTCGCCGGTCTGGTCGGTGCGGACCGCCAGCTTCGCCGCGACCAGCAGTTCCTCCGGGCCGGTGTAGAGCGTGCGCAGGTGGATGACGCGGCCGATGTCGTCGCTGGCGGTGGCCGCGGCCAGGATCTTCTTCACGTTGTCCTCGGCCGCGCCCTCGCCGATCAGCAGGCTGGACATCTCGATGGCCAGGATGACGGCGATGACCACCAGCAGCACGCCGATGGCCGCGGTGCCGGCGACGTCCCAGTAGGCGTTGTTGGTGATGAGCGCCATGCTGACGCCGATCAGCGCGAACACCAGGCCGATCAGCGCGCCGAGGTCCTCGAGCAGGATGACCGGCAGTTCCGGCGACTTGGCCCGGCGGACGAACTGGACCCACGACTTGCCGTCGCGGACCCGGTTGGACTCGATGATCGCGGTGCGGAACGAGAAGATCTCCATGACGATCGCGGCGAGCAGCACGACGATCGGCACCCACCACCAGTCGCCTTCGAGCAGCTCGTTCGGGTGCCCGTCGCGGGTCTCCTCGTACTTGTGGAACGCCTCGTACAGCGCGAACAGGCCACCGACGCTGAACAGCACGATGGCGACGATGAACGCGAACACGTACCGCACCCGGCCGTAGCCGAACGGGTGCTCCGGCGTCGCCTTGCGCTGGGAGCGCCGGCCGCCGACCAGCAGCAGCACCTGGTTGCCGGCGTCGGCGACGGAGTGCACCGCCTCGGCCAGCATCGACGACGCCCCGGTCAGCGCGAACGCGATGAACTTGGTGATCGCGATGCCGGTGTTCGCCAGCAGGGCCGCGACGACGGCTTTGGTACCACCCTCAGTGGCCATGGTTTCCTTCGCTCCGGTTGCGTGTCGAGGTCGAGGACTATCGTGCCTGGTCGAGTGCCGTGGTCAGGGTGTACGCCACGCCGTCGCCGGTGAGTGTCGCGCCGGACTCGGCCGCGGGGACGAACGCGGCCCGCCCGCGCGCCAGCGTCACGCCGTCGACGGCCGCCGTCCCCTCGACGACGAGCACCAGCAGCGGACCGGGCACCGGCACGGCGGCTCCGGCGGTGAGCCGCACCCGGCTCAGCCCCAGCTCGTCGATGCCCGGGACGGGGTAGCGCTCCAGGCCGGGGCCGGCCGGGACCGGCGTCACCGCGACGGCGCCGCCCGGCTCGTAACGCAGGATTCGCAGCACCTCGCGCGCATCGACGTGCTTGGCCGTCAGCCCGGCGCGCAGCGTGTTGTCGGAGCTGGCCTGCGGCTCGACGGCGACGCCGGACAGGTAGGCGTGCGGGACGCCGGCCGGGACGAACACCGCCTCGCCGGGCGCCAGCGTGTGGTGGCGCAGCAGCAACGCCAGCAGCAGGCCGCGGTCGTGCGGGTACACCTCGGCGAGACGGTGCACCAGCGCGAACCGCGGGTCGTCGCGCCGGGCCGACGCCTCCGCCGTCAGGGCCGTGACGATCTGCGTCGCCGCGGCGTCGTCGAGGGTGAGCCAGCGGCGGACCAGCCGCTCCAGCCCGTCGCTCTCGCGCAGGACGGCGGCGGCGCCGGCGAGGTCGGCGTGCTCGCTCGGCTCCAGTGATGCGGCGACTGAGGCGGGGTCGTCGAAGCCGACCAGCGCGTCGAACGGTGTGACGGCGACCGCCATCTCGGGCTTGTGGTTGCGGTCGTGGTACGAGCGGCGCGGGTCGTCGAGCGCCAGGCCCGCCGCGTCCTCGGCGTCGTAGCCCTCGGCCGCCTGCGCGATGGTCGGGTGCACCTGGATCGACAGCGGCCGCTCGACCGCCAGCACCTTGAGCAGGAACGGCAGCCGCGGCCCGAACCGGCCGACGACCGCGGCGCCCAGCGTCGCGTCCGGGTCGGCCTCGATCAGCGCCGACAGCGGCCGCCCGTCACCCACCACCGTCGACGGCGACCCGGGGTGCGCGCCGACCCACAGCTCCGCCTCCGGCTGCCCGGACGGCGCCCGGCCGAGGAGCTCGGGGATGACGGTGGGCGAACCCCACGCATAGGAGCGCACGGGGTTGTCCAGAAGCACGGCCACGAGCCGAGAGCCTAGTTGACCCGTCCGCCGCCCCTGGACAGGTCCCACACGGCAACCTGTCAGGTATGCTAGCTGCATGACACACGCGACGATATCTGTCAACGAGCAAGGTCGTGTGCTCATTCCCGCGCAGCTACGCCAGGAGCTCGAGTTCCGGCCGGGCACGCCCCTCGTGGCCTATGTCGAAGACGGCAGACTCATCCTCGAAGAACGTGCGCATCTAGCGGCGCGACTGCAACGCGAGGCGCTGGAGTCGCGCACGACGTCGGGCAGCGTGGTCGAGGAACTGATCGCCGACCGCCGTGCACAGGCCGCCGCCGACGACCCCGAGGCCGCCCGTTGATCGTCCTCGACAGCTCGGCCATCCTGGCCTACCTCTACGCCGAGCCCGGCCACGAGGCTGTGCCGCCGCTGCTCCACGAGGCGCATGTCAGCGCGGCGAACTGGTCCGAGACGATGCAGAAGATCGCCTTCCACGGCGGCGACGCCGACCGGCAGGGCACGCTGCTGACCGTTCTCGGCGTGACGGTGGAGCCGTTGACCCGCGAGGACGCGATGCGCGCCGCGAAGCTGTACCCGGCCACGCGTCCGGCCGGCCTGTCGCTCGGCGATCGGTGCTGCCTCGCTCTGGCCGGACGCCTCCAGGCGCCCGCACTCACCGCGGATCAGGCCTGGACAGGTCTCGACGTCGGCGCCGAGGTCCGGTTGCTGCGCTGACCGTCAGGCCGGGCGGCCGAGGCCGAGGGCCAGGTAGGCGGCCGCGAACCGGCCGGTGGCCAGCAGCGCCGCGAACCGGCCGATGTCCGGCCCTTCGGTGGCGCGGACCTCCTGGACCCGCACCGACCCGTTCCCGGCAGCGGCGTCGAGGCGGGCCCGGCCGGCGACCCCGGCCGGGCTGTCGGCGCCGTCGTCGAGGATGATCAGGGCCGGGCGGAGCGCCGCGGAGCCGCCGTCCTCGAACGGGTCGGCGAACGGGTCCGCCTCGGGCGCGCCTTCCAGGATCGGCGCCAGCTGGTCGGCTTCGCCCGACAGCGCGGGCCGGCCGCTGGCCGAGCGCAGCGCCTCGGCGACCCGCCGGGCGGCCCGGGCGGCCAACACCGACCCGCCCCACACGACGGGGACGTCGTCGGCGATGCCCAGGGCCAGTTCCTTGGCCGGGTTGACGTCGGCGGGGACGCTCGGCCCGCACCGCTCCGCGACGTCGTCGAGGGCGGCGGCGACCGGCTCGGCCTCCACCTGCGGGCCGAGGCCCATGATGTGCAGTGCGCGCAGGACGGGGACGGCCAGCGCGGTCGGGTCGGCGGTGCCGGCCGGCAGGAACGTGGTGCCACGGCCGGCGGCGGCCGCGGCCATCGGCGAGTCCGGGGGTGCGGCGACGAGCAGCGCGCAGCCGCGGCGGCGGGCCTCGGCGACGGCGGAGATCTCGTCCTCGCCCTGGCCGGAGCGGCACACCACGACGACGAGGTCGAGCGGGCCGGCCCAGCCGGGCAGCCCGCGGTGCGGCCACGCGACGAACGGGACCGGGCAGACCGGTTCGAGCACGGCCCGGAACAGCCGGCCGTCGGCGCCGCCGGCGACGATCGCGCGCGGCCGGTCGTCCGGCGCCAGCGCGGCGAGCGCGTCGGCCGAGGCGACGTCGGCGAGGCGCACCTGGGCGCCCCAGCCGGCGATGTCACGCAAGACCGGGTCGATGACGCTCAACGCGTCCGGGTCGTCGAGCGAGCCGTCGAAGAACAAGGCGGGCTACTCCGTTGGACGGGTGCGGGCCTGGTCGGCCAGCAGCACGGGAATGTCGTCGCGCACCGGGTACGCGCGCGGGCAGCCGGTGCACAGCAGCTCGCCGGCCGCGTCGTCGGGCTCCAGCGCGCTGTGACAGACCGGGCAGGCGATGACCTGCAGCAGCGTCGGATCGAGCCTCACGCGGCCCCCTCCCCTGACCCGCGGACCACCCGCAGGACGTCGTCGCGCACCCGTTCCATGACGGCGCCGTCGGCACCCTCGACGTTGAGCCGCAGCAGCGGCTCGGTGTTGGACGGGCGCAGGTTGAACCACCACATGGGTGTGCCGGTGAACTCGACGGTGAGGCCGTCGAGGCGGTCGGTGGTGACGTCGGGCGCCTTGCCGAACGCCTCCTCGACCCGCGACGTGACCGCCTCGGCGTCGTCGACCGTGCTGTTGATCTCGCCGGACGCGGCGTAGCGCTCGTACGGCGCCAGTAGCTGCGACAACGGAGCGGACCCGGCGCGCAACGCGGCCAGCGTGTGCAGCGCGGCCAGCATGCCGGAGTCGGCCCGCCAGAAGTCGCGGAAGTAGAAGTGGCCGGAGTGCTCGCCGCCGAAGACGGCGCCGGTCTCGGCCATCGTCTGCTTGATCAGCGAGTGGCCGACGCGGGTGCGTACGGGGGTGCCGCCGTGCTCGGCGACGATCTCCGGCACGGCCTTCGAGGTGATGAGGTTGTGCACGACGGACGAGCCCGGCGCCCGCGCCAGCTCGCGGACCGCGATCAGCGCCGTCAGCGCCGACGGCGACACCGGCTCGCCCCGCTCGTCGACGACGAAGCAGCGGTCGGCGTCGCCGTCGAAGGCCAGCCCGAGGTCGGCGCCGTGCTCGCGGACGGCGGCCTGCAGGTCGACGAGGTTGGCGGGGTCGATCGGGTTGGCCTCGTGGTTCGGGAACGTGCCGTCCAGCTCGAAGTACAGCGGAAATACAGTGAGCCCCGGGCGGGAGAGGACGGCCGGGACGGTGTGGCCGGCCATGCCGTTGCCCGCATCGACGACGACGGTGAGCGGGCGGCCATCGCCGAGGTCGACCAGCCCGTGCAGGTGGGCCGCGTAGTCGCCCAGCGTGTCGCGGTGCGAGACCCGGCCGCGCGCCGCGACGGGCGAGTCGACGCCGCCGTCGATGAGCGCCTTGATCTCGGCCAGCCCGGTGTCGTAGCCGACCGGCGCGGCGCCGGCGCGGCACAGCTTGATGCCGTTGTAGCGGGCCGGATTGTGGCTGGCGGTGAACATCGCGCCGGGCAGACCCAGCGCGCCGCTGGCGTAGTACAGCTGGTCGGTGCTGGTCAGCCCGGCCATGACGACGTCGACGCCGGCCGCCGTGACGCCGTCGGCGAACGCCTCGGCCAGCCCCGGCGACGTGGGCCGCATGTCGTGCCCGACGACCAGCGCGCCACGGCCGTCGGCCAGCACGTGCGCCGCGGCCCAGCCGATGGCCTGCACCGTCTCGTCGTCCAGTTCGTCGGGCACCACGCCGCGGATGTCGTAGGCCTTGAGGATCGGGACCAGATCGCGCACGCAGCGACCCTACCTCTCCGGCCGCCGGCCGGGTGGCAGGAGGCCGATCAGGCGTCGGGGTCGGGCAGCGCGCGCAGGTGCCCGCGACGGGCGCCGCTCCCGCCCTCGCCGGCCATCGGTGGCGCGGGCGGCGGTTCGGGCCGCCGGCCGGCCTCGCGGACGGCGTCGGCGAGCGCGAGCAGGTCGTCGTTGCTGGGGCCGAGCGCGGCGGGGTCCGGCGCCAGCCGGATGACCTCCCAGCCACGCGGCGCGACCAGCCGCTCGGAATGCACGGTGCAGAGGTCGTAGCTGTGCGGTTCGGCGTAGGTGGCCAGCGGGCCCAGCACGGCGGTGGAGTCGGCGTAGACGTAGGTCAGCGTCGCGACAGCAGTCCGTGGACAAGCTGATCGAGAACAGCGACGCATCGGACTCACAGGGGAAGGCTAGCGTCTGGGCGGTGTCCTCCGGGCACGGCACGCCAAACGCACGTTCCCCCATTCCCTCGCGGGACTCGCCGCCGCTTGGGACCCCGCGGTCGCCTGACGGGCTACCCTGCTCAGAATGAGCCGCCGTACGCCCGGACCCGAGACCCCGTCCGGGGCGAGCCTGCCGCGCATCCGCCGCGACCGGCACGGGCGGGGCATGCGCGGCCCGCTGGCGCCGTCCGGCTCGCCGCTCTCGGTGTCGCGGGCGCAACGCTTCGACGACCTCGTGATCGCCGCCGTCGAGCGGCTGGACCGGCGCTGGCAGGACCAGCTGGCCAAGGTCGAGTTCGCCGTCGAGGACGTCCCCGCGCTCGACGACTGGGACCGCAGCTGGGTGCCGCTGGCCCGCGCCTACGCCGGCACCGGCGCGCTGCCGGCCCGCGTCGTCGTGTTCCGCCGCCCGGTCGAGACCCGCGCCACCGACCCCGCCAAGCTGCGCGTCCTCGTCGGCGACGTCGTCACCGAGCAGGTCGCCGAGCTGTTCGGGGTCGAGCCCGAGGAGATCGACCCCGCCTACGGCGGCCACGACCTCCCCTGACGCCCGTCAGGGCGACTGCACGGGCTCCGGGACGTCGGGCAGCTCGCCGACCACCTCGGGCACGTCGACCTCGATCGTCGGCGAGATCAGCGGCATCAGGTCCAGCAGCGCGCCGTCGTCGTCGGCGCCGCTGATCTGCCGGGCGGCGACCACCGAGCCGGGTGCCTCGGGCACCACGACGACGGTCGCGTTGGCGGCGTCGCCCACCGCGGTCAGCGGCACCGGGACGGTGGCGCCGGGCGGCAGCTCCATCGGCGTCTCCGCGGCGACGGTGCCGTCGGCGGCCAGCGTCTGGACGTTGACCCGCGCCGTGGTCTGCACGGCGGAGCTGAGCAGCAGCGTGCTGGCGATGCCCGACGCCGCGCGGCTGAGCAGCGCCGGGGTCGGCCCGGTGAGCGGCTCGGACGCGGACGTGTAGGCGAGGTCGGGCAGGCCGCCGTCGGTCGCCTGGACCACCCGGATCGACCCGGTGATCGGCTCGTCGCTCTGCAGCCGGATGCCGGCCGGGTCGGTGCCGCTGTCGAGCGGGATGTCGGTGACGGTGCCCGCGGTGACGGTGACGACGTCCTGGTCGACCGGGCTGTACGCGCCGTCGACGCCGAGGACCTGCAGCGACACGATCGCGTCGGTGTTGCCGGGCGCGACGATGCGCAGGCTGCGCTGGCCGGACCCGGGCACGCCCGGGATCCACAGCTCGCGGCGCGGCGCGACCGCGGCCGGGACGTACGTCATGCCCTGCGGCGTGATCTCCTCGGTCTCGCGCACCTCGAGCGCGGCGGTGACCCGGCCCTGGCTGGACTGCACGTGCACAGCGGTGGTCACCGAGCCGGCCGCCAGCGCGTCCAGCAGCAGGATCCGCTGGCTACGGGCAGGGACGCCGATGTCCTGGGTGCCGGGCGCGTCGATGACGCCGGCCTCGTCCCACAGTTCGACGTCGACGACGGCGGGCACGTCAGTCGGGTTGGACAGGACCAGCCGGCCGCGCCGGCCCACCTCGGCGGAGGCGCCGACGAACCAGTGCTCGCGCCGCGGCGCGGTGCAGGCCGCCGTGCTGGCGCCGCGGAGGTCGACCTCCTGCAGGAGCAGCGACTGCTCGGCCGCCAGCCCCGGCGCCAGCGCGCCCTGGCCGGTGACGGCGTACGACGTGCCGGCCGCGGTCTCGACCGGCGTGATGGTGGGGACGCCGCGGTCGGCGATGCTGACCAGCGGCTCGGTCGCGGCCTCGGCGGCGGGGTCACCGGTGGCCTCGGGGTTCTCCGGGTCGGGCGGCAGCGCCAGCGCCCGGACGGTGATCGGCGGCTGCTCGGCGCCCTCGGTGGTCTCGGCGGCGTCGACGCCGGGCAGCGCCAGCACGCCCAGCTCGGCGCTGCCGGCGTCCTCGCCGTCGACGTACGGACACACCAGCGACGACCGGACCACCGGCTCGCGGACCTCGGGGTGGTCGTCGACGATGGAGCCGGGCGGGCCGATGAGCGTGGCCCCGCCGACGACGACGGCCACCCCGGCGCCGGCCGCGAGGCCGGCCCAACGTGCGCTGATCACTGCTCGTCCTCCTGCCGCCGGCCCTTCGCCCGCTTGCCCGCGGCGCGCTTACCGGGCGCGCGGCGGGTGCGGCCACCGGCGTCGGCGCCGGACGCCTCGTCGGCCGCACGGCCGGCCCGGCGGCCCTGGTAGGCATCGTTGATGGACCCGCGGGGCGCGTCGTCGTCGACGCCGGCCCGGGCGAACGGATCCCAGCTGCCGACGGCGTGCGGCTGCTCCGCGTCCGGCTGGGCCGTCGCCGGCTCGCCGAAGGCGGGATCGGTCAGCGGGTCGGCCTCGGGGGCGACGGGCTCGGGCTCGGGCGCCGCGCGCTTCCGGGCGCTCCGGCCGCGCGGCGTGGGCTCAGGCGCCGACATCGCCTCCGGCATCGATTCGAGGAACGCGGTCGCCTCGGCGGACGGCTCCGGCTCGCGGGCGGCACGCTTGCGCGCACCCCGTCCGCGGGCCGGCGCCTTCGCGGGCTCGTCCTGGGGCTCGCCGGCCGGCTTCGTCGCGGGCCGGCCGCGCAGCCGCTCGCCGAGGCTGCGCTCGCCGGGCACCCAGGCCGTGGCGTCGGCCGGCACGGGTTCGGGTTCGGGCTGCGGTGTCGGTGCGGGCCGCGGGGACGGCGACGGTTCGGCGCCGCGCCGCGAGCCCTTGCGCCGGCCGGCCCGCGCGGCCACCGGCTGCGGCTCCGCGCCGGCCGGGACCGGCGCCAGCGGCAGTCGCGGCGAGGAGTCCTCGGGGTCGAGGTCGGCGGCGTCGTCGACGGCGCCGCGCTCGCGGCGGATGCCGGGCAGCGCCAGCACGACCGCGACCACGACCGCGCCGAGCTGGAACCACAGCCAGAACGCGCGCCGGTTGCCCTCGTACTCGACGGTCAGCTCGCCGGCCTGCGGCGGCAGCGTGAACGCCTGCGCCCAGCCGCCGTACGTCGTCGGCTCCAGCTCGGTGCCGTTGAAACGCGCCGTCCAGCCCTCGTCGGCCAGCTCGGACAGCACGACCTGCCGGCCCTCGGGGCCCTCGGGCACGCTGCCGGCGGCGTTGACCTCGCCGCTGGGGATGGTGACGACCTCGGTGTTCTCGTCGGCCATCGGCGCCAGTTCGCCGTCCTCGGCCGGCGGCGCGGCGATCCACACCCGCGCGACCGGCTGGTCGATCTGCCAGATCGCCGCGCCCTCGGGCGCGCTGCTGCGGACCAGCCCGGGCACGGTGTCGAGGGTGTCGGCGAGGTCCGGGTCGTACGGCTGCGGCAGATAGACGTAGCGGACGGCGAACTCGGCCAGCCGGGCGCCGTCGGCGCCGCCCCGGCCGGACACGACGTCGGCGACGACGTCGTCGAGCGGGCCGTACTCCTCCGGCGGCGGGCTGGTCTCGGCGTCGCCCAGCCGCGGGCCGGACTCGCGCAGCAGCGCGTACGTGATGCGGCCGTCGTCGGCGCGGTTGACCACCAGCGTGCGGACGCGCTCCGGGCGATCCGCCTCGTCGGCGACGTAAGCGGGCAGGATGCCCGGGTCGCGGCGCTCGATCGGGTCGCCCGCGCCGCGGGCGACCCACCAGCCGGCCCCGACGATCGGGGCCAGCGCGGCGGCGCCGGCGATGATGACGGCCAGCGGCTGGCGCCAGCCGAAGCTGGCCCGCGACAGCCGTTCCCGGGCGCCCTCGCCGCCGACCGCGGCGGCGATCAGCAGGCCGCCCGCCACGACCACCGTCGCGTACCCGGGCCAGCCGGCCACCGGGGTCTCCAGCGTCGGGCCGCTGACGGCGATGCGCGACAACACGATGCCCGCCACCAGCGCGACGCCGACGACCACCCAGGCGGTCGCGATGACCACTCGGCGGACCGGGCGGAACAGTGAGATCCAGGCGGCGGCCAGGATGCCGGCGCCGAGCCAGACCGGGCCGCTGCCGGGGCCGCCGGGGTTCTGCAGCAGCACCGACCAGGGCGCCAGTTCCGGGTCGGACAGCCCCGGGCCGGCCACGCCGGCCTCGGTGACCAGCAACATCGGCCGGGTGATCAGGCTGCCGGTCCACGGGATCAGCACCACCGGCGTCACCGCCAGCAGCACCCCCAGCCGCAGCAGTGAGCGGCGGTCGCGGAACACCGTCGCGCCCGCGACGATCGCCAGCACCAGCGCGATGAGCCAGGCCAGCGGCACGAACGCGGAGATGACCGCGAGCAGCAGGCCGGCACTCCACGCGGCCCGGCCCGGGCCGGAGCGGCCCGGCGTGCCGAGCGTCCGCATGACCGCGAGCACCAGCAGCGGCGTCAGCACGGTGGCGACGGCGGTGCCCAGCCGGCCGGCCGCGATGGCGCCGGTGACGGCCGGCAGCAGCGCGTAGCTCGTGGCCACCCAGACCCGCAGCAGCTTCGTCTGCACCACGCGGCGGACCAGCAGGTACATCGTCAGGCCGGACAGCGGGACGGAGCCGATCAGCAGCAGGTCGACGGCCAGCGAGGCGTTGCGGACCAGCGTCCCGAACAGCGCCACCACACCGAGGTACGGCGGCGTCGCCGACGCGCTGCCCAGCCCGGCGCCGTGCCACGACTCGGTGTAGACGGCCCACAGGTCGCCCGCGGCGGCCGGCGCGGGCAGCAGCGCGCCGCCGAACAGCCGGCCGGAGCCGATCAGCCCGCGCGCCGTGACCAGCGTCACCACGATCAGGACCGCGGTCATCAGCACGGCGGGGTGCAGCAGGAAGCGCAGGATGCGGCCGTCGTCGCCGGCCGGCTCCTCGTCGTCGCCCGCCGTGACCGCCCGGCGCCCGCCGGAGACGTCGTGGCCGGCGCCACTGCCGGACCCGGTGATCATGCCGAAGACGTTCTCGCCGGCGTGCCGCAGCTGCTGGCCGCGCGGCGGGAACAGCGAGCGCAGCTGCGACGGCGCCTTGCGGCGGGTGCGCCGGCGGCGGGCGCGGGCCCGGATCAGCACGTCCGGCCGGCCGATGACCGACAGCAGCGCCACCAGTTCCTCGAACGCCAGCGCGGGCTGCTTGCCGACCAGGAAGGTCAGCGACCGGCCGAGGCCCATGAACAGGACGCGGAGCAGCACGAACAGCAGCGACCGCGCCGGCGTGTTCGCGAGCAGGACGTAGATGGCGTTGCGGCGGTCGGCGAGGTGCGGCCGGTCGCGGGTGGCGCCCAGCCGGCGCCGTCCGTGCGCGGCGGCCTCGGCGTGGTAGACGACCGCGTCGGGGCAGACGACGACCGGGTAGCCGGCCTCGTTGGCGCGCCAGCCGAGGTCGAGGTCGTCGCGGAAGATGGTCAGCCGCGGGTCGAACCCGTCCAGCTCGTCCCACACGTCGCGGCGGATCAGCATGCCCGCGCTGCCGACGGCGAGGACGTTCTTCGAGGTGTCGTGCTGGCCCTGGTCGTACTCGCGGCGGTCGAGGCCGGTGTGGCGGCGGCCGCCGCTGGTGACCGTCAGGCCGATCTCCAGCAGCTGGCGGCCCTCGCGCCAGTCGAGCACCTTCGGCCCGATGATGCCGGCGTCAGGGCGGCGGACGGCGGCCTCCAGCAGCCGCGACAGGGCGTCCGGCGCCGGGGCGCTGTCGTCGTGGAGGACCCAGATCCAGTGCGTCCGGTCGGACTGGCGCAGCCCGCCGCTGCCCCGCATGGCCTGCGCCATGTCGTCGCCGGCGGCCACCCCGGCCGCGACGGCCGCGCCGAACCCCGTCGAACGGGGCATCGACACCACCGACGGCGCGCCCAGAGTGGAGGTCAGGACCTGCTCGGTCTCGTCGCGGCTCCCGGTGTCGACCGCGACGATGCGCTCGGGCATGCGGCGCAGCGCCGCCACCGCCTCGAGCGTGCGGTGGACGAACCGGCTGCCGTCGTGCGCCACGATGACCGCCGTGACGTCGTGCGTCAGCAGCGCTGTGGGGTCGACCGGCTCAGGTTCGCCGACATCACCGGCGAACGCGTCCAGGGCTGCGTCGGAGCCGAAGCCCGGGTCGGAATAGACGCTGGGCGTCGTGCTGCCGTTCTCGATTGCGGTCAAAGGGTCCGGTGCCATGCCTCGTCGTCGTTCCAGCGATAGGTCTGCAAGCACCCGGGGGGCGGCCCCGGCCGAAGCGTGCCTCGGCCGGGCAACCCCGTGTGCCAGCCGCCAACCTTACGCGCTGAACCTGAGAACGGCAGAGTTCAGCATTGCGGCGACCGGCCGGACGGCCGTCAGACCGCCCGCTTCTTGAGCTTCCGCCGTTCCCGCTCGGACAGCCCGCCCCAGATGCCGAACCGCTCGTCGTGCGCCAGTGCGTATTCCAGGCATTCCGCCTGGACTTCGCAACCGGTGCACACGCGTTTGGCCTCTCGGGTGGACCCGCCCTTCTCAGGGAAGAACGCCTCCGGATCAGTCTGGGCGCACAGCGCCCGCTCTTGCCAACTCATCTCTTCGGCTTCGCCCCAGAGCAGGTCTACCTGGTCCCCGTCCCACTCGGTCATGGCTCGCCTCCTTCGACCTGTTTCTCCGGCTCAGAGCCGGCCCCCGAAGTGACGCCGCGGTGGTCGAGGCCGCGGAATCACTGAACGACACGTTCGAAATTACATGAGTGCAATACGTGCGCGTCAAGCGGAACCGTGCTAAAGATCTCTGTTCGTTTGCCGGCGCCCCGCCCCAGCGGCACGCCCCGACCCGCACGTCGCCGCCGTTTCCCGGCTGCCAGGCGGCAGTCCGGGCGGGGCTTCGGGCGGTTCGAGGCGGGAGCCTAAGCGGTTCGCCGCGCGGCACGCCAGACGGCCGAACACCCGATGCAGGGCCGCCGAGCGCACCATCTCCTTGACGTCCCGGACGGCGCGCGGGTTCCGTCCGTTCCGCCGCCGTTCTCGGGGTCCGCCGGTCGCGACCGCCGTTCCGCCTGGTCGTGGCGGACGCCACAGTGAGCCTGCTCACCAGGCCCGACTTCTTCGCCCGGCCGGGCCGCGCGCGGCGCACCGTGCGCCCGGCCTACTCGCGTCCGCCGGGCCTTCGGTGCGCTGGTCCGCCACGTTGGCCGTCCCCCTGCTGCCCGTTCTTGGCAGCTATCAGGGGACGGGGGCAGGCTGGGCGCACCTCGCCGTCCGCAGCCGGGCACCCCGTTCCATGATCATCCAAGATTTGGGGGGCTATCACGCCGCGAAACGTTGACGCTTCTATGTCAAGCGGCTGCTTGTTGGCTGGTCACGGGTGGGAAGTCGTCGTGGAG
>NZ_LFXL01000065.1 GCF_001270745.1 Jiangella muralis
GAGCCACCAACACACCGTGACCGATCCCCGGCCACGCAGGCCAGACGAAACATCGAGGCTAGGTGTACCCGGCCAGCTTGGTGATGACGGCCGGCCGTCAGGCAGCACCCGCGCGATCGACACGTCTGCCACCAGACGCTGCCTTCGCGCAGCAGGATCACCAGGCCGGCCGCCTCGTCGGTGGCTTGCCGCGCATCATGGGTACCGACATGGGAGACACGGCATTGGGAGGCAGCGATGACCGAACATCCCGACGGCGTCCGCCACACGACCCAGGAGGAGCGCGACCGCGCGATGGCCGTCCACTCCGTCGATGACGAAACCCGCGTTCACGGCGACGCCGACGAGACCGAGCAGGTCATGGGCGCCGACGGTGACCTGCGCACGCCCGAGCCCGAGCCCGGAGACGGCGACTGAGCTCACCCGGCGAGGAACGACAACCGCAGCTTCCGATCGCGGTTGTCGACGTTGGAGTCGACGACGACCACACTCTGCCAGGTGCCGAGTGCCGGCGCGCCGCCCAGCACGGGCAGGGTCAATGACGGCGCGATGAAGGCGGGCAGCACGTGGTCGCGGCCGTGGCCGAGGCTGCCGTGGCGGTGGTGGTAGACGTCCTCGCGCGGCAGCAGCCGGTCGACGGCGCCGGCGAGGTCGGGCTCGGTGCCGGAGCCGGTCTCGATCAGCGCCAGCCCGGCCGTCGCGTGCGGGACGAACAGGTGGCACAGGCCGTCGCCGCGGCCACGGCAGAAATCGAGCACGTCGCGGGTGACGTCGGTGACCAGGTCGGTGCCGGTGTGCAGGTCGATGATGCGGCTGTCCACGGGTCCATTCTGGCGGGCCGGGTCGTCGCGCGTGCCGGAAGGTGGACGTCTGCCCGTAACCTTCTGGCCAGTGAGGTGATCAGACTGCGCGGCGGGCGCCAACGGGAGGCGAGCGATCATCGGGGAAGACTTCGAGGTCGTGTTCGACGCGGCCCGCGCGGGCGCGCCGTGGGCCTTCGAACGCCTGTACACCGATCTCGCGCCGGTCGTCACGGGCTACCTGCGGCTCCAGGGGGCGGCCGAGCCCGACGACCTGACCAGCGAGGTCTTCCTCGGGGTGTTCGCCGGGCTGGCCTCGTTCGAGGGGACGGAGCCGCAGTTCCGGTCGTGGGTCTTCACCATCGCGCACCGCCGCCTGATCGACGAGCGGCGGCGGGTCGCGCGCCGTCCCAGTGAGCCGACCGACGACCCCGCCACGCTGGACGGGCCCGGCGGCGACGCCGAGGCGGAGGCGATCGACGCGCTCGGGCTGCGGCGCGTGTACGAGTTGTGCGCGACGCTCTCCGCGGAGCAGCGCGAGGTCGTCCTGCTGCGCGTCGTCGGCGACCTCACCGTCGAGCAGGTCGCCCAGACGGTCGGCCGGTCCGTCGGCGCGGTGAAGGCGCTGCAACGACGCGGTCTCACCGCGCTGCGAAAAAAAGTCCAGTGACCCCGTACCCCCTGACGTACCCGCGGCGATTACAGGGACGAGATGCTTCCGCTGCACCTACTCGACGAGGACGCCGTCGAGGCCCTGCTGACCGGCCGCCCGGTCACGCCCGAACTCGCGCCGTTGGCCGGCGCCGTCGGGCAGCTCCGTACTGCCGCGCGGCAGCCGGTGCGGCCGTCGGACGAGCTGGCGCGGCGCCTGGCCACGGGCGACTTCTCCGGCATCCCGCCGGCCCCGCTGCCTCCTGAGCCGTCCGGCCACCGCATCCGGACGTGGCTCGCCGGGGTCAGCCCGCGGGTGCGCGTCGTCACCGGTGCCGTGGTCATGTTCACCGGGCTGACCGCGGCCACGGCCGCGGGCGCGCTCCCCGGCGGGGCCCAGGATCACGTCGAGAAGTTCATCGAGACGGTGACGCCGATCACCTTCCAGCACGAGCAGCCCGAGCCGGGCATCGTCGAGGACGTCAGCGACACCCGCACCACCGAGCCCGACGACACGGGCCGGACCGAAGACCCCGGCGAGCCGGTGAGACCTCCCGGCAAGCCGGAGACCCCGCCCGGGAAGCCCCCGGAGAAGCCCGACAATCCCAACAAGCCCGAGGAGCCGCCGGGTAAACCGGAGACTCCGCCGGGCAAGCCCGCCGAGAAGCCCGACAACCCCAACAAGCCGGAGACTCCTCCAGCCAAACCAGAGAAGCCCGGTAACGAGGGCAACGGCAATTCAGGTAACGGGCAGGGTAATTCCGGGAACAACGGGAACGGTAATTCCGGTAACGGCAACAACGGCAACGGAAACGGCCCTTAAGGGCCCCTAGAACGCCCGACGTACCACGACGACGTCGGGTGCAGGTTGCGGCCCCGGTTCGCTGCGGAGGCCGGGGTCGCAACCTCAATCTTTCGCCGCGGTCCGGTGGCGTCCGAATGGGCGCCGCCGGACCGGGTAAGCGGACGCACGTCGCCCATTCGGGAGCCGGTCGGCACGGTCTTTGGCGCCGCCTGAGCCCGTCCGCACCCAAGGAGGGCACGGACGGGCGTCGAGCCACGTCAGACGGAGCGCTGGTAGGCCCGGAACGCCCGGGTCGCCAGCCAGGCCATGACGAGCGTCAGCGCGGCCAGCAGGCCGGCCCGGCCGAGAACGGCGGACCAGTCGGGGTGGCCGAGCAACGCGTCGCGGCCGGCCCGGGCGGCCCAGTCGACCGGGTTGTAACGGGCGGCGGTGCCGACCCAGCCGGGCAGCAGCGCCGGCGCCATCATCACCGTCGACATGAACGCCAGCGGCAGCGTCAGGAACTGCGACACGCCGATCAGCGACTCCTGCGACCGCAGCATCAGCGCCACCGCGCAGGACAGCGCCGCGAAGATCACCGCGAGCAGCGTGGCGCACAGCAGCACCACGAGCACGCCGGCCACGCCGCCGTCGTACCGGGCGCCGGCCAGCAGGCCGACCCCGAACACGATCAGCGACTGCACGACCGTCACGACCGCCTGGTAGGCCAGCGCGCCGGTGATCAGCGCGCCCCGGCTCACCGGCGACGTCAGGTTGCGGTCCATGACGCCGCGCTGCATGTCGTCGATGAACGCGGTGCCGGCCCAGCCGGCCGACATCATCGCCGTCATGACGATGACGCCGGGGGTGAGGTACTCCAGGTAGGAGATGTCGCCGAAGCCGGGCAGGTCGGCGACCCGCTCGAACAGCGCGCCGAACAGCAGTAGCCACACCATCGGCTGGAGCAGCGTGAACGCCAGGTACACCGGCTCGCGGCGCAGGATCCGCAGCGAGCGCCCGATCAGGTAGGCCGTCTGCCGCAGCGCCAGGCCGTGCTGGACGTCCGGCCGGGCCGGCGCCACGGGAGCGAGAGTCGCGCTCATGCCGCCACCTCCGTCCCGTCCAGGCCGGCGCGGTCGGCGCTGTGGAAGGACCGGCCCGCGTGCCGGAGGTAGACGTCGTCCAGCGAGGGCCGGGCGACGGTGACGGAGGCGAGCGGGACGCCGGCGCCCTCCAGCGCGGCGAGCAGCCCGGGGAGCGTCGCTGCGCCGTTGCCGACGCTGGCGTGCAGCCGGGCGCCGTCGGCGCCGACCGCGCTGACGCCGCGGACGGCGGCGATGGCGGCCCGGGCGGAGCCCTGCTGGCCCGGGTCGGCCAGCTCGACCTGGACGGTGTCGCCGTCGAGGCCGCCCTTCAGCTCCTCCGGCGTGCCCTCGGCGACGACCTGGCCGCGGTCGACGATGACCAGACGGTCGGCCAGGTGGTCGGCCTCCTCCAGGTAGTGGGTGGTGAGCAGGACGGTGACGCCGTCGGCCCGCGTGACGCCGGAGATCTCCGCCCACATGTCGGCGCGGGCCTCGGGGTCCAGGCCGGTGGTCGGCTCGTCGAGGAACAGCACGCGCGGTCGGTGCATGAGCGCCAGCGCGACGTCGAGCTTGCGCTGCATGCCGCCGGACCACGTCTTGGTGACGCGGTGCGCGGCGTCGGCCAGCCCGAACCGCTCCAGCAGCTGGTCGCCGCGGGCACGGATGTCCGAGCGAGACAGCCCGTAGATGTGGCCCTGCAACGTGAGGTTCTCGCGGCCGGTGGCGGTCGGGTCGAAGCACGGCTTCTGCGGGACGTAGCCGATGGCGTGCCGGACCCGGCCGGGCTCCTTCGCCACGTCCAGCCCGGCGACGACAGCGCTGCCGCTGTCCGGTGTCGAGAGCGTGGTGAGGATCTTCGTGGTGGTGGACTTGCCGGCGCCGTTCGGGCCGAGCAGGCCGAACACGGTGCCGCGGGGGACAGCGAAGCCGACGCCGGACAGCGCCCGGACGGCCTTCGCCCCCTTGCCGTAGGTCTTGACCAGACCCTCGGCCTCGATGGCGTGCTGCATGGTGCGGATCTCCTTCCGATGGGAAGGAACCGGTGCCGCACGGCGTCGCCCGTATCCTGGGTGGTGCAGGACCTGGGATCGGGGCGATCCGCGAGGTGAGTCTCCGGCTCCTGGTTTTCCGATCGGTTCCCGGCCGTGGTGTTGCAGCACCGTGGCCGGGAACCGTGGTTCTACGTGCCCTGCTCGTAGTGCTTGGCGAAGGCGAGATCGTCGGCGAACTCCACGCTGAGCTTCGCCTCGACCTCCTCCGGCGGCACGCCGGCGCCGCGCAGCTCGTGCATGCGCTGCCAGATCTCGAACCCGCCGAGGCTCCCGGTGCGCAGCCCGGCGAGCAGCTGCTCGACGAACGCGATCTCGGCCGCCAGCAGCGCGGCGGAGAACTCCGCCTCGATCAGGAACAGCTGCGGCAGCCCGACCGACCTCGCCTCCTCGAACATCGCCTCGACGGACTTCTGCTGGTAGAGCAGGTTGCGCAGCCGCTGGCCGAGCAGCTCGGTGACCTGATCGGGCGGCAGCGCGCCGGCCAGCGAGAGCGCCGCCTCGAACTGGGTGAACTCCTTCTTCGGGGTGCTCAGCAGCTCGACCAGCCAGTCGACCATGACCTGCGCGCCGGTCTCGGTGATGGCGTACGTGGTCCGCTCCGGTCGCCGGCCCTCGCGCACCGTCTCGGCCGCCTCGATCAGCCCGCGCTTCTGCAGCGACTCGACGACGGAGTACAGCGAGCCGTAGTTGAGCTTGATGCTGTCTTCCTTGCGCCGCTCGCGCAGGGTGCTGGACATCTCGTACGGGTGCATGGGCCGCTCGCCCAGCAGCACGAGAACAGCCAGCGCCAGCGGGTTGGACGGACGGGTCGCGGCCACGGCGCCTCCTCTGGTTCTCGTTCGAATACTCGACTTCGAGTATTCGCCTCCGAGTGAGCCTTGTCAACCGGCGGCGCCTAGGCCCGCCCCGTCCATGATCATCAACCGTTGGCGACGTCATGATGTCGCCAACGGTTGATGATCATGGGCGTCGCGCGCCTAGGCTGCGAGGCATGTCCAGCGACCACGTCATCGTCACCACGACGGCGGGCAGCGAGGCGGTGGCGCGCGAGCTGGCCGCCGGCGTCGTCGTGGCCCGGCTCGGCGCCTGCGCGCAGCTCGTCCCGATCACCAGCGTCTACCGGTGGGACGGTGAGGTGCGGACGGAGCCCGAGTGGCGGGTCGAGATCAAGACCACGGCGGCCAGGGCGGAGGCGCTGACGGCGCACCTGCTCGAGGTGCATCCGTACGACCTGCCGGAGATCGTCGTCACGCCGATCGTTGGCGGCAGCGAACCGTACCTGACCTGGGTCGACGCCGAGTCGAGCTGACCGCCGAGGGGAGTCCGGGCCCACGTTCGTGACGCGGGCCCGGCCACCCTGTGCGCCGGATCGGCGCGGGCACCCCCGTGACGAGCGCAGTGGCCCGCCGTACGTGATGACGCCCGACCCCGGTGGATGGTTGCATCGGGGCGCGGCGCGATCGATTGCCATCGCAAAGGATCTTGCTTCCGGGCGCCCGCCGTGCCAGAGTGACGTCCTCGTGTTGATCCAGGGAGACCTTGACAGTCCGCACGACGCTCAGTAAAGGTAGTCGTCGGATGACATCGGCACCACGTCCCCGCGTCGGGTGCCGACCACTGGAGGCTTGGCAGGACTCGGGGTGGAGTCCAGGCCTCCCGAACCGTTGGTGGTGAAGCGTCCGTGAGCAACGACGTCGCTGTGCAGGCCCGCGACTTCGGTGGCTGCACGATCCTGACCGTTCCCGGCGATCTCGACGCCGCGCTGGCCGACGAGATCCGGTGGGCCGCCAGTGCGGCCGAGAGCCGTCACGTCGTCGTCGATCTGGGCCGGGCCGGCTCGGTCGACCCGCTGGCGGCGACGGTGCTGGTCGGGCTGCACCAGCGCATCCACGCGCGAGGCGGTGGCGTCTGCGTCGTCACCCGCGACCTCGGGGTGCGCGCCCAGCTGGAGCGGTCCGCGACCGGCCCGGCGCCACGCTGCTACACCGAGATCGGCGACGCCCTCGAGGCGTCCATGTCCGAGCGGCAGGCCGGGCTCGCCCGGCTGGCCTGAGCCCGGCCCGCGGGCTCGCTCAGCCGAGCGTGGCCAGTTCCTCCGGCGAGAGCACGAGGTTGACGGCCGCGGTGGAGTCGCGGATCGTCTCCGGCCGGCTCGACCCCGGGATCGGGACCACACGCTCGCTCTTCGCCAGCATCCAGGCGAGGCACACC
This sequence comes from Jiangella muralis, assembly GCF_001270745.1. Lineage (GTDB taxonomy): Bacteria > Actinomycetota > Actinomycetes > Jiangellales > Jiangellaceae > Jiangella > Jiangella muralis. The sequence continues at coordinate 6,584 of NZ_LFXL01000065.1, forward strand.
TGCTGCGGGCTGACGCCGTGCGCGGCGGCCACGCGGGCGAACGGCTCGTGTGCTGAGCCGAGGCCGCCGGCGCGGGAGATGCCGCCGAGCGGGCTCCACGGCAGGAACGCGATGCCGCGGCGGTCGCACAGCTCCAGCTCCGGTTCGCTGCTGCGGAACCGCGGCGAGAACTGGTTCTGCACCGACACCAGGCGGCCGCCCAGCACGTCGTCGGCGAGCGCGATCTGCTCCGGGTTCGCGTTCGAGACGCCGGCCATGCGGATCTTGCCGTCGTCGAGCAGGTCGCGCAGGGCGCCGACCGACTCCTCGTACGGGACCCGGGGGTCGGGCCGGTGGAACTGGTAGAGGCCGATCGCGTCGACGCCCAGGCGCTTCAGGGACGCCTCGCAGGCCCGCTTCAGGTAGTCGGGCGAGCCGTTCTTGGTCCACGACCCGTCGCCGGGGCGCAGGTGGCCGCCCTTCGTGGCGACGAGGACGCCGGACGTGTCGCCGCCGTAGCTCGCCAGTGCCGTGGCGATCAGCGTCTCGTTGTGGCCCACCTCGCCGGCGTGCAGGTGGTAGGCGTCGGCGGTGTCGATGAACGTGACACCCGCGTCGAGCGCCGCGTGGATCGTGGCGATCGAGCGGGCCTCGTCCGGCCGGCCCTCGATGGACATGGGCATACCGCCCAGCCCGATGGCGCTGACCTGGACGTCGCCGATGCGGCGGAACTGCATGGGAAGTGACCTCCGGGGATCGGGTGTGTGTGGGTCCAGTCTTCGCGCGGCGTCCACGGTGTGTCCAACAGGAGAACCCGAACGAATTCAGAAGCTACGATTCTCAATCGTGGAACTGCGGCACTTGGAGCACTTCGTCGCCGTCGCCGAGGAGGGGCACTTCACCCGGGCGGCGCAGCGTTTGATCATCAGCCAGTCCGGGCTGTCGGCGTCCATCCGGACGCTGGAGCGCGAGCTGGGCGCGGCACTGTTCCACCGCAACACCCGGCAGGTCAGCCTCACCGAGGCGGGCCGGGCGCTGCTGGCGGAGTCCCGCCGCACGCTGGCGTCGGTCGAGGCGGCCCGCGAGGCCGTGGCGGCCGTCAACGGCCTGCTGCGCGGGACGGTGCGCATCGGCGCCGAGCAGTGCCTGGGCGCCGTCGACGTCCCCGGCCTGCTGGCCCGGTTCCGGTCCGCGCACTCAGGCGTCGAGGTGCGTCTCGACCAGGCCGGCTCGGCCCGGCTGCTCGAGGGCGTCCGGTCCGGCCTCCTCGACGTCGCGTTCGTGCCGGTCGTCGCCCCGCCGCCGGAGGGCGTCGACCTCATGCCGCTCAGCGCCGAAGGGATGGTCGTCCTGTGCCGCCCGGACCACCCGCTGGCCGGGCGCGGCAGCATCGGGCTGGGCCGGCTGCACGGCACGGCGTTCGTCGACTTCCAGGAGGAGTGGGGCGCCCGGCAGCTGGCCGACGCCGCGTTCGCCGCGGCCGGCCTGGACCGCCGGGTGACCATGGAGGTCAACGACGTCCACACGCTGCTCGATCTCGTCGGGCACGGCCTCGGCGTCGCGCTGGTGCCCGAGCACGTCACCCGCAAGCGGGCCGCCCAGGGGGTGGACGTCCTCCAGGTCGAGGACGCCCTGCCGCGATGGGCGGTCTCCGTCGCCCTGCCTGCCGCCCAGCGCCGCGGGGTCGCCGTCGATCGCCTGCTGGAGCTGCTACGGACCAGCTAGCTTCGCTTGGTCTCCGAGACTCCGGCACTTGTGGGGCGCTTCGCCACACCTCGATGTCCGCCGCCGTCTTCGATGGTGAGAACCGTCCGAACGGCGCCTCGAACACGACTCCCGCCATCGAGGACGATGGCGGGAGTCGAGGACGACCAAACGGTGCGCCGGCACGAACGGCCAACGGACATCGGCCAGCCGTTCGGCGTGGCTAGGCCGCGGCGGCACCGACCCGGCTGCGCAGCTGGCTCAGGATGCGGGCCAGCAGCCGCGACACCTGCATCTGGGTGACGCCGAGCTCCTTGGCGATCTCCTGCTGCGTCCAGCCCTTGAAGAAGCGCAGGTAGAGGATGTGCCGGTCACGCTGCTTCAGGTCGCGGCAGGCCGGGGCCAGCGCGACCACGGCCTCGGCGCGGGCGAAGCCTTCGTCGTGCTCGCCGAGGGTCTCGGCCAGCGGCGTCTCTTCGCCGCCGGTGCCGCGGTAGTCGATGGAGGCCACCGTGAAGCACTCGTGCGACGCGCTGGCCTCCAGGACGTCCTCCAGCTCGACGCCGAGGTGCTCGGCCAGTTCGGCCGGTGTGGGCGCCGCACCCTTGGCCTGCGCGATCTCCGCCGTGGCGGCGGTGACCCGGGCGTGCAGCTCCTGGATCCGGCGCGGCGGCCGGACCGTCCAGCCGTGGTCGCGGAAGTACCGCTTGACCTCGCCGGTGATGGTGGGGACCGCGAAGGACACGAAGTCCTTGCCGCGGTCGGGGTCGAACCGCTGGGCGGCGTTGACCAGGCCGAGATTGGCGACCTGCAGGAGGTCGTCGCGCTCGATGCCGCGGCCGGAGTAGCGCCGGGCGATCGACTCGGCCAGCTTCAGGTGAAGGAGAACGACCTCGTCGATGATGCGCTGACGCTGCCGGCCGGTGCTCGTGGCGGCCTGGCGGAGCAGGTCGTTGGTGAGTTCGTGACGGTCGAGCTTCTGGTGCTGGTGGTTGTCCGTCGTCGCGAGAACGTGGGTCTGCACGGCCTACACCTCATCCAGAATGAAGCGGAAGTGGCGATTGCTTGACCACGTGCATCCCACCGAATCACAGTGACGCGTTCGTTATCAAGCCCCTTCCGAACAGAACGGTCCGTCTACCCCTCGGCGGCGGCCGCCGGAGGGGGCGCTGAACAGGGCGGACGGGGTGCGGCGAGCGGTCCGGACCGCGGACGAAACCGGGCCCGGACGCACCGCTGCCCCCGTACCTGCGAGAGGCACGGGGGCAGCGGTGTGACAGGTCGATCAGACCGGACGGACCGCGTCAGCCTGCGGACCCTTCGGGCCCTGGGTGATCTCGAACTCCACCCGCTGGTTCTCGTCCAGCGAGCGGTAGCCGTCGGACTGAATCGCCGAGTAGTGCACGAAGACGTCCGGCTCGCCGTTGTCCTGTGCGATGAAGCCGAAGCCCTTCTCGGCGTTGAACCACTTCACGGTTCCCTGTGCCATGTGCCGTGTCCTCCTACGGGACGGTGACGAAGGCCGCACCGTGCGACCTCCGGGTTGCTGCCGCCGTCTCCCGCTACCACAGTGCTGGAGGCACAGAGAAGCGAAAAACGCCCGCGATAACATCCCACGGGCGTTCAAGGACGTGCGAGGAACTGTTACTGCAACCGCGGAAACAGTACCACCTTGGGCCCGCGCCGGGAAGCATACGATGATCGAACGCTAGTTGCACAAGTGTGCGTCCCACTTCGTGAACGTGGCGTATCAGGGCAACTTCCAGTCGACGGGCGGTGCGCCAAGCCCTTGCAGGAGCTCGTTTGCCCTACTGAACGGGCGTGAGCCGAAGAAACCGTTGCGGGCCGACATGGGGCTCGGGTGGGCCGACTCAATACATGGAACGTTACCAAGTAGTGGCCGGAGATTTCTCGCATCGCGACCCCAGAGGATGGCCACGAAAGGCGTTCCGCGTCCGACGAGCGCCCGGATGGCTTGCTCGGTGACTTCTTCCCAGCCCTTTCCCCGGTGCGCGGCGGGATTTCTCGGCGCCACCGTCAGGGCCCGGTTGAGCAGCAGCACGCCATGCTCGGCCCACGGGGTGAGGTCGCCGTTGGCGGGCGCCGGGTGGCCGAGGTCGGCGGTGTACTCCTGGAAGATGTTGACGAGGCTCGGCGGCAGCGGGCGGACCTCTGGCGCCACCGAGAAGCTCAGCCCGATGGCGTGGCCCGGCGTCGGGTACGGGTCCTGGCCCACGATGAGCACCCGGACGTCGTCGAACGGCTGGGTGAACGCGCGCAGGACGTTCGGCCCGGCGGGGAGGTAGGTGCGGCCGGCAGCCAGCTCCGCGCGCAGGAACTCGCCCATGGCGGCGATGCGCGGGGCGACCGGCTCGAGGGCGCGCGCCCAGCCGGGATCGACGAGTTCGGAGAGCGGCCGAGCAGTCATGGCGGCCACCTTATAGAAGAGGCCGTTGCGGCGGCGTCAGGACCGGCGCGCGGCGAAAGTGACCAGTGCCCCTCGTCAGTCGGCGCCTGCGACGAGCGGTTCGAGCGTGACGTCGGGGTGCCGGCGCTGCACCGACGCCAGCCGCCACTTGTCCGGGAACAGCGCCAGCAGGGCGCCGTCGCGGCGCTCGGCCACCTCGACGCCGGCCTCCGCGTTCAGCACCGGCGTGCCGCCGGCGTCGGTGCGCCGGGCCAGGCCGTAGGGGAGGGAGTCGAGCGCGACCGGCACCCCGAACTCCTGGCCGAGGCGGGTCGTGGCGACCTCGAACTGCAGCGGCCCGACGGCGGCCAGGATCGGTGCGCCGTCGCCGCGGCGGTTCGAGGTGAGGATCTGGACGACGCCCTCCTCGGCCAGCTGCTCGATGCCGCGGCGGAACTGCTTGGCCTTGCTGGTATCGGTGGTGCGCGCGGTGACGAAGTGCTCGGGCGCGAACGACGGCATCGGCGGGAACGCGACCGGCGCGCCGTCGGCGTACAAGGTGTCGCCCACGGTCAGCGCGTTCGCGTTGACCAGGCCGACGATGTCGCCGGGGTAGGCGATGTCGATGGTCTCGCGCTCGCGGCCGAGCATGGTGCGGGCGTACTTGGTGGCGAACGGCCGGCCGGTGGCGGCGTGCGTGACGACGGCGCCGCGCTCGAACCGTCCGGAGCAGACGCGGACGAAGGCCAGCCGGTCGCGGTGCGCCTTGTCCATGCCGGCCTGCACCTTGAACACCAGCCCCGAGAACGGCGCGTCGACGGGGCGCGGCGTGCCCTCGGCGTCGGGCCGGGCGGTGGGCGGCGGGGCCAGCGCGACGACGGCGTCGAGCAGCTGGCGCACGCCGACGTTCGCCACGGCGGCGCCGAACAGCAGCGGCGTCGACGTGCCGGCGTGGAAGGTCTCGAGGTCGAGGGTGTCGAGCAGCGACACCTCGTCCAGCGCGGTGCCCCAGGCGTCGGCGTGCCGCTCCTTGGCCTCGGCCGCCGTGAGCACCTGCTCCCCGGCGATGCGCGCGCCGCCGGGCGCCCGCTCGAACGTCGTCATGGTCTCGTCGTCGCGGTCGAGCAGCCCATGGAACGCGCCGGCCTCGCCGACCGGCCAGTTCAGCGGCGTGGCCGTCAGCCCGATGCGCTGGTCGAGCTCGTCGACCAGCTCGAGGACGTGCATGCCCGGCCGGTCCCACTTGTTGACGAACGTGATGACCGGGACGCCGCGATGACGGCAGACGTCGAACAGCTTCAGCGTCTGCGGCTCGAGGCCCTTGGCGGCGTCGAGCAGCATGACGGCGCAGTCGACGGCGGCCAGCACCCGGTAGGTGTCCTCGGAGAAGTCGGCGTGCCCCGGTGTGTCGAGCAGGTTGACGACGTGGCCCTGGTACTCGAACTGCAACGCCGCCGACGTGACGGAGATGCCGCGCTCCTGCTCCATCTCCATCCAGTCGGAGATGGTGCCGCGCCGCCCGGCCTTGCCGTGCACCGCGCCGGCCTCGCCGATGACCCGCGCGTGCAGCGCCAGCGCCTCGGTGATCGTCGACTTCCCGGCATCGGGATGGCTGATGACGGCGAACGTCCGGCGCCGTGCCGCCTCGGCGGCGACGCCGGAGGCAGCAGCCGACGACGCGGCGGGGGTGGGGGGCATGCGTTCGATTGTAGGTGCGGCCGGGTGGCCGGATGTCGCGGTAGGTCGGCGTGATCACGCCTGGGCGCCGCCCGCTCGCCGGACGGACGATCGGGAGATGAGCAGAGCGCTACTCGTCATCGACGTCCAGGAGTCGTTCCGGCAGCGGCCGAGCTGGGAGCTGATCTCCGACCCGGACGTCGCCGCCAAGGCCGGCCGGCTGGTGGACCACGCTCGCGCGCAGGGCGACCTCGTCGTGTGGGTGCTGCACACCGAGCCGGGCACCGGCACGGTCTTCGACCCGGAGCTGGGGCACGTCCGGCTGCTGCCCGGCCTGGACCCGCGGCCCGGCGAGCCGGTGCTGACGAAGACGTCGCACAACGCGTTCACCACGACCGCGTTGCAGCAGCTGCTGACCGAGCGCGGCGTCCGCGAGGTGGCGGTCAGCGGCATCCGCACCGAGCAGTGCTGCGAGACGACGGCGCGGCTGGCGTCGGACCTCGGCTACCGGGTGACGTTCGTCATCGACGCGACCGCGACGAACCCGATCGAGCACCCCGAGGCGCCGGCCGGGCGGACCAACGCGGAGATCCTGGCCGACCCCCGCACCCTCGGCGTCGAGGAGATCATGACGCGGACGGAGTACGCGCTGGCCGGCCGGTTCGCGACCGTGGTACGCATCGACGATGTGGTGGGTGCGCCGACGCTGGCAGGCTAGTGACATGGACAGTGCACGGGTCACAGCGTGGGTCGAGGCCTATGAGCGCGCCTGGCGCACGCCCGGCGTCGAGTCGCTCGGCGAGCTGTTCGCCGCCGACGCGACCTACCAGCAGAGTCCCTACCAGGACCCGGTCGTCGGACTGCCGGCCATCGAGCGGATGTGGGAGGCCGAGCGCAACGGCCCGGACGAGGTGTTCCGCATGGTCACCGAGGTGGTGGCGGTCGACGGCGACACAGCGGTCGTGCGGGCCGAGGTCTGGTACGGCGACCCGGTGGTGCAGGCGTACCGCGACGTGTGGATCGTCCGCTTGGGCGACGACGGACGCTGCACCTGGTTCGAGGAGTGGCCGTTCGCGCCGCCCCGTCGCGAGACCGGGTCTTGATCTCCTAGATGAGTGAGTCCGATTGATCTTGGCTACGCAGCTGTGTGGCCGGCCGGGGCGGGGGTGCGGCCGCGGCTTCAACCGCGGGCGTCGGGGACGGCCCAACGGTGCGCCGGCAGAAACGGCGCACGTGCACGGGCGAACGGTGCAGGCATGTGCCGCACTTCCCCGGGCAGCAGGGGGACGGTCCACGTGGCCATGACGGCCAACCGCCGCACGACGGCGAACCGTTACGCGATCCCCAACGCCACCGTGTGAGATCGCTGCGCCGGGTGGGGTGGATCACTGTTGCCCTGGCAACAGCGACGCCACCCAGCAAACACAGTGATCCCACCCAGTGACGCGCCAGGGCGCACAGTCGTCGCGGCCGAGGTCGACGTGAGATCGCTGCGGAAACGACGCGGCATCACTGTCGCGGACACGACAGTCTTCTCCCATCGATCACGCAGCCATCCCACACCGTTGCGCCGGGCCGTGCCACCGAACGTGGCCGGTCACCCTTGCGTCTGCACCTATGCAGCGGGACCAGCCACCCGACGCTCGCTCGAACTCGGTTCGAGTGTCGGCATGTCGGAGACCAAGCGAAGCTGATATAGGTCGGTAGTCCTTC
>NZ_LFXL01000066.1 GCF_001270745.1 Jiangella muralis
TCGCCACACTCATCACATCAGTCACGCAGGCACGCCGAACCACTTTCCCAACACGTACTTAGACGTCAGCGACAGCGTGGTCGAAGGCACGATGGCCCTGATCGAGGCACGGGTCGGCGGGCGACTCGATCTTCACGGGACCGTCATCGACGGCACCGGCGCTCATGGATACAGCATCGTTGCCGACGGACTCGAGGCCGGCGCGTACGTGGACCTCGGCACGATCAGGTCGGCCGGCGCGGTCCACCTCATCGGAGCCCGCATCTGCGGGCCGCTCAATCTGACCTCCGCCTGCGTCAACGGCGTCGACTCCGATGGGCAAAGCTTGATCGTCGAGCGGTTGCAGGCTGCCAGCAGCATGGCTCTCGGCGAGTTCAGCTCGGCCGGCGCTGTCGTCCTCTCCGGAGCCCATGTCACCGGGCAACTCAACCTGCGCGACGCGTCTATCGGCGGTGCCGACCCCAGCGGTACCGGCGTGACGGCGGACGACCTACGGGTCGACGGCAGCCTGTTCCTGGACGGCGGCGTGACGGTCGCGGGCCTGGTTCGGCTGGACGGCGCCACTCTGGGCAACCTAATCGTCGGCGAAAACGAGGCCAGGCTCCCCCACCTGGGCAAGGTGACCGGCTGGCGGCTCGGCGACCTGCAAGGAGTGGTCCGCACCGACCGGAAGGCCGCCGCGAGGTGGCTGGAGTCGCAGCGCGCCGCCCAGCCGTGGCAGGAGCTCGCCGCGTTGTACGAGCGGAACGGCCAGCCCGCCGACGCCCGCTGGATCCGGTACCGATCCGCCGTCCGCTCCACCCGTAGCACCCGCGGCCTGAGCTGGTTCTTCCGGCAGCTCTACAGGGTGACCACCGGCCACGGCTACTACCCGATGGCGGCGCTGGTGTGGCTGGTGGCCATCTTCGGCCTCGCATGGGGCCTGGCCGAGGCCCGGCAGGACGAGTTCACCACCGGCACGACGGCGACGATCCAGGCCGACCTCGAGACCCGGGCCGAGCCGCCGTTCCCCGGCCGCGTGCCGGCGGCGTGGTGCCGCGACAGCTGGGACGTGAGCTGTCCGCAGCCTGTGTCCTATGCGCTCGCCACCGCGTTCCCGGCGGCGGCCTCGTCGCAGTCCTGGACGCCGCCGGACGAACCCTGGCTGGTCGGCGCCGCCTTCCACGTCCTGCGCCTGGCCGCCTGGGTGTTCACCGCGCTGCTCCTCGCCGGTGTCACGGGCCTGTTGCGCAAGCAGACCTGACCGAACCCGCCCCACGCTCGTAGGAGCGGCGACGCCTGAGTCAGGCGAGGGCGGCCTTGGCGGCGGCATGAGTGACGACGTCGGCGGCGGTCTCGTCCGGGGTTTGGGCCGAGGAGTCGAGCCACCAGCCGACGCCGGCGAGGGAGCGGTCCATCTCGTCGGCCAGGCCGCTGTAGTCGTAGTGGACCTGCGTCTCCGGAGCCCGTTCGGCGTTGCGCCGCCGGCAGGTGTCCAGCGACGGCGCGAGGACGACGAAGTGGACGGGGAGCGGCGCGAGCCACGCCGTCATCGCGTCCAGCACGTCCCGATTCGGCACGACGTGGTCGATGACGGGCAGGAAACCGGCGGCGGCGAAGTTGCCGGCCAGCGAGCACAGGTTCCGCGCCCGCAGCAGCAGTTGCCGCCGTGACTCGTCGCGCGGCTCGCCGACCACGCTGACGCGCCCGTTGACGATGAAGTCGGCCATGACGTCGCCATCGAGGCGCGCGGAGCGGGTGTACCGGGCGGCGACCAGCAGCGTCACGGTCGTTTTGCCGGCGCCCGGCAGCCCGGTGACGATCAGCGCGCCCGGAGGCGGGGCCGACAACGGGTCCAACGGCGAATGCGGCGGCGAGGCGGTCATCGCCGCCCATCCTGCCGCCCGGTCCCCGTCGCCGCATCCGAGTTTCCGCACGCTTGATAGGCAGCCAAACGGCTGCCTATTATCGGGGTCTGAAAGGCAGCCAATCAGCTGCCTGTCGGGCGATGAGGGACCCATGGACGACGACGTGTTCCGCGCGCTGGGCGACCCGAGCCGCCGGGCGCTGCTGGACAGCCTGAACCGCGACAACGGCCAGACGCTGCGTCAGCTCTGCGCGGGTCTCGACATGGCCCGCCAGTCGGTCAGCAAGCACCTCGCCGTCCTCGCCTCCGCCGGCCTCGTGACCACGGAGAAGCGCGGCCGCGAGAAGCTCCACTTCCTCAACGCCGAGCCGATCAACGCCATCGCGGACCGCTGGATCAGCCGGTACCACCGCGGACGCGTCCAGGCACTCGCCGACCTCAAGACCGCATTGGAGAGCACTCCCGTGAGCGACACCGAGTTCACCTACACCACGTACATCCGCACGACGCCGGAGCGGCTCTGGCAGGCGCTCACCGACAACGCGTTCACCAGCCGCTACTGGGGCGTCACGTTCGACACCGATTGGCGGGCCGGCGCGCCGATGGTCTGGCGCGAGGGCGGCGCGACGATCGCCGACGACGGGCAGCGCGTGCTCGAGGCCGACCCGTACCGCCGGCTCTCCTACACCTGGCACTCGTTCACCCCCGAGTTCGCCGCCGCGCACGGGCTCGACCCGGACCGCGTCGCCGAGCTGGCGAAGGAGGACCGGTCCAAGGTCACGTTCGTCCTCGAACCGGCCGGCGAACTGGTCCGGCTGACGGTCGTCCACGACGGCTTCCCGCCGGGCAGCCAGGTCCTGCGCGACGTCAGCGGCGGCTGGCCGGAGCTGATCGCGAGCCTGAAGACGCTGATGGAGACCGGCGAGCCGCTGCCGTCCAGTTCCTGACCCGGCGACGCCGTAACGCGCCGCCTTGTGTTCCGGCGCCGCGGCGAGCACGATGTGCCCCGATGACCGAAGTGATGACCGAGCCGAAGCACGTCAGCATCGTGCAGTTGAACGAGGCCGCGTTGACGGCCCTCGCCGCGGGCGACCTCGTCGCGGCCAACCAGGAGTCGCCCGTCCACCTGACGCCGTACTGCGCCGGGCCGCACTGGAGCAGCGTGTGGCGCATGCGCAGTAAGCAGATCGCCACCGACCCCGCCAGCGGCGCCTGGATCACCGGCATCGTCTGGGACGACGACGCCCAGGTGGCCGTGGGGCGCGCGGGGTTCCACGGGCCGCCCGACGGCGAGGGCCGGGTCGAGCTCGGCTACGCGATCGACCCCGCCCACCGGCGCCGCGGATACGCCCGCGCCGCGCTGGAGCTGATGCTCGACCGCGCCACCCACGACCCGCGGATCCGCGTGGTCCGGGCCACGGTCAGCCCCACCAACCTGGTCTCGCGCAACCTCGTCCAGCAGTACGGGTTCATCGAGGTCGGCGAGCAGTGGGACGATGAGGACGGGCTCGAGACCATCTACGAGCTCACGAGTGACGAGGCGCGTACATGATGATCGCGACGCCGACGACGCAGATCGCCGCGCCGACGACGTCGTAGCGGTCCGGCCGGAACCCGTCGGCCACCATCGCCCAGGCCAGCGAGCCGGCGACGAACACCCCGCCGTACGCGGCCAGAACCCGGCCGAAGTGCGCGTCGGGCTGCAGCGTCGCCACGAATCCGTACAGGCCGAGCGCGATGACGCCGAAACCGGTCCAGAGCAGCCCGCGGTGCTCGCGCACGCCCTGCCAGACCAGCCACGCGCCGCCGATCTCGGCGACGGCGGCGAGCAGGAACAGAGCGATGGAACGGGCGACGGTCATGGCCGCCACCCTAGGATCCGGCCCGCCGACCTTGTCGGTGGCCGCCCATAGGCTGCCGCCATGCCCATGCAGTTGATCAACCCGCCCACGCTCCCCCAGCCGCCCACCTACTCCCAGGTCGTCGTCGCCACCGGCTCGCGTCAGGTCGTCGTCGCGGGTCAGGTGCCGTGCGACGCCGACGGCAACCTGGTCGGCGCCGGCGACCTCGCCGCGCAGACCGAGCAGACGCTGCGCAACGTCGCCACGGCGCTCGCGGCGGCCGGCGCCACCTTCGCCGACATCGTCCGGCTCGGCATCTTCGTCGCCGGCTACGACGAGCACAGCCTCGAGCAGATCCACGCCGGCCTGGTCGCCGCCGCCGACGTCGCCGTCCGCCCCGACGGCCCGCCCGCGGCGACGCTGGTCGGCGTGGCGGCGCTGGCGTTCCCCGGCCAGCTGATCGAGATCGAAGCGACCGCCGTCCTGCCCTGATCGACGCTAGAGTCTGCGGCAAGGCTGGTGCAGCCTGCCGCTTGCGCCCTCGACGGGACGGTGAATCGCACCGCGCTGTGCCCTGCATGGTCCCCTTGATCACCTGGTGGGCCCCGCCGGCAACGCAAGCACCGGACGCGCGTCCACCATGATCATGGAGGATCAGCATGCGCACCTTCCGCGACGCCAAAACCATGGCGAAGGCGCTCCGCACCGAACTCGCCGACCGCCGCGGCGTCGACCTCACGCACAGCGAGTGCCTCGAGATCGTCGCCCGGCAGTTCGGCTTCGACGACTGGAACGTCCTGGCCGCGAAGACCGCCGAGCTCAGCAGCATCGACGGCGACGGCTCGGCCGGGGCGTGGGGCGCCCGGGCCTCGACCATCCCCGTCCTGCGCGTCTTCTCGGTCGAGAACGCCCGCGAGTTCTACCTCGACTTCCTCGGCTTCGCCCTCGACTTCGGCGGTCCGAACAACGGCGGCGACTCGCCGTTCTACGGCCAGGTCTCCCGCGGCCACTCGACACTGCATCTCACCGAGGTGGCCTACGACCCCTACCCCGGCGCGACCGTCTTCATCTGGCTCGACGGCGTCAACGACCTCCACCACGAGCTCAACGAACGCCGCGAGACCGTGAAGGTCTGGGGTCCGGCCGTGTGGGCGCCGATGCCGGAGGAGACGGCGTTCGGCACGGTCATGACCATCGCCGACCCGTTCGGCAACACCCTCCGGTTCACCGAGCCGGCCGACCCGAAGGAGCGCGCCGCACTGCCGCGCTGGTCGGCGCCGTAGCCGGCCGCGTCGTCAGCCGAGCGGCGTCCTCAGCCGAGCGGCGTCCTCAGCCGAGCGGCGTCGTCAGCCGAGCGACTTCGTCAGGATCGTGCAGAGCCGGTCGTCGTCCGGGTCGGCGGTGACGCTGGTGCCGAACGCGAACCCGAGCCGCGCCGTCGGCCGCCGTCCGGGCGAGGTGAGCCAGACGCCGAGGCCCTCGGGCTCACGCCGGTGCAGCTCGTGCCCGTCGGTCGTGCGGACCCGTTCCGCGACGGCTCCCGTGCGCCAGTCGACCCGCGTCAGGTGCGCGTTGCCCTGCCCGGACGGCGGGTTGGCGTCGCTGTAGATCTGCCCGTCGTAGAGGTAGAGGTCGCGCCCGTACGTCGCGTAGCCCTGGAACACCGGCCCGCCGCTGAGCACGTCCGGCTGCGCGACGTCGGCGATCGGTTCATACGCCGGCCGCTCGCGCCGCACGTCGTCGAGGTCGAAGAGCGCGTACCGGAACGCGCCGTCGCGGCGGTACCGCATGACCAGCGTGCGGTGGACGGGGTCGACGTTGCAGGTGGTGCGGTCGACGCCGGGCAGCAGCTCGCGCCGTTGCAGGCCCGGCGTCGCGTCGGCGTCGATGACGGCGCCGTCGGCGAACGGGAACCGCAGCAGTCGCGTGCCCCACCCGCTGGTGCCCTCGGTGACGGCGTCGACCTCCGTCCACAGGTGCACCTCGCGGCCGGACCTTTCCACACCGATCGCGACACCGTGGCCGAACCGCTTGAGGTACATGCGCCCGAGCAGGTTCCCGGCAAGGTCCAGCTTCGACAGGGTGAGGTCACCGCGGGCGGCCCGGCGCGCGTACTCCTCGTCGCCGGGGGCGTCGCCGGGCAGGACGGTGCCGCCCTGGGTGATCTGCACGACGTAGACGTGCCCGCCGGGGCTGTCGACGGCGAACGACTGCATGATCGTCCGCTGGTCGTGCAGTCCCACGTTGACGAGGAACGGCTCGGCCGGCGCGGTCAGGTCGAACGGCCGGGCCCGTCCGGGCAGTCCGGCGGCCGGTGCCGCCTCTATTGCTCCCAGCGCGCCGGCTCCCGCCGCCGCACCGCCAAGCCGCACGAACGCCCGCCGCGAGAGTTCCGTCATGGTGCCGCCTCCTCGATCCGGATGAGTTCGGCCACGGTGGCGGCCGTGTGGTCGGTGGTGAACCCGTCGACGCCGAGTGCCTGCGCGTCGCGCAACTGCTCCGGCGTGTTGACCAGCCAGACGCTGAATTCCAGGCCGTGCGCCTGCGCCCTCTCGACCAGCGCGCGGTCGGTGCCGCTCCAGCCGAACAGCACCCGCGACGCACCCAGCTCGACGGCGCGGTCCAGCGACTCGGCCGACCCGCCGGACGCGATCAGCCCGACCCGCGCGTCCGGGAACAGCCGGACCAGCTCGGCGACGACGTCCGGGTCGAAGCAGCACGGCGAGATGCGGGCGAGGTCGTCGGGGCGGTCGCGCAGCAGTTCGGCGAGCGGGCCGGCCGCCTCCGGCGCCTTGATCTCCACCTGCAGAGCCAGCCCCGGGCCGACGCCGTCCAGCACCTGTTCGAATGACGGGATCCGCGCGCCGCCGCCGGCGTCGAGCGCCTGGAGCTCACGCAACGTCAGCTCCGCGACGGCGCCGGTGCCGTCCGTCGTCCGGTCGACGGTGGCGTCGTGCATGACGACCAGCCGTCCGTCGGCCGACAGCCGCAGGTCCAGCTCGACCTCGTCGGCGCCCTCGTCGACCGCTTGCAGGAACGACCCGACAGTGTTCTCCGGCAGCACCGACGGCGAGCCGCGGTGCGCGCACACGCTCAGGTCCATCAGCCGAAGTACTCCTCGTACGCGGGCCGGATGTCCTCGACACCCTGCCGCAGCTGCTCGGCGACCTCGTCGAACACGTCCTGCGGGTCCTCGCTGCCGTCGCTGTAGATGCGCTGCAGGCCGCTGATGATGAGGTCGGTGCCGTTGGGCAGGTAGGACCGGATCGCGTCGCTGCCCTGCGCCTCGGGCAGCTGCTCGACGGCGACGTTGAAGTTCGGGTCGCTGGCCAGGGTCTCCGCGAGCTCGGGGACGTCCATCGACGCCTTGACGATCGGCAGGTACCCGGTCGCGAGCGTCCACTCGGCGGCGTTCTCCGGCTGGCCGAGGAACTTCAGCAGCTGGAACGCGGCGTCCTTCCGTTCCTGCGCGGCGCCCTTGAGCAGCGAGAACCCCATGCCGCCGGTCGGGACGCCGCTGGCCACCTCCTTCGGCAGGAACGCGGTGCCGACCTCGAATCCGGCGCTCGCGGACGCCTCGTAGATGCCGCGCAGCCCGCCGGTCGACGTGATCGCGGTGGCGACGACGCCGGTGCCGAAGTCGGTGCCGGCCGCCTGCGCGAGGTAGCCGTAGCCGTCCTCGAAGATGTACTCCTGGTGCCAGCGGGCCGCGTCGACGGCGCCGCCGGAGTCGATGGTGACGTCCAGGCCCTCGGACAGCTTGCCGCCGAACTGCCAGGTCGCGGCCATGAACTGCCAGTCGTCGTCGCCGGTGAACGCGTGCGCCTTCAACGGCTGGCCGTTGACGCTGAGCTGCGAGATCTCGGCCGACCACTCGCGCAGCTCCGTCCACGTCTCGGGACCGCGGTCGGGCAGGCCGAGCTGCTGGAACACCGTCTTGTTGTAGTAGAACAGCGGGGTACTGCGGCCGAACGACAGCCAGTACAGCTCGTCGCCGACCAGCCCTTCGTCGTAGAGCGCCTCGACGTAGTCGTCGCGGCCGAAGTCGTCGTCGAAATAGCCGTTCAGCGGCTCCAGCGCGTCGTTGATGAGGAACCGGCCCCAGAACGTGTCGGCGAGCATCATGACGTCCGGGACGGCGCCGGCCCGCAGCGCGGCGGTCAGCTTGGGCGCGGACTCGGGGTACGGGCCCTGGAACTGGACCTCGGCGTAGATGTCCTCCTGCGACTGGTTGAAGCTCTCCACCAGCGCGGCCAGCGCCTCGCCGTTGACGCCGCTCATCGCGCTCCACATGGCGACGTTGACGCGGCCGGCGTACTGCGACGGCGGGCTGATGTCGACCTGGTCGAGGTTGCCACCGGGGTCGCCGGTGCCGTCGTCGCTGCCGCCGTCGTCGGTGACGCCGCCCGCACAGCCGAGCAGCGGGACGGCGACACCGGCGGCCGCCGCCATGGCGAGGAAGTCGCGGCGGCTCGGCCGGGAGGGTCGCAGAACGGTGCGGTGTCGCATGTCGAAAGCGTCCTTTCGTGACGAGCGGGCGGGGGTCAGCCCTTGACGGCCCCGCCGGTCAGCCCGCGGGTGATCTGCCGTTGGGCGAGGAGGAAGAGGATGAGCATCGGGAGCGCGACCATCACCGTGCCGGCCATGATCGCGCCCCAGTTCGCGTAGCCCTCGTTGGAGCGCAGGTAGAGCAGTCCGATCGGCAGCGTCCGCATCTCGACGGTGTTGGTGACGATCAGCGGCCAGATGAAGTCGTTCCACATGTCGACGACGGCGATGATGCCGACGGTGACCAGCATCGGCTTGCACATCGGCAGCACGACCTGCCACATGATGCGCAGGTGCCCCGCGCCGTCGACCCGCGCCGCCTCGACGACGTCGCCGGGCAGCGTGAGCATGTACTGACGCAGCAGGAACATGCCGAACACCGAGCCGGCGCTGGGCACGATCAGCCCCAGGTAGGTGTTGATCCAGCCGAGGTTCGACACGGTGATGTAGTTGACGATCAACGTGACGTTGTTCGGCACCATCAGCGCGCCGAGCATCACCAGGAAGATCACGTTCTTGTAGGGGAACCGCAGGAACACGAACGCGTACGCCGTCAGCGTCGCGTTGACCAGCTTGATCGTGGCGCCGCCCGCGGTGACGATGAGCGAGTTGACGAAGAAGTCGCCGAATGGGGCCGCCCGCCACGCATCGGCGAAGTTCTCGAAGTGCCAGCCGGGCAGCCAGCGGGGCGGGAACTGGTAGATATCACCAGATTCTTTGAGAGCCGACGAGAACAGCCAGTACATCGGGCCGATGAACAGCAGCCCGACGGCCACCAGGCCGGCGTACAGCAGCACCCGTCGCAACCGTGCGGCGGTCATGTGTAGTGCACCTTGCGCTGGACGAACCTGGTCTGCAGGCCCGTGACGAGAAGCAGGATGACGAACAGCAGCATGGCGGCCGCGGCGGCGGTGCCCGCGTCAGAGGCGCGGAAGCCCTGCTGGTAGACGTACCACGACAGGGTCGTCGTGGCGTCGCCCGGCCCTCCCCCGGTGAGGACGGCGATCATGTCGTACGCCTGGAACGTGCCGATGATCGACGTGACCAGGACGAAGAACGTCACCGGCGACAGCAGCGGCAGCGTGATCCGCCGGAACGTCGTCCAGGTGCCGGCGCCGTCGAGCTTGGCCGCCTCGTACAGCTCCTCCGGGAGGTTCTGCAGCCCGGCGAGGTACACGATCGCGACGAACCCGAGGCCCTTCCACAGGTACGCGATGATCAGCGCGATCATCGCCCAGTCCGCGTCGTTCACCCATCTCGGCGACGCGACCCCGAACGGGTCGAGCACCACCCGCGTCAGCCCGTACGCCGGGTCGAAGATGAACAGCCACAGCGTCGCGACGGCGGCGCCGCTGACGATGTGCGGGGCGAACGCGGCGGTCCGGACGATGCCCCGGCCGCGCAGCTTCTGGTCGAACAGCAGCGCCACCGCGAGCCCGAGGATGACGCTGCCGATGACGATCGCCGCGCTGAACGTCAGGGTGTTCAGCAGGATCCCGTGGAAGCTGGAGCTGCTGAACAGGTTCTCGTAGTTCTGCAGGCCCACGTACCGCGGGGCGCCGGACAGCATGTTCCAGCGGGTCAGGCTCAACCACGCGTTGTAGATGACCGGCCAGTAGTCGAAGGTGCCGATGATCAGCAGGTTCGGCGAGATCATCAGCAGGAAGAGCGCGTACTCCTTGCGGCGACGGCGCCAGTGGTGCCGGCTGCGGCGGCGTCCGCGCGTCGTGGGAGCGCCGCCGCCCGTGCTCGCGCCGGCGGTCTGGCCCTGCCGGTCGGCGGTGGTGGTGGTCAAGAACGCCTCCCGACGTGACGGTCGCAATCGGCCAATCGATGTGGTGTGCGAGTGACCGTAACAGACTTAACACAAAGAACGATAGACTTAACTTCCACGAAGAGATGAACGGCAAGCGGCTACCCGGCGACCGGCCTACAACCGGCCTGGGACCGGCCTACGACCAGCCCGGATCACGGCCGGCTCGGGGCCGGCGCGGGGCCCACCCGGCGGCATGAGCGAGGCAGGCTGCGGCACTGGGCGGCAGCGCAGATCCGGCGCCGCGGCCCCTCCGCCCGACCGGCACCGCGGCCCCTCCGCCCGCCCGGCACCGCGAACGCTCAGGAGACCGACACCACGATCGTGTGATCGCGCAGCTCGGCGAGCGCGCGATCACCCACCGCGGAGTTCACCACCACGGCGTTGAAGTCCGACGTCGGCGCCAGCCGGTGCAGCGCGGTGCGGTTGAGCTTCGTGGGGTCCATCAGCAGGATGCGGCGCCGGCCGGCCGCCATCATCGCGCGTTTCACGGTAACGATCTCGGGTTCCTGGTGATAGGTGGTCGACATCGTCATGGCGGACGTGCTGAGGAAGACGATGTCGGTGGTGAGGGCACCGATCGCCTCGATGGCGCTGAGCCCGAGGAACGCGTCGTGGGTGGCGTTGTAGTCGCCGCCGACGCCGATCAGGTGGACGTCCGGCGTCGACTTCAGCACCTGCATGATCGGCAGGTAGTTCGTCACGACCGTCAGCGGGCCGAGCCGCAGGTCGCCGAGCCGCCGGGCGACGAACAGGTTGGTCGTCGAGGTGTCGAGCATGATCGACATGCCCGGCTCGATCATGCCCAGCGCGGCCGACGCCAGCGCCTCCTTCTCCTTGACCTGCACCCGGACGCGGTACTCGGAGCTGCTCTCGAACACCGTCGACGGCTGCGCGGAGACGCCGCCGTGGAACTTCCGCACGACGCCGCGGCGGGCCAGCTCGTCGAGGTCGCGGTGGACCGTCATGACGCTGGCGCCGGTCAGCTCGGTCAGCTCGGAGACCGAGGCGACCCCGTGAGCGACCACGTGCGACACGATCGCCTGCTGCCGCGCCTCACGGGCGAGCGTGCGCCGCGACGGCGGGTCGGCGGGACGGGCGGGCGGCTTCATGCGGACAGTCTGGCGCAGTGTCCGGCCGTTGGCGTGCGCCACCTCGTTCCACCGCTGGATGGGTTATCTTTAACATTCAGACGTGTTATCTATGCGATAACGTGCTGGCTGAAACGCGCAGACATCGAGGCGACGGGGTGCATATGGATCCGAGGCCGGCTGACGTCATCCGGGTGGGCATCGACCTCGGGACCCAGAGCGTGCGCGCCCTCCTCGCGGACGACGCCGGACGGGTGCTCGCGCTCGGGTCGGCCCGGCTCACCAGCCATCGGCGCAGCGACGGCGACCGGCGGCACGAGCAGGACCCGCATCAATGGTGGGACGCCGTCGGCACGGCGTCACGGCAGGCGTTCGGCGCGTTGACGCCGGAGCGGCGGCGAGCCGTGGTCGGCGCGGTCGCCATCTGCAGCACCTCGGGCACCGTCCTGCTCGGCGACGACCACGGCGCGCCCCTCACCCCCGCCCTCATGTACGACGACGCCCGCGCGGTCGACGAGCTGGCCCGCCTGAACGAACGCCTGGACGACGGCCGCGCCGCGATCCAGCTGTCGTGGGCGCTGCCGAAGATCGACTGGCTGTTCCGGCACCACACGACCACCGGGCGGTCCGGCCGCCACGTCATGCACAGCGCCGACGTCATCGCGGCCGCGCTGGTCGGGCACCGGGTCGACACCGACAGCAGCCACGCGCTGAAGTCCGGCTACGACGTCGTGGCCGGGCAGTGGGACGAACCGCTGCTCGCGGCCGCCGGCGTCGTCCCGGCGACGCTGCCGGCCGTCGTGCCGCCGGGCAGCACGCTGGGCACCGTCACGGCGGCGGCGGCCGAGCACACCGGCATCCCGGCCGGCACCCGGGTCGTCGCGGGGATGACGGACGGGTGCGCGGCGCAGATCGCGGCCGGCGCCCTGACCCTCGGCTCCTGGAACGCCGTCCTCGGCACGACGCTGGTACTCAAGGGCGTCTCGGCCACGCTGATCGACGATCCCGCGGGCGCCGTCTACAGCCACCGCCACCCCGACGGCGGCTGGCTGCCCGGCGGCGCGTCGAACGTCGGGGCGGGCGCCGTCGCGGGCGAGTTCGCCGACGACGACCTCGACGCGCTCGCCGCCGAGGCCGGCCGCCGCTTCGAACCGGCCGGCGCCGTCATCTACCCACTGACGGCGCGCGGGGAGCGGTTCCCGTTCGTCCGGCCCGACGCGAGCCGGTTCGAGCTCGGCGCCACGTCGTCCCGGGCCGAGCGTTACGCCGCCGTCGTCCAGGGCGTCGCCTACGTCGAGCGGCTCTGCTTCGAGCGGCTCGCCGCGCTCGGGGCTCCCATCGACGGTGATATCCGTATCACCGGTGGCGGTACCCGCAGCGACTACTGGAACCAGTTGCGCGCCGACGTGCTCGGGCGGCCGCTGGTGATCCCGCGCACGCCGGAGCCGGCGTTCGGCATGGCGGTGCTCGCCTCCGCCGGCCACCACGCCGATCCGGGGGTCACGGTCACGGACCGCGCCGCCGCGATGGTCGGGCGCCGCGCGGTCGTCGAGCCCCGCGCCGACGCGCACGAACGCCTGACCCAGGGCTACGACCGCCTGGTCGCCGAACTCACCCGACGCGGCCACCTCGAAGCGGCCACCCCGGCCACCACATCGGCGACGCCAGCCACCACGGCCACCACATCGACCGCCGCACAGCGGCTGAGCGGCAGGTTCTCCCCATGACGACGACCATCACGCTGGCCCGGCACGGCCGCACGCCCTGGCACGAGGGCAACCGGTACACCGGCTCCAGCGACATCGGCATCGACGACGTCGGCAGGGCGCAGGCCGAAGTGCTCGCCGCCCACGCGAAGGAGTACCCGCCGGCCGCCCTCTACGCGTCCGACCTGCTCCGCTCCCGCCAGACCGCGGCCGCCGTCGCCGACGTCACCGGGCTGGACGTCCAGGTCGACCCGCGCCTGCGCGAACTGGACTTCGGCGCCGCCGAGGGCCGCACGCTCGCCGAGGTGCGCGCCGACGACCCCGAGGCCGCCGCCGCGTTCGTCCGCGACCCGGTCGCCCACCATCTCCCCGGCGGCGAGCGCCCGGAGGCCGCCGCCGATCGCGCGGAGCGGGCGCTGCGCGAGATCGCCGCCCGGCACCCGGACGAGCGCGTCCTCGTCGTCTGCCACAACACGCTGATGCGGCTGGTCGTCTGCCGGCTCACCGGCATCCCGCTGCGCGCCTACCGCACCGTCCTGCGCGGCCCCGACCCGACGGCCACGACGCAGCTCAGCTTCGCCGGCGACACCGTCATGCTCGACCACTACAACCAGGCGCCGCGACGATGACGCAGACCAGCCGCGGCGTCCGTCAGGACCGCATCGCCGACCACGTGCTGCGCGAGGGCTCGGTCACCGCGAGCCAGCTGGCCGAGACGTTCGGCGTCAGCCTC
>NZ_LFXL01000067.1 GCF_001270745.1 Jiangella muralis
GGTGTATGGCCGCGGCGCGGTGTGTAGCCATCGGGTGAAGGGCGTGCGGAGCGGACGGATCGTGCGGTGCACGGTAGGTCGGCAACACACCCAGGCGCACCGGTCGATGTGTGCAACCATGGTTACAGGTAGGGGAGTGGCTACGGGGTTTCGTTGCTTTCGGCCGGGCATCTGGACGCGAGAGACCGATGTAGATGGGCGGGAGTGGAGAAGTGGGTCGAGGTCGTGCCTTTCAGCGATGGGTAAGGCGCATCGAGCTGGGCGTCGTTGGCACCGTCCGACTGCGGCGCGCGGATGCCGCCGTCGGCGCGGTGGTCCTGCTCGCACTCGGAGCGGGTTGCCAGAGCGAAGACTCCGGCCGTGTCCACCCCAGCGCCGACGTGGTCCAGATCCCAGGGGCCGGCGACGACATCGACTTCGATGACATCGCCTACTCGCCTCACTTGGGCCGTGTGCTCGTGCCGGCGCGCGACAACGGCCTGTACCTGGTCGACCCCGACTCCGGGAAGGCACGACGGATCGACCTTCCGGAGCCTCTGCGGTCTGCCGATTCTGCCGCCGCGGGGCATGGCAGTTTGTTCGTCGCGGACCGCGACACCACCACCCTCGCCGTCATCGACCCCACCGGCGGGCAACTTCGAACCAGTGTCGAGGTCGGCGCCACCCCGGACTACGTCCGCTACCTGCCCGACAGCGGCGAGCTATGGGTGGCCGAACCCTCAGGTGACGGCATCGAAGTCTTCGCAGTGCCCAACCGGCCGACGATTCCACCGCAGCGCACCGGGTTCATCTCTGTGCCCGATGGACCGGAGGGCCTCACGGTCGCGACGCTGGCCGGCCAGACCCGAGTGTTCACCCACGCCGGAAACGACCTCGTGGCTATCGACACGGCCGACCACACGCTGCAGCGGTGGCCCACCGGATGCGACGGCACCCACGGGTTCCCCCGAGTCGACGCGCGCGACCACCTGGTGCTCGCCAGCTGCGCCAACGATGGCCGCGTGGTGCTCATGAGTGCCGACACCGGCGAACAACTCGCCCACTATGACGTCGGAGGCGGCGAGTCCCTGCCCGCCTGGTCGGACCGCACCGGTCACTTCTACGTCCGCTCCGACCCCGGAACCACCCTGGCCACCCTCGACCCAAGCGAAACCGGCCTCACGGTGGTCGCGGAGGTCGAGGTGCCCGCCGTCGGGCACTGCCTGGGCGCCGACGACCAAGGACACTACTGGACCTGCGATGCGGCCGAGGGAAGGCTGCTCAGGTTCGGCGACCCGCCCTCATGACCCAGCCGCCGGTGTGGCGATGGCCGGCGAGATCGAGCCTTGTCTCCATGTCGAGGCGGAACCGTCCGTATGGGTGACGTGGGTCCAGAACAGGAGGCTGGGTGCACGTCGGTCGACCTCGTCGAGGCTGTCGTGGAACATCGGGTCCTCCAGGACGGCCTAGCGCAGCAGGGTGGAGACCTTGGCGTGCTCGCGGTCGGGGCCGGTGAGGCCGCCGTCCTTGCCGTAGAAGATCACCTGATTGCCGGAGTTCCAGTTCTCCACGACCTGGAGGCCGCCATGGATCTCGCGGCGAAACCGCTCGTAGGCAAGGTAGTCGCATGCGAAGTTGGTGCGGACCGCGCGGCCGAGTTCCTCCAGTGCGGCGTAGGTCGGGTGTTTGGGGCCGCCGCGGGTGAAACGGCGCAGGATGGTCTCCAACTCCGCGGTCCCCAGCCGGAGCGCGATGGCGTACTTGACCATCTGGTCGTACTGCTGGGCGATCAGGTTCCACCGGATCGGGCCGGACAGCACCGACCGCAGTTGGGTGAAGGCTGCACCGGTGTCGTCGGGCCGGTAGTGCCGGATCGAACCGATGTTCCTCAACCACGGCAGCAGCCGGAACCCGAGCAGCTCGGTGAACGCGAACCCGACCACCGACGCGCCGTGGGTGTCGACGTAGCCGGTGTCGATGTCGGCGTCGGTGCAGTGCCGCAGGCCCTCGATCATCGAGGCGACCTCGGAGCTGGAGCATGACTTCAGCTGGGAGTAGATGCAGGTCGACCCGCCGCTGGATGTGCCAGTAGATCATCACCCCGGGCCGCCGTGCTCCTGGTGCCCTTTGGTCATCAGGTTGGACTCCCAGGACCCGACTTCTTGCTGTCGGAAGCGTAGGCGGTGCCGGTGCCCACCAGGAGGGGTCGCGGGCCTCGAAGGTGGCATTGGCCAGCTTCGCGATCGCGCGGCGCAGACTGTCGCGGGTGATTGAAATGCCGCCGCAGCGCGCCCTCGGTCTCACCGTCCCATTGCGCGTGGTCGACCGTCTCGAACGTCAAGGGTGTGGTGTCCGGCGCCGTGCCGATCATGAGGGCCGATATCCGGGGCACGAGCAGCGCCAGCGCGACCGCGGCCTGTGTCAGCCGGCGTTCGTGGTGCCGATGGGCCGACGTCGTGCCGATGACGACGTTGCGGTCGTGCCCCGGTCGCCGTACCGACGAACCTGGCCGCTGGTCGCTGGCCAACGGCCGCGGACCACACTGCGGCGGCCGGCATCTGGCATACCGTCCTGCGCCGCCGGACCCGGGGTGTGGCCCCGGTGGTGGCGCCCCGGCCGCCGTTCGGCACTGCACGGGTCCTGCCGCGATGACTTTCTGGCTGGCACCAGCCTGGCGGCCGTGGGGCGACCGACGGGGCTGGCCCTCGGCGCTGGGCCGGCCCGCCGACAGCGGCGCTGCGCAGCGCCCGGGCGCGTGGCACCGTAACGACGCGGCGCCACCGTGCAGGCCACCACACGAGACACGCCGACCGCAGTCATCGGCATCTCGAACGTCGCACCGTCGGCACTCTCGGCGTCGGCCAACAGGCCTGCGGGTCGGGCGAGGCGGCATCGATTCCGGTGTGGGTGAGCAGCGCCAATGTGATCTGACCCCAGATGCCGTCGACCATTGTGATTGGGTAGCAGAGATCCGCCAGGGCCAGTTGGAGCGCTTGACCGCCTCTTGTCCGGCTCACCCCAGTGCATGCGGTAGCCGGCGTCGACGCAGTCGACCAGTCTTGTGTTGTCCTGGAATCGTTGAGCGGACAGAGGCATGGCCGCACCTCCAAGCCTGGGGTCCCGAATTCTCCATTACCGAGAATGGTCAGCACTCTATCTACGGGAGGATCCAGGCAGCTACCCGACGGCGCAGTGGGTGCTGATGTGTAACACGCGGGCACGACAAGCAAATCCACGCGGGCCAATTTCGGGTGTCGAACCCCTTCGGTCTAGCGAACCGATACTTTGCTCGACCAGGACGCCGTACGATCACACCAGCGGTGGTGGCTCGTCGTTCGGAAGGCCGGTCGCCGCGGAATCTCAACTGACTCCGCGTGCCGGGCGTGGCTTAGACCGCAAGGTGTGAAGAGCGCCGGTTTTCTGCATAGTGGGATGGTCCGGCCGGCCCGGCGAACGCCCAGGGGTGCGGGCCCCGGAACTTTGGAAAAGGAGTTCGTCGAGGATCGTGACGGGCGATGTCGGGTGCATATCGCGACGGGCGACAAGCGCCGCGTGCCACCGCTCGGTGAGGCTGGCCATGAGCTCTTCTCGCATGGTTCTCGTGACGTGGGAGTAGCGGCCGCCGATCCCGTCGAGTTCGTGGCCGAGCCGTTCGTGCGACAGGATTTCGGGCACGCGCATCTCGACCAGGAGAGTCTTGTGGCTGTGGCGTAGGCCGTGTGGGGTCAGACCTGTCGCAATCGGCATCCAGCATGCCTCGGCCCGGCCTTGGTTGTTGCGCCCGCGAAGTGGCCGTCCGGGCCATGGCTCGGACGCTAAGGGCACGGGACGGCGTTCGTCAGTAGCGCGCTTCTTCGGAAACCACCCCGAGGTTGCCGGCTCGAACAGCCAATCGCCGAACGGACTACGGCGCCAGTGTGCGCTTCCGTTGCGGCCCGAGAAGACGTACCGGTTCCCGTGGCACGGACACGGCCGCGGATTGCTCCTCGTCAGATGGGCGGAGATCAACGTGGAGAGGAAGCCGGGTGCATCGATGTCGCGATACGAATCGTCTTTTGGCGGAAGTTCGTGGAAAGCCCCGTCGTCGGCTTCCCAGAGCTGATGCTCGATCCGGATGGAGCTGGGCCGGGCGTATTCGGTGCGCAGGCCGACCACCTCGCCCCAGCGCATGCCGGTCCAGTACATGGCGGTTATGGCAACGAACTCCTCGTCTCGACCGGCGAGCAAGGCGGCTCGTTCGGCGATCAGCAGAGCGCCGAGCGCGTCCGTCGTGACCTTCTCCGGTCCACGACGTCGGGACCGCCCAGCGCGCTTGCCTCGACCACGACGCTTCACCGCCGGATTGGCGGGGATGAGTCCTTCCACGACCGCATCGGCCAAGATCGTCGACAGGGTGGTCCGCCACGTTCGAACGGACGTGAGGCTGTAGCGGGCCGCGAGCTCCTTCCGCTCCCACTCGTCGACATCGGCGCCGAAGATCTCCGCGAGCGGATCGTCTTCGAACTCGGGTAGCAGATGTTCCTCGAGGTGGTGCTTGTAGTTCTGCATCGTTGACAGTGCGAGGTTCTGGCTTGCGTACCAGCCGTTCGCCCATGCGCCGAACGTGATCCGTCCACGTTCGGGATCGTGCCAAGTTCCGCTGCGGACCTTGGCCTCTTCGTCGTTGGCGGCCTTGGACGCATCTCGCTTGGTGCGGTAGCGGATCGTCTCGCCGCGGCTGTTCTTGACGGTCGGCCACTTGCCGCCCGCGCTGTAGCGACCGATGTAGTAGTCGCCGACGTTCTCCGCGTAACCCAATGCCTGGCTCCCTCATCCCGAACGCGCTTGTCGACGCGGCAGGAGGATGAGACTGGACACCCGGCTGAACGGGAGTAGGTCGCCCATGTAGGTGCTGGAGCGACGGGACATGACTACCGCCCATTCACCTTACGACGCCCGGAGCCGCCGGCGCGGCCGGCGCGCGCGTAGCTGGACGCCCTCGGCTGGTGGATCGTCGATCTTGTGTCGGCGTGGCGCCGGTTGTTGGCGGTCTGTCGGATGGTGCTCGTTGGCCTCGATGATCTGGGTCAGGTGGTCCAGCGCGAAACGGTATGAACCGGCCACCATGGTGAATGGGATGCGGCGTAGTCGCGCCTGCTCCTTGAGCCACGACGCCTTACAGCGCAAGAGTTCGGCGGCCTCGTCCGGCGTGTACAGGCGGACGCCTACGCCGTCCACCTGAGGCTCGATCTGGCGGGTGCGTCTCACTGCGCGTGCCTCAGTAGCCGGCGCTCCGGCCGTGGAGCGCCGAGCACGCTGTCGATGTCACGGTCAGAGCGCGGAACGGGCCAGCGTCTGGGCGGGACCTAGGGCTGCTGTTGCCGCCAGCACGCTCGCGGACCGATGTGAGGTCAACGCCCGACTCACGGTTCGTTATCGGCGTGTACTTTCGAGAGCCACCGCTGCGTTGCACGGTATAGAGCGTTCGACTGGAGTCGTGGCCGATGCGCAACGCGATGAATTCATCGCCGTTGTCATGCACTCGAACATGCCCCTCGGCGATGAACCGGTCGCCCTTCCGGAACACGGCGTAGGCGCGTTCCGCTGCGCGGCCGAACATCAAGAGGTGGTGGTACGTCGTATCAAGCCTGGTGGTCGATCCGTCCTCGTTGCGGAGGTACTGCTCGTGGCCGACTCTGACGTAGAAGCGAGCGTCACCGCGCTCGGTCTTGGACAGCTGTGGATTAGCCGCGATGAACCCGGACAGAGACTCCAAGGTGTCGATTGCCATGACCTGCTCCCATCCGGCGTTCGCGACACATCAGCCGCGTTGTCGGTCCACCTGAGAGGTGCGCGAGCCGCGCCGAAACGTGATGGCGGCGCTGGACAGGCGAGCCATCCGACGGAGCTCAGCGTCTGGTCGAGGATCATTGCCACTGGGCATCAGACCCCGGCGAGCCGCAGTCGGGCGCGCGGCGTCGCCGGCGGCTGATGTCGTCGGTGACGAAAGCCGCGAAGTCCTCGTCCCGGTTGACGATCCGGGCTTCCTGGACTTCGTCTTCGCGTGGGAGGTTCTCTCCGGGCCAGGTGGTCTGCCGGGTGGGGCGGTCGTGGTCGAGTCGGGTGCCAGAGGTGGCGACCCAGTCGCGGAGCCGTTCGCGGGCGTCAGCGAAGTCACGGTGCCAGCCCAACGGGGCGGAGCCGTGCTGGTCTGGGTCGTAAGCGCCGAGCCAGTGCAGGTGCAGCGCCGACAGCTCCCATACGAGTTCTGGATGCCGGTGCCAGGCGGGAGGGATGATCGTTGCCGGCAGCGCGTAGGTGCGGCGCAACCAGTGGACCCATGCATCCAGCTCGCGCCAGGCGATCTCCGCCTCGTCAGCGGTGAGGGTATTCCAGTTGATGGAATGCGGCGGCTCGGGAAGGTCGAGGTCGCCGGAGGTGCTCTCCATACGGTGCTCCTCGACTACAGCGACACGCCTTCGGCCGGCGTTGACCGCTCGGGTTCTGCCGCGGCGATCTGGCCGTTGTCGAGGCTCGCCTCATCGCGGCTGGGCGGCGTTCGATCGACGCTGTACGTGGTGCGGGCGGTGTCGTGGCCGATCTTCTTGGCCACGAACTCCTCGCCGGTCTTGGTCTGCCCGAACTCGTTGAGGTACTCGTAGGTATGGACGTAGCCCTCGGCGACGAACTTGTCACCCTTGGAGAAGGCGGCGTGGGCGCGCTCGGCGGTACGCCGGTACAGGACGAGGTCGTGGAAAGTGGTCTCGAGCTGAGTGAAAGACCCATCCGGGTTCCGGTGGTAGTGCTCCTGGCCGATCTTGGCGTAGAAGCGGGTGTCGCCACGGTCGGTGACGGTGAGCCGCGGTTCGGACGCGATGAATCCGGACAGCGACTGTTGCGTGTGCAACGGCATGACGCTCTCCTCTGTGGTGTGCGGGTCGTCGCGAGGTGTCAGGAGGAAGGTGCGCGGCGGCGTCCTCTACTCGTGCCCTCTCCGGATCAGGTCCTCTACAGCGGTGCGTTGCTCCTGGATCGCCTCAGCGTCGGGCCGGCGGGTCCACGGACGCAGATCTGTGACGATGGGCCCAGCGGCGCGAAGAAGGACGACACCGGTGCCGAGCGGAAGGGTCCGCAGCACGTCGGTTGACATGATCGGGACTCGGCGGATGGAGCGCTGGTGGGATCGGGTGCCGTAGCCGTCGATGGTGACGCTCTCGGTGGCGTCGTCGCGGTCGCCGATGAGCGTTGACAGGTCCTGGAGATCACGGGAGTTCGACGCGCCACCGAGGATGATCTTGACGATGGAAGCGTCCCAGATAGCGTGGGCGGCGTCGTCGCCCCACTTGTCGCGCGCCTGGGCCAATGACTGCAGCACGGTCAGCGTGGTGAGTCCGCTGCCGCCGCCTTCGGCGACGAGCGTCGGCAATGACGGCAGAGGCGCAAGGTTGCCGATCTCGTCGAGGGCGAACAGCACCGGCGGGTCGAGGCGAGCGCCGGGCGAGCGAGCGGCTAGCGTGCGGGCGGTTTCGGTGATGTCCTCGATGAACGCCGTGACGAGCGGTGCGCTGTTCCCTGCGCCGCTGCCCGTGGCCAGCAGGTAGAGGGTGCCTCGCTCGCGCAGGAAGGCCGCTGGATCGAAGATCTCGCCACTACGTGGTGTGACCGCATCGAGCGCGCGTGGATCGGCAAGGGCTGCGAACGCGAGCCGGACGCCATGCCAGATGGAGTCTCGTGTTCGCGGGTCAGCATTGATCATCGCGTCGAGTGAGTCGGCCCACCCGTCCGCCGCGTGCGGAGCGGTGCGAAGAATGCGAACGGCGTCGGCGGCAGTGGCTGGGTTCAGCGCCCAGTGGTACACCGAGCGGGCGTCACGGCCGTCGAGGGCCGCAGCATGCAGGAGCGCTTGCACGGCGACGCGGGTTTGGCCCTCCCAGAAGCCGCCGTTTTCCACGCCGCCCGCTCCCAGCCCGGTGGAGGCGGCCAGCCCGGTGGCACGGATCATCGCCGTCAACGGGCGGTCGCAGCCGCGGACGGGGGACCAGCGCATCCCTGCCGGCAGCCCGGGGGCGAGCTGTTGCGGGTCGAACGCCGCCACCGGACCGATCTGCTCTCGAGACTTGAGCGTGACGGCGACGTTGTCCGGTCGGGTGCTCGTCGTGACCACAGCGCCGGGAGCGTCGAGGATGGCTGGGATGACGACGGACAGCCCCTTGCCGGATCGTGGCGGCCCGATGAGCAGCATGGAGTCCTCGACGCTGGCCCACACGGGCCGGCCACGGGCGTGCCCGAGCAAGTAGCCGACGTCAGCCGGTCGGGAGCTGGGCAGCGACGGCCGCAACGTCGTCGCTCGTCGGCGCAGCACCCGTGCAGATGCGACCCGGGTGATCTCGCTCCGGCTGGCGGTGCCGGGAAGGCGCCGGGGATCGACAGCCGAGGCTCGAGTGGACGTGAACAGCCGCCACCCGCCCCACCCGGCTGCCGTCAGAATCGCCACCTGCAGGGCGACGACAGCCCAGAAGATGACCGGGTCGAGGTCAGGCGTGCCGAGCGCGTCTCCAGGTCGGCTCGGGCTGGCGAGCACTGTCAGCCCGCTCGTGACCCCCACCGTTGGCGCGGGCGAACCGGTGACGAAGGCGGTGATGGTGCCGGCCAGCCTGAGCAGTCCGGCGACCACCACCGCGACGACCATTCCGGCCAGGCCAAGCGTGGTGAGCGTGTCGCTGGCCGGCCGCGCGCCGGCGGACACTACGACTCGACGAGAAGCAGGGTGCCCGAGACCGTCCCGAACACGAGGACTCCGCCAGCCGCCCTGCGAGTGGTTCGACGGTCGATGCTGATGGCGATTCGACCGCTGTGGTTGGCGGTAGCCAGCTCGATGGCCGGGGCGATAAGCACCGTCTCGCCGGCGAGAAAGCCATCCCGGGCGATCTCAATGGTGCTTGACCCGGCATGCTGCGATCGGCGGCCCTGCGGCTCCGGATCGCGCTCGGTCGGCGGGCCCGGCGGGGAGATGATATCGATGTAACGGCTGCCGTCCGGCTCGTACAGCTCCACCCGGATCGGACACTCGGCTTCCTCGGCAACGGCGCTCAACGCAGCCCCGAGGCTGTTCCGTTTCGTGACCTGCTTGTCGATGCCTTCGCCGGCGATCGTCGCGGTATCGTCCTCGTTGAGGTGGACCACGACCCGTGGCAGGGTGACCGGCGAGTCCGATAGGCCGCCGCGGTCGGGGCTGCTCTTCGCGAATCCGCCTCTGCGGGCGGGCTGGATGCGAACGCTCACGGTGGCCAGGTGCGATAGCCCGGCCAGGAGCTCTCAGGTCCTCAAGGCACTCGAGTTCCGCGCGATTCCGTCAGAAATCACGGGAACTCAGGGGAGACTGTCTCTTCTGTTACGGGTTCGTTCTGGCTCGTCACGTTCAGAAGCGCTCGCCGGCAGCCATCACCGGACTTGTCTCAGTCGCGCGCCCAGGCGAGCTCCACGTCCGCGTGGAGCACGAGGTCGACGGGGAAGGTGGATCTGCCGTGCTGCGTGTGAGCCTTCGCGAATCGCGCCAGTAGACGTTCCAGGCGGCTGGACGGCTGACGGCCGTGGCAAATGGTCTCCACTTCGCGCTCCTCACATTCCTTGTTCGGGTCGAACGGGACCGAGCGGCGCGCTCCATTGCTGTGAAGCAAGGTCTGACCCGAGATCCGTACGGCGTTCTGGGCGCGGGGACCTGACGGCCTCCCACTCCCGTGGGTGCATGCCTGTCTGGACGGCGATGGCCACGAGCCCTGCGAGGTCGTACGGCCTGTCCCGGGGTACTTGGTCCAGGGCGCACCATGCCATGGCCCCGTCGCCGTTCAGCCAGCTTGCGAAGCCCAGCATCGAGGCTGGAGCTGCTCGCACGTCATCGGGAGCTCTCTTGGTCATGTCGGTCCACAGCGCGACGTGGGAGCCGGCGCTGTCCCGATTGATGTCGTCCAACAACCGATCTCGGATCGGGATGGAGTCGACCGCGACGAGCAGCCGGGCTGCGTCGCCGTCGGCCAGTCGGTGGCCGTCGGTGTGGAACTGGTTGAGCCGGCCGAGGGCCCAGCTGCGCTCCGCCCGTGGCGTGCTCAGTCCGGCCGCTTCCCGAGCTTTGGGCAGCAACTTCGCCACCGGCTCTCGATCTCCTACCAGTGAAGTCGCGAGCGACTCGCGACTGGCCGCCGGTTGGGCCCGGCCGGCCAGGACTGTCATCGCGGCGATGCGCTCCCGGGCCGCCTCGGTCTGCGGGCCGGACTCGCCACTGTCGAGGTCGCCCCAGTGGGAGTCGTTCGCCCAGAGCCGCATGTGCGTGCCGATGCCGATGCTGTCGAGGCGGACGGCGAACTCCTGGCCGACCGCGTCCGCATACCTGCGGTCGTCAGTCACGCAGACGATGCCGAAGCTCGCGCCCGTCCCGGCGTAGTGGCTGAACGCGTCGCGGATGGACCGCCAGACCAAGTCGCGGTCTCTCGGCGTGATCGGGAGATCGACACGAGCGATGGGCAGGTCGTAACGCATCGGCACGAACACGATCGATTCGTCAGGCTTGAACCCGAGCAGATGGGGGATAGCCGCGATCAGCTCGTCGGGGGTTCGGACCACGAGTTTCATGCCTTGTAGGTGCGCACAAGGCCCGCGCAAACCTCATGCGAGGTTCGGCGTCGTGGGAAGTTCGCCCCGACGATGATCTCCCAGACGAGCGGCGAACACGTTCGAGTGAACAGCCGCATTCACTAGCGGCACGAGCGCCGAGTATCATCAACTCCGGCGCCGAGAAACGTCAGAAATCCGGCGAACTCTTAACTTTTTGTCTCTACTGTCGTGAGTTCGTTCGGATCTGCTGTGCCTTGATGGCGCTGGTTTCCAGGCATGGCTGGGTTCACCTCGTCGGGCAAGAAAGTTGATGTAGCGTCGGGATTCCTGAAGTTCTGTCGGTATGGTCGGCGCATGTGGTCTCTGGGTGAACTGAGCGGTCGGTGAAGCTCGCGGTCGTGCGGAACATCGGCTCGTCGCGGGCGTTGCGGACGGCGGTGGATGTTGAGGAGTTCGAGCAGGAGATCGTCGACCAGTACGCGTTGGCGATGGCCGCCGCGGGCTTGACCGATGGGCATGTGGGTAGCTCGCGTGGGACGGTGATCGAGTTCCGGCGGTCGCTGCCTGGTCCGTTGTGGTCGGCGACCTGTGACGACGCGGACCGGTTCCTGGCCGGGCTGCGCCGGGAGGGCCGTGCGGTGAGCACCCGGGCGGGCAAGGCCGGGATGCTGGCGCAGTTCTACGACTTCGTGATCGCTCGCTATCAGGGTGATGTTCACGCGTTGACGGGCGTCGTCGTGGAGCAGCCGATCGATGAGTTCAACCGGCAGTCCGGCGCCTCGCTGGGCAAGGTGCGGGTGCCGCCGTCTGATGCGGAGGTCGACGAGCTGTTCTGTGGGTGGCGCGTCTCGGTGAGCAAGGCGAGGAAATATCTGCCGGCAGCCAGGGACTACTTCGCTGCCTCGTTGTGGCGCCGGCTGGGGTTGCGGATCGGTGAGACGGTGAAGCTGGACATCCGGGACTGGCGTCCGGATCTGGGTGAGTTCGGCAAGCTGCACGTCCGGTTCGGGAAGGGCAGCCGTGGCCGTGGCCCGAAACCTCGCCTGGTGCCGGCGATCAACGGCGCGGACACGCTGATCGACTGGTGGCTGGCCGAGGTGCGGCACCAGTTCGGCGGCGACTGGTCGGACCCTGATGCCCCGATGGTGCCCAGCGAGCGGTATGACCGTGAGTTCGGCCGGTGCAGCCGGGCCAGCGACGACGTGCTGCGGCACGGGCTCAAGGCGCAGACGATCAGGTGGCTGCCGGCGTGGTCGGGGCGAGTGACGCCGCACGTGCTGCGGCACTACTGCGCGTCCTCGCTGTATGGGGCCGGGATGGACCTGAAGGCGCTGCAGGAGCTGCTCGGCCACGACTGGCTGTCGACCACGACAAGGTATGTCCATGTCCGGTCCGACCACGTCGAGCAGGCGTGGGTGAGCGCGAACCGCCGCCTGGTGCTAGCGGACACGCCAAGATCCCTGTAGGCGGACACGTCGTTCCCTGCTGACGGACAGTTGATCTCCCTGCCCGTGGCCCGGGGGCCGTGTCGGTCCCGTCGTGAGCGGCCCTCCGGGGTTCGACTCGTGGTCTTCCACCACCAGCGAGTCGATGGCACCCCGGAGGGGCGCGTGAAGAAGTCTGACAGGGAGATCATGGAGATTCTCGAGGCGTTCGACGCCACTGGGAGCGCGCACTCGGCGGCGGAGCTGGCGGGTGTGGATCCGAAGACGGTGCGTCGGTATGTCGCGGCGCGGGACGCGGGCGGTCCGGTGACGGGGCCGTCGCGGCGGGAGCGGATCACCGATCCGTTCTTGCCGAAGATCGAGGAGTGGGTCGACCGGACGCGGGGCAAGGTCCGCGCCGATGTCGTTCACGAGCGGCTGGTCGGGCTCGGGTTCACCGGCACGGAGCGGTCGACGCGGCGGGCGGTGGCTGAGGCGAAGCGGGCGTGGCGGGCCGGCAACCGGCGCACGTACCGGCCGTGGATCACCGAGCCCGGGCTGTGGCTGCAGTTCGACTGGGGGCAGGGGCCGAAGGTCCCTGGCCCGGACGGGGTCGGGCGGACCACGTGGCTGTTCTGCGCGTGGTTGGCGTGGTCGCGGTTCCGGGTCGTGATCGCGGTGTGGGACCTGACGCTGCCGGGTCTGGTTGCGTGCCTGGACCAGACGCTGCGCACGCTGGGCGGGGTCCCGACCTACCTGCTGACCGACAACCCGAAGACGGTGACGATCGACCATGTCGCCGGTGTGGCGGTGCGGCACCCGCAGATTGAACCGGCCTGGGATCGCTGGAGGGCGTTGTCAGGCCGCGGCGGGCTCGCCATGGTCGTGTG
>NZ_LFXL01000068.1 GCF_001270745.1 Jiangella muralis
CAGTCGTCCTACCTGGGCATCCCGGTCGACGGCCCGTACAAGAGCGAGCACTACCGCTACTGACGGCCGACGAGCTCAGGGGCAGCCATGACGACCGTCCTGGACCGACTCGCCGGCCGGCGGCCGGTCTTCTCCGTCGAGTTCTTCCCGCCACGCGACGACGCCGACGAGACCGTGCTGTGGACCGCGGTGCGGCAACTGGAACCGCTCGATCCGGCGTTCGTCTCGGTGACCTACGGCGCCGGCGGATCCAGCCGCGAGCGGACCATCCGGACGACGGGGCGCATCCGCCGCGAGACGACGTTGACGCCGGTCGCGCACCTCGCCGGCGTCGGTCACTCGCGCGCCGAACTGCGCAACGTCGTCGGCTGGTACGCGGACAACGGCATCCGCAACGTCCTCGCCATCCGCGGCGACCCACCGGGCGGGCCGGCCGCCGAGTGGGTGGCCCACCCGGACGGCGTCACCTACGCCGACGAGATGGTGCGCCTGATCGGCGACCTCGGGGCGTTCTGCGTCGGCGTCGCGGCCTTCCCGCACGGGCATCCGGAGTCGCCGGACCTCGAGACCGACGTGCGCCGGCTGCTGGGGAAGATCCGGCGCGGGGCGCACTTCGCCGTCGCGCAGCTGAGCTTCGAGCCGGACTACTTCCTCCGGCTGCGCGACCGGCTGGCCGCGCTCGGCTGTGACGTGCCGCTGCTGCCGGGGGTGATGCCGCTGACGACGCGGCGGACGCTGGCGAAGTCGGTCGAGCTGTCCGGCGTGAGCGCGCCGGCGGCCGTGGCCGAGCGCCTGGCCCGCTACGACGACGACCCGGCCGGCTTCCGGGCCGAGGGCATCGACGTCACCACGCGGGTCTGCGACCGGCTGCTCGCCGAGGGCGTCCGGGGCCTGCACTTCTACACCCTCAACCGCTCGACGGCCACGCGCGAGCTCGTCCGCCGGCTGGGCCTCGGGCCGGCGGTGAGAGACTTGCAGCCGTGCACAGCGGCAGCCGAACCCCGGTCGTAGCGGTCGTCGGGCCCACCGCGGCGGGCAAGAGCGACCTCGCCGTCGACCTCGCGCTGCGGCTCGGCGGCGAGGTCGTCAACGCCGACTCCATGCAGCTCTACCGCGGCATGGACATCGGCACGGCGAAGCTCACGGTCGCCGAGCGGAAGGGCGTCCCGCACCACCTGCTCGACCTGTACGACGTCACGCGCCCGTCCACCGTCGCGGAGTTCCAGCAGCTCGCCCGCGACGCCATCGACGACTGCCGGTCCCGCGGCGTCACCCCGATCCTGACCGGCGGCAGCGCGCTGTACGTCCGCGCCGTCCTCGACCGGTTCGAGTTCCCCGGCACCGATCCGGACGTCCGCGCCCGGCTGGAGGCGGAGCTGACGACGGTGGGCGCCGCCGCGCTGCACGAGCGGCTGGCCGGGCGCGATCCGGCCGCCGCCGCCGCGATCCTGCCCACCAACGGCCGCCGGGTGGTGCGCGCGCTGGAGGTCATCGAGCTGACCGGGCGCCCGTTCACCGCCACGCTGCCGCCGCGCGAGTACCACTACGACGACGTCGTGCAGATCGGCCTGGACGTCCCGCGCGACGTCCTCGACGAGCGCATCGAGCTCCGGGTCGGCCGCATGTGGGAGCAGGGCCTGGTCGACGAGGTCCGCGAACTGGAGCGGCGAGGGCTGCGCGACGGCCCGACGGCGAGCCGGGCGCTGGGCTACGCGCAGGTGCTCGCGTACCTCGCGGGCGAGAGCACCGAGGACGCGGCCCGCGCCGAAACGGTGCAGCTCACGCGCCGGTTCGCCCGCCGTCAGCACGCCTGGTTCGGCAAGGACGACCGCGTCGGCCGGGTGCCGTTCGACGCCGATGACCGGTTGGAGCGCGCTCTGACCTACCATCGTCGCTCGTGAGCGGCATCTCCTTCGTCAAGGGACACGGCACCCAGAACGACTTCGTGGTGATCCCGGACGCCGACGGCGCCCTGGCCGCCCGCCTCGACGAGCCGGCCGTGCGCCGCCTGGCCGACCGGTACACGGGCATCGGCGCCGACGGCGTCATCCGCGTCACCCGCACGGAGACCGCCGACGAGGTCCGCGAGCTGGCCGACGACGCCGAGTGGTTCATGGACTACCGCAACGCCGACGGCTCCGCCGCCGAGATGTGCGGCAACGGCGTGCGCGTCATGGCCCGCTACCTGTGGGAGAACGGCCTGGCCGAAGGGCCGGTGCTGGCCGTGGCCACGCGCGGCGGCGTCCGGACGGTGCACGCCGAGCCGGACGGCCAGATCACCGTCGAGATGGGCCGGGCCAAGCCGGCCGCGACCCGCCAGCTGGCCTTCGTCGCCGCCGGTGGGCACACCTGGGAGGCCACGCCGGTCCGGGTGCCGAACCCGCACGCCGTCGTGTTCGTCGACGACCTCGAGGCGCCCGGCTCGCTCACGTCCGCGCCCGCCCTGCGGCCCGCGTCGGTCTTCCCCGACTCCGCGAACGTCGAGTTCGTCGTCGACCGCGGGCACAAGCACATCGCGCTGCGGGTGTGGGAGCGCGGCGTCGGCGAGACCCGGTCCTGCGGCACCGGCGTCTGCGCGGCGGCCTGGGTGGCGATGCGGCGCGACGGCGTCGGCGCCGGGGCCCGCTACCTGGTCGACGTGCCCGGCGGCCGGCTGGTCGTGACGGAGCGCCCGGACGGAGAACTGCTGCTCACGGGGCCGGCCGTGCTGGGCCTGCGCGGGACCGTCGAGCTCTGATCACGCACTGTGACCTAGATCACAGCATCCTGGGAAACCCTGAGGGCGTCTCCTTCAGTAGAAGGAGCACGACGTCAGACTCGCGGTCGATGCGATCGCCGGGGAGCGGGCCTAACGTTGTGAGCGTGGGGCGGCAACGGGGTCGGCCGCGCGCCTGACAGGAGGCGGTTCCATGGGTGCAACGGAGAAGCGGCGGCGTGAGGCCGTGCTGATCGAAGTGGCTCGGCGCGCCCAGGAGAAGTCCACGGGCAAGGCCGGACGGCGGGCGGCCACGCTGCGCGCCGCGGCGAAATTGCGGTGGGCGGCGTCCACCGGGTCGAGCTATGGTCGCTCCTGAAGGCGTCGAACGGCGAAAGCAGGAGAATTGAGCAATAGTCCAGGCCACGCATACAACCCCTATGACGACTCCGCCGAGGTGCCGGAGGTCGACGAACTCGACCTCCTCGACGGCGACACCACCGGGGACTACGACCTGGACGAGCGGCGCGCGCTGCGGCGCGTGGCGGGCCTGTCGACCGAGCTCGAGGACGTCACCGAGGTCGAGTACCGGCGGCTGCGGCTCGAGCGGGTCGTGCTCGTCGGCGTCTGGCCCGGCGGCTCCTTCACCGACGCCGAGAACTCCCTCGCCGAGCTGGCGGCGCTGGCCGAGACGGCCGGCTCGCAGGTGCTCGAGGGCCTGGCCCAGCGCCGGCTGAAGCCCGACCCGGCCACCTTCGTCGGCTCCGGCAAGGTCGAGGAGCTGCGCGAGGTCGTCCAGGCGCAGGGCGCCGACACCGTCATCGTCGACGGCGAGCTGTCGGCGTCGCAGCTGCGCAATCTGGAGGACAAGGTCGGCGTCAAGGTCGTCGACCGCACCATGCTGATCCTCGACATCTTCGCCCAGCACGCGAAGAGCCGCGAGGGCAAGGCGCAGGTCGAGCTGGCCCAGCTCGAGTACCTCTCCCAGCGGCTGCGCGGCTGGGGCGCGAGCCTGTCCCGGCAGGCCGGCGGCCGGGCCGGCGGCGCCGGTGGCGGCGTCGGCACCCGCGGTCCCGGTGAGACCAAACTCGAGACCGACCGCCGGCGCATCCGCACCCGGGTGGCCAAGCTGCGCCGCGAGCTGGCCGGCATGCGCACCGCCCGCGACACCAAGCGAGCCGGCCGCCGCCGCAACGCGGTGCCCGCGGTGTCGATCGTCGGCTACACCAACGCCGGCAAGTCGTCGCTGCTCAACCGCCTCACCGGCGCGGGCGTGCTGGTCGAGGACGCGCTGTTCGCGACCCTCGACCCCACGGTCCGGCGGTCCCAGACGGCCGAGGGCCGCGGGTTCACCCTCGCCGACACCGTCGGGTTCGTCCGGCACCTGCCGCACGAGCTGGTCGAGTCGTTCCGGTCGACGCTCGAGGAGGTCGCCGACGCCGACCTGCTGGTGCACGTCGTCGACGGCTCGCACCCCGACCCCGAGGGCCAGCTGACGGCGGTGCGCTCGGTGCTCGCCGACATCGGCGCCGGCGGCGTGCGCGAGATCGTCGCCATCAACAAGGCCGACGCCGCCGACCCGATGGTCGTGGCCCGGTTGCTGCGCAACGAGCCGCACGCGCTCTCCGTCTCCGCCCGTACCGGCGCCGGGGTCGACAAGCTGCGCGCGCTGATCGAGAGCGAGCTGCCGCAGCCGCCCGTCGAGGTCGACGCGCTGGTGCCGTACGACCACGGCGAGCTGGTGGCGCGCATGCACAGCGTCGGCGAGGTGCTGTCGGTCGACCACGAGGCCGACGGCACCCGGGTCCGCGCCCGGGTGCCGGAGGCGCTGGCCGCGGCGCTGCAGCCGTACGCCGTCGCGCCGCGCTGACGTCAGTCCGCTTGTGCGCGCCCGCCCAGGTGGGTGGCGAGGAACCGCTCGGCCGCGGCGTAGAACCGCTCGCGGTTCTCGGGCCGGGCCAGGCCGTGCCCCTCGTCCTCGAACAGCAGGTACTCGTGGTCGAGGCCCTTCGCCTCGAGCGCGGCGACGATCTGCTCGGCCTCGGCGATCTTCACCCGGGGGTCGTTCTTGCCCTGCGCGACCAGCACCGGGATGGTGATCTGGTCGACCTTCGACAGCGGTGACAGCTCCCACAGCAGGTCGCGCTCGGTCTCGGGGTTGCCGACGCGGTTGTGCATGAGCGCGAGCTGCGGCTTCCAGTACTCCGGCACCGACGCCAGCAGCGTCAGCAGGTTCGACGGCCCGACGATGTCGACGGCGCAGCGGAACACGTCGGGCGTGAACGCGGCGCCCGCCAGCGCGGCGTACCCGCCGTACGAGCCGCCGTAGATGCCGACCCGGTCGCGGTCGATCAGCCCCTGGCCGACCAGGTGGTCGACGGCGTCGAGGAGGTCGGTGTGCATGGCCCGGCCCCACTGCTTGTTGCCGGCGTTGCCGAACGCCTTGCCGTAGCCGGTGGAGCCGCGGAAGTTCACCTGCACGCAGACGTAGCCGCGGTTGGCGAACCACTGTGCCTCGGGGTTGTAGCCCCAGGTGTCGCGCGCCCACGGGCCGCCGTGCACGTTGAGCACCGCAGGCAGGCCGGCGCGGTCGGCGCCCGGCGGGAAGGTCAGGTAGCCGTGCTCGGTGAGGCCGTCGCGGGCGGTGTAGGAGAACGGCTCCATCTCGGCGAGGTCGTACTCCTCAAGCTCCGGACGGTGCGAGAACAGGAAGGTCAGCTCGCCGGAGTCGCGGTCGTAGCGGTAGTAGCGGACCGGCCCGTCGGACAGCACGTCGTGCACCAGCCAGGTGCGGTCGTCGCGGACCGGCCGGGAGATGCCGACCTCGCCGCGCAGCCGCTGCGTCAGCCCGTCGACCTCGGCGCCGAACGCGGGGTCGAGGAACGTCCAGGACTTGCGTTCCTTGATGAACGTGACGGCCTGCGGCTCCAGCGTCTCGGGGTGCCGGGCGATGCCGGCGGCGTCGTACTCGGAGTCCTCGGCGAGCACGGTCTCGGCGCCGGTGGCGAGGTCGACGCGGATCAGCCGGGCGGCGTTGACGCCGGTGCTGGAGAGCAGGAACGCGGCCGAGCCGTCGCGGTTGAACCCGGCGACGTCGGTGGTGAGGACGTCGTCGGGGCCGATCTCGAACCACGGCTCGTCGGCGCCGTCGTCGCCACGGCGGTAGACGACCGCGCCGCCCTCCTCCGTCATCGCGACGCCGCCGCGGACGCGGTGGTCGGAGTCGATCAGCCAGCCGGCGTAGCCGGGGTTCTCGGCGACCTTCGTCAGCTCCCGGGTGGCGAGGTCGAGCCGGTAGACGTCGTGCAGCTGCGGGTTGTCGGCGTTCAGGCCGATCAGCATGGACGTGGGGTGCCAGCGGTTGTGCTCGAGGATGTACGCGGTGACCTTCTCCTGCGGTGTGACCAGCGTGGACTCGCCGGTCTCGAGGTCGAGCGCGTAGAGCCGCCAGTCTTCGTCGCCGTCGGTGTCCTGCAGGTAGGCCAGCGTGCGGTCGTCGTGGCAGAACATGAACGTGCGCACGCCGCGGTGGCGGTCGTGGGTGACCGGGCGGGCCGCGGCGGGGTCGTCGGCGGGACCGACCCAGACGTTCAGCACGCCCTCGTCGGGCGCGATGAAGCCCAGCCTGGTGCCGTCGGGCGAGAGCGTGGGCAGGACCCGTTCGGGGTTCCCGAACAGGACGTCACGAGGGATCAGCGGCACCGCGGCATACGTCATTCCGGCATTCCATCACGGGCACCGGACAGGGTCGAGACGCGGCTGTGGACAACCGCTTTCCGGGACCGGCGGTCGGGTAGTGTCGGGCCGGTGAGCGAGGGCGATGCGACGGCCGGGATAGAAAAGCTGCTGGCGGCGGCCGTCGGGGCCATCGGCGGTGCGGAGCGCCCCGGTCAGGTCGAGATGGCCCAGGCGGTCGGCGAGTCGGTCGCCGACGGCAAGCACCTGCTGGTCCAGGCCGGCACCGGCACCGGCAAGTCGCTTGCCTACCTGGTGCCGTCGCTGCTGCACGCCGACGCCGACGACGGGCCCGTCATCGTCGCCACCGCCACCCTCGCGCTGCAGGCGCAGCTGGTCGACCGCGACCTCCCGGCGCTGGCCGAGGCGGCCGAGCCGCTGCTGGGCCGGCCGCCGAAGTGGGCCACGCTCAAGGGCCGCGCCAACTACGCCTGCCTGCACCGCGTCCGCGAAGGCGCGCCCGACGACCAGGGCGAGCTGGTCCCCGTCGAGGAACTGTCCGCCGGGCCGCTGGGCGCCGAGGTGCTGCGTGCCCGCGAGTGGGCCGAGCAGCAGGTCGCCACCAGCGGCACCGGCGACCGCGACCGGCTCGAGCCCGGCGTCAGCGACCGCGCGTGG
Organism: Jiangella muralis; assembly: GCF_001270745.1. GTDB lineage: Bacteria > Actinomycetota > Actinomycetes > Jiangellales > Jiangellaceae > Jiangella > Jiangella muralis. The sequence continues at coordinate 7,049 of NZ_LFXL01000068.1, forward strand.
TCGCAGGTCGCGGTGTCGTCGCGCGAGTGCCTGGGCGCCGCGCGCTGCCCGTACGGCAAGGAGTGCTTCGCCGAGCTGGCCCGGGCCCGTTCCGACGGCGCCGACGTCGTCGTCACCAACCACGCGCTGCTGGCCATCGACGCGCTCGAAGGGCTGCCGGTGCTGCCCGACCACGACGTCGTGGTGGTCGACGAGGCGCACGAGCTGGCCGCGCGGGTCACCAGCGTCGCCACCGCCGACCTCTGGCCCGGCGTCATCGACCGCGCCGCGGTGCGCTCGCGCGTCCACGTCGACGACGGCGACGCCGAGGAGCTGCGCGCGGCCGGCGAGCAGCTGCGGGCGGCGCTGCTCGACGCGCCGGTCGGCCGCCTCGACACCGTGCCCGAGGCCCTGCTCGCCACCCTGGTCGGGGTGCGCGACGCCGCCCGGGCCGTGCAGTCCGGGTTCACCGCCACGGCGCGCGAAGAGCGCGCCGCCGACGTCGAGGCGTCCCGGCGCGCGGCCAAGACCATGGTCGACGACGTCTACGGCACGGCCGAGCGGCTGGTCGCGAACGGCGAGTACGACGTCCTGTGGGTCGAGGACCGCGAGCGCGGCGGGCGGTCGCTGCGGGTCGCGCCGCTGTCGGTGGCCGGGCTGCTGCGCGAGCGGCTGTTCGGGCAGAACACCGTCGTGGCCACGTCCGCCACGCTGGAGCTGGGCGGCTCGTTCGACGCCGCCGCCGGCGCGTTCGGGCTGACCGGCGAGGGCGCGCCGGCGTGGCGCGCGCTCGACGTCGGGTCGCCGTTCGACTACGGCAAGCAGGCCATCCTCTACGTCGCCCGCGACCTCCCGACGCCGGGCCGCGACGGCCTGCGGCCCGAGGCGGTCGACGCCCTGGTCGAGCTCATGGCGTCGGCGGGCGGGCGCACGCTCGGGCTGTTCTCGTCCCGGCGGGCGGCGCAGGAGGCGGCCGAGGCCGTCCGCAAGCGGCTGCCCGGCCTGCCCGTTCTCTGCCAGGGCGACGACGTCGTGGCCACGTTGCTGCGCACGTTCGCCGCCGACGAGAAGACCTGCCTGTTCGGCACGTTGTCGCTCTGGCAGGGCGTCGACGTGCCGGGCGGGTCGTGCCAGCTGGTCGTCATCGACCGCATCCCGTTCCCGCGGCCCGACGAGCCGCTGTCGTCGGCCCGGCAGCGGGCGGTCGAGAAGGCCGGCGGCAACGGGTTCATGTCGGTGGCGGCCACGCACGCGGCGCTGCTGCTGGCGCAGGGGGCGGGGCGGCTGATCCGCCGCTCCACCGACCGCGGCGTGGTGGCCGTGCTCGACCCGCGGCTGGTGACGGCCCGCTACGGGAGCTACCTGCGGGCGTCGCTGCCGCCGATGTGGTTCACCAGCGACAAGGCGATCGTCTCGGGGGCGCTGCAGCGGCTGGCCGTCTCGTCCTGACGTTCCTCGCTGGCACCGGCCGGGGCGGGTGGTGGCCTGGACGCCCCGGCCGGTGCCGGCTCGGTTCCCCTTAGTAAGTGTTGGGAAAGGGGGCTATCTGGGGTGGTGGGGTTGCCAGGGGCGTCGTCCGG
>NZ_LFXL01000069.1 GCF_001270745.1 Jiangella muralis
AACACGGCGAGATTGGCGATCACCCCGACCACGGCAGCGGTGATGCCGGTGAGGGCGGCGGTCGGACGTTGCTGATCGGTATGGATAGTATCGCTCATGGGCTCGATCATGGAGCTCGGCTCGCCCGCCCGAGGTCAGTCGCCGTCGCGGCGGGTCGGAGCCTGTGTGTTGCCGTCTGGTCGGGACCCCGGCTGGCGCTGGGCCTCGGGTCTGTGTTGGGCCGGGCCGGTGCCCCGGGGGCTCGCGGTGGCACGGGCGAATCTCAGCGTTGCCGCGGCGCCAAGGATGAGCACGAGCGCGCCGGTGGGGACACCGAACGGGCCGTGCACGCCCTGGCCGGCGGATGCGAGCAAGTACATGCCCAGGACAGCGGCCGCGTAGCACCCGGCGACGACTGGCAGAGAGGTCAGGCCGTGGACTGAACGCGCCACCCGGGCCACTCTGCCCTCACTGGTCCCGTCCGGGGAGCTCGGCCGTGCGCCGCCCAACCTGTGGGCCACCGTGCGCGTCTCCGTCCGGCCAACGAGGGCGGCGAGCGCCGCGAGCACGATCGAGAGCGCGACGAGCCACGGAATCCGCCCGAGCCACCACGCGGCGGAGCCGGCGTCGGACGGCGGCAGCAGCCCGGCGGCGTCGAGTGCGACGGCGGCGACAAGTGCGGCGACCATGTGCCACAGATAGACGGTGAGGACGACCGTGTTCGCCGCGATGACGGCGGACCAGGACCGGCGCCGTTGCAACCACCGTTCGGTGGGCGCGGCCACCAGCACGGCGACGGCGATCTGTGTGATCGCGAGGGCCATCAGCGCAACGGTCGGCGGTGACGGGTTCTGGATCGCCAGGCCTGGCACCGACACCATGCTCACGGGGTACGGACCGGGGCCGGTTAGGACCACGAGGAGGATCACGGCGCCGAGGAGGGCGATCACCGCTCGCCGTGGCGTCAGGCCGAGACTGCCGTCCTGCCAGGCGAAGCCGATTTGGTGGATCGCCAGCCACGCGAAGACGAAGTTGCCGAAGGCCCAGGTGTCGACGCCGGTCGTCAGGCGCAGGACGTCGCCGATCACGACGGAGAGGATGAGCACCCCCGGGACGGCCAGCCCAAACCGGCCGTGCAGCTTGAACATCGCGGGCGTGAGGGCGATCACGCCCAGGTAGACGACGAGGAACCAGAGCGGCAGCGTCACGAGCGCGACGGCCGGGGCCACGACGTCCTGAGGGATCCCTACTACCACCGAGGCGAGGACGGCGCCCGCCGCGACGACGACGAGGAGGAGCGTCACGGGCGGAAAGAGCCGGGCGCTGCGGTCGAGGAGCCAACGCGCGGCCGTGCCGCCGCGGTCTCGGTGTCGGGTCCAGGAGATGGCGTTCGAGAACCCACCGACGAGGAAGAACAGCGGCATTACCTGGAAGATCCAGGTGATGCCGTGCATCGAGGGCATGTACTTCAGTGCGGTGAATCCGGTGAGGTTCCCGGCGGGATCCTGTTCGACGGTCATCACCAGCCAGTGCCCGACGACGACGGCGGTGATCGCAACGGCGCGAAGCAGGTCGACGTGGCGTCGGCGGGTCGGCGGTGTCCGTTCGGCCAGCTCGCGGATGTCGGGCATCGGTCAGGTCTCCTTCCGGGTGCGCCGCCACCCGGCTTCAGGTCGCGATGCCGTCGCGGGTGCGATGCCGGCGGGCGGTGGCTCGGGTCGCGACCCATCTCGAGATCCCGATCATCACCGCGAGCAGCACGGCCGGGCCGACCACCCACAGCGGCCGCGTGAGCCACCAGGCAGCGCTCGCCTCGTCCGCCAGCTCGAACCCCGCCTGCTCGTACAACCACACGAACGCGACGAGGGCCGTCATGTGCCAGACGAAGACGGGCATGGCGATCCCGCTCGCCGCCACGACAGCTCGCCAGGGCCGGCGCCGCCGCAGCCATGCGGCGAGCCAGGGTCGGGCCACGAGCGCGATACCCAGCTGGAAGACCGCCAGCGCAGCGATGGCGGCCGTTGTGGGGAACATGTTGCCCATCGGCTCGCCCGGGACGGCCACCATGGACCGCGGATACGGGCCGACGGTGGTCAGCAGGATCAGCGTTGCCAGGCCGACGAGGGCAACGATGAATGCCCTGCGCCGGTCCCGCGTCAGCGTGCCGTCGCGCCAGAAGTAGCCGAGCTGGTGGGCGAACAGCCATACGGCGCCCGACCCGACTAGTCCGACGATCGGTTCGCCCCAGCCGACTCCGAGCCGGAGGACGTCGGCGGCCAGAACGACGGCTGCGAGGATCGCGAGGACTCGCCACCGCCACGCCAGGTGCAGGCGGGCCGTGAGGGGCACGGCGGCCACCGCGAGGGCGTAGACCCCGAGGAACCACAGGGGGATGAAGATGACCATGCCCCACTCGAGGACGGTGCGTCCGCCACTCGCTTGGATCGCCAAGTCGACCACGAGCCAGCAGGCGAGCCACGGCACCAGTGGGCCGATCAGCCGGCGGGCGCGCGCAGTCAGGTAACGCCGGGCACCACCGCCGTCGCGCGTAACGGACTGCCAGAACGCGACATTCGCGTAGCCGCCGACGAGGAAGAACACCGGCATCACCTGGAAGACCCAGGTGGTTGCCCACGCCCCTGGGACCTCGGCGATGGGGTTCGGCATGATGAGGGCGCCGCCGTCGTTGCGGTGGGTGACGGAGAAGGTCCAGTGCCACAGGACGACCACGCCGATGCTGACAGCCCGAAGCAGGTCGACGACCCGGTCGCGCGTGTCCGGCGTCGCGTCGACCAGGGCGTCGAGCGAGGGGCGACCCGCGCGGGATCGCGCCGACAGCCCAGTCGTGCGTCCGGCCCTCGCGGCGCCGTTCATGGTCTCGGCATGGTCATGACATCGTGCGCGTCAGGAGCGCCCTTGTCGTAGAGGTCGTCGATTTGAGCGGCGAAGTCCTTGACGAAGACGCCGCGCCTCACGCTCTGCTTCGGCGTCAGGTACCCGTTCTCCTCGGTCAGGTCGCCGGGCAGCACACCGAACCTGCGTACGGACTCCGCCGTGGAGACGGCGGCGTTCGCCCGGCGGATCGCGGCGCGGAGGGCGTCGATGAGGTCCGGGTCCTTTCTGGCCTCCTCAAGGGTGAGGTCCGCCTTGCCGTGCATCGCCAACCACCCGGGCACACCCTCGGGATCCAGTATAATCATGGCGCCGATGAATGGCCGGTTGTCACCGACCACGACGCACTGCGAGACCAGGGCGTGCGCGCGGACGCGGTCCTCCAGCACCGCCGGCGCCACGTTCTTCCCGGCCGCGGTGATGATGATCTCCTTCTGGCGACCCGTGATCGTCAGATAGCCCTCGGCGTCGAGCGAGCCGAGGTCGCCGGTGCGGAACCACTCGCCGTCGAACGCCTCGGCCGTGGCCTCGGGTGCGTTGTGGTACTCGCGAAAGACGTGGGGACCCCGGAGCTGGATCTCGCCGTCCTCGGCGATCCGGATGTCGCACCCGGGCAGGGGCATCCCGACCGTCCCGATGCGGACACCGGCGGGCCGGTTGACGGTCGCTGGGGCGGTCGACTCGGTCAGGCCGTACCCCTCGAGGACTACCAGCCCGACCGCGCGGAAGTAGTGTCCGAGCCGCTCCCCGAGGGGGCTGCCGCCCGAAACCGCGTACTTGGCCTGACCGCCGAGGGCGGCGCGCAGCTTGGAGAAGACGAGCACCGACGCGATCCGGTGCTGCGCGCGCAGCCACGGCGACGGACCTCGAGCCGTGTCGAGCGCCCGCGACCAGGTGACGCCCACGCGGGTCGCCCACTGGAACACGCGCCGCCTTCCCCTCGCAGCCGCCTTCTGCTCGGCGGAGTTGCACACCTTCTCGAACACCCGCGGTACGGCCAGCACGAACGTCGGCCGGAACGAGGCGAAGTCCTCGCTAAGCGTCTTCACGTCCGAGGTGTGGCCGAGGACGATGCCGCCGGCGATGGCGATCACCTCGATGAATCGGGCGAACACATGCGCGAGCGGCAAGAACAGCAAGGTGCGCCCACCATCCGTGAACACCTCCGGCATCGCGGCCACGGTGTTCGCCGCAAGCGAGGCGAAGTTGCCATGGGTCAGCACGACGCCTTTGGGTCGGCCTGTCGTGCCCGAGGTGTAGATGATGGTCGCGACGTCGTCGAGCCCCGCGATCCGACGGCGGCGCGCGATCTCCTCGTCCGTCACGTCGGCGCCGACGCCCTCGAGCCGCTCGATCGCCCCGTCGTCGATGACGAGCACGTCGCGCAGCGCGCTCGCGTTGTCGCGTGCGGCAACGACTGTCGCCGCGTGGGCGGCGGTCTCGACGACCAGCAGCCGCACCGCGGAGTCGGACAGGATCCACTCGACCTGCTCGGAGCTCGAGGTCTCATACAGCGGCACGGACACGGCGCCCGCGACCCAGATCGCGAAATCGAGCAAGGTCCACTCGTACCGGGTCCGAGCCATGATGCCGACCAGGTCACCGGGTTCGATGCCCATGGCGACGAGGCCCTTGGCCACGGCGACGACCTGAGCGTCGAGCTGTGCCGCCGAGACAGGCTCCCAGGAACCCGTTCCACGGCGCACCTCGGCTACGACCGCGTGCGGTGCGGTGCGCATGCGCTGTGAGAGGAGATCGGTGAGGTTCGAACTCCCGGGCAGGGTGATCAGCAGTGGTGGGACGATCATGTCGCGCCCATGGGGAATCCCTACAGATGAAAGTGAATGCGCTCAGGATCGGGGTCCGTTCCGACCGCCGTCCGGATCACTCACGCGTCATCCTGGCACTACTGCTGGCTTTGCGCAAGAGAACGACGATCCTCATAAGTAATGCCCGCGTAGCGACGGTCGTGCCACATCGACACCATCACCCCCAAGACGGGACGCAAGCACGTCTCCGATCCCGCAACCCGGACCGAGCCGGTGTGGGACCCCACAATCCACGACGGTGCGTGGCGGGCCGTGTGGGCCTACTCGCAGAAGCGGGCCGCCCGCGACAACAAGACCCTGACCTTGCAGGAGAACCGCGCGAACGACGTCATCAACGGACTCAAGGCGGCCCGCACGCCCCGGTTCGTCAAGATCGACGGTGACTCACGCCGCCTCGACACCACCGCTCTCGCCCGCGCGAGGAAGGTCGTCGGGCTCAAGGGATACGTGACGAACATGCCCGCCACCATCATTCCCGCCGCCGAGGTCATCGCCAGCTACCACGACCTGTGGAACGTCGAGCAGTCCTTCCGGATGTCCAAGTCCGACCTCGCCGCCCGGCCCATGTTCGCCCGCAAACGAGACGCGATCGAAGCGCACCTGACCATCGTGTTCGCCGCGCTGGCCATCTCGCTCGTCACGCACCAAAGCAAATGAGCAAACGCAGGAGGGGAAACCGGGACGTATGCAGGTACGTGATGTCGCCGACCAGCTTCGTGCCCGGCTACTCGGCGCTGAAGTGGCGGCGCACCAGGTCCGGCCCGACCTGTTCGCCGCGGACCAGCTCAGCATCACAGACGCCTGTACGCGTAGGTCTGGTCGTTGTAGTCGAACAACGCCTCGATCTTGAGCTTCAGCTGCTCGCGCCGGACCGCGGCCGCTGACGGCGGCCGGTCCCGCCACTCGTAGTAGCCGGACGTGGACACGACCAGCCAGGTGAACATCTGCCTCAGGGACGGAGCATCGTCGACATGGTCGGCCTGATTCTGCGCGCACTCGGCGGCGATGAACTAGTGCTTCTGGCTCACCCGCTGCTCCTTCGCGAAGTACGCGGCAGCCTCTTCAGGAACGCCAGTTCCATTTCCTGTTCACGTGTTCGCCGGCGCAGTTCGGCCAACTCCGCACGCGCGGACAGCTCCAGCGGCGGTTCCTCACCGGCGTGATCCTCGCGGTACTTCATCACCCAGTTTCCCGGCGTGGTCTCGCCCACACCAATCTCACGGGCCACATCGGCAATACGACGGTCGTTCTCGACCACCAACCGGGCCGCCTCATCACGGAGATCAGGCGTGAATGTCGCCTTCTTCATCGCCACGAACAGTTCCTTTCCGGACCGGACCTTATGAGGTCCGCAGTCCAGAAAGTGGGAGGCACGCCAGTTGGTCAGTAACGTCCACATCGGCCGCTCGGAAGTGGCCGGCAGTCGTGCTCATTCGGTGGACGAACAGGTGTCCACACTTCGTGTGGGGCGGATCAACTGCGCTTCCCTCTCTGAGGCAGCTGATGGACTACGACGTCGGGCACCACCGACCGCATGTCCCGATCGAGCACCGCACGTCGCCGCGAGCCTGGCACGGCGGCGACCATCACGAGGGCGCCGGCCCGGTGGGCTGCGGCGAGAACAGCGCGGGCTTGGGATCGGGCGCGCCAGGGGCGGTACCACGCGATCCGCACCGTCACCGTCGTCACCTGGGCCGTGTCCAGGGCGGGGCGGACGCGGGCGGCGATGGCCTCGGCCTCGCGCGTCGCTTCCTGATTCATCCGAAGCGCGATGACTGCGTCGGTGGTGAAGGGTGGGCGTTGCATCGGCACCAGCAGCACCACAGGCCGGTGCTGCTCGGCGGCCGTCATGGCCGCGCAACGAGCCACCGTGACGGCCTCGGGCCCATCGCAGATCACCGCGGCGACAGGGCGACGGGTCGTGCGATTGCGCGAGGTCATCGTCAGAGCGCTTCAGGGGATCGTGGCGCTGGTTGTTTCACCGCGAGTCTGGCCTGGCGGGGAGCGGCCCGTCGGAGTCCGGTCCGCCGGGGGCGATCCTGTCCAGGCCTGCACGTGCCTGCTCGCTGCCTTTGCGGATGCGGGGTTCGTAGCGTCCGCCGGTCCTGGCGTTGGCGACCTCGCCGACCTTGTCGATCCCCTGGTCGATCTTGTTGCGGTGCCGGGTCAGGGCCGCGGTGGCGCTGGCCCGGGCCTTGGCGATCATGTCTTTGAGTGCCATGGGGCTCATCTCCTCAGTGGTTAGCGAATGTTATCTGGTCCCCCCCCGGGGGGGAGGGGTCGTGGGTCCCCACACGGGGCTCCAGGACGGCGTGCTCGGCGTCGGTAGCGACCCGCAACGGCAGGTCGGTCGGCGGGCAGGGTCCGGCGGCCTTGGCCTCGGGTGGCACGCAGGCTCAGAATGATCGAGACGGTGATGATCGTGGCGACCACCGCCAGGGAGAAGGTGGTGGGGATGTAGAAGATGTCGATCTTGAGAAGCATCTTGATCCCTACCCAAATGAGGCTCTCCTGATGGATCCGTGGGTCATGGTCGGCCGGGGAGGGTGGGTCGGTGGCCGCCGAGGTGGAGCATGGCGAGGGCGATGAGGGTGTGAGGGCTGGCGAATCCGTAGGCCATGCGGGTGATGAGTCGGATCTTGGTGTTGACCGATTCGACGAGCCCGTTGGACAGGCCGTGTTCGATCGCGGCCAGGATGGTGTCGCGGTGTTTGGTGATGCGGCGTTGCAGGGCGACGAAGGGCTCGATCCGGGATCGGCGGGCCCAGCTGACCCAGCGGTCCAGGGCGTGGCTGGCCTGGGGGTGGGGCAGTTGGAAGATCACGCGGAGGGCTTCTTTGAGGAGGTAGGCGCGGTAGAGCCGGGGGTCGGTCTTGGCGATCCAGGCGAGCTTGGCGCGCTGGTTGTCGGTGAGGTTCTCGGGGTTCTTCCATAGTGCGTACCGGGTCGTTTTGAGGGCCGATGCTCGGCCGGTGGCGACGTGTTTGGGGTTGCCGTGCCCGCGTCCTCGGGGTTTGGTATGCCCGGCCTTGCGGGCGTCGTTCCAGGCTTGGCGGCGCACCGCGTCGAGGGCGTCGGTGGCCCAGCCGACGACGTGGAACGGGTCGGCGCAGCGCACCGCTTGCGGGCAGCGTTGGGTGACCACCTGGGCGATCCACTCGGCACCGTCGGCGCTGAGATGGGTGATCTGGGCGCAGCGTCGGGGTCCGGAGGCCTCGAGCGCGTCGAAGAACTGGTGAACCGGCCTGGGATCGCTGGAGGGCGTTGTCAGGCCGCGGCGGGCTCGCCATGGTCGTGT
>NZ_LFXL01000070.1 GCF_001270745.1 Jiangella muralis
ACACCTTCGGCATCGGACAACACCTTCCACCAGGCGTTGCTACGACCGATGGAATCCGCCCCCGATTCGCGGCGCGGATTCTCCAAGATCAACTTCTCGGGGAGGGTGTCAGCAAGCCCGACGGCGGGGTCAGCCGGCGACGGCGTGCAGCGAGCCGGGGCGCAGCCCGGTCAGCCGGTCCAGCGCGCCGGACGTCGGCTCGTCGCCGGGGAGGTAGACGACGAGGCGCTGGTGCTCACCGTCGGCGAGGTCGAGGGTCTCGTACGCCAGCCGCAGCTCGCCCGCGTCCGGGTGCACGACGCGATCGACGCCGGTGCGCGAGCCGGCCGACGCGGGCGCCGTCCAGCGGGCCGCGAACGCCGCGCCGGCCAGCACCGTCAGCTCGTCGGCCAGGGCGGCCAGGTGGTCGTCGCCGGGGCCGGAGTCGAGCTTGAGGTTGGCCACCAGCGCGTCGGCGACGGCGTTCCAGTCGGGGTAGGTGGCCCGCGCCCGCGGGTCGGTGAAGTGGTAGCGGACCAGGTTCGGCGCGTCACCGGCCAGCAGCCCCAGCGGCTCGGCCAGCAGCTCGTATCCCGTCGTCCACGCCAGCACGTCGCCGAGGCGGTTGACCAGCACCGCGGGCGCCGGCTCCAGCCGGTTCAGCAGCGCCCGCACCGTCGGCCTGACCTCTGACGCCGGCGGCGATTCGATGGACGGGCAGTAGAAGTCGCCGCTGGTGGTCTTCGCGAGGTTGCGCAGCAGCACCCGCTCGGCCGCCGACAGCTGCAGCGCCTCGGCCAGCGCGCCCAGCACTTGCGCGGACGGGTGCCGGTCGCGGCCCTGCTCGAGCCGGGTGAGGTAGTCGATGCTGACGCCGGCGAGGATCGCCAGCTCGGCCCGGCGCAGCCCCGGCGCGCGCCGCCGCGGGCCGGCGGGCATTCCCACCTGGACCGGGGTGATGGCATCGCGCCGCGAGCGCAGGAACGCGCCGAGCTCGTTGTCGCTCACGGTCCCCAGGCTACCGCCGCCGCCACGACCGGCCACCGGAACGACCGCGCGAGGGTGGCCGTGACGGTGCCAGCCTCACGGCGGCCTCCCCTCCGCGCACGCCCCAGGGCCAGCATCGTGACCATGTCGAACACCTTCACCGACGCCGAGATCGCCTACCTGGAGAGCCAGCCGCTGGGCCGGCTGGCCACCGTCGGGCCGGGCGGCCGCCCGCACGTCGCGCCGGTCGGCGTCTTCTACGACCCCGAGGCCGACGCGATCGTCGTCGCCGGGCACGCCGGCACCGACTTCGGCGGCAGCCGCAAGTTCCGCGACGCGCTGGCCCACCCGGAGGTCGCCTACGTCGTCGACGACCTCGCCGGCACCGATCCGTGGCAGCCGCGCGGCATCGAGATCCGCGGCACCGCCGAGACGTTCACCGAGGGCGGCGAGGCGCTCGGCGCCCGCATCACCGGCGTCATGCCGTTCGCGCCGGCCTGGATCCGGATCCGCGCCCGCCGGGTCCTCGCCTGGGGCCTCGACGGCGGCTCGTTCGAGCTGTCCGCCCGCGACGTCGCCGGACGGACGACGGGCACCCGCTAGGACAGATGTCGGCCGGACTCCGCGGGGTTTCAGACACCTGCCCAGTGACCATTCGTCCAGGTTTCCCTAAGTTCGGGCGCAATCCCGTCCCCCGGCGACAAGGAGACCCCCATGACACGACGCTTCCGAGCGGGCGTGGCGCTCGGCACCCTCGCGGTGACGGGCTACGCACTCCTCGCCCCGCCCGCGCAGGCCGGACCGGCCGACAGTCCCGGCGTCGAGGCCGACGTCTCGGCCGGGCTGTCCGGCCACGTCAATCTGGCCGGCCCCGGCCTGATCCCGGTGACGGTGCACGGCTCCCCCGCCCTGGACGTCACGGCGATCGACCTCGACACCGTGGCCGTCGGTGAGGTCGCGGCGGCCCGGTCCGAGTCCGGCGCCGTCATCAGCGCCGTCAACGACGTCGACGGTGACGGCACCGACGACCTCGTCGTGCACGTCGACAAGCAGCGGCTGGCCGCGGCCGGCGAGCTGACGCCGTCGACGGGCACCCTGCGGGTCAGCGCCAGCACCGGTGACGGCGCGGGCGTGGGCGGCGCCGCGGCCGTCGAGCCCGAGGTCAGCCTGGAGCTCAAGTTCGCCGAGGGCCACCGGGTCCGCGGCGGCAGCGAGGCGACGCTGCGCAGCACGACGGGCGCCAGCCTGGACGACGTCCGCGCCGTCCTCGACCGGCACGATGTGAGCGCTCTCATCCCGTTCGTCGAGCCCGGCCAAGTCGCCGACCTCGCGGCCGCCACCAGCCGCGCGCAGGCCCGCTCCGCCGAGCCGCTGCCCGACCTCGCGTCCTGGTACACGGCGCTGCTGCCGGCCGGCACCGACGTCGACGCCGTCCTGGCCGAGCTGACCGCGCTGCCTGAGGTCGTCTACGCCTACCCGTCGCCGGAGCCGGCCCCGCCGCCGGCCGAGCCGACGCCGGACCTCACCCCGCTGCAGGGCTACCTGCGCCCGTCGGACACCCACAACGGCATCGACGCCGAGCTGGTCCGCGGCGACCCGCGGGTCCGCGGCGCCGGCATCCGGGTGATCGACCTCGAGTACAACTGGAACCCGTTCCACGAGGACCTGCAGCTGGACTGGTCCAGCGACATCGGCCAAGGCCGGTTCGTCCGCATCGACACCTTCGGCGACGACCACGGCACCGCGGTGTTCGGCGAGATCGCCGCGAAGGACAACGGCTACGGCGTCACCGGCGGCGTGCCGGACGTCGACATCTACGGCATCTCGCCGGTCGAGGACCTCGGCAACGGCCGGACGTCGTGGCGGCCCGGCCCGGCGCTGGCGTTCGTCGCGACGCTGCGCGACGAGGCCGGCCGGCCGTTCGTCCGTCCGGGTGACGCGCTGATCCTGGAGCAGCAGACCGGCAGCCCGCTCGGCGGCAGCCGGTACGCGCCGCTGGAGTGGATCCCGGCGGTCTTCGAGGCCAACAAGGTGCTGACGGCGATGGGCGCGAACGTGGTCCTCACCGGCGGCAACGGCAACACCGACACGGATGACCCGATGTACACGCTCAACGGCGTCAAGTGGTTCGACCCGGCCGTCCAGCACTCCGGCTCGATCTTCGCCGGCGCCGGCGGCAGCGGCCTGCGCGCCAACGACCCGGCGCGGGCGCGGCTGAGCTTCTCGAACTACGGCCAGCGGTTCGACCTGCAGGCGTGGGGCCAGGACATCTACACGACCGGCTACTGCAACGTGCTCTGCGCCGAACTGGGCAACGACCACAACCGGGCCTACTCGCGCTCGTTCAGCGGCACGTCCGGCGCCGGCCCGATCGTCACCAACGCCGTCGTCGCCGTCCAGTCCTACGTCATGTCCGTCGGTCTCGGCCCGTGGACGACCGCGCAGATCAACGACCTGCTGCGGGCGACCGGCGCGCCGCAGACCACGAACCCGCAGCAGAACATCGGGCCGCGGCCGGACCTGCGGGCGGCGCTGCGCTCCATCGAGGTCGACCCGCCGTCGACGGAGCACGCGCTCAACCAGCGCCCGGACCGCGACGGCCAGTACACCAACCCGACGGTGACGCTGACGGCGTCGGACTCGTGGGGCTCGGGCGTGGCCCGGACGGAGTACCGCGTCGACGGCGGCGCCTGGACGGCGTACGACCAGCCGTTCCGGATCCGCGCGCACGGCGAGCACTCCGTCGAGTACCGCTCCGTCGACGCCAACGGCAACGCCGAGCCGGCGCACGCCTTCACGCTCGTCAACCGCGGCCGCGACGAGTGAGCCCGCAGCTATCGACAGATGTCCGATTGGTGCGATAGATCTCCATGCACCTGTCCGGTGACCGTGGGTCATCCCACGGCCTACGGTCGCCGGACCGGACCGCGTGCCCGCGGCCCGGCGTCGACTCTTGGGAGGGCTCAGTGACGGCGAGTACAGAACGGCGACCCGCGAGGCGCGGGACGGCCTGGCGGGCCAGAGCGATCGTCGGCGTGGCCGCGATCGGGCTCGCGGCATCGGCGGGGGTCGTGTCGGCCAACGCGGAGAACAGCGTGGCCGACGACGCCGCCACCGGCCCGATCGTCCCGCTCGACCAGCAGGTCTGGGCCGAGCAGGCCGAGATGACCTGGGACGACTACCAGCAGATCCGCCCGGACGCCTGGAACCAGGACACCACCAGCCAGGGCTCGGAGAGCCAGTACCGCACCGCGGTGATCCTGCTCGAGTTCCCGGACCAGAAGTTCCTCATCGAGCAGGAACCGCAGTCGCACCCGTTCGGGAACCCGCTGCCGCCGTGGGAGCCGGTCTCGCCCGACGAGGTCAACCAGTGGTACTACGACTACTACGCGGTCCCGAACGAGTACAACCAGGGCCAGACGCTGCACGGCTACTGGATGGAGACCAGCCACGGCCGCATCGGCGTCACCGTCGAGGTGTTCGGCCCGTACCAGCTGCCGGCCAACATGCATGAGTACGGCCTGAACGAGTTCGGTCTCGCGGTCACCGGACCGGACTCCGTCTGCCCGGCCGGGGATCGCTGCACGGGCGTCGTCGATCCGACCCGCAACAACTTCAACGACCGGAACATCCGCCACGTCGCGAACGAGCTCTGGCGCGACGACATCGGCTGCGCGCCCGGCACCGGAACCGGTCAGCTGTCGCTGTGCGGCTTCGACAACGGGTTCTACGTCACCGCGGGCCACGACGAGACGTCCACGTGGCAGGAGTTCGGCGAGATGATGTTCCGCACGCCGGGCGATGTCACGCCGGAGTTCGGCCCGCCCGGCGCGACCGAGGGCCCGGTGCTCAACGACGCCGGCAACCCGATCGAGAACGCCGTCGGCACCCGCTACGTCGACTGGACCTCGTGGGCCTCGGCGGCGAACCACTGGCCGAACGCCAGCCAGGGCACGTCCACCCAGGCGGAGAACTCCGGCCTGAGCGTGTTCGCGCACGAGTTCAGCCACCTGCGCGGCCTGCCGGACAACTACAACAACCCGTTCGACCCCGGCACCGGCCGGGCCGGCACCGCCTACTGGGAGATGATGAGCCGCGGCTCGTTCAACGGACCCGGCGGCACGCACAACCGCTGGCAGGTCCCGAACGCCGGCGGCTCGTCGCTCGGCCCGCACCACACGCTGTACTTCAAGACCACCGGCAACGGCCGCCTCGGCGTCGTCAAGCCGGAGGAGTTCATCAGCGTGACCAGCGCCGGACTGGCCGAGCAGGGCGTCCTCGTCACCCCGGTCAAGGGCCGCGAGTACGTTCCCGACGGCGACATGGTCGGCCTCAACATCCAGCTCTCGTCTCCGTTCGTCCGTGGCGCCTGTGAGGCCCGGGTCGAGGACCAGTTCTTCTGCACGCCGGTCGCACCGGCGGGCAACCAGAACTGGAACCAGTTCAACCTCGAGGTCGTCGAGCGGGTCGGCAACGACTCGTTCGTGGCCGGTCACGGCGTGCTCATCGGGCAGGCCCGCAACAGCGGCTCGCCGCGGGCGTGGCTGGTCGACGCGAACCCCGAGGACATCGGCCGGATCGACTTCTACCGTCCGGGCAACGACACCGAGCCCGGTGGCGAGCCGGTCCCCGTCGTCAAGGGCGACCCGCGTCAGCTGGACGACGCGACGTTCCACGCCGGCACCGGGTCGGGCAGCGAGTACGAGTACGTCGACGCGCCGAACCAGCTGCACTTCTACGTCCTGGACACCTACCGGGACGAGGCGGGCGAGCTGTTCTACGACGTCGCGGTGCGGCACACCGAGGCCACCGCCACGTACGAGCGGGGCGCCGACCTCGGCGAGGCCGCCACGTACGCCGTCGGCGACTCCACCGCGCTGGTGAACCTGCCGCTGACCAACACCGGCGACGCCGGCGAGGGCATCTACGGCTCGGACGTGTACCGGATCTCCTCGACGGTCGAGGGCGAGGGCTGGGACGTGAGCCTGCCGTACGAGATCAAGGCGGCCGCGGCCGGCGCGACGGTGCCGGTCTGGGCGTACGCCACGGCCGGCGAGGACGCGTCGGAGACGGCGACGCTCACCGTCACGGCGACCAGCGAGACCGACCCGGACGCGACCGTCACCGTCGAGGTCGAGGTGAAGTCCGCCACGGTCGAGGTCGCCTACGACAACGCCCGCGGCCTGCTCGCGGACTACCGTGCCGACGGGTTCCTGACCCAGGGCGAGCACCAGCGGCTGAAGGCCCAGCTGGACATCGCCGACCGGGCCAGCGGCCGCGGCGCGGAGCGCGCCATCGAGCGGTTCACGACGATGTCCGAGGACGTCGCCGGCACGGGTGCCCGCACCCTGGTCAGCGCCGCACTCGTGTCACTGGCGGCGGAGCTGCCGACGGACTGACCGCCTCCACCCACCACCCACCGGCCACCGGGTGCCGCCGACCGCAGCGGCGGCCCCGGTGGCCGGTTCCTGTGCTCAGTGAGCGGCCAGCGTGACGCGGATCCGTCGCGGCTCCCGGTGTCCAGCCCGTCGTGCATGCGGGACACTCTGCCAGCGGAAACGCCCAAGGGGTGGCTGACGGACCTCCGGCGGCGCGGATCGACCCCCGCATCCACCAACATCCGTCAGACACCCCCAGATGAGTGAGTCCGATTGATCTTCAGTGGTGTACGCGGGGTAAGGCCACCGTCGCCGGGCGACAGCAGTCTCACCCATCAGTGGTGCGCGCCCATCCGCGGCGGACCGTTCGCCGGGTTCCGCGCCGTTGGCCGTCTGGGCACGCCCCACTTCACGCGCGGCGGGTGCACCTCACCCGCGAAAGCACCGCATAGCCGCCGACGACGACCGTCATCCGGTGCTGCGGCGGGTGACGTGCTCCCCACGCGAGTGACGTCGACGGCCTGGGACGTCTTCGATGGCCAGAATCGTCCGAAAGGCCCCTCGAACACGACTCCCGCCATCGAAGACGGCTCCGGGAGTCGAGGACAACCGGTGCGCCGGCCGGAACGACGAACGCCAGCCAGCCAGCCAGGCGAACGGCGCACCGGGCGGGCTCTGCCCGCACTTCCCCCGTCCCCCTGATAGCTGCCCGCACTTGGCCGCGCGCGTGCGGGTCAAGCGGACCTTCACCGGCGCGAAGCGCCCCACAAGTCCGCTTGAGGCGCACGTGCGCGGCTAAGAAAATGGGCAGCAGGGGGACGGCCCACGTGGCCATGACGGCCAACCGCCGCACGACGGCGAACCATCCACCCGAACAATCGGACTCACTCATCCAGCGAGGCTGGCCTCGGACCGCCGAGTCTGGGGCTGGGCAAACC
>NZ_LFXL01000071.1:2500-5238 GCF_001270745.1 Jiangella muralis
GACTTGAGAGGTCCGGCGTAGAGGGTGTTACCCCCGTAGATGTAAGTCGACGACTCCAGTGGCGTGATACCCGAGTAGCACGGGGCCCGAGAAATCCCGTGTGAATCTGGCGGGACCACCCGTTAAGCCTAAATACTCCCTGGTGACCGATAGCGGACAAGTACCGTGAGGGAATGGTGAAAAGTACCCCGGGAGGGGAGTGAAATAGTACCTGAAACCATGTGCCTACAAGCCGTCAGAGCAGTCCTTCGGGGTTGTGATGGCGTGCCTTTTGAAGAATGAGCCTGCGAGTTAGTGGTATGTGGCGAGGTTAACCCGTGTGGGGGAGCCGTAGCGAAAGCGAGTCCGAATAGGGCGTTTTTAGTCGCATGCTCTAGACCCGAAGCGGAGTGATCTACCCATGGGCAGGGTGAAGCGGAGGTAAGACTTCGTGGAGGCCCGAACCGACCTACGTTGAAAAGTGGGCGGATGACCTGTGGGTAGGGGTGAAAGGCCAATCAAACTCCGTGATAGCTGGTTCTCCCCGAAATGCATTTAGGTGCAGCGTCGCGTGTTTCTTGCCGGAGGTAGAGCACTGGATGGCAGATGGGCCCTACAAGGTTACTGACGTCAGCCAAACTCCGAATGCCGGCAAGTGAGAGCGCGGCAGTGAGACTGCGGGCGATAAGGTTCGTAGTCGAGAGGGAAACAGCCCAGATCACCAGCTAAGGCCCCTAAGCGTGTGCTAAGTGGAAAAGGATGTGGAGTTGCGAAGACAACCAGGAGGTTGGCTTAGAAGCAGCCACCCTTGAAAGAGTGCGTAATAGCTCACTGGTCAAGTGATTCTGCGCCGACAATGTAGCGGGGCTCAAGCACACCGCCGAAGCTGTGACAATCACACAATAACCCAGCACACTCCCTTGTGGGGTGTGTTCAGGTGTGTGGTTGGGTAGGGGAGCGTCGTGTGGCGGTTGAAGCGGCGGGGTGACCCAGTCGTGGACGCCACACGAGTGAGAATGCAGGCATGAGTAGCGAAAGACGGGTGAGAAACCCGTCCGCCGAATGACCAAGGGTTCCAGGGCCAGGCTAATCCGCCCTGGGTAAGTCGGGACCTAAGGCGAGGCCGACAGGCGTAGTCGATGGACAACGGGTTGATATTCCCGTACCGGTTGTGGCGCGACCATGCCGAGCCCGGTGATGCTAACCATCCGAACCCGTCTTGACTCCTTCGGGAGTTCTGGTGGGGGAGCGTGGGATCCGAACCGGTAGTAGGCAAGCGATGGGGTGACGCAGGAAGGTAGCCCATCCCGGGCGATGGTAGTCCCGGGGTAACAGTGCAGGGCCGTGGTAGGTAAATCCGCCACAGTAGCGCCCGAGGCTGGATGCCGAGCCGATTGCGGCGAAGTGGGTGATCCTATGCTGTCGAGAAAAGCCTCTAGCGAGTTCCATAGCCGCCCGTACCCCAAACCGACACAGGTGGTCAGGTAGAGAATACCAAGGCGATCGAGTGAACCGTGGTTAAGGAACTCGGCAAAATGCCCCCGTAACTTCGGGAGAAGGGGGGCCGGACACGTGAACGGACTTGCTCCGGGAGCGTTGAAGGCCGCAGAGACCAGGGGAAAGCGACTGTTTATTAAAAACACAGGTCCGTGCGAAGTCGCAAGACGATGTATACGGACTGACGCCTGCCCGGTGCTGGAACGTTAAGGGGACGAGTTAGCCCGCAAGGGCGAAGCTCAGAACTTAAGCGCCAGTAAACGGCGGTGGTAACTATAACCATCCTAAGGTAGCGAAATTCCTTGTCGGGTAAGTTCCGACCTGCACGAATGGCGTAACGACTTTCCCACTGTCTCAACCACGGACTCGGCGAAATTGCACTACGAGTAAAGATGCTCGTTACCCGCAGCAGGACGGAAAGACCCCGGGACCTTTACTATAGCTTGGTATTGGTGTTCGGTTCGGCTTGTGTAGGATAGGTGGGAGACTGTGAAGCCGGCACGCCAGTGTCGGTGGAGTCAACGTTGAAATACCACTCTGGTCGTACTGGATATCTAACCTCGGTCCGTGATCCGGATCAGGGACAGTGCCTGGTGGGTAGTTTAACTGGGGCGGTTGCCTCCCAAAAGGTAACGGAGGCGCCCAAAGGTTCCCTCAGCCTGGTTGGCAATCAGGTGTCGAGTGCAAGTGCACAAGGGAGCTTGACTGTGAGACCGACAGGTCGAGCAGGTGCGAAAGCAGGGACTAGTGATCCGGCAGTGGCTTGTGGAAGCGCTGTCGCTCAACGGATAAAAGGTACCCCGGGGATAACAGGCTGATCCTGCCCAAGAGTCCATATCGACGGCATGGTTTGGCACCTCGATGTCGGCTCGTCGCATCCTGGGGCCGTAGCAGGTCCCAAGGGTTGGGCTGTTCGCCCATTAAAGCGGTACGCGAGCTGGGTTTAGAACGTCGTGAGACAGTTCGGTCCCTATCCGCTGCGGGCGCAGGAGACTTGAGAAGGGCTGTCCCTAGTACGAGAGGACCGGGACGGACGAACCTCTGGTGTGCCAGTTGTTCCGCCAGGAGCATCGCTGGTTGGCTACGTTCGGAAGGGATAACCGCTGAAAGCATCTAAGCGGGAAGCCTGCTTCAAGATGAGGTCTCCCACACGGTTGACGTGGTAAGGCCCCCAGCTAGACGACTGGGTTGATAGGCCGGACGTGGAAGCCCAGCAATGGGTGAAGCTGACCGGTACTAATAGGCCGAGGACTTGACCACAC
>NZ_LFXL01000072.1 GCF_001270745.1 Jiangella muralis
CTCCCGCCTCGACCTCGCAGCCCGCGGGCACCAGGTCGGCGAGCACGAGGTCGCGCAGGGCAACTGGTCCCGCGCGGGTGTGGCCGAGATCGTCGACCTCGACGTCGCGCCGGCCGAGCCCGTCGACCAGGAGCCGGCCAACATGAAGGTCACCGTCACCCTCGACCTCGACGTCACCATCGCCGGCTGGATGCTCGACTACGGCGTCACCGAGGCCGAGGCCCGCGCCGAGGCCGCTGGCCGGCTGGCCGAGCGCATCCGCGAGGTCGTCGTGCACGAGGACGCCGACCGGCTCGGCCTGTACACGGTCGCCGGCGTCACCGCCACCCGGAGCTGACCCGTCCGCGCCGGCGGCCGCCGCACCGCGGCCGCCGGGCCCACCGTCCCGCGAGAGGATGCCCACCATGAGCGCACGACGCATCTACTGGTACGCGGTCGTGGTCACGCCGCGCGAGCTGCCCGAGCAGCCGCAAGCGTTCGGCCCCTACCGGAGCTTCGACGCCGCCGACGCGGCCGCCGACCTGATGAGGGACGTCACGGCGGCGACCTACTTCGACGACAGCGAGTACGACCTCGCCGTCGTCGCGATGGTGAAGCCGTCGTGAGCGTCACCATCCACCAGCGCGCCGGCCTCGGCCGCACCTGGCGCCAGCAGGTCACCCGCCTCACGTGCGACGGCGGCCCGTACGGCGTCGAGGCGTGCCGCGAGTCGACCCCCATCGACGCCACCACCGGCGCCGAAGCCCGCACGTACGCCCGTACACAGGGATGGGTCGTCGCCGCCCCCAACCCCCGCGGCCGCCGCCGCCTCGACTACTGCCCCGCCCACCACCCCGCCGAGCAGAAGGACCAGCCGACCATGAACCGCTACACCGTGCTCCTGACCAACACCGTGTCGAGCGCCGTCGCCGTCGACGCCGGCGACGTCGACGGCGCGCTCGACACCTACCACGAGTCTGACAACATGCCCGGCGGCATCACCGTCGGCGCGTTCGGGCCCGCCGACGTCGACGACTCCGATTGGCAGCCGTACTCGGTCGTCGACGAGAACGGCGACACCGTGTGGAGCGAGCCGAAGCCGGGCCCGACCCTGACCCGCGGCGCCGTCGAGCTGCTGCTCGCCGCGCTGCCGTCCAACCCGATCGAGGGCGAGATCGCCGGCGTCGTGCGCCAGTGGGCGGGCAAGCTCGGTGTCGACATGGACGCCGATGCTCCCGGGCCCCGGCCCACCGAGACCACGACCGACGTCGACGAGGCCGTCATCACCCTCACCCCCGCCGCCGTCGAGATCCTGGCCGACGCCGTCGAGGTGGCCCAGTGGCACAACCGGCCCGCGCTGCTGATGATCGACGGCCGATCGGTGAAGATCAAGGCGGGCGAGCACGGTACGTGGAGCCTGCCCATCGCCGAGTGGTGACCGATGACCCGCGACGAACTGATCGCCGCCGTCACCCCCTGAACGACGACGGGCCCGGCGCTCCCCCGTGAGGCGCCGGGCCCGACTCGTCCACCCCGTGAACCCGGTCGGGGTCGGCGCTCCCTCGTGAGAAGCGCCGACCCCGGACCTTCGATGAGTGCATAACAGGTGACAGAGCGAACGAACGGAAGCAGGATAGCAGCGAGCTAGCCAGCCTCCTAGCGAGCTAGCTAGCAGCATGATAATGTCCGTTATCATCCACACCTTCGGAGGCGACCATGTCCCGCTGCCCCTACCCCGACTGCCGATTCGACGGGACCGACGCCGAGGTCGACGACCACCGCACGGCCGCGCACCGCGACGAGCCCCAGGCGGGAGGGAGCCTGGCGCCAGACGTCACGCCGTACAGCCAGCGCCGCAAGGTCTACCGCATCCGCGACAGCAAGTTCGGCCGGCTCGTGGGACCGGAGTACGACACCGAAGCCGAGGCCCGGACGGCGCGCAGGGCGTACAGCAACCCGCGCCGGTACGACATCGACCGGTACGCCGCGGCGGACGACTGACCATGACCGACCGGGACGTGCGGCAGTGCTCGCTCTGCGGAGCCGACGTCGTGTGGGCCATCACCGCCGCCGGCAAGCGGCAACCCCTCAACGCCACCCCCGACCCCGCCGGCAACGTCGCCGCCCACCGCGACGGCACCGGCACCCGCCGCGCCCGCGCCGTCGTACCCGACCGGCCGCTCATGGGGTTCGAGCGGCTGTACATGCCCCACGCCGCCACCTGCGCCGGCGGCCTCCCGAACACGCCCCGCACGCCGACCCCGCCGCGGGCCCTCCCGATCGGCGTTGCCGACATGAACGCCTACCGAGCCAGAAAGGCCCGAGCACGATGACCACGACCCGGAAGCCCCTCGTCGTCACCATCTGCGGATCTACCCGCTTCCGCGACGAGATCGCCGCCGCGACCCGTCACGCGACCCTTGCCGGCGCCATCGTCCTAGCGCCGGGCGTGTTCGCCCACGCCGGCGACGAGATCACCGACCAGCAGAAGGAGCGGCTTGACCGGCTCCACCTGCACAAGATCGACCTGTCGGACGCGATCTTTGTCGTCAACCCCGGCGGCTACATCGGCGAGTCGACCCGCGCCGAGATCCAGTACGCCAAGCACACCGGGAAGAAGGTCGACTACCTCGTCGAGCCGACCAAGCCGACCAGGCCGACCCCGGTGATCGACCCCGTCGAGTTGGCCAAGGTATGACCCTCGACGACATCGCGATCGCCGATCCCGACTTGCTGGACGACGGGCCCAGCACCTACGCCGACACGGAGGCGACCCGATGACCCGCGACAACCTCACGATCAACATCACCGACGGAGGCGAGCCCGAGCAGCCGTCCGCCGCCCCTCCCTGCGCCTGGCCTCGCTGCGGTTGGGGCTGCAACCACGGGCGCCCCATCGAAACCGGCGACGAGGGCGGCGTCGAGGGCGACTCGGTGCGCGAGTTCGCCGCGTACCTCGACGGCCTGGCCAGCCCGCCGCACGCCCGCCCCGTCGCGTCCCTGTCCGGCCTCGACCTCGGTCACCGCGTCGTCCTCGCCGTCGAGCCGACACCGCCACTCACCGGCGAGCCAACCGTGCACTGCGGCCAGCTCGACCGGGTCGAGCACTGGCCCGACGACCGGACGTGGGTCGTCCTCGACGGCAACCCGATCCCGGTTGTCCGCGGCCGCGCGCTGGTGAGCGTCGCACCGTGAGCGCCGTCGTCGACGACTGCGGCCACGGCTTCGAGGCCGGTGTCGACCTGTGCCCGAGCTGCACCGCCGGCCTGCCGGCCGACCCGCGCATCGGGCTCGGCCGCGCCGCCCTCGACCTGCTCGACATCCTGCGGTTCCGGGCCAGCCTCGGCGACTCGTGGCTCGTCGAGCAGCCCCGCCAGCGGTTCGCGCTCTACGTGCCGAACATGTCGGCCGTCAGTCGCCCCGAGTACCTGCGGACCGTCAACGGCGCCACGCTGCGCGCCCTGCACGGCCGCGAGCTGATCGAGTACGGGCCCGACGTGTCGACCGTTCCGTTCCGGCTGCGCAACCGCACCCAGCTCAACTGCGACATCGTCGGCGGCGTGCGTGCGAGCACGGTCCAGCTCACCGACGCCGGCAAGGCCGCCCGGTGACCGCCTCGACCGCGGCCGACGCCTCCGAGCTGCGCAGCGCCATGTACAGCGCCGCCGCCGACCTCGGCGGCCCGTGGACTCACGCCCGGCGCGACGTCTGGCGGCCCGGCCTGAACCTCGCGCACGTCAGCGACCGCGGCCGCGTCTGGCTCACCCTGTTCGGCGACGGCCGGGTACAGCTCTGCCTCAGCCTCAGCGCCGTCGACCGGCTCACGGTCGGGTATATCGGCCTCGACGACGCGGCTGCCGTGCTGGCCAACCCCGTCGTCGTGCTCATCGCCGCTCGTTCCGTCGCCACCACCTGACACCCTGGAACCGCCCACCACCCATCAGGAGACGTCATGCCCATGAAGGTCAACCCCGAACGGCTGTACGCCTGGCTGGTCGCGCGCGCGCCGGCCGACGACCTGCCCGCGCTGGCCGCCCTCGAACTGCTCCGGATCTCCAGGGCCCTCGAACGGATGGGCGCCTACGTCGTCCTCGACGACGACGGCGACCCGCACCACCTCGACTGGCTGCGCATCACCGAAGATCTCGACCACGCCCGCAGCGAGCGAGAGCAGGGCCGGTCGTCCCTGCTCGACGCGTCCGTCCTGTCCGGCGACCACCTCTACGGCATCGCGTACGCCGCCTCGCTGACAGCCGGCTACAAGGTCAGCCTCCGCGAGATCATCCACCACACCAGCAACATCGCCGGCTCATGGCTCGTCGCCGCGACCATGGGCGCCCGCCACAAGTTCGAGAGGATCAACCCCGATGAACACTGACCTCGACACCCTGGCCGCCCAGCTCACCGAGTGGGCGCACGGCGCCTACGACCAGGAGGCCGCCGTCAAGCTGCTGATCGACAGCGGCCTCCTGTACAAGGTCGCTCACCTGGCCGAGCCCCGCGAAGCGTACGACTACCCGGGCGGTGAAGCTCGCCCAGGTGCGTGGCTGGACTGGCGCCTCGTCAACCAGTGGTTCTCCGAGGACGGCGTCATGTCCGGCGGCGAGCGGCGCGTGATCGGTGTGGCGCTCAGCCTCGCCGCCGCCGACGCCTACCACGCGCCGGAGCTCAGCCTCGGCGACGTCATGACCGGCGTCGACAGCGCCAACGCCCGCGCGATCCTGGCCGCGCTCGCCCACGCACACAGCCGCATGACGCTCACCGAGGCCGCCCCGCCAGCCCGCGACGATCAGTGGTTCGAGGGCTCGCTGCCGACGTTCCACGAGATGGTCACCGAGGCGCGCCGGCTGCTCTCCGAGGCGGCTGGCACGCTCCGTTCGGACTGGCCCGAGGGCGCCGGCCCGGCCACCGCCGAGCAGGGGCGGCGGCGTGTCGAGGCGCTGGACGCGATCGGCGCCGCCAAGCATGCCCTCGACCGGGCCAAGAGCCGATGAGCGCGACCAAGGTGACCGACCGGCGGAACCTGGTCGAGATCACATGCGACCTGTGCACCGACAGCAGAGTCCGGTTCCACGCGATCGGCGACTC
>NZ_LFXL01000073.1 GCF_001270745.1 Jiangella muralis
ACGGTTCGAGAGAGCCACTCATTGAAACGCCGGGCCTCACACACCGTTTATCGGACAGACCCGGAATTCTGAAGCCTCTTCGGGCCCGAACTCGCGGGTGTAGGGCGATGTCGAGCCTATCTGGGGTTGTGAGTTCGCGAACTCGCGTGTTCGTTCGCGGTGAGGTCGGGGTGGCCGAGGGTGCGGGCGTAGCGGGCGGCGGAGTCGACGGTGAGCCCGAACAGGTCGCAGATGCGGCGGATGTCGCCGCCGGTGGCCTGGATCTCTTGCAGGATGCGGTCCTCGCGCAGCGCCTGGGGTCGCAGCCTGGTCTTGCGCCAGGGGAACTGGCGACCGACGGGCAGCAGCCGGGGTGCGCTGCGTTGGCTGATGAACAGGTGCGGGTTGATCGTGTTCGGCCAGGTGCGGCCGCGATAGTCCAGCCAGGCGGTCAGGCGCACCCGGACCGGGGCGGCGAGCGGGATGCTGCGCCCGGCGAGGGTGAGGTGGGCATCGACGATGTCGGTGAGCAGCAGTTCGGCGATCTGTTTGCCGGTCAGGGCGTGGAAGGCGACCAGGGCGACGGCCAGAGCGACAGCCGGGTCGGGCGAGTTCAGCGCGTCACGGATCGCGTCGGTGTCCAGCGGCAGCGGCACCGAAGCACCGACCGGGGTGATCTTCATGCCGCGGGTGGGGTTGATGAAGATGAGCTTGCGGGCCTTGAGGGTGGCGAACAGGGAACGGAGCCCGAGCTCGGCCCAGTGACGGTGGAGCCTGGTTCGGGCAGCGCGGCGCGCACGTCGTCGGGGGTGATCTCGGCCAGCGAGTCATGTCCTGCCGCGGCCCAGGTGTGCAGGATCGGGGCGATGCCCATGACGTGGATCCGCACCGTCAGCGGGTCGCGGGAGCGTTGCCGCGGCGCGGTGTCGGACCCGGCGAGCATGACCTGAAGCCACACCTCGAGCTGGGCTCTCATGGTCGGCGGCAGCAGGTGGGTCTTGCCGGCGAAGTAGTTCTCGATCCGGGTGGGCCGGTCGTCGATGAGCAGTCCCGCGGCGGCCAGGACGTCGAGGGTGGAGACGATGTTGCCGTCATAGCGGGGCAGCTGCGCCACGTCGGTGGCTCGGATCATCGCGCCCGGAGTGTCCTGCAGGACCTGCAGCAGCCGCAGGGAACGGACCACGTCGTTGCGTTGCCGCTTGCTCCACCCGAACCTCTCGGCGTGCTCGGCGACGACGCCCTTGCAGTAGGTCAGCAGCTCGCTGTCGGCCTTCAACGCACGGGCCTGGACCAGCACGGGGTCGGGTTCGAGGCCGAACAGCGTGAGCTGCCGCCACCGCGAGGGGGCGAAGTTCCTCTTCGGCGGGCCACCCACGCCGCGGTGCTCGGGCTCCAGACGCCGGGTGCGGCGACGCTGGAAGTGCATGTTCGCGAAGAACAGCTGCTGGCCGTGCTCGTTCGCGACGGCGAGGGTGAGGGCGCGGCCGGGTTCCTGCAGCATCCTGGACTGCTCCAGGCACAATCGACACGCTTGCTGCTCACCGATCCGGGTTTCTCGGCGGCAGTAGTCGCACTCGCCCATCGGGTAGTGCTGCGACCACCAACGGCACGACCAGCACTGCCAGTTGTGGCGCCGATACACGCCCCAGGACAGGCAGTCGCGGCAGGCGCTCAGATACTGGGGCCCGCCGGGATGGCAGGTGGCGCACCTGCCCTGGCTGAAGTAGTCGAGCGAGCCGCAGCCGGTGCACGGCGGTGGGGTGAACGGCCCGCCGGGCAGACATCGGTAGCAGTAGTCCACGCGGGGTTTGACCCACGCGACGCGGTTGACCTGGCAGGCGTGACACTTCGGCGGCGGACGCACCGCGGCGGACGGTCCCGCCGCCGGGGTCACAGCGGCGGTTCGGAGCGGGGCTTGCCGAACCGTGGCGTCACGGTCGGCGAGCCGGTCCCGGTCTCGGTGATCGGCTCGTCGCGGCGGCGAGCGGCGACCTTCTCCGGTTCCGGGATCAACAACGCGGTCGGGTCGCAGTCGAGCACCGCGCAGATCACGTCGAGGTCGTCGAGGCGGATCGTGGTCGGGGTCCCGGTCCACAACGCCGACATCTTCCCCGCGCTGATCTCCAGCCCGGCGTCGGCCAGCATCCGGCGCAGCTCGGTGGACTTCCAGATGCCGCGCTCGGCGGCTTTCAACCGCAGGTTCCATCGCATCGGCTCACACCCTCCCCTCGAATCGGTTCTCCAGGCTGTCAAGGGACAGTGGGACTTCCCTTTGGGCGGACAGGTTGGTTCCCTGCTGGCGGACAGTTGATCTCCCTGTCCGCGGACTGTTGATCTCCCGTTGGTCAGGTCAAGGGGACCACCCCGCGTCCGCCGGTGGCCTCGGCGAGGCGTAGTGAGGTGCCCTCGGTGACGATGACGTGGGCGTGGTGCAGGAGCCGGTCAACGGCGGCGGTGGCGAGTGTCTTGGGCATGATGGTGTCGAACCCGGCGGGGTGGATGTTGCTGGTGACGGCGAGGCTGCGGCGTTCGTAGGCGGCGTCGACGAGGCGGTAGAACGCTTCGGCGGCTGCTTGTCCGGACGGGAGCATGCCGATGTCGTCGACGACGATGAGCTCGGCGCGGGTGATCTTCGCGATGGTCTTGGCGATCGATCCGTCGGCGCTGGCGCGGCTGATCGCGGTGGTGAGGGACTCCAGGGTGAACCAGGACACGCGCATTCCGGCGTCGATGACCTGGTGGGCCAGGGCTTCGACGAAGTGGGTCTTGCCGGTGCCGGACGGGCCGGTGATCGCGAGGTTCTCGGTCCGGCCGACCCATTCCAGGGTTCCCAGCGCGGACTGGGTCGGTGCGGGGATCGAGGAGTCGTGTTCGCGCCAGGACGCGAACGTCTTGCCGGTCGGCAGCCCGGCGCTCTTGCGGCGCATGGCCCGGGTGGCCTCGTCGCGGCCGCGGACCTCCTCGGTGAGCAGGACCCGTAGGACCTCGGCCGGGTCCCATCGCTGGGACTTCGCGGTGGCGAGGACGTCGGGGGCGGCGGCGCGCAGGTAGGGCAGGCGCATCCGCTTGAGGATGTCGGTCAGGTCGTCCGGCAGTGGCGGCGCCGTGACCGGGCTGGTGCTCTTGACGCGGGTCGTGGTGCTGGTCATCGGCTCGTCTCCCTGCTCGTCTGGCTGGTGGTGGTGAAGCCGGCCCAGGTGTTGGTGCCGGGCTGGGCGGAGTAGGCCTCGTCGACGGTCACGAGGTCGGCAGACGGGGCGCCGGCGGCGAGGTGGTCGACGATCGAGGCCAGGTCGGTCTCGGCGAACCGGCCCGCGGCGGCCGCGACGCCGAGGGCTTCGTCGGCCCTGGCCTGCCCGACGAGGGCGGCGAGCGCGACGGCGTCGGCCATCTTGGCCCAGATCCGGGTCGTCCCGGCCGCCGAGGCCTCGATCAGCCACGTGGTGGCGCCGTCGCCGAGGGCGAGGAAGTCGGTCTCGTCGCGGGTGCGGGCCTTCGGCCGCGGCGGGCGTGGCGCCCCGGTCGGGTCCTGCGGGTGGCCGGGGTAGTGGCCCAGGTCGATGCGCGGGTTCCCCGGCGTCGAGGTGGCGTGGCGGGCGACCTCGACCAGACCCCGGCGATCCGCT
This sequence comes from Jiangella muralis, assembly GCF_001270745.1. GTDB lineage: Bacteria > Actinomycetota > Actinomycetes > Jiangellales > Jiangellaceae > Jiangella > Jiangella muralis. The sequence goes on from NZ_LFXL01000073.1 coordinate 3,606, forward strand.
GCCCACGAAGGACGGGCGGGCAGGGCGTCGAGGTCGGCGACGATCACCAGGTCCGCCCCGGCGACGCGGACCCAGACCTCGGCGTCGACCAGGCCGGGCGGGGTCGAGTACCGCACCGACCCGAACCGGACCGTCTGATCGGTGCCGACCAGGCGTGTCTGTCCGAGCGCCATCGTGTGTGGCGCCGACGGCAGGACGTGCAACCTGGCCCGCTCGTCGGCCAGCGCGTCGGCGGGGACCCGGCCGGTCTCGCGGTGCCGGCGAGTGTTGACCTTCACGCAGAACTGGTCGCACGCCTGCTCTAGCTCGGCGAACGAGTCGTACTCGCCGCGCAGGTTGGCCTCGGTGGGCACGAGATCGGCCTTCGCGATCCGCACCGTCGACTCCGACCCGCCCTTGGACTGCGGGTCATACGGGATGCACGTGTGAACCTGCGTCCCGTAGTGCCGTCCGACCTGCACGATCTGAACCGGCCTGGGATCGCTGGAGGGCATGATCTAACCGGGAAGAGGAGATCATGCCTGCAC
>NZ_LFXL01000074.1 GCF_001270745.1 Jiangella muralis
CAAGGCTGCCGGCGCGGAGGTCACCGGCGTGTGCAGCCCGGCGAAGACGGACCTGGTGCGCGCCCTGGGCGCCGACCACGTCCTCGACTACACCCACGACGACTTCGCCGACGGCACGCACCACTACGACCTGATCCTCGACATCGCGGGCAACCCGTCGCTGTCGCGGTTGCGCCGGGCGCTCACCCCGTCCGGGACGGCCGTGATCGTGGGCGGGGAGAGCGGCGGACCCTGGACCGGCGGCTTCGGCCGTCAGCTGCGGGCGCCGATCGTCTCGCTGTTCGTCCGGCAGCGGCTGGTCATGCTGGCCTCCAAGGAACGCGCCGGCGATCTCGTCCGGCTCACCCCGCTCATCGAGGCGGGCGCGGTGACGCCCAGCGTCGACCGGACCTTCCCGCTCGAACGGGTCGCCGACGCCATGCGCTATCTGGAGTCGGGGATGGTGCGGGGAAAGCTCGCCATCACGATCTGAGCGACCTCCGTGTCGCCGCATCACGTCGCGTATACGAGCAAGGGGCCCCGTCCGAGTACAACACCGACAACCGAACGAGGCGAACGACGATGAGTATCTCGACCTATCCGGTGCGCGTGGACGCGCACCTCGATCCCGCACTGAACCGCTGGCAGTGGCTGGTCAAATGGATTCTGGTCATACCGCACTACCTGGTCCTCGTGTTCCTGTGGCTTGCGTTCGTCGCGCTCAGCGTGGTGGCGTTCTTCGCGATCCTGTTCACCGGTCGCTACCCGCGGTCCATCTTCGACTTCAACGTGGGAGTGATGCGCTGGAGCTGGCGGGTGACGCACTACGCTTACGGCGCGCTCGGCTCCGATCGTTACCCGCCCTTCACGCTGGCCGACGTCGCGGACTACCCGGCCCACCTCCAGGTGGACTACCCGCAACACCTGTCACGTGGATTGGTGCTGGTGAAATGGTGGCTCCTGGCCATACCGCACTACCTGGTCATTGCCTTCTTCGTCGGCGGCGGCATCTACCTCGTCGACCAAACGGCAACGGCTGACTCGTCGCCATGGCTGTGGTCAGGTGGCTTGATCGGGCTGCTGCTACTCGTCGCCGCGGTGATCCTTCTCTTCACCGGCCGGTATCCCAAGCCGATCTACGACCTGGTCATGGGTATGAACCGATGGGTCCTGCGGGTCACCGCCTATGCCGGACTGATGACTGACCAGTATCCGCCGTTCCGGCTGGACCAAGGCGGCACCGACCCCGGGAGCGCTCAGCCGACACCGCCATCGAACCCGACGTCCGATCCTGAAACCGAGAGCCTGCGCACCAGTTGACAGAGCCAGCCTGACGAGCACACTTTCGCCGGTCTCTTGAAGCCACGCCGCGGCGAATCCTCGTAGGTGCGGCGACCGAGGACGAGAAAGTCGCAGCCGCGGAGCGTACCGACGAAGAAGTCCTCATGTCAGGGTGGGTGACGTAGTCGAAGTGCCAGTCCTCCATCCGCACCATCACCCCGCCGAGGCTGAGGTGCGCGACGTTCAAGATCTTGCGCATCTCCAACCGCCTGGTAACGCGAGTCCACCGGGGCCTTCGTTTCTGCCTCAAGGAGAGCGGCCGCCGCCGAGCAAGCCCAGCCGCGGTCGTTGCTTGACGGTGCGTCATGGCGGGCGTAGCGTCACCACAACGTCGCTTTGTGACGTGTCGCTCCGGACCTCGGCGGCAGCTCAGCTGCAGCGAGGGTGGCCGGAGCGAATGATCAAGCTGTCGTCGTCCGTACCGCCCTCGTTCCTCGCCGCCGAGGCTTCGTGCCTCGTGGCGGATAGGTCTTGGTCGGTCGCCGAACCACTGGGCTGGTGCGGGCATGGGCGCCAACTGGGGGTTTCGCGCTCGGGCCCGCGGGCGGCCGGCCAAGACGCCGCGCTGACGCCGAATCGGGATGCGGGCTGGGGAACCGGCAGCGGCCGCCGTTTCGAGTGCGGACCGACTCGTTGCTGACCATCCGGCCAGGCCGCACCATTGCTGAGGGTGCACGACAGCCGTTCCGGGCAGCCCGCACCTTCCCCGTTTCCGGGCCACGGGTGACGCGGTCGAATTCATGGCGGATGACTTGGCCGCGGAACTGGCGGCCGAGCTGACCCTGTCCACGTCCAACGCGGGCGGCATCTCGACCGTGTAGCGCTGGCTTGCCGAGCTCGGCCTCGCCGGCACCGAGGCCATCTTCCGCTGGCTGTCCTGGCCGGTTGGATCAGCGCGCTGACCGGGGACGCGGCCGGGGCGCAACGGTGGGCGGAGCTCGCCGAGAAGGCGTCGTTCGATCTGGCGTCCCCGGGCGGTTCGGCGTCGTTCGACTCGGCCCGCGCGATGCTGCGCGCGCTCCTGCGCGCCAGCGACCCCGGAACCATGCGTGCCGACGCGGAGTTCGCGGTCGCGGAGGAACCGGAGTGGAGCGTCAGGCGGGACATCGCGCTGCGCGAGCTCGCAGAGGCGCATCTGCGCGAAGGGGATCTCGGCGAGGCTCGCCGATGCTTCGCGGAGTCGACGGCGCAAGCGGCCGCCGTCGGCAACGTCGAGCCAGCCATCGTCAGCGAATCCGAGCTCGCGGTCCTGACCATGGATCGCGGCGACTGGATCAGGCCGCCGACCACCTGCAGGTCGCACTCGACCTGATCGACGGCAAGCGGATGTACGAGTACGTGCTCAGTCTCCTGGCTTTCGCCGGCGCAGCCAGGCTCGCCGCGCATCGCGGTTCGACTGCGACTGCAGCTTGCCAAGGTCTGGCTCGCGATCGCCGAACCGTGCACCGCGCGCCACCTGATGCGCGAGATCGACGATGTCCTCGCCCATCGCCCTGCCCTGGGGGCGTCTCGTCGATGAGGTCGACGAGCTACGTCAGCAGGCCGCGGAGACGGCGGCCGAGGGATCCGCGGGGTCGCCGCTCAGCTGAGCTCCGCCGGGTCCCTTACCTGCAGTCGCATCTCAACCTCCGTCAGATCGGCGAGCGGCGGCTCATCTCCCGCAATACTGTCGCGACTCAGGTCAGTGCGATCTACCGGGAACTGGGTGTCTCGTCACGCGACGACGCCGCGCAACGCGCATGGGCATCGGCCTGTTGGGCTGACCGCTCGCCACATCCGGCTCCTAGGACCGAACGCTTCGTCGGGGTCATAGCCCAACGCGAGGGCGAGCTTGTGTGCCGCCGCAACGGCGTGAGACAGGCCGACCACGGGGATGACGCCCATGAGGACGTCGACGATCTCGGCCGCCGACGTGCCGGCGTCCACCGCGGCGTCCGCGTGCGCGCCGTACGACTGACTCTCACCACCCACCGCGACCAGGGCCACGAGCCTGGCCAGAGCCAACGACTTCGGATCGAGCGCCTGAGACGGCGCCAGGTCGCCGCTCGGGGCCCTGGCAAGGCGTGAGTCGTTCAGGGACAGCAGCCGCAATCGCTCCGCGTGGTCCGCGTCGGTGACCTTTCGTCGTCAGTCCCTCGTCGATGAAGGCCGAGCCGCTTCGCAGCACATGGATCGGGTGAATGTGAACCGCCCCGGGATGTCCGGACACTTCGGATCGTGTCTCTACTCGGTCGGGACGAGACGG
>NZ_LFXL01000075.1 GCF_001270745.1 Jiangella muralis
GACCGCCGCCCTCACCGGCATCACCGCTGCCGTGGTCGGGGTGATCGCCAATCTCGCCGTGTTCTTCGCCACGCACACCCTGTTCGCGTCAACCACGACCGTCGAGGCCGGACCGCTGTACCTGACGTTGCCGAGGCTGGACAGCCTCCAGCCCGTGGCCCTCGGCATCACCGCCATCGCGGTCGTGCTGGTCTTCGGCCTGAAGTGGTCGATGCTGCGGGTGCTCGCCGGCTGCGCCGCCCTCGGCGCCGCGGCCGCCGTCATCGGGCTGCCCGTGGGGTGACCCGCCCAGCCCGAGAAGTGGAGGGGCGGTGGAGACGGCCTCACCACGAGAACCGACCCGGAGAGGGGGGCGGAGTGGGCCGCGAACCGGTGTTCGCTCTGCGCGGCGTGACCCTGCGGCACGGACAAACCACGCTGCTGACGGACATATGCGCGCAGATCCCGCGGGCCGCGTGTACCGCGATCGTGGGCCCCAGCGGGGCAGGGAAGTCGCGGCTGCTGCGGCTGCTGGTCCGGCTCGAAGACCCCGACGCCGGGCGGATCACCTTCCACGACACCCCGCTGGAAGAGTACGACGTGCTGGAGCTGCGCCGGCGTGTGCAACTGGTCGCCCAGCACCCCGTCCTGCTGACCGACTCGGTGGCCGAGGAGATCCGTCTCGGCCGCCCCGCCCTGCCCCCGGCAGAGGTGGGCGCGCTGCTGGAACGGGTCGGCCTGCCGGCCCCGTTTCACACGCGCGCCACGTCGGGGCTCTCCGGCGGGGAAACCCAACGGGTGTGCCTGGCCCGCTCCCTCGCGTTGGACCCACAGGTGCTGCTCCTCGACGAGCCCACCGCCGCCCTGGACGCGGCCAGCGCGTGCGCGATCGAGCACACCGTGCGCGACCTCGTCGCACGCGGCACCACGGTGGTGTTGGTCAGCCACAACACCGACCAGGTCCGCCGCCTGGCCGACCAGGTGATCGTCCTGGAACGCGGCCGCGTCCTGACCACCGGCACACCCGATGACGTCGACTACCCGGAGACCCAGTGAGCACCGCGACGGTGACCTGGCTCCAGGTCGCGCCCTCGGTGCTGCTGGTCGCAGTAGCCATCGCAGCGGCCGCCCACCAGCGCTTCGGCCTCACCCGGGACCTGGCCGTTGCCGCCGTCCGGGCCGCCGGGCAGCTGGCCGCCGTCGGCGTCATCCTGCTGGCACTGTTCCAGCATGCCGGGCTGCTCGGCGCCACCGGCTGGGTAGGGCTGATGGTGCTGGTCGCCGGGCAGGTGGCCGGGCGCCGGGGCCGGGGCGTGCCCCACGCCCGACTGCTGGCCACCCTCGCCGTTGCTGTGGGCTCGCTGGTGTCGCTGGCCAGCCTGCTGGCGTTGCGCATCCTCCCCACCCAGCCCGAGGTCGTCGTGCCGATCGGCGGCATGATCGTGGCAACCGCGATGCAGGCCACCGGCCTGACCCTGCTGCGGCTGGGTCGAAGAGGTACGCCGTGCCCGGCCGGGTATCGAGGCACGCCTGGCCCTGGCCATGCCCGTCGAGGATGCGTTCGCCCCGCACCGGCGTTCGGCCGCACGCACCGCGCTGGTGCCCGCGATCGACTCGACCAAGGTCGTCGGCCTGATCAGCCTGCCCGGCGCCATGACCGGCCTGATCCTGGCCGGCATCGACCCGCTGACCGCCATCCGCTACCAAATCGTCGTCATGTACATGCTCCTGGCCGCCGCCACCGTAGCCGCGGCCGCGGCCACACGCCTCGCCCAGCGCCGACTGTTCGACGCCACGGCACACCGTCTCCACCGCGGACCCGACTGACTTGCGCAGTCGTCACAGCGCGCTCGTGGTCGTCCGCCGCCGCAGCAACTGGCCCGCTCGGCCAGGGCAGCGTGTCCGGGTCGGTGTATGGCCGCGGCGCGGTGTGTAGCCATCGGGTGAAGGGCGTGCGGAGCGGACGGATCGT
>NZ_LFXL01000076.1 GCF_001270745.1 Jiangella muralis
ACGGTTCGAGAGAGCCACTCATTGAAACGCCGGGCCTCACACACCGTTTATCGGACAGACCCGTGGGCGGTGGCGCCGGCATCGTCGTAGGCGCAATCATGCAGATCCGTCACGACCCCGGAACGCGATGGTCGCACGCCCTCTGAACGTCGGGACAGCCCGCCCCGCCCGCAGAAGGAGCGACATGGCCCACGAGCCTCGGGAAGGACGCCTCGGTCTACCTCCTTCGAGAGCATCGACACGATGCTCGCCGGTGTCGTGCTGCTACAGGTGGGCTTGGGATTGAGGGAACTCTGCGTCGGCGACTTGGCGTTGTCGGAAAGTCCGACAAGGCACACGTTCGACGAACTGGAAGCCAAGGTCGCCACAACCCTGGTCCTTGTACTGATGGTGCGCTTCTTGGAGGAACTAGTCCCAAGGCCGTTTAGTTGGCGTTCTTGGGGTGTGGTCAAGGTGGCTCGCCGGTGAGGATGTCGATGTTGATGGTGGCCTTGTAGCTGGCTCTGTCGATGTTGGGGCCTCGGGCCTGGTACTTGGAGATGGCGCGTTTGACGATGCGGGGGCTGACGCGTAGCCGCCGGTCGGGCATGAGGTGATCAAGCACGTGCCGGCCGATGGTGCCGACCAGGTCGATGACGGTGTCGGCGATGACGCCGGTGGCCTGGATCAGCAGGTCACGCGCGGTGTGCAGGGCGGTGGTGAAGCTGGCGCGGTCCGGATCAGTGTCAGCGTGGGTGGCGTCGGCGATGGCGGTGCGCAGCAGCTGGTAGGTGATGAGCAGGGCGTAGACCTCCTGCTCGACGCCGGTGGGGGTGCGGGCGCGCAGGATCCGCCCGCCCAGGATGGACGACTTCAGCTCCAGGTAGGCGGTCTCGATCTCCCATCGTTCGTGGTAGAGCCGGATCAGCTCGGCGGCGGGGTAGCGGTGCGGGTCGTGCAGCGTGGTAGCCAGCCGATACTGGCCGGTGTGTCGCCCGGCCGTGGTGGCGATGGTGATCTCGGCCTCGACCACACGCACGCGCAGCGGCCCGAGCATCGACAGGTAGGAGCCGTCGGGGTAACGGGCCAGTACCGGCATCCGGCGGCCGTTCTTCAGCCGCACCAGCACGTCGGCGCCGGTGGCCGCGATGTCGGCGATCAGGTCTTTCGCGCCGAAGTTGCGGTCGGCCAGCACGATCATCCCTGGCCGGAGGCTGCGCAGCAGCGCCGGGGCGTAGCTGGTCTCGCCGATGGTGGTGGGGCCGAAGACGGCGTCGATGAGAGTGCGGGTGCCGCAGGCCACCAGCGCCAGCAGCCGCAGCTGCGGGTAGCCGGTGCCGCCGTGGTGACCGGCCTCCTGCTTGGTGAACCGGGCCAGCACCGCTGGGCTGTCCGGCACGGTCAGCGTGGTGCCGTCGACCGCGCAGACCAGCAGCCCCCGCCACCGTGTCCCGCGCTGCCGCCCGGCGGCGGGGCCGCGCAGCAGGTCGAACAACCACCGCAGCGGCGCCGCCCCGACCCGGTGGCGGGCCTGCGCCAACGCTGCCGGAGTCGGTGTCGCGGTTGGGAGACCGGCCAGCGCGCCGGTGAGCTTGCGCCACACCCCCAGGTAGCCGACCTCACCGAACAGGCAGCCGGCCAGCAACAGGTAGATCACGACACGAGACGGCAGATCCCGCAGCCGCGCCTGGGTCGTGCCGGTGTGAACCGGCCTGGGATCGCTGGAGGGCGTTGTCAGGCCGCGGCGGGCTCGCCATGGTCGTGT
>NZ_LFXL01000077.1 GCF_001270745.1 Jiangella muralis
TCGGACTCACTCATCCAGCGAGGCTGGCCTCGGACCGCCGAGTCTGGGGCTGGGCAAACCTGCTGGTGGCGGGCAGTGTGTGGTGATGGCGGACACGGTGACGGTGAATGATCTGCTCGACGGCCATGCAGCGCTGGATATTGAGTGTCTGGATCGGATCTACCTGAACGGGTATGTGCCGAACCTGCAGGTGGGCGGGCAGGTGGTGACGTTCCTGACCAGGCATCTGGGGTATCCGATCCCGTCGCCGGCGGTGTTCGCTAAGCTGGGGGCGTCGTTCCGGGCCGCGGTGGCCACCTTCGCCCGGGAGAAGCAGATTCCGGTGGTGCGGTTCGGTAAGGATGACCGCAAGATCGACGTGATGCGTCGGTATGTCGACAAGCAGGCGGCGACCGGGGAGTCCGGGGTCGCGGCGATCGGAGTCGCGCAGGAGTTCCAGAACGTGTTCGACGCCGCCCAGCGTGACGTGGGGACTGGGGTGCCGTGGTTCTCCTTCTACAAGACCGACCGCCGGGTGAGCTGCTTCTACTTCTACCTGTGGGACGCCGACTTCGGTCCGGCGTTCATCAAGGTCTGCGCCTACTTCCCGTATCCGATCAAGGTGTGGGTGAACGGGCACGAATGGGCCAAACGCCAAGCCACCCGGGCCGGGATCGGGTTCACCGAGCTGTCCAACGGGTTCGCTGCATGCGAGGATCCCGCCGGCCTACAGGTGATCTGTGATCGGCTCGGCCCAGCCCAGATCGAGGCGTTCTTCGAGTCCTGGTGCACTCGGTTGCCGTTGCCGCTCAACGGCACCGATCGGGCCGCCGGGTACTGGTGGGAACTGTCGATGCGCCAGATCGAGATCTCCAAGACGATCGTGTTCGACGCGCCGCGCCACGCTCGTGCCTTCTTCGAGGCGCTGGTCGCGGACAACCTCGATGTCGGTCGCCCCGACACCGTGGAGCTGGTCTTCACCGGCAAGCACGAGCGCCGTGGACACCCACGCAAGCAACCGTTGACGTTCAAATCGAAGGTCGTCACTCGCGACACCGAGGTTGTGGTGAACGCGTTCTACAAGCACTCCCGGATCAAGCAGTACCTTAAGGACGGCCGGGCGCTGCGGATCGAGACCGTCGTGAACTCCCCAGACGATCTGCGCTGCCACCGCCGTCTGCAACACCTGAACGAACTGCAGGCCAAGGCCCGTGACGTCAACGCCCGGCTGCTCGATACTGAACGAGTCGGGCAGGGTTGTGTCCTTGCCAGCCCAGCCTTTGAGCGGGTGGCGCTGCCATCGGTCATCGATGGCAGGAGGGCCCCAGCCCTACGGTTCGGCGACCCCCGGGTCATGGCCCTGCTCGGCGCCCTGTGTGTCGGCCTCAACGCCCTCGGGTTCACCCACCGGAGCCTCCGCGCCCAGGTGAACCGCCTGCTCGGCAGCGCCTACACCGCCAACCAGATGAGCTATGACCTGGGCAAACTGCGCCTGAACGGGCTCATCGAACGCCGTGAGCACACCAACACTTACACCCTCACCCCCGACGGGCAACGCGTGGCGATCTTCTACACCAAGGTCCACCACCGACTGCTGCGTCCGCTGCTCGCCGCCGACCAGCCGCCAGCACCGGCCGAGTTACGCACCGCCCTGGCCGCCATCGACCAGCACGTCCACGGCTACATCGACCACGCCCGACTGGGAACGGCCGCCTGAAACTCAAGATCAACCTCAGAGTTTGGGAAACCTAGCAGCGCTAG
>NZ_LFXL01000078.1 GCF_001270745.1 Jiangella muralis
CCTCGGGGTTTCACGTCTGCCGGGGTGGTGTGTGGCGTGTGATGCACGGAAGTGCCTGTTCAACGCGGGATTCTTGGCTTGTCGAAGGTCAAGATCCGCCGCGTTGAAAGGCACTCCGTAGGTGAAGCGTAGCCCTGGTCTGAGTCTTGTTCTTGATGCTGTCCGCGAGTCGTTGATCTCCTCGTCGGGAGCGGTGCTCCTCAACGAGACGGTCCGGGTCGCGGGCGTGGACCGCCTGCTCGCGGCGGCGTTGGCGCCGTGGCGCTCGGATCGGGTGGTCCACGACCCCGGCAAGGTGCTCCTCGACGTCGCGACAGCGGTCGCTCTGGGAGGTGACTGTCTGGCAGACCTGGCGGTGGTGCGCGCTCAACCGGAGTTGTTCGGGCCGGTGGCCTCCGACCCGACCGTGTCCCGGGTCATCGCCAAGCTGGCCGCCGACATCGACGCGTCGCTGCCGGCGATCCGCGACGCCCGGGCCCGAGCTCGTGCCTCGATCTGGGGCCGTCGAAGCCCGCTCCGATCGACAACCGGCGGCGGGTCGGACAAGGACAGCGGCCGTGTGGTGGTCGACCTGGATGCCACGCTGGTGAGCGCGCAGTCAGACAAGGAACACGCCGAACCGACGTTCAAGAAGACCTTCGGGTTCGCCCCGATGTGCGCCTTCGTCGACCACGGCCCGGGCGGGACCGGGGAGGCGCTGGCGCTGGACCTACGACCGGGCAAGGCCTCCCCGCACGCCAGCGCCGATCACATCACCACCCTGGGCAACGCGCTGGAGCAGCTGGGCGAAGCAGAACGGTCCAGGGTGCTGGTGCGCGCCGACACCGGCGGCTGCTCCAAGGCGTTCATGCACCACATCACCGATCTGGGGTTGGAGTACTCGATCGGGTTCCCGGCCATGGACACCGTCGCGGTCGCGTTGGCTGCGATCCCACGGCAGGCATGGCGCTCGGCGCTCGATGCGGACGAGAACCCACGTGAAGGAGCCCAGGTCGCCGAGCTCACCGCCTGGATGCCGACCCCGACCAAGCCGACCCGCTCACCGGCACGGTTCGGCCCTCAGCACTGGCCCGAGGACATGCGGATCATCGCACGCCGCGAACGCCCCCACCCCGGCGCACAGTTGCGCCTGACCGACCATCAAGGGTGGCGGATCACCTGCTTCGCCACCAACACCAAGCGCGGCCGGATCGCCGACTTGGAGGTGCGGCACCGGCTCCGCGCCCGCGCTGAGGACCGCATCCGCGGCCTGAAAGACACCGGGATGCGCAACCTGCCCTTCCACGGCTACGCCCAGAACCAGATCTGGCTCGAGATCGTCGCACTGGCCGCTGACCTGCTCACCTGGACCCAGACCCTCGCCTTCACCGCCAACGAACCAGCACGCCGCTGGGAGCCCAAGCGACTACGGCTGCGCATTCTCGCCGTGGCCGGACGCATCATCCGCACCGGCCGACGACGACGCCTCCGACTACCCCGCGACTGGCCCTACAACCCACTCATCGAGTCCGGCTGGACCGCGCTGCGAACCACCTGACAACCCCACCCCGACCCATCAACCGAGGAACCCGGAGAACCGGCGGACACAACGCCGGGGCCCAGCCATGCCCGACACTCCGAGCCACCAACACACCGTGACCGATCCCCGGCCACGCAGGCCAGACGAAACATCGAGG
>NZ_LFXL01000079.1 GCF_001270745.1 Jiangella muralis
CAGAAGGGATCCGTTGGATTCCGTCTGAGTGTCTGGCGTTGGCGCGCTGGTCCTCCTGGCATGCCCTGCGGAGGTGGGTTGTGTCCGTTCATGATTGCGCAGCGTCGACGGTCGTGGTGGCTGTCGATGTCGGGAAGAACACGGTGGCCTGCTCGGTCACCGACGAGAACCGGCACCGTTTGTTCGGACCGGTCGATTTCGCGATGACCCGTTCGGGTCTGGCCGTGACGGTGGAGCGGATCGGCGAGCTCATCCCTGCTGGGGTTGGTGTCAAGGTCGGCATCGAGGCGGCGGGTCACTACCACCAGCCGCTGATGGCGCAGGCGTCGTGGCCGATGGGCTGGGAGCTGGTGGAGCTGAACCCGGCTCATGTCACCGAGCAGCGGCGGGTCCAGGGTCGGCGGCGGGTGAAGACCGACGCCATCGACCTGGAGGCGATCACTGAGCTGGTGCTGGCCGGACACGGCACGCCGGTTACCCAGCGAGCCGTGGTGATCGGTGAGCTGGCCGCGTGGGCGGCTCACCGCTCGCGTCGGGTCGAGGTCAGAACGGCGTTGAAGAACCAGCTGCTCGGTCAACTCGACCGTGCGTTCCCGGGACTGACGCTGGCGTTGCCCGATGTGCTGGCCGCCAAGGTCGGCCGCCTGGTCGCCGAGCACTTCACCGACCCGAGCAGGCTGGCATCGCTGGGTGAGGCCCGGTTGATCTGCTTCGCCGCCGGCCGCGGACTGATCGTCCAGCGCCGGGTGGCCGCGAGGCTGGTCGCTGCTGCGCGGGACGCGCTGCCGACCCGAGATGCAGCCGTCGCCCGTGAGATGGTCGCGACCGACCTGCAGATGCTGAGGGTGCTCGACCAGCAGATCGCTCACGCCGAGGAAGAGCTCGGTGTGCTGCTCCCACACACCCCGTTCGCGGTACTGACCACGGTGCCGGGCTGGGCCACCGTGCGCGCCAGCGCCTACGGCGCCGCTGTCGGTGATCCGACTCGATGGCCCGGCCCGCGGCAGATCTACCGCGCGGCAGGCTTGTCGCCGATGCAGTACGAGTCAGCCGGCAAGCGCCGTGACGGCGCTATCAGCCGGGAGGGCAGCGTCACCCTGCGCAGGGCTCTGATCGACCTCGGCGTCGGATTGTGGCTCAACGATCCACCCGCGAAGGCCTACGCCGCCGGACTACGTGCCCGCGGCAAGAAGGGCGGCGTGATCGCCTGCGCGCTGGCTCACCGGGCGAACCGCATCGCCTACGCCCTGGTGCGCGACCAACGCGCCTACGACGCCGCACGCTGGGTGCAGGAGGTCTGAGCGAACCAATCCCCCTTCTTCCATCACCGTGCGATCGGGTGCAGGCTAGACGGTGACGAAGGGCCGGATCAGACGCCGCCGAAGCTATGGCGGACCCACCACGGGTCACGCCGTGTCTAGCTTGGCGCCCGGCCCTTCGCCCCAAGCTGCAGCTCGAACGACGCCAGATGACCCCGCTCGAGGTCGCATACGTCAGCGTGAGCGCGCCGGGGCACCTTCCCCACCGCCCGGCCATACCCCACTTCGCCGCATCCCAACTCCGACGACCCACACCGCCGGAGCACACCCACACGCGCCTCGACCCCGGTTGACAAGACCTACAGCCAGCTAG
>NZ_LFXL01000080.1 GCF_001270745.1 Jiangella muralis
GGGTCTGTCCGATAAACGGTGTGTGAGGCCCGGCGTTTCAATGAGTGGCTCTCTCGAACCGTCCGGCGAAGGTGATCGCGAACGCGTTGAGCGCGGGCTTCCACCTGATCATCCAGCGTGCCCGGCCGCCGCCGGTGGGGTCAAGCGACCGGGTCACGAGGTAGAGGCACTTCAACGCGGCAGCCTCGTTCGGGAAGTGCCCGCGGGCGCGGACCGCTCGCCGGTACCGGGCGTTGATCGACTCGATCGCGTTGGTCGTGCAGATCACCTTGCGGATCTCGATGTCGTACTCGAGGAACGGCACGAACTCCGCCCACGCGTTCTCCCACAGCTGCACGATCGCTGGATACCGGCCGCCCCACTCGGCCGCGAACTCGACGAACCGATCTTTCGCGGCGGCCTCGGACGGGGCGGTGTAGACGGGGCGCAGGGACTTCACGATCGCGTCGCGGTGCTGCCTGCCCGCGTAGCGGAAGCTGTTGCGGATCAGGTGCACGACGCACTGCTGCACGACCGTCCGCTCCCACGTGGTGTTGATCGCCTCCGGGAGCCCCTTCAGTCCGTCGCAGACCGCGATGAACACGTCCTCGACGCCGCGGTTCTTCAGTTCGGTGAACACCTGCAGCCAGAACCTCGCTCCTTCCGCGCCGTCGCCGGCCCAGATCCCGAGGATGTCGCGTTCCCCGTTCACGGTCACCCCCATCACGACGTAGAACGGGGTGTTGCGGACCTGCCCGTCACGGACCTTCACGACGATCGCGTCGACGAAGATCACCGGGTAGATCGGGTCCAGCGGCCGCGAGGACCACTCCGCGAGCTCGCCGGCGACCTTCTCCGTGATCCGGCTGACGGTGTCTTTGGAGACCTTCGCGCCATAGACCTCGTCGAAGTGCGCGACGATCTCTCCGGTCGTCAGACCGCGAGCCGTCAACGACAGCACGATCTGATCGATCCCGTCCAGCCGTCGCTTGCGCTTCGGGACGATCACCGGTTCGAACGATCCGTCACGATCCCGGGGAACCTCGATCTCGACCGGGCCGATCTCGGTGAGCACCGTCTTCGTCCGCGTCCCGTTGCGCATGTTCGCCGCCGCAGGCGTTCCACCATGCTCGTGACCGAGGTGCTCGGTCAGCTCGGCGTTCAACGCCGTCTCGAGCACGTTCTTCGTGAGCTGGTTCAGCAGCCCTCCCGGGCCGACCAGGCTCACGCCCTGCTCTTTCGCCTGCGCGAGCAACCGCTCTGCGAGGTCCTTCTGATCGATGATCTCCCCTGTCACGGGATCGATGATCGCGTCTTCCAACAACTCGGTCGTGTCAGCCACGGCCGTCTCCTCTCGGATCAGGCCGGACCCCACACACCGTTATTCAGACAGTCCC
>NZ_LFXL01000081.1 GCF_001270745.1 Jiangella muralis
CCATGACGCTTCTATGTCAAGGTGCTGATTGTTGGCAGGTCAGGGGTGTGAGGTCCTGGCGGAGTGCGCGGTGGATGACGTCGGTGAGGTGTCGTTTGAGCACGCGCATTGCGCCGCGTTTGCCCTTCTTGTCCTGGTGTTTCGCGATCAGTGCCTGGGCTGGGGGGTGGGTGCGGGCCTGGGTGCGCGCGACGGTGTGGATGGCTCTGTTGAGGCGTCGGTTGCCGCCGCGGTCCAGTCGGTGTCGTTCGGTGTCAGAGGTCCAGACCGGGATCGGGGCGGTGCCGGCGAGCCGGGCCAGCGCGGCGGCGTTGCGCACCCGGGCGGGGTTGCCGAGTTCGGCGAGGATGGTGGTGGCGACGATGGCGCCGACGCCGGGCACGGCGAGCAGGGCGGGGAAGGTGCGGCGGGCATGGTCGGCCAGCTCGTGGGTGAGAGCGTTGATGTCGCGGGTGAGTCGTTCCAGGCGGGCGCAGTTGGCCTGCAGGACTCGGCGCAGCGGGGTAACGCCGAGGGTGCGTAGTTGCGCGGCCAGCTCGCGGGGCGCCTTCAGGGTGGTCAGCGAGGCCGGTTCCAGCCCAGGAGCGAGTTCGTGCAGCCGCCAGCGCATCTTGTTGATCAGCCGGGTCCGTTCGGTCAGCAGGTCGTTTCGTTCGTCGACCAGCGGCGCCAGTTCGGCGCCGGGCTCGTCCAGGCGGTGCTCGGCCAGGTAACGGGCGTTGTCCGGGTTCGCCCCAGCCTTGGCCACCGCGAAGGCGTCCAACGGGTCGGACTTGCCCCGCGGGCCGGTGTGGTGGCGCTCGGCCACCATCAGCCGCACCGGCACCCACACCACCGACTCCCCGGCCGCGGTCAGCGCGGTGGCCAGTCGCCGGGCCAGGCCGCGGCCGTCCTCGATCGCCCACCGCACCGACCGGCCGCCGGCGTGCTTGCCGGCCCAGGTCAGCAGCTTGACGATCGCGGACGGGTCATCGGCCACGGTCAACACCTTCCCGAGCCGGCGACCAGCATCGTCGATGATCACCGCGGTGTGTGTCTGCTTGTGCGGGTCGATCCCCACTGTCACCATGAGAGGCGTCCGTTTCTGCTCGCTAAGCCACGTGACGGGCGGACAGATCGCGAGGACCCGGACCGGGTGGACACACCTCTCTTGGGGCCGTGAACCCCAGGCTTCTATCAAGTCACTCCCGGCCGGGCCCTCGCCCGTGAGCACCATGGACACGTCATGGCGAAGCCACGACCACACGGCCGGGCAGATCATCAAAGAGTCACCCGATGCTCACACCCGGACACCACCCCGTCGAGCAGCACCCCGGCACCCACGATCTTGACAGAGAGATCATCAACCTT
>NZ_LFXL01000082.1 GCF_001270745.1 Jiangella muralis
CTGAACCGGCCTGGGATCGCTGGAGGGCATGATCTAACCGGGAAGAGGAGATCATGCCTGCACCGAAGAAGTACGACACCGAGACCCAGCAGCGGGCGGTGCGGATGTACGCCGACCGGATCGAGGCCGGCGACATCTCGCAGCTGAGGGCGCGCCAGGAGGTCGGCGAGCTGTTGGGGATCAATCCGGCGACCTTGCGCAACTGGATCCGCCGAGACCTGGGCGAGGCGACCACGCCGCCGGTGTCGGCCCCGGGTGAGTCTGCTGGTGACGAGCTGGCCCGGCTACGTCGGGAGAATGCCCAGCTGCGGCGGGCGAATGAGATCCTCAAGACCGCGTCGGCGTTTTTCGCCGCGGCGGAGCTCGACCGCCGACTCGGACAGTGATCGACTACATCCGTCGTCACCGGGATCGATTCGGGGTCGAGCCGATCTGCGCGGTGCTCAGTGAGCATGGCGTCCATGTCGCCGAATCGACGTACTACGCCCACGCCGCGCGCGGGTTCGGGCCCACCAACGCCGAACTGGCCGACGCCTACGCCGCCAACGCGGTTGTCGATCTGTGGAGGGCGAACTGGCGGGTCTACGGGCGGCGCAAGTTGTGGCACGCGGCCCGGCGCGCAGGTCACGACTGGGGCCGGGACCGGGTCGAGCGGCTGATGCGGATCGCCGGCATCCACGGCGTGGCACGCGGCCGCTCGCGGGTGCGGACCACCGAGCGCGACCAGACCGCGCCCCGCCATCCCGATCACATCCAGCGCCGCTGGGACCTGCCAACCTGCCCGGATCAGTGGTGGGTGGCCGACTTCACCTACGTGCGCACCTTGGCCGGGTTCTGCTACGTCTCGTTCGTCACCGACGTGTACTCCCGCCGGATCCTCGGCTGGCGAGTGTCCACATCCAAGGCCACCCCGCTGGTGGTCTCCGCGCTGGAGCAGGCGCTGTTCACTCGTCGCCGCACGAGCTTCGAGTTCACCGGCACTGGGCTGCTGCACCACTCCGACGCCGGATCGCAATACACGTCGCTGGCGTTCACCGAGACGCTGATCGAGGCCGGCATCACCGGCTCCATCGGCACCGTCGGTGACGCGCTGGACAACGCGCTCATGGAGTCCACCATCGGGCTGTTCAAGAACGAGGTCATCGACCCCGAACCATCGTGGGCCACCTGGCGCCAGGTCGAGCAGGCCACCGCACGGTGGGTCCACTGGTACAACCACCAGCGCCTGCACTCCGCGATCGGCTACCGCCCACCGGCCGAGCACGAGAACGCCCACTACGATTCAGCACACGACCATGGCGAGCCCGCCGCGGCCTGACAACGCCCTCCAGCGATCCCAGGCCGGTTCA
>NZ_LFXL01000083.1 GCF_001270745.1 Jiangella muralis
TGAACCGCCCCGGGATGTCCGGACACTTCGGATCGTGTCTCTACTCGGTCGGGACGAGACGGTTTCGTGCAGCGTAGTGGGCGGTCTCGACTTCGGCAGGTGTGAGGTCGTCGACTGATTCGTGGGTGCGCTCGTGGTTGAACCAGTGGACCCAGTTCAGGGTCTCGTGCTCGACGTGCTCGACGTCGCGCCAAGGTCCTTCGGGGCGGATCAGTTCGGTCTTGTAGATGCCGATCTGGGACTCGGCCAGGGCGTTGTCGTAGGCGTCGCCCACCGAACCCACCGAGGCGTCGACGCCGGCCTGCAGTAGCCGGCTGGTGAACGCGAACGAGGTGTACTGGGAGCCGGCGTCGGTGTGGTGGACCAGCCCGGACAGGTCGCCGGCCCCTGCCTGGTGGCGGGCCCAGATCGCATGCTCGAGGGTGTCGAGCACGAGTTGCGTGCTCATCCTGGTGGCGGCTCGCCAGCCGACGATCATCCGGGAGAACACGTCGAAGATGAAGGCCACGTAGACGGTGCCGGACCAGGTCGCGACGTAGGTGAAGTCGGCCACCCACAGCTGGTTCGGGCAGGTGGCGGTGAAGTCGCGATCGACCAGATCCAGGGGTCGCTCGGCCTTCGCGTCGCCGATGGTGGTGCGCACACGCTTGCCTCGAACGGCGCCCTGCCAGCCGTTACGTGTCATCAACCGCTCGATCGTGCACCTGGCCACGTCGTGGCCCTGGCGGCGCAGGTGCAGCCACATCTTGCGGGCACCGAACCGGGCGATGAACCGCTGCTCACGTGTCGTGGCGATCAGCTCGGTGATCTCGGCATCGCGCAGCACCCGCTTCGACGGCTCACGGTTCAGGTTGTCGTAGTAGGTGGACGGGGCGATCTTGATCCCATGCTCGCTCAGCACGCGACAGATCGGCTCGACCCCGAACTCCTCACGATGTTCGTCGATGAACGCGGTCAGTACCTGGACGGGCGGTCGAGCTCCGCCGCGAAGAAAGCCGACGCCGACTTCAAGATCTCGTTCGCGCGCCGCAGCTCGGCGACCTCACGCTTGAGCTCCCGGATCTCGGCCAACTCCGCCGTGGTCTTGCCCGGCCTCGTGCCGCCATCGACCTCGGCCTGACGCACCCACTTGCGCACAGTCTCAGCCGACCCGATCCCCAACTTCCCAGCGATCGTGCGGATCGCCTCGAACTCACTCGGGTACTCACCCCGCTCGACAGCTTCAGCGACCATCCGGACCGCGCGCTCACGCAACTCCCGGGGATACTTCGAGGGACGTGCCATGACTTCATCCTCCAACTAATGAAGTCTCCGGACACCCCGGGGCGGTTCAG
>NZ_LFXL01000084.1 GCF_001270745.1 Jiangella muralis
GGCGGCGTCCAGCGGTGTAAGCAACGGTTCATGCTGCTGCCGGTTTGGCGAGCAGCTCGGCCAGCGCTTGGGCTGGGGTCTGCAGGTCAAGGGTAGGGCGGGGTCGCCGGTTCAGGGTGGCGGCGATCCGGTTCAGGTCGTCGGCGGAGTGAACGGACAGGTCGCTGCCCTTGGCCAGCCAGAACCGCAGCAGCCGGTTGGTGTTCTCGTTGCTGCCGCGCTGCCAGGGTGAACGCGGATCGCAGAAGTAGACCGGCATGCCCAGCTCGAGCTGGATCCGCTCGTACTGGGCCAGTTCGGTGCCGCGGTCCCAGGTCAGCGATCGGCGCAGGTGCTCGGGCAACTCCCGCATCTGCGCGATCATCGCCGCGGCCACGCTGGGGGCGTCGTGGCGGTGCGGTAGGTGCAGCAGCATGGTGAACCGGGTGGTCCGCTCGACCAGCGTCCCGACCGCCGACGCGCTGCCGGCACCTACGATCAGGTCGCCTTCCCAGTGTCCCGGCACGGCCCGGTCGGCCACCTCTGCCGGGCGTTGGCTGATCGTGAACGCCTCCCGGTACGGGCTGTTCTCCCGCTTGTCGGCGGTGCGGGGTCGACGCGCGGCGCGTTGCAGGCTCAGCTGCCGGTGCAGATCGCGGCGCAGCTGCCCGCGGGTCTGCACGTACAACGCCTGGTAGATCGTCTCGTGCGACACGCGACCCATCCTCGCCCCAGCACTGGCGCCAGGGTGGTCGTGGCGCAGCATCGTCGCGATCAGCCCCGGCGACCAGCCGTCGTCCATCCAATCCTCGATCGCCCGGCACAGCGCCGGGTTCTCGACGAGTTTGAACGGCTTGGGGCGGCGGCGACGCTCGTGCGCCCCCCGGTGCGCCACCGGCGCGTAGTAGGACCCGTCGCCGCCACGGTTGCGGTTGACCTCGCGGCAGATCACCGACTTGTCCCGACCGATCGCCGCGCCGATCTGGGCATAGGACAGCTCCTGGCCCAGCAGCACGGCGATCACCGCCCGGTCCTGACTGGTCAACGCCCGACGCTGCCGGGCCGGCAGCCGTTCCTGCTCGCCGCTGACACCGGGAACCGCTGCCGGCCCACTCCCGGGCAGCCCGCCGTGGCGGCCTCGCTGGATCGATAGGTCCACAAGCCCCGATGCTCGCCACCACAGCACACCAGTCCACGACGACACGCCGACCTCCAACGCAGCCGCCTGCGCCGACATCCCCCCACACAGCAGCTCAAAGAACTCCGCACGCACCTCACGCGAGAACACCTTCGGCATCGGACAACACCTTCCACCAGGCGTTGCTACGACCGATGGAATCCGCC
>NZ_LFXL01000085.1 GCF_001270745.1 Jiangella muralis
GTCGGTGAGCTGATCCTCGCGGTCGCGGAAGCCCAGCAGCGTGGCCTCCAGCGGGTTGGCGTCGAACACGGCGTCGATGAGTTCGTCGGCGAGCTGGGCGATGGTCATGCGGCACTCCCACGGGGTCGGCTCGTGGGGATGACGCTATCCCGGCGGGCCGACAGCGCCACAACGGATATCGCCAGCGCCGCGGTGAGCGCCGCGCTCACCGTCGCCGCCAGCACGATCCCGTCGGTGAAGGCCTCGCGCGCGGCGGCGAGCCCGGTCCGGTCCTCCGCCGCCGCGACCGCCGCGCCCAGGGTGTCCGCGCCGGTGCCGGCGCTGCGGAACACCGCCGCCACCACGCTGCCCAGGACGGCGATGCCGAGCGCACCGCCCAGCTGGGGCGCCATCGACGACAGCGCCGCGGCGGCGCCGGCCCGCTCCGGCGGAGCCGCGCCGACGACCTGGTCGGTCGCCAGCGCCATCATCGGGCCGAGGCCCGCCGACACCGTCACCGAGCCGGCCACCAGCAGACCCAGCCCCGAGGTCGCGGTCAGCTGGGTGAGCAGCACGAAGCCCGCCGCCGACACCGTCAGGCCCACCCCGATCACCACGCCCGGACGGATCCGCCGGGCCAGCCGCGGCGCCAGCAGCGACCCCACGATCACTCCGGCCGCCGACGGCGCCGTCCACAACCCCGCGCGCAGCGGCGACAGGTCCTGCACCAACTGCAGGTACTGGGCGAGGTAGTAGTTGGCGCCCCAGAGCACGAAGATGCCGGCCGCCAGCGTCGCGACCGCCACCGAGAACGCCGGGTCGCGGAACAACCGCACGTCGACCAGCGGGTCCGCGAGCACTCGCTGCCGGCCGACGAACAGCACCCCGACCGCCGCGCCGGCGACAACCCCCGTGACCGCCGTCCAGCCCGCCCCGCCGGCCGCGATCTCCTTCAGCCCCCACACCAGCGGCAGCACCGCACCCAACGACAACCCCACGCTGACGACGTCGATGCGCGCCGTGGTCGTCGTCTCGCCGGCGGGCAGCAGGATCGGGCCGAGGGCGAGGATCAGCACCATCACCGGGACGCCGAGCAGGAACACCGAGCCCCACCAGAACCGCTCCAGCAGTGCGCCCCCGACCAGCGGCCCGATCGCGGTGCCGCCGGAGACGCTGGCGATCACGACGCCGACGGCGACC
>NZ_LFXL01000086.1 GCF_001270745.1 Jiangella muralis
CTAGCTGTACTGACCACGGACGTTAGGGACGGCGTGCCTGCTGGACGATGACGAAGACCTCCGGGTGGGGTGTGGAGCAACCACGCAACCACTGCTCCCACCAACGGAGGTCTTCGTGTCCCACGCTAATGCCTGTCTGACTCCTGCCGGTCGGCTGCGCCTGGCGCAGCTGGTCGTGGACAAGGGCTGGACGCTGCGTCGCGCCGCGGAACGCTGGAACTGCTCGGTCACGACCGTGAAGCGGTGGGTCGACCGCTACCGCGTCCACGGGCGAGCCGGCCTGATCGACCGGTCCTCCAGGCCGCGGGTCTCGCCGCGGCGCACACCAGCGCGGGTGGAACGTCGCGTCGTTGGGCTGCGGGTGTCGCGACGATGGGGACCGGCTCGGATCGCCTACCGGCTGCGCATGAACGTCTCGACCGTGCACAAGATCCTGCGCCGCTACGGCTGCCCACCACTGACGTGGACCGATCCGGCCACCGGAGTGCGGATCAAGGGCACGCGCCGCGAGGTCAACGCCTACACCCACGACGCCCCCGGCGACCTGATCCACGTCGACATCAAGAAGCTCGGGCGGATCCCCGACGGCGGCGGCCACAAGGTCTTGGGACGTGCGCGTGGCAAGCGGGATCGGCATCGTGGGATGGGCTACTGGTACATCCACAACGCCGTCGATGATCACACCCGGCTCGGCTACAGCGAGCTGCTCACCGACGAGCGTCAGGAGACCGCCGCCGGGTTCTGGCAACGCGCCAACGCCTACTTCAACGCTGCCGGGATCACGGTGAAACGGGTGCTGACCGACAACGGCTCCTGCTACCGCTCACGCGTCTTCGCCAACGCCCTTGGCGAAGACATCGCCCACAAGCGCACCAGGCCCTACCGCCCGCAGACCAACGGGAAGGTGGAGAGGTTCAACCGCACGATGCTCGAGGAGTGGGCCTACGCCCGCCCCTACACGTCCGAGGCGCAACGCGCAGCCCTCTTCGCCGACTGGCTCCACACCTACAATCACCACCGCGGCCACACCGCGCTCGGCGGCATGTCACCAGCAGACCTCGTGCCCAACCTCCGTGGACAGAACA
>NZ_LFXL01000087.1 GCF_001270745.1 Jiangella muralis
TCTAAGTACGTGTTGGGAAAGTGGTTCGGCGTGCCTGCGTGACTGATGTGATGAGTGTGGCGATTGTGGTGGTTCATGGATGTTTCCTCGTCGACGCCGCGGTATCCGTCGGACCTGACCGATGCGCAGTGGGAGTTGATCGCGCCGATGGTGCCGGTCAAGCCGGGTGGGCGTCCGGCCAGGCACTCCCGGCGGCGGATCGTGGAGGCGATCTTGTACGTGAACCGGACGGGGTGTTCGTGGCGGCAGTTGCCCCACGACTTCCCGCCCTGGGACACCGTCTACTGGTACTTCCAGCGGTGGAACGCCGAGGGCACCACCGACCGGGTCCACGACGCGCTGCGCGACGCGGTCCGCGACGGTGACGGCCGTGATCCGATGGCCTCGGCGGGGATCGTGGACTCCCAGAGCGTCAAGGGTGCGGACACCGTCGGTCGCGATAGTCGGGGCTACGACGCTGGTAAGAAGGTCAACGGGCGCAAGCGGCACGTGGTGACCGACACGATCGGGCTGCTCGTCGTGGTGCTGGTCACCACCGCCGGCCTGCAGGACCGCGACGGCGCTCGCCCGGTGCTGGCCCGGGCGAAGACGGCCATGCCCTCGATCGCGCTGGTCTGGGCCGACGGCGGCTACGCCGGCAAGCTCGTCGCCTGGGCCCAGCAACACTGCCGGATCCTGGTCGACATCGTCCGCCCACCCAAGGGCCAGCACACCTTCGAAGTCCTCCCGCGGCGCTGGGTGGTCGAACGAACCCTGTCCTGGCTGGTCCGCTGCCGCCGGCTGGGCCGCGACTACGAACGCCTCCCCGAACACTCCGAAGCGATGATCAAGTGGGCGATGATCGGCCTCATGACCCGACGCCTCGCCCCAGCACCCGGACGACGCCCCTGGCAACCCCACCACCCCAGATAGCCCCCTTTCCCAACACTTACTAAGG
>NZ_LFXL01000088.1 GCF_001270745.1 Jiangella muralis
GGGCAAGTCCGACCCGCTGGACGCGCTGGCGGTCGCGAAGGCCGCACAGAACCCGGACAACGCGCGCTACCTGACCTGGCACCGTGGCGACGAGCCCGGGCAGGAGGTGGCGCCGCTGGTCGACGAGCGTGACGCTCTGGTCGCCGAGCGGACCCGGCTGATCAACCAGGTGCGCTGGCGGCTGCACCAGCTCGCCCCCGGTCTGGAACCGGCGTCGCTGATCACCCTCAAGGCCGTGCGCGAGGTGGCCGCACGACTGGCCACCTTCGCTGACAGCACGCTGCGGCGGGTGCTGCTGGCCAACTGCGAGCGCCTGGAACGCCTCACCGCCGACATCAACGAACTCACCCGCGAACTGCGCGCTCACACCCAACGCGTCAGCCCAAACCTGCTGTCCATGCCCGGCGTCGGACCCGTCGTGGCCGCGACCATCCTGGCCGAGCTCGGCGACCCCACCCGGGTGCGTAACGGCGCCGCGCTGGCCCGGCTGGCCGGCACCGCCCCGATCCCGGTCTGGAGCTCCAACACCGAACAACACCGACTGGACCGCGGCGGCAACCGGCGCCTGAACAGGGCCATCCATACCGTCGCCAGAACCCAGGCCCGCACCCACCCGGACGCCCAAACACTGATCGCCAAACACCACGACACGAAGGGCGCACGCGGCGCCATCCGCGTGCTCAAACGCCACCTCACCAACGCCATCCTCCGCAAGCTCCACGACGACTTCCCACCCGTGACCAGCCAACAAGCAGCCGCTTGACATAGAAGCGTCA
>NZ_LFXL01000089.1 GCF_001270745.1 Jiangella muralis
CATGACCACAGACGGCACCACGACCAGGAGCCGGGCGGTCGTGCAGGACGCCTATGGCTCGGCCGAGGTCTTCCAGCTCGCCCATGTCGTGCGCCCCGGCATCGCCGACGACGAAGTGCTGGTCCGGGCGCGGGCCGCCGGCCTGGACCGGGGCACCTGGCACCTCATGGCCGGCCGGCCGTACCTGCTTCGCGTCATCGGGTTCGGCCTGCGCCGGCCGAAGAACCCCGTGCCCGGCATCGACGTCGCGGGGACGGTCGTCGCCGTCGGGTCCGCGGTGACCAGGTTCGCCCCCGGCGACGAGGTCTACGGCATGGCGAAGGGATCCTTCGCCGAGTATGCCGTCGCGCCCGAGGCCAAGCTCGCCACCAAGCCGGCCAACCTCAGCTTCGAACAGGCCGCCGTGGTGCCCATCTCGGCAGGCACCGCCCTGCAGGCCCTCGACCTCGGGCGGGTGCAGCACGGGCAGCGGGTCTTGATCATCGGGGCGTCCGGCGGCGTCGGCAGCTACGCCGTCCAGCTGGCCAAGGCTGCCGGCGCGGAGGTCACCGGCGTGTGCAGCCCGGCGAAGACGGACCTGGTGCGCGC
>NZ_LFXL01000090.1 GCF_001270745.1 Jiangella muralis
CCCGCGGGCCGGTGTGGCGGCGCTCGGCCACCATCAACCGCACCGGCACCCACACCACCGACGCGCCGGCGGCGACCAGCGCGGTGGCCAGGCGGCGAGCCAGGCCACGGCCGTCCTCGATCGCCCACGTCACCGACGCGCCGGCGGCGTGCCGGCCGGCCCAGCTGAGCAGCTTGGCGACGCTGGCGGGGTCGTCGGGCACGGTCAACGCCTTGCCGAGGCGGCGGCCGGTGTCGTCGATGATCACCGCGGTGTGTGTCTGCTTGTGCGGGTCGATCCCCACTGTCACCATGAGAGGCGTCCGTTTCTGCTCGCAAGCGTGTGACGGGCAACGTGTCACGAGGGCCCGGACCGGGTGGACGAATCTCTCTTGGGGCGCGCAATGCCCCAGGCTTCTATCAAGTCACGCCCGGCCGGGCTCTCGCCCCGTGAGCACCAGGGACAGGTCAACACCAAGCCACCGGCCACAGCCGGGACAGATCATGGATGAGTCACCCGGTACTCACACCGGCACCCGCCCCGTCGAGCAGGACCCGGCACACCGGATCTTGACAGAGAG
>NZ_LFXL01000091.1 GCF_001270745.1 Jiangella muralis
AGGTCGACATCGCCTACGGCGGCGACCAGGGCGGCTCCGTGCGCATCCCGGCCGCCTGGTCCGGCGCGATCGGCCTCAAACCCACCTTCGGGCTGATCTCGCACTTCGGGGTCGTGTCCGACAACGACCCCAGCGTCGACCACATCGGGCCGATCGCCCGCAGCGTCGAGGACATCGCGGCCGCGCTCGACGCGGTGGCCGGGTACGACGGGCTCGACCCGCGGCAGGGACGGCACATCCCGGACACCGTCGACACCACGACGACCCTGGCCGACGGCGTCGACGGGCTGACCATCGGGCTACTCGACCAGGCCTTCGCCGGCGCCGACCCGGAGGTCGCCGCTCTGGTCCGGTCCGCCGCGGACGTCCTGCGCGCCGCCGGGGCGAAGATCGTCGACGTGTTCGTGCCCGAGCACCTGGCCGTGACGCCCGCGTACATGGCGCTGACACTGGAAGGCAGCCACGCCGCCGGGAAGGCCGGCATCTCCGCGCTCGGGCAGACCTACTACCCGCCATCGCTGGCCGCCGCGCTCGACC
>NZ_LFXL01000092.1 GCF_001270745.1 Jiangella muralis
TCAGTAGCGGTAGTGCTCGCTCTTGTACGGGCCGTCGACCGGGATGCCCAGGTAGGACGACTGCGCCGGGGTCAGCTCGGTGAGTTTCACGCCGAGGGCGTCGAGGTGTAGCCGGGCCACCTTCTCGTCCAGGTGCTTGGGCAGCGTATACACGCCCAGCGGGTAGTCCGCGGTCTTCGCGAACAACTCGATCTGCGCCAGCACCTGGTTGGTGAACGAGTTCGACATCACGAACGACGGATGCCCGGTCGCGTTACCCAGGTTCAACAACCGCCCCTCCGACAACACGATCACCGTGTGCCCATCCGGGAACGCCCACTCATGCACCTGCGCCTTGATCTCCGTCCGCCCCACACCCGGAACGGCGGCCAACCCGGCCATGTCGATCTCGTTGTCGAAATGCCCGATGTTCCCCACGATCGCCTGATGCTTCGCCCGCGCCAGATGGTCGGCGGTGAGGACGTCCTTGTTGCCGGTCGCGGTCACCACGATGTCCGCCCGCTCGATCGCCTCGTCCAGCGTGGTCACCTCGTA
>NZ_LFXL01000093.1 GCF_001270745.1 Jiangella muralis
TGGTGGTAGGTCAGCCCGCCCGACGCCGCCGAGGTCGACGTCAGCAGCACGTCGGCGCGCAGCGACTCGATCGCCTGGATGCACGGCACGCCCAGGAACGAGTCGTGCGTCGGGTAGTACTCGCCGCCCAGGGAGATCAGCCGGACCCGGTCGGCGCGGCTGATGGTGTTGATGACCTGCAGGAAGTTCGTGATGACGGTGAGTGGTGCGGCGTCGGTGAGCAGTTCGGCGACCCCGAGGGTCGTCGTCGAGTCGTCCAGCATGACCGCCATGCCCGGCTCGATCAGCGTGCGCGCGAACCGGGCGATCGCCGCTTTCTCGGCGCGGGCGGTGCGCAGCCGGTAGGCGACGTTGCTCTCGAACACGCTGGACGGCTGGGCGCTGACGCCGCCGTGGAATTTGCGGACGACGCCCTGTCGTTCGAGTTCGTCGAGGTCGCGGTGGACGGTCATGAGGCTGACGCCGAACGTCTCGGCCAGCTGGCTCGCGGTGACCGAGCCCTCGCGCAGCACGTG
>NZ_LFXL01000094.1 GCF_001270745.1 Jiangella muralis
CGGACGCCCAGCGTGGACCGGCGACGCCTTCATCCCGGCGTCGGAACGGCGTCGCCGCCGGTCGCCGAGCCGGAGGTTGCGCACCTGACCGGCGGACGCGTCAGTCGGTGAGGCACATGCCTTCGCAGGGCCACGCCCAGAGGTCGCCGCAGCCGAACTCTGACCGGCGGCAGTTCCACATCCCGCGACGGCAGGGGAAGCCGTTGCACCAGACGTAGCGCGTGTTGCAGTCGCAGTCGATGGCCAGGGCGGCCCGGGCGGCCAGCGCCGCGCTGCCGTCGTCCGGCCCGAGCGTGCCCAGCAGGGCGTAGGCGTCCTGCTCGCCGAACGCGGCGATGGCGTCGTCGTGCAGGTCGCGCAGGGCGTCTTCCGGCCGGCCGTCCGGGTCATGGACCGCCGGGTCGGCGGCGAGCGCGACCGCGGTGTCGATCACGGCGCGCTGCGCCGCCGTCAGCCCGGTCCGGGCCGCGCCGAACCGGGTGAGGTGCTCCACCCAGAGCGTGCCGCGCACGGC